>NZ_VCDK01000001.1 GCF_007995215.1 Shimia ponticola
GGGACAGCAAATTGCTAACTAGAGCCGGTTCGTCCATCAGTTTAAAAGTCTCAGCTATAAGAATCTCTTTCGGACGATGGTTAATATCCGACTTTAGCGTAGGACCCGGGCAGGGCCGGCTCATGCACAAGCCAGCGGAAACCGAGTCGAAGCACTAAGCGAAATGATATCAGACGGATAGCTTGCCTGAAGTTTAACGAGATTCTGGGATGCCCAATCCGACATTACATGGAACCTAGGTGCAGGCGGCCCGTCCAGATAAGTCTTTGATTTATATGGTATACTGGTGCTGCTGGGGAGGATTGAACTCCCGACCTCACCCTTACCAAGGGTGCGCTCTACCACTGAGCTACAGCAGCGCCGGTGTGAGGGGCGGATTAGAGAAAACAGGTGATGGGCGCAAGACTGAATCTGGGTTTCTTGCGACTGAGTGGCAAGCAGGTACTCGACGACGTCAGAAAAGGAAATCGTCCATCGACACCTGATCCAGCGTTAGGTCCCGCAACTCAATGACTTCGCCATCGCCGCTTAGGTCCGGATCCCCCACTGAATAGCCGTATGATGCCATGATCCAGACATCAGAGCCGGATTGGGTAACCTCCAGACGGAACGTCGGGACATCTGACTGCCATCTGTCCGCTGCGTTGATACCATAAGTCTCTGTTTTCCCATCCGCATGCATCCATGTCACCAGAATGGCCCCTTGCGCTGCTCCGAACTGACTGAAGTCGAGGACATCAATCCCCGTTTCGAAATCCGTGATGGCGATGCCAATGTTTGATGGATTGCTGTCTCTGAATTCATTGCTGAGGAACCGGAATGTATCCGCGCCTGCATCACCAGTCATGGTGGCAGAACGAGACGCAGCGACAAGCGTGTCCTCCCCGTCGCCGCCGAACAGCCTATCGGTGCCGCTGCTTACACCGCTGACCAAAGTGTCATCACCATCACCGCCAAAAAGGAAGCTGCCATTGTTTCCGGCACCGTCCCAGCCATAAAGCTCATCATCCCCGTCCAGACCATATAGGCTCGTCGAGCCCTCGGTGCCCATGAACCGGTCGTCGCCGTCTGAAAGACGGATAACCCATAGTTCAAAATTTTCGTATTGGGCGGTTTCAGTGCTGCCGTCTGTGCGGGTTAGCTGAAAGTGGTCACCTGATGCAGTGTCGATGTTGTTAACGCTGGTGAATTCATTGAACGTATTGAAAAAGATATACAATCCATCCGATCCCTCACCGCCATCCAGCCCATTTGATGATCCGTGAATCCGCACCGTGTCTGCTTCGTCGGTCAGGGTGCCGGTCAGGTACTCGACATTGTCGAACGTAACATTTGTAAAGTTGGGGTTCGCTGTGGGCGTCGAGTTGACCAGATCGATGTAGAACCCGTTCGACACCGTCACGGACCCGAAATCCAATTCAACAAGGTCCAGGCCGTCGCCACCGTCGATGGTGTCGAGCAAATCGACATCCAAAAAGACATCGTTGTCCCCACCGCCGTTCAGGATGTCCGCGCCAAAGCCGCCTGTGATTGTGTCTTCGCCATCGCCGCCGTTGATCGTGTCCGCGCCTGAGTCCCCTTGAAGGGTGTCATCACCATCTTCGCCATTCAGCGTGTCGTTGCCGGTCGTGCCGATAAACAGATCGTCGCCGCTGCTGCCGGTCAGATGCAGCTCGTTGAAGCCGCGCACGGTGTAGTTGAAGCCGCTCCCGTCCGAAAAGTCGGTGCGCGATCCTTGTAGCCCGCCATTGCCGCGGACGGTTGCTTGAGTGACGGTGTTGCCAAGATAGGTCCCTGAAAAGTCGAAATGGCCAACGTCGTGCCCAAGCCCTGTATCAAGGTCCATGTGTTGGTGGCGGGTGGTCAGGGTATTGTCGCCAGACCCAAAAACGCCGGTGATCCACTGAAACACATTGAAGGCAAAATCAGCGTCGTCGCCGGTCTCGATATTGGAGTTGCTCGACGTGCTCGCCAGATCAACAACCAAGGTGTCGATGCCCGTGCCGCCAATGGCGGTCTCACCGAAATTGTCGATGTAGATGATATCGTTGCCCGCACCGCCGTCCATGTAGTCGACGCCGGTGCCGCCGTTCAGGCTGTCATTCCCGTCATCGCCATACAGATTGTCCTGTCCCGCGCCCCCCAGAATGGTGTCGTCGTCATCTCCACCATGAATGATGTCGCGGCCGTCTTCGCCGTACAGGAAATCGTTGCCGTCGTCGCCGTTCAGGGTGTCGTCGTCATCCCCGCCGGCGATGGTGTCACCTCCCGTGCCGCCGTTCAGCGTGTCACCGCCAGCGCCGCCGGTCAGGTTGTCCGCGCCGCCGCCACCGTGGAAAATGTCCTGACCACTGCCGCCCACAAACTCATCGCCGTTCACCGTCCCGGTGATTTCAAACCGGTCCCAGCCGGTCAGCAACAGGAGCTTGCTGATCTGATTGCCAAAGCCGTCGTCGTAAACGACTGTGCCTTTGCCGCCTGTTCCAAGCTCACCGAACAACAGCTGCAACCCAATTTCACCCTTTGGACCAGTTCCGCTGTAGTCCAGGATCAATGCACACCCGGCCCCCGGGGCCGCCGCATCATCAAGCAAAAATCCCAAATCGACATCGCCGCTCAGTAGCGACGGACGAACGATTGTGGCAGCAATAGATGTTGTCTCGGGCATCAATTGGTTGGGCCAACCAACCATGGGTAAAAGGCTCATGAGCGGCGCTCCAAATCTTTACGTACAATCAAATGATGTTCTGAGGGCAGATGAGACCTGTCAATTCGGGCGATCCTGACCTCGCAGCGGGATATGCCCCGCCTGCCGCTCATAGCTGTCCAAGCCTGCTGGACGCTGCATTCGCAAGCGGGTAAGCCCTCTGGCATGGCAGGTCAAAGTTCATCAAAGGGCGCGGCAAGCAAGGCCAAAGAGACGCGGGAAGAGCGCCTGAAAAAGGCGCTCAAGGCAAATATGGCCCGTCGCAAGGCACAGGCCCGCGCGCGGGCAGAAAACGAGACCACGCAAACGAGCGGAAAAGAGGACGAGTAATGGATTCGATTGTCGTCAAGGGTGGGGGGGCGCTGTCCGGCGCAATTCCGATTTCAGGGGCCAAGAACGCGTGTCTGACGCTCATGCCCGCGACGCTTCTGAGCGAGGAACCTCTAACGCTCACGAATGCGCCAAGACTGAGCGACATCGGCACCATGACAGCTTTGCTTCAATCGCTTGGGGCCGAAGTGGCCTCGATGCAGGATGGGCAAGTGCTGGCAATGTCCTCGCACAAGCTGGATAATCTGACGGCCGAATATGACATCGTGCGCAAGATGCGCGCCTCGATCCTTGTCCTTGGGCCGATGCTGGCGCGGGAAGGTCACGCCGTTGTTTCGCTGCCGGGCGGTTGTGCGATTGGCGCGCGCCCTGTGGACCTGCACCTGAAGGCGCTTGAGGCGATGGGCGCCACGCTTGATCTGCGCGAGGGCTATGTCCACGCAGAAGCTAAGAATGGTCTGAAGGGTGGCACCTTTGAGTTTCCGTTTGTGTCTGTCGGCGCGACCGAGAATGCGTTGATGGCTGCGACTTTGGCCAAGGGCACGACCGTTTTGAAAAATGCCGCGCGCGAGCCGGAAATTGTCGATCTGGCCGATTGCTTGATCCGGATGGGCGCGCAGATTGACGGCGCGGGGACCGAGACAATTACCATTCAAGGTGTTGATCGTCTTGGCGGTGCAACGCATCCAGTCGTGGCAGACCGGATCGAACTTGGGACCTACATGCTCGCGCCTGCCGTTGCGGGTGGGTCGGTCGAATTGATTGGTGGTCGCCGAGATCTTTTGACCGCTTTCGTCGAAAAGCTGGAAGCAACCGGCGTGAGCGTCGAGGATACAGACGCAGGTTTGCGCGTTACCTCGCAAGGGCGCGCCAAGGCAGTTGATGTCACCACCGAACCATTCCCCGGCTTTCCTACCGATTTGCAGGCCCAGATGATGGCGTTGATGTGCACTGCCGAGGGTACAAGTGTTCTAGAGGAAACGATCTTTGAGAACCGCTTTATGCACGCGCCGGAGTTGGGGCGCATGGGCGCCAAGATCGACGTGCAAGGTGGTACGGCAACCGTGACTGGTGTCGAGCAACTGAAAGGGGCCCCTGTGATGGCCACAGACCTTCGCGCGTCGGTGTCTCTAATCCTTGCTGGCCTCGCTGCCGAAGGTGAAACGGTCGTCAGCCGCGTTTATCACCTTGATCGTGGCTATGAGCGCTTGGAAGACAAGCTTTCGGCCTGTGGCGCAAGCGTGGAACGGATAAGCAGCTAATGAGTGACGCGAGTTTCGAAGACGGTACGGAAAAGCCCCTGCGGCTTGTGGCGTTTGCGGACGAGGATTTGCAGGTCCTGTCGTCGCTGGCCCAGGACGCCGTGTTTCCCGCAACGGAAATGTCGTGGCGGCGAAATGATCGGCGGTTTGCAATTCTGCTCAACCGCTTCCGCTGGGAAGACGCGGATGCCGCTGAACGCCGGTCACGCTCGTTCGAACGGGTCCAGAGCCTTTTGACCATAGAACAGGTGCAAGGCGTGCGGTCACAAGGCGTGTCGCGCGATGCTGATACGGTGTTGTCACTTTTGTCGGTGACGTTCGAACCGGGGCCCGATGCCGCCGGGACAGTTATCCTGACGCTCGCGGGTGACGGAGCCATTGCAATTGACGTTGAAGCGCTTGAGGTCACGTTGCGCGACGTCACGAAACCCTATGTCGCGCCGTCCAAGTCACGGCCGGACCACGAGGTTTGACATACAGCTATCGGATGCTTGTCGCGGACGACCAGCCCGCGTACCGCGCGTTGCGGTTGCTGGGCTTGCGGCTTTATCCCGAAAATTTCCTGTCCTCCCTTGAGGAGGAACAGGACAAGCCCTCTGACGAGGATCGCGAAACGCTGTCACAAGGGCTGTCGCGGGGTCTGTTTGATCAAAACCGCACCTTGATTGGGATGTCTTCTTTTGTCCCTGAAACGGCTCAACGCGCGGCACACAGGGCCTATATAGGCGGGTTTAACGTGCATCCGGACGCCCAAGGAAAAGGCGCTGCGCAGGCGCTGATGCGCAATCTTGTGGCCGAGGCGCGCGATCGTGGTGTTTGGCAGCTAGAGCTTTACGTCAACGAGGCCAATGCCCGCGCGCGCAGGTTCTACGAGAAGCATGGATTTCGGGTCGCCGGGACACTGCCGAATTCGATCATTGCCGACGCCGGTCCAGAGACCGATTTGTTCATGGTCTGCGATCTGCGGGATAGTAGCTGAGGCGCGCGTGGCCCTTTCCCTCGTCGGGTCTAAACGCTAAGTGCGCCACATGCAGTTTTTGAACACACAAGATGCCGACTTCGAGACCGCCTTTACGGCTGTTCTTGGGGCCAAGCGGGAAGATAGTCCTGATGTAGACGCGGTGGTGGCTGACATCATCGCCGACGTGCGTGAGCGTGGGGATCAGGCCGTCATCGACCTGACGACCCGCTTTGACCGGCTTGATTTGACGCCCGAAACCTTGGCGTTCTCACCTGATGAGATCGCAGAGCACGTGGCCAAGGTCTCTGACGCAGAGCGGCAGGCGCTTGAACTCGCAGCTGAGCGCATCCGCGCCTATCATGAACGCCAACTTCCAGCCGACGCCATGTGGACCGATGATATCGGTGCGCGTCTGGGCTGGCGTTGGACAGCTGTCAGCGCGGCAGGGCTTTATGTGCCGGGTGGGCTGGCAAGCTATCCGTCTTCGGTTTTGATGAATGCGATTCCGGCCAAGGTGGCGGGGGTCCAGCGGTTGGCGATCACCGTGCCGACGCCTGATGGTGTCGTGAACCCTTTGGTTCTATTGGCGGCACAGCTTGCAGGTGTGGACGAGGTCTATCGTATCGGGGGCGCGCAGGCTGTTGCGGCGCTGGCCTATGGGACAGACAGCATCGCTCCGGTCGACAAGATCACGGGTCCCGGCAACGCCTTTGTTGCCGCGGCAAAGCGCCGAGTGTTCGGTAAGGTCGGCATCGACATGATTGCCGGTCCGTCGGAAATCCTTGTGATTGCGGATGCCGATAACGACCCGGCATGGATTGCCACTGATTTGCTCAGCCAAGCAGAACACGACGAAAGCGCGCAATCCATCCTCATCACAACGGATGCCGCGTTTGGTCAGGCGGTTGCCCAAGAGGTGGATCGCCAGCTCAAGACCCTTGAGCGCGCGGCAATTGCGGGCCCCTCGTGGCAGGACTACGGGGCGGTGATCACGGTGCGTGACCTCGCCGAGGCTGTGGTGCTGAGCGATCGGATCGCGCCTGAACACCTCGAACTTTGCGTGGCCGAACCAGAGGCCCTGGCAGATCAGATCACTCATGCGGGCGCGATCTTTATCGGCGCTTGGACGCCGGAGGCTATTGGCGACTATATCGGCGGACCGAACCACGTGCTGCCAACGGCGCGTTCCGCGCGGTTCTCGTCCGGCTTGTCTGTTCTGGATTTCATGAAGCGCACGACGCTGGCCCAGATGACACCTGAGGCGCTGAAGGCCATCGGTCCGGCTGCAGAAACGCTGGCGACGTCGGAGAGCCTTGAAGCGCACGGTCTGAGTGTGCGTGCGCGATTGGATCGTTTGAACGAATGACCATGGTGGTTCGGCGATGGGCCATGGCAATGATCCTGTCGGTCGTGGCAGTTGCCGAAGCGCACGCAGACAACGCCATCGTTGAAATGCCAGCCTTGCAGGTCCCATTTGATGATCTGGGCCAACAGGGCGTCATTGTTGTACGCATTCCGGCCACTGGTCAGTACGTCACCAATGATGCAGAGCGCGCGGTCACGCGGTTCTTTCCGGCGTCGACCTTCAAGGTTGCGAATACGCTGATTGCCTTGGAAACCGGCGCGGTCGGGTCAGTGGATGAGGTCATCCCCTTTGGCGGGCGGCTGCAACCCGTGAAGGCGTGGGAACAAGACATGTCGCTGCGCGACGCGCTGCCGATCTCGAATGTGGCCATCTTTCAGACCGTCGCCAGACGCGTCGGCGCAGATGCCTATCAGGTTTGGCTTGATGGTCTTGGCTATGGCTCTGCTGAGGTCGGCCAGGATGTCACGCGGTTCTGGTTGCGAGGCCCCCTCGCGATCAGCGCTGTCGAGCAGGTGACCTTCCTGGATGCTCTGGCGCAAGGCAGCCTTGAGGCATCTGCACAATCACAGGCGTCCACCCGCGAGATCATGCGCGTCGAAGCGCGGGGCGACCGGGCTCTCTACGCCAAGTCCGGTTGGACGACGGCACCGAACCCAGATATCGGGTGGTATGTGGGGTGGGTAGAAGCCCCTGATTTCAAAGCGCCATTCGCGCTTAACATCGATACGCGAAGCCGTGCCGACCTGCCGTTGCGGGAACAGCTTAGCAAAGAGGTGCTTGCGGCTCTTGAACTATACAAATGACGCAAGCTGCGCGGGTCGCTGTGGTAGAAATACGGCGGTTTTTGCCAATCCAGAGTGGGCAGACTGGCACAAAAGCCGCATTTCGCGTTGGGTAACGAGGAACTAAGGAGGGAAGCACCTCCCTTATGCCGAAAAAAACCATGAGCTATATTTCCAAAATCGAACTCGACGACGCGAACCTTCCGCCACCGACGCCGGAAATCGAACAAGAGCGGAAAGTCGCGATTTTCGATCTGCTTGAGGAAAACAGCTTTTCCTTGCCGGAACGCGATGACCGGCCTGTGCCGAGCGGACCGTATCGGCTGGATCTGTCGATCCGGGATAAACGGCTTGTCTTTGACGTGATGACCGAGGCCGAAGAGCAGGTCGGTGAATTTCATCTGAGCCTTGGACCATTCCGCCAAGTCGTCAAAGACTATTTTCAGATTTGCGCGAGCTACTTCGAAGCGGTCAAGACACTGCCGCCAAGCCAGATCGAGACGATCGATATGGCGCGTCGCGGTATCCACAACGAAGGTGCCAACGTTCTGATTGAACGCCTCGAAGGCAAGGCCGATGTCGATCATGATACCGCACGCCGCCTGTTCACACTGATCTGTGTTCTGCATTTCGGGGGCTGAAGCACTTGGCTGAGCCGCTTCCGCAATCTGTTCTGTTCTGCTGCGACCACAACGCAGTCAGGTCCCCGATGGCCGAAGGGATCATGAAGAAGCTGTACGGTATGGAAACCTACGTACAGTCCGCCGGCGTTCGGAATGACCTGGAGATTGACGGCTTTTCCATCGCCGTCTGCCAGGAGATCGACGTAGAGCTACAGAGGCACCGGTCGCGCAGCTTTGACGAGATGGAAGAATGGGGGGATGACCTGTCGTCGTTTGATGTGGTCATCGCATTGTCACCTGCCTCTCAGAGGCGCGCACTCGAATTGACCCGGTACTATTCGCTGACGGTTGAATACTGGCCAATTCTTGATCCGACCGGCTTGGGTGAAAGCCGTGCGGACCGGCTTGTCTCTTACCGGCAGGCGCGAGACCAGATCATCGGGCGTCTCCAAGACAAATGGGGTCCTGGCGCACTTTAGATCGGATGGGTGTGAACCGGGACGACCCGGCTTTGAAGTAACTCTGTTCGGTTCGTGGCCAGGTCGGGCTGCGGACAGGCGTCGACGCGATATTCATGCCCGGTTGCCGTCGCTCTCTCAGAAGTTGGTTTTCAATGCTCGCCGGAAGCCGAACGAGCGGTTGGGACTGCAGGTTTAGGTTGTAAATCGTTCAAGTATCGCAAGAATTTCTTCGAAATTGGATTCGGCTCGCATAGCGTGACCGAGAACTTTTTCAGAGGAGGCAGTCTTGCTAGCAAGCTCAGTTTACCAATATTTCCACCACTCAACTCTTCGGGCCGCACGCACGAGTATTCTTCTTGTTGCGGCAGCAATTGGCGGCGCTACTGGGGTGCAAGCGGCCGACACGCTGGACACCGTTGAGCAGCGCGGTTCCTTGGTGATCGGCTCGGACATACCCTATGGCGTCATGCAATTCTTTGATGATCAAGGAAATCCGGCGGGGATTGATATCGACATCGCGCGGCGCATCGCAACGGACATGGGCGTCGAGCTTTCGGTCGAAACCATGCCGTTCGACGAGCTGTTCCAAGCTTTGAAAGATGGCAAGGTCGATGCCTTGTTGTCTGCGGTGACGATCACACCTGAACGGCAAGAAACCATGGCGTTCAGTGTGCCTTATCTGGATGCCGGGATGTCGATTGCTGTTGCGTCTGAGAACACAACGATTTCCAGCACGGCTGACCTGTCGGATAAAAGAGTTGGTGTTTTGTCAGGGACAATCGGCGAAGAGCTGATGCAGAAATCAGACTTCATCAATTCCGATCTCTTGGTTGCTTACAAAAACAACGACGAACGGTTGGCGGACCTACTAGCAGGTGAAATCGACGCCGCTGTTGTGCATTTCCTGTCGGGCGCCGTTCCGGGCATTCGGACGTTGGAGCCGCCTTTGACACAATCCTTCTATGGGGTTGTCACAAGGCTCGAGGA
Source organism: Shimia ponticola (assembly GCF_007995215.1). Taxonomy (GTDB): domain Bacteria; phylum Pseudomonadota; class Alphaproteobacteria; order Rhodobacterales; family Rhodobacteraceae; genus Shimia_B; species Shimia_B ponticola. The sequence continues at coordinate 9,480 of NZ_VCDK01000001.1, forward strand.
TGAGGCGTTCTTGGACGCCATCAACACGACACTGCGCGACATGCAAAAAGACGGGGAGATCCGCGAGATAGTCCAGCAATACGTGGAATAGAAAGGTGCGAACGGGGACGCTCTAGAGCGAGTCAACCCGTTCAAAACACATGCCAATTGACCGAAAAATCCTCGCACTGATCACAGCGGCATCTTTATTGGTGTTTTCTTTGATCGCTGTTGTCGATTGGTCGAGGATCAACAAGCAGTTCGAAGAAACGCTCATACGAGAAGCTTTTTCGACCGCGCGGGCGCTTGGCATCACGTTGACATCAGAGCCGTCTCTTCTTTTGGAAGAGGCGGGCTTTGCTGCGGTTCAGCAGGCGATGCTGTCAGAGTACCGGCTCTTGTCGGTACGAGTAAGCGTCCCGGAAACTGACGGACTGGTCACGAAACTCTCGCATGACGTTGCCAACCTCGGCACTGCCGCTAGTGATCTTGCGGAAAGAGCGTACCAACAGCAACGCGAGCTGCATCAAGTGCTCGTTGGGGCTGGCGGTGACAAGGTGTTGGCCGTTGCCAAGCCACTTTACATCGCCAGACGCCCGGTTGCCGCCATCGAGCTTGGGTTTTCTATGTCGACACTGCGGCAGAACGCGGTCGAACGCTTCCTATTGGACATGGCTGCTATTTCCGCGTTGCTCTGCGGCTTGGCGCTGTTTTTGTACCTAACTGTTCGTCATCTTGTTGTTCGTCCTCTGAATTCTTTGAAAGCGGGAGTGGATCGGTTTGCCGCGCATCGGCAACTGACCATCAAATCCAACAAGAGCAATGACGAAATTGGCGCCTTGTTCGACAGCTTTGAGAAGATGTCGCGGAGCATCCTAGATGCAGAGGAAAAGCAGAACCAAAGGAACCGATTAGAGGCGGTCGGGCAGTTGGCGGGTGGTATCGCACACGATTTTAACAATCTTCTTCAGATTATTCTCGGGAATGCCGACCTTCTAGAAGGCCTGTTAGAGGACGATAACCAAAAAGGCATGCTCAAGGACATAGCGGACGTGACCGAGCGGGGTCGTCAGTTGACCGCGCGCCTTCTAGCGTACTCGCAAAAACAGCCTCTGTTTCCCGTTCTTTTGGACCTCAGCGCTGAGGGTGAGCAGATAACCAAAATGCTGCGGCGGACCTTGGGCGGTCGGATCGAACTGGAGTGGGACTCCAATGGCTCGTATTGGGCTTACGTTGACCGAAGCCAGCTTGAAAATGCCTTGATCAATCTTGCCATCAATGCGCGCGACGCCATGCCAGATGGAGGAAAGTTAACGGTCAGGCTTCGGTCCGTCGAACTGAGTTCAGACGACCTGATCGAGAGCTTTGAGGCTAAGGTTGGTCGATATGTAGCGATCGAACTTACCGACACTGGCACCGGTATTCCCCAGAATGCTCTGAGCCGAATCTACGAGCCATTCTTTACGACCAAGGGTGTCGGTAAAGGCAGTGGTTTGGGCCTGTCCATGGTGTTCGGTTTCATCCGCCAATCCAATGGCCAAATGAGTATTGAAAGCCAGCTTGAGGAAGGGACGAAAGTTTCGCTCTTTCTCCCGATGGCGCAAGCACCGGATCGTCAAGACCAGAACGTCTCCGACGCGGAAGTTCCAAAGCAGACTCCAAGACGGATACTCCTAGTGGACGCAGGGCATGCATTGCGAACGGTGCTAAAAATACGCCTTGAGGCGCAAGGGCACACAGTTCTGATTGCATCAGACGGGATGATCGGGCTCGAACTCTTGGAAAACGATCCAGATATCGACCTCATCGTGTCAGATGTCATGCTCCCCGGCGCACTCGATGGGCCAGAGGTTTGCAAGCGAGCAATTGCTCACAGAGCTGATCTGCGTTGCCTGTTGATTTCTGAGCATATTCTAGAGGGCTTTGAAGGGATGAAGCCTTCGGTGCAAATCTTGATGAAGCCCTTTAAACTCTCAGATTTCGACTCCGTTCTCGATCAGATGATGGAAACCTGAGGACTGTGTGCGACGCTTGGTTGGGGGCCAGTGCACAGATGCGCATGGAATCCATTCGATCCCCCTGAAGCTCAATCAGGATAAGTGGCTTCCAAGCTTATGCCAAAACCGACAAGCGCCCAGTTTCCGCTATTTTCTGGCCTCCGTCCCGAACCCGAAAAACCAGAGCTTGGCTGGTGAGCCACAATCGCTCTACACATGCGCCAACTCATGAACCCAACCTGGACCCTCGCATGTCAGCAACCACGATCCAAACCTATTTCGATGCCTTCAATTCTGGTGACGTCGACGCGATGCTGGACTGCCTGACCGATGACGTGGCTCATCATGTGAACGAAGGACAAATACGAACTGGCAAAGCAGCTTTCGCCGAGTTTTGCGCGCATATGAACCGCTGCTAACGCGAACATCTGACCGATATGGTTATCTTGGTGAACCAAGATCGCGCAGCGGCAGAATTTGTTGTCAACGGCACCTATCTCGCCACCGACCCCGGCTGTCCAGAGGCTCATGGCCAGACCTACAAACTTCCCGCAGGGTCTTTCTTTACGCTGGCGGATGGCAAGATCGCGCGCGTCACCACCTACTACAATTTCGCCGACTGGAAGCGGCAGGTGTCGTGACGATCACTGTTGAACCGTTGACTGGCGACGCGCTTACGCAGGCGCTTCCGGATTTGGCGCAGCTGAGGATGACAGTCTTTCGCGCGTTTCCCTATCTGTACGATGGGGACATGGAGTACGAGGAACGCTACCTCGCCAGTTATCGTGATAATCCCCGCGCCGTGTTGGTGGCGGCACGGGACGGCGATAGGATCGTGGGGGCATCCACGGGCATGCCGTTGGTCGATCACGCGGATGCGGCTTCCTTAGCGCACCCAGACCTGCCGCCAGCAGAAACGATCTATTACTGCGCAGAGAGTGTGCTTCTTGCGGATTACCGCGGTCGGGGTATCGGACACCTGTTTTTTGACATCCGAGAGGCCGAAGCCCGCCGCATGGGGTTTGAATATGCACTGTTCTGTGGCGTGGTCCGGCCCGACGATCACCCTGAACGTCCAGTCGACCATCGACCGCTTGAAGGCGTTTGGGCCAAGCGTGGCTATCAGAAGCTGCCAGGTGTGACTGCGACGTTCCATTGGACCGACATCGGCTCTGACATGGAAACGCCGCACAGCCTTCAGGCATGGATGCGGCGGCTGTGAGAATTGCGACAGCAGCCTATGCAATGGACCCGCTGCCCTCATGGCAGGCCTATGTCGACAAGTTGCACGCTTGGGTGGCGGAGGCTGCAGCACAGGGTGCAGACCTTCTGGTGTTTCCTGAATACGGCGCGATGGAGCTTGCGGCGATTTCCGGCCAAGCCGGTGATCTTGAAGCATCGCTAAGGGCCGTCAGCGATCTGGTGCCTCAGGTCGACGCTCTGCACGCGGAATTGGCAGCCCGGTTTAGTGTGCATATCCTTGCAGCAAGTGCACCGGTCTTTGACGCTGCGTGCCACCCGACGCGTCCCGTGAACCGCGCCCGCCTTGTCGCCCCGAATGGCGTCGTGATCGGCCAGGACAAGCAAATCATGACGCGGTTCGAGCGGGAAACATGGGATGTTGTCGCTGGTGGACCATTGCGCGCAATAGAAACCGAGTTCGGAACCGTTGGTGTTCTGATCTGCTATGACGCTGAATTCCCGCTCTTGGGACGCGCCCTGATCGAGGCGGGATGCGATATGATCCTCGTGCCGTCCTGCACCGACACCTGGCAGGGCTACCACCGGGTCCGCACCGGGGCCGCTGCACGCGCCTTGGAAGGGCAGTGCATCACCGTTCAATCCTCCACGACCGGCGACTGCGACTGGTGCCCGGCGGTCGATGAAAACCGGGGCAGGGCGGGCGTATTCGCACCGCAGGACGGCGGAATGCCGGACGACGGCGTTTTGGCTTTTGGTCCGCCTGACACTTCCGGTTGGTCCTATGCTGATATTGATCTGGCCCAGATACGCGATATTCGACAGCAGGGTGCCGTTCGCGGCGTTGCGCATTGGCCAGAGCAGATCGACCGAATTGCGCGCGTGGAACACATCACGACGCGCTGATTGGGCAAGTTGTCCCTTGATTGTTTGGCAAATTGCCATCATCTACCCCCATCCGGCAAAATGGGCCGGTGATAAGATTTAGGAGAGACCATGGCCAAGGAAGAACCGCTCGAATTTCCTGGTGTCGTCAAGGAACTCCTGCCGAATGCGACATTCCGGGTCGAGCTGGAAAACGGCCATGAGATCGTCGCAACAATGGCAGGCAAAATGCGCAAGAACCGCATTCGTGTTCTGACTGGCGACAAAGTATCGGTGGAAATGACCCCGTATGATTTGTCCAAGGGACGGATCAACTACCGCTTCAAATAAGGTGCGTGACATCACGCACCCTACCACAAGACCAAACGCCGACGCGATTGTAGGGTGCGTGCTCGCACGCACCGTCGTCTTGGGGCTCATCGCTCAATGAAACTCATCCTCGGTTCCGGCTCACCGCGCCGCCGCGAATTGATCGGCGTCCTGGGCTTAACCCCCGACGCCATCCGCGCTCCTGACATCGACGAGTTCCCGCTCAAAGGCGAACTGCCGCGCGCCTATTGCAATCGCATTACCCTCGGTAAGGCAGAGGCGTTGGAGGCTGCACCTGACGAGGTGATCCTTTGCGCGGACACCACAGTTGCCCTGGGCCGACGCATTCTGGGTAAACCCGATGGGGCCGAAGGCGCACGCCAATTTCTCGAAATGCTGTCGGGCCGACGCCATCAGGTGATCACAGCTGTGGCCGTCAAAACATCCGAACGGGTTTTGGTCAAAGATGTCGTGTCACAGGTCCGTATGAAACGCCTCAGCAATGCAGAAATCGACGCCTACCTCGCGACAGGCGATTGGGAGGGGAAGGCAGGCGGATATGCCATTCAGGGGCCCGCAGGCGCATTCATTCCGTGGATCAGCGGTAGCCATGCTGCCATCATGGGCCTGCCTTTGACCGAAACAGCCCACCTTTTGCGTGCGGCGGGGCTGCCAGTGATGGGGATCATATGAAAGGGCGTGTGATTGCACTTGATCATCTGAACGGGCGCGAGGTGGCCGCGCTGATTGTGGATGGGCGGCTGGAAGATCTCTTTGTCGACAAAGATGACATGCCTGTACCCGGGACAGTCTATCTCGCCCGCGTGGACCGTCCGCTGAAAGGGCAGGGTGGCGTGATGATGGCCTTGGGTCCTCAGACCGGGTTCTTACGCCGGGCCAAAGGTCTCGCGCCGGGGCAAACGGTGTTGGTGCAGGTGTCTGGCTATGCCGAAGCAGGCAAGGCGGTGCCTGTGACAGACCGCGTTCTCTTCAAGAGCCGCTATGCGATTGTCACGCCGGACGCGCCCGGGTTGAACATTTCGCGCGCGATCAAGGATGATGATCGGCGCGATGTGCTTCAAGGGATTGCGCGCGGCGGGATGGATGGGGCTGACGCGGGCCTTATCCTGCGCTCAGCCTGCGAAACCGCCGACGATGAAGATATACTCGAAGACATCGAGGCCATGCGTAGCCTGTGCGACCAAACGCTGGCCCACCAAGAGCTTGGTCTGGTGCACCCCGGGGACGGGCCACACCTGCGCGCGTGGCGCGAATGGTCCGCACCGGCATCTGTGAACACGCAGGCCGGCAGTCTGGAGGACACCGGGGCATTGGATGCCATCGACGCCTTATCGCGCGTGGATGTGCCGCTAGGGCAAGGCAGCATGGCCATTGAACCGACGCGCGCCTTGATCGCCGTCGACGTTAACACCGGCGCCGACACATCGCCCGCCGCTGCACTCAAGGTGAATCTCGCGGCGTTGAATGATTTGCCAAGACAACTGCGCCTGCGCGGGTTGGGCGGTCAGATTACGCTGGACCTCGCCCCCGTCATGAAGCGCGACCGCCGCCAGATTGAAACCGCGGCCAAAGCCGCCTTCCGCCGCGACAGCGTCGACACCGAAATCGTCGGCTGGACGCCGCTTGGTCACCTGGAGCTCAAACGCAAGCGTGAACGCCGTCCCTTGTCTGAGGTGCTGGGATGAGTTGCCCGATATGCGAAAAACCAACCGCTCCAAAGTATCGACCGTTCTGCTCGAAACGCTGTGCGGACATTGATCTGGGGCGATGGCTGAACGATGATTACGTCCTGCCGGGAACAGCCGAAGATGAACCTGACGACATGCTTCCCGACGACGGAGCAGGCCCGAGTAAGCTTCAGTAAAGCGTTCTGCGATTTTTGTGACACTCCCTATGCTGAGAGCGGGCAGGGGAGCACCTAACCGTCCACGGTTGCACCTCCCGCATGCCGCTGTCTCTGGACCGCCTGCACTGATTGCAGCGCAAACCTCGGAAAAGTGTGAACAAACATGCAAAAGCCACTGGACACCCCCCGCACCCTTGCCTAAACCGACGCCACCCGACGGGCCGCGCCCGTCCCCGTGCCCGGGTAGCTCAGGGGTAGAGCAGTGGATTGAAAATCCTCGTGTCGGTGGTTCGATTCCGCCCCCGGGCACCATTTAAATATAGAAAAAACAGTAACTTGTCGGATTTCTGCACGGCAGCGCAAGTCGCTGAAAACGCCGAAAAGCCCTATCACAGTGTTAGCACAGTTGGAAAAACATGAGTTAGCACAGTGCGTTGTGAGCGCCGCGCCGTGCACCTAGCACAGTTCTAGCACAGCAGCCTAGCAACGCTCCTTGCCGTGCTTATGGTGCTTAATCTCTGCTTTTGTGGAATTAGCGCGTTGATTTCATTGGGTGAAAATCAGTGTTTTCCCACAAAGCAATACCATGCTGTTGCCCACCGAATTTTTTGTGAGCAACAGGGCAATCTGGAGTCAGGCCTGCCTTTGCAAGAAGTCCACCAGCAAGACTGAAATCTTCTCAGGCTGATCTTCTAGTGAGAAGTGGCCGCAATCCTCCAAAACATGGAGTTCCGAACCTGGGATTGCCTTGTGCAACCGGTGCGCCCAATCAACAACCTGCCACGCGTCATCAGCACCCCAAATCAGTTGAACTGGGTTTTTGCCGAGTTCAGCATAACGAGGTGCAACTTCGTCTGTGTGCTTGGGATCGTAGTGCATGACTTGATGCTGGAAAAAGCTTCCTTGGCCCACCGGACCACAGATGAAATCCAAGTAGGTCTCCATGGAGGTTTCCGCCAAACGCTCTTTGTTATGTACCGTTGAGTAAAACCATTCGCGGAAGTGCTCGCGGTGATCAGCATCAGGTGCTTTGATCAGTTTTTCTAAACCGGCCTTCATCTGTTGATTGGTGCGCTTAGAGGGCCAGCTGTCGTAGCTGACAACATCAATCATCGTCAGTGATCTGACCCGCTCAGGGGATTGGATGCAAAACCTCTGAGCAACGCCCCCGCCAATATCATGGGCAATGACGTGCAGATCATTAATGCCCCAAAGATCGAGCAACGCTTCAAGCACGGGAACTTGGCCAGTCACAGATGTATCGATGTTTGGATCATGCGGGCGTTCGGATAGGCCAAAACCCAACAGATCATAGACGTGCACTTTGTATCCGGCTTGGGTCAAAGACGGCAAAATATTCCGCCAAATATACGAGGATGAGGGTGTGCCATGCAGCAGCAAGACGGGCTCGCCCTCTCCGTGCACCCCATGTGCGATGCGATTGCCATCAATGATGGCATGTTGATTGACGAGATGTGTCATTGACTTGCTCCATGCTTGAACTTTGCATGTAGAATTGCTTTCTGGTCACACATAGATCAAATGAATGATTTCGATGCGGTGATCGAAATAGAGAATGGGAGACGCGATGGGTGAACGGCTTGACTTGGAAGGTTTGCGCGCACTGTTGGCCATTTCCAAACATGGTGGTGTCACACGCGCAGCGGAGTATTTGGCGTTATCTCAGCCAGCCGTCAGCCACAAAATCAAACGTTTAGAGCAGGTGCTGGGTGAAGAGCTTTTAGCACGACGCGCTGGCAATCAGCTGTTCACGTCAGCCGGACAGCAGTTGCTGGTTTACGCGGAACGTATGATGGAGCTGCACGACGAAGCCTTAGCGGTCCTCAGCAAGAAATCCCTCAAAGGGACCATCAAACTGGGGATGACCGAAGATACGACCGGCGGCGATCTCGCTCGTATTTTGGCACGTTTTTCCCGCGTTCACCCGGAAACCAAGGTCCACACACGGATTGCCCAGAGTCTGACATTGGCGGATTGGCTGGCGGATGGAGCAATCGATATCGCTGTCATGCAGGTCCTGTCTTCGGAGGTAGAACCGGGCGACTTGATCCTCTACGAAGACCAACTCCACTGGATCAAATCCTACGACTTGCCCTTGGATCCCGATGCCAAAATCCCGTTCTTGGTCTTCGACAACAACTGCTTCTACAAGCACTGGGCGCAACAGCAGGGGGCGCAAGCTGGCCACCGTTTTGAAACTGTCTTTGAGTGCGCCAGTGTGGCTGGGATACTGGCCTCAGTGCGTTCTGGTTTGGGCGTGGCACTGATGAATGGACTGCACTTGGCACCAGATTTGGAAGTGATTTCGGATGTGTTTATTAAGCCGCCTGCAATCACCTATGTTGCGCGCTTCCGATCCAAAGAGCGCAATGATGCGGTCCGTGCTCTCCTAGACGAGATTTCGAAGGAAGTTGGAAAGGCTGTTCCGCTTCGCGTTGCGTAAGCTGGGTTACGCATCGTTCTTCGGTCGCTCTTTCCATAACTTCGCCATAACTGGATTGGACCTAACCCAAGAGGTCCACTTGGCGTCACAGACAATCCAACGGATAGCCCAACTCAATGATGCATTTCGGAAAGGCGATCCCAGCGTGCCAGGGCAACGGTTTGTAACCGCTGGGGTGCTCCATCTGGTAAGCCAACTGGATATTCCCATGGATGCGCTGATCCACAGGGTTGCCCAGTTCGATGATTTCACCGATCACAATGACCCATATAGCGAGCATGACTTTGGTCAGTTTGAGTTCCTCGAGCATCAACTGTTTTGGAAGCTGGATTGCTATGACCAAGACTATGCTTTGGGTTCTGACGATCCCACCGACCTCAGCAAGACTCGTCGGGTTCTTACGATCATGCTTGCTGAGGAATGGTAGGCTGCACCCTGTAAGAATTCAGAGAAACTTTCGCGAGGAAAGTTCTTGTTGGTTTTTTCCGGGAAAGAAACGGATGGAAGTACGTGTGGTCACTCTTCATCGAACGAAACTTGGCGTTCTTGTTCAATCAGCGGGCCAGCGCCCCGTATATGTGGGTTTCTCCAGCTTATTCCGCCAGCACGGTTGCGCATAAAATGGCCCTGCACCCAATGGGCACGTCGCTTGGATGTTTCTTCCTCGCTATGTGCTGGTGGGTTTTGGCTTGCTTCGATCTGTCGGGCGCCAAGTTCTCCAAGCCGTACCTTGATGACAGACTTGTTGGGTAGGGACCGACCGGCCCTTTGAGCTCTACGTCTTTCTGCTCTTGGATAAGCTGAGACTTCCTCTTTTTCCAGCATAGCCTTGTGTTCAAACAAGACCGACATCCCTATAGCCATCGCTAGGAAACTAAAGCAGAGATCCTTTTCCTGCTTGATGGCGGCCTCTTCGGTGATTTCATCGCCGTTGGCTCGGGCCAGCTCAAAAGTGGGGGAGTGCAATATATCAACCGATGCGCCCTGTGACTTGAAAATCAGGAGGTTGGGAAACAGCCCATTGCGATTTGCCAAGTAGATTTGAGTGTAAAGTGTATCATCATCTTGGGTGATCAGTGCTGCGGGCCATTCCCCAAGCTCAGGCTTTGGTATCGTGAGCAACATAGCAGGGAATGGTAAGCGCACGTGGCTGAACATGCTTTCCAACCCGTCTTTTTGCATTTGGGCAGACAGATTGTGCAGCATCGCATGTGCGCGTTCGTCAATCTCGTAGAATTGGGCGAACTCAAAGATTTCTCTTTGTCTTTGGCCATGGAATTCTAATGCCTCAAGTAGATTGGGCTCCAACGACGTGCGTTTGATACCCTTCAAAAAGAAAAGGATATCCGGGTATTTTTGGTAGAAATCGAGTAGGTCGGACAGCATGTTTAGGTCCTCAAATCACATGATTTAATTTTAGGCCTGAGGGCCAGACTTCTTCAAGAACCACAAACAGAACAATCCAAGAGGGCCAGCAGAAAACTTGATTAAATCAAGTTCTGTGAGCCGCTAACTCTGGTCCTCCTGCAGCACCTGACCCAATTTGAGCAGCAAATTCAGCTGTCGGTCATCCATCTGGGCAATCATGGTATTCAACTGGATGAGCAGTCGCTGTCTGGCATCTGATACATCCTCATGATCCAGCTCGAAGAACTCCCGCATGGGCAGACCCAGTACATTGGCGATGTCGTAGAGTGTGGAAAAGTTGGGCGCAGTTTTGCCCCGCTCGATGTTGGAAATCGTTTCGAACGCTTTGTCGATGGCTTCGGCCAGCTGAGCCTGTGTAAGGCCCTTTTGTTGCCGTGCTGCTTTCACACGCAACCCGATGTTTTGCTTCAACTGCTTGCCCATAACGCGACTTATAAAGCCGTGTAAAGTTCTTGCCCATGTAATGAGGTTTCGCTTATTACCGCTGAGGTCGGCTCTAAAAGCCGATTGCATGTGTTAAGCACGGCTCCAAACATCAGAAAGGCATATTCATGAGAACTTACAAAGCACGCGTGAAGATCGGCGGTGGCTCTGAAGAAGTAACCGTCCAAGCAGATAGCGAGCTGCAAGCCACCAGGATGTTGGAAGCGCAATACGGGAAAGGATGCATTGTCAGCAGCCCATTAGAAATCCGCTGAATGGCCATCGTCATTGGCCTCGTCGTTGCGCTGATCCTGCTGCTGGCTTTCAATCTGCTGGGAGCGGGTATGCGCAATCCACGTTGGTTGTTTGTTGGGGCGGTTTTGATTTTTGCGTTGTACAAGTTTGGCGCTGATCAATTGGCTGAGGACAGTCAAAATGTGTTGGTGGTCGCCCAATATTCGGATCAATGCCCAGATCGCCACGTGCGGGTGACAATCCACAACGGCGGTGAAACCGCCATCACCAACATGCGGTTCTCAGTCACCGGGTATCAGCCCAATCATTCCGAGCCTGTGGCCAAACGTTATGAAACCACTGATCGTATCATTGGGGCGGACCAAGTGTGGAGCGATTGTTGGCGGGTTCTTCAACTCGACAACGTGGATGCCTCTTTGCACCCCTCGCTACGTTGGGAAGCTGAAATCAGGGGCATCACGTTGGCGGAGTGAAGAGCCAACCAACTAGAAAAATCAAAATCTCGTTTGGAGCATCATGAAGAAGCTTTTGTTCACTGCCGCCGTCGTTGCCTTGGGTTTTGTTCAAACAGCCCTAGCGCAACCCACTGATCCCAACTGGCCACGAAGCCAATGGCATGACGACATGCGTTATGAACGCAGCCAAGGCTTCACGCGCGATGGCTGGAATGGAAGCGGCACCAAGCTGCCTCATCAGTTCAACATAGTTGGAGCGCCCCATCCTGTTCGCTACGGAACGCATTCAGAACGCTTTGAAATCCGCGCAACTGATGACAACGCCATGCGGGATTTGGGTGTCACCGGCGGCAATCGCAGCGAACTCACACAAAGACCGAGCCGTAACAACCTGAGAATTGGCGAAGATGCGTGGTTTGGTTGGAGTTTCTACCATGAAAACCTGCCCAGTGGCTTAGCGCATGATCACGGGTGGAACCCCAAGCTGGGTCAATGGAAAACCGATTTGGATGCGCCGCCGATCATAGAGTTTTCACCTGTTTATGATGGCCGCACCGAAGGCACGCATATTGGGATTAACCTCAATGACTTGGAAGTCAGCCGTGGTCGCGAGTGGTCCCGCGCAAACCGATTTGGTTACGTCTGTACGCTGTTCAGCATTCGCCAATCAAGGAACCGATGGACCGATATCGTCGTGAACACCAACTTTGCGGACAACGAAAACGGATATCTCCGGGTTTGGATCAATGGCCGCCTGCAATGTGATTACCGAGGTCAGATCGTCGTCACGCCTGTGGATCGCTTCCGCAGCTTCGGCGTGCGCAACCAAGGCCCGCTGTTCAAACGTGGGTATTGGTCTGGCCATCTTGGACCGGACAGGTGGCGCACCAACTACCCAAGCAGACCAATCCCTACGTTCGTGGTGTACTATGATGAATGGCGACAGGGCCGATCCCGTGAAGAGGTAGACATTCGCATGATCCAAGCAGCTGGTGGAGCGCCAGTGGATTGATCGATCACGTGGATGCAATGCGTCTAGAGCGGTATCCTAATTCGTTGATCCGAAACAGGTTTAACAGCAGATTTCTTGATTAAATCAAGTTTTTGGATGGCGTGCTTTATATAGAGCTCCGACCTATCAATGGGTTTCTGTATTTCATAGAAACTCAACAAGTCGAACCAGCGTTTATTGCTTTGGCACATGCTTACGCATATGCCTTGCCAATCTTCTGGAAACTCACCTAGCTCACTTGCGTTCGTAGGCGTTTTCCATCGATTTGGCTTCTTCGATTTTCTTTGATCCAAGGATGTCGATTTTGTCTTTTTTGCTGGCGGCTTTTGTGAAGCTGAAAGCGAAACATCTACACTCAGACAGATTAGAGCTTTTTATCCCCCCCGCTGAACCAACTAGGGAAAGTTGGCTGTGGCAGGGGGGAAGGTCTTTAAGATCTACGCTTCAGACGAGTTGATCACTTTTCACATAAGGAGTGCACCTGCATATGCAGATTTGAACGGCGGTGTCCGAGCTCCGTTCTCACTCCCACCCTCACAATACACGGTTAGGATTGATATCCAGCTGTCTGCCGAAGCTATGTTCCGACCTCGGCAAACCCTGCGCCAGCGCAATTTCCAACGCCAACAGCAGTCTAATTTCTACCCATTTTGACGCCACACGTCTCCATGGAGATGACCATTTTTGCATCCATCGATGCCTGGCAGTCCAACAGCTGGGCAGTCCCATTCGGTTTTCAGGGCCCAGACTGAATTTACGTTCCAGTCGGCTAAGGGTGCCTCATAGTGACGGTCTTTGTCCCGCCCCAGTTTTTCATCAGTTCCCTCTATGGCCTGCCGTCTCCGGCAGCTGCTTGTATTTATACAAGAACCTAGGCTGAAAATCATTATTTCAGAGGGCATTGCGTGACTTGAATAAATATTCGAGCAGCAAAGGAAACCAACATGAAAGTCTCAGAAATCAATCCCAGCAGCATTCTGCAAGATGCCTTCCACGTGTACCGCCGAAACAACCTAACCAAGTCTCAGCAGTCATTCTCCCGATGTGTGCTTGGCATGCGGCCCTCCTATTACTCCTGCATGATCACACGCCATCGCCAACCAAGTCGGCGTGTTCTGGAAAGCCTTCTGTCCGTCACCAAAACACTCATGAGCACGTTCTTGGGCAATCCGCACTTCCGTCAGCCATATGCGCATAACCTCAACCAAGCGTTTGACGAGTTGGAACAATTGGTGGAACGCGTGCGATTGGAGCTGACTTTTGCCGAGGCGATGGATCAGTTGGAGGCAGAAACGGGCCTGTAGTTTTCGGTCGTAGTCAAAACCACATGAGTTTAACTGGTCCCGGCATGTTCCACATAAGAAGGCCCATGCCATGCAACATCTGTCCAAACTTTCCCTCACAGTCACCTCTCAGAAACAGCCGGTTTCGCCGGTGGCCAAGAAACGACTGAACCTCCTGCGCAAGCTGGAACTGCAAATCCAAGCTGCTGAAGCTGAACTGCGGGATGAAGAGTTCCTGGAGGAAATCCGCAAGTGGGTGCGAGGGGAAGACGGCGAACGTGAGCAGGTGACGGAGAAACGCCCAATCCGCAAATGGTGGTGGCAACATCATACGGGCGCTTGGATGCTCACGCTGAAGGATGGAGCGAAGCCTTTGCCGCTGTTGGAAGACAAAAACAGCATCGAGATCGGTGAGATCACCAACTTGGTTGAGGTTCTGCAGACAGTGCGTTCAGCGGTTCTTGCTGGTGAACTCGACGATGCGCTGGAACAGATGGTCAAACCCAAGGGCAAGCCGAAGACGCCCGCTACTAAGCCAAAAGCCTGACCACACATTAACACGCATGAAAGCCGCTGGTTCGCGCCAGCGGCTTTCCTATTGGGTCTTAGGCGGCGTCCGCGTACTGGATCACCGCGCCGTTCTCAGCATCTTCCAAGATTCGGATTTCCCAGGTGCGGCCTGGATATTCCTTGGTCAAAGCCTGCAACAGGTTCTCCCCGATCTGTTCCAAACTGGTGTTGCCCACGTGATGCGTGTCACCGGCCCACAAATCCCTGCAGAATTTCCGAAGTGTCAGAAACTCGATGTCGAGGTTGGCATGATGTACGCTCACGCGCACGGAAAACGTTACTTTACGCCGATGCTGAGAGTGCAGTGGCAGCACCTCCTCCGTGTCGCTGTGTACGAGGTCGCGTTCAAAGCTGGTTTCGATCCAACGGGTGACTTTTGATTGATCCATGAGATCCTCCTTGGTTGATAACGCACTATGCGTGAACCAAGTTGGATAGCCTTCGAAGGCTTTGTTTTTGCCACTGAAAATCTGGCAGCGATCCGGCGCAAAGGGATGCGTCAAAGAACCAATGTTTGAGCTCGTCCCGTTGGTGGGTTGGCTTTATGCCGACGGCAACAGCAATCACAGGCAGATCGCAATGGACCCAGTTTCAGAAGGTTACACGCTCTATCAACGCCCACCCAGTGGCCGCTACTACGTGCAATACTCAATCAAAGGCCAAGGGCAGCAGCGGCTGTCTTTGGGCACCTCTGACCCCGTTGAGGCAGAGCGTCGTGCTCAAGCCAAATGGGTCAAAGCCTGCGCGCTGGCAGAAGTTGGTCTGTCAGTGAGCAAAAAGCAGTTCGAGAAAATCGCAGAGGAATTCATCGCGGGCATCGAACTGGCCGTCCAGCGTGGGGAGAAAGCGGAATACCACGCCAAGCAGTATCCAACGATCATCCGCCGGTATTTCGTTGAAAAGTTCCGACACAAGCTGATGAGCGCCATCAAGGCAGATGACATCGATGAATATTGGAACTGGCGGAAGGAGTTTTGGATCACAGGTCCAGGTTCAAAGAACCCTAACATCCAATACAAACGCGTCATCAAAGGGAAAGAGACCCGCATCTGCCGCCCAGTGAAAGAAGGATATCCCTCAAAATCTACGCTGCACAAAGAAGGCCTGCTGCTACGTCAGTTGTTCGAATTTGGTCAACGCCGTGGCTACACAACGGAAATTCCAGAGATCAACGCGCCCAAAGACAAGCGCCGCAAAGATAATGCGCGACCTGGGTTCACATGGGAAGAATTCATGCATCTGAAATCCGTCTCTGAGGCCCGTGTGCGCGAGTACGAATTCTCCGACGATGACCCCAGCGGCAAAAATCAAAAGACATATCAGGACCGCCTTCGCCTCCACTGTTTCTGCATGATTGCTGCGTTCACGGGTATGCGTCCCACCGAGCTGTTCAATCTCAGCTGGGGCGACATCGAGACCCGCAAAATCCAAATGGAAAACGGTGAGTTCAGCGATGTCACAGTGATCCAAGCGCGTGGCAAGGGCAAAGAACGTGAACTGGCGGCGATGCCTGAGACCCTCACGTTTTTCAATCTGCTGAAATCACTGTTCTATGTGGCCACTGGTGAGATGCCTCAGGATGACGACCCAGTGTTCTTCACCCACGAAGGCAAACGCATCCGTAGTTTCAAAGGCGGTCTTGCCAAACTGCTCGTTGCAGCTGATCTGCGCGTGGCCCGAAATGGCAAAATCCGTGACAGCTTCAGCTTCCGACACTTTTACATCACACAACAAATCCGCGAAGGCGTTGGCCATCACCTGCTTGGTCGCAACGTTGGCACGTCATCCAAGATGATCGACGCCTACTACAGCAAAATCAGGCCAACTGATGAGATCGCACAGCTCATACCTGATTGGTCAAAGAAGCGGTTGCTACAGTACAGGCGGAAGTGAACGTTCCCGCATAGACGGCAGGAAGCGGAAATTCGTTGCGGGCGCCAACATCAACTGGCACCGACTTAAAAGCAGACGTTCGCCTGCAATGGCAAACCTAGCCCTTCAATCAGGTTCAACGGGAAAAAACCCATAGCGGCCGAAACTACGACTCTTTGTGAAATGCGTCACGTTTTTGTATTTTTCCACATCATCTGGAATTGATTTTTTGTTTTCAAAAACAATTGTTTGAACGTCATTGCTGAATTCAAGGCCGTCAAAAAAATGCCTATTCAGGTGAGTTTCTGAAATCTCATCGTCTTCATCAGGCTCCTCATAAGCCAATAGAGGAGAGTCCAAGACAACAAAGCCTAAAGTCGGCAAGTCCTTGTCATTCAAGTAGTTCGCCAAGCCGAGTGTCATCGCTGCATGAGTGATTGACCTGTGACCTTTACCGTTACTAATTCGATGCTTGCCATTCAAAACAATATCAACTGCCTCTGGATCAAAATGCACTTGATCGGTGTTTGGCAAATGCCATGAGTTGAGAAGACTTTTCACACGATCAGCCAATTCGAACAGGCTTGAAGTTGGAACACGGTTATCTGAAGCCTCTTCTAGCTTCTCGGGTGCTTCCTCAATGGCGTTTAGTTTGTCTTCTAACTCTTCTCTTGCTTCAAAAAGGTCTATCGTGCGGCGTACGGCTGCTTGCTTCTGATGTAGCTCCGCTGATCGTGTTCGATATTGAGCTAAATCCGGGGTTAGCTCACTAATTCTCTGATTGCTTCTTAAGACTAACTCTCGCTTATTGGCTAGGGAGACACCAACATCTTCTGCTTCCAACTTAAGCTGATCGATCGTGTTTATGAGATCATTTTCGAGCTTAACGATCTTTCCAAGTTCTGCTTTTGCCGATTCAACAACTTCTTCGGTTTCTGCATTGCAAGCATGATCGAAGCCCTGGTCTTCTTTGGCAGCCCCACAGAGAGGGCAGGTCTCGGATTCAAGCTCGGAAATCAAGCTTCCGGCCTCAATGATACCCGTCAACCGGTCTTGGTCAGACGCATAGTGCAACAGCAATTTGTCAAACCTCTCAATCATCTCTTTGATTTCAGTAAGTCTACGAAGATTTTGCTCATAGTCAGTTTGATGACTTTGTTTTTCTTCAACTATTTGCAATACATCTTGTTCGAGCCCAGACAACAGCTCGTTGGAGCGTTCAAGTGTTTTAATCAGACGGTTTTCTTGGTCTTCCAGCTCTTCTTTCGAAGTTTCTTCCGCTGCTACGGCTTCGATTTTCTCCGAAACTTCTTGGATTAGCTCTTGAAGCATTCCCATACGCGCAGTCCTGGAAATCGCTTCTCGCTCGTTCTTCTCTGATGTTTTCAGGGCGCTATCGTCAATTCCCGTCAGTAAGAGCTTCAACCTGGCGGTTTCGACGGTTTCTTTTGTGAACTGCCCGCTTCTGAATGGAGAAATCTCTTTCTGAATGTCTGTCTCGGTGACGAAGAAAAGTGGCAGGAGCGATCTAATAGTTAGCCGTTCCTTTTGGTTGTCTGCATTCTTCTTCAACTGCTTGTCGTGCAAGCCGATTTTCTTGAGCAAGAATTGAGATACACTCTCAACTTTTTTGGTAGGTTGTTTTGCTTTCAACGTTAAAGGTTCGACGCCATCAGGTGTCTCAGTGTGAAGACCAACAAAAAGACCGAAGTCACCACCATCTATACTTCTTGAGAGAGTATTGGTTGATCCGTCCGAGAACTCCAAGCCTAGGAAAATCTCATCATACCCAATATGTTGTGGAATTTCTTTTAGCTTGCGTGAAGACCGCCCAAGCATGAAATCGATAGCGTCAAGTATTGACGATTTCCCCGTGTTGGATGCTCCATAGATCAGATTGAAACCGCTGCTGAACTCAATCGTCGCGGGCTCTTTGTGCGGGCTGTGAAAGCTTAAATGCCTGAGCGTGATTTTTTGAGCGCTCATGTCTGGCCTATGGAACTGATCTGTTTGAACTGAAATTCTGATGTCCACCGATCAAAGGCTTGATCGAAAACACTGGCGAAAAGCTGGTCACCAAATGTGTTGTAGTTCTCAACAACCCAATTGGCCCTCTCGCGAAGCTTCAAAAGGTAAGGACTTGAGAAGTGACTAACCATTACAGCAGCGAATTCCTCTGCCTGAAACAAAAAGCCGTCAACTGAAGCAATCCTTTGCACCAAGCACTTACTCTCCATCAAACGCAGTCCCTGATCCACTAGACTACGGCGGATTATCAACTCGCCGTTTCTGCTAGGGTTGGATGGATGGAGCGACTTTGGTGCACCTGCAAAATCGCCAGTATGGACGACGAAATGGTCAAATGCGAGGAGCTGTTGAAGGTCATAGGACCGCTCAACATCAGCTGACAGAATAAAAAGTGACCGAATGCCGGTTTCTAATGGGCTGTTGAATGCAGACACGGTCCTAGCCTCAGACCCACTCATGATTTTTTCCAAGTCAAGCGATCTACGTTCGCTAGTTGGTGGCAAATACCTTGTAGGTCCTTGAGACCAACGACGCCATGAAGCCCGCTAGACTGTACATTCAGTGATCTGGCTGTCTTTGTGACTTCTTTTACTCTTTTGAAAGCGTCACTATGATCTTCTTCCTCGGTATCTTTAACGCCAAAGTAAACCTCGTCTTGAAGCTTTTCGAACGTTCCGTTGGGAACCGAGTCCCGTGCAAATTTGTGAAGCGATTCCGCTTCAAAGAAGCTTTCTCGTGACCTGTTGAAGTGGTCTTTGAAACTAGGATGGTCTTGCGCAGTCGCGTGAGCACTTAGATCTTCTTGAGTATCGCTATAGGCTTCTACCAGCTGTTCAATATAGCGGCTCTCGCTTTTGAGTGGTACGACTGGCGGTTCACTCGATTTAGGACGCTCGCTCAGGCCGCCACCGAAACGCTGACTATGGTAAGGTGTGGTTTTGTGATCCTCGATCACTTCGTGGGTTGGTTTGTACTGAAAAAGCGAGAAGTCAAATGTCTCAAAAAAATCAAGAAAACTATCTGTCAGCAATACTTCCTGCTTCTTTGTTATAGTCTTTTGACACTGGCTCTCCCAGTTATCCAGGACGTACTTTTTAAGCTTACCTGAATCCAGAAGCAATTTCTTCAGAGAGGGACCACAGTCTTTCGGTGCGAAGAAATAGTAGTTTTTCGGTTTCGATATTTGCCCGGAGAAGATGTGCCAAAGTGTCTTGCCTATCTCGGGAGCGGCGTCACTCGGCATCAATGCTTTCTCGTAGAACTTGCATTGAAAGTTATCCCAATCTCCTTGGAAGCCTTTGTCAGATTTAAAACAGGCAACATCGACACCAAAGTCATTGGCACCGCCCATCCTGCAAACCAAGTGATAGATTTTCTTTTTCGAGTGCGCCCATTCTTTTATGAAGTCTTCCCATTGCCCATCGTTGAAAAGCCATATGAGTTGATCCGGTGCAAACGGCGTTGATGCGTTAACCTTTGCTGCAGATGGAGGAACGTCATCATCTGGTTCGGCTATCTCATGCTCGATCAATTCCGCCGCAGATAAAATAAGCTTGCTCAACCGGACCTCAAGTCACAACAATTCACTTTTAGGTAGAGTTCAACATATTTGCCAAGGCATTACAAGGTGGCCGCATACTAGTGCATCCAACCGTGGCGGCTAAGAGGTAGTCGGCTTGTGTACGTTTACAGGTCATCCGATTTCACTTGTGCTGCGAATGTCTCCTTTAACGGGCCGCGTCTCAGCGTTGCCAAGCACTAGCCAACGGCAGCTCAGGGCCGTCTATTCCTGAAACGCCAAAGCAAACTTGGTTCGGTTATCGGTACCTGCCTTCTTCAAAACAGCACGAACATGGTTTCTCACAGTCTTGGGCTCTATCTGCAGCTCTTTGGCAATTTCCTTATCAGAAAGCGCCTTTGCCAGAAGCCTGGCCACCTTCTGCTCTGCATCACTGAAGATTGACCAGCGATCATCCTCTGGGTGCCATTCGTCGAGCACATCTGTTGGTACGAACCGCCCGCCAGCTGCCATCATGCGCAGGGCATGTAGCAGGGGTTGATCTGACATGGACTTGGGGAGCCATCCAACCGCACCTGCATCGACGGCGGTCTTCACAAGCTGCGGCTCGGTCCGACCCGAGATTATTCCAACAACCTGGTCTGGATAGGCTTCATGGATCATTGCCATGCCCTTGATCCCGTTGATCCCTGGCATGTCATAATCCAGCAGCACGAGGTCGAATGTGCCGTTGTCACCCAGTGCTTTCATTGCTGCTGTGGCTGATCCAACAGCGATGGCTTCCACTGTCGGGTCCAACTGCTTCAGCAGATAAACCATAGCGGTGCCAATCATCAGATGATCGTCGGCAATGAGCAGGCGCTTCATGTGTAAAAAACCAAGGTTGCGTTCGCCGCTGAGTTTCACGCAGTTTGCCTCAATGGAAAAGCCTTTTGATTTACGTGGCAAAGACTTGGTTCGGTTCACCGGATTGGTGGCCCTGTGGCTTGCCGCCTATAAATCCGCTGACCTGTTCAATTTCTTTGAGACGTATTCCAGCCTTTGGTTTTTGCCTGCTGGCATAACGATGGCCATCGCGATGACGGCCCCACATCGGTTCTTGTTTGCGCCGCTTGTGGCCAACCTGCTCTTGGCAATCCCAGCGGTTTGTTCAGCGTTGGGAATAGAGTTCACCAATTTTCGTGATCCAATCCTCCACAGCTTTCGCCTATTTGCGATTTACGCAGGTGCAGGCTTAGTTGCTCGGCACCTACTGAACATCGCCACGCCGATTTCAGAGCTAAGAGACCAACTGAAGCTGGTTGTCGTGGTTGCCATCGCTGCAGCTGTAGGTGCTCTGAGCGGAGTATCGATGCATGCAGCGGTCGGGAATTTTCCTTGGCATGTTGCATGGGAAATCCTGCTTCCATGGGGCGTGGGCGACTCAATCGGCACTTTGATTGTCCTGCCCGTCTTGGTGCCGCTGCTGCTCAAACTCTTCGGTGATGTGCGCCCGCTGGCTTTGCCGGATTGGCAGATCGTTGCATTCCAATTGATCGCAATCCTGCTAGCCATGTTCATAGCGTTCTGGGGGGCACCGCAGGGACCGCACTTGGGTTCATTGGCATACATCATACTGCTGCCACCTGTCGTGTTCGCCGTCACTGGTGGACTGCCATCGGCAGCAACTGCGATCACGTTAACTGCGCTGTTAACTCCGCCTGCTGCGACGTGGTTTGGATATGATGGGGAACGCATTGGGTTGCAGTTCCTCCTGCTGATCACGGCAATTTCGACTTTGATGATCGGTGGTGCAATTTCTGATCGGGAAACCGCATTCAAGGCCGTCAAGGACAGCGAAGAAGGTCTTGAAGAGGAAGTCAAAAGCCAAACTAAAGACCTGCGTGATGCCTACGAGTTCCAGCAGCATTTGATGAGATCCATCGGACATGATCTGCGCCAACCCATACACTCTCTTAATATGATGTTGGACGGACTGGTGATTGAGCACAAAGACAGCGCCGCAGCCGCCCCTCTGGGCCATGCACGGGATATCAGTCAAACTGCGACGGGCTTTATTGAAAAGGTGCTGGCGTATGCCAAGCGGGAGGCTGGCAAGGTTGAGGTTATATCCGCTGAGTTCGCATTGCAGCGCGTGTTTGATGAGGTCACGCAGTCATTCTCGGCTGAAGCATCTGAGCGGGGCGTGAAGCTCATAGTAGTGCCAACCAATCATCAGATGCATTCTGACAAAGACCTCGTTTGGGAAGCTGTTTCCAACTTGGTTCAAAACGCCATCCGGATGAGTACTGAAGGGCAACAAGTGGTCTTGAAGACCGACATTGATGAAACCGCTATGACAATCTCGGTGTCTGACGAAATAGCTACTAAAGACTCTGAGCCAGGACAGGCAGGCTTTGGATTGGAGATCGTCAAACAAATCTCATCGATGCTTGGCGCTGAGTTCGCGCTGCAGCCAAATCTCGCCGTTTTGCGCTTTGGTAGCTCAGCTGCTTAAGCAGTTTCATGATGCTCAGACGCCACTGATTTTGCTGAAGAAAAAGCTCGAAAACTTGATTTAATCAAGTTTTACATCTGGCAAAACAACAGCGGGTCTATCTTTAGGCCATTTGTGCATCCGATTGGGTCAGATGTGCACAACACGAGGTTCAAGTTCTCTGGCAGCAATACCCCACAAGTAATTTGTGGAGGAAAAAATGCCCCAAGGGTTTTGGACAACCGCCTATATCGGCGCTGTAGTGGCCATCAATTGGCTGTTTGTCGTGGTGCCGATGGTGCCTGTACTGGGAACGATGTTTCCGCCAGTGATGCTGGTCGTGGGCTTCGTGTTTGTGTTCCGTGATTTCGCGCAACGGGAGATCGGACATTGGGTCGTGATCGCCATATTGGTTGCTGGCGGCATAAGCTACTTCATGTCGGCCCCTGTTGTTGCACTGGCCAGCGTAACGGCATTCTTAATCTCTGAAGCGATTGATTGGGCGGTCTACACGTTCACACGTAAGCCGCTGTCACAACGTATCTTGGTTTCATCTGCTGCAGCTGTCCCTGTGGATACCATCGTGTTTTTGCAGATGGTTGGCTTCTTCGATTGGACCGCCGTAGCACTGGTCAGCGCCGCTAAGATGCTTGGGGCTTTGGTGTTTTGGTTTGTGCTGCGAAACCGTGAGACCGCCGAGGTGGCAGCGTAATGCCCACGCTTTGGCTCTTCGATATCGAACCCCATGAACAACGCTACACCATCGAATGGCAGGAGCATCTGCCAAAACAGCTTATGTCGGCGATGCAAAGGCGCAAGAAGCCATGGAAGCTGGAAGTGGTCCATGGGTCAGCAACTTCTGGGCGGACAACGCCGGGTGCATTCCTGAACTTTGCGGAAACCAATGCCTACAAAGCCTGCCAGATCGCTGAGTTCTCTCTGTTGGTTCAGCAGGGGCGCGTTAAAGACGGCGACCGTGCATTATTTGCTGACGCTTGGCATCCTGGTGTCATCCATCTCAAGTACATGGCGGATTTGCTTCCACTAGAGCTGTCCATCGATGTGATGTGGCACGCAGGATCATACGATCCGTATGATTTTTTAGGGCGGACACCAAAGGTCAAGAAATGGAGCTACAACTTCGAAAGAGCTGTCTTTGAAGCCGCAGACCGAAACTACTTCGCGACTAAGTTTCACCGAAAGCTCTTCACCAAAAAGATTAACCCGAGCCAGCGAAGTACCTATCGCGTGGTCGGCTGGCCGATGGAATATCTTGGGCCGCTTCTGAAGCCGCTAGCGGGGTCGGTGAAGAAGGATACGATCCTTTTCCCACACCGCATAGCGCCGGAAAAAATGCCAGAGGCGTTTGAGCTTCTAGGCGAAAAGCTATCCCAATACAGGATCGTGTTTGCGCAAGAGACGCCGCTCTCAAAGGCTCAATATCATCAGGAACTGGCCCGCGCTCTGGTGGTCTTTTCAGCTAACAAACAGGAAACTTTGGGAATTGGAACATATGAAGGCATTTTGGCTGGTGCTGCGCCCATCGTTCCTAAGCGGTTGAGCTATACCGAAATCTATCGGGACTGGTGCTATCCGTCCAAGTGGAGCGAGTCCCCAGGCGCCGTTCGGCGCAACGCAATGAACCTAGTTCGGTACATCCAAAAAGCGGTTCATGAGCCAACCCCAAAAGAACTGAAAGAGCTCGGAAAACGCGTTGGCCGTCAGTATTTTAGCGGGAGCAAACTCTATGCCAGCGTCCTCAGATAAGAACTTACCGGCTGTAGTCCGCGATCCAGCTGATGCAGTCGATGAACAGCACATGGGGGTGATGGGCAATGAGCCTCGCACCGGCTTGGAAGACTCGGAACTGGATCAAGCTGTGGAAGACATGTTTCCGCGCAATCCTGCCAAACAGCGAGCACTTCCACAGGGACAGGACTACACCCAGGCCAGCGCATATGAAAATGTCGCCTACTACATGCCTGCGCTAAGCAGCACGTACGTCGATGCCCTCGATGTGATGGTGCTGCCGAGCCGATTTGGGTTTTCTGCCGAGGACCTGCAATTTACGAACCCAAAGTCGAAGCTGTGTTTCTATCCTTGGGTTCTTTACAGCGGTGGCCAAGCGGCGAAGACACCAAAGCTCGCAAAGCGGCGCAATTGGTTGACCCGTGGCGACCATGATCCCCGTGTCACGCTCATAGGTGACAGCGGCGGTTTTCAAATCCAGCAGGGCACCATCGAATTCGAAGGCATGCCAACGGTGGACCGGATGCTCCGCTGGCTGGAAGACATCGCCACGCACTCAATGGTGATGGACTTTCCTCTAGCCACAATCGCCTCCGGTGGCGTGGACAACCACGTCCAGCGGCTGATCTCAGAAGGCATCGAAATGGAGAAACTCTCCAAACAACTGGGATTTGACACCGGTTTTCTTGCCTGCCTGTTTCAGACCACCCGGAACAATCGATACTATTGGAAGAACCGGATTCCACGAAAAACCAAAGTCTTGAACATCATCCAAGGTCGCAACGAACGGGAAAGCAAATTCTGGTTCCAGCGAATGCAACAGTTCCGATTTGATGGCTGGACCTTCGCAGGCAAGCATCATTCGCAGCTTGCGATGACATGCCGACGGCTCATTGAAATGCGCGATCTTGGACACCTGAGACAAGGTCAATGGCTGCACTTCCTCGGTGTTTCCACTTTGCGGGTAGGAGTTGGCTTAAGCATGCTTCAGCGGGCGTTGCGCAGCTATACTGATGCCAAAGACATCCAACTGTCTTTCGACTCTGGTAGCCCGGTGGATGTCATGCGCAACGGGTATGAAGCTGTGACCGGCGTGGATATGGCTCCCGACATTTGGAGCTTTCGATCTGCACGCACTCGGCAAGCCGCACATGACGGCAACCAGAGCCCACTAAATGAAATCTGGGAAAAAGGTGAGCGGACACTGGATTTCAAGCGAACCATGACCGCTTTAGGCGCGCACCTGACACTTGATGATTTCGTCGACAAGCCATGGGCAGGCTTCGCGATTTCGCAAACGCGAAAGCTTCAACAGGTTTTGCTGATCCATCACAACACGCATGCCTTTTTTGAAGGATTCCGGCACGCATACCGCACCCTCGATGACCGCAACATCTTGGAGCGCCCCAAGGAACTGATGTGTCTTCCGGCACTCCTGGACGCCGTGTTCACGTCGGAAACCCCCATGCAATTCATTCAAGAGGCCGAGCGAGATTTGAACGCTCTGGCGCTGGCAAAGGTATAAACCATGACTGAGAACGCACTTGTTGTCGTTGGATCAAACTCCAGCAAAAAACTGGCGGAATTCGACCCCGAACTTGAGTCCATCCTCAAGCTCTCCGCCAAGGCAGAAAAGGCCCTGACAGGTCACCATACCCGCGTCCATCAAGCTTTGGTGGCCACCTATAAACTGGGCTTGGAGCTCAAAGAACTGGAGATGCTCACGCTGTTCATTGGACAAAAGGTCAAGTCGATCAGTGCAAAGCAAAAGACCAATGATTTCCATGAGCTGGTGGGCATCGCGTTCCCCACTGCTCGCGACGACAGCAAATCTCAGTACCGGAAGATTCTAAAGTATGCACAAGAAGAGGACTGGAGCGTTCAGCAGTTTCGCCAGGCTTTTTTGAGCGGGGAGACACTCAGAACCCTGTATGCTCGTGCACTAGAATCCGAAAAAACCTCTGGAGATTCCCGCACCGAAGATGACGCGTCAGAAAAGTTCAAGCAGGCCAAACAAGTTTTGGATGCGCAATCCCTGGGTTCCGTAACAGGACTTCAATCGAACGCTATGAAACCGCACATGGTTCACGGCTATGCCAATGCTGTTGTTCGGCAGACGACCAATGGGGCTGAAATTGTTGGCTTCCTTCCAACTGGGCCTCAAGCCACATTTGAACGTGCGTTGATCAGCTTGGTTCCTTTCATCACGGATCGCACAGAACGGCGTTTGACCAAAAAGCGGCTTTATGCATTTTTTGTTATCTGCGATGTTTTCAAACGCATTCAGCCCGACCGAGAGAACGTGATTGCTCAACTTGAAGCAATGAGCTCCATGCAATCGGCGTTAGAACTCACTGGCAACGAAAGTAGAGATGAAGTGGCCCAGGCTCTAAGGGATCGGCAACTGGGCCGGGCAAAAGCCAAGAAGGACTCCAAGGTCACGAGCGATAACATCGACAAAGCCAAGCAGGTGCTCTGGCTCACCAAGCAAGATGGCGATGTGGCTACCATCGTGGAAAACGGGACCGTACTGCCTTCAATGATTGCCCTGGAAACTCAAATTCCATGGGAGGCGTTCCAGCAGAAAGCGCGGGTTTTGCGTATGGCAGCAGATGACGTCCGAAACTTCGCATCTGATTTTTTGCGCCAACTTGAATGGGAGGACGAGCACACATCACAGTTGTCACACCTTACGTGTTCCGACGGCGGCACACTGAAATATGCGTTTCCCAGTGTAGCCCCCGGCAGGGAAGGATTTCGCCTGCTCAAAACTGGTGCTGAGCCTGAATATGAGTTCAGCGTGACGAAGGGTGTGCTGAACGAGCTGCACGGTTGGCGCGAAACGTTCAAAAAGTCATTGCCGCGCAACTCAAATCGACGGTTTCCGACACTGCTCAATGTCATCGAAGACGACGGGTATCTGTACGTTCATTTCCCAGACAACCCCAGCGAAAAACAGAAGCTTGGAAAGATCAGTTCAACGCCGCAAAGCACCTTGTCTCTTGGGTCGGACTGGCTCGTACAAACCCGGCAGTTGGAAAGCATGATCAGTCTCGGCGTTGACTACGGGATGACGTTTGAAGGCAAACTTCTTTCCATGGCAGGTGCGCCCTTTGGGATCGAGCTAAACTGCGAGCTACCGACCGGCCCTTGCAAGATAACCCTACCATTAATTGTGGGGCTCGCGGGTGGTTTCGTCGAAAACACTGACATGTTCGTGCCACCTGCTGCCTTGCCAGCGCCTAGCCAGGATGTTGATCCGAATTCAGATACTCTTCCCAAGTAGCGAAAGTTTGCTGCTCTCGGCGCGCCGCAAAGCTGGGAGCAGTATTCAGGGGACGTTCGTAGAGTTCCAACAGCGCGTTGTGTGCATCACGGATGGGCGTGATGTGGACACCGTCATCGATGAAAGCTTGCCACCAATCATACTCATGGACCAGCAACGTAGGCAGTCCAGCTGCCAAGGTCTCCATGGCTGAGAAACCATAGGATTCCAGTTTCGCGGGATGGAACGCTATTCGCGCAGAGCCAATGAAATCGGCCTTTTCCTGGCCTGTGATCTCAGACTGGATTTCGTAGTCTGTGATGCCATGACTTTTGAATGTCTTGTGGAACTTTTCGACACCTTTCTTCCGCGTAAGGACTTTGGCCGGTAGCCCTGCTTGCGCGACCTTCTTAGCGAAGACCGCTGGTTGCTTGCGTGGTTCATGTCTGCCGATGAACAGAACACCGTGTCGTTTTCCCGCATATGGCTGCAGAAGCTGTGGGTCTGGGATTGGCATCGGCAGAACAACGGGCGGAGCGGAGAGCTCCAAGTGTTTCATACGCTCAATGTTGTAGTCGCTTTGGGTGGCTGTGGTGATCCCAGATGTTCCAACGATCCTTAACAGCATTTCCATATAGCTTGGCCCGAATTTGCTGCTCTTCGGGATTGGGTTCAGCACCAGGTTTTCGTGGTGGGTATAAAAGGTGGTCGGGATTTTTTCATGCAAGCCCATTTCCAGCACGGCTAATGCCGCTTCAGGAGTGTTTATTAGCAGATGTGTGGGAAGCTCAGACGCCAACGCTTTAGACAACGCGGCGCAGAAATTCTGGACGCGGAACGGGTTTGGTATTTCCTGGGCATAGATGCTCGTGTCTGGGTTATGGCCCGTGTGGCTGACTGGTGCGCTCGGCATGATGAAACCGCCATTTGCAATGGCGGTTTCGGTCATCGTTTTCGCTGAGGCGAATGGCTCGTTGTCCATGATCACAGTGACCCGCCAACCAAACTGGTTCGCCATCCGCCGGAAGCCTCGAAAAAAAGACCCAATCCCGCCAGTTGGAACGAAGTGCTGGTTAGAGATGAGAAAGTAGATGTGATGCTGTACCATGTAGATACGGTAGCGGCGCATTTGCTGGCCGAAACACTGTTCGTTTGGCGGCACGGCATCCTTCACCGCGTCCCTGGTTTTTGAGGCCCCAAGGCTCCAGAACAGGGAAAACTTGATTAAATCAAGTTTTCATAGGACCTCCACCGCGCTGCGTTTTTGCTCATCCGAAACATCGATGTAGCGTTGCGTGGTGGTCAGCTGTTTGTGTCCAGCAAGTTCCATGATCACCTTTGGTGAAATCCCAGCATGGGCCATGCGGGTTATGAACCAGCGCCGCCCACTATGTGAGGACGCATCTTCGATCCCAGCGGCATCAAACACACGGGCAAAGGCCTGGACCATGCTGTTGGGTGTGAAGTGTCCACCCTTCTGGGACTCGATCACAGGCCGATCAGGTGCCCTCCAGCGATCCAGCTGCGCCCAGTAGGTGGAAAGCTCCTTCTGCAGCTTAGCGTTCAGATGCACCTGCCGTGCTTCCTTTGCTTTGGTGTTCTCAGCTTTGAGGTAAAACATCGCTTTTGGCTTGAGGTCGCGATCCAGCACATCTGCCCATTTGAGCGAGGCGATCTCGCCCACGCGCATGCCAGCGTAGTGGGACAGCATGAGCATCAACCTGTTGCGCTTGCCGTTCTGCATGCTTGCGCAGATGGCCATCACGCGCTTCAGTTCCTCAGAAGATAACACTTTTGCCTGTTTCATCTGTTATCACCAAATGATTGAAACATAACGTTTTCCCGTCTGTGCAGGATTTTGTTATGTTGCCATCTGATGAGCAGAGCGACCGTTTTCTGACACTCAGTGATTTCAGCTACTTAGGACAGAATAGCAGGAAAATTATGTTTTGTTACGTTCCTCGGTGGGCAAGCGAAATCGCACTGAGCGTTATCCCGTCCGTTCAGTCGGGCTGGATCAGAACATAACAAACTGGCTTGAAGGTTCTATTCTCCGATCACTTCTCACCCCAGCGGGAACATCGGACGTTGTATCAAGACGCTGCGAATTCACCTAATGAGCGCACGCCGACCGTCATATGATAAATGACGAACGGCAGCTTTCTTGGCGATCTCGCAAACTCGCCTCGGTGCCCAATTTGCAATAAAATTGCCAAAGGAAACAGTTCTGCGGGTGCCACCAATCATATCCCCCGACACACTAGGTTAACAACGTCGCGTCTTGCAAACGATCTGCGTTAAGTAAGCCAGTGCAAACCAGCACCGACCCAGACTGCCGGTCATTCTTCTTTGTTACGATCGCACGTTGCAAGGAATGCTTGGACTACTTTACAGCACTCTGACGTGACACTTGAGAACGATCCTTCACCGTTGACAACAGGGTACTCTTCTAATTCAGCGAGTTTGAGATAACTCTGGCGCGCCAACGCAAGAAAAGTCTCTGAATTTGGAGTAGGCTTTCCACAAGCCAAAGCTCGATCAATGGACGTTCTAGGAGATATATCGACGATGATTGTTAGCCCAGGACTAGGAATCCCTTCGTCAAGAGACGCAAGCCAACTCGCTGAACAGCCGTCAAGTTCTCGGTAAACCAAATTTGTAAGGGAGTACCTATCAACGATTACATGGATTCCCGAGGCGAGGCTTGGAAGGATTGTTTGACTCACCAACATACGTCTGTCCGTTGCAAAAGCCAGAGCCTTGAATTCGGGTTCCATTGCTACACCCTCGCGAAATAGTCGATCCAACGTATGTCCGACTGGGGTGCAAAGCTCTTTAGCGCAGGTAATCGGTGTACCACCCTTGTTCAACGTGCGCTTTAGGACCTCGCATAAGCTTGTTTTTCCGGCATTACTAAGCCCTTCAAGCGCGATGAGCTCACCTTTCAAGACGTGAACACCGTTTTAAGCTTCTCAGAAACCGAAAGGATAGATTGAATTTCTTCCGGCTCACTCTCCAAATTAAATTCATTGACTAGAATTGACTTCATTCCAAACATTTGAGCGCCTTCGATATCTCGAGCGCGATCATTTCCAACCATAACGCAGCAATTCAAGGGAATCTTGAGCTTGTCAGAAATATCCTTAAACATGGCAAAAGCCGGTTTGCTCTGACCTACATCCTCAGAAACGGTCACAGCATCAATGAGTTTGAGCACCCCAAGTTTTTCCAGCAACAAGTATTGCTCCAAAGTAGTTCCATCCGTCAATACGCCGATTGCCCAGCCTTCTGCTGAGATCTCCTCTAACATTTCTACCAGCCGATGATCCCGCTGGATTGCTCCAAGGACGAAACTACGATGGATTGCCAAATAGGAGTTTGCTAGAAACTCAGGCTTTGCAAGCTTATGAGTTTCAAAGATTCCTCTCACCATCTCAAGGTTTGAGAACAAGTGGTTCACGTTGTGACCTGTCAACTCTTGATCCCGAACAAGGTACTCTTTGTGCAAAGGCGCAGAATCTGCTACGAACCCGTCTGTCTGCAGCTTGTTCATCGCAAATTCGACGGCCTCGTACCTCAACCCACGCTCTCTGAGCATAGTATCACCGATGTCAAAAATTACCGCCCTCGCATTAAAAGGTGATGACATCGGTTAGCTTCCCAGCAGTTGGATTATCGAAAGTGCTGAGGCTATGATGGCCGCAAAGATAGTGAGCCACATCATTTTGATTTGCAGCCTCATGTTCTGACCATGATACGCTCGCTCTGAGACTGCATCAATTGTTGACGAGAGCTTATTCTGTTCTGCCTTAAGTGCATCGGCAAGGAGATCAATCTGGAACGTCTCCTCGAGTTTTCTAATTAGTTTGTATGTGTGCTCAGTGTTTGCATAGTATGCAAGGTCAGAAGGAAACTGTAGCCGATTAAGCCGGAGGGACTCCTCAGCAAGCAACGTTCGAAGTTCTTGTGATGCAGCAAGATCCCAATCGCCCGATTTTCTCCTTTTTCGAGCGTTTGAATAGGGCAGATCGACAGCAAGTTGCTTGAGTGACGATATTTGCTGCCGATAGGTCGCCTTCGTCGCCAAAAGCTGCTCAATAAGCAATGGCACAACCATATTGAGATGCGCGGCCTCTGGTTTCTCTCGCTCAGGATAATAGCGCACAAACCGCTCTTGAAATATTAGCCAGAGCTCGTTCTCGCGGTTGCTGATGTCGTTCGAGAAAAAGCTATCCAAAAACTTGCGTGAAAAGCTTTCCCTTGTATAAACGTGTGACATTCTGGAGAAACCAGCGACTTCCCGTAGTAAATCAACTTCGTCGTTCACGAGCCATTGCTCAATATTTATTTCAGAATCGTGAGTATCGTTTATGTCGACATCAAGATATTCAAACTGCTCCCGAACGCTTATTGATCGCGGTCCATCAAATTCAATTTTAGCGTCCTCGAACACCGTATTCCAATGATAAACAAACCGCTCTAGGCACTTGCTTAGCGCAATCTGTATTTTTTCCCTCTGGATTCGAAGTGCCACGATGATTTCATCGACGGAATTTGGACTAGATAGTGCACCCGTTTTTGCCTTGCAGGTAAGGGTCAGTGCGCCATTAGTGTGAACCTTTACATCCACCTTGCTCGCGACCATTAGATCCTCGGTATGCTCATCGTTTTGCAGTACCGTCGCGATGGCAGCAGCTTCGGTTTCGAAAAATGAGCGGTCAACAGGGTGCTTTTCCCTACCAAGCTCAGTTGGATACTCCAAATACTGGCGATTGAAACACGTAAAATCCTTGGGCGGACGCCGTGCGCTAACCTCGACGAGGGTTCGCACGACCCCCCCTGCAGCAATAAGTCTACGAACGGCTGAACGGTCGATTGCCAGCTCCGTCAAGGTTGTAGCGAACACTACAACCTGCTCTTCGACCGAAAACCGTAAACTCCCACGAGCAACAGGGAGCGGCGAGTTTTTCGGGCTATGTCTGACAGCGAGTTCTTGGTTCGCTTCGCTTCCTACGTCGTGCTCTGGTTGGGTGCCATTCTCAGTCATCTCGTTGGTTGATATAGTCATTCCACCTGCTAACACCAAGGTCACGCCGACTGACGCCTCGTCATAAGGAAACTACCATGGGTATGAACCCAGAGCTACAATTCAATGAATGGCGACGATTGCATACAGAGCAGACGTTGGCTGCTGGTGCTGGTGATTCGACCAAACCTTCGAACTGGGACGATCTCTTTTCGATCCACGATGCTCTTTCCACTATTCCGAACTACATCAGCCCCGAGGCGGCTATCGCTAAGTCAGCTGTGATAGTTGGACCGGTGGTGGTCCTAGCTGGAACGCGGATTATGCATGGCGCATTCGTGGAAGGTCCGTCCTTCATTGGTAGTAATTGCTTTGTAGGTAACAATGCCATGGTGCGGGCTGGCAGTTACTTGTCCGACTCCACGCTTGTCGGTAACAGCTCCTATGTGAATTCTGCGCTGCTCCTTCAGAACTCAGGGGTTTTCCACTTTAGTGGGCTCTCGAGGAGTATTCTTGGCTTAGGGTCAAGACTTGGCTCACACGTGGTAACGGAAACCACAAGAGTCGACTACAGTGCACCAAGAGACGATCTAAAGTCGCCTTTCGCGAGTGGACAAAAACTCGGAGCTTTGATCGGCCATAACACTTGCCTTAGCTCGTTTGTTTCGGTTGCTGCAGGGGTAGAAATAGGTTCACGTTGCCTGATTGGTCCACACACACATGTAGATGAAAATGTACCTAGCGGAAAGTATCTCTACTCGGACACAAAGAACACGATGGTTGACAACATTAAAGAGACCGCAATTTTTGAAATGCCAGCAGCAACAGTGGAAAGAAACGATTATAAAGAATGAAAAATCCTACAGTTAGAAATCGACGCTTTGAGTTCCAGCGCGGTGAACTGTTGACCATTTCAGATCTTGGCCAAACAGGGTCCGACTTCACTCAGAAAAAACCTAATGCCAGGAGTTTTTGGCGTAGCCACATTGCGAAGTGGCGTTCGTTGGTGGACGACCCGGTTGACGATCCAAAGTGCTTGTTTTGCAGTTTTTCGCTAGATAAAATCAATCAGCAGTACGGTAGCCTCAACGGCAACAGGGAGTTTGTCACAAGCCTAGATGAGCACTGCAACTTTTGGAGAAACGGGCTTTGGGTGGTCGCCAAGCCTAATGGCTGGCACCTCATTAACGAATTGATCGGACCCATAAATCACCTTACCAGAATCGAAGATTTTGACAGCTTCGGCGATGTTTTCGAAATTGCTGCAGGTCGTTGGCGCGCCCATCAAATCGGACTTGATAGTTCTGCTAGCATCAACAAAAGATCAATTTATCATGGTTTAGTGGTTAACAGGAAGGCTGGCCAATCGATTGAGCATCTTCACTTTCATTGCTACACGAGCCAACATCCGGAACGATTTCTCGACTTGTTCTGTGATCAGAACCAATTGAAAAACTTTGATTTTGGATTTCCCGGATCAGCATTTGTTTCAAGTGACGACTTTCCTCATCTAGGATTTAGCATTCCCATCGATGATCTTTTTCTTTCAGAATCCGAAAGTATTGAAATCGTTGCGTCGCTAACCAATTTATTATTCGCCTGCTATTCGCAATTGTTTAGTAGCGTGCCACCCGGTAGTTTTGGATTCTTCTTCAGGCCGAAAGCAAGTCAACACAAGCTTGTATTGATTTATTGTCCTCTTCAGTGGCATGGAACTATACAGTCGTTTCAGGGGTCAAAATTCTTTCAATTTGATCATGCGTCTATAAAGGACGAGTTTGGAGCGGCGCTTTTGCACCGCCTGTAGTATCCTGAAAAGTTGTCCACCAATGTAAGTTGTCAATCTATGCAGCTGATTGTTGCAGTGCGGGGCATCGTGTATGTCGCATAGAACATCAATGGATCATGGGGTGCACTTGGTCTGCGTCAACGGAAACACTGTGATCTAACCAAGTCGGTGAGCTATCTTGGCAGAAGAACTCCAAGTTGCCTTCCTCAGGATATCTCCGAGTTATAGTTCTGCGGGACGTTTCACTTTGATGGCCATTGAAACTTTCAATGACGCAGTCTGCGTGCCCATGCTCAAATCTAGCACAACGCTAGCACAGTTCGTTTTCAGTCCATCAATATCAACGGGTTAACCCGCCGTGACGCGCATTGAAAATCCTCGTGTCGGTGGTTCGATTCCGCCCCCGGGCACCACTTAAACATCCGAAGATAAGCAACTACATGTGATAAAGCCCAATAAAACAGGGCTTTCGCGCTTCCGGTCGTCCGATGGGGTTTCCTCCCGTCCAGCACTATGCCGCCGCTTTGGGGGCATGATTGGGGGCATGGTTGGAATAGTTGGTTTTAGGATGCCCCCAATGCCGTTGAACGATACGAAGCTTCGGAATCTCAAACGCAAGGAAAAGACCTATAAGGTCAGCGACTCTGGTGGGCTGTACATCGAAATTACAAAGGCGGGATCGCTACTATGGCGCTTGAAGTATCGGTTTGAAGGGCGTGAAAAGCGGTTGTCCTTCGGGGCGTATCCAGCCGTTTCACTGGCCGATGCAAGGAACGCACGCGAAAGCGCCAAAGCTATGCTCGCCAAGGGGATTGACCCGAGCGCGGCAAAACAAGCGGAAAAACAAGCCCGTCGCGCCATTTCAGAACATACCTTTGAAAAGATTGCGGATGATTTTTTGGAAAAGGGGCGGCAGGAAGGCCGAGCCAAGGCTACGCAAACAAAAAACGCATGGCTGCTGGACATGGCCAAGGCGGATTTTGGCAAGATGGCCATCACGGACATTAAGTCGCCGATGATCTTGGATTGTCTGCGAAAGGTAGAAGCGAAGGGCAACTACGAAACTGCTCAACGCTTGCGCGCAAAGATTAGCGCGGTGTTTAGGTTTGCTGTTGCGAGCGGCGTGGCAGAGTTCGATCCGGCGCATCCCTTGCGCGATGCGCTAATCCGGCCCAAACCAAAATCTCGTGCGGCTATCACTGAAAAGAACGCGCTGGGCGCGTTGCTGCGCGCTGTTGACGGTTTCGAAGGGCAGGTGACGACGCGCATTGCTTTGCAGTTGCAAGCTTTGCTTGCTCAACGCCCCGGTGAGTTGCGCCATGCGGAATGGACTGAGATTGATTTCGCAAATGCCGTTTGGACAATTTCAGCGGATCGAATGAAGATGCGCCGCCCTCATAGCGTTCCGCTGGCAAAGCAGGCTTTTGAGTTGCTGGATGATCTGCGCCGGATCAATGGGAACGGGCGATATCTGTTCCCGAGTTGAGATCATTCCACCGGCCTATGAGCTAGAATACCCTGAACGCCGCGCTGGACCGATTGGGGTACTCCAGCGGTGAAATGACAGCACTTGGCTTCCGGGCGACGTTTTCAACACTGGCAAACGAAAGCAACTTATGGCACCCGGACGCCATTGAGCGTGCATTGGCCCATGTCGAAAGCAATCAAGTCCGGCGCGCCCATGAAATGGGCCAGGCAGGCGGCGTGTTCTGCGTCATTGGCCTGAAGCGCGATACTTACCGTAACGCTAAAGCAATCCGCCAACTGATTAAGTCCGCCTTCATTGCCGCCGGACTGCCTACCTTCACTCCACACGCCTTCCGCAAGACATTGGTGAAATGGGCCGAGCGGCACTACCCAACGCTGGAATGCTTCAAGGCTTTCTCTCAGAACATTGGGCATTCAAACGTTGTTACCACCGTCAGCGCCTACATGCCTGTGTCGGTGGAACGTCAGGGCGAATTGATAAAGAGCGGCCCGAAATGATGCTTCTTGGTTGTCGCTGCACCGCCCAAATCTTAGTCTACGAAAAAGACAGTTCGCCCGATGTTTGAAACGCCCGACATGCCCAGCAATCCATTTGCTTAGAAAAGAATACCTTTGAACGTGCCTCGGAAGTTCGTCAGTCCACTCCGTCGTATCAATCCAAACTTCTAGACCGTTGGTCTTGGGGATTGTGTTTCCAAGGTCTGCGTTGGGAAAGCCGCGATGCAGCAATTTCCTTTCGAGGAGTGGCTGCTTTGGGCCGTTCACTAAAGTCGACATCAAAGGCGGGCAGCGGAAGTTCGTCGCAATTGCAAGTATTGGAGTAAGTTTGACCTAAGCAGCCTTTCAGCAGCGCGAAGCAGCTTTGTTGGGTTGCTGCGAAGGAATTTTACTTTGCTTTTGGCTCTTTAGTCGCGATCAAGGCCGCCCCTAAAACCAACACAAACGCAAATAGGAAAGCTGTGGCCAGCGGTTGGTTGAAAATGAGCAGATCAGCGAGCAAGGGCCATAGCAATGCGACGTATTAAAACGGTGCGAGGCGAGATGCCTCAGCGTAGCGGAATGCGAGCGTCATAGCGATGTAGGCAAAGCCCATAAATACGCCAGCACCGATCAAAGCCACGAGCATCCAGCCGTTTGGTAAGACCCAACCCATAGGCAAGGTGACCAAGCCGCCAACCATGGAAGCCACAACAAAGTAGAATGCGATGGCGCCCGGGCTTTCCAATGTATTCAGGCTTCGCACCATGATGAGCGCGAGCGCGGCGAGAACGGCGGACGCTAAACCAAGAAAATAGCCAGTTAATCTGTCACCCGCGGCTTCGCTGCCCAGTTCCGGCCAAACCAGTGCGATCACATCGGCAAACCCAAGCGCTAGGCCTGCGACCCGCCAGACCGTCGACTTTTCTCCTAGCGGGACGACGGCGGCGATGGCTGTCAGAACATGCAACAGCTGCGCGATCAAGCTGGCCTCGGCGACGTTCAGCCGGGCAAGTGCCGCGAAGGATGCAAAGAGGGCGAGGGCGCCGAAGCCTGAACGGAGCAGATGTGCGCCGGGGCGCTTGGTGGCAAGGACGTTTGGAAATTCGTGCCGAAGCCATAGAAAGATCACCAACGGGATCAGAGCGAAAAAGGAACGGAAAAAGACGATCTCACCCAAAGGAACCGCGTCGCTTTCAGCTTTGACGCAGACCATCATCCCGGCAAACAAAAAGCCGGATAACAGGCGAAGTGTGATGCCAAGTGGGGCGTTGTCCGTCATTGCCGCTCCGGCTCTTCGGCCAAGGCGTCTCGTAGCGCGTCACCCGCTAGACTGATGGCGGGAACACTGATCATCGCGGCCAGCCCGGGCCGTATCATTTGCAGCGGCGTTGACCGAATATGGACGCGGGCGTCCAGCAACATGCTGCCCCATTCCGGGTTGGGTGGCTGCACCCCAAATCCCAGAATCCCGATGGCGGAGATGCCAAGGATCGCGCGCGCGAACATACCGGTCCAGACGACGGTCAGCGATGGCAAGAGCGATGGAAGGTAATGCCAACGCGCAATAGCCAGCCCTGACATCCCGGCCAGGTGCGCTTGGATGACGTAACCTCGGGTCTGGAGCGACAGCCCGATGCCCCGTGCGTCGCGCGCGTAGCGCATCCAACCAGTTACAGCCAAAGCAAATATCTGGCTCCACGTTCCGGCCCCATTAGCCCTGCGATGACAATGGCCGCGACGAGTTCAGGGAACGCAAGGAAGGAATCCGTTGTCCGCATCATGACCCAGGCCGCAACGCGCCCACCCAAGGCTGCGAGCAGGCCGACCGCCGTTCCTATGACACGGCTGATGAGCTACCCGACAAAGGCGAACCCCAAAGACCACCGCGCGCGCTTCTAAGATGCCCGACCGAATGATCCGCGTCATTGAGGCCGCCACACCAAGCCCGAGTGTCACAGCAGGCAGGACCGCATGGGCCGGTTTACGGGCACCCATAGCGGGCAACCACGCCAGATGGACGGCAAAGATCAGGATCAGCAATAGATCCAGCCAATAGGCCGGGATCGCTGTGCTTAGCGTGGCCACCGCGACCGATGCCTGGTCCAGCCAAACATCCTGTCGCCGCGTGGCAAGGTAGGCAAGCGGCAATGATGTGCCGAGCCGGATTGTCAGCGCGGCCATGGCCAGTCGGAAGTTATAGCTCATCGCGTGGCTCACATCGGGCCATACGGGGCGGTCCGTCACCGCTGAATGCCCAAAATCCAATGTCAGAACTGGACCCAGCCAATCCCAGAACGCGACCCAGAACGTTCGGTTCAGACCTGCCTCGGCGCGAACCTGATCAATTACGTCCTCGGTCAACAGCGCATCGAACCTTGCCATCGCAATCGCCTGCGCCGGGTCCCCCGGTGAGTTCCAGAGCAATGCAAAGTTGACCAACGCCGTGCCCAACAGCACGACCGCTGCGCGAAGCAACAGACCGGAAAGCGTCACGATCATGCCGCAGACTCCAGAGAGCCCAGCGCAATTCCGGCGTTGCGCAGGGTTCGCCCGTAGTCGGATTGTGGTGTATGCGCAAAGGCCTTCGCCTACGCCCGCGAGGGGCTGTCCCGCCGGTGAGCGCAAAGAAACGTCGTGCAAAGTTGGTTTCTTGCCACGGCGGACGGACACTTGGGATATGTCTAGCACGGCACCGTTGCCCAACTCTTATGGTCTGTCAGCGTGCGCGCGGCGGCGGACTTTTGGCGTGTCAAAAAAATGGTCTCGGTCGCGCCTTCCTCGACCAGCTTACCGTCTGACATCACCATCAGCTTTATGACCCGCCGCGCGGCAAGGCCGAGGTCGTGAGTGATTAACATCATCGCCGTATTGCGCCCTTGCAAATGCCGGTCTAGCAAATCCATAGAGGCTGCCGCGACCCACGGGGGCGAGCGCAGAAGTCGGCTCATCCAGTGCAATCAAGTCAGGTGTCCCAATCAGCGCCATCGCCATGACAACACACTGCTGCATCCCGCGGCTCCACCCCCAGGGGCGTTTGCGCATGTCCCCGCTTTCAATGCCCAGCGCAGAAAACAGCGCCGCGCGATCTACGTCTGCAACACCCGAGGCGCGTTCGGCCTCGCGCCAATGCAACGCCATACTCCGCAACGGATCGAGCGCCTCGTCCGGGCTTTGTGGCCCATGGCTGACGCTATGCCCCCGCGCGCGCAGATCGTCGATCAGCGCGTGGCACAGCGTGGATTTGCCGGAACCGGATGATCCGACCAGACCAATTCTGTCGCCGGTCGCAATCGACAGCGATGTCGGGTGCAGAATCGTCTGACCCGAGAGCACCGCTCTGAGGCCGGACACCGTCAGTTTCATCGGAGGGTTATTCCGTAAGCGTCGTTTCGAGCGTGACCCAGTAGGTCTCGGTCGGATGAACGCGGTAGCCTTCCAGACCGGGCTTAGCGATGTTCACCTGGTTCACGTGATAAACGGGGATCATGGCGGCGTCGGCGGCGATGATCTCTTGCACCTGAACATAGATCACGCCACGTGCGTCCTGATTAAAGGTGGCGCGGCCTTGGTCCAGCAGCGCGTCCAACTCGGCGTTGCTATAACCGCCTGAATTTGACCCGCCGTCCGTTTTCAGCAGGGTTTCCAGCACGCCGCCCGGATCGCCCTGTGGTGTCATCACCCAGGTCGGCAGGAACATGTCTGCCTCGTTCGCCTTGATCAGGTCATTACTCGCGCCCCATTCACCGACACGCACGTTGGCTTTGACCCCAATCGCGGCAAGGAAGGCCTGCGTTAGCTCCGCGGTCGGCGGCAGCGCCGCGCGCGAGGAATAGGTTACAATGTCGATCTCAAGCGGTTCGCCATTGAGCATTCACGGCCCGGCTTCCTTTACCGCGCCAGCCTCGGCCAGCAGAGCCTCGGCCTTGGCCGGGTCATAGGTTGGGGCGATATCAGCGGCCCAGCCTGTGCCTGCCGGATCAGTGGGTTCGACATTGGCCCGGCTTTGGCGTTCATCGTGTAGAAATAGAGGCGCGCTGTTGCAGCGGTGAAACCTGCAGCGCCAGTCTCTAGAATGCGCTCGTAATCCGTCTCGGGATAATTGATCACCATGTCTACTTCGCCCGCCTCCAAGGCCAGCGCGGCAGTCGCAGGCGACGGGATGCCTACAACCTCGATCTCGGCAATACCCGGCGCGCCGAGCCTGTAGTTTGGGTTCGCTTCGACACGATAACGCTGCTCTGGGATCGCTTCCTGGAAAACAAACGGACCTGTGGCATTGATCGGGAAGCCTTCAGATGCCGCACCAAGAACCTCAATCGCCGGATCAGACAGCGTCCATGGGAAGGCAGAGTTCGGACTGTTTGTCTCAAACACCACAACGCTGTCGCCGTCAGTAGATATACCCGCGAGGTCCAGCAGCTTGGCAACTCGCGCGTTATGACCTGGGTGTTTTTCGTCCAGAATGCCCTCGATGGAGGCTACTACATCGGCGGCGTTTACCGGTGTGCCGTCATGGAATATCACCCCATCCCGCAGCATCACCCGCCATGTTGTTGGGCTGGCTTGCTCAATACCCTCCGCCATGCGGCGATACAGGTTCAGATCATAGTCGATCCCCATCAGCGTTTCCGTCACACCGGTCTGGTTCGACATCCACCCGTTAAAACCTGCGCGCGGGTCTGGCACTTCACCGGTTGGATAGACTGGCCGGGTACGGCAGCATCGTCTATTTTTGGCCTGTCAGGCCTTATGCGATGTGGTCCCTAGTTTGCGTTTCATTTCCGACTGGTTTTGTCAGATGATGGAAAGCTGGTAGCCGTGCATTCTCGCAAAAAAAACAAACAAAAAATGTTATGAAATAACATTGTATTGCGACGTAGATATTGCGCCCTTAGTTCCGGTTCCAAAGACCATGGCGTCCACCCGACGGAATAACTATTTCCCAGGCAGGCGTCGCCAACACACCCTCCATCCTTAGTGGACAGTCAATCACCACGGTTAGCCATTATTCAGATTGTTTCCTGAGATGTGCATAGATGATCTAGTGGCAGAGACGGTAAACACCGTTGAGCTTAGCGCGGCTTGCTAGAAGCAGTGGAAACTTCGCCGGGCATCTCTTCATCAAGCGCCTTCTGCAACGCCATCATGTTTGAAATAGCGATAAACGAGCTGTTAAGGGGCCATTGGCTTGTGCGACCGGTCGTGGCGACTTGGATGATGTGGGCTTCCGCTACTTTCACGGTGGGTTGGCGATCCATGGATCGCCGCACAAAGTCGAAGTCGAAATAGTCGTGTAGGCGCGGGTCCTTTTCCAGGCGGTTGAGCTCTGACTTCATGGCAGGGATTAAGCGCGCGATGTGAAGGCCGAGTTCGACGAAAGGCAGTCCGTCCTGATCGCGTAGGCGGGCTGCGTCATGGACGATGCCATCCATCGCGGCGCGGATCGGTGCACGGAAAAGGCCATCGCGATATTCGAACTCTGGCGGGCAAGTAAGGGCAAAGTTGATCAGGTCCTGATCTAGAAGTGGGTGTATATAGCGGAGCCCGTGGCGCAGGCCGTGGCAGGCGAGGATCTCAATCCGCAAGGCGAGGACCGGGCTCATCACTTAGCTTAGACGGTTGGTTTGCGTGTCGCTTGTTCGAAACTCCAACAGGTCGCTGTTTGCGCGATATTGGGGTTTGAAGCCCGTATACATTCGGTGGTTGTAGTTCATCGTCTCGCGCTTGGGGCCCGAGAACAGCTCGCGCAGGCGGGTGCCTTGCGGCATCAAGGTATCGGCGGCGGCGCGGGCATAGAATTTCAGTCGTTTCCGGCCCCGCAGCTTACGCGCATCCGCCAGCAAACGAAGTTGGCGCAGGTTGCCCTTTTTCAGAAGGGCGGCGTGCGTGCCCAGACCTTTGTAACTGGCGGCATTGTCGCCACCCCATCCCGTCAACAGGACGTCGGCCCCGCTTTGCGCGGCAGCAATTGCTGTTTCATATTCAGGAACACCCTCGTCGAATTGCCACGCAATGACCCCCAGCTCGGCAGGCTTATGGTCTATCTTGGGTTTGAGCCGGTGACGCCGCCACGAGATGCGGTTCGATCCAGCCACGACCTGTTGAGCGACCTCCGTTTCGTCCAACAATCCCGAATAGGTTTGTTCCGCTTCCTCCGAGGCAGCATAGGTAGAGGCAAAGATGTGTTGATCGTCCGATAGGTGGGCTTCGGCAAGCATGGTGACGGATGTCGAATCGAGACCGGATGAGACCGAGGCCGCAAGATCCCCTGTTGTGGGTATCCGGGTGGCGACGGCCCGGTCCATCAGACGCCGCAATTCGCGCGACCATCCGTCGAAGTCCTTTGGGGCGTCTGGCGCAGGGCTGGGGCGCCAGCATGTCTTGGCAGCTGGGACTCTGCCCGCGTCGGATGCAGAAAAGGTCATCTGCGAGTTTGCGGGCACGCGGTAGAGACCAGTGATCAGCGTTCGGGGTTTCGCTGCGGAACTACTGGCGATCAAGTCCACGACGCCATCCAGGTTGCGCTTTGCCTTGATGACGCCTGCGTCGATCAACACCTCGGGCAAGGAAGCAAAAGCAAGTTGGCCGCCCGCGCCCCATGCCCAGAACAGAGGGCAAACGCCAAATGGATCGCGGCGGGCGATCACTGTGTCGGTGGCAAGGTCATGGAGCACTAGAGCAAAGGCGCCCGCCAACTGGTCAAGACCTGCAATGCCGTCGCGCGCGTAGAGGGCCGCGATGAGGACGGCGGGATCACTGCCTGCGGGCAAGCCGAGCTGCTTTTCGAGTGGTTTGCGATTTGTCAGATGGGCCGCGCAAACAACGTGGACCGACGCGTCTTGGTACATGCCGGTGGCGCGTGGCGCAGGTTGGCCCGGCTTGTTCGAGGGGAAGGTGTGACAGGCCAGTGTGCTTGTCGCGGTTACGCCGGTCGTAGTTGCGGCCGCCTTGCCTGTTGAAACCCTTTCGGCAAAGGCGCGTTGAATATTGCTAGAAACACGGTCCGGCTCAGGGCACCAAAAGACCGCGTTGATCGCCGTTAACATCGTTCGTCAAACCATTTTGGGTTTCGATCCGTGGCGCTTGGCCTAGAATGAGTACGCAAAGTTTGCTGTGTGATTACGCCCCCACAAACGCTGCCGGAAAAGCCCGTCATCCATCACCGGTGTTGCGTAAAGCTGACCGTTGAGGCCCTTGGATCGGCCTGATCGGCAGCGCGCAGACGCAAGGCGTTATGCTATCACGAACAAAGGCCAAAATCCGTATGGCCCAACGATCCACATGTGCCGGCTATGGCCGACTCTAGGCTCCCAACAGACCCGCCTTCGGTTTCATCGACCTCAAGGCACATGAGTGCCGGCGGTTGATATGCTGGCCGTTGCCTCTCCGCCTTCGCGTCAATTCCCTTATTCGAATTCATTTAATTTATTCCTGTTGGTTGAGTGTGCACATTGGATCGACCCACTCCGTTGCGCTCAGGTGTCTAATAAGGCGCTTCGGGGCAACGCTAGCGGCAAGGCAGTAGCTTATCAAGGCGTGTAGTCCTACCGGCGGGATGCTCTGCAAGGACCCAGCCTAATGCTACGAAGTGGAGAATGGCCGTGAAGAGCTCAGGTCTACCGAACGCTGTATAAGCGTCGAAAGCTAGCTTTGACGCCTTTCTGTGTCGCGTGCCGTCCTCTGTTCAGGCGATGACATAGCTAAGGCGTCGGAGACAGGTCAGCACCATGGCCTCGTACCCCGGCAGCGGTTGGTGCGCCTTTTAAACTGACCGAGAAGCACTTTGAGGAGATGGTGGCTGCAAGTATGCTGCCGCCGGTCCTTCCGGAGTGTTTGCGCACTGTGCACGCAATCTCGTGCTAGAAAACCTTCGTTGATCGGATTGAAAAAAGCGTCTAGCGTCAAAGTCATAGTGATAAAGCGACGCATTTTTTTCTGTGGCT
Source organism: Shimia ponticola (assembly GCF_007995215.1). Classification (GTDB taxonomy): domain Bacteria; phylum Pseudomonadota; class Alphaproteobacteria; order Rhodobacterales; family Rhodobacteraceae; genus Shimia_B; species Shimia_B ponticola. The sequence continues at coordinate 53,242 of NZ_VCDK01000001.1, forward strand.
GGTTGGGGGATTTTTGGGCCAGAGATGTATTTTACCGACGGCTTTGACGGCGTTTTATGTTGCAGGAGGAAACACTTCTGTTTCCGTTTTGGGGCCGTCTGCGGAGTTTAGTGATCTACCGGGCAAAGCTGATCCTGACACTCCATTCGTCAGTGAGGTAACGGTTCCTGCTGAATTTCAGCAACCGGACCTGTCCTTGAAATCAGGGGTTCATTTGCATTGGCATTTGCCTGCGGGACTGACACGCCCCTCCGCTAACGCGCAGGGCGGCGGTCAATTTCCAGCAGTGCCAAACCGTTGGCTCGTCTCACGCGCGAGCCCGCAGTTGGGAGCAGCCCAATGGATCATCGAAAGCGATTACTTGCATCCACCCGGTGCCAGCCACGACGCGGTTTCCTTCCCGTTTCTATCTGACGACCAAACCCCTTTCAGGTTGTTGGGAAGAACCGTCAGACTTGACGAAGCGACGACTGCCGAGCCGGGTTCGGCTTACCTGCGCGGGACCGATGGCCAATCTCTTTTGACAGCGATTGGGTATGGTGAGCCGACCTTTGCGAGCTATTATCCAAATTGCAGGAGTGTTTTTGGTTTTCACGACACGGACATCAGAGACGACAATGACCTCACGGGGCTCAGCTATGAGCTCCTCGGTTGGTATTCGAATCTGGATGACGACCTATTAAGTCAAGCGAGAGACTGCCTTCTGTCATCGAAAGGTACAATTAACGATGTTCTGCGTCGTGAGTTTGGCTGGTCAGTTGCGCAAGAAACACAAACGGCACTGTCGGAGCTGGACGGCATTCTGTGCCACGGAAGGCTGGACTTTGCGCCTGAATCTGCCCCCGAGACCGTTGGCGCATTGCAAGTCAGTTCGGTAAGCTTGGCGAGCAACGGTGAAGAGGCTCTCGCCGCCTATCTCGCCAGAGACGTCGTCCCAGACAGTTCTGCCAGCGTCTTTGATGCCATTTTCCAGCACGAGGATTTGGCTGAGGCGTCGGTGGACCGGGCGGCGAAATTCAATGTTGTGCGTCATGACAAAAGCTTCACGGCGCGGGATGCCGGTCGTCTTTGGAGCATTTCGGCGCTGTCACAGGCGGGCGAAACATCAAATCAGGGTGTTCCTGCAGGCTTGGCAGACGCTCTTGCTGCATTGAACGAGGCCCAAAGACAGTTTGATCGCACAAAGGATCGGATCGCAGCGCTGCGGAGTCGGTTGTTCTCGGATTGGTACGAATATCAGCTGTCGCTTTACCATGAGACCGATGAAGACACCGGCGAGGACGCTCAGACCGCCCTAGGGCTAGGCGGCGATGGTGATGATGCACAAACCGATCCTTTCGGCGCAGAGTCAGGCCAATCTGATGGTGACGACGCGAACACACCGGTGACGGGTTATCGCGGACGACATGTTTCGGCGCAAATTATTCGCGATTATCTGGAAAACCACGCAGTACCCGAGGTTGAGGGTCTGATCGCAGAATGCGGTGAGTTTTCAGTTGAAAGCGCGACAGACGCTAAAAACGTGACTTCCGTAGACGTCATCTCCAGCGGGCAGCATGCAGCCCGTGTCAGCGCGGCGGCGGCAAACCTGATTTCGCAAATTGAGGACATGAACGCACGCGTCGCCAGCGAGGCGGCACAGAACGACACTGAAACACCTCCGATTGCACTTGGTTTGTTTACGCGCGCCGCGCCACGATGCTGGCAGCCAAAGGAACCGTCCATCTTGATCGCGGGGCCGTGCGCCCGATCGCAGTCGCATCCATTACGGGCCAAAGACGGAACGCTGCCAATTGCGATCGTCAAAGTGGACGATCCGGTAAAGGATTTGGTTCAGGCGGTCAGCGCAGAAAACAGGCGTGTCCTAGATGCTGTGAGCCCGCCTCAGGTCTGGAAAAGAAACACGTGGTCCGCTCACATGGTGGAATGGAGCGCTGAGTATTACCCCTCGGCAACGTCCGACGCCTTGACCGGCGAAGTGTCTCCGTTCCAGCTTTCTGACACAGATACGAATTTAACTCTGGAAGAAGGGCCCGATGTACCAAGCTTGGTCACGGTTGTCGGGACAAGCTTGGTCAGTCCGCAGATCAAAGACGTGGCCGTCGCTCGGTTTGAAAGCTTTCTTCGCCGCGCCATGCTTGCTGATTTCAAGCGCTCGCAAAGGTCGGACCGGAACAGCAATGATCCGGAAACAGGATCTTTGGAACTGGCTTTGTTGGACGCATATTTGCCGTCGGTCGACCGCTCGACCGATGCGTTTGATCAAAACCTGTGCGACATAATTCGCGCCTATGATTGGGCGCAAAGCAACGCAGACATCGAAGCTGCGTTGCAGGCTTATGTGGCTATGACGCGAGACGGGTTCGGTGTCCTTAGCCAGTCTCTGAGTGGCTTTAACGCGACGCTCCTGACCCACAAGCAGACGTTGCAACTGCCTGTTGATGACCCCCGGATGGAGAGCGCGGAACGGAATGGCTTTGTACACCGGCTTGCCAATCTTATCGGGAATAGCAACGTCTGGGCACCTCGACCGGTCAGTACGTTTTCGCCCGTGCGGTCCGGCGCATTGAGCATCAGCCAATTGCGACTTATCGACTGTTTCGGGCAGGTCATGGAGATTGATCGCTCAGACCAGGTGCTGAGCGAGATGGCGACGCCTTCTGACAATGGGCATCAGCCAGGCCACCTGACCCTATCGCCACGCATCACACAGCCCGCGCGGCTTTTCTTCCGGTGGCTGGATGCGGAAACCTCAGAAGCAAAAGACCGAGAGGCCTTCGACGCCGCGACGCCGCTTTGCGGTTGGATCCTGCCAAACTTTCTGGACAACAGCTTGGCAGTCTATGCGGCTGATGGTGCGGCTCTAGGCCAGCTTGGCGTGGACGCGACCTGGACACCCGCTCCGGGCGGCTCAAGCGTTTTGAACGTCGGTGGAATTTCGAATGACCACTTGCGCCGTGTCGTCACCGAAATCCAGCATTCGATGCAGACAGAAAGCGGTTTTGGCGAGGCATTGGTGGTCACTTTGCAAAATGCCTTGGAACACATCGATCCAGTTGATGCCGAGGCGCATAAAAGCATGGCGTTGCTGTGTGGGCGTCCCATTGCCGTTGTTCGGGCGATGTTGGACCTGCAGTTGCAAGGACCCGCCGCGATTGATCGTACCGAAACGAGCTTTGCCGACGATATGGAGCGTTGGGACAAAACCGGGAAATCGGTTCGAACAACCAAAGGCATCGAAGACATACGATTTCCGATCCGGCTGGGCGAGTACCATCAATTGAACGACGGCTTGATCGGTTATTGGGTGGAAGATCGCTCCGAGACGGGCGAAATCTCTTTTCGGGACCAAACATTCCACGCGCCGCAATCCACCACCGAGCCTAGCCCCAGTATCCGAACGCACGGCCCGGCCAAAGACAGCCAACCGGTTAACATCACCCATACGTTTGGGGCCGAACCACAAACCCTGACGCTTTTCATGGACCCGCGCTGCAAGGTGCACGCAACCACCGGCATCTTGCCGACCAAGTCCATAGAGCTGCCACGTGAGGCCTATGCCGACGCGCTGGAGGCGATCGAGGTGACATTCGAGGCTGCGCCGATCCTGTCAGACCGGTCTATGCTGCGCCTGCCACTCGGGCCGGAAGCAGGATCGACTTGGTCGTGGCTGGAGCGACGCGGTGACGATTGGACGGAAATCAGCTCTGACCCAGAGGACCAGCCAAGCATTGGCGACGTTGGGCCAGACCCGAACTTTCAAGCACAACACGAAATACGCGATGGCTGGCTCGTTCTGCGCCGCGCACCCAGACCGTAGAGATGTCTTAGGAATAGGATTTTGTTATGCCGTCTTTTCACCGAATAATCGCTTTCGCCCTTGCAGGTTTGCTGATCTGGACGGTCCCCGCTATGGCTCAATCGAACGCCTGCGCGCCGAAGACAGGCATGATCTCAGGACTGCGGTTCGACGTATTGGGGTCGGACACGATCCTGAACGACTGGGACGACAAAACAGGCACAGCTGGGCAGGTCCTTTCGAACGCACCTGTGAATGTGCTGACTCTTCGGATCGAGAACATTGCCAACTATCTTGGCGGGAAATCAAAGGATCATTCATTCAAGTTTACAAATAGCGATTTCGCCGATGGAACCACTTTGGCGATATCGCTGGATTTGCAGCCCGGCAGCGAGGACGCGCCCATTGAAAAGCCCTGGGCACTTGGGCATGCGACCTTGCTGAAAAACGCAAAAGTCAGCATCGCTGACACCTCTTCCTTTCGGCTGAAGAATGTGAATGTGGTCACGGTTGGTGGTTCTGTGGACCGCCCCAACATGGTTGCAGGGGACACGCGTTTTTTACTGTCGTTTGGGTCCGATTTCGAGATTGTCCCAGGCGAGCGTCTGGACCTAAAGATCGAACTGCCTGTCACCGCAGCGCCGACCGGGCAAAGCAATTTGCATCTGGTGTTCCAGAACCTTCAGGTTAATCCGGTTCACGGCAAATGTGACTATCGCACCGTTGCGCGCACGCACACGAATGTTGCCTTGCATAAGCAGCCGCTGGTGATGCGTGGGCGGGATGTAGGCATCGGGACCGCCGACCCAAAGGCGCGGCTCCACGTAGCAGGCGGAGCAGTCTTTGACGAAAAAGTTGGCATTGGCACAACAACCCCGACATCGTCGCTAGATGTGAATGGCATCGCGAAAGTCAACGGCTCCTTGTTTGTTCGCGGCTCACCGGCAAGCGTTCACTTGGGTGAGGGTTTTTCCAACACATGGACCCTTGGCATGTCGGGTGAGCAGTTCAGCATAAGTCGCAACATTGCGTTGGACAGCATCTGGACCGCCATGCGCCTAAGCGCCGATGGCAACATGACATTGAAACGCAGAGAACACGGGGCGCCGGGCATCTTGTTGCAGGATGTACGGTCGGACAAACAGTCGGTGCCTGCATTGGAAATTCGCAGCAAATGGCCTTCAATCCGGTTTGCCGACGAAAAAGGACAATCTGGGTGGGAAATGAAGGTGATCCCCGACGCCATTCAGTTTTGGCCTGTCGTAAACGGACAAATCTCAGGGGACGGCGCATTTGGATTTAGCTTTCACCGCGGGAAAATGCGGCTGTTTCTGGACGAGGATCGCGCGGTGGAAACTGTCGCGAGCGAGGTCGCGATGGAATTGATGGCTGAGGTGTTGGATGGCAGAAACTTCGAGAAACTGATCAACGAAAAGATCCACGATTTCGTGACAAAGAACTGTGGGTTCAAACGCGACGGATCCATTGCATGTTAATGAAGCCGTTCATCTTGCCCCACCACAAAGGCCAAAGCGCCCATGGATGATGACGCCATCATAGGCGCGACAACCGTGGGCGATCTGATCAGCGCGGTTGCGGAGGCGCATCCCGGTTGGATTTCCGAAGCACTGAGCGATCAGACCTCGCGCTCGGCGCTTTGGGACACCCCGGTCCACGCTATCACCCACGACCCATCCTCAGACATACCCATCACCGCAGAGCTTGACCCTGCATTCCAGCAAACCTTGGGTATTGAAGCCCAAAGCAAATTAAAATTGATCACATCGGAGACCCAATACATGGCAGACTTCAAACTAGAAATTACGGTTGGCATTAAACAAGGCGGCGAGATGAAGCCGATGAATTTCGAGGTGTCCAACAAAACCCAATTCCCAGCCCCCCAAACAGACGGCGACGGCGGTCTTTCACTCAGCCTTGGGGAAGAAGGTTTCGACGTTGGTTCAGCCAGCGAATTTGCAGCGCTGGCCCAAGATGTTTTTGGCTTGCAAGGTCTGAAAGACCAATTGGATCAGCTTGGGCATGGGGTTGGTGACATCTCTTTCCGCATTGAAGAGTTCGACCTCGCCGTCCCTCCAAAACTTAATGGCACGCGCGGTAAGACGTCGTTTAACGCCACAGTGATCGCCAATCTGGAAAAGCTGGAAATCGCCGATGTTGTCGATGACAAAATCAAGCTGCAACAGGCTCGGGTGACGATCAATCGTCCAGCCCAAGACGAGGAGTGACTTCGTCCCCACACACGTCGTCTGGAATTGAGTTCCAATTCGAACTGAGCGCAAATCTTGTGCTCGGCACCGGACCTGTGCCGCTTGTTTTAGAGTTCAGCCGCGACGACGCGGCCATGGTCTTTGACGCGCATGCGCCGGGTCTTGACCACGTGACCGTGGCCACGGTCGTCGACGCCTTGGTAGAGCCGGACCTGGCCAAGACTCTGCCTGACGTCCTGCGCAAGATCGCTGTTGTCGAACTCGATGTCAGCGGCGCGCCGGGCGGCGATTTTGAACTGCTTTGCGCGGTTCGCATTGAGCTCTCAGGCCATCATCTTTTGATGCGAATTGGGGTTGGGCGCACCGGTGGTCGGGCACATCTGTCAGGCCGATTGGTTCTGGATGGCGATCCTCCTCTAGAGCTAGAGGTGCATTTCGGGGGTGATAGCTCCCAGACGCGATTTGCAGCAAGTCTGCTGAACGCCAATGTCGATATCCGCGCCTTGGTGGCGTCTGTGTCCAAGGACTTGGCCGAGCCGATCCCACAGGGATTAGAGCTGAAAAATGCCTTGCTGCGCTTTGCCTATGAAAGCGGCGAGAAGGACGACGATGCCAAGTATCTGGCTGCCGTGGATCTGGGCGCGTCGGTGGGGATGGACTGGTCGGAACTGCCGCTGATCGGCAATGCTATGCCAGGGGATGAAGGCGTCTCCGTTGATGGTCTGCAACTCCATTTCAGCAACATCAGCATTGACGCCAAAGAGGCTCAAGGTTGGAGCGCCCTTTTTCCCCAAACCGATCTCGGTTCATTTCTGCCAACTTCCGGCATCTCATCAGGGGTGCAGTTGGCCTCAGGCCTTAGGATGGGAAACCGCCGTCTGGACCTAACGCTCCCGCTTGGCGGCGACACGGACGACACCCACGACGCCGAGGCAGAGGACGCTAAGGGGGAAGACCCGTTTTTCTCACTTGGTCCTCTCGATATTGATGGTGTGGGATTGGCGCTGCGCGACAGCCGCGTTTGGGTGACCTTTAATGCCACTCTCTCGGGTGGCGGGTTGCACATGGGTCTTGATGGTCTGGGCCTTGGGTTCAAGCTTGATGACCTTGAACACCCGGCGCTGGCGCTGGATGGAATATCTCTTGCTTACAGCAATCCTGCGGTGACGATCAGTGGCGATCTGTTGCGGGAAGTCGACCCAGATGGTTCTGAGCGTTTTGCCGGTGCAGCGCTTCTCAAGACCAAGCCGCTGACGCTATCAGCGGTCGGCGCTTATGAAGAGATTGACGGTCACACATCGTTGTTCCTCTACGCGGTTCTGGACCGCCCCATAGGCGGGCCGCCATATTTCTTTGTCACGGGGCTGGCCGCAGGCGTTGGCTATAATCGCCGCCTGATCCCGCCGACGATTGATCAGATTGAGGACTTTCCGCTGGTCGCCGCCGCGATGCGCGGCAAGGGCGACAATTCTGCCGAAGGCGGGCAGAAGATGCTTGCTGATCTGCGCACCTTCCTGCCCGCGTCGGAAGATGATGGTTTCATCGCCGTCGGCGTTCGTTTCACGACCTTTGAGATCATTGAAAGCTTTGCCCTCGTGACGGTTGGCTTTGGCCACAAACTCGAAGGGCGTCTCTTGGGTGTATCCACCTTGGAAACGCCACCCAAGAGCCCCACGACCCCGCCCTTGGCCCGAATACGCATTGGATTGATCGCCGATATCGAACCCGATGCATTGCTGATCGATGGACGGGTTTTGGACGGCAGTTTCCTGTTTTCCCCCGATTGCAAACTGTCCGGTGGTTTCGCGTTCTATTCATGGTTTGCTGGCAAGCATTCTGGCGACTTCGTACTGACGGTTGGCGGCTTCCACCCCGAGTTCGAAGCCCCCGATCACTACCCCAATGTCAGCCGCATAAGGCTGAATTGGCAGGTGACGCCTGAGCTTTCGCTGAAGGGGTCCTATTATTACGGGCTGACAGGCGCGGCAGTCATGGCAGGCGGCAATCTGTCAGCCGTCTACCGCTCCGGGTCGTTCAAGGCATGGTTTCGCGCAAACGCAAACTTCATCGCCGTTTGGGAACCCTTCGCCTATGATGCCAAAATAGAGGTGACAGTCGGCGCAAGTTATACGTTCGAGTCCTTCGGACTTTCTAAGTCATTCGAAGGCGAAGTCAGCGCCAAGCTCCACATTTGGGGGCCAGAATTTGCCGTTCACGCAGAGGTCGACATCGGGATCAAAACCTTTGTCATCGAGCACAACGGGCATGGGCCGGTTTCCGCTCCGCTTGGGTGGACTGATTTCAGTCAGAAGTTCCTGCCCAAATCTGAACAGGTGTGCAGCATCGTCCTAAAGTCCGGGTTGTTGCGGACGGTTTCTCCAAATGGTGCGACAGACAGTGGTGAGGACATTTGGGTCGTCAGTGCAAAGGACCTCTGCCTGAGTATCGAAAGCGCAATTCCCGCCTCGCGCGTGGCCAACCTGCAAAGTTGGATTGAGCCAGAAGGACATGACCTGACATTTGCGCATATGGGTATCCGTCCCATGGGCAAATCAAACCGCGATGTCGAAAGCGACCTAACCGTCATGATCACGCAGCCTTCATCGGGCAATTTCGTGTTGCGCGACATTCGCAAGCGAGTCCCTTTGGCTTTGTGGGGGGCTCCGCAAGCTGGCAGGCCAGCGGCAAACGATCCAAGGTATCTTGATGGTGCCCTCTGCGGTGTGGAACTCCGGTCTGCCAAGGTTCAAGATCCGGATGCCACGGCCAGCCTGGACGGTCATCTTCTGTCGGAAAGGGTCAAGACCCATGCCGTAAACCCAAACTGGGCGCCCCGCGACATGACGCAAAGCGCGGAACTCGCCTCCGGAACCCGGCGCGAAATGACAGAGCTTTCCGCCGATTTGCTTCATGCCTTTGATCTTGGGGTGGCAAGCGACACATGACCCGAAGTGCCAAGCTCACATTCCTTGAGAACCACCTGCCATCACTCAGCGCAGGCGCGTATGAGATTTCGGTCACTCAAACCGTCAGGGTCGATCAAGAACCACACCCGGCAAGTTTTGCTACCAATCGAAAAATCGGTATTGCCGCCGAGCGCACCAGTCTGAACCCCAAAGCTGTCCATCAGGTATTTCCGCCGGATCACAGTCGCGGCGATCATGATACGGTGCTGCCACACGTCATTCTGGAACGATCCACGCTGCCGTGGGAACGTTCGGCCGAGATTGGCACAGATGTACCTTGGCTGGGTTTATTGGTGTTTCACGGAGCCGAAGCGCCAGAGACCAAGCCCACGACAGCGGGCCAACTGTTTCTGGGTTCAAGCACTGCGCCATTTTTTCCATCGATCGAGATGGAGGACTTCTGGCAAGCGGAGTCCGATCCGGCCACCGTCATCGATGTTCCGGCTTTGCTCCTGCGACGCATCGTACCGACTGTGGCTGATCTTCGATTGCTCAGCCATGTGCGCAAGACCCATACCGAACAGGCACTTTCCCAAAATACTGAGCGGGCGGCGGTGGTCGCGAACCGCCTGCCGATGATCGACGGCCTGACGACCGTGCATCTTGTTTCGCTAGAAAACCGCTACGAAGGCGGTGTTTTCAATTTCCAAGGCGCCAGAGACGACGAAACCATCCGGTTGATCAGCCTGAAGTCATGGTCTTTTTCGTGTCGGAAAAACGGGCGCAGCCTTACCAACATCTTGCTTGGTCTCAGCTTGTCATCCGGTCACACCGGTCAGGCCGGGCTCTGCCTCCCAGCTGATGAGGCGGACACTGCGGCTGTTTCGACGAAAAAGGCAAACGGGTACGTGTTGTTGCCTCACCGATGCGCTGAAGGTCGCGAAAGGGCGGCTTGGTACCATGGACCTCTCCTTCCCGGACAAAACACCGCGTCGGACCAGCATGGGGCTGCTGCCGTGCATGCGGCCGAGGACCTTTACACCTCGGATGCAGAGTTCGAGCTTTTGGATGTATCCTACGGGGCCGCTTGGCAGCTTGGGCGACTGACTGCGCTTCGGGACAAGCCTTTTGCTCAGAAACTCTTGGCTTGGAAACGCAAACACGCTCAACGCCTTCACCGCGAAGGCGAGGCGCAAATGTTCGCAAACCTTTTTCCAGAGAGCGACCAGCCAAACGAATTTCCGGAATTGGAGTCTTGGCTTAAGGATCTGGCTCTGCTGAAATCCGTGCCGTTCGGATACCTCGTTCCAAGCGCGAAGATGTTGCCAAGAGAGGCGTTGCGCCTGTTTTGGTTGGACTGGCAATGGGTCGAGGCGCTCCTTGACGGCGCGTTCAGCTTGGGCCGCGTACTGCCTGGGCAGCACGCGAACGAGCCCCGCGACCCAATTCCGTCCATCCGTCACAGACCGATAACGGGCTTCTTGCTGCGATCGGAAGCGGTTGCGAAATGGCCAGAGCTCCGGTTCGAGATGAACGGACTGTCCGAAGGGGACGCGACGCGGCTACTGCGGCTGGACAAGCTCAGCAATGATACCCTGCTTTGTCTCTATGATGGGCCAATCCAGAGCCTGGATATCTTCCAAAAACCCGAGACACTGCACTTTGGCCTCACACTCGGGAGCGGGGAGAAATCCGGTTTTTACAAACAGCTTCGACATCCTGAAACAGGGGCTGCCCTGTCTGATGACCCTGCTGATCAAGCGGAGGCAACTTGGCGCGACGGCGCGCCGAACCGTGTGATGGATACGTCGAAATTCGCGGCGGTCATGGCCGACAAGCTGCAAAAAGCTGGTTTGCACGAAGGGCAGGGCACATGGACATCTGCGGACACTGCCATGCAGATGATCCAAGCTGAATTCAGAACGCGGATCATCGTCGCATAAGCCAGACACGACTGCGTTTACCTCAGAAGGCGTGGATCAATAACGGCGGCACTGGACCGGTTTCGCGCTGCCCGCGCCTTGCGGGTGTTCCTGTCTTCAAGGGGTGCCGGCTAAGCTATCGCCCCATGGACCGCGACAACTCGGCGGGCGATCTCGTGGGCGCGATGAGCGGCTTTTGTTGCCGTGGCTCCGTCCGCGATGGCCGCAAGGAATGCTCCGTTAAAGCTGTCGCCGGCACCGGTGGTATCGACAACTGTCTCAGCCGGAGCAAAGTCTTTCCTAACATCGTGGTCAGGAAAGGGACAGGGACCCACGGCCCCTCTCTTGAGGGCGCCGAATGTCGCGCCGGACGCCAATAGGCGGTCAATGATGGCGCTGTCGGACGTGCCTTCAAAGAGTGCCTGTTCATCTTCGATTGTTGGTAGGGCTATGTCGGTGATGCGCCACAGCGCGCTTATGGCGTCGCGGGCCTCGTCCATGTTGTCCCACAGGTGCGGCCGATAGTTTGAGTCGAACGCGATCTTGGCTCCCGCGTCCTTGGCTTTGCTAAGGGCGGCCAAAAGGTTTCCGCGGCCCTTCGGGCTCAGGATCGCCAGCGTGATGCCGGAGAGGTAGATGATATCGTTGCCGGGGAGGGCTTCGAATTCGCATGCCCCGGTATCTTCAAAGAGCGTCTTCGCGGCGGATGTATCGCGCCAGTAGTGAAATGATCGTTCTCCCTGTGCGTCCGTTCGGATGGCATAAAGCCCCATTGCGCGTGTCGCGTGTCGGCGGACATAGGACGTGTCGATCGCTTCGGACGCCATGAAATCAAGGGCTTCGCCCGACAGCACATCCGGTCCTAGGGCGCTGACCAACCGTACGCGTGTGCTTTGGTTTGCAGCGCGGGCGCAGTAAACGTCCGTGTTCAAAACGTCGCCGCCGAAGGAAACCCGCAATCCTCCGGCATTCGTGATTTCGCCCAGCGGTTCGCCGATGCAGGTGATTGTGAATGTCATGTGGTTGCCCCTTTGAGTTTACCTCATCCGAGCGCGCGTCCGGCGTCAACATGAAGGGGGGCGGGTCGATGCCGCCAAAGTGACTGTGACAAGTGTGGCAGTTGAAATCCGAGAAGTTGCGCCCGATGTGTTGGCGGCAAAAAGGGTGCACAGCGTTGGGTGTTGCCGCGTCGCGTAACGCGTGCGCCTTTGCCTTTCCATCCTCGCATTCAGCGACCTTGCCGATTAGGACAGCCTCATGGATGAACAATGGATCACCAAGTTTCAGGGCCTGAGCCGTCTGCCAGCCGACATTCGTGCCGAGCTTGAGGCGGGAAGCGAGATTGTGAATGTCACGGCGGGGACACAGATATTCGCCCCCGGTCAAACAGCCGATAACCTTTGGTTGCTGTTGGACGGAACGGTGAAGGTTCAGCAGAAGTCCGAAACGGGTCGTGATGTGTTTCTGTATCGGGTCCATGCAGGGGAAAGCTGCGTCTTGACGACTGCCAACATGTTGGCGTTCGAAGAGCATTCGGCAGAAGGCACCGCCGAAACGGATGTGCGTGCCGTGGCCATTCCGCGCACGACATTTGATGACCTTGTGTCGAAATCACCGGTCTTTCGCGAATTCGTATTCACTGCCTATTCCCGGCGTATCACTGATCTTTTTGTCTTGATCGACGATATCGTTTTTCAGCGGATGGATGTGAGGTTGGCGTCGCGTCTGCTTGAACTGGCAGATGACAACCATATCGTCCGGGCTACACACGCGGCTCTCGGGACCGAGTTAGGCACCGCGCGCGAGGTGATTTCGCGGACACTCGCCGAATTTCATCGCCGGGGATGGGTCGATCAGGCCCGTGGAGAAGTACGCTTGCTGAACCTCGAAGGGCTGCGCCAACTGGCCAATTCATCCTAAATCTGTCTTTCGTCCAGAGTTTGGTGACCAAGTCACCAAAGGTCCGCGCCCTCATATGCAATGGTGTGAATACGTTGATTCGTGAGGGCTCAAAACATGATGACGAATATGGGAACAATTGATCGCGGCGGACGGCTCGTGATCGCGGCAGTTCTGGCTTTTCTGGCGCTCGGCACAGGTGCGCTGTCCGGCGTGCTGTTCTGGATCGCGCTGGTGGTGGCGGCTGTGTTTACGCTGACAGCGCTGGTCGGGAACTGCCCGCTTTATCGCATTGTCGGTTTGAAAACCTGCAAGGACTGCTGATCCATGGAAACAGTGTTCACGCCTTGGGCGTCGCTTGCCGGCGGCGTTTTGATTGGTTTGGCTTCGATCCTTCTGATGCTGTCGCTTGGCCGTATCATGGGCGCGACTGGCGTGTTGGCTGGGCTGTTTCAGCCGCGTGACGGGGCGGATTTTCAGTGGCGCGCCGCCTTGCTAGCGGGGATGGTGACGGGTCCCGTCGTCGTATGGCTGGCGACCGGTGCCATGCCAGCCGTTGAGGTTCCGATTTCGACAGCTGCGCTGGTCCTCGGCGGCATCCTTGTGGGCATCGGTGTCACCTATGGATCGGGCTGTACGTCCGGCCACGGTGTCTGTGGCATGGCGCGGCTAAGCCCGCGATCCATCGCGGCCACCGTGACATTCATGATCTTCACAGGCGTGACGGTATTTGTCGCGCGCCACGTTATCGGAGGCTGATCGATGAAGCTGATCTCAACCTATCTGATCGGTCTTGTCTTTGGCGTTGGCATTTCGATTTCCGGTATGGCCAACCCAGACAAGGTCTTGAATTTCTTTGATGTTGCCGGAACCTGGGACCCATCCTTGATCTTTGTCATGGGCGGTGCGCTTGTGACGACCTTTGTCGGCTATCGCATCGTTTTGGGGCGCAAAGAACCCCTATTCGAAGGCCGCTTTAGCCTGCCGACCGCGCGCACCATTGATGCCCGGCTGATCGGTGGTTCGGCCCTGTTCGGAGTTGGTTGGGGCATCGCAGGGTTTTGTCCCGGTGGTGCTCTGCCCGCGCTCGGCACAGGCCGGTGGGAGGTCTTTGCCTTTACCGCTGCGCTGGTCGTCGGAATCCTGATCGCAAAATTCATCCAATCTATCGGTGCGTCTCGTGCGCAGACCGCTTCCTGAGGAGGAACAGACAATGTCCGACTACCCCCTTGATATCTCGGTGAAACCAGACGTTCAGGCGTTCTTTGACGAGGCGACAAACACGATCACCTACATCGTCAAAGATCCGGCGTCGAATAGCTGTGCCATCGTCGATAGCGTCATGGATATCGACTATGCGGCTGGCCGCATCACCTTTGATCATGCTGACGAGTTGATCCGCCAGATTGAGACGCAAGGCCTCAAGCTGGAGTGGATCATCGAAACCCACGTCCATGCCGACCACCTGAGCGCTGCGCCGTATCTGCAAGAGCGTCTGGGTGGCAAGATCGGCGTCGGGTCCAAGATTACGATCGTTCAGGACGTGTTTGGGAAGGTGTTCAACGAAGGCACCGAGTTCCAGCGTGACGGAAGCCAATTCGATGCCCTGTTCGAAGATGGCGACAGCTACATGGTGGGCGAAATGAAGTGTTTTGCCATGTACACACCCGGCCACACGCCTGCATGCATGGTCCATGTCATGGGCGATGCCGCCTTTGTCGGTGACACGCTGTTCATGCCAGATGGCGGATCGGCACGGTGCGATTTCCCCGGCGGCTCTGCCGAAGAGCTTTATGACAGCATCCAGAAGGTCTTGGCCCTGCCGGATGAAACCCGCCTGTTCATGTGTCACGACTATGGCCCGAACGGTCGCGCGATTGCCTGGGAAACCACGGTTGCTGAACAAAAAGCCGAGAACATCCATGTCGGCGAAGGCAAGACGAAGGCGGACTTTGTCAAATTCCGCACCGAACGTGACGCACAATTGGCCATGCCAAAGCTGATCATCCCATCGCTGCAAGTGAACATGCGTGCGGGTGAGGTTCCAACCGACGCAGATGGCAATCCAATGCTCAAGGTTCCGGTTAACGGGCTGTAATCAGCTGCGGCTGGAGGAGACTTTTCATGGACATCAAAAAGATTAGCAACAAGGTCTCGGTCAGCCCGCAGATCACGGCAGCCGATGTGAAGGATATCGCGGCTCAAGGGTTCCGCGCGATCATCTGCAACCGTCCTGATGGCGAAGGGGCGGATCAGCCAACCTTTGAGGAAATCGAAGTGGCGGCCATGGCGGCTGGTCTAGATATCCGCTACGTGCCGGTCACATCCGGCATGGTCCGCGATGAAGACGTGGCCGCGTTTGGCGAGGCGCTGAAGGATGTTCAACGCCCGGTTCTGGCCTATTGCCGCTCAGGGACACGGTCCGCGACGCTGTGGTCGTTTCACGAAAGCAAGAAACGCCCGATGCCTGAAATCCTCTCTGCGACCAAGGCCGCAGGGTTTGACATGAACGGTGTTGCGCGTCGGATCGCAAACGGCGGCAAGACCCCGACAGATACCGGCGATGCGCATTTCGAGGTGGTCGTTGTCGGCGCCGGGGCAGGGGGCATTTCGGTTGCCGCCAGCCTGAAGGCCCGCAAACCTGGCCTGAACATTGCGATCATCGATCCTGCAGATATTCACTACTATCAGCCCGGCTGGACGATGGTCGGTGGTGGCATCTTTGATGCCCAATCAACCGCCAAAACCATGGGAAGCCTGATCCCGAAAGGTGTTCACTGGATCAAATCTGCGGTTGCGGCCTTTGAGCCAGCCAACAACGCTGTGGTGCTCGATGGGTGCCGCGTTGTGAAATACGACCGTCTTGTTGTCTGTCCGGGGCTTAAACTTGATTGGGCCGCCGTTGAAGGTCTGGAGGAAACGCTGGGCCGCAATGGTGTGACGTCGAACTACCGCTACGACCTTGCGCCCTACACGTGGCAACTGGTCCAAGAGATGAAGGGCGGGCGCGCCGTCTTTACGCAACCGCCGATGCCAATCAAATGCGCCGGCGCACCGCAAAAGGCGATGTATCTGTCTGGTGACGCCTGGCACCGCAACGGACGCCTCAAGGACATCGACATTCAGTTCATGAACGCTGGCGGCGTTCTGTTCGGGGTGAAGGATTATGTGCCGGCTTTGGAAAGTTACATCCAGAAATACGACGCTACCCTGAACTTCTTCCACAATCTCAAGTCGGTGGACGGTGCGGCCAAGACCGCGACATTCCGTGTGGCGCAGCCTGACACGGACGTGACAGAGGTGACAGTCGACTTCGACATGATGCATGTCTGCCCACCACAGGTCGCGCCGGACTTTATTCGCGTGTCGCCTTTGGCTGACGCTGCCGGATGGGTTGATGTGGATCAGGCGACGCTGCGCCACAAGAGCTATGACAATATCTGGTCGCTGGGTGACGTCATGAACGCACCAAATGCCAAGACCGCGGCTGCCGCGCGCAAGCAGGCTCCGACCGTGGCAGACAACATCGTCGCTGACATCGCCGGGCGTTCTCCGACTGCTGCCTATGATGGCTATGGTTCATGCCCGCTCACGGTAGAACGCGGCAAGATCGTGCTGGCCGAATTTGGCTATGGCGGTGTGCTCAAGCCCAGCTTTCCATCCTTTGTCCTCGATGGGACTAAACCCAGCCGCGCTGCGTGGTTCCTGAAGGAGACCATGCTGCCGCCGATTTACTGGAAGGCGATGCTGCGCGGTAAGGAATGGATGGCCAAGCCTGAAAATCTGGCGGTCGCTGCCGAGTAACCGCGTAACCCGATTTCGCGTAGGACCTCCCTTCCTGCGCGATGAAACTGCGGACAAGGTACAGCCCTTTTGGGCCTGTGCTTTGTCCGCCCTTTGTTTCGGAAAATATAGATGATCGACACAGTCCGCCGCTTTGTCCCCTTGCTGCAATGGGGGCGCACCTATGACCGTCAATCGCTGGCCAGCGACAGCATGGCGGGTCTTATCGTTGCTATCATGCTTGTGCCGCAAGGCATGGCCTATGCGCTCTTGGCGGGATTGCCTGCCGAGGTTGGGCTTTATGCCAGCATCGTGCCGTTGATCTTTTACGGTCTGCTGGGGTCGAGCAGGGCCTTGGCGGTCGGGCCGGTGGCAATTGTGTCGCTCATGGTGGCAAGCACTTTGGGAGAGATCGCCGAGCAGGGAAGCGCGGGATATCTGGCAGGTGCCGTTATGCTGGCCTTTCTCAGCGGCGCAATCCTGTTGGGGATGGGGGTCGCGCGGGTTGGCTTTCTGGTCAATTTCCTGAGCCATCCGGTCATTTCCGGGTTTTCCAGCGCTGCCGCGCTGATCATCGGGTTTTCGCAGCTCAAGCATCTTTTGGGGTTCGAGATCCCGCGCTCGCACCTGATTACAGAGACGATCTTGCACGCCCTGACACATATTGCTCAAGTCAACTGGGCGACACTTCTTATCGCTGCGGTATCGCTGGCGATCTTGTTGGGGTTCAAATCGCGCGTGGCTGGGGTTCTGAAGTCTACAGGTGTGTCTGCTGGTTTGGCCGATGCTATTGCAAAATCCGGGCCTCTTGTCGCTGTGGTCGTGACAACAATTGCTGTCTGGGCGCTGGCTTTGAATGATACCGCAGGGGTCAAGATCGTAGCGGACATCCCGTCTGGTCTTCCACCTCTGGCGGTTCCGGCCTTTGACGTGGATCTCGCGCGGCAATTGCTGCCTGCGGCGGCGCTGATCTCGGTCGTTGGATTTCTGGAAAGCGTCTCGGTCGCGAAGTCATTGGCCAGTAAACGCCGCCAGAAGATCGATGCCAATCAGGAGTTGATCGCGCTGGGCGCAGCCAACCTTGGGGCGGCGTTCACATCTGGCTATCCGGTCACGGGTGGCTTTAGCCGCAGCCTTGTGAACTTCACGTCTGGTGCGGTCACGCCTCTGGCCTCGATCATCACAGCGGTTCTGATCGGTATCGCCGTAATGGTTCTGACGCCGCTGCTCTTCTTTCTGCCGAAGGCGACGCTGGCGGCGATCATTGTGGTGGCCGTTGCAAACCTGATCGACATCAAGACTTTGCGCGAAACCTTTGCCTATGACCTTGCGGATTTCATGTCGCTTGTGGCGACGTTCATCTCCGTTCTTACACTGGGGATCGAGTTGGGCATCGTTGTGGGCGCGGGGCTATCGATCGTGCTATATCTGTGGCGGACCAGCCGCCCGCACATGGCGGTTGTTGGCCGTGTAGGCGACACCGAACACTTCCGCAATGTCCTGCGCCATGAGGTCAAAACAGACCCAGCCATTCTTGCGATCCGTGTGGATGAAAGCCTCTACTTTGCCAACACGGCCTATCTGGAGGATGAGATACTGGCGAGGGTTTCGGATAGCCCCGACATCAAGCATCTGGTGTTGATCATGAGCGCCGTGAACTTTATCGATGCTAGCGCTTTGGAAACGCTTGAAACCCTGACAGAGCGTTTGCGCGATGCTGGTGTTACTGTTCACCTCACGGACGTCAAAGGGCCGGTGTCAGACAAACTGCAGCGGATCGCTTTCTTTGATCATATGGGCGACGGTAAGGTTTACCTAAGCATCCATGATGCGATCACGGAGCTCTCGGCTAAGCCAACGTTGCCGCCGCGCAAAGCGGCCTGATGTGGTGCAGATACGGCGAGGTATGCTTTGTGTATTTGGCTGTTTCTATTCAGCCGGAGCAAAGCCCACGATCAGCTGCCTTAGGCCAAGGGCCGCTCCGGCAAAGATGCTGAGAAACACGATGGGCGCGCTGAAGCTCAGGGTCGAAAAAGCCGAGATGCCCTGACCGACAGAGCAACCACCTGCGATGATTGCGCCCACGCCCATGATGGCCGCGCCGCCAACCTGACGGCGCAATTCGCGGGGGTCTTCGCAAGCCTCCCAGCGGAAGTGACCCTTGATCAGTGACCCGATCCAGGCCCCGCCGAGGACGCCAAAGACGGAGCCAACGGAGAAAGACAGCGTGTTGCCGGAGGCCGTCATCAGGTAGTAAAGCGTGTCGCCCACTGGAGCGACAAAGCTGTGAGTGGTGAAGCGTTCGCCGTCAAAGCCTGTGTTTGCGACCCACCAAGAGCCAACCCAACCTGTGACGATGGCAACGCCGACGGCAGCACCCCATGCAATCTGTGACGGAGACCGCAGGAAGCGGGTGCTTGCCAAGCTGACGATCAAGATCACCGTGCCGGCCAGCATCCCCAGAAGGGACGGTGACAGGTTCAGCGCGTCACCCGCCAGATACGCGTATCCTTGCGGCTGTGCCGCGCCCTGTTCGACAGGAAAGAGCCAGATGCGCAGATGAGCGAGCGGGCCTGACATTGCAACATAGCCTGAAAGGCCCATGACCAGCACGATCACAAAGGATCGCAAGTCACCGCCGCCCAGACGGGCCAAGGCCCCGTAGCCGCAATTTCCGCAGATCGCCATGCCGTAGCCAAACAACAGACCTCCAACGACAGAAGCGAGGATCACCCATTGGACATCCAGAAAGCCGGAAGCGGTGATGTCGATGATGCCGAGCGCTGTGGCCGCAAAGGTGCCAATCATCGATACGCCGATGGCAACGCCCCACATGCGAAGGCGTCGG
The DNA here is from genome assembly GCF_007995215.1 of Shimia ponticola. GTDB lineage: Bacteria > Pseudomonadota > Alphaproteobacteria > Rhodobacterales > Rhodobacteraceae > Shimia_B > Shimia_B ponticola. Next base: position 72,627 of record NZ_VCDK01000001.1, read on the forward strand.
TCGTCGCTGGAATACAGGAAATCTTCGATGGACCCCAGCGTGCAGAACCGTCCCAGTCGCGCCGCAAGACCCAAGATCAGGCCGCCGACAAGGCCAACCAGTGCAATCGCATTCGCATCGCCGATGGTATCCAGCATATCCGATCCTCCCCAGATCGTTTGTCAGGAGACCGGCATTCTTAGGTGTTTGCTGCGGACCAGTCCTGACTACCTGCAGAACAGGTCGTAGACGGTCTCGATCATTTTGCGAGAGCGCTCGTCTGTCAAGCGATAGTAAATCACTTTGCCTTCGCGGCGGGGCGTAACCAGACCCTCAAGCCGCAGTCGAGACAACTGCTGGGACACGGCGGCCTGACGTGCAGCCAGCAAATCTTCAAGCTCCGTCACAGACTTTTCGCCAGACGCCAGGTGGCAAAGGATCATCAACCGCCCTTCATGGCCCAACGCCTTGAGAAAGTTCGCGGCAAGCTCTGCATTGGTGGCCATCGCATCCATTTCGGCGGCTGTTGTATGCTCGTCGAAAACGGGCAGGCGAGATGCGGTTTGTGTCACGATGGGCTGCTGCGAGGTCATGGTTTCTTTTCTCTCACATACATCAATGCTGTCGTTAGCGCCAGACATAGGCGCTTAAGAGCCTTCGTCCAGAGGGACGTCGGCCTGTTCAAGCATCATGCCAAGTAGGCCCCAGAAGAAGTCTTCTCCGGGGTAACCTTCGATCCGATTGATCTCTTGCCCATCGACGAGAAGCACGAAGGTTGGGGTGTAATGCAGCGTTCGTTTTAGCGTCACACCTTCGGGCAGCGGGTCATGAATGTCGTTGCGAAACAGCGGTGCGGCACGGCCTTCGGGTGTCTTGGGATAAATATCGCCAAGCTCTTCCGTCCAGCGTGCGCACCAGACGCAGCCAACCTCGTCGACCATCATCAGGCGCACGTCTTGGGCTGCCAGAGGCGCGCCCCACAGGGCGATCAGAAATAAGAGAATGCGCATTGATGGGCCCAATTGACGGTGTTCAAAACATATATGATAGTTTGAATGTATTCAAATCAAGGGCCAAAGACCATGTTCGATATTTCATTTGGTGGTGCCTTGATCGCAGGTCTGCTGTCGTTCCTGTCGCCCTGTATCCTGCCCATCGTACCGTTTTACCTCAGTTATCTCGCTGGCGTCGGCATGAACCAGATCAGTGCAGACGGCGTGATCAGCCGGGCGGTGCGCCTTCGGGCCGTCGCTGCGGCGTCTCTATTTGCCCTCGGCGTGATCACGGTCTTTGTGGCGCTTGGCGCGTCGGCCTCTTTGATTGGTCAGGCCGTGCGCGAATGGTTTGACGTCCTTCGTTACGCGGCAGCGGCTTTGATTTTTGCCATGGGGCTGCATTTTCTGGGAATTGTGCGCATCGGAATTCTGTACCGGCAATTCCGGGCCGATGCCGGAGACAGCTCGAACGTGTCCTTGGCCGGGGCTTATGTCATCGGTCTGGCGTTCGCCTTCGGATGGACCCCGTGCGTAGGACCGGTTCTGGCGGCGATCCTGTTTACTGCTGCCGGGACAGAAACCGCAGCCAAGGGGGCGATGCTGCTGTTTACTTATGGCTTGGGCATGACGCTGCCTTTTGTGATTGCGGCGCTCTTCATCGGACCGTTCATGGCCTGGATGAAACGGTTTCGGCGGCATCTGCCGCTGGTGGAAAAGGCGATGGGGCTTTTGCTGATCCTGTTCGCGGTTCTGATTGCCACGAATTCACTCAACATCATTGCGCAATGGATGATCGACACATTCCCGATCTTTGCGCGCATCGGATAGGAGGACCGATATGTTGCGACTGATTGCGATGCTGGCTTTGCTCGCGGTGCCAGCGTGGGCCGAGATCGGCGATGACGGGCTGCACAAGACATCGTGGATGCGCGAGACGTTTCTGGATCTGTCTGAGGATTTGGCTGAAGCCAATGCAGAGGGCAAACGCCTCATGATCCTGTTCGAGCAGCGCGGGTGCATCTACTGCGCCAAGATGCACGAAGAGGTGTTTCCTGACCCTCGCATCACGCAGATCATCGAAGACAACTATTTCGTTGTGCAGCTCAATCTGCACGGAGACCTCGAGGTCACTGATTTTGACGGCGAGGTGCTCAGCGAAAAGCGGATGGCTCGCAAATGGGGGATTCTCTTTACCCCCACGATGATGTTCCTGCCGCCAGAGGTGGAAGAGGGCCTTTCTGCGCCTCAGGCGGCGGTCGCTGCGATGCCCGGGGCATTCGGGCGTGGCACTGTTCTGGATCTTCTGACTTGGGTTCGTGAAGAGCGGTATCTTCTTGAAACAGATGAAGATTTTCAGCGCTATCATGCCCGCAGAATTGAAGAGCGTAGGGCCGAAAGCCAGTGAGGCAATGACTTAAATTCAAGTATTTGAATTTATCGTTGCGTCGCGCGCGGTCGGTACGCTACGGTATGCGAAAGACTGATAACAGGGTCTGGGAGGAACCTATGCGCAAACTTCTGAGCGCGACGGCACTGACACTTCTTGCCACATCGGCGGCGGCAGAGACCGCACCCGGTGATGTTAAGTTCGTTGATGGTGCGGTGGCTGAATCGTTGACCGGCGTGCCCGGAGACATGGCGAACGGCCGCGTGTTGATGAACAAAGGGGCTGGCAACTGCATCGCGTGCCACGCCGTTGGTGATCTGGCCGAGCTGGCATTTCACGGAGAAGTAGGTCCGCCACTGGATGGTGTGTCCGAGCGCTGGAGCGAGGCAGAGCTTCGCGGGATCGTTTCGAACGCAAAGATCATGTTCCCGGAATCGGTCATGCCGTCTTTCTACAAGACCACAGGGTTTACCCGCCCAGGTAACGCATACACGGGCAAAGCAGCCGAGGGTGAATTGGCTCCGCTGCTGACAGCGCAAGAGGTCGAAGACGTCGTCTCGTACCTCATGACGCTGAAATATGAGTAATCAAAGAGACTAACGGAGGCTTTGAAAGCCATGCAACTGACACGACGCAACATGCTTGCCCTGTCCGGGGGCGCCGCAGCCGCGACTGCTCTTGGTCTGCCAGCCTACGCTTCGGCAGCACAGGACGCGATTGCAGCGTTCACTGGCGGTGCTGATCTTGCTGAAGGGGCAGTGACCCTGACCGCGCCTGAAATCGCGGAAAACGGCAACACCGTTCCAATCGAAGTATCGGCGCCTGGTGCGGCGTCGATCATGCTGCTGGCAGACGGCAACCCGACGCCAGCGGTCGCGACTTTCAACTTTGGCCCGCTCAGCCCATCCCGTGGCGCTGCCACGCGTGTGCGCCTGGCCGGCACTCAGAACGTCATCGCCATTGCCAAGATGGAAGACGGCACATTCCAGCGCGCCAGCGCGGAAGTGAAAGTCACCATCGGCGGCTGCGGCGGCTAACGAACAGAACAGGAGACCACGATCATGGCATCTGGTGTTAAACCTCGCGTGAAAGTCCCAAAAACCGCTGCTGCGGGTGAGACGATCACGATCAAGACCCTCATCTCGCACGCGATGGAGAGCGGTCAGCGCAAGGACAAGGAAGGCAACGTCATTCCGCGTTCGATCATCAACCGCTTTGTCGTCGATTTTAACGGTCAAAACGTGATGGACGTTGAGATGGCACCTGCCATTTCGACCAACCCATACTTTGCCTTCGACGCAGTCGTTCCTGAAGCCGGTGAGTTCAAGTTCACTTGGTATGACGATGACGGCTCGGTTTACGAAGAAACCAAAGCTGTGGCGATCGGCTAAGCCCGACGCACCAAGGTATTGCGCGGTCCCGCGTTTGTGTGGGGCCGGCACCACCCAGGGAGGAAACTGACGAATGCAAATGGGCAAAAGACCTATCGCGATCGTACTTGCATTGGGCCTGTCGACGGCCTTTTCGACAACCGCGTTCGCACAAGACAGCGACCAGCTGTCCATTGACGGGGACACTCTGGTGACAGAGACCGCTGCCCCGGACCATCTTGAAAATCTTGACACGATCTATTCGGGATGGCGGTTCCGTACCGATGAGACGCAGGCGTTGCAGATTGACGATTTCGACAACCCGGCATTTGTCTTTATCGATAAGGCGATGGACTCGTTCAACGCAGCCGGACCTAACGGTGCATCCTGCGCGTCTTGCCACGAAGGCGGACCAGAAGAATTTGCAGGCTTCACCGCGTCGATGCCCAAAGTCATGGACGGCAAGCTGACGACCACCGAAGATTTCCTGAACGCGCACCGCGCTGACACTCAGGAAGCCGAACCTTGGAAGTGGTCGGGTGGTGACATGCAGGGCATGGTTGCTCTGCTGGGACTGCAATCACGCGGCATGCCTGTGAACGTGGCCATTGATGGTGACGCCGCTCCTTACTGGGAGCAGGGCAAGGAAATCTATTACACGCGCTACGGTCAGCTCGAGCTGTCTTGCGCGAACTGCCACGAAGACAACTACGGCATGATGATCCGCGCCGATCACCTGTCGCAGGGTCAGATCAACGGCTTCCCGACCTATCGTCTGAAGCAAGCCAAGCTGATCTCGCGCCACAACCGTTTCCGTGGCTGCATCCGTGACACGCGTGCGCACACCTTTGCTGAGGGTTCTGATGAATTCCGCGCACTGGAACTGTATGTCATGTCGCGTTCGAATGGTCTGAGCGTCGAAACGCCAGCTGTTCGCCAGTAATCGCTAAACCCGCGTAACCATATGGTTGCGCGGGTTTTTCTTTACCCTGACGCATTCAAAAATGCGCATATGAAAAGGCCGCACCAATGATCTCGCGCCGTGATTTTCTGCAAATGGGGATGGCAGCAGCCGCCCTTTATGGCGGTACCCAGCCATGGAGCCGCGTCGCTGCTCAGCAGTCGCTGACACAGGACCAGCTGTTGCAGTTTGACACGTTTGGTAACGTGTCGCTGATCCACATCACGGACATCCATGCGCAGTTGAAGCCGATCTTCTTCCGCGAGCCGTCGATCAACCTTGGGGTTGGCGGCAACAAAGGGGCCGTTCCGCACGTCACCGGGGCCGATTTCCGCAAGCTCTATGGCATCGCGGATGGGTCGCCTTCGCATTATGCGCTGTCGTCGGGTGATTTTTCTGCTTTGGCGCAGGCCTATGGCCGCGTTGGCGGTTTGGACCGCGTTGCCACGGTCGTGAATGCGATCCGCGCTGACCGCCCAGATGCCCTGCTGCTGGACGGTGGCGACACATGGCACGGCTCTTACACCTGCTATCACACACAAGGGCAGGACATGGTCGACGCTATGAATGTGTTGCGTCCTGACGCCATGACCTTCCACTGGGAATTCACGCTCGGGTCCGGGCGTGTGGCCGAGCACGTCGAGAACCTCCCCTTCGCGGCGCTCGGCCAGAATATTTTTGACGCTGAGTGGGACGAACCCGCCGAGTTGTTCAAACCTTACCAACTGTTCGAACGCGGCGGCACGCTGGTGGCCGTGATCGGTCAGGCCTTCCCTTACATGCCGATCGCGAACCCCGGCTGGATGTTCCCGGAGTATTCGTTCGGTATCCGTGACGAAAACATGCAGGCCATGGTCGACGAAGTCCGTGCCGCGGGCGCTGAAGTGGTCGTCTGCCTGTCGCATAACGGTTTCGACGTGGACAAGAAGATGGCCGGCCGCGTGACCGGTCTGGACGTGATCCTGTCAGGCCACACACATGACGCGCTGCCAGAGCCTGTTCTGGTTGGCGAAACGATCATCTGCCCATCGGGTTCGAACGGCAAATTCGTGACCCGTGTTGATCTGGACGTCCGCGATGGCCGCATGATGGGCTACCGCACCAAGCTGATCCCGATTTTCTCAGACGTGATCACGCCAGATGCCACTATGGCAGCAGAAATCGACCGCATCCGCGCGCCGTTTGAAGCGGAAATGTCAGAGGTGATCGGGCAGTCCGACGCCACCCTCTATCGCCGTGGTAACTTCAATGGAACATGGGATGATGTCATCTGTGACGCGCTGATCAGCGAACGCGACGCTGAGATTGCGCTGTCGCCCGGCGTGCGCTGGGGGCCGTCCATTGTGCCGGGCCAGGACATTACGCGCGAAGACATCTGGAACGTCACCTCCATGACCTATGGAGAGGCGTATCGCACTGAAATGTCTGGTGAGTTCCTGAAGGTCATTCTGGAAGACGTTGCCGATAACATTTTCAACCCTGACCCATACTATCAGCAGGGCGGTGACATGGTCCGCACTGGTGGGCTTGGATACACCATCGACGTGTCGCAACCGCAAGGCTCGCGCATCAGCAACATGACCCTTCTGTCAACGGGTGAACCCATTGACCCGGCGCGCAACTACGTCGTGGCCGGTTGGGCCAGCGTGAACGAAGGCACCGAAGGTCCGCAGATCTGGGATGTCGTCGAAAACCACATCAAGAAAATGGGCACCGTCACGGTGTCAGAGAACAACAGCGTCGAAGTCATCGGCGTCTAATTTGGAGACATGGACATGGATGAGAACATGAAAACATCCCGCCGTGCGTTCCTGCGTGGATCGGCTGCCGTGGCAGCGGGCTCGGTTGCGGGGGCCGCATCGGCCAGTGGGCCAGACCCGCTGATCACAGAGCTGCAGGACTGGGCGAGCTATACCGGTGCCGGTGTGGACGAAACGCCCTATGGCATGCCGATCGAATTCGAAAGTCACGTTGTCCGCCGCAATGTTGAATGGCTGACGGCCTCGCCGATCTCGTCAATCAACTTCACGCCAATCCACGCTTTGGACGGAACGATCACTCCGCAGGGCTGCGCATTTGAGCGTCACCACTCGGGTGCGATTGAACTGCGCAAGGAAGACTACCGGTTGATGATCAACGGTCTGGTCGACCGTCCGCTGGTCTTCACCTATGAGGACCTTGAGCGCTTCCCACGCGAAAACCACGTGTATTTCTGCGAATGTGCCGCGAATACGGGCATGGAGTGGGCAGGGGCCCAGCTGAATGGCGCGCAGTTCACGCACGGCATGATCCACAACATGGAATATACCGGCATCCCTCTGCGCACGCTTCTGCAAGAGGCTGGTGCTGACATTTCATCGGACAAATGGGTCTATGTCGAAGGCGCGGACGCGTCGTCGAATGGTCGCTCGATCCCGATGGAAAAGGCGCTTGATGACTGTCTGGTCGCGTTCAAGGCCAACGGCGAAGCCCTGCGGATGGAGCATGGCTATCCTGTGCGCCTTGTCGTTCCCGGCTGGGAAGGCAACATGTGGGTCAAGTGGCTGCGCCGGATCGAAATCGTCGACCGGGCTGTTGAGTCCCGCGAAGAGACGTCAAAATACACCGACGTTTACGAAGACGGCGTCGCACGCAAATGGACATGGGTCATGGATGCGAAATCCGTGATCACCTCGCCAAGCCCGCAAATGCCGATCAAGCACGGCAAAGGCCCACTCGTTATTTCGGGTCTCGCATGGTCCGGTCACGGTCAGATCACACGTGTCGACGTCTCCAAAGACGGCGGCATCACCTGGGAAACCGCACGTTTGGGCAAGCAGGGCGACACGAAGGCGCTCACGCGGTTCTACCTCGACATGGATTGGGACGGCGCACCGATGCTGCTCCAGTCCCGTGCCATGGATGACACCGGCTACGTGCAGCCCACCAAAGACCAGCTTCGCGAGAAGCGCGGCGAAAACGCCGTCTACCACAACAACTGCATCCAGACCTGGTATGTAAACGAACAAGGGATCGCCGAGAATGTCGAAGTCTCCTAACATCTTCCTTCCCGCCCTTGGGGTCACCGGGGTGGTTCTGGGCCTTGCATATGGCCTGAACACACGCACCTATCGCGCCGCCGAAGCGGATCTTGCGCTAAAGCAGGCCGCCGCAGCAGAGGCGATGGTTGCTGAAAAGGCAGCCGCATCCGAAGCGTTGCAAGCCCAAATCGAAGAGCTTGAGGCGCGTCCGATGACCGTCGCCGTCAAGAGCGATCCTGTGCCTGAGCGTGACGGGACCTTCGGCCTAGGCCGCGAGGCTCATGCAGAAGAAATTGCCGCGTGGGACGTTGATGTCTTACCGGATGGTCGTGGTCTGCCTGTTGGCTCAGGTAACGCATTTGACGGTGAAGAAGTCTTTGCCGAGCAATGTGCGTCCTGCCACGGAGACTTTGCCGAAGGTGTCGACAACTGGCCTGTTCTTGCAGGCGGCTTCGATACGCTCGCTGACGAAGACCCGGTCAAGACGGTTGGCTCTTACTGGCCACACCTGTCGACGGCATATGACTATATCTACCGCTCGATGCCGTTTGGAGCGGCAGGCACGCTGACGCCGGATGAGACCTACGCAATCGTGGCTTACATCCTCTATTCGAACGACCTGATCGATGATGATTTCGAACTGTCGAACGAAAACCTTGGCGACTTCGAGATGCACAACAAAGACGGCTTCGTCATCGACGACCGGCCCGAGCTTGAATACGCCGAATGGCGCGCAGAGCCGTGCATGTCGAACTGCAAGGAAGAAGTTGAGATCAGCATGCGCTCGGTGTTCCTCGTGGAAACACCACCAGAAGGCGGAAGCGAGAGCGTGATGAACCACGCCACGCTGGAAGGTCTGCCAAGCTTTACGGCCGCAGGCGCATCGCACATCAACGAAGCGCTGGCTGCAACGCCGGTTGCTGCAACACAGCCTGCCGCAACGGCAGAGCCAGCGGCAGAAGACGATGGCGCTGCGCTGATCAAGGCAGGTGGGAAAGTGTTCAAGAAATGCCAGTCTTGCCATGCCATTGGTGCGGGTGCCAAGAACAAGTCCGGCCCTCAGCTGAATGCTGTTTTTGGCCGTACAATTGGTGGCGTCGAAGGCTTCAAATACTCTAACGTATTCAAAGAGGCGGCCAGCGAAGGCCGTGTTTGGGACGCAGAGTCGATGGCAGCCTTCCTGGCGAAACCGAAGGACTACATGAAAGGCACTAAGATGTCCTTCTCTGGTCTGAAGAAAGCCGCCGATGTCGAGGCTCTGATTGCCTATCTTGAGGCTGAGGGGTCGTAAGAATGCGCCAATTCCTGTTCACAGCTGTGATCACGGCCTGCCTGGGTGCGACAAGCGCCCAGGCTGAGGCTGTCCAAGGGGACGCTGCCGCCGGAGAAAAAGTCTTTGCGAAATGCAGTGGCTGCCATCAGGTCGGCTCTGGCGCGAAACACCGCGTCGGCCCCCACCTTAACGGCATTTTCGGGATGGCGGCGGGCAGCCATGAAGAGTTCCGCTATTCCAAGGCATTTCAGCGGCTTGGCTCGACCGGGTTGGAATGGCACGCCGATACGTTGGACGCCTTCCTCGAAAACCCGCGTGCCATGAGCCGCGGCACACGGATGAGCTTTCCGGGTGTCAAGGATGCCGATGATCGGGCGAACCTGATTGCCTATCTGCGGACATTCTCGGACAATCCAGCCGACATCCCCGAAGCAGACCCAACCGCACAGGTGCTGGATCACAACCTTGATCCCGCCATCCTCGCTCTGGTTGGGGACCGTGAATACGGCGAATACCTGAGTTCTGAATGCACCACTTGCCATCAGGCATCCGGTGGCGACTCCGGCATTCCATCCATCGTGTACTGGCCCGAAGAAGACTTTGTCATCGCCATGCACGCGTACAAGGAAAAAGTACGTCCAAACCCTGTCATGCAACTCGTTGCTGGCCGTCTGGGCGACGAAGAGATCGCAGCACTGGCTGCGTATTTTGCAACAATCGAAGACTAAAAAGGTCCGTTAAGGGAGGATTACTCATGGACATGAAAAGAAGAGCGTTCCTGGGGGCGGTAGCAGCCTCTGCGACACTCGCAGCGCCAATGGTGCGCGCGATGGGCGGCAAGCCCCGCGTCGTAGTCGTCGGCGGTGGTTCGGGCGGTGCAACCGCTGCGCGCTACATCGCAAAGGACAGCAAAGGTGAGATTGACGTCACGCTGATCGAGCCAACACGCACCTACTACACCTGCTATTTCTCGAACCTCTACCTCGGTGGGTTCAAGGAAATGGACGATCTGGGCCACACCTATGGTGGTCTGGCGGCCAACCACGGCATCAACGTCGTCCACGACTGGGCCGTTGGCGTGGATCGTGACGCGAAAACTGTCGCGCTCGCCGGTGGTGGGTCCGTACCATATGACAAACTGATCCTGTCGCCAGGTATCGACTTTGTTGACGGTGCTGTGGCCGGTTGGTCGACTGCGTCACAAAACAAGATGCCACATGCCTACAAGGCCGGTTCGCAAACCGAACTGCTGAAAGCCCAGCTGGAAGCGATGCCACAAGGCGGCACCTACGCCATGGTCGCGCCACCAAACCCATATCGCTGCCCGCCCGGACCATACGAGCGTGTGTCGATGGTTGCGCACTACCTGAAGAACAACAACCCAACCGCGAAGATCATCGTTGCGGACCCGAAGCCAAAATTCTCGAAAATGGCGCTGTTCCAAGAAGGTTGGAACAACCATTACGCGGGCATGATCGACTGGATCGGTGATGACTTTGGCGGCGGCAACGTCGAAGTGAACCCTGATGAGATGACGCTGTCCATCGACGGCGAAGTCATGAATGTCGACGTTTGTAACGTGATCCCAGCCATGAAGGCGGGCCGCATCGCCGAACTGGCAGGCGTGACCGATGGCAACTGGGCACCTGTGAACGCAGTGGACATGTCGTCCAAAGCTGATCCAGACATTCACGTTCTGGGTGACGCGTCGCAACAGGGCGACATGCCAAAGTCCGGCTTCTCGGCGAACAGCCAAGCCAAGGTTTGTGCAAACGCGGTTCGCGGCGCGCTGACCGGCAGCCGTGTCTTCCCTGCGAAGTTCTCGAACACCTGCTGGTCGCTGATCAGCACCAATGACGGTGTCAAAGTCGGCGCGACCTATGAAGCGACCGAAGAGAAGATCGCCAAGGTTGACGGCTTTATCTCGCAAACCGGCGAAAGCGCGGACGTGCGTGAAGCGACATACCAGGAAAGCGAAGGCTGGTACTCGGGTATTGTCGCGGACATGTTCGCCTAAACATCTGATCGCGCTCCGCAATTGACTTGTATCAAGGTCGCGGGGCGCGACATCCGCCAAACATCAAACCAGCAATCAAGGGAGACTGTGACATGCAACGGATTCTGACGACGCTGGCTTTTGGTTTGGCTTTTGCGGCACCTGTCATGGCCGAAGGGCCAAAGGTGACCGATTATGACGGGTCATTTGATGACGCGACCTTCGCTGTCGAAAGCGCGATTGTCGGTCAGGGCCTTGTCATCGACTATGTCAGCCATGTCGGAGACATGCTGAACCGCACGGGCAGCGACGTTGGCAGCGACGTGCAACTCTTTGAAAATGCGCAAATCTTTGTGTTCTGTTCGGCCGTTGTGTCGCGTCAGGTCATGGAAGCTGATCCCATGAACCTTGCCCATTGCCCGTATGGCATCTTTGTCAGCGAAGGGACCAATGGGGTGCAGGTCGGGTACCGGGACTATCCCCGTGGCTCCATGCAGGCAGTCGAGGATTTGCTGGCCGGCATAGTTGCCGAGGCTGTGGGGGACTGATGAACTACGAAGCCCATTTCGAAACCGCGCTGGATGAGCTTCGCGCGGATGGCAACTATCGGCATTTTGCCGAGCTCGCGCGATATCGCGGTGACTTTCCCCATGCAGCCTGCCAAGGGCGCGGGGACGTTACGATCTGGTGTTCAAACGACTATCTCGGCATGGGGCAACATCCTGCGGTTCTGAATGCCATGCACTCAGCCCTTGATGATCACGGGGCAGGGGCCGGTGGCACCCGCAACATCTCGGGCACGACGTCTGCGCATGTGGCGCTTGAAGCAGAGCTTGCTGATCTGCACGGCAAAGAGGCGGCTCTATTGTTCACCTCCGGCTATGTGTCGAACTGGGCTGCGCTGGGAACCTTGGCGTCGAAAATCCCGGGCTGTGTTGTTTTCTCTGATGAAAAAAACCACGCTTCGATGATTGAAGGCATTCGTCACAGTCGCGCGCAGAGGGTTATCTGGAAACACAATGACCTTGCCGACCTTGAGGCAAAGCTGATTGCCGCTGGTGATGCGCCCAAGCTGATTGCGTTTGAAAGCGTCTATTCCATGGATGGCGATATCGCACCGATCAAAGAGATCTGCGATCTGGCCGACAAATACGGCGCGATGACTTACCTGGATGAGGTCCATGCCGTTGGCCTCTACGGACCGCGCGGTGCGGGCATCGCAGAGCGAGAAGGACTGATGGACCGCCTGACCGTGATCGAAGGCACCCTTGGCAAGGCGTTTGGCGTTGTTGGCGGCTATATCGCGGCGTCTGCTGCGCTCTGCGATTTCGTTCGCTCGTTCGCGTCAGGCTTCATCTTTACGACCGCCTTGCCGCCCGCGGTGGCTGCGGGTGCGGCGGCATCGATTCGTCATTTGAAGTCTTCAAATGCGGAACGCGAAGCGCATCAAGAGCGTGTGGCCGAGGTGCGCGCGGCGTTGGATCTGGTCGGCATTCCGCATATCGATAACCCGAGCCATATCATCCCTGTAATGGTCGGTGACCCGCATAAATGCCGGTTCATTTCCGATACGCTCTTGGCAGAGCATGGTGTCTATATTCAGCCGATCAACTATCCGACCGTGCCCAAAGGGACCGAACGGTTGCGGATCACACCGTCGCCTGTGCATTCAGCGGAAGACATTGCCAAGCTGATCGACGCCTTGGGTGAGCTTTGGGCGCAATGTGAGTTGGCACGTGTGCCAATGGCGGCGCAGTAACCTGATTACTGCGCCAAGGCCGCCTCATAGGCGGCTTGGGCTGCCTCCAGAGACACGACGGGAAGGCCTCGCTCGATCCAGCCGGGGGCCTTTCCGTTGCCAAACATGCCCTCTGAGACATCGATAACTCCGGTGATGCCGTTGGCTTTGAGGACGTTGGCAATATAGGCGGTCCGTCCGCCAGTCGCGCAAATCATGGCCATGCGATCTGGCCCGTAAATCTGGAACAGCCTCGACAGGTTGGCGCCGAACTGTGGATCATGCATCGAGACAGGAAATGCCCCTTTGGCCAATCCGGATTCCTTCCACTCTGCCTCTGAACGAATGTCGATCAAGATGCGCTCTTCGCTCTCCACAGCCGCCTGAATTTGCGGGGCGGACATCACAGATACGGGTTCGGCACCGGCATCAATCGTCAGCGAGATGACGGCCATGGTGGCCGCCATCAGGGTGGGCATCACGCGCTTGCGCGCGTGCTTCAGCAGTCCTGACACGTTTTGAAACCAACGATCCGATAAAGCGGGCAGAAGTTCATGAAACCGGTAGCGAGCAAGATCACACCAATCCATCCCCATGCACCGATGGTACCGCTAATGGCGCCCAAGACGAGCAACGCCCCCAATGCAAAGCGTGCGATCCGATCCCAATTGGCGAGGTTGCGTGACATGGCGTGTGGTCCTTCTCTGATATTGTCAGAGGGACTTTAGCCAAGCCGCTATGCGGAACCTACGCACATTTGCACCTGCCCGACCACATTCATGTGAACCAAGGAGGCGGGTGGCGTCCGATCGGCGACTATTCGGCCGGAACGACCGCTGCGGGATTGCTTTGCAGGACGCGGTTCATGACAACAGCGCCAATAACAATCGCTGCCAACGCGGTGAGCGCGGCGACCGACAGCATTGCGCCGCCGCTGAGCCCTGCACCAACGGTACAGCCGCCTGCCAAAACACCGCCCGTGCCCATCAAAGCTGCGCCGGCTGCGTAACGACCAGTTTGCGCCGGACTCTCGAAGCTCTGCAGCTGAAACTCACCCCGGAATACCGATGAGGAAAAGGCACCAGCCAGAACGCCAGCAATCCATCCAACGCCAAATCCCGCAGGGACGGCTGTGCTTGCAATGATCCAGAAAAGACCGTCCGACCAAGGGGCCGTAAACGCGGCGGACTGCACGGGCAGGGGATCAAATTCATCCATCAACAGGACGCTCGTCCCGGACCAGCCAAGCACTGGGACCACCCCGATCAAGGCACCCAGAGCAAGATGACCGGGGCGCACCTGTGAGCGGCGTGCAAGGTGCAGAGCCGCAGCCGCGATGGCGAGCGCGAAGACCGGGGCAAAACGGGCCAAATCAAGGTCAATCGCCACAGTCCAGTCGGCAAGCGAGGTTCGCAGCGGGGCCAAGACGCCTTTGGCCGTGGCATGGGCCACGACGGCAAAAATCGCGATGACCGTGATTGCGCGCAGGTTGCCGCTTGCGCCCAACACCGTCAGGCGCGACACGCACCCGCGTGTCAGCACCATCCCGGCACCAAAGGTCAGACCGCCGACGATTATTGCAGCCAATGGCAGCTCTGTCGCTGCAAACCGGTGGCCCGACATATCGATCAGTCCGGTGGCTTGCAGAGCCGCAAAGCTTGCGATCGCCGTCGCGAACGCTGTGAGCCAGACCGCACCAGCCTCTGCGCGGTCCGAAGCGTCTCCTACGACCGAGCGACGCAGACAAAACCGTGTCACCTGGGCTGCAATGCCAAAGATCAATCCGGCAAGAAGTCCAAGCACGACATGCGCGGTTTGTGTGTTAATCGGGAGGTCGTAGAGTTCGAACAGCATGGTGATACCCCAGTAATCAATCGGGATATCGTTCTAGGTTTGACCAATGTCAAAACCCCAGAGGCAGCAGATTTTACGCCAAATGCCATGATTGCAGAACATTGTTCTGATTGTGGACGTGCTGTGGGCAGTAAATCCAGTTGCGCGGCCATCGCAGGCCGCGCGTTCCTAAATGCTGCTTATTCCCACTCCATCGCCTCGAAAACATAGCCCGCGTTGCGCGTCGCCAGTTCGTTAAACGTATCGAGATGTGCATATGGCGTCTGATCGACGTAATACGCGTCCGCCAGCGTGCCGCCATTGTCGATATGCTCGCCGATCTTGCCGCGCAGATAGGTGAGGTAGTCGAAGGTGTAGCGCGTGACCTGCGCCATGTTGGTCGGGTGGCCATGCCCAGGGATCACATAGGTGGCATTCAAAGCCTCGAAATCAGCCCAAGTTTCGACCCAGCCTGCTGTGTCGGTATCTGGAAAGATGGGCAAGAGCCGTTCGTGAAATGCCATGTCGCCTGCGATCACAAGGCTTTCGTTGGGCAGAAATACCGAAATATCCCCGGGCGAATGGGCTGGGCCAAGGTGGAGAACCTCGATCACCATATCGCCCATTTCGATGGTGTGGCTGTCGCGGAACGTCTCAGTCGGTCCCTGAAGGACCGTGCCCTCGGACTTGTCCCGATTATAGCGCTGCGCATTGGCAAGGATATCGCCGCCACGCTCGTCAAATTCATGCGCTGCGTCTTCATGCGCAAGGATGGGAACACCTTGCGCCGCCCAATACCCATTGCCCAGCATGGCATGGCCTTGCCCGTTTTCGTTGATGACCAATTTGACCGGCTGATCGGTGATGGCCTTGATCTCTTCGTGCAGGGCCTCGGCAAGGATCCACGCCGCACCGGCATTCACGACGACCACGCCATCGCCGGTGATCAAAAAGCTCAGGTTGTTGTTATGGCCGGTGTTTTCATAGGTCGGCGGTGCCGTTGCGCCGATGGCCGACCAGACATTCGGAATCACCTCAACCGGTTTTTGGTAGAGGGGACTGCCGGGATATTGATCAGCGATGTCTTCATCCGCGATGGCCACTGACCCGGTCAGGCAGAAGAGCGCGACAAGAGCCTGTTTCATGCCGATGCCTCAAATTCGAACCCGTCCGAGCCTTTGCTGATATGGCCCATGCCGCCATTGGGCAGGTGAAAGCCCACCACCGAAAGATTTTCGTTGGTGAGACGATCCAAAAGCATCTGTCGGCTGGCGACGGCGGTGTCGGCATCTT
Source organism: Shimia ponticola (assembly GCF_007995215.1). Classification (GTDB taxonomy): domain Bacteria; phylum Pseudomonadota; class Alphaproteobacteria; order Rhodobacterales; family Rhodobacteraceae; genus Shimia_B; species Shimia_B ponticola. The sequence continues at coordinate 88,472 of NZ_VCDK01000001.1, forward strand.
GATCGGACCCGCTGCGCCATTCTGGGCGGCGCAGCGCGACGTGGTGGTTGCCAATCGCGTCGCCCACGACCATTGCGCCACCCGCGATCTCGAAAGCCATGTGGCCTGGCGTGTGACCGGGGCTTGAGACGGCGGAGATGCCTGGCAGCACTTCATCGCCATCATCAAAGAGCTCGACGGCGTCCTCAATGGCTTCCATCCGCCGTTTGGCTCCGACGGCAAATGCCGCACGCGCATCGCCGATGGTGTTCACGGTCTCGGGGTTCCACCAGTAATCCCATTCGGCCCGACCCATCATGTAGGTCGCGTCGTGAAACAGCGGTTCGTCAAAATCGTCCAACAGGCCCCAGATGTGATCAGGGTGGGCATGTGTGAACAGGACGTGCGTGATGTCTTCGGGTGCAAGTCCCATCGCATCAAGACTGTCGGTTACGGTGCCGGCGGTTGGCATGAAATCCGGGCCAGAGCCCACGTCAAAGAGGACTGTATTCGTGCCATCTCGATAAAGCGCAAGGTTGCATTCCGGCGTGAGCCGTTCTGCCGACACGCCGGTTTCCTCAAGCAAAGGGAGCAGTTTGTCCTGCGGCATTGGTTCAAAGATGAAGCTGCCCGGTAGGATCAGACTGCCGTCGCTCACCGTCGTCAGTGTCGCGTTAGACCCAAGCGACATTTCCGCCTTTGCAAAGCGCGGCAGCGCGCTGGCTGCTGCAAACATGGTCCCTGTCTGGATGAATGAGCGTCTGGTCAGCGTCATCGCAGCCCCTTCCAATATATTCTTATTTATGAATACGTCTTAGGCTGGAAAACTCAATGAAAAACGTAAGCGAGCCGATGATGCTTCGCGGTAGTTTGACGTCACATAGGTAGACAGGCGGTCGTACGCGCTCAGTCAGAGCCAATCAGGTCCTCAAGTGTCGCCATCATCCCGGCCACCGCCGTGCGATCCTGCGCCCACTCATGCGGCGCGCTGAAGCGACCGGCGTCATTGTCCCAGTATTTGCCGGAGGCCCCTTCGAATTGAGCGTCCAGCGCAAGCGCGCAGAGAATGTCGGCCCCGATGTTCAGATCATGTCCAGCTACGCCAAAACCCTCTTTGACCATTTTGGTCGCGAGCAGCGATCCCGGATTGACCGAGATCACAACCGGCCCTTCGGGAAGCGACTTTGCCAACTCGGCAGACCAGACCGTGATCGCAAGTTTGCTTTGCGCATAAGCTTCGAAGTCGCCGACGTGACGTGTTCCGGCCAACGCTTCACGACTGACCGGAGCTTGCGCCGCTGAAGACAGGTTAATGATACGACCGTCGGTTGGGATGCGGGGCAGCAAGGCCTTGGTCAAAAGATATGGGGCCAGCGTGTTGACGACAAAACGAATGTCATGACCGTTTGGCAGGATCGGCTCGGCGGTCTTGTAGACGCCCGCGTTGTTGATCAAAACGTCGATCTTCGCATGCTGGGCCGTCACCTCTTTGGCCATTTGGGCGGCGGCCTCCAACGAGGACAGATCTGCCAGAAAGCCCTTTGCAGGCGCGCTCAGGCTGTTGAGAGCAGCATCAAGTTTGGCTTGGCTACGGCCATGCAGAATAACCTCATGCTCTGCGTCGATCAGATTTTGCGCAGTCAACAGGCCGATGCCGTCCGTCGCCCCCGTGATCAGGATTGTCTTGCGCATAGCTTGTTCCTTTGAGGGCGAGGCCGTTTTTGCCCAACTGCTCTATGAGTGTTCGGACAGTACCTTCTTGGCTACCCGGAAACACTCAAGCGCTTGCGGGACACCGCAGTAGATGCCGATCACATGGATGATGGCGCGGATTTCATCCTGCGTGACACCATTGTTGATGGCACCGCGGCAGTGGATTTCCCATTCGTGCATTTTGCCAAGCGCGCCGATCATCGACAGGTTCATCATCGACCGCGTCTTGGCGTCGATCACATCATCGCCCCAGCCAAAGCCCCAACACCACGCCGTCATGGCCTCTTGGAAGGGGCGGGTAAAGTCGTCAGCGGCTGCGAGATTCTTCTCAACATATTCCGCGCCGAGCGTGGATTTGCGCTGTTCCAGACCTTTCAAAAACAGGTCTTCGTCAAATGTGCTCATGGTGTCATAGCCTTATGCGATGGGCGTAGAGGTGATCGTAGTGCGGTTTCATGCGGCGATGGACCCGCTGCACCCGTTCGGGGGCGTCGGTCAATTCGACATACTTGCGCTTTTGCGGTTTCAGCCCTGTTGAGGCCTTCAGGTTGGCATGGAACGATCCTCCGTCCCACCAGCTATAGTCGGACGTGTCTGCGCCCGGCTCCCATGATAAGGCTTCTGGGACGAAAGGAATGCCGACGGCATCGCAGAACGCCTCGACCATTTCAGCCGGGCGCTCCAACAGGTCGTCACTGTCGATGACGGGCGGCGGCGCACCGTTCAGCGCCGTCAAAAGGTCGAACAGGGCGCGCTGTTCCGGAAAACCGATCTCAAGCTCATCAAAGTCCGGCCATTTGTCGTACATCGATGTGATGGTCTTGGCTGGATCGCGTATCAGAAAGGCATGGGTGAAATTGGCCAGCAAATCCGGTGTCCAGATGTGGTTCACATAGTGGGGGAAGTCTTTCAGAAAGACGGGGCCTGACTGCGCGCGCTGCTGAATATCCGCCCAAACACTTTCAATGGTCAGACCCGGTGTCGTCTTTTCACCTTCACGGAAACGGGGCCAAAGCGGGTCTTCACCCTGATACCACGCTTCGCCGAACGGCTCGTGCAGACAGTCCAGATCGCCACGTTGGCGCATCATCCATTCAAAGGCGGTCGAGGTGGACCGAGGGACGGCCCAAAGCGCAACGATCTTATGCATTGAGCGTATCCAATAGCTGTCCGTGTCCGGTTGTCGGGGCGATGCCAAGGCTTTTGAAAATCCGCCAATAAAGCGCGGTGTCATGCCCGATCACAGGTTTGCCCAACCGCGCCTCCAACATCGGGGTCAGATGCAATGGACGTTCCGGCAGGCCCTCTGGGCCAGACCGGAAGTTGCACATCCCATTGATCAGATAGGCATCTGCCTCTGGGGCCTGTTCGGCGACATAGTCAAAACTGCGCGCGGCTAGATCGCCTTCGAAAACCCAACGCAGATCATTCACTGCTTCCTGATTGGGAAACCAGCCTTGATCAACAAAGTTGCCCGCCCAGAGCACATCAAACCCGGCCTCATTCAGAAAACCCACGGTACCCTGCCACCACGCGGGCCAATGGTAGGCGGCGTTCAAGGCAACTTTTTCCACATTCATGGCCCGCAGTGCTTCGACCATGGCATAGCCCGCCATGTGAAACTGGGTTTCGTATTTGTCGGACAGGTCCTGGCAATGCTGGCGAATGCCTTCGACACCCAACCCGCTGGCGTGGACCCAATTCGAACCGACCTGCCCACAGACGTCGACGCCATTGCGCGACATGCAGTGGACGAAGTCTTCCATCATGCCGAAATTCTGCTTTCGCTGATCCAGCCCGTGGACGTAATCCGGCACATGCAGCATCCAGCCGTGTACGCCGACGGTGGGCGGGGCAATGCGGAGAAAGTCGGAAGGTGCCGCGTCATAGTCAAAGGGTGGGCAGGTGAAGCCCACCTGATGTGGGAACAGCTTATGACGTGCTTCCCATTTCGCGGGCATCATGGCGCTGATCTCTCATGTTTGGGCAGATCGTCGGACACGGCGAGCCAATCCAGCTTCTCGGCCCAGAATACATGTGCTGTGGGGGTATAGACGTTGGGGTCGTCAAGGTTAGCCGCATACAGATGAACCTCACCCGGCCACTTCGTGCTCATATAAAACAGAGGACTTCCGCATTTGCCGCAGAAGCCGCGCGTGACACCGGGCGAGGAATTGTAAAAGCTCCTCTCACCTTCCCATGTGACCTGACCGCGACCCATGCCGAAAAAGCTGGTCATCGGTGATCCGGTCGCTCGACGACAGCTGTTACAATGGCAATGCATCGACCAGAACGGCGATCCCGTGGTGCGATGTCGAACCGCGCCGCAAGCACAGCCGCCATCAAACCTGCCCATCAACAGCCTCGCGCATCCAACGTTGCAGGTGCATGACGGGATGCTCGGAGTTCACGCCGCCTTTCGGGTCCACGACCAGCGGGCCGGGGACATACCCCCGCGACTTCAGACCACGATGCACCGACTCGACCAAGTGGATGTCTTCTTCAACCGTTGTTGACCGATCTTGCTGCGACAACTGCCTGATCTTGGGGTCATCAATGCCGTCTACAGAATACCACCCCCGCCAGACCACGACATGATCGGCATCCAATGCGCGCCAATGGTATGTGTTCAGCACGTTGCCTGGATAGACTTGGAACGAAAACATCGGCCATAGGAACCAGCTGCTGTATTCGTCAAAATGCTGGAAGCCCGAGTTGATGTCATAGGTCATCTGTTCGAGCGCCTGACACTCGGTCGTGTGGCGCAGGCACATGCCCTGAGGTTGAATGTCGTAGGTTTCGGGTTTCACCACACCGTTGGCAAATGTGGGGTGGTTGAGCGAGCAGTGGTAGCATTCGGAATAGTTCTCGACCGAGACCTTCCAGTTGCAGTTTTCCGGTATCTCCACCCATTCGAGCGGTTTCAGAACGGCCCAATTCGGAACCCATTCTTCCAGTTCGGCGCGCGCGCCGGGGAACCATTCCTCCATGGGGGCGGCGTCTGGGTCGAGATTGACGAACAGGAAGCCAAGAAATTCTTCCGACTTCACCTCGGTCAGGCAGACGCTGGTTTTGTCAAAGCCTTCCACGGCTTTCAAATTTGGGCCTGCGCGCAATTCGCCGGTCAGCTCATAGGTCCATGCATGGTAGGGGCAAACAACTACTCGGGTCGTCCCTGTGCCATCCACCAACTGGTGCGCGCGGTGCTGACAGACATTGTAGAAGACACGGATTTTTTCGTCGCGGCCGCGAATGGCGAACAGGTTCTCTCCCGCGATCTGAAACGTTGCATAGGACCCGACATCGGGCAGGTCCGACGTGTGGCAACCGAACTGCCAGGTACGGGCCAACAGGCCCTCTGTCTCGATCTGAAAGACCTGAGGGTCTGTGTAATAGCGGGCGGCAAGGGATCGGATAGGCGCGTTCATGTGTCGTCCGAGTGATAAAGGCCAAGCTGGTGTCGGCGGGCGTGGAAGGTTTCGACTCGTTCTACGATCTCATCACTCGCCGTCGCGATCACAAACGACAAAAGCGTTTCCAAAAGCGCGATGATCGATACTGATGACGGGAAGAACTGCGGTGTCTCAACGGACACCTGAAACATGTGGTCCGCGGCCCGCATGATTGGGCTTGCCGGGCTGTCGGACAGGGCGATCACGGTCAATCCCTGATCCTTTGCGATGCTGACGGTCTCAACCACCTCGGCCCGGAACGGTTTACTTGTCATGGCGATAAGGACGTCGCGCTCATCCGCCCAGGCCAGATCATCCATCGGTGTCGATCCGGCGCGCGGGATGGTGTGAAACGACTTCATTCCGGTCGATGCGAGATAGGTAAAATTCCGCGCGTTAGCGTTATTGATGCCGACACCCAAAACAAACACGTTCCGTGCGTTCCAAATGTCTTGGGCGGCTGCCTGCAGTGCGTCCGCAGAGATGGCGCTGAAGGTATCTTCGATGTTTCTGAGCGCGCCTTGAACCATGTCGGCATAAAGCCCACCCATGTCGCCCTGTTTTTGGATGTCTTGCAGCAAACGTGCGCGATCTGGGAAATCTGCCGCGCCGGCGCGGATGGCCTCACGGAATGGGTCGCGGAAGTCGTCGTAGCCTTCAAAACCCACCTGACGTGCCATGCGCACGACTGTGTTTGGTTTCACGTTCGCGGCCTCGGCAATCTCGCGCACCGTCGAAACGCCCACATCGCGCGGGTTTTCCAACACATATGTTGCGGCCTTGCGCGCCTCGGGCGTCAGCTCCTCAAGCTCTCCGGCAAGGCGCGTTAGAATCGCGCTTGATACATTTGTCCCATTCATGATTGACGATGGTATGTTTGTGCTCTTAGCGTGTCGAGCATAAATTTTTGAGTCGGGAGATCGCCATGGCGACCGAATTTCCAACACAGGCACGCGTGGTCATCGTCGGCGGTGGCGTTATGGGTGTTGGGCTGGCCTATCATCTGGGTCATGAGGGGTGGGGCGACGATACCGTCCTGCTGGAAAAGGCCGAATTGACGAGCGGCTCTACATGGCACGCGGCGGGGCAAATCACTCATTCGACCAGTAGTTTTGGCCTTGGCAAATGCGTCGACTACAACATCGGCCTTTATTCTGGTGGTCTTGAGGCTGAGACCGGGCAGGCGGTAACGTGGCACGGCTGCGGCTCGTTCCGCTTAGCCTATACCGAGGACGAGATGGACTGGCTGCGCCACACGCTGTCCGTGGGTCGGTCGCTTGGCTTCAACATCGAACTGGTCGGCACCGACAAAATTGCCGAACTGCATCCGTTCTATAACCTCGACGGTGTCTTGGGCGCGCTGCACACCCCCGATGATGGCCACGTTGATCCGACCAATGTGACCATGGCGATGGCCGCAGGCGCGCGCCAAAAGGGCGTGCGTATCATCCGCAACTGCCGCGCAACGAACATCACGCAGGCCGATAACGGCGAATGGATTGTAGAAACCGAGCAAGGCACGATCCGGTGCGAGCATGTGGTGAACGCAGGTGGCACATACGCGCGCCAGATGGGCGAATGGTCGGGGCTGCAGCTGCCCATGACGTCGATGACGCACCACTACTTTGTGACCGAACCGGTGCCAGAGTTTGCGGACTTGTCCGAGGAATTACCTGTCATCCGCGATGACAAGAAGGTGTCGGGTTACATCCGGATGGAGCAGAAACGCGGCCTGATCGGGATTTATGAAAAGGAAAACCCAAACTCCGTTTGGCACGATCATTGCCCGTGGGAGTATGAGAACTGGCTCTTTGACGCCGATTATGACCGGGTGATGCCGTATCTTGAGGAAAGCCTGAACCGCATGCCGATCTTTGCGGAACTGGGCATTCAGCGTGAGGTACATGGCGCGATCAGTCACCCGCCGGATGGCAATCCGCTGATCGGTCCGGCCCCAGGCGTGCGCAACTACTGGTGCTGCTGCGGGACACAGATCGGCATCGGTTGGGGACCCGGCCTGACCCGCGAGTTGGCACGTTGGATGGTGCACGGGGCGGCTGACATTTCCATGCGTGAATACGATCCGCGCCGCTTTGGTAGCTACGCGACCAAGGATTGGCAGGTTGTGAAGGCAGAGGAGGACTACTGCCTGCGCCACGAGATCCCGTTCCCGCATTTCAACCGTCTGGCTGGGCGTCCTATCAAGCCGTCACCGCTGCATGAGCTGCTGAAATCCAAAGGTGCGGTGCACGAAGAGGTCTATGGGTTCGAACGCCCCCGGTTCTTTGCCAAAGGGATTGAACAGCGCGACCACTATTCCTTTAACCGCACTCCGGTCGATGACATGGTTGCGTCCGAGGTGAAGGCCGTACGTGAGGGCGTTGGCATCATTGATGTGACGGCCTTTACCAAGGTCGAGGTATCGGGACCCGACGCCTACGCCTTGCTGGATCGGTTGACCGCCAACCGGATGCCGCAAAAGGATGGGTCGATCACGCTGACCCACATGCTGAACCGCAGGGGTCGGATCGAACTTGAGACGACCATCGTCCGGATGGCCGCGGATCGGTTCTATCTCGTTTGCGCCGCATTCTTTGAACAGCGTTTGCTGGATCATCTGGCCGCGCAAATGAACGGTGAAGACGCGACCGTGACAGCATTGTCGGCGGAATGGTCCGCTCTGGCGATCAACGGTCCACTGTCGCGTGACGTGCTGGGTTCCTGCACGGATGCAGACCTGTCAAATGCGGCTTTCCGCTGGTTGTCGGCGCAAGAGATCACGGTCGCCGGTCACAAGATCTGGGCGATGCGCGTGTCCTATGCTGGTGAGCTGGGCTGGGAGCTTCATATGCCGAACGCCGCCTGCCTTGATGTCTATCAGGCGCTTTGGGCGGCGGGTGAGCCGATGGGCATTGCTGATTACGGCAGTTTTGCCATGAACGTCATGCGTATGGAAAAGGGCTTCAAGGGGGCAGGGGAACTGACCAACGAAGTCACCTTGGCCGAAGCGGATGTTTTACGGTTTGCGCGGTCGGACAAAGACTATCTGGGGCGCAACAAGACGCTGAACACCGATCTGCCATGGGTCTGTGCCTACCTTGAGATCGACCCTGACGGCGTGGCCGATGGCCATGGCGGCGAGGCTGTGATGCTGGATGGCAAGGTTGTTGGATCGACGGCCTCGGTTGCCTTTGGCCCGACTGTCGGCAAGATTTTGGCCTTTGCCTATATCAAACCCGCTGCTGCGGAACCGGGAACGGAGCTTGAAGTCGTGATCCATGGGGAGCCACGTCCAGCACGCGTGCTGGCGGAACCTGCCTATGATCCGCAAAGCCTTCTGCCGCGCACCGATGCCCAAAAGGTTGCCGCGGAGTGAGCAGAGTTCAGCGCCTCCTTGACGCGGTGCGGAAACTCCATGAGGCGACGCCGGAATTGATGGCCTATGCCCCGTGGCCAGATGATCTGTCTGCGCAGCAGGTGATGCCGCATCCTTGTCCTGTTGCGCAGACAATGGGTGACCGCAAACTGCCGGGAAGTCGTTCAACGCGCCCAGTCATCCAGGCGCTTCGGGCGGCGACGCCGGATCTGGAGTGGCGACAGACCTATTCAGAGGCAGAGGTGGGCGCAGAGTTTCTGCAAACCTACGGCTATGTCGAACTGTTCGGTCCCGGCGGGCATTTCCGGTCGCGAAAACTCCGTGGCTATATCGGGTTCTGGGGGCCGGGATTGACCTATGATTGGCACGCCCATGAGGCTGAGGAACTCTACTTCACTTTGTCCGGCAATGCTGTGTTTTGCGCGCACGGTGCGCCGAACGTCATGCTGCGTACCGGTCAAGCGCGCGCGCATCACAGCAATCAACCCCATCTCATGGTGACCCTTGACCGGCCATATCTCGCATACGCCGTCTGGCGCGGGGCCGGGATGGAGGGCCTGCCCAAGATGGTGGCGTCATGAAGATCACCCGCATCCGCGTGTTCAAAACGGACCTGCCCTATGTGGGCGGGGCGTATCTTTGGGGCGCGGGGAATGCCATCACCGTCGCGCGGGCCAGTGTTGTCGTGATCGACACCGATGCCGGATTGCAAGGCTGCGGAGAATTCACGCCCTGCGGTGAAAACTACATGGTGGCCCATTCCGAAGGGGTGGAGGCGTTCGCCCGTTTGGCCGCAAATGCTTTGCTAGGCGAAGACCCCCGGCAAGTCGCACGCATCGAACGGATCATGGATCATGTCGTGCAGGGGCATGGCTATGCCAAAGCCCCCTTTGATGCGGCCTGTTGGGATATTCTCGGGAAAGCGTGCGATCAGCCTGTTTGGATGATGATTGGGGGCAAGCTCACCGACGGGGCGCCGATGTACCGGGTCGCCCCGCAAAAGGCGACGGATGAGACAGTGGCCGAAATGAAGCGCTATCGCGACCAAGGGTATCGCCAGTTTCAGATCAAGGTTGGCAGCGACTGGGCGAGCGACATTGACCGCATCAGAACAGGTGTCAGCCTGCTTGAACCCGGTGAAAAGGCGATGGCGGATGCCAATCAGGGCTGGCGCGTCGACAATGCGATCCGCGTTGCGCGCGCGACCAAGGACCTCGACTACATCCTTGAACAACCCTGTCGCACCTATGAGGAATGTCAGCAGGTCCGGCGCGTCGCCGAGCAGCCTATGAAGCTGGATGAATGCGTCACGGGGATTGAGGCCGCTCAACGGATCGTCGCAGATCGTGGAGCCGAGATCTGTTGTCTGAAGATTTCGAACCTTGGCGGCCTGTCAAAGGCGCGGCGCGTTCGCGATTATCTGATCGACAACCGTATTCCTGTGGTCAGCGAGGACACGTGGGGCGGGGAAATCACCTCTGCGGTTGTGGCACATTTCGCGGCCTCGACGCCCGAAGAATACCTGCAAAACACCACCGACCTCATGAACTACAACACGGCATCGACAGGGGTTGGTGGCCCCATTGCAAAGGCTGGGCGTCTTTTTGCGACCGATACACCGGGGTTGGGTGTCGCGCCTGACTTCGACAGCCTTGGTGCGCCTGTGGCGGAGTACGCCTCATGAAGATCACACGCATCACTGTTTATCAGGTCGATCTACCGCTCGAGCATCCATACTGGCTTTCTGGTGGGCGGCTGAAATTTGAAACGCTCGACGCGACCTTCGTCAAACTCGAAACCGACGAGGGGCTAGTCGGTTGGGGCGAAGGCACACCATGGGGGCATACCTATGTGCCCGCGCACGGGCCGGGCATTCGTGCCGGGATTGAAACGATGGCCCCATTCATCATCGGGCTTGATCCGCGCCGGGTGCTGGATGTCGAGCGGGCGATGGATCTTGCGTTGCCGGGGCATCTATATGCGAAGGGCCCAATCGACATGGCCTGTTGGGATATTGCCGGTCAGGCGGCGGGCTTGCCCATCGCAGACCTGATGGGCGGGGGCTCACGGACGCCTCGCCCGATCGCTTCATCAGTTGGAGCGAAAACCATTGAAGAAACGCGCGAAGTGATCGCGCGGTATCGGGCGCGCGGGTATATTGCGCATTCGGTCAAGATTGGCGGTGACGTCGCGCGGGATATTGCGCGCATTCGTGACGTTGAAGGGCTGAAACAACCCGGTGACATCATGCTCTATGATGTGAACCGAGGCTGGACTCGGCCTCAGGCGATGGCCGTCTTGCGAGCGGTCGAAGATCTGAATGTCATGGTCGAACAACCCTGCGAAACGCTGGATGACATCGCAGCCATTGCACCACGTCATGCGACACCCGTGTCCGTCGACGAAAGCCTTGTGACACCGCAGGACGCAGCCCGCATCGCACGCGATGGCGTAGCAGAAATCTTTGGCATCAAGCTGAACCGCGTTGGCGGCCTGACCAAAGCGGCCCGCATGCGGGACATCGCGCTGGCCCATGGCATCGACATGTTTGTCATGGCGACCGGTGGATCGGTTCTGGCTGATACCGAGGCGCTGCATCTGGCCGCCACCATCCCCGACGCAAATTGCCACGCGGTCTGGGCCTGTCAGGACATGATCACGGTCGATGTCGCATCTGGGCGCGGACCAAGGAACATAGACGGTCATCTGCATTTGCCCGAGGCTCCAGGCCTTGGCGTACATCCCGATGAAGAGGCGCTGGGCAACCCAGTGGCAAGCTACCAATGAAGATCACGAAACTCACGCTCTGGTCCGTCGATCTGACCAGCCACGCCACCTATTACATGGCCGAGGGGAAAACCTGTGACACCGTGGTGTCCCATGTGCTGTGCCTTGAAACCGACACAGGTCTGCGCGGTTGGGGCGAGGTGTGTCCGATCCCGCATTACCTGCCAGCGTTTGCAGGTGGCATTCCCAGCGCTGTGTCTGAGATGGCTGAGGTGCTGATCGGTGCTGACCCAATGGGTGTCGAGGCGTTGATGGCGCGGTTGGATGCCTATTTGGTGGGGCATCTTGGAGCGAAATCCGTGGTGGATATGGCGCTCTGGGATCTCTACGGGCAAGCCGTAGATCAACCTCTCTACACGCTGCTTGGTGGTCGTCGGATGGCGGATATGCCGCTTTATCATTCGATCACCTGTGTGGCCCCGGATGAGATGGCTCGTATCGCGCGCGAAGCGCAGGCCACCGGCATCAAGCAATTTCAGGTCAAGCTGGGCGCAGATGCTGATTGGGCGGCTGATGCGGAGCGCTTGATCAAGGTGCGCGAGGCGGTGGGGCATGGCCCGATTGTCTACGGAGATTGGAATTGTGGCGCGACCAAGCTGCACGCAACACGCGTCGGGCGGGCTGTCGCCCATCTCGACATCATGCTCGAACAGCCCTGCAAAACGCTCGAAGACTGCGCCGCCGTGCGTCAGGCGAGCGGGCTTCCGATGAAGATCGACGAGTTGGCCTATGATCAGGCGTCGCTCTTGCAGGCGCGTGCGCTTGGTGTGCTGGATGCTGTCGCTCTGAAACTGTCCAAGTTCGGTGGGATTTCCGCGATGCGCCGTTGCCGTGACCTGACGGTCCATCTGGGCGCAGAGATTTGCGCCGAATGTACCTGGGGGTCCGACATCGTCACGGCGGCATCGCTGCATTTTGCGGCGTCAACGCCACCTGCAAACCTGCTCAATACCTGCGATTTGTCGTCCTATGTCGGTCCGCGCCTTTGCCCGGACGCGCCAGTGCGTCAGAATGGCCGTATTGCCCCGCCCGAAGGTCCGGGCTTGGGCGTCACACCTGACCAATCCGTCCTCGGGACGCCCGTCTTGGAGCTTTGACCATGCAGATTGTTCATTCTCAGGCTGACTGGATCGCCCGGGCCACAGAAGTGTTGCCCGCTGCAGGCTTTGGCAACTTTGACCCCGGCATCATGATCGCCCGGGGGCAGGGAAGCCGGGTGTGGGACGAGGACGGCAAAGAGTATGTCGATTACCTGATTGGGTCCGGCCCTATGCTATTAGGGCATGGTCACCCGGAGGTGATGGAGGCTGTCCTGGAACAACTGCCCAAGGGCATGACGTTCTTTGCCAATAACGCCGCAGGTGTCGCGTTGGCCGAAGCCATTGTTCAGGCCGTGCCGTGTTGCGAACAGGTCCGATTTGTGGCTTCGGGCGGAGAGGCGGATATGTACGCCATCCGTCTGGCCCGCGCCTATACAGGCCGCGACAAGATCCTGAAATTCGAAGGCGGCTATCACGGGATGAGCGCTGAGGCTCAGATGAGCCTAGCGCCAGCCAAGCGGGTGAATTTCCCACAGGCTGTGCCGGATAGCGCGGGCATTCCACAAGGCGTCGCCGATCAAATGCTGATTGCGCCGTTCAATGATCTCGCCGCCGTCGAGGCGCTTTTGGTGGAGCATGATGACGTGGCTGCGATCATCGCCGAGCCGCTTCAGCGGATCATCCCGGCCGAGCCAGGCTTTCTGCAGGGACTGCGCGATCTTTGTACCAAGCACAACGTCTTGCTGATCTTTGATGAAATCGTGACCGGGTTCCGATTGGCCTATGGCGGTGCGCAAGAACGCTATGGCGTCACGCCGGACATCTGTACCTTGGGCAAGATCATCGGTGGCGGTTTTCCATTGGCAGCCCTCGGCGCAAGCCGCGAGATCATGGATCACTTTGACAAGGCGCGCGTCGGTGCGGAAGGCTGGCTCATGCAATTGGGGACGCTCTCGGGCAACCCCGTGGCATCGGTTGCTGGGTTGAAAACCATGGAAGTTTTGGCGCGGGACGGTGCCTATGACACCCTTCGGGACGTGGGTCGTGATCTGCAAGACATGCAAACGACGGCGCTGAGCGATGCTGGCATTCCGCATCAGATCGTCGGTGATGAGACGCTGTTCGACATCTTTTTCACAGATCAGACCTGCCGAGACTACCGCAGCGCGGCGCATGACGATCCTGAGAGAAATTCCACCTATAACCGCGTGCTGCGTGAACACGGTGTCTTCAAATCACCGGGCAAGCTTTATCCTTCGCTTGCAATCACCGCCGATGATCTGGACCTGACACGGCGTGCCGTGCAGGCGGCTGTTGCGGCGATTGCCTAGACGGTCGCTTGCTTTTTCGCGCCCAATTGCGGGGTGCCGTTTGAACAGGCATGGTCTGGCGAACCACGTGTTTGTCATCTGCGCGGGTTAGAAATCCTTTGCGTCTGATGCCGGGATTGGGCGAAACACCAGTGTGAGTTCCCAAACCGGAGACGCAGGCGCGTGTCAGACCTGTCGGATGCCGATCTTTTAAGCAGAATTTCCAAAGGCGACACCGCTGCGATGCGTCTGTTTTACGATCGCTATCATGCACGCCTTCACGGGTTCTTGCGCGGTCGCGGTGCGGCACCTGATGAAGCCGACGATGCAATCCATGACACCATGCTTGCCGTCTGGAAGACGGCAGACCGGTTCGAAGGCGCAAGCTCGGCTCGGTCGTGGCTCTTTTCAATTGCACGAAATCGGTTTGTCGACCGAACGCGGAAAACGGCGCGGCTTTCCTTTGTTGATGAAGTGCCCGACTGCATGGACGAAGCCTCAACGCCGGAGGAAGTCACAATGGCGGCGTCTGACGCCGACCGCGTGCGACGGTGCTTGGAAAACCTCAAGCCGGATCACCGCACTGTCCTGCGATTGTTGTTCTACGAAGACCTCAGCATCGCCGATGTGAGCGAGATCGAAGGCGTGCCTGAAGGCACGGTGAAATCCAGAATCTTTCACGCCAAACGGTTGATGATGAACTGTTTGGGCAAGCGCGATTAGTTCGGCGAGACGTTTTGCACGAGCGTTGAGCGGTCGCGCAATACTGTCATAGCAGCATCGCGCGCGGCCTCATCAGCAAAGCTGACACGGAACAGCCCAATCGCACCGGGGCCGTCCACGATGGTACCGTCGATTTCGGACAAAACCGCGATGACATCTGCCAACTCTGCCGTTTCGGCAAAGACGATCTGCAAAACAGGGCCTGCCGTTTCCGCAGATACGGGTGTGAAACCAGTGCCGTCGGTGCCAGAGAGTTCTGGAACGACCAGCATCTGCCAAAGCCCCACGGCAACGACCACTGCGGCGGCCGTTTGCGCCAAGGATCGCCAAACAGGCCTGTTGTCGTTGGCCGCAACGGGTGCCTTTGACGTGGCAATCTCTTGTTCCAGCCGCGCCCAACCCTGTGCGGACCTGCCAGAGGCGGTCGCGTCATCCTGATCGAACACAGTGTTCATTCCGCGTGCCATTGCGACTTCTGCGGCCAAGGCGGAATTTGATGACATCTCGGCTTCGAAAGCGTCGCGCGTGGACTGGTCCAAGCGCCCGTTCAGGTAGCCACTGATCTTTTCATCATCGGTCATCGTCATCCTCCTAAAGGACACCGTGCTGATTTGGCATCCATAACAGGGTCGTCCCGGTCTGCGGATCGGTTCAAAATATAATTGAACCAATCCCGTGATGGCTCGACTAATTGAGAACAACAAGGGGGCAATCATGCTGGCATTGCTATTTCGATTGAAAACGTCGCGCTGGGGCTTGCTCCTGTTTATCGTGCTGCTGTCATCATGTGGTCCGATCAATGGCGGGGCGTCCGGCAGCGGCGGTGGCGTGACCGAAGAGGGCCGCGTTTATGCGCTCGTCCACGAAGAAGCGGCGGTGGCACGGGTGGCGCAGGCCGCGCGGGCGTTGGGCTACACTCCTGAGACCGCGCAGCAATTGACCGCGCTCGGGCTTTGGATGGTACCTGTCGATCTGCCGTCGCCGGTCACCGGGTCGGAGGCGATCCAAGCCATTGAGGCATCCGTGCCGGAGGCCACCGTTGGTGTGAACCATGCCTACCGCCTTCAGGTTACCGGGCCTGCGCATGGGTCACTGATGAATTTTGCCAACACGCTCATCGCTTGGCCGAATGAGCCCTGCCGCGCGAGGCGCAAGATCGGCCTGATCGACGGGCCCGTCGATGCCAGCATCGGGGCGCTCAAGACGGTTGATGTCCGCGCCGCGCGTTTTGTCGGCACCGATAACCCCGAGGCCGCCCGTCACGGAACCGAGGTTGCCGCCATCCTGTCTGATCCGACACGGTTGCAGAATGTCGAGTTGTATTCGGCCAATGTGGTCGCATCGGACCCGACCGGTGACCCGGTCGCAGGCGCAGCCGAGATGGTTCAGGCCCTTGATTGGCTGGCTTCATCGGATGTGAAGATCGTGTCGGTGTCACTTGCGGGGCCGTATAACAAGTTGCTTGATCTGGCCGTGAAGGCCGCAAGCGCGCGTGGAGTGCAGATCGTTGCCGCCGTTGGCAATTCGGGGCCAAGCGCTGCGCCGCAATTCCCGGCGGCCTTTCCGGATGTTGTTGCGGTGACGGCGGTTGATGCGCGCGAGCGGATTTTCCGGTCGGCAGGGCGTGGCACCCATGTTGATATTGCTGCCGCAGGCGTCGACGTGTTTGTGCCGACTGGCGCAAACGGGCGCTTCGTCAGCGGTACATCCGTCGCCACGCCAATGGTCGCAGCCAGCCTTGCAGCACAAGATCGGCTTGATCCAAAGGCGCTTTTTGCGGCCGCGCGCGATCTGGGGCCACGCGGCAAGGACACTGTGTTTGGGCACGGCTTGCTTCAGGCGGCATCTGTTTGCGGCGGATGAGAAGCACGATGACGTAGTGCGTGGAAGGATGCGCGCCGGCTTGGGGCCGATTGAGATGATAGCATTTCTTTATCTATACTGTTTGCATGATAAAGAACCGGATCACGCTCAAACAGCTTGAAGCCTTCGTCTGTGTGTCAAACGAAGGCAGCTTTCGCCGCGCTGCTGATCTGTTGGGAACTACGCAACCAAACATCTCTGTTCGGATCGCCGCGCTGGAAGACACGCTTGGGGCAGTGCTCTTGCTGCGCGACAGGGGGGCGGTGCGGTTGACAGCGCGCGGCAAAGACCTCTTGCCGCTGGCGCGGGACGTGTTGCGCGGCACGGAACGGTTTGTGACCGAGGCCGAGCGGGCCGATCTGATCACGGATCGTTTGCGATTGGGTGTGACCGAACTGATTGCTGCGACTTGGCTGAACGATTTTCTGGGTGCGTTTGGGCGGGTATACCCGGCGATCCGCGTGGAGCTGACAGTTGATGTGTCCCATGCGATCTCGGCGGCACAGGAGACTGGCGACATTGATCTTGCGATCCTTAACCAAACCGCCCCTGACGCGAGGTTTGCCAGCGTTCCGGTCGGTTCGGATAGCTACGTCTGGACGGTCAGCCCTGCACAAAAGGGATGTCTCATTGGCACAGTGACGCTGAACGATGTGTTCGGCACAACGGTCCTGACACATGGTCGGTCCACCGTCGCGTCGGTGGATTTGCGGGCAGAAGCCAAGCGTCGGGGCCTGCCTGTTGATCGGATTGCCCACTCAAACAGTCTGACGGCCAGTTTGGGCATGGTGCGCGGCGGTATGGGCGTGGGCTTGTTGCCTGCACGCCTGTGTGCGGAAGCCTTGATGGACGGCACTTTGTGGGAGATCACTGTGGATTGGACACCACCCGCCTTGGCCTTTGTCGCCCAATATGATGCGGCGCGTTCGGCTGACTTCGTGGCGCAGGCTGCGGCAATCGCTTCCGAGATCGGCACGGCATAAAGAAATTTTATCGCCCTTTGTGAATTAATCAATTTGTGCGCGGCCCAGCTTGCCAACTACCCTTGCGGTGAACTTTGCATGGAAGGACCGTCTGCGTGGCACGATCATCAATTCGCATGGGCGTCGATATTGGCGGCACGTTTACGGATGTCGTGCTGGAACGGGACGGTGCGATCACGTCCACCAAGGTTCTGACAACCTATTCTGCGCCTGAGGATGCCATCATCGAAGGCATGCATGCGGTCTGCAAAAAGGCCGGGATTGCCGCTGGTGATATCGGCCAAATCATTCATGGGACAACTTTGGCAACCAACGCCTTGATCGAACGGCGTGGGGCAAAGACGGCGCTGATCACCACACAAGGCTTCCGCGATGTCATCGAGATGCGGACAGAGAGCCGGTTTGAACAATATGATTTGAACCTTGTGCTGCCCGACCCGCTTTTGCCGCGGCACATGCGTTTCACAGTGCCAGAACGGGTAAATGCGCAGGGCGAGGTCATGATCCCGCTCGACCCAGCGCAGATTGAGCCAGTTGTGGACCAGATCGCAGTGGCTGGCTTTGATAGCGTCGCCATTGGTTTGATCCACTCTTACCTGAACCCATCGCACGAAGAGATGATCCGCGACGTGCTGCGCCAGCGGCTGCCTCATGTGGCGGTGTCGATTTCCTCCGAGGTCAGCCCGCAGATGCGGGAATACGAACGCTTCAATACTGTCGTCGCCAACGCATATATCAAACCGCTCATGGCCTCTTATCTTGGCCGTCTGGAAGACCGGCTCAAGGCAGAGGGCGTCGATTGCCGTATCTTCCTGATGCATTCGGGCGGCGGGATCATGTCGATCGCGGATGCGGCCGAGTTTCCGGTTCGGCTGGTTGAGTCGGGTCCTGCAGGCGGGGCAGTCTTTGCGGCCGATATCGCTGCGCGTTACGGCTTGGACAAGGTTTTGTCGTTCGACATGGGCGGCACCACTGCCAAGATTTGCCTGATCAAGAACCAGACCCCCAAGACCAGCCGTGTTTTTGAGGTCGCGCGGACCTACAGGTTCAAGAAAGGGTCCGGCATGCCGATCTCGATCCCGGTGATCGACATGGTCGAAATCGGAGCAGGCGGCGGCAGCCTTGCGCATGTCGACGGCATGCGCCAGATCCGTGTCGGCCCCGAAAGCGCAGGGTCAGAACCTGGGCCAGCCTGTTATGGGCGCGGGGGGGTGCGGCCCGCTGTGACGGATGCCGATCTTGTCTTGGGCAAATTGGACCCTGACGGTTTTGCAGGCGGAGCGATCCAATTGAGCGCGAAAGCCTCTCAGGCCGCATTGGTCAGCTCTGTTGGTGAGGCATTGGATATGGAGGCCGTTGAGGCGGCGTTCGGAGTTGCGGAGGTCGTTGATGAGAACATGGCCAATGCGGCCCGTGTTCATGCCGTCGAAAACGGTGAAGACCTGAGCGAATACACAATGATCGCCTTTGGCGGCGCAGCGCCCCTGCATGCCGGGCGGCTTTGCGAAAAGCTGGGGGTTGAGCGGCTTCTGGTTCCGCCGGGTGCCGGGGTGGGTTCGGCCATCGGGTTCCTGCGCGCGCCGTTCAGTTTCGAGGCCAACAGATCAGTTTACATGAAATTGAGTGCCTTTGAGCCTGACACCATTCGCGCATTGCTCGTTGAGCTTAAGGACGAGGCCACAGGTTTTGTGCGCACCTGTGACGCCGACAGCCCGATCCTGTCGGAATTCAAGGTCTATATGCGCTACAGCGGACAGGGGTGGGAGATACCGATCCAATTGACCGAAGATCAGGCCATGCAACCCGATGCCGACGTCTTCGAGACGCGCTTCAAAGAGGACTACACGCGCCTCTTTGGACGCCCGGTCGAGGGGTTGGATATCGAGATCACTGTGTGGTCGGTCAACGCGACGACGCCCCCGCCGCCGGTTGAGCGCATTAAGGAGGCCGCGCAGGAAAGCCCCGCCAAGGTCAAAGCACATCGGTCGGTGTTTGATCCCGCCTTGGGCGCGTTTGCGGATGCGGCTGTTGTTGATCGTTCTGGTTTCGGCGTCGCAGAGGCCGCTGCAGGACCGGCAATCATTTTAGAGGATGAAACGACGATCATCGTTCCATCCAGCCGCAGCGCAACCTGCCAACCTGACGGCTGCATCGACGTGAATGTGAAAGGCTAACCCATGACACAGACACCTTCGAACGTCGCCTATCAGGTCATGTGGAACCGACTGATCTCGGTCGTTGAAGAACAGGCGCAAGCGCTTGTCAGAACTGCATTTTCAACATCAGTCCGCGAAGCGGGGGATTTGTCCGCCGGGGTCTACGACTGGCACGGCAACATGCTGGCACAGGCGGTCACCGGCACGCCGGGTCATGTGAATGCGATGGCGGATGCCGTGGCTCATTTTATCCGGCGCATTGGCCGGGACGCCATGGCCGAAGGAGATGTCTACATCACCAACGACCCGTGGGAGGGGACCGGTCACCTGCATGATATCACCATGGTCACGCCGTCCTTTCGAAACGGCACGCTTGTCGGCTTCTTTGCCTGCACGGCTCATATTGTCGACATCGGAGGCCGTGGCTTTGGCGCGGATGCCAACAGTGTCTATGAAGAGGGGCTCTATATCCCGATCATAAAATTTGCCGACGCGGGCAAAGTGGATGCCACCTTGGTCCGCATGATCCGAGGCAATGTCCGCGAACCGGATCAATTGATTGGCGACATCTATGCGCTCACCACATGCAACGAAATCGGGCATCGCCGCCTGATCGAGATGATGGACGAATTCGACCTTGACGATCTGGAAGGTATCGCCGGGTTCATCCTTGAGAATTCCCGACGCGCGACTCTGGATCGCATCGCCGCGCTGCCGCAGTCCGAGGCTGAAGGCAGCCTTACCGTCGACGGGTTCGACACGCCGATCACGCTGCGCGTCAAGGTCAGCGTGCGTGGTGATCATATTCTGACCGATTTCGCCGGGACGTCGGGCTTGGACAAGAAGGGCATCAATTGCCCGCTGGTCTATACCAAGGCCTACGCCTGTTACGCGCTTAAGGTCGCGATTGCACCCGAGATACCCAACAATGCCGCGTCGCTTGAGCCGTTCCGCGTGACGGCACCGGAAAACACTATCGTTCACGCATTGCATCCAGCCCCCGTGGCCTTGCGTCACATCGTTGGGCATTTCGTGCCGGACGCGGTTTTCAATGCCTTTGATCAGATCGTTCCGGGTCTGGTACCTGCCGAAGGCGCAGGTTGCCTTTGCAATTTTCAGGTGTCGTTGCGGCCACGCACGGACGCTACTGCGCCCGAGCATGCGCGTAGGTCTGAGGTGCTGACGTTTAACTCTGGCGGGTCCGGCGCGCGGCCCGATGTGGATGGTCTGAATGCCACAGCGTTTCCGTCAGGCGTGATGACGATGCCGATTGAGGCCACCGAACATGCAGGCCCGGTGATCATCTGGCGCAAGGAATTGCGTCCCGACAGCGGGGGCGCGGGTCAAATGCGTGGTGGTCTTGGGCAATACATGGAGGTCGGCGCCATGGAGGGGCATGAGTTCGATATTCAGGCCATGTTCGACCGCGTCGATCACCCTGCGCAAGGCCGCCGAGGTGGACTAGCCGGGGCGCCGACCACCATCGCGCGCGGTGATGGCACGCCGATGCGGGGTAAAGGCAAACAGTTCGTGCCGCACGGCGCGACTGTGCAAATGGCCTTTCCCGGTGGTGCAGGCTATGGCCCGCCAAAAGAGCGCGACAAGAGCCTTGCGAAACGCGATCTGATGCTGGGCTACATTTCGCCTAAGACCGCGCATGAGACCTATGGCCTGAGTGAAGAAGAGATCGCCGAGGTTGAGGAACGTATCAGGCGAGGACAGCCACTTTAGCCTGTCAAGTGCGCTGCACCCGACCTTTGCGCTTAACGCGCGCGTTAAGGAAATGCTTAGGAGAAGCACAAGAACTGTGCTAGCGACCTTTGAATAAATTGGTCAATTGACCGTTTTTTTTAATTATTCTGGGTGGCAGAGCTTATGTCTGGGGCTGGACCGCAACTTATTGATTTCCGCAATAACGTCGATCAAACGGTCACCAATCTTGAAAGCGTCAGGTCGCTATTGCTGTCGATATTCGATTTCATCGACGACACAAAAGACCTGGTTGATTACGTCGAGAATACGGGTGCTGTTGCCGATACAGTCTATCAGGTTGGCACAACGGCAGTTCAGATCATTCAGTTGGTGCAAGCATTCGGACCGCTTGGCACCGCTGCAACAACGATCCGCAATGTGCTTGACGGTGGGCCATCGGGCCTCAGCCCAAACGTCCTTGAGATCGCCGACGACATTCGTCAGGTGGTTTGGGACATTAATGGGGATGTGGACCTCAACGGAAACGGGCGCATCGACGGCCTGGATGTCAATCCGAATGGCGAAGAGGGTACGCGCCTCGATGATCTTCAATCGGCACTGAACCTCGCCAAGGCGGATATTCTTTCGAAGGTTTTGGCCGTCGACACCCAGATCGAGTATCTGGAAGGTGTTGGCGATAGCACTGATCTTTTCATCAGTGCGTTGGACGTCGCAACCCAAAGCGGTGCGTCTTACGCTTCGGACTTTACCAATTTGCGTGATCGTCTCGACACCTTCGTTCAGCCAGCCAACACGGCCATGGAGGCGCTAGATGGAACGTTTGACGCGTTTCAAACGGTCTACGACTCGCTTGTTGAATTGTTTGATATTTTCGAATTGGCAGAGATTGATCTGTCCATTGCTGTAAATCTGGATTTCGGATCGCTTGATGATCTGATGGCAATCCTCGATGTGCCACTTCAGCTGGCACAGCAAGCCATTGCCCCGGTTGAACCATTCCTTGACGCAGTTGGCGCGGCTGTTGATCTGATCATCAATCCGGTGATTGAGTATCTGACTGAGACACTGAGCCTCGATACTCTGCTGGATGATATCGCGGATCGGATCGAAGCAATCCTCCCTGATTTTACTCCGCTCACTCAATTTCAGGCGCAGGTCACTGCGCTCTTGAACGAGCTGTCAGCATTTGCGTCTGACACGATCGCCCAAGTCGATGCCTTCACCGACAGTGTGACAGGTGCGATCGAATACATGGGCGATGCGCTGGCCACACAACCGGTCTGGGGCAGCATCGCGTGGGGTCCCACTGGGATCGGGAGTGACTCAATACTCCCCGAAACTATCTTTGGCGGGGCAGACGACGAAATCTTCGATGGTCGGGCCGGAGCCGACACCATCCAAGCAGGTGGCGGCAACGATATCATCGTTGCCAGTGAAGGGACCGATAACATCCATGGCGGCGATGGCGTCGATATGCTGTATATCGATGCCAATTTTGGCGAATTCGAGCTGTTCCGCGAAACGGCCGGCGGGCCTATCCGCATCATTCACGTCCGACCTGGCAGCGGCACCGATTTCGGTGTCGAGATCATCCATTCTGACGTCGAAATCCTCGCGTTCGCGAACGTGGTCTTTGACAACATTCAATCCGCGCTGATCGGCGGATCGCTCTTGCAGGGCGACGTAAATTTTGATGGCCAAGGCAATCTGTTGCCCGACGATCTGCTGATCCTGAATACGTCGGGTCAGGAATATGATGAATTCGGAAATCCGGTCAGCGACGGCTTCCACAGGGCCGAGGGGCTGACGGGTGATGACTCGATTTATGGCACATTCGAAGACGATCACCTGCTGGGTGGGAGCGGTAACGACCTGCTGGTAGGTCAAGGCGGCGACGACATTCTGGATGGCGGCACGGGCAATGACACGTTCCTTCAGCTAGAGGGATCGAACGAGGCAATCATTGTCACATTGGGAGACGGAACGGGAACGTCCGACGCTCAGACAACCTCATCCGACGAAGGCGACGACATTCTTCTGAACCTCGAAAACTACATCAGCGAAGGTGAAAGCTCGGGCGATTACCGGTTTGTCATCGGCGGTGTGTTTGCAAACACGATCAAAACCGGCGCAGCGCGCGATGTGATCACCGGCATGGGTGGTGACGACCTGATCGACGGGGGCGAAGAGGCGGACTTGCTGATCGGCGGTGACGGGTCGGACATAATCGTCGGCGGCGATGGAAACGACTTTATCATCAGCGGCGGGACACCCCAGGCAGGCGACACCGACCACTATGATGGCGGGGAAGGCAATGTCGACGTCCTGTCCTATCAGTCGAGCCGCTCTTCCGTTATCTCTGACCTGCCCACAAGTATTCTTTCGCTGCGCGGCACAGTCTATACTTCTGGAGTTTTTAACGATGTGCTCGACAATCTGTCGACCAATGGCACGGTGCGTATCGACGCTGAAACCGGGATCATTGAGCATCTGAACAGCCTTGGCGCTGTCATCGCGACCGACACTTCAACCGGTTTCGAGACCTACATCGGGTCGGACAATGACGATATCATCTATGGGTATTTGACTCGAGAGAGCGGGACGGGCAACCGCACGATCAAGGGCGGCAATGGCAACGACCAACTCTACATGCGCAATTCGAACATTGTCGAAGGCGGCAATGGCGATGACACGATTTACATTACGCCAGACGGTTCAGGTGGCGAGGTGTCTGGCGGCGCGGGCAATGATACGCTCGATATCTCGGCGATTGGCGATGCAAGGGTTTCGCTGGCCCCTCAATCCGGCGGTTCGTCTGATCTGACCTTACGGCTGCATTCGGCCACCTTTGACGGGCAAATCGGGCCGGGCGGCACAACCCCGGGAAGTGTGCCAGCCTTCTTTCAGTTAAGCCTCGATTCAATCGAGAATTTCACGCTTGGGGATTTCGATGATTTTATCGATCTTGACTCCGCAGTCGGATCTCTGACGCTGAATATCGATACCGGCGGGGGCAATGACCGCGTCTATATCGATCGCGGAACCATCGATCTTGAATTGGGCGCGGGCAATGACTGGGTTCAGATCAGCGATGTAGCGAATGTCGATGGCGGTGCCGATGACGATTACATCGAAATACTGCAAAGCAACGCCAACGCAGTGATTGATGGCGGTGCGGGCAACGACATCATCATGATCCGCGAGCACGGCGGTGCCAATGCCATCACCCATGGGGGCGACGGCTTTGATACGCTCGCTTTTTTTGATTTCTTGAACGGTGCCGCGATCCGTGTGGAATTGCTGCGTGGTACGGCCGATACGCTTTTTGATCTTGGCGGATCGAATTACAACTTTGTCCAGACGGATTTGACATCCATCGAACGCGTCGTCGGTTCCGAAGGGGCCGACCAATTGATCGGCTCGAATTCCGGTGAAGAACTGATCGGCCGTGAGGGTCGTGACTTTCTCGATGGTCTGGACGGACGTGACATCCTCTACGGCGGCGATGACCGCGACCGGCTGGAAGGCGGCGGTGGCGCCGACTTTATTCACGGTGGTCTCGGGAACGATATCATCGACGGTGAAACGAACAGCGATCCGACAGAGGCCGAAGCGGATACAGTTTCATACGAAACAGCATATCGCGACACTGTCACGGGCGGCTTGGTGGCCAACGCCTTTGGCGGGGTGACTGTTGATCTGGCTGCCGGGACTGCGTCTGGCGCTCATGGAAATGACACCATCTTGAACATTGAGAATGTCATTGGCTCTAACAATGACGATGCGATTAGCGGGAACGGTGTCGCCAATGTTTTGAACGGCGGGATTGGTGACGACTATCTGGCCGGGCGTGGCGGGGATGATCTCTTTTCACTGGACGGCAGCGATTGGGCAGAGGGAGGAACCGGAAACGACACCTTCCTTGTCACAGGGGCTGGTGATCTCTCAGCGCATGGCGGCGCGGGAACCGACGCGTTTGATGCATCTTCGATGGACGGTGGGTTGGTCATTGACCTGAACCAGAACCTGATCAGCGGCGAACTTGATGGGATGGTTCCCGTCTGGGCGGATTTCGGAACTGCCGAGGCGCGCACAGTGGATGGTGTGACACTGACGCCGCTCGATGTTTGGGGTGCTGACCCGGTCAATGCTCGAGACGCGGCAGATGCCGCACGCGATGTGCCCGATAATGCTGCTTTTGAGATCATCATGATCCCAGCGTCCGAAGCCTTTGCAAATGCCATGGGGCAGGGACCGGACGCCTTTTTTGGCGGTGAAAACATCGACATGCTGCGCCTGAACAGCGGCGGGAACACGGATGAATACGCGCAGGCGGCTGGCTATACCATGCCCTCGGGAGCCATGACTTTCGAGATGCTGTTGCGCTCGGACGAGCCGCTTGATCCAACCGGCCCGGATCAGGTGTTGGCGTCCTTCGCCACCAGCACCGCGGCCAACAATGCCTTTTTGGTCTATGGTTTCCGCGACTCGCGTGGGATCGAGATCACATATAACGGCGTGAGCTATCAAACGGGCGTTCTCCTGTCGTCCGTGATTGACGCGCAACTGCACCGCTTTTCCGTCTCTATCGATCCGGCAACTGACTTTGTGCGGGTGTTTATTGACGGGGACGAGGTCTTTGCAGCCGATACACAGAGCATTACGGCCTTGACCGCCCAAGGCAGTCTTGTGATTGGGCAGGAACAAGATGCAGTCGGCGGCGATTTTAATCCGGCTCAGATCCTTCAGGCTTCGGTTGCTGATATTCGTATCTGGGACAGCGCCCGATCCGAACAGGATATCCTAGACACAGCCTTTGTCCCGATCGCTGATCCGGCAAACGAGGCGGGGCTGGTGTCGAACTGGCAACCGGATGCAGAGACGCCGAATTTGATCGTGGACGCCGCAGGTGGCACAGCGATGAACGTGATCAATGGCCCGGTGTATTCCGATCTGGTGGAGCACACAGGGTACGAAGGATCGATCACAGGGATTGAACAGGTCGTTGGCACGTCCGGTGCTGACATCATCATTGGACGCAGTGATGATGGCCGGTTTGGCACACAGGCTTTTGACGCGGTTTCAATCAATCCCGGTGTGACGACTGATCAATATGCCGGAGTCTCCAGCTTTGGTATGCCATCGGGTGATCTGACGGTGGAAATGCTTTTCCGGGTGAATGGCCCGTTTTTGACGAACGATCAGACTTTTACGACGATCATGTCTTACGCAAGCTCGAACAGCCTCAACAACGCGCTGTCGCTCTTTGCGGCGAATGGCTTCATCAAGCTCGCGTTGAACAATGCGACATTGTCGACGGATGTCCCAATTTCGTTGATCACGGACGGTGCCGCGCACCGAATTTCATTCTCGATTGATCCGGCGACCGACACCTTTGCCCTCTATATCGATGGCACGCTGGAATTCAGTTCAAACGCCATTGCCTTTGGCAGTGTCGCGTCCGGCGGTACTTTGATCTTTGGGCAGGAACAGGACGTGGTCGGTGGCTCTTTTGATCCAAATCAGGCTATCCACGCCGACTACGGCGACATTCGCGTTTGGGATGATGCGCGCACGGCGCAAGAAATCGCGGACAACGCCTTTGTAGCGATCGACCAGCCGCAGACAGAAGCAGGGCTTGTCGCCAATTGGCAGGTTGATCCTGCATCTCCTGGCATAATCCCAGATGCGGTCGGTGGCACGGGGCTGTCTCTTGTTGGAGGGCCGGAGTTCACCGAGTTTGGCCATGAAAGCATGGACGACAACTTGTCTGGGGCAGGGGGCGACGACCAGCTTATCGGCGGGGTCGGCGCTGACACGCTGACCGGCGGAACCGGCGAAGATGTTTTCGTGTTTACCGAAGGAATGGACGCGGACACGATCACTGACTTTACCGCAGGCGAAGATCTGATGGACCTGTCGGTCCTGCTGGATGCGCTCGACACGGTGACATTTATCGCGGCAGAAAGTGGCGGCAAATCCGGCACCGCGTTGTTGGGAAGCACACAAAACCTGACAAACGCCTCCGGCAATCAGGTTACGATCACGGCCACTCAAAACGGGGCAGACACATTGCTGACGATTACCTCCGTGGATCCGATTGTCGGATCGGCGATGACGCAATTCTCGATGACCGTCGCGCTGGAAGACGTTACTGCAATGGATCTGGACGCTTCGGATTTCGTTTTCTAGGACGTAACGGCGGCGTTCAACGTCGCCAGACATCCTCGCGTCCGCG
Source organism: Shimia ponticola (assembly GCF_007995215.1). Lineage (GTDB taxonomy): Bacteria > Pseudomonadota > Alphaproteobacteria > Rhodobacterales > Rhodobacteraceae > Shimia_B > Shimia_B ponticola. The sequence continues at coordinate 115,805 of NZ_VCDK01000001.1, forward strand.
CTCGTCGATGCGACGTGCCAATCCCTTGAATTCGGCTTCAAGGAACCTCTGGAAACGTCGGACAGCGGGACGCATGGGGCGGTCGATATGCCACAAAAGGCCAAGCTCCCGCTCTGGGTGTTCAAGCCGCACGGGCAAGGCCGTAATGGTCTTGGCCGCGCGTTGCATGAACACGACCGAGTAGGGCAGCACCGTCAGCGAGTCAGACCCCGCCATGACGCTGAAGATTGACGCAAGCGACCCGCCCGTAAAGCTCACCCGGAAATCTGATATGCCGATGCTTGCCAACGCCGCCTTGAGGTCTGCGTAAAGCGGGCTGCCAGCCGGTGGTGCGATCCAAGGGTAAGCGGCGATGTCTTCCAGTTTGACCGCCGAGCGGCGCGCCAGCGGATGCGACGGAGCGCACGCCAGCACATTACGGCCCCTCAGGATCGGACGGAAATTCAGATGCGCAGGCACTTCGTTGGGGCGTACAGGGCAAATCGCAAGATCAATGCTTCCCAGCGCCAGTTGCTCTGAAAGCTCATCAAAATATCCGTAGCTTTGGTGGATCGCCACATCAGGGAAGGCATTTTGAAACGACGCCATCATGCTTGCGATGACACCATCCATGAAAATGGGCGTCCCCGCGACCCGTGCCGTGCCTGCTTTGCCACCCGAATATAGCGCAACAGCGGTTTCGGCGGCGACGTTCGCCGCTGCGATGATGCGGCCTTGATCTGCCAGAGTTTTGCATAATTCTGTCGGTCGCAACGGGCGTTTGCCCTTTTCAAACAGGCGCGACCCTAACCGTTGTTCCAGCATCGCGACCGATCGCGAGACACTTGGCTGAGATTTGTTCAGGGCCAAGGCACCTTCGCCCAATCCGCCTGCATCGATGATCGCTGCAAGCATTTGCAGGTGGTTTGGGTCTATTTTCATAACTTTGTGTTATATTAACTGTCAGGGTTTCGATCAACTGCATGTTTTTTGGCGCTAAGCTACATTGCAAGCAGATGGAGATTGCCCTGATGGGACAGCCAGCCCCAGACCTGTCGTCAGATGTCCGCGTCGTCTTCGGTGCGGGGTCGCGCGCGTCTGTGGCAGCGGAGGTCCGCAAGCTGGGTTTGTCAAAGGCTCTCGTGTTGGCGACGCCGCATCAACATGATGCCGCTTTGGGCATTGCCGAGCATCTGGGCAATCTGGCCGTTGGGGTATTCTGCAAAGCCGAGATGCACACGCCGGTTCATGTCACCGAAGCGGCCATGGCGCATGTGATCGAGACCAAGGCAGATTGTGTCGTGTCTATCGGCGGCGGTTCGACCATTGGGCTGGGCAAGGCCATCGCCTATCGCACCGGGCTGACGCAAGTTGTCATCCCGACGACCTACGCAGGTAGCGAATGCACTCCAATCCTGGGACAGACAGAGAACGGGGTCAAAACCACTCTGCGCGATCCCAGTGTTTTACCCGAAGTCATCCTATACGATGCCGAGCTTGTAAGAACGCTGCCTCTGGGCATGACGGTCACATCCGCCTTGAATGCGATGGCGCATGCAGCAGAGGCGCTTTATGCCACAAACCGAACGCTGGAAACCACTGCCCTTGCGGTTCAGGGTCTCAAGGCGTTTGTCGATGGGCTGCCCAAGGTTTTGCAGGACCCATGGGACCTGAAAGCGCGGGAAGAGACGCAGCGCGGCGCATGGGCCTGTGGGACTGTACTTGGTCAAGCCGACATGGCGCTCCATCACAAGCTTTGTCACACGCTCGGCGGTTCATTCAATCTGCCGCATGCCGATACACACGCGATCATCCTGCCACATGCCATCGCCTATAATGCCCGTGCCGCCGCAAAAGACCTGACACCGATCTGTGATCTGCTGGGTGGCACGAATGCAGGCACGGCTTTGTACAGCTTTGCAAAGTCGATGAATGCGCCGCTGGCGTTGAAGGAGTTGGGTCTCAAGGCCGACGATCTTGAGCGTGCCGCCGATCTCGCAACGATGAAACCATACCCGAACCCGCAGCCCGTCACGCGTGACGATATTCTCGCGTTGCTGACGGCTGCTTGGGCCGGGGACACACCAATAGAATAATCAATACGACGTCTGGGAGGACATCATGATCACACGCCGTAAACTACTGAAATCAAGCGCCGCCACTGGCCTGACGCTTGCCGCTGGCGGCCTCGCGGCGCCCGCATTGGCCCAAGGTGCCAAGATCCGTTTGGGCTATGTCAGCCCGCAATCAGGGCCATTGGCGGCGTTTTCCGAGGCGGATCAGTTCATCATCGACGGGTTTCTGGCGTCGGATGCGGGCGCGAATTTTGAAGTCATCGTCAAAGACAGCCAGTCGAACCCGAACCGCGCGGCAGAGGTGGCCAAGGAGCTGATCATTGATGACGAGATCGACATGATGTTGGTCGCGTCCACACCCGAGACAACGAACCCGGTCGCCACCACCTGCGAAGCAGAAGAAATCCCCGTGATTTCGACCGTTGCGCCGTGGCAACCATACTTCATCGGCCAGCAAGGCAACCCCGGCGATCCGTCAAGCTGGCGTCCGTTTGATTTCAGCTTCCACTTCTTCTGGGGCCTCGAAGACGTCATCTCGACCTTCACGGCGATGTGGAACCAGTTGGAAACCAACAAATCCGTTGGCGCGATTTTCCCCAACGATGGCGACGGAAACGCTTGGGGTGATCCAAATGTGGGCTTCCCGCCAGTGCTGGACGCCCAAGGTTATTCGCTGACAGACACCGGTCGTTACCAGAACCTGACCGATGACTTCAGCGCGCAGATCAACGCGTTCAAGGCCGCAAACTGCGAGATCGTCACGGGCGTGCCGATCCCGCCTGATTTCACGACATTCTGGACGCAGGCCAAACAGCAGGGCTTCAACCCGAAGGCCGCCAGCATCGGTAAGGCGATCCTGTTCCCGCAGGCCGTCGAGGCGCTGGGCGATCAAGGACACAACCTCAGTTCAGAGGTCTGGTGGTCTCCATCGCATCCATTTGCGTCGTCACTGACGGGTCAGTCGGCTGGTGATCTGGCCGCCGGATACGAGGCCGCGACCGGCAAGCAGTGGACCCAGCCCATCGGGTTTGTCCATGCGTTGTTTGAAATGGCTGCAAGTGTGATGAGCCGCGTCGAAGACAGCCGCGATCCCGATGAAGTGACTGCAGCGATTGCTGCGACGCAACTGTCTTCCATGGTTGGCCGTATCGCATTCGACGGCGCAGGACTGCCTCCGTTTGCCGCACAAAACGTCGCCAAGACCCCATTGGTTGGTGGTCAGTGGCGGCTGCGTGATGGTGGGGGGTACGATCTTGTCATCGTTGATAACTCTGACCATCCGGACATCCCAACCGGCGGCACGATGGAAGAAATTCCAGCGTAAACTGACAGGCGCGCCCTCGCAGGAGTGCGGGGGCGTGGCTTCATCCCGTTCCTGATCAAAAAGGCTGCGTCCCCGGGCGCTGAACCTGTATGACCATGCTTGCCCTGCAAAATGTCTCGAAAAGCTTTGGCGCGTTGACCGTGACGGATGACGCGAGCTTCGAGGTGCCCAAAGGACAGGCACTTGGGATTATCGGCCCAAATGGTGCGGGTAAGTCGACGCTCTTCAATCTGATCACCGGAAATCTGCGCGCGGACAAAGGCAGCATTCATTTTGAAGGCCGCGACGTGACCCATGTGTCGGCCATGGAGCGGTGCCTGACAGGCATTGGGCGATCGTTTCAGATCCCGCAACCCTTTGAAAAGCTGACCGTCTACGAAAACCTTCTTGTCGCCGCCACCCACGGGCGCAACCTCTCGGAAAGCGACGTGCGCGATGACTGCGCGGATATTCTCGAACGGACGGAACTTATCAAACGGGCCAATGTAGCTGCGGGCCAACTGTCTTTGCTGGAACGCAAACGGCTGGAACTGTCCCGGGCGATGGCCACGCAACCCAAGCTCTTGCTGCTGGACGAAATCGCAGGGGGCCTGACCGAAGGTGAATGTCAGGCCCTGATCCAGACGATCAAGGAAATCCACGCCCAAGGCGTCACGATCATCTGGATCGAACATGTTCTGCACGCTTTGACCTCGGTTGTAGAACGGCTTCTCGTTCTTGATTTCGGACAGGTGATTGGCATCGGCGATCCCGATGAGATCATGTCGAGCCGCGCCGTGCAGGAGATCTATTTGGGGATTGATGTCTGATGGCGCTTTTGCAGACCACGAACCTGACGGCGAATTACGGTGATTTCCAAGCGCTGTTCGGCGTCGATATCGCGCTGAATGAGGCGGAAACCGTAGCGATCATCGGTGCCAACGGGGCCGGCAAGACCACATTGATGCGCTCGATTGCCGGTGTGCTGCGCAACACACCTGAGGCCGTCAGCTTTGATGGCAGACCAATTGGCACCACTCCCGCGGATGAGATCATGGCACAGGGCGTTGCCATGGTGCCCGAAGGCCGCAAGCTGTTCCCGTCGCTCAGCGTTGAGGAAAACCTGTTGATTGGAACCTACGGTCGCAAGACCTCTGGCCACTGGAACCTGACGACGATCTACGAGCTGTTCCCGATCCTGGGAGAGCGTCGCAACAACCCCGGTACGGCCCTGTCTGGCGGCCAGCAACAGATGGTTGCCATCGGGCGGGCGTTGATGAGCAACCCACGCGTCTTGCTCTGTGACGAAATCAGCCTTGGTCTCGCACCCGTGGTCATCAAGGACATCTACAAGGCCGTGCCAAAGATCAAGGAAGCGGGGGCATCGCTGATTGTCGTTGAACAAGACATCGCGCAGGCGATGGCCGTCGCAGACCGGGTGTACTGCATGATGGAAGGCCGCGTGACGTTGTCGGGCACCCCGGACAGCTTGTCACGCGACGACATTCACAAAGCCTATTTCGGAGCAGGCCATTGATCTGGATTGATACAGTTATTCAGGGCGTTTTGCTGGGCGGGCTATATGCGCTCTTCGCATCGGGGCTCAGCCTTGTTTTCGGGATCATGCGTTTGGTGAACCTGGCGCACGGCGACCTGATCGTCATGGGGGCATACCTGATCCTCGTGCTCGTCACACTCCTCGGGTTGTCGCCGTTTGTGGCCGTCTTGATCGCGATGCCAATGATGTTTGCGGTGGGCTGGCTTCTCCAGAAGTTTTTGCTCAACCGAACGCTCGGTGACGATATTCTGCCTCCGCTCTTGGTGACATTCGGGCTGTCTATCGCATTGCAAAATGCATTGCTCGAAGGCTTTTCGGCAGACAGTCAACGCCTGCCGACCAATGCGCTGACGACTGCGTCTGTCGATGTGGGGCCGATTACCTTGGGTGTCATGCCACTCTTGACCTTTGGCTCGGCTGTTCTGGTCATCGTCGCTTTGAACCAGCTATTCTATCGAACCGAGCTTGGCCGCGCCTTCCGCGCCACATCGGACGATGCCACCACTGCCAGCTTGATGGGGATCAAACCGGGCAACATCTTTGCCACGGCCACCGGAATTGCTTTGGTTATCGTCACGATTGCGGCGTTGTACCTTGGCCTGCGCGCGAATTTCGATCCCAATATCGGTCCCGCGCGGCTGATCTACGCCTTCGAGGCGGTGATCATCGGTGGCCTTGGGTCGCTGTGGGGAACCCTGCTTGGCGGGATCATCATCGGTGTCGCGCAGACAGTCGGGGCCGCGATCAATCCGGAATGGCAGATCCTTGCAGGACATGTGGCATTTTTAGCCGTGCTTCTGATCCGTCCTCGCGGCCTCTTTCCTAGGGTGAACGACTGATGGCCTATACCGTCACGACACAAACGCGCGCCTCGCGTATCACCACCGCCTTGGGTGCCGTCCTCATCGTGGTCCTCTTCGCCCTGCCGTTCTTTGCCGGGCGCGGGACGATTCAGGATATGTTTTTCATCCTGACGATGCTGGTGCTGGCCCAGTTCTGGAACCTGTTGGCCGGGTATGGCGGGTTGGTGAGCATTGGGCAGCAGGCCTTTGTCGGCATGGGGGCTTATGCGTTGTTTGGGGGGGTGATCCTCTGGGGGCTTGATCCCGTTCCGGCGATTTTGCTGGCTGGCGCTGCCGCGTTGGTGATTGCGGTGCCCACAGCATTCTTCGCCTTTCGCCTGAATGGCGCATATTTTGCCATTGGGACTTGGGTCATTGCAGAGGTCTTCCGTCTCCTCGTGGCGCAATGGAAGACGCTCGGCGGTGGCACAGGCACATCGCTTCCGCGTGATGCAACGCGTGACATGTGGTTCGTCGAATTGATCAAGGAAGCGCTCGACGTTCGCTCGGCAGCCGCACGCGATATTCTGGCCTATTGGCTGGCGCTGGTTTTGGCCCTTGTCACGATCGGTGGCATCTATTGGCTGCTGCGCACGCGCCGCGGGCTGGCTTTGGCGGCGGTGCGCGACAATACCGAGGCCGCAAAATCCGTGGGCGTCGATGCTGGCCGCATGAAATGGATCGTGTTCCTCACATCCGCCTTTGGCACAGGTTTGGCCGGTGGGCTGATCTACATGCAAAAGGCGCGCATCAGCCCGGACGCCGCCTTCAGCGTCACTGACTGGACCGCTTACGTGATCTTTATCGTTGTCATCGGTGGTATCGGCACGATCGAAGGCCCGATCATCGGTGTTCTGGTCTTCTTCCTGCTGCAATCGCTGCTCGCTGACTTCGGCAGTTGGTATCTCTTGACCCTAGGCGTCTTGGCCATTGCGATCATGCTGGTGGCACCACGCGGCCTTTGGGGGCTGCTGTCTGAGCGCACCGGACTTCATCTATTTCCAATTCGTCGCCGGTTGATCGGTGGCAGGCTTACATCTTCGGAGGAGTAATCATGGCGGACATCACGACAGAGGTTCTTGTCATCGGCACAGGCCCGGCAGGCTCATCGGCGGCAGCATTGCTTTCGACCTATGGTATCGAGAACGTCGTCATCAACCGCTACCATTGGTTGGCGAACACGCCCCGTGCCCACATCACCAACCAGCGCACCATGGAGGTGCTGCGCGACCTTGGCAAAGATGTCGAGGACGAGGTGTATCTTCACGCCATGGATCAAAGCATCATGGGCGAGAACGTGTTTTGTGAAAGCCTCGCCGGCGAAGAAATTGGCCGCATGAAATCCTGGGGCACGCATCCTTTGTCCAAGGCTGAACACCTGCTTTCGTCGCCGAGCTTCATGAACGATCTGCCGCAGACCTTCATGGAACCGATCCTGTTCAAGACTGCCTGCAAACGCGGCACGCGGGCGCGCATGAGCACCGAGTACAAATCCCACGTTCAGGACGCCGAAGGGGTGACGACAACCTGTGTCGACCGCATGACGGGGCAGGAGCTGACCATTCGGTCGAAATACCTGATTGGAGCCGATGGTGGCAACTCTCTGGTCGCTGAGCACGAAAACCTGCCCATGGAAGGTAAGATGGGTGTTGGCGGGTCGATGAACATCTACTTCCGTGCGGACCTGTCCCAATACGTCGCGCACCGCCCATCGGTGCTATACTGGGTGATGCAGCCCGGTGCAGATGTGGGCGGTATCGGCATGGGCCTTGTCCGCTGTATCCGTCCTTGGAATGAATGGCTGATCGTCTGGGGCTATGACATCAACGAGCCTGCGCCGAATGTCGACGAAAAGATGGCGACAGATGTGGCGCGGCAGTTGGTCGGTGATCCCGAGCTTGAGATTGACCTGATCAGCGCCAACACCTGGACCGTCAACGACAGCTACGCGACGCAGATGTCCAAGGGCCGCGTGTTCATCATGGGCGATGCCGCGCACCGCCATCCGCCGTCAAACGGGCTTGGCTCGAACACGTCGATCCAGGATGCCTTTAACCTGGCTTGGAAGCTCGCGGCCGTCCTCAAGGGGCAGGCGGGCGAGCGATTGCTCGACAGCTACTCGGAAGAGCGCGCGCCGGTGGCCAAACAGATCGTGACCCGCGCCAATCAGTCGATCGGGGAATTCGGCCCGATCTTTGAAGCGCTGGGCATGACCGGCGGGACCGACATCGAAAAGATCAAAGCCAACATGGATGCACGCTGCGACAGCACGCCTGAGGCCGAGGCCCAACGGGATGCTTTGAATGCCGCAATCGCCTTCAAGAAGTACGAGTTCGACGCCCACGGTGTGGAAATGAACCAACGCTACGTGTCTGATGCCACAGTCACGGACGGTCAGATCGAACCAGATTTCGCATTGGACGCCGACTTGCATTACCAACCGACGACATGGCCCGGCGCGCGCATCCCTCACGCATGGCTATTTGATGCGGATGGGGCGAAGCATTCGACACTCGATCTGGCCGGAGGAGGGGCATTCACGCTCTTTACCGGTTTGGGCGGCAAGGCTTGGGCAGATGCCGCAGCCGAGGTGGCCGACGCGCTTGGGATCACTTTGAATGCCCACGTCATCGGCCCGCGTCAGGAATATATCGATCACAGCGGCGATTGGGCGCGCGCAAAAGAGATCAGCGACAGCGGATGTATCGTCACGCGCCCTGACCAGCACGTGTGTTGGCGCATCGAAGCCATGGCCGAAGATCCAAAGGCCGAATTGACCCGCGTGATGACGTCAATCCTCGCACGATAGGAGCATGTGATGACCAGCAACGAGCAAGGCTATTTCACCGAGGAAAACTCGGCAGATGTCGTCATCAGCCGCAACGCAGAGGCCAAGGACGCCCGCCTTGCCGAGGTGATGGCGGCGATTACCAAACACCTGCACGCAGCGGTCAAAGAGATCGAGCCGACGCAGGAAGAATGGTTCGAGGCGATCCAGTTTCTGACCAAGGTCGGCCACATGTGCGATGACTGGCGTCAGGAATTCATCCTGCTGAGCGACAGTCTGGGTGTGTCGATGCTTGTCGATGCGATCAACAATCGCAAACCGTCAGGGGCGTCTGAATCCACCGTCCTTGGCCCGTTTCACGTGCCTGATGCGCCCGAGCTTCCGATGGGGGCGGATATTTGCCTTGACCAAAAGGGCGAACCGATGCTGGTTAAAGGGCGGATCTTAGGGACCGACGGCAATCCCATCGACGCGGCCAAGATTGATGTCTGGCAGGCAAATGATGAAGGTTTCTACGACGTTCAGCAAAAGGGATTGCAGCCAGATTTCAATTTGCGCGGCGTCTTTCGCACTGGCGCGGATGGCAGCTATCACTTCAAGGGCGTAAAGCCGAAATTCTATCCGATCCCGGCGGACGGACCGGTTGGACAGTTGCTCGACAAACTCGGGCGGCACCCATATCGGCCCGCTCATCTGCATTACATCCTTGAAGCCGACGGGTATGAAACGTTGATCACGCATATCTTTGATCCCGACGACCCCTACATTCACTCTGATGCGGTTTTCGGCGTGAAAGAGAGCCTCTTGGCGAAGTTCGACCTGATCGAAGATCCCGCCAAAATCGCCGAAGAGGGATTTGAGGGGCCGTATTACGAGGTAATCCATGATTTCGTTCTGGCGCCCGCGTCATGAGCAATCCGTGCATCATCTGTGTGGCGATCACCGGCAGTCTGCCCCGCAAGTCAGATAATCCGGCCGTCCCGATCACAGTCAGCGAACAGATCGAGAGCACCCACGCCGCCTTTGAGGCCGGTGCCACGATTGTGCATGCCCATGTCCGCAACGATGATGAAACCCCGTCCAGCGATCCGGACAGATTTGCGACGTTGAAAGAGGGGATCGAAGCCCACTGTCCGGGCATGATCATTCAGTTCTCGACTGGCGGTCGCTCAGGTGCAGGCAAGACGCGCGGCGGCATGCTGCCGCTCCGGCCCGATATGGCGTCCCTTTCCGTTGGTTCGAACAATTTCCCAACCCGGGTTTATGAAAACCCACCTGATCTGGTGGAGTGGCTCGCGGCGGAAATGGTGAGCCATGGTGTCAAGCCCGAGATCGAGGCCTTTGACCTGTCGCATATCCTGCAAGCAGCAGCGATGCATGAGCGCGGTCAGATCAAGGATCTGCCGTATGTTCAGTTCGTGATGGGCGTGAAGAATGCAATGCCAGCGGACAAGCATGTCTTTGATTTCTATGTCCAAACCGTCAAACGCCTGTTCGGTGACGATGCGCCATGGTGCGCCGCAGGCATCGGTCCCAATCAAATTGTCCTCAACGAATGGTCCGTCGCCGCAGGCGGTCACGCCCGCACCGGGCTCGAAGACAATGTGCGCTTGGATAAGACTACACTTGCCCCCTCGAACGCAGCCCTTGTCCAACGCACCGTTGACATCTGCGCCCAACACAACCGCCCCGTCGCATCCCCCCAAGAGGCTCGTTCGATTTTGGGTTTGGTCTGACGCCGGTTGGGCTTTCTCTGGATTGGACGTGTCTTAGGGACGCAGACCTCACCCGAACGCCGCGAAAGGGCAAAGACCGCACGACTGTTTACGCTTGCAAAATGCTGCGCTGGCCCGCTGAACATCGTGGAATGCGCAACCCTGCGATTATGGACCTGATGATCCGCTTCGAAAAATCCGAATAGCACTCTTGCTGGATTGTTGGAGGCGAGTACCGGAATCGAACCGGTGTACACGGATTTGCAATCCGCTGCGTCACCACTCCGCCAACTCGCCGTCCCAGTGTGGTGTTGCGTGGTTAGGCCGGGGCGGGCGGGGCGTCAAGGGGGATGGCGCGTTGTGGGGGACTTGTTCGGCGCGGGACGAAAGCACGCGGTGAAAACAGGGTGAGGTCCATTGAAGGAAGGGCGATCTTGTGCCAATGCTTTTGCCAAAGTCTGCACTGCGAGTCCTTGCCCCATGATCGATTATGTCGCCCGCCGCACAACCATGGTTGATACCCAGGTGCGGCCTTCGGATGTCACCAAGCTGCCTATCATTGACGCGTTGCTGACCGTCAGACGTGAGGCGTTCGTTCCCGACGCGCTGCGCGATGCGGCCTATATGGGCGAGCATATCGAGCTTGAGCGTGACCGAGTCGTCCTTGATGCGCGCACATTTTCAAAGCTGCTGGACGCGATCGATATCCAGGCCAACGAACTGGTGCTCGATATTGGCTGTGGTCTTGGCTATTCGACTGCTGTGCTTGGTCGTTTGGGACAGGCCGTCATCGGTGTCGAAGACGACGAGGGGCGTGCCAAGGAGGCGGAAACCCTGCTGGCCGAGGAAACCATCGATAACGCCGTGATCGTGAACGCCGCCCTGACCGATGGCGCGCTAGAACACGCGCCGTTTGATGTCATCGTCATTGAAGGCGCTGTGCAAAGCATTCCTGCAACACTTTGCGACCAACTGGCTGAAGGTGGGCGTATTGCAGCGATTTTTGCCGAAGGTTCCCTTGGCGTGGCGCGCGTTGGATACAAGATTGACGGAGAGGTCTCGTGGCGGGACGCTTTCAATGCGATGGCGCCCGTCCTGCCGGGCTTCGAACAGGAAGTTGCCTTTAGTCTGTGATGGCCGGTCTTCGGCACGGTCACAGGCCAACAAAGAGCCCCTGAATGACGGGGCCGGGATGAATTGGGGATGATCATGTCGCGCGGCGCTGGAAAACGAATTTGGTTGGCATTTGCATTTGGGGTGACAACCGCCCTTGCACCGGTCGCCGCCACGGCAGAGTCGCTGGCCGACGCCCTTGTCGGCGCCTACAATCACTCCGGTTTGCTGGATCAAAACCGCGCCCTGTTGCGCGCCGCTGACGAGGACGTGGCACAGGCGGTGGCAACACTGCGTCCGGTTTGGACCTATACTGCGCAACTGCGGCACACGATCCCTGACCGCGGCGCTGCCAGCACAACACGCTCATTTGAGATCGGGATGGAGTGGCTGCTATTTAACGGCGGTCAACGTGAGTTGCGGATAGAAGAGCTTAAGGAAACGGTGCTTGCGACTCGCCAGGATCTGATCGCCGTTGAGCAAACCTTGCTGGGTGATGCGGTCGATGCCTACATGGATGTCCGCTCGGCCGCCGAGTTTGTGCAATTGCGCAAGAACAACGTCCGAGTGATCACCGAAGAACTGCGCGCGGCCCGCGACAGATTTGACGTTGGTGAGGTCACTCGCACCGACGTGGCGCTTGCAGAAAGCAGGTTGGCGCAGGCGCGCAGCGGTCTGGCCGGAGCGGAAGGTACATTGGCGCGCAGCGTTGCCACCTATCGCAATGTGATCGGGCGCGCGCCCGGCAGCCTGGTCCAGCCACGCAGCCTGCCGGCTTTGCCAGCTTCCGTTGCCAAGGCCCGCGCGATTGCGCATCGCTCGCACCCTGATCTACTGGCTGTTCGCCATGCGGCTGCCGCAGCCGAGCTGGCCGTTTTGCGTGCTCAGGCGTCATTGAACCCAAGCCTGACGCTTTCCGGCGGACGCACGTTTGAACCCGACGAAGAGAGCAATAGCATAGGTTTGCGCCTCAGCGGCCCGATCAGCAGTGGTGGGCAAATTCGCTCGCAAATCAGACAGGTTGAGGCACGCCGTGACTCGGCCTTGGCCCGCATTCACGTGACGCGCCATCTTATCGATCAGAACATCGAATTCGCCTACGCAAACCTGGCCGTTGCCCGTGCCAGCCGCGAAGCGTCCGAGCGCCAGATCCGCGCAGCGCGGGTTGCGTTCCGGGGCGTTCGCGAAGAGGCGACGCTGGGCGCGCGGACCACGCTTGATGTGCTGGATGCAGAACAGGATTTGTTGGATGCGCAGACCAACTTGGTCCAGTCGGTGACTGACGAATTCAAAGCCGCCTACAGTGTGCTAGAGGCGGCTGGCCTGCTGACGGCGACCTATCTGAAGCTCGGTGTGCAGCAATACGATCCGGTCGCCTATTACAACAGCGTCAAGGATGCTCCCAACGCGATCAGCGAGCAGGGCAAGGCATTGGAACGCGTGTTGCAATCCATCGGCAAGAACTGACAATCCTCGCTATCTGTTGTGCGGAATCGCCGATTTCGCTAAAGCTGTGGTGAGGCAATGAGTGGTACGGCATGTCCGATCCGGTAACAAACGTTGAAATCGAGGACGTCCTGTCCTCAATTCGTAGGCTCGTGTCCGAGGACACGCGTGCGGCAAACCCAGATCATGCGCCATCTGCGGCACCTGTGCGCCCGCCAGAGGCGTTGGTTTTGACGCAGGAGCACCGCGTGGTGGAAGCGCCTGCACCAGCTGCGCAGGTGTCAGAGACCGCCCGCAGCATCGTTAAGTCTTCGACCCGGCTGGAGTTAGAGCGTGCAATCGCAGAGCTCGAAGCGGCAGTCGGTCTTGAGGACGCGGCCACCACGACCGAAGAACATTCGGAGCATGATGAGACCTCATACGAAGATGATCTTGATTGGGACGCTCCAATTGGCCGCGCGGTAGATGGCACGCCGTCTGATGCGGAGTTTCAGGCCGCTGACGACGTGGAAGCCGATGCCGAGCAAGCGGGTGAAGACGCCGGAGAGCCAGAAACGTCCGACGCCGAAGCCGTTGAAGACGCGGAGGAGGTTTGGGCCGACGCCGATGACAATCCACGCATCGACGAGCCTGCTGACGAAACAATCGTCGAGGAAGAGGACGCTTCCGACGCGCAGACCGCCGAGGTTGAAGCGGATTCTGAGACGTATGCACTCGATACAGAAACGAGCACCGACGGTTCCGAGGATCTTTCTGCGGAAGAGTTCTTTGCCGATGCGGCCACCGATGGCGGCTTAGCGCCGGAAGATGCACTGGAAGACGACGAGCCAGAGCAACAGGTGAGCGTGGAGGTATCCTCTGTAGGTGACGCATCTGGCGCGGCTGAGCCGTCTGATATCCCGCGATCAGATCCGATTGTGACACCGTTCTTGCGGCAACGGCGCGAGCCCGATCCGGTTGAAAGCACTGAATATGTCGCGTTTGTCGAAGATACGTCGGACGATCACGGCGGCGTAGCGCATGACCCGTTTGATGACGAATACCTGGAAGACAGCGTCAACGATCCATTTGCCGAACAGGTGATCGACGAGGCTATGCTGCGCGATCTGGTTGCCGATATCGTGCGCCAAGAACTTCAGGGTGAGCTTGGCGAACGCATTACGCGCAATGTCCGCAAGCTTGTCCGCCGTGAGATCAATCGCGCCTTGGCTGGTCAGGACTTTATCTAGCGATCACATTGCCAGCGGTTTCGAGCAGCTTTGGCAGGTCCAGATGGGTCTCCATGTGGCGTGCCAATGTGTCCAGCGCACGATCCACGCTGTCTTCAAAATTCTCCAACTGTGACGCACTTCCAAGCTCTTGCAGGAATGCGGCGCGGAATGCATCGCCCGCGAATAAACCATGCAGATAGCATCCGCGGATACGGCCAGTTGCATCGGCTGCGCCCTCCGGGCGGCCATCAACGCTGAGCCATGCGCGCGCACAATCGGGGCCGTCGGAGCGTCCGATATGAATTTCATAGCCATGGACACGTGTGCCTGAGGCGAGATGGATCGCATTGGACAGGGCGAGCCGTTTGTGCGGGATCATGTGCGTCACCACGTCAAGAAGCTCTAGACCAGCAACCTCTCCGGGTGGTCCTTCGATACCATCGGCATCAATGATTTTTTTGCCCAGCATCTGATAGCCGCCGCAGATGCCAAGCACGTGGCCGCCGCGTCGGACATGCGCCAGAAGATCGATATCCCATCCTTGTGTCCGGAAATCTGCAAGATCCGAAATGGTCGATTTTGACCCGGGGATCAGAACAAGATCGGCGTCGCCGGGCAGGGGGCGTCCGGGTGAGATGATGTCTACCGTGACGCCGGGCTCGGATGACAGTGGATCCAAATCATCAAAATTCGCAATCCGTGAAAGCTTGGGAACGGCTATCTTGAACGCTCCGTCGCCGCCGCCGGAAATGTCCAGCACGTCTTCAGCCGGAAGACGCCACGCCTCTTGGAACCACGGCAGGATGCCCACCGGTGCCCAATTGGTCCGCTTGGCAATTTCGATCATCCCATCGTCAAACAAGCTGGTATCGCCGCGAAATTTGTTGATGCCAAAGCTTGTGATCCGTGACGCGTCCTCAGGTGGCAAAATGACGTGCGTCCCAACCAGTTGGGCGATCACGCCGCCGCGGTCGATATCCCCGAAAAGGCACACGGGCACATCTGCCGCCTCGGCAAAACCCATATTCGCGATGTCGCCCGCCCGCAGGTTCACCTCCGCCGGGCTTCCCGCGCCTTCGACGATGACCCAGTCCACCTGGCTTGCCAGCCGATGAAAGCTTTCCAGAACCTTCGACAGAAGTTGCGGTTTCAACCGGGCATAGTCTCGTGCCTTGGCCGTTGTCAGCCGTTGGCCCTGTACGATGACCTGCGCCCCGATTTCGCTCTCTGGTTTGAGCAATACCGGGTTCATATCCGTGGTGGTGGCCCGCCGCGCTGCGCGGGCCTGAAGCGCCTGTGCGCGGCCGATCTCACCTCCGTCCTCGGTGACGGCGGCATTGTTCGACATGTTCTGTGGTTTGAACGGGGCGACCGTGAACCCTTGATTGGACAGGTATCTGCACAGACCCGCCACGATCATGGATTTCCCAACATTTGATCCAGCCCCCTGAATCATAAGTGCCTTGGCCATCAAAGCATCCTCCCGTTAGGGTCATCTAAACCGGCAAGGGAACCGCCACAATGAACACTCCGGCACATTTGTTGCTTGGCGCAGCTGCTTTTGGAAAGGTCGCGCAACCGCGTGTGACGGCGGCGGCGGTCGTTGGGGCATTATTGCCTGATTTGTCGCTCTACTTGATGGGGGCCTACGCGTTTTTTGTGCTGGGCCTATCGCCACAGGTGGTTTTTGGAGAGCTTTATTTCAGCGATGCATGGCAACAGGTCTTTGCCATCGACAATTCATTCGTCCTTTGGGGCTTGGCTTTGGCCGTAGCGATCTGGACTCGCACCGCTTGGGCCATTGCCCTGTGCGGATCAGCGCTGTTGCACATTGCGTTTGATTTTCCACTGCATGCAGATGATGCGCGGATGCATTTTTGGCCGCTCACCGATTGGAAATTTCATTCACCGGTTTCTTACTGGGAAACGTCCAGAGGCGGAGCCGTGATCGGTGCGATTGAAATGCTCTTTGTCGTGGTGCTGGCGGTCATTCTGCTGATCCGGCACAGTCATTGGACATGGCGCGTCGGGTTCGGGACGCTGGCGACTTTGCAGGTCGCACCGTTTTTCGTGTGGGGTCTGTTTTTCTGACCAGACAAACAAAAAGACGCGCCCCAAAGGGACGCGCCAAACAAAAACTGGGTCAGATCAGGCCGCTTCGGCCTGTTGACGGCGTTCACTCTCTTCGCGGCTCAGCGCCACCGAGGTGCGCACACCTTTGCCCACAAAATCCATCAAACCTTCGACCACACGCTCGTTGGGGTCGATCCCGGCGCAGGAGAGCACCTCACGGCCGTCGCGCGAGCGCGCCCAGCGTGCGATTTGCTCAGGGCCATTGCCATATTTCTTGTCATCGGCAATAGCGTCATCCAAGGCAGCCAGCACAACAGCCGCAAACAGTTTGCGGGCTCGGTTGCCTTGTTCGTTGTTGAATGCAGTTCCGTCGACGAAGTCTTTCATCGGGTTTCCTTTATTCTTGCTCTTGCATCTTTCGGCGTCCCGCCCTTATGGCGGAGTTTTTCCGATTCGGGTGTCCGATTTTGGAATGGCTGCCATGTGTCGCATGCATAGCTCTGCCACCCTCAGATCAAGATACGCTGCCTTGTCACGCATACCATGGCCAGATATAGGAACGGCCAAATCTTCTTCAACCTTTTGCCAAAGTTTTGCCACATGCCAAAAATCAACGGTAACGAGATCAAGATCGGGAATGTCCTCGAACATAACGGCGGCCTATGGTCGGCGGTGAAGGTCGATCACGTGAAGCCCGGCAAGGGCGGAGCCTTCGCCCAGGTGGAACTTCGCAACCTGCGCAATGGTTCCAAACTGAACGAACGCTTCCGGTCTGCGGATAAGGTCGAACGCGTGCGTTTGGAACAAAAAGATCAGCAGTTTTTGTATGAAACTGATGGCATGTTGGTCTTTATGGACATGGAGACGTTCGAACAGATCGAACTTTCGGCAGACATCCTGGGCGACCGCCGCCCGTTCTTGCAGGACGGAATGACGGTTCAGATCGAATACTACGAAGCCGAGGCGCTGAATGCGACGGTCCCGCAAAAGGTGACCTGCAAAATCGTCGAGACAGAGCCAGTGGTCAAAGGTCAGACCGCCGCCAACAGCTTTAAGCCAGCCATCCTTGATAACGGCGTAAAGGTCATGGTGCCGCCCTTCGTTGGTCAGGATGAGATGATCGTCGTGAACACCGAAACAATGGAATACTCGGAACGCGCCTGATCCGAGCAATGCGGTTTCCCGGACGTGATCCGGGACACCGCCCTTTCAAACAATCATCACCGCTCTAGCACCGTGACCGGCGTTCCATCCGCCTGAGCGGCCTCTGTCATGCGGTCAAATCGCACGTAAGCAAGCCCTTCGTTGCCAACCACGCTGTGCAGGGTGCCGGCCTCTTTGTCTCCGACCGTGATTGGCGTCCCGGCCTCCGCATGGCCCTCAATGGACACCTTGGCGAGGCCCTTACGCAGTTCGGTCTTGTGTTTCATGCGCGCCGTCACCTCCTGACCGACATAGCAGCCCTTTTTGAAGTCGACGCCATTCAACCGCTCAAACCCCATCTCAAGGATGTAGCTGTCCGGTCCAAGTTCCGCGCCAAATTCCGGGACGATGGCCGCTACGCGGCGCGCGTCCCAATCCTCTAGCGCGAGGTCCTCATCGCCATAGGCCCGCCACCCCAAGGATGGGTGCCGGGGGTCGGCAAACGCGCCTGCAGGGGCCTCGCCGACGCCCTGCGCAACCTTTCGTTCGTCCCAGTCGAGGGCTACGTCAGCGCGCAGTTTGTACATCATCAATCGCTGCGCGAGGCCATCGGCCAAGCCGGCATCCACATCTATCAAGACGCCATCGCCATCTGGCACCACAAAGAAATCTGCAAGGTATTTGCCCTGCGGCGTCAGGATAGCCGCATAAACCAACCCATCGGCCAACTTGGCCATATCGTTTGTGATCAGTCCTTGAAGAAAGCTGACATGGTCGGCTCCCGAGACTCGGATCAGACGGCGTGGCATTTCGGTTCTCCCGTTCTGTACGTTCCTGACATATAGCGGCCAAGCAGGAGGAAAAAGATGCGCGCACCGCTTTCCATCGTGATCCCAACGCTGAACTCTGAATCAGAGCTGCCAGCGACGCTGGCGTGCCTGATGGAAGGGCTGGCTGATGGATTGATCCGTGAGGTGATCATCACCGATGGTGGATCAACAGACACGACCGCGACCATTGCAGAGAGTGCAGGGGCGCTGTGGATTGCCGGACCAGCGGGACGCGGCGGACAATTGCGACGTGGTGCCGAGGCTGCGCAGGGGGAGTGGCTCTTGTTTCTTCATGCGGACACGCATCTGTCGCCGGGATGGGCAGAGGCAGCGCGGGGCGCTATCGACACGCCCCTTGCATCCCGGTCTGCTGGCTATTTTCGGCTACGCTTTCGGGCCAAGGGCTTTTGGCCGGCCTTTGTGGCCGCGTGGGCCAATCTGCGCAGTCGGGTGTTCAAGCTGCCGTATGGCGATCAGGGGCTTTTGATCGCACGGCCGGATTATGACGCGGCGGGTGGCTATGATGACATTCCACTTATGGAGGACGTCGCCTTGGCCCGTCGTTTGCCAAGGGTCGCAGAATTGGATGCAGAGGCTGCCACCAGCGCTGAACGGTATGCCCAATCAGGGTGGGTACGTCGTGGCGCGCGGAACATTTGGACGCTGACGCGTTATTTCATGGGCGCTGACCCGAAGCGATTGGCGCAAGCTTACAGGCGTCGCTAGACGCGCCCGACCTTGGCGTCGTAGGATTTCTGAAGCGCTTTTCGATTGTACTGGGTTTGAAACCATTCCTCGATCCCGATCCCGGTTTCCTGTCGGTCGGCATCGTAGGCTTCGAGGATATAGTCACAGATCCCAGTGTTCTTGTTGTTCAGGTGCATGTAGCGCCACGACAGGTGGGCGCGTGCCTCTTCGATGGTGCCACCTGCCCACATGACATAAATCGCTGACGCCAAACCGGCGCGGTCTGCGCCGGATTTGCAATGCATGACCCACGGTTTTGGCAAAGTGCGGAAATGCTCAAAAAGCTGCAGGAACTGGTTCTTGTGACTGGCTTCGCGCGCGTTCAGGCGCACGGTCTCAAAGGTCATGCCAAGTTCGTCGGCGGCCTCTTTTTCAAGCGCATAAAAGGCCTGCGGCGAAGGTCCACGCAAGCTAAGGATCGATTTGATACCTTGGTTCGCCCATGCGCGCACACGGCGCGGCCCTGGCTGATTGGCCCGGTAGACTCCGTCGCCAACCCGGTCAAAATTCGTCCAGAGCCAGCGCAGAAATGCGTGATCGAACACATGGAAGAACAGATAGGCGCGCCAACGTGCGCCGGGCTTGCTCAGGTCTCCGTCGAAAGAGCGGCGGGCATTGCGGTCCCATGTCCGAAGGGCATTCCAGAGGCGAGACAGCATTCAAGACTTTCAAGCAGGTTCAAGACTGGACTGTGTCTATGCATGCAGGCCGCGCGATACAAGATTTGACGCCGCGCCGCAGTCGAAATACCTCGCAGTGAGCATTTAACGTCGCGAGGGACCATGACGCAGCAAAAGCCCGGCAAATCTCAGCTCAGTTTGTCGAATGGACGCCACTATCTGGCTATTCCGGGTCCGTCTGTGATGCCGGATCGTGTCTTGCAGGCGATGCACAGAGCCGCGCCGAATATCTACACCGGAGACCTGATCGATTTGACCCATTCAATCGTGCCGGATCTCAAGGCCATCGCCGGCACACGACATGACGTGGCGATGTATATCGCCAACGGGCATGGCGCGTGGGAGGCGGCCGTGTCGAATACCTTGTCGCGGGGCGACAAGGTTCTGGTGCTTGCGACCGGGCGATTTGCCATCGGCTGGGCCGAGATGGCCCGCATGATGGGCGTCGAGTGCGATATCATTGATTTTGGAAAGCGCGATACGATTGACTTGAACCGCGTCGAAGACGCGCTGCGGGCGGATAGCGCGCAGGCCTACAAGGCCGTTCTTGCCGTTCAGGTGGACACATCGACATCCGTGCGCAACGATATTTCGGCATTGCGGGGCGCGCTGGATGCAGCACGGCATCCCGCCTTGCTTATGGTCGACTGTATTGCCTGTCTGGGATGCGACGCGTTCGAAATGGATGCGTGGGGCGTGGATGTCATGGTCACCGGCTGCCAAAAAGGGCTGATGACGCCGCCCGGAATGTCATTTGTGTTCTTTAACGACAAAGCCGACGCCGCACGTGAAACCGCCCGGAATGTCAGCCACTATTGGGATTGGCGGCCGCGGGTAAACCCCGAAGAATACTACATGTTTTTCGATGGCACGGCGCCTACGCACCATCTTTATGGGTTGCGTGAGGCGTTGGACATGATCGCGGAAGAGGGATTGGACAACGTTCTGACCCGACACAAGGTGCTGGCGCAGGCTGTGTGGGCGGCCTTTGAAACATGGGCCCAAACCGGTCCGATCGAGTTGAATATTCAAGAGGCGGCTTTGCGGTCACATGCGGTGACATCCGTACGGATCGGTTCGCCCAGCGGTACTGCGCTGCGCGATTGGATGTCACAGCAAGCGGGCGTGACGCTGGGTATCGGTCTTGGCATGGCTCCGCCCGGAGACCCGGCATGGCATGGATTTTTCCGTGTGGGACATATGGGGCATGTGAATGCGCATATGGTGCTGGGCACCCTCGCAACGCTTGAGGCCGGTCTGCTAGCGCTTGATATCCCGCATGCGCCGGGCGGTGTGGCCGCTGCTGCAAAGGTGGTGGCTAGCTCAGGTGCGGCGTAGCGCCTTGATGGCGTAGTCCATGGCAAGCGCAATCAAAAGCACCCAGCTGATGCCCCATGAGGCGAGGATCACCCAGAATGCCATGAAAGTCTGCACACCAGCGCACCACAGAAACGCGTTGGTGTAATTCGGGGCAGAAGGTGCTTGGGGCCGAGTGCTCATACTGTGATGGTAGCGAGCCAAAACTGAACGCCAAGAAAATTTTGCGTGCGGAGCCTGTGAAGGTGCCGCCCGCCTCCCTCTTCGGTCCTGCGGACCTGTGACCAGAGGGAGCGCCGCCAGCGGCGGCGCAAGGGGCTCTGCCCCTTGGACCCCGGAGTATTTGCAAAACATAGAAGGTGAGGAGCGGCGCCTAACAGGTTGGCGAAGCTTTGATTTTTCAGTTCACTTCGGCGAGGCGATCGAGCGCGTCCTGAAGTTTGGAACGTTCCTCATTGCGGTCTGCGAGGTTACCGCGCGCTTCTTCCACCACTTCTGGAGGGGCGGATGCGGCGAATTTCGGGTTATTGACCCGACTTTCCAGACCTTTGATTTCCTTGTCGAGCTTTGCCAGCGACTTGGTGAGGCGCGCATGTTCGGCTGCGACGTCGATGATATCGGCCAGCGGCAACCCGAAGGTGGCACCGGGTGCGGCCACGGTGACGGCACCTTTTGGCATGTCATCGGCCACACTCAGAGCCTCTATCCGCGCCATCCGTGAAATCAGCGACCAGTTGGTCTTGAGCGCGTTTTCGGCAACCGGATCGGCCTGGGTCTGAACCAGCGGGATTTGCGCGCTGGCGGGCACGTTCATCTGGGCGCGGGCCGAGCGAATGTTTTCGATCAGCGTGATCGTCCAGTTCATCTCGGTATCTGCGGCGGGATCAATCAGCGCAGTTGTATAGGATGGCCAATCGGTAACGGCCAACATGTTCGAGCGGCTGCGATTGCCCCAAAGCTCTTCGGTGATGAAGGGCATCATTGGGTGCAGCAGGATCAGGCATTGGTCGAGGACCCAAGCCATTGTCTCTTGGGTTTCCTGCTTGGTCGCGTCGTCGGCAAAGAGGGGTTTGGCGAACTCGACATACCAGTCGCAGACCTTGCCCCAGACAAATGCATAGAGCGCCTGTGCGGCGTCATTGAAGCGATAGGCTTTAAGCGCCTCATCTACCGTTTGCAGGACGCGAGCCGTTTCGCCGATGATCCAGCGGTTCGCTGTGGCGGTGGCTGTTGGCAAGGCGGGCGTGTCGATGTCAAAGACACCGTTCATTTCGGCAAAGCGATGCGCGTTCCAGATTTTGGTGCCAAAGTTCCGGTAGCCAGCGATACGCTGGACGTCGAGTTTCAGCACGCCGCCAAGAGCGGCCATCGCGGCAGAGGAGAACCGCAGCGCGTCCGCGCCGTATTCGTCGATGATCTCAAGCGGGTCGATGACATTGCCGGTGGATTTGGACATTTTCTTGCCCTTCGCATCCCGCACGAGGCCGTGCAGGTAGACGTTGGTGAAGGGGACCTCGTCCACGACGGCAAGTTGCATCATCATCATCCGGGCGACCCAGAAAAAGAGGATGTCCTGACCAGTGATCAGGTCGTTGGTCGGGAAGTATTTGGCAAGCTCTGGCGTGTCCTCGGGCCAGCCGAGGGTACCGATGGGCCAGAGGCCGGAGGAGAACCAGGTGTCGAGGACGTCGGGGTCGCGCCAGACTGGATAAACCAAGCCAGTTGGGTCTTGTGACACCTCATACTCCGCCAGTGACTGTGCCAGTGCCGCAAGCGCGTCGTCGCGGCTATCGACTTCGATCACGCGCGCGTGGTTCAGCGGTGTTGGCAAGTCCGCCAGCACATCATTGAATTTGGGTGCTGCGTCATCGAAGCTGGCTGCGCAATGGAAAGCTTCGTCGCCGGGTGGGATGGCCTGGGCCGCCAAGAGGCGCATCATTTCGACCAGATCCAGCGCGCCGTCGCCTTCGTCATCGCGGAAGGTTTTGCCGGTCAGGTCAAGACCATACCAAACCGGGATCTGATGCCCCCACCACAATTGGCGTGAGACGCACCATGGCTCGATGTTTTCCAGCCAGTGGAAATACACCTTGCGGTCGCTCTCGGGGATGATCGTGGTGCGGCCGGTGCGAACAGCATCCAGCGCGGGTTCGACGATCTTGGCGGTGTCCACGAACCATTGGTCGGTCAGCATGGGTTCGATGACGACTTTCGAGCGGTCGCCGAAGGGCTGCATGATCAGTTTGGCTTCCACCAGCGGAACTGCGGCTGCGGTTTCGCCCTCTGCAGTTTTCGGGCGTTTGCCGCCAAGGCGGGCGTCGTCTTCGGTCGTCATGACTGCGAGACCCTCTGCCGTGATGGCGGCAACGATTTTCTCGCGCGCCTCCATGCGGTCGAGGCCGCGATATTCGTCGGGGACCAGGTTGATCTGGTCGATCTCCGCCTCGGACGGCATGTCGACCGCACCAGCGGCTTTGGCGCGGGCCAGTTCGCCAGCCTTGGTCGCGCTGTCCTCATAGGACAATCCATCGGCGCGCATCGCTGCCTTGGTGTCCATCAGACGGTAAAGCGGGATGTCGTTGCGGGTGGCGACACCGTAGTCGTTGAAATCGTGCGCACCGGTGATCTTGACCGCGCCCGAGCCAAAATCCGGATCGGGATACTCGTCGGTGATGATCGGGATCAGGCGGCGATGTTCCTTGGGCCCGACAGGGATTTCGCACAGCTGGCCCACGATGGGTGAATAACGTTCGTCGGATGGGTGCACGGCAACCGCGCCGTCGCCCAGCATGGTTTCAGGCCGCGTCGTGGCGATCGAGATGTAGTCGCGTTCCTCTTCGAGGATCACATTTCCGTCTTCGTCTTTCTCGACATAGGTGTAGGTCGCGCCGCCTGCGAGCGGATATTTGAAGTGCCACATGTGGCCTGCGACTTCGGTATTCTCCACTTCGAGGTCGGAGATCGCAGTTTCAAAATGTGGGTCCCAGTTCACGAGGCGTTTGCCGCGGTAGATCAGGCCCTTGCTATACATCTCGACAAAGACTTTGATCACCGCGTCGTGGAAATTGCCGCCAGCTTCATCCGCGGGCGCACCCGGCGCGCCGGACATGGTGAACGCTGTGCGATCAAAGTCACAGGATGCGCCGAGACGTTTGAGCTGGTTGATGATGGTGCCGCCGGATTGCGCCTTCCATTCCCAGACTTTCTCAAGGAATTTTTCACGTCCCAACTCGGTGCGGGACGGCTCTTGGTTTTTGGCCAATTCGCGCTCGACAACCATTTGGGTCGCGATGCCTGCGTGGTCCGTGCCCGGCTGCCATAGGGTGTCGAAGCCGCGCATCCGATGCCAGCGGATCAGGATGTCCTGCAACGTGTTGTTGAAGGCGTGGCCCACGTGCAGAACGCCGGTGACGTTCGGCGGTGGGATCATGATGCAATACGTAGAGGCTTCCGGCTTGGCGTTGGCGCCGGCCTTGAAGCAGCCTGCTGCCTGCCATGCCTCGAAAAGGCGGGTTTCAGCTTCGCTTGCGTTGAAGGTCTTTTCCATTGGCATCGGGGTCGCCTCGTACATCGGTTTGTGTGGCGTCTTAGCGGGTTGAGGTGGGGGTTTGAAGGGGGCCGTTTGGCGTGTTGTTCATGAGACCCCGCATCAGGGTCCGGGGCTCAGGTTTAAATGGGTCGTTTCGCGTCCCGGGCTTGATCCGCGACCTCGTTGTGGGGGTATCGCGCTGAATATCGAGGCCCCGGGTCAAGCCCGGGGCGAGGATTATTGGCCCTAGGCTGTGAGGCGCTCTTTCACGCTGACCTTCACATGCGGCTCCAACGTCTCGTGCAGGCGCTCGGACCTGTCCTGTCCGACCTTGCGGGGCCAGCGGGCGAAGAAAAAGCGTGCCCAGCCGGTCCAACCGCCGATGGATGGTGCGTTTGGGTCGGTCGGAAAACCGCTTTTCCAGTCGTCTGGCAAAGGAAGCCCGTGTTCTGACAAGCGATCGAAAATCCAGATGAACGGGATATTCGACAGCGGTCGGGCGTAGTCGCGACCGTTTAACTGACCGCCGATATCGGCATGGGTGCCACGGAACCAGACCTGTTCAAGGCGTCCGTTCCACCCGGGCTGGGTGTCCCAAAGCACGGGTGCATAGGCCCGTCGCGTTTCATTGTAGGCAAGCGCGTGAAAGCCCGCGCGCACATGGTGGCCAAGATCGTGATCGTGAAAGCCATGCAGCCGGTTAGCGATGATCCAAAAGACCGGCAGTCGCAGACCAAGCGCCTTGACCGTGTCCCAGACGGCGATGGCCTCGATCTGAACGTTTTCGTGGCAGCGATTGTCGCGAAACGCGGCGATCTCTTGTTGCCGGTTCGGGTTGCAGTAGAGTTGATAGACCTTGTTTTCGTTGCGCTGTGTCGCGCGGTCCCGTTTCAACAAGCCGACGCGCCCGATGATGCCTGAGAGCGAACGGACGGCATAGGCTCCACGCGAATAACCTATGAGCCAGATCCGGTCTCCGGGTCGGTAGTTGGATGCGAGCCACCCATACGCGCGTTGGATCTGGCTGCCGATGCCGTTGCCGGTCATGACCGCCAGAGTATCTCTCCAGCCGTCCCATTGCAGGCCAGCCTCGTAATAAAGTGCCAGAGACTTGCCACGTTGGCCGCGCAAAAGCTTGCAGGCGAGACCAGCATTGGTCTCGCAGCCCTCGTCCAGTGTCGAAAGCGTACCGTCAAGGATCACGACGAGATCACGGGGACCTCGTTTTGGGGGCGGCGCGGGGATTTCCTCGCGCCGGAAGGCTCGACCGAGCCATGAAAAGATGCGGTCAGGCAGCCGCATCCGCTTTGGCGTTCTGGATCATTTCCCACACGCGTAGCGGTGTGAAGGGCATGTCGACTCTGGTCACACCAACCTCGGACAGGGCATCCAGGGTCGCGTTGGAAACTGCCGCTAGCGCACCCACGGTGCCTGCCTCGCCGCAGCCTTTCATGCCCATCGGGTTATAGAGGCTCGGGGTGCCTTCGGTCGTGAAGTCGATCATGGGCATATTGTCCGCGCGCGGCAGGCCATAGTCCATGAACGATGCTGTGAGCAGTTGACCGTCTTCGTCAAACACAACGTGTTCGGTGATCGCCTGACCGATGCCCTGCGCGACACCGCCGTGGATCTGACCTTCGACCAGCATGGGGTTGATCAGATTGCCGAAATCGTCGGTTACGGTATAGCGGACAACCTCTGTCACACCGGTTTCCGGGTCGATTTCGACCTCGGCCACATGGGCTCCGTTGGGGAAGGACCGATTGTCCAGCTTGATCGTGGCCGAGACGTCGAGCAGGTCATCGCGGCCGTGTTCCCGCGCCAGATCAGCGACTTCGAGCATCGTTGGCGTCAGGTTCGAGCCTGGGATGCGGAAGCGTTCGTCGTCAAAGCTGATATCGGTGGCAGACGCACCTTCGAGCTCGGCAAGGAAGGCGGTGAAGCCTTCGATCATTTTATCGACATTCGCGAGCGTCGCGGTGTTTTGGACGGTGACAGAGCGTGACCCGCCAGTGCCGCCGCCAGATGGGATGGCGTCGCTGTCGCCTTGGACCAACTCGATCCGCTCCATCGGGATTCCCGTATGGTCTGACAAGAACGAGGCAAAGACCGTCTCGTGTCCCTGACCGTTTGATTGCGTTCCGACAAAAAGCTTTGCGCCGCCATTTTCAAAGACGACACGGGTGGTTTCATCCGGCGCGCCCAGGATGCTTTCGATATAGTAGCACAGACCCTGACCCAGCAGCTTGCCACGTTTCGCAGCTTCGGCTTTGCGAGCCGGGAAACCGGCCTTGTCACACTCGGCCTCGACCCGTGCCAGCACCTTGGCGAATTCGCCCACATCATAGGGCTGTTCGGTGACGGTGGTGTAGGGGAACGCGTCTGGTCGGATGAAATTCTTGCGGCGCAGGTCCCAAGGATCGACGCCCAGTTCGCGGGCCGCGTGGTCGATCAGACGTTCGAGCACATAAATCGCCTCGGGGCGTCCTGCACCACGGTAGGCGTCCACGGGCGTGGTATTGGTGTAGGTCCCAACAACATTCATGTAGCCGGCAGGCACATCATAGGTTCCGGTCAGAACCTTGGAGAACAGTTCGGTCTGGATGAACTGTGCGAAGCCTGAATTGTAAGCGCCGAGATTGCAGTGGGTTTTCAGGCGGTAGGCGGTGATCTTGTGGTCGGCGTCGAATGCGAATTCGGCGAGTGAGACCAGATCGCGGCCCGCATTGTCAGACATCATGGATTCGCCGCGTTCCGCGAACCAGCGCACGGGTTGGCCCAGCGTGCGTGCGGCAAAGGCGATGGCGAGGTCCTCTGGGTAGGTCATCGCCTTCATGCCGAAACCGCCGCCAACGTCTGGGTTGGTGACGCGGACGTCGTCCTTGGACATGTTCAGGTACTTGGCGATCGCGGATTTTGGGTTCCAGACGCCTTGACCCGAGATGTTCACATGCAGACGGCCCTCAACAGGTTCGGCCCAGACGGCACGCGCCTCCATCGAGGTTGCGATGACGCGGTTGTCCTCGACCTCAAGGCTGACAGTATGTGCAGCTGCGTCAAAGGCGGCATTCGTGGCAGCTTCATCGCCAAGGCCCCAATCAAAGGCCTGATTGTTCGGGGCTTCGTCGTGGATCGCCGTGCCACCGGGCTTTTGACCAAGGTGAACAGGACGCTCGTCAAAATCGACCTCGATCATCTCGGCGGCATCGCGGGCGGCGTTCAGGTTTGTCGCGACGAT
The DNA here is from genome assembly GCF_007995215.1 of Shimia ponticola. GTDB lineage: Bacteria > Pseudomonadota > Alphaproteobacteria > Rhodobacterales > Rhodobacteraceae > Shimia_B > Shimia_B ponticola. The sequence goes on from NZ_VCDK01000001.1 coordinate 143,392, forward strand.
CAAGGCGATGGTTTCACCGACAAAGCGCACGCGGCCCTCGGCGAGCGTCGGGCGGCGGGGTTTGGCTCCCTTGGTCCCGTCCCGATTGGTGACCGCAGCTCCGCTGCAATCGCCGGTCACGCCCGCTTTGTTCAGGTCGTCGGCTGTAAAGATGGCGACAACGCCATCCATTTCAGCAGCATCTGACGTATCGAGCGTAGTGATATCCGCATGCGCCACCTGCGAGCGCAGGAAATACCCGTACAGCGCGTTTTCAGGGGCGATGTCGTCGCTATACCGACCCTGGCCGGTGAGGAAACGTACATCTTCAACCCGTTTGACGGGCTGGGCTTTTCCGAACTTGTCCATGGATACCTCGCATTGGGCTAGGTGGTCTTGTCGACTTTGCTCGGACACTAGCGGCGAAAGTGGCGGTGTCTAGGGGGGCAGTTGACTGTCCTACGCGACGTGATCGGCGAGCACATGTCCTGCGCGCAGCCGAGGACCGGGCATCCAAAGAGGATTACGCGCCAACTGATTACAGGGACGGGCCTATTCCCTTGTTTGCAGCGCGCGGTTTAAACTCTTGCAAAATGTCGACACACAGGGACGCATGCCGCATGCAACAGGTCAAATTCACCGCCATGAAGGACGGCGACAAGGAAGACTATGATCTGCTGCATCCGTTGGAGGTCGAGTATGCCAGCGGGACAGCGGATCGGTTGCTGACGGCACTTGTGTCGCTGGATGAAAGCCTGTCAGGATATCAAATCACGCGGCTTGGCCATTCGCTGCAATCGGCCACGCGGGCCGAGCGGGATGGCGCGGATACAGACTGGATCGTATCGGCGCTGTTGCACGACATCGGCGACATTTTTGCGCCGTACAATCACGATGAATACGCGGCCACGATTCTGAAACCATTTGTGCGGGAGCAATGCACATGGGTCGTCGAAAAGCATGGCGATTTTCAAATGTTGTATTACGGGCACCATGTCGGCGGGGATCGGCACAAACGCGACCAGTGGGCGGGGCACCCCTATTTTGACGATTGCGCGGTGTTTTGCGAACGCTGGGATCAGGCGTCGTTTGATCCAGACTACGATACGCAGCCGATCGCGCATTTTGCGGATCGTGTGCGTGAGGTGTTCGCGCGGCAGCCCTATGATCCATCCGTGATCCGGGTGGGTGAGCGCGAACCGTTGGTTATTGGATAAACGCGCCATGCCTGTGGTATCAGAGGCGCTTCGGATCGGGTTAGAGTTTATCCAGCGCTACAATGACTGTTTTTACCGCAAAGATCTGGCTGGCTTGCAGGAATTGTACGCGGCAGATGCCTTTGTCGGGTTCTGGGACAATCATCCGGATTGCGATGCAATTGATCTGAGTGATCACCTTGATGCGGTCGGGGCATTTTTTGCCAAGGGCAAGACGACAGAGTCAGGCGGTGTCGAACCGTTGATTATTGAAGATGCGCGCGCGCGTCGAACGGGTGATGGTCTTATCGTGACGGCGATGCTGCGCTACGCTTCAGCGCCGCGTCCGGGGGTGCGAAGCACGTTTGTCTTGGTGCGCAAGGTAGACGTTTGGCAGGCGGCGCACATTCACCATTCTTTCGATCCGAATGAATAGCTCTGTGGGTCAGCGGTTGCTGCGTCCTGCTGCCTGAGACAGGGCAAAACACCCGCCCGCGATGGCCCAGTTCTTGATCATGATCGACATCTGCCAAGGGTCGTCTGGCACATAGTGAAACGCACTGGTGATCAGGCAATAGGCTGCAAGGGCACGGGCAGTTGGGCGGATGTGAAGATTGACGATCAGGAACACCGCAGCGACGGCGTTAAAGATCAAAGCGGGCCAGATCAGCCCGATCGGTAATCCAAAGCCAGACAAAAGGGCCTGAGCCGGGTCGGGGTTCAGGCCCTTTTGAATGGCGCCGGCGAAAAACAGCAGGGCGAACAGCACACGCCCTGCTGTCAATTCCAGACGATCGATCAAACTCGGGTCAGTACGGGACTGGGACTGACCGGATGGGGGTGTAAGCATGATGATCGCCTGAGAATAAAAGGGCAGGTCCGCGCTTGCGGCATCGGACCTGCCAAGGTGTGCGGTTACTTGGGGACAAGAACCGCATCAACAACGTGGATCACGCCGTTCGATTGATCGACATCGGCGATGGTCACACGTCCTGCGTTGCCGCTTTCGTCATAGATCCAGACACTGTTGCCCACGACCTTGGCCGACAGGGCGTCGCCTGAGACTGCATTGAAGTGGTAGAAGCCATCTGACGAGGCCTGAGCCTGACGGGCGATTTCGGCGGCGGACCAGTCACCGGCCACGACGTGAGCGGTCAGGACCTTGACCAGCATGTCCTTGTTTTCTGGCTTCAGCAGCGTATCGACTGTGCCTTCTGGCAATTCTGCGAAGGCCGCGTTGACCGGTGCAAACACTGTGAAGGGACCTGGGCTTTGCAGCGTTTCCACCAGACCGGCAGCTTGAACAGCAGCAACCAAGGTTGTGTGATCTGCCGAATTCACCGCGTTTTCTACGATGTTCTTCGTTTCGAACATGGCTGCGCCGCCGACCATTGGGTTTTCGGCGAATGCGACTGTTGCGATGCTGGCTGCAAGGGATGCGGCGGCAATTTTTGCTGCAAAGTTCATGTGTCTCTCCTTTTGGTTTTCCGCCCCGTTGAGGCGGTGACATCAGGAGCCACGAATGCGCGTTTCAAAAAGTTTCAGCTGGCGCGAAATAATTTTGCATCAAAGAATTCATCGGTCGCAAGAATGCTGCCGGTCGGTGCGCCTGTGGGTGATCCACCAGCGGGTTCGTCGGACACCGCAAGGATGCCACCGTCGATCAAAGCTGCAATTTCAGGCGTGATTTCAAACAGGCTTTCTTCGGTCGTCGAGATGACACCGAGCGATACCGGGGCAGGGGCATCCGCGCCGATGACCCAAAGCTCAAAGTCGCGGCCTGCTGCTGGGCTGCCCTGTTCAGGGATCACTTTGAACAGGTTGCCGTCCGGAGCATAGCCCGCTTCGATATGCACCGCACCGTCCGCCGACATGAGCGTTGCATGAAGTGTCGGGTTGAACTCAGGCCCGCGTAGAATTGGTACAATCATAAAGAACACCACAAAGGCCGCAGTGGCCAAAAGTGGTAGGGCGATCCAGCCCCAGAAGCCGCGCAGTCGCGACGCCGGCGCTGTATGCCCCAGACGGTCCTGAATGTTGGATTTGACATGGGCCTGAGGGAACGCCTCTGGCAGGTCATCGGCGAGCGTGGCGAATTCTGCCTCCCAGAATTGAACCTGCGCACGCAGGGCCGCGTCTTCGTCAAGGCGCGCCTCGAATTCCCGCTCTTCCGCTGGGGTGAGCAGGCGCAGGACGTATTCAGCCGCGAGGGCGTCGTCGTCTCGTATGTCTTGCGCGTCGCTCATCGCGAGAGGCACTCCTTCAAAGATAGCAGGCTGCGACGCAGCCACGTTCGCATGGTATTCAGCGGCACGTCGAAACGATCCGCCAGAGTTTGATAAGTTGCGCCGTCAAGATAGGCGGCGCGGACAGCCTCGGCGCGGTCGGCAGGCAATTCATCAAAACAGACGCTGATACGCCGTTGTTCGGAGGTTGCGATGCTGACGGCCTCTGGGCCGGGTGATTTTTCGATCAGGTCTGCGGTTGCGTCGAGATCGACATCATCTGTGCGGCGGGCGCGCAGGCGATCAATCGACAGGTTCCGCGCTACGGTGATCAGCCACGTCATCGGGCTGTGTCCGGTGACGGCATAGCGGTCTGCCTTGTTCCAGATGCGGATGTAGACATCCTGAAGGGCGTCTTCGGCTTCGGACCGGTTCTTCAGAACCCGAAGGCACACTGCGAACAACTTGCCGCTGGTGGCATCATAAAGCGCCGAAAAGGCCACCCGATCTCCGAGTGACACCTTAGATATTAGCTCTTCTATGTCTGCCCGGGTTGTCATGTATCTGGATTACTTCAGTCTTGAACTACACCTTCTCAAATTCGTGACACAGGCAGGCCCAAACAGCAACAACACGCCGTCCGGAACCTGCCCTAAACTACACCACTCGCTACCTACCCTTGTGACTTACGAGCCAAGCGACGCGGCAAATCCGGTAAAGCCGCCCATGCCCAGATCAGCTTCAAGCATTGCTGCACCGGTCGACAGATCGATGGAATAAAGCCCAGCCGTCTCGGCGCCTTCCAGTTGCAGGATCGCCATGGCCATGTCTTCGCCTTCGGCTGCTGAGACGATGTCAAAGCCGCCCATCGGAGCAAGGTCGACCGGCGCACCGTCGACAGTGATTTTGCCAATGGTTTCCAGTGTCCCTGCGTTGTTGGCCAAGCTGACCAGCGTGTCGGTCTGTGCATCGAGCGCGTATTGGAACGTGCTCTCTGCGGTCATGCCGTTGATCGCGTTCGTATAGGCGTTGGCAAAGATCATCGGCGTCGTGCCTGCCATGCTGTCGCCGTCGGCATAGGCCAGATCGGTAAAGCGGCGCACGGAGCCTGCGCGGTCATCATTGTCGCCGAAGCCTTCCGGGAAATAGACAAGGTTGTCGCCGCCGGACGTCACGGCGCGCACAGCGTCGATGGCGTTATTGAAATCAAAGGCGACCATCTTGTCGTCACCGATCATGGTGCCGTCCATAAAGTCTGCGTTCAGATCAGTCATGGTGCCGGACATCGGGTCGATCGTTGCGATCATCCCGTCCGAAAAGCCCAGCAATTCGCCCGTGACAGGACGCCATGCGATGGCTTTCAATGGCGCGTCGAGGTCAAAGGTCATCACGTCGCCCGGCATGCTGATATCTGCCATGACAACAAGCGTTGCACCGTCATTGGCCAACGCGTAGCCCGACACTTTGGCATGTCCTGCCGCAAATGCGGAGGTGGCGGTCAAAGCCAGAAGCGACGTCGCAAGAAGCTGGGTTTTCATGATGTGTCCTTTCGATTTGATCGGTTTGCACACAGATGTCTGCGCGCTCTGACCAAAGCCACGAGAGGACCGCGGAAAGAGTTTCACCGGCGCGAAAACTTTTTCCGATATCAGTCGATTTGCATGATCAGGCAGGTGGTCGAGCCGGTGGCATAAAGCTTGCCATCTTGGGCTCCGCGGATTTCACCCGTGGCCACGCCGGTCGAGCGACCTGCATGATCGACACGACCATCGGCCAGGATTTCCATGCCGACGGGCAAGTTGCGTGTGATGTTGATCTTGTATTCCAGCGTTGTGTAGATCGACCCCTTTGGCACCGTGGTCATCACCGCGCAGGCCATACAACTATCCAGAAGCGTCCCGTACCAACCGCCATGAACGGTGCCCATCGGATTGGTATGTGCGAAGGCGGGCGTGCCGCGAAAGACAACGCGGCCCGGTTCTACAAGATCGACGTGGTAATCAAGCACACCCGATATCGGAGGGTGGCTGATCGTGCCGTCGCGCACGCCTTCCATGAAGGCGAGACCCGACATTGAGAGCAGGACGTCGCGCGTTGGAAGGTCATCTGGCGATTGAGCAATAAACATGGTCGTGGCCTTGGTTGTACAGGGCCACGCTAATTGCGGGGTGTACCGCCTCTCAAGTCTCGCGTCACGCGACGTTGCGGAACGTATCGCTTGCGATTTTTTGCGCCGGACAGCCCAAGGCACGCAGAACGTCGCGGGTCAGGTCCGGGCGATTGAGCGTGTAGAAATGCAGATGGTCGACCCCTTCGTCACGCAGGTCGCTGCACAGTTCCGTCGCGTGGGCGAGCGCGAAAAGGTCATGGCGGTCATCGCGGGCGGCGGTTTCAAACCCGGCTGCGATGTCATCGGGAACGGGTGTGCCGCAACGCACGGCAAAGCGTTCGACCTGTTTCCAGCTATGCACCGGCAGGATCCCGGGGACGATTGGTGCGGTGATCCCTGCCGCTGCGCACGCATCGCGGAAGCGCAGAAAGGTGTCGGCCTTGAAGAAAAACTGGGTGATCGCCGTCGACGCACCTGCATCGATCTTGGCCTTGAGCCAGTCAATATTTGCGGATGGGTTCGCAGCATCGGGATGACAGTCGGGATACGCGCCGGCGTGAACCTCGAAGCCACGTTTGGCCAGAGCCTCGATCAGGGTAATGGAAGAGCCAAAACCATGGGGATGCGGCGTGAAGGGGCCGCCGTCTGGCATATCGCCCCGCAAGGCCACGATCTTGTTTACGCCAGCGGCCATGTAACGATCCGCGACCGCCAAGGTATCGTCACGTGATGCACCCACACAGGTAAGGTGCGCAGCCACGTCTGTGCCTTGGCTTTGCAATGTCTCTACCGTTTCATGAGTCAGGTCACGGGTAGTTCCGCCCGCGCCGTAGGTGACAGAAACGTGTGCAGGCGCAAACGGGGAAAGCGCCTGCACAGCCTCCCATAACCGGAAGGAGGCCTGCAAATCGCGAGGCGGGAAGTATTCGAACGACAGCTTGACCGGAGGTGCCGCAGGAGCCGGGGTAGGCCGCTGCGGCAAAGACACGGGTGGGTTCGAATGGCGAGACATCACAAGCTCCTTCTGGTGCTTTGGTTTTGGGCGCGCTATATCCAACAAGCAAATTCATAATCCTCACAACCATTATGAGGTTTCCATGCATTTGGAGATGAAGCATCTGCGCGCTGTGCGCACGATCCACGAAGCAGGCGGTCTGAGCCGTGCGGCCGATATTCTGCACCTCACGCAATCGGCGCTGAGCCATCAGATCAAGGCGTTGGAAGAACAGGTCGGGGTCGAGCTTTTCGTGAGACGTTCCAAGCCGCTGAAATTGTCCAGCGCCGGGATGCGCATTTTGCGGCTGGCTGACAAGGTGCTGCCCGAAGTCGCGGCATTGGAGGAAGAGTTTCGCGGACTGCATGCCGGCAAAACAGGGCGCATGCATATCGCTATTGAATGCCATGCCTGCTTTGAATGGCTTTTTCCTGTTTTAGAGGCGTTTCGGAAAGCCTGGCCCGATGTGGATGTGGACATTCGCCCCGGTCTTGCCTTTGACGCCATGACGGCGTTGGAAAAAGAAGAGATTGATCTTGTTGTGTCGTCGGACCCTGAGGATATTGACGGCATCACATTCTCACCGCTCTTTGACTATGAAGCCGTGTTTGTGGCCGCGTCGCAGCACCCGTTGGCAAGCAAGGACTTCATCGAGGCCGAAGACTTTCGCGACGAATTGCTGATCACCTATCCAGTGGACCGCTCACGGCTTGATGTGTTTTCTCAGTTGCTGATGCCAGCCCGGGTTGAACCACGCGCGATCCGGCAGGTGGAACTGACGGCGGTCATCCTGCTTCTTGTGGCTTCCAACCGGGGCGTTGCTGTTTTGCCGGATTGGGTGGTGCGCGAAGTGCGGTATTCGTCCGACTACGTGACGCGGCCCCTGACCGAAAATGGCGTCACGCGGCGTCTATACGCCGCAGTCCGTGAGGATGAGGCCACCAAACCCTACATGGCACATTTGCTGAGGCTCGCGCGGACGGAGCCTGTCAAATTGCAAAAAGGGCAGGGTTAGCTGCGACGCTGCGCCCGCCAAGAAATTGCGTCGTCGGCACGCTTGGGTCTTGGCCTGTGTGCAAGGCTTGTGTAGACGGCGCGCTTGTCTAGCTTCAGGAATGTCCCATGCAAGGTTCTGCCAATCTGAATATCATGATCAAAGCGGCCCGCGCGGCTGGGCGGTCGTTGGTCAAGGACTTCCGCGAGGTCGAGAACCTGCAGGTTTCGTCCAAAGGTCCGGGTGATTTCGTCAGCAAGGCCGACATTGCCGCCGAAGAAATCCTGAAAGAACAACTGATGGAAGCGCGGCCCAACTATGGATGGTTGGGCGAGGAAGGCGGCGGAGTCGAAGGGTCTGATCCGACCCGTCGCTGGATTGTGGACCCGCTGGATGGCACCACGAACTTTTTGCACGGCATGCCGCACTGGGCGGTATCCATCGCGTTGGAGCATAAAGGGCAGATTGTAGCGGGCGTTATCTTTGACGCGGCCAAAGACGAGATGTTCTACGCTGAAAAGGGTCTCGGTGCCTTTGTAAACGAAAGCCGCCTGCGTGTATCCGGTCGGCGCAGCCTGATTGACTGCGTGTTTGCGACAGGCCTGCCCTTTGCGGGCCGACGCGAGTTGCCCGAAACCCTGCAAGATCTTGCGCGGCTTTTGCCTGCGACTGCCGGTGTGCGCCGTTGGGGCTCAGCCTCGCTTGATTTGGCCTATGTGGCGGCTGGTCGTTACGACGGCTTCTGGGAGCGCGGATTGAACATCTGGGACATTGCCGCAGGTGTGCTGATCGTGAAAGAGGCCGGTGGTTTTGTCGAAGGTCTGGTGGCGGATACCGATCCGCTGGAAACCGGTGACGTGATTTGCGCCAACGATCCAGTATTTCCGGCGTTTTCCAAGATCATTCGCGACTAAGACAGCGTCTTACGACCGTTTTCGGCGGACCTTTGGCACATTGGATTTCTGAAAGGCATATTGCGTTTCAGGATGTGGTGGATGGCCGTCTGTGCGACGCCAGAACCGCGTTCCACCCCGGTTGGTCCAGATCGGGATACATAAGATGAACCCGACCACAAACCCGCCTGCATGCGCCCAATAGGCGACGCCGCCGCCGGCTGCCTGATCGGCCACGCCTGCCACGATCTGAAACCCGAACCAAAGAGCTAACATGATCCACGCGGGCACTGGGAACACGCGGAAAAACACGATCAGGATCAACAGGATGTCGACCCGCGCCTTGGGAAACAGCAAAAGGTATCCGCCCATAATACCCGCAATCGCGCCCGAGGCGCCCACCATCGGGATTTGTGAGCTGGGATCGACGGCGACCTGCGCAAGCGCCGCGCCCACGCCGCAGACCAGATAAAAGATCAAGAAACCAACATGCCCGAATTGATCCTCAAGATTGTCACCGAAGATCCATAAGAACAGCATGTTGCCCGCCAGATGCATCCAGCCTCCATGCAGGAACATCGACGAAAAGAAGGTCTCCCAATTGCGGCCATCGGCGACATTTTCAGGCACAAGTCCCCAGACCTGATAAAAGCGGAACAGCGCGACCTCGTTCCCGGCGAGATTCTGATAACTCAGGAATATCAGGATATTGGCTGCGAGGAGCGTGTAGGTGACTAATGGAATACGCTCGGACGGGTTATGATCGCGAATTGGAAACATGCACGTGACTTGGGGCTGTCTGTCGGGGCGCGTCAAGGGCCAGACTTGACTTGTGAGGCTGCGAGCGCACCATTTTGCGCATGAGACACACGATATTCGCTTCATTCATGTCTGCCTTGGCTGCGATCCCCGTGACGGGATGGGCCGAGACCTGCCCCCTCAACAAGGATATCGCTGCCGCTGAGAGCGAGTTATTCGTCCAGATCCGGCAGGCACAACGGGGGGATGTCGTCCCCCCGCTATCGGATGCCCTTTGGGAATTGTGGACCGACGCGCCGGACGACAAAGCGCAAGCATTGCTGGACGAAGGAATGCGCGCGCTTCGCTTGGGCGACTATCGTCTCGCCGAACTGCGTTTGGATGAATTGATTGCCTACTGCCCGAACTATGCCGAAGGCTATAATCAGCGCGCCTTTGCCGAGTATCTGCAATTCAATTACAGCGCCGCATTGCCATTACTCGATCAGGCTGAAAGCCTGTCGCCGCGCCATCTGGGTGTTTTAACGGGGAAGGCGCTGACGCATGTTGCGCTGGGCGATGTAGAGGCCGCGCAGGAGCCGCTCAAAAAAGCCGTCCGCCTGAACCCTTGGCTCAGCGAACGCGCGCTTTTGCTTGAGCCTTTGGGACAAGAGTTATAGCACCCATCTCACGCTGGCCCGCGTGATGGAATGGTAGACATAGGGGACTTAAAATCCCTAGGCCCTAGTGCCGTGCCGGTTCGAGTCCGGCCGCGGGTACCAGCGTAATCCAGTAATCCAACCCTCCCTGAATGCGTCGCCGGACACGCAAAAACGACACCATGCTCTGGGGATTGCATGATGCCGTTCGCCGCGGGGGAACGCGGTGGAGTGGACCGTTGACGCGCGCGCCTGTCAGCAGCCTTTTTCTTCGGCGACCTGCCGTGCGGCCGCGGAATAGCCGCCGTCACCAACAAGTGGGTTTGTAATGGCCCTGGCCGAGGCTGCGATTTCGGCGTTGATGGCGGCGCAATCCATGGCGCGGAAGCGGCGCAGATGGGAATTGCGCGCAACGCCAGCGGTCGCTGCCGAGGTGACAGCCTGGCTTGCAACGACGCCAGCGGCACCGCCCATGCAGCCCGACAGCGTTGTGGATGCGATGGCCATCGCCACGATAAGTGATTTGGTGTGCATGAATAACTCCTGAAGAAAGGGATAGCCCTCGCTACGAGCAAGGACTGCACTTGGACATCCCCTGAATGGGGGAGTTTCGTGCAAAAACAGTGTCTTGTGGTGGGTGCCGACCTTCAGAAACCTGTCGATTTCCCCTGATCAGGGGATCGTTCAAAACGCCTCAAACCGGCACGTTCCCCGCGTGTGCCTGACACGGTCGGGCTTTGGTGAAACGAGGATTACATGAAGAATATTGTGAAAACCGGTGTGGCTGTTTTGTGTTGCGCAGCGCTGGCGGGGTGTCTGGGCGGCGGTGGCTCGGGTGGATCAGGCAATGGTGCTGGTGGGTCTGGCGGCGGCGGGGGTGGCTCGCTCTCGAACTATGAACGCGAATTCAACCGCGTGAATGGTACGCAGGCCACTTTGACGCGGCTCTCAGGTACCGCAAGCTACACGGGTCAGGTGTCCATCCGCACTGATCCCAATGTGCAAGACAGCGACACCGTCGAGGGTGACCTGAACATGGACATCAACTTTGACGCCGGTGCCAACCCGATCAGTGCGACCGCGACGAATTTCAGCGGTGTTGTGAACGGCCAGCAGACGGATATCACCGGCACACTGAGCACGGCGAATGCCCAAAACCAAGTGAACGCGATCACGGCGACGAACACGGGTGTGGGCATCGTCACGGGCATGTCGGTTGGTCTGGAAGGTACGCTCTCTGACCCGAATGGCAGCCTGTCTGGCGATGCGTTGATGACGTTGCAGGGCAATTTCCGTGGCAACAACGGCGCTGGCGTGAGCGGTGCAGCCGCTGTTGCAATTGATCCAAGCAGTGGCCCAGCCGTCATCACAGGCGGAACGTTCTACGCGGATCGCAACTAAGGTGGTCAGCACCCAAACACTCTGGACCCGCGCAAGCCATTGCGCGGGTCTTTTGCGCAAAATGGCGGGAGGATTGGGGCGTGTAGCTGTCCTGGCGACAGCGATTTTGGCGCAGACCCCGGAACAAGCCGCAGCGTCCACGTTGTCGGCTGAGGCCCAGTGGGATGCGGCTCTGGCGGCGATGGCCAGCGGCGATCATCGGACTGCGATCCCGATCCTTGAGGCCTTGGTCGCCCGCAACCCACGGCATGTGGAATACCGGTTCGAATTGGCCCTAGCGCTTTATCGGGCGGGCATTCGCGACCGGGCGGCATTTCATCTGGAGTATTTGCGCGGAGCGCCCCTGACGATGGGGCAGCAGGCAGCCGTCGGTCATTTGACGCGTGAGGTTGAGACCGACAGCGATTGGTCGGGATACCTGAGTTTCAGCATTGAGCCGCAGACCAACACCAGCGGCCAGACACAGGATGACCAGTTTTTGCTGGGTGGATTTGCGTTTTCTCTTGATGACAGCGCGCAAGGAGAAAGCGGGACGCTGTTCCGGCTCAAGATGGGGGGCGCTTACCGCCCGACACTTGGCACCGACTGGCGCGGTGATTTTGGCATTCATCTGGAAACTGTCCGTGGCCCTCATACGCGGCTCTATCAGGATCACGCGACGTTTAGCCTTGGGCTGGCACCACAATTGACCGGCGGGCGAAAGCTGACTTTTGGCACCCGGCTCGCCTGGCATAGCTATGGCAGTGGCGATTTGAACAGGTCGGAAAGTGTCTATGTGAATTACGGTTGGCGACCGCATGCGGCGGGGCGCATTCATTTGGGCTGGTCCGCACGGCAAACGGAGTTCGATGACCCTCTGCGCCCGGATTTGAAAGAGGTGACGGCGACCGCTTTGTATAGCCACGCCATCGGCGGCAATGCACGGATTGATGCGTCAATTTCTCGAACGAACTATCACAGCGACGACGCGCTTGATGCAGGCCGGCGCTACGGCGCGTCACTTTCGGCGATCTATGCGTTTGACGGGGGCTTTGTCGGGGGGCTGACAATCTCAGGCCAGGACGATCGTCGGGACGGGATCGTGCGGCTCTTTGGGGTTCAGCGCCACGAACAGAAGCACACCGTTGAACTGCGCCTGCATCATGCGCAGTTCAACGTGTTTGGCTTCGCACCGCAGCTTAAGCTGGGATACGAGCGCAATAATTCATCGATCCCACTCAGCGACTATGAAAACCGATACGCGACGCTGAGCCTCACGCGCGAGTTTTAGCCAAGCAAGCCCAGCCGGGCGGCCTGAAACGCTGCTTCGGCGCGGCAATTGATGCCAAGTTTGCGGTAGATGGATTTGATGTGGCAGGCCACGGTTGATGGCGCCAATTCAAGAGCTGCGGCCGCATCGGCGACACGCAGTCCCTGACCTATCAGGCGCAGCACATCTGTCTCGCGCGCCGTAAGATCAGTGCCACTGCTGAGAAGCGGCCCCGTGCGTCGAAAATGCGTGACAATGCGTTCGGCAATCGCAGGGGACAGTGCGACGCCCCCATAAGCAATCTGGATCAGCGCCGCTGTCATCTGGGTTTCTGCATCCTTGCGGCAGACAACACCCGCCGCGCCGTATCCAAATGCCTCGACAATGACCGGGTCGGAACAATCGGCCAGTACCGCAACCAACGCAGGCATGGGCGCGCGATTTGTGGTGACGATCTTGCGGGAAACGCGCCGCAAGTGAGCCATGCCCAGATCACCGGGGGCCACGTCCACAAGGATGACATCCGGTCGGTGAGCCACCATCAAGGGCTCAATCTGCAACAGGTCCCCTGTTGCAATGTCCGCGTTTGGAAAAGCGGATCGAGCCGGTCCACTCAACCGGGCTCGATCCGGGCGCCTAGCCCCCAATATCAGGACTTGCTTAATCTCCGAGGACGCCACCTCGGTCGTTTGCGCAGGAAAACTTTGCACGCTCCACTCCGAAAAACCATTTTCAAATCAGTCCCCTGTTCGCGGGATCCATAGACACCTGAACAGGGGACCTCTGTTTTCGGAGAGGTTTGGGATTCTGCCATCACCCCGCGGGGTTAACGGTCTCAAAAAACTGTCTGGTTTCAGAAAAAACCTGATCGAATCCCCGATAAAGCAGGTCTGATCCGTAACCTTTGACAATGAGCGGCGGATTTTGCCCCTCTTGTTCAAGGAATTCCTCGACAAAGCTGTGATCGAGAATCTGGTCCACGTCGCCATGCATCCAATGCTGCGGCAAGTCACGGAGGTGGTTGTAGGCATCGCTCCAGTCCGACATGGCCGATTTGCCATCCCAAACCATCGCCTTGGGGTCCTGCGCCGATGTATGGAGCATCCCCAGTTCGAAGAGCCGCGCAAATTCCGGATCAGTCAAAGTCTGCTGCTCAACGCCATCCTTGCCAAAGAACTCGCGATAAAACGCAACCGGGCCGGTTTTTCGCCATGTCCGGAAGCCAGCGCGCAACATGATCTCAAGCAGTTGCGGCGCATAGACGACCGTTGCTGCCGCAACGCGCGTCTCACGGTTCATCTTGCGCAGCATGTATTTGCGGATCGGGACACCCGCGCCGTTCATGGCAGCCCCCAAAACACGACCTGGCATTGCACCCGCTGCCCGGCAGGCAAAACTGATCCCGGCGTGGTGGACCCAGAAGGCCACCTTGTCGATGCCCAAATGGTCCAGCACCCTTTGGGTGTCTTCAGTCACCGTGGCGTTGAAATCCGGCCAGCGCGTTGGCGGCGCGCTGCGCCCGAAACCGGGGCGCGAAATGCCGATGACGCGCAGCCCAGCCGCCCGAAACGAGGCGATCATGTGCGGCGTAAAAAACGGACCAACGATGAGCCCATGCCAGAACAGGATCGGTTGCCCGTCAGGGTCGCCATATTCAAAAACCTGAACCTCGCGCCCCTGTCCAACAGAGACCATGCGCGCACTAGAGAGCGTTGGGCCAGACATCGCCGGAGGCGATAATTGCTCGACTGTGACTGTCGGTCCTAGATAGGCATAAGCCAACGCCGTCGCGTGAACATCCGCCATCTGGGTTGCGCCGAATTTGCGGAGGATCGATTTTGCCTGCGCCTTGACCGTCTCGCGTGATTTGCCAAGCATTTCAGCGGTTTGCGTCTGGGATGACCCGGATAACAACTTGAGCAACACCTCAAGTTCGGCCTCGGTCAGGCCAAATTCCTTGATCGCGAACTGCAGGACCTCAGGTGTCCAATGCACATAGCTTATCGTCAGCTGTACCTGCGGATCGGTATCAGCATGGATCGAATAATTGTCGCGCTTCATACAGCGGGTGATCAGCATGTCTTCGCGATGCTCGAAGGACAGCGGCAGAACCGATGTCCCCTGAAAAATGCCTTTGCGGGCATTGGCGACCAACCGGTCGACCGCGACCTTGCTGTCGGCATCCAAAGGCAGCTCATCTAGGTGACAGGGGAGACTGCGTTCGATCAGCGCCTCTGCAGCCGAATTCCCTGTGATCTGGTTGGTTTCGAGGTGAATGCAAATGTTTGCCAACCGTTCACCGGGATCGGCGGCTGTTTGTGGGTTGTCGGCTTCGGCAAACAGCGTGCGTTGCAGTCGGGTGATGTGTTTTCGAAAACTCGCCAGCTCATCCAAACTGCTCGGAATGTCATCCGCAAGATCGCGCTGTCCCGATTGGGAAAAGAAGAACAGATCCGATGCGACGACCATCTCGGCATAGGGATCGGTCGTCTCGGAGGCCTCGTAAAGCTTGTCGAGCAGTTCAAGCATGCGCTCAAGCGCGGACGGTACAAAGTCTTTTGGCATGAATAGATTGTCCAACCCCTTGGCACAAAATAGAGAATTCTGCGACCAAAGGTCAAACTAGTCTGTTCAGGGGATATGGAAATCCAGACCTTGGTGGGGCTGAGTGCCTAACAGGCGATCATTTTAGCGATCAATCCGCTCGGCGCTCAGCGCAATAGCCTGTTGGTAGACCGTTGCTGCGTTCCATTCGTTCAAAACGCGGAAATTGGCTGTGCCTTCCTGATAGGGCTGGCCCGGTTGCCAGCCCTTCGCGCGCAGAAACCGCGCGGTGGAGCCCAAGGCGTCGGCCACACCATAAAGGTCCACGCGCCCATCGCCATTGGTGTCAATGCCATATTTCAGGGCATTGCCGGGCAGGAACTGAGTGTGACCCAATTCGCCATGTGCCGCGCCAAGGGTTTGCGGAGTCATCATGCCCCGGTCGATCATGATCAGGGCCGCGATCGCATGGGGTTCAAAGAACTCGGACCTGCGGCAATCATACGCCACGGTCAGGATGCTATCGACGACCCGTGTCCGACCCATGGTGCGGCCAAACCCGGTTTCCATGCCGTGGATTGCCAGAAGGATGCCCGAAGGAACGCCGTAGATGTCTTCCAGGCTCTGGAAAAAGGCAGCGTTTCGGTTCTTATGCTTTTTCGCCTGCGCGGCGAAGCTATCCAGCGACCCAAGTCGGATGCGGATGAAATCGTTCAGCGCGTATTTTACGCCCTTTTGGTTCCGATCAGCCGCGATGGTCGATGTAGAGTAGGAGGCGTTGGCCAAGGCGCTTAGCCCGGCTGGCCCGACACCAGCCGCTGCAGCCTCAGTTGCAAAGGCCGCTTTCCAAGCGCTCCACCCGCTGCTGTCATTTCCGCACTGCGCGGCGTGACCGAATGTGGGGGCCAGAATTAGGGCAAGAACTGGAAACAGGCGCATTGATACCTCCCTGACTGTTTCGGAAAGGGTATCAATGCCGCGTGACCTGCAACAGACCCTAAGTGCGCACACCGGCAAAGCGTTCGGCCCACTCTGCGCGGGCGTCATCGCTGATCTTGGCAAAGAGCACATCAGGCACGGTAAAGGCATGGCCTGCAGGAAGCACATTCAATGCCTCGCCCACATCGCCCGGCCATTCTGTGTCCAGCGTGTTCATCGCGCTCAGCATCTTGGCGGCGGATGTGGGAATGAAAGGCGCAGACAGCACGGCGTAAAGTCGGATCAAGTTCAACGCCATCCGGATCGTTGCGGCGGCGGCGTCAGGGTCTTCCTTGAATGCGGCCCAAGGCGCGGCCTCTTGTAGATATTCGTTGCCCAGCACCCAAATGGCGCGCAGGTCAGCGGCGGACTTCCTCACTTCGACGGCGTCCATATTCGCCTCATAGGCACGGATGCGGGCCGTGAGGTCCGCGATCAGCTTCTCCTCACGCGGGCCGTAAGTGCCGCCTGACGGGACCTCTTCTCCGAACTTGGAGCGGCAGAACTTCGTCACTCGGCTGACAAAGTTTCCTAGCACATCGGCGAGGTCCTTGTTCACACCGTCCTGGAACCGTTCCCACGTGAATTCGCTGTCGCTGCTTTCGGGCGCATTCGACAAAAGCCACCAGCGCCAATAGTCGGCCGGCAGGATTTCCAGCGCCTGATCCATGAAGACCCCGCGCCCTTGCGAGGTCGAGAACTGACCACCGTCATAGTTCAGGTAGTTGAAGGATTTGATGTAATCGACCAGCTTCCAAGGCTCCTTGGACCCCAGGATGGTGGCCGGGAAGGACAGGGTGTGGAACGGCACATTATCCTTACCCATGAACTGGTAATAAGTGACGTCGTCTGCGCCCCCGTTTTCGACGTCCGTGCGCCACCAGCGTTTCCAATCATCGCCTTTGCCTGCGTTCACCCATTCCTGCGAACACGCGATGTATTCGATAGGGGCGTCAAACCAGACGTAAAATACCTTGCCTTCCATGCCAGGCCAATCGTCATCACCGCGCTTCACGGGCACACCCCAGTCCAGATCGCGTGTGATGCCTCGGTCCTGCAGACCATCGCCATCGTTCAGCCATTTCTTCGCGATCGAGGTCGTCAGGATTGGCCAATCCGTCTTGCTGTCGATCCACGTATTCAGATCGTCGCGCATGGATTTCTGGCGCAGATAGAGGTGCTTGGTTTTGCGCACCTCCAGATCGGTCGAGCCCGAGATAGCAGAACGCGGATCAATCAGATCGGTTGGATCCAGTTGCTTGGTGCAGTTTTCACACTGATCCCCGCGCGCTTTGTCGTAGCCACAATTGGGGCAGGTCCCTTCGATGTAGCGGTCCGGCAGATAGCGCCCGTCGGCGTTTGAATAGACCTGTTCCTCTTCGACTTCGGCAATCAGGCCATTGTCGGCCAAGACACCGGCAAAGTGTTGCGTCAGCGCCTTGTTCTCGTCCGAGGATGAGCGACCGAAATGATCAAATGACAGTCCAAAACCGTCAGCGATCTCGGATTGGATGGCATGCATCTCGGCACAATACTCGGCCACTGGTTTGCCGGCTTTCGCAGCGGCCAGTTCGGCAGGCGTGCCGTGCTCGTCAGTGGCACACAGAAACAGGACCTCATCGCCGCGCCCACGTTTGTAGCGCGCAAAGAGATCCGCCGGCAGTTGCGAGCCGACCAGATTGCCCAAATGCTTGATCCCGTTGATATAAGGGATCGCCGAGGTCACAAGAATCCGCGCCATGTTCCACTCCGTTGCGTCTGCACGGTGTGATAGGCCACCGATGCGCGACCTTCCACCCTTCATCTTTCCAAAAATACTCGTGGCGCTGCGCTCAGTTCCGGTCGCGGCGGTCCTTCAGCAGCCGACCGATCAAGAAAGAGGTTCGTGGCGCATAAACATAGCGCGTGCGCTCCTCGACCGTTGGGCGCACAAGCCGCCGTGCCAGCGTCAGAAGGATCAAGGCAAGGTGGCCGATGGCGATGTAGGCAAAGAACGACATCGGACCAAGCGCGTCGATCAGGCGGGCCACAATGATCGGACTGAAAATCGCGCCAACGGCGTAATAGAACAAGAGCGCTGCCGACAATTCAGCTCGCTCATCTGATTGCGCGAAGTCATGCGCGTGCGCGGCAGAGATCGAATAGATCGGAAAGGTCACGAATCCGAACAGGAACGACGCAGCGAGGATACCTTGCGTGCCCGTGGCAAAGGTGCTGATCCAGCACGAGCCAATCGCGAGCGCCGAAAACCCGATCAGCACAGCGCGACGGTCAAACCTGTCGGCCATCCAGCCTGCCGGGTACTGCGCCAGAGCGCCACCCGCGACGAAGGCCGCCAGAAAGAGACCGATATCGCGCGGGGCCAGCCCAACCTCGGCCCCATAGATCGGCCCGACCATACGATAGGCAGACGCGGTAAGCCCGGCGACCAGCACCCCACCCACCGCCAGAGGCGAACGTTGAAAGGCGAGCGCGGGACGCAGCCGCAGCGCCGCCCCTGTGACCGGCGGGCTTGCTCGGGTCAACGTCAGAGGCAAAAGAGACGCGCAGCAGATGATCGTCAGCAGGTTGTAGGCGATATAGGTTTCGACGCTGGCCAGCACTCCGATCATCATCTGAGCCATGAGCGACGCGCCCAGATCGACAAAGCGATAGATGCCCATGGTGCGTCCACGGGTCTCGTTCGTGACCTTGGCCTGCAACCAAGCTTCGACGACGGTGTAGCACCCCGCTACGCAAATCCCAGACCCGATGCGAAAGAGCCCCCATGCCAGTGGGTCGATGATCAGCGTATGTCCCAAGAGACCGATGGCGCCCATTGCGGTAAAGGCCGCGAAGGCGCGGCTGTGGCCAACAGCGCCCATCAAACGTGGCGCCCACCAACACCCCATGAAGAAACCGGCAAAGTGTGCAGACCCCAAAAGGCCAACTTCGCCTGCGGAAAAGCCAAGACCCAGCCCGGTGACGGCATCAAGTGGCCCGACACCTCCGGACGACACCTGCAAAAGGATGATCGACAGAAAGAGCGCACCAAAGGACAACAGCATCCGCATGCCTTTGGCTTACGCCTGTTCGACCCCGATAAATGCGCCCGGGCGACATTGGGGTGGCGATTTTGGAACTTTCGGACGCTTTATTCAGCGCGATCTATGCGCGCCAGAACCTCGAACTTGATGTGCGGACTGACGATCGCCGGAAAGCCATCGGCCCCAAACACGCGGCGATCAACCGTACCGGTGAGCAGGACCGAGAGGCGAGAAACATCATTGTCGGCGCTGCCGCGCTGGCGATAGATATTGGCCTGCATGACGACCGGCTGGGTGATGCCGCGCAAGGTCAGAAGGCCGGTGACCATGCCGCCATTGAAGTCCCCTTCAAAGCCGGTCGTACGAAAGCGCATTGTTGGGAATTCTTTGGTGCTCAGGACGCCCGCACCATGCATCGCTTCGTCCGCAAAGCTCTGACCGGTGCGCGCAGCCGCGGCATTCATCGTGACATTGGCGCTGGAGTCTTCGATGGAACCGAGGTTCAGGCGGATATCGGCCGCGCTGATGGGCATTGCGCCCTGCGTCGGGGTCCCCGCCATGTCAAACGTGAACACGACGGTCGAACGGTCGCGGTCAAGCGTGTAGGGCACAACCTGTGCGAAGGCCGCAAATGGCGCACACAGGAACAGGGCAAGGACAAGCAGGGCGTGCATGGCAATCTCCGTCTGGCTTAGACTGATATGACGGTAGGTAGCGCGAAGATGCCGTTTGGTTCAGTCTTCCTCGTCTGGCGCGCGGGATTGTGAGGGCGTGTCAGACCAAAGCGTTGCAATGTCACCGAGGCTGGGGTCAGGGGCATTTAGGCGGCTGGCGGCATAGACGTCACAGGCCAATGATGTGGCCGCTTCGAGCCAGTCTGTGTAGGTCCAGTGGCTTTCTGCGCGGAAAGACGACTTCAGGTCTGTGGCGATCAAGGTGATCAGAAAAACGACATCAAGCGCTTTGCGGTTCGGGTGGTCCGGAAAGGCCTGATCACAGGCTTGCTGAGGTGTCAGCCCATTGGCAAACACCAGTTCGAGCAACTGCCTTTGCAGCGCGTCATCCCCCACCGATCCCGTCATTTTGCTTGTAACCGGACGGGCGGGTCACGCACCGTCACACTCTTACCCCACATATACCCCGTAAACGGGGTAACACGATTTTCCGTGTGGGACTAGTGGGTTGCAGGAAGCGGTGGCTGAGTTGCGGTGTCGGATGCAGGGGTGTCAGCGCCGCTTTCAGGCAGGTCGATCAGGCAAAAGCCGGCTTGTGTCGCGCGCAACCCCCATGATTTGGGCGGCAGGGTGCGGGCGCGCAGACGGCTGAGCCGCCAGCGATGTTTTTGGGCACCTGTCATCGCGTCAGGCAAAGCTGGATCCAGCCGCCAGCGGGTTTCGACCCCTGATGAGCCGCCATCGCCCGGTGTCAGGATTAACCCCAATGGCGCGATGCCACGTTCAGCACCGCGTTCCGCAGACAGGTGCAGCCGCCGGATGGGCGTCAGCGCGGGCGGGGCAGGCAGGTCAGCCACGACAAGCGGGACCACGCCAGAGCGCAAGACCTCTTCCATGGTCCAGAGAAGGTCGGTGGCGTTGCCCGCGCGGATGAATGTCACGCGCCCCGGATTGATAAAGCGTGCCGCGCCCTGACCGCTGATATGATCAGGTTGCCAGCCGGGCAGTATCCAGAAGATCGCCCCATCGGTTTTCTGCGCGACCATCATGGCCAACGTCCGACGGTCGGCACCGCACAGTTCATGCACGCGCCCAGGTTGCAGGGCGAGTTCGCCCATCACCGGTACGACGGGGCGTTCGGTGTCCGGGCGACGGGTCAGAAGATGTGCAGCAGTCTGGGCCATGGCGTGTAGTATGTTCCTGTTATGTTCTTGTGGCAAGGGTGGGTGCAAGTCTGGCCTTGTTCCCGCCTGCTGCGAGGTTAGGGTCGGGGCCAAGTTTGAAAGGATGCCTTCGATGAAAATGAACCAGCTTGGCCGCACCGACATGATGGTCAGTTCTTACTGCCTCGGCACGATGACCTTCGGCACGCAGACCGATGAGGCGGGCGGTCACGCTCAGATGGACCGGGCGCTGGATGCAGGGATCAACTTTGTCGACACGGCAGAGATGTATCCCGTCAATCCGATCAGCGCCGAAACGGTTGGGTTGACCGAAACGATCCTTGGCAACTGGAACGCCAAGACAGGGCGGCGCAAAGACTACATTCTTGCCACCAAGCATTCCGGCGAAGGGCAGGGATTTGTCCGCGACGGCGCGCCGATCAGTTCAAAGACAATCCGCGAAACCGTAGAAAGCAGCCTGAAGCGTCTGCAAACCGATTACATCGACCTCTACCAGTTCCATTGGCCCAATCGCGGATCTTACATGTTCCGCAAGAACTGGACCTATGACCCGTCTGGCATGCGCGCCGAGGACGTCCGCGCAGACATGCTGGACTGCCTTGAGGCGCTGCAGGCGGAGGTGGATCGCGGGACAATCCGTGCATTTGGTCTGTCGAATGAGAGTGCATGGGGAACAGCCCAGTGGCTGCGACTGTCCGAACAGCATGACCTTCCGCGGGTGGCCTCTGTGCAAAATGAGTATTCGCTGATGTGCCGTCTCTACGACACGGATATGGCCGAGATGTCCGTGGCTGAGGATGTCGGTTTGCTTGCGTTTTCGCCATTGGCCGCTGGGTATCTGACGGGCAAATACCAAAACGGTGCAGTGCCTGCCGGGTCACGTATGGACATCAACGGGTCCCTTGGTGGGCGCAAAACCGAGCGCGCATTTGAAGCGGTGCAAGCCTATCTGGATGTGGCGGAAAAGCATGGGCTTGATCCCGTTCATATGGCGCTGGCTTGGTGCGATACGCGACCTTTCATGTGTTCAAACATCTTTGGGGCCAGCACGACGGAGCAACTGGATCGTATTCTGTCGGGGCTGGATGTGACGCTGAGTGATGAGGTTGTTGCCGATCTTGATGCGGCCCATCAGACCCATCCGATGCCGTACTGATCAGCATGATCGTGGCGGGGGCTGCACGATCTTGCGCCCTCGCCGAAGCATAGTGCGACGCGAAAGGGAGGGCGTGCAATGCCGTTAGCGATGAATCGAGAGGTCTTTATTACCTGCGCCGTGACCGGGTCCGGCAGCACGCAGGACCGCAGTCCGCATGTGCCTCGGTCCCCGAAAGAGATCGCCGACAGCGCGATTGCCGCGGCCAAGGCGGGTGCAGCGGTGGTGCATTGCCATGTGCGTGACCCAGAGACAGGTGTGCCGTCGCGGGATCTTAAGCTTTACCGCGAAGTGACGGACCGCATTCGGGATGCCGAGGTGGACGTCGTGCTGAACCTGACGGCCGGGATGGGCGGCGACATCGTTTTTGGCGGCGTGGACGCGCCTTTGCCTGTCGCGGCAGGCACAGACATGATCAGCGCTGAGGAACGGGTGGCGCATGTGGCCGAATGCCTGCCCGAGATTTGCACGCTGGATTGCGGCACCATGAACTTTGCCGAGGCCGATTACGTCATGACCAACACGCCGGGCATGTTGCAAGCTATGGGACGGATGATGACCGATCTGGGCGTGAAACCCGAGATTGAAGCCTTCGATACAGGCCATCTGTGGTATGCCAAGCAACTGGTGAAAGACGGAATTTTGGACAGTCCCGCCTTGGTGCAGTTGTGCATGGGGGTGCCGTGGGGCGCGCCGGATGACCTGAATACCTTCATGGCGATGGTGAACAATGTGCCGGATGATTGGACGTTTTCGGCATTCTCGCTGGGCCGCAACCAGATGCCCTATGTGGCAGCGTCGGTGCTGGCGGGCGGCAATGTGCGCGTCGGTCTGGAAGACAACCTGATGTTGGACAAAGGTGTGCTGGCCACGAACGAAAGCCTTGTGGCGCGCTCGGTCGAAATCATCGAACGTCTTGGTGCGAATGTGATCGGGCCTGACGCAGTGCGTGAGAAACTGGGTCTAGTAAAGCGCGCGCCGGTTTGAGTTGCGGGGCAGGGTGGGCCCGCCCACCCACCCCGTTTGGGGGCTCTGCCCCCGTCCTTCGGACTCCCCCGGAGGTTATTTGGGAAAGATGAAGGAGGGGCCGATGGCGACGGCGGCGATCATTGGCGGTGGTGTGATTGGTGGCGGCTGGGCCGCGCGATTTTTGCTGAACGGCTGGGATGTTCAGGTCTTTGATCCTGATCCTGATGCCGAGCGCAAGATCGGTGAAGTGCTGGATAATGCACGCCGGTCTCTGCCGGGGCTTTATGAGGTGGCTTTGCCGCCCGAAGGCCAGTTGAGTTTTCACAAAACGATTGCCGAAGCGGTGTCTGGCGCGAGTTGGATACAGGAGAGCGTGCCTGAACGGCTTGAGGTCAAGCAACGCGTCTATCAGACGCTGCAGGACACGGCCGATGCCTCGGCGATTATTGGATCGTCCACGAGCGGGTTCAAACCCTCGGAGCTGCAGGCAGGTGCAGCGCATGCGGGCCAGATCGTAGTCACCCATCCGTTCAATCCGGTCTATTTACTGCCGCTGGTCGAGTTGGTGACGACCGATAAGAACGCAGCCCCTTTGATCGCGCGGGCGAAAGACATTCTGAGCGGCATCGGTATGTATCCGCTGCATGTGAAGAAGGAGATCGACGCGCATATCGCCGACCGGTTCCTTGAGGCTGTCTGGCGTGAGGCGCTATGGCTGGTGAAAGACGGGATCGCGACGACAGAAGAGATCGACAACGCAATCCGCTATGGCTTTGGCATTCGATGGGCGCAGATGGGGTTGTTTGAAACCTATCGCGTGGCGGGTGGCGAAGCGGGCATGAAGCATTTCATGGCCCAATTTGGCCCGGCGCTGAAATGGCCATGGACGAAGCTCATGGATGTGCCGGAATTCACCGACGAATTGGTGGACCTGATTGCAGGCCAGTCCGATGCGCAGTCAGGTGCCTATTCCATCCGAGAGCTGGAGCGCGCACGCGACAATAACCTTGTGGCGATGATGCGGGCACTGAAGGCGCAAAACTGGGGTGCGGGGGCGCTGATAAAGGCGCAAGACCAAGCGATGGAAACCTTGCCGCGTGCGGCAGCAGAGGCCGATGTGAGCGCGCCGATCCCGACGGTGACACGCGCTGTCCCACTCGATTGGACCGATTACAACGGCCACATGAACGAGGCTCGGTATTTGCAGGCTTTTGGCGACGCGACGGATCGGTTCATGGAACTGGTCGGCTGTGACGCGGATTACATCGCCTCAGGCGGGAGCTATTTCACCGCCGAAACCCATATCCGGCATCTGGATGAGGTGAATATTGGTGAAACGATCACCATCACCACACAGCTTTTGGCCGGTGCGGGCAAGAAGATGCACCTCTGGCATGAAATGCGGGTTGGGGATCGGCTTGCCGCGACGGGCGAGCATATGATGATCCATGTCAGCCTTGAGACCCGCCGGGCCTCGGCACCTGCTGCGCACATCGCAGATACGCTCGCCTTGATTGCTGATGCCCATGCGATGCTGCCTGCGCCAGAGGGCGCTGGCGCTGCTGTGGGTGTGCGGTGAAGCGGGTTTTGATCACCGGTGGCGGCTCCGGGATCGGGCACGCCATGGGGCTGGTTTTCGAGGCCGAAGGATTTGACGTCTGGGTGACGGATGTCGACGAGGCGGCGCTGGCGGCCTGTCCGGATACCTGGACGACCTGTGCCGCCGATGCAGCCGATGAGGTGGCCGTGCGCGCGATTATGTCGGAGATCGGCGCAATCGATGTTCTGTGCGCCAATGCCGGTATTGCGGGACCCACGGCGGCATTGGAGGATGTAGGTTTGCAGGACTGGCAACGCTGCGTTTCCGTGAACCTTGAGGGGGCGTTTCTGGTAACGAAACACGCTGCGCCGCTGATGAAGGCCGCAGGCCGTGGCGCCATCGTTTACACGTCGTCGACAGCTGGGCAGCACGGGTACCCCTTTCGTGCGCCGTATTCTGCGGCCAAATGGGCGGTCATTGGCTTGATGAAAACGGCTGCGATGGAACTCGGGCCGTATGGCATTCGCACGAACGCCATTTGCCCGGGGGCCGTCGAAGGTCCGCGGATGGAGGGTGTGATGCAGCGCGAAGCAGCGGCCAAAGGTCTGACGCGCGATGAGATCTACAACGGGTATGCTAGTGGCACTTCGATGCGGTCGCTTGTGACGGCAAGGGACGTGGCCAACATGGCTGTATTTTTGGCATCTGATGCGGCGCGGTTGGTGTCGGGGCAGGTGATCGCCGTTGATGGACATACCGAAAACCCGGATCCGAAGGTTTAGCGGGCAATGGCCCAGACCTATGTGGGGGCCCGCCCCTACACCCCCGAAGGTAGTCTGGAAAGATGAAGATCAGACGGTGGTAAGCAGCTGCTTGAGGTGGTTGGTCATGTCGCGCGAGCCGACGGTGGCTTCGCGTACCAGACGGTCGAAATGGCGTGTGACGACATCGACGCGGTCGGCATCGCGGAATGCGAGATAATTTGAGCCCAGATAGATCACGGCCAGCAAGGGGCCGAAAATCGTGATGGGAGCAGAGTACAGCCTGTGGGCGTCGAACAGATAGAGGCGCAAAGACGGATAGAGCTGCTCGGTGACCTCGATCAGCCATTCCAGCTGAGTGAGCCGCGTCTCGCGCGGAAGCCCGTTATAGTAGCCTGTCCCAGCAGCAAAGGCGGCAAGGTCATGGGTGGGCAAGGCGATTTCATAGTCAGAGCGTGCACCGCGCATCCAACGTAGGCGGTCGTCGCTGGCACCGATGGCTTGGTCAATTGTGCGTCCGAGCGACGGCTCGTATTCCCAGCGCAGGGTGTCATGGGTTTTGAGCATGTCCGGCAGGCCTGCGGGGACGTGGCGGATTTTGTAGCCTTGCGCCTCTTGGTGCCATGCAAAGATTTGCTCGTCGACCAATGCGCGCGGGGCTTCTGTGACCAACATGGAGGCGGCGATCAATTCGCCCACCTGTTCGGGACGTTCGGACAGGCCCAGAAGCCAATCGGCGCTGACGCCAAGGTGGGAGGCGCATTCCGCGACAACCTGTGCATTTGGCAGCCGTGCGCTATCGGCGGCCAAGAGCTGGGAAATTGTAGAACGGTCGACACCAATTGCCCGAGCCAAAGCGGATTGATTTGACCTGACGCGTGCCATCGCCGTTGTGAGGCGTTCGCGAAAAAGCGCAGCGCGATCACGTTTGTCGTGTATTGTGCTCATATGTTGCGTTTAATCACATACGCTGGATTTTGTGAACCATATCCAGAATTGTCTGCCTCTCGCGATCCGGCGAGAGGTGGCGCATGGATTATGCGACAGGAAAACCGAACTCCCCATTTACCGTATTAGGGCGGAACGTTCGGAAGGCTTGGCAGATCAGAGAGGTGGAGTGGCCGACGCTCACGCTGATCCTGATCACATATGTCGTGCTGATCGGGGCTTTGTTTCTTCCTGTTTGGGTGGCGGTTCCCGTTCTGGCCGTTGCGATTGCACAGCATGCATCCTTGCAACACGAGGCCATCCACGGCCACCCATTCAAAGCTCAATGGATGAACACCGCATTGATGTGGCCGCCGCTTATGGTGATGGTGCCTTACCTTCGGTTTTACGACACCCATTTGGCGCACCATAGGGATGCGCGTTTGACCGACCCCTTGGATGATCCAGAGTCGAATTTCCTGGATCAAGCGGACTGGGACGTGCTGCCGCGATGGCTTCAAACCATGTTCAACGCCAATAACACTTTGCTTGGACGCATGATTTTGGGGCCGCTGATTGGTCACGTTGTGTTCATCAGTTCAGACATCCGGGCAATCATGGATGCTGACAGACGCGTGCTGTGGGGCTGGGCGGTGCATGTTCCGGCTTTGGCACTGGTTTTATGGGGTGTTTGGCTGTCTCCTTTGCCCATTTGGGCATTTCTCTTGGCAGCGTATGGGGGGATGGCACTCCTGAAGATCCGTACCTTTGCCGAACACCAAGCCCATGTGCAGGCAGGCGGACGATCAGTGATCATCGAAGATCGCGGGCCTTTGGCACTGCTGTTTCTGAACAACAACCTGCATATCGTGCATCACATGCATCCCAACCTGCCATGGTACGCGCTGCCGGCGAAGTTTCGGGCTGGTCGCGATTTGTACCTGCGGCGGAATGGGAACTATCATTTCAGATCTTATGCCGAGATTTTTGCGCGTTATGCCCTGCGGCGCAAAGATCCGGTGGCGCATCCGCTCTGGAAGCGGGCAGAGTGACGCTTTAAGGCAGCGGCATGGCCGCGTGGATTCCAGTCACTTTATTTGCAGCGCTTGCGCAGACGGTGCGGTTTGTCCTGCAAAAGCAGTTGCGCACAACGGCCCTGTCGACCGCAGGCGCGACGTTTTCGCGGTTCCTGTTTTCATGGCCTTTGCTCATTGCGTTGGCCTTGGGCTATGCCGCATCGCGCGGGATGGACATGCCAAACATCAATCCCGGCTTTTGGGTCTATGGGCTGGCTGGCGCCATCGGGCAGATCACGGCCACGATGTGTACCGTTGCCCTGTTCCAACATCGCAATTTTGCAGTTGGGGTCACGTTCAAGAAAACCGAGGTCTTGCAGACCGTGATGATCGGTTTCGTTTTTCTGGGCGAAACCGTGTCTTGGGGCGCGATGGGGGCAATCCTGATTGGGCTTGTCGGCGTGCTGGCCCTGTCTGACACACCGACTGAAAGCGGAAGTTTCAAAGACAGGTTCCTGACGCCCGCGACCGGGCTTGGGCTTGCCTCAGGTGTGCTCTTTGGAGTGGCGGCGGTCGGCTATCGGGGCGCTGCGCTTGAGTTGGAGGGCGGGGATGTCTTTTTGCGTGCGGCCTTTGGGTTGGCCATCCTGACGCTTTGCCAGACCGCGATCATGACCGTCTGGTTGGTTTTGCGTGAGCCCGGAGAGATGGGGCGCGTTCTGCGCGCTTGGCGTGTGGCCGGTTTGGTTGGGGCCACGTCGATGCTGGGATCGCTGGGGTGGTTCACGGCCTTTGGCCTTCAAAAAGCGGCCTATGTGAAAGCTTTGGGCCAGAGCGAGCTGCTTTTTAGTTTTCTGGCATCCACGTTTTTCTTTGGAGAGCGGTCAACAGCGCGCGAGCTATTTGGAATTGGTGCGCTGTGTCTCAGCGTTGTTCTGATTATTCTGTTGGGCTAGCGCCGTAAATCCGCCGAAAGAGGCTGTCTTCGTCATCATTTTTGAAGAATGGCACCGACGCCGGTGGCCCAATCCGACGAAGGGCGGCAACCTCTGCCAAAACGACTTCGGTGATGAAGGGCAGATTGAAATCGCGCGCCCGGGCGACCGGAATCCATTGGAGATGAGACAACTCGTCAGACGCGGCAGAGAAGTCATCCGGATCAGATTGCAAGCGTGCTGCGTCCATGAGGAAAAACCGCGCATCAAAGCGCCGGGGGCGGCCTGGCGGCGTGATGGCGCGAAAGAAGAAATGCAGGTGCTGCGCGTCTGGGACATGCCCCTTGGCGGCAAACTCTGCCCAGTCTGCAGGTGGCGTGGCCCACGTACCCGGGGCGCCGATCACTTGTCCGGTTTCCTCCCACACCTCGCGAATAGCGGCAGCGGATAAGGCATTGGTCAAATCTGTGCTGCTGTCTTCGCGCAAGCGCGTCGCGCAGGGGTCCGATACTGGCTGTGCAAGGGCGACGTCGGCATCGGCTGCATCGACCGCTCCGCCCGGAAAGACAAACTTGTTGGGCATGAACGCGGCTTTGGCACCCCGTTGACCCATCAGGATTGCAGGCCCTTCTGCCGTGTCACGCAAAAGGATTACCGTTGCGGCGTCGCGGATGGAGGTGGGGTCGGATGTCATTCCCCTTGTGTAGCGCAGCGGCGCATGTGCGCCAGCCCAAAACTGGGTCAGGGGGCAGGATCGGGGTCGGGCGTTCCGCCAAACCCATGCATGCGTCTGGCCCATTGAAAGGCCACGATCAGCCCCTTGAGACGCGGCAAGAGCGCCAGAGCCAGTGCAGTGCAGCCAATGGCGAACACGGCAAAAAGCACGAGCGGCTCAGGGCGAAACTGAACAAAATAGATGTGCAACAGCGGCGCCATAAGGTGACCGACAATCAACATCGTCAGCCATGCCGGACCATCATCAGCGCGTTGATGAGACAGGTCTTCGCCGCAGTGATCGCAGGCCCCTGCCACCGTGAGATAGCCGCTGAACATATGGCCTTTGCCGCAATTCGGGCAGCGGCGGAGAAATCCACGACGGGTGGCAAGGCCAAGAGGACGGTCTTCGATCATGCGGGGCTTGTGCCGCACGGGCGTGATCCGAGCAAGACCGGGCCGCTGCGGCAGATCAGCCAAAAAAAAGATTTCAAAATTTGCGACGGAACCGTTTTGGGGCTGCGTATCAGCTGTGTGATCGACGGGGTTGAGGCCGTTGGTTGCACCTCAAAAGAAATGCTCCTCAGGACAAAGACAAAGGAAAGACAATGAAAACGACAACAGTGATTGCAGGCTTGATGGCAGCGACCCTTGCGTTGACGGCGACCCATGCCATGGCGCGTGGCGGGCACGGCAAAGGGCCGCAGGCGACGTTCGAGCAACTGGATGCGGACGGGTCGGGCGAGGTCACGCAGGCGGAAATGGCGGCTTGGCGTGATGCGCAACGCGCGGCCGCGGATACCGATGGTGATGGGGCACTGAGCCGTGAGGAAATGCTGGCAGCCGCAGAGGCGCGCAACGCAGAGCGTGCCGAGCGCCGGATTGACCGGATGATCGACCGGATGGATGCTAACGGCGATGGCGTCGTTCAGTTCGACGAGATGCCGGAACGCAACGCTGACCGCGCGGCAGAGCGCTTTGCCCGCGTTGATACCGATGGCTCTGGCGGTCTGAGCGAAGCGGAATTTGATGCCGCCAAAGACAAGCGCGCGGGCCGCAAGGGCAAGCGCGGTGAAGGGCGCGACAGAGGCTGACCAAGGCGGCAGGATTTGTCCGGCCCTGCCAGTTGCGGTAGGGCCGGAGAACACGGGACGGAGTAATGGCTCTGGATGCGAGGCCAATATCAGATGCAGGGGTGACCGATGAGGCCCTGTTGGTGCTGTTCGCCAATGGCGATCGCGAGGCCGCGCGTCTATTGACCATCCGGTTGGCTCCGATTGTTCTGTCCCACGCGGCGCGGGTTCTTGGTGATCAGGCAGAGGCAGAAGACGTCACGCAGGAGGCGTTGATGCGCCTTTGGAAGATTGCTCCGGATTGGAGGCAAGGCGAAGCGAAGGTCACGACCTGGCTTTACCGCGTTACTGCCAACCTGTGTACAGACCGGCTTCGAAAGCGGCGGCCAAGCGGCTTAGACGATGTTCCTGAACCGGATGACGGCAGGCCGTCAGTTGCGCAGTCTATGCAAGACGCGGCCCGCGCAGAGGCGTTACAACAGGCGCTTATGACGTTACCCGAGCGACAGAGGCAGGCGGTCGTGTTGCGCCATATCGAAGGTCGTGCAAACCCGGAAATCGGCGAGATTTTGGGAATAAGCACCGAAGCGGTCGAAAGCCTGACGGCCCGAGGA
The DNA here is from genome assembly GCF_007995215.1 of Shimia ponticola. Taxonomy (GTDB): domain Bacteria; phylum Pseudomonadota; class Alphaproteobacteria; order Rhodobacterales; family Rhodobacteraceae; genus Shimia_B; species Shimia_B ponticola. The sequence continues at coordinate 173,941 of NZ_VCDK01000001.1, forward strand.
AAACGCGCTTTGGCTGCGGCATTGGCCAATCGCAAGGATGAATTGGGGTTCACCGATGACTGACAAACAAGACCCTTTCAAAAGCGAATTGACCGACGATCATCTTGAAAGCGCATTCGCGGCTTTGCGTGGGCAAGAGGTCAAACCGTCCAACGCGCTCTTGGCGCGGATCATGGCGGATGCCGAAGAGGTGACGCGCGACCGGGCAGCACACGAGACATCTGCTGCAATACCGGATCGCAAAGGGCTGCGTATTTGGGTGCGGCAGATAATGGCGAGCCTCGGCGGCGCACCCGGGGCCGTGGGCTTGGCAGCGATGGCGTGTCTTGGTGTCGGGATTGGACTGAACCCACCCGCGGTGATCGAGGCATTGGAAACCACTTATTTTGGCGTCAGTGATGTCTACGTGCTTGAGATGATCCCCGACCTGCAAGGAGAGCTGATAGATGGCTGATGCTCAATCAAAACGGCCGCGCGTCAGCGGCGGATGGCGGATCGTACTGGTCATATCGCTGGCTCTGAACATCTTGGTTCTGGGTATGGTCGCCGGAGCGTTTCTGCGTGGGCACGATGATCGCCCGAACCGTAGGCCGCCGCCGGTTGGATCCGAGATTGGGGTGGCGCCAATACTAAAGGCGCTGGAGCCAGAGGACCGCCGCGCGATGGGACGCGCGGTGTTTCGCGAGGCCCGCCGAGACCCGGACCGACGGGCTGAAACGCGGGCGCGGCTTGCGGAAATGGCGGCAATTCTACGCGCGGAGCCTGTTGACGAGGCCGCATTGCAAGATCTGCTTGGGCAGTATTCCGAAGACGCGATGGCACGCCATCAGAACATTCAGCGGGTCTTGATCGACACTTTGTCGGCCAAATCACCGCAAGAGCGGGCTGCCCTGGCCGCGCGGCTAGAGGATTTTGCCGAGAATGGCATCCCGAAACGCCGCAAACATGGCGACAAAGACCGCTGACGGCCAAAGACAGATTTTCAAACGTTCAGGCGGCGGCGCGGGCGACCTGAACCTTATTGCGCCCAGAGGATTTGGCCGCATAGAGAGCAAGGTCAGCCTGTTCTATAAGCGCGTGAACCGGGTAGTTCTGTGCGCCGTTGATCTCACTCGGGTCCGCAGGCGCGAATGGCGCCGCGCCAGCATCATACATGGCGAGACCTACGGACACCGAAAGCTCGATCCCGCCGGGGATGAAGTTCTGAACAAATGGGGCCGATTTCACGAGGCCGCAGAGTTGATTTGCCAGAACCGATGCTTCGGTCAGGGACGTCGCAGGGCGTGCGACAAGAAATTCTTCCCCTCCAACCCGTGCGAACAGGTCTTCTGGTGTGAGGCCGCCACGTATCCGCAGGGCGAATTCGCGCAGGACACAGTCCCCGATACCGTGACCAAAGCTGTCATTGATCCGTTTGAAATGGTCGAGATCAAGTAACATGACGGCCAGGGGAGGCGCGGTTGGCTTATCGCGTCCGGTCAGGCGATTGAGAAACGACAGCGCATAGCGGCGATTATGCAGGCCCGTAAGTGGGTCGGTCACAGCCGCCTCAAGTCCCGCGCGGAGCGTGCTGCGGCGGCGTTCAGCGGCGGCGCGGCGATCCAGCAACCGGTCAATGCGCTTTAGGGTTTCGGCTGGTTCAAAGCCCAATGGCATGACGTCGCCGATCCCTGTATCAAGCGCGGTGGCAACCGTATTGGCGCTGTCTTCGCAGCCGATGCCAAGGATTGCGAGAGTCTTGCTTTCCGGCAGTGCGCGAAGTGTCGCGACAAGGTCAAGCCGGGCACGCGCTGATTTTTCGGACAGACCAAGCGCCAAGCCATCAAGCGGTGCAGAGCCTTGCATGGTGGGGATCACATCGGCGGCGGCCAAGCTGACCACTTCATGCCGGGTGCGCTGACGGATTTCGTCAGCCCATATCCGGCTCAATCGGGCGGATTTCGCGACAACACCAATGCGGGCGCGGCGTTTGAAATGCCCGGGGGTTTCCGCCAGACCTAGTGCTGCCGTTGTGCCGGAATGAAGGCCAAGGTCGTCTTGCTCAGCGCAATGGCGCAACAGCGTCCTAACCCGTGCTTGCAGGATCGTTTCGTCGTAGGGGCGGCTGATCACGTCCTCGACCCCTAGCGACAGCATATCAAGGCGCAGCGTGGAGTCGTTGTCGGGTACAAGGGCAATGACCGGTATAGATTGCCCCCCGATGTCATCCATCAGGTCGCAAATCGTGCCGTCCATCAGTTCGTGTTCGCAGAAAATCAGGTCCGGAGGGTTCCCGTGGATCAACCGTCGGGCATCGGCCAAGTTGGCGGCGTGAGCGACAGAGTAATACGCCGCAGCCAATTTAACCTTTAGTACAATCCGGCTGGTGACCACCGGATCAATGATCAAGATACGTCCTGTCATTGCGACTGCCAAACTATTACCTGTTGCCCCAGACTTGGCGGGAAAGTGTTAACAAAGCCTTTCCAATTGATGGCGATTTTGAGGAGGTTTGCCCCCATGAACGCGGAACAAGCGGAAATCCACGCATTTCAGGCTTTGGGATGGTTAACCTCTCAGGAAGAGTTGTTGCCTGTCTTCCTCGGATCGACGGGGGCCGGAGTTGAGGATTTGCGCGCGCGCGCCACCGAACCCGAGTTTCAGATCGCGTTGCTCGACTTCATCATGATGGATGATGCGTGGGTTGTTCAGATGTGTGACACCCTTGGCTGGCCTTACGAGCAGGTGCAAATCGTGCGCCAATCTTTGCCCGGTGGGGCGCAGGTACACTGGACCTGAGATCAGAAGCGGGACAGGTCCGAAGGCTCGCCTTTGCTGAGCTTGCGCAGAAGTCGCACAAGCTCAGTCACTTCGTCATCTTCGAGTTTTGTGGCCAGAACTTCGTTATTGGCCCGAGCCAGCGGCGCACCCTGCCGCAAACGGGTTTCACCGTTTGGCGTCAAAACAACAGACCTTTTGCGCCCGTCGCTTTGCCCACCTGTGCGCGTGATCAGGTCGGCCTGCTCCATTTGGCGCAGGCCACGGGATGTGGCGGTGCGGTCGATGCCTACAAAGGCGGCAATGTCTGAGGGGCCGTCCAATCCTTCGACCCCGACGGCCAGCAGGATACACCATGTCGTTCGTGTAAGGCCAAGCGAGCGAAGACCGTCATCAAGGCGGCGCTCCTGCAGGCGAGCTGTCAGAGACAGATGATACCCAAGCGAGTCGTGAAGGCGGTAATCGATATCCATGCCTCAGTGGTGGCCGAGCCCCCCACCCATGTCAAACGACGCTTGACGGCTACACGTTGTCTTCGCATGTGGGGGCATGACCCAGATAGAAGCGATCCTTTTCGACAAAGACGGCACGTTGTTCGATTTCGATGCGACGTGGACAGTGTGGGCCGGTACAACCATTGTCGGGCTGGCTGATGGTGATCACGGGCTGGCGCAGCAATTGGCCAACAGCATTGAGTACGATCTTAAAAACCAGCAGTTTCTTCCGGGCAGTTCTGTCATCGCCGGAACGATGGAAGAGCAGGCCGCTGCCTTGCTTCCACATTTGCCGGGACGCACAATTGATAACCTGATCGCCGAATTGACGGAACGGTCACTGGATGTCCCGCAGGTCGAGGTCACGCCGCTGATCACGTATTTTGATGATCTTCGGGCGCGTCGTCTGAGATTGGGCGTTGCAACGAATGACGCCGAACTGTCCATGCAGCGACACTTGGAGATTGCTGGTGTCAGTGACTTTCTGGATTTCGCCGTAGGTTTTGATTCCGGGCATGGTTTCAAGCCGATGCCGGGGCAGCTTCTTGCGTTTGCGGAGCGGGTCGGGGTCGACCCCTCGCGCTGTGCCATGGTTGGCGACAGTACTCATGATCTTGAAGCTGCGCAGGCCGCCGGAATGGTGGGCATCGGTGTGTTGACTGGCCCAGCCCGCCGCGAGGATCTCAGTGGCCTCGCTTCTGTGGTCCTTCCTTCAATCGCCGAAATTCCAGCTTGGCTTGATAGTCTGCCGTCCGATGCCGCAGCCGCACCTTTGGGCGCATAACAGGAAAACGACCGGATCGGTCGCATTCTTCTGCTCAGTTTCCTGCGAAAGCCGCTTCAATGACGGTCAACGATAGGGAATGGCGAAATGGCAGACACAGCAGCACCCACTCGCAGACGGCGTTCCGGCGGACGCGCAGGTAATACGCGCGGCAAAGGCCCGGTCATTGATCAAATGCCATGGCGGCTGATCAAGAACACGGATCGGCCAATTGAACCGCTGACTGAAGAGGGTGTGGCAGCCATCCACGATGGCGCTATGCGCATTCTCGAAGAAATCGGCATCGAATTCTACAATGATGAAGGCCGCGAAATCCTGCGTGAGGCGGGGTGTACGGTGGACGGTGACAATGTCCGCATGGGGCGTGACTTCGTCATGGAGATGGTGGCGAAAGCGCCAAGCAGCTTTACCCTGACACCGCGCAACGTGGACCGGGCCTTGACCATCGGCGACAACACCATGACCTTCGGCAATGTCTCATCGCCGCCCAACTACTGGGACTTGGAAAAAGGCAAAATTGCCGGCACGCGCGAAGACAACCGCAATCTGCTCAAGCTGACGCAGTACTTCAATTGCATTCACTTTGCCGGCGGCTATCCAACGGAACCGCAGGACATTCACGCATCCGTCAGACACCTTGATGTTCTGTTCGACAAGCTGACGCTGTGCGACAAGGTCATGCATGCCTACAGTCTTGGCAAAGAGCGTGTCGAAGACGTGATGGAAATGGTACGCATCGCCGGAGGGCTGAGCGAAGAGGAGTTTCAGGCCACCCCGAGGATGTACACCAACATCAACTCGACCTCACCGCTCAAGCACGACATTCCCATGATCGACGGGTGTTTGCGGCTGGCCCGCCGTGGGCAGGCCGTGGTCGTGACGCCCTTTACGCTGGCGGGGGCAATGGCCCCTGTGACGATGTCGGGCGCGGTCGCGCAGTCCCTCGCCGAGGCTTTGAGTGCAATTGCTCTCTTCCAATATGACACGCCGGGCGTGCCTTGTGTGATTGGGACGTTCACAAGCAATGTCGACATGAAAACCGGTGCCCCTGCCTTTGGAACGCCCGAATACATGCGTGCGACCCAGATGACCGGTCAGATGGCACGGTTCTATGGCTTGCCAGTGAGGTCGTCGGGCGTGTGCGCGGCGAATGTCCCAGACGGGCAGGCAATGTGGGAGACGTCAAACAGCCTTTGGGCCGCTGTCCAATCGGGCACCAATATGGTCTATCACGCAGCCGGTTGGCTTGAGGGTGGTCTGATCGCCAGCCCCGAAAAGTTTATCATGGATTGCGAAGTCCTGCAGATGATCCAACGCTATTTTGAACCAGCGACCTACGCAACTGGCCCCGAGGACATCGCCGTCGATGCGATCAAGGATGTCGGCGCGACGGGCCATTTCTTTGGGATCGAACATACTCAGCAGCGCTACGAGACTGCGTTTTATCAGCCGATCATTAGCGACTGGACCAACTTTGAAGGGTGGGAGATCGCTGGCGGTACGTGGACCGCTGAGCGGGCGCATAAGAAGTTCAAGGAAATCATCGCGACCTTTGAAGAGCCGCCGATGGATATCGCAATCCGCGAGGAACTCGCTGATTTCGTAGCACGCCGTAAGGCCGAAGGCGGAGCGCCGACCGACTTTTAATCAAACCCTCCAAAGGCCGTTCTGCGGGCTTCGGGGTTTGTTAAACCTTGCCCGGCACATCATCCGACAAAGATCGGGAGAGTGCTATGCACGGCCTCATAAATCGCGCGATCCAGTGTTTTCTGCGCGATACCTATGGTGACGATGTCTGGGACAAGATCATGCAGCAGGCTGATCTTGGGTACTCTAGCTTTGAATCCATGCTGATCTATGAAGAAAGCGTCACCTTCAGGGTGCTGGAACTTGCCGCGCAGGCGTTGCGCAAATCGCCCGATGATCTTCTGGAGGACTTGGGAACCTATCTGGTCAGCCATGACAACGTCGAAGCTCTGCGGCGTTTGCTGCGGTTTGGCGGCGTGGACTTCGTTGAATTCCTGCATTCACTCAACGACTTGCCAGATCGGGCGCGGTTGGCCGTACCGGACCTGTTTTTGCCCGAGCTGACGCTGGAGGAACCCAACGAAGGAGAGTTCCGGCTGCGTTGCGCAGCCCATTATCCAGGTTTTGGGCATGTGATGGTGGGCGTCATTCGCGCGATGGCGGATGATTACGGCGCCTTGGCCTTTACCGACTACGTCGGTGCCGATGCCGAGGATGAGGTCATTTCGATCATGCTGCTCCAAGAGGATTTCGCGGCAGGTCGGAGTTTCGAATTGGCACAGAAGGCCGGATAAGATGTTGGACCAGACACTCAGTGCCGGCGGATTGGATGTGTTGTGTCCGATGCATGTTGCCATTGATGCGCAGGGCAGGATTAAGCATGTCGGGCCGACGGTTTCAAAACTTGCGCAGGGGCATTCGATGATCGGCGACAGGTTCTGTAATGCGTTCGACCTGATCCGTCCCAGCGGCGTGCGCGATGTTGCAGACCTGTTGTCCTATTCGGGGCGGTCGCTGCAATTGCGGATGCGGGATCGGCACCAGACTCGGCTGAAAGGCGTGGTCGTCCCACAGGGCGATGGTGCCTTGATCAACATGAGCTTTGGTTTCTCTTTGGTCGATGCCGTCGGGCATTATGCACTGACGAGCGCGGATTTTGCGGCCACCGACCTGACCATCGAAATGCTCTATCTGGTCGAAGCAAAATCGGCCGCGATGGATGAAAGCCGCGCGCTGAATTCGAGGCTACAGGGGGCCAAGATTGCCGCAGAGGAACAGGCCTTTACAGACACGCTGACCGGCCTGAAAAACCGGCGCGCGTTGGATCATGTCATGGGGCGACTGATTGCGATGCGTGAGTTGTTTTCCTGCATGCATGTCGATCTGGATTACTTCAAATCCATCAACGACACGCTGGGCCACGCCGCAGGGGATCATGTGCTTCAGGTCGTTGCGCAGGTTCTCGTCTCGGAAACCCGGGCGCAGGACACGATCGCCCGCGTGGGCGGCGACGAATTCGTGATTCTTGTGCATGGCATGGATGACCCTGAGACACTGAACGCGATTGCCCGCCGGATCATCGACAAGCTGGAAGACCCGATTCCCTTTGAAGGACATTTCTGCAGGATCTCGGGATCAGCAGGGACGTCATGCTCTAGCAGCTATGCAGCCCCAGAAGCAGATACGATACTGCACCATGCGGACGTTGCGCTTTATGCGTCGAAGAATGCGGGGCGGGGAAGGCATACACTATTCAGTGACGCACTGCTTCGGCTGGATACGACCCAGCCCACCGGAGACAGGGGCGCAGCGCACCCTGAGGCGGATTTTACACGGTTTTGATGTCAGGGAACGAAAAACGCCGATGGTACTCCGTAGGGGAATCGAACCCCTCTTTCCAGGTTGAAAACCTGGCGTCCTAACCGATAGACGAACGGAGCACATCGGCGTGTGCGGTGCTATTTAGGAAAACCGTGCAGGGGTCGCAAGCGGTTTTTTGGCCCATCTGGTCGCAATTTTCGCTTTTTCTTCGTGACGGTACGGAACGGCGGTGCGCAGGTTCAGGTCTGTGCAGGCGCGGCATCCTCGACACGCATTTGTACCCGTTGCCGCCCACCCCATGAATTTACTTCAAGGCGTCCGGCAATATGAAAATGGCTGCCTTGGCCGTCGGTCAATGCCTGTCCAAGATCGCTCTCAAAGGCACCGAAGGCGATGGCGTCCAAGGTTGTTCCGGCATCATCGCGCAGAGTGAGTTTCAGGTGGCTTTCACCTACGCGTTTCGCAAACCCGATGCGGATGGAAGGCAGTACGAAGCGTGGTGCCGGGGCGCTTGCCCCAAATGGACCAACGGTATCAAGCTGCTCCAACAGGCTGACGGTTGCGGCCCCCGGCATAACCGCAGCGTCGCAGCGCAAATCCACAGGTCCACGGGCATCGGCCCCTTGCTTTGCCAAAAGCTCGGACAGGCGCTGCATGGCCGGTTCAAGTTGGGCACGCGTGACGGTCAAGCCAGCAGCCATCTTGTGACCACCGCCTTTTTCAATCAGCCCGTCCATGGCGAGCCTTTGGATCGCCGCACCCAGATCAACGCCACTGACGGATCTGCCAGAGCCTTTGCCGATATCGTCCTCAAAACCGATCACGATCGACGGACGATTTGCCTTTTCCTTGAGCCGTGAGGCCACGATCCCCACCACGCCGGGATGCCAGCCGTCTCCTGAGGCCCAGACCAAGGGAGCGTCAAAACCGCGATCTTCGGCTTGTTCAATCGCTGCCGCACGAACGGCGGCCTCGACCTCGCGGCGTTCACTGTTGAGCGTTTCCAGCCGTTCCGCGAGAGCGGCGGCTTCGTGCGGGTCTTCGGTCGACAAAAGACGCGCGCCCAGATCGGCCTGTCCAATCCGCCCTCCCGCATTGATCCGCGGGCCAAGCACGAACCCAAGGTGGTAGGGTGTTGGTGCGGTATCAAGGCGCGCTGTATCGGACAGAACGCGCAGCCCCAGACGTTTGCGCTGGGCCATGACTTTGAGGCCTTGGCGGACAAAGGCACGGTTGATGCCTATAAGGGGGGCGACATCAGCCACCGTCGCCAACCCGACGAGATCGAGCATCGACATAAGGTCAGGACCTTTGGTGCCGTTCTCCCGCAACTGGCGACCGCATTCGACCAGCATCAGAAAGACAACCGCTGCCGCACAGAGATGAGCCAATTCGCCCGATTCATCCTGCCGGTTGGGGTTCACGACGGCATGTGCATCGGGCAGGGTCTCGCCGCCTAGGTGGTGATCCAGAATGATCACGTCCGCCCCTTTGGCGGCAGCAATGGCGTCATGGGATAACGTTCCACAGTCCACGCAGACGATCAGGTCGTGGTCGCGTGCCAAGGCCGACATGGCAGGCGCATTGGGGCCGTAGCCTTCGTCAATGCGGTCTGGGACATAAAGCGTTGCGGGCAGACCCATCTGCCGGAGCCACGTGATCAGCAGGGCAGCAGACGTTGCGCCATCAACATCATAATCAGCAAAGACGGCGATCTTCTCGCGCTTGCTCACGGCGGACAGGAACCGTTCGGCGGCGCGCTTCATGTCTTTGAGGTTACGCGGGTCTGGCAACAAATCCCGGAGCGACGGGGCAAGGAACTGTTCGACTTGCTCCGCCTCGACCCCGAGGCGGGCAAGAATGGCACAGACTGCAGGCGGATGCCCCGTCATCTGCGCAAGGTGCTGTGCCTGCCGGTCATGCGCCACGCTGGGTCCGACCCAGCGTTTGCCGGTCAAAGAGGATTCGACATTCAAAAAGGCAGGCACGGCAAGCATCGGTGCATCATATCTGGTAGGAGTTGTGAGAGACCCTACCAGATACGGGACACCTGCGGCAACGCCGATCAGACGGGGTTGCGGTAGATCATGCGCCGGATTGAACCGGTTTTGGAGCGCATCAGGATCGTTTCGACCGTGACGTGGCCAACCTCGCGTTTGATGCCGGGCATCAGCGAGCCATCGGTCACGCCGCTGGCTGCAAAGATCACATCCGATTGCACCAGCTCGTCGCGATCATAGATGCGGTCAAAGTCGGTGATGCCAGCGCGCGTAGCGCGGGCCTTTTCGTCATCATTCCGGAAAATGAGGCGACCAAAGAACTGACCACCCATGCATTTCAGCGCCGCAGCGCCCAGCACACCTTCGGGCGCGCCGCCGATGCCCATATACATGTCGATGCCCGTCAGGTCAGGTTCGGCGCAGTGCATGACGCCGGCGACGTCTCCGTCAGTGATCAGCCGAATGGCGGCGCCTGTGCCTCGGACTTCTTCAATCATCTCGGCATGGCGGTCGCGATCGAGGATACAGCAAGTGATATCTTCCGTTGAACATGCCTTGGCGCGGGCCAGCCGGCGGACCCGCTCGGCAGGCGTCATGTCCAATGTCACTGTACCCGGCTTGAAACCCGGGCCGATTGCCAGTTTTTCCATGTAGGTGTCAGGCGCATGCAGCATCGAGCCGCGCGGGCCCATCGCGATGACGGTCAGCGCGTTTGGCATGTCATTGGCCGTCAGCGTGGTGCCTTCCAGCGGATCGAGTGCGATGTCCACGCCCGGACCTTTGCCGGTGCCGACCTCTTCGCCGATATAGAGCATCGGGGCTTCGTCGCGTTCGCCTTCGCCGATCACGACCACACCCGAGATGTCGAGTTTGTTCAGCTGTTCGCGCATGCCTGCGACGGCCGCAGCATCAGCGGCCTTTTCATCACCACGTCCGATAAAGTCCGCCGATGCAATCGCGGCGGCCTCGGAAACGCGGGCCAGACCGAGCGACAGCATGCGATCATGAAATTCGGGAATCTCGGCCATGGAAAAGGTCCTTCTTGACTAGGCGGAATAGCGTTGCCGTTCGTTGGCACGCGTCGCAAGTCGGTGCAAGTTGTTTGCGCTAGACCTGTTCGATCCGAAGTGTCACGGGCGGTTCAGCGATGACATCGATGGCATCAAACGCTTTGCGCGCGGCATCAATCGCGGCGCGCGTCGTCTTGTGCGTGACGATGAGGACCGGTGCCGTATCATCCTGATGGCCGTACTGGCGCATCCTGTCGATTGAAATCCCGGCCTCTCCCAGAACAGTTGCGACCTTGGCCATTGCGCCCGGTTTATCCAACAATTGCATGCGCAGATAATAGGGCGCAGGCGTCACAGCCTTGGCCGGGGTTGCTTGCGTCAGGCGTGTAGCCGGTTGGCCAAAGGTCGCCACGCGGATGCCGCGCGCGATGTCCAGAATATCGGACATCACGGCACTTGCCGTCGGGCCTTCGCCCGCTCCGGCACCGCGCAACACGATCTGGCCAACGTGGTCGCCTTCGAGCACGACCATGTTGGTGCCGCCGTCGAGTTGGCCCAAGGGCGAGGTGTCAGGCACGAGGCAAGGGGACATGCGCTGTTCAAGGCCACGGCCGGTCAACTGGGCAACGCCCAAGAGCTTGATCTTGTAGCCCATGTCGGCGGCTTGGCGGATGTCTTCGATGGTGATCCGGTCGATGCCTTCGAGCTCCATCGCGTCAAAGGCGACCTGTGTTCCGAAGGCAATCGAAGCAAGGATGGCGAGCTTGTGGCCCGCGTCGATGCCGCCCACATCCAGTGTCGGGTCCGCTTCGAGATATCCCAGCGCATCGGCCTCGGCGAAGACCTCGTCATAAGGTAGGCCCGCGCTTTCCATGCGGGTCAGGATGTAGTTGCAGGTCCCGTTCATCACGCCCATGACGCGGGTGATTTCATTGCCTGCCAACCCTTCGGTCAACGCCTTGATGACCGGAATACCGCCTGCCACGGCGGCTTCATATCGAAGCACGCGCCCTGCCTCTTCGGCAGCAAGTGCCAAGGCCTGACCGTGGATGGCCAGCATGGCTTTGTTTGCTGTCACAACGTCTTTGCCTGCGGCCAGCGCCGCCTCTGTTGCGGCTTTTGCCGGGCCGTCGGAGCCGCCCATCAATTCCACGAAAACGTCTACGTCATCACGGGTCGCCATGGTGACAGGGTCGTCTTCCCAGTCATAGTTTTGCAGTGACACGCCGCGATCCTTGTCGCGGGAGCGGGCCGACACGGCGACGATCTGCACGTCGCGCCCTGTGCGCGCCGAGATCAGAGCGGCGTTTTGGCGGACCATCTTGATCACGCCGACACCAACGGTGCCGAGGCCAGCGATTGCAAGTCGCAAAGGGGTAGTCATGGGCAACGCTCCGATCTTGTGCGCGTCTTCTTTAGGTTGGGTAGGGGGGCAGTGCAATCCGAACGCGGCTGGTTCTGTCAGGGCCGCGTGCGGTTGTCGCGGATGCGCGCGCGTAAATCCGGGCTTAGGACCGATCTGCGCCGCAAGACGTCCGCACGACGCGACAGGGCAGCCGCGCGCGTCGCAAGCGGGTCGGTGACGACTTGGTCAGCCGGTTGCGTCGTGTTGTCCATGTCGTCGAGTTCGATGAACGGGACGTAATCGGCGTCTGCGACTTCTGGGCTGATCGTGCCGTCAAGCGCGGGAAACTGCGTACACCCCGCACAGAGCAAGATCAGAACAAAGCGTTGCATGGCACATCCTCTTTCGCGCTCAACCTAGGCCGGGGGGCTTGCGTCATGCAACCAAAGCCGCTTTTTTGAACGGGTGTTCAGATAAATCGGCGGATTATGGCGCGCAAGACCGGTTCACATTCCGACATCACAGGCCCCAAGGTGCAGGACGCTGCGCTGCGATTGTTCGCCCGGGACGGGTTTGCTGCGGTGTCGATGCGCCAGATCGCCAGCGAAGTCGGCGTGCAGGCGGGCGCTCTCTATAACTACACGCCCGACAAACAGACGCTTTTGTTCAGTCTGCTTAAGGGGCATATGGACGAGCTGTTGTCCCAGAGCCCAGACGCCATTCCCAGCCATCTATCAGCCGATCAGGCGTTGGCGGCGTTTGTCGAATTCCACATCACCTATCACATTGACCGGTCCGATCTTGTCTTCATTTCCTACATGGAACTGAGATCGCTTGAGCCCGCAAATTTCGCCCGCATCGAGGCCGCACGGCGGGCCTATGAGGACCAGCTTGAAGCGATATTGCGCCGCGGGCAGGCGGACGGGGTGTTTCGGATCGAAGATAGCAAGCTGGCCACGCTTGCTCTGATTGCCATGCTGACGGGTGTCACCAACTGGTTCCGGCGGGGCGGGCGGCTTCAGATCGACGACGTGACGCGCCACTACGTTCAGATGGCTTTGCGGATCGTCGGAGCCGATAAGCAATAGCGGCAAAAGCTTTGCAGGTATGTCGCGGATAGGGTGGACGTGCCGCTGAAGCGCCAGGGATGGTTCTCTGAAAGCGCGAAGGGGACAACATGCACATTGGTTTCATTGGATTGGGAAATGTCGGCGGGAAACTTAGCGGTTCGTTGATCCGCAACGGGCATGACGTGAGCGTACATGATCTGAATGATGAACTGGTCGCTCAGTTCGTGGCCATGGGGGCCAAGGCCGCGCAATCGCCAGCGCAATTGATGCGGGACTGCGATGCGGTGATCACCTGTTTGCCCAGTCCGGCGGCGTCGGATGCGGTGATGCAAGAGATGCTGCCGCAGGTTGGTCCGGGGAAAATCTGGATGGAAATGTCGACCACGGACGCCGAAGAGGTCGCGCGGCTGGGCGCTTTGGTCATCGAAGCAGGCGGCGCGGCTGTCGATTGCCCGGTTTCAGGAGGGTGTCACCGCGCAGCGACGGGCAACATCAGTATTTTTGCAGGATGCGACCGCGAAACCTTTGAACGTATTCTGCCGCTTTTGACATCCATGGGGCGTCGGGTGCTGCACACGGGCGACCTTGGTTCGGCCTCCGTTCTCAAAGTCATCACCAACTATCTTGCAACCGTGAACCTTGTCAGTTGCGCCGAGGCGCTGACTGTCGCCAAAGCAGCGGGGATGGATTTGTCGACCGCCTATGAGGCGATTGCGATTTCGTCCGGCACGTCGTTCGTTCATGAAACCGAAAGTCAGGTGATCCTCAACGGATCGCGTGACATCAGCTTCACCATGGATCTTGTGGCCAAGGACATTGGCCTGTTCCAAGCCGTGGCAGACAGGGCAGGGGTGCCCGTTGAGCTCAATCCGGAACTGATCCGCATCTTCAACGAGGGGATTGCGCGGTTTGGGCCTCGGGAATTGTCGCCAAACATCATCAAGCGCTTGGAAGAGGCGACCGGTCTTGATATCCGCGCGCCGGGCTTTCCGCCGGAAATGACGGATACCGAGCCCGAAGAACCTGGATATGAAGTGATACCCAACAGATGACAGACCCAATCCTTGCCCAACTGCACCCTTCTCCTGGACGGCGCGTATTTGCGGCAAGTGTGCTGGGTCTTTTGGGCATTTTGCTGGTCTGGATGGCAGTGTCTACGCCGGCTGATCTTGGGTTGCGGCTCTTCCTCGGCCTGGCAGGGTTCGGCGCGCTTTATGTGGCGCAGTGGCTGTGGCGTGCGACGTCCCGCGGGGTGGAACTGACGGCGCAGGAACTGCGCGAGACGGGCGGCGCGGTCATTGTCACCGTCGATCAGATGCGCGCGGTCGAGCGCGGACCGTTCGCCTTTAAACCGTCAAACGGGTTTTTGCTGCGCGTCTCAGAAAAACAGCCCCGGGCGTGGGCGCCGGGGCTGTGGTGGAGACTTGGAAAGTCGATTGGTATCGGCGGCGTCACCCATGGCCATGAAGGCAAGGCAATGGCCGAAGCAATTCAGATGCTGATCAACACACGCGATTGATATCCGTGGGAATTACCCGCCCTTACATATCCATGTTGGTTTGTTGGCGAATTTGACCTGGTTCACAAAGCGTGGCCGGACAACCACAAAATTGGACACGTCCCGCGCCGGAATGCCAACGCTCAGGCTTGGTCGATGCTTGGCAAAGGTCTCAACAACAATCACCTGATCGCCGTATGGCATGTCTGGCAGGCGATCTGCCTCACGTTTGATCGTGTGGTGCGTATGCTTTTTCAGACCGGACATGTGTCCTTTCTTGGCAGACCACGCGACGCGGTACTTTTTGCGGCGTTCCGAGTAGCAAACGATCGTGACGCGCATTGCGATGCCGCCATCATCCGGTACCAAATGGTCCAGCATGTCGTGCATGCTGTTTAGGTACTGGTTTGTGATCTCTGACTTTTCACGTGCAATGGCGTCTGCAACGGCATAGGTCGCGCGGAGGCTGTCATTTTGCAGGCGGTAGCCTTCGAAGAACACCACGCCAGCCACGCCAACCATTGCAAGCGTTGGCAGAAGAATGATCGCTTCTAAGGCGGCTAGACCACGAGTGTCGTCGCGAAAGCGAGCGAGCCGGGATTTGATAAAACGTAGGATCATCCTTTTGGCTCCGTTACATACGCTGACTGGGTCACCATCGCGAATTTGCCATCGGCACCGACGATGTCGGCTGCAAAGACGGATGACGGGAAGTGAGGTTCAAAGAGGGCACAAACCCGAATGAACATCATCTCGTTTTCGTCACCCAACTGAAGGCTGCGCGGCTCTTGTTCGTCGATTGGACGCACGTTGGCCCATGCTTCTTCCACTGCTTCGGCATAGGCTTGTTCGGCCTCTTCACCGGTCATGCCTGTTGTGTCGACGGGGTCGATTTCGTCAGGACGGTCCACGCAGTCGATCGTTTCGGGGATCGTGAATTTCACGAACGGATCGAAGCGGATCATTTCAACACGCACGACGTTTTCACAGTCAGGGATCAGCGTAGCGTGTTCACAGATTTGCGTGCGCAGATCGTCATGGGTCAAAACCAATCCGGTGCTGAGGCGGATCTCGCGGACAGCCAGGTCAATCCCGCGGTCGAGAAACACTTGCCGCGTCAGATAGAGCCCGGCTTCGAAGGTGCTCAGGAAGATCACCATCGCTGCAGGAAACAGGATCACGAACTCGATGGACGATGCGCCCTCTGTGTCACCACGCAGGCGGCGCATGTATTTGGAAAGCCGTTTGATCATTGGATCAGCCTCAGGTGGTTGATTTGGTTTGCGATGGATTGGAACGCATAGCTCAGGTCGGTTCCGTCCACGTCGTAGTAGTTGCCTACCGCACTGGCGCAGTAGCGCATCACGGATTCACCACCTGACGGGGCTTCGAAGGCAATCGAGAACACGAGGACCGGTTTCAGAGCCACTTGGTCACAGATATCGCGCAGGCGGTCATCGACCTCGCCATAGGCGTCATGCAGCGTCACCGGTGAACGTACGGCGTTGTAGTAGCTCGGCACGGAACCATACCACTGGGAGTATCCGTAATAGTTGCTGCCCCAATAGCCATCTGGATCAGAGTAGCGAAGGAAGTAGTCCGCCGCGTCGCGCGTCGTGAACTCGGCCCACAGGTCTTGCCACGACATTTGCACGGCGTCGGATGGCAGTTGGCTTGCGTAATACCAGTCGTCGTCACTTGTCGTGTATGGCGAGCGTGGGCGGTACAGGCGTTTGCTGCTGCTCTCGTGGCTCAGGTAAACAAGCCAACCATCGTCTTCATCATGGCTACCCGCGGATGCAGAGTAATAGACAGGTGACATAGCTGGTGGGTTGTCAGCCATATTCGCCGGGAATTGATGCACGTAGCCGGGAATGGTGTACTTCCACGCGTGGCTGTCGGCTTCTTCCTCGGTTTCGACGAGCGCAGGTGCCTTGTACTTGTCCAGAATGTCGTACTGGTTCGTGTTCGCACCATCCGTCATCAGCACGATAACTTTCATGGTATCTTCGCTGAAGTAATCGGTCGGCCAGTCGCGGATGAGTTCCGGCAGCTCTTGATCGTCAATCATGGCGTTCACGACCGGGCGGAATGCTGGATCGACCATAGCCGCAGCCCATTTCATGCCGTTGTCGATGCCGGTCCAGCCGTCTGCGCTGAGGCCGTCGATATGCTCGTCCATCTTGGACACATCGGTCTCGTAGGCGAGGATTTCGTGGTCGGATTCATCTTCGCAGTGATAGTGGTACCAACGTGGGGAGTTGTAGCTGTTGTTGCCTTCGGCAAAGTGAGCAACGCGTTCCAGCTCGTCCGTCGTCGAGATCGCGATGGTCTCAAAGTCAGTGTCGCGGAAACGGATGCAGTGCGTCTCATCATGCCACTCGGTCACGTTGTAGTGCTCGAGGATATCAGGCCCCACGTTCACGGTCGCGTTGTAGGGGATGATCGACACCGAGGTGATGCCACTTTCATCGGTCTGTTCATTGACGACGAGGTCAAAGAACTGTTTGGCCGCAGTCTTCAGGTTCTGCAGTCGGCTGTTGGAACCCATCGAACCCGACACGTCCACCACGAGCGAGATTTCGATGTCCGACACACGCTCTTCGGCGGCACCGGAGGCGAAAGCCGGGAACGACTGCACGCCAGAGATATGGAGGAACTTGGTTTCAACGCGGGCACCGGCGACTGCCGACACGCGCTTGTAATTCAGTTTTTTATCAACTTCGACCTTGCCGAGGAATTCCTCAAGCCCCGCCTTCTCGAAGTAGTCGTTCACCACCTCGACGGCTTCATTGGGCTGATCGAGGTCAGCCGCGGCCAGCACAGCTGTGTCGACGGTCTGTTGCAGTTTAACGCGTTGGCTTTCTGCACGCATGGCGTCGACCGCCATGCCGACGATGACTAGCATTGAAAGAAACAGGAAGAGCCACAGCACGAGGATCGCGCCGCTGTCGTCGCGTCTAAGCTTACGGAGAAGGGTCATGACTGCTGCAGCACGCAAGCGGTGCGCATGACCATTGTTTGTCTTGTTACACATGTCTTCTACCCAATCACCCCACCACAGGCGTTGCTCTGGGTGTGCGCGCGGTCGGTGTCAGAATTTGGGCGGGTCCCCGGCGAAATATGGCGCATTTTGGGAAAATTTTCCGGCCAAGACGCTAATGGCCGGATTTTTCACCAACTGTTTCCGGCTGGGAAATGATCTCTCGCTCTTCGAAAAAGTGGTTAAACTCTTCGCAGTCATGGTGCCGATGCACCACGAATCGGGGAGGAAATCCGAAAATGACGAAAGAACCCACCTTCAGGGAATCCGTGGACATCATGTATTCGCGCGCCGTCGCGCTGATGGATTTGCCACCCGGGTTGGCCGAGAAGATCAGGGTTTGCAACGCAACCTACACGGTTCGTTTCGGCGTGCGGTTGCGGGGCGGCATTCAGACATTCACTGGGTATCGGTCGGTGCATTCCGAGCATATGGAGCCGGTAAAAGGTGGCATCCGCTTTGCGACGTCCGTCAATCAGGACGAGGTCGAGGCGCTGGCAGCTTTGATGACCTACAAATGCGCTCTCGTCGAAGCGCCATATGGCGGTTCCAAGGGCGGGCTTTGCATCGATCCACGCGAATGGAACGACAGCGAGCTTGAGCAAATCACACGCAGGTTTGCCTATGAGTTGATCAAGCGCGATCTGATCCATCCGTCCCAAAACGTGCCGGCCCCCGACATGGGAACAGGTGAGCGTGAGATGGCGTGGATGGCCGATCAGTACCAGCGGATGCACACCACCGATATCAACGCGCGGGCCTGTGTAACGGGAAAACCAGTCAATGCAGGCGGGATTGCGGGACGGACCGAGGCCACAGGCCGCGGCGTGCAATATGCCCTGCGCGAGTTCTTTCGAAACGCGCATGACGCGTCGCGCGCCGGGCTGTCCGGGTCACTCGATGGCAAACGCGTGATCGTGCAGGGGCTCGGCAATGTGGGCTTCCACGCAGCCAAGTTCCTGAGCGAAGAAGACGGCAGCAAAGTGATCGCAGTCATTGAGCGGGACGGGGCCGTTTTTGATGAGCATGGGTTGAACATCGAAAATCTGCGTAATCACATCATCAAGACCGGCGGCGTCAACGGTTTTCCAAGCGCAACGTTCGAAGAAGACGGCGCAAAGCTTTTGGAGGCTGAGTGCGACATCCTGATCCCAGCCGCTTTGGAGGGAGTCATCAATCTGACCAACGCGGCACGGATCAAAGCTCCGCTGATCATCGAAGCCGCCAACGGCCCTGTTACGGCCGGCGCGGATGACATCCTGCGCGACAAGGGAACGGTGATCATTCCCGACATGTACGCCAATGCAGGCGGTGTGACTGTGTCCTATTTTGAGTGGGTCAAGAACTTGTCGCACATCCGCCTTGGCCGAATGCAACGCCGTGCAGAGGAAGCGCGCCATCAGTTGATCGTGGATGAACTTGAACGGCTCAGCGCAGATACAGGGATCGGATGGGAACTGAGCCCCGGTTTCAAGCAGCAATATCTGCGCGGAGCAGGGGAGTTGGAGCTTGTTCGCTCAGGTCTCGATGACACGATGCGGCAGGCCTATAACGACATGGCCGATGTCTGGCGCGAACGCGAAGATGTCGCCGACTTGCGGACTGCTGCTTATCTGGTCGCCATCGACAAGGTTGCCGCCAGCTACCGCGCCAAGGGCCTTTAGAGCAATTGCAACGGGTTGGCGGCGCTGCGCAAAAAGCCGCCAATCCGAAACAGAACCGTTGACGCAATGTTTCTAAATTGATTCAAGGTTCCAAACCGATTTGGAGCTTCAGATGACACGTCGACTGACCACCAGTGCTATTGCCCTTGCGACCGCGCAAGTGACTGTTTTTGCGCCGCTGGCACCTGTCATGGCCGCTGAAACAGATGGTTGGGACCTTCTGAAGTCGATCGAAACTGAAGAAATCATCACCGACACGTCCTACGAAGTGCGCAAGATCTTCCCCTCGGAGTTGAAGGATGGGATCGAGCAGTTCGACCTGACGGGATATGTTGTCCTGCTCTGGGCGGATGAAAACGTGCAGGAATTCATGCTGATCTCGGATATGGGTTTCTGCCCGTTCTGCGGCGATCCTGAACATGGAACGGCCTTGCAGGTGTCGCTTGAAAACCCTGCGGCCACACTGGAAGAGGGCGCGCGGATCACGGTGCGTGGCGCGCTTGAAGCGGTGACGGATACCGAGACCACCCAAACCACACGGTTGGTGGCAGCGACCATCCTCTAACTCCTGTCGCAGACCTGCCTGCAATTGGCGGAAATGGTCGCAGGCTCTCTGCACTCTCTTGCTACGTTTGCTCGCAAATGATGGGCTGTACACTTGTGAACAGCGCATGGATTGCGAGGGACCAAGGTGCGATTTTCAGCTTTTGAGATTCTCAAACAGGGGCTGACCGGCAACAAGGGCTGGAAGCCTCACTGGCGGTCGCCAGAACCCAAGTCGCATTACGATGTGATCATTGTTGGCGGCGGGGGGCATGGACTGGCGACGGCCTTCTATCTCGCCAAAGAGCACGGGATCACGAATGTCGCCGTGCTTGAAAAGGGCTATATTGGCGGCGGCAACGTGGGGCGCAACACCACGATTGTTCGGGCCAACTATGGGCTTGAGGGCAATTCGCAATTCTATTCCCATTCGCTGAAGCTTTGGGAAAACATGGAAGCGGATTTCAACTTCAACGCCATGCATTCCCAGCGCGGGATCATCAACCTGTTCCATTCAGACGGCCAGCGTGACGCCTTTGCCCGGCGCGGCAACATGATGATCAGCCAAGGCGATGACGCGATCCTGTTGGACCGCGAGGGCGTCCGCGAAATGCTGCCTTACCTCGACTATGAACAGACCCGGTTCCCGATCTATGGCGGGCTCTACCACCCGCGCGGCGGCACGGCGCGCCATGATGCGGTGGCTTGGGGCTATGCACGGGGCGCAGATATGCGCGGGGTCGACATCATCCAGAACTGTGAGGTTCAGGGGATTGATATCGAAAACGGCAAGGTTGTCGGCGTCCAGACGTCCAAAGGGCCGATCAAATGCGGCAAGCTGGGGCTGGTGACGGCAGGGCGATCATCTCAAACAGCCGCGATGGCCGGGATGCGTCTTCCGATTGAAAGCCACGTGTTGCAGGCCTTTGTGACCGAAGGGTTGAAGCCCTGCGTTGATCATGTCGTCACCTATGGCATGGGGCATTTCTATATCAGCCAGTCGGACAAAGGCGGGTTGGTCTTTGGCGGCGATTTGGACTTTTATGCCTCTTATGCGGCGCGGGGGAACCTGCCGATGGTTGAGCATGTGGTCGAGGCCGGCATGACGCTGATGCCGATGATCGGCAAGGCGCGGATGCTTCGGTCCTGGGGTGGGATCATGGATATGTCACCGGATGGGTCGCCCATCATCGACCGCACGCATATCGACGGTCTCTATCTGAACTGCGGCTGGTGTTATGGCGGCTTTAAGGCTGTGCCGGGGTCGGGTTTCTCGATGGCGCATCTGATGGCCACGGGCAATCACCACGCGCCTGCAGAGAAATATCGGTTGAGCCGCTTTGAGACGGGTCGTGGCCTGATGGATGAGGAGGCGACCGGTGCGCAGCATAACCTCCATTGACCCTCAGCGTCGCGCCGGCTCGGTCCGTGGCGATTTGAGTATTTATGAAAACATAGAAGGGGCGGGTCAGGCATGAAGATATCCTGTCCAATCTGCGGCGACCGCGACATTCGCGAATTCACCTGTATGGGTCACGCGTCCATGCTGAACCGGCCGGATCCGCATGCCGGCGCAAAAGTGTGGAACGAGTATCTGCACAACCGCGAGAACCCGGCCGGCGTGATTGATGAGCTTTGGTGGCACGGGCAGGGCTGTGGCGCGTGGCTTGTCGTGACACGAAACACGGTGACTCACGAAATACTGGGCGCGCGTCTGGCGCGGGATGTGAAGAAAGAGATGCGCGATGCGGGTTGACGGGAAAGGCCGGATTGATCGCAGCGCGACGCGGTCCTTCAGTTTTGCGGGCAAATCCTATCAAGGATTTGCCGGGGATACGCTGGCCTCGGCGCTTTTGGCCAATGATGTGCGTTTGATGGGGCGGTCGTTCAAATACCACCGCCCGCGCGGGGTTCTGACGGCGGGGTCCGAGGAACCGAACGCGCTTGTGACCATCGGGTCGGGCGCAGGGCAGGAGCCCAATGTGCGCGCGACCATGCAAGAGCTCTATGAGGGGCTGGAGGCGCGCCCGCAAAACGCATGGCCGTCACTTGATTGGGACGTGCTTGAGATCAACGATCTGATATCTCCATTCCTCAGCGCGGGTTTTTATTACAAGACCTTCATGTGGCCCAAGGCGTTTTGGGAGAAGGTCTATGAACCGTTTATCCGGAATGCTGCGGGTCTTGGTGCGCTTTCCGGGTCGGATGACGCGGACAAATACGACAAGGCCTTTGCGCATTGCGATGTGCTTGTGATTGGCGCAGGCCCTGCCGGTCTTATGGCGGCACGTATGCTTGGCCTGGCCGGGTTGGACGTGATCCTTGCCGATGAAAGCTGGGAGTTGGGCGGACGTCTTTTGTCCGAGACCGAAGAGGTTGGCGGACAAGCAGGGAGTGATTGGGCGGCCGGTGTCGCCGCTGACTTGGGCGATATGCCCAATGTCCGGGTGATGACACGGACGACTGTCACCGGGGCCTATGACGGTGGGATATTTGGTGCGCTGGAAAAAGTCGGCCATCACGGCCCTGTTCCCAACGGCGCACCGCGAGAGACGTTCTGGCGGATTCAGACAAAACGCGCGGTGCTTGCGGCAGGGGCGTTGGAGCGTCCGATCGCATTTGCGAACAATGACCGCCCCGGCGTGATGACGGCAGGCGCGGTGCGCACCTACCTGAACCGGTACGGCGTGGCACCTGGCCGCAAGATCGCGGTGTTCGGCAACAACGACGACGCGCATCGCACGGCGATGGACCTGCAAGACGCGGGCGTCGAGGTGGCAGCGGTGATCGATAGCCGTGACGATGTGTCGGTGCCGGTGGATGCGAAGGTGATGGCAGGCGCGCGGGTTGTCGGGACCAAGGGACGGCTTGGCCTGCGCGAGATCATGATCGACACCGGGCGTGGCGTGCGTCCGTTGCAGGTGGACTGCCTCGCGGTCTCTGGCGGTTGGAACCCCTCGGTGCATTTGACCTGTCACATGAACGGCCGCCCCGTGTGGGAGCCGTCCATAGCGTCGTTTGTGCCAACACCGGGCGCGGTGCCGGGGTTGGTGGCATGCGGGTCGGCAGCGGGCGACATGGCCACAGCAGATGTGTTGGCGTCGGCTGCGCGTGTGGCCTCTGACATCGCCGCCGATCTGGGCAAATCCGCGCCTACGGCCGAACTGCCAGAGGCTGAAGGACACGTGTATGCCATTGAGCCGCTTTGGGATGCCGGTGGCAAAGGCCGAGCTTGGCTTGATTTTCAGAACGATGTCACAACCAAAGACGTGCGGCAGGCGGCCAAGGAAAACTATGCAAGCGTCGAGCATATGAAGCGCTATACGACGCAGGGTATGGCGACCGATCAGGGCAAGAACTCGAACGTTGCGGCCTTGGCGGTTCTGGCGGACGCGACAGGTCGCGGCATTCCCGAGACCGGGACAACGACATTCCGCCCGCCGTATTCGCCCGTGGCTTTGGCGGCACTTGGCGCGGGCGCAAAGGGAAAAGGTTTTGCACCGGAACGGTTGACGACGTCTCATGCCGCAACGGTTGCGCGAAACGCACCGATGATCGAAGCGGGGCTCTGGTACAGGCCAAGCTATTTCCCGCAGGCGGGCGAAACAACGTGGCGCGAAAGCTGCGACCGTGAGGTTGGCTGGGTGCGCGACGCCGTAGGGGTCTGTGACGTCAGCACCTTGGGCAAAATCGACATTCAAGGTCCGGATGCGGGCGCGTTTCTGGATTTTGTCTATACCAACACCTTTTCGACCTTGAAGGTCGGCAAGGTGCGGTATGGTCTAATGCTGCGCGAAGATGGTCACGTCATGGACGACGGCACCTGCGCGCGCTGGGGCGATACCCATTTCGTCATGACGACCACCACGGCGGCAGCTGGTCAGGTCATGAAGCATCTCGATTATGTGCATCAATGCTTGCGACCTGATCTGGATGTCAGCATTGTCTCGGCGACCGAGCAATGGGCTCAGTTTGCTGTGGCAGGACCCAAATCACGCGACTTGTTGAATGCTTTGCTTGATGCTCCGATCGACAACGAAAGCTTCCCTTACATGGGCTGCGGGCCTGTTTCCGTCGCTGGTGTCGCGGGTCGCCTTTTCCGCATCTCGTTTTCTGGTGAACACGCCTACGAGGTCGCTGTTCCTGCGCGATATGGCGATAGCTTGTTCAGGATGCTTGTCGCGCAGGCCGAGGCGCTGGGCGGCGGAGCCTATGGGATGGAGGCTCTGAACGTCCTGCGGATCGAAAAGGGCTTTATAACCCACGCGGAAATCCATGGGCGTACAACCGCATTTGACATTGGGATGGGGCGGATGGTGTCGTCCAAGAAGGACTGCATCGGTCAGACGATGGCGGCGCGGCCCGGTCTGGTTGAGGATCGCGAGGAATTGGTCGGATTCCGGCCTGCGCGACCGACGGGCAAGCTGCTTGCCGGGGCGCATATTTACCCGCTGGACGGAGACGCCGTGCGCGAACGCGATCAGGGATATATAACCTCAGTCGCATATTCTCCGACTGTTGGCACCGACATTGCGCTGGGTTTTGTGCGTAATGGGCGCAACCGGATGGGTGAAAAACTGCGCATGATGGACCATTTGCGCGGAGAAGAGACGCTGGTCGAACTTTGCGATCCTGTGTTTGTCGACCCGGAAGGAGGACGTCTGCGTGGTTAAGCTGATTGCGAAAAGCGCGGCTGAAGGGCTGTTGCCGGTTGAAGTCGCGGGTGTGCGGGTTGAAGAAATCGTGGCACCGCTGGCTTCTCTATCACCTTTTCAGGGACAGGACGCAGCCTTGGGCAAAGCTTTGAAAAAGGCTCATGGGGTGGTCCTGCCGAAGGCTGGGCAGATCACTCAGGCGGGGGAGGTATCCTGCCATTGGTTTGGTCTGAATCATGTGATGCTGATGGGCGCGGCCCCTGACGCGTCGCTGGCCAAGGTTGCAGCAGTGACTGATCAGTCGGATGCATGGTGTCGTGTTCGCATGACAGGAGAAGCGGCGCGCGACGTGCTAGCACGCCTGACGCCAATTGATCTCCGTGACGCAGCTTTGCCAGTTGGCGCGACCGCGCGAACGGATATTCAGCACATGTCTGGGGCGCTGACCCGCGTGGGTGAAGACGTGTGGGAGGTGATGGTGTTTCGGTCGGTGGCCCGGACATTGGTGCATGACCTAACGACATCATTGGAGACCGTCGCAGGCATTGCAGAGATGCGTAGCGCCTAGCGGGGCTGCGCTGGAGCAGCCTGCTTCCACAGGTCCTGCACCCACGCTTTGATCTGCAACGCCTCATCCCATCGGTTCGACATTTCTCGTCCGTCGGGACCAGTCATCGCATATTCCGGCGGACCGAGTTCGCACAGGAAGATGCAATCGTCATCGGTCCGCTTTCGATAGTCGGTGAAGCCTTCGAGCCACCAGTCCTTGAAAAGGTTCACCCATTTCTGATGTTGCGGGAAATCGAGTTGCAGCTGGATTTGCTGACGCGATGCGACGCGGCCCTGAAAGCTGTCGGCTCGTTGCAGAACACGGCTGATCAGGCCCATGTCTCGCTCAGAGAGCGGAAACCAGAATTCTCGATCCACGACATAGTGAGACAGGTCGGCACACATCCGCATCTCTGGCACGGCGTCCAGGAGCAAGAGGGTCGAATAGAGATCGTTCGTGATGCAGTTGCGATGGCTCTCGAACTGGATCGGCATGCCCACTGTGTCCGCCATGTCAATCCAGCGTCGGATGACGGGGATCATTCCGTCCACGCTCAAAGGTGTGACCTGCCCGATTACATCGACAAATGGAGACCCCATATCCTTGGCCATGATCAGGGTTTCACGCAGACTTTCGACCGTCTTTGGAAAGGCCACAATCAAGGGTGTCAGACCGTGTCGCGCCAAGTGCGGTGCCATGGCGCGGGCAGCAGAGACATCTGCGGCACCAAGATCCAGCGCGAGACCGGCGTAGCCAGCATCGGCCACCATCGCGGCAATGTCCTGATCCGACAACGTGACGCCTGTCTGATCATGGGGCTTCATTGCCCAAGCTGAGGTGTAGACTTTGAGATCGCCCATGGCACCACCCCTATTCAGCGGGCATTCGCGCCATTCGTCCGCCCGAGGCCGGGTAGACCCACACTTCGTTCATGGGCCATTGGCTTTCGTCTTTTTGTGACAGTTTGCGGATCACGTCGATCTGAAACTCGATCCAGCCCATACGATGCACTTCCCCCGCGTGGTCTTCGAGTTTTGTATTGAGGTCGCGCAGTTTCCAGAATGGGACCGAAGGAAATGCATGATGTGCCGTGTGATAGGGCATCTGCCAGCAGAGCCAGCGGATCACTGCGTTCGTGCGCGTCGAGCGTGTGTTTTCCAGAATGTCGTTTTCGTGGCTCAGACCCAGATGTTCGATCGTGTTTTGAAGTTGATGGATCGGTTTCGTCAGGACCATCGGGATCAGCCAGAACGTCAACGCCGCCCATGTTCCGAAGGCGATGCTGATGATTGCGATCAAGCCATAGCCGATCAGGTGAAGACGGCTTTCCTTGACGACCTTTTGCTCTTCTTCCTTGCGGATGTAGGGTTCGACAATGATGCCACGGGCACGACGCACCACGCCAAAGACGCGATTGCGCCAATAGGTGATGCCAGACAGCCAGAACAGATAGGTCTGCAAAGTGTAGGGTTCGCGCACAAGCTCGCCGTCGCGTTCCCAGTCCTGGGTATGCGAGTGATGGGCGAAATGCATGATCTGGTCGAAATCGCGTGGAAAGATCATGACGAAACCAATCGCGCGTCCGAACCATTCATTCAGCTTGCGCGTGGCGAACACGGTTGCGTGGCTCAGCTCATGCTGGGCGGCATAAAGAAAGTTGATCAATACGCCGAGCACAAAGCCGGTCAATAGCACCCAAAGTGTCCCCATGGCGGCCGCGTGCGCCCATGCGGCCAAGGCGATGGCTCCAAGATGTGACGCCATTTGCAATCCGCCCCTGAGGTCGGAGCGCTGGTTTAAGTTGCGGAGTTCTTCGGGTGTCAGCACCTTGCGGCGTGAGAATACGGCGTCCATGGCAATCGTCCTCCCATTTCAACGGGAGGCTATGCGCCGATGCGCAGCCTGTCGAGCATTTGTCGTCCGATCTGTCCACAGCGGGATGCTTGAAACCGCTCGCTGCGCAACAGATACTCATTACATGAGCCTGCCACCCGGATTCTTAGATGAACTTCGCAACCGCGTGTCCATGGGGCAGGTCGCGGGGCGTAAGGTCATGTGGGACGCCCGTAAATCCAACCAAGGCAAAGGCGACCTCTGGGCACCGTGCCCATTCCATCAGGAAAAGACCGCCAGCTTTCACGTCGATGATCGCAAGGGGTACTACTATTGCTTTGGCTGCCATGCCAAAGGCGACGCCATTTCCTTTGTGCGTGAGACCGAGAATGTGGGCTTCATGGAAGCGGTCGAAATTCTGGCCGGTGAGGCCGGAATGCCGATGCCTGCGCGCGATCCAAAGGCGCAGGAAAAGGCGGATGAGCGCACCGAACTGAGCAAGGTCATGGAGATGGCTGTTCAGTTCTTTCGCCTGCAGCTCAAGACCGGGGCAGGGGCCGCGGCCTACCGCTATCTGGCAGACAAGCGCGGTTTATCGGATGACGCTATCGGCAGGTGGGAACTCGGCTTTGCGCCTGATGGATGGCAAGGTCTTTGGGATCACCTGACAGGGAAGGGCGTGCCGGAGGACAAGATACTTGCCTGCGGTTTGGCCAAGGCTTCGGACAAGGGGCGCAAGCCCTATGACACCTTTCGCAACCGGATCATGTTTCCGATCCGGGATGCGCGTGGGCGCTGCATTGCATTTGGCGGTCGAGCCATGGACCCGAACGATAACGCCAAATACCTGAATTCGCCGGAAACACTGCTCTTTGATAAGGGACGCAGCCTCTATAACCACGCGCCGGCCCGCGAGGCGTCTGGCAAGGGCGACCCAATCATCGTCGCCGAAGGCTACATGGATGTCATCGCCTTGAGCGAAGCAGGCTTCAAGGCGACCGTTGCGCCATTGGGAACGGCGGTGACAGAGGCGCAGTTGGAACTGTTGTGGCGGATGTCCGAGGAGCCGGTGATCGCATTGGATGGCGACAAGGCCGGCATTCGCGCGGCGCACCGGGTCATCGATTTGGCGATGCCGCTCTTGGCGGCGGGCAAAGGGTTGCGCTTCGCGCTGATGCCCGACGGCAAAGATCCTGACGACGTGATCAAGTCCGGAGGGGCCGATGCCATGCAAGAGGTGCTGGCAGAGGCGCAGCCCATGGTCAGCCTCTTATGGCAGCGCGAAACAGAGGGCCGAGTGTTTGACAGCCCGGAGCGGCGCGCAGCGTTGGACAAAACTCTGCGCGAAAAGCTCAAGCTGATACAGGACCCATCGCTGCGAGGACACTACGGCGAAGAGATCAAGCGTCTGCGCGCGGAGCTTTTTGGATATGGTCAGTCGCGGCCAATTCAGCGCGGAGAATTCAGGCGTCCGCGCGGGAAATGGCAACCCGCAGCCGGTCCGCAGCAAACCACGCGCAACTCGTTTCTGGCGCAGCAGGAAGGGGCCGAATCAGCCCTGCGCGAGGCGGTGATCCTAGCAACAGTTGCAGCGACGCCTGCTGTTTTGTCGGAGTTCGAGGTGGAATTGGAAGACCTTGAATGCGCCGGGGATCGCGCGATCTTGCGCGATGCGCTATTGCGCATCGATGATCCGAGTGTTGCCGATGATGTGTTGTCAGCGCACGGTGCCATGCCGGCCCTTGAAAGCCTGCGCGCGCTACCCCATGTGGCGATAACGCCAGCGGTTCGCACGCCTGGAGATATGGAGCTTGCCCGGCTATGTCTTGCCGAGGAATTTGCCAAGCTTGCCGCCCGTATGGGACACGCCAAGGAAGTTGCGGAAGCCATTGAAGACATTGATGGTTTGGTAGACGAAGGCCTGACGTGGCGGCTGAGTCAGGCGGCGCAGGCGCTGCAATCTGCCGGGCGTCAGGACGACGAAGACACAACGGAATATGACACCGCGCCCAATGGTGCGCGGCTGAGCAAGGACGAAAGATCGAGCTTTGACGAATTGCTCGATGGCATCAAGTTCTCCAAGAGCAAAGGACGCGGCTAACGCGGCCTGACCTCTCAGGATCGGCACTGCTGTGGCTCTGAGACCGCTTTTGATGAGGAAGACGTAAACGAATCAGGGTAAATAGGTTGCGAATCACCGGAGGGACCGGTTGATTCGGTAAAATACTGCGAACGACCTGAACTGCCCAAACCCAGACTGCCCCACGCTGTATGCGCGCTCGGGGCTGCCCGCGTAAGGAGCCCCGCCGGATGGCTGCAAAAGACACCAACGAAGATCGAAAGCAGGACGACCGTCACAACGAGCCGATGGTCGATATGAGCCAAGCGGCGGTCAAAAAGATGATCGGCGAAGCTCGGGAAAAAGGCTTCATCACTTACGATCAGCTGAACCAGGTTCTTCCGCCCGATCAGGTGTCCTCGGAACAAATCGAAGACGTGATGTCGATGCTGTCGGAAATGGGCATCAATATCATCGAGGATGAAGAGGCCGACGAAGACGACAACAAGGGCTCGACCGAAGTTGTCACGACCAATCAGGCGCGCGACGTTGTACTGGGCAGCGGCGAACAGGAGAAGCTGGATCGCACCGACGATCCTGTTCGGATGTACCTGCGCGAGATGGGCAGCGTTGAATTGCTATCCCGCGAAGGCGAGATCGCGATAGCAAAACGCATCGAGGCTGGCCGCAACACGA
The DNA here is from genome assembly GCF_007995215.1 of Shimia ponticola. Lineage (GTDB taxonomy): Bacteria > Pseudomonadota > Alphaproteobacteria > Rhodobacterales > Rhodobacteraceae > Shimia_B > Shimia_B ponticola. Next base: position 203,290 of record NZ_VCDK01000001.1, read on the forward strand.
TGATCGCGGGCCTCTGCGAGAGCCCGCTGACATTCCAGGCGATTACGATCTGGCGAGACGAACTTCTTGGCGAAGACATCTTGCTGCGCGACGTGATCGACCTTGAGGCGACGTTCGGCAACCAGATGGGTGAGGACGGCGAAGACGAGCCCGTGGTCGACACGACGGCTGCCGCCGGAGCAACGACAGAAGCCAAGAAAGACACCGGCCCCGAGCTGGATGCCGACGGCAACCCGATCGCCCAAGACGACGATGACGACGAAGACGATCAGGCCAACATGTCCCTGGCAGCTATGGAAGCCGCGCTGAAGCCACGTGTGCTTGAGACGCTGGACCGGATTGCCCATGACTTTGCCCAACTGTCCGAAATGCAGGATGTCCGGATTTCTGCGACCCTGAACGAAGACGGCAGCTTCAGCAAAAAAGACGAAGAACTCTATCAGGCCTTGCGCTCCGAGATTGTGGCGCTGGTGAATGAACTTCACCTGCACAACAACCGGATTGAGGCTCTGATTGACCAGCTGTACGGCATCAACCGCCGGATCATGTCGATTGACTCGGCGATGGTGAAACTTGCTGACCAGGCCCGCATCAACCGTCGTGAGTTTATCGAAGCTTATCGGGATCGCGAGTTGGATCCGAACTGGCTGGACGAGATGGCTGAAAAGCCCGGTCGTGGCTGGTCGATGTTCATGGAACGCTCACGTGACAAGGCCGAAGACCTGCGCGCCGACATGGCGCAAGTGGGTCAATATGTTGGCCTCGACATTAGCGAATTCCGCCGCATCGTGCAGCAGGTCCAGAAGGGCGAAAAAGAAGCCCGTCAGGCCAAGAAGGAAATGGTCGAAGCGAACCTTCGCCTCGTGATTTCCATCGCCAAGAAATACACAAACCGCGGCCTACAATTCCTTGATCTTATTCAGGAAGGTAACATCGGCCTGATGAAGGCCGTCGATAAATTCGAATACCGCCGCGGCTACAAGTTCTCGACCTATGCGACGTGGTGGATCCGCCAGGCGATCACCCGGTCGATCGCGGATCAGGCACGCACCATCCGTATCCCCGTCCACATGATCGAAACGATCAACAAGCTGGTCCGCACAGGTCGCCAGATGCTGCACGAGATTGGGCGCGAACCGACACCAGAGGAATTGGCAGAAAAGCTGCAAATGCCGTTGGAAAAGGTCCGCAAGGTGATGAAGATCGCCAAGGAACCGATTTCGCTCGAAACGCCGATTGGCGACGAAGAGGATTCGCAGCTCGGCGATTTCATCGAAGACAAGAACGCGATCCTGCCGCTGGACTCAGCCATTCAGGAAAACCTGAAAGAGACCACGACGCGCGTCCTGTCCTCGCTCACGCCGCGTGAAGAGCGCGTTTTGCGGATGCGCTTCGGCATCGGCATGAACACTGACCACACCCTTGAGGAAGTTGGCCAGCAGTTCAGCGTGACCCGTGAACGTATTCGCCAGATCGAAGCAAAAGCTCTGCGTAAGCTGAAGCACCCAAGCCGCAGCCGCAAGCTGCGCAGCTTCCTCGATCAGTGATCGAAGACGCCGACGATCCGCAAGTTCGCGTTAGGCACGTCTTGTGGACCGGCGGTTGGGATTCGACATTCATGGTGCTGATGGCCCTGCAGGACGGGGCCATTGTGCAACCTCACTACATCGTCAGTGATAAGCGGGCGAGCCTCGGTCACGAACGCGCGGCAATGGACGCCATCCGCAACGAGATCGCCCGCTGTCTTGGGGCGTCCGTCGCGCAACGGCTTTTGGCCACGATTGAAACTCCTCTCGATGACATCGTCGTGGCGCAGGACATCAAGGACAGTTTTGTCGAACTCGCGGAACGCGGGACATTCGGATCGCAGTACCCGTGGTTGGTGGCTTATGCGCGAAGCTTGCACGACACGGTGATTGAGATCGGGATCGAGGCGCCCCATGGCCGCGAAACGCTGATTTGCCGCACCGTCGGAGAGGCGATGGCAGCGCAAAAGGCACATATTCCGGCAGGTCCATTTGCGGACGGGACTGGCGCCGCAGTGTTTTCGATTTTCGACTTTCCGATCCGGGCGCTCGACAAGCATGATGCGCGTCGTATTGCAGCGGAACGTGGCTGGACGAGTATCATGAACCGTACCCATTTTTGCCATCGGCCCCGGCGGTCAGGAGAACCCTGCGGGCGGTGCGGTGCCTGTGTTGGTACCACCAACGAAGGGATGGGATATCGCATACCGCGTCGCGTCCGCCTACAAAATTGGCTAAGAAGCATTTCCCGGCGGGGAGTTGCCTAGCGAAAGGGGGCGGGTGTTTGCATTGCTTGATGAACGCAATAGGGCTGGTGCATTAAATCAGACCGCCAAACACGATGAAGAATTCCAACCAAATCCTTTCCGAGAACCGAAACAACAAGGTTCGCCATATTCTGTGGACTGGGGGTTGGGATTCGACCTTTGCGGTAGTTGACGCACTTGTTCGCGGTGATGTGGTGCAGCCCTATTACGTGACGGACCCGCACCGACAGAGCCGTCCTTACGAATTGGCAGCAATCGACGCGATCACCAGAAATTTAGACAAGGTTTTGGGAGCCGGCACACGTGACCGACTCCGCGGCATGATCTTTTTTGCGCTTGCAGACATCAGTCCGGATCCCTCAGTTGCCCTCAAATTGGAGCAAATTCGCGAAACGACGCCACTCGGATCTCAATATGACTGGCTGATGCCGCTGGCCCATCACATGAAGGACCGTACACTCGAGCTTTCAATCGAAGGTCGGTCGGCCGATGTCACTTCGACGGCATATTTGTTGCGAAAGGATCTGACGCAGGAAGGATATGGTGGGCGCCTTAAGCCGCAGATATCACGTCCCGAGTTCAGCGTTTATCGACCTGTCTACTTCCCGGTTATCCACCTGACCAAGCGTGACATGCAACGGATAGCGTCGGATGAGGGGTGGCTTCGCTTGATGAAAAAGACCCACTTTTGTCACCGACCTCGCAAATCGTCGGCACCTTGCGGCAAATGCAACCCCTGCCGCATTGCTTGGCAGCAAGGAATGGGCTTTCGTTTTCCGTTAAAGATGAGGGTAAAGCTGGCGGCGAAGGATTTTCTTCAGCGCCGCGCGCATTAGGGGAGACGAAATCATGTTCAGCAAGCTGTCAAAGATGCTTGGAAAGGGTTCAGCCGAGACGCAGCCCAAGGAAGACATCGTCGAGTACGAAGGTTTCCGTATCATCGCGGCACCCATTTCCGAAGGAAACGGTTACCGCGTCGCCGCCCGGATCGAAAAGACGATCAACGGCACCGTCAAAACACATCAATTGATCAGAGCCGATGTCATCTCAACGCTCGAAGACGCTGAGACGGCATCGGTTTTGAAAGCCAAGCAGATCATTGATCAGCAAGGCGATCAGATCTTTTGACGACCACCTACGCCTAGGTGCGATTGGCCTGATTGGGATCGTCGGTCGTGCCCGGTTGGCCGTCATTTGACTTGGCCTTCTCTTCGGCTTCTGGGTTTCGTGCCGATTTCGCCGGCAAACCCGTCCGGTTGGCTTGATTTGGGTCGGATGTCGTACCGCTCAGCGATGAGCTGCCCGAGTTTGATGCATGTGTCATGGGGGTTCTCCGGTATCAGTTTGTGGGCATAATGAAGACTTCGTTCACGGATGCGCGCGGGTCAGCGGAAAGCGCGAAGATGACGGCATCAGCAATGTCTTCTGGTTTGAGTTTGTCGGGCTTTTCACTGTCGAAGAACGGCGTATCGACCATGCCCGGTGCGATGACGGTGCAGCGGCCGCCCCATTCGCGCATTTCGTCAGCGAGGTTGCCGCCATATCCATGCACAAACCATTTCGATGCACCGTATACAGACCCCGGAATGTGCCTGCGCCCCGCCGCGGATCCGGTCATCAAAAGATGCCCTTTTGCCTTTTTGAGGTAGGGCATTGCGGCCTTGGCTGTCCAAAGAACGCCCATCACATTGATGCGGATCATCTGCTCCCACTCTGCGGGGTCGCCCTTGTCCGTGCCCGCAGCCGACAGTCCCGTGCCCGCGTTTGCGAAGGCCGCATCTACCGAGCCAAACCGCTCGGAGAGAGCCGACAGCGCCTGTTCCTGAACTGAGAACTCCATTGCATCGCCAGGAAGCGCCATCGCGGCCTCGCCCAGTTCGTCCTTCAATGTGGCCAATTTGTCCTCGGAGCGGGCCATAAGCCCGACGTTCCAGCCCGCGCCAACGGCAGCGCGTGCTGTCGCTGCGCCGATGCCGCTGGATGCTCCTGTGATGAATAGGGTTTTGTTGCTCATGTGTGCGCCTCCTTGGTGTCGGAGGGCTAACGCTTCGCGGACGAAACGGTTGCATAGAGCATCTAACTATCGGGACCGGTAGGCGCGCTGCCGGTTTGTGCCGAGAGTCTTTGCACGATGGCGAAGGTGGATTTGTGCGGATCAGCAAGCCCAGCCCAAGGCTCTAACTCCGGTGCAACGGCCCAAACGTTTGCAAACACCATTTGCGGCGTCTGCGGAATATCTTCGGTGGTGCGATAAGCGAGGCGACCGTTGATATACCACTCAATGAATTCCGCCTGCCAATGGATCGCGTAGGTGTTCGGTCCCTCAGCGGCGTCAAAGCCGAGCTGGATTTTCTTGTTCCTCAACACGCCGTCCTTGAACCAAGCGACCTGTGCGGTTGTTGTGTCATGGCCAAAGAACTCCCAATCGATTTCGTCATGTTGGGTGCCATAGTGTGGGCCTGTGTACAAAAAGAAGCCTGTGATCACGCCGCTGCCGCGCGCAGCTGTCAGCGTGGCTTCGTACCAGCCGAAATGAGACGGCTCCGCGCGTCGCACAGACGCACCGGCAAAGCAATTGGCGCCGTGATGCGGATGGAGCGACAGCTTGAGACCGTTTGCCAGTCCAACATTACCAGATCGCCAATCCGTATCGAACATTGGATGGGCAAAGTCGTAATGCGCGATGTGCCAGTTTTGCGGGTCAATTTGGTTGAATTCGTCTTCGAAACCGCCGCCCATCACATGAAATCCGATCAGAGTGCAAAGCGTTGCACAGGCTGCCATGCCAACTTTTTGCATCCTGGCCCCCACCAAATGCTGTGTCAGGGCAAGAAAAGAAGGAAATCTCCAAATTTATAAGAACTTTTGGAAAACTTGGTTAAAAGCCATCACATCTGTGCACAGATCGCACACTGAAACGTGCGCTGGTGAAGATTGGAACAAAGATCGCGCGGCCCCATTTATCCTGTGAGAAATGGAGACCGACATGAGACTGCTCGCAATTCTGACCGCAATTGTTCTGCCGCTGAGCGCATCCGCAACGCAGGCCCCGATTGATGTGATCGAGGCCGAGGCGCGAGCAGGGTTCACGCAAGTCGTCTCCGCGCCAAACCTGCCGTTGGTGCCTGCAGACCAAGCCACCGCCTGTGCGATGTCCGTCGATCCTTTGCCGGCTGTGCTGGTCTTGGCAGGGGCCACGACCGAGACCGCGCATCTGACCTACTGCTTCCAAAACTGACCCTGTGCCTGCACAGGAGTTGTTAATCGACACCAATGGCCGGTCGCTGCTCGAATTTACCGATCAGGCGGCCGGTTTTGTGTCTGGGATGGGCGATGGCCTGCTGACGTGTTTCGTACGCCACACGTCCTGCTCGTTGTTGATCCAAGAAAACGCGGACCCTGACGTGCAGCGCGATTTGCTTGCTTGGTTGGCGCGTTTCGTTCCTGATGCCGATCATCCCAGCATGAGTTATTTGCGCCACCGTGCCGAAGGCCCAGACGACATGCCCGCGCATATCAAGGCGGCGCATTTGCCTGTGTCCCTCTCCATTCCTGTTCTCGGTGGTCGCCTTGCCTTGGGCACATGGCAGGGGATTTATCTGCTCGAACATCGTACAGCGCCGCACAGGCGGCGTGTTCTGCTGCAGTTTTTGGCCGACCGATAGGTCCCCAGTTTCCCAACAAACCGCAAGATGACGTAGGTGCAATTGCCCTCTACCCAAATCGTGGGGGTGGTCCTATAGTGCCTGTGGATAAAAAGGGGGCGAACCCCCAGAGACGTCCGAGAGGCAGAGACAAAGGAGGCCGCCATGCGCTGCCCATTTTGCGGAAATGTGGACACACAGGTTAAAGACAGCCGTCCGGCAGAAGATCATGCAGCCATCCGGCGCAGACGTTTTTGCCCTGCGTGTGGGGGTCGTTTCACGACGTATGAACGGGTTCAGTTGCGCGACCTGACGGTGATCAAGTCGAACGGTCGGCGCGAGGATTTCGACCGGGACAAGCTTGAGCGTTCGATCCGCATCGCGCTTCAAAAGCGCCCGCTTGAGCCTGAGCGCATTGATCAGATGATCAGCGGTCTTGTCCGGCGTCTGGAAAGCATGGGTGAAACCGACATTCCGTCGAAGACAATCGGTGAGATCGTGATGGAGGCTTTGGCCCGCATCGACACCGTGGCCTACGTTCGGTTTGCGAGTGTTTACAAAAACTTCCAAGCGGCCGATGACTTTGAAGAATTCGTCGAAGCGCTGCGTCCGGATGCCGATCCTGCCAAGGACGAAGAATAACGCGCGATGCCGTGTTGGCCGATTGGTGACCTGACATGACCGATGCGGCTGATATCCGATACATGCGCCTGGCGCTGTCCCTTGGGCAGCGCGGCTCTGGGACCACTTGGCCCAACCCTGCGGTGGGCTGCGTGATTGTGCGTGACGGACGCATTGTCGGAAGAGGCTGGACCCAAACAGGCGGACGCCCGCATGCCGAGGTCGTCGCATTGACCCAAGCCGGTGAAGCTGCGCGTGGCGCGACCGCCTACGTCACACTTGAACCCTGTGCGCACCATGGAAAAACGCCGCCTTGTGCCGAGGCCCTTGTTGCGGCTGGCATCGCACGGGTGGTTGTGGCCACGGGTGACCCGGATGAACGCGTATCCGGCAAGGGTATCCAGATCCTGCAAGATGCCGGGATTTCGGTTGTGGCCGGCGTTTGCCACCAGGAGGCGGATCAAGCCCATGCTGGTTTTTTCAGTCGCGTCACACGTGGACGGCCTACCGTGACCTTAAAACTGGCCAACTCGTTTGACGGGCGCATTGCCACTGCGACGGGCGACAGTCAGTGGATCACCGGTCCAAAGGCACGGCGCGCGGTTCATGCTGAACGGGCGCGCCATGATGCGGTGCTGGTGGGCGGAGGAACGGCGCGTGCGGATGATCCGGGGCTGACTGTGCGGGGGCTTGGCATTGACCATCAGCCGGTCCGCATCGTGGCATCGCGGCGCGTGGACATTCCGCTGACAGGGCAACTCGCCCGCACCGCGCAGGATGTACCGGTTTGGGTTTGCCATGGGACAGACGCCGATCCTGATCTTGTTGCAACTTGGGAGGGCCTCGGCGCGCAAATGATCCCAGTTCAGGTGACGGGGCGACAGTTGTCGGTGCCCGATTTGCTGAGCCAACTGGGGCAACGTGGCCTGACCTCGATCTATTGCGAAGGGGGCGGCGCGCTGGCCGCGTCATTGCTGGCAGCAGATTGCGTCGATCGGATGATTGGGTACACGGCGGGCGTGGTGCTCGGCGCAGAAGGCCAACCGTCACTTGGAGCCATGTGGATTGATGTTTTGGCCGAGGCCCCGCGCTTTGCCTTGGAGGACGTGCGGCAGATCGGGCCGGATGTAGAGCACGTCTGGCAGCGCATCAAAAAGTGATCAGCGCCACAGATGTGCCTGAGAGGCCAACACGCCTTGAGCCTTGGCTAATAGGCGCAGGGCAAGCCCTGACCTTGGGATGTGTCCGGACAAAAGACGGTCAACGACCACTTCGACAGGGGCGGCCTGTTTGGTGAGCGGGTCATAATATCTGGGATAGTCGATCAAGGCGGCATGGATGAGACCATCCAATGTGGGGCGCGCCCGACGGCGTGCCGGAACGCGGCCAAGGTCTCGCGTCAGGCCCCAACCACAGTAGAACGGGGTTCCGAGGCACGTTGTTGGGATGCCGCGCAAGAGCGCTTCGAACCCGAGAAGCGACGTCATCGTCCAGACCTCTTGAACCTCTGACAAGAGCGCAATGGGGTCGGCATGGTCCGCGATGACATCTGCAAATCCATGGGCGTCTTCGGGCGACACCTGTCCGGGGCGCAGCCCTGCTTCGACATCCGGATGTGGTTTATAGATGATCAACGCGTCCGGATTGTGCTGCCGCGTTGTCTTCAATAGCGCTAGATTGGTGCTGATATCCGCGGTTCCCAAACGGATTGAGGCGTCGTCTTCGACTTGGCCGGGAACAAGGATTCTATGCCCTTCCGGCATGTCGCGCTGCGCGCCGCCGAGGTTGTATTTGGAAAGGCCCCCCTTGATCAGCCGTTCCTTCAAGGCAGCGGCTCGTTCAAGCGCGGCGTCGGGTAAGGTCGCTGCATCGGCGATGAGGTGTTCCAACCTGCTTTCGCGGGTCGGGTCGTAGTAGATGCCAAGATCATCGATGACCAAGGACAAGGGTGGCGTAAGGTCAGCGCCCAAGCCCTTGGACCGGAGAAACCCATCCTCAATGCGTGCCGCATCCGTATCGGGTGATGCTTTGCCCGCCCAGACCATGGTGGGGCGGTCGAGGGCGGTGGCACGATCACCCGCCTTGGCCGGATCATCGACAAAGACTGGGGCCTTTACTGAGCCAAAGAATTGCGTCAGCGGCCGTCTTTTCCAGAGACGCATGCCTGTCGCGACCCATCCATCGCAATCCTCACGCCAAGCGCGCGCCTGCGCGGCTAGGTTCGCGATGACATCTTCCAATTCGCAAAGGCGGTCGCGGTAGGGATCGTACCATGTAGGGTAAAGGATCATCGCCGCAGCAAAGAGTTGCGCGCGTGTCAGAGTCCGCGCGCGGCGCGGATGTGGATTTTCGTCATCCGTGAGGCCCCAACCGGCGTAGAAGGGTTGCCCGAACACGCGCGGTTTATGCCCCGCAAAAATCGCTTCAAAACCCAAGCCTGAGCTTACCGTGTAGACTCCTCTTGCACCTTCCAAGAGCCGCCATGGGCTAATCGGATCAGAGAAAAGCTGCACACGTTCGGACGTGTCAGCATCCGTGTAATACCCGCTACGATGACCGGCAGAGGTCTCGGGATGTGTCTTGATCAGGATGCGGGCATCAGGGTGCTCAGTTTGGGCATGAACCAGCATTTCCTGAAACGTCCCGCGATCGGCGCCAGACGCTGTTACCGATGCATCGCCATGTGTTTGATCCACCACAACCACATAGCCCGGGGCAGGCGGTTCAAGATGCGGCGCAAAGGCGTTGTATTTCGACAGGTGCCAATATGTCATCGCCTCAATACCGTGCCGCGCCCGTCGCAACAGAGCGCTGTCGTCAAGTGGATGCGTCGCCAGAAGCGTTTCTATGTGCGATGGTTTTGACGGATCGAAATGCACGCCTTTACGGTCGATCAACAGACCGCAGGCCGGGTCGCCATTGCGCCCGGGATGGACCGAACGCAGAAGGGCATCTTCGACCCGGATCACGGGGCTCCCAGTGGTTTCTGCAACACGCGTGCCGCGATGGGCCGTGGGCGAGTTGCCCCAAATGCCAATCGCCTGATTTTCCGAAGGTTTGCCTAGCCGGATATCAAATCCGGCCAGATCAAGGATACGGCGCACCCGGCGCTGGGTCAGGAAGCCGCCATTAAAGACAAACAGCGACTGCCGTTCCACGGGCTTAGTTGGCTCCGCCGCCGCTGGCCAACGTATTGAGCGCGTTGACGGAGCTAAGCGAGCCGGTCAGTGCTGAGATCGTTTTGTTCCATGTCACGAATGGTGCCTCGGTGACATAAACCGTGTCGCCGTCTCGGATGGCAAAATCGCGAGCTTGGAACATCCCATTTGGCTGGGTCAGGTCGAGGACATAGGCAACCCGCTGGTCGCCAATCAGATCGTTGCGACCCACCACATTGGCTGCGACCGCTGCTGGTTCGTTGCGGAACACAAAGACGCCCGTTGGGTCTGCGGTGTTTGAATTCAGGCCGCCAACGGATGCAATCGCCTCAATCGCCGAGATTGTCTGGCTTTCAAACGGAACACGGTTTTGAGCACCGGTCGCACCAAGCGCGGTGAAGGAGCGGGTGTCTTCTTCGACCAGAATGCGGTCGCCACCGCGCAGGGCAATGTCGAAATGCGGGTTGTCGAACAGATCCTGAAACCAGATCTTGCCGCTGTGTTTTCCGCGGATAACGGTAATCTGCGCGATCTCGGCAGGGATCGTAATCCCGCCTGCGCGTGCAAGCATGGATGACAGCGTGCGCGTTGGGCGTTCGATGGCATAAACGCCTTGGCCGCCCACAGAACCCACGACCGAAACAGTCGCGCCGTCGCCTGCGAGGCGGCGGACCTGGACCTGTGGGTCAGGCGTTTGTTCGTCCAGACGCGAGGTGATCAGGCGGCGAATGGCCTCTGGCGTATTGCCCGCTGCGCGTATGCGACCTGCGTAGGGGACAAAGATGAAACCTGCGCCGTCAACCTGCACTTCTTCCAGAACAGTGGCGTTCTGACCTTCAGATGCCAGTAGACCGTCCTGCACGTTTTCCCAGATCGTCAGCCCCAACGTGTCGCCGGGGCGGATCGTATCAGATCCAACGATGGCGGCGTTTTGGAACCCTTCGCTGAATCCAAATGCTGGGGTCACGGCAGTGGCGCGCGTGACCCGGTCGCTGACGACGACGATAAAGGCATCACCGCTGCGCTGCACAGAGCCTTCGAAAATCTCGGCCTTAGACGGCCCAGGGCGCGGCAAACCGCAGGATGCCACGACCAGAAAACTGCAAAGTCCAACCATCAGTTGAACCCACCGGCGCGTGCCGGATGTTGAGTGGGAGTTCACTGCCCAGACCCCTTGTACCTGAAACTGCCTCAAGTTTTTCTTTTAAAGTAGCAGAATCCCAAGGGAATTGGAACCGCTAGGGCTTGTGCTCAATCGCTCACGACACGCAACTGTTGCCTTGGCGCGGCACTGCCGGTTTGCAGGGCCTCGTAGGGATCTTCCTCGGCCAGCATCATGTCGACCACTTGGCGAAGCAGCTGCCTGCGGCCCCGGATCGAATAAAAGCCACCGGGCATCTGGGATGTTTCCAGCAGGAAGCGGCGGTAGTCCTTGTAGGCGCGGTTGTCCGGGCGTCCGGGTTGCGCAAAGAAATCTGCAAGAGGTTTGTCTGAAACGAACTCTGGTTTGTTGTAGACCGCAGTCCCGAACACTTTCAGCGGGATGCCTCGGCGCAGGACCTGTTGTGCCGCTGTCGAATTGACCGTCACGCCCGTCCGGGCATGGTTCAGCAACTTGGCAAGCTTTCCGCCTGGCACATAGTGGACCCGTCCAGCGACGCCGTACTTTTTGGCCATGTGGCGCATGACTTTGCGCATCGGCAGACGACCTGACTCCATCGGATGGGCCTTGAACACCAGATGGTGATGGCGCGGCGCACCCTCTGCGAAGCCCTTGATCACAAGGTCGATGAATTCAGACATCTCCTCGAAGGGCGAATGCATCTGAAAACTGCTGTCATGTTCAAGTTGCATCAGAACAAGGTGGTAGGGGAAACCCCCTGCTTTGATGCGGGCTGTTGAAATGCCGCGATCCATACGCACGAATGGCAACATCAAGAACCGCTTTAGATACAGCTGGAACTCAATCACTACAGGCGTGCTGCGATGAGACCCGATGGCGCGGTATCCAAAGTTCAGGAACATCACGAACAGGTGGTAGAGGAACCCGTAAAAGATGTGCTGGTTCATGTCGCCCCAATGCGTTGGCGCCTCTGGAACGTCCAGATCAGACTGTTCGAGCGCTTTTTGCATTTCGGGAATTTTGAGGTCCATCAGGCGTGAGTTGCCGTTTGAGCCGCCACGTTCGTAGGTCACCCAATAAGGGCGCAAGTACCCTTCCTCGAAGACATGCACGCCCAGCCCCAAGGCGCGGGCACGTTCGATGGCGATGGCATGAACGGGGCGGGTATCACCATAGAGAACGATATCGGTGATGTTGTGCGCCTTGACCAAGGTGTCAAAACGATCCGCCCATTCGTCGATCGGAGATTTGAAGGGGATATAACCGGGTGCCCCGAACCAGAACGCACGATCACCGGCGTTGAATCCCACCCGATGCACGTCGGCGCCAGCAGCCCGCACAATCCGTGCCAGCCTGTGGAAAAAGGGGCCATGTGGACCCTGAAGAAACAAGAAACTGCGCTTTTGTTCGGCCATACCCACGACCCATTCGTACCCTAGGTAAATTCTCTAGCCCCCTTTTGAGGCAGCATTAAGGCTTGCTGTCACGAAATTCCTAAGGAATCCAATGTTCTTTCGAATAGGCAAAGTGGTCCATTTGGGTGGCGGGCCCGCCTTTGGGTGCGCGAATGCAGTCCCTTGTCCTCAAACCGAGCAGGCGTTACCTCCGATGTGTTGCTGACGAGGGGACACACGCCATGTTTACAGGGATTGTCACAGATGTGGGGCGTATCAAGGCGTTGACGCCGCAGGGTGATCTGCGTGCGCGCATTGAAACTGCCTATGACATGGCGACAGTCGACATGGGCGCATCTATCGCCTGCGACGGATGCTGCCTGACGGTCGTAGATAAGGGTGACGGTTGGTTCGATGTCGATATTTCGGCCGAGAGCCTGTCTAAAACGAACCTTGGCACTTGGACCATCGGCGACAGCGTCAATCTTGAGCGTGCGCTTAAGGTGGGAGACGAGCTTGGCGGCCATATCGTGTCAGGCCATGTGGATGGGGTGGCCGAGGTCATCGCCCTGACGGACGAAGGCGACAGCACCCGTGTCAGATTCAAAGCGCCCTCCGAATTGGCCAAGTTTATTGCACCCAAAGGATCTGTCGCCTTGAATGGCACATCCCTGACGGTGAACGAGGTCGAAGGTGACGTCTTTGGCGTCAACATGATCCCGCACACCAAACAGGTGACAACGTGGGGTGGCGTAGCCGTGGGTGACGCGGTCAATCTCGAAATAGATACGCTGGCTCGCTATGTTGCGCGGCTTGCCGAGGCGTCCTGATGTCGGGGGATTTGCCCGGCCTTGGCCACAATAACGGCCCAAGCATGGATCGCGGCGTTACGTACCGCCGCTACCTTTGGAACAAGGCGCGCAAGGACCTTGTGCCGACATTGCCGCTCTTTGTTCTGAAAATGCGGGTCCAGCGGGCGCGCGAGCTTGGCCTGGATTATAAGACTTATGCAGGTGTCCGGGCTTCGACCGGACGCGATGTCATCGGTTTCCTGTTTTCGTCCAATGCACTCAGGATGAAAACTGTCCGACTGGATGAGGGCCACGCCAGGGCGCTGGATCAGATCAAGGATGCGGGCAAAGTCGCGATGGTGCATCATCCCTTGGTGGCCGACGAGGTCGCTGCCGCCAATGTGCAGTTGGACGCGGCCTATGGCGCACCCAAGTTCACGCACTCTTGGACGGCGATGCGTGATCAGGTGCGCGGGGCGCTTTTGGATCAAAAACTGCCGCGTGACGGCGTACTTGTAATTGGCGACACCACGTTAGAACGCGAATGGGCTGACGCAGGACGCACCGCAGGCTATCTGCCAGCCGACCGGTATTTTGGAGAGATGAGATGACCGCCGAGACCGTGCCTTTTGAAAAACCCGGCCCAGTCGAACAGGACTGGTCCGATGCTATCAGTAGCATCGAAGAAATCATCGACGATGCCCGCAATGGCAAGATGTTCATCCTCGTCGATCACGAAGACCGTGAGAATGAAGGTGACCTTGTGATCCCGGCCCAATGGGCGACGCCGGACGCGATCAACTTTATGGCCACCCATGGGCGCGGGTTGATCTGTCTGTCGCTGACCTCGGAACGTCTGGATGCGCTGGGCTTGCCTTTGATGGCGTCGCAGAACTCGTCGCGTCATGAAACTGCCTTTACCGTGTCGATCGAAGCGCGCGAGGGTGTCACCACGGGCATTTCGGCGGCTGACCGGGCCAAGACAGTGGCGGTGGCTGTCGATGCTTCGAAAGGAGCGCAGGATATTGCGACCCCGGGCCACGTGTTTCCGCTGCGCGCCCGCGAAGGCGGTGTTCTTGTGCGCGCCGGTCATACAGAGGCGGCGGTGGATATCAGCCGTCTTGCCGGTCTGAACCCTTCGGGCGTGATCTGTGAGATCATGAAAGAAGACGGTGAAATGGCGCGCCTGCCGGACCTCATCGCCTTTGCCCAGATGCACGGACTGAAAATCGGGACGATCAGCGATTTGATCGCCTATCGCCGTCGTCACGATAACCTTGTCCGCGTGCGGACTGAGGAAACCATCCAGTCCGAGTTCGGCGGATCTTGGAAGCTGCGGATTTACACGGATGAGACGCAAGGAGCGGAACATATCGCGCTGATCAAGGGCGATATCGACGATGGCGAGCCCGTGCTGGTGCGCATGCACTCCATGGACCCACTGCTTGATCTGGTCGGTACCGGACCCAAAGGTCGCGCTGGCGAATTTTCGGATGCGATGAAAATGATTGCAGACGAGGGACGCGGCGTTGTCGTCTTGTTGCGCGACCTGCACATGAAGCTTGCCGCCGCCGAAGAAGTCAGCCCGCAGACACTGCGCCAATACGGACTGGGCGCGCAAATCCTGTCATCGCTCGGGCTCTCAAAACTGATCCTGATGACCAATTCGCCAACCCCCAAGGTGGTGGGTCTTGATGCCTACGGGCTTGAGATTGTGGGCACACGCAAAATTTCGGAGCTTGGCTGATGGCCGGACATTCAGACAATGACATGGCACTGCCGGCCTTTGACAAGCCCGTCAAAGCGGCCATCGTGATCGCGCCATATTACACAGCTATTTCCAATGCGCAGTTGGCGTCGGCCCGTGCCGTGCTGGAAAGCGTTGGGGCGGACCATGACACGATCGAGGTGCCTGGATCGCTGGAAATCCCGCCAGCCGTTGGCATGGCCAATCGCATGTCGAATTATGACTGCTTTGTCGCGCTGGGCTGCGTGATCCGCGGCCGCACGTCACATTACGATGTTGTTGTGAACGAAAGCGCGCGCGGACTGATGATGCTGGGACTGCAAGGTGTTTGCATCGGCAACGGGATCATCACCGTCGAGAATATGGAGCAGGCCGAAGAACGCGCCGACGTGAACCGGCTTGATACGGCTGGGGGTGCGGCAGCGGCGGCCTTGCATCTCTTGGCACTAGCGCGCAAGTGGGGCTCTCCAAAGGGGCCGCTTGGGTTCAAACCCGCAAGTGATGAGATCAAACTGGCATGACCGACGACACTCCGCAGCCTGCTGCACCGGCACGCGGGCATAACGCCTCTGGCAACCAGAAACGCCGCATGCGCAGCGCGGCGCGGCTGTATGCTGTGCAGGCGCTCTTCCAGATGGAAACGTCTGGTCAGACGACAAAGGAAGTCGAGCAGGAGTTCGAAGATCACCGCTTTGGCGCCTCCTATGAGGAGGGCGAGTTCGAAGAAGGGGATGTTGACCTGTTTCGGTCCATCGTGGACGGGGCTGTCAACGAACAGGCCAAGATTGACCAGATGACCGACCGCGCGCTGGTTGCCAAATGGCCGATTGCGCGGATCGACCCGACCTTGCGCGCGCTCTTCCGCGCGGCAGGATCAGAGTTTTTGGACACGCGTACGCCGCCCAAGGTCGTGATCGTCGAATTCCTTGATGTGGCTTCCGCGTTTTTCCCTGACGGAAAAGAAGCGCGCTTTGTAAACGCCGTACTTGATCACATGGCGCGCGAGGCCAAGCCGGACGCTTTTGCATGACAATCCTGCCGCCGATCGACTGGGCCAATGATGACCCGGAGCAGATGCGGCGGGACTATGCAAATCTACGCGCCGAGCTTTTGGTCGATATGCCGGCGGATGTTGAGGTCACTGTCGAGCATCGCGTTGGTCTGAAAGGCCTGCATTTCCGTCCCGAGACCGAGGCAGGCGCGCCAATCCTTTATTTCCATGGCGGAAGCTGGATGATCGGGTCGCCAGACACGCATCGGGTGCTCTGCGCCATGCTGGCCAAGACGTCACGGCGGCGGGTAATCTCGGTGTCTTACCGCCTTGCGCCTGAACATCTTTGGCCCGCTCAACCGGACGACGCGGTTGCAAGGTTACGCGGCTGTCTTGCCCATGAAGGCCGCGTGTTCGTCGCCGGAGACAGTGCTGGGGCGGCGATGGCCCTTTGGGCGGATGCTGGTGTGCCTGGCGCGACACTTGGAGTGATTGGGCTCTATGGAGCCTATGGGGTTGTTGACAGTCCGTCGCTTCGCGCGCTCGGACCACAGGACGGGACGCTGACCTGCCAGGGGATGCAGGATATCTACAACCGGATCGGTCTGCGTGACCCTGCCGAAGTGCGCGATAGGATTTCGCCGACCGGTGCTCCGGTCTGCCTCGTCAAGGCGACGGATGATCCGCTGGCTGATGACAACACACAGCTTCTGAACCTGATTGCAGAACGCCCGCACCGGGTGATTGAGGCACCGGGACAGCCGCATGCGTTCATGCATGATGCGGCCCGCGATGCAGAGGTGCTCAGCCTGCTGAAGCAGGTTGTTCGCTGGATGGACAGCGTGGAAATCCAGGTCTGAGAGCATACGCATCGCAAGACGTGCTCAAAACGCAGGGTCGAAAGTGGCGGGCCCGCAAAATCGCAACCGTGCGGCGCGCAAAATTCCCGAGGACCTGTATGTACAGGTGGGCACCAGTTAACTGAACCAGGATCCAGACAGAGCCAGCGCCCTCGGATTTGCTTAAGGCCACCGGAATTTAGCCGTCACGAGAAGGGCAGCACCCGCCAAGCGTCCACATAGGTGTCGCTCAACCACTTGGCAAGCGGATCGCCGGGATGGATGGGTAGACTGCCGTTATTTCAAAAAAACCGGCAGTTCACTTTCGCTTTTATTCAGCGGCAAGGGCAGGTCTGCTCATGATCGCCGGCATGCCCATGACGGCATAGGTGTGCCTGTCTTCCTCTGACACATAGGGTCGACCGATCAGTGAGACGTCGAACCCAAGACCGCGCAGCGTGCGCATGAGCGGCAGCCGGGTGAGAGTGATCAGTTCGCTTGCCCCATGGGATTGCGCGATGCCAACCAGCCCGTTGCAAATCAGTTCCAGGCAAAAGGATCGCGCGGTCGGGTCAGCCAGAGACGGGTCGATCACAAGCCGCGTGCATTCCCAGACGCTGCGTTTTTGGATCATGTGGGGCAGGGCGGTTCGCGGGATACCGGGAATGCGACCCTGATACGCGTCCCCCAGCATATAGCCATGCGCGCCCCAGCGCGCGTTTGTCGGCATAATCCGGGCGCCGCCGATGATCTTATCTTTGAGCCTTACGCACGAATACCATGCCAACGGCGTATCGTATTGGTCCATCTCGACCGCATCATCATGTGGGATGTCCCAATTCAAAGTGTCTACGAAATGGCGTTTGCGGAGCGCCAGAAAGTCGTGAAACGCGGTCCCACAGAGGTGCGCGGACGACAAATTGAAAGTGATCAGTTCCATTGTTTTCTCCTCTTGGAGATACAACTTTAACGAGAGTTAATGGATTTGTATTTGCCTTAAGCGTGAATTATGAAACGCGCAGAGCAGGTCTCGGCGCGGTGGAAGATGAAGGATTTATGGTTGTTTTGAGGAGGGCGGATCAGATCAGACTGAAAGTCGTCGCAATAGATACCGCCTGAACTGATGTCTTGGCATTCAGCTTGCGCTTGGCATTGGTCAATCGCGCCTTCACGGCGCTTTCGGAGATACCGAGCAAGAACGCAATTTCCTTGAACCGCAATCCGTCACGGACGTGACGCAGCGCCTCAGACTCGGCCTGGGTCAGGCTGGCGGGGCGGCGGCGCGCAGTGTGTTGAGACTTCACGATGGTCTCAAGGCGTCGCAACTCTTGATCGGTAAACTCACGATCCGCGCGGGCAAAAGATCCATAGCTGCGCTCGGCAGTTGCAGGGTCCATGCAACACGCCACCGCACCGTAGACGAGCCCATGTTGCCGGGCCATTTTCAGCACTGCGTTTGGATCAGGGGCGTCCAGCGCGCTCCACCGAATGACGCCGACATTGCCGTACATCCAATTGACAATCGGATCGCGCAGCATGAGCCCGTCAGCGGTATAAAGCTCGACCCACTCCGTGGGTAGACCGTTCTCTTCGTAGACGGGAAAGGCAAAGCCGATCCGGATGGCGACATAGTGGCCGGCGGGGGCAATCTCTTCCAATTGCTGTCTTAACCCTTGGTCGGTCACGGTGTCGGCTGTCCTATCGGAGGTTTGCAACTTGCAACTGCCGGGCGAATGCTCGACAGCCTTAAGTAGCATGGTATAGTTCGAACAGCGTTTGGACCAGCGTCACAATTCAGGAATGTGAGCCACAGGCATGAAAACCCCCGAAAGCGTCGTTTCGATCATGGAACGCATTTCCGAGTGTGCGCCCCAAGGCTGCGCGCTCGCGCTTCATTTCAAGTTCACGTCGCCTGCATTTCTCTTGCAGACCTACAGCGCAGAATGGACGGCCTATTATACCCAGAATTCGCTTGTCATGCGCGACCCCGTTGTTGCTTGGGGGCTTGCCAATACAGGTGCAGCGCGATGGTCGGTCTTTGCACCGAACGATCCCGCTGGCGTATTGCAGGCCGCTGCAGAGCATGGTCTGCGTTTTGGCGTGGCGATTGCCATCAATGAAGAAGGCTCGCGCTCGGTATGCGGATTTGCCCGTGAGGACCGCGAGTTTTCTGACGACGAGATCGCAGAGCTGACGGGCCTGGTTGGCGAAATCCATGCCCTGACTCGCGATGCAGAGAGGCTGAACGAAGAAGACAACGCTGCCTTGCGTCGGCTGTCCGTAGGGGCAACCCAACCGTATTAACTTGCATTTGTTCACGTATCGTTCATGATTGACGCATGAACGATTTGGCAACATCACGAGCGTTGAAACCCGGCCAGCTCTTGGCGCGGGGCGTGTGTCGGCACTTGCTGGGCTATGATTTCGTCACGGTCGAGGAATTGACACCCACATCCGGAAAGCGCGTGGACGTTATGGCGTTGGGCCCGAAGGGTGAGGTCTGGATTGTCGAATGCAAATCCAGCCGTGCGGATTTTGCTTCGGATCAGAAATGGCAGGGGTATCTGGAGTGGTGTGACAGGTATTTCTGGGCCGTTGATGAGGCATTCCCGACCGAGCTTTTGCCCGATGATACGGGGTTAATGATTGCGGACGCCTATGATGCCGAAATCATCAGGATGGGACCGGAAACCAAACTGGCGCCGGCAAGACGCAAGGTGATGATCCAGAAATTTGCACGCCACGCCGCCTTGCGGTCACATGCGGCCCGCGATCCTGAACTCAGTTTGGTCTGGGGATAGTCGCGGCAGGGCCGTCACGGCGGTCAGTCAGTGCTGGCAATGAAAAGTAAGGCAGGCCCTAGCGCTTCACGCCTTCGGCCACCTTGGCGGCGGCCAAAATCTCTTCTGCGATCTCGCGGGCTTCGTCTGGGGCAAAGTCCATTGGAATCTCAAGACCGTTGGTCGCTTCGATAAACAACCGGACCATGCCCAGATCAGTCGGACCAATTTGCAGGTTTGCCTCGATATCGCGTTCTGTGTTGATGCCCATGGGATGCTCCTTTTCACCGCAGATAGGCCAGAGGCCCCTTGCACCGCAAGCCCTCTGCATCAGACTAGCCTCATGAGCAAAGTTACACTTCGCGCATTTCGATCAGATGATCTGGATTGGCTGGTTGAGGCGCATGCCGCGCATTACGCAGAAAATGACGGGTTTGATGACAGCTTCGGGTCGTTGGTGCGTTCGATCCTGAACGACTTTGTAGACGCCCATGATCCAACGCGAGAACGCGGCTGGATTGTCGACATGGATGGCGCGCGTGCAGGATCGATTTTTTGCGTCGCGCTGGATGACTAAACCGCAAAACTCAGGCTGTTCTTTGTCTCCTCTGTCCTTCGGGGACAGGGGGTCGGTAAGCTGTTGTTGAACACGTGCTGCGCCTTTGCGCGAGACGCAGGGTACCGCAAAATGACCCTTTGGACCCATGAAAGCCACCGAGCGGCAGGCCATCTTTACCGCACGCATGGCTTCGATCTTGTAGCGGCGCGCCCAGTCCACAGCTTTGGTCAGGATTTGATCGAACAAACATGGCTGAAACAGCTTTAGCCATGCGCAAAGCCCCTTGCACATCTGAAGGTGGCTCTGCTACATGCCACCTCGCGTGCCGCCTTAGCTCAGTTGGTTAGAGCGCCTGATTGTGGATCAGGAGGTCCCCCGTTCGAGCCGGGGAGGTGGTACCACCATTCCTTCCAGCGCTGCCAATCTAAGCAGGCCTACCCGTGTCCGCGTCCGCATGCCGTCCTTTCGGACAGCTTCCATGCTGCAACTCAGGTTTTCGGGGCAAGCGCCGCGCAGGGATCTCCTCGATCCGGCGCCTCGGTTGGAATCTGGAGGTCAAAGGGCAGGTCAGGCGCACCAATCTCGACGAAACCCACAGAGAACACCTCTAAGTCCGGTGAGACGCGTTCGAGAAAGCGCGGCACGGCCCAGTCTGTCCTCGCATGTCCATTGCCCAATATCACGGCGACCGGGCTGCCATAGGTCTCGACCGCTTGGATGATGGTCTGGGCAAAGGCGGCATCCCGGTAGCGTTGCGCTTCGACCATGCCAGGCATCATTTCGAGAGGCATCGCTGCGCAATGGGCATCATACTGTAGTTGTTCGCGCGCGGCTTGTTCTGTGCCATCCAGCGACGTCGTCAGACCGAATTGCTCTGCGCCAGCACCAAACGTCGCGGCAGCACCGCTCGCAAATGCTTCACGGGCTTTGCCAAACGGACTGGCCATTCCCACAGCAGGAGTATCGCCCATGACGTCAAAGATGACGGCATACATCCGAAACGGAGGCCAGCCGCTTTCGTCCCAGTTCATGGCCTCGCCCAATGCGGTCAGATCGTCGCGAGGCGTGGTATTCGCGATCTGCGCGCCGCGCGGGCTAAGTTGTTCGAAGACCACCGCCTTTGGCTGGATTTCTTCGATCATGGCCGCTTGCCCAAGGTGATGGCGCGGATTGTCGTGGACTTCGCCTAATAGATAAATGTCTTGATCCGTGGGCAGCGTTTCTGCCACGACGCCCATTGGCCAAAGGGCAGTGACTGATGCGAGAATGCAGGTTTTCCATGTCATGCATAAAACAGTAGCGTGTCGATCACGGCTGGCCAGTCACATGCCCTTTTCCGCATCAGGCAGGGTCTGAAACGGCACGCAGACGAACGTTGCAAGGCAAGCGGCCCTTTCGGTTAAGCACGCAGACTGCGTGGGGCCGTCAATCAAGCGGGATCTCACGTAAGAGCGTCTGTCCCGACCTGTCGAACATCAGAAGACGTCGATCTTCTGTCACGACAAGGACCTCGTTTTCGGTGCGCGTCACGGCTGTTACCACCGCTCCTGCAGGAACCGCGATTTCGGTTGCTGAGAACTCCGTAGCCCGATCCGCGGCGATCGGCGTGTTTAGCCGCATGACAAGCAGGCCAACGATGGTTATGACCCCGATAATCATGGTGGCGGTCAGCACCGTCACCAGCCGTCTTAGAAACCGCAGGTTTGCCGGTTCTTCAAACGGTTCCGGCGATTTGTCCGAAGAGGAATTCATGTCCACGGTCGTGACCTTTCAGATTGGCGCAGCGCCGCCTGCGCGTTTGGATAAAGCCTTGGCGCGCGATGTGCCAGACGAAGCTGCGCTGTCACGTTCGCGCCTCGTACGCTTGATCTCTGACGGCGCAGTCGCCGTCGATGGCAAGATCGTCACCGACCAAAAAGGAAAGGTCGACGAAGGCAGTGTGATTACCATCGCCGTTCCAGAGGCTGCGCAGTTGGACACGGTTGCTCAGGACATCGCATTGGATGTCGTCCACGAGGATGCCGACCTGATCGTCGTCAACAAACCGGCGGGCATGGTCGTACATCCCGCACCGGGGACACCGAATGGCACCTTGGTCAACGCCTTGCTCGCACATTGCGGCGATAGCCTTTCTGGCATTGGTGGCGTGCAGCGGCCCGGCATTGTGCACCGGATCGACAAGGATACGTCCGGGCTTCTTGTTGTGGCCAAATCAGATGCGGCCCATCACGGTCTGGCCGCACAATTCGAAGCACACAGTGCGGAACGCCGATATCTGGCCGTGGTCTATGGTGTTCCAGATGCCGGTGACCCGCGTCTGCGCGGATTGCGCGGGATCAGTTTTGAGCCGGGAAACACTCTAAAAATAACCACGCATCTGGCGCGTCACAAAACAGATCGTCAAAGGCAGGCGGTCCTGTTCGACGCCGGTCGCCACGCCGTCACCCGCGCCCAACTGCAAGAGGTGTTTGGAGCGCCCGGCGCGCTGAGCCTTGTCGAGTGTCGTTTGGAAACCGGGCGCACGCACCAGATCCGTGTTCATTTGGCGTATGCCGGCCATGGTTTGATCGGGGACCCGGTCTATGGTGGCAAACGCAAACTTGCGGCCAAGTCTCTGTCGCCTGACATGATTTCAGCCGTTCAAGCCTTTGATCGGCAAGCGTTGCATGCTGCCACGTTGGGCTTTGAACACCCGATTACCGGGCAAATGTTACAGTTTTCAGCACCGATGCCGGCGGATATGGCGCATTTGATCGGTGTTTTACGTCAGGTTTCGTAACGCACAGCACATGCGCGTGAGCGGCGTGGAACTATCGCCTGAGACCGACGATTTTATCAATAACAGTCAGGCGCAGATGATTTTGCAGCCTTGGGACTTGAACCGGTGGGTTCAGTTTCCCATATCCGATGTTAACGGGCTAAACATAGGCCCAGAGTTTGTTCATTAGGGGGACACCATGGCAAATTATGCAAACCTTCCCGCACCCTCACCCGAAGGCGGGCTGAACCGCTATCTTCAGGAAATCCGCAAATTTCCGATGCTGGAACCTGAAGAGGAATACATGCTGGCCAAAGCATGGGTCGAAAACGAAGACAGCGCATCGGCGCACAAGATGGTGACATCTCACCTGCGTTTGGCGGCTAAAATCGCGATGGGCTATCGCGGCTACGGGCTTCCACAGGCTGAAGTGATTTCCGAAGCCAATGTTGGTCTCATGCAGGCCGTGAAACGCTTTGACCCTGAGAAGGGGTTCCGCCTCGCGACCTATGCGATGTGGTGGATCCGCGCGTCCATTCAAGAATACATCCTGCGGTCTTGGAGCCTTGTTAAGCTGGGCACGACCTCGGCGCAGAAGAAGCTATTTTTCAACCTGCGCAAAGCCAAGAGCCGCATCGGCGCGCTTGAGGACGGTGACCTGCGGCCCGAGCACGTCGAGAAGATCGCGACTGATCTGGGCGTGACGGAAACCGAAGTCATCAGCATGAACCGCCGTTTGTCTGGTGGTGACGCTTCGCTTAACGCTATGGTGGGCACTGACGGTGACAGCGCAACGCAATGGCAGGACTGGCTTGAGGACGAAGACGCCGATCAGGCCAGCGACTATGAGGCGAAGGACGAGTTGGACGCGCGCCGGGAGCTTTTGGCTGAGGCCATGTCAGTGTTGAACGACCGCGAGAAAGACATCCTGATGCAGCGCCGTTTGCAGGATCAAGTCGTTACGCTTGAAGAACTGTCCGGCCAATACGACGTCAGCCGCGAGCGCATCCGCCAAATCGAAGTGCGCGCTTTCGAGAAGCTGCAAAAGAAAATGCGCGAACTTGCCCGTGAAAAGGGCATGCTGGCCAACGCATAAGACCCCATGGCCCGCTCCGATCATTCCGTTCGGGTCGGGCCCTCCCACCTCCCTCTTCGCCAGCTTCGCTGGCTGTGACCCGAGGGGACGCCGCCTTTGGCGGCGTTTTTTGTTTCGGGGATATTCTGGTCTCACCAAGCCAAAGAGCTCGGAGCCGACATCCCATGTCCGGTCTGCCCGAAGCCCCCCCAGCGATCCAGTAAAATGGCCGCATCGACACCGACAGGTCGGTGCGGACCCTCGGCAATTTTGCTTGATCCCTGCGGCGACTTCGGGCCTCCTTCCCATGTGACGGCGGCTCCGAGCCAAAGGCTGAGTGCAATGACGGGGGGAATGAGATGATCGGGACACTAAGGTGGGGCATCCTGGGGGCGGCCAAATTCGCGCGTGAGCATATGGGGCCTGCGATTCACGCTGCACGTGGTGCGGAGCTTGTGGCTGTGGCCTCACGATCCCCACAAAAGGTTGCACCGTTTCAAGAGTTCGCTCCCGGATGCCGGGCCGAGAGCAGTTACGACGAGCTGCTGGCCGCGAGTGATATCGACGCCGTCTACATTCCGCTCCCGCATCACCTGCATGCCGAGTGGACGCTCAAGGCACTGGCCGCTGGCAAACATGTCCTGACAGAAAAGCCCATTGGCATGACGGTGGAAGAGGTTGATCAGATCATCGCGGCGCGCGATGCCAGCGGGTTGCTGGCCGCTGAGGCCTACATGATCGTGCATCACCCACAATGGCAGCGCGCACGCCAATTGGTAGCGGATGGTGGGATCGGAGAGGTTCGGCATATCACCGGGGCGTTCACCTATGATAACAGCGCGGACCCCGGAAACATCCGCAACCAACCAGAAGCCGGGGGCGGATTGCGCGATATTGGTGTCTATATCTTTGGCTCGGCCCGCTTTGTGATGGGCGCGGACCCCACCGTTGAGCACGCGCGGGTGCGGTTCGAAAATGGCTATGACACCTTTGCTGACATACAGGCGCGCTTTGCCGATGGTCCAACCTATTCCGCCTATGTTTCAACCAGGATGCATCTGCATCAGGCGATGGAGTTTCACGGAACAGAAGGTTTGATGCGGTTGACCGCCCCGTTCAACCCGCAGAACTTTGGCGAGGCGCGCATCGAAATTCACCAACCCGGTCAGGGACTTCGCGTTGAACGGTTCCCTGCCGCGCAGCAATACAAGACGCAAGTCGAGGCCTTTTGCGCATCAATCCGGTCAGGAGAGCCTTACCCCTGTCCGCTTGAATTCTCGCGCGGGACGCAGCAGATGATTGATGAGGTGCTGGCCATTGCCACACCGTTGGACGGTTAGGCTGGATCCCATGAGCCAAGATGACAAGGACGCATTCGAACTGAACCCGCCACGCGGGGATGACAGCAATGAAAGCCTGTTTCTACGGCTGATCTACATGCTGATCATTTGGCTGATGCTGAGCTTTGCAAATACCGTCTTGGGCATTCTGACCGTGCTGCAATTTGTCATCATGCTGATCAATCAGGGCGAGCCGAACCAGCGGATTGCTGACTTTGGTACGGATCTGGGCATCTGGGTGGCCAAAGCAGCCCGCTATCAGACTGCGGCCAGCGATGTGAAACCCTGGCCTTGGACCGAGTTGGATTAGCGCGGCGACACATGGCCGCCGCGCCAAGCGTTTAATCTTCCATTGCTTCCAACTGGTCGATGAAGCCTTCGATCATGCTCAGGCCTTTGTCCCAGAAAGCGGGATCAGAGGCATCAAGACCAAAGGGGGCAAGCAGGTCTTTATGGTGCTTTGACCCACCAGCTTTCAGCATGTCGAAATACTTCTCTTGGAAGTCTGCATCGCCCTCTTCGTACACCGCGTAGAGTGCATTCACGAGGCCGTCACCAAACGCATAGGCGTAGACGTAGAAGGGTGAATGGACGAAGTGCGGGATGTAGGCCCAGAAGGTTTCGTACCCGTCCATGAAGTTGAACACCGGTCCAAGGCTCTCGGCTTGCACCGACATCCATAGCGCATTGATGTCTTCCGGCGTGAGTTCACCTTCGGCGCGGGCGGCGTGCAGTTTGCATTCAAAGTCATAGAACGCGATCTGGCGGACAACCGTGTTGATCATGTCTTCGACCTTGCCAGCCAGCAGCACCTTGCGTTCCTGATCAGACTTGGCCCCGTCCAGCAGTTTGCGGAAGGTCAGCATCTCGCCAAAGACAGACGCCGTTTCCGCCAGAGTCAGCGGCGTAGATGACAGAAGTTCCCCCTGACCGGCGGCCAGAACCTGATGCACGCCATGGCCCAATTCATGCGCCAGTGTCATCACATCGCGCTGTTTACCGAGATAATTCAGCATGACGTATGGATGTGCCGTTGTGACGGTCGGGTGTGCAAAGGCACCGGGCGCTTTACCGGGCTTCACGCCTGCGTCGATCCAGCCTTTCTTGAAGAACGGCTCGGCAAGGTCGGCCATCCGCGGATCGAAGGCGGCGTAAGCCTCCATCACCGTCTTTTCGGCATCGGCCCATCCGATCACCTTGTTGTCTTCCACGGGAAGCGGCGCGTTGCGGTCCCAGACTTCTAACGTGTCCAACCCCAGCCATTTGGCTTTCAGGGCGTAATACCGGTGCGACAGGCGCGGATAGGCTTTGACCACCGCGTCGCGCAGCGCCTCGACGACCTCCGGTTCGACATGGTTGGCCAGATGGCGTCCTGTCTGAGGTGTTGGCATTTTGCGCCAGCGGTCCTCGATCTCCTTTTCTTTGGCCAGCGTGTTGTGGACGCGGGCAAACAATTTGACATTTTCGCCAAAGGTTTCGGCCAGCGCGCGCGCACCCGCTTCGCGGCGGTCGCGGTCTTGCTCGGACATCAAGTTCAGCGTCGCTTCGATCCCCATCGGCTCACCGTCGACGTCGAATTCCAGCCCGGCGATTGTTTCGTCGAACAGGCGGTTCCACGCGGCTGCGCCAACGGTCGACTGGTCGTGCAGGAATTGTTCCAGCTCGTCCGACAACTGGTGCGGTTTCATCGCGCGCAGGCGGTCGAACACAGGCTTGTAACGGGCAAGTTTAGCATTCTGATCAAGAAGACCGCCAAGATGATCATCGCTCAGACGATTGAATTCCAATGTGTAGAACACCAGCGGCGTCGTGGCGTTGGTCATCCGATCCTGCGCGTCGGCCATGAATTTGGCGCGGTCTGCGTCAGTCGTCATCTGATAGTAGCGCAGACCTGCGTAGGACATCAGGCGGCCACCGACGATGTCGATCTCCTCGTAGCGTTGCACGGCTTTCAGCATGTCATCCGCCGATAGATCGGCGAGCTTGCCTTGGTAATCGGCGGCAAAGGCTGCGCATTCGCCTTCAAGCCAGGTCATGTCCTTCCCGAACTCTGGCGCGTCGGGCGCCGTATAAAGATCGCTCAGGTCCCATTCCGGCAAATTGCCAAGCCCATCGCCGCCAGCAGCGGCCCCGGCAGAGGCATTGGCGTCGAATACAGGGAGGTGTTTGGGCGTGGGCAACATGAGGTGTCCTTTCAATCGTTCCCCGATAGCTATGCCGCGGTTGGGGCAGTCTCAACCCATCGGGTCGCGGATTGCGCTACGCGGAGTGCGAATCTTCGTGGATGGCTGAGTTGAGATCGAAATCCTCTGTGTGGACGACGATGCTGTCAGCAGCAACGCAGATGATGCCATAGGCCCCCGGCTCTGCGACGCTGCTGGACGATTTGGTGCCTTGCATGTCCATCGGCATCTGATGCGCTGGGCTCTTGAAGACAGAAAATGGGATGCCGCCCATCTGCCCAGAAATCGTACGATGGATATGGCCAAAGATCATCTGTGCGACTGCGCCAGAGCGGCGCGCGATGTCGAGAACCTCTTGCCCGTTTTCGAGCGCAATCCGGTCCATTCCTGGAAAATGCACCGGGGCAGGGTGATGATGCATGGCAAGGATCACGCGCTCATGCTGGGCAAGCGTCCGTTCGAGCCAGCGTAGACGGGTGTCGCAGACATATCCTATGTGCGCCCGTGCGCGCGTCTGCGGATCGTCCAAAGTGTCGAGCAAGACCAGCGTTGCGTCCTTGAGCGGAACGATGGCGTTGGCAAACCCGTCTTGCTTTGCCGCAGACGGAAAAACCTCGTAAAACGTTGCCCTTCGATCATGATTGCCAAGCGTCATGTGTACGGGGATCGGAACTTTGGCCAAAATGGCGGCCAGCCGCTTGTATTCCTCAGCCGTCCCGTGATGCGTCAGGTCGCCGGTCAAAACCAAACATGAAGCGTCGGGATGGGTCCTCAACGCGTGGGACAAGGCGTCCTCAAGTCGCTGGGCGGGGTCAATGCCGATAATCCTTTGACCGTCCGGAACGATATGCGGGTCGGTCAGGACCAGTATCTTTTCCACGTTCAGATCCCGTAGAGCCGCGTTGGATTGTCGACAAAGACTGCCTGCGCATCCGCCTCCGACATCTTTGCGCGCAGGGCCTCGCACTGCGCGATGGGGTCTGGCGTGTCCACGCCGCCCAGCATCAGATGCGGCCAATCCGAGCCCCAGAGACACCGTTCAGGATTGGCGCGCAGCAAGGCCGTGCGGATGTTGTCAGCCTCGGCGTCTGTCTTGGCCCAGCGATGGGGGGCAGAGAGTTTGGTCCATGCCTGCCCTTCGGCCAGCAGACGACAGAGGGCGGCGATCCCAGCATGATCCGCGCCAAGCGCGGCATCCGGCCACGCGCAGTGATCAAACACCACGTCACAAGGCAGGTGCGGTACGTCCTGCGCCAAGTCTTCAAGGTGCAAATGCGCATGGGCCAGCATCTCGATATGCAGGCCTCGGTCCGCAAGACGCGGTGCCAATGCTTTGGCCCCGTCCCATGTCAAAACACCGCCGTGGACGTAATTCAGACGGACGGCCTTAGCGCCTGCATCCGCCAACCGGTCAAGCTCTGTGTCACTGACATCGTCCGGCACCAGCACCACGGCTGCAAATCCACTGCCCATCGCAGCAACGGCATCGAGCGTGATGCTGTTATCGGTTCCATAAAGGATCGAATGCACGATGACGCCACGCGTGCAGCCCATCTCGCTCAAGTGCGTGCGATAGTGGCCTAGCCAGTCGTTGAGCGTACCGGCGGGTGGGGTTTCCACGGCGTTTGGCGATAGCGCATAATCGTCGCCAATCAGGTGAACGTGCGCGTTCACGGCGTCTGCGGGCATTTCAGCCATAAATCCTCAGCATGTCGTTTAGGTCGTCGAGCGTGTTGGCCTCTTGGAGAGGCTTATCTTTACGCCAGCGTGACATGCGCGGAAAGCGGAGTGCAACGCCGGATTTGTGGCGGGGGCTTTCCTGAATGCCTTCGAACGCGATCTCGAAGACATGGTGCGGGGTGACCTGCCTTACGGGGCCAAAGCGCTGCTGTGTGTTTTTGCGGACCCAGCTTGTGATTTCACGGAACTCAGCGTCTGTCAGGCCGGAATAGGCCTTGGTGAACGGAACGAGATCATTGCCGTTCCAGACCGCAAAGGTGAAATCCGTGAAAAGGTTGGCGCGCCGCCCATGCCCCGCCTGAGCGTAGATCATGACGGCGTCAATCACGAGCGGATCGACCTTCCATTTCCACCAATCACCCTTCTTGCGCCCTGACAGATAGGGGCTATCACCGCGTTTCAGCATAACGCCTTCTGCGTTCAAGTCGCGGGACTTTTCGCGTTCAGTGGTCAGTGCGTCCCAAGTCTCAAAGGCAACGAGGGGTGACAGCTTGACGGGCACCTCGGACGGCAGTTCATGAACAAGCGCTTCTAACCGGGCGCGGCGTTCATCAAATGGGCGGTCGCGCCAATCCTCGCCATCAAACTCCAAAAGATCGTATGATTTCAGGATAACGGGTGCCTCGGCCAAGAGCTTCTTGGGGACGGTTTTGCGTCCGATCCGTTTTTGCAAAGCATTGAATGACAAAGGCGCGCCATCGGCCCAGGCCAAAACCTCACCGTCAATCACGGTGCCATCGGGCAGAAAATCAGGCGTGACCGTAAACTCCGGGAACCTGTCGGTCATCAAGTCTTCGCCACGCGACCAAAGGTGGTGTTCCCCTCCGCGCACGATCAACTGGCCTCGGATGCCGTCCCATTTCCGTTCGGCCCGCCATTCAGAAGGTGTCCCAAGCGCCTCTGGCCCGTCCTCCAACTGATAGGCAAGGTAAAACGGATACGGGCGGCTCAGGTCGGCTGTCGGATCGTCGGCTTCGATCAATTGCTGATAGGTCGTCGTATCCGGCGTCCAATTTCCCATCAGCTTATGGGTGATGACCGCCTCGTCCTGTCCCGTTGCTTGCGCCAGTGCGCGGGTCATCAGTTTTTGACTGACGCCAACGCGCCATCCGCCTGTCAGCAGCTTGTTGAAAATGAACCGTTCGATTGGATCAAGCTGGTCCCACGCATCCAGCACGGTCGCCTTGCGTTCTTCCTCTTCGAGCGTGGGCAGCGTGCGGATGACATTGATCCAATGGGTCAGAGATTGATCGCTGTCCCGCGTGGCAGGTGGCAAGACAAGCGCGATGGTTTCGGCCAAATCGCCCACGACTGGATACGCTTCTTCAAACAGCCAAAGCGGAATGCCCGCCTTTTCGGCCGCCCAACCTCGTAGGAACGGTGTCGTCAGGGTGCGTTTCGGGCGGCGGCCCGAGAATATCGCGATGCACCAGAGGCGGTCTTCTTCTGGCGCTTCTTCGAAATAGGACTTGAGTGCCGCCACCTTGGGCAACGTCTTTGTGGTCTGATCGACCTGTGTGAAAAGGCTGGCGAACCGTTTCAAAGGTGCGCCTTCAAGAACGTGGATATCTCTGCGACGGCGCGATCGGCGGTCGCGTTCCACCCGGCGTTCAACTGCCAGTCATGAGGCATCCGGTCATAAATCGACAGCGTCGCGTCCGGGATCACCCTGGCAAGCTCTTCGGCATCGTGGCGCAAAACCTCTTGGCTACCGACTTGTATCAGCGTGGGCGGAGCCATGCTCAGGTCGCCAAGCAGGGGCGACGCTTTCGGGTCCTCGGCATCGGCCTTCAGGGCGGCTTTCACGCGGCGCACCCAAGCCACCGGGATCAGATGCTCGTTCGAAAAATCCGCCGAGTGGAGCCGAGTCTGATCGGCAAAGGGCGACAGAAGCGCCATCGCCTTCAGTGGCACCTGCGTCGATGCGTAAAGCGACAGGTTTCCACCGGCGCTATCACCTGAAACCGCGTCAGGCTGATAGGCTTTGGCCACTGCAAGCGCATCTTCCTGTGCGGCAGGATAGGGGTGTTCAGGCGCTTTGCGATAGTCGGGCGCAAAAGCGTTCACGCCTGCTGCCTTGGCGATGCGCGCGATCATCCATTTGTGGGTATTCGGTGATCCAATCGTGAACCCGCCACCGTGGAAATACAGGAGCTTTGGCGCATCCTCGGGGACGCCATCTGGTGCAAAGCGAAGCCCCGACACGCCCGCGATAGCCGTTTCGGAAATCTGCACGCCTTTGACCGGTTTCGTCGTCAGCCGTGCCTCCAACTCAAAGACCTTGCGCAGCAACGGCTGTGGCGCGATGAAAGCAAGCCCGGCTCTTTGAACGTATTTGGCGCGTAGGCGGATCAGGCTGTCGGGGATCATGCAGCATCCTCTGTACTGGTGTCAGTGGCATCAAGGCTTTCGCCGTCGTAATCGGTTTCGACGATCTTGGCGTCATAGCCTTGGCTTTCCAGCCATTTTCGAAACACGGAAGTGTAGCCATGGGTGACAAAAATCCGTTCGGCCCCGGTTTCGGCGATAGCAGAGTTCAAACCCGGCCAATCGGCATGGTCTGACATGACAAAACCCCGGTCAGCCGCACGCCTGCGCCGCACCCCGCGCAGCGCCATCCAACCCGATGCGAAAGCAGTTGTCGTTGCCCCGAACTTGCGCGCCCATGCCGACCCAAGCGCAGATGGCGGGGCGACGACCAATGCGCCGCGATAGGCTTTGCGATCCGTTTCAGCCGTCACCCGGACCGTATCGGGCAGGCTGTAGCCTTGACCGCGAAGGACCTCGTTTGTGTTCTCAATAGCCGCGTGCGTCAGGATCGGCCCAATGGAAGGATCGCAGCTTGATAGAATGCGCTGGGCTTTACCCAAGGAATAAGCACCGACAATTGCCGTCTTTCCTTCTGCTGCAGCGATGGCCCACCATGTGTTCAGCTTGGCGGCGACATCCTTTGGGCTGTCCCATGTGAAAACCGGCAGGCCAAAGGTGCACTCGCTGATAAACGCATGGCACTTCACGGGCTCGAACGGTTCGCTCAGCCCATCGCTGACGACTTTGTAATCCCCCGATACGACCCAGACTTCGCCGCCGACGTCGATCCTGATCTGCGCTGATCCGGGCACGTGACCCGCTGGGTGAAAGGATACCGAGGCACTGCCAATTTGACGAACCTCTCCGTAGCGGATCGTGTCCAACTGGATGTCACCCAATCGCATCCGCATAACAGGCGCTGCTTGCTCGGTCGCGAGGTATGACCCCATGCCCCAACGAGCATGATCCGCATGGCCATGGGTGATCAATGCGCGGTCAACCGATTTCCACGGGTCCACGTAGAAATCCCCAGCGGCGCAGTAGATGCCACGGTCGGTAAAAGTCAGCACATCCGCCATGTCCCCAAGCCTAGCGTTTCACAGCGCAATGGCCAGCGCTTGAAGTAAAGCCCAATCCGTGCTCGCTTGCGCCAAAGCAAAGGGAGGCCGGAATGGGCATTGCAGATTTCAAATCACGGATGTTGGCGGGCGACCTGCTGGCCGGGACGTTTCTCAAGACGGCGTCTTACGAATTGATCGAGGTGCTCGCCCAGTCTGATCTGGATTTTTTGTGTCTGGATGCAGAACACGCACCGTTTGATAGAGCGCGGCTTGATGCCTGTCTTGCGATGGCTAATGCCTTGGATTTCCCTGTTCTTGTGCGGCCAGCTTCGGCATCACCAGAAAACATCCTTCAAGCGCTTGATAGCGGGGCGGTCGGGATCGTGGCCCCGCATTGTTACAGCGCCGAAAAGGCGGCCGAGGTCGCAAAGTCCGGCCATTTTGGACTGGGCGGGCGGGGATATGCCGGTTCGTCACGCTGGGCCGGCTTTGCAACGCGGGCCATGTCGGATGTCCTGGGCAAGGACGATCAGACTGTGATGATCGCCCAGATTGAAGAGCCTGAAGGCGTAGAAGAGGTAGAAGCAATTGCCGCGACGCCGGGCATCGACGGCATCTTTATCGGTCCGGCGGATTTGTCAGTCGGGTATGGGAAGACATCCCAAGACAGTCCCGAATTGATGGCTGCTTTCGAACGCTGCGGCAAGGCAGCGGCTGACAATGGCAAGGCCTACATGACCTTCGTCGCCAATGCTGCCGGGGCCGAAAAGGTACGACCTTACGGCGTCAGCATGTTCTTCATCGCCTCCGAACACAGCTGGATGCGCGCCGGTGCTACCGCCGACGCAAAAGGTGTTCACGCTTTGAAATAGGTATCAGGCCGCGAGGTAGTGGTCTGCCGCGCGGTCAAACACAAATGAGCGGACGTCCTCACGCTCCATCATCACTTCATGCTCTGCGCCGTCCAGAATCTCCAGCGCGCCGTGTTTCCAGCCGGGCATGCGCATTTTGATGCGTTCAGGGCTTACGATGCGCTCATTCGACCCCAAGAAGGTCACGCAAGGCACGTCCGGGGCAGGGCGTTTGGACAAAGCCAGCATTTCGTGCAGCGCCTCGTTAAGCCATCGTACTGACGGCCCGCCCAAGGCAAGGTCACTATGGTTGCTGACCTGATTGCGCATGAATTCCCACATCTCGGGGTCCGTGGTGAGGGTGTTGTCCTCGAACGGAGCCTCAAGCACGTAGGTGACGGGCGATGTTGAAGGCGCGCGCATGTCGCCCAAACCGATAGGCCGCAATGCGGTGGTCAACGCCCACGCCACAGGGATCAGAGGGGACGGGGCCAATCCCCACATCGGTGCAGAAAAGCACGCCGCTTTGACCTGCATACCCTCCATCAAAGCCCGCAAACCAATGCATCCGCCCATGGAGTGAGCCATCAGATAGTAAGGTTTTGGCAGGTTGAGCGTTTCGACGGCGGCTAGAACAGCCTTCACATCATGCTGGTAATCCGAGAAGTCGACCACATGGCCGATGTCCCTGACGGGCAACATGCGCTCGCCCAGACCTTGACCACGCCAGTCAATCGCGATGGTTGCAAGACCACGTGCGCGGAACTCGCGCGCGGCCTCGCCATATTTTTCGATATACTCGGTGCGCCCTGGGAACAGCAGAACCGTTCCCTTTGTTCCTTCGGGCCAGACGCCCAGACGAATGCGCAGGCCGTCATCGGTCGTCAGCCAATAGGCTGACGCCTCAATCTCCGGGCCGTCCGGCCCGTAGGCCACATCGCTATAAAACGGTGCAGCCTCCATGGCTTAGCTCAACAGCCCGCCGAGGGCCATGGCTTTGCCCATGTCACCATCGACGCTCAGTTTGCCGGTCATGAATGCGGTCGTCGGGTTGACGTCGCCTTCAAGGATGCCCTGAAACGTCTCGGCATCGGCAGTCAGGGTGACGTCCGCGTCTTCGTCGCCTGCCCGCGCGCCATCGCCATCAATCATGATCGCGCCTTCGTCTTCGATGACGAATTTTGCTACGCCGCCGTCAAAGCCGCCGCTGATCTTTTCGTTCAGGGCCGTCACGGCCTGATCCACAATGCTCATCTCGTCTCTCCCGTTCGAGTTTGGCGTTTCCGATCACAGCCCTGTGTCAGGACTGCGCAGGGCTGGTTTTTCGCGTCCTGCCCGTTACATTCAACCAAGATATGACAGGAAAAACACTGCGCCATAGCTGTGCCGTTGCGGCATTTCTCGCCGGGGTGGGGATTTCCCTACCAGTTTGGGCCGATACGCTGGACCCGTTGTTCGAACGTTTGCAGACGGTCGAGCCCGGCGAGTACAAGCCAATCGAAGACAAGATCTGGCAGGAATGGGCCAAATCTGGCTCTCCCGCGATGGATCTTTTGTTGGAGCGCGGGCGCGCAGCGCTTGAAGATGACCGCGTGGAAGAGGCCATTGAGCATTTTACGGCCCTGACCGACCATGCGCCTGATTTTGCGCAAGGCTGGCACGCACGGGCGACGGCCTATTACGAAGCCGAGCTTTATGGACCTGCTCTGTCTGACCTTCAGGTCGCGCTTCGGCTTGAACCAAGGCACTTCGGGGCGCTGTCTGGGCTTGCTGTCATTTTACAAGACCTTGACCGCCCGGCACAGGCGTTAGAGGTTCTGCGCGCGGTCGAGGCAATTCATCCTCATCGCGAGAATCTGCAAGAGCGGATCGATCAACTCGAGAAACTGACCGCGGGCCAGCGCATCTGATACTGGCCCCGGCGTAAGGGGCAAAAGACATTATGGCAGGCACCGGTCTATCAGGCGGGCGGGTCACTGCCGTTCTGGGCCCTACAAACACCGGAAAAACGCATTACGCGCTTGAGCGCATGTTGGCGCATCGTACGGGTGTGATCGGATTGCCGCTGCGGCTTTTGGCGCGCGAAGTCTATGATCGGCTTGTGGCGCAGCGTGGCCCATCGGTCGTGGCGCTTGTTACCGGCGAAGAGCGCATCGTTCCCGAACGCACCCAATATTGGGTTTGCACGGTCGAGGCGATGCCAGAGGGGCTGGGCTGCGATTTCGTGGCCATCGACGAAATCCAGATGTGCGCCGATCCCGAGCGTGGACATATCTTTACAGATCGTCTGATGCATGCCCGTGGGACCCATGAAACGCTGTTTCTCGGTGCCGAGACGATGCGCGGCGCCATCGCCGATATCGAACCGCGCACGCAATTCATGCGTCGCGAAAGGTTCTCAGACCTGACCTATACCGGTGAAAAAAAGGTCAGCCGGATGATCCCGCGCTCGGCCATTGTCAGTTTCAGTGTCGAAAATGTCTACGCCATAGCCGAGCTTTTGCGGCGTCAAAAGGGCGGGGCGGCGGTGGTCATGGGCGCGCTCAGCCCGCGCACGCGCAACGCGCAGGTCGATCTCTATCAGAACGGGGATGTCGATTACCTTGTGGCCACCGATGCCATTGGCATGGGGCTGAACCTTGATATTCGGCACGTCGCATTTTCGGCGACGCGAAAATTTGATGGCCGCAAGATGCGGGATCTGACCCCAGCCGAGATGGGACAGATCGCAGGTCGTGCCGGTCGGTACAAGGAAGACGGGACCTTTGGTGTCACCGGCGAAGCGTCGCCTTTGCACGAAGACCTGACCGATGCCATCGTGTCTCATCGGTTTGCGCCTGTGAAAAAACTGCAGTGGCGCAATTCGCGGCTGGAATTCGGCACGATTGACCGACTGATCCAGTCACTGGAATTGCCAACCGATGATGATCTGCTGACCCGTGTGCGCGAAAGCGATGACTTGGCCGCGCTCAAAGCCCTGGCTGCAGATGCAGAAGTCCGCGCGCGCGCGTCTGATCCCAAGTCCGTGCGCCTGCTTTGGGACGTCTGCCGCGTGCCGGATTTTCGGGGCATTTCGCCGATGGAACACGCGGGTCTGTTGACCACGATTTATGGCTACCTGCACGAACGCGGGCGGGTACCCAGCGATTGGATGGCACGGCAGGTCAAACGCATCGACCGCGTGAACGGTGACATCGATACTTTGTCCAAACGATTGGCGTACATCCGCACATGGACCTACGTGGCGCAACGAACTGGTTGGGTTGATGAGGAAAGCCATTGGCGCGAGGCGACTCGTGCCGTAGAAGACCGCCTGTCAGATGCGCTGCATGGTGCATTGACACAAAGATTTGTCGACCGCCGGACGTCAGTTCTGCTCCGGCGGTTGAAACAGAAGGAGAGCCTGGTGGCTGACGTAAATGATAAAGGCGAAGTGACCATCGAGGATCAGTTCGTGGGTAAACTCGAAGGGTTCCGTTTCCGTCAGGATACCAGCGCCTCACCAAGCGAAGCAAAGACATTGCGCGCCGCAGCCATTCAGGCGCTTCAACCTGAATTCAACCTGCGCAGCGACCGGATGTACAATGCGCCCGATACGGAATTGGATTTCACCGAACAGGGTGGCCTGATGTGGGGCGAACACGCTGTAGGTAAGCTGGTTCCTGGCAGTGATGCGATGAAGCCGCAGGTCAAAGCCTTCGTCGACGAAGAAGCTGGGCCTGAGGTCGCCGAAAAGGTGGCGCGTCGCCTTCAGCACTTTATCGACCGCAAGATCGCGACCTTGTTTGAGCCGCTTATGGCGATGCAAAAAGACGAAGCTCTGACCGGTCTGGCACGTGGGTTTGCGTTCCAGATGGTCGAAGCACTTGGCGTGGTGCAGCGCGGCGACGTCGCCGATGATGTGAAATCGCTGGACCAAGAAGCGCGTGGTGCATTGCGCAAGCACGGCATTCGCTTTGGTCAATACACCATCTTCATGCCGCTTCTGCTGAAGCCTGCTCCGACGCGGTTGCGCCTGGTTCTGAAATCGCTGGTCGAAGGCATTCAGGAGTTCCCTGAAAGCCCGCCACCCGGTCTGGTCACGATCCCGACGATGAAGGGGGTGCCGGACTGGTTCCACACTTGCGCCGGATACCGCGTTGCCGGTGACCGCGCGATCCGCGTCGACATGGTCGAGCGTTTGGCAGACATGCTGCGCGGGCTGGACTCGCGCGGTGGGTTTGAAGCGACGGCAGACATGCTGTCGATCACGGGCCTGACACTCGAACAGTTTGCCAACCTGATGGAAGGCCTTGGTTACGCCGCCGAAAAGGGTGAGCGCCCAAAGGTCAAAGCAGCACCTGCCGCGGCCGTTGAAGCCAAGCCATCTGAGGCAACTGAGGAAACGTCGCCAGAGGCCGGGTCTGAAGCCAGTGCGCCAGAGAGTGCGGAGGCCCCGACTGAACAGGCAGAGCCTACTGATGCGGCGGACGCGCCCGAAGTAACCACAGCCGAGGCACCCGTCGACGCCACAGCGGAAGCCGCAGATGAAGCACCTGCGGAGCCTGAAATCGAAACCTTCTACACATTTACCTGGGCGCGGCGTCAGAATAACCGAGCGCAGGGCAACCGCCGTGGCGGCCCGCCGAAAGGTGCCAAAGGCAAAGGTGGCCCAAAAGGCAAGGGCGGACCAAAAGGCAAAGGTGGCCCACGCGGCAACCAGGGGGCAAAAACCTATTCCAGCCGCCCCGAGAAAAAGGATCGTATTGATCCGGACAACCCGTTTGCAGCCGCTTTGATGGGGCTGAAAAAGGACTGATGTGACCGACACTCAGGAGGCCCCAGACAGCCTGCGCGTCGACAAATGGCTATGGCATGCGCGGTTTTTCAAAACCCGCAGCCTTGCCGCGAAAGTCGTATCTGATGGCAAGGTCCGAGTGGACTCTACGCCGATCTCGAAACCATCGCGGAGCGTGGCGCCCGGCAACGTTCTGACCTTTCCGCAGGGCAAGATCATTCGCGTGATCCAGATCGACGCAATTGGCACCCGACGTGGTCCAGCCCCCGAGGCGCAGGCGCTCTACACCGATCTCAGCCCACCTGAACTGCGTGAAAAGGGACCAGATATGAGGTCGCCGGGTCACGATCGGGTGGGGCGGCCCACAAAACGCGACCGGCGCGCCATCTCGTCGCTTGAAGGCCGCAAACCGCTGGGATAAGCGGAAAGAGATGAGAAAAGGACAGCTTGCATGACCTACGTGGTGACCGACAACTGCATCGCTTGCAAATACACCGACTGTGTCGAGGTGTGCCCAGTGGATTGTTTCTACGAGGGCGAGAACATGTTGGTCATCCATCCGGACGAATGCATCGACTGCGGTGTCTGCGAACCCGAATGCCCCGCAGAAGCAATTTTGCCGGACACTGAGCCAGACACCGAGAAATGGGTCGAGTTCAACCGCAAGTATTCCGAGCAATGGCCCGTCATCATCACTAAAAAAGACCCACTGCCCGATGCAGAAGAGCATGATGGCAAGACTGGCAAGCTGGAAACCATGTTCTCAGAAGCGGCGGGTGAAGGCGGTTAAGACGCCCAAACCGACTGAAATCTATGCAGATTTCCCATACGTAAGACGTGCCACCCTTCAAAAAGGGTGATTCGTATGGTATACACTAAGCAGATGACAGACCGACCCATCCAGTAAGCTGCCGCTTCGGATGGGTTTTTTGACCGGAAAAGTCGGCCCAAACCGGGCACCGCGTGGTGCCTTGGGTGTCTTTTTCGCGTTTCTTTTGCCGGTGCCCGCCAAGGGGATTGGCGCATATGTGAGGAAGGACCCACATGAGCAAATCTGCGAAGAGCCCGTTCAGCCCGAATGATTACGTCGTGTATCCAGCACATGGTGTTGGCCAGATCGTTTCCATTGAAGAGCAAGAAGTCGCTGGCTTCGCTCTGGAGTTGTTCGTGATCTCGTTTGAGAAAGACAAGATGACGCTGCGCGTCCCGACCAACAAGGCGACCGAAGTGGGTATGCGCCCCTTGGCAGGCCCGGACGTTGTTGGTCAGGCGATGAAAACGCTGAAAGGCAAGGCCAAGGTCAAAAAGGCCATGTGGTCACGCCGCGCGCAAGAGTATGAACAAAAGATCAACTCTGGTGACCTCATCGCCATTGCCGAGGTCGTTCGCGACCTGCACCGCAATGATGACCAGCGCGAACAAAGCTATTCCGAACGCCAGCTGTACGAAGCGGCGCTTGAACGTTTGACCCGCGAATTTGCCGCCGTGAACGGCGCAGACGAAGGCGATGCGACCAAGGAAGTGACGGACGTTCTGGACAGCAGGGCTGCATAAGTCATGCGACATATGTGAAAAGGGCCGCCGATAGGGCGGCCTTTTTTATGGAGCAATCACTGCGGCGACGACGATCCATGCGCCGACTTCGCTCAATTGCTGCGTTGCGCCCAGAATGTCACCCGTCTGACCGCCGATTTTGGCCATCGCAACCTGTCTTACGATCAGCGCAAGCGCAGCAACAACAAGGGCCACCAAAAGGCCTGCGCCCATCAGCGGGATCAGGCTTAGCGCACCGATCGCCAAAGCGGTGCGGGCCGCAATAACCGGTGGTGCGCCGACCTTGGACGATAATCCGCCGGGGCGGGCATTTGGCATCCTCATCAAGGCGGGCATCACGCAGCGACTGGCCGTTGGGATAGCGACAAGAGCCCACCACCAGCCCGCTTCCACGGCAAATGTGACACCCTGCCAACGCGCTGCAAGCGACAAGGCCAGGGCGATCACGCCATAGGTACCGATGCGGCTGTCCTTCATGATGTCGAGGCGTCGCTGTCGGTCCCAGCCTCCCCACAGCCCGTCAAAGGCGTCGGCCAATCCGTCCTCGTGCAAGGCACCGGTGCAGAACACCCAAGCCGCTATGACAATCAGGCCAATCATCGAAGACGGCACAGACATGTGCTTCAGCGCCAACGCGACGATGACGCCTCCAAAACCCAAGATGATCCCAGCAAAGGGGTAGGCCCACGCGCTGCGTGCGCCACGGTCCATAGCCCACGCCGGATCGACCCGAAACGGAAGACGCGTCAGCAATCCAAGCGCTGCCGGAATATCGCGCAGGTCGAATGCCGTATGGCGACCGGGTGACTGATCTGTGTCGCCTGCTGGCATTGATTGGACCTTTCTGTCGCTTGTCCCTCAGATCATTCGCGTTAAACAACACCCCAACGCCGATCAAGAGTGTGAAAGACCCTATACATGACAGTTCCGTTTTCGACCTTGGCCGAGTTTGCAGATGTGTTGGCTCAGGCTCCAGGTCCCGATGCAGATGCCACCACGGCTGCCCAAGAGCGCAATGGCCAATTGACCAAACCGCCGGGGGCTTTGGGCCGTTTGGAGGATTTGGCCATTTGGTACGCCGGTTGGCGCGGGACCGGACGCCCGACGATCGAGGCACCGCAGGTATTGGTGTTCGCGGGCAACCATGGTGTCGCGGCGCGTGGTGTCTCGGCGTTTCCGCCAGAGGTCACCGTGCAGATGGTCGCGAATTTTGAACATGGTGGCGCAGCAATCAATCAGTTGGCCAAGGCATTCGGCGCAAAGATGGATGTCCATGCGCTCGATCTCGACACGCCAACGGGCGATTTCACGACTGAACCCGCCATGGACGAGGCCGCCTGCGTTGCGGCCTTGGCGACCGGATGGTCTGCGGTCGACCCCAGCGCCGATCTGGTCGTGACCGGGGAAATGGGGATCGGCAATACAACCGCCGCTGCGGCCATTGCCGCAGCGCTTTATGGCGGCGGTTCTGAGGCATGGGTCGGGCGTGGTACCGGCGTGGATGACGCCGGAATGGCCGTGAAGCGCGATGTTGTCGACGCCGGTCTTGCCCGCGTTGGGAAGGCTGAACCCCTTCAAATCTTGGCCGAGCTGGGTGGTCGCGAAATCGCCGCGATGGCGGGTGCCATGGCGGCAGCACGGCATCACCGCATCCCGGTGATCATTGACGGCTTCATCTGCACCTCAGCCGCCGCTGTTCTGGCGAGTGCGCAAGACGGCGCAATGGATCACGCTGTGGCGGGCCATGTTTCTGCCGAAGGGGCGCATGCCAAGATGCTTGAAAAGCTGGGCAAGGAACCATTGCTGTCTCTTGGCCTGCGTCTTGGGGAAGGCTCGGGTGCGGCTTTGGCCATCGGCGTTCTGAAAGGCGCAATTTCCTGCCATTCCGGCATGGCCACATTCGCCGAGGCAGGTGTCAGCGACGGCTAAGCCGCGTCGTCCTTTTTCTGCAAACCCGCAACGATCTGGGTCTCCAGGTCGTTGCGCAACTCCTTCGCGCGGGCCACATAAGCTTCGTTTTCGGCGATAGGCACGTCAGGCTCCCAAAGTGCCGCCAATTCGCGCAAGGCATGGCGGTCATGACGGAAGAAGTTCTTTTCGATCTCATAGGCGTCAAAATCCGCGACACCCATGTTTTCCAGAACATAGCGGCCAGCACGCAATGAACTGTCGAACATCTCGCGGACAATATCGTCAGCGCCAGCACTAAAAAGCTCATAGGCCGCCACACGATCTCGGGCCCGGGCCACGATATGCAAGTCAGGCCGCACGCGACGGGCATAGGTCACAAGCGTAAGCGCCGCCTTGGCATCATCCAGCGCGACAACCAGTATCTTGGCGTCATTCAATCCGGCGGCATGCAACAAGTCAGGGCGCGTCGGGTCGCCAAAGAACCCTTTGAACCCAAACTTCCGCATGAGCTGGATGGTTTCCAGATTGTGGTCGAGCACCGTGGTCTGAAAACCAGCGCTTTGCACCATACGGTTCACCGTCTGCCCAAACCGTCCAACCCCGGCGATGATGATCCTTCCCTGGGCATTGATCTCATCCGGTTCAGGGGCGTCTGGCGACGGCGCACGGCGCGAAATGCGCTCGAAGACAATGAACAGGAACGGCGTCAGCACCATCGACAAGGCGATGATCAAAAGCAACAGCTGGCTCAGCGACTGCCCAAGGACCGACGTCTGAAGGGCGACAGAGATCAGAACAAATCCGAACTCACCAGCCTGCGCAAGCGACAGCGTCACGAGCCAGCGCGCGCGCCCACGCAAACGGAACACCGTCGCAAGCCCGAACAAAATCGCGCCTTTCAGCGTGATCAACCCAATCGTCAGCGCCAGAATGGCGATCGGGTTTCCAAGAAACACGGCAACATTGATCCCAGCCCCGACCGTGAGGAAGAACAGCCCAAGCAAAAGGCCCTTGAAGGGTTCGATATCGCTTTCAAGCTCGTGTCTGAATTCCGAGTTCGCAAGCACAACACCCGCCAGAAAGGCCCCCAACGCGGGCGACAGCCCGACGAGATACATCAACGTCGCAATGCCGACGACGATGAAGAGCGCAAGCGCCGTATTGAGTTCGCGCAGGCCTGTCGCGGCGATGAACCGGTAAATCGGGCGCATCAGGAACATGCCCACCAGAATGATCCCGACGATCGCCGCCAAAGTCACAAGCGTCACACCCCAAGCCGGCAAGCCCTCGACAAGCGACACGGAATGATGACCGGCATCGGCTGTTTCAAGCGAAGGACGAGAGATCGATCCGTCTGGGTTGCCAATCACAGTCGGGGCCAAAGCAAGCAACGGCAGAAAGGCCAGCATCGGGATGACGGCGATGTCCTGTGTCAGCAGAACGGAAAAGGCCGAGCGCCCGCCTTGCGTCCCCATCAGGCCCTTTTCAGACAAGGTCTGAACCACGATGGCGGTTGAAGACAGGGCAAAGATCAGGCCGATCGCGACCGACGTCGGCCATGGTTGCCCCAACCAGAATGCGCCCCCTGCAATGGCGGCCGTGCTGATCCCGACCTGCAGCCCGCCCAGCCCGATCAGACGGTCTCGCATGTCCCACAAAACGCGCGGCTCAAGCTCCAGCCCGATGAGGAACAGCATCATCACAACACCGAACTCGGCCACGTGCTGAATTTCGGTCATGTCGTCGACCACACCGAACACCGGCCCGATCAGCACGCCAGCGATCAGATAGCCCAGCACCGATCCAAGCCCGAGGCGGATCGCCAACGGCACAGCCAGCAACGCCATGCCCAGATACAGCGTCGCCTCTAGCAGAAATTCGATCATGGTTTTGCCTTTCGCAATGGTCCCTAGACGGGAAGTCCGGCGTCCGGTTTCGGTTGATCCATAACAATCTGACTTTGCACACGGGCAACAGAGGGGTTGGGCAGAATGACCGCGTGGATGAGGTGATTAAGCCGCGCAAGATCGGGTGTGTATACGCGCAGCAGGTAGTCGGCCTCTCCGGTCAGCGTCCAGGCGCTGATAACTTCGGCCCGGGCGCGGATCATGGTCAGGAACGCGGCTGCATCCTGTGGAACCTGACTGGCCATCTGGACCTGAATGAATGCCTGCACATCCAAACCCAACGTCGCTGGCGAAAGCTGCGCAACATAGGCGCGGATGTATCCCGCCTCTTCAAGTCGTGCTTTCCGGCGGGAAATCTGGCTAGGCGACAGGTTGAGCGTTCCAGACAGGTCAGCTGCGCTGGCCTGCGCGTTTCGCTGTAAAGCGGAGAGCAGTCGCACATCCACAGGATCAAGTATTTGCATGCGATATTTTTGTGAATTTTTGTCAAACCATGCAAGTCCAGCGCACAGTATCGCGGTTTGCGCCTCGCTGATGCGAGACATATGCGTGATTTTTGGGCGATCCTGCGCATGCAAGCGATCGCATGAGGTATCCAATGGGTCCATTCCCCCACGACGCGCCACGCGCGACCATTACCGCCGACAATCCCGCCGGGACCGACGGGTTTGAATTTGTGGAATTCGCTCACCCCGATCCGGATGTACTGCGCACCACATTCCGGCAGATGGGATATGCCCACACAGCCACGCACAAAGAGCGGGCCGTCGAGATATGGCAACAGGGAGATATCACGTACATCCTCAACGCGGATCCACAGAGTCACGCGTCCCAATTCGTGGCGGATCACGGGCCCTGCGCCCCATCCATGGCATGGCGCGTGGTGGATGCGCAGCATGCGTTTGGTCATGCCGTCTCGAAAGGGGCCAAGCCTTATACCGGGCCGGGCAAAACCATTGACGTTCCGGCCATCTACGGGATTGGTGGGAGCCTCATCTACCTTGTCGATCAGTATTTCGATGCCAGCCCTTACAATGTAGAGTTCGATTGGGTCGCGGACGCGCACCCAGAGGGCGTCGGTTTCCACTACCTCGATCACCTCACGCACAACGTGCACAAAGGGAACATGGATACATGGTTCCGGTTCTACCGTGACCTGTTCAACTTTCGCGAAATCCGGTTTTTCGACATCGAGGGAAAATACACCGGCCTCTTGTCGCGGGCTCTGACCTCGCCCTGCGGGCGCATCCGCATTCCCATCAACGAGGATCGGAGTGAAACCGGTCAGATCGTCGAGTATCTCAAACGATACAACGGCGAAGGCATC
This sequence comes from Shimia ponticola, assembly GCF_007995215.1. Taxonomy (GTDB): domain Bacteria; phylum Pseudomonadota; class Alphaproteobacteria; order Rhodobacterales; family Rhodobacteraceae; genus Shimia_B; species Shimia_B ponticola. The sequence continues at coordinate 248,024 of NZ_VCDK01000001.1, forward strand.
CAGCACATCGCCGTGGGTGCGCGCGATATATACTCCGCCGTTGATGCAATCGCCGCCAATGGTGTGCGCTTCATGCCTGCCCCGCCAGACACTTACTATGGCCTGTCGCATGATCGCGTCGTCGGGCACCAAGAGCCCATCGAGGCATTGCGCAAGCACGGCATCCTGATTGACGGAGAAGGGGTCGTCGACGGAGGCGAAACCCGCATCCTGCTTCAGATATTCTCAAAGACCGTCATTGGACCGATCTTTTTTGAGTTCATTCAGCGCAAAGGTGACGACGGATTTGGCGAGGGCAATTTCAAGGCTCTGTTCGAAAGCATCGAGGCCGATCAGATTGCGCGCGGTGTTCTGGCTGTCGAATGATCAGCTTGGGATATCAAGCGTGATGTTGCGTCCGCCTTTGACGTAGCGGATCTGGCTTTCGCCGATGGCGGCGACGCGTCCACCGTCAACACGGTCCCCAACTTTGACCTTTACAAAGCGTCCATTGGCCAACCGGACCAAAGCCTGACGATTGGACGGTTTGCCATAGACGCCGATCAGGTTCACGCGGCGCAGGTTGATCGCGTTGTCGGATGTTGCTGCCCGCGCCACGCTTGCGCGGGTTGGGCCGCTGGGCCGTGTTGTCCGTGGCGCGACCGCTGCAACCTTTTGAACTGTGCCGGGTTGCGATTTGCGCGCGTTGGCGACGATCTTGTCAAAGTTGCGTGGGCGCGCTTCTGGGCGGGCGGAGGTCGCAACAGCAAATTTCGATGCAACGATTGCCTCTGGTTCGGTGTTTGCGGCCTCCGCGGCGGCAAGCGCAGCGGCAATGGCCGCTTCTTCTTCTGCGGCCGCCTTGGCTTCGGCGGCTTGCTTGGCCGCCTCGGGCCGCAAACGAGGGCGGAACGATGCCAATTCAGAACGGCTGAAACCGCCCAGGTCAAAGCGTTCTTGCGCTTCTGCCAAGCCGTCGGGGCGCGCACGAGGCCGGAAGGACGCCAACCGGCTATCTTCTGCCTCGGTTGTTTGTGTCTCCACGCTTGGCACCCTGAGGGGCGGCACAAGCGCGGGGCGACCTGCAATCACCGTGTAGCCACCCGGCGTCACAGTCCCGTCAGGCGTGGCGATTACCAGCCCGCGTGTATCCACATCAAACGTCTCGCCGAAGGCAGGCGGCAGGGGTTGCGATGCAGGCCTAGTATCAATGCCCAACGTCGCAGGCGGAAGCGCTACAGCGTCCTGTGACCCGATAACAGCATCAATCGACGCAACATAAAGATCATCCAGATTGGCGCTTGCTGGCGGTCTTGGCGCGTCCGGGGCACGCTGCCAAATGCCCGTTGCCGCGTAGGTCCGTTGCAGTTCCGCGTCGCTGATCAGGGGGACTGCGGGACCTTCAGGCTCTGTGAGTTCATCACCCAATGGTGTCTGAATGATTTCGTCCAGTGCAGCACCGTCAGACACCATTTCCCCGTCGGGCAACGCAATGCTGCCGGGCGGTAAAGAGGCCACTTCCTGTGTCTCGTCCTTGCCCGAGAACAGACGCGACAGCCGGTCTCCGGACAGCCCGGTTGCAAACGCAGCCACGGCCAAGAGGATCAAGATCAGGATCGCCGTCAGGATCAGGCCAAGGAACCGAGGTTTTCCACCCACACGCGCGCCCGCCGGGGCAGGCGCGTCGAAAGCAGTCAGCGGAGTGCGCCGTTTGGGCGTGGTCGTGTTGGTCGGCGTGGGTGCTCCGGTTTCCGTGCCATCCGTCGCATCGCGGTCCTGGTTGGCGGGGCGGCGACGGCTTCGGAACATGCCCGCCAAGGCGCCGCCTGTGCCTTCATTGTCTGCAATCGCGGCGCTTCCCGGCCGCAGAGAGGCGGCAGCGATCGATTGCTCAGAGGCAGGCGCGGGAGCGCTCGCTTGTGCCGATCCCAACGGTGGAACGGACGCTATTGCGTCGGACGAAGGATTGACCGCAAGGCGCGGCGCGCGCTCGGAGATTTCTTCCGCTGACGGGGCAGAGGCGCCCAAAAGACGGGGCGCAGTTTCTTCGGTCACAAGCGCCGTCGTCAACGCTGGTGATTTTGCCTGTGGCGGTGGGGCTGTACTGGTAACAGCATCAATCCGCAGCTTCGGTGCAGCCGCTGCGTCGTCGCCGTTTGTCTTGGGAACTGCGGCCGGTTCTGGCGCTTCGACGGCAGGCGCTTCCGGGATATCCGCAGCGACTGTTTCGCTATCTGGCGTTTCCTGTTCTTCCGAAGCTGGCTCATCGGCTTCACTGTCGGCTTCCACCGGCTCAGCGGCTGTTGCGACAGGCTCAAGACTATCGGACTTCACGTAAGGCGTGGGATCGCGACGGACGTCTACGGCACCAACGCCGCGGACGGCCCCAAAGAAGGCCTCTTCCCCGTCCCAGCCGTCCTCTGGCAGACAAACAAACGCAACCGGTGCAAGGTTGTGCTCTTGGGCGAATGCCTCGGCCTCGGCCAAGGTTTCCTTTGCGACCGCGGCTATGTGGGTCTGGCCATCCTTGACCCGCCAGTCGAATTCCAGCTCGCTCAGCGGGTAAGGCGTCGCACCTTCGAGAGCCATGCCAACCGATGTTCGGGTCGGAGCGTCGTCGCGTAGCGTGACCAATTTAATCTGATCGTTTGGCAGCACGAGTTTGGACGCGAACGTACCGTCGCCGGCTGCAGCAACGCCCGCTGCGCGCAAGGCGGCCAAATCGCCTGCAAGATCAGCGGATGTAAATTCGGCTGTGCCGAGCGTAACCCACCCCGATGGACCCTTTTGATCCAACGTGATCCCGTCGAACGACAGGTGAAGCGCAAAGTTTGGCATCATTGGAATGATCGAACTTTTTTGACTGCCACGGTTTTCATGCAAACTACCCCGTGGTGCGTTCAAAAGAAAGCGAAAGCTCTGATTGCGTTATTGAACCGGCGGGGAATTTTGCGCATCACAAGTCAGATATCAGCTTTGATCCGTAAGTGGCTGATACCAAATGTTTATCGCATCCAGAAGCCTTCACGCTTGATCGTGTTCCTGATCTGGCGTTCCTTGCGCGGCAGGTTCTCCTGATCGAATAGCGCCCGGACTTTGTGACCCCGCTTTTGAAAGATCATTCGACGGATCGGGTCATAGGCCTTGATGACTTTCTTGACTTTGTTCGGGGCGGTCACACGCTCAAGCGTCTCGACCACCGCGTCGGACTCGCGCGCGTAAAGAAGGGGCAGCATGCGATAGTGGCAGCTGACGTCGCCATCCAGATATCCCGGCGGCAGGGTGTCGCGCCCACCGCCCAAACTGTGAATGACCAATGGCAGGGCGACCTGATCCAGCCATGGATTCAGGGATTGGCAGACCAGTGGTTCTGGTGGCATGTCGCGGATCGTGGCGGCGAAATGGGTGAACGTCTCGCCGAACGCCTTCGGGCATTTGTAGTAAAAGAAGCCCGCGTTGAAGTAGAGATACCGCTGCCAGTATTCATCCGGCTGCGACAGATCCAGTGAACTCTCGAAGTCGAGATCGAACAGATCATAAAGCGACTTCCAGATTTCGTTATAGCCCGGACCATAAAGCTCAATCTCCGGCCACGTCCCTTCGCGGCGCAGAGATGCAGAAGGTCGGTCAAAATCAAACGGCACGCCCGACAGATCGCCGGTGATCAACGTGTCGGTATCAAAAAACACAAAGGGTTCTCCGGCGGGCAAGACCTGTAATCCTTCGATCTTGTTGCCGTATGGGTAGCTCGCGCCGAATACATTGTTTTCGAAGGGCACGATTTCGGCGCCAAGCTGAACCAAAAGCTCCTCTACAGGGGCTGAAATTTGTGGCGCATTCGGCCATTTGGGGCCGGGCGATGGGACGGCGACAAACAGGCGTCCGGCAAAGTCGGGATTTGTATCGCGCAACGACGCTGCAAAAAGCACAGCCTCGTATTCAAGGCGGCCGCCTTGTGCGCAAATCAGGACATTAAACTCTGCCGACATACACTGCGCCCCTGATGTGGTTCTTGGCGACCTGCGTCACTCGTTGGGCAAATCCTATCTGGTTTGCTCAGAACGCAAAAGCCCCGCTGTGCGCTGGCTTTGCGGGGTGAACACTAAGGCTGCTGGAGGGAACATTCAGAAAAGGGTGCGACAATCCGTACATGCGCCCTAGGTGTTTAAGGAGAGTTGCAAAACCAAGGGGCTGAAGAATGGAGCTTTTGATCAACCTTTTGATTGCCGCCATCGTCGTGCTGGCGATTGCAAATTTCGTTGTCCGCATGGCCTTGATGGACCGGACCTACGCCGCCCGCGTCCGCAGTGAATACGAAACAAAATCCTATCTGCGCGGTGAGCGGCCGAATTCCCGCTGGGACGACCGCTAGGTATTCGACCCGGAATAAAGCCGTTGAGCCTGCCGCGCGGTTGCCGCGCGCAGTTGGCCAAAAGTCGTCAAACCCTGAGCTTTCACAATGGGCAACAGCTTTAGCAGCGCCTGCGCAGTGACCTTAGCGTCGCCTAGGGCGGTGTGCCGGTCCTCCTCGGGGATATCAATTGCCAGTCGCGCACAGAGCGCATCAAGAGAATGGTCTTCGGTCACGCCAAAGACGACCGCTGAAATCAGGACGGTATCCAGAACGGGATGTGTCCATGTGCGGCCAATCTCGCTCTCAGCCTCTTTCAAAAGCCCGATGTCAAACGGCGCGTTATGCGCGACAAGCACAGCGTCTTTGGCGAAGTCATGAAACGCGCGCCCAGCCTGCGCAATCGGCGGGGCATTAGCGACATGAGAATCGGCAATCCGATGGACCTTGGTGGATGCAGGCGGGATCGGCCGCCCCGGGTTGACGAAAAGGTCAAGTTCCTCTCCGGGGACGCAAGACCCACGTAGAATACGCACCGCGCCGATCTGGATGATTGCGTCATCCTTGACCGAGAGGCCGGTCGTCTCTGTGTCGAAAGGCACGAAACACAATTCGTCCAGGTCCGTGTTTTCGATGTCTGTCGGCGCCTCAGAAGAAATCAGGTTGAAATCAAAAACCAAAGGCCGCGCGCCCGGTGCCGGATCGGCACGTTCTGGAATTTCGATGAATACGAGGTGCCCGGTATCGGCAAGCGGTTTGACCTGCGCCTTATGAATGATCGACCCGCGACGGGTGGGCAGGGTGCACGTCACCTCACAATTCTGATCGCTGGCCTCCGCGCAGGCGGTAGAAATGGCGGCGGCATCAAAATACTCGTCAAGCGCGGCTTTCAACCGTGGCGGCGCGATGGGTGTAAGGATCTCAGCGGCCTGTCCATCATAGAGGACAATTTCACGCGCTGGATTGATCAGGATCGTGGCAATCGGCATCTCGGTCAAAAGTGCGGTCAGACGCGCGTGATCGGCATTCAATCGCTCTGTTTCTGCAGCAATGCCCGCTGCAACGTCTTCGAGTGAGGCCTGAGCCTGTCCCGAGACGGCTTCGACCGCGCCGCCAAGGTCGCCCAAATACCGCACTGCTGATGTATCAACCGGAGCGTCCACGCCGGAATGCGCGCGCATCCGCAAATCTGCGGACAATCGTTCGATGGGTTTGGCGACATTTTCGTCGAACAATAGCCAAACCCCAATGCCAAGTCCGCTGTTGAGAAACGCAAATACCAGGAATGCAGTCAGGTAACTTGAGGGGTCAGTTCCGGGATCTGCGCGACCATATCCGTAGAACAACGCCCCGCCTGCCAGTGCCACCGCGCCCAAGACCAAAAGGCCAAAGAACAAGAAGATACGAAATCGCAGGCTCAGGCGTTGAAGCATTTAACTCATACAGGCGATCGCAAAGACGGGATCGTCTGCCTCCATGGATTGCCATTCGGGATTAATGACGCTGCCGTCATCGGCAAACTGCGCGCCGTCGATCAGCAGTGCAGAGCGCGTGTTGGCGCAGTCAAACAGCATCGGTGCGCGGTCCACGGGCGACCAGCGGCCAAAGAAATACAGATCAACGAGCCGTTGATCAGGCTGCGCGTCATTGGTGCGTGCCGTGCCGCTGTCCACCGCTACGAAACGCTTGGTGTAAGGCCAAATCTGTGTCCATGGGCGCAGCCAGCCTTGTTCTTCAACGGTCTGAGCGACGGTGATGCCTTCGGGAAGCTCGGCGGCGGTGCGATCATACCATGTGTATTCGTTCGAGATCGTCATCCCCAACATGCCCGCACCTGCGGCGATGGGCATCACCCATTTCGGCAGCCGCCGCCCCGTCAGGATGTTCAGCACCATGGCAAGGCCTGCACAGGCGATCCCGGCAAAAATCGTGGCGATGAGCTCAATGAACATAGGCTACCCCAGCATTCCTTTTCCTGATCCAATGGCGGATTGCATCGTCTTTACCACGACAAAGGCATCCCGCAGGTGGCTTCGTTCAAAGTCCGAAAGCGTGGAGGGATCAAGGTAATTGCTTGGCGCAGAGCCAGCACGCACCTGTCCTGCCTGATGCTCAAGCCTCGTGGTCGCGATCAGGTCGTATGCATCCAGCAAATCCGCCCCGCCGGAAGAAGAGACCGCCCCGGCGGCAAGCGCGGCTTCGATGCGGGCACGCGTGTTTGCGGGCTTGAGCTTGCCCTGCAATGCGTAAATCCGCCCAAGATCGACAATCGGAACAACGCCGTTGTGCTTGAGATCCAACGCGTCGCGGTGTTCTCCGGACCGGATCGTGGCCAAGCCCCGCAATAGGCCAAGAGGCGGCGAATGCTTGAGCGAGTTTGCGACCATATGCGCGGTAAAGATCGAATTCCGAGACGCCGCCTCCAACACTTCGGCCTGAAGGCCCTCAAAGAGCGTGGTATCCCCACCGATAGGCCGCAGATCAAACATGACCGACGCCAGCATCTGTGCCTCTGGGTTGGGTTTGGCGATCCAGCTTTGAAAGTATTCCCGCCAGACTGTCGTCGGCTGACACCAGCGGGGATTGGTCGCCATCATGTCGCCGGGGCAATAGACATATCCGCAGGCGTGCAACCCATCCGACACAAACCGCGCAAGATCGCTGAAATAGGGCATCTGGTCCGGAGTGACCGCGTCGTCCAGCATCAGGCAATTGTCCTGATCTGACACTCCGGTCTGCTCCTGCCGCCCCTGTGAGCCGCATGCCAACCAGAGAAAGGGAACAGGGCTGGGGCCCAGTTCGGTTTCGGCCAAAGACAGAAGCCGCCGGGTGGCGGTATCTGCGATGTCCGTGATCAATCGCGTGATGATCTCGTGTCGATTGCCACCGTCGACCAGCTGCACAAGAAGCTTCGGGATTTCCGCGGTCGCCTCCGCCATCTCTGACACGGTGTTCGCACGGGCCACGCGGCGCACGATATCTGCCGATGACATGGCCTGCGCGCGGGTCAAATCCGTTTGGGTGACAATGCCAACCAGCGTGTCATTCTCTAGGATCGGCACGTGTCCAATGCGTCTTTCGACCATCAGATGCAGCACGTCCATCACCAGCGTATGCGGTGCCACGGTGAGCGGCGAAGCCGTCATGATGTTTGCAATCGGTTCGTCAACGGGCCGCCCAGTAGCAAGCACCTTGGCGTTCAGATCTCGCAGCGTGACAATGCCGAGCAGTGTTTTGGAATTGGTGATGCAAACAGATGAAATCCGCGTCTCTGCCATCTGGCGCGCCACATCCTTGATCGGCGTTTCTGGCGCACAGGTGACAGGATCGGCGGTCATGACGCGGTCCACCGAAAGGGTCGCCATCTGGTTCGCGGCGTCGCGCTTGGGGCCGCTGCGGTCAAAGAAACGTCCGATGGTGTCGAACGCGTCGATTAAGCCAAAGAAGGTTTTGGCAGGGATCAGGATGGTTTTCGTCGGGGCCGTTGCGCGGGCCGTCCGGCTGGCGGCTTCGCGGCGCAACAGAGCGCGTTCACCGAAGGAGTTTCGTGAACCAAGGACTGAGATCGGTGCATCGCTTTCGTCGGTGACAGCGATTTCTCCGGCGACGATGACATAAAGGTGGGCAACCTGATCACCGACGGCAAAGACGGTCGCGCCGGTGTCAAAGTCAGTCGCGGTGCAAGACCGTGCCAAGGCCGACAATGCGTCTGCCGGAAGGCAGTCATACGGATGCACAGAAGCGAGAAAGTGGGTCAGTTCAGTAGGAAGGGTCATATCGAAATCGTCATACCCTAGAGTGAAACTGAGGTGATCGGACCAGCCGCGTTATGGCGCATGGTCTGAAAGCGGGAAGGGGTGCGGGGCCAGCGAACCGGCCCCGCAAGGATTGCTTAGTGGCCGTCTACGGCAGCACCCGCACCACGTGGGATACGAACGCTTTCGACCAGTTCGACGATCTCTTTCGGTGTTTCTTTGGTCACCGAAGAGACTGCGAAGGCCACTGCAAAGTTCACCATCGCACCGATTGCACCGAAGGAAGTCGATTTGATCGGGCCCAGCAGAGGATCGGCATCCGTGAACGTGTTCGTGTCAGGGATAAAGAACCAGCCTTTGTGCAGGAAGATGTACAGAAGCGTCACAACCAGACCTGCCAGCATGCCCGATACAGCGCCCACGTTGTTGATGCGGGTCGAGAAGATACCCATCATCAGTGCAGGGAAGATCGATGCCGCCGCCAGACCAAAGGCCAGAGCAACCGTCTGTGCCGCAAATCCGGGTGGGTTCAGACCCAAGAGGACCGCCACAACAATCGCCGCTGCCATCGAAATACGCGCCGCAAGCAGCTCGTTCTTCTCGGACATGTTTGGCGTCAGTTGGCCTTTCAGAAGGTCATGCGACACAGCCGACGAGATCGCGAGCAGCAGACCAGCCGCCGTCGACAGCGCTGCTGCCAGACCGCCTGCAGCCACCAGACCGATCACCCAACCTGGCAGGTTGGCAATTTCTGGGTTCGCAAGAACCAGAATGTCACGGTTGAAGTTGGTCAACTCGTTGCCGGTCCAGCCGTTGGCTTCTGCCTTGGCTTGCAGATCAGCACTCTTGTCGTTGTAGTACTGGATTTTGCCGTCGCCGTTCTTGTCTTCCCAAGCCAAGAGACCGGTTTTCTGCCACGTCGCCATCCATGCATAGTTCGGATCGGTTTCGATCTGTTCCACGCTCACAGCTTCGCCGTTCGTACCGTTTGGCCACATCATTTCCGAGATGTTCAGGCGCGCCATCGCACCAACGGCAGGGGCCGTCAGATAGAGCAGGGCGATGAACACCAGCGTCCAGCCAGCCGACCAACGTGCGTCCGACACCTTAGGCACAGTGAAGAAGCGCATGATGACGTGTGGCAGACCAGCCGTACCGATCATCAGCGACAGCGTGAACAGAACCATGTTGATGGTCGAACCGTGTGCCGCTGTGTATTCGGCAAAGCCCAGATCGGTCACGATCAGGTTCAGTTTCGTCAGCAGGTTCTCACCGCTTTCAACGGTGCCAAACAGACCCAGGGCCGGGATTGGGTTGCCCGTCAGTTGCAGCGAGATGAACACAGCTGGGATGGTGTAAGCAGTGATCAGAACGCAGTACTGAGCAACCTGAGTGTATGTCACACCCTTCATGCCGCCGAACACGGCGTAAGCAAACACCACAACGGCACCGATCATCAGACCCCAGAAGGCGTCGATTTCAAGGAAGCGGCCAAAGGCGATGCCCACACCCTGCATCTGACCGATCACGTAGGTGATCGACGCAACCAGCAGACAGATCACGGCCACAAGGCGCGCGGTCTTGGAATAGAAGCGGTCGCCGATGAATTCGGACACGGTGAACTTACCGAACTTACGCAGGTAAGGCGCAAGCAGCAGGGCAAGAAGCACATATCCACCGGTCCAACCCATCAGGAAGGACGAGTTGTCATAGCCGGTAAAAGCAATGAGGCCCGCCATCGAAATGAACGATGCCGCCGACATCCAGTCAGCAGCCGTGGCCATACCATTTGTGACAGGGTGAACGCCGCGACCTGCGGCGTAGAATTCCGACGTAGACCCGGCGCGGGCCCAAATCGCGATCCCGATGTAGAGCGCGAAGGAGGCGCCCACAAAGAGAAGGTTAAGCGTAAACTGGTCCATGAATGTTACTCCTCGTCAACGCCGTGTTCACGGTCGAGTTTGTTCATCCGCCACGCGTAGAAGAAGATCAGTGCGAGGAAGACGAGGATGGAACCTTGCTGGGCGAACCAGAAGCCAAGGTCAGTGCCGCCCACCGAAATGGATTGCAGGGCAGGGCGCAGGATGATCCCGAACCCAAAGGACACAAGGGCCCAGATCACCAGACACACGCTGATGATGCGGATGTTGGTGGCCCAGTATGTCTTGGCCTCCTCACCCACATTGGTTGATGTTGTAGATTGATCCGCCATTGGCGCTCCTCCTTCGCGTATAGCTATGTTGAGTGCGTCCGCAGGGAGAAATGCGGACGCGGAACGCGGCCCGGATTAGGCTGCGAGGGATTTCGTGATGTCGGCAAGCTGGGCGGCGATCTCTTCAATGCTGCCCATTGCGTTGACGGATTGAAGTGCACCCTTTGCGTGGTAATAGCCCAGCAAAGGCGCTGTCTTTTTGTAGTATTCCATCAATCGCAGCTTCAGGCTCTCGGCGTTGTCGTCCGCACGCACGGGTTTGCCCGCAGCGCGCGCCTGTTCGGCGCGCCCGACGATCCGGTCGACAAGGATCGCATCGTCGACCTCAAGCTCGATCACGGCGTCCAACGATTGACCTGTCTTCTCAAGCAGTTCGCCAAGCGCATCGGCCTGAGCCAACGTCCTTGGGAAACCATCAAAGATGAAGCCCTTAGCGTCGGTCGAGGTCAGCTTTTCTTCGATTAGACCAATGACGATCTCATCGGTGACAAGCTCTCCGCGCGCCATGACATCTGCCACGCGGTTGCCCATTTCGGTTCCGCTGGCCTTGGCTTCGCGCAGCATGTCGCCGGTCGACAGCTGCACCATGCCTTGGCTTTCCACCAGTTTCTCAGCCTGCGTGCCTTTGCCTGCGCCCGGAGGCCCAAGCAGGATTACGTTGACGGTTTTAACGGGGGTGTTTGCGCCGTCCATTATGCGTCACTCCGGTTCATGCGGTTGGCGATCAGATCATCAACGACCGAAGGATCTGCGAGCGTGGACGTGTCGCCCAGTGACCCGAAATCATCTTCGGCAATCTTGCGCAGGATACGGCGCATGATCTTGCCCGAGCGGGTCTTGGGCAGGCCGGGTGCCCACTGGATCAGGTCTGGCTTGGCAATCGGGCCGATCTCGGCACGGACCCAAGTCTGCAGTTCCTTGACGAGTTCGTCCGAAGGCTCTTCGCCGCCCATCAGGGTCACGTAGCAGTAGATGCCCTGACCTTTGACATCATGCGGGTAGCCCACAACGGCGGCCTCGGCGACTTTCTCGTGCGCAACCAGTGCGCTTTCGACTTCGGCGGTGCCCATGCGGTGGCCGGACACGTTGATCACGTCATCGACGCGGCCCGTGATCCAGTAATCGCCTTCTTCGTCGCGGCGGCAGCCGTCGCCCGAGAAGTAGTAGCCTTTGTAATCCGAGAAATAGGTCTTCTCGAACCGCTCATGGTCACCCCAAACGGTGCGCATCTGGCCGGGCCAGCTGTCTTTCATGCACAAGACGCCCTCGACACCGTTGCCTTCGATCTCTTCACCCGAAGTGGGTTCCAGAACGACAGGCTGCACGCCAAAGAATGGCTGTTGCGCTGCACCGGGCTTCAGCTTGGTCGCGAAGGGCAGTGGCGTCATCATGTGACCGCCGGTTTCCGTCTGCCAGAACGTATCCACGATCGGGCAGCGGCCTTTGCCGACCACGTCGTTGTACCAGTTCCAGGCTTCGGGGTTGATCGGCTCACCGACCGAGCCCAGGACGCGCAGGTCGCTCAGGTCGTATTTCTCAACCCATTCAGTGCCTTGACCCATCAGGGCGCGGATGGCTGTTGGGGCTGTATAGAATTGATTGACCTTGTGCTTTTCGCAGACTTCCCAGAACCGTCCAGCGTCGGGGAAGGTAGGAACGCCTTCGAACATCACGGTCGTCGCGCCATTGGCCAGAGGGCCATAAACGATGTAGCTGTGGCCGGTGACCCAACCGACATCGGCAGTACACCAAAACACGTCGCCTTCGTGGTAATCGAACACGACTTCTTGGGTGAATGACGCATAGACGAGATAGCCGCCCGTTGAATGGACAACGCCTTTGGGCTGACCTGTCGAACCCGAAGTGTACAGGATGAACAGCGGATCTTCGGCGTTCATCTCGGTCGGTGGGCAATCGGCAGAGGCTTCGGCTGCGAGCGCGTTGTAGTCGTGGTCGCGATCGTTCCATTCCACGTCGCCACCTGTGCGACGCACGACGAGACATTGAACAGCGTCGCCGCAATCGGCAAAGGCCTTGTCAGCGTTGGCCTTCAGTGGTGTTTTTCGGCCGCCCCGGGGCGCATAGTCTGCAGTGATGACGACCTTGGCGTCACACCCGTTGACCCGCGCCGCCAGAGCGTCCGGGGAGAAACCAGCAAAAACGATCGAATGAATGGCGCCGATCCGGGCGCAGGCCAGCATCGCATAGGCGGCCTCGGGGATCATGGGCAGATAGATGATGACGCGGTCGCCTTTTTCGACGCCCAGTCCTTTGAGAACATTGGCCATTTTGGAGACCGAACCGTGCAGTTCACGATAGGTGATATGCATCGGCGCGTCGGTTGAGGTGTCGTCCGGTTCCCAGATGATGGCGGTCTGGTCGCCGCGCGTTTCAAGGTGGCGGTCAATGCAATTGGCCGCGACGTTTAGTGTACCGTCTTCGAACCAGCGGATGTCGATGTTGCCGGGCTCAAAGGATGTGTTTTTCACCTTGGTGAATGGCTTGATCCAGTCGATGCGCTGACCTTGTTCGGCCCAAAAGCCATCAGGATCCGTGATCGACCGATCATACATGGATGCATAGGCAGCGGCATCAACATGCGGGGCAGGGCGGGATTGGGGTGCTGTGGCGGCGTCTGCCCCCACGTCCTTGGGTGTCATTGGGTAGTTCCTCCTGGCGTATCGACACCCAAGTTCGGATGACTTGGTCTTGTGCCGACACCCAGAACATACACAGCCGCAAAGCCGGTGAGGCTTGACCCAGGTCAATGTGGAAAGGGTTTGTAAATTATTGGGACAAGGTGGCCGGCATTTTCTGTAAATATTTTTTCTTTTCTAATTCGTGCAATAAACTCATGGGGTTACCTGGTCAGGTTTACACAACTGTCAACTTGGACTGCATACCGTTGCACACTGTTAGCGGAAACTCTTGGTTTTTCAGTAAAGTGACAAGTTGACGCATCGCTAGGTTGTGGTGGCGAAATGACGTCAGGTCACATCCGTAGTTCTGGGTAAAACGACTCTCTTTGAGCGGCTGCCGAGGACGTTTTAGCAGTTTGTAAAGTTCGCCGAACAGGCGCGCATCTATGGGTTGTGCGCTGCGCAGGGAGCGCCGTGCATAACGCTATTGGGTCGCCGGAACGGGTGCCGATGAATGCCGCGAACGGCATGGGTTCTGCAGTGTTTTGTAGATGGTGAGCGACCATCAAAGGAACTGGGTATCCGTCTCCGCGCAGGAACGGCGTGGCCCTTCCCGCCGGTGCGAAAGAGAAAGCCCGTTCCGGTGGAAGGGACGTCGTTCGC
>NZ_VCDK01000010.1 GCF_007995215.1 Shimia ponticola
CTGGAACGGGCCGCCCTCGAAATCACCCGACTGCAGCAGCAACAGACGGCTCTCTCAGACTCACGCGATGACTTGGCCGCCTCGATCGAGCGGCAGAGCGCGGATTTGATCCAGCTTCAGCAGCTCACCCGAGAGGCAGAGGCCGTGGGCTTGCTTTATGAGACCTTCCTGCGGCGGTTGCAGGAAACCACGGCGCAGCGTGGCCTGCAGCAAGCAGACAGCCGTGTTCTGTCCCCTGCGGTGGTGCCGCGGTCTCCGACAGCCCCGCGCAAGTCGTCGATCCTGACGATGTCGATGATCCTTGGATTGCTGATCGGTGCGGGTCTGATCCTGCTGCGTGAACTGCGCCAGAGCGGTTTCCGGACAGCCGAAGACCTCGAGAATTTCGCAGGCTACAGCGTGTTGGGGCAAATCCCCTCGATCCCGTCGCGCAAGCGCAAGAAAGTGCTCTCCTACCTGTTGGAAAAGCCCACCTCGAACGCCGCAGAGGCCTATCGCAACCTGCGGACCTCGCTCATGCTGTCCAATGTAGACGAGCCGCCACGCGTGATCTTGTCGACCTCTTGTGTCCCGGGCGAGGGCAAGACGACCAACTCGCTGGCGCTGGCTCAGAATTTCACTGGGCTTGGCAAGAAGGTGCTTCTGATCGAAGGCGATATCCGCCGCCGGACCTTTACCGAATATTTCGACAATATCCCTGAAAAGGGTCTTGTTTCGGTGATGTCGGGAGACATCAGTCTGGAAGATGCTTTGGTCAAGGACGACATGTTGCAGGCGTCGATCCTGGCGGGTGAAATCAGCAGCATCAACGCAGCCGATCTCTTTGCCTCGGATAAGTTCCGCAATCTGATTGCCCGGGTCCGCGACGAGTTCGACATCGTGATCATCGACACGCCGCCGGTACTGGTGGTGCCGGATGCCCGCATTATCGCGGAATCCGTTGATGCGGTCCTGTTCTCGGTGAAGTGGGATCATACCTCCAAGTCGCAACTGACAGAGGCTTTGCGGATGTTCCATTCTTCGGGGCAGCGCCTGAGCGGGCTTGTTTTGAGCCAGATCAACGCCAAGCGCATGAAGGCCTATGGCTATGGCGGCCAATACGGGGCCTATGCCGCCTACGGGTCCAAGTATTATTCCAACTAAGATTTTTTAGAACGGCAACGTTGAAAAGGGGTGGTGTAATGGCGCAGCCAAGACAGCTTTTCGGGACCGACGGGGTGCGGGGTACGGCCAACGTATGGCCGATGACCTCTGAGGCTGTGTTGCGTCTCGCGCAGGCGGCAGGTCAGGTGTTCAAGGCCGATGGCCGGGCCGGGCATCGCGTGGTGATCGGCAAGGACACCCGGCGCTCGGGATACATGCTTGAGAACGCGCTGACGGCGGGCTTCACGGCGGCGGGCATGAACGTGGTGCTGCTCGGGCCTTTGCCGACACCGGCGGTGGGCATGCTGACGCGCTCCATGCGCGCCGATCTGGGGGTGATGATTTCGGCCAGCCACAACCCGGCGCATGACAATGGGATCAAGTTCTTTGGCCCCGATGGCTACAAGCTCTCGGATGCCGTTGAAGCCGAGATAGAGACGCTTTTTGCCGGTGAGCCGCAACTCTGTGACGCCGGGCAGATCGGTGCCGCGCAGCGCATCGAAAGCGCCGTGGGGCGCTATGTCGAGGCCACCAAGGCCTGTTTCCCGCGGGGTCATACGCTTGATGGGCTCAAGGTCGTGGTCGATTGCGCCAATGGCGCCGCCTATCGCGCAGCCCCGGATGTGCTGTGGGAACTGGGCGCCGAGGTGATCCCGCTGGGCGTGTCGCCCAATGGGTTCAACATCAATGACGGCGTCGGCTCGACGGCGCCAGAGGCGGCCGCGGCCAAGGTCCGCGAAACCGGGGCTGACGTGGCCATTTGTCTGGATGGCGATGCTGACCGGATCATCGTGATCGATGAAACCGGACAGGTCGCTGATGGCGACCAGATCATGGGTCTGATCGCGGCCCGCTGGGCTCAAAGCGGCGAGTTGAAGGGCGGCGCGCTGGTTGCCACGGTGATGTCCAATCTGGGCCTCGAGCGCTGGCTCGAAGGGCAGGGGATTGGCCTGCACCGGACCAAGGTGGGCGACCGCTATGTGGTGCAGGCGATGCGCGCGGGCGGCTTCAATCTGGGTGGCGAGCAATCCGGGCATATCGTGATGAGCGATCACGCCACCACGGGTGACGGTCTTCTGGCCGGTCTTCAGTTCCTTGCGGCCATGGTGGAAACCGGCAAACGCGCCTCTGAACTGGCGCGGGTGTTCCAGCCGTGCCCGCAGGTGCTGCGCAATGTGCGTTACGGGGCCGGAAGCCTGCCGCTGGAGACCGCCTCGGTCAAGGCGGCCATTGCCCAGGCCGAGGCCGATCTGGGCAATCAAGGTCGCTTGCTGATCCGTAAATCCGGCACCGAACCGCTGATCCGCATCATGGTCGAATCCGAGGATGCCGGGCTGATGCAGGCTTTGGCCGAGCAGATCGAAACGGCGGTTCTCGAGACGGCATAGAGACGATCGGGGCCCGTTGCCCCGATTGACTCCTCTTGCCTATTACCCCTTGGCGCCCTGATCGCGGGAATAGATGTCCTCGTAGCGGATGATGTCATCTTCGCCGAGATAGGGTCCGGTCTGCACTTCGATCAGAACCATGGGCACCTTGCCGGGGTTTTCCATCCGGTGGACTGACCCCACAGGAATGTAGACCGACTGGTTTTCGCTGATCAGCTGGATATCGTCATCGACCGTGACGCGTGCGGTCCCCTCGACAACAATCCAGTGTTCGGAGCGGTGGTGATGGGATTGCAGTGACAGGGCGGCGCCGGGATGGACGTGGATGCGCTTGACCTGGAACCTGTGTCCGAGGACGAGGCTCTCGAACCAGCCCCAGGGGCGGTGATCCTTGGGAAATGTCGTGGCCTGATGGGCGTCCTTGGCCTTGAGCGCGGCGACGGCTTTCTTGACGTCCTGGGCATGGGCGGTGTTTGCCACGAGGACCGCATCATTCATCGCCACCACGATGGTGTCCTTGAGACCGATACCGACAAGCTCGACGGACTCGCTGTCCGAGCGCAGGAGGCTGGTTTCGCAATCGATTGCAGTGGCCGCCCCTGAGGTCACCACACCGGCGTCATCGGGCCCGCCTTCGCGCCAGACCGCGTCCCATCCGCCAAGGTCAGACCATCCGCCCGAGAAGGGGACGACAGACAGGTTCGAGGCGCGTTCCATGATCGCGTAGTCGATCGAGATATCTTCGGTCTGGTCCCAGGCCTCGGGGTCCAGTCGCAGAAAGCCCAGATCGACCTTGGCTTTTTCATAGGCGGCCTGCACCGGCGGCATCAGGTCAGGCGCATGGGCTTCAAAGGCCTCGATCAGTGTCCGGGCTGAAAACAGGAAGATGCCCGCATTCCACAGGTAGCTTCCAGCGGCGACCATATCGCGGGCGGTCTCGATATCGGGTTTTTCCACGAAACGGGTCAGCGCGACCGGGGCGATGCCCTCTGGTTTCTGGGCCAGTTCGAGATAGCCATAGCCGGTCTCTGGCCGGTCGGGGGTGATGCCGAAGGTCACGAGTTGTCCGGCGCGCGCAGCCTCTTCGCCTGCGGCCACGGCGGTGCGGAACGCGGCGGCGTCCGGGACGACGTGATCGGCGGGCGCCACCAAAAGCAGCTCGTCTGGATCTTGGGTGGCCACATGCAGCGCCGCCGACAGGATCGCAGGGGCCGTGTTATGGCCCGCAGGCTCGATCAGGATGGCCCCCGGATCGACGCCGACCTCTTGCAACTGTTCGGTCACGATAAAGCGGAAGTCTGATCCCGTGACGATGACCGGGGCGCCATAGCCCGGCGCGGCCAGGCGCTGTGCCGAGGCCTGAAACAGGGTCTGATCGCCCACGAGGGGGACGAATTGCTTGGGGTAGGATTTGCGTGACAAGGGCCACAGGCGGGTGCCGGACCCACCGCAAAGAAGAACTGGAGTGATCAAGATCGCCTCGTGAAATAAAGGTTCTGGTTTACGATAGGGGATTGCCACTTTGATGCATAGACGTCGCGGCAGCGTCCTGAGAACTTTGAGGGCGCAGAACACCGTCAATGCGGCGCAGGACAAAGCCGGGCAGACGCATGACCCAGTAGGCCCACCAGGCCCGCTGGGGGAGTGGCAGAAGCAGCACATCGGCCTCGCTGATCATCGGGTTTTGAAGGGCTCTGAACTGGCGTTTTGCCGGATGGATGTCGGCATCGTGGTAGTGGCGGTGATGGCGCAGGTTGCGCAGCGCGTTGCGGGCGAGGTGCCACGGATTGCCGGTGTCCGGCGCATAGGGGCTGGCCAAGGGGCCTGCGCGGGCCACAGGCAGACTGGGCGGATGTTCCGCAGTCCGGGCTTCAGACGGCAGTGGCCCCTCCAAGAACTCATGGCACAGATGCAGCGCCTCAAGCACCGCGGTTTCTGCGCCGAGGTCTTGTGCAGTGGCAAGGCAGGCCGCTTGTCCGGCGCGATCCATGCCGCGCCAAAAGGCATGTACCTCTGCCAGCCACTTCAGGCGGCCCCAGCGATGCAGGGCCCCGTGCAGGCACAGGTAGGCAAACAGCTGATCATCGGCAAAGGTTCTGACTGCGCCACCGCCCTGCAGCAGAACCGATTGCGTCCGGGGCTGGTCTTCGAGGTCCCCAAGCAGGTGCCTGCTGCCGGTCAGGGACCAGTGCAGTTCCAGCACCAGCCCGTCCGGTGATCTCAGGGCCGTGTCCTTGACATGCGCGGTGAGGGCATGTGCCTGTTTCCGGGTAAGCGGGCGATCTGAGTGGGCGTGCCGATACCCGGCGCTGTCCTGCAGGCAGGCCATGGCCTGTGGCGCTTGGGATCTGGGCACGTAGATGTCGATGTCCCAGCTTGTCTTGAGAAGCGGATTGCCAAAGGCCAGCTGCCCGAGGACGGCACCTTTGAGCACGATCGGCTGACATCCGGCCGCCTCCAGCCGTGCCGCGACCTGCGCGGTTTCCCGGGTCTGTTGCAGGGCGCGCCGGCTCTGACGGATCATGTCTTTGGCAAGCCTGTCCTTGACGGGGCGGGGGACGGCCTGATGCTGTTGCAGGGCCATGCAGGCCAGCGGGATCACCCGGTGCCGATGCAGGGTGGCCATGGCCTGATCCCAATCGGTGATCCGGGCGATGGCCTGCTCAACGGTCGTCTGTGCCGAACGATCCGTCCGGGGCCATCGGCAGCAGGCCAGAGCAAGTTGTGTGTCCGCCGGTATCATCGCTGAGACTGCCCCTCCTCCCGTGATCCCCCGGGGCGCGGCATGGTGGATGGGTCTATTCCACCGTGACCGATTTTGCGAGGTTGCGGGGCTGGTCGACATCGGTGCCTTTGGCGCAGGCGGTGTGATAGGCCAGCATCTGGGCCGGGATCGCATAGAGGATCGGGGCGATCAGGTCGTCACAGGCGGGCATTTCGACCCGCTTCCAGACGCCGTCGCCCGCCTCGGCCAGCCCGACGGCGTCTGAGACCAGAACGATCTTGCCGCCGCGCGCCATGACTTCCTGCATGTTCGAGACTGTTTTGTCGAAAAGACCGTCGCGGGGGGCCATGACGATCACGGGCACCTGTTTGTCGACCAGAGCGATGGGGCCGTGCTTCAGCTCGCCAGAGGCGTAGCCTTCGGCGTGGATATAGCTGATCTCCTTGAGCTTCAGCGCCCCTTCCATGGCCAGCGGGAAGAGGGGGCCGCGTCCGAGGAACAGGATGTCCCGGGCCTCGGCGAGCTTGGCCGAAATCTTCTCGGAGGCGGTGCCGATATTCAGCGTGCGGCTCATCATGCCGGGCAGTGTCGTCAGCGTCTCAACGTGATGGGCGAGGGTGGCGTCGTCCAGCGTGCCACGCTGGCGCGCGGCTTCCAGCACCATGGCCAGAAGCACGGTCAGCTGACAGGTGAAGGCCTTGGTCGATGCCACGCCGATTTCAGGGCCGGCATGGATCGGAAAGACAAAATCGCTTTCGCGCGCGATCGAGGATTCCGGCACGTTGACGACCGACAGGATGCAATCCGCGCGGGGCGTCATGTAGCGCAGCGCAGCCAGCGTATCGGCGGTCTCGCCAGACTGGCTGACAAACAGCGCAGCCGTGCGCGGGCTGACCGGCGGTTCGCGGTAGCGGAATTCAGAGGCAACGTCGATTTCGACCGGGATCTGCGCGATCTGTTCGAACCAGTATTTCGCCACGGCTCCGGCGTAATAGGCGGTGCCGCAGGCCACGATGGTCAGCCGGTCGATCTGGGTGAAATCGATGGCCGCGCCTTCGGCATTCCGGGGCAGGGCGATCGCGCCATCGTTCAGATAGGACGCCACCGTGCGTTCCAGCACCATCGGCTGCTCGGCAATCTCCTTGGCCATGAAGTGCTTGTAGCCGCCTTTATCGACCTGCGTCGTATCGAGCTGGATGGTGCGCATTTCGCGATTGGCAAGCTGTCCCTTGGCGTCGCGGATTTCGACACTGTTGCGGGTCAGAACGGCAAAATCGCCTTCGTCGAGATAGGTGATCTTATGGGTCAGAGGCGCCAGCGCGATGGCGTCAGAGCCCACGAACATCTCTCCGTCGCCATGGCCGATGGCCAGAGGCGAGCCTTTGCGGGCCACGACCATCAGATCGTCTTCGCCCTGGAACAGGAAAGCCAGCGCAAAGGCACCTTCGAGCCGGGCAACGGTCTGTTCGGCCGCGTCGCGCGGCGACAGACCCTGATCGAGGTAATACTGGGCCATCTTGGCGACGGTTTCGGTGTCGGTCTCGGATTCAAAGGACAGGCCCTTGGCGGTCAGTTCTTCGCGCAGGTCCTTGAAGTTCTCGACGATGCCGTTGTGGACGACGGCCACGTGGCTGGCCTGATGCGGGTGGGCGTTGCGTTCGTTGGGCTCACCATGGGTCGCCCATCGGGTGTGGCCGATGCCGGATTTTCCGGCCAGCGGCTGATGAACCAGAAGGTCCGACAGGTTCACGAGCTTGCCCACGGCGCGCCGACGATCCAGCGCCCCGCCATTGACCGTGGCGATGCCCGCGCTGTCATAGCCGCGATATTCCAGCCGTTTCAGCGCCTCGACCAGGATCGGAGCTGCCTCGTGTTGTCCCAATACGCCAACAATGCCACACATCAGATTACCCTTTCTGTTTGGCTTTCAGCGCTAATAGATGCGCTTTCAGACGGGCTGCGAGCCCGGGTTTATTCACTTGTCTCGCACGTCCCAGGGCCAGGGCCTCGGCAGGGACGTCCTCGGTAATCACAGAGCCGGAGGCCGTCAGGGCATCGGCCCCGATGCGCACCGGGGCCACCAGCATCGAGCCCGAGCCGATAAAGGCCCCGGCTTCGATGACAGTCCGGTGCTTGAGTACCCCGTCATAATTGCAGGTCACGGTGCCCGCGCCAATATTGGCGGCCTCGCCGACCTCGGCATCGCCCACATAGCTCAGGTGGTTGACCTTGGCCCCGGCGGCGATGTTGGCTTTCTTGATCTCGACGAAGTTGCCGACCTTGGCGTCTTCGTGGATTTCGGTGCCGGGCCGCAGGCGGGCATAGGGGCCGATCACGGCACCCCGCGCGACATGGGCATCTTCGAGATGGCTGAAGGCGCGGATATGGGCGTCGTTTTCGACGCTGACGCCGGGGGCAAAGACCACATAAGGCTCGATCTCGGCGCCGCGGCCCAGAACGGTGTCATAGGCAAAGATCACCGTGTCGGGGGCCTGCATCTTGACGCCGTCGCTCAGCGCGCGGGCGCGCATCGTGTCCTGAAAGAGCTGACCTGCAGCCATCAGTTCGAGCGGCGTGTTGATGCCCAGTGTCTCGGCCTCGTCGCAGACGACGACGCCTGCGGAGCGCCCGGCGGCGCGGGCCAGCCCCGGCACATCGGTGAGGTAGTATTCACCGGCAGCATTGTCGTCGGAGAGTTGGTCGATCATCTCGAAGAGCAGCGTGGCCGAGGCGCACATGACGCCTGAATTGCACAGTGTGACGGCGCGCTCGGCGGCGCTGGCATCTTTCCACTCGACGATCTTTTCCAGCGCATCGCCATCGGTGATGAGGCGTCCGTATTTGCCGGGATCGGCGGCCTCGAAGCCCAGCACGATCACGTCATGCTTGGTCCGGGCCGCGACCATGGCCTCAAGCGTTTCGGGCCGGATGAAGGGGGTATCGCCATAAAGCACGATCACGTCGCCCTCGAACCCGGCAAGGGCTTCGCGGGCCTGTGCCACGGCGTGGCCAGTGCCTTTCTGTTCGCTTTGCAGCGCGATCTCGAGTTCGGGGTCGTAGTCTTTGGCGGCGGCTTCGACCTGATCGGCCCCGTGACCGGCAATCAGGATCTGCCGGGCGGGTTCAAGAGCTGCGCCAGAGCGCAGGGCATGAACCATCAGGGGGGCGCCTGCAATCTGGTGCAGGACCTTGGGCAGGTCGGATTTCATCCGGGAGCCTTTGCCCGCTGCCAGAACAATCAACGCAATGTCGGTGGACATAAAAAGAGTACCTTGGTCGAAATTCCACTGCCCTATCCCGCATTTCGGGCAGCGGCTCAACCGTGTGTGCAGACATCTGGGCGGATATGTTCAGCCCCGAGAGACACCTCAGCGCATTCCACGGCAGCCAAGCCGCCTTTGGTTGCCCAAAACCGGCTCAAAACGGCGCAAAGCCCCCAAAATCAGGCCGTTTGCGTCTGCGGCAAAGCCCTGCCGAGCGGGCACACGCCCGGTTACAGCTCGTAATAGTCGCGGTACCAATCGACGAAGGCGGCCACGCCGGTGCGGTAATCGGTTTCGGGCGCATAGCCCGTCAGCCGGTGCAACAGCCCGGCATCGGCCCATGTCGCGACCACGTCGCCGGTCTGCATCGGCATGTAGTTGCGGATCGCCTTGGTGCCGCAGGCTTCTTCGATGGCTTCGATGAAGTCCAGAAGCGGCACGGATGTGGAATTGCCGATATTGACCACCCGGTAGGGGGCGGCCGGAGACAGGCTGTCGCCGTCAACGGCGGTTTCGGGGCCGCCGGGAATGGCGTCCATCAGGCCGCGGATGCCCCGCACCAGATCGACGACATAGGTAAAGTCCCGTGCCATCTGACCCTGATTGTAGATGTCGATCGGGGTTCCGTTCAGAATATTGCGGGTGAACTTGAAGAAGGCCATGTCAGGCCGTCCCCAGGGACCGTAGACCGTGAAGAAGCGGAACATGGTCGTGGGCAGGTCATGGATATGCGCCCATGAGTGGCCCATGCTTTCGGTGGCTTTCTTGGTGGCGGCATAGATCGTCAGTTGATGATCGACCTTCTGGTCTTCGCCAAAGGGCATCTCGGTATTGGCGCCGTAGACCGAAGAGGTCGAGGCCATCACCAGATGCTTCACGCCGACCTCGCGGGCGGCTTCCATCACGTTGAAGGTGCCGAGCACATTGGCGCTGATATAGGCCTGCGGATTTTCCAGCGAATACCGGACCCCGGCTTGTGCCGCGAGATGCACGATCATGTCAGGCTGGAACGAGACGATGGCGTCGTGCAGCACCGCCTTGTCTTCGAGCATGGCCACCGTGTCATGAAAGCGGGCATGCTGGTTCAGGATCGCGCGGCGGCTCTCTTTCAGGCTGACTTCATAGTAATCGGTCAGCCCGTCAAAACCCGCGACCTCGTGGCCTTCCTGCAGCAGGAGTTCCGCGAGGTGAAACCCGATGAACCCGGCTGTGCCAGTGACAAAGATCCGCATCAGGCGTCTGCCTGCGGGCCATGGCCCTGACGTCCGACGCCTTCATAGGCGCTAAAGCCCGCGCGGCTGGCATCCTGCGGCGTGTAGATGTTGCGCAGGTCGGCCATGCGCGGGGTGGCCATGGCTTCGGCCAGTTGCTTGAGATCGAGCGCCCGGAATTCGTTCCATTCGGTCAAGACCACCAGAAGGTCGGCCTGATCGGCGGCCTGATAGGGGTCGTCCTCCCAGCGGACGCCGGGCAAGAGCGCTTCGCCTTCGCGACGGCCTTGCGGATCGACGACGCGCACCTTGGCCCCGCCACCCACAAGCGCAGGCACGATGGTCAGAGACGGCGCATCGCGCATGTCGTCGGTATTGGGTTTGAACGTCACGCCGAGCACGGCCACGGTCTTGCCGTTGAAGGAGCCGTCACACAGGTCGCGCAGCTTTTCGACCATGCGCGCCTTCACGGCGTCATTGACGGCCATGACGGTCTCGGTGATGCGCATCGGCACGGCGTAATCCTGACCGATCCGCGCCAGCGCCGCGGTGTCCTTGGGAAAGCAGGAGCCGCCATAGCCGGGGCCAGCATGCAGGAACTTGTTCCCGATCCGTCCGTCCAGACCGACGCCCTTGGAGACCTGCTTGATATCGGCACCGGTGCGTTCGCACAGCGCCGCGATTTCATTAATGAAGGTGATCTTCGTGGCCAGAAACGCATTGGCCGCGTATTTGATCATCTCGGCGCTTTCGAGATCGGTGGTCACGATCGGGAAGTCGCGCAGGAACAGGGGGCGGTAGATTTCGCCCATGACCTCGGCGGCGCGGTCGGACTGGACGCCGACAACCACGCGGTCCGGTTTCATGAAATCCTCGATCGCGGCCCCTTCGCGCAGGAATTCGGGGTTCGAGGCGACGTCGAAGTCCAGATCGGGGCGGGCCTTGCGCACGACCTCTGCAACCTGACGGTTGGTGCCGACAGGCACGGTCGATTTGGTCACGATCACGGCGTAATCGGTCAGGGCCTTGGCGACCTCTTCGGCGGCGGCCATCACATAGGTCAGGTCCGCATGGCCGTCGCCGCGTCGGGTGGGGGTGCCCACGGCGATAAAGACCGCGTCGGCGCCCTGAACGGCAGCGGCCAGATCCAGCGTGAACGAGAGCCGCCCGGCCTCGACATTGCGGGCCATCAACTGATCGAGGCCCGGTTCATAGATCGGCACCTGACCGGCTTCGAGCATCTCGATCTTGGCGGGGTCCTTGTCGACACAGACCACCTCGTGACCGAAGTCTGAAAAACAGACGCCTGAGACAAGGCCGACATAGCCGGTTCCGATCATGGTAATTTTCATAGGAGGCTCTGGAGATGCTCTGGATTTAGATAATCTGATATGGGGGCGTTATTCACCAGAAGTCCGAAAGTCACAAGAATATCCGCCTGCCCATATCCGCCTTGGGGTGGAAACGCGCCGGTTGTGCTTTGAAAAACAAATACACCCCAGGTGAGAATGCGCCCCGGCCGCGGCATGCGGGCCATTAATTGGTATTATGGTATGCAAACTGGCTGCGCACCTGATCTCGGAGGTGTTCGCCCGTTCTGTTGGGGCGATCCTTGGCCGTGTCGATGCGGCGGTGACAGGTCGGCGGAGCGCTGCTGAGGTCAGGAATTCCTTAAGAGGAGATGAATGTTAGGGCTTATCCTACACGTCCATCTCAACTAAGATTGAACCCGAATGTGGCGTGGCGCGACTCTTTTGGAACGCGGAGGATTATTTCAATGGCAACACCAACAGATCCCCTTTTTGGGCAACAATGGCATTTCCCACTGATCGGCGACATCGAGACGATCTGGAATGAATTTGATGGCAACGGTGTTTCTGTCGGCGTCTACGACGATGGCATCGAAACCGATCACCCTGATCTGGTGGCCAATTACGACGACAGCCTCGAATTCGAATTCGATTACGACGGCGACGGCTTTGACGAGACCGGCGCGAATATCCCGGCTGATCCAATGACCGGCAATGACGGACACGGCACCTCGGTCGCGGGCCTGATCGCAGGGGACGCAAATAACGGCATTGGCGGGACGGGCGTGGCCTTTGGCGCCTCGATCACATCGGTCAATATCTTCCTCGACAGCGCCCTGTATCCCAACGACTACAACGCCTATGTGGCCAGCCTTGGCTATGCGGGTGTCTTCGACATCATGTCGAACTCGTGGGGCTACACGCCGCTCTTTGAGGATTTCCAGAACATCAACGCGCCGGGCGCGCAGCTGATCAACGAAGTGGCTGGGCTTGAGTTGGCTGGTGCGACCGGCCGTGGCGGTCTGGGCACCGTCATCGTGCAGGCGGCGGGCAATGATCGGCTCAATGCCAATGGCGACAGCATCAACGCGTCACGCTTCACGGTCACGGTGGGCGCCACCGATGAGCTGGGCTTTGCTCAGAATTACTCGAACTATGGCGTGAGCCTTCTTTTGGCTGCGCCTGCGGCCTCGGTCACCACCGACCTGACCGGCACCGATGGTTATAATGACGGCAGCGAAAGCGTGCCGGCGGATTACACCGAAACCTTTGGCGGAACCTCGGCGGCAACGCCGGTTGTCTCGGGTGTCGTGGCTCTGATGCTCGAAGCCAACGAAAATCTGGGCTGGCGCGATGTTCACAACATCCTCGCCGTGACGGCTGCACAGACCGGTCAGGATCTGGACGGGTCAAACGCAACCATCGATGAGATCGGCAATTGGGGCGCCGAAAGCGGCCGGGGCGGCTCGACCTGGAACGGCGGCACGCTGAGCTATCACGCCTCCTACGGCTTTGGCATGGTCGATGCCTTTGCGGCTGTGCGCATGGCCGAAGTCTGGCTCGACATGATCGGCGATGCCCAGACGAGCATGAACGAACAGTATGTCTTGGCGGATTATGACGAGGCGACCAACGGCGCGATTGCGATCCCGGATTATGACATCAACACCAACACCGCCGGTCAGGTCACTGCGACCCTCAACGTGGCCCAGAACATCCAGATCGAAACCATTCTGCTCACCGTGGATATCGACCATACTTGGGGGTCGGACCTTGAAATCTATCTGGTGACGCCGGACGGGGATCAGGTTCCGGTCTTCTTCCGTGATGGCAGCAGCTCCACGATGGAGAACGGTTTTGTCTGGACCTTTGAGATCCGCGCGCTTCTGGGCTTTGACAGCCAAGGCGACTGGAGCATCGTGATCTCGGATCAGGCCGGTGGCGATGTCGGCACGCTCAACGACTTCCAGATCGAATTCTTTGGAAGCACAGCCGATACGAACGACATCCACATCATCAGCCGTGATTTCCTTGAGCTGACGGCCTTTGACGCGGTGCGCTCGGTGATCACGGATGGCAATGGCGGGAGCGATTGGTTGAACTTCGTCGGTGTCAACTCCGACGGCGTCGGCAATGGCGACGTGGTGCTGAACATGAACAATGGCGGCAGCTTCACGGTTGACGGCCTGCTCTGGGGCACTCTGGATGGCGTGTTCGAGAATGTGGTTCTGGGCGACGGGGACGATACGGTCACCGGGACCCAAGGGATCAACGAAATCCTCGGGATGCGCGGTGACGATGACATCGACGGTGGTCTGGGTTTTGACACGATCGATGGCGGTGCGGGCAATGACACTCTCGATGGTGCCGCTGGGATCGACACGATCGATGGCGGCAATGGCGAGGATAACATCTCCGGTGGCAACGGCTCTGACGTGATCAATGGCGGTGATGATAACGACCTGATTTTCGGCAACCTCGGCTTTGACGACCTTACGGGTGGCAATGGCGATGACGATATTCGCGGCGGCGGTGGTTCGGACGTGATGAATGGTGGTGAAGGCGAAGATACGCTCAACGGCAACTCGGGCAGTGACACCATCAATGGTGGCGACAACGACGATACCCTGATCGGTCAGAGCGGATCTGACATCATGTCTGGCGACGCCGGTGATGACTCGCTCATTGGTGGCTCGGGCCGTGATACGCTCAATGGCGGCAGCGGTGACGATACCCTCAATGCAGGGACTGGCCAGGACTTCCTGAATGGGGGCTCCGGGACCAACACCCTGATCGGTGGCAGCCAAGCCGATACGTTCCAGTTCGACCTCGAAGCGCTGGCCACGGCGACGACGATTAATGATTTCGTGGATAATCAGGACACGCTGAACCTCGACGATGATCTGTGGGGCGGCGCGGCCCTGACGGTTCAGGACGTGATCGATACCTATGGGTCTAACAGCGGCGGCAATACCGTGTTCACCTTCGGGGGCAACACCCTCACGCTGAACGGGATTGCCGATGTGCAGGACCTGATCGACGACATCGTCTTCGTCTAGGCGACATCGTCAGCACAGAAAATGACAGCCGGGTGTGTGAGCGCCCGGCTGTTGTCGTTGTGGCGGCAGGCGCGTCTCGTCGACGTGGGGGCCTTCGGCCAACCAAACACTTGCCCCCAGATACTCAGAGCCCGCTCTTCAACAGGGTCTGCCAGGCCGCCATCGCATCGGTCCGGGTCCAGTCTGCGCGGATGCGCGTGGGCGCGCCTGCGCTACGCTGGCTCAGGAACCGTTCCAAAGCCGCGGCAATATCATCCGGTGCCGGGCTTTGTGGGACGACCCCCTGCCCTTTCGCCTCCAAATCCTGCGCCAGGCGGCTTTCGGGTTCGACGAGCGCAAAGACGGGCAGGCCCAGACCGGCATAGGTCAGAATTTTCGAAGGATAGGCCACGCGGTAGATGTCGGGGGTCAGCGAGACGAGACCGATATCGGCATCCGCAATGACCGACTGGGCCTGAGCAAAAGGCATGAACGGGGCAAAGCGCACCTGCGGATGCGCGCCCCATGCGGCCTTGAGCTCGGCTTCGGCCTGTCCGGAGCCCAGAAACATCAGTTCCAGGTCAGGGTGGTCGTCGAAACAGCGCGCGATCCCGGCGCTCAGGGCAGGCAGGTTCTGAAACCGCCCGAGATTGCCGGCAAAGATCACGCGCGTGGTGCCGGGCGCCTTGAGCAAGGCGGGGTCAACCGAGGCTGCGGCATCCGGTGACGCGTCGAAATCGGTCAGCTCGAAATTGTTGATCACATGGATCGGCAAGGGACCCAGCCCGCGGGCGCGCAGCGTATCGGCCATGTCTTCGGACAGGGTCACGATGGCCGCGCTGCGCCGCAGGGTCTGATTGTCGAGCCATGTCAGCACCCGCCGGAGCACGCCTTTGCCCAGAGCGCCGCCCGAATAGACCGAGACTTCGGGATGGATGTCCTGCATGTGATAGATGAAGCGCGCGCCGACCATGCGGCTGGCGAGGCTGGCACACCAGCCAGCGGCCACCGGCGGAAAGGTCGAGGCCGTGACCACATCGGGCCGCAGGCGCAGGATATGCAGCATCAGCGCCAGGCAATAGATCACCACATTGGCCAGGCGCTTCACCGGATTGCGCTTTTCGCCCTGAAAGGCAAAGCAGCGGCGCACCTTGATCCCGTCGAGCGTTTCGCGCGCGGGCGCCCCTGCCCCGCCGTCGCGATAGGACGGCTGAGAGGCAAAGGCATGCACCTCGTGCGGACCTGCTTCGGGTGTCGCGAAATGCCCCGCGATCTCGCGCAGCATCAGCGCATAGGGCGGCGTGTCAGGCCAGAAGAAGCGATGGGTGAAGAGCAGCTTCATGGGCGTCAGGCCGCGTCCAGATAATCGGTGATCCGCGCGATCACCTCATCCTGTTCGGCCTCGGTCATGTCAGAGCCTGAGGGCAGGCACAGACCCTGTTCAAAGAGCCGCTCATCGACGCCTGTGCCGTGATAGGTGGTGCCGGCAAAGAGCGGCTGCATGTGCATGGGTTTCCACAAGGGGCGGGCCTCGATCTGCTCTTCGAGCAGCATCAGACGGATGTCCTCGCGCGTGCGGCCACAGAGGGCGGGGTCAAAGGTCGCCGCTGTCAGCCAATGGCTGGAATAGGCGCCTTCGGGTTCGGGCATGAAGGTGATCCCGGGGCGATCCGCAAAGGCCGCGACATAGCGGTCAAAGATCGCGCGCCGTGCGCTGACGCGGGCATCGAGGACTTCCATCTGGCCCAGACCGATGGCGGCAGGCACATTGCCCAGCCGGTAGTTATAGCCATAGGTCGAATGTTCGTAATGCGGGGCCGGATCGCGGGCCTGCGTCGAGAGCATGCGTGCGGCATCCAGAAGCGCGCGGTCGCGGGAGACCAGCATGCCGCCACCGCCGGTGGTGATGATCTTGTTGCCGTTGAAGGACAGGATCGAGACATCCCCACCTGTCCCGCAGCGCCGCCCCGAGGCGTCGCGCGCGCCAAGGCTTTCGGCGCTGTCGACGATGAGTTTGACGCCGTATTCGGCACAGAGCGTCTCGATCGGCTCCAGCGCCACCGATTGACCATAGAGGTCGGTCGGCACCAGCGCCTTGGGCAGGGCATTGGCGGCGGCTGCGGCTTTCAACTGGGTCTCGAGCGTCTCGACGCACAATGTCCAGCTGTCTGCCGACAGGTCGAGAAAGACAGGGGTCGCATTCTGGTAGAGCACCGGAAAGATACCCCCGGCAAAGGTCATCGAGCAGACCCAGACGACATCATCGGTCTCTACGCCTGACAGGCGCAGGCCCAGATGCAGCGCGGCCGAGCCAGATGACAGCCCGACGCAGCCGACATCCCCGCCCAGATAGGTGGCGACGGTGTCCTCAAACGCGTTCAGCTGAGGGCCAAGCGGGGCGATGAAGTTGCTGGCAAAGGCCTCCGCCACATAAGCTTCCTCACGCCCTCCCATATGGGGTCTCGATAACCAGATACGCATCAGAAAACTCCGTAGCCATGGGCCCGGGCTTCCGGGTCCAGAATTGATTTGACGGTCTCGGACAGGCCCGTGCGCGGCCCAAGGCCCAGCTCTTTGCGGCGCACCGACGCGGTGGCACCGGCCAGATCAACGGGCGTGTCGCCATATCCGATCCGGCGCAGGATTTCAGCGGTCTCGCCTTCGGGGTCCCCCAGAAAGGCCTCGTAGCTTGTATGGGTGACCGGGTGGTCCAGACCCGCCGTATCGCGGCGCGTTGCCCCGACGCAGGCGACCCATTGCCGGGCGCAGATGTCTTCGAGCGGGGCGTCCGAATTCGGGTCGAACCCGTCCCAGATCGGTCCCCAGGCGCGCAGGCGTTTGGACTTGCCGCGCAGCTTGTCGATCCGGTTGGACAGAAACCGCAGACCATAGACCGGCACATCAGCGGGCGGAATGAACCGGGCCTTGGCCGCGAAATATGACACCGGCGGCACTTCGAGCCGCCCTTGCCAGCGCGCCACCGCCGAGCGCACGACATCCTCGCCATGGCGGGTGATGACGACGAAATGGGCCTCTGGCAGCACCGCCGCCAGAAACGGCACGCGCAGGGTGTTGGCGCAGGTCTTTTCGACCAGGAACCGAGGGCGGCCACGAGCCTTCCACTGGCGTATAAAGGCCCGTCGGATGAAGGCCGTCACCTCGGGCGTGGCCATATCGGCGGTGAAGGCATCGGTGGGATGGTTCAGGTTGCCGTGCCGCCAGATCGGCTGGATTTCGTCGCAGGGCCAGGTCTCGATATCCGGCAAGGCCGTGAGCACATCGCGCAGCATGTTCGTGCCGGAGCGCCCTGCCCCGAGGATCACCACGGGTGTGAACTCGAACGGGGTCATTTCAGCACCGTCTCCTTGATCAGCCGCAGATCGGTCCCGAGAGACCAGTTGGCCAGATACGCCCGGTTGATGCGCACCTTGTCGGGCCAGATGACCGTGTCGTTATAGGCGACGGGGTCGGGCTGTTCGGCCAGAATGTCTTCTTCGCGCCGGTATTTCAGGGTGGCGGGGCCGGTGATGCCGGGGCGCAGTTCAAGGATCTCGCGATCCGCACCTTCGAGCTTGTCCATGTAGCCCGGCACGTCCGGACGCGGTCCGACAAAGGACATCTCGCCTTTCAGCACGTTCCAGAGCTGGGGCAGTTCATCGAGCTTGTAGCGGCGCAGGCGCCCGCCCAGCGGTGTGATGCGCGCGTCATTGGCCGTGGTCACGGTGGTGCCGCCCACCGCACGCATGGTGCGCAGTTTCACGACGCGGAAGATCTTGCCGTGACGGCCCACGCGCTCTTGGCGGAAAAACCCGCTGGCCCCGGTATCACGGGCCGCCAAGGCCCATGTGACAAGGATCACGGGCCACAGGGCCGCCAGACCCAAGGCCGAGACCACGATGTCAAAGCTGCGTTTGAGAGCCCGATCAACCGGCGTCATTCATCCGGATCCCGTCCCATTGGTTCGACAGTTTCGCCGTGCCCATGATCAGTGTCAGCACCCGTTCAGAGGTGTTGGTGATGCAGTAATCGGCGGGCACGGGGTGCGGTGTGCCAGCGGCCTCGCGCTCGGCAAAGAGCGTTGTCACCGCAGAGACCCCACCCAGGATCGTGTCACGATTCAACCCCGTCATGATGATGCAGCCCACATCGACGCCTTCGGGACGTTCGATCGCATCGCGCGGCGTGATTGCCGGAAACCCGAGGATCGAGCTTTCCTCGGCGATGGTGCCGCTGTCTGAAATCGCGCAGAAGGCGTTCATTTGCAGGTTGTTGTAGTCGTGAAAGCCGAAGGGCTTCATGTCCTGCACGCGCGCATCAAAGGACAGGCCAAAGGCTTCGAGGCGTTTGCGCGTGCGCGGATGCGTGGACAGGATCACCGGCATGTCGTGACGCTCGGCCAGCATGTTCAGCGCCTCGACCAGCTGTGTCAGGCGGGCGCGATTGTCGACATTTTCCTCGCGATGCAGCGAGGCGATGAAATAGCCGCGCGGCTTCAGGCCCAGTCGCGAGACCACGTCAGAGGCCTCGATCTGGTCGCGATAGTGTTCCAGAACCTCGCGCATGGGGCTGCCGGTCAGGTTGATGCGGCGGTGATGCAGGCCCTCTGAGAGGAGATGCCTGCGCGCATGTTCGGTATAGACCAGGTTGAAATCGGCAATGTGGTCGACGAGGCGGCGGTTGGTTTCCTCTGGCACGTTGCGGTCAAAGGACCGGTTGCCGGCCTCCATGTGATAGACCGGGATCTTCATGCGCCGCGCCATGATGGCCGAAATCGCCGAGTTCGTGTCTCCGAGGACGAGCACCGCGTCGGGCTTTTCCTCGGTCAGGACCTTTTCGGTCTGGGTCAGGATGCCGCCCAGGGTCTCGCCCAGAGAACCGCCGCCCACCCCCAGAAAATGATCGGGTTTCTTGACGCCGAGGTCTTCGAAGAAGACGTCATTGAGTTCGTAATCCCAGTTCTGGCCGGTATGGACCAGAACGTGATCGGTATGGGTCTCGAGCCGGGCCATCACGCGGGCCAGTCGGATGATCTCGGGGCGGGTCCCGAGAATGGTCATGACCTTCAATTTACTCATTTTAGGACCTTGTCGGCAAAAGTGTCAGGATTGGCGGGATCAAAGAGATCATGGGTCCAGAACAGCGTCAGCAGAGGACCCTCGCCGATGTTTTCAATGGAATGGGTGTGCAGGGTCGGCATGTCGACGGGCGCAGGCGCGGTGCCAGTAACACGGTATTCCCAGACCTCATCCGTCAGCACCTTGCGGATGCGGATCATGGCCTCGCCCTGCACCACGAGGAAGCGTTCGACCTTGTTCAGGTGGAAATGGTCGCCACGGGTGATACCGGGTTCTGTGGTCGACAGAAAGGTCTGACCGCCGCCCCCGCCCTTGACCGCTTCAAAGAGCGTGCCGCGCGGGTCAGTGTTCAGCTTGAGCGGTCGGGGCCATCCGCCGGGATAGGTGGCCGCGCGGTAGCTGTTGAACAGGGCCACGTCGAACGGGTCGGTCAGGTCGGGATAGATATTGGCCTGATAGCTGTCGTGGAAGCCTTGCAGCCGGGCCAGCAGATCGGGCACCGACATCGGGCGGTGATCGGGGCGATGTTCGTTATGAAACGTGGTCGCGGTCGCATCCTCTGCCGCAGTGGTCACGACATCAATGGCGGCCTGCGCGGCGGCGCCTGCATGGCAGAGCTGGACCTGACCGTCGGGGTTCACCTCTGGGGTTTCGCCCGCCAGCAACTTGTCGATCAGCGTCGCGGTGACGTTGTTGTAATAGGGCCGCGCGCCTTCGCCGAAGATATGCGGCAACACGAGATCGGTGTACCGCGTGGCATAGCCGCCAAGGATCTCGCCTGCGATGCGCTTCGAGCGGCCATAGGGCGTGTCCGAGGCCGCATGGGTCGAGTTGGCATAGACGATATGCGGTTGCGCCCCCACGCGGGCACAGGCCGTGACCAGACGCTCTGCGATGGCGGGGTTGCCGGCTTCGATATCGGCCTCGGTCATGTCGCCCGAGGCCCGGTTCACGCCCGCGAAATGCAGCACGGCCTCGGCCCCGGCGAGGGCCGCATCCAGCGCCGCGTCATCGTCAAAGGCCGCATGGCCCAAGGCCACGATATCGTAAGGCGCAGGCTTGCCGTGAAACCCGGCGGCGCAATTGGCCCCGTGCAGCCGGGCATGGGCATGCCACCCGACCAGACCACGGGCCCCGGTGATAACAATCTTTGTACTCATCTGGTCACTCTCTGATCCGGCCGCGGGAAGGCTCAGGTGTTCAGTTCAGCCTGAACTTCGGGCAGGCTCAGCAACAGCTCTTTGACACCCTCGACATCCAGCCGTTCGGTGTTGTGCGAGTGATAATCCTCGTGCTGCACCGTGGCCTGATCGCCTTCGCTGAAGAAGGGTTTGTAGTTCAGATCACGGATATCCAGCATGATCCGGTAGTAATCGCCCATGTCTTCGGAGGTGGTCAGTTCCTGCGCCGAGGCCAATGTCTCGTAGAGTTTCTCGGCATGGCGCCAGCCGATGATCTCGACCGGGTGATCGGGCACGTTGAAGAGCTGCTTGAGCGCTTCGACCAGATCGATGATCGTCGAGGCCGGGGCCTTCTTGATGAACAGATCGCCCTGATTGGCGTTCTCAAAGGCATAGCGCACCAGCGCCACGGAATCCCTGAGCGGCATCAGAAAGCGGGTCATGGTGGGTTCGGTCACGGTGATCGGCGTGCCGGACTTGATCTGGCGGATAAAGAGCGGGATCGCCGAGCCCCGCGAATACATCACGTTGCCGTAGCGCACGCAGGAAATGGTGGTTGCGGCATCCGGCCCGAGGTCGCGGGCCACCGATTGCGCCAGCTTTTCCATCATCGCCTTGGAAATGCCCATGGCATTGACCGGAAAGACGGCCTTGTCGGTGGACAGGCAGACAAGGCTTTTCACCCCCGCATCGACCGAGGCGCGGATCACATTCTCGGAGCCCTGAATATTGGTGCGGACCGCCTCCATGGGAAAGAATTCGCACGATGGAACCTGTTTCAAGGCCGCCGCATGGAACACACAATCTGCCCCGCTCACGGCGCGGTCGACGCTTTCACGGTTGCGAATATCACCGATGTAATAGCGCACGCGATCATCGCGCAGTTCATTGCGCAGGGCGTCCTGCTTTTCTTCATCGCGGCTCAGGATGCGGATTTCGCCAACACCGTCATCGAGAAGTCCGCGCAACATAGTTTTGCCAAAGGAACCCGTGCCCCCGGTAATAAGAACAGATGAAATATCCACGATATGGTCCTGTCTTCTATGGGTCGTTGGAGGGGTGCCCAACAAACCGTTCGTGTCCCCGTGTCCCTAGTGGTTGTGACCGGACAAGTGAAGGCTCTGTGCCGGGGGGGCCTCAAATTCACGCAGGCGGTGCGCGCTATTTCAACCGCAGCCTGGACAGGACGGAAAAAGCCACGAAATAGAAAGCCAGCAGTGGCAGCGGTGAGATGATCCCGTTGATCACGAATCTCACCAAAGCGTTCGCGGACATTTCGACGATGATCGCCAAGACCGGTAACATCACCAGTTGCTTGCGTCGCACGACGCGCACGCACAGCACCCCCAGAAACGAAAACAGCATCCCGATTATGGTCGTGCCGAATACCACACCGGCCCATCCATATTGCCAGTAGAGATCGCCAAATACGGTCGCGGGCATGAAACTGACGCGCTCTCGCAGCGTGACGAGGTAATAGAATTCCAGACCCGGCGCATAAAGGACGGGTTTGTCGCGCCAGATTGCCCGGGGGATAAAGTACATCCAGACCCGATTGATCGTGTCGCCACGCTGACCGCTGTCATAGAGCTCGATTGCAAAGGCCTGCTGCCCGACAAAACTCAGGCGCGTCCACCAGCTTTGACGTTCTTCGATATTGGGCGGCGTGGCCACGGTCGCCTGATTGACAAAGAACTGACCGGCAATCTGGGCCCGCTCGGAATAGGTCGCCAAGCTGATTGTGCCGGTCTTGTTATAGATCACCGCCCGGCCGTAATGCACGTAAGGTTGCAGGGTCGAATACAGCAGCCCGATGACGAGGAACGACATCAGCAACTGCTTGAGTTTGGCATTGGCCAGATACACGCCCAGAGCCGGTAGCAGCAGCGCGATGACGACCGCGGATTTCGAAAAGCTGACAAAGGACAGCGCCAGGTGGGCGGGGAAAAGAGCCAGGAACATCAGCGTCAGGAGGGAATCCCGTCGCGCAACGATGAGATAGGCCATCATGGCAAAGCCCGCATCCAGCATGGCCGTCATCTTGACCATGACGCCGGGCACAACCTGCCCGCCATACTGGCTTGGCATGACGAGAACGTATTTGAGGTAAAAACCGGCCAGCACGAAAATCAAAGCTGCCGCTTTCAAGCCATTTGTTTGCGCCGTCGGTGACGGCCGCAAGGCCAGAGCCTGGGTCCACATGTTCCGGGCAAAGCCAAGGTGCAGGAAGACACCGAACATGACAAATGTCGTGCCTACGACCGATAAGGCATTCGCCCGGGTCAGCTGTCCGCTATCGATGGCAAGTGAATATTCAGACAAGTAGCTGCGCGTATATTCGTTGCCGAACACCTCGACCAAGGGGCCAAAGCCGAAGAAGACACCACATTGCACAGGCAGCCAGAACATCGGTGTCCAGATCGCACCGGGAAAGGCAAAGATGATCCGGAACGCCAGCCCCAAGAAAACCGCGGTCATGTAGAGCTGTCCCAGACTGTTGAGAAAGCCGTCATAGATCGTGGTTTCGGATGTGGTGGGCACCAGAAGGTGCATCAGGCACAACGGGATCATCAACACAATCGCCGTGCCGAAATACCGCTGGAAGGGCACCGCCGTGTTGTCTTCACCCTCTAGGCGGTACGCCGTCGCATCTGTCATTGACCGCTCCTGATAAACGCGTACCGGCGACAGGAACCCTATATGCCCATCCAGCCCGGTGAGGGCAATTTCGGGCGCAGTTTACGGCGCACGCGCAGGTACAACAATACGGAACTCGCCCCCTGCGGCTGCGGTCAATCGATTGTGACGGTCTGTTTTGGACAGGGTTTATCGCAGGGCGCGCGCCCGTGGGGTTTGAGCCCACCGCCTTGCTTATGCATCCCCTTTGGCTATCCCCTGCCCGCCCTAGGCCATGTCGGATTTCTGCTGTGGCCTTCGCGCGGCAGGCCGCATAGAGACAGCCCCGATACGGTCATGAAACAGGCGGCCCACCCTCGCAATTCAGCAGGCTCAAGATGCACAAGACAAAGATTTTCATGCGCTCCCAGCACAGCAAGCAGTGGAGCATCGAACGTGTCTTTCAGGATGTGCTCTATGGATTGCCCAAAGACGCCGACGTCACCCTCGCCTATGCGCCGTTTCGCTCTCGTGGTGTCATCAGACGTCTGGCGATCACCCTGTGGGCAGCGTTTGCAGCGACCAAGGTCAACCATATCTCGGGCGATATCCATTTCATCGCCATGGGCCTGCCCCGGCGGCGCACGATCCTGACGATCCACGATGTGGAGCGGCTGGACCGGGTCAAGGGCATCCGCAACTGGCTCTATACGCTCATCTGGTTCAGATGGCCGATTGCCCGCGCCAAGGTCGTGACGACGATCTCGCAACGCAGCAAGGACGATGTGGTCGCGCGTCTGGGCTGTCCGGCCAGCAAGGTCCACGTGATCTACAACCCGCTGTCACCAGCTTTCACCCCTGCAGAGCGTCCGTTTGATGCACAAAACCCGCGCATCCTGCATATCGGAACCCGGCCCAACAAGAACCTCGAGCGCGTGATCCCCGCGCTTGAAGGGCTGCCCTGCACGCTGGTCATCATCGGTCCCCTGTCAGAGGCGCAGCGCCGCTTGCTGGATCAGCACAGCATCCGCTTTGAAAATGCCGTCGACCTGAGCCATGCCGAGATCGTCGCGCAGTACCAGAACAGCGACATCGTGCTGTTTCCGTCCCTGTTCGAAGGCTTTGGTCTGGTGGCCATCGAAGGGCAGGCCTGCGGCAAGCCCGTCGTCACCAGCCGCGAGCGCCCCTTTGACGAGGTGGTCGGAACCACGGCCTGTCTGGTCGATCCCACAGAGACCGCCAGCATCCGCGCGGGTGTGGTGCGGGTCATGGAAGATGCCGCGTACCGTGAGGAACTGGTGCGGCAGGGCTTTGAGAACGCCAAACGCTTTGCGCCAGAGACTATCGCGGCTCAATACCTCGCACTTTATCGCGCCGTGGCGACAGGCGAGGTCTGAGCGCGCCACTGGGTTTTCGGCCCAAGTAGGGTCTGATTTGGGGTCTAGGTCCGGTCCCAGGACCAGTAATCGACAGGCTTGCCCATGGTCGTCAGGAAGGCTTCCGTCTGAGGCCGGGTCCTCGCCTCAAAGGTTTGCCAATCCGCTTCGGAGAACTCCGGGCGCGCAATGGTTTGCGTCGTGCCGATGCTCCGGCGCAGCTTCTGTTTCAAGGCAGGCGGCAGGCGCATCAGGACAGGTTCCAGCCACGGCAGGGACTTGATCCGCTCCAGCCCTCGGGGCAGGCGCTGAAATTCGGACGAGGCCCGATGGACTTGGCCATCCTGCGTCTCCAGTGGCTCCAGTCCCAGAAAGGCCAGACACCCGTTCACGACAGCCCCCGGATCCGATTTCAGGTCATCATAGAAGATCACGTGGATATTCTCGGGACCGATGGCCTCGGCATATCTGTCATAGGTGCGCAGATACTTGTTCTTGTCGCGATAAAGCGTGTCTGTCGCCAAAAAGGTCTCAAAGGACACCGGCGCGGTCTTTTGACGTTCCATCCAGTCCGAGGCGGTGCGGTCTCGCGGGTGGCGCACGCTGTAGATCGCCTTGGGCAGAGGGGCGGTCTCAGGCCGATGGCCGAGCATCCGCTCCAACGTCTGCGGATAGGCCTCCAGCGCGGAATAAGAATTGCTGGCCTCGCCGAAATGGCGGTAGGGCCGGTCGGCCGGGAACAGGCTCGTGTACCAGTCCCAGCCACGCGCCCATTGCGCATCCATCGAAAAGAAACTGGGCTCCTTGACCCGGGACATCGAAATCTCGGGATGGGCATTCAGATAGGACCAGAGCGAGGTCGTGCCGCTCTTGCCGGCGCCGATGATGAAGAACGTGGGATGGATCATCACGAGTATGACTGCCCGTTTTTGGTCGTCGCGCGCCTGATCGCCTCGACCCGGTCCACGGCAACGGCATCGAGCATGCTTGCCAGAGGCAGGGGTCGTTGCAGCAGGCCCTGTTCCTGATCGTCGATATCGGCGCTGATGCGCCAGCACGGTTTGCGGATTTTATCTGTGATGCTCATGTCTGCGGCCCTTCTGGCCCCTGCACGATACCCTGCGCCCTTAACCAGGACAAAATCTTGGAAAATTGCTCTTCGGTAGAATAGCCGCTTTGCAGGGCGCGGGCATGGCCGGCAGCGGCGATTGTTTCGCGCGCGGTGTCATTGGCCAGATAAAACTGTGCCTTATCGCGCAATTCCTCGGGCCCGTCGAAAAACACAGCCTCGCGCCCTTCTTCAAAGAGCGCTTGGTGTTCTTGGGTGCGTTCGGCCAGTAGAAACGTGCCGATTGCAGGGATTTCAAAGGTTCGGGTGGTGGTCAGGTCAGAGGCGGTCTTGGACAGAAACCCAAGCCCGATCTTTGCCGCCCCGAGGGCGTGGGAATAGTCATCCCCGTAAACCGCCCCGCCCTGCACGAAATCGCGCGCCCAAGCATGCGCGGCCGCGTAGCTTTCCCAACCGGGACCACGGATGGCCAGATCGTCGGTGATTGGCGCGACAGCCTGCAGCAGGGTGGCATAATGCGGCTCTTGGTGGCCGACAAAGGTGATGTCTGCGGCAAAGGCCGCTTTGGGCTGGGCGGCGGCATTCACGAGGATACGCGCGCCATAGCCCTGTTCGATGAACAGCAAATCGGTATCCGGGCAAGCCGCGCGATACTCGGCCATCTCATAGCTTTTGGTCGTGACCATCAGATCGTAATGCACGAGCCCCTTGAAGAAGTGGCGCGACCGGTTCGATTGGAACTGCGGGTCAGGGGTGAAATGGATCGCACACCGACGCCGCGCCGCGGCTTTCAACTGTTCCAGGGTCTCCGGATAGATCCATGTGCCCTTGTCGACAAAGACCACGTCGAAAGGCTCTGTGTCGGCCAGTTTCATCAGATCTGCGTTCATGCGCCGGATGTTCGGGCCGATCTGCAACCGTCCGCCCAGGCTTTTGACAAGCCGCGGACCCCGATCCTTGTAGGGGCGGATGTCAAAGCCGCGCACCTCGAAACCGGCCTTCTTGAAGACACCGGCCCGGTCGCGCCCGTTGCCGCCGTCGCGGAGATTGCCGACATAAAGCAATGTGAGTGTCATGACTGGCGCCTCTCCAGAGCGGACCGAAAGGCCGTGTGCAGAGCATCTGCGGTGGTTCCCTGCGGCGTCAGAAGAACTTGCGGAATGCCGATCTTCTCTGCGGCCTTCCCCCAGGCGGAGGCCGTGCTGCGATAGGCAGGGCGCAGCGCGCGCACGCGCGACAGCGGGTAGTCATGTGCAGACCAGCCACTGATCGTGCCGAGTTGCGACAGCGTCTCTCCGGGATCGCGGCTGAAATCCTCAAGGGTCGTCAGAAGCGCCGGGGCTTCGGGGTTCTGCACGACGAAGTCGCGGTAGATTTCCAGATTGGCACACCACCAAAAGGCCATGAGCTGCATATAGGCGGGGGCTGCCAGCAATTCGGACGGGCGCATGTGGCTGTGGCGCCAGATCGGGTGATCCTGCTGCAGAGCCGCTCGGATGATCGTCTGGTAGTGATAATTGTCGAAGAAGCCCCGCCGCTGGAAAAAGGACGTCCGGCGATAGGCGTCGGCCAGTCGTTTGCGCCATGAGGCAGGCCCTGTGGGCATCAGGTGCCCCTGAACCCAGCCTTGCACGCCGCGCACCAGATGCACATAGGCAGCCTCTGGAAGCTGGGCTCTGAGATCAGCGCCCATGGCCCAGCAGCGGACCACGTCTGTGACCGTCTGAGGCCTGCTGTTGACCAGGCTCACCAGATAATCCGTACGCCGAGTGCCAAGTGTCGGGGATAATTCTTCGACAGGCGCAATGGCCTGCGGTGTGATCTGTCCTTCAGGCACCAGAAGCGGGGCAAGATCGTCCCATGTGCCTTTCTTGTTCTCCCGCGCTCCGGCGGCAAGGGCCGGGTGAAAGGGCTCATCAATGGCGCAGGCCTCGGGATGGCTGGCCAACACCCCCCAGAAGATGGTCGTGCCGGAGCGGCGCAAACCGCTGATGATCACGTGGCGAGAGATCATGCCGGGCGTCATACGCAAGACCCGGCGGGAGCCGTATCTGGCTCAGCCGCCCATGCGTCATCCGCCTCGTAGC
Source organism: Shimia ponticola (assembly GCF_007995215.1). Classification (GTDB taxonomy): domain Bacteria; phylum Pseudomonadota; class Alphaproteobacteria; order Rhodobacterales; family Rhodobacteraceae; genus Shimia_B; species Shimia_B ponticola. The sequence goes on from NZ_VCDK01000010.1 coordinate 27,483, forward strand.
CAGCCCAGATCAGTTCGGAGCCGGCATATTTGGCAAAGGCCTGACGGGCCTCGGGGCTGAAATGCTGCTGCCATTCACCGACACTGCCGCTGCGCTTGTGATAGGTCGTGCCCGTTCCCCGCACGTTTTCAAATTTGCGGGCCTCGATCACGCGGGCCAGCTTGTCCTGATCGACAGGCGCCTTGCCGATCTCTTCGAAAATCGGTGTCAGCGTGGCGGCGGCATCCGCCTTGAGCCCTTCGAACGAAATCCGTCGCACTCCAAGCGCGCGGGCCTTTCGGATATGTTCGGCCCAGTTCACGCTGGAGCGTTGCCGATGCGTGAAATCCCATTCGATGAATTGGGGAAGCTGGGTTTTGATCTGGCTTTCATCCAGATCAAAACCAGCCTGAGCCTTGATCTGATTGCGCAGGTGGCTTTGCTTGGGTGTACGCGCTGCCTTGTAGAACCGGGAGACGGTCGTGTCGCGTCCGTCGCGGGTGATATAGATCGTCCTGTCGTTGACCTGCGCGGTGTTCAGGAAACGGTGCAGGTGAAAGACATAGGGCCCTACGAAACCCGGCGTCCAGCGGGTCCAGGCCTCGAAGATCGGCACGTCGAAATAGTTGGACGTGAGCTGGCACAGCCAGTTCGTGCCCGAATTCTGGAACCCGTTGATGAAGATCGAGCGGTTGCCATGCGGCACCACGGCATGGCTCAGAACCGTTGGCCAATACAGGGATTGTTCGCGCAACCGGGTTACGGAAGCCGGCAAAACCTTGTTCAAAGTGGCGGTGATATTCATGGCAGGGTCGTCTTACAGAGAGATACTGGAATGGGCCAGCGCGTGATGGAACATCCGGGCGTTGTCCGAGACGTCCTTGTTCGTCTGCTGGAGCTCAAGCGCATGGGCATGGGTCCGGACGGCCAGTTCGGCCCGCGCATTCGGTCCCAGACCTGCCAAGCGATCGATGTGGCGCGCAAAAGCCGAAGGGTCGTCAAGCGGCAGGACCTGACCCACATCCTCGGGAAACCCGCGCCAGGGTGTCTTGTCGGACACCAGCACCGGCGTCCCATTGGCCAGCGCCTCAAAGACGACATGGCCGTAATTTTCGCCGCGCGAAGGCAGAAACTTGAGATCGCTATTCTGAAAGAGCCCGGCGACCTCGGTTGGTTTGAGCGTCCCGTGATAGTGCACCACGACATTCGCGGGCAGCTCAGAAATCAGGCTCTGACAGTCGGCCCAATAGGCTGCATCTTCCTGCGGGCCATAGATGTCGAAACGGATAGTGCGACGGCACTGGGCCAGACAGCGCAGCGCGAAATCGAGGTTCTTCATCGGAGCCACACGACCCAGGAAGGTGACCCGGAACGCGGCCTCTCCGGCGTCGCCCTTGGCGTCCATCTCGGCCAGCGGACGTTCAGGCAATTGCGTCGGGACCCGGACAGGCAGGTCCTGGGCGGTGGCGATCTGATCTGACGGAATTCCGAGGCGGCGCTGGATGTCCTCTTTTTCCATCCCGGTCGAAGCCTGCCACGTGATCCCTTTGTAGAGACCAAGGGCTTGGGATGCGCCGAGATAGAGCCGTTTCTTGGCCGATTTCAGCGCCAGCGCATTGGGCGAAAACGACCCGCGCGGCGCAAGGATGACGGGCTTGCGCTCCAATTGCCCCAGCCGTCTGGCCACAAGCGGATAAATCGTGGTTTCGGTCGGAAAGATCCCATTGAGGTAGAGCAGATCATGAGGGGTTGCGCGGATCAGGTCGCGGACTGCCGCATAGCGGCGTTCGCGGGCTGTGAGGTAATAGACCTCATGCCCTTCGACACGGTTCCAGCGGCCCGGGGTGATACCTGGGTAAGGGGTCGGATCGCCCAGATCGTGGTCCAGTGTCACCACGCGAAACGAGAACTCGGTATCCAGTGTCTTGCACAGGTTCAGCACACTGGTCTGGGGTCCGCCGCTTTTATAGCCCGGCAGGTAATGCCGCACGAATGTCAGGATTGTCGGTCGAACCGACCGCTCGGAAGACGCTGAGGATGGGGCTGGAATAGTCACTGATCCGGCCTTTCCGGGGTCTCTTGACGCGCCTGAGGAAAGAAATCCGGCCACGGTAGGCTGTCTCGGTGCAACAAGGCCGCCGTGCGGGCCACATCCGCGCGAAAGAACGCGGCCATCTCGTGTCGCAACGCCGGGTCGATGGTCTGCCGTGTCGGGCGGGCCTGATTGGCCTTTCGGAACGTCTTGAGGATACCTGTGTTCGCAACCGGCATGCCATTGCGCCGCAACCAGCGGCGCAGTCTGTTGAGCAAAGCATTCACGCGCACCGAGCGCATGCCGATGGCCTCGTTGGAGCGCGACAGGGGCGGCACGAAATCCTCGGACAGCCCCAAATGGGACACCAGCCTGTGATAGGCCGCCTCCGGGTCTGATTTCAGCTCTTCTTCCAGAATGAGCACCAGAACCTGATCCCGGGAAAACAGCTCGAACACCTTTTCAAGCCGTGCGCCGAACTGACCCCAAAACTGGTAATTGCCGCGAACATCCTCGGGGTCGGGCTGCGCCCAGGCTGTCGCGAAATCGCTGCGGGTCTCGTCGCCCTGTTTCACGAACTGGCCAAAGAGCGAGACACACAGATCAATCGGGTTTCGCAGGCAGACAACGATCCTGATCTCGTCCTTACGGGCCGCAAGGGCGGCAAGGGCCGCATCCGAATACAGGTATTTGGGCGTGGCCTCTCCGGTCATGCGTCCTTGCGCGGCCTCGGGACAAACCTTGTCGAGATAGGTCTCGAGATCACGCGTCAGGCCAAAGAAGGTATCCGTGGGAAAGATGTCCTGGGAAAAGAAGCTGGGCTCCTTGACGACCAGATGTGTGCCGGGGTGCTGCTTGAGCCAGTCAAACAGGGTCGTCGTCCCGCATTTGGGCGCACCGATGATGAAGAAGTCAGGGAAGCTGTGGCTCATGTCCGTGCCGTTTTTATACCTGTGTCTCTGCCGGGGCCTTTGCCGGGGTCTTTACCTGTCTGATGGCGCGTCATGTCGCCTGCTCCCGTTGCGGGTCCTGCGGCACCTTGCGGGCCGTGGCGCTGATATTCATGCCAAGGACCGACCGGATGGCGCGCAGCTGACGCAGTTGCACCCACACCAGAGCCAAGGCGGTGGCGACTGCCGCTCCGATGGGACCCAAGGCCCAGATCAGGATCAGGTTCAGGGTGATGTTGATCACCGTCCCCTCGATGGCGACGCGAAAGACGATGCCGGCATTGTCGCTCATTTTCAGGACAGTGGCGGTCTGTCCGCACCAGGCGCTGACAACAGTGCCGGCGATCAAAACAAGAGCGATGGGGTAAGAGACGCTGAACTCGGGCCCGAAGAGGAGCATCAGCAACCATTCTCCGATCACCAGAAAGATCAGCGCCGCCACAAGCGCACCCGCGAGCATGACCCGCGCACTGCCCACCAGCGTCGGCTGCGCACCGAGCAGCGTTCCACCGGCATGAAGGGCGGCCACCTTTGGCGCATAAACGGTGTTGAGGACCGTCATCAATACGCCGGGGATCACAGCGACTTGGGACGCAATCCGGTAAAAGCCCACATCACTGGCGTCCGCCAGAAAACCCAGCATCAGGATATCCGTCTGGTGTTTGAACACCGATGTCACAGCCACGCCGGACAGCGGCACCAGCGCCCAAAGCCATGTCTTTGCCTGCATGCGAGGCTTGGTCTGTAAGATACCGGCCGGGCGGGCCGCCCGCGCCAGAACCGAGGCGGCCAACGCGGCCAAGGCCGTGGCCATGACATACACGCCAATGGTGATGGGGATCGTTAATTCGACCAAGAGCACCACGATCCCGAGAGAGACCAGAAAAAGTACCGGCCGAAAGAACTGCTCGGGCAATACGCCGCTGACGACCCTGTCGAACCCCGACAGGATGCCGCGCGCCCAATGCAGCAATGCCGTGAAAGGCAGCAGGGCAACGACTCCGATGACAACGACAAAATAGCTGTCCAGCGCCCCGGTCCCAGTCTGTGATCCAGTCTCTGATCCAGCCTCTGATCCGGGCCAAAACGCCCAGAGCATGGCCCCCCCGATCAGAAAGACACAGACAGACAGGATCGTGATGAAGCGCAGCGACCATCGCATCAGGCCATGGATGCTGGCCATGTCTTTCACCTCGCCGGCCGCGGCGATTTCGCGCGTGAGCAGTGTCGGCAGCCCCGCGTTGACAACCAGCGCCACGATGGCGGTCCAGGACACGACGAGGGCGAGATAGCCGATCCCTTCGACACCCACGGTCCGCGCAAGGATTGCGTTGATCCCGAGCATGATCGGAACACCCGCCGCACGGACCAGCAACAGGACGCTTGCCGATAGCCTCCGCTTGCGCCGATCCGTCCGTCCGGTGATCGCGTGTCCGCTCATGGTGTCCCGTCCAAATCAGCAAGGCCGCTCAGCGTTTCCGCCTGATGTTCGGACATGTCGAACAGGGTCCCGTCGTCTACAAGCAACTCACGCTCCTAAATACATCCGCGCATGCAGGCTGAATATGGGCGGCTGATACGAGGTTCGGTCGTGATCTGAAAGGGCCCAGAGCGTCGAATTCCGCTGGAACGGTCAGACTTCTTGGCGCAGGGCATCCTGCGTATGATATCCCTCGACGCTCTCGGAGATGACCTTGCGCATGTCGGTTCTTGACCCTTGAGCATGGGCGCGGCGCACGGATTGCAGAACCCGCGCACATTCCAGTTCCGACAGCTGCGTCTCTTGTGCGCGCATGATCTTGGGATGCGGCGTGGGCAGCGTGTTGTCCCCGATCAAGAGCTCTTCGTAGAGCTTTTCGCCCGGGCGCAGACCCACGGTGCAGATTTCGATATCGCCCGCCGGGTTCTGGACATCGCGGACTGTCCGGCCGGACAATTCGATCATCTTGCGGGCCAGATCGGCGATGTTCACCGGCGCGCCCATGTCCAGGACAAAGACATCTCCACCCTCTGCATAGGCACCGGCCAAAAGCACAAGCCGGGCCGCTTCGGGGATGGTCATGAAATAGCGCGTGATCTTCTCGTGGGTCAGTGTCACCGGTCCCCCGGCCGCAATCTGGCGCTGGAAGAGCGGGATGACCGAGCCCGAAGACCCCAGCACATTGCCGAAGCGCACCATGGAGAATTTGGTCTTTGAGGCGCGTGTCTGCCGGTCCTGGATCACCAGCTCGGCGAGGCGCTTCGAGGCCCCCATGATGTTGGTCGGGCGGACGGCTTTGTCCGTCGAAATCAGGATGAAACGCTCGACCCCTGCGGTCTCGGCGGCATCGGCCACGGTCTGGGTGCCGATCACGTTGTTATAGACCCCCTCGACCTCATTATCCTCGACCAGCGGGACGTGTTTGTAGGCGGCCGCATGCAGCACGATGTCGATTTCGTTTTCGGCCATGAGTTCGGCCATGCGCGCCGCATCACAGACCGACCCGAGCCGGGCGGTCAGTTTGATGCCAAGGTCCGGCGCCACCGATTTGAGTTCATGGTGGATGGAATAAAGGGCGTATTCGCTGTGATCGAGCAAAGTCAGCGAGGCCGGTTTGCAGCGCAGGATCTGGCGGCTCAGCTCAGAACCGATCGAGCCCCCTGCCCCGGTGATCAGGATACGGCGCCCGGTATAGGTGCGCGCCACTTCGGGGATTTCGAGATTGACCTTGTCACGTCCCAAAAGCATGTCGGGCGTCACCGGACGCAGGGCATCGGCCAGCCCCTTGTCCTGCATCATCTCGTTGATCGACGGCAGCGAGTAGACCTCGCAGCCCAGCTCTGTCAGTTCCTTGATCTTCCGGCGGCGCAGGGTCTCATCCATGGACGGGATGGCCAGCAGGATGCGGCGGACACGGCCCGTGCGCACAGCCGCCTCAAGCGCGGCTTGGGGGTAAACCGGCAGACCGGAAACAGTCATCTTCTGCAAGGTCAGGTTGTCATCGACAAACATGACCGGACGCACTTCGAGGTTCTGGCGTAGCGCCGCCAGCAGTTCCACCCCGGTCGATCCGGCCCCGTAAATGGCTGTGGGGATGCGGCCCTTGGTGCGTGTGGTCATGAAGATCAGCAGGCTGCGCGCGGCCAGACGCGTCACGATGTGCAGACCCAGGAACAGAAATGCAAAGATCAGCGGGATCGAACGTGGCCCCACCAGACCGAACGCATAAGAGATCGCCGCGGCCGAGACGGCCAGAAGGCCCGTCGCAATGCCGGTCCGCCAGATATCAGGCACCTCGAACGCCGTGACCTTGATTCGGTTCAGGCTGGTCAGAAGAAAGATCGGAACGGCCACGAGGGTGAGACCCACGAAAAGCGGGATGCCCGGCACCAGATACTCTGCCGGCATGCTTGTGCCTAATCGCAGTGCAAACGCAGCATATAGGGAAATCGGCACCAAAAGAGTGTCGACGGCAAGAAGTGTGGCGCGCTTCGTCGAGCGCGACAAATTCAGAATGGACGTATGCAAAAGTGACCCCCCACCGGGTTCAAATATTGAGCAGATACAGGCGCAATACCAAGGGATTAAACATATAATGTGTAAAAACGCTATGACGGTGGGCAAAGTTCTTCAAGACCGGAAATCCCGACTGGTCGGGGATCAGGAGCCGCATCGGCCAAGATTGGCCGGTTTGGCGCGTGCCTGAGCACTGCAGCGCAGCATGCTTAAATATTCATCACGGCTGAGCGCGTTTGCCTCGCAGAATGTTCACATCTGACACCCACCCTCGCGGATCATGATTTTCCAGAGCGGTCTCGGTGTGGTCTCGTCTCGGTGTGATCCTGGTCTGATAGTGGGCGCCTTTGTCGACAGGCCGTCGAAATCGCTCTCCACAACCTCCGGGACACCTTGGGATGCTCCCGAGACACCCACTTCGGAATGGCTCCAATGCAAAGGGACTGCGATGTCAGTGAACACCCCCGTTTTCGGCCTGCCCTATATTCAGGCGGCACAGGCTCAGAAACATGTCACCCATAACGAAGCCCTGCGGGTGCTGGATGCGGTGACACAGATCGCGGTCATCGGGGTTCTGGCGCAGCCGCCCGCCGAGCCGAGCGATGGGATGCGCGTGCTGGTGGCTGCGGGGGCCAGCGCGGAATTTGCGGGTCATGAGCATGCCCTGGCGGTCCGCGAACCGGGCGGCTGGGTGTTTTATTCTCCAGCCTCCGGCTGGCTGGCCTGGGACATGGGCGCAGACATGGATGCCGGCCGCCTTTTGGTCTGGACCGGCACCGCCTGGGAGGCCGCGCATCCCGAACAGACCGACTACGACAACCTGCCGGGGGTGGGCATCGCCACCGCCTCTGACGCGATCAACCGGCTTGCGGTGGCCTCGGAGGCCACGCTTTTGACCCATGCCGGGGCCGGTCATCAGCTCAAGCTCAACAAGGCCACCGCCACCGACACCGCGAGCCTGCTGTTTCAGACCGGGTTCTCGGGCCGTGCCGAAATGGGCACGACGGGCTCAGACGGGTTCGAGATCAAGGTCAGCGCCGATGGCAGCACCTTTCACACTGCGCTTCTCGCCGATGAGGCGACGGGCCGGATCCGGTTTCCGTCCGGCACCGACGGGTTGGCCGATGCCGCCTTTGGCGAGGGTGCGCTGCTGACGACGGGTTACGCAGCCGCCCGCGGCACCGATCTGGTCACCAACGGCACCGGGATGCTGGGCAATGCCTATAACTATCCGCCGGAATTCACGTTCGAAGCCGGTACCACCCCCAACCTGCCTGGCGCTGTCAGCTATGCGGGCCATTACCCCGGCCCCTTGGCGATGTCAGAGTTCCTGCCCGTGGACCCGAACGCGGTCTACCGGTTGCGCAGCTATATCCTGCAAGACAGCATCCCCGGCGATTGGTCAGCCTATGCCTCTGGCGCGCGCCATTCCCAGTTCATGGGGCTGATGTGCTTTGATGCGGATCATACCGAGATCACGGCGCTGACCCATCGCCGCTATCGCCATGCAGGGGTCGACAGCCTGACCACGCTGAGTGCACCTCTGGCCCCCGGTGATACGATCGTCGAGGTCGCCGATGCCGCAGGCTGGAACGAAAGCTTGGCTGCTGACCACGCCCGGGGCCTGATCCTGTTTGGCTACAAGAACAGCTTTGGCCAGAGCTACACCCATTACAGCCGCCTGTATGAGCGGGACCTGTTCGAGCTGGGCAGTGTCGACAAGACCAACAACCGCATCACGCTGAATGCGCCGCTGCCAGCCAGCCTGGCCAATCCGGACGACCCGGGTGGCGTCTGGCCTGTGGGGACGCGCATCGCCAACACGCTCAGCGGCGGCAACTTCAAATATTCGCTTATGTCGGGTCTGATCCTGGATGAGACCGACCGATGGTACCTGTGCGAAAACCACATGGGCGGCTTGGATCTGTCGGGCGACAACGTGTCGAAGAATTTTCCACCCGGCACCGCCTATGTGAAGGTGTTCTGGCTGCCCAATTACTCGAACCGTGCCGGGGGATGGGGCGGGCATCCCGATACCGGCCTGAACCACAAGGTCCTGTTTTCCGGTATCTCGGTCCTTCCTGAACCGCTGGCCGCCCAGAAGACGACGGCGCTGGGGGCTGTCGACATCAAGGTGCCTGTCACTGATTTTGACGCCGGAACCGTCGCCCTGATCCCGCAGGCCCAGCGTGTGATCTCTTTGTCGCTCTAGACGCGATTGCCCGCCTGACCTGCCTCATCCGAGGCCTTCTTCTTCACAAATCCTAAAAACGCCGCCTGCGCATTCCTCAGACGCGGGCGGCCAGAGGCGACCCAGTAGCCCGCCCATTCGGCTTGGAGCGCATAGACATCCGCGCCGGGCATCAGGCCGCGCGCCTGATCCAGCGTGTCAGGCGTGAGCGATGGGGCATCGGATGTCTCGACCACCGCATGGCGCGAGGTGAATTGGACCCTATCGCCCGGCACCTCCTCCATCCGGTAATCCGGCAGGTGGTCTGATTTGATCATCTCGCGCAGCATCGCGCGGAACACGCGGCGCGGGCTGGCAGAGCCGGATTTCTTCAAAAGCAGATCAACGGACACGCGCCAGTTGTCTTGTCGCCCGCAATGTTTGCGCGCGATCTCGTAGATGCGGCGTTCCAGCGGTTTCCTCAGACGGAAGTAATCGCGGGAAAGCGTCAGCACAGATTTCGACAGCACCGCGCGGTAGAGCCATTCACTGATCGTGACAGCCACGCTGACCATGCGCCCGCCTTTCGATTTGCGCACGATCTCCCAGGACTCGATCAAGCCAAAGCCGGTCGTAACTTCATGGCCTCCGGTTTCGAGGTTCGTGGTGATGCGCGTACCAGCGAGCCTCTCGAACGCTTCACGCAGACGGCGGTAGGCATCACCGCTGGTTTCCCGGTTCGTAGCCAGCAGCAGATCATGCGCCTTGAGCGTCAGCGTGCGGCTGACCTCGCGCCCCGCATTGAGCCCCGCCATCAGCTGCGAGATGCAGAAAATCAGGATGTCTTTGTCGTGGATCGTGGCCAGACCTTTGACCGATGGCGTCACCTCGATCCGCGTGCCGTTATGCTCATAGCTCAGGATGCGCCGGTCGGGTCGTGTGGAGAGCGAAAACACCGGATGCTCCATCGTCGCCAGATCATCCTTGGGGATCGCATCGAAGATATCGCAGAGGAAAAAATCCCGCTGCGGGTAACGGTCGGGCGCAAGCCCGCCGGAAGGGGTCACCGCTGTCATCGTCTGCTCACTGCCTCTGTGGATCGGGCTCAGGCCTCTTTGCGGGCCGCTCCGATTCTTCGTGGTTTTACTGACACCACCTTAAAGTTATCCACAGCACCCGCCTAGAGGATTCCAGCCCAATCTGTCGGGGGTTCAGAGTCACTTGCTCGGGGGATCAGAGTCGCCTGAGCGTGGTTCCAGAGTCGGGTTGCAAAGATGGAGGCAAATTTTTCTATTTAAATACAGATATTTAGAAGAAGTGCTCAGGCACTTAACACATATAATAACCCATATATAACACTGCTTTTTTTCTTTAAGCCTTCCGGTAAGGCCCAGACCTGCAAACCTCTAGGTATAATACAACTCTTTGAACTTACTTAGAAAACCTCAAGAAAGCCAAAAGGTGATTTCTTTTCTTGGCGATGTGCGGTGTTTTTGCGTATCTTGCTCAAAAGGGCGCACATCAGACGCCTGTTTCACGAGGCCAATCACCGATGAGCAGCATGCTGGACCGCCTGCCCCCTTATTTCAACATTGATGCCGAGGCATCCGAGGCTGCCCTGCCCCCGCCTGTCGGGACATCTGACTTTGCCCAGATCGCCGCGGCCTGTGCCCAAGGGCGCGCAGACCTGATCGGGCGGGGTCTGGATGACAGCGGGGCGAAATCGCTGCGCCTGTTCTCGACTTGGGAAATCACCAAATACCTGATCCCCGTCGCCACCCCGCATTTTCGCCGCGTATTGAAACAGAACCCCGACCTGCCCCAAGGCCGATCCGAGACCGAGGGAGGCGCCAAGTGGTTCACCCTCGATGAGGTCCTGCGCCTGCGCGCGTTCTTTGGCAGTCAGGGATCGAAGGCCAAGGAATACCTGCCCTACCGGCCCAAAGGCCTGCCCGCCAAGATCTGCGCTGTCGCCAACTTCAAAGGGGGCGTGGGCAAGACATCGACGGCCGCGCACCTGGCCATGTCAGCGGCGCTGGATGGCTACAAGGTACTGGTGATTGATCTGGATTCCCAAGGGTCCATGACCTCGATCTTTGGCGGCGCGCCTGCGGATGAATGGCAGACGGTCTTTCCCCTGCTCGCGCGCCATTACGGCAGCCACCTGCAATCGGAAAACGCCGCTCGGGTGGCCCGGGGCGATGCGCCCCAACCTCTGGATGACACGCTGGCCGAGGCGATGAAGATCAGCGCCGGTGACCTGATCCAGAAAACCCACTGGCCCAATATCGACCTGATCGGCGCACAGCTGAACCTCTACTGGGCTGAATTCCAGATCCCCGTCTGGCGCATGAACGGGCGTGGCTGGAAGCTGTGGGATGCGCTGACGGATCGGCTTGAGGCGGACGGTGTGCTCGACGCCTATGACATCGTTTTCCTCGATACGCCCCCTGCCCTGGGCTACCTGACGATCAACGGTCTGGCGGCTGCCGACATCCTGCTGGTGCCTCTGGGCGCGTCCTTTCTCGAGTTCGACAGTACCGGCCGGTTCTTTGACATGCTGCAATCGACGTTTTCTAGCATCGAGGACAGCGAGAACATGGCGGCGCGGGCCTTGGGCACCGAAGAGCTGGCTTTTGAATGGGACGCCGTGCAGGCCGTCATCACGCGCTATGACGGCGCGCAACAGGCCGAACTTGCGGCGCTGATGCAGGCCTATCTGGGGCGCACCCTGTCGCTGCAACGCCAAGAGGTCACAGCGCTGATCGGGCAAGCGGGCGAACAGGTCGCCGGCATCTACGAGGCGGATTATCGCGACTTCAACCGCGAGACCTATGCCCGGGGGCGCGAGACCTTTGATGCGACCTATGGGGCCTTCAAACGGCTGCTCTATGGCACCTGGAAGCGGGATGAGAACGGGGTGGCAACGAATGGTTAACCACTGTGCGAAACGTTTCGCGCGCGAAACAAACGCGGAAAGGACGCTCTGATGGCCAAACGTAAACGTCTGGGGCCCGTCGATGCCTTTGCGGCCACACCTGCGCCCGAGGTGAAGTCAGCCTTGTCGGCCCGCCCGCCAATTGCTGTGCAGGCCGCAGAGGCCGCCAGCGCAGATGCTTTTGACCGTGTGGTTGAGGCGATGGAAACCGCCCGCGCCGAAGGGCGGTTGGTGCAGAAGTTGCCGCTGGATCAGATCGTCGCCGATCACCTGATCCGCGATCGCCTGGCCGTTGATGACACCGAGATGGAGGCTCTGAAGGAGAGCCTGCGCAATCGCGGTCAGCAGACACCGATCGAGGTCGTGCAGCTTGCGCCGGATCGCTTTGGCTTGATCTCGGGCTGGCGGCGGCTGCATGCCTTACGTGCGCTGAAATCAGACTCTGTTCTGGCCCGATTGATCACACCGGGCACCGAGGCCGAGGCCTATGTCGCCATGATTGAGGAAAACGAAATTCGGGTGGGTCTGTCCTATTATGAACGCGCCCGGATCGTGCTGCGTGCCGAGCAGGAAGGTGTCTATCCCACCCGAAAAGCGGCTTTGCAGAGTCTCTTTGCAAATGTTTCGCGCGCGAAACGTTCCAAGATCGGGTCTTTCGTGACGGTGGTCGAAGCGCTGGATGATGTTCTGCGCTTTCCGACGGATTTGGGCGAGCGTCTGGGCCTGCAAGTCGCCAAGGCAATCGAGGCTGGGCGCGGGGATGATCTGCGCGCGGTGCTGGACGCGCCTGTCGTCGATGCCGGTCAGGAACAAGAGCGCTTGCGCCGCGTGATTGATACGCCGGACCTGTCAGCTCTGCCTGTCCAAAAAATGGTCCGGGCGAAACCGCCCAAACCCGCGCCCCCACGAGGCGAGATCGACGTGAATGAGGCGGAAAACGAGATCCGTCTGTCTGGCCCCGGCGTGACCGAGGGGTTCAAGGCCGCATTGCGCGCGTGGTTGGATCGTTCAGTTTCGTAGGGCTTATACGGTGCCATAGACGATTTTTGGGGTGGCGCGTTTCCCGTGCGAAACATCCGGCTCAGGCCTGGACCATCTCGATCGTCCCGTCTGGCGCAATCAGCGCGGCAGTCAGGCGTCCCGTGGCGTAAGCACCAGTGTCGACCGCAATCCGGCCTTGCCCATCTGATCCGGGGCGGTCTGTGATCGTATGGCCATGGGCAATCCACTGACCGTCGGTGCGGGGGGTCGCGGCAAAATCCGGATGCCCCCAGAGCAGGGTGTTCACATCCTGTTCATCCATGTCGCGCCCCGGATCGGCAGCGGCATGGACAACGTGAAGATTGCCAGACTGCCAATGGGTGGGGCGCGCGCGCAGCCAGCTAGTCAGCCCATCGGGCATCGCGTCACGCAGGTCGATGGCGGCTTGTGTCAGCTGCGCATCACTGGCGGCTTCTCCGAACCCTCCGATGCCATAGCTTGCAAGGGTTTGCAGGCCGCCATGGCGCAGCCAGCGTCGCCCTTTCCGGGTGGGGTTGTCCAGAAAGGACAGCATGAATTGTTCATGATTGCCGAGCAGGCAGATCAGGCTTTCATGGGCCTGTTCCCAGGCCATCACCTGTGCCAGCACAGAGGCGCTTTCGTCGCCGCGGTCGATATAGTCTCCGACCATGATGATATCGGTGTCTTGGGCGCGCTGCTCGATCTGCTCCATCAACCGTATCAAAAGATCAAAGCGGCCATGTATATCTCCAATCACCCAAACGGCGCGCTTGGGGGTCGGTGGATCAAAGCGCGCAGGCGGGGGTACATCACGCGGTGCTGATGGAAGCAGCCTAGACAAGAAACGTTTCATAGCTGCACTTTGTCAGGCCTTAGAATTCTCTGCCAGAGGGTCTGGGCATTTTGCGGCGCGCCAGGATCGTCAATCGGCCTCTTGACGGCAAAAAAGGAAGGGCGAGATCCGCCGTGGCGTGTGGCCCCGGTGGGGCTCGCAGGCGGGGTTCAGGCCCTGCGGGTGTCGATGCAATCATGCCACGTTTGCCAAGTCTCTGGCGGCCGATTCTTGTGGATAACCAGTCAGCCCGCTATCGCAGGAAGCATCGAACAAGGGATGCGCGGTCAATGATCTCCCAGTTTTTACAGGTGTCCTGGGGATACATTTGCAAGACGGGTGCAGCCTGTTTTGCGGCCAGCCCTGCCGCCCGTCTCGGGGCCCTGTCGCTGGTCTGTGCATCTGGTCTGCTCGGTCTTCTGTCGCAGCCAGTTTCGGCCCAGGATCGGGCGGGTACCCTGTCTGATCAGGCGCGGCTTGCAGATCGCCCGCATCTTTCGTTTTTCGGCACACCCGGCCTCATGGATATGCCCACGGCAGGGGCAATGGCGGATGCGGATCTGGCCCTGTCAGCGGCGTATTTCGGCCCGACAACACGAACAAATCTGGCCTTTCAGGTCAGCCCCCGTTTGACAGCGGCGTTTCGCTATGTGCGCACCGATAGAGGGCCTGGGCGGCGCGATGACTTCGACCGCAGCTTTGATCTGATCTATCAGATCGCCCGCGAAGGGACGTATCGTCCGGCTGTGGCTGTCGGGATCCGCGACTTTGGCGGGACGGGCTTGCAGAGCGCGGAATACCTCGCTGCCACCAAATCATTCTCTGGACCGCGTCTGGGCAACGTGCAGGTGACCGCCGGGCTGGGGTGGGGGCGTCTTGCGTCGCAGGGCGGACAACGCAATCCTTTGGGGGTCTTCTCTTCGGCATTTGAAACGCGGCCGGCGGCTGATTTCGGGCAGGGCGGGTCGTTTGAGTTTGATCAGCTTTTCCGGGGTGATGTGGCCGCCTTTGGGGGCCTGGCGTGGTCTCCGAATGACCGCTGGACGATGATGCTCGAATATTCTTCGGACGCCTATTCCCGCGCCGTGGACGATAACGTCCTTGACCGCCGGTCATCGGTCAATGTCGGCACGTCCTACAAACTGTCCGAAGCTGCCGATGTCGGTCTCTATTACATGTATGGCAGCGAACTTGGTTTCCGCATCAACTATGTGCTGAACCCCAAGGTGCCTCCGGCGGCCTCAGGGGTCGAACCTGGTCCGCAACCCGTCATGGTTCGTCCTGCGCGCGCCGCCGCTCCCGGGCTTTGGGATACCGCTTGGGTTGCCAATCCCCAGACCCAAGGCGTGCTTGAGACCGCGGTTCTGGGGGTGCTGTCGCCCGAGGGGCTCGCGCTCGAAGATTTGACCGTGACGGCGACCTCGGCCCGTGTTGCGCTGCGCAACCAGCGCTTTGGCCAATCCGCGCAAGCGGTCGGTCGCGCGGCCCGCGCGCTGACGCGGGCACTGCCGCCATCGGTCGAGACCTTTGTCATCGTTCTGGTCGAGCAGGGCATGCCAACGACGCAGGTGACGATCCAGCGCAGCGATCTCGAAGAGCTTGAATTCGCGCCTGACAATGCATGGCAGTCCTATGTGCGCGCCCGGATCGAGGATGCGGGGGATCAGCGAAATGCCCGTCGGTCCATCGCGGCGCCGAAGCTGACCTTTTCTGTGACAGGCTATTTCAACCCGTCGCTGTTCGACCCTAACGAGCCTGTGCTCTATGATGCCGGCTTGCGCTTTGGCGCCCGCTACGAGCCGCTTCCGGGCTGGGCATTGCAGGCGAGCCTGCGTCAGCCGTTGGTCAGCAACCGGGACAACACGAACCGGGTCTCGAACTCGGTATTGCCCTTCGTGCGATCCGAAGAGGACGACTACAACCGGGGCAATGATCCCAAGCTCGATGAACTGACGCTGGCGCATTACTTTCGTCCCGGGCGCAATCTTTATGGACGGGTGACGGCAGGCTATCTCGAGACCGCCTTTGCCGGCGTGTCGGGCGAAATTCTCTGGAAGCCCCAAGGGTCGCGACTGGCCTTGGGCGTTGAGTTGAACGCGGTCCATCAGCGCCAACCCGGCGCGCTCTTTGAACTGGGCGAAGGGGTCTATGACAACGACGCGATCACGGGCCATGCCTCTGCCTATTACGATTTCGAGAACGGGTTCCGCGCCCAGGTCGATGTCGGGCGCTACCTTGCCGAAGACTGGGGCGGTACGTTCACCCTGGCGCGGGAATTCGACAATGGCTGGGAAGTCGGCGCCTATGCGACGTTTACCGATGTGAGCTTTGATGATTTTGGCGAAGGCTCCTTCGACAAGGGGATTTTCATCACGATTCCACTGTCATGGACCCTTGGGCAGCCGTCCCGCGCGGCCCGGACCAGCGTGATCCAACCCATCCTGCGTGATGGCGGCGCGAGGGTAGAGGTGTCAGACCGGCTTTATGATCTTGTCCGCCAGGACAGTGATCCGCAACTGGGCGACAGTTGGGGGAGGTTCTGGCGATGACGGCGATGAACCTCTTTGGCCGTTTGCGGCATCTGGGGGCGGTCCTGATCCTCGGCAGCGTTCTGAGCGGCTGTGGCGAGGTCTATTCCTATCGCTCGCCTGCGCCGGGGGATGTCCCGGTTGCCAGCGGTGCCGTTGCGCAGCGCCCGTCCTTGGGGTCCCTGGGGTCTCTGTTCCGGCGTCCACCGCCGCCGCCGACACCAGAGCAGGTGCTCACTCCGCAGGTCCTGGCGGGGATCACCACGCCCTATCTGCTCGTGACCTTTGAAACCAATGGCAGCTTTGAACCTGCAAGGAACTGGGGTGGCTTTGCCATTGCCGGGCAAAATGGCGATGTGGTGACATGGGTCGAGGGCACGGCACGCACGATGTCCTTCACACAGGCTGGCGTTTTGCGGGCCACGCGCGGCTTTGGCCGGGATGTCATGACCACCGATACGCGCGCCCTTGATCGTGTGATCGCAGGCGGCGCCGCCGGACAGTCGCAGGCGCTTCGGGTGCATCGCCTTCTTAACGGCGAAAACAAGATTCAGGCCGTCGGGCTGGTGTGCCGGATTTCGAACCGCGGACCGGCAACGGTGCGTTTGCTGACCGGGACCTTTGCAACCCGCCTGATCGAAGAGGCATGTCTGACGGGCGCGGGCACAGAGATTATCAATCGGTTCTGGCTGGATCAAAACAACCAGATCCGACAATCCGAACAGTGGGTCAGCCCCGAACTGGGCCGCATTCGCGTACAGCGCTTGCGTTAAGCTTGGCCAAGACGCTCTTGCCCGGAGGGATATTTCAAAGCCCCATGGCGGCTGCCGCGCGGCGATTCGAGGGGCCTGTTCAGGTCTCGTGGAGAATGCATAGGGGCCAGTTTGAAAAAGCGCCTGATCGGTTCGGCCGGCCCCGCGATATGCCCGCGATATGACCGTTAACTGTGCGCTTTTCGCCTGATCGGCTTGCGATCGCCAGTGATCTCGCGGTCCCGAATTGACCTTTGCATGGGGGTAAGCAAAGTGATAACCACATGTTGCATGCAATTTGGAGTTAACCAATGAAAAAGCTATTCGCTCTTGCGACGGTTGCCGTTTTGGCATCGACCTCGATCGCGTCGGCACAGGCTGTCCAGCCTCTGGACACCACCGTTTCGACACAGACTCTGCCCATTCCGCTGATCGTTCTGGGTATTGGCGGTCTGTTCGCCATTGCTGGTTCGTCGTCCGGTTCGGATTGATCTGACAGCTAGATCTATTTGATCTCAAGAATCCTGAAATCCCCCTGTACGGCTCTCCGTGCAGGGGGATTTTGCGTTTGGGGATTTTGTGTGTGCGGCCTGCAGACGGCGCTGGTGCTGTGCTGGGACGCAGTTGTCTCAGGTGCTCTGAGGTGCCTTAGGGTATCTGTGGGGGTATCCTTGGGGTATCTCTGCGACAATTGTGGATAACTTGCTTCGAACGGGGTTGTTTTTCTTGAAGTCCATAGCGCCATCTGGGAGAGGATTTCTCCAAGATACGGGGGAGAGATGACAATGCGGGTTTTGAGCAAGCGCGGAATTGGGCCCGTCGTGGCGCTGGCCGCAGCGCTGGTCTTGTCGGGATGCGGCGCTGTCTATTTCTCGCCCAAGGTGTCTTCGGGCGCCCAGGACGGGACCAAGGTGCGCGTGCTGCCGCTGACAGCTGAATCGGCGCTTGTGGCCAATCAAAGCACGTATCGCCCCAAGGAATTGCCAGCCGTCTTTTATGCGACGGCAGGGGCAGGGGGCACGGCAACCCGTGGCGCGGGGGCTGTTCCGCCACCTCCCACCAATCTCGAATCCCGCCCAACCACGTTGCAGCGGCGGCTGCCGCCTCCGGTGACGCCCATGGCCTATGAGATCGGCGTGGGTGATGTGCTTGTTCTGGCCACTCCGAGTGCCGGAAACACGGTCGAAGAACTCAGTGGCCTTCTGGCCGCTCAGAACCGCCGCCAAGGCTATACCGTGCAGGATGACGGGGCCATTGCGATCCCGGATATCGGCCGGGTGTCTGTTGCCGGGATGACGCTTGATCAAGCGGAAGCCGAGTTGTTCCAGCGTCTGGTCGCAGCTCAGGTCGATCCGACCTTCAGTCTCGAAGTGGCCGAGTTCAACTCCAAGCGTGTCTCGATTGGCGGGGCTGTCGGTGCGCCGGGTGTGACGCCGATTACGCTGACGCCGCTCTTCCTTGAGGAAGCGATTGCCAATGCCGGTGGGATCCGGTCCAGCGATATCGATTTCACCAGCATTCGTCTCTATCGCAACGGGACGCTGTATCAGATTCCTGTCAGCGATCTGTACGAAGGCCGCGCGGCGCGCATTCAACTGGTGGATGGCGACAGCATCTTTGTGGATACCGAGTACGAGTTGAGCCAGGCTCAGGCGTATTTCGAGGAACAGATCCGCATTTCCGAATTCCGGCAACGGGCGCGCAGTCAGGCCCTTGCAGAGTTGCAGGCCGAGGTGGATTTGCGGCGCTCGGCGCTGAACGAAGCGCGGGAAAACTACAAAAGCCGCGTGACCTTTGACGCCGTCGACCGCGATTACGTCTATCTGGTGGGAGAAGTCGCCAATCCGGGCCGCGTGACGCTGCCGCTTGGGCGTCAGGCAAGCCTGGCCGATGTGCTGTTTGGAGAAGGCGGCTTTGAAAATCGCGAAGCCAATCCGGGCCAGATCTACGTGTTGCGCGGGTCGAATGATCCGCGTGAGTTCGCCGCGATGGATGCTTACCAGCTGGATGCGCGCAATGCCGTTGCCTTCCTTGTGGCCACCCGCTTTGAGATGCGCCCCAATGACATTGTCCTGATCAGTGAACAGCCGGTGACGCGCTGGAACCGTGTCGTCAATCAGATCACGCCGTCCCTGATCGGGACCGGGATTCGGGCGGCGTCCAACTAAGCCTGCAGGGTGAGGGTGTCATCAAGCGTCACCCCGCCTGTGGGCGTGACCCGACAGGACGTGGCATCGGCAGATATCCGCGCAAGATTGAGCGGCCTGATCGCGGCGACCTCTCGATCCGGGAGCCGGGTCTTGATAGGCACAATAGTCAAGCGCGGCGCATCAGGTCCTGCGATCTCCCTGATTTGAGACATGTCGTGTTTGTTGGTTTTGGTGTGAAAGCGTGACTTGGTGAGATTGCCTTCCATGGATATGAACTGGGTATCAAACCGGGCAGGGCCACGGCGAAGAGTGATGGCGTTCGCGATCTTTCAAAGCTATAGCACGCGACAGCACCCCATGATGCTCCTGGGACATGGTCCCATCTGAGGCAAAGAACATAGACGTGAACACCCAGTCGCAAATGCAGTCATCCCGCTCCTCAAACGGGCTTCCTGTTGCGCCCCATGTCGGGGGCAGCGGGACAGAAGATTTCGAACTCTGGTCTTTGGTTTTGGCACTCTGGCGCGGCAAGTGGTGGATCATGATTTGTGTCGTGATCGCCATGCTCATCGGGGGGTACTACGCCTACCGCGTGGCGGTGCCGATCTATACGGCGCGCACGACGCTTGTGCTGGAATCCCAGCAGGCCAATGTCGTTGACGTGCAAAGCGTGATTGGCGGGCCGACAGGGTCATTCGTCGATATCGCGACCGAGGTCGAAGTGATGCGGGGCCGAACCCTGATGGGCAAGGTCGTCGACCGGCTTGATCTGACCAGCGACCCCGAATTCAACGGGGCCCTGCGCCCACCTGGCCGGATCGCGCAATTGCGCGCGTCATTGCTGGGCAACAACCAACCCCAGGAAACCACGCCGACAGTCGCCCCCGAAGTGCGCGCCGCGCGGGCGCGCGAAAGAGCTGTGAATGTCTTGTTGAGACGCGTCTCGGTGTCCAACATCCGCCAGACTTACGTCTTCCAGATCTCGGCCGTGAGCCAGAGCCCGCAAAAGGCCGCGCTGATCGCTGACACGATGGCCGAACTTTATATCCTCGAGCAATTGCAGGTGAAGTTCGACGCCACCGAGCAAGCCACGCTTTGGCTGACCGAGCGGGTCACCGAGCTGAAGACGCAGCTTGAAAACGCAGAGGCGGCGGTTGCCGAATTCAGCGCTTCGGCTGATTTGGTCTCTGTCGAAGCGCTGCAGGTGCAGGAAATCCAGCTCAAGGATATCCGGGACCGTCTGACGTCGCTGTCGACGGATATCATAATGGCACAGTCGCGGCTGGCGGCTCTGGAGGCCGCTGAAACCCGTGAAGATCGGGCTGCGCTGGCCAATGACATTCAGTTGACGCGGCTCTTGCCGCAGGTTGCGACGGATGCGCAGGCGCGAAGGGCGTTTGATCAGCGGTTCGAACAGGCT
>NZ_VCDK01000011.1 GCF_007995215.1 Shimia ponticola
GGCCTCCTGCGTGATCGGACGTGCTGTGAGCGTCCTGGTCATGTCGAGAACTTTTCTTCGAGCCGTAGCTCGGCAATCCGTTCGACCTGACGGCAGGCCTCGGCAAACTCGGTGTCGCGGTCGCTGTTGATCCGTTTGTGAAACGCGTCGAGGATCGTCGCCTTGGTGTTGTCTTTGACAGCGATGATGAACGGAAACCCGAATTTCTGTGTGTAGGTTTCATTCAACTCGGTAAACGTGGCGCGCTCTTCATCGGTCAGCATATCAAGTCCGGCCCCCGCCTGTTCGGCAGTGCTCTCAGCCGTCAGTCGACCAGCGGCGGCCAATTTCCCGGCAAGGTCCGGGTGCGCATTCAACACGCCCAGCCGTTTGTCATCATCCGCTGACCGGAAAATCCGTGCCAAGGCCGAATGCACGCCCGCGGCCGTGTCATGCGTCGGCCCCAGTTCCAGCGCGTGAGCACCTTCGGCAATCCAAGGGCTGTGTTCAAACACGCCGCCGAATTCAGCCACAAAGGTGTCACGGTCCATGTCGGAAGGTCGTGTTTCACGCACCGGTGGATGCTCCTTTGCCCAGTGTTCGGCAATCTCAAGACGGGTGGCAAACCAGACGCCCCCGTGAGCTTGGAAGTACTCAAGAACACGCTTCAAGGCCGCGATGCGGCTGGGGCGACCGATCAGGCGACAGTGCAGGCCGATTGACATCATTTTAGGCGCACCGCCCAGACCTTCGGCATAAAGCGTGTCAAAGGCGTCTTTCAGCGTCGATTCAAACTGATCGCCATTCGTGAATCCCGCCTGAATCGCAAAGCGCATGTCGTTGCAATCCATTGTGTACGGCACGACCAGCTGATCGCGGTCGCCGTAGCGGACCCAATAGGGCAGATCGTCGGCATAGCTATCAGCGACATAGGCAAACTGGCCTGTTTCGGCGACCAGCCACTCGGTGTTCATCGAACATCGGCCCGTGTACCACCCCTGCGGTGCCGTGCCGGTCACCTCGGTGTGCAGGCGGATTGCCTCGTCAATCTGCGCCTGCTCTTCCTCGGCAGACATGTCCTTGTGCTCGATCCATTTCAGGCCGTGGCTGGCAATCTCCCAGCCCGCGTCCTTCATCGCCTTCACCTGCTCGGGCGCACGGGCAAGCGCAGTTGCGACCCCATAAACGGTAATCGGCGTGTCCTTCAAAAGACGATGCACACGCCAGAACCCTGCGCGCGCGCCGTATTCATAGATGGATTCCATGTTCCAATGGCGCTGACCGGGCCAGGGTTGAGCACCCGTGATTTCGGACAAGAACGCCTCGGATGCGGGATCACCGTGAAGGATGTTGTTTTCGCCGCCCTCTTCGTAGTTCAGGACGATCTGAACAGCGATCTTTGCCCCACCGGGCCAGTTGGCCACAGGGGGTCTCGCGCCGTATCCGGTCAGGTCTCTTGGATATCGGGTCACAGGTCGATCCTTTTCGTTCACCGAGGCATAAACCAAATAATCCCAGATTTTTTTCAAAAAAAACGAAAAGGAGCCTTCGGGCAGACCGGCTTTGTTTCCATCGGAGCTTTTGTCCTAGAAGCGGAGCATTCCTCAGGAGACGCTAACGATGACCGGTTACCTCACCACGCATGTCCTTGATACCGCACGCGGCTGCCCAGCCGAGGGGCTGAAAATCGAGTTGTTCCGTCTTGATGGCACAGGCCGCACGTTGCTGAAAACGCTGCACACAAATGATGACGGCCGCACGGATGAACAAATCCTGCCCGCCGATGCCTTTGAAATCGGGGAATACGAGCTGGTGTTTCACGCGGGCGCTTATCTGGACGCAAGCGGCACCCCACCCGAGGACCCAAGGTTTCTGAACATCATTCCAATCCGCTTCGGGATGTCAGAGCAGTCGCATTACCACGTGCCACTGCTGCTCTCGCCATTCGGGTATTCGACGTATCGCGGCAGCTAAGCCTAGAGCGCCTGATCCGCGGCCTTGATGGTCCGCGCAACGCGGTCGATCATGAACTCCATAAAGAGGCGCGTTTTAGGGTCCTGCCTGCGACGGTGGGTAAAGAGGCACGCCATTTGGATGGGTGCGGGTGGTGAGTTTTCCGCCACAGGCACCAGCGCACCCGACCGCAAATGGTCTGCAATTTCAAAGACCGGCTTCATCACAACCCCATGTCCCGCCAGTGCCCAATCCGTCAGGACATCGCCATCGTCGGACTCGTAATGCCCCGTGACGCGGAACCGTTTGGGTCCCATCGGCGTCATCAGCCGCCAGTGAAATTCAGTGGCCCCCGGAAAGCGCAGGCTCAGACACTCATGTCCATCAGAGACAAGGTCATTGCCGTCCGCAGGCATACCCCGCCGCGCGATATACTCGGGAGCGGCGCATAGGATGCGTTCGACATCCGCAATCTTGCGGATGCGCAGATTGCTGTCCTCGGGTTCTCCCAGAAAAAACGCCAGATCCAAACCTTCGGTCGTCAGATCAACCTTCCTGTCCGTCAGCCGCAGACGCACGCTGACCTCTGGATAGTCCTTGAGGAAATCAGGCACCTGCGGCGCAATCAAACGCCGCCCGACGCCCAGCGGTGCAGCGACGTATAGCGAGCCTTTCAGGTTTTCGGTGATATTGACGATCTGCGCTTCGGCGCTCTCGACAGCTTCGAGGATTTCCGACGCGCCGCGATAGAACGACTTGCCCTGCTCGGTCGGTGCCAGACTGCGTGTGGTGCGTTGAAACAGACGCACGCCCAGATGCTCTTCCAGCTGCGAAATCCGCGAGGACGTGACAGCCGGTGAAATCCGCAGGTCGCGCCCGGCGGCAGACATGCTTCCTAACTCATAGACACGGACAAATGTGCGGATATTGTCGAGATAGGACATTATTCTGATTTTTTTGATGCTGCTTGGTCTTTGGCAGCAATACCAGAACAAACCGCACGCGCCTAGGGTGCCGGAAACGACGAATCTTGGGGGAACCGCATGTACGATCTGGCAATACTTTGGGACTGGATCGCCTTTTCCGTCCGTTGGTTGCACGTCATCACCGCGATGGCCTGGATCGGGGCGTCGTTCTATTTCATCGCGCTCGATCTGATGCTGAAGCCGAACAAGGCCCTGCCAGAAGGCGCGCATGGCGAAGAATGGGAAGTCCACGGCGGCGGCTTTTATCACACCGTCAAATACATGGTCGCTCCTGCCGAGATGCCAGAGCACCTGACATGGCACAAATGGCAGAGCTACACGACATGGCTGTCCGGCGCGGCGCTCTTGATGATCGTTTATTGGGTGGGGGGCGAGCTCTTCCTGCTGGACCCGACCAAGGCCGATCTCGCCCTCTGGCAAGGTATCCTGATTTCAGGCGGGTCGCTGACGATCGGCTGGCTGTTTTATGACCAGATGTGCAAATCCAAGCTGGCCGAGACGCCAACCCTCTTGATGCTTCTCTTGTTCGTGATCCTCGTGATTATGTCCTGGGGCTACAATCAGATCTTCACCGGACGCGCTGCGCTTTTGCATCTGGGCGCGTTCACGGCGACGATCATGACCGCCAACGTGTTCTTTCAGATCATGCCGAACCAGCGGATCGTTGTCGCCGATCTCAAGGCCGGGCGCACGCCCGACGCCAAATACGGCAAGATCGCCAAGGTCCGGTCGACCCACAACAATTACCTGACCTTGCCGGTCGTGTTCCTGATGCTGTCGAACCACTATCCTCTGGCCTTCGCCACCGAATATGCGTGGATCATCGCGAGCTTGATCTTTTTGACCGGCGTCACGATCCGCCACTACTTCAACACCATGCACGCCACCGGCAAGGGACCGCATTGGACGTGGGGTGTCACGGCGCTCTTGATGGTGTTGATTGCGTGGCTGTCGACGGTTCAGACCGGCGAGACATGGGAAGACGCAGAGGCGCGCGCGCTGACGCCTTATGAAGAGAAATACGTGTCAGCGGCGTCGTTCGAAGAGGCGTACGACGTGGTCATCGGCAACTGTTCGATGTGCCATGCCCGCGAACCGGTCTGGGGCAATATGCAATGGGCGCCCAAGGGCGTGTACCTCGAAAGCCCCGGCGACGTCGCCCGTCACGCGGATCAGATCTACTTGCAAGCCGGGGTGAGCCACGCCATGCCTCCTCCGAACGCAATTCAAATGGACGAAGACGCGCGGCGCACATTGGTTGCGTGGGTGCGCGAGGTCCGCAACCAGTAAGGCAACGGTGTCATGCACATCGCATTGATCGGGTTCGGCAGCATTGGCCGCGAACTACATGCCAGGTTTGCGGACACAGAGGGCATGACCCTCTCGGCCCTGACGCGATCCCCCATCACCGACGCACCGCCTGAACTCCGACAGGTCCACAGTTTGAACGCTCTTCTGGAAGGGCGACCGGATCTAGTTGTCGAATGCGCCGGACAAGGCGCTGTCCGCGAATTTGGAGCGACGGTGCTGAATAGCGGCACGCCTCTGTTGATCGCCTCCGTGGGGGCCTTGGCGGACCCGACTCTGGAACGCGACCTCCACACCGCGGCCAAGGCCGGTCGCGCGCAGCTGATCCTGCCCTCCGGCGCCATTGGTGGCCTCGATCTCTTGCGTGCCGTGTCCGCCGAGGGAGACACAACCGTCTCTTACATCGGAACCAAACCGCCCGCCGCATGGAAGGGCACGGCAGCAGAAGACCGGGTTGATCTGGATACCCTCGAACAGCCTTCTGAATTCTTCAGCGGTTGGGGCCGCGAAGCCGTCAGCATATTTCCCAAAAACGCGAATGTCGTGGCGGCGCTTGCGCTTGCCGGGCCGGGATTTGAACGGGTGAAGGTATCGCTCGTGGCTGACCCGTCCGTCTCGGGCAACATCCACAGCTATCAGGTGACCTCGCCTGCCTGCTCTTACGAGATGAAGATCATCGGCGCTCCCAGCAGCGGGAACGCCAAGACATCTTTGACAACCGTCCTCAGCATCGCCGACGAAATCCGTCGCTTCGCGCGCCTGAGTTAATGGAGTGACACTTTAGCCATGACCCATCCCTTGCTGACCGTTGATGACATAGACACTTTCCAAAAGGACGGTGTGGTCCTGATCAAAGGACTGTTCCGCGATCAGGTCGATCTCTTGCGCGCTGGCGTGGAACGCAACATGGCTGAGCCGGGACCCTATGCCGCCGAAAACCTGAAAGAGGGTGAAGGCGGACGCTTCTTTGATGACTATTGCAATTGGGAGCGCATCCCGGAGTTTCGCGAGGCCATTATGGCCTCCCCTGCCGCTCCGGTCGGCGCGGAGCTAATGCAGTCCAAGACGGTGCAGCTTTTCCATGATCATGTTCTGGTCAAGGAACCCGGCACCTCGAAGCCGACGCCATGGCATCAGGACGGGCCCTATTACTTTGTCGAAGGGCGTCAGACGATCAGTTTCTGGTCGCCCCTTGATTCTGTCGAAGACGCAACACTGCGCTGCGTTGCCGGATCACACCTTTGGGACAAGCCCGTGCTGCCAACCCGCTGGCTGGCCGAAACCAGCTTTTATCCAAACGAAGAAGACTACATGCCCGTGCCGGACCCAGACGCAGAGGCGATGGAAATCCGAGAGTTCACCATGGAGCCGGGCGACGCGGTTGCCTTCAACTTCATGATCCTGCACGGCGCACGCGGCAACACGACCGAGAAACGACGACGCGCCTTTTCGCTTCGCCTAGTCGGGGATGACGCCCGATACACAGAACGGCCGGGCCGCACGTCGCCACCGTTTCCGGGGCACGATATGGTCCAAGGGCAGAAGCTGCGCGAAGATTGGTTTCCCACGCTGTTGGATCAATCGGCAGGTGAGTCCGCATGACCTCACAGGTCCTTGCCGGATAGAGATATCCACTCGGAAAACAAATCTGCCTGAAATTTGAGCACACTGCGCGTCGAAGCGACCGATTTTAGATCGATTTCCCTTGAGGTTCCGCGCGTCGAGTTACAGTTAACACACAACTTTGGTCGGGTTAGGAGCGCGCGTGTCCCTTTTTCTCATCGTTGCGGTGCCCTTTTTGGGTGCCTTGCTGCCTGGGTTGATGAATTCGGCGGGTCGAAAGGCCTGTGCCGGGGTCACGTTCATGGTCACACTTGTTGCCTTTGTCGGGTTGTTGTCCCAACTCCCCGCAGTTTTGGCGGGCGAAGTTGTGCAGGCGCGGGTCGAATGGCTGCCCGCGCTTGGGTTGAATGTGAACCTCCACCTTGATGGTCTGGCGTTCTTCTTTGCCGCCCTCATTTTGGGCATCGGTCTTTTGATCATCGCCTATGCCCGCTCTTACCTCGCGCGCGGCGACAATATGGGCGAGTTCTTTACCTACCTGCTCCTGTTCCAAGGCGCGATGGTCGGGATCGTCCTGTCGGACAACATCCTTCTCCTGCTCATCTTCTGGGAAATGACCTCGCTCGCGTCGTTCTTGCTGATTGGCTACTGGAAACACGTGGTCGAAGGTCGCCAAGGCGCACGGATGGCGCTGACGGTCACGGGCATGGGTGGTCTGGCGTTGATCGGTGGTTTGCTGATCCTCGGACAGATTGCCGGGTCCTATGACCTGTCCGTCATCCTTGAAAATCGCGAGGCCATTCAGGCATCGCCGCTTTATGTCCCTGCCCTATTGCTGATCCTCTTGGGCTGTTTCACCAAATCGGCGCAGTTCCCGTTCCATTTCTGGCTGCCCCGCGCGATGGCGGCTCCGACACCTGTGTCGGCCTACCTGCACTCTGCTACCATGGTGAAGGCTGGTATCTTTATGATGGCCCGCCTCTGGCCTGTGTTGTCGGGCACGACCGAGTGGTTCGTGATCGTGACGACGGCGGGCCTGCTGACCATGGTCATTGGGGCGCTGATCGCGCTTTTCAAACACGACCTGAAGGCTTTGCTTGCCTATTCGACCGTGTCGCATCTGGGCCTGATCACCATGCTTCTGGGGACAGGCACGGCCTTTGGCGCGATGGCGGCGATGTTCCACATCCTGAACCACGCGACGTTCAAGGCCGCGCTCTTTATGTCAGCAGGGATCGTCGATCATGAGGCCAAGACACGCGATATTCGTCTGTTGGGCGGTCTGCGCAAACTCATGCCGATCACCTTTGTGATTGCCACCATCGCGGCGTTGTCGATGGCCGGTATCCCCTTTCTCAACGGTTTCTTGTCCAAGGAACAAATGCTGGAAGAAGCAAACCGCACAGTCCTGTTCGGGGCACCCTGGCTGGTGCCTGTTTTGGCGACGGTCGGCTCGCTTTTCTCAGCCGCCTACTGCTTCCGTTTCATCGGTCACACGTTCTTTGGACCAGTCCGCGACGACTATCCTGCAAAGCCGCATGATCCGGGCGCGGGCTTGTGGCTGCCGCCTGCGATCCTTGTCGTTTTGGTGATTGTCATCGGTGTCGCGCCGTTCCTTGCCGAACCTTTCGTGAAACTTGTGACCGCAGACGTCCTAGGCGCGGCTGCAGAGGTGCCAAAAGCTTACTTCAAGATTTGGCACGGGCTGGTGCCTGCCTTGTTCATGTCAATCATCGCTGTTGTTGGCGGGTTCCTGATGTATCTGGTCTTTGCGCCGCTTCTGCGGGCATGGGACGCGACCCCGCGCCCGGATGCCAAACCCATGTTCGATGGCGTCATCGCAGGTGCTGTGGCTCTGGCCCGCGGGCTGATTGCGCCAATCCATGACGGAGCTTTCACACGCTATGCAGCGGTCATGGTCTTGGCGGTTCTGGGGGCCGGTTATTACGCCTTTGGCACGGGTGTTGTCGGCGCGACTGCGCGTGAGATGCAGCCGATGACCCCGATTGCCGTCGGCGGTTGGGCCATGGTCATTGCCGCAACGGCGGTTCTGGTCGTGATGCACCGCTATCGCCTGTTTGCTTTGGTGATGATCGGCATCGTCGGTCTGATGGTGTCGGCTGGCTTTGTCTTCTTCAGCGCGCCTGACCTTGCGATGACCCAGTTCACGGTCGAGGTCGTGACGATCATCCTGCTGCTCTTGGCCTTGAATTTCCTGCCCAAGCGGACCCCGGATGAAAGCGGCGCGCTGCGCCGTATTCGCGATGCAGGCATCGGGATCATTGGAGGGATCGCGGCCACTGCATTGTCGTTTCACTACTTGATGCGGGACGCCATCGAAGGCCCGATTTCGGCCTTCCATGTCGCCAACTCGTACAAAGGCGGCGGCGGCACCAATATGGTCAACGTGATCCTTGTCGATTTCCGGGGCTTTGACACCTATGGCGAGATCATCGTTCTGGGCATCGCAGCCCTGCTGATCTACGCGCTGACGGAAACTCTGTTGAGCGGCCCCGTCCGCGCGCGGCTGCTGAACCGGAAACCGGATCAGGCCTTTGCAGGTGACGCCCATCCGATGATGATGGTGGTCCTGACCCGCGTGATCATGCCCATTGTGCTGATGGTTGGTTTCTACATCTTCCTGCGCGGTCACAATGAACCCGGCGGTGGGTTCATCGCTGGTCTGATCGTGTCGATCGCTGTTGTGATGCAGTACATGGCGTCTGGTTTTGGCTGGACCTCGGCGCGGCTGCGCTATCCCTACCATGGTGTGATTGGCGCGGGTGTGCTGGTCGCGGGCCTAACGGGGATTGGCTCCTGGTTTGTTGGCAAACCGTTCCTGACATCTGATTTCACCTACGTGCGTATTCCGCCTTTCCAAGAATTCGAACTGGCCACAGCCGCGCTGTTTGACGTGGGTGTGTTCCTTGCGGTCGTCGGCGCTGTGATGCTGTCGCTCGAAAGCTTCTCGCGCCTCGCGCGCCGGGTCGACATGGTCGAATCCGAACACCCCATGGAAATCAACCCGGCCCGTGACGATCCAGCAGAAGACCCGCTGAACGAATTACGCAAAGCCAGGACGGAGACAGCATAATGGAGCTTTTGGTTGCCTCTGCCATCGGTGTTCTAACCGCCGGTGGTATCTATCTGGTGCTGCGCCTGCGGACCTTTCCGGTGATCCTCGGGATCTCGCTTTTGACTTATGCGGTGAATGTATTCCTGTTTGCCTCGGGTCGTCTGACCATTGGCGCAGGTCCGATCCTGAACCGCTACGAAGACCTGACCTACGCGGACCCCTTGCCCCAAGCGCTTGTGCTTACGGCCATCGTGATTTCCTTTGGCATGACTGCGGTTGTCGTGATGATCGCGCTCGGCGCGTTTCTTGGTGCGAATGATGACCATGTTGACGACATTGACGACACCGAGGAGAGCGCCCAATGACCCATTGGCTGATTGTCCCCGTTGTTCTGCCGGCACTCATGGCCCCGTTTATCGTCCTGGCCGCGCGCTATCACCTGTCGATCCAGCGTGTGATGTCGGTTGCAACGATGCTGGCGCTTGTTGCTCTGGGTGCGGGCCTGATGTGGCAGACCTCTGACGGCACCGTCCTTTTGTATCAGCTGGGCGACTGGGCCGCGCCATTCGGCATCGTTCTGGTCGGCGACCGGCTGTCGACGATGATGGTGCTTTTGACGGCCATTCTGGCTCTGTTCGTGCTGATCTATGCGATTGGGTCTGGCTGGGACACGCGCGGTAGACACTTCCACGCGCTTTATCAGTTTCAGTTGATGGGCATCCTCGGTGCGTTCCTGACGGGTGACCTGTTCAACCTGTTTGTCTTCTTCGAAGTGCTGTTGATCGCCTCCTATGGCCTGATGATCCACGCGGGCGGCAACGAGCGCCTGAAAGCGGGCGTTCAATATGTGCTCTTTAACTTGCTGGGTTCGACGCTGTTTCTTTTCGCGCTTGGCTCGATCTACGCGGAAACAGGCACGCTCAACATGGCAGATCTGGCAATCCGTGTTCAGGGGCTGGAGCCGGGTGCGGAGACCGCTGGTCTACGCGTGGCTGCTGTCTTGCTGATCCTCGTTTTCGCGATCAAGGCGGCGTTGGTGCCGCTGCATTTCTGGCTGCCGTCGAGCTATGCCGAGGCCCCTGCCCCGGTGGCAGCGCTTTTTGCGATCATGACCAAGGTCGGCGCCTATGCCATCATCCGCGTCTACACGATGGTCTTTCCTGCCGAAATCGAGGCGACAGCAGGGTTGCACGGGACATGGCTTCTGCCGTTGGCACTGGTGTCGGTTGCTGTGGGCGCTCTTGGTATTCTGGCCGCGAAAAAGCTGGATCGCCTTGTGACCTTTGCCGTGATCAGTTCGATGGGCACGGTTCTGGTCGCGGTTGGCATGTTCAGTCAGGTCGGCATCGCTGCCGCGCTTTATTACATGCTGCATTCGACGTTGGCAGCAGCCATCCTGTTCCTTGTCGTCGACCTCACACGTCATGGCCGGGACACATTGCAACTGATCACGCGCGCTCCGGTCGCGGGGGCTGCACTAACGGCGGGTCTGTTCTTTTTCGGCGCAATCGCGATGACGGGTCTGCCGCCGCTTTCGGGCTTTCTGGGCAAGATCATGGTGTTGCAGGCAGGATTTGCCCAACCGGCCGCGGTCTGGATTTTTTCCGTGATCCTCATCTCAAGCCTTGTGAGCGTCGTTGGCTTTGGCCGCGCAGGAAGCACGGTCTATTGGAAGGCCAATATCGTGGAGCCTGACCCGGAGTCCGAGGCCACGGCCCCGTCGGTCATGGCCTATGCGGGCGTTGGTGGCTTGGCCGCTGTCCTGATCCTGCTGACCGTCTTTGCCGGGCAGGTTCACAGCTATACGCAGGCCACATCGGCACAGCTATTCGCGCCGAACACGTATCTAAGCGTTGTGCTTGAGACACCCGGCAAGCTGAGCGATCCGAAGGGAGGAGAATGAGATGGAAAATAGGTCTCTGTTCCAGCGGATTGTACCGCATCCCTTCCTGACGATCCTGTTGGCCATCGTCTGGATTGTGCTTCAGAACCAGTTCTCTTGGGGCATGGCGGTGTTCGGGCTGATCCTTGGCATCATCATTCCCTTTGCCACCGCCCCATGGTGGCCGCTGTCGCCACAATCGTTCCGCATGGGCAAGATGTTTAGCTACGCGGTGATCGTGCTTTGGGACATCATCGTCGCGAATATCGAGGTCGCATGGATCGTTCTGACGGTTCCAAATGAAAAACTGAAACCCGCATGGATTTCGATCCCGCTGACGCTGAAACAGCCAGAGGCGATCACGATGCTGGCCGGGACGATTACGCTGACCCCCGGCACGGTGTCGGCGGATATGTCGAGCGGGGGGCACTCTCTCTTGGTCCATATCCTGCACACAGACGACCCTGATGGTGTCCGCGATGAAATCATGTCGCGCTATCAGGCCCGGCTCGAGGAGATTTTCGCATGATTGATCTTTTCAACCTGCCCGTCGGCGACGGACCCGGCGCGACCTTTCTCGCTTGGTCTGTGGCCATCAGTTTCGCTGTGGTGGTCATATCCCAGATCCTTGCCATGGTGCGGGTGGCGGTCGGACCGGGTTCTGGCGACCGTATCCTTGCGCTTGATACCATGGTGGTGAACGCCATCGCATTGATCGTCCTTTTGGGCATTTCCCAAGGCACTTCGATCTATTTCGAAGCCTCGTTGATCATTGCCATGCTGGGCTTTGTATCCACCGTCGCGCTCGCGCGCTTTATCTTGCGGGGGGACATCATCGAATGACCTGGACTGTGATTGGAACCTACGCGACCGCCATCTGTCTTTTGATCGGCTCTGCCTTTGTCATGGTCGGCACCATCGGGCTTGTGAAGCTGAAAGACAGCATGACCCGCCTGCACGCCCCGACCAAGGTCGGCACCGTCGGTGTCGGTGCCGTGCTCGCGGCATCGATCATCCATAACTTCACCTTCGGGTACGGGTCCTACCATGAGGTCCTGATCATGGCGTTCCTGTTCGTCACTGCGCCCGTGTCAGCGAATTTCATCGCCAAGGTGAACATCCACGAGCGCGAATGCGACACGCCGCCCAAACCCACGGTGGACGAACACTGGGCAACGTTGAAGCCCAACGGCATCGAAAAGATGCCGGATCAGCCCGCACAGCCCAGTAATGGGGGCTAAATTCGAAATGCCTGGCTAGATCGGGTTCGCCTCGGCGAATTTGCGAAAGAACGCCAGAAAAGCCCTGTCGGCATCCTCCGGCGGGGCCTTTCCTTTCATCCAGTCGCGCCACTGCCCTTCGACGTGGTAAATATCGTAGCCAGCGTGGCGCAGGCGGGCGGTCTCATAGGTTTCCGACCGCAGAGACGGCCCTTTGTCATCCAACCACGCTGGACGCGCCTTCACGGTCTCGGTCGTACCTTGGGTCCGTGCCTTGCGGCCGACCTTGCTGAACTGAAGTTCACGCTCGGCGGCGGCCGTGCCGCCAGCATCCTTGGACCACCAGCGCAGCTCAACATGGGTGACGCGGCGCCCCGTCTTGATCGGCTCAATCGCCACGACGTAGTCGCTGAGCGCATTGACCTCGGCCATAGCCGGATCAATCGCGCGCAGCTTGAGGTTGGACCAAGACCCGAGCTTACCCTTGGGCACGCCCAGGACCCCGCGCAAATCCTCAAGGCTGAACTTTTCCGATGACCGCCAACGCAGCTTGCCGCGTTTCTGGATCATCTCGTAGAGCGTCAGCGCGTATTTCGACGACAGCGCAAACATGACCTCACGCTGAAGACGCGCAAAGACGGTGCTGTCCTTGATGATGTTGCGCAGGCGCGGCGGGATTTCATACTCCAGCAGCCCGTCGCGCCGGGTTGTCTCGATGTTGCCGCCCAACAATTGCACCCGCTCAATCGCAGGTTCGCCGTCATGGGTCACGCGCACCTTCACGATGGATGACATCAGCCGCTCAATCGACTCCCCCACCCTGTCGTTGGAATTATGCGACCCGCGCAGATCAGATTTAGCGATGACATGAGTCACCGGCTTGTCGATGGCATCCCAAGCGTTTTCGAGGAGTTGGTTGTAAATGCGCCGGTCAGCCAGCGTCAGCGGCGTGACCTCGACCAGATCGACCAGCTCACCCGGCTTGACCAGCGTTTCCGCATTCGGGCGTGCATCGACGGTACGGATCGGTCTGTCTGCTGGGGCCATGTCGAAATCTCTTACCTGCTCTGGCTTACTTTTGTAGGCTCTTTGGCGTAAGTTATCACGAAGGCAGGTTTCGGTAAATCACCCAAAACGTAAGCCTTACGAATCGGGATCAGGCCCTACCGATTCGCATCTCACTGAGAAGACTAGCCTTTTTCGGCACAAAATTCCCGCTTGATCCCGCACCCGAAAGGTAAGCTTTCAGAGCCCACCCCATCCGTAAGTGCTACCGCCCCAGAACGTATCGCGAGCCATCCCAAGATGTAGGTAAATCCGACCCAATACGTAAGCTTTCAGGAAATTTTCCAAGTAATTTCATGGGCTAACGGGCCTTGAATCAGAACCATATGAACAAGGAACCAAGACGTTTCTGTTTATTTGGTTTTTGAGGGTTTTTGGGTGCAGGTTCGACCCCACGTTTTCAGCGAACACCGTTACTCTTACATATCGGGACGAAGGCGACAGTTTCCTCTAAACATCGGCTTCAATTTGCTAGTGAGCCATCTAGATACCAAAACCTGAAACCCTGATGCGCAGGGTGCGGTTTTTGAGGCGTACTTCCGCAAACTTCGCACTTTACCCCACAAGCGTTTACCAGCATGATTCTCGAAAACGTTTGAGGATCGTAGCACACATGGACAACTCCGCACTGCCACCAGTGACGTTGGAGGATCTGGAAACACTCGCCAACCGCGCTTCGACAGTCATTTCCCGCTTGCGCGAACGGGTCTATGCCCCCGGCGCGGACAAGCAGCTGGACCTGCGTTTCAACATGCGCTCCGCCGCTGAGATGGTTGGACGCAGTGAGAAAGCGATCCGCGATGCCGAGGATGACGGTCGTTTGCCGACCCCGGATAAGGACCCAAAAACCAACCGTCGAACGGGCTATGCCCTGAGCGACATCAACCGCATGCGCGAGTTGTTCGGCACGCAACCGCACCGCGCTGAGACAGACCGGGCGCTGGTGCTGGCGATCCAGAACTTCAAAGGCGGTGTCGGGAAATCGACCGTGGTCTGTCACTTGGCCCAGTATCTGGCCCTGAAAGGCTACCGCGTCTGCGTCATTGATTGCGACAGTCAGGCCAGCACCACCAGTGTCTTTGGCCTGAACCCTGACGTCGATGTCGATGAGGACGAAGACACCCTCTATCCCTTTTTCCGTCATGGTGGGCCGACGTCACTGCACTATGCGCTGCGGGCCACGTATTGGCCCGGTGTGGCGCTGATTCCGGCGAATTTGGGTCTGTATGATGCGGAGTATGAGTTCGCAGCGCGCATGGTGCGAGAACAGACATTTGTCCTAGACCGGCTCCGTTCAGGTATCGACACCATCAGGGATCAGTTTGACGTCATCCTTCTCGATCCGCCCCCTGCCCTCGGGATGCTGTCACTGTCTGTGCTTCGGGCTGCAGATGCGTTGGTGATCCCGGCGCCGCCAAACAACATTGATTTCGGGTCGACCGCGCATTTTCTCAAGATGATGGGCGCAACGCTCCATGAACTCGCAGAAGCCGGCGGTGCGCGTGATTACGCCTTCCTTAAGATTCTCGCCACCAAGATGAATGACAACAAGTCGGCGCATGTGGCGATCAAACGGATGATGGAGGCTGTGTTCCCGATGGACATGATGCAAGCCGTTCTCAAGGACAGCGCCGAAATCGACAATGCCTCGGCCAATCTGTCGACGGTCTATGAAACCACCGGGCCGGGCACTCGAACCGAAACCTATAAACGCTGCCGCGCCTACCTGGACGCTGTGAATCGAGAGATCGAAATCCTGATCCGCAAGACATGGCCCAGCCACCACCCCGCGCTCAGAAAGGAAGGCCTGCTATGAGCAAGAAACACAGTCACCTTTATGACGATGTTCTGGGCGGATTGGATGATGTCCCGGCAGAGCGGCCCTCACAACGCGGCAGTCGGTTTTTGAAGCGGTCCACCACGATTGCCGACCAGTTATCTGGTGAGGTCGAAGAAAAGACCTTGCGCTGGGTCGACCCGGCTGAGTGCAAGATGTGGGCGCGCCACAACCGCGACTACGGGCTTCTGACCGAAGAGAATTGTCGCGATTTGATTGACGGCATCCGTGCCCAAGGGCGTCAGGAATTTGCAGCCATCGTGCGGCCCATCGACGACCCCAACTATAGCTATGAGGTGATCTGTGGCGCGCGACGGCACTTTGCCGTCAGCTGGCTACGGGCCAACACCTACACCCAATTCAAATACCTTATCGATGTTCGCGAGATGAGCGACGAAGAGGCGTTTCGCCTCGCCGATATCGAAAACCGCGATCGCGAAGACATCAGCGATTTTGAACGCGCCATCGACTACGCTGACGCGATTGAACGCTATTATGGCGGCAAGCAGAAGGCGATGGCGGAACGGCTCGAAGTCAGCCCGCCATGGCTGTCCAGATACTTGCAGCTGGCAAAATTGCCTGCCGATATTGTCAACGCGTTTGCAACGATCCGGGACATCAAGGAACGGCACGCGCGCGATCTGAAACCCATCATCTCTGATCCTGAGGCCAATACCCGCGTGCTGGAAGCAGCGCGTGTGCTGGGTGCCGAACAAGCCCGCGCGCGCAGCGGGAAGGGCCGCTTGCTTGATGGCCCAGAGGTGATGAAACGTTTGAAAGCGGCGGCGAGGCCCCCTGCCCCACCCAAACAGGAAGACGGCACGGAATACAGCCGCTCGACCCATGACACGCCCATCCTCGTGCGGCATCGAGGCCGCAAAACAGTGATCGAGTTTGACAGCACCTTGTCGAACGATGCGCTGAGTGCCGCACTTGGTCAGTTTCTGGAAGAGCGTTAAAAAAGTTGCCCATGGGCAATTCAAGGGGTGGCATGACTCGAGTTGCCCATGGGCAACTTTTTCACTGAGCCGCGATGCTTTGCTCAGCCAACGGAATCCACACCGAGAAAACCGCCCCGCCATCGGGATGATTTCGGGCTGTGATCTGCCCGCCTGTGCGCTGGATGATGGCCTGCGAAATCGAGAGGCCTAGACCGGTGCCTTCCGCCTGTTTCGTCGTGAAGAACGGATCGAAGACGGTGTCCAGGGCGTCTTTCGGAATGCCGGGACCGCTGTCGCGCACCTCAAACGACACACCGGCCTGCCCATCTTGCGTTGCTTGCGCCAAGCTCAACGAGAGGTCGCCAGCGCCTTGCATCGCTTGCACAGCGTTAACCAGAAGGTTGATAATCACCTGTTGAATTTCGCCTGTCTCCGCTTCGATTGAGGGAACTTCACGTAGATCGCAATGGATGGCGATATCACCCTTACGCAATTCATGATCAACCAAGAGCAAGCAGTCTTCGATTACGCTCTTTAGGTCGACAGAGGTGAGGCTTTCGTTGAATTCCCCTGGGCGGGCAAAAGTCAAAAGCTTTCCGACAATGGCGCGGATACGGCCAACCTGTTGGTCCACGAGATCAAGCTCTGTCTCAACGGGGTCGGCTTGCGGTCCAAGGACCTCTCGCATGACGTCCACATTGCCCTGAATGACAGCCACCGGATTATTGATTTCATGGGCGACGCCAGCTGTGATTTCGCCAATCGCGGCCAACTTTTCGCTCATGACCAATTGACGATAGGTTTCTTCCAGCTTGGCATTTGTTTCGCGCAACTCGGCGGTGCGTTGATCGACGCGGGTATTCAGCTCATCCGCCCAGGCCCGAAGTTTCTGGTCCCGGTCCTGAACCTGATCCAGAAGGTCGTCGAGGTGGTCCGCGACCTGGCCGATTTCATCGCGCCGCTGCGAATGGCCATTCCGTGCCGATAGATTGCCGTTGCTGACGCGCTGCATCGTGCGCGTCATCTTTTCCAAAGGCGCGAAGACACCGCGCGCCATCCACAGGAAGACAGGGACCGACAGGATCAGAACACCTGCAACAGCCGCGATCATCCAGATCAGCGCCTCACGTTTTGCGGCGGAGAACGGACCTTCGAGGAACCCGACATAAAGCATGCCAACGCGTGTGCCAAAGCTGTCCCGGATCGGAAGGTAGCCGGAAATATACCACTCGTTCACGACAAAGGCGCGGTCGAGCCACGTCTGTCCTTCGTCCAGAACTGCGCCCCGCACAGCCGCCGAGACGCGCGTTCCAAGCGCGCGTACATCTTCGAACAACCGCACGTTGGTCGACACGCGCACGTCGTCCAAAAACAAGGTAGCTGTGCCTTGGTTCTCACCGCCGGTTACGGCGTTCAAATAGACAAGCGCGTTGATCGTATCGATGAAATCCAGATTGCGGTTCAAGAGGATGCCGCCGATCAGAACGCCCCGCGCTGTATCGGTGCGGACAGGGCTCGCGGCGTGGACGACCATGCCGCGGTTTTCCTCCGTGCGGTCGGTGGGAACAGCGGCTGCCGTGTCGATCAGCGCGACACGCGCGCGCTCAGCCAATCCGTCGGCCAGGTCCTCAAGATCCTCGGCGGGAAAAATGTCTATTTCGGTGCGCGATGATCCGTCGAGCGCGGTCGCGATCACAGGCCAACGTGCGGCGGCATCAATCGCGTCCTCGTCCGGCAGGTAGTACAGGAAATCAAGGCCCAGCTCTGCGCGCGTCTGGTCGAAGAACGCAGTTGTCGCCACTTCACCTGTGTTCAGCGCCCGCGCGAAGGACACGGAGTCCGCCACAGAGCGCAGGTCATCACCTGTGCTGACGAGGATTTGGGTCAGGTATTGTTCTGCAATGCGCAGGTCGCTTTCGACCTTGGCGATCAGCAGCTCGTCATAATCCGCCGTCCACCGCGCCATGCCCAGAAGCAAAAGCAACGGCAAAAGCAGCATGACCGGCACAAGGGCCAGCACGAGCAGGCGCAGGCGAACAGTTCTCACGAAAATCGGCCCTCCGGTTTGTACCGTCAGCCTATCCGGGGGAACCGCTTCGGGCAAATCCTGACGCGCGCGGTGCGGAGCCAGCAGCCTTGGGACATTTTGACCGGCGGGTGGCCAAACCCTCGGACAGCTTGGGTCAGGCTGCCCAGTCAGTTGAGAGGTGGCGTTTTCGGGGTGGCATACCGTCGAATGCCGCTGCAAACCTGTGCCCAAAGCACGAAACGGAGTTCGGTGATGACCGACCTTTGGAGCGGTCTGAGCCAAGCCTTCTGGCTGGTCGTGACCGCCGACGCAGAACTGGCTGAGATTGCGCTGCGCAGTCTGCACGTGACGCTGACAGCGTTGGTGCTGGGCTGTGCGATTGCGATGCCGTTGGCGGCTCTGCTGGCGGTGCGTCGGTTCCGTTGGCGGCGCACGGTGATCGCCGTGTTGAATGCTCTGATGGGGTTGCCACCCGTTGTTGTCGGTCTCGTGGTCTACATCCTGTTGTCACGATCCGGGCCATTCGGGGTCTTTGGGCTTCTTTTTACGCCGACGGCCATGATCATCGCTCAGATGGTGATCATCATTCCTCTGATCGCCAGCATCGCGCATCAGTCCTTGCGCGATTTGTGGCAGGATTATCATGACCTGCTGATTTCCATGAATGTCACGCAGTGGCAAAAGATCCGCACGTTGCTGTGGGATGCGCGGCGCGCGCTGTTGACGGCGGCCTTGGCGGGGTTTGGGCGTGGTATCGGAGAGGTTGGCGCGATCATGATCGTCGGCGGCAACATCGATAACGCGACGCGTGTTTTGACGACAGCCATCGCGCTTGAGACCGGAAAGGGTGACTTTGCCTTGGCTCTAGCCCTAGGGATCGTTTTGATCGGCCTGACCATTGCGGTGAATCTGTGCATCCATTGGCTGGGCCAAACCGAACGGGAGGGCCGGTGGTGAGCAGCCTGTTTCCCCTGACCGTCGAAGGCGCGGAAACGCGCCGCCGTGGAAAGACATTGGTTGGGCCTGTGTCGATGACGCTGACCGGGGCAGGGGCCACGGTTGTGGTCGGGCCGAACGGAGCCGGTAAGACGACGTTGCTGCGACTGCTGCACGGCGCGGCGCGCCTGAATGCCGGGTCAATCCGCTGGGCCGTTCCGACAGAGCAGGCACAAGAGGCGCAGGCCTTTGTCTTTCAGCGGCCTGTCATGCTGCGGCGAAGCGTGGTGGAAAACCTGATCTATCCACTGCGCCTTCGCGGCACGCCCCGCAAAGCCGCAGCTGCCGAGGCCGAGGCGTGGGCGGCGCGCGTGGGATTGTCTGACATGCTGCATCGTCCGGCGACCGTCCTGTCCGGCGGAGAGCAGCAAAAGCTGGCGATCGCCCGGGCTTTGATCATCAAACCGCAGGTCGTGTTTCTCGATGAACCGTGCGCATCACTGGATGGGCGCGCCACCGCCGAGATCGAGTCGATCCTGCAGGACACCAAAGCCGCCGGGACCCATCTGATCCTGTCGACACATGACATGGGGC
Organism: Shimia ponticola; assembly: GCF_007995215.1. Classification (GTDB taxonomy): domain Bacteria; phylum Pseudomonadota; class Alphaproteobacteria; order Rhodobacterales; family Rhodobacteraceae; genus Shimia_B; species Shimia_B ponticola. The sequence goes on from NZ_VCDK01000011.1 coordinate 19,370, forward strand.
AGGCGCGCCGGCTTGCTGATGAGGTGGTGTTCATGCTGCATGGTCGCGTACATGAGACCTCCGCAGCCGCGGCGTTCTTTGATGCGCCGGAAACTGCCCCGGCGCGGGCCTTCTTGAATGGAGATATCGTTACATGATCCGCATCGTTAGTGTAGTTTTTGTCTTACTTTTCGGGACGGCTGCCCAGGCCACGGATGTGATGCGCATGGCGGTGACAACGTCATTTCATAACTCTGGTCTGGCCGAAGTTCTGCTGCCCGAGATCAAGGCGGAGTTGGATATTGAGGTGCAGTTGCTGGTGGTGGGGACAGGCCAGGCGCTGAAACTTGGCCGGGCAGGGGACGTTGATGCAATCCTCGTGCATTCAAAGGCGGCTGAAGAGGCGTTTGTCGCCGAGGGCTATGGGCCTTACCGGCGCGAGATCATGTATAACGATTTCGTCTTTATCGGGCCGTCAGGGGATCCAGCAGGTGTGAAATCGTCTGAGAGCGCCTCAGAGGCTCTTCAGGCGATCTCAGAGGCCCAATCGACGTTTGTCAGCCGTGGGGACGACAGTGGCACCCACAAGAAGGAATTGAGCCTGTGGGAGGCTTCTGGCGCCTCGCCAGAGGGTCGATGGTACAATGCCGTGGGTGCGGGCATGGGCGCGGCGCTGAACACGGCCTCTGGCCTGAATGCCTATATCCTGTCAGATCGGGCCAGCTGGCTTAATTTCGGCAATAAGGGCGATCTGGCGTTGCTCTATGCCGGTGATCCGGTTCTGTTTAACCAGTACGCCTATCTGCCTGTCAGCACCGAGCGCCACCGTCACGTGAAAGGTGATCTGGTGCAGAGCCTGGAAAACTGGCTGGTGTCGGACAAAGCGGCTGAGTTGATCAACGGCTACACCATCGATGGTGAGACCCTGTTTGTGTTCAACGCGGTGAATTAAACGCTCGGTCGGTACGGTAGCGCCGCCCCGTGGGGGCGGAACGGCGCGGCCCGGCGGTGCCGCCGGGCGGTTCATAGACTCAAAGCACAGTGTTAATGCGAATGCCCGTGCGCACCGTCGCCGGTATCTCCATGGATCGCGAACTGATCCAGACCTGCATCCTGCGCTTCGATCATGCGGAAGCTCTCCCTTACACCCGCATCGGTCAGCTCGCGCGCAACGGTCAAAAGCGTGTTTGGATCATGGTCGGCGCAAAGATCGACCATTTGGGCGATTTCTTCGCGTGCGACGGGCAGGGCGGCGTCGGGCGAGGGCGCGCCGTAATAGGTCACGAAATGCTGGGCCAAAAGCGCGGCAAGGGTTTCTAACTCTGCGTCCTCGATCTGGGTGACCGCTACAAACGTCACGCGCCCACCGGTTTCCAGCCCGAACCAGCCGTTGGAAAACGCCTGTCGCGCTTTGCCTGTCAGATCCCCTTCGGTCCAGTTTGAGAACTCGAAACCGCCAGAAATGCACCATTCGCCGGTGCGTGCCGGGTTTGCAAAAACGCGTTGATCGCTCTCGTCGAAATGGATGGCGCGAGCAAGCTTTTGAGGGGCGGTTGTCATGGCGTCTCCAACAGCGTTGTCAGCGGGATTGCGGTGGTATTGTCATCTTTGCGCAGCAGCATGCCAAAATCCTCGTCGACGCCCAGGAATGTGCCGTCCTCGGTGTCTTCGCCGATCCCATGCGCAAGGCCGCGCCATTCGGTGTGCAAGGCGCGTGACCCGTCAGATTCCCAGCGTGTGATCCAGTTCAGCGTGTGCCGCGCCCAGGCCTCAACCAAAAGAGGAGGCTGAACCTCGGCACAGCCTTCGACAAAGAGCGCGGTTTCATCTGGTGTATGGCCGGTCTCGTCGGTTTCAGGCAACAGAGGCAAGACAAACCCGACCACCAGCCAATCCGGCGTTTCGGCCGGATTAGGGTCTGACGCTGCCACCGAGAAACGACCGCAGGAAGCGCCATTGATCCGGATGCCGCCACTCCATTCCAAATGAACGGCCACCTCGGGCGGGGCAAGCGCGCCCAAGGCATTCTGAAATCCGACGCCACATAGGGGCAACATCGTCATCGCTTGCGCCAAGGGAACCTCTGGCGCGAACACCATCGCCGCTTCGATCCGACTGGCACCCAATACGTAAGAGATCAGGCCCGCGTCACATCCCAGCGTTGCGCGCCGCGCCGCATGGCCAAATGCATCTGACTGGACGTCTTCTCCGTACATCAGCGGCGGAAAGCTGGGGGTCATGCGGCCCCCCGTGCAACCAGCGCCTGTGCCACGTCCTGAAACGCCTTGGCCTGTTTGCTTTCAGGCTGGCTGACGGCAATCGGTGCGCCGCCGTCGGCGGCCAGTCGGATCTGCAGGTCCAGAGGCACTTCGGCCAGCAATGGCACGTTCAACTTGGCGGCCTCGGCTGCAACGCCGCCGTGACCAAAGACATGCTCTTCATGGCCACAGTTGCTGCAGATATGTGTGCTCATGTTCTCGATCATGCCAAGGATCGGCACGTTCAATTGCTGGAACATGTCGATGCCCTTACGCGCATCAAGCAGGGCAATATCCTGCGGTGTGCTGACGATGATCGCTCCGTCGACCTGCGCCTTTTGCGCGAGCGTCATCTGGACGTCACCCGTCCCGGGCGGCAGGTCGACCAAAAGCACATCGAGCGCGCCCCATTGCACCTGCATCATCATCTGCTGGAGCGCGCCCATGAGCATCGGCCCACGCCAGACGACTGCCTGATCTTCGTTGGTCATCAGGCCAATCGACATCATCGTGACGCCGTGGTTGCGCATCGGCAGGATGATCTTGCCATCCGGGCTGGCTGGCCGACCAGAAACGCCCAGCATCCGGGGCTGTGACGGCCCGTAAACGTCTGCATCCAACAGACCTACACGACGACCTTGTTGCGCAAGCGCGCAGGCGATGTTGGCCGACACTGTAGATTTCCCGACGCCGCCTTTGCCGGAGGCGATGGCAATTATCCGATCCACGCCGGGGATTTTTTGCGGGCCTTTGGGTTCCGACGGACGGTTTGGTTTCAGGTCCGGGGGCGGGGCCTTGTCTTCGTGCGCGGTCATGATGATCGAGACCTTCTCGACCCCCAGCGCCTTGATCGCCGCTTCGGCGGCGGCTTGCACCTCTCCGTAGGCTTTGGCCTGCGACGGGGCGATTTCCATGACGAAACGTACGCCACCGTCATCAACGTTCAGCGCCCGGACAATCCCTGCGGACATGATGTCAGAGCCCGACACCGGGTCTGTGATCCCTTTCAGCGCGGCTGTGACCGCGTCACGATTTGCCACCTATTAACCCTCGATCTTACCGTTGACTTCGTGGGTCATGCCCAGCTCTTCGATGGTGATGACGGCCTTGACCGCGAATGGCCCTTTTCCGTCCGCGCTGCGCACGGCCTCTTCAATGGCCTGCTGCGACGTGACGCCGACCTGCTTGAGGAACTTGCGCATCGACATGTTGAAATCGTTGGGTGCTTCGTCTGACATTGGTGCTTCCTCTCCCCGTTTTGTCCGAGACCTTGGCTCTATTGACCGCTTCGGCTGGCGGCGCTTACGCTTTGGTCATGATGGTATTGAAACGTGTTCTGCTGTGTTTGGCCTTGATCTGGCCTGGTTTGGCTCTGGCGGATGATCGAGTCGTTGGTCTCTATGCGCCGCCTGAATTGATCGACACGGGCCTGATGAAACACATTCTGCCGCGCTTCAAACTCAAGACGCAAGTGCGCGTTGATCTGGTGGACCCGTCCGCCGCGCAGGTGGTTCTGGGGCCGGATGGCCGGGCGCTGTTTCAGGGCGCTGGCGCGACGTGGCACCTGAGTGTTCCGGGCAAGGGCCACAAAGGCACGGACCGGTTTGCCGACTGGCTGATATCTGAGATTGGGCAAAACACCGTCTTCAGCTTTGCGCCGGACGGTATCGCTGTGTTTGAACCCCCGAGTGAGGTCGTCGCCGAGGTCGAAGAAGTGGTTGTCACCGGCGACGTCGAATGGGGGCATCAGGTGTCGCTGGAGAAATGCACGCGATGCCATGCGGTCGATGCGAACACGGCGTGGTCGTCCATTGGCTCGACCCCCAGTTTTGCCGTGTTGCGCAGTTTTCCGGATTGGGAAAACCGGTTTGGCGCGTTCTACGTTCTGAAACCCCATGCGGCGTTCACGCAGATCGAAGATCTGACCGAGCCGTTCCCCGAGGATCGGCCCAGCCCCATCGCGCCCATCGAGCTGACGATCGACGAACTTTACGCCATGATCGACTATGTCGCGGCGATGGAGGCCGCTGACCTTGGGGCGCCGTTGCAGCATCAGTGATCCTTGCGGTCGCTAAAATAGTCGGCAGTGGTGCGCACCCGTGGGCGGTCTGCGCCGGCGAAGGGGTTGTTTTCCGAATGGAACTGCGCGTTCACGCGGCAGTCGTCACACATCTGGATCATGCGCAGCTTGGCCGGATCGCTGAACATCGAATGGCCCGTCAGTTTTTCGGTGATCCGGTCGATGGCAGATTTTGAGCCGAACAAGGCACCGCATTCCACGCATGGAAAGGGTTCTTCCTCGTTCAGAACCTCTTGGCGCAGTGCTGCGTCCGTCAGGTTCAGGCGAGGATCAAAGGTGATCGCGTCCTCAGGGCAGATATTTGCGCAGAGGCCGCATTGCAGGCAGGCATCCTCTTGGAACCGCAGTTGTGGTTTGTCCTCGTTGTCGCCCAAGGCCCCAGAGGGGCAGAGCGACACGCAGGACAGGCACAGGGTGCAATCGTCCGTGTTCACCACCACGGCGCCATAAGGGGCACCCGCTGGCAAGGCGAGCATGTCTGCCTCTGGATTCAGAGCCTTCGCGGCCTGACGGGTGATCTGGCGGCGCGTTCCCATGGGACGCACAGGGTTGGCGACCGGGGCAGGGGCCTCAGCCCCAAAAAGTGCATCTGACATGGCGTCAGGGTCGGACGTGTCGAGCAGGGACACGCGGCCCTCGCCCGCGATGGCAAAGGCAAGGGTGACTTGCGTTTCCAAGGCGGGTTTGTCTGCGCCGGGGCCGGGCATCACAGTGACCGAGGCAAAGCCCGCGGCAAGTGCTGCCGTGATCTCGGCATGGCCGAACGCGCCGATGGCGGACATTTCCATGGGGATCACATCGGCGGGCAGGCCGCGTCCATGGCGTGCCGACAGGCGGACCATTTCGCCGCCATGCGCATCATGCACTAAGAGCTTTGGCACTACGCCGCCAGCGTCCAAATAGGCCTTGGCGAGCGTCTGAACGCGGCGGAAAGTAAAATCGACAGGCGGGGCGTCGTAGCTGATCGCTCCGGACGGGCAGGCGGCTGAGCACGCGCCGCATCCGGCGCAGATCATCGGGTCAATGCTGACATGATCGCCTGCCGAGGTGATGGCGCCGGTCGGGCACAGGTCAAGGCAATTGGTGCAGGCAGTCTTTTCGGCGCGGGAATGGGCGCAAAGCAACGGCTCTGCCTTGACGTAAAGCGGCTTTTCAAAGGTGCCGATCAGATGCGACGCGGCCATGACGGCGGCAGCAACAGCCGGCGCGTGGGACGGATCGGCCCGCAGGTAGCCTTCGCGTTTTTCATGGGCCGGGAACAACGGATCGGTGCCGCGCAAGTCCAGCAGGATGTCACATTGCGACCGCGCACCGCTCTGCGGCTCTGACAAACTCCGCTCGCGTCCGCCGGGATGGGGCTGTTGCAATTGGTCGATCACCACATCGAATTGACCCAAGGCACCGCTTGCGCGCCGCAATTGCCCAATAACAACATCGTAGTCGCGTGTATCGGGCAGGTCCTTTGCATCGCTTAAAAGGACGGTGACCCCGAGATGATCTTTCAACTGCTCTGCAGCGTGCAAAGCGACATCAGATGGCCCTAAAATCAGGCAAAGTCCCCCTGAAATGACATCTACAGCCTTTTCCAGCGGCGCAGGCAGCAATCCTTCGGCAATCAAGGCGGACATTTTGGGTAGTGTTGGCGCCGTGTCAGAGGTCCAACCGGCCCGGTCGCGCAGGTCGAGGGTCGGCGGCGCAGCCACTCCGAGGTCCTCTGCGAGCGCTTCGAAAACCCGGCTTTCCTGCGCGCAGCAAAAAATCGTGTCGCCCTCTGATCCGCCGTTCAGGGCCTTCGCAGCGCGGTCGATCTGATCCGTGCAGAGCGCCGTACAGGGTTTGCGAACGTCCAATCCGGTGGCTTGTGACAGGGCCTCTGCGTCGATGGTCTGAGACCCTAAACAGTCACATGTTATCAATGTCTTAGCCATGGATTGCTGTCCTCCCCAACGGGCAAATCTGGCGATGTTTTTGCGGTCTACCGGCGACTAGAAAGGCATGGATTCGGGTGGCTGACAATCCGTTAGTTCAGCGGCAACGCCGTCGCGAATCACTCCTTGGACCCCCGTGATTCGGGCGCGGGGTGTGATTGCCCAATTTCTGATGATTATTGTCGGTTTAGACAATTAGACCCAAGCCTCCGGGGTCCGGTCGGGGTGCTGCCCATTTTGTCCGCGTTTCGCAAAAACATTCCGCTAGGTCAGAAAAGCGGTTTGTCCAGCATCGTTTCCATACAAAGGTATACGACAGGAGGAGACGTTCCCGGATGATCCGCAATCCGAAATCCTATGCCACCTGCCCGGTCGGTGTTGTGCTACGGCGCATGCCGGGCGTGACCCGTTGGCAGAAATGGAATTGGAAAGCGACGTCGGTCCTCCCCGGTGCCGGACCCGCCGATTGGCATGAGTTGCGTCGCGACGGCGATGTGACCGAGTTCCACGCGGCGACGCTGGACCTTGAATTGCACGGGGCCGACACCGAGGCCTACGTTCATGGCCTGATGGCCGAGGTGCCGTGCATCTACATCGTGATGCGCGAGGCCGAGGATCGGCCGTTCGACATCCTGCTTGTCACCGCTTCGCCTTACGAGGCGCAGGATTACACCGACAGCGGAGAAGAGATCGTCGAAAAGGTCGCCATGCCTTTGACGCTGCGCGCGCTGATCGAGGACTTTGTCGAAAAGCACCACGAAGAAGAAGTCTTTGTGAAACGCAAGCGCGACAAGAAGCGGATCGATCTTGTGCAGGACGGGATTGGTGATCCGCGGATCGGTGGGCTTGAGGATGTCTATGCCTCGCCCGCACTCAAACGGGGGCGTCTGCATTGAGCGATTTCTGGGCCAGACGAAAAGCTGCCGTTGAGGCGGAAGCCCGTGCCGAGGAACAGGCGCGGGTTGATGCGTCCGAGGCTGAAGCCGAGGCAAAGCTGGCCGAGAAGACCGACGAAGAAATCCTGGCTGAGCTGAACTTGTGCGAGCCGGAGGAGCTGGAGACGCCCGAGGCCGTCCGCGCCTTTATGGACAGCGCGGTGCCGCAACGGTTGAAAACGCGGGCGTTGCGTCGGTTGTGGCGGCTGAATCCTATCCTCGCTAATGTCGATGGGCTGGTCGATTACGGTGAGGACTTCACCGACGCGTCCTGTGTGATCGAGAACCTTCAGACAGCCTATCAAGTCGGCAAAGGCATGCTGGCCCATGTTGAGGCGCTGGCGGAGAAGGAAGCTACGAAAGAGGCGGCTTTGGCTGAGGCGGAAGTCGATGCGGAAGAAGTTGGAACCGAGTACCCGGACCAGCCGCAGGCTGGGTCACGCCCGACCCTCCCGTCGCACCAAGGGTGCGCTTCAAGCGCAACGGGAGGGCGTTCCGGCAATGTGGTTTTTCGTTCGGACGACATCGATGCTTCGGAGGCCGAGGCCAGCACAACTGTTGCAAACGCCCACCCAGGGTCGGGCGCAGCCCAGCCTGCTACTGTTGCACCTGCGCAGTCCCGGCCCCCGAGCCGGGATCTGGTCGAAAGCGCTGCGCAAGAGGTCCCGGATCAGGTCCGGGACTTCGAAGAGAACGACGACGTGCCCGTCCGCGCACCCCGCCGCATGGCATTCACTTTCACCCCAACAACTGCATGAGTGAGGATAAGATGACCGCCGCAGAAGCCATCGACATCGCTCCAGAAGATCGCCAGCGGGCTGATCTTTACAACTTCCTTGGTCTGCTTTTGAGCAACCCGCCGGATGAGCTTCTGATCGCGCAGGTCGCCGGGCTTGCAGGTGATGACAGCGAACTGGGCAAAGCCATCACCACATTGGCGAAACTGGCCAAGCTGTCGAAACCCAAGACGGTGCAGAGCGAATTCAATGCGCTGTTCATCGGTCTGGGTCGTGGGGAACTGCTGCCCTATGCCTCTTATTACCTGACCGGGTTCCTGAATGAGAAACCTCTCGCCACGCTGCGGCAGGACATGGCAGCGCGTGGTCTGGCGCGGGCGGCGAATGTCTTTGAACCCGAAGACAACATCGCCAGCCTGATGGAGATGATGGGCGCGATGATCGTGGGCCGCTTTGGCAGCCCCGCATCGCTGGAAACCCAACGCACCTTTTTCAACCGACATATCGCTCCTTGGGCGTCGCATTTCTTTGCGGACCTCGAAGGCGCGAAAACCTCTGTCTTTTACGCGCCGGTCGGCACCGTTGGTCGCGCGTTCATGGAGGTTGAAACCGAAGCCTTCCGCATGGCGGGCTAAGGCCAGGGGTCCGCACAAGACCCAACCACCGGCGGGCAACCGCCAAACACGAACCGAGAGCCAACCCAATAAAGGAGGATCTCTCATGACCAAGAAGACCGAAGCAGCTGGCAACAGCCGCCGCGATTTTCTGAAGATGGCTGCAACGACGGCGCCTTTGGCGGCGGTCGCGGTGGCACAGGGCACCGCTGCGCAAGCAGAACCTGCCCAGCCTGATCTGTCGTCAGACAAGATGCAGGACACCGCGCATACGCGCGCCTACCTCGCGTCCGTCAAATTCTGACGGCCAAGGTCTAAGCACCGCCTGCCCGGGACCAAGCCCGGACATGCATTCGAGCCCGAGCCGACTGGTTGCGTAACGCCCGACTGGCAAAGGCACATTCACATCACCAAGCGAGCTGGACGCTTAGTCCTGCAAGCAAGGGAGGATTAACATGCTTAGGAAAAAGACCAACGGGGTTGCGAGACGCCCCCAGCGGACCTCGATCCTGTCGGAAGCCGCCAACGCTTCCGTTGACCGTCGCGCATTCCTGCGCGGGTCGGGCCTTGCGATCGGGGGTCTGGCGGCGATTGCCGCGACAGGCGGCACCGTCACGCAGGCCAACGCAGCTGCTTCCGCCGCCTCTGGCGCGGTTGAGCTGAAGAAATCGGTTTGTACGCACTGTTCGGTCGGCTGTACGGTCGTTGCCGAAGTTCAGGACGGCGTCTGGACGGGTCAGGAACCCGGCTGGGACAGCCCGTTCAACCTGGGTGCGCACTGTGCCAAAGGGGCCGCCGTTCGCGAACACGCGCATGGTGAGCGTCGCCTGAAATACCCCATGAAGAAAGAGAACGGCGAATGGGTTCGCATCTCTTGGGAGCAGGCGATCAACGAGATCGGCGACGGTATGATGTCGATCCGGGACGAAAGCGGTCCGGATTCGGTCTATTGGCTGGGCTCTGCGAAGCACAATAACGAGCAAGCGTATCTGTTCCGCAAGTTCGCGGCCTATTGGGGCACGAACAACGTGGATCACCAGGCGCGGATCTGTCATTCAACCACGGTGGCCGGTGTTGCAAACACCTGGGGCTACGGTGCGATGACGAACTCGTACAACGACATCCACAACTCCAAGGCCATCTTCATCATCGGTGGTAACCCTGCCGAGGCGCACCCTGTGTCGCTCTTGCACGTGCTCCGCGCGAAAGAGCAAAACAACGCGCCACTGATTGTCTGTGACCCGCGTTTTACGCGGACCGCGGCCCATGCGGACGAATATGTTCGCTTCCGTCCCGGTACAGACGTTGCATTGGTCTGGGGTATCCTATGGCACATCTTCGACAATGGTTGGGAGGACAAAGAGTTCATCCGCACCCGTGTCTGGGGCATGGACCAGATCAAGGAAGAAGTGGCCAAGTGGAACCCTGAAGAGGTGGAGCGTGTTACCGGCACCCCCGGTTCGCAGTTGCGCCGCGTGGCCCGTACGATGGCCAACAACCGTCCCGGCACCGTGATCTGGTGCATGGGTGGTACTCAGCACACCAACGGCAACAACAACACGCGCGCCTACTGTATCCTTCAGCTTGCGCTGGGGAACATGGGCACGTCGGGTGGCGGCACCAACATCTTCCGCGGCCACGACAACGTGCAAGGTGCCACGGACCTTGGTGTTCTGTCCCACACGCTGCCTGGCTACTATGGCCTGTCGGCAGGGGCATGGGCGCATTGGGCTCGTGTCTGGGACGAAGACCTCGATTGGCTGAAAGGCCAGTTCGCGACGACCACCGGCAAGGACGGCAAGGAAAAAGCCTTGATGAACCTGTCCGGTATTCCGGTGTCGCGCTGGATCGACGGTGTTCTGGAAGATCCCGAAAACACCGATCAGCCAAATCCTGTCCGCGCGATGGTGCTTTGGGGCCATGCTCCGAACTCGCAAACGCGGATGACGGAAATGAAGACGGCGATGGAGAAGCTGGACATGCTGGTCGTGATCGACCCGTTCCCAACTGTCTCTGCCGTGCTCCATGACCGTGAGGATGGCGTCTATCTCTTGCCGGCCTCGACCCAGTTCGAGACCTATGGCTCGGCCACCGCGTCAAACCGGTCGCTGCAGTGGCGTGAGAAAGTCATCGACCCGCTCTTTGAGTCCAAGCCAGATCACGAGATCATCGGCCTGTTCTCGCAAAAGTTCGGTTTCCATGACCGTATCTTCCGCAACATCGCGATCGAAGATGATGGCGTGACGCCAAACATCGAAGACACGACCCGTGAGATCAACGCAGGCATGTGGACGGTGGGTTACACCGGTCAGTCGCCAGAGCGGATCAAGCTGCACATGGCCAACCAGCACACCTTCGACCGCACCACGCTTCAGGCGGTGGGCGGACCTGCCGACGGTGACTACTATGGTCTGCCATGGCCGTGCTGGGGAACTGCCGAGATGAACCATCCCGGTACGCCGAACCTCTATGATATGTCGAAGCCAGTCTCTGAAGGTGGTCTCACCTTCCGTGCGCGCTTTGGCGTTGAGCGAGACGGTGACAACCTTCTGGCCGAAGGGGTCTATTCTGCAGGATCGGAAATTCAGGATGGCTATCCTGAGTTCACGATGCAGATGCTGATGGACCTTGGCTGGGACGGTGATCTGACGGACGAAGAACGCGCCGCAATCGACGCGGTCGCAGGTCCGAAGACCAACTGGAAAACCGACCTGTCGGGCGGCATCCAGCGGGTCGCGATCAAGCACGAATGTGCGCCTTTCGGTAACGCGAAAGCCCGTGCAGTTGTGTGGACCTTCCCGGATCCGGTGCCGCTGCACCGCGAGCCTTTGTACACCAACCGTCGCGATCTGGTCGAAGACTATCCGACATACGAGGACCGTCACGCCTACCGGCTGCCGACCCTCTATGCGTCGATCCAGAAAAACGACTACTCGAAGGACTATCCGATCATCCTCACATCCGGCCGTCTGGTCGAATACGAGGGCGGCGGCGACGAGACACGGTCAAACCCGTGGCTTGCCGAGCTGCAGCAGGACATGTTCGTCGAGATTCACCCGCGTGACGCCAACAACCTTGGGGTTCGTGACGGCGCGCAGGTGTGGGTCGAAGGTCCAGAAGGCGGCAAGGTCAAAGTCATGGCCATGGTCACCGAGCGGGTCGGCGAAGGCGTTGCCTTCATGCCGTTCCACTTTGGCGGTCATTTCCAAGGCGAAGACCAGCGGTCCAAGTATCCGGAAGGCGCTGATCCGTATGTGTTGGGTGAATCCACCAACACGGCTCAGACCTACGGCTATGACTCAGTCACGCAGATGCAAGAGACCAAAGCGACTCTTTGCAAAATCAGCGTAGCGTAAGGAGGAAAGAGAATGGCTAGAGCAAAGTTTCTCTGCGACGCCGAGCGCTGCATTGAATGCAACGCCTGTGTCACGGCCTGTAAGAACGAGCATGAGGTGCCTTGGGGCATCAATCGCCGCCGCGTGGTGACGATTCAGGACGGCAAGCCGGGCGAACGCTCGATCTCTGTCGCCTGTATGCACTGTTCGGATGCGCCGTGTATGGCGGTGTGCCCGGTCGACTGCTTCTATCAAAACGAAGAAGGCGTCGTCCTGCACTCCAAAGACCTCTGCATTGGTTGCGGTTACTGCTTCTATGCGTGCCCCTTCGGCGCGCCGCAGTTCCCGCAGGCGGGCAACTTTGGGTCGCGCGGCAAGATGGACAAATGCACCTTCTGTGCCGGTGGCCCGGAAGAGAACCACTCGACAGCCGAGTTCGCCAAATACGGGCGCAACCGGATTGCCGAGGGGAAGCTGCCCATCTGTGCTGAGATGTGTTCCACCAAGGCCCTGTTGGCGGGTGACGGCGACGTTGTGTCGGCGGTCTACCGCGAGCGTGTGGTCGCGCGCGGCTTCGGCTCGGGCGCATGGGGCTGGGGCACAGCCTATGATCAAAAGGACGGCTAAGGCCTGATCCTTTTTGCCGGGGCCGCATTTGTGGCCCCGGTTGGCCGTGGCGGCGGGGTAAACCCCGCCCTACGCCGTCTCAAATTGATGGCTATCCTTACGGCCACACCCCCATCCGTAGGGCGGGGTTCACCCCGCCAGCTTCATTCTTTCTGGGAGCCTCCCATGACCCGCCTGATCGTCCTGATCACTGCCCTTTTTCTCGCTCTTCCTGTGATGGCTCAGGAGGCCGCGCCTGCCCCTGACCGTTCGGCCACCGGTGGAGCGCAAACACTGGAAGACATCATGGCCCGGCAACGGGGCGAAACCATCGACGACAGTTTCCGCCGCAACAACACGGGCGACGGCAACTCTGCCGCCGATATTGCGGCGCAACTTGGCACTTTGGGCGGGGCATCAGACCCCGATCTGTGGCGCGCGCTGCGTTATGACAGTGCCGAAGTGACAGTTTCTGCTGGGGGCGATGTGGCCAAGACGCTCGTCCAGTCGGGCGGCATGGCTTGGTACGAATTCCGGCAAGGACCGCTGAAGACATATGGCGGCTGGCTCTTGCTGGGTACGATTGGCGCGCTGATCGTGTTCTTTGTTCTCCGCGGTCGCATCCCCGTGGATGGAGAACTGACGGGTCGCACCGTGACGCGGTTCAAAGCGGTCGAACGCTTTGCGCACTGGCTGCTGGCCGGGTCGTTCATCCTGTTGGGCGTCACCGGGCTTTTGGTGCTGTTTGGTCGCAAATTCATCGCGCCGACCTTTGGGCATGAGGTCAACGCCTTCATTCTGACCGGGTCAAAATTCATCCACAACAACGTGTCTTGGGCGTTCATGATCGCTCTGGCCATGGTGTTTGTCTTCTGGGTTGTTCACAACCTTCCAGATCGCACCGACATCAAATGGATTGCGCAGGCAGGCGGCATTGTCGGCAATGCGCACCCGCCAGCGAAAAAGTTCAACGCGGGCCAAAAGGTCATCTTCTGGTCGGTCATCCTTTTGGGCGGCTCCATCAGCCTGTCGGGTCTGTCGCTGTTGTTCCCGTTCGAGCTTCCGCTTTTTGCAAAAACCTTTGCCCTTTTGAATGACACTGGGCTTCCCGAACTTGCCGGTTTTGGCACTTTGCCGACCGCGCTGTCACCGCAAGAAGAGATGCAGTTCGCATCTGCTTGGCACGCCATCGTCAGCTTCGTGCTGATGGCGATCATCATTGCGCATATCTACATCGGCTCTGTCGGGATGGAGGGGGCTTATGATGCCATGGGTTCCGGCGAGGTGGACGAGGCATGGGCGCATCAGCACCATTCGCTTTGGCTGGAAGAGATGAAGGCCAAAGAGAAATCGCCGGACTCCAACGCGACACCTGCCGAGTAACCTGTGCGCGCGCTGTTACTCCTGCTTGCGCTGGCATCCCCGGTTGCGGCGCAGGATTTCACCACGTTCAAAGGCCATGGCGGTCCGATTATGGGGCTGGCCGTGGCACCGGACGGGCAACTGGCCAGCGCATCATTTGATAATGCGCTGGGTCTGTGGTCTGACGGCGAACCGACTTGGCTGGATGGCCATGATGCAGCGGTGACTGCCTTGGCCTTTGACGCCGAAAATAGGCTCTATTCCGGCTCGGATGACTTCTCGGTCCGGGCGTGGGGGCCGGATCAGGTGCTGGGCCAACACAAAGGCAAAGTAACCTCAATCGCTGTGCAGGGCGATCGCGTGGCCAGCGGGTCGTGGGATGGGAGTATCCTGCTCTGGCAGGATGGGGGTGTTTCAGAGCTGGCCTATCCCGGTGCAGGTGTGAATGCGGTCGCCTGGGATGGCGATGCGCTAATAGCCGCGACCTCAGCCGGCGTGATCTGGCGCTATGAAGGGGAAAACCGCCTGCCATTGGCCAAGCACGGATTTGGCGTGAACCGGCTAATTGTTGGCGAAGGCTGGCTGGCCTATGGGGCCGTGGATGGCGGGACGCGGGTCATTGATGTTGTCAGTGGGCAACCGTTCAAGGACTTCACACTTGACCGCCGACCGATCCTGTCGATGGCCTACCACGCGGAAACAGATCAGCTCGCCGTTGGGGACGGTCATGGCTATATCATGATGATAGACACCGAACAGTGGCGGATCGCGCGTGATTTTCGCGCCGCGCGCCAGGGGCCCGTCTGGGCGCTGGCGTTTTCGCCGGATGGGCGGACGATCTATGCAGGCGGGCTGGACGATGTGATCTATGCGTGGCCCGTCGCGCTGCTCGATGAATTTGACGCCGCCATTGATGGCGAGCGCAGCTTCTTGCGCGACGCGGAATCCATGCCCAACGGTGAACGGCAGTTCATGCGCAAATGCTCGATCTGTCATGCGCTGACAGAGGGACCATCCCGCAAGGCGGGGCCGACCCTGCACAAGGTGTTCGGGCGCAGGGCAGGGACCGTGCCGGGGTACACCTATTCGGACGCCCTGACCGGTTCTGACATCATCTGGTCAGACGCCACCATCGACGCGCTTTTTGACGAAGGTCCGGATCACTACATACCCGGATCCAAAATGCCGATGCAGGTCATCGCGAAACCTTCGGATCGCGCCGACCTGATCCAATATCTACAAGACGCCACATCCTAGGAGTGAGGCTATGAAACCCATGATCACAGGCTTTATCGCCATTATCATCATATCGGCCGCGGCATATGTCGTTCTGGGAGAAGCCGGGTTTTCCTCGTCAGAGGTTTATTCAAGCGATAACGTGAGGCTCGACTAAGGAGAATGGTCTTGACCGCGCGCCCGCCCACCAAGCCTGACACCTTCGACAGCACCCTGTCGGGGGCGTCGGTTCTGATTGTCGATGACGAACCGGGGATGCGCAATTTCCTGTCCAAGATCCTTGAGCCGCGCGTCAAACGGCTGGCGCAGGCGGCCTCACCGAAAGAAGCGACCCAGCATCTGGACGAAGCGCATTTTGATCTGGTGGTGCTGGATAACGTGATGCCCGGGACCACGGGTTTGGAGTGGCTGGCGGAGCAGCGCAGGCGCGGGTTTTTCGCGGAGGTGATCCTGATCACAGCCTATGCTGATCTTGAGGTTGCTATCGCGGCTTTGCGGGCCGGGGTCAGTGACTTTGTGCTCAAGCCGTTTCGCGCCAATCAGATTGTCGGTGCAGTGGAGCGCGCGTTGGATCGCAAATTCCTGCGTCGGGACAACACGCTTTTGAAACGGGAACTCAGCGGTGAGGGGGGCAGGGGGCCATTGCTCGGCACGTCGCCCGCGCTGGAGGGCATTCGCAAGCTGTTGATGAAGCTCGCGCCTCTGCCGACGCCGGTTTTGTTCACTGGCGCCAGCGGTACAGGCAAAGAGCTTGCCGCGCGGCACATGCACGCCATGTCGGACCGGGCCGAGAAGCCGTTTGTTGCGGTGAATTGCGCCACGATCGCGCCGGATCGGATTGCACGAGAGCTGTTTGGCGCGGTTGAGGATGACGGGCAGTTGCGCGCCGGTCTGTTCCTTTTGGCCGATGGCGGCACTTTGTTCTTTGACGAGGTCGCCCACATGCCAGAGGCCTTGCAGGCCGCGTTGCTGCGGGTTCTTGAGGATACGCGTATCCGCCCCGTGGGCGCAGAACGCGAGGTGCCGCTCGACCTGCGCCTGTTCTTCGCGACCAATGCCGATCTGCAAAAGGCGGTTGAGGAACGGAAGTTCCGCGCTGACCTGTATCACCGGATCAACGTGGTCGGTGTTCACATGCCCGACCTGTCCGAACGGTCCGAGGATATTGTCGAACTGGCGTCCTATTTCACGGCGCATTTCTCGCAAGCCTTGGGGATGCCACCACTTCAGCTGGACGAGGAAACCCTGCTCAAGCTGCGCCGCTATGCGTGGCCGGGCAATGTCCGAGAGTTGCGGAATCTGGTCGAACGGTCCGTTATCTTGGGGTCCTTCCCGGATGAATTCACGGGCAGCGGTCAGATCACGGGGCCGGAGGCGGTTGAAAACCTCGATCTGGTTGCGCAGCGCCACATCCTGCACATCCTGGATCAGTGCAACGGCAACCGGGCCGAGGCCGCGCGACGTCTTGGGGTGTCGCGCAAAACCATCGACCGCAAGATTGCCAGCTGGGCGGATTAGTCCGCCACAAGCTGCGGTTCACGCCGCCACATGAGAACAAGGACGGTGGCCATGGCCGCCACCTCTGAGACAGCGAAAAAGATGTAATGCGGCTTCAGCGACCCGCCGCCGATGACAAAGGCAGCGGTGACAATGACGGCGACGCTGTTCACGATCCGGCACCATTTGTCTGGCAGGAATTGGGTCGCAACGATCATCACCATCGCGATCTGAAGCATGACCGCTGCGATCAACATCAGGGTTTCAGACAGAGCGACACCTTCGATCGTGCCGTTCATGAGCTGTGGAACCGTGCCGGGTGTATAGATGCTGAGCACATCGGCGAAGGCCATGTTGAGTGCAACAAAGCACCATAGAAATGAAACCGCGATGCGCGTTTGGAATGGCAAGGGCATGTTCAGGGTCCTTTCTAGCGCCGGGCGCTCAATTCGATTGGTCCGGATTGCAGGGTGACAGACGATCCAGGACCGCGTTCACCGTCGCTGCATCCGTGTTACGCGCAACGCTCTGACTGCGCGTGAGGGGCACAAACCGCTGCCGAGGGCCGGTTTGAATCCATGTGCTGACCGTCAGATCGGTTGGCGCATCACCCGTATAGCAGCCGCCCGTGACAGAAATTGCCAAGGAACCCTGACCTTGGACGTCTGAGGCGCGCAACTGTTTGATATCGTTCTGCAGCGTGGCGATGGATCCGGTTTTGTCATCAGGGATACGCGCGAGGAAAACATGCTCGTCCGGTCCGTTGGGTTGAATTTGGCCAGCGTCGGCTGGCACCAATTCAAGCATCACCGCCTGTTCCCGCTGGACGCCGACATCGCTGCCGGTGCCTTGGAAGGACATTTTGAATTCGGCGTCACCATCGCGCAATTGCACGCTGCGGGGGACGCCGACCGCCACAGCAATCGACGCGGGATCGGTTCCGAGTGGATCAAGGTTACGTGCCGCGATCATGCCTGCAGGGGACACGCCACTGCAGGCAGACAGTGCCAGAGCAGCAAGAGACAACACGAGGGCGGAGATATAGGAGGAGGTCATAGAGTGCCTATTGATTGATTCGTGACTAACATTTAATGTAAAACATGAATGATTCATCAAGAGGCAATATATGATTAATCCTCAAAGAGCGCTGCAATCCGCCTCGCGGTTGGCGCATGTCATGACCGTTGGGATCGTGTTTCTTGGGTGTTTGGCGACTGTTGGCCTGTTCTTTGGGCTGAGTGATCTGCAAGCCGCCGGGGCGTTTTTGGCTACGCAAGCAGGTTATGGCGACCACGGCGTGCCGGCTGGGCCGACGTTTGCGCTTATCGGGATTGCGATGGTTCACATTGGTTTGTGGATCACTGTTTTGATCGTGGCGCGGCGGTTGTTTCGCCAGATTTCACTGGGACTACCCGCAGCGGCGGCGCAAACTGCACGGCGCGTTGCGATGTTGCTCTGGATCGTTTTGGCCTGGGGGATCCTGTCGCAAAGCCTTGGGTCCGTTGCCGCGACATGGGGTTATCCAGAAGGCCAGCGCAGCCTTGCCATCGCCATAGGCTCCCCGCAGATATCCGTGGCCTTCGCCGCGTTGATCGCGAGTTTCCTCGCTCACGCTTTCGCGCTAGGCGCAGAATTGTGGCAAGACCATCAGGAGGTGATCTGAATGCCGATTGTTGTGCGGCTTGATGTGGTGCTGGCGCGTCGCAAGATGACCTCGCGGGACCTGGCGGGGCGTATCGGCATCTCAGAGCAAAACCTGTCCTTGCTTCGCTCGGGCAAGGTGCGAGGCGTCCGCTTCAACACGCTTGAGGCCATTTGCAAAGAGCTCGACTGTCAGCCCGGCGACCTCCTGGAGTTTGAACCCGCAGACGCCGACTAGACGGTTCTGAGCAGCAGTTCGAAGAGCAGCATCCCAGCTATGGCCATGGTGACCGCGCTTGCGATCATCGGACTGCCTGCGTTCTCAAGCGCCTCCGGGATCAGTTCAGAGAGCGTCATCCAGATCATGGCCCCGGCGGCCAGCCCCAATCCAAACGGCAGGAAAGGGGCAAAGAAGCTGACGAACATGAAAGCGGGCACCGCCAAAAGCGGCTGGGGCAGGCTGGAAAAGATACTCCACCCAACCGCCTGCCAAACCTTGGCGCCGCGCGGGACAAGGACCAGCGCGATGGCCAGACCCTCGGGGATGTTGTGAACGGCAATCGCTGCGGTGATGAATGTGCCCAGACTGTCTTCGCCCGCATAGGCCACACCGACGCCAATGCCTTCGGCGGCCGAATGCAGGGTCATGATGCCAACAATCATCAGCACCTTCAGAGCATCAGCGCCCTGAATGTCGCCAATCTGAAAGTTGCCATGGCGTTCAATGACGGCATGGGCAATCGCGATAAAGACAAATCCGCCCAACAGACCGCCAATCGTCCGGATCGCGCTGAGGTTTATACCTTCTTGCAACAGGCTGAAGCTAGCCGCCAACATCATCCCAGCGGCGATGCCATTACAGATCGACACGGTCTTGGGCGACATGCTGCGCCAGATCATGAAGGGCAGCGGACCAAGCCCTGTCGCCACGGCTGTCAGAAGCGCTGCGAGAAAAACGATGATGACAGGATCCATGGCTACCTCAATCTGGGCGCGGTGGGGCAGATTGCGTGCCCTTGCTCTGCCACCTTATTTCAAGATTACACAATTTAGAACCATTCTAAATAAGTAAATGCCGCCAATGACGTCTAATCAACCTTATGTTAAGAAGGGCGTCGAGGTGCATGGTTCAGAGCAATAAGCTTTATCAGAAATTCCTGGCAGAAGCCCCGTATTTTCAAATCTTTCCGAATGGAGTTGTCGGTTCTTTGCGGGTGGTGCGTAAGTGCGCTGCAGCCCATATTTTAGGTGTTTTCATCCTGTCAGCAGGAGCACCCGGGAGATCCCATGAGCACCAAGTACTACGCACCGCGCGGCGGGCATCCCGGACAAGAGCAGCTGCTGACGGATCGCGCCATTTTCACCGATGCCTATGCGGTGATCCCCAAAGGCACGATGCGCGATATCGTGACCAGCTTTCTGCCATTTTGGGAGGACACGCGCCTATGGGTGATTGCGCGTCCGATGAGCGGCTTTGCGGAAACTTTCTCGCAATACATCATGGAGGTTCAACCAGGCGGCGGTTCTGACCGCGCCGAGCTTGATCCTGCGGCCGAGGGTGTTCTCTTTGTCGTCGAAGGTACCGCAACGCTTAAGGTCGACGGCGAGAGCCATGAATTGACGCCCGGCGGATATGCGTATCTGCCCCCCTCAAGCGGTTGGACATTGCACAACAAAGGTGACGAGGTTTTGCGGTTTCATTGGATCCGTAAAGCTTATGAAGCGGTCGAAGGGCTGGATGCGCCGGACGTTCTGGTCATGAACGAAAAGGACGTCGAACCCTCGGTCATGCCCGGAACCGAAGGACGCTGGGCCACCACACGGTTCGTCGATCAGACCGATTTGCGGCACGACATGCACGTCACCATCGTGTCGTTCGAACCCGGCGGGGTGATCCCGTTTCTGGAAACCCATGTCATGGAACACGGGCTTTACGTGCTTGAGGGCAAGGCGGTCTACAACCTGAACAATGATTGGGTCGAAGTTGAAGCAGGCGATTACATGTGGTTGCGCGCCTTCTGCCCACAGGCTTGCTATGCGGGCGGCCCGGGCCGGTTCCGCTATCTCCTGTATAAAGACGTGAACCGGCACATGGCCTTGCGCCCCGCGATGACGGGCGTTCCGCAGCCGCAAAGGCTCAGGACTGCGGCGGAGTAAGGCGGCCACCCACCGCAACGGTCAGTGCCTGCGCTGCATCGACCACATGGGTGCTCAGCCGCTCGACCACGTCCGGCTTCATCCGGTGCGTCGGGCCAGAGACCGAAATCCCTGCTGCCGCCTCGCCATTGGCGTCAAAGACCGGCGCAGCGATGCAGACCATTCCTTCGTTCCGTTCTTCACGGTCAATCGACAAGCCGTTCTCGCGGATCGTCGCGAGCTCTTGTTTCAGGGCGTCGTGGTCCGTGATCGTGTGGGGCGTAAAGCCCACCAATCGGCGACTCTTGAGATAGCGTTGCAGCCGATCTTCATCCATCTGCGCGAGAAGCGCCTTGCCGATCCCGGAGGCATGCATGGCCGACAACGTCCCCGGCGGAAAGAACGCGCGGATCGTTTCGTGGGTTTCGACCTGACTGAGAAACAGGACCTGACCTTCCCGTTCCGCGCCCAGGTTTGCCGTCTCGCCGGTATCCTCCATCAATCGCCGCATGATCGGGCGGGCGCGTTCAACCAATGACGTCCGGCGCAGATACTTCGTGCCGATGGTGAAGGCGCGCGCACCAATGTGCCAGACCTGATCAACCGGATCGAATTCGACCAGCCCCCGCGTTTCAAGCGTGACAAGCACACGATATAGCGTCGCTGGAGCCTCACCGAGTTCCTTGGCCAAGTTGGTCAGGGCTTTGCCGGGATGATCGCTGAGATACTCAAAGACATGCATCGCACGATCCAAGGATTTGATCGTGTTTTGGGCCGTTTTGTCGTCCCACCCACGGGGTCGCCCGCGTTGTCTGGGACTCGTATCCTCTGGATTTTGTGTCATCTTCAGCGCCTGCCCGTTGCACATGTGAAATCATATTTCACCATATGAAAAACATAAACTACTGACAAGGCGTGATTTTCTTTCCTGTTGGCACAGGATTTGACCAATTTTCGAAAATATATCGACTCGTGATCGTTACATTTAAAGTCTCGCTAAACCCAAGGAGACCGACATGAGCTTTCAAAATCCTGTTTTCATCCCAGGTCCGACAAACATTCCTGAAAGCCTGCGCAAGGCCTGCGACATGCCGACAATCGACCATCGGTCACCGCTGTTTGGGCAGATTCTGCACCCCGCACGCGCAGGTGTTCGCAAGATTTTGAAGAGCGACAGCGCCGAGATTTTCATCTTCCCATCCTCTGGTACGGGCGGCTGGGAAACTGCTGTGACGAACACCCTATCTGCAGGGGACAAAATCCTTGCCGCGCGCAACGGCATGTTCAGCCACCGCTGGATCGACCTGTGTCAGCGCCACGGCCTCGATGTTCAAATCGTGGACACCCCGTGGGGCGAAGGTCTGCCAGCGGATCGCTATGAAGAGATCCTGACCGCAGACACCAATCACGAGATCAAGGCTGTTCTGGCGACGCATAACGAAACCGCCACAGGCGTGCTCTCCGACATCGCGGCCGTGCGCAGGGCACTCGACGCAGCTAGTCACCCGGCAATGCTCTTTGTCGACGGCGTGTCCTCAATCGCTTCAGTCGACTTCCGGTTTGACGAGTGGGGCGTCGATGTCGCGGTGACCGGATCGCAAAAGGGATTCATGCTGCCTGCCGGGCTGGCCATCGTCGGCTTTAGTGCAAAGGCCATGGAAGCCACGCAAACCGGCACCCTGCCCCGCACGTTCTTTGATGTGCATGACATGCGGAAGGGTTACGCGAACAATGCCTACCCCTACACGCCAGCCGTCGGCTTGATGAACGGACTGAACGAAGCCTGCACGATGCTCTTGAACGAAGGGCTCGAGAACGTCTTTGCACGACACCGCCGCATCGCCGAAGGCGTCCGCGCAGCAGTGGGTGCGTGGGGCATGGAGTTGTGCGCCGCCAACCCTTCGGTGTATTCTGACACGGTCAGCGCCATCCGCACGCCGGATGGGTTCAACGCGACCGACATCGTCACCCATGCCGCCGAAAAATACGGCGTCGCGTTTGGTGTTGGCCTTGGTGAGGTCGCAGGAAAAGTGTTCCGTATTGGCCACCTTGGCAGCCTGACGGATGTCATGGCCCTGTCTGGGATCGCAACCGCCGAAATGTGCATGGCCGATCTTGGCCTTGATATCCAACTCGGCTCCGGCGTTGCGGCTGCTCAGGATTACTACCGCGGTCAAACGGCACAAGAGCAAAGGGATGCCGCATAATGAAGGACCTCGACCTCAATCTGCCCTCCTATCAGGACATGCTCGACGCGCATGAGCGCATCAAGCCGCACATCAATCGGACGCCGGTTTTGCAATCGGCCTATCTGAATGAGCTGTCCGGGGCGGAGCTGTTCTTTAAATGTGAAAACTTCCAGGAGCCGGGCGCTTTCAAGGTGCGTGGTGGCACTAATGCCGTCTTTGGCCTGAGCGATGAGATGGCCGCCAAGGGTGTGTGCACACACAGTTCGGGCAACCATGCGCTGTGTCTGAGCTATGCTGCCGGGCGGCGGGGTATCCCGTGCAACGTGGTCATGCCGCGCACCGCACCCGAGGCCAAGAAAGACGCCGTGCGCCGCTATGGTGGAACGATCACCGAATGCGAACCGTCAACGACATCACGCGAGGCCGTCTTTGCCGAAGTTCAGGCCAAAACCGGCGGCGAATTCGTGCATCCCTACAACGATCCGCGCGTCATCGCGGGCCAGGGGACATGTTCCAAAGAGTTCATGGAACAGGTCGACGGGCTTGAAATGATGGTCGCGCCCATTGGCGGCGGAGGAATGATCTCGGGCACTTGCCTCACGCTTTCGACGCTTGCGCCAGAGGTTCAGATCATCGCTGCCGAGCCGGAACAGGCCGACGACGCTTATCGCAGTTTCAAGGCGGGTCACATCATCGCCGATGATGCCCCTGTCACGATTGCAGATGGTCTCAAGGTGCCGCTGAAAGAACGCACTTGGCACTTTGTCTCGAACCATGTGAGCGAGATCTACACCGCGACCGAAGAAGAGATCATCGACGCGATGAAGATCACCTGGAAATACCTGCGGATCGTCATGGAGCCATCCTGCGCCGTGCCTTTGGCCGTCATCCTGAAGAACAAGGATGCCTTCCGGGGCAAGCGTGTCGGCGTGATCGTCACCGGTGGCAATGTCGACCTCGATAAATTGCCCTGGATGACGACCTAGGGCCTTCCATATTCGCCGTGTTTCCGATAGGAAACCTCCATCCATGATACGAACACTCCACGGCGCAGCCTTCGGGCCACGCAACCGCTATTGATAAGAGGAGACCGCGATGAAAGACCTCAGCAATCTCGACCTTTACGAAGTGGGTTTTGACATTCCAGCCAAGCCCGGCATGGACGAGTCCGAAATTCAAACGCCCTGCCTCGTGCTCGACCTCGACGCGCTGGAGCGCAACATCAAGAAGATGGGCGACTACGCCAAAGATCACGGCATGCGCCACCGCACCCATGGCAAGATGCACAAATCCGTCGATGTGCAGAAGCTCCAGGAAGAGCTGGGCGGCGCATGTGGGGTCTGCTGCCAAAAAGTGTCCGAAGCAGAGGTCTTTGCCCGTGGCGGCATCAAGGATATTCTCGTCTCGAACCAGGTCCGTGATCCGCAAAAGATTGACCGTCTAGCACGCCTGCCTAAGCTGGGCGCGCGCGCCATTTGCTGTGTGGATGATGTGGCCAACGTGGCCGACCTGTCGGCGGCGGCACAGAACCACGGCACACAAATCGAATGCCTCGTGGAAATCGACTGCGGCGCAGGCCGCTGCGGTGTGACCACCACGCCCGAAGTTGTCGAAATCGCCAAGGCCATCGACGCGGCCCCCGGCCTGAAATTCGCGGGTCTGCAGGCCTATCAGGGCGCGATGCAGCACCTTGATGACTACAACGAACGCAAAGCCAAGATCGAAGTCGCTGTGGCTCAGGTCAAAGATGCTGTCGACACGCTCAAGGCCGAAGGTCTGGAATGTGACATCGTCGGCGGTGGCGGCACCGGGTCCTATTACTTCGAGTCGAACTCGGGCGTGTATAACGAGCTGCAGTGCGGGTCTTACGCCTTCATGGACGCCGACTATGGCCGCATCCTCGACAAGGATGGCAAACGCATCGACCGTGGCGAATGGGAAAACGCGATGTTCATCCTGACCTCGGTGATGAGCCACGCCAAAGCGGACAAAGCCATCGTCGACGCCGGCCTCAAGGCCCAGTCCGTCGATAGCGGCCTGCCGGTAATTTATGGCCGTGATGACGTGGAATACGTCAAATGCTCGGACGAGCATGGCGTGGTCATGGACAAAGACGGCGTGCTGAAGGTCAACGACAAGCTCAAGCTGGTGCCGGGCCACTGTGACCCGACCGCAAACGTGCATGACTGGTATGTCGGTGTTCGCAACGGCAAGGTTGAATGTGTCTGGCCTGTGTCTGCACGCGGGCGCGCCTTCTGATCATCGAAGAATGAAACCGTCTGGCCCCCTTCCCGGGGCCGGACAAACCAAAACGACTGCACCCGGAATTTCACAGGGTGCATCCCAATAATTCCGCAGCATGTGACACCGCCCGAGCCGCGCTACGTTTCGTAGCGGGGTCAGAGTTTTGTCTGACGCTGACGAACGATACGACCTGGAGACCAACATGCTGATTGTACCTGAACGCGAAATCGCCGATCTGATGACGCGCGACGCCGCCTTTGACGCCGTGGAAAAGGTGTTTGCTGCCATGGCCGCAGATGACGCCTACAACTTTCCCGTCATTCGCGAGGCAATCGGTCATGAAGATGCGCTCTATGGGTTCAAGGGTGGTTTTGATCGCGCGGGACTGACGCTGGGCCTCAAGGCGGGCGGCTATTGGCCGAACAACTTGGAGAAGCGCGGCCTGATCAACCACCAGTCCACCGTGTTCCTGTTTGACCCGGACACAGGCAAAGCCAAGGCGATGGTGGGCGGCAACTTGCTGACGGCGCTGCGCACGGCGGCTGCATCCTCGGTCTCGATCAAGCATCTGGCGCGGGACGATGCCAAAGTCATGGGCATGATCGGTGCCGGTCATCAGGCGACGTTTCAGCTTCGTGCGGCTCTGGAACAGCGGAGCTTTGAAAAGGTGATCGGCTGGAACTATCACCCCGAGATGTTGCCAAATATCGAAAAGGTCGCGGCTGAGGCTGGCGTTCCGTTCGAAGCCGTCGATCTGCCCGGCATGGTCGAGGCGGATGCGATTATCTCGATCACGTCGACCTTTTCGCCATCCGTCATGGCCGACCACATAAGCGCGGGCACCCACATCGCCTGCATGGGCACAGATACCAAGGGCAAGCAAGAGGTTGAGGCCGCACTGTTGGCGAAGGCCACTGTCTTTACCGACGAAGTCGCGCAATCGATTTCCATCGGTGAAGCACAGCACGCCATCTCCGAGGGTCTGATCAAAGAGGCTGACGTTTCGCAATTGGGCGCGGTCATCAACGGCACCCATCCGGGCCGCAGTTCGGACGATGAGATTACGCTGTTCGACGGGACCGGTGTTGGCCTTCAAGATCTGGCCGTCGCCGCAGCCGTGGTGGATCTTGCTGTTGAAAAAGGCATCGCAATCGAAGTCGATTTCTAAAGACCCTCAGACATCCTGAAACGAAAATGGCCCGGCGTGTTCCGCCGGGCCATTTGTGTTTTTTGCGTGCGGATTATCAGTCCTTGTTCAGCGAACCGGAACCGTGTCCGGCAAGCCCACCTGAGACCTCTTCTGTCGCCTCGCTGGAAAGTTCCTGTGGCAGGATCAGGTTCAGAACCACCGCCAACAGCGCCGCTGGAAGCAGGCCCGACGTCAGCAGAACCTTCATGGTCCCGTCGACATACTGAAGCGCGCCGGGTTCCTGTTGCAGACCCAGACCAACCGACAGCGAGATCGCAAAGATCACCATGTTGCGACGGTTCCAGTCCACGTCAGACAGCATCGAGATACCAGCCGCAACAACCATGCCGAACATCACGATCACGCCGCCGCCCAGAACTTCGATCGGGATCGACGAAATCACGGCACCAACCTTTGGGATCAGGCCCGCAGCGATCAGGAACAGGGCACCGATGGTGACGACATGGCGGCTCATGACGCCGGTCATCGCGATCAGACCCACGTTCTGCGAGAACGAGGTGTTTGGCAGTGCACCAAAGAAACCAGAGATCGCCGTGCCGACACCGTCAGCATAAGTCGCGCCTTGGATTTCTTTGTCTGTCGCTTCGCGGCCAGCACCACCTTTGGTGATCCCGGAGACGTCGCCCACGGTTTCAATCGCCGAGATGAACGCCATCAGGCAGAAGCCGATGATCGCCGCCGCGGTGAATTCGACGCCAAAGTGGAACGGGTTCGGCAAGGCAAATGGTGCCGCACGGCCCACATTACCAAGGTTCACTTCGCCCAAGGCAAAGGCCACTGCATAACCGGCGAGCAGACCGATCAGAACCGCCGACACCGACAACATGCCACGTGCAAAGAACTTCAGTGCCAAGGTCACGACGATCACGACGAGGGCCATGAGCCAGTTGGTCATCGACCCGTATTCCTCGGTGCCAATCGCAGGCACGCCACCCGCAGCATACTGAATACCCACCTTGACCAGTGCGAGACCGATCATCGTGACAACCAGCCCGGTCACCAGTGGCGGCAGAGCAAAGCGGATTTTGCCGATGAACAGACCCAGCGCCGCGTGGAACAGACCGCCGACAATGACGCCGCCCATCACGATGGCGATGGCGTCAACGCCCTTGCCCGCAACCAGCGGGATCATGATCGGAATAAAGGCAAAGGATGTACCCTGCACGATCGGCAGGCCTGCGCCGATCGGACCCAGCGTGATCGTCTGCAACAGCGTTGCGACGCCCGCAAAGAACATCGACATCTGGATCATGTAGATCATTTGCGGAAAGTCAGGCGAGTTCGAGCCAAAGCCGAAACCCGCCGCGCCGCAGATGATGATTGCCGGTGTCACGTTCGAGACGAACATGGCCAAAACGTGCTGAAGCCCAAGCGGAACAGCCTTGGCCAGCGGCGGTGTATAATTTGGGTCCCGGAGTTGTTCCGGCGTCCCGATGGATGCATCTGACATGGTGATAGTCCCTCCCGTTATGATGCTTTTGCCGGTTGTTCGCCCGGCATTTCTTTGGGGTTTTCTTGAATGATGTATGGCGTGTCGAACCAGTGTTCTTCGAGGTTTGGCCCGTCGGTGACCCTGTCGACGACCATGAACAGTCCGGGGTCCGACAAAGGGCACAAGACGCCGTGCCACACGTTACGACCGATATTCACGCCCTGCCCTGCCGTGGCGATGAATGCCTGCGGCACACCTGGTGCGCCGTTGTCATCTTCGGCCAGCACGACAAGGTACGCCCCTTGCTGCATGGGCAAAAACGCCTGACTGCCATGGGGATGGCGCTCCATCATCTCCATGCGGAACGGCAGTGAAAACGACTGTGAGTCAAAGACGCTGATCCCGACATCGCCATCAATGTTCAGCGTGGCACGATCATGGAACCGCCCACACAGACCCTGATTGATCAATTTGTCTGGCTCACCCGACGCCTCGATCAACTCGGCCAGTCCTGCGAT
>NZ_VCDK01000012.1 GCF_007995215.1 Shimia ponticola
GTTCAAGAGGCACATGATGGTCACTCATCCACTCTAGCAAGTTGTAGGCACTGGTCGGCATGTCAAGTGTGGTCTTTCAAATTTATACTAGCAGTTTTATATTTTCTACTTTACGTTTTATACCGACGCAACGAGAAAAGTATAAAATTGTGGATTTGGTAGAAAACTTGTCAGATAGAGGCCCGATGATTGTGGGACTCGGAGAGGCAGAAGATGCCCCCGCGCTTTATGCTGCGGGTGCGGAGGATGTGTTTCCGCTGTCTGAGATCGACAAAGTTATCCGGTTCAAGGCGTTCCGTGCAGAGGACACGCTGCTGTTGGCCAAGCCTCGATCATTGAAGGTGTCGGACTATCGGACCCTGATTGACATTGCAGAGGGGCGCGGGCTTTTCCAGGTCATTGGACATGAGCCAATCGCGCTGGCGACTGATGGCGACATCGACAACTTTCGCGATCTGCGCCCTGTGGTCAGCCGCACAGCACCTGTTAAAGAGGCGGTCGGGCGCAAGGGGGCTATCCCCTATTCACTCAATCAAGCCGAGGCAATCATCCGTAAATATCACAGCACGACGCCGCTGGCTGAGGTTGTGACCTATGCGGAACAGGTTCTGGGCGTCGAGGCTGGCACGGTGAAAGACCA
This sequence comes from Shimia ponticola, assembly GCF_007995215.1. Lineage (GTDB taxonomy): Bacteria > Pseudomonadota > Alphaproteobacteria > Rhodobacterales > Rhodobacteraceae > Shimia_B > Shimia_B ponticola. The sequence goes on from NZ_VCDK01000012.1 coordinate 641, forward strand.
CTGGGTCAAGATGCTGGCCCGCAAATATGTCGGCCATGCGAAGCGCAGATTGCAAGAGCCATGGGGCGGGATCGAAGTTGATCTTGATGGGCGTCCTGTTCACACAAAGGAGGATCAGGGCTGATGTCTTACACGAGGAGGATTACAATGCCGCAGATTGATCTGATCCAGAACAAAGGCGCAGACGCAGATCGCTATCCTTGGCGATGTGATATTTCGGAAAGGCCGGGTTATCACGGGGTCGGCCGTACGCAAGCGCAGGCTCTCCTCATGGCTGCTTCGGCGTGGGCAGCGGGCGAAGATCGCCAGCGGTTCGAACACAACACAAAGGAGGATCAGGGCTGATGACTGACATCGTCCAAAGGCTACGCTCTTTGACGAACTACCCCGGCAGCGCCACGCGGCAGGCTGCGGATGAAATTGAACTGCTCCGTGGGCTTCTAGCGCGGTATCGCGATCAAACGCCCATAGGACACCAGCCGCACATGATCGTGAGTGAGGTCGATCAGGCGTTGGGGCGTCACACAAACGAGGATAAGGGCTGATGGCAGGGTTGATGTATTATGCCGTTGGGCCAGATGATGGCGAGGGATGGATAGCTGTAAACGCGCAATCAGAAGATGACGCACGGCGAGCCTACTGCAATGAATGGCTGGCAGCAGGTGAACCGATTCCAGATTTTGTTTTAGCAGCCAGGGTTCCATCTTGGGATGGCCTAGGCCGACCGCCAAATGGGGCCGAATGGCTTGAGGCTCGTTTGTCATACACCTGCGCCATGAATTGCGGTGGGATGGCTTCTCTTGATGATGGCGGCAAAGTCATTGATGGCGAGCCGATTTGCGGTGAGTGCGCAATAAGCACAAACAGGAATCAGGATTAGGGCTGATGGCTTGCAATCTCGGTTGCATCTGGCGTTGGTGTCGGCTTGACGGGAAGGTTCTAGCTGAGCGTCGATGCGTCAAATGTGGAAGGCGCAAACCGACCACAAACGAGGATCGGGGCTGATGGCCGACCTGCTGCCCTGTCCGCTTTGCGGCAATGACAATCCTGAAGTAGATCGCGGCCTCGACCCTTCGGATGGCCTGCCCTTTATCAGCTGCCCGACCGTTCACCTCGATGGCCCGCATCAGCAAAGATGCCCGATGAATGCGCAGGGTGTCGACGCCTGGAACTACATCGCAAAACTCAGTGCGGATCTGCATGCGGGCAAGGGCCGTATGCCGTGACTGGTTCGTTGCCTTAACACTAGATACTGATCGGCGGCTGTTGCCAATTTGGTAACGCTACGCGGCAAAGGCCAGCAGCTGAACCACGGGCATCTGACCAGTTCCCTGTACCGCCACCACCAGTTGCCCGTGATCTGGAGAGAGTAGCGCGCTAAGGTAGCCTGTGACGGTGACCTGGTGGCCCGCTTCTGTCGGGGTGATCTCGATCGTATTAATCAAAGTACGCAGGGTTGTGATGGCTTGGCGCGCCTCGGCTGTTGTCGGGTTGGCAAGATCGGGGCCCATGTTTGCGATAGCGTCGAGATAGCGTGTGCGGGCGGCGGGGTGCAGTTCGATCTTTGGGATCTCGATGTTCGCCTCGGCTAATGTTGATTCGGCGCGGCGCAGATCCTCGTTTGCGGTGGCGATGCGTGCCTCGGCGTCTGGCCCATCGATCACGGCATTTGTATAGAGCTCGACCAATCGGTCGAGTTTGCCTTGTGCCTGTGTTACCGCGCGCGTCAGGGCTGCGCGGTCTGCCTTTCGGGATTGCAGCAGGCGTTGGCGTTCGTCGTGATAGGCGCGCAAGTATTCGCGGATATAGACCGGATCGCGCAACAGCTCGGCCAGTCGATCAAAGATGGCTGTTTCGATCCGATCAAGGCGGGCCTGCGAAGTGTGGTCACATGTTCCAGATTGCTTGGCGGCGGCGCATGCGATGTAGGTCGCGCCGCTAGATGTGTTGGTCGATCGGATCGGCATGCCGGCCCCGCAGCAGCCGCAACGCAGCAGCCCGGAAAATGGCCGCTTAGGCGTGTTTGTTCTTTTGCCGCGAGCGGTGCGGCGGTTGGCCCGCGCGGCCTGTGCTGCGTCCCAGACATTCTGATCGATGATTGCAAGATCTGGCGCGGGTGCGCGCTGCCATTCGGATTCGGGCTGGTTTTCCCAGCGGCGCGCGTTTGTCACGGGATCATAAACCGCGCGGGTGTGGCCCCACACGCGTTCACCTACATAAAGGCGGTTGTTCAAGATGCCGGTGCCACGCGACCAATTGCCGTTTAGCGTGCTGGCCGACCAGCGCGCGCCGCGCGGTGGTAGTATGCCGTCGGCGTTCAGTGCTATGGCGACCTGCCGGGCGCTTTCGCCGCTTGCGACCTCAGCAAAGATGCGGCGCACGACCTCGGCCTGATCAGGGTCTATGATGAGCGCGCCAGGTTCGCCTCGCACGGTGGCATAGCCATAGGCCAGACCGCCCGCGCTTTTGCCGCTGCGCACATTTCCTGACAAGCCGCGTCGGACCTTTTGCTTGTGCCCTTTCATCCAGAGCGCGCCCATCATCGATGCCACGCCGATCTGCACGATGTCGGCCTCGGCCCCGTCCGCTGTCAGGATCCGGATGCCAAAATGCGTCAGGCGTTTGTGAATGCCGGCAAGGTCAGCCTGATCGCGGCTGATCCGGTCAAAGGCCTCGACCATGAGCACGTCGAACTGTCGTGCCTCGGCGGCGGCCATAAGCGACAGAAGGCCGTCGCGTCCGATGAGCGACATCGAGGATCTGGCGCGGTCGTGAAATTCGTGAGTGACCGTCAGTCCCTGCCGCGCGGCAGCGGCGCGGCAGAGGTCAAGCTGATCGGCGATCGACCTTTCGTTTTGGCGGTCGGTTGAGTATCGCGCATAAAGCGCGGTGCGGCGGCGGCTGGTGTCGTGCATGATTCCCCCGGTGACCTTGCCAGTGCATCATCGGCCTGCGCGTGGGTCTTTGCCAAGGCTCTAACGAATTCAAGCATATGTGGATCCAGCGCGGTCACCCTGCCCTCTACGCCTCGTTCTGCATCCAGGTTGGCACCCATTGCGCAATGCGTTGCGCGGCGGCGCGATCGAGGCCACGGGCCTCGCGTGCGTCGGCGCTGTTGACCAGCTGGTGCAAATCATTGACCTGATCGGCGACCTTTTGCTTGCCGAAATCTGTCAGGGCCTGGTCGGGATCGTCGCCGGGGTCGATGCCCAGAAAATGCGCCATGACATCGATCCGCACATCGGCGCGCAAGGATTTGAAAAACGGCGCTGTCGGCGTCCAGACGCTGCGCATGGTTACGCCCAGGCGCTCGCAGAGCGTGTTCAGTGTCACGCGTGGCATGCCGGGTGACATATGTGCGGCCAAGGCGGCGGCGCGTTGCGTGTTGATCGTGCCACGCGGTTGGTCTGACAAGGCATCGAGCGCCGACAAGTCGGTCAGTGCAGTCGTGCTGGTTTCGGCATTCAGGATGGCCGCAAGTCGCGCGTCCAGCGTCACGTCAAGCGTTTCGCAGGCCGACAGGTTCCATGGGCTGCCGCTCAGATCAAAGGTGTTTTGCCACGCCGGCAGCTGGCGCGACAGTTGCAGGGTCAACAGATCATCGAGCAGCTGCGGCTTTGACAAGATCGCCGTCTGCAATGCCAGCAATTTGATCCGGTCCAGTGCGCCTTGCATGGCGGCTGTTATGATCGGTTTTTCGCGGGTGGGTTCGGCAGGCGTGTTTCCGGTGGTGTCTGCGTCGTTGCTGTCGGAGGTTTCGCCGGTGCCGGCGCTGTCGGGTTCCACGCCGCGCAGGGCTTGGGCGCGGCCAGCAGGATCGACGTAGCAAATGACGCCGCAGCGCGCGCGGGTCGCGTCATCGAAATCCCCTGCGGCGCGGGCTTCCAGTGCGTCGAGCTCTGCCAATTCGGCTTCGGTCAATTCTCGGCCATTGTGCAGCTGTTCCAAGCGTTCGATGTCAGCGTCCGGCAATTCGACCGGTGTCGGCTCGGCGAGGTCTAACCCAAGCGTGTCGATCCAGTGTGTGGTCCTGAATTCGGCAAAGGCCCAGCCCTCGGCCTGCCGCGTATCCGAGGCGTAAATCTGCAATTCGTCGCTGAACACGCGGTCAACGGTTAGCTCGGGTGCGATCCAGCCGCCGGCATCGGAAAACAGATCCTCTGTGACCTCGCAGCCTGCGGCGGTCAGGCGATCGATTCCGCAAAACTTGACGCGCCGGTCGCTCAGTCTGACGCCTGCGACGCTGGTTTTGTCACTCAGTTGGAATGGGTGCAGATTGCCGTTGACCAGATCCTCGGTCAGCGCGGATGCCTCATCCGGCGTCACGCGCGTCAGATAAATGGCATCGCGCGCGCTCAGTTTGCCGGCGCGCAGTGCGTCGCGTGTTTCCTGTGGCAGTGCGGCGAGTTTCAGTCGTTGCCGTACAAAGCGCGGGCTGCGGCCAAAGAGTGCTGCAATCTCGGTCGGGTTGCTGCCATCTTTGACAAGCGTCCCAAACGCCTCGATTTCGTCAATCTCTGACAGCGGCGATTTTTGCGGGCCGCCTGTGAGCGCCCATGCTGTTGCGGTATCAAGGTCGCTGGTCAGCATGACGGGCACCGGAATATCGGCAGGCAGGTCGCCATCCTCGACCAGCATGGTCAGAGCGCGCAGCCTGCGCCCGCCGTCGACAATATCCGTCGGCATGGGGTCGGTCACATCGTCAATCGGTGTTGGGCGATAGCCATTGAGGGCCTGTGTCAAGCCGCACCCGCCAGTGACTTTCGCAAACGCGCGGATCGATGCCGCCAATGCAGCAAGATCGTCGGTGTCGATATCCTTGCGCGGGTTAAGGTCGCTGAGGCGCAGCGTGTCCAACGAAATTTGATAAACAGTAGGTGGGGGGGTCATGCGCTTTCCTCGATTGGTAGGGCGGTTCCGGCGACAGCGCGGCTCAAAAGGTCCCAATCGGCGCGGGTCATCTGCACCGATTTGCCCTCATTTACGCAGTCGATTGCGTCGTCGTCGCAGATGGCGACGGTTACAAAATCCGTGTCGATTTTGATGGCCAGCCGATGGTCGGACCAGTCGGTGGTGCTTGGTGACAAATAAAGGGGCATGTTTCACCTCTGTTTAGGGATTGCGCCGCGCCATGCGTCGAACTCCGTGCGCAGGGCGTCGAATTTGTCTTGCGCGGGGCGGTTGGTGTTGAGCTCTTTGCGGGTGTCGATGCCGCAGGTCCGTCGGATGTGTTCGGCGCAGGCGGTTGATGTCACGCGCGGTTTGGAGTTGTCGGCCGCTTCGATGCCCATCTGCAGGGCGACGAATGTCTGGAAAAGGTCGGTGTGGCATAGAATGCCCGCCTGTTGTGAGCGTGGCAGGTCGGTAAAGGGTCGGCGCGGCGCGCTATGCTTGGTCATGACGTGTTCTCACAACGGCAGGGCGGCCTGATGGCCGGATGTCGGGGTGACAATGTCGGTGACCCCGAGGACCAGGTGATCGTGATGGCCGCCTGCGCGGTCACCAACGGCGCGCGCGGCGGCGCGGCCTGCGTCAGCGGCATATTTCCAACGCCTTTTCGGGCTTGTCGTGCTGTGCGGGCTGTTGGGGGTCCGGCACATCATGAAAAACCCATGCACCGGATCGACAAGCGGTGCGCCGTCGATTGCAATGTGCTGCACCGCCCCGTCGATTTCAGACCAGCGCACGCGGGACACCGGGCGCAGGATCACGCGGTTTTGGCCGTGCATCCGCGCCGCGCGACATGCCGCGTCCCATGCCGCGCCGTGGCTGCTGTGGCGGATCAAGGGGTGCGCCGTCTGGTGGGGGCAGGCCTGCTGGAACAGTTCGAGGAAAAATTCGTTTGCCATGCGTGTCATGGGTGGGCCTCGGGTGTTTCGGCTGCGTCAGTGCCGACGGCCTGTGCCAGCGCGCATTCGGCAAGGTGGCAAAGGATGGCGGCGGCGGTGGGTCGGTTGATCAGCCACGCCACCGACGCAGTGGTCAGAATTTGGTCGGGTGTTTCCGTCTCATTTGGCGGGCGGCAAAACGCTCCGTGAGCAGAGGAGTGCGCGGCCCGTGCAGGGGCGCGGTGCGTTTTGCCGCCCATGTCTGGCGAAGGTCCCCACGCCTGCGCCGGACAAGCTGCTGTCGGTAAATTGATGTCCGGCCCGCCGTCGGTTTCGGGGAGAAACTCTGCGTTTACAGGAAGAGACGACGGGCCGGACGTCCGCAGGCTGGCAGGGCTTTGCCCGCCTTTGGATGGCTGTGTTTCGGCGGTTTCAGGCATGGGCGCGACAATCCTCGGCCATGGCGCGCGCGGTGCGGCGTGCGGATTTGCACCATTCCTGTATCGCTGTGGACAGGCTGTCGGCCTCGCGGCAAATGCCAAGCACGTGGAACTGTGCAAAATGGCCCGCGATTGCCGGAATGCAGTGCCCGCCATTGTCGATCGCTGCGGCCTCGGCCATGGCGGTCAGTTGATCGGCGGGCGCGTGTGTGAGGATGTCGGCCAGTTCGAGGCGCATGGATGACAGGATCGCCGGGTTGTCGGGGGTCAGTGTCGGGTGCGTCATGGGTTTTGTGCCTCGATCGTCTCGCGCAGCCTGGTCGCGGCAAGGCATTGACACATTGCCATGTCTACGACTTGGGCACGTTTGTCCGACAGACGTTTGTCCAAATCATCCAGGCTGACGACCAGCTGGCCGGCCCATAGGCTTTGGCCGATTTCTTCCAGTGACAGACCCGCGCGCTGCAGGAACAAAATGATCGAGATACGGCTTTCATCCTTTGCGGAGTAGAGCCTGCGCCCGGTTTCGGAGCGCGTCGGTGTGATCAGGCCCCGCTGTTCCCAATAACGCAACGTCCGTGCCGTCACCTGATGGGTTGTCATGATGGTCGATATCGGCAAAAGGGCGTCCGTCGTCGCGGCAGCCTGAACGGTGGGTTCTGTCATTCCGGGACCTCGCAGATTTTGGGGCGTTGCGGCACAACCAGCTTGCGGTGTTCACCGACAATCAGGTGGCGCAGGTCATGCGCGCGGGCGGCTTCTGTGGAGCCGGGGCGGTGCGCCTCGATCACGCAACAGGCGGCAATGGCGGTGGCGTCGTCATGCATCGTTGTGTCGGCGACGATGCCGCGCGCCCATCGCAGGCCGGGTTCCGAGATTAGGTCATCGAGGCTGCCGACCTCGGCCAGTGCGATGGCGACAAGGGCTATGGGTGTTTCGTAGCAAAGGCGCGACCAGATGCCGAGGTCGAGGATTGCTGCGGCCCGATGCCGTTTTTGGTGTTCACTAGCTGTCATTGTGCTTGACCCACTAATGTCAGGGTTATGCTGGCAGTGCCGAGAACGATCAGGAACAGGCCTGTCACGATCATCGCGGCGCACAAAGCCAACCCCCAAAAAGGGGTTGGTCGTGGCGGATCCTGCAGCATCGTCGGGATCGGCACGCGGGCGCAGGTCTGGTGAGCCTGTGATGCAGGTCCGAAAGTGTGTTGGAGTGTGGATTGCTCGGTTTTCAGTTTCTGAGCGCGCATGATCAGAAACCGCTTGCCAAAACGGTCAGGGTCATGCCTGCGCCGGCGAAGGACAAAAAGCCAACCGTGATGCCCAGCAGAAGATAGTCGCAGGCGGTTGCGAGGCGTTTGATCCGACGGTCGCGGCGCGTCGCTCGGTTCAAGGCGATGGCATTGAACGGGTATGGATCGCGCGCAGCCTTAAATTGTATTAGCGTTGCGGGCTGTTTTACACTTTTCTTCGCGTCGTATGTCGTAGGACATAGCAAGTCGTGCCGATGTTGATGCATGGTGCCCTCCCCTGTTGGGGTAGGCATAATGGGAATAAAGTTCCCACGTCAACAAAAATCGGAAACTTTTGTCCCGTTTCAGTTTAAAGCTGTATCGAGTCAGCGGGTTTTTGCCGCGCAGAAACGGGGTGAATATGCATTACAGCATTGGCGATTTAATCGTTTTTTGGGTTGCAAGGGCGACCGGTCAGCGCCTGGCGGTTGTCAGTCGGTGGTTCCGGTGGCGTTCAAAGCGGCAGCGACCGTCGGGCGATAGTCTAACGGAATGTCATTCAGATCGCCGCGATATATAAAGTCCAGACCAAAACCGTAAAGCTGGGCTAGTGTTTCACCATGTTGAATGGCAAGGCCTTTTTCCCCGCGCTCGACCTTTGACATCGTGCTGCGGTCTAGTCCGATGATTTCCGCAAGCTGCGTTTGGGTCAGCCCAAGCACCGAGCGGATCGCGGCGATGCGTGGCGCAACGCGGGCGGGATGGCTTTCTCGGGGTGCTAAGGATCGTGTGTCTTGTGTCATGTGGCGACCCACCACGCGCGGACGATATGACGCAAGCGAACAAAGTTCCCTATTGACGATGGGAACTTTGTTCCCTTACCAATTGCTGCATGACACAATTTTCCACAATCCGGGATATTGCCAACGTGTGGCCATCGCATGCGGCTTTTGCCGCAGCGGTCGTCAAGCAAGTCGATCAAGGGTTGAATGCCGAGGCTGTAAGAAAGTGGGTGCCGAAAAACAGCATCCCTTCCAAATACTGGCAGGCCGTCGTCGCGGCAGCGCACCAGGTGGGTGCGGATGTCACCGCCGATACCTTGATGCAGATCCATGCCGCGCAAATTAATCGCGCGACGATCAAGCCCTCGACTTGCGTTCCGGAGCATTTTGAAAAGGGCCTTAAATGACATTTCGCACACCTCCGCCGGGTTATGCCTATCTTGTGCCGGTCCATGCTGGCACGCCTGACGTGCCGCATGCCACAGGAACGAATTCCGGACACCAATCCGCTGGTTTTGCGTCGCAAGCGCCTGCCGCTTTTGGCGCGCAGCGTGGCGCGCAGCAGCGCATGCTGGAACAGTTCCGCGCCCAGACCCCTGCCCGCTGGCAAGCGTTCTTGCATGCACATTTCAGCAGTGCAGCGGAGGTCGCGGTTTTCTTTGATGTTGATGACAAGACGGGCCGCAATTGGTGGAATGGGAACCGGCGGCCTTCGGTCGACAAGGCGTTGTTTGCCCATGTCACGCACGGCGACGCTTATCTCGAATTCATGGCCCCAGAGGCCGCGTTGCGCGCCTGATGATGGTTGCGGTGCATATCTGTCCGCTGGCGCGCCTCGGACAATTGTCCGGCGCGGTGTCCGGAACGTGTTCCCGCGTTATGAAAGTTTTTCATAGAGCCCGGATTGCATCGGAGGTCCCATCATGCCGACCCGATATTTGCGCGGCAATTGCCGTCCCTGCCCGGCCTGTGCGCTGCGCCAAGAGGATCAGGTCCGGTTTGTCCTGCGCGCCAAGGTCCCGTGCAATGTCTGTGCTGGCGAAGGCATCATCGCGCTGTCACCTGCCGAAATCTATGACGCGCAGCTGGCCGCAGCGCGCGACCTCTATTGGTCGGACCCTGCCCGCGCCCGCGATGCCGGTTGGGCGGCGGGATGATGCGGCGTGTTCTGATGTTTTGAATTTCGCGGGCCGACTTGGCCTGCGATCCGTGACGGCCTTGGTTTGGTTTCGTGGGCCAAGGTCGTGCTGGGCTGCCGCAAAATGGTGGTCCGTTGCTGCGCCTACATTTCCTCCCGTAGGTGCCTGCCTCAATGACTTGCCCCGGCTCCGCGCGCTTACTTCCAAGGTCTGGCGTGCGGGTCGGGGTCTTTTTTGTGGCGGAGTGCAGCATGCCTGACGTGATCAACAGCCGCGAACGCCGATTGATCGATGCGGAGTTGGCCAAGGGCCGCGTGACGCGTGTTCCGGCGGGCAAAATGGCCACGGCTGTGGATTTCCAGTGGGTGTCCAGTGGAAAGCGATCGGGGCGATTGGAGGCGGTCGAGGCCCAGCCGCGCAAGTCGTTGGATTTTCGGCGGCGCACCTATCCAAAGGTCGCGCGGCGGCGCGAACGTGTTGCTGAATTGATCGCCGCGTTCTGGACGCCGCCCGAGATTGCCGCCGAGCTGGGCATATCTGTGGCGATGGTGAATTCCGACAAAATGGAGCTTGGCCTGCGCGTGCCGCGTAACGCGTCCACGCTGCGCCGCGTGCTGACCGCTTATCAGCCCGGAGTGACGGCGATTGATCTGTCGCGGCGTTTGGGTGTTGCGCCCAGCACGGTGCGCAAGGCGTTGGGTGATTTGAGGGCGCGGGGGTTGATCGATGTGTGACCCGTGGGTCCGGAAAGAGGTCATCGGCGATTGCGTTCTTTATCAGGGCGATTGTAGAAACGTTATGCCTGCATTGGATAAGTTCGATGCGATTGTGACCGACCCGCCTTATGGGATTGGGGCAGACAAAGGCGTAGGGAAATATGGAAAGCTTAAAGCAGGCGCCCAGAGGTGGGATGATTGCGCGCCAGATGTGTCGTGGGTTGCGAAATATCCTGCGATAATTTGGGGTGGGAACTATTTTGGGTTGCCTGCAAGCCGTGCTTTTCTTGTTTGGGACAAAGGCGCGGGATTTAAGGGGCGCGACTTCGCTGAATGCGAGCTTGCATGGTGCAGCTTTGACGCAAACGCAAGAATTTTTTCCCGCGACCCTCTGGCAAGCGGCGATTATCGCGGGAAGCAGCACCCCACGCAAAAACCCATCGCGCTTATGCAATGGTGCCTTGGCTTCCTGCCAGGTGCTGAAACCATACTTGACCCGTTCATGGGAAGCGGAACAACCCTAGTCGCCTGCGCAAAGCTGGGCCGCAAAGGCATCGGGATCGAACTGGACGCTGAGTATTTCGACATAGCATATCGGCGTGTCGAGGAGGCTTATCGCCAACCCGATTTGTTTGTTTCCGCGCCTTCGGGCCCACAGCAAATGGGGTTCCTGTGACTGCGCGCGGTGGCAGATCGGCTGCCGTGATGGCGCAGCGGCATGAGCCGCCGGACAGTCTCGATTTTTTTCCGACGCCGCCGTGGGCGGTGCGCGCGCTCTTGGCCAAACTCGACGCCATGGATGAGCCGATGCATCTTCAGGTCGCCTGCGATCCGATGGCTGGCGAGGGCGATATCGTGCGCACATTGCCGGATCGGTTTGACCGCGTGATCGGGCGCGATGTATTCGACTATTCCGCGACTTGGCGTGCCGGGCACATCTGTGATCTTGGCGTTGAGGATTTCCTGTTGAACGGGCGCAGATCCTCCGATGACGACGCGCCGGACTGGATCATTTCAAATCCGCCGTTCCGGCTGGCCACGGAATGCGTGCATGCCGCCTATGCACAGGCGCGGCGTGGCTTTGCGTTTCTGCTGCGGACCGCCTGGTTCGAGGGTCAAGAGCGCGCCGACACGATATTTTCCGAACGCCCGCCGACACATGCCTTTCACTTTGCAAGCCGCGTGGTGATGCACAAGGGGCGGCTGCGGCGACCTGGCATTGTCTATTTTTGCCCGCATGACGGCAAGGACAAGACGGCCTCGACGGCCACGGCCTACACGTGGGTCATTTGGCGTTTTGCCGATGTTGCCAATGACGGCATGTATCGCGGAGGCTGGATTTCCGAGGCGCGTGCCACATTCGAGCGCCCGGGCGATTATCCGCCATTGCCGCCGTCAGAGGTCCCGTTTCGGATGCCTGCGCGTGATGCGTCAAGCGGGCGCGCTGCGCCACAGGCGGTGCTGATATGACCGCGCTGACAGAGCGCCGCGATGCGGCGGTGGTAGAGATCGAGACGGGCGCGCCATTGCCGGACTATCCGGTCGAGTTGGTGGCGGGTGATTTCACCGGGCACAAATTCGTGATGATGCATCATGTTCTCTATTTCCAGAGCCGTCTGCACACGCGCGCCGATCTGGATGTCAGGGGCGCGGCGTTGGAGCTCTTTATGGTGTGCCAGCAACGCACGCCGCTTGGCACATTGCCCGTGGATGAGGAGGAAATCGCGCAGCTGATCCGCGTGCCGCTGCCCACGTGGCGCAGCCTGATGAACCGCAAGATCACGCCATTGCACAAGTGGTCGCGATATCAGGTCGATGGCGAGCCTGTGTTTGGGCACAAGGTGGTCATTGATGTGTGCCGCGCCGCTTTGACGGCCTCGGAGGCGCGCAAGGCGCGCAGCAGCGGCGAGAGTGAGCGCAACAAGTTGAAAACTCTTAAGCGACTCCTGTCAGAGGCGGGCGTGCCTCATGAGTTGGTCGATGACCCCGACTTTGTGATCCGTTGCCATGACTGGCTGACCAAGAATTTCACCGGGCGCAGGCAAGGCGCGCGTTTCGACGCTGTTTTACAACAACTTTTCCGGGTGGCCGGGATCGAACACCGCATCATCCGAGACTGAGGGGGCAGTTATGTTGGCGCAACACAACTCGATATATCGCGTTATATCGGCGATATATCGCAGCCAAAAGAAAAGAGAAGATAAGATATATATACCAGCTAAGGCCACAACGCGGTGCGTGTTGCCTGTGTGGGAAATTGCGATGAATGGGGCTGTGGCATGACCGACAGCACCCAGACAGACAAACCCGAGGGCAAGCGGCAACGTGTGCGGCGTTTGCTGATTGACCCGCTTGAACAGTCGGGGATGCGGTTTCCCAAGAAGGTCAGTGAGGCGGATGCCAAGCGTAAGATCGCGTCGTTATGTGATGAGCTTGCCTACCTGAGCGACGCGGCGTTGCAGCAGGTGCGCTGGTGGGCAACCCGAAACGGGCAAGGGTCGGCGAGGTGCTTTTGGCCAGACCGCGTGTCGTTTCTGTCCTGTGCGCATGCTTTTGAGCCACAAAGGATTGAGGATAACCCGAACGTCGAGTCCTGGTTTGCCTCACGGGCCGGGGTCGAAGCTGCTGCTGTTCCGGGCCGATTGGTCGCGGAATTGCGGTTTTGGCAAAAATACCTTCGCCCGCCGATCAAAGATCAAGAGCGCAAGCTTGTGGCGGATCGCGCGGCGCAGTGGGCGGCGCAGGCAGAGCGCGAAGCGGAAAAACGGTCGCGCAATGTCAGCTATGACCATGAATTTCTGGCGGCGTTTGAGTTGGATGAGCGGCGTGCGCAGGATCTTTTGAAGGCGGGGCGCGCGGGGCAACAGACAAACGAAAAAGGTGCAGCATGATGGATCGAAAGCCTCGGCCACACGTGGCGGTCAATCCTGATCTTGGGCAGTTGCCGCGCCATGCGGTTGACGCGCCCGAGGGCTGGGATGTCGATGTTCAAGGCCCATATCGCGCGCCTGTGGATTGGGACGCGCTGGTCGCGCAATACCGTGCGGCTGCGCCGTCGCCACGGTCGCAGCGGCCTGCGCCACGGCGCATCGAGGTGCTGGGTGTGAAAGAGGTTTTGGAGTGGGCATTTCATCGCGAACGTGTGCAGGCCTATCATTTTGACGACGATCATTTGACGCGCGGCGAAAGCCCGATCGCGGCGCTGATCCGTCGTGGTGAGCTGGGTGGCGTGCGCATTGATGGTGGCGGCAGCAGTGAGCCATGCGATGCCGCGCTATCGGTTGCGTTCGCGGTGGCGCAGTCGTGCCTGCCATCGATGGTGGGTCTTGTAATCGAGCATGCGCGCAGCGCGACCGTTCCGGATGCCATGGTCGGTGCGTGCCCTTATTTTGTCCCGGTGGCGGTGCATTCCAATCAGCATGGCGTGCGCGCCAAAGTTACGAGGGGAACGGATTGGTCGTGGCAGATCACGCGGGGCGGTCGCCGCAAGGTGACGCATGATTTCTGCGAGGTCACCGTCGTCAACACGCCCGCCCAGATTGCCTCGGCGCGTCGCCGTTATCTGAACTGGTGGGGTCAATTGCAGGGCCTGCAGCCTGTCATCAAGGCGTTGGATTTGCCTTATATCAAGGTAAGTGACCGGCTACCGCCTAGAAATCCTTGGGAAAATCACGGCGTCGAAAAAAGCTTTTGACAGGTTTCATGCTGCAGGGCTAGACAAGTAGCCAACCACAGAACTGCGCCGCGAGGGAACTGACCTTCGCGGCGCTTTGCATTTCTGCGGTCTTAGCAGCAGCGCGCGTGCGGCGGGGTCGTGTCATTGCCATGTGCATGGCCCCGTTTGCACAGCGTTTTTTCCAACAATCAAACCCGACAGGACAATGCAGGCCAGCATGACGCTCGACGCGCGTGATTTGACGCGTGGTCTTTCCCATCTTGAAAAAGAACAAGCGCCTTATGCGGCTGCGCGTGCGCTGACCGATACCGCATGGACAGCTGCGCGCGGCCTCGGCGATCACATGAAAACGGTGTTCGATCAGCCGACGGCATTTACGCGCAATGCGTTCCGGGCACAGGGCGCGACCAAGTCGAAGCTAGAGGCCACCGTCCTGCCAAAAGATCGGCAGGGCGGGCGTCATTATCTGTTTGCGCAGGAAGATGGCGGCCCGCGTCCGCAAACTGGCATTGAAAAGCTGCTGGCGCGAAACGTGGCATTCGAGGGCGTTCTGCAAACCGTCATCCCTGCACAAGATGCGCGGCTGACAAAGGCGGGCAATCTGAGCCCCGGTCAGCTGCAACAAGTGCTGTCGGGTGTTGGTGCGCAGCGAGATCGCACATCGAACACAACCGCAGCCTCGCGTCGGCGCAGGCCGTCGCGCGACGTGTTCTTTGTGCCGCGTGCTGGTCTTGCGCCTGGTGTGTTCGCAAGGTCCCCGTCCGGTCGCCTGAAGATGATCCTCGCGTTTACCGATCGAGTTGCGCGTTACAATCCCCGCTTGGGGTTTGAGGACTACGTCATCGAGGTCATGGCCGATGAGTTTCCCGAGGCTTTTGCCAAGTGGCTCGACCGGGCCATGCGGAGCCGCAAATGATCGCGATGCTTTTTGGGCTGTGTCGGGCTGATTTGAGCCTTGCCGCGTCGTCGGGCGTGCTGGCAGCCAAGGAAAAAATGGCGCGGGTCCTTCCTTCCAACCTTCGCACACGGGTAATTCGCGCCCTGTTTTTGGGGGGATTTTCGGATTTTCCATATCCGCTGGGTTGTGGTTCTTGTTGCGGTTCGACGTCATGACCGACGCCCAGCACGCTGACCTCGACCAATGGCTGGCCGACCACCCATTGCCCGATGGGCAGGAATGCATTGACCTCAACATGACCGAGGCGGCCCAAGTCTTTGGTGTGTCGGTGAACACGGTCAAAGATTGGATCAACGACCCCGAATTGCCGATGCCTGTCGTGTCGCGCGGCACCAACGGCAAGCAATACGTTTTGCGGTTTTCGTGGTGCTACGCTTGGCGCGCCCATCGCGAAGCCGCCCGCGCCGATCGCGACCGCAAGCTGGCCAGCATGCAAGCGAGCCTGATCAATATCGCGCCGGCGTCTGACGACGCGCCGGCGCTTACCAGCAAGCAGATCGGCGAGGCCGCCCGCGCCGCGATGGATATGGCCAGAGCCGAGCGCGAGCGCGGTCGGCTGACGGAGATCGACGCCGTTTTCAATCTACTGGAAGGCCTGATGGTCACATTCCGCAATGGTGCGCTTGGCCTGCCGGATCGCCTCGAACGCGAACTGCAATTGACGCCACCAGAAACCCGCAAAGTCGAACGGGCCCTGGAAGAGCTTCTGGAATCCCTCGGCGCAGAGATCAGCGAAAGCCTGATCGGACCCGCCTATGAGGCCAATTTAGACATGAATCCGCAGTTGACGCTGTCATGAGTTACCAGCCGCGCAATTTCAAACCCCTGCCGCCCTATCGCGACCCGCGTGACGCGCTGGCCAAGGCCCTGCCGTCTCTGCAGCCGCCCAAGCGCGTTTCGGTGGTCGACGCCGCCGAGGCGCATATGCGCGTCAAGGTCAACGAGCAATGGTCACGCTTCAATCGCGACACCGTGCCTTACATGAATGAGCCGATGGAAATGGCCACGTCGCGTGATTATCGCGCAATGGTGTTTGCCGGCCCGTCGCGCACCGGGAAAACCATGCTGCTAAACGCCGTCTGGGCGCACAGCATCATGTGCGACCCTGGCCGCGTCGCCATCTATTTCGACGAACGCACGACCCGCGACAGTTTCGAGCTCGACACGTTCTCGGCGATCGTGCGCAATTCGCCTGACATCGCTGCGATGCGTGGATCCGGACGCGGCAGCGATACGATCGAAAGCAAGCTCTTTCGTGGCGGCTCACACGTGACACTGGATATCGCAACGGCCAGTCGCATGCAGGAGCGGACACTGCGCGTCGCGCTTGCCACCGAATTCGACCGCTGGGGATCCAGTATCGACGGCGAGGGCGAGCCATATATCCTGCTGTCAGCGCGGACACACATGGCGGGCTCGCGCGGCATGGTGATCATGGAAAGCAGCCCCCGCGCGCCAATCAAGGATGAAAACAGCGTCAGCGCCGACCCCCATGTGCCGCCGCTGGTCGATTATGGCGTGTTTCTGCAATACCGGACCAGCACTCGCGCCCGGTATTATTGGAACTGCATCGAATGCGGTGCAGGCTTTGTTCCAAACTATAATCTGCTGGACTATCCAGACAGCCGCGACCCGGTCGAATGCGGTGCCATGGCCCGCCTGCGTTGCCCGCATTGCAACGAACGCATTGGGCACGAACACAAGGATGACATGAACCGCGCCGGTCAGTGGCGGCATATGGGAAAGGATGGAAAAACCGTCCTTATCACCGATCCTGACATCATTAAAACCATCATGTTGGGCTATTGGCTCGACGGTCTGCAGGCCGGGTTCATGACTTGGGCTGACATCGTGCAGGCTACGGTAAAGGCCGAGGCGCAATTCGCCGCGACCGGCGATGAGGAAAGCCTGCGCGCCACCATAAATACGCGCCACGGCATGGCCTATCTGCCGCGTGCTGGCGCAGGCGGAGACATTAGCCTTGATGATTTGCGCCAGAAGGCATCGCGCGCGCCGGGCCCGCGCGGCACCGCACCGGATTGGACGCGTTTCATAACGCTGTCGATTGATGTCCAAAGCACATATTTCAGCGTGGGTGTGTACGCATGGGGCCTCGATGGCCGGCGCAAGCCGATCGACCGTTTCGATCTGAACGTCGCGCCCAAAGCGCAAGAGGATGCTGCGGACAGGGTTTTGAAGCCGGGTCTTTATGCTGGCGACTGGTCGGTGCTGACGGATCTGGAAACCCGCCGCTGGCCGATCGAAGGCGGCGATTGGGAGCTCGGCGCGGTGGCTGCGGTTGTCGACATGCAAGGCGAAAAGGCGACGACACCAAACGCCTACGCCTTCAAACGCGAACGTCGCAAAGCCGGTTTCGGGCAATTCTGGTATCTGAGCCGGGGGCGCGAAAAGCGTGATTACCCGGATCGCGTTTGGCTCGCTACGCCTGAAAAGGCATCCGGCAAATCAAACCGCCGCGCGGCAAGGGATATCCAGATTCTAAACATGGCCACCGACCGCTTGAAGGGCGCGGTCGCGGCCAGCCTGACCATGGCCGAGGATGGCGCGAATTACTGCCATATTCCCGGCTGGATGACGCAAGAGGAACTGACCGAATTTACCGCAGAGCGCAGCGATGACCAAGGTCGCTGGTCCAAGCGCCCTGGATTCGTGCGCAATGAAAGCCTCGACCACGCTGTGCAGGCCTTGGCGCTGTTTATCGTCTTAGGCGGCGAGCGTCTGCGCCCGGATGCAATGCCTGATTGGGCGCGCCTCGATCTTGCAAACCCGCATGCACGCTTTGTCGGCGCGCCAGACAAGGCCCCTGTCACTGCACCGCCACGCGCCGCACCGGCCCCGTGGATACCGAAAAGGGATAATTGGCTATGAGCACAGCAGCCCAACTTGCACGGCTAAAAGATATGTATGCCAAGGGCGTTTTGTCTTTGGAGCAAGGCGGCGAAAAAGTGTCCTTTGCCGATGGTCGTGAGTTGCGCACCCGGATCGCGGATCTTGAGCGGCAATTGCAGGCCGAACAGGGTATGGCTGGCGCGCAAAGCGGGATCAGCTATCCGGCATACGATCGGGGGACGCGCTAATGCGGTTGTCTCTGATCGACAAGGCAGTTTTGTCTGTTGCGCCGATGGCGGGCCTGCGCCGCATCGAGGCGCGAGCGGCAGCGGGCCGCATCATGGCGTATTACGACGCCGCCGGCGGCGGTCGCCGCCAAGGATCCTGGCATCCGTCGCGCGGTGACGCCGACGCCTCGGGCGGCAGACGTCAGCGCCTGTCGTGGATCTCGCGCGACATGATCCGCAACAACCCCATTGCAACCGGCGCTGTGCAGACGATTGTCGCGCACACGGTCGGCAAGGGTATCCAGCCGCGACTGGCTGGCTTTGATGATGCGCCGGGAACCAAAGCCAATGGCGGCGGCGAAAGCGAGCTTTTGGAAACCGCCAAGGCCGCGATGAAATTGCATTTTGACAGCACGCGCGTCGATTATCGGGGCCGCGAAACGCTTGCCGGTCTGCAGCGCCTCGCAATGGCCGCCGTCGCCACCGATGGCGAGGTGCTGATTGTTCAGCACGACCAAAGCGCAGGGCTTTATCCGCAGTTTGAGGTTTTGGAAATCGACCACCTCGACAGCGGCGCATGGAAATCGCACACCAATGGGGGATATGTGCAGGATGGCATCGAATACGATGCCAATGGCCAGCGCGTCGCCTATCATCTCTATGAAGAACACCCAGGCGCGCAGGGCTTGATCACGTGGCGTGCCAAGACTTTGTCGCGGCGTGTCCCGGCAGAGATGGTTTTGCACCTCTACCGTCAGGATCGACCCGGACAAGAGCGGGGGGTGACGTGGTTCGCGCCGGTTGCGCTCACGCTGCAGGATCTGGCCGACTACGACGATGCCCAGCTGGTGCGCCAGAAAATCGCCGCTCTGTTCACGATCTTTCGCCGCACCGATGCGCCTGGCACTGCGCCGCAATCCCTGTCGCCTGGCGCGATGGTCGATGTCTCGGACAGTGAAAGCTACGACTTTGCGACACCGCCCGGTGTCGAGGGATACGACGAATTCACGCGCGGCCAGCTGGCGCGCATCGCCAAGGGTCTTGGCCTGACATATGAGGCGCTGTCGGGCGATCTGCGCCGCGTCAACTTTTCCAGTGGAAAAATGGGGCGGCTGGAAATGGATCGCAACGTCGAGGGGTGGCAGAAATTCATCCTGATCGACCAGATGCTGACACATATCGGGCGCGCCTTTTTGCGAGCTCTGGCGCTTGAAAACCCCCTGCAAGCGGCTCGCATTATGACCGCGACGATCGATTGGGTTCCGCCTGCAAGGATTATGGTCGACCCATCCCGCGAACTGCCGCCGATGATCGAGGCCGTGCGCGCCGGGTTCACAAGCCGTCAGCGCACGCAAACTGAACTGGGCCGCGATCCTGACATGATCCACGCCGAGATCCTGGAAGATCAAATCCGCGCCGACGGCGACAAAATGATTTTTTCCAGTGATGGCCGATATCAGGCAGCCGCCGCCCCCGCCGTCGCGCACACCGAACAGACCGACGACGTCACCCCCGAAAGGACCACAGCATGACCGACATCTACCTTTACGGAACCGTAGGCCAATCGTTTTGGGATGAGGCCTGTTTCACCGCATCGGATGTGGTCCAAGGCCTGACCGAATCAAATGGCGGCCCGGTAACGGTTCACCTCAATTCTGGTGGCGGGATTCTGAATGAAGGCACCACAATCCACAATTTGCTGCGCAATCATGCCGGCGACGTCACCATTCAAGTCGAGGGGATCGCCGCCTCGGCGGCCAGCGTTATTGCCATGGCGGGTGACACGATCGTGATGGGTCACGGGGCGCAGATCATGATCCACGACCCGGCGCAGATGTTTACTGACGGGCGGGGCACCGAAGATGACCACCGCCGGGCGGCGGAAGGCTTGGGCCAGGCGGCCACGGCCATGGCGCAAATCTACGCCGCACGATCCGGCCAGCCGATCGCCGACGTGCGTCAGATCATGAAAGCAGAAACGTATTTAAATGCAGCTGATGCTGTGGCGCAGGGCTTTGCCGACCAGACGTCTGACGATCCGGCCACAGAGCAAGAGGTCGCCGCGTTCAACTACGCAATTTACAAGCGCGCCCCGGCATCCTTGCTGAGTGCTGCGCCGCGTGCTGCGAAGCCTGATTTTCAACCGGCCCTTGTGGCCATGATGGCGGGCCTGCCCGCGCAACAAAGGAGCTCGGCCATGGCCGCAAAGGACCTTAACACACTCGATCCAGAAACCGCCGCCGCGCCGGTCAAGACGGCGCAAGCTGTCGCCGCTGCCGACGATGATGTCGACGCAATGGATGACGACGAAACAACCGCCGCTGACGCGTCTGACATTGCAGCGATGGATGACGACGCCGAGGCAGCTGCGGGCGGCGACGATGACATCGATGCGGCAGATGACGATGACGACAATCCGGCAACGGCAACTCAGCTGACGCAGATGGTCGCCAATTTTGGCCTGCAGGCCAGCGTCGCAGCGCACATGATCGCCAAATCAATGACGGCAACCGAAGCCTCGGCACATATCGCCAAGGTTATGAAAAAGGACAATCCCATGACCGGAACACCCCGTCGCGGCCCCAGCCGTGCGACGATCCTGCGCGACGAGCGCGACACCCGCAACGAAGGCATGACCGCTGCACTGGTCGCTCAGTTGTCGCGTCAAAAAGACGTCACTGGCCCGGCGCGGGATTACATGGCCAACTCGCTTGTCGAGATCGCCGCCATGGCCTCGGGCTATGATGGCCCGCTGCGCACAGCCACCGACAAGATCAAGGCGTTCACCGCCGCTGCGCACTCGACGTCGGACTTTCCGGCGATTTTTGAAAACGTGATGCACAAGCGGTTGTTGGACAGTTACAATTTTGTCGAGCCAACCTATCGCCGGATCAGTGAGGAAATCTCATTTGCCGATTTCCGCGAGGTGCCCTTGGTCCGTGCCGGTGATTTCCCAGACCTGCAGCCGATCGGCGATAACGCCGAGATCAAGCACGGTACGTTTGGCGAAAGCAAAGAAACCGCGTTGTTGGCACCCTACGGTATCCAGATCACCATTTCCCGCACCATGATGATCAATGATGACTTGGGCGCGATCGACCGGGTGCTGTCGCGCTACGGTCAGCGCATCGCGCAGTGGGAAGATCGCACATTCTACAGCTTTGCGCTAAATGCTAAGATGTCCGATGGTCAAGCCATGTTCCGGACGCAGCGCGGCAACCTGGCCGGGACCGGCGCGGCGCTGACGATCGAAACGCTGGATGCGGCCAATATTGCGTTTTCTGAGCAAAAAGGGATCGACGGTGAAACGCTGGATCTCATTCCCAGCATCATCCTGACGGGTGCCAAGCAATCGCTGGCCGCGAAACGGATTGTCGCCGACATCACTGCCAGCAGCGCCGCCGAGGTCAACCCGTTCTCGGGTGATTATGAACACGTGCAAACGCCGCGCATCGCTGGCAATGAGTGGTATGTGCTGACCGCGCCGAATGCCGGCGGCGGTGCGCAGTGGGTTTACGGCTACCTCGACGGTGCCGAAGGGCCGCGTGTGCGCACGGATGAGCCATTCGGCTCGCAGGGTTTTGGCATGTCGGTCGAGCACGATTTCGGCGTCGGGGCGCAAGATACGCGCTTTGCGTACAAAAACCCCGGTCAGCCCTGAACAGCGCCCGGCGACGGTGAAAATCTGGGCGGCGGGACAGACCCGCCGCCCTCCGATGGCGGTGCTGCCGCCATGGCAGCGGGCGCACAGTCCGATGCTGATGAAATGTCCGGTGGCATGATGAGCGAAATGATCGAGCCCATTGTGACAGCAGTGACAGACCCTCTTATGCCTTAAGAAAAGGATTTCCTTCCATGGCTAAAACTCTACTGCAAACTGGTGACGTTCTGACCGTCACTGCAACCGACGCGATGACCTCAGGAAAGGTCTATTTGGTCGGCAAGCTGGTCGGCATGGCGCTGAATTCTGCGGCGATCGGTGAAACCTGTGACTTGCGTTTGACGGGTGTGTGGAAAGATCAGCCCAAGGTCGAGGCGCAAGCCTGGGCGCAAGGTGCCACACTTTATTGGGACAATACGGCGGAAAACTTTACAACGACCGCCTCTGGCAACACCAAGGCTGGCCACGCATGGGCCGATGCCGCCAATCCGTCCACCACAGGTGTCGTGCGCCTGTCGCAGATCGCCTGATCTGTAAAAATAGCGGGGGGCGGCGCATGTCTTTGTTCAATGGCGTGACAGAGTTGTTTTCGGATGTTTTCGACGAACCTGTCACGCTGCTGCGCGCAGGTGCCGACCCCATCGATACGCTGGGCATCTACCGCGAGGAGCCTGTCGTGCAAAACGATCAGGATGGTCACGAAATCCTTGCTGTGGCCTCGGTCCTAAAGGTGCGACGTGGCATCGATCACGGTCTGCAGGCGGGTGATCGCGTTACGGTCGAGAGCCACCCCGGTCGCACATTCGAGGTCCTGTCACGGCAGCCGTCGCGGTCGCCAGCTGACGACAGGCACATTTGTTTTGAATTGCGCGACGTGACGTCGGCCGCAAACTGAACGGACATTTTTCAAAATGACCACACCCCATGCGCGCGGCGTCTTGCGCAACGCGATCCGCACGCTTTTGTCCACCGAGCCGCTGCTGGCTGATGCCAGTCATGTTCTGTCATCGACAAAAGTTGATGAAGATCAGGTGCCGCTCTATTCGGTGTCGATTCCGTCAGAGGAAGAAACCACCGACAGCAGCAGCCTGACGACTGTGGTGTCACACGTGGTGATCGCCGCGACGATCGCCGCCGGTGCTGACCAAATCGAAGATCAGCTCGACCATCTGGGCGAAGCGATCCGCGCAAAAATGGTCGGCGGGCTGCGAGTGGAAACCGGCGTTGCGACGCCTGACCTAAAGCGAACCGAATTTAAAACCGGCCAGACCGGCGCGACCCTGACGGGCACGGTCATGATGCTTTGGCATGTGACTGCCTATCTGCGCGACGCCTGACGATAACAACCCCCGAGACCCTACCGAAAGGACTTAAAAATGACCGGGACGCGAGTTTATAGCCAAGCCAAAGCTGGCCTTGATCATGACATTCAGATGCATCTGCGGCACGGGGATCCTGCCGTGACAACCGAGGTGCTGGGGCATGAAGATTTCACACATCCAAACCTTGAGCCGCCGCGCCTCGACGTCGGTCACATGCGCAGCCCTGGCAAGGTCGGTGAGGAAATCAATGCGCCACGGCCAGCGGTTCAATATGAAATCGCTCTGCAGGATTGGGCCGGGCACGCGTCGCATGACGTATTCCGGACGCTGGAAGCATCGGGCGAGGTCATCGAGTTTCTGCTGACCAAAGACGGCACGCTGCGCGGTTGGGCGGCAAAGGTCATGTATTTTGATCCGACCGATGCCGGCATGCGCGACAAGGGCATGGCAGTGCTGAAATTGTCGATTATGGCCGAAATTGAAACGCCCGCGCCAATTAGCTGATGTTGCGATTTTTGCGCTCTGGCCCGCCCGTGTTAACCATGGGCGGGTTGTGTGTGTTTGAAACCGCGACTGGCAAAAGCGCGCCTGCCGTCCTCGATGCGCTGGCCGCCCAAGCGACAATCGCGCCCGACAAGCCGTTGCCTGCTCCGCTGGTCGCCGATCTGGCTGGTCTGACCGCCTCGGCGCTCAAATGGTCCGGCGTTGCAGCACCGCGTGCCACGCGACGGGCGCATCGCATGCTTGCCTCGCGCCCCGAGGAACTGGCCGCGATGTTGACCAACTTTCTGGCTGATCCAATTCCCAGCAAACCGCACCCGGCGGCCAAGGGTTCGGCAAACCTAAATGCGCAAGCGACGGGCCTGCCGTCGGCCCTCACGTTGCGGGCCGATTGGATTGCCGCCGGATTTCCGGCTGCTGCATTTGAACCGCTCGCTCTTTGGCAGCACGCGCGCATCGGACAGGCCCGCCAATCCGCACAGATCTCGGCGATGTGCGATGCTGCCGTTGCGGCCCGCGCTGCGCAACTCGACGGAAAGGATTTCCGTCATTGGCTTGATGAGGTGACGCGGGCCGCTGATGCCGCCAGCGGCAAGCCCAAGCCCGACCTGTGGCAATCGCTTGATGCCACAACCGCACATCTGCCGCGCCTGAGCGCAGAAGAATTTGCCCGCATGAAAGGTCTGCAATGAAACGTCCTGTTGGTCGCCTGACGGCCTTTCTGCGTCTCGACAAGGTCCAGTTTGACAAGGGCCTAAAATCTGTTCGAGGTCGCGTTACCGCCCTAGGCGCATTTGTAAAGCGCACGCTGGCCCCGTTGGCTGTGTTGGGCGCTGGTATTGGCACGACCCAATCGGTGCGGCGGGCCCTCGATCTGATCGATGCGCAGGCCAAGTTGGCGCGCTCGATGAATACGACCGTTAGCAGCATGCAGGTGCTTGAACGCGCCGGCGAGCTCGCGGGCGTGTCCATGTCGCAGTTGGAAACCGGTTCAAAGGATTTGTTTCGGCGTCTCAGTCAAGCGGCAGGGGGCACAGGACCCGCCGCTGAGGCTCTGCAAGAGCTTAAACTGTCAGCGAATGATCTGATCAGTCTGCCGCTTGATCAGCGCATCGAGGCAATCAATCAGGCGTTGCTTGACCACGTCCCGTCTGCACGGCGCGCAGCCGTTGCTGGCGCTCTTTTCGGCGAGGAAGGTTCGATCGCGATGACGCGGCTGGATCCGGCCACGCTGCGGCAGGCGAATGATGAAATTCAGAGATTTGGGCGCGAGGTCAGCCAGGTCGAAGCTGCCAAAATCGAACAGACAAATGACGCTCTGTCGCGCTTGGGGTTGATCGGGCGCGGTCTGGGCACGGATCTGACCGTCGCCATCGCCCCTGCCCTGACCGCGATCGCAAACGGCCTGTCGGGGATGGTGGCCGGGTATCGTCAAGTGCGCACATTCCTCGGCGATGTGCTTTTTCTTTACCGTGAGACGGCCCAAGCCGTTAACGGCTCGCTCGGGATTATCGACGCTGTGCGTGCGGCCTTTGCCGCTGTCTGGTCTGCGGTTGTGGGTGCCTTCAGGGCTGTGTCGGGGTTTGTTGGTGGTCTGCGCGTGCTGGCCGAGCAGTCGGGCGGAATTGGGGCTGTTTGGGATCATCTGGGCAGCCTAGCAAGCGAGGTCGCGCAGCGAATTGCCGATGTGTTCCGCGCTGCCGGGCAGGCGCTGCGCGGGGCCTTTCAAACCGCAGTGGGCCATGTGATCACCTATTTTGCGGACATGGTGGCGCGCGGTGTGGAATTTGGCGCACGGATGACCGATATCGCGCTCGGTGCCAAGGATGCGATGATCGCTGCGTTTGGTGCGCTGCCGAACGCGCTCGGGTCGTTGATGTATCAAGGCGCGAACGCGGCGATCCAAGGCGTCGAAAGCATGATCAACGGCGTGATCGACCGCGTAAATCGCTTTATCACGGCCATCAACGGCGCAATCGCCAGCCTGCCCGATTGGGCGCGTGGGGATTTTGGGGGGCTCGACACCATTGACGCTGTCAGCCTTGGCGGCGTCGGCAATCCTTTTGCCGGATCGACGGGCGTTGCTGCCGCCGCGAGTGCCGCGTTTAGTGCGCGGCAGGGCGAAACGAATTTTGGGCCAGGTGGCGCGGGTTTGCGCTCGGCGGGGGCTGGCCTGATTTCGCTAGGCGTGCAGTCGGGGCAGACCGCTGACACGCTGTTTTCAGGCGCGCGCCGCCCGCTTGCTGCTTTGGGTGACCTATCCAGTGCAATCGATGCGGCTGCACAGTCTGCCGAAGCTGCGCAGGCCGAAAGCGATGCTCTGGCCGATGGGTTGGATCAGGTAGCGGTCGCAGGCGGCAGCGCCTCGGACGCCCTAGGGGGCGGCGGTGGTGGGTCTGCGGCGGGATCCGGTGGCGGTGGTGTTGCAGGCGCAGCTGACAAGGCGAAATCGTCGCTAGAGACCCTGCGGGAAAATGTGCGGTCGATTTCGGAGCGTCTCGGCGATGCCGTGACCTCGGCGAATAGCTTTGGCGAGGCGTGGGGCAATGTTAAGTCGCTCGCGCTTGATGCAATTCGCAAAATTGCAGCCAATTGGGCATCCAACGGCATCGAAACAATAATCAATCGGATGAGCGGGATCGGTTCCGGTGGCGGTACGCCCAACCTGTTTGGTCGATTGCTCGGCGGGCTTTTCCCAGGTCGCGCTATGGGTGGTGGCGTGCGCGCCGGTCAGATCTATCAGGTCAACGAACAGACGCCGCGCAGCGAATGGATGTTTGTCGGCGCAAATGGTGGCGTGCTGAACCACGGGCAAATGACCAACGCGGTCAGCCGCGCGATGGGCGGGCGCTCATCGCAGGAAGCGGGCCGGATGCGCATCATGTTGGATGCAGGACTAAAGGCTGAATTCCTTAATGCCGCTGCAGAGCAGTCGGTCGAAATCGCGCGGATGGGCATCGAGGCAAATAATACATCGGTGCGCCAAGCGCAGCGGCGGGGGTAAAGCATGGCAACCTTTCTGGATTTGACCGCATCGCTTGGGCAGAAAATCAGGCACGAAAATCTGCGCCTGATCGGCCAGACGACTGATTACAATCCGGGGATCGATGGGCGCGAACAGGTGCTTTACACCGAGAATAGGGTTTGGCGCGGGTCAATCGTATTTCCGACCATGGTCGGGCGCGATTTGGCTTTGTTGCGATCGGTGCCGACCCGTTTGCGCGGGCGGGCTGGTGTTATGCGATTGCCCTTGATGAATATCGCAAGTCCTCGTTTCGAGGGTGATAAGGTCGCCTTCTGGCAATCCGTTGGGGTCCCGCAGGCGGATATTGATCAGGGGGCGGCGGCATTTGCAGATGGTGCAAATTTTGCCGACGGATCTGGCTTTGCGTTGCCGGATGCCGATGACGAATTCCTGACAGATCCGCAAGCCATCGGTGACACGACGATTAAGCTGACAGGATATATTGGGCGCAACCTGCAGGTCGGTGATCGGTTTTCGATCTTGGCGCGGCTTTATGAGGTCGAGGAAAACCAAGACGGTCAGATCACATTTTCACCCCCGGCACGCAAAGATGCACCTGCCGGCACGCTTGTGCGCGTGTCGGAGCCGCATATCGATGTGCGTTTGGCGGGAAACGAGGATTGGGAAGTGGTGATCAATCTCGGCCATCATTCCGAGGCGTTGACGGTCAATGTTGTCGAGGCCTTTGACAGATGATCCAATTTCTAGAGGCCCAGCCGCCCGAGCACCAGGACCATGTGATGGATCTGCTGGGCCGTGGGGCGGTGCAGATGGCCGTCATGTTGCACTTGGACTTCGCGGCGCAGCCGGTTTGGCTGTCCAATCGCAATGTGCCGTTTGTCGATCAAAAATGGGGGTACACGTGGGGTGCGGGTGGCGGTCTGCTGGTCAGTCTGCCGGATCTTAGCGGTGGTGATGACCAGCTTGCCCCGTTTCATGAATACCGCTTGGGCATTCCCAATGAATGGATCGATCGCGAAAATTGGGCTGCTGAATTGGTGCAAATGGTCGGCGACAGGTCTGACTATGTGGGGCGGGACTCGGGGCTTTATGGCCAATTGTTTGATCCGGACACCAATCAGCCTGCCGGACATCCGTTCGCTTTCGATATTGGCATCATGGACCGCATGAAAGCGGCTTTCCCGCGCGGCGGCGCGATCGTCAGTCTGACAACCGAAAGTTTCATGGCCCGCAAGGGTGTGCCGGTCTATGGGATGCTAACTTACCTTGACCAAAAGCGCCGCCATGCCAACGACGAAGGTCTGCAGTTTGTGACAGAGGCGAACAAACTGATCACCTGGACGGATTGGTAAGATGCTGGCCGATTTCATCGCAAAAACCCGCTCTGATCCGTTTGAGTGGGGCAGCAACGATTGTGCTTTGTGGTGCGCCTCGGCGGTCGAGCATGAGACCGGATTTGACCCTGCCATCAATCTGCGCGGGACTTATGCCAGCCGCTTTGCGTGTCGTCAGATGATCATGGCCGCAGGTGGTCTTGTTGCGCTGATCGTGCCACGGATGGTTCATCCCATGATCGGGGATCTCGACGGTGACGGCGTCGCGGTTTTACATCTCGACGGCCAAACTCTGTGCGGCTTGATCGTTGATGGTCGCGCCGTCGTAAAGGGTCAGCGCGGCCTGCGCATCGCAGATGATTTTTCTATTCTTAGGGGGTGGTCATGCCGCAGGCCTTAGCTGTCATTTCGCCCGCCCTGTTTGGTGCAGGCGGCACGCTGGCTTTGGTCAGCGCGACATCGCTGACCGGCTTGACCTTTGCCGGAGCGATCGTCAGCGTTGGCGGTTCGCTGCTGCTGTCTGCCGCCACGAATGCCCTATTTGCCCCGGATGTCCCGGAACAGGCGCGCCCGGAAAACATTCAAGCCAACAGCAAGGTTTCAACAGCGCCGAGGGCGCGTCATTACGGTGTGGTCAAGGTTGGCGGCAATGTCGTGTTTCACCGCGCTCGCGAGGGCAAATCCTACCGCGTCGTGATCCATGGTCATGGTGAAATTTCGGCAGTGCTTGAACGGTATTTGAACAACGAACCTGTTTCGATCGATGGCGATGGCTTTGTGACCGACAGCCAATATCGCCACGGTGGTCGCTCGCGGGTGCAGCTGATCGAGCGGCAAGGCGTTGTGCCCGAAACGCATTATTCCGAGATAACAGACGTTTGGCCGGAATGGACGTCCGCGCACCGCCTCGATGGGCTTTGGTCGACGCTGATCATCGCTGAAAGTGTCCCGCCGGAAAAATACCGCGCGATGTACCCGAAAAATGAGCCGGATTTGGCTGTTTTGGCTGAAACCACAAAGTGTGCAGATCCGCGCACAGGTCAAACCGAGTTCACCGAAAACATGGCGCTCGCGATCAGCGACTATGTTGCATCGCCGGATGGGTTCAATCGGCCCGATGCGTTCGATCCGCAGGACGTCGCCGCGCAGGCTGACATTTGTGACCGTGAAGTTGCCTTGGCAACTGGCGGCACCGAAAAGCTCTATCGGATCAGCGGGTCGTATCTGTTGAACGAAAAGCCGCAAAAGGTGCTGGCGCGAATGCTCGACGCCTGTGCCGGGCGCATGCGATTGAAACCGACAGGCAAGGTTGGGTTGAAGGTCGGGGCGTGGGTCGATCCTGTGTTCACGCTGACCTATGGTGACATCTTGGAGGTGCAGGAGGTCAACAGCGGCCCGGATATTCTCGACCGCTACAACGAGTTGCCGGCGCGTTTTAACAGTCATGATCTCGGGCATATCGAGGTCGATGCCCAGTCGTGGCAGGATGCGTCGCGCGTGGCCGACGATGGCGAAATCCTGCCCGGCCCTGACAAAAGCCTGTTGATGTGCCCATCGCATCGCCAAGCTCGGCAGGTCATGAAAATACACACCGAGCGCGACAATCCGCGCCAAGAGGTCATGATTTTGTGCAAGCCTCGGGCGCTGCCAGCGATCTATGAGGACACTATCGCGCTGAACGCGCCGGAGCTGGGTTTGATTGGCGATTATGAGGTCGCAAGCCATACGCTCAATTTTGCCAAGGGCCTTTTGCGGGCGGTGGCGCTGACCTTGCGCAAGATCGATGCTGCGGCGTTTTCTCTAGCTTTAGATGAACAGGGCACGGTGCAAGAATTGCCCGAGCCGGATACGCCTGCCGGCGTGCCCCTGCCCCAAAACGTCACGGCAGCAGCGGCAGGCATTCGGACGGCGTCTAACACCTTTGTTGCCGGTATCGGCGTTGGGTGGCAGGCCCCGCCAAGCGACGCGCTGACACCGCTGCTAAAGGTGTCGAAAACGGGTGAGAATAATTTTCAGGACGTTTCGGTCGGTGATGATGCGACCTCGATCGTTATTCCTGGTCTTATTGATGGGCAGGGCTACGACATATCATTGGCTTACGTCACGCCCGGTGGCGTTGTTGGCGATGCGGTTGTCATAACCAACGTGATCGCAGCTGCGGCGACTGACCCGCCAGCGGCACCGACAAACCTGACCGTCTCAGATGCGGGCGGTGGCGCGGCGCTTGTCGAGATGATTGCGTCAATCAGCGAAAGCCTTTGGAAAACCGAAATCTACCGCGACGCGGTGCTGGTCGGCGTGGTCTACGCGGGTCCAGGTGCGGAGATTGCATTCATCGACAGCAGCGGCGCTGGCACGTTTGATTGGACCGCCCGGTCGGTCAACGTGTCCAACGTCAATTCCAACAACGATGCCGGCCCGGTGACCGCCGTCATCGCCTGATCAAGCAAAATCGAGGGGTAAAAAAATGACCTATCCGCACGGAGGGGCAAGTGAGATTTGGCGCGACGGCGTCGACAATGCGCACAACCCGCGCAAGCCCGAAATTCGTGACTGGGGTGGCAAAGTCGAGGCCGATGCAGTCGAGCAGGCCGCGCGGCTTTTGCAGTTGGAGGAGCGCGATCAGCTGACGCCAAACCCAAAGGCCCCAGTTGCCGCCGCGACGTTGTCAAACATCACGCTGACGGGCGAACAGACGATCGACGGCGTCACAACCTCGGCAAGCCGGGTTTTGGTGCGCGCGCAAAACGACGCCACGGAAAACGGCATTTATGTGAGTGCGGCAGGCGCGTGGGCGCGCGCCGCCGATGCTGACGATGGCTCGGCCCTGTCGTGGGCGACGGTTCTGGTGGCAGATGGTGCGCAGTTTGGTGGCACTGCATTCATCTCGGCGGTGGCGTCGCCGACCATCGGCAGCGACAGCATTCCTTGGATTCAGATCGAGGCCGTTGCGTCATTCGAGGGGCGCGTCAACGATGCCGAGGCCGATATTGCCGATTTGCAGGACTCACGCAGGGCAGCGGCTCAGGCTGCGGTCATTTATACCGGTGCGGGCCCGATCTATCCATTTGCATCTGACGCAGAATTGGGCCCTGTGTTGTGGTGGGACGTTAGCGCCCAGTCGGTCGACGGTTTGGGGCTGCGTCGTGGTGCTGATGAAGGCACCCGCAACCGCGAGGATCTGGCGCTTGCTGCGGCGAGCGGGTCGAAAATTGCGTTTTTCACCTACGGTCAGAGCCTTTCCACGGGCAAAGATGCCAATCCGGCTTTGTCATTGGCGCAGCCGTATTCAAATGTGATGTTTAATGGTGGCGCGCTGCCGGGAGCGACCGACGGGGCGGCAGAGGATGACCCGTCGCTGTACGCGTCCTTTGTGCCGCTTGTGGAGGAAACCGAGGAAACCCCGGTTTCCGGTGCCGTAAACTATGCGCGCACGCTCGCTGCCATCGAAAATGGTGAGGATCCGAACGCCGTGGCGATTTTGGGTGCGGCCTTGGGCAAGGGCGGCGCGCCGATCGCGGGTCTTAGCAAAGGCACGACGCACTATGACGATGTCATTTTGGCTGGTGCCCTGCAGGGCATGGTCGCCATTGATCCGCAGTATAAGTTAACCGCGTTCGGATGGCTGCAGGGTGAGGCGGATCAGACAAATCAGACTGACAAGGCGACCTATAAGGCGGCGCTGCTGCAATTGCAGCAGGACATCGAGGCCGATGCGCAGGCGCAGACTGGTCAGACTGAGCCCGTCTATTGCCTGACGTATCAAACCAACAAGGACACGATCGAGCGCACCGATGTGCCGGCGGCCCAGCTGGAACTGGCGCGTGAGAGCGATCGGATATTCCTGGTCACGCCCCTCTATCATTTGCCGTTTGCCGCAGGTGGTCTGCACCTTTCTGCAGTCGGTTCAAAATGGGCTGGGGCCTATGCTGGGCGCGCTTTGAAACAGCTCGGCGATGGCAAAGTGCCAGACCGGATTGATCCGATCAGCGCGACGGTGCGCGGCTCGACGCTCACAATGCGGTTTGACGTGCCTGTGCTGCCGCTGCGGTTTGATCGAACGGCGATGGCGGCGACCATCGATAACGGGTTTCGCGTCGTTGACAGTGCCGGCACGGTGGCCATCGACAGCATGACCATCCAAGGCCGCGACGTGGTCTTTGAGTTGGCGGCAATGCCAAGCGGTGCGACGGTGCTGCGGTACGGTCACGACTACACAGGCGCAGGCCTGCTGATCGCAAACCAAAACGGTGGCAGCGGGAATTTGCGCGACAGCGCGCCCGAGGTCGAGCGGATCGACGGTGTTGACCGTCCGCTGCACAACGTGTGCCCGCAATTTGAAATCCCTGTTTTTTCCGTGTCGGAGTAGAATAGATGCAATTTACAAAGCTGCCTATCACAGTGCCTGGTGCGCGAGCGTCGCTGCCTCTTTCGAGTGTTGAAAGCCTTGCGGGCGATGAGCCGTCAGCGTTTGGGCATTGGGTTCTTGGGCCCAGTGTCGAAAGTTATGCCGGGATCGGCGACGACGTGGCGTTGACCGATCAGGCAAGCCCGCCCTCGCTTGGCGCAAACTTTGCCAATATTGCCCCGACGAATGCCCTGCTGACCCCGCTTGCGGACACAGGTCAAAGTATCACAATTTGCACGGTTGCGCGGTTCCCAGCCTCGACCAACGGCGTGACTATGATCACGGGCAACCTTGCGGTCGGGTCAGCAAGCGGGCGCAGCATGTTCCGGGCGGGCGGTACGGCAAACAAATTCAGCTTTCGCGGGAACGGCACGACGCACACGTCCACTTTTGAACCAACGGACGACACCTGGCATTTCTTTGCAGTCACGCACGACACCACGCAAATCACGAGTAACGTGCGCATGTTCGCGGGTTCTACGTTCGAGACGTTTGACGACGACATTTCGGGCTATGCCAACGGGCCTACCAACTTTGCATTGGGCGACCCCGGCTTTACCACCAGCGCGCGGAATATTGAGATTGCGGAATGCATCTATTTTGAACGCGCATTGTCTACTGCGGACATTCAGACCGTGTTTACCCGGTCGGTCGCGCGCATGGCGGATCGCGGCGTTACTGTGGTGGCGTTGTGATGGGTTTCAAGCTTTCACGCCGCAGTCTTTCCCGTCTAAACGGGGTTCACCCTGACATTGTGGCGGTCATCCGTCTGGCCATCCAAAACACGCCAATCGACTTTGCCGTTATTGAGGGGCTTCGGTCGCTGGACCGCCAGAAACAACTGGTGGCGTCCGGAGCGTCTCAAACGATGAACTCACGCCACCTGACAGGCCACGCCGTCGATATTGCCCCGTTTGTTGACGGGCAAATTTCGTGGCATTGGCCGCACTATCACCAGCTTGCACCTGCCATCAAAGAGGCGGCGCAGGAATTGGGTGTTAGCCTTGAATGGGGCGGCGATTGGCGGTCATTCAAAGATGGCCCGCACTGGCAACTATCGTGGGACGAATACGGCAAAACGGACATGGCACCGCGCGCGAAGGGCGCAAAGGCCATCGGTCACGTGCCTAACGCTGTTGTGCAGATCGACACCCCGGCACCGCCGCCTAAGCCCGTGGAACTGCCAGAGGGCGTTGCGGCTATCCTAGAAGACGCCGACAAGGCACCATCATCGTCAAGCACGATCATGGCGCAGGTCAAGCAATGGCTTGGCTCAATGGGCCTCAGTGGCGCGGGCTTGCTGGCGTTTTTCAGAGACCAAGATAGCGCGGTCCAAATGGCTATTTTGGCCATTGTCGCGGCCATCGCCATTTACCTTGTCGTGTCCGGTGGTTCGCATGTCGTGAAAGAGCGCACCCGGAAACAGAAAGAGGCTCGCGCCACCAAAGAGGCGTTGGGGCTATGAAGGCGGCAATTATCGGTGGGGTCTGCCTGACGATTTTGGCCGCCGTATTCCTGTACATCCAAGACGCAGAGCGCACCAAGATCAAAAACAAAGGGCTGAACAAAGATGTCGAAACACTTGAAAATGCTGCGGACGCTGTTCCCCCCGGCTTTGATGCTGATGACGCTGCCGGCGTGTTCCTCGATCGGTGTGAGCGGCGAGGCCTGGACTGTGGCCCTCGCCCCCCGCGTTGATGCTTTGACCATCGCGATTGCTGAAAACCGGGACTGCATCCCTGACGCGGTGTTGAAGGCGGCAGGTGAGCTGGTCCTGACGTATGACGCCATCGCCTTTGCGGAGTGTGCATAATGACCCACGTCGACCATGCAGATTCCATTGTCATCGCCATCATTTCAACAACCTATTTGGTCTTTGCGATTCAAGTCAGGCTTCAAACAACAGCGCACGGTCGCAGGACAAAGGCCGGTCGCGCGTTAAATCAGCTCGTTAACGTATTCGTGCTGTGCATGGTGTCCGGTTATGTGTCGGATCTGCTGCCGCCGAGCTGGTGGATCATTCGGGAGGTTTTTCATTGGGCTTTGGCCGCTGCCGCCTTGCGCTTGGTCCTTTCAAATCAAGCGGGGGCCGTCAGCGCGGCGTTGGACAATGGACCACATAATTGATCACCTGTCTGGGCCGAATGGCGGCGTGAATGCGCTGTGTTTCATTGCCGGATTTGCTGGGGCTTATAGCTACGCCATGCGCACAATCGTTGCGGAGGCCCGGAAACGGATTGATCGCCTTGAGACAAAGGTCGATGAATTGCAGCGCGAGCTTTTGATGGAGGCTCGATCACATGACAGATCCTAAGGTCGGAAACGCGGCTCTGGTCAAACTCGAAGATGCACCCGAGGGCGGTGTGATCGAATTCACCAAAGAAGAAGCGGCGGCACTGCGCCAAATTGTAAACTGGTGGTTGAACCTGCGCGCAACGGCTTTGGTCGGTGGGGCATTGGTGCGGTTCGTCAAGTTACTTGCAGGCTTTGTCGCGTTCATTATCGCTATTCGCGCCGGGTTTCTGGAGTGGTTGTCGCGCTTCTTGTCGGAGTTTCTAAAATGATCACATCGCATGCATTTACTGTTCTCGCGGCCGGACTGGCAGCATACGCAGTCGTTGACGTTGCCGAAAGCTTGGTGCCTGTCGTCTGGCGCATGAAGGCAGAGGCGGTGTCCTATGAGGCCGGAACCTATACCGCGCGCGTCAGCGGGTACAAGCTAAAGGATTGCCTTGTTGTTCCTGGCAGTTTCATCGGCTGGTATCGTGACGCCGCAGAATGGCGTGAGGTTCCGATTGCGTTCCCTGACGACGCTTCGCCCGATAGCAGCAACCCGGCCGGGTGGTCGCCTCAGTCGTTTGGATTGTTCGAGTGGTCGGACGTCCCAGAGGCCGCGCGGAAGGTCAAAGCAACGCTTGTGCATAATTGCGATGGGCATTTAACAGTGACGACCGTCGGGCCTTTCCGGCTAGACAAAGAGGGTGTGTAGCGCCAAACAATGCTGTCATGACTCGCGGGCAGACATTCTGGGAAAAACTGATGACGCCGGACGCCTTTCATGGCGATCCTTATGGCGAGCTGACGAACCAAATCAGTCACGTTGCGCTCGGTCATGTTCTGTCTGTGTCGCTGTGCATCGCCTATCTTTGGTCGGCTGGTGAGTTGCCCTATCGCGTGTATATCATCGCCATCGTCGGGCTGATTTACGCCGCAATCGAAATGCTGCAGGGCTGGCGCGGATGGGATACCGTGATGGATACCTACGCCACGATCGGTGGCGCGTGTGTTCTGATACCATTGACCGAAATTCGGATGCCAGATGTTTGGTACAAACCGCAGATCGAGGTCAATTTGCTATGGCTGGTTGGCGTTTTCGTGGCTGTGGCAATACCCATCTGGGCAAGGGTTGCGCAGCGCGATAGGCAAAGCCGTGAAATGTGACCTTCTGCGGGACTGCGGCCTTTCCTAACAACTATTAGGTGTGTATTCCAAAGGGAGTGTTAGGATGCCCTTATGGAATGGCCGGAACTTTCAACAAGAATTTTGCTAGTTTCTGGCGTGATCGAGTTTGTTGTGATCGTCTTGCTATCGCGCCTTTTGCCTAAGCGCCGCCG
This sequence comes from Shimia ponticola, assembly GCF_007995215.1. Lineage (GTDB taxonomy): Bacteria > Pseudomonadota > Alphaproteobacteria > Rhodobacterales > Rhodobacteraceae > Shimia_B > Shimia_B ponticola. Next base: position 36,314 of record NZ_VCDK01000012.1, read on the forward strand.
CAAGTTGTATTGGCGGATTTGGCAAAAACTGCGCCGCCGGGTTGATTGAATCCTCGGCGGTTTACTTGCGACCAATGCTGAAAATCCAGCGCCACAGCGCCGGAATGAGGTCGTCAAGATACTTTGGTGGGATCACGCCGTGATCTGGGCATTCGGGCCCGCTCGCGCCGTCGGAGGCCGCCAGCAGAGGCTTGCCGCATTTAGGGCAGGTGGCGATTGGCATGTGTTCGTTCATTTATGCAAGTTTTAAAATGAGGCGGTCTTTAAACACATTGACAGTCATGTCGGGTGTCCAATCGCTTATGAAATCGCCGATGGCCTGCAAGCCTTCATTTTTTGTTTCTGTATCCACCCATGCGAGCGTCGAAACCAAATGCCCGTCGCTGTCGCGCGCTTCGGCTATCCATCCCTGCTCTTTGACCTCGGCTGTAGTGGTCAGGTGAATTGCTGAAGGGTTCTGCATAGCGATTGGTCCTTTATGATTAGTGGTCGCGACTGCGATCCGGGCCTATGCCCATCGCCTGCATAATCCGCACAGTTTCGGGATCAGTCTGTGACCGCGCCCATTCCTCGCTTTCTTCCTTAGAGGCGTCGAACTCACCGTCTGCAACTCGCTTCGCGAACTTGGTGAAACCCGCTTTCTTCAATTCGATGTACAAGGCTGTGGGGCCGCAAACATGAACGTCGGCATAGTCATCGAACTCGCCGGTCTCCGCGCGCGCAGCCAGTGCTTCATATATCACTGCATTCGCAGGCTGGGCTTTGGCGGCCACCCTGCGAAGCTCGGCGGCCAACCGTTGTTTTGTTGGCAGGGTCATGCAGCCAACTCGTCGCGCAAACGGAAGCCCAACAGCGGCCAGATTTTGTCGCGTGCGTTGGCCTTAGCAATCTTCTGGCCAATCTCAGCGTTAAAGTTTTCAGGCGATGCGCAGGCGCTCTCACCAGTTACAGTGAAGCCGTTACGCAGCGTGAGGCAACAAACGGTCAAGCAAGACCCGTCGAAGACATGAAATTGTTCAGAGACAATTTCCGCGTCCAGCATTTCAGGAGTGACACGTTTTGCGGTCAAACCTTTCTGTTGGATTTCCTTCTCAATCACTTTTTCGTCTTTGGACATTGGTGGCTCCTTTGGTCCTATTTGTTGGATTTGGAAAACTGTTCCAAAGCCTGTTGGATTGTGGGGTGGCGTTCGCCCATCGCCCCATCGCGCTTGTGCCGCTGCCAGAGGCAGAGCTTTAGTGATCGATTGGAGCAAGGTCGAATTTCAAACCGGATCATCCGCGCATGGGCCAAGAATACCGCGCGCGTCAGCGTGTTGAAGTCGTGAGTGGCCCACGAGACGTTTGCCAAGTTGACCTGCAAGCCGTAACCCAAAGGATTGAAGTCGCCCGACACGTGGTGAAACCCACCGAGCAAATCGGCGACCATTTGAGCGCAAGCCCATTGATCGTCAGTCATCCAATCCGCGCGGTAATAGTGTGCGTCGTCATGCGGCATGTCTTGGGTCCTTTGTGTTTAGCGTATTCTTGCAAGGCACTGCTGACCGTTCGCTGCGCCGCAAAACGCGCACTCACCATGGAAGTCAGTCACAGGGTTTGTCTGGCAGCGTCGTGGGAATGGATCGGCTTTGCCGCCCTCGATTTGCTCTCTTTGATACGCCGTCCGCAGCGCCTCATAAGCGGTCGCCCCGCTCGCCTTCACTGTGCCTTCTGCTGCGTTCACAACCACCCATTCTTGGCCTTCCTCTTCGCGGAATA
>NZ_VCDK01000002.1 GCF_007995215.1 Shimia ponticola
CACTTGGCCCGTTACCAATTTGCGTGGTGCTTCAAATTTGGGATGAAGATGGTGGGCGACCCTGGAATCGAACCAGGCGTGCGTCTCCGCGAGGGAGTTACAGTCCCCTGCCACACCTTGCGGCCTGTCGCCCACCGGCACTGCTGTGGGCGCGCCCACGGCCAGCGTGGAGTGCGGAATAATCGGCACCTGCCAGACCGTCAATCAGAAAATCATCAGAAATGTTGGCCGCTGGCATTTTGCACCGGGACCGCGTAGGAGGCCCCCATGAAAAAACCAACCTGGGTCGTTGAAAAAGAGCGCGCACGTCGCGCTGCCGCACAGGAAACGGTGTGGCTCTTTGGGCTGCATGCGGTGCGTGATGCCTTGCTGAATCCGGCGCGTGAAAAGCTGCGTCTTATGGTGACCAAAAACGCGGCCGATCGTCTGTCTGATGCCATTCCGCCGTCAGGTATGACGCCCGAGGTCATTGATCCCCGCAAATTCAATCCGCCAATCGACAAAGGCAGCGTGCACCAAGGCGCGGCTATCGAGGTGAAGCCGTTGACGTGGGGCAGCGTCGCCGAGGTCTGTTATGCAGCCCCGGATGCAGCACCGCGTGTTGTGTTGCTCGACCGCGTGAGCGACCCGCATAACGTTGGCGCCATCCTGCGGTCTGCCGAAGTGTTCGGCGCAAAGGCTGTGATCGGGACCTTGCGCCACGCCGCGCCGGAAACGGGCGCGTTGGCCAAGACCGCCTCTGGAGCGCTTGAGAGGCAACCCTATCTGCGCGTCCGCAATCTGGCTCAGACGATGAACGAACTGCGCGAGATGGGCTACCTGCTGCTTGGGCTCGATGGAGAGGCTGAGGCTGACATCGCAACAGCCAACGACGTGACCCGCCCTGTGGCTCTTGTTATGGGGGCAGAAGGTCCGGGTCTGCGTGAATTGACCAAGGAAACCTGCGATACCCTGGTCAAAATCCCTTTTGCTGGCGCTTTCGGGTCGCTCAACGTCTCAAATGCGGCGGCGGTTGCCCTATATGCTACTCAGACACCCAAGGAGTAGCCGACACCTATGCCCGCGCGTAAAATAGCCACCTGTTGTTACTGCGGGACCCGCGCCGCCCTCGTTCTGGCGGGGGACAAGTCACATGAATTGGCTTGCTCAAGCTGTGGCGCGCCGTTGCATGACCTGAAAATGTTACCGAAATCGGCGCTTGAGGCACCGATGGAATTGGTCAAGCCATCCCGCGTGCGCAAAACGACCAAGCCGAAAGCCGGCTATAAAAACAGCCACAAGAAACCCAAAAAGCGTAAGAAAAAGAAAAGCTTGGGTGCAAAGCTTTTCTCAGAGGCGTTCGACATCATCGAAGATATCTTCGACTGACGCCAACCTTTCAAAGTTTCACACAGCCGCGAGCGGGGATGTTTTTGCAGACTGGCGTTGGCATGTTTTTGGCACAGGCGTTGTCGCCGACCCCGACGCTGCCTGACCTGACCAATGCCCTTTGAAAGGACCCGCCCATGTTGACCCGCCGTGCGTTTCTTGCCGCCTCTGCTGCTGCTCCCGTTGCTCTGACTGCGCTTCCAGCCCATGCCGCTGAGCCACCTGTCTATTCCGAGGATGGCGTCGCCATTAACGGATATGACCCCGTTGCCTATTTCACCGAAGGTAAGCCCGTCGAAGGCAGCGGCGATTTCACGGCCGTTCATGACGGGGCCACGTTCCGCTTTGCATCCGCTGAAAACCGCGATCTTTTTGCCGCCGATCCCGTGGCCTATGCGCCGCAATATGGTGGCTACTGCGCCTATGCGGTGTCACGTGGTTACACGGCCACAACCTCGCCGAACGCATGGACGGTCCACGACGGAAAGCTTTACCTGAACTTCAATCGGACCGTCCGCGCGCTTTGGAGCCGCGATATTCCCGGTAACATCGAAAAAGGTGATGCGAACTGGCCTGAGGTCCTGTCTGCCTAAGCGCGAGCTTTTGATCACGAAAAAGCGAGCATGTCTTCAAAGCTTGATCGTGATGCTTATGTCACATGTTGAGAGACGGGCCGGAACACCCGTCTCATACTTCACTGTCCCTCGTTCCGTACCTTGCGCCCGGCGATGTCCGGGCGCTTTTTTCTTGGAACATGGCGTGTTGACCTAAATCCACTGTGGCCTCGGTCTCAGCAAGATTGCGGTAAAAGGCCTGAAGCGTGTCTGACCCGGTTTCAGGCGTGGCGGCGGCATCGTACCGGCCGTTTTCCGGATCCCAAACAAGCATCGACTCAGTTGCATAGTAACGCCCCGTTCGGGCGAACTCAGCCTTCTCGGCAAGCTTTGGGAACAGGCGTCCTCCCGCGCTCAATACCGCGATGATGGTGTCCATAATGGCGACGGGCACATGTTTGTATTTGGGTGTCAGTCCCAGCGCGTCGAACAATTGTGCGCCCTGCTCAAGCGGTGTGATGGCAGGGCCGGGACCGCCGATTGGCAGCACGCTATTCTGTAGCGCCCCATCGGTGATGCATCGCGCTAGATAATCGCCCAGATCATCGTCGCTGATTGGTTTGCAAGCTGTGAGCGCCCCGTCGCCAAAAACAAGAAAAGGCTTGCCAGCGCGCAGTCGATCAACCTGACCGGACAGCGATTTGAAGAACGCCGTCGGGCGTACAATCGAATAGGTCAGTCCAGATGAGGCGAGGCTGTCTTCGAAGGCCAGCTTGGCTTTTTGGAAGGCAAGTTGGGGCTTTTGCACACAGATGGCCGAAAGCAGAACAAAGGTTTCGACGCCCATCTCCTTCGCGCAGGTCAGGATGCGCTGGTGCGCATCATGGTCGATGGCCCACGCGTCCTTTGGGCTGCCACTGCGCGACGCAAGACAGGAAAGAACCGCGTCAAATGGGTCCCCCGCAAAAGCGGAAGCGCACAAATCGTCCTCTGACAAACTGCCGACCCGGCGGTCAACGCCGTCCGGTAAATCGGCGTCTGCCCGTCTGACATAGCACGTGACCCGGTGGCCCGCCCGAAGCAGGCCGCGCACCGCCCCTTGTCCGGCTGTGCCGGTGCCGCCAAATACCAAAACGTGACGAGAAGGGGGTGTCATAACGAAGATCCGTGCGCGTGTTGCTATCAGCATCGCACAGTCTTCCTGACATCACCATGTCAATCTGGGGTGACGTTAACCTTGCCGCGCGGCCTTTTCCGCAACGCCTGAGAGGCCCTGACGCCGGGCGAGTTCCGCCAAAACGTCTTCGAGTGCCACATCGCGCGCAGCCAACATCACCAACAGATGATAAAGGACATCCGCGGCCTCTGACGTCAGAGCCGCCTTGTCGCCTTTGACCGCTTCGATGATGGCTTCCACGGCCTCCTCGCCAAATTTCTCGGCGCATTTCTCTGGCCCTTTGGAAAAGAGTTTTGCTGTCCAGGACGTGTCTGGATCGGCTGCCTTGCGGGCTTCGATGGTCGAAAAAAGGTCGTCTAGAACGCTCATGCCGCCAACCTCACCGGAAGTCCCGCCGCCGCCATATGCGCCTTGGCCTCGGCGATGGTGTAGTGGCCAAAGTGAAAGATCGATGCGGCCAATACGGCGGATGCTCCACCTTCGGTCACACCTTCGACCAGGTGATCCAGACTGCCGACGCCCCCAGACGCGATGACGGGTATGTTGACCGCGTCTGAAATCGCCCGCGTCAGTGGCAGGTTGTAGCCATCGCGTGTCCCGTCGCGGTCCATCGAGGTCAGAAGGATTTCTCCCGCTCCCTTGTCGGCCACTGTTCGTGCGAACTCCACGGCGTCGATCCCGGTGGGCTTGCGCCCGCCATGGGTAAAGATTTCCCAGCGGCCCGGTTCGACGGTTTTGGCATCAATGGCGCAAACAATGCATTGGCTTCCAAAGCGTGCCGCCGCCTCTGCGATGACATCTGGATTGGCCACGGCAGCGGAATTGAAGCTGACCTTATCCGCACCAGCCAAAAGAAGCGCGCGGACGTCTTCATGGGTGCGCACGCCGCCGCCAACGGTCAGCGGCATGTAGCAACTTTCAGCCGTTCGGGTGACCAGATCAAACATCGTGCCCCGGTTTTCGTGCGTGGCATGGATATCTAGAAAACAAAGCTCATCAGCCCCGGCTGCATCATAGGCCTTGGCGGCCTCGACCGGGTCGCCGGCGTCGATGAGGTCTACAAAGTTCACGCCCTTGACCACACGGCCATCGGCCACATCAAGGCAGGGAACGATCCGGGTTTTCAGCATGCTGGGTCCTTTGCACGTTTGCAGAAGTCCTACTGTGCCTCAGGCGGTTTGACCAGCGGCTGCCACCCGCGCCAATGCGTTGCGGGCAATTGCGACGTGAAACGGCATGATTGTTCTCAGATAAATGCGCCCGGCGGCGTTGTGCGGTCGTGCCCATGTGGCCAGATGCACAAGCCCGTCATCCGATACGACCGATACCCGGAAATCCAGATGCTTGTCATTGAATCCAGCCAGCACCTCAGTCTCGCTGTCTTTCTCAACCGGGAACACGCCAACCGCATCCTCAGTGCCATCCGGTAGGCTGTTTTTCAGCCCAAGGGGCGCGGTCAGCACGCGCCGCACAGCCACCAAGGCGCGTGCCCAGCCTGGGAAGGCCGCGATGATTTCCGCAGCCGGGCGTGCGGCCAGCGATGATTGAACGGCATAGCAATCCAGAAAATCGCCGGGACCGAAGCGGCGATGCAAGCTGCTAAGTGGGGGCAGGGGGCGAACAAACACGCGCGACATGCGACAACTCCGTAGTTGCCAAACATGTAAATCTAGCCTGACATATTGCAAATGCCGCAAACTGCCGCGTCAGGGTTTGAGCGCGTGCAATGCCTCTTGCAGATCCAGCGCACCGTCATAGAGCGCGCGGCCAGAGATTGCCCCTGAAATCACGCCAGTCTCTTGTAATGCCTGCAGATCTGCGAGCGATGAGACCCCGCCCGAGGCAATGATCGGAATGCTGACCGCGCGGGCAAGGTCGGCGGTGGCCGCGACGTTTGGCCCCTGCATGGCGCCATCGCGGTTGATATCGGTATAGATGATCGCCGCAACGCCTGCGTCTTCGAAGGACTTGGCAAGGTCGGTCACCAAGACATCGGTTTCCTCGGCCCAGCCTTTGGTGGCGACACGCCCATCACGTGCGTCAATGCCAACGGCGACCTTGCCGGGGAACGCTTTTGCTGCATCACGCACGAGGTTTGGTTTTTCGACGGCAACAGTCCCGAGGATCACACGCGCGATGCCCTTGCTCAGCCACATCTCGATTGTGCCCATGTCCCGGATGCCGCCGCCAAGCTGCGCGGGAACCGATGTCTCCGCCAAAATGGCCTCCACCGCGCCGCCATTGACGGGCTCGCCCGCGAAGGCCCCGTTCAGGTCCACGAGATGCAGCCATTCACACCCCGCATCCTGAAACGCCTTGGCCTGTGCTGCGGGGCTGTCGGAAAAAACGGTGGCCTTGTCCATGTCGCCGCGCAACAGCCGCACGGCTTGCCCGTCTTTCAGGTCTATGGCGGGGTACAGGATCATGGGGGCCTCCGGTCTGGTTTGGCGCGCCTATGCCACGCCAACCTCAGAAGTCCAAGGGGGGTGGCACTGCCGCAACCCCAAAGCGCACAGGACCGGGGACCCAACGTCAGACTTGCTTGACGTTAGGGCGGTTTGCCAAGCTACGCGCCATATCAGGGAGGAGACACTATGAAACACTGGATCGCAGCGGCGGCATTGGCCGTTTTGGGCACCGCCGCCAGCGCAGACGATGTGCTGGGGACTTGGAAAACCGAAGTTGACGCAGGCGCGTACGCGCACATTACCATGCAGCAATGTGGGACTAAAATTTGCGGGGTGATTTCAGCCGCCTTCGACAGCAGCGGACCAATTGCCTCTGAGAACGTAGGCAAAAATTTGGTATGGGACATGCAGCCCAGTGGATCCGGCAAATATCGGAACGGTAAAATCTGGCAGCCTTCAACCGACAAGGTATACAAATCCAAAATGGCCCTTAGCGGCAATACGTTGAAAGTATCTGGGTGCGTTGGACCGATCTGCAAAAAGCAAACTTGGTCGCGGGTGAACTAAGTCGCCCAAAGCGATAAAGCCAACGCATCGGGCGCGACTTCTGTGCGCGCCCGATGCCGACCGCCTCTAGGCAAGATCGTCTTTGCCTGCCACGCTGCGACCATGCAGCCACCCAGCCATTCCATCAATCCGACTGACTTTTGGGCCGATCCCTATCCGACAATGGCGCGGATGCGGCATGATATGCCTGTGGCGTGGGTGCCCGAGCTGAACGCTGTCCTTTTGACCCGCCGAGATGACATCTGGCGCGAGGAAAAGAGGATTGAGGTCCTGTCCTCTGAGCAACCGCACGGATTGATGACCCAATTGATGGGGCAGAACATGATGCGCAAGGATGGCGATGCGCATCTGTCTGAAAGGAAACAGATGTTTCCTTCAGTCTCTCCCCGTACGGTCCAAGACACATGGCTGCAGCAATTTCGCGCAACGACAGCGCAGGTGATTGCCGGGCTGAAGGACCGGGCCGAGTTCGATCTTGTCCGCGATTATGCGATGCCGGTCTCAGCCCATGCGCTTTGCGCCATGACGGGGTTGATCAACATGACGCCTGAGGAAATGGACCGGGTCAGTCAGGGCATGATCGACGGCTGTGCGAACTACGCAGGGGACCCGGCTGTGACTGCGCGTTGTCACGATTGCACGGCGTCGATTGATCGCCACATTTCTGCCCGCCTGCCAAAGCTGGTGTTTGCGCCAGATGCCTCGATCCTGTCTGTGCTCAGTCGCGCGGGACAATCCGATGCGCAAATCCGAGCCAATATCAAACTGGTCATTTCCGGTGGGCAGAACGAACCGCGCGACGCCATCGCCGGGGGCATCTGGGCCTTGCTCGCACATCCGCAGCAACACGACCTTATCCGACATGGCACAGCCACCTACCGCGATGCGTTCGAAGAATACGCCCGCTGGGTCAGCCCCATCGGCATGAGCCCCCGCGAAATAGCGCGGGATGCAGATGTGGCAGGGTATTCGATTGCGAAGGGGACGCGCGTGTTCTTGATGTTTGGCTCAGGCAACCGGGATGCAGATCATTTCTCCAACCCTGATGCCTTTGATCTGACCCAAGACCGAGCCGCTGCCGTATCCTTTGGCGCAGGCCCGCATTTTTGTGCGGGTTCCTGGGTATCTCGGGCGCTGATCGGTGATGTCGCACTACCGATGTTCTTTGATGCGTTTCCAAATGCGAAATTAATTGGCGATACGGCCTTTGGCGGTTGGGCGTTCCGGGGGCCGATCAGGTCGGACGTGCGCGTTTAGAACGGCACGTCTCCGCTATCGCCAGCCGCGACGACGAACTTGGCGACAACCTTTTTCGACCCCGCCTTGTCGAACTCGATATCCAGCTTGTCGCCTTCGATATCCATGATCTCGCCATAGCCGAACTTCTGGTGAAACACACGATCCCCGACCGTGTGTGCGCTGACGGCAGTCGCATTGATCACAAGGTTCGCGCCTTCGGACGGTTGGCTCATGCCGCGTTGTGAGGCACGTGCCTGCATCCGCTTCCAGCCAGGGGAATTATAGACGTCCGCCTTTGAGGCTTTCTCAAAGATATCAGACGCCGCCGCACCTTGCATGGCAGGCGAAGCCATGCCGGACATCCCCGCGGCACCATAACCGCCACCATAGAGGCCGGGCGGCGTCAGAACATCCACATGATCGGAAGGCAGTTCATCGATAAACCGCGACGGCATGGACGACTGCCACTGACCGTAGACGCGGCGGTTCGCGGCAAAGGAAATCGTACAGACCTCTTCCGCGCGGGTGATGCCCACATAGGCCAGCCTGCGCTCTTCCTCTAAGCCTTTGACACCGCTTTCATCCATGGATCGCTGCGAGGGGAACAAGCCATCTTCCCAACCGGGCAGGAACACCATTGGGAACTCCAGACCCTTAGCGGCGTGCAGCGTCATCAACGTGACCTTCTCGCCGCCATCATCCTGTTCATTGTCCATGACCAGCGACACGTGTTCGAGGAAGCCTTGCAGGTTTTCGAAATTCTCCAGCGCTTTGACCAGTTCTTTCAGGTTCTCAAGCCGCCCCGGCGCTTCTGGCGTTTTGTCGTTCTGCCAGTGGCCCGTGTAGCCGGACTCGTCCAGAATCATCTCGGCCAGTTCGACATGGTTATCGGCCTCTGACCGCACCTGCGCGTGCCAACGGTCCAGTCCCATCACCAACTCTTCCAGCGCCTTGGCGCCTTTTCCTTTGATCGCTTTGGCCGACACAGCCAGCTTTGCGCCTTCGACCAGTGACACACCATTCGTGCGCGCCATGACCTGAATGGTCTGCACGGCCTTGTCACCCAAGCCCCGCTTGGGCGTATTCACGATCCGCTCGAACGCCAGATCATCGTCCAGCGACACAGCCAGCCGGAAGTAAGCCATGGCATCGCGGATCTCCATCCGTTCATAGAAGCGCGGCCCACCAATCACGCGGTAGGGCAGGCCGATGGTCAGGAACCGATCCTCAAACGCGCGCATCTGGTGGGAGGCGCGCACGAGGATCGCCATTTCATCGGCCCCCATGGGCCGCACACCGCGCGTGCCGCGCTGTGCCGCTTCAATCTCTTCACCGACCCAGCGGGCCTCTTCCTCACCGTCCCAATGGCCGATGAGCCGAACCTTTTCGCCTTCTTCGACCTCCGTAAACAGCGTCTTGCCTAGCCGCCCTTGGTTGGCCTCGATCACGCCCGAGGCAGCGGCAAGGATATGAGGGGTGGAGCGATAGTTCTGCTCCAGCCGAACGACCTTGGCCCCTTCAAAATCCTTCTCAAACCGCAGGATGTTGCCCACCTCGGCCCCGCGCCAGCCATAGATCGACTGATCGTCATCGCCCACACAGCAGATGTTCTTATGCGCCTGAGCCAAGAGCCGCAGCCACATATACTGCGCGACGTTGGTATCCTGATATTCGTCCACCATGATGTAGCGGAACCAGCGTTGATACTGCTCCAACACATCCGGATGCGCCTGAAAGATCGTCACGCAATGCAGCAAGAGATCGCCAAAATCGCAGGCGTTCAGCTCCTTCAACCGTGTCTGATACTGCGCATAAAGCGGGATGCCCCGCTGGTTGAATGCCCCGGCCTCAGCCGCTGGCACACTATCGGGTGTCCACGCCCGGTTTTTCCAACCGTCGATGATGTGGCTCAGCATCCGGGGCGGCCAGCGTTTTTCGTCGATGTTTTCGGCTTGGATCAGCTGTTTCAGCAGCCTTATCTGATCGTCTGTGTCCAGAATGGTAAAGTTCGACTTCAACCCCACCAGTTCCGCATGACGCCGCAATATCTGCACGCTGATCGAATGGAACGTCCCCATCCAACGCATGCCCGCATCTTCACGCTGCAACAGGCCCGCAACGCGTTTCTTCATCTCGCGCGCGGCCTTGTTGGTAAAGGTCACGGCGAGGATCTCATTCGGGCGCGCCTTGCCGGTAAAAAGCAAATGCGCAATCCGCGTCGTCAGCGCTTTGGTCTTGCCCGTGCCCGCGCCCGCCAACATCAGGACCGGACCATCCAACTGCTCAACCGCCTCACGCTGCGCCGGGTTCAGCCCGTCCATATAGGGCGCAGGTCCCCCGGCCATCGCCATCTGCGACAGGCTCGGTCTCGCAGGTGTGCTTGCCGCCTCGAAGGCGTCCATTTCGTCAAAACTGCTCATGCGCAGGATACTAGCGCGGAGGCGTTAAGGTTTAAAGGTTTGTTCGCCGTCTGTTCGCGCGGGCTAAGCCAGTGCGCATCACAATGGTTTTGTTGGGCCGCCCTTTCGCCTGCTATGAAGATGCCAATGCTCGCCTAAACGGCATGGGAAGAACAGGAGGTTTGAAATGGTAGACGTGACCGGAAGCCGGGATTGCGGGAATTCTCCTAAGAATGCGTTTGCGCAGGCGGTTGGTGTTGCCATCGAAAGTGGCGAGTTCCTACACGATGCGTTCACGGCGGATATGATCTGGGAAAGTCCCAATGGCGAGGTCCATGGATCAGATGCGATAATAGCTGCTTTAGCGAAGGTCGAAAAACCTGACCTGATTGTTGTGGAACACGCGATCACCCACGGCAAGGTCGGCGCTACGTCAGGAGTTGCGACCTTGGCAAGTGGGCACAAGCGCCGTTTTAGCCATGTGATTGAGTTCGTTAACACCAAGGCAAACAAGATCGCTAGGGTGAAAACCTACGCCTGAGATGGAAGGTCTTTTGCTACGGTCATCGGAGAACTTGGCTTGTCCGCAAGTCAGATGCGCAGTCACCTGAATGGGACGGCAAGCCCCTGATCTTTCGTACTCTGTCGCATACATTGCTGCTTAAGAAATAATCTTTCCCAGCCTGCGACTGATAGCGCTACCGTTATCGTCCAAATACCCACTTCCCGAAGTTGATTGCGTCACAGAAACGTCATACGGAGTGCTGCAACTGCACAAAAATCGACCAAGACCGATAAGTCGGGGGACACTACATGGCCGAATTTACCAAGATCCTCGTTGCCAACCGGGGCGAGATCGCCATCCGCGTGATGCGCGCAGCCAACGAACTGGGCAAAAAGACGGTCGCCGTCTTTGCCGAGGAAGACAAGCTGGGCCTGCACCGGTTCAAGGCGGACGAAGCCTACCGCATTGGTGAGGGTCTGGGGCCGGTTGCGGCCTATTTGTCCATCGACGAAATCATCCGCGTGGCCAAAGCCTCTGGCGCGGATGCGATCCACCCGGGCTACGGCCTACTGTCCGAGAACCCAGAGTTTGTGGACGCGTGCGAGGCCAACGGCATCACCTTTATCGGCCCCAAGGCCGAAACCATGCGCGCGCTGGGCGATAAGGCGTCGGCCCGTCGCGTTGCGATTGCCGCCGATGTGCCCGTCATCCCGGCGACCGAGGTCCTTGGCGATGACATGGACGCGATCAAGAAAGAGGCGGCCGAAATTGGCTATCCTCTGATGCTCAAAGCCTCATGGGGCGGCGGTGGACGCGGGATGCGTCCGATCTTTGGCGAAGACGAGCTTGAGGAAAAGGTCCTTGAGGGTCGCCGAGAGGCCGAAGCCGCGTTCGGCAATGGTGAAGGCTATCTGGAAAAGATGATCCAGAAGGCCCGCCACGTTGAGGTGCAGATCCTTGGCGACAAGCACGGTCAGATTTACCACCTGTGGGAACGCGACTGCTCGGTTCAGCGCCGCAACCAAAAGGTCGTGGAACGCGCGCCTGCGCCGTACCTGAGCCCCGCACAGCGCGAGGAAATCTGCGCGCTAGGTCGCAAAATATGTGAGCACGTAAACTACGAGTGCGCGGGCACGGTCGAATTCCTGATGGATATGGCCACCGGCAAATTCTACTTCATCGAGGTCAACCCGCGCGTTCAGGTCGAACACACCGTGACAGAAGAAGTCACCGGCATCGACATCGTGCAGGCCCAGATCAAGATCGCCGAAGGCAAGTCATTGATGGAGGCCACAGGCACGCCTAGCCAATATGACGTCCAACTGTCCGGCCACGCGATCCAGTGCCGGGTCACGACCGAAGACCCATCAAACAACTTTATCCCCGACTACGGCCGCATCACCGCCTATCGGGGCGCGACCGGGATGGGCATTCGTCTGGATGGCGGCACGGCATACTCCGGCGCGGTAATCACGCGCTACTACGACTCGCTGCTGGAAAAGGTGACGGCCTGGGCGCCCACGCCAGAGGCCGCGATTGCGCGGATGGACCGGGCGCTGCGCGAATTCCGTATTCGCGGCGTGTCGACCAACATCGCCTTTGTCGAGAACCTGCTGAAACACCCGACTTTCCTGAACTACGAATACCACACGAAGTTCATTGATGAGACGCCCGAGCTGTTCCAGTTCAGCAAACGCCGCGACCGGGCGACAAAAATCCTGACCTATATCGCGGATATCACCGTGAATGGGCATCCAGAGACCGAAGGCCGTCCAAAGCCGCACGCCGATGTGAAGGACCCGCGCGCGCCAAAACCTTTGGCAGATCCGGCCCCCGGCACGCGGACATTGCTTGAGGAGAAGGGTCCGCAGGCTGTCGCCGATTGGATGAAAGAGCAAAAACAACTGCTCATCACCGACACGACGATGCGCGACGGACACCAGTCGTTGCTGGCTACGCGGATGAGGTCAATCGACATGATCCGTGTCGCGCCGACTTATGCCGCAAACCTGCCGCAACTCTTCAGCGTGGAATGCTGGGGTGGGGCGACGTTCGACGTGGCCTACCGGTTCCTGCAGGAATGCCCGTGGCAACGCCTGCGCGATCTGCGCGAGCGTATGCCAAACATCATGACCCAGATGCTGCTGCGCGGGGCCAACGGGGTGGGCTACACCAACTACCCCGACAACGTGGTGCAGTTCTTTGTCAAACGCGCGGCTGAAACCGGGATCGACGTGTTCCGTGTGTTCGACAGCCTTAACTGGGTCGAAAACATGCGTGTCGCGATGGACGCGGTTGTCGAAAACGGCAAGGTCTGCGAAGGCACAGTTTGCTATACCGGCGACATCCTCGACCCGAAGCGCGCCAAGTATGACGTCAAATATTACGTCAACATGGCCAAAGAACTGGAAGCCGCAGGCGCGCATATTCTGGGCCTCAAGGACATGGCGGGCCTGTTGAAACCAGCCGCCGCGCGCATTCTGATCAAGGCGCTGAAGGAAGAGGTCGGATTGCCGATCCACTTCCACACACACGATACCGCAGGTATCGCCTGCGCGACGATCCTCGCAGCCTCCGAGGCTGGCGTCGATGCCGTCGACGCGGCCATGGATAGCTTCTCGGGCAACACCTCACAGGCGACACTCGGCACCATTGTCGAAAGCCTCAAAGGCGATGACCGTGATCCGGGTCTAGATATCGGCGCAATCCGCGACATCTCGAACTACTTCGAAACGGTGCGCGGTCACTACGCGGCCTTTGAGTCCGGCCTGCAAGCCCCGGCATCCGAAGTCTATCTGCATGAGATGCCCGGTGGTCAGTTTACGAACCTTAAGGCGCAGGCGCGTTCGTTGGGGCTGGAGGAACGCTGGCACGAGGTCGCGCAGACCTATGCCGACGTGAACCAGATGTTCGGTGACATCGTAAAGGTGACCCCATCGTCCAAGGTGGTTGGCGACATGGCCCTGATGATGGTCTCGCAAGGCCTGACGCGCGCGGATGTCGAAGATCCCAACATGGATGTCGCATTCCCGGATTCGGTTATCGACATGATGCGTGGCAATCTGGGCCAACCTCCGGGCGGTTTCCCAAAGGCGATGATCCAGAAAGCACTAAAAGGCGAGAAGCCAAACCTCGACCGGGCAGGGGCCTCTATGGAGCCTGTCGATCTTGAGGCCACGCGCGCAGAACTGTCGGCCCAGTTTGATGGCGGCGAGGTCGATGATGAGGACCTGAACGGTTACCTGATGTACCCCAAGGTCTATACGGATTACCGTACACGGCATGATACTTACGGACCGGTGCGGACGCTGCCGACCAAAACGTTCTTTTACGGGATGCAGCCGGGCGACGAAATCACCGCCGAAATCGACCCCGGCAAAACCTTGGAGATCCGTCTTCAAGCCATGGGCGAAACCACCGACGAAGGGGACGTGCGTGTCTTCTTTGAACTGAACGGCCAGCCGCGTGTCATCCGCGTGCCGAACCGCGCGATCAAGGCAACACAGGTCTCGCGCCCGAAAGCGGACGTGGCAAACCCCAACCATGTCGGCGCACCAATGCCGGGCGTTGTGGCGACGGTCGCGGTCAAGGCAGGCCAAGAGGTCAAAGAGGGCGATCTGCTTCTGACGATCGAAGCGATGAAGATGGAAACTGGTATCCACGCGGATCGCGACGGCGTTGTGACGGCAGTGCACGTAACACCAGCGGCCCAAATCGATGCCAAGGACCTTTTGGTCGAATTCGACTAACGCAAGTCCAATTCAAGATACTCAACGCTCATCCAACCCGTCTGTGGCGGGTTGGATGGTTCGTTAACGCGGGCCCATCCATCATCGACCCGCGTGACGATCAATCTGTTCCCTCTAAAGAACTGATCAATCCGCGCACCTGTCAGGTCAGGGTCCCTGCGCATATTGACGAAGTTCCCAGTGACGGTTGCCCAACCATCTGTCGACGGATCCAGCGCATCTTCAGTGTGCAGGACAACCAATCGCGATTGCGGCATATCCCAAACGATCTCGGGCCACCCATCGAATGATGCGACCGCTGTTTCCGGATGCGCCGGTAGCGGCGGTACGGGCATCGCTTGCGCCGCTTTGACGGGGGCTGCTTGCGTGTCGGCTATGGGCGCGACTTCTAGGGCGCTGACCCCGGCAACAGACGGTTCGGCGGCACCCGCCGTTGTGGCCCAAACCTGCGTGGCAATAGATGGCACTTCCGTTGTCGGTGCTTCATACCCAAGGAATTGATCGGGCATATCGGGATAGCTTGCGACCTCGATCGCCTCCGGCAGCGGTCGCGCGGCAACACGCGCGTCGGCTTCCAGCGCCGCTGGTATTGGTTTTGCATCCAGTCTGGCGATTTGCTGTTCAAAAGCTAACGCTGGGACTTCAATGACTGGGATCACTGCAGACATGATCTGTGGGTGGCGGTCGAAATCGGTACTATCTTGTGGGTTTGGCAAATCGGGATTGGGCGGCGTGTGCGTGACCAGCGCCGCAAAGGTAAGCCCGATAAAGAGGACCGGCCCAAAACCGGCGGCTGATTGCGCTTCCATCTCGTTCGCTCTTTGCCAACGATTGCAGAGGGCATCAACCATGCAAACGCGGCCAAGTTGCGGTGGGGAATGTGGATAGGATGGCGCCCGGGCAAGGGGCCTGAACACAGCGCGTGACCGTGAGTGGAGGCATCGGTTCCGTGTCCCCTTGGCACCGATGTCGTCGCGCAGAGGCCGCAGCCTGCCCGGGCAAATTCGGTATGACGGGCCGGTCAGCCGCAAAAATGGGGAATCCGAGCCGGTTTTCCCCGGTCGCCACGTCATTTCGGGGAAAGGTCAGGAAAACCCGACCAAATGAACCCGGTCACATCATGCGCGCAGGCCGTGTGCAATGGTGCGTTCAAGTCGGCGGTTTTGAAACTTTTGATCCTGCCTGTCACGTCGCCGATCTGTCAGACAAAGAAGGTCGAGGAAATTCTCAAAAACCTGAAAATACCCTCTTGCAGCCCGCTGCCACTCACAGTATCTCCCGCCTCACCCAATGGATGCGGGCGTAGCTCAGGGGTAGAGCATAACCTTGCCAAGGTTAGGGTCGTGAGTTCGAATCTCATCGCCCGCTCCAAACAAACCAAGCTTGGTTTGACGGGTATTTCACAAACATGGTGGCACGTGGTGGACCGGCTTTTGGCCGGGCTTTGCTTGCAATCTTGGCCTTCTCGAAGTCAGATCAGGTTGCAGTCGTCCAGGGAGGTCGCGCCATGAACATGTTGCCAGGACGGCGGTCGCATCTGACCGAGACGGTTCAATCGGGCCTGCCAACATGGACAGAGCGCTCTGGCGAAGCCTTGATCCTTGATGCAGAACTGCATTCCTGCGACCGGTTTTATTACCGCGCCTTTGGCGACTGCGACGTGCCGGTTAACCTTTACAGCGTCGATGGCCAGCGTCTGGTCGAGACGCTGACGCAGGATGGTCAGACAGCCTTTCCAGAGCGTTTTGAGGCGTGGCCATCAGAGGCCAATGGCCCGCTTTTCCTGACGGAGGGCGGCGAACTCTTCTTTCTCTATGGCAAGCTGGATCAGTGGCCATCGGCCCCGTCGGCAGTTGCTTGGGTCTGCGTCCATATTTCTCCTGCTTGGTTCAAAGAGCAAACCGATACGGCGCTCACCACCAGCGAATTCGTGCTATTGTCACATCTGCTTGCCGGTCATGACCTGCGTGCTGCAGCGCAAATGATCGGGGCAAGCTACGACACCAAACGCAAGCAGCTTCAGCAGATCACCGAAAAACTGGGCGTCAGCACCCAAGCCGCGCTTTTGCGAGAGGTATCGCTTCAGATTTCGGCAAGCGTGCTGGAAGATATCCTTAAGCCCGAGGTTCGAAACCCAGAGGTCTCACTGGCGCAGGAACTCTATGGCCGGGATATCGTGATACACTCGATCACCGTTGGCGATGCCCGAGAAGTTCCGATTTGGGAGTTCGGCGCGCGACGTGGGCAGCCTGTCTTGTACTTTCACAGCATGCTCGCGCCCATGGTGTTCAAACCCGACATGGTCGACGCGCTGAAACAGAGAAATCTTCGCATGCTGATGATGCCGAGGCATTTCTTTGCGGCACGTAACCGAGAGGGATCGCCGCAAATGCAGGTTTTGTCTGCTTTGTCGGACGTGGTCGATTACCTGTGTGGCGAGCCGGTGGTGTGTATCGGCGAAAGTGCTGGGTGTGCTTGGGCCACGCATTTTGCCCGGTTCTTTCCGGAACGGGTCAGTGAGGTTGTCTTGGTGGCGACGCCGCAGGCGGCACAGCCAGAGGCGATGCTTCGGAAAACGCCCCGCACGGCAACTGTTTTTGCAGAGGTATCCTCTCGGATTCGCAATGATGCCCGTGTCGTGGCCGGGTTGACGCGCATCTACAACTCTATTGCACGTGTCCCAAGCCTTGCCCGGCGCTCGCTTGACTTCATGCTGCGCCAAGCCCCGTCTGACCAAGAGACGATTGAGCAGGCTTTTGAGAGCCTGAGGCTGGCGGACTGGCTGCGCCTGATTGCAAATGACGCCGCCCGCGCATCGATAGATGAGGTCGCGCATCTGCAATCGGATTGGGTGAGGGATGTCTTTGAAATGGACTGTCCGGCCCGGTTCATCCATGGCGGGCAGGACACGCTATGCCCGATAGAGGACGCCGCAGCCATGGCAGCGGCGGTGCCCGGTGCGTCTTTCCGCCGGTTTGATGGCTGCGGCCACCTCGTACTGGGACAGGAATTTGACGCAATCCTTGACGAGGTTTTTCCCGCCGCCGCCTAGGACGTTGCAGCGAGTGAATTAGGACTGGGCTGACGAGTTGTGGCTGCGCGGTTGGCTATCGTCGGTGTCCAGCAACATCCGTTGCGCGTCACCTTCCAGATCGTCGTATTGATCCGCCCGCAGCGTCCAGAGAAACCCGACCAATGCCAGCATTCCGAGGATCAGAGAGCAAGGCACCAGTATCAGCAGAACATTCATGAATTGACCTTTCGTTTCGGGCCACGAAGGGCGTTCAGCGTCACGACAATAGAGCTTGTCGACATGGCAAGAGCCGCAAGGAATGGGGTCGCAAGCCCCGCCACCGCAATCGGTATCGAGATCATGTTATAGGTCGCGGCCGCGCCAAAGTTTTCCAGAATGCGGCGGCGTGCAGATTTAGCCTGACGCAGGGCATGCGGCACCATCGACAGATCCCCCCCAAGCAACACAAGGTCAGCAGCGTTTTGGCTTGCTTCAAGCGCGGATCCCGGGGCCATCGAGGCCCATGCCTCGCTCAGGGCCAAGGTGTCGTTCAAACCATCGCCGATCATCACGACCTTCGCCCCGGAAGCCTGCAGCGACTTGATATGGTCCAGCTTCGCCTCTGGGGTCATCGCCGCGTGGACGCTTTCGACACCCATCTGACGCGCAAAGGCGGCTGCGCGGGCAGGGGTGTCACCCGACAGGATTTCCACGCGATAACCCTCGGATTCCAGATCCGCGATGGCATCGGCAGCGCTCGGCAGTGCGACTTCCTGACGTTCAAGCGCGGTGATACGCCCGCCCATCTGGAACGAGGTGCCGTGACCCTGACCAATCCAATCCGCTGCGCCGAGGCGAACGACCTCATCCTTGAACGTGGCTTCGATCCCGCGCCCGGTGATTTCCTGGATATCCTGCAAGGATGCGGCATCCACGCCGTCCATGCTTGCAGCCAACCCCCTGCTGAGCGGGTGCTGAGAGGCCTGCGCCAGCGCCTTTAGAACGCGCAGCTCGTCGGTCGTCAAATCAGGCACTCGCAGGGCGGCGGTCGACAATGTGCCGGTTTTATCGAACACGACTGTGTCAACCTGCGCCATCCGTTCGAGGGCGGTTTCCGATTTGACCAAGGCACCTGCTCGGAACAGGCGCCCGGTGCTGACCGTTGCCACCGCTGGCACAGCCAGCCCAAGCGCACAGGGGCAGGTGATGATCAAGGTCGAGACTGCCACCATGAGAGCGTGATGGGCATTGCCGTCCACAAAGTACCAGCCAAGACCGGCAATCAGTGCGAGACCATGAACAACCGGGGTATAGAACTGGGACGCGCGGTCCGCGAGGCTGGTGTAAACGCTCTTCGAGGCTTCGGCCTTTTCGGCCAATTCGACCATGCGGCGCAGTGTCGATCCCGCGGCGGCAACCGTCGCGGTCGCTTCGACA
The DNA here is from genome assembly GCF_007995215.1 of Shimia ponticola. Classification (GTDB taxonomy): domain Bacteria; phylum Pseudomonadota; class Alphaproteobacteria; order Rhodobacterales; family Rhodobacteraceae; genus Shimia_B; species Shimia_B ponticola. Next base: position 18,417 of record NZ_VCDK01000002.1, read on the forward strand.
GGGCCGGAGAGGGTCACGTCACCTGCGATCAATGCGCCGCCCGAATGCACGACAATTGGGTCGCTTTCTCCGGTTAACGCGCTGCGGTCGACTTCGACCGAGACGTCGTTCAGGACGGCATCGACAGGAACCCGGCTGCCAGAGGCGAGCCACAGGCAATCGTCGCGCACGATGTCATCAATCGGACGACTGACCGGTGCGCGATCCTGCAGGACCATGACACGACGCGGTTCCAGCGCGGCCAGGTCGGCTGCCGCCGAACGCGCCGTCTGACGCATACGTTGCTCAAGGTAGCGGCCCGACAAGAGGAAGAAGGTCAAGGACAGGGCGGCATCAAAATATGCTTCTTCGCCGCCAACCATGGTCTCGTGAAGCGACATTCCGCAGGCAAGGATGATCGCGACGGAAATCGGGACATCCATGTTGGCGCGTCCAGACCGCAGAGCGCTCCAAGCGCTGGCAAAAAATGGCTCGGCACAGAAAATCGCAGCGGGCAGTGCTATGAGGGCCGATACCCAATGGAACAGATCGCGCGTGCTTTCCGATGCACCGGACCAGACGGCCACTGAAAGCAGCATGACGTTCATCATCGCAAAGCCAGCGATCCCGATCCGCAGAAGCAGTCCGTTCGGCCCTGTCTGTGCTGGGGCATCCCGCGCTTCGTGCGCTTCAAACCCCGCTGCGCTGAGCGCTTGAATCCAGGGCGTTGGGTCTTGACCATGCTCGGCGGTGATCGCCACCTGCCTGCGGCTCAGGTTGACGCGAGCATGTGCGATGTCGGGCTGTTCATTGAGGACTTTTTCCACCGTGGACACGCAACCCATGCAATGGATCGTCGGCAGCACGAGCGCGTGGGTGGGTGAGGTGGTGGCGTGTCCCACGCGCTCGGCAGCCGCGACACCAGCCGCGCATCCCGGGCATGGTGAGAGCCCGGTCATGACCGCACCCAGAGCGAGATGCGGCGCTGGAACTGCGTCCCGTCTTCTGCGCGTGCAACCAGTCGCAAATTCCAGTTGCCATCGCGCAGGGGCGCTATCGAAGCCGTGAAACTGTCGTCACTCTGAACAAATTCGAGGTTCTGGTCCTCGGCAACGGTAGTTGCACGACCCAACGTGGCTAACTCAATCACAGGCATGACTGGTCCGTCGATACCCTGAAAATGCAAAACAAGCTTTGCTTCTTTGATGGTGACGCTGACATCCCAACCAAGGGCCTCCTGCGCGCGGCGGTTGGCATCGAAAGACTGGCTCGCCACGTATGAGTTCTTGACCTCCAAGCCGGGGAACGTGCGCACCGCTTGCGTCGCCAATGTCAGATTCACGCTGATTATGATGGCGAAGGCGGTGCAGAAGATGGCGGCAACATGAATGCCGCGCAGTTCAAAGTCCTTGGTCATTGATCTCTCCCGTTGAAGATTGTGTCAGCGCTTTCGCGGGCTTCGCCGGCAACGTCTTCGACCCAGAACCGGAAGTCAGTGACTTCTTGGGTCGCAGCAGGGTCCTGTGGACGGGCGGTGACATAGACCCGCGCGTTCAGGGTTTCATTTGCCGGAACTGTAACGTGGTTCTCATTCGGACCGTCGGTTTCGACGTTGATCCGCAGGATGTCCTCGGATGTCAGCATGATCCGGAATGTGCGGTCGTCGCCGGTCAGATTTCGGATGCGCAGCGCATAGGAATTGCGGATCGACCCGTCAGACAGCGTCACGAATTGCGGATTACGGACGGGTTCGACCGACAGGCCAATGTCCGAGCGGACAAAGAGCGCCCAGATCAGGCCCACGCCGATCAAAGCCCAAAGAGCTGTGTAGATCATGGTGCGCAGGCGGAAGATATGCTGCCAAACAGGGCGCGGCGGTTGCCCGGCGCGTTCCAGTGGCTCATCCGACAGGGCAAGGTAGTCGATCAGACCGCGCTCTTTCCCGATCTTGGACATGATGTCGTCGCAGGCGTCGATGCAAAGCGCGCAGGTGATACACTCCATCTGCTGGCCATCGCGGATGTCGATCCCGGTGGGGCAGACGTTCACGCAGGCCATGCAATCAATGCAGTCGCCAAGGTTTTCTGCGCCTTCCGCCTTGCGGTGCTTGCCGCGCGGCTCGCCGCGCCAGTCACGATAGGCGACAGTCAGGGTGCCTTCGTCCATCATCGCGCCTTGAATGCGCGGCCACGGGCACATGTAGATGCACACCTGTTCCCGCATGAACCCGCCAAAGACAAAGGTGGTCGCGGTCAAAACGGCGATTGTCGTGTAAGCAATGGGGGCCGCGCTAAAGGTCGCAAGGTCCATGAGCAGCGTCGGCGCATCGGCAAAGTAGAATACCCACGCCCCGCCGGTTGCCACGGAAATGATCAGCCAGACGATCCACTTGGTCATCCGCAGGCGGAACTTGCGCAGGCTCCAATCGGCATTCCACAGACGGACACGGGCGTTGCGGTCCCCCTCGATCCAGCGTTCCACAAGGATGAAGAGGTCGGTCCAGACTGTCTGTGGGCATGTATAGCCGCACCAGACGCGGCCAAGCGCTGAGGTGAAAAGGAACAGGCCGAGGCCCGCCATGATCAAAAGTCCGGCGACGAAATAGAATTCATGCGGCCAGATTTCGATCCAGAAGAAATAGAACCGTCGACCAGCCATGTCGATCAGCACGGCCTGATCCGGCAGGTTCGGGCCACGGTCCCAGCGGATCCAGGGAGTGAGATAGTAGATCGCAAGGGTCAGCCCCATGATCCACCATTTCAGAGTGCGGAATTTACCGCTGACCCGTTTGGGAAAGATAGGTTCCCGCGCGGCGTAGAGACTTGGGGGGAGAGAGGAATCACTCATGTCTAATTGTCCTGTTCGCAAGTCTGTTTTGGACGAGCCGGGGCCAGGTAGCCTTGATCTGGATCAACTGTCGGTGTGCCGACCCGACGGCGCTTGCCATGCTCAGAAAAAAACCCCGGCCCCTGCTGATGCGAACAGAACCGGGGCCGGGGCTGGTTGCGCGCATGTCCTCCCATGACGCGCAATCACGGGCGTGATGGCTATTCGCCGCCGCCCAACTGGTGCAGGTACAGCGTCACCGCCTTGATCTCATCCTCGTCGAGGCGCTGTCCCCAAGGGGGCATGACGCCGAAGCGGGCATTGTTGATCGTGTAAGTGATCGCCTCACGCGAGCCGCCGTAGAGCCAGATCGCGTCATTCAGCTTTGGCGCACCGAGGTCGCGGATACCTTCGCCATTGTCGCCGTGACAGGCCGCGCAGTTGTCGAGGTAAGGCGTCTCACCCAGAGCTGCGAGCGCGCTGTCATGCTCCTGACCCGAGATCGACAGGACATATTCAGCCGTTTGCGCGATCTCGTCTTCGGTCAGGATGTCACCAAAGGCAGGCATTTCTGACCAGCGGGCATCAAAGTCGGTCTCGTTCCGGATGCCGTGGCGCACGGTGTACTCGATCTCTTCAAGCGAGCCGCCCCAAAGCCAGTCGTCATCCAGCAGGTTGGGGTACCCAACCGCACCCGCTGCACCGGAGCCGTGGCATTGCGAGCAATGCGAGGCAAAGACAGCGGAGCCACCAGACACACCATAGGCATAGGCCGGATCGTCCACCGGAAGCGCCGCGAGATCTGCGTTGGCAAGCCGTTCCGCCACTTCGGCGTTCTGAGCATCCACGCGGGCAATCTCTTGCGCCACTTCACCTCGGGTCGAGTACCCGATCAAACCGGCGGTTGCAGAGCTGACCAGAGGCCAAGCTGGGTAGGCGATCGTGTAGCCAACACCCCAGATGATGGTGATGTAGAAGGTCCACAGCCACCAGCGAGGCAAGGGGTTGTTCAGCTCTTGAATGCCGTCCCATTCGTGACCGGTGGTGTCGATGCCGGTGATGTCATCGGTTTTTGGTGCATCAGACATGGTCTGCCTCCAGTTCCGGGTTTGCACAGGTGCAGCCTGCGCAGTTTTTGTTGCATCCGCCCGCGCTCAGGGCAGGTGCCGCTTTTTTCGGATCCGGCCGGGGCGCATCATCGTTCATGATGATCGCCGCAGCCTCGGCATTGGCCTTCTTGCGCCATGGGCTGAGCGCCCAGAGACACGCCGTCAGGTAAAAGATGACCATCGCCAAAAGAACCCAACTGTCTGCCAGTTCACGAAGCCAGGAATAGGTATCCATGTTCAGTCCTCCTCTTAGCGGCTTGCGTCTGGGGTAAAGGTCGAGAAATCGACCAGCGTACCCAGCATCTGCAGGTAAGCGACAAGCGCATCCATTTCGGTCAGCTGCGGTTGCCCGTCAAAGTTTGACACCACGGCCCCTGGATAGCGCTCGACCAAAGCGTCCCAGTCGCCGTCGGGATCAGCCTGAACCTTGAAGTCGGCCACGGCGTTTTCGATCATGTCGTCGGTGTAAGGCACACCGACAACCCGATGCGTGCGCAGCAGATCCTCGACCTGGGCGGTGCTGACCTTTTTATCCATCAGGAAGCCGTACTTTGGCATGATGGACTCAGGCACCACCGACTGAGGGTCGATCAGGTGATCGACATGCCACGCGTCCGAGTAACGGCCGCCCACACGGGCCAGGTCAGGACCTGTCCGCTTGGAGCCCCACTGGAACGGGTGGTCATACTTGGACTCTGCCGCCAGCGAGTAGTGGCCGTAGCGTTCGACCTCGTCCCGCATGGGACGGATCATCTGGCTGTGGCACACATAGCATCCTTCGCGGATGTAGATATCGCGACCGGCCAGTTCGAGCGGAGAGTAGGGGCGTACGCCCTCTACATCCTCGATCGTGTTCTCAAGGTAGAACAACGGTGCGATTTCCACGATCCCGCCGATGGTGACCACCAGCAACGAGAACACGAAGAGAAGCGTCGGACTGCGTTCCAGCATCGCATGTTTCGCGAGGAAACCCTTTGCCGGTGCAGAACCAACGTCTTGGGTGTTGGGGGTATCGGTCATTTCCGTCCCTCCTTATTCAGCTGGAGTTGCGATTGGTGCGGGAACCTCGGCACGCGCAGGCTGCGCGCCCCGAATGGTCATGAACATGTTCCACACCATGATCAGCGCGCCGGTCAGGTACATGACCCCACCCAATCCGCGGACCACATACATCGGGAACTTGGCCGTGACGGTGTCTGCGAAGCTGTTCACAAGGAACCCTTGTGCATCGACTTCACGCCACATCAGGCCTTCCATGATACCGGTCACCCACATCGATGCCGCGTAGAGAACGATACCCAGCGTCGCGAGCCAGAAGTGCCAGTTGATCGCTGCCAGCGAATACATCTGCTGACGGCCCCAAAGGCGTGGCACGAGGAAGTAAAGAGCACCGAAGGTGATCATGCCGTTCCAACCCAGCGCACCAGAGTGCACGTGACCAATGGTCCAGTCGGTGTAGTGGCTGAGGCTGTTAACCGCGCGGATCGACATCATCGGACCTTCAAAGGTCGACATGCCGTAGAAGGCGAGACTGATAACCATCATCCGGATGATCGGGTCGGTCCGCAGTTTGTCCCATGCGCCTTGCAGAGTCATCAGACCGTTGATCATGCCACCCCAGGACGGCATCCACAGGATGATCGAGAACACCATGCCCAGCGTCGAGGCCCAGTCAGGCAACGCCGTGTAGTGCAGGTGGTGAGGACCAGCCCAGATATACAGGAAGATCAGCGCCCAGAAGTGAATGATCGACAGCTTGTAGCTGTACACAGGACGACCCGCCTGCTTTGGCACGAAGTAGTACATCATCCCAAGGAAGCCTGCGGTCAGGAAGAAGCCCACAGCGTTGTGGCCGTACCACCACTGAACCATGGCGTCCTGAACACCGGCAAAGACCTGAACCGATTTGGAGCCCAGTAGGGACACCGGAATGGACAGGTTGTTGACGATGTGAAGCATCGCCACGGTGATGATGAAGGACAGCAGGAACCAGTTGGCGACGTAGATGTGCTTTTCCCGGCGGCGGAAGATCGTGCCGAGGTAAACAGCAAGAAATGCCACCCAGACCAGCGTCAGCCAGATGTCCACGTACCACTCGGGTTCAGCGTATTCTTTCGACTGCGTCGCACCCAACAGATAGCCGGTGGCCGCCAAGACAATGAACAGCTGGTAGCCCCAGAACACGAACCACGCGAGGTTCCCGCCCCAGAGCCGCGTGCCGCAGGTTCGCTGCACGATGTAGAACGACGACATGATCAGTGCGTTGCCCCCAAACGCGAAAATCACCGCGCTGGTGTGCAGCGGGCGAAGGCGTCCGAAGTTTGCAAATGGTTGAGCCCAGTCGAGGTTCAGCGCCGGAAAGGCCAACTGAAACGCGATGACCACCCCGACCAGAAACCCGACAACACCCCAAAAGGCAGTTGCAATGGCCCCATAGCGGACAACGTCATCCATGTATCCGCCCGTATCCACCGCAGGCACGGGTTCGTCGACAGATCGCAACTGCCATACAAACATGGCCCCCGCGACAAGCATGATGATGATGGCATGAACCTGATAGGCTAGGTCATGCCCCCAGTTGGCGGCCATCGCCGCCACCAGGGCAATAAGCCCCAGAGCAATGAGTTTAATTGCGTCCCACATGTTTTTTCCTTTGGTACGCCATGCCCACGAGATGAGGGGCATCTTGGCTGTTCGCAGGATGGGTCTAAGTGGGATTCGAAATTGGAACGTTGATCTGGATCAAAAACGCTCTAGCGACGCTTCTGAAACGAGATTTCCAAAAAGTGCATGGGGGGGCAGTTAGGCTAGAAGACCGCCATCGTCGTCGTCACCGCTTTCTGCGAGCAGAAGATCCATATCGGGAATAATCACGACACGTTTGCCTTCAAGCTCGATCACGCCGTCCTTGCGGAGGGCTGTAAATTGACGGCTGACGGTTTCGATTGTCAGGCCCAGAAAGTTGCCCATGGCCTCGCGGCTCAAAGGCAATTCAAGGCGTGTTGCGGTGCCCAGCGATTGACCCTCTGGAAGATGGGTGCGCTTGACGACCGAGATCAACATGCTGGCGATTTTTTCGCGCGCCGTTTTGCGTCCGAGCAAGAGCATCCATTCGCGCGCAGCATCAAGTTCGTCAAAAGCCATCTGCAAAAGCCGCTCTTGAAGATGTGGAATCTCAATCAAAAGCTGCTCAAAAGGTTGGCGGTGGAAACTGCATAATGTGACGTCAGAAACGGCAGTAACGTCGTAGTTCAAAATTGTCCGCCCGGGACGCCCGATAAAATCAGACGGCAACAAGAGACCGACCATCTGCATGCGCCCATCTTCGATGCCCCGTTCAAGAGTGGCCACGCCGCTGACAACCGATGCAACAACATCCAGCTCATCACCTTGATATGCAATGGTTTCTCCAGCGGCATAGGTCTTGTAGAACTTGATCGCGTTCAAGCGTTCCAGCTCGTCGGTGTCGCACTTGGCACAGACCGCACGATGCCGGATCGGGCAACTGGAGCATGACACATGTTCTTGAAGCATTGCTTGGACCATTTTCGACACTCTTGATCTGGATCAAGGAATAAAGGCGAGCGCCCCGCCTATGCGTTGGGTCATGAAACACATTTTCCAGCTCAAACGCCACGGTCTTTTCGACGCAAGGGTGCCTCGCTTCACGTCGTTTCCACCTGCCACGTGGTTTAACAAAGATAAGGGCGCGGCTGATGCGGCCCAGTGGCAACAGGCCATGCCCCCAGGATCGGACGTGTCGCTCTATGTCCACATCCCTTTTTGCAAGCGTTTGTGCTGGTTTTGCGCATGCCGGACCCAAGGCACCAAAACCTTAGGTCCGCTTCAAGCGTATGTTGGTCGTGTTCTGGCCGAGGCGGCCCTTGTGCGGGCCAACCTGCCAAAAGATCTTCGCGTCAGTCGCCTGCATCTTGGGGGTGGGACACCAACCATTCTGAACGCTGGGCTGCTGGATCAATTGCTGAGCGGGCTGAACACCCATTTTGATCTGGGCGGTTTGGAAGAGTTCTCGGTCGAGGTGGATCCGACTGATGTCGGACCCAAGCGTCTTGATATGCTGGTGAAATGGGGCCTGAGCCGCGCAAGCATCGGAATTCAGGATTTCGATCCTGCTGTTCAGGCTGCGATCGGGCGCGAGCAATCCCCTGAATTGACACGAGATGTCGTTGAAATGCTTCGCGTGCGCGGCGTTGCCAATCTGAACTTTGACCTGCTCTACGGGCTGCCGCACCAAACGCTCGACAGCTTGGGCGAGACATTGAACACCGCACTTGATATGGCTCCGGGCCGTGTGGCGCTCTTTGGCTATGCCCATGTTCCGTGGATGTCGAAACGTCAAAGCATGATCCCTGCCGATGCGCTGCCGAACCCTGAACGGCGCTATGGTCTGTTTTCAAAGGCGCGCGAGGAGTTCCTGTCCGCGAACATGACGCAGATTGGCATTGATCACTTTGCAACGGATGGCGATGGACTGACGCGCGCCTTGGCTGAACGACGACTAAAGCGCTCTTTCCAAGGATATACCGACGATCAGGCACCCTATCTGATCGCGTTGGGCGCCTCTGGCATTTCGACATATCCCGAAGGTTACATGCAGAATCTCAGTTCGACGGGTCAGTATTCCGGCATGGTCGAAGAAGGGCAGATGCCGGTTGCGCGCGGGTATGCGTTGACTGCGCAAGATCGCGTTGTCGCCCGCATCGTGGCAGACCTGATGTGCTATTTCGAAACAGATGTGCCTACAGAGCTGCCAGCGGTCGCGGAGCGGATGAAAGCCGTCATCGCCAAATATGAGGATGCGCTGGAAATCGAAGGTGATCACATTCGCCTGAAACCATGGGCGCACCAGTTGGCTCGCCTGATCGCGGCAGAAATGTCGACGCGTGACCCGGAAAATCCGTCCACCACGCGGTATAGCCAGGCGATTTGATCCCACGCGGGCAGGCTTTCCGAGCAGGGCTCGCCATTTCGAAGGTAGGCCTTCGCCAATATTCCCTGCTAGGCTGATGCGAACAGTCAGCAAATGAGCAGCGGCATGCAGTTATATACGTGGTCCACCCCGAACGGGCGCAAGGTCTCAATCGCGTTGGAGGAAATGGGCCTGAACTATGAGACATTTGCCATAGATATCGGCAAGGGCGATCAGCACAGTCCCGATTTTCTTTCATTGAACATCAACCACAAGATTCCCACGCTGGTCGACGGCGATCAGGTGATCAACGAATCCGGCGCGATCCTTTTGTACCTTGCTGCCAAGACCGGCCAGTTCGCGCCGGATTATGGCACGGCCGAGCACTGGACGATGGTCGAATGGGTCATGTGGCAGATGGGGGGATTGGGCCCAATGCTGGGGCAGGCGCATCATTTCCTGCACTTCAACCCGGGGAAGTCGGACTATGCCGAAGCGCGTTTCAAGAGCGAGGCTGAGCGCCTTTACGGCGTTCTGAACAAGCGGCTCGAAGGGCGCGCGCATGTCGCGGGCGATTTGAGCGTTGCGGATTTCGCGATCTGGCCATGGGTGTCCCGGTTCGAATATCAGAAGATTGACCTCAACGCGTATCCAAATGTCGCGGAATGGTACGCGCGTCTGGCCGCGCGGCCCGCGTTTCAGCGTGGTTATGCGGTCCCAGTCGATGCTGGACCGATCCCGATGCCGTAGCTCAGGCTTGGCTTGGCGCGCCGAGCCTGCCAAAAGGGCCGCGACTTGAGCGAAGGGATACCCGATGCGCAGCGCGACAATCACCCGCAAGACGGCGGAAACCGATATCACCGTGACCATCAACCTTGATGGAACAGGGACTTATGACAACCAGACTGGTGTCGGATTTTTCGATCACATGCTCGATCAGCTTGCCCGTCACGCGCTGATCGACATGGAGGTGCGCGCGACCGGTGATCTGCACATCGACGATCACCACACGGTCGAAGATGTCGGGATCACACTGGGACAGGCATTGACCGAGGCCATGGGCGACAAGCGCGGGATCGTGCGATACGGCTCCTGCCATCTGCCGATGGATGATGCACAGGTCCGTGCGTCTTTGGACCTGTCGGGACGGCCATTTCTGATCTGGAATGTCGCCTTCCCGACCCAGAAAATCGGCGGTTTCGATACCGAGCTGGTGCGCGAGTTCTTTCAGGCGTTCAGCACCCATGGCGGCATCACGCTCCATGTCGATCAATTGCACGGGTTCAACAGCCACCACATCGCAGAGGCGGCGTTCAAGGCAGTGGCGCGTGCGTTGCGCGATGCGTTGGAAACCGATCCGCGCAAGGCGGATGCCATTCCGTCGACCAAAGGGGCGCTCTGACCTGTGCTGACGGTTCTGATCGACTACGATAGCGGCAATCTGCATAGCGCGGAGAAGGCGTTTCAACGCATGGCTGCTGAAACCGGTGCGGGTGATGTGATCGTCACTGACCGGCCGGATGATGTGGCGCGGGCTGACAGGATCGTCCTGCCCGGCGATGGCGCATTTCCGGCCTGTTCCGACGCTCTGCGCGCGTCGGGCTGCTATGAGGCCATGATCGAGGCGGTGACGGTGAAGGCGCGCCCCTTCATGGGCATCTGCGTCGGTATGCAACTGATGGCCAGCGTGGGTCGTGAATACGTCGACACACCTGGCCTGGATTGGGTGGCAGGTGCGGTCGAACCCATTGTGGCACCCGGTCTGAAGGTGCCGCATATGGGGTGGAATGACCTGATCCTCGACCATCCGCATCCGGTATTTGACGGTATCACCACGGGCGACCATGCCTATTTCGTGCATTCCTTTCATTTCCATACCACCTCGGATGCCGAGCGTCTGGCACATGTCGACTACGGAACTGAAATCACCGCCGTTGTCGGACGCGACAACATGGTCGGCACCCAGTTTCACCCTGAAAAGAGCCAGGCAACGGGCTTGCGCCTGATCGCAAATTTCCTGCGTTGGCGTCCTTGAGCGAGGCGGGCCCACCCACCTCCCTCTTCGCCAGCTGACGCTGGCTGTGACATCTCTGGGGCGCCGCCTGCGGCGGCGACGAGAGGCTCTGCCTCTCGTGCTCTCCGGAGTATTTCTGAAACATAGAAGGGGTGCGGTTCAGATCTGAAGGATCGGCCAAAGCGACAGGATGAGAAGCGTTGCCATCGTCCAATTGAACAGTCTCAGGCGTCCGGCGGTTGTGAGGAAACGGCGCATTTGAACCCCCATGAATGCCCAAACGCCGATGGAGGGCAGGTTCACGAGACCGAAGATCACGGCCACTGCGACGACGACGAGAACGCCTGAGCCGGTCGGCGTGTAGACCGTGACGGCGGTCAACGCCATGGCCCATGCCTTTGGGTTGACCCACTGGAAGGCAGCGGCTTGCAGAAAGGTCATCGGATGACCGCCGACATCAGCTGCATTGAGGCGCGGTGCGGAGGTTGCGATTTTCCACGCGAGGAAGATCATATAGGCTGTTGCTGCAATCTTGAGGACAACGTGCAGCACTGGAAAGCGGTCAAAGACTTGTGCCAATCCCAAGCCGACCAAGATGACCATCACCGTAAAGCCGATGGCGATCCCAAGCGCATGCGGGATGGACCGTATCATTCCGAAATTCGCGCCTGATGCCATGAGCATCAGGTTGTTTGGGCCCGGCGTTATGGAACTGACAAAGGCAAAGAGCGCGAGCGCAAGCATGAGGTCGTAGGTCATCTGTGCAACATCCTGCGGAAATGCCGCTATGAAATTGCGAACTTGCCGCGAATTCAGGAATCTGCGCAACTGTGCGGCGTCATGGATGAAATCAACGAAAAGATATTGCGCGAGCTGTCTCGCGATGGTCGGATCAGCAATCTGGATTTGGCGGACAAGGTGGGGCTATCGCCGTCTGCGTGTCTGAGGCGCGTGCAAGATCTGGAAAAACGCGGGGTGATCCAAGGCTACCGGGCGGTTCTGAACCGGCAGGCCTTGGGGCAGGGATTTGTGGCCTATGTCACGGTGGGCCTGTCCAATCACACCAAGGCCAGTCAGGAAGCGTTTGAGCGGGCTATGTCCGCGGCGCCGCAAGTGCGCGAGTGTCACAACATCACGGGCACGGTCGAATATCTCTTGCGGGTCGAGGTCGCTGACCTGCCGAGTTTCAAGTATTTTCACACAGAGGTCTTGGGCACGGTCCCCCATGTCGATGCCATCACGACCTTTATCGTCATGGGGTCGCCGAAAGACGAGCGCGCATAAAAAAGCGGCGATACCCAAGGGAGGAGGGGGTATCGCCGCCGATTTCAAAGGACCTCTAGGGAGGAGTGAGGCCTTTGATCTGATTGGCCGCCTTGTTGAGGCTTTGGCCGAATTCTGCGGCGGTACCTAGGGAGGAGTGGCACCGCCGCGATTTCAAAACATCCTAGGGAGGAGGTGGATGTTTCGAACCGTGTGTCTTTATTTGCCGTAGGCCGTTTCGTAGGCGATGCTGCCCAGGTTCGCGCGCGACAGGCCAAGATCGGCCAGTTCGCGGTTGCTCAGCGCTTGGAGTTCGTTGAGCGTCGTGCGGTACAGAGCATAGCGGGCCCACGCGTCCTTTGCGTCAGCAAACAACGCCTGAACACGTGCCAGAACGTCGAAGCGGGATGCGGTGAGTGTGGAGTTATATGCCATTTCATTCGTCTCGGTTTGTGTCAGCGGCCCATCCGCTGATGCGTCAAAGATAGGAATATGCTGCATCCGCACAAGTATTGCCTTGGCAATGCCGCTATGCAGAAACTGCATAAGTAGTGTTGACCTATTCACAGGTCGCCCCCTTGAACCGGGCTGGGTCGTCACACTTGGGCTTGCACCTCTCGGGATTGCCCTACACTACGCGGTAACCGTGAAGGAGATTGGCATGTCTGCATCCCGTGAAAGCGTCTTGTCTGTTCTTGATACATTGGCTTTGCCTGATGGAGGTACGCTTGTATCGCGGGACATGGTGCGCGCTCTGACGGTGGACGAGGGAATAGTTCGCTTTGTCATCGAAGCGCCGACGCCAGAGATTGCGGCAAAGATGAATGCCATCCGCGATGCGGCTGAAAAGATGGTCTTGGCTCTGCCAGGCGTCGACAAAGCCTCAGTCATTCTTACGGCGCATGGGCCTGCCGCAGCAAAGGCAGCATCTGCGCCGCCGCCGAACCTGAAGATTGGACGTCATCCGACGCCACAGACACAGGCAGGACCGGCGGGTGTGCCGGGCGTTGATCGGATTCTTGCAATTGGATCGGGCAAAGGCGGGGTTGGGAAATCGACCGTATCCTCGAACCTCGCTGTGGCGCTGGCCAAAGAGGGGCGGCGCGTAGGACTGCTCGACGCTGACATCTACGGACCGTCGCAGCCGCGCATGATGGGTGTATCGAAACGGCCCGGCAGCCCGGATGGAAAAACCATCATTCCCCTTCAGGCACATGGCGTCACGATGATGTCGATCGGTTTGATGGTTGATCCTGACAAAGCCGTCGTGTGGCGGGGCCCGATGTTGATGGGCGCCTTGCAGCAAATGCTGGGGCAGGTGGAATGGGGTGCGCTTGATGTGTTGTTGATCGACCTGCCACCCGGAACCGGAGATGTGCAGCTGACCTTGTGCCAGCGCTACAAGGTGGATGGCGCGATCATCGTGTCGACACCGCAGGACGTGGCATTGATAGACACGCGCAAGGCGCTGGACATGTTCAAGACATTGAACACGCCTGTGACTGGCCTGATCGAGAACATGTCGATGTTCACCTGTCCGGATTGCGGGTCAACGCATGATATCTTTGGGCGCGGTGGTGTCGAAACAGAGGCGCAGGCGCTGGGGCTTCCGTTTCTTGGGGCATTGCCGATTGATCTAGAGACGCGGCTTGCTGGCGACGGTGGCACACCTGTTGCAGGGGGTGACGGTCCGATGGCGCGTGCGTATCGTGACTTGGCGGCAAACCTCGTGGCGTTGGGCAAAGCCTAAGAGCGGCGCATTTGGTGTTTCGCGCTCTCTTGAGCGGGTGAGGACAAAGACCTTCCGCTTGTCTCATCCGACTTTCATGGGAAATCATGGCACCTGTGGGAATTCATGGGCCAAACCGGCATGCCGCCGTGGGCCCAGGGAATCGCGTGTCGGATTCGGCAGGACTCTTGCTGTTTTTTAGGGTCGGCATCAGAGAAAGTCGCTGTTACACCGGCTTTGGCGAAAAAATCTGGGAATTTATGGGGCAGAGATAGGCCAGTTTGCCGCCACTATATGTTGTGATAATCTTTCTCTATTTTACCATTTGTTGCGATTTGGGTGCTTGATGCGACCATTTGTGTTGCAAGCCTGCCGCATGGGCTCCCGCATGGACCCGCGCTTTCCCATAAAATCCCTTGCTTCCCATGATCTCCCATGGCATCCCTAAATGCATCGAAGGGCAGGGCGAATAGAGGCGACAAGACCTCACGCGGACCGAAAATTGCAGGTTTCATACAGGCACCCCCAACTTCGTGAACATGAGATCCGGCGCGCGGGCGAGCAGACATCCCCCCAGGTGGCGCGCGCAGCTGGACATCCCGGTGACGGGACGAGGGCGGCGGATTGAACAGTGGCAGCAGTTCAATCCGCCGTTTCCATTTCAAGACCCCGAACAAGCGGGGCAGGACAGTGAGAGGACCGCGTGGCCCGCAGGTTCAGAGGCGAAAGCCACCACAAGGTGGATACGAAAGGCAGGGTGTCTATCCCGGCCTCGTTTCGCCGTGTGCTTGAACAATCGGACCCCGCCTGGACCGACGGGCTGAACCCCGAGCTGGTCATCGTCTATGGCGATCACCGCCGCAATTACCTTGAATGCTACACGATCGACGCCATCAACGAGGTGGACGACAAGATCGACGCGCTGCCGCGCGGCTCGGTGCAGCGCAAAATGCTGCAGCGCCTTTTCCACGGCCAATCCTTTCCGACCAATGTCGATGAAACCGGGCGTCTCGTGCTTCCCGCAAAGCTGCGTGAAAAAATCGGGCTGGAGAAAGAAGCATTCTTTATCGCAGCAGGTGACACGTTCCAGATTTGGAAGCCCGAGACTTACGAAGAGGAAGAGCTGTCCAAGACCGAAGCATGGCTGGACGAGTTGCCCGACGATTTTGATCCGCTGTCGTACTTGGATGGCGCTCCGGAGAATTAAGGAATGTCTGCTGCCGCACCCCACATTCCCGTTCTGCTTGATCCGATCCTGACCCATTGCGCGCCCATTCGGGGTATCTGGCTGGATGGCACGTTCGGCGCAGGTGGCTACACCCGTGGTCTTTTGGATGCCGGAGCCGCGCAGGTGATCGCGGTGGACCGTGATCCCGCGGTGTTCGCGATGGCGGCTGAGTGGGCCAAGGGCTATGGCGAACGTCTCAAGCTTGTGGAAGGGACGTTCTCGGATATGGACCAACACGGCGCCGATCTTGATGGCGTCGTTCTCGATCTCGGTGTCTCGTCGATGCAGCTGGATCAGGCAGAGCGCGGTTTTTCGTTTATGCGCGACGGTCCTCTGGACATGCGAATGAGCCAAGCGGGGCGGTCTGCGGCCGATATTGTCGCTGACGCGACCGAGGCCGAGCTTGCCGATATTCTTTTTCACTATGGCGAAGAACGCGCGGCGCGCCGCATTGCGCGCACGATTGTGGCCGCACGTGATTTGGCACCAATCACGACAACCTTGCAGCTTGCTGACCTGATCGAAGGCTGCCTGCCGCGCAAGAAACCGGGCGGCTCGCATCCCGCGACGCGGAGTTTTCAGGCGCTGCGAATTGCCGTGAACTCGGAATATGACCAGCTGTTTCAGGGGCTTATGGCGGCGGAGCGCGCTTTGAAGCCGGGCGGTCTTTTGGCTGTGGTGACGTTCCACTCTGTCGAGGACCGCATGGTCAAACGGTTCCTGCAACTGCGCGGAGCGAAGCCGACACGCACCAACAAATACGCCAAGACCGAAGAGGTCGACACGGCCCCATTCGATATCGTCACGCGCAAGGCAGTTGCCCCGTCAGCCGAGGAAATGGTTGCAAACACGCGCGCTCGTTCTGCCAAGCTGCGGATCGCCCGGCGGACGTCAGTGCAGTCTCCGGCGATCGATCCGCGTGAGACCGGAATGCCGATGTTGCCCCCTCAACGGAGGTCCCGCAAATGAAGACGCTGCTTTTGTCCTTTGCCGCGATTGTGGTCATCGCCTTGGCGACCTGGGCCTACTCCGAGAATTACGCAACGCAGGCTTCCATCGCCAAGGTTGAAAAGCTGCACCGTGACATCGCATCCGCGCGGTCGCGTCTGGGCGTGCTCAAGGCTGAGTGGGCCTATCTGAACCGTCCGGATCGTCTGCGCGATCTCGCGGAACTGAATTTTGACAAGCTCGGCTTGCTGCCCCTGGCCCCGGATCAATTTGGATCGATTGACCAGGTGGCATTTCCGACAGCCGATCTGATGATCACCGATGCGGTCGAAGTCATGGATCGCAGCCTTGAAGAAGAGGATCGGCCATGACCCGTGTGCCCCTTCGTCCTTTGGCCCGCATCATTGGCGCTCGGGCGGCGGGCGAAAACCCCGATCTGATCGAACGCGAGAACATTCGCCAACGGCACGAGGTCATGCGCGACAAGGCGCGACAAATGGCCGAAGGCCGTCTTTTGGTGCTTGGCGCGCTGTTTATTTGTGGGTTTGTCCTGATCGGCGCTCGGATGAGCCTTTTGGCGGTGTCAGAGCCGCAAGAGCCGCGCACAATCGCATCGTCGACCACGATCACGGCGCAACGGGCGGATATCGTCGACCGAAACGGGCGTGTTCTGGCAACGAATTTTGACACACACTCGCTTTATGTACATCCGCAGGACCTGATCGACAGGGAAGGTACAGCCAAACAGCTTGCGGCGATTTTCCCGGACCTCGATGAGGCCGAATTGCTCAAGGATTTCAGCGGCAAACGCAAATTTCTCTGGATTAAGCGGCGGATCAGTCCGGAACAACAGCAAGCCGTGCATGACATTGGGGACCCCGGTGTCCTGTTCGGTCCGCGTGAGATGCGGCTTTATCCCAACGGTCCTCTCGCTGCCCATATACTGGGGGGTGTTCAGTTTGGCCGCGAAGACGTTGCGACGGCGGAAATCCTCGGCGTGGCGGGTGTGGAAAAGTTTTTTGACGACTATCTGCGTGATCCCGCGCATGGCGGTGCGCCTCTTGAGCTGTCGATTGACCTAAGCGTACAGGCCGCCGTCGAACGTGTGCTTTACGGCGGCATGCGGCTTTTGAATGCCAAGGGTGCGGCTGCCGTGCTCATGGATGCGCATACGGGCGAAGTTGTTTCGCTGGCGTCTGTTCCTGACTTTGACCCCAACAATCGCCCCCGTCCTTTGACCGAGGGCGATCAAGCCGACAGCCCATTGTTCAATCGTGCGGTGCAGGGGGTGTACGAGCTTGGGTCCGCGTTCAAGATCTTCACGGTGGCGCAGGGGATGGAGCTTGGGCTTTTGAACCCGGAGACCCCGATCAATACGTCGCGTCCGCTAAAATGGGGCAAGTTCGAGATCGGTGAATTCCAGAACAAGAACTATGGCCCGACATTGACAGCATCCAAAGTCATCGAAAAATCGTCAAATGTCGGTACCGCTCGGATCGCGCTCGATATCGGGATCAAACGTCAGAAAGAGTTCCTCGGCGCGCTTGGCTTTCTGGAGCCGACCAGCATTGAAATGGTCGAAGCCCCAACCGGCAAACCGCTCTTGCCGCCGAATTGGTCCGAGTTGTCGGCGATGACGATTTCCTACGGCCACGGCATCTCCACGTCGCCGCTTCACCTTGCGGCCGGCTACGCGTCCTTGTTGAACGGTGGAACGCGGGTCAACCCGACGCTCTTGAAGCAAAAGACCCGCATCCAAGGCGAACGGATCGTCAGACCAGAGGTGTCGGCGGCGGCGCGAACGATGCTGCGTAAGGTGGTCACTCAGGGCACCGCAAGCTTTGGGGATGTGCAGGGCTATGCCGTGGGTGGCAAGACCGGCACAGCCGACAAACCGCGTCCGCAAGGTGGCTACTACAAGGATCGGACCATCACGACCTTTGCCACGGTGTTCCCGACGCATGACCCGAAATACGTGCTGGTCGTAACGCTGGATGAACCGATTGAAACATCGGGCACCAAGCCGCGCCGGACCGCTGGCTGGACCGCTGTGCCCGTCGCGGCCGAGTTGATTCAGCGGGTCGCGCCTTTGCTTGGCTTGCGGCCAGAAGTTGAACCCGGTGTGCTGGAAAGTGTAACGCTGGCCTCAAGCAACTAGGGGGCAGCCGTGGCAGAGCAGGCCGCAAAAGACCAAAAACTCCTGTCTGATCTGGGCTTAGCGGCCAAAGATGGAAAGAATCCCCTGATTGCGGGGCTGGCAGTCGACAGCCGTGAGGTGAAGCCCGGCTTTCTGTTTGCCGGCTTGCCAGGCTCGAACATTCATGGCGGCGAGTTCATTCAATACGCGTTGCGTCAGGACGCGGCCGCCATTTTGACGGATGCGACAGGCGCTGCCTTGGCCGCAGATGAATTGGACGGATCGGATGTGGCGCTGGTTGTCACAAGCGACCCGCGCGGCGCGCTGGCCGCTGCCGCGGCGCTCTGGTTTGGGGCGCAGCCTGCGAATATGGTGGCCGTTACAGGCACCAACGGCAAAACCTCGGTTGCGAGCTTCACGCGTCAGATTTGGACGGCGCTTGGCCTGCCAGCAGTCAACCTTGGGACCACAGGCGTCGAAGGCGCATGGACGGCGCCCTTGGGACATACGACGCCGGAACCGATTACGCTTCACCGTGCTCTTGCCGGGGCGGCCGCGCATGGTGTGACGCATGCCGCGATGGAGGCATCGTCCCATGGGCTTGATCAACGTCGATTGGACGGGGTCAACCTGCGGGCGGCGGGGTTCACCAACTTCACGCAGGATCATCTGGATTATCACGAAACGTTCGAGGCGTATTTCGCCGCCAAGGCGGCCCTGTTTGAACGGGTGCTGCCGCCTGATGGTATCGCGGTAATCAACATCGACGACCCGCGCGGTCAGGACATGGCAAATCTCGCACGTGGTCGCGGACAATCGGTCCTGAGCGTTGGACAGCACGAGGATGCGCTCTTGCGCCTTGAAGCCCAGCGTTACGATGCGACCGGACAGGATATTCGTATCCGGTATGACGGTGAAACAACTCAGGTGCGGCTGGATTTGCTGGGTGGGTTTCAAGCCGAGAATGTCCTGATTTCCGCCGGTCTGGTCATCGCCTGCGGCGCAGATCCCGCGCAGACCTTCCGTGCCTTGGCCGAGTTGCAGACCGTACGCGGCCGCATGGAACTCGCGGCGACACGCGACAACGGCGCGGCCGTCTTTGTTGACTATGCCCATACGCCCGACGCCGTTGCGACCGCCCTTCAGGCTATGCGCCCGCATGTGATGGGACGGTTGATCGTGATCGTCGGGGCAGGCGGCGACCGTGACCCGGGTAAACGCCCGCTGATGGGGCAAGCGGCGGCGCAATATGCGGATGTTGTCTATGTCACCGATGATAACCCCCGCAGCGAAGACCCCGCCCGCATTCGCACGGCGGTCATGGAAGGCGCGCCAGAAGCGACCGAAGTCGGCGACCGGGCCGAGGCCATCCTGCGTGCCGTCGATGCGCTTGGCCCGGGCGATACCTTGCTGATTGCGGGCAAAGGCCATGAAACGGGGCAAATTGTCGGCGATCAGGTGCTGCCCTTTGATGATGTGGAACAAGCCTCGATTGCGGTGGCTGCATTGGACGGAAAACTCGGATGACCTTATGGACTTCGGCAGAGGCGGTTGAGGCGACGGGCGGGCGCGCGACTTCGGACTGGGTGGTCAACGGTGTCAGCATCGACACGCGCACTTTGCAGCCCGGCGATCTTTTTGTGGCGCTCAAGGCCGCGCGCGACGGTCATGATTTCGTCGCGCAAGCCCTCGAAAATGGAGCGGGGGCCGCTCTGGTGTCGCGTGTTCCGGACGGCGTTCCAGAAGACGCGCCGCTTTTGATTGTGCCAGATGTCCTTGCAGGGCTTGAGGCTCTGGGTCGGGCGTCCCGCGCGCGAACACGTGCGCGCATTGTCGCTGTGACTGGCTCAGTCGGTAAAACATCAACCAAGGAAATGCTGCACACGGTCCTCAGCCGCCAAGGACGAACGCACGTTGCGGAGGCAAGCTATAATAACCACTGGGGCGTGCCGCTTACTCTTGCACGCATGCCCGTCGACACCGAATTCGGTGTGTTCGAGATTGGCATGAGCAATCCGGGCGAAATCGCCCCATTGGCGCGGATGGTGCGTCCGCACGTTGCGATGATCACTGCCATTGCTCCGGCTCATCTTGAGGCCTTTGACGATATTTCCGGCATCGCGCGTGAAAAGGCATCCATTACAGAGGGGCTGGAACCGGGCGGCATAGCCATTTTGAACGCCGACACGACCTGTGCTGACCGTCTCTTTGAAATCTCGGCAGAAAACGGCGCGGAATGCCGTGGATTTGGCGCGGCAGGCGACGCCGTCACTCTCACAACGCTGACACTGTCCGGCGATACGACACTGGTAGAAGCCACGTCAGGTGACGATGCGTTCCTGCTCAAGATCAACTCGGCAGGGCGACACTTTGGCATGAACGGGTTGGGCGTTCTGGCTGCTGTTCAGGCGCTGGGTGGCGATCTTGGCCGCGCGGTGGTCGACATGCCTCTTTGGCGCCCGCCCGCTGGGCGTGGCACGCGTGAACGGATTATTCTGGATGAAGTCGAGGTCGAAGCGTCGATTGATCTGATTGATGATGCCTTCAATGCCAACCCGACCTCCATGGCTGCAGCATTTGAGGTGTTGGCTTCGGCTGAACCTGTCCACAATATCGGTCGTGTGCAAAAGGGACGGCGGGTGGCCATCCTTGGGGACATGCTTGAGCTTGGGGCCGACGAATTGGACAAACACGCAGCTCTGGCCGCCGACACGAACCTCGCGAAGTTCGACAAAATCCATTGCGTCGGGCCCAGAATGCACGCGCTCTACGAAGCTCTTGCACAGCATATGCGCGGGCATTGGTTTGAAACCGCAGACGCGGCCGCATCTGAAGCCCACCGCTTGATCGACGCGGGCGATGTGGTGCTGATCAAAGGCTCGAAAGGGTCTCAGGTTGCCCGCGTGGTTGACGCAATACGCAAACTCGGGCATCCGCCCGCTCAATAAGTAGGGGCCAACTGCGTGTTGGCCCACAGTATCAAGGGACCAGAGCAATGCTTTATTGGTTGACCCTCCTGTCGGACGGTGGCGATTTTTTCAACCTGTTCCGCTACATCACCTTCCGGGCGGGCGGGGCCTTTATCACCGCGCTGGTCTTTGGGTTTCTATTCGGTCGCCCGCTGATCAACCTGTTGCGCAAGAAACAGGGTAAGGGACAGCCGATCCGCGAAGATGGACCCGAAGGTCATTTTTCAAAGGCAGGCACCCCGACCATGGGCGGCGCTTTGATCCTTGGGGCTTTGATCGTGTCGACCTTGCTTTGGGCACGGCTCGACAACGGCTTTGTCTGGATGGTCTTGTTCGTGACAGTTGCTTTCGGAGCCATCGGATTTGCCGATGACTATGCCAAGGTCTCAAAACAGAACACTGCGGGCGTGCCCGGAAAGCTTCGGCTTGGGCTTGGGTTCATCATCGCCACGATCGCGGGGCTTGCAGCCTATTACCTGCACCCAGAAAGCCTGCAAAACCAGCTGGCTCTGCCTGTTTTCAAAGACACGCTGATCAATCTGGGCATCCTTTTCATCCCATTCGCGCTGATCGTAATTGTGGGCTCGGCCAACGCTGTGAACCTGACCGATGGTCTTGATGGTCTGGCCATCATGCCGGTCATGATCGCTGCGGGTACCTTGGGGGTCATCGCCTATGCGGTCGGCCGCGTCGATTTCACGGACTACCTTGATGTGCACTACGTGCCGGGAACGGGAGAAATCCTGATCTTTTCGATGGGGCTGATCGGTGGGGGGCTTGGTTTCCTGTGGTACAATGCGCCCCCGGCTGCAGTCTTTATGGGTGACACCGGCTCCCTTGCCCTGGGAGGTGCGTTGGGTGCGATTGCCGTCGCGACCAAGCACGAAATCGTGCTGGCCATCGTTGGCGGTGTGTTTGTTGTCGAAGCGCTGAGCGTCATTATTCAGGTCGCCTATTTCAAGCGCACCGGCAAGCGCGTGTTCCTGATGGCCCCCATCCACCACCACTACGAAAAGAAAGGCTGGGCCGAGCCTCAGATCGTGATCCGCTTCTGGATTGTCTCGCTGATCCTCGCGATGATCGGGCTTGCGACGCTGAAGGTCCGGTAATGGCTTTGGCGCGCAATGAAGTCCGGCGGGCGTTGGTCACCGGCGGAAACCGCGGGATAGGCGCGGCCATTGCAGACGGTCTTGCCGCGAAAGGCGTCGACGTCACAATCGGCGTACGGGAGCCGGGCGCCGTCGACAGTCCACACAAGACGATGCCGCTGGACCTCGCCGAGCCAGAGGCGCGGCATCTTCCAGACACCGGCTTTGATATCTTGATCAACAACGCAGGCGTCCTGTTTGATCGCCCTTTGCTCGCAGATCCCGACGGATATCGTTTGTCGATGTCCGTGATGGTCGATGGGCCATATGATCTGATCCGTCAGATCGGGCCGGCGATGGCGGCGCGCGGCTATGGCCGGATCGTCAATGTTTCCAGCGGTTGGGGCAGCTTTTCCGAAGGTCTCGGCGGCGGCGGTGCCTATGGCATGGCCAAGGCGGCTTTGAACGGTCTGACAGTTCTAGCTGCACGCGAGTTGCCCTCGGCGGTCAAGGTCAACGCGATGTGCCCCGGCTGGGTCCACACCCGCATGGGTGGCCAGTCCGCGCCGCGCACACCTCAGGAAGGTGCAGACACCGCGCTGTGGCTTGCCACGTTGGACGACAGCGGCCCGACTGGGGGCTTCTTTCGCGACCAAAAGCCGATTAACTGGTAGCCTGAACCGTCCCAGAGCAAGAGCCCGCAGCAATGATCCCTGTCCAAGGTTACGCAGATAAAACCGTATTCGTGCTTGGCATGGGGCGCACCGGTCTGACGGCAGCGCGCGCGCTGGAGGCCGGTGGGGCGCGTCCCATCTGCTGGGACGATGGCGAGGCAGGGCGCAGCCGCGCCGCAGATGAAGGATTTCAGGTTCAAGACCCGCTGAAGGGAGACGCTCTCGGCTCTGCATCAGCCCTGATTATCTCACCCGGCATTCCGCATCTGTATCCCCAGCCACATCCCGTCATTGCAGCGGCCATGGCAGCGGGAGTCCCCGTGGACAACGATATTGGCCTGTTCTTTCGCTCCTACGCAACGCGTGCGTGGGAAAACTACGATCAAACGCCAAAGGTCATTGCCGTCACAGGCTCCAATGGGAAATCGACAACCTCCGCTTTGATCCATCACGTTCTGGAGCAGGCCAACCGTCCCGCTCAGCTTGCGGGCAATATCGGGCGCGGGGTGCTTGATCTTGATCCGGCTGCCGATGGGGACGTCGTCGTTCTGGAACTCAGCTCGTATCAGACAGATCTCGCGCGGGCATTGACCCCCGACATTGCGGTGTTCACCAACCTGTCGCCGGACCACCTGGACCGACATGCTGGCATGGGCGGCTATTTTGCGGCCAAGCGCCGGCTCTTCGCAGAAGGTGGACCGGACCGCGCGGTGGTTGGCGTAGATGAAAACGAAGGCCGCTACCTTGCGATGCAATTGTCTGAGGGACCAGCAGATGACCGTGTCATCCGCATTTCTTCGGGTCAAAAACTCGACGGGCCGGGCTGGTCCGTCTTCGTCAAGAAAGGCTTCTTGTCGGAAACGCGCAAAGGTCGCCAAGTGGCCTCGATCGACTTGCGTGGGGTTTCCGGCCTGCCCGGTGCGCATAATCATCAAAATGCCTGCGCCGCCTATGCTGCCACGCGTTCCATCGGGATCGCACCACGCGTGATTGAGGCCGCCTTTCACAGTTTTGGTGGGCTGCCGCACCGATCCCAACTCATCGCCGAGGTTGGTGGCGTTACCTACGTCAACGACAGCAAGGCTACGAATGTCGACAGCGCCGCCAAAGCGCTTGAGGCATTCCAGAACATCCGCTGGATTTGCGGTGGGCTGCAAAAGGAAGGCGGCCTTGATGGTCTCCATGCTCACCTAGGCTCAGTCCGCAAAGCCTATGTCATCGGGCGCGAGGCAGAAGCCTTCGCCCTTGGGCTGGGCGGTATCGACGCGGCCATCTGCACAACAATGGCCGAAGCTGTTTCGCGCGCTGCTGACGATGCCGAGGCTGGCGATACAGTGTTGCTGGCACCAGCGGCTGCGAGCTTTGACCAATACGACAGTTTTGAGGCGCGCGGGAACGACTTTGCCGATCAGGTGGAAAAACTCACCCATCAGGACGACAGCTAACCTTCATCTTTCCACAATAACCTTTGGGGGAGGCCGCAGGCCGGGGGCAAAGCCCCCAATCAGCTTGCCGCTATCGCCTGTCCGGCGGCCCATCCTGACGACCACGCCCACTGGAAATTATAGCCGCCCAACCATCCCGTCACGTCGACGGCCTCACCAATAAAAAACAGACCTTGGATGTTTTTGGCCTGCATGGTCTTCGACGACAGGGCTTGGGTATCCACACCGCCCAGAGTGACCTCTGCCGTGCGGTAGCCCTCGCTGCCTCCGGGACGCAGCCGCCATGATCGCAAGGCGTTGCAAATCTCTTCAATGCGTGCGTCGGAAAGTGCCCCAAGCGTTCCGGCCCAGTCCATTTCGGGCGTGAGATGCTCGACCAGCCGCGCGGGCAGGTGCCGTGCAAGCTCTGTGGTGATCTGCCGTTTGCCGGTCTCTTTGCGCGCCGCTTTCAGATGATCTGCCAGCGGCGTGTCCGGGAGCAGGTCGACGATGATTTCTTCCCCCTCCCGCCAATAGCTTGAGATTTGCAGGATCGCGGGACCGGACAGCCCGCGATGGGTGAACAGCATAGCTTCGTCAAATCCTGCGCGCGCGTTTGAAATCCGGGCGGGCGCGGCCACGCCCGAAATCGGTGCAAATCGTTTTTCAGGAAAGGTGAATGGCACAAGCGCGGGGCGCGTTTCGGTAACGGGCAATCCAAATTGGGCCGCAATGTCATAGGCCCGACCTGTTGCGCCCATCTTGGGGATCGACTTGCCGCCGCACGCCACCACGACGTTTTTGGCCGTCACGCTGTGACGCTGTCCATCCTTTTCCAACTCAGCCACAAACTTGCCGTCATGGCGCAAGTCGATGAGCGACGTCTGCAACCAAAGCTGCGCAGCCCCCATCTCGGCGCGGAGCATTGCGATGATATCCTTGGCAGTATCATCGCAGAAAAGCTGCCCCAAGGTCTTCTCATGATAGGCGATGCCGTGCCGCGCCACGAGGTCGATGAAATCCCATTGCGTGTAGCGGGCCAGCGCCGATTTTGCGAAATGCGGGTTGGCGGACAGGAACCGGGCTGGTTCCACTTCCATATTGGTGAAATTGCAGCGCCCGCCGCCGGAAATGCGGATTTTCTCACCTGGTGCTTTGGCGTGATCTATCACAAGCGCGCGCTCACCCAGTTGTGCCGCACACATCATTCCAGCCGCGCCGGCTCCAAGTATCAGACATTCCACATGCATGGGCCGTCCCTGCCGCGTTCCGTCTGTGCGTGCAAGGGCCTCACGTGCGACGCTTAAGGGCAAGCCACACTGTCAGACCCTGCGCCTCTGGGTCCTCGGGTACAAAAGCCTCGACATCAAAGCCAGCATCGTTGAGTAAATCTCGATATTCAGTTGGATCAAGACTGGCGTGATAAAGGGGCTCTCCTTCGAATTCACCGATGCGCTCGCTTGCTTCTGGCCCGGACGTGAACATCAGCGGCGCGCCGGGCTGGGCATGCTGCGCAAAGACGGAAAACATATTGCGTTGGTCGTGCGGCGTGAGATGGAAAAAGCTGTTCCACGCCAGAACCCCATCAAAGCGTTGCTGCAAGTCCAGTCCGCGCATGTCGGCCTCAATCCATGTCTGATCAGGCAGGCGGTTTCGCGCCTCGGCCAATAGCGATGCTGAAGTGTCGACGCCTGTAACCGTAGCCCCATCTATGACCAAGGCTTCGGCAACCGGAGCGCCAAACCCGCAGCCCAGATCAAGAACAGTCCCGCCTTTCGGCACCAATGCCGTGAACCTGATGAACCATTTGCGCTCATTACCGATAGGCTTGCGAAGGCGTCGAAAGGCTGTGGCGTGACGTTGGTAAATCCCAACAATCGCCTCTGCATCATCGTTCATCGCTGATCCTCGCCGATGGTCACAGCTTAGCCTAGCTTGCATGGCGCGAACCGGCTATACTGCGTGTCAGACCCCGAAAAGGGGCGGTTAATGAGGTAGGCAGTAGATCCATGACAGAGATGGTGCATGGTGCGATTCCGGTCGCATCCTCCGATCCGATCATCCCCCGTTGGTGGCGCACATTGGACAGCTGGTCCATGTCGGCCGTCTTCATGTTGTTTGCCGTGGGCATTCTTCTGGGACTTGCAGCCTCACCACCACTTGCAGCCAAGAATGGGTTTGAGCCGTTCCACTACGTTCAGCGCCAAGGCGTGTTTGGCGGTTTGGCCCTTGTGGCGATGATCATCACGTCGATGATGTCACCCTCAGTCGTGCGCCGACTGGCCGTCATCGGGTTTTTCTGCGCCTTCATCGCTTTGCTGTTCTTGCCCATCTTCGGGACCGATTTCGGCAAAGGGGCAACGCGTTGGTATTCACTCGGATTTGCATCTGTCCAACCCTCGGAATTCCTAAAGCCCGGCTTCATCGTCTTTGCCGCATGGCTCTTGGCCTCCGCACAGGAAATCAATGGACCACCCGGGCGCGTCTATTCCTTTGCTGTCGCCATGGTCATCGCATTCCTTTTGGCCATGCAGCCTGACTTTGGTCAGGCTGCATTGGTCCTATTCGGCTGGGGCGTGATGTATTTCGTGGCGGGGGCACCCATGCTCTTGCTGGTGTGCATGGCGGGGCTTGTGATCCTTGCAGGCTCTGTTGCCTATAGCCAATCAGAGCACTTCGCCCGCCGCATCGACGGGTTTCTGGCCACGGATGTCGATCCGACGACGCAGCTCGGTTACGCCACCAACGCGATCCGCGAAGGCGGTTTGTTCGGCACCGGAGTGGGCGAAGGACAGGTCAAGTGGTCCTTGCCCGATGCCCATACCGATTTCATCATCGCGGTTGCCGCAGAGGAATACGGGATGGTGCTGGTATTCTTCATTATCGCGCTCTATGCGACCGTGGTTGTTCGGTCGTTCATGCGCCTTATGCGTGAACGCGATCCGTTTATCCGCCTTGCGGGAACGGGTCTTGCCGCGATGTTTGGGGTTCAGGCCATGATCAACATGGGTGTTGCGGTTCGTCTTTTGCCAGCCAAGGGCATGACATTGCCATTTGTCAGTTATGGGGGATCGTCTCTGATCGCCGGGGGGATCGCCGTCGGGATGCTGCTGGCCTTTACGCGCACGCGGCCACAGGGCGAAATCGGTGACATCCTGAAAGGGCGCACGCGATGACCGACGCGCCGCGTCTTGTCATCGCGGCCGGCGGCACCGGGGGTCATATGTTTCCCGCGCAGGCCTTGGCCGAGGCCATGTTGCAGCGCGGTTGGCGGGTCACTTTGTCCACCGATGAACGCGGTGCACGCTACACCGGCGCGTTCCCATCTGCCGTCAAAATCGAAACTGTGGCCTCAGCCACCTTTGCGCGCGGCGGGGTCGTGGCCAAAGCTGGCGTTCCTTTCCGGGTCGCTGGCGGCGTCATCAGCGCATTGTCGAAATTGCGCGCTGATCGTCCGGCGATCGTTGTTGGTTTTGGTGGCTATCCGTCCATTCCAGCCATGGCGGCTGCCACTCTTTTGAAAATCCCGCGCATCATCCACGAACAAAACGGTGTCCTTGGACGCGTGAATGAGCTTTTTGCCAAACGTGTCGACGCCATTGCCTGTGGAACATGGCCGACCGAACTTCCGGATGGGGTCGAAGGTGTCGATACCGGCAACCCGGTGCGCGGTGCCATTCTGGACAGGGCAGGGGCCGGATACATCCCGCCCGGCGACTATCCTATGGAGATCCTCGTGATGGGCGGCTCTCAGGGCGCGCGCATTTTGTCGGATATCGTGCCACCCGCCATCGCGGCGTTGCCAAATGATATCCTGCGCCATCTACGCGTCAGCCATCAGGCCCGGGAAGAAGACGTGGACCGGGTCGAGACGTATTACGGAGACCACGGCGTCCGTGCGGATGTGCAGACATTCTTCACCGATGTCCCGGCGCGCATGAGCGAGGCGCAACTAGTGATTACGCGGGCGGGGGCTTCGACTGTGGCTGATCTGTCGGTCATCGGACGGCCTTCGATCCTTGTGCCGCTCGCGGCCGCCGTGCGCGACGAACAGACAGCCAACGCGCGCGGGCTTGTCGATGCAGGCGCTGCCATCCTGATGCCAGAGAGCACCTTTGAAGTTGCCCCGCTGACGGAACAGATCACCTCGATCATGACAAATCCCAAAGCCGCCACGCAAATGGCTGCGGCGGCGTTGTCTACCGGTAAACCGGACGCGACCGAGCGCCTTGTCGCCCTTGTCGATCAACTCGCCATTCCCCAGTAACCCGTTTATCAGGACCCAAGTTAATGCGTGACTTTGCAGGAGAAGCCAAAATGGCCGCCACCAAATTGCCCGGAGATGTCGGACCGATCCATTTCGTGGGGATCGGAGGAATCGGCATGTCCGGCATCGCCGAGGTGTTGCTGAACCATGGCTATGTCGTGCAGGGGTCGGATCTAAAAGCGTCCAAGATCACCAAACGTCTGGCCGATCACGGGGCGCTGATTTTCGAAGGGCAACGCGCCGAAAATCTGGAAAATGCGCAAGTTGTCGTGATCTCCAGCGCGATCAAACCCGGCAATCCCGAACTGGACGAAGCACGCCGCCGTGGTCTTCCAGTTGTCCGTCGCGCCGAGATGCTGGCCGAGCTGATGCGGCTCAAGTCCAACATCGCCGTCGCGGGGACGCACGGCAAAACGACGACCACAACAATGGTCGCCACGCTTTTGGATGCAGGTGATTTTGATCCGACCGTCGTGAATGGCGG
Source organism: Shimia ponticola (assembly GCF_007995215.1). Lineage (GTDB taxonomy): Bacteria > Pseudomonadota > Alphaproteobacteria > Rhodobacterales > Rhodobacteraceae > Shimia_B > Shimia_B ponticola. The sequence goes on from NZ_VCDK01000002.1 coordinate 47,486, forward strand.
CATCATCCATGCCTTCGATTCCAATGCCCGCACTGGCGACGGCGAATGGATGGTGGTCGAAGCCGATGAAAGCGACGGCACCTTCACACGTTTGCCTGCCACTATCGCCATCGTCACTAATATCGACCCCGAACATATGGAGCATTGGGGCGACTTCGACACGCTGCGCAAAGGCTTCCTCGATTTCGTCTCGAACATTCCGTTTTATGGCTTGGCAGTTTGCTGCACTGACCACCCAGAGGTGCAGGCGCTGGTCGGGAAGATCACAGACCGCCGCGTGGTCACCTTTGGCTTCAACGCTCAGGCGGATGTCCGCGCGGTAAACCTTCGATACGAACGCGGGTCAGCTCATTTTGACATTGCTTTGCAGGCCGATGACCTCGTGATCGAAGGGTGTGTGTTGCCGATGCCGGGCGATCACAACGTCTCGAACGCTTTGGCAGCCGTGGCCGTGGCACGCCATCTGGGCATGACTGGGGATGAAATCCGCGACGCGCTCGCTGCGTTCGGGGGGGTGAACCGTCGCTTTACCAAAGTTGCCGAAGTGGATGGCGTCACGATCATCGACGACTACGGACACCATCCGGTCGAAATCGCCGCTGTTTTGAAAGCCGCCCGCCAAGCGACCGAAGGCCGCGTCATCGCTGTGCACCAACCCCATCGCTACACGCGGCTGTCCTCGCTTTTTGAGGATTTCTGCACCTGTTTTAACGAGGCCGACGTTGTGGCCATCGCAGATATCTTTGCGGCAGGTGAGGACCCGATCCCCGGAGCGTCGCGCGATGATCTGGTCACCGGCCTGATCAACCACGGCCACCGCCACGCCCGCGCGATCAATGATCTGGCGGATTTGACGAGGTTGGTGAAAGAACAGGCTCGCGCTGGCGACATGGTCGTATGTCTTGGGGCAGGGACCATCAGCGCGTGGGCGAACGCACTGCCGAAGGAGTTGGGTTGAACCCACCGCAGCCCCGGACGTGATCCGGGGCCTCGCTCGGTTGCTCGGCGGGATAATTCCCGCCCTACACCGCTGCCCGTAGGGCGGGGTTCACCCCGCCATCTCCCAACCTTGGCCAAACCACACCACAAGCCCCGGATTTGATCCGGGGCCACGCTCGGTTGCTCGGCGGGATAAATCCCGCCCTGCACCGCTGCCCGTAGGGCGGGGTTCACCCCGCCATTTCGCAACATTCGCCCATCCGCACCCCACGCCCCGGACCTGATCCGGGGCCTCGCCGAACAACTGCACCAACCATGACATCGAGGTCCCGGGTCAAGCCCGGGACGCGGAGCGCGCTCACTCCTACTTGACCCCCGTGCCCCCAAACCCCACGCTCGGCCCATGTACTCCATCGCTGCCGCCTGTCTCTGGCTCATCCTCGCCAACCTCCGCGCCATGTTCCCCTCCCGCGACCACCACTGGCGCTTTGCCTATGGGATGATGGCGCTCGGCGTGCCGGTTTTGGTGTGGGTTTATGTGGAGAATGGTTGGGTGGGTGCAGTGCTGGTCCTGCTCGCCGCCGCCAGCGTCCTGCGCTGGCCGCTGGTTTATGCGTGGCGGTGGGTGGTACGGACAGGCAACAGAGGGTAGCCTAATTGTACAGGCTGGGTAGTAGATAAGGGCCGAAATCTCCATGTCTCTTCGAGATGCATCGACGGTTCGTGACAGAGTCTTTCAGTCTCTCAGTTCAGCATCCACGCCAGATCTGGCGCAGCACTTTCTTTTCAGCATGGGCCAACGGTGGATTCTGCGGCAACTTCCGAGTTTTATTGTATATTCCCGCAGTAGGTGGGGCCACTCGGCCTATGGTTTTCCATTTTCGCCAGTGCTGAACTCAATCCTTTCAGGTGGCTTAAGCGTAAGCTCCGATGTTTCGGAGCGACTGCTGCTTGAGTTGCAGGATCAACTTCATGAATTGAGCGGGAAATCGCATTTTTACTTAGCTTGCTGGAGATTGCTCTCTAGCCGCAACAGAAGTTTGCCAGATCAAGCAACGCAACTGATAGAGATCGCATCGGATGCTATCAGTAGCTCCACTCATTCTTTGCCAGCAAATTGGCTCATTGAGCAATTCGAAACGGACCTCGCCGAGTACCGGTCTGGAAATACGCCGCAGAAACTCAATTCGACGGCAAACGGACAGTTTGATGCGCAATGGCAGGCCTTGAAGTCTTCAATGGCTAACAAGCAACTTTCGGAACCGAATGGGGATCACTGGGTAAACAGAGAGCACCTAGCGAATTGGACGTTTTGGGTAGATTGGTACCAAACACTCTTAGATGGCGAGCCATTCGACGAAGACATGTTGTTGGAAATCGCTCACATCAAAGAAGAGGGCGAAAACTATGCATACCTTTGGGCACAAGACCCTGCCGAAGCAAATAGACGAGTGCTCGAAATCTACGACCGATTTCATTCGGGAAATGGTCCTAAAAATGCCGACATAGGTGACTTGCTCAGCGCCTCACTTGTTCGCTTTGAACTCGACACCCTACACAACCTGATGATTGCCATCCCGTTCGAAGAGGATTGGGAGCATTTATCGGACGCAGGGGCCTTGGACGCGCTTCTGAAGGACGTCGAAGACTTCCGTGAAGACCTCCAACTCTTCTGCCAAGCGCTCGAACTTGAAGATGGCGGCATGCAGGGTGTAGGACTAGTTCGGACGTACCTTGGTGCAATTCTGGCCGAGTTCGAAAAAGCAGAAACCGTGGGTTCGCTCCGGGTTGGGCGGATCGCTGAGTGGCGAAGGCTGCTTGAGACCAAGGCCAACAAAGAAAGTACGGCTCTTGAATTCGGGGACTACGCCGAACCGCTTAGGTCGGCGGTGGGTAACTTAACGCAATTGTTGCAAAAACACTTTGCAACGACCATCGCTCGTTTTTCGGTGCTTCGCGGCATTCACATGGAGGCCGACGCCAAGCCGTGGGACGTGGTCGCGACCTTTGCCGAGATGATTAAAGACATGCGGTCCGGCGTGGACGGCAAATACCCGGCACTTGCCAAGACCGATCTGGCAATCTTTGAAGAGGTGCTCGACAGCCTGAATGCAAAGGTCCGCGAACTTGAAGCCGCTGAAACCGAAGAGCAACGATCCAGCTTGCAAAAGGAAATCGATTTCCAACTTGCGCGCATGATGGTCAGCGTCAGTATGTATCGTGAAGATGCAGGCAAAGCCGCGAAGGTGGCCGGGACGGCGGCCGATGCAATGATCAAATGGAAGAAGCGCTCGGATGGCTTGCAAGGCCTTGGGCAGGTCATTTTGGACTTCTTGCAGAACTGAGTTCGCCCGTATTAATGGCTCGTTCGCTTAACTAAGATGCCTTTAATCACGCCACCTTTGCCACTCTGCCCCCTAGCGCGGAATCAAGGGCGTCAGCCCGCCGCGCGTTCACTGGGCCGCCCCCACGGGGCAGTGAATGGCTAGCCACTGAGAGCTGAAACCAACTCGGAGGCAAAACGACTGCCATAAACCGCGCCGCACCCACGTCGGATCACTGCCCCGCGGCCCAGCGAACGCGCGGCGGGCACCTCTCGCCAATGTACAAAACGTACAAGCCCCTTAGGACACCCCGTGCAAAATGTACCAACCGCTGCCCGTTGAATGTCCTTGCGCAACATTGCACAACGGCGCAACATCGCAGCCTGAGGCGCATATGACCGATCTTCCCACACCGCGTGGCACCTTGACCCTCGACCGCCCGCTTGCGGACCTCACGTGGCTGCGTGTCGGTGGGCCGGCGATGGCGTTCTTTCAACCGCAGGACACCGATGATCTGGCGGAATTTCTGCGGGATTTGCCCAACGAGATGGATGTCTTTCCAATGGGCGTTGGGTCGAACCTGATCATTCGGGATGGGGGCTTGGATGCGGTTGTGATCCGGCTGGGGCGTCCGTTTATGGACATCACCGTTGCCGGCAGCACCGTTACCGCAGGTGCTGCTGCGCTGGACAGCCGGGTGGCCATCACCGCTGCGAAAGCAGGCATCGACCTGACCTATTTGCGCACCATCCCCGGCAGCGTCGGCGGCGCGGCCAAGATGAATGCAGGGTGTTATGGCACCTACACCGCGGATGCCTTCGTGTCCGCCACGGCTGTCACGCGGGCGGGGGATGTGGTCACACTGCGCCCGGAGGATATGCATTTCGCCTATCGCCAGACCGAATTGCCTGAAGGTATGGTGATTACCGAGGTCACGCTGACAGGCCCGCACGGCGACCCCGACGCCTTGGCCGCGAAAATGGACGAACAACTGGCCAAGCGCGATGCAACCCAACCGACCAAGGACCGCAGCGCAGGATCGACCTTCCGCAACCCGGCGGGCTTCAGCTCAACAGGGCAGGCGGATGACGTGCATGATCTGAAGGCGTGGAAAGTCATCGACGACGCTGGACTTAGGGGTGCGACGCTTGGCGGGGCCCAGATGTCGGAGAAACACTCGAACTTTCTGATCAACACCGGCACTGCCACCGCCGCCGATCTTGAAGGTCTTGGCGAGATGGTTCGAAAAAAGGTTTACGAAAACAGCGGCCTCACGCTAGAGTGGGAAATCATGAGGGTCGGAAAAACGACCCCAACAGCAGAAAACTAAACAGGCGCGTTTCAACGCAGCAAAATCAACCGACCGGCGCTTGAACGACCGGCGAGAGAGGCAGTAGGCGGGCATGTCGGGTAGGGCATCCCAGAAAGTTGCCGTCCTGATGGGCGGCCCATCCGCCGAGCGAGAGGTCAGCCTTTCGACGGGCCGGGAATGTGCGTCTGCACTTCGGGTCGCTGGGTTTGACGTTATCGAAATCGACGCCTCTGAAACCTTGGTCGAAGATCTGAAAGACGCAAAACCTGACGTCGTTTTCAACGCCCTGCACGGTCGCTGGGGTGAAGATGGCTGTGTGCAGGGCATTCTTGAATGGTTGCAGATTCCGTACACGCATTCTGGCGTGCTGGCCTCGGCCACGGCCATGGACAAAGAGCGCAGCAAAGATGTTTTTCGCGCTGCGGGCTTGCCGGTTGTTGACAGTATCATTGCCGACAAAGCCTCCATCATGGCGGCGCATGTGATGACACCGCCCTATGTCGTGAAGCCAAATAACGAAGGCTCGAGCGTCGGCGTCTATATCGTGCAAGAGGCCGCAAACGGCCCGCCACTTATTGCCGATGAAATGCCAGATTTGCTTATGGTTGAGGCTTACGCGCCGGGCCGGGAATTGACGACGACCGTGTTGGGGGATCAGTCCCTGGTCGTGACCGATATCGTGACAGACGGTTGGTACGACTATCACGCGAAATATGCAGCAGGCGGATCACGTCATGTGGTTCCCGCAGACATTCCGCAGGACATAACAGAGGCGTGCATGGATTACGCCCTGCGCGCTCACAAGGCGCTCGGGTGTCGTGGCATGTCCCGGACAGACTTTCGGTGGGATGAAACGCGCGGTGTCGATGGTCTCATTCTTTTGGAAACGAATACCCAGCCCGGCATGACGCCGACGTCGTTGTCGCCTGAACAGGCGGCCCATGCCGGTATCGACTTTCCGGCACTGTGTCGTTGGCTGGTAGAGGATGCCTCATGCAACCGCTAAGCCAATCAATGAATGGCGTTCGCCAACTTGCCGACCCGACCAAATCGCGGTTGGGCTACCGCCTGCAGCGCATTTGGCTGACGCCGCTGTTTCGGGCACTGATCCGGACCGGCATTCCCTGTGCCATCGTTCTCCTTTTTGCGATTTCCTATCTGCAAAAGCCTGATGTGCGGGTGGCGCTGGCGCAAGGCGCTGTCGAAGCGCGCGACTGGGTGCATGAGCGTCCGGAATTCATGGTCAAGCTCATGGCCATTGAAGGTGTCAGCGATGCGGTTGCCGATGCTGTGCGGGCGGAAGTCCACATCGATTTCCCGACGTCTTCTTTCGACCTCGATCTTGTGACGCTGCGCGACCAAATCGATGCGCTTGCGCCGATCAAGGATGTCGCGGTTCGCATTCGTCCAGGCGGCGTCCTGGAAGTGTCGGCTGTCGAGCGTACTCCGGCCCTTGTCTGGCGCGCGCCCGACGGCATGAAGCTTTTGGATGTAGAGGGTGTGGCGGTCGCAGCCATAGCGGAGCGTGCGGAGCGCCCCGAATTGCCGTTGGTTGCAGGCGAGGGCGCGGATCAAGCGGTGCAAGAAGCGTTGCAGCTTGTTCAAGCGGCCGCTCCCATTTCAGAACGGTTGCGCGGTTTGCAGCGGCAGGGTGCGCGTCGCTGGGATGTCGTGCTGGATCGGGAACAAGTGATCCAGTTGCCAGAGGATGACCCAGTTCCTGCATTGGAACGCGTCATTCTGCTGAACGACGCGCAGGACCTTTTGGCCCGCGACATCACACATATTGATCTTAGAAATCCCACCCGCCCGACCTTGCGGCTGGCCCAATATGGACTGGCCGAGATGCGGCGGATCAAAGGGATCGAGTTTGGAGCGAGTGGACAATGACGGACCTGTATTCAGCCCAAAGGGCGATGCGGAACATGCGCAAGGCCGCGATGCAGCGCGGCGTGATTGCCATTCTTGATGTTGGGACCTCCAAGATCGCATGCCTCGTGCTGCGGTTTGACGGCCCGGACCAATTCCGCGAGCAGGACGGGCTTGGCTCTATGGCTGGGCAGTCCGCGTTTCGCGTCATCGGCGCCGCGACGACCCGATCGCGCGGTGTGCGGTTCGGCGAAGTCGACAGCATGGCCGAAACCGAGCGTGCCATTCGCACGGCCGTGCAGGCCGCCCAAAAGATGGCCAACGTGCGCGTCGATCACGTTATTGCCTGTTTTGCGGGCGCAGAGCCGCGCTCTTATGGGCTGGCCGGTGAAATTCAGTTGTCTGGCGACGTGATCAGCGAGCAGGATGTGAGCCAATGCCTCGCCTCGTGTGATGTGCCTGCCTATGGCGAGGGGCGCGATGTTCTACATGCGCAGCCCGTGAATTTTGCGATTGACCATCGCAGCGGCCTTGGGGACCCGCGCGGGCAGTCCGGCAATCGTCTTTCCGCGGATCTGCATATGCTGACCGTGGATGGCACCGCGGTGTCCAATCTGGCCTATTGCGTCAAACGCTGTGACCTCGAGCTCGCAGGTTTGGCTTCTTCGGCCTATGTGGCGGGCGTTTCGTCACTTGTTGAGGACGAACAGGAACTCGGCGCGGCCTGTATTGATTTCGGCGGCGGCGCGACAGGCATCAGCATCTTTATCAAGCGACACATGATCTACGCCGACAGCGTGCGCATGGGCGGCGAACATGTGACAGGTGACATCAGCCTTGGGCTTCAGGTGCCGATGGCCACCGCTGAACGCATCAAGACGTTCTACGGCGGCGTCGTTGCCACCGGTATGGACGATCGCGAGATGATTGATATTGGCGGTGACACCGGTGATTGGGAGCATGACCGCCGTCAGGTCAGCCGTGCCGAGTTGATCGGCATCATGCGTCCGCGTGTCGAAGAAATCCTCGAAGAAGTCCGGATGCGGCTCGATGCTGCCGGGTTTGATCAGCTTCCCAGCCAGCAAATCGTTCTGACAGGCGGCGGAAGCCAGATTCCGGGGCTGGACGGACTGGCTTCTAAAATCCTCGGTCAACAGGTGCGTCTGGGTCGTCCGCTGCGCGTGCAGGGACTGCCACAGGCGGCAACCGGGCCTGCCTTTGCCGGGGCGGTGGGGCTGTCGCTTTTTGCGGCACACCCACAGGACGAATGGTGGGACTTTGAGCTTCCCGCCGACACCTATCCGGCGCGGTCACTGAGACGCGCGGTAAGATGGTTCAGAGAGAATTGGTAGCAGCAGGATATTGCGCATCCGCCGAAATACGGCGGAATGTGGCAAAAATTTGCCAATATTTTGCGGTGCTGCCTTAGTTTTTGCGTGACCCCAAAGCCACAGGCGGCTACGGTAGCGCAAATACAGAGAAAAAGTCCGTGGGGCGCGGACAAGAGCAACGGACAGAACAGGCGGTAACGATATGACATTGACCCTTTCAATGCCCGGCCAAGAGGAAGACCTTAAGCCGAGGATTACAGTGTTCGGCGTCGGCGGTGCGGGTGGAAACGCAGTCGACAACATGATCGAGAAAGAACTCGAAGGTGTGGAGTTTGTAATTGCAAACACCGACGCTCAGGCTCTTTCCGGCGCGCGCGCGCCGTCGAAGATCCAGATGGGGATCAAAGTCACCGAAGGTCTGGGCGCGGGCGCCCGCCCTCAAGTTGGTTCGGCAGCCGCCGAAGAAAGCATCGAACAAATCGTTGATCATCTGGCTGGCGCGCACATGTGCTTTATCACAGCCGGTATGGGCGGTGGCACCGGAACGGGTGCAGCCCCGATCATCGCGCAAGCTGCGCGAGAACTTGGCGTTCTGACCGTCGGCGTCGTGACCAAACCCTTCCAGTTCGAAGGTGCCAAGCGCATGCGTCAGGCCGAAGCAGGGGTTGAAGCCCTGCAAAAGGTCGTTGATACGCTGATCATCATTCCGAACCAAAACCTGTTCCGGCTCGCCAACGAGAAGACGACCTTTACGGAAGCCTTCAGCATGGCAGACGACGTCCTCTACCAAGGCGTTAAAGGCGTGACCGACCTGATGGTCAAGCCGGGGCTCATCAACCTCGACTTTGCCGACGTTCGCTCTGTCATGGACGAGATGGGCAAGGCCATGATGGGCACCGGCGAAGCGAATGGCGAAGATCGCGCCGTCCAGGCCGCTGAAAAAGCCATCGCAAACCCGCTGCTGGACGAAATCAGCCTTCGCGGTGCGAAGGGCGTGTTGATCAACATCACTGGTGGATACGACCTGACCCTGTTCGAACTGGACGAGGCGGCCAACCGGATCCGCGAAGAGGTGGATCAGGATGCAAACATCATTGTCGGTTCGACGCTCGATGTGGACATGGAAGGCGCGATGCGCGTCAGCGTTGTTGCGACCGGGATCGACGCCAGCGAAATCGTGCAGGACGTTCCAGTCCCACGTCGCTCCATGGCGGCGCCAATCACCCCTGCCGCGGCAGAGCCAAAGACCGAAGTTGCAGCCGAGCCTGAAGTCGCTGCAGAGACGGCCCCCAGCTTTGAGACCGCGCGCGTTGAAACACCAGAGCCTGACTTGTTCCAGCCTCGCGCCGAAGAGCCAGTCGCGGAGCAAGCCGCAGATGACCTGCCGCCTCCAGCCTATCAGCCTGCGCCAACACCGGCGTTTGAGCCACGGGTAGAAGAAGAGCAAGAAGTTGCAGCCTTTGTCGCGCCACGCGCACCGGCGCCCGGCACTCCATCTCCAGAGGCAATGACGCGCCTTCAACAGGCGGTCAACAAAGTGCCATCGCCGCGCGCGCCAGCACCACAGCAGCCAGCAGCAACCGCCCCTGCACCTGCGGAAGAAAAGCCGCGCTTTGGCATCAACTCGCTGATCAACCGTATGACGGGCGCACCAGCCGAATCGGAAGAACCAACGCCGGTTCGCCGCGCACCGCCAGTGCAATCATACGAAGAAGAAGCGCAGGTAGATCCAGAGCAGGAGCGGATCGAAATCCCTGCATTCCTGCGCCGGCAAGCAAACTAAGTCACTGAAAAAGTTATAAAAACGCCGCCTTCGGGCGGCGTTTTTCGTTTCTGAAACGCCATGATTGGCGGTTTCCCGCGCAGCCCTGTCCCCATGTTTCAGAGCGTTACAAAGAGTGAGTTGAGGCGACACACTCCCGTGCGTACCTGAGTGTCACCGGTTGGGAGCCGGCTCGGCAGGGTGGCTGTCGAGATCCTAAATTTGGTGGTGGCTTTGCAAGCAACTGTACGCACATCTGTGACTTTCACCGGGGCCGGTCTTCATTCCGGGACTCCGGCAACGATAGTGGTGCGTCCTGCGGTGGCTGGCCATGGCATCTGGTTCTGTCGCACTGATGTTGCAAGCGGGGACAACATGATCCCGGCAATCTGGCACTCCGCCGAACACGCAGCTTTGTGTACCAAGCTGGTGAATGATGACGGCCTGTACGTGTCGACGGTCGAGCACCTGATGGCTGCGCTTGCTGGCTGCGGCATCCGCAACGCGTTGATCGATATCGACGGACCAGAAGTCCCGATCCTGGACGGGAGTTCTTCACCTTTCGTGAAGGGCCTTTTGCAAGGTGGTCTTCTGAAACAGGAAGCCGCGACGCAGGCGATTGAAATCCTGAAGACCGTCGAAGTCACTCAGGGTGACGCATCCGCGCGGCTTGAGCCTGCTTCAGTATTCTCGATGCAATTCGATATCGAATTTGCTGATGCGGCTATCGGCGCTCAGAGTAAATCGCTGACCCTGTCGAATGGCGCCTTTGTCCATGAACTGGCCAACAGCCGGACTTTCTGCCGTAAGGCAGACGTCGACCGGATGCATGCCGCTGGGCTTGCGCTTGGCGGAACCTACGACAATGCAATTGTTGTCGACGGCGACACTGTGCTTAGCCCCGGCGGCCTGCGCCACACCGATGAACCCGTCCGTCACAAGATGTTGGATGCTGTCGGTGACCTCGCACTAGCGGGCGCACCCATTATCGGTCGCTATGTCGGACACAAGTCCGGCCACACGCTGACGAACAAACTTCTGCATGCGCTGTTCGCCGATCCGTCGGCTTACCGCTTTGTCGATTGTGACAGCCGTCAGTCGGCATTTTTGCCAGGCGCGGGCGTGACGCTCGATGATATCGCATCGGTGTGACCGTCTTGCGATGAATGCGGATTTGATCTGCTTTCGAAACGTGGTAACCCAAGCAAAACTCAGTGCGCAGTCCGTCAAGGCCTGGCGCAAAAGAGCAGAGCGGTAGGGGTCATGTCATGGCAAAGCGTCTGACAGCATTCGCATTTGGCGTCGCATTGATGGGACTGACAGCCTGTGGGTTGTCGGACGAGCCCAACGTGCCGCTAGAAAACTTCTCTGCCAAGGAAATTTACGACCGGGGCGAGTTTGAGCTTTCGCGCAATCGTGCCGATGACGCCGCCCGCTATTTCGGCGAAGTCGAACGCCTTTACCCCTATTCCAGCTGGGCCAAGCGCGCTCTGATCATGCAGGCTTTTGCCTATCATCAGGACCGCGACTACCCGGCAAGCCGTTCATCGGCGCAGCGCTATCTTGATTTCTACCCCGCCGACGAAGACGCGGCCTATGCACAGTATCTGCTGGCTTTGTCATACTACGACCAGATTGATGAAGTGGGCCGTGACCAGGGGCTGACATTCCAGGCATTGCAGGCGCTTCGCACCGTGATCGAACGGTATCCGGATAGCGAATATGCCAAAACCTCGATCCTGAAATTCGACCTCGCCTTTGATCATCTGGCCGGGAAAGAAATGGAGATCGGGCGTTACTACCTGAAAAAGAAACACTACGGGGCGGCCATCAATCGGTTCCGCGCGGTGGTTGAGGATTTCCAAACCACATCGCACACGCCCGAGGCGCTTCATCGCCTCGTCGAAGCATATCTCGCTCTTGGGCTGGACGCCGAGGCGCAAACGGCTGGGGCCATTCTGGGCCACAACTACCAGTCGACGGTCTGGTACGAAGATAGCTTTGCCCTGCTGCGTGGACGCGGGCTTGAAGCAACCTCACTGGGCGATAACTGGTTGTCGGCGATCTATCGCCAGATGATCCGCGGGGAATGGCTGTAACACCAGCACAGGCCATCGGCCTGACTTTGGGATAGTGACGACAGATGCTGCGCGGGCTCGACATTCGGGACATGCTGATCATTGACCGGCTGGAGCTTGAGTTTCAGCCCGGTCTCAACGTGCTCACAGGAGAAACCGGGGCGGGGAAGTCGATCCTGCTGGATTCCTTGGGCTTTGTCCTTGGATGGCGCGGGCGGGCTGATCTTGTCCGTCAGGGCGCATCTCAGGGCGAGGTGACGGCAGAGTTCCAACTGCCACCTGATCACGCTGCATGGCAGGTCCTGAAAGAGGCGGATTGGCCAGAAGCGGATGAATTGATCCTGCGACGCACGAATTCCCGTGATGGGCGCAAGACGTCATACATCAATGACCGTCGGGCCAGTGGTGACCTGCTGCGAGCCGTGTCAGAGACTCTCGTTGAATTGCATGGCCAGCATGATGATCGCGGTCTGCTGAACGTCCGCGGCCACCGCGCCTTGTTGGATGAATTTGGTGGTTTGGCTGATCAGTTGGCCGAGGTGCGCAGAGCATGGACGGCCTTGCGCGGTGCAAACTCCGCTCTGACTGCGGCACAAGAGGCGGCGCAAGCCTTGGCCGAGGAAGAAGATTTCCTCCGCCACGCCGTTGCCGAGTTTGATGCCCTCGCTCCGGAACTCGGCGAGGACGAGGCGTTGGATGCCCGCCGCCGTCTGATGCAGGCCGCCGAACGCATAAAAGAAGACATCGCCCGCGCCGCCGAGGCCATGGGAACCAACGGGGCAGAGGGGCTCTTGGGCGATGCAAGCCGTTGGCTGGAGGGTGCGTCGGACAAAGCCGAAGGCGCGCTTGAGGCACCGCTTGCAGCGCTGTCGCGCGCGATGGTGGAACTGGGCGACGCGCAGCAGGGCGTCGAAGCCGCGCTAGATGATCTGGCCTTTGATCCTTCGGAATTGGAAATGACCGAGGATCGGCTGTTCGCTTTGCGCGGGCTCGCGCGCAAGCATCAGGTGATGCCGGACGAATTGCCAGAGCTCCGCGACGCGCTCAGTGCAAAGCTCGCGGCCTTTGATGCCAGCGGGTCAGACATCGCGCGTTTGGAAAAAGAGGTGAAAGAGGCGCAAGCGTCCTATGATGCCGCCGCCGCAGCACTCTCATCTGCGCGCACAGAGGCCGCAGATCGTTTGGATGCCGCCATGGGCGATGAACTGACCCCGCTCAAAATGGAACGCGCTGTCTTTGCCACGCAAGTCACCCCGTCCGAAGCCGGACCAGACGGCGTGGATCAGGTGGCGTTTACCGTTGCCACAAACCCGGGTGCACCTGCAGGACCACTGAACAAGATTGCCTCTGGCGGGGAACTGAGCCGCTTTCTCCTCGCACTCAAGGTGTGCCTGACCCAAGGGGTCAGCGGCCTGACGATGATCTTTGATGAGATCGATCGCGGTGTCGGTGGCGCGACGGCGGATGCGGTGGGCCGCCGCCTTAAACGTCTGGCCGAAGACGGGCAGGTTTTGGTGGTGACACATTCTCCGCAGGTGGCGGCACTCGGCGGACATCACTGGCGCGTGGCCAAGCGCGTTGACGGCGACATGACCTTCTCAGAAGTCACGCCATTGGGTGCGCCAGAGCGTATTCACGAAGTTGCGCGGATGCTGTCGGGCGACACCGTCACAGACGCGGCGCGCGCGGCTGCAGAAGTGCTGCTCGCCGGGTAAAACCACAGGCCTTTTCAGGACTTGCCGGTCTAGTTTTGCCGGATCACCTTGCCGGGGTTCAGGATGTTCTTAGGGTCCATGGCGCGCTTGATCTGCGCCATAACCGCCCAACCTGCGCCGTGTTCGGCGGCCATGTAGTCCAGCTTCCCCATCCCCACGCCATGTTCGCCCGTGGCCGTGCCATGCATGGCTTGAGCGCGTGCCACCATGCGTTCAGACAATGCGAGGGCGGCTGATTTCTCGGCCTCATTGCCGGGTTCGATCAAAAGGATGGCGTGGAAATTCCCATCCCCCACATGACCAAGGATGGGGCCTCTTAAGCCGGACTGAGCGATATCCTCGATCGTTTCGTCAATTGCCGTCGCGAGTTGGGAGATCGGAACGCAGACATCCGTCACAACGGCTTTCGCGCCCGGACGGCTCTGCAAAATCGCATAGTAAGCGGCGTGCCGCGCCGCCCAAAGAGCCGAACGATCCTCGCTGCGGGACGACCACGCGAAATCCGCGCCCCCATGCTCTGCCGCGATAGAGCCAAAGATTTCGGCCTGTTCGGCAACAGCGCTTTCTGATCCGTGGAACTCGATGAACAGATGCGGCTGCTCGGCATCGTCGCGCCCGGAATGCGCGTTCACAGCAGCAATTGAGGCCGCATCAAGAAACTCGATCCGCGCCATGGGCACACCCATCTGGATCGTCTCAATCACGGTTTGCACGGCCTCTTGTGCTGATGGAAAGGCGCAGACGGCGGCGGCAGTGGCCTCTGCCACAGGATGCAATTTCAGCGTCAATTCAGTGATCAGGCCCAAGGTCCCTTCGCTGCCAACCATCAAACCAGTCAGGTCGTAGCCTGCAGATGATTTGCGCGCGCGCGACCCGGTCTGCATGACCTGTCCATCAGCCATGACGACCTCAAGCCCCATGACCTGATCGCGCATGGTCCCATAGCGCACGGCTGTGGTCCCTGAGGCACGGGTCGCCGCCATGCCGCCCAAGGACGCGTTGGCACCGGGATCAACGGGAAAGAAGAGGCCGGTGGCACGCAGTTCCGTATTCAGAGCTTCGCGCGTGACACCGGGCTGGACGACAGCGATCATATCCTCTGGATAGACAGCCAGAACCTGATCCATGCGGCTAAAATCGACAGTGATGCCTCCCCGGATCGCTGCCGTGTGCCCCTCAAGTGACGTGCCAGTACCCCATCCGATCACAGGACAATCGTGTTCCGCGCAGATTTCCACGATGCGTGACACGTCCTCAGTCGTGGTGGGGTAAACCACTGCATCCGGTGGGAAATCGGGAAAATGTGTCTCGGATCGACCATGCAGGTCGCGATCACTCTTGGACGTCGTGACACGATCCCCTAACAAAGAGGTAAGTGCAGCGATGGCTTGCGCGTTCTGCATGGCTTGGCCTTTCGGCGTGGCAAGGGACGGGTTGGAAAATCAGTCCTCACTTCATAGGCGTGGGCCTGATGCGGGACAAGCATTTGCCGTTGCCAAGGCACGTCGGAGACTTATGGCACTGGGGCCTCAAAACCTGCGCGAAATCCTTGCCCAAAGCTGGGCATTGCTGCGTGCAAACGGGCCAAGCCAAGTCCAGTTTTGGTTCATCGCGCTTCTGGTGGGTATCGCGGGCGGTTTTGCGGCGCTTGGCTTTCGGCTTGCCATCGAAGCGCTGCAAAAGGCGTTCTACGGTGTGGATGACATCAGCCTGATGCACAGTTTTGCGGCAGGCCTGCCGTGGTATGTCATCTTGGTTATCCCGATCATTGGCGGTCTGGCCGTCGGGATAATCCTGAATACCTTTACCCGCGACGGGCGCGTGCGGTCGGTGGCCGATGTCATTGAAGGTGCAGCGCTTCGCGAAGGCCGTGTTGAGGGACGCGAGGGGTTGGCCTCGGCTCTGGCTTCGTTGATTACCTTGTCCACGGGTGGGTCGACGGGTCGAGAGGGACCGGTTGTTCACCTGGCCGGGGTGATTTCGTCCAAAGTCTCAAAACTGATCAAGGCAGATGGCATCACGGGACGTGACCTTTTGGGATGCGCTGTCGCGGCGGCGGTATCTGCGTCGTTCAACGCCCCGATTGCTGGTGCTCTATTCGCGCTTGAGGTGATCTTGCGCCATTTTGCGCTGCACGCCTTTGCGCCGATCATGATCGCGTCAGTTGCCGGCACCGTCGTGGCACGCGCGCGTTTCGGGGACATCACGGAATTCGAAATTCCGGGCGAACCGGTGCTCAGTTTCTACTTAGAACTGCCCGCTTTCCTCATTCTCGGCCTTATGTGTGGGATCGTGGCGGTGATCATGATGCGCACCGTGTTCTGGACAGAAGAGGCCGCCAACAGCCTGCAAGACCGCACGGGGATTCCCGGTTTCTTGCGACCAGCGATCTCTGGGGCGGCGCTTGGTGCCATCGCCATTTTCTTTCCACATATCATCGGTGTCGGATACGAAACGACGACAGAGGCACTCTCTGGCAACATACTTTGGCACAACGCGGTGGTCTTTTGCATCGTCAAGATCGTGGCCGTCGCCATCACCATGGGCGGGCGCATGGGCGGTGGCATCTTTTCTCCATCACTGATGGTGGGCGCGTTGACCGGGCTTGCCTTCGGGATCATCGCGACAAGCCTTTTTCCCAACGTCTCTGGCACCACGTCGCTTTATGCCTTGGCGGGCATGGGCGCTGTGGCCGCCGCCGTTTTGGGCGCGCCGATTTCGACGATCCTCATCGTTTTTGAGCTCACGGGCGACTGGCAGACCGGGCTTGCGGTGATGGTGGCGGTATCGATGTCGACGGCGCTTGCCACCAACCTTGTTGATCGCAGCTTCTTTCTTACTCAGTTGGAGCGTCGCGGCATTCACCTTGCTGCCGGGCCTCAGGCCTATCTGCTCGCCACCTTTGGCGTGGCCCAGATCATGCGGCGGCCTGATCACCCGGATGCCCCACCAGAAAACACCAGTTGGTCCAAGATTAACGAAGGTATCTATCTGACGACCGTCGCCACCCTAGAGGACGCGATGCCGATCTTTGAGCAGAGCAACGCTGTCTACATCCCGATCGTCAATCTGGGCAAAGACGGTACGCCCACGTTGCAGGGGACGCTGCATCAGGTTGATGCGCTCAAAGCCTATAACCGCGCGCTGGCGGCGACAGCCGCAGAAGAGCATTCCTAGAGCTTTTCGACCGTCACCATCTCATGTGCAAAGGCAAGGTGCCCGGCGATGTCGGACACGCCGTCCAGCGGGGTCTCGTAGGACCATGCGGCATTGTCCAACGTGCCGCTCTTGGTCACGAGATGGAAATAGCTGGCATCGCCCTTGTGCGGGCAATGGGTGGATTTCTCGGAGGAGTCAAAGAACGCCATCGCGATGTCGCCACGCGGGAAATAAATCACCTCTGGGTAATCGCCCTCGGCCAGTTCAAGTGCATTTGCGCTTTCGGCGACAACGGCTCCTGCCACACGTACAACCCATGTGCCGTCAGCTTTGCGAATTTTGATGTGATCGGCCATGGTGCTCGTCCTTCGAGAAATATTCATGCTGTGTCACGTGCCACTAAGGCAAGTTTATGTCAAACAGGGTGAACAGCCTGTGACAGCCAAGCAGATGCTCGGTCACTGAGTTTCCCCTCAAGTTGCTCCGCGCAGATTGCGTGATAGCTGTTGATCCACTGCCGCTCCTCATGGCTCAGCATCTCTGGCACGATCAGGCTCCGGTCGATTGGCACGTGGGTCAGCGTCTCAAAGTCATACATGGCACGATTGTCGCCGCCTGCCAGGGTAGGGGCCTCTTGGACCACGATCAGGTTTTCGATACGAATGCCAAAGGCACCTTCGCGGTAATATCCCGGTTCATTGGACAAGATCATGCCCGGCTGAAGCGGGAGATTGGACACACGGCTGATCCGCGCAGGGCCTTCGTGGACGCTGAGATAGCTGCCGACGCCATGACCGGTCCCATGGTCATAGTCCTGACCGGCCATCCACAGCGGTGCACGAGCGAGCGTGTCAATATGCGCGCCCGCGACACCCTTGGGGAACCGGATCCGGCTGATGGCGATCATCCCTTGTAGCACACGTGTGAAACAGATGCGTTCCTCGTTGCCGACATCGCCAAGTGCGATGGTGCGGGTGATATCTGTGGTGCCATCGATATATTGCCCCCCGGAATCGACCAGCAGCAACTCTCCGCTGCGCAGGCGGCGGTTGGTATCGTGGCTAACGCGATAGTGGACGATGGCCGCATTCGGACCGCTGCCAGAAATGGTCTCGAAAGAGATATCGCGCAGCGCGTTGGTGCCCGCGCGAAAGCCTTCTAATGCTGTGACGACGTCAATTTCAGTCAGCTCAGATGGTGTTTGCGCATCCAGCCATGCCAGAAATTCGACCATGGCAACGGCATCGCGACGATGCGCAGCGCGCATACCTTCCAACTCTGTCGGGTTCTTGCGGGCTTTGGGCATCACGCATGGGTCGTCCCCGGCAACCATTTTGTCGCCCAGTGTCTGTTCAACGATGACCGGCGCACTGCTTGTGTCTGCGCGCACGGGGCCGTTCAGCCCATCCAGCACGCTGAGAAACGCATCAAACGGATGTTGGCGAATGGATGGGTCCGGGCCAAGATCATCGGTCTTGCCCGGATCGATAAACAGATCGACCGAAGCGTCCGCGTGCAGAATGGCGTAGGCCTGCGTGATCGGGATACGCGGGATGTCATTGCCGCGAATGTTGAGCAGCCAGCAGATGCTGTCCGGCAAGGTCAGAACAGCTGCGTTATGTCCGGCGCCCCGCAAGCCTTTGGCAAGCGTCTCGCGTTTCTCGACCGAGCTTTGCCCCGATAATTCAATCGGGTGGGCCGTGACAGGCGCATGTGGTCGGTTGGGTCTGTCGCTCCAAATTAGATCGATCTTGTTCTCGGTCGGTTGCAGCGTGAGTTGGCCGTTCAGCTTGTCACGCAGCGCCGCGATTTCCTTGATCGTATGCAGCCAGGGGTCAAATCCGATGACGGCGCCCTTCGGCGCCTGTTCCAAGAGCCAATCGGCCAGTCCCACCTCGGGCCATGGCACCGGGGTAAAAACGTCAGCCACCTGTTCCTTGACCTGCACACGATAACGACCGTCGATAAAGACGCCGGCACTCTCGGCAAGCACGGCACAGAAGCCGGCAGACCCGGTAAACCCGGTGAGCCAAGCAAGCCTTTCATCGCAAGGCGCCACGTACTCGCCTTGCCATGCATCGGCGCGGGGGACCAGCAGACCGTCAAGGCTGTAGTCCTTCAGTGTCTTGCGAAGTTGAGCGAGCCGTGGCGGCCCCTGATCGGGTGAGGTCGGAGCATCAAACGTCTGAAACATGCGCGCACCTGACCAAAGAACGCCCGTCGGTGCAATGGATCAGGACTGATTAGGTGTCGGTCCGAAAGGTGAGCCATCGGCGACATCGGTTTGATGCGCCCCCAGAAGGTAGAGATAGGTGTTGTGATTATGCTGCCCGACGACGCTATCATAATAACTCGGGTCATTTGGGACGTGCTTCTTTTGCGTATTCAGCGCGACGACCTTGGCATCGGGTTGCGCGAAATCCGATTGTGACAATCCAGTCGCGAGGCTCCACCCATCAACGGCGACCCGGATCAGACCCTGGTCAATTGTCGCTTTCACCGGAAGTCCGATTTCCCAAATGTCCGACATGTTGGCATATCCGGTCGGCACGATGTCGAGCATGTTGTAATAGCGTGTGCTGTCCAATGTGGTGCTGACATAGGTGGCAAAGGTCGGGTCACCGGTGGAAGGAGCCGCAAAGGTGTGGCTGGTGATGCGGGACAGCGCGATATCTCCCATGGCCGCGACATAGGCATGCATCAGAGGTGCAAGACCCGCGCCTTGGCTGTGCCCGGTGACGTAGATCTTGCCAGTGGCCGCTTTGACCGTAGTCATCATCGGGGTGCCGTCTACCGGGTCGGTGGCATTGGCCATATCAAACACGGCTGTCTTGAACTTGGAGGACACTTTTCCCGGAATGGCGCTTGGGAAATGGGTCGGTTCAAGCGCGTCGGGCAAATCCTCGTACCAGCTCTTCAGGTCATCATAGACCGTCCCGCGCAGCACGATCGCAATGTCTCCGGCTGTGTTTTGCGCAACGAAGACAAGGTTGTCATCATAGAGCGTGACTGGTCCCCACAACCGCTGCCACCCGGCGTGATGCGTGGCGTAGGTGGTGTTCTTTAACTCGGTTTCAATGTCACCGCGAATGTCCGATTTCTTGCCCGTTTCGCCGACATAGGCGATGGCCGCCAAAGTCGCCATCTGAGCATCAATGCCGATATTATGGTTGCTCACACTCAAATCCCCCCCAATCAATACCTCACGGTAGGGGGGGCATGACGCGTGCGTCAACGGAAATCACAACCGGGAATTGAACGCCCTAGCTTGCGCGCTTCATTCCCATGATGCGCGCGCGGGCCCGAGGGTCGCTGTCGAAAAGGCTGGCCAATTGCTCGGTCATTGCGCCTGCAAGCTGTTCGACATCGGTGATGGTGACGGCGCGGTCATAGTAGCGCGTCACATCGTGCCCGATCCCGATGGCGATCAGTTCGACGATCTTCTTCTTTTCCACCATGGCGATCACGTCGCGCAGGTGTTTCTCAAGATAGTTCGCCGGATTCACGGACAGCGTCGAGTCGTCCACCGGTGCGCCGTCAGAAATCACCATCAGAATTTTGCGCGCCTCTGGCCGTCCGGCCATGCGTTTATGCGCCCATTCCAGCGCCTCGCCGTCGATGTTTTCCTTGAGCAGACCTTCCTTCATCATCAGCCCAAGGTTCGGACGTGTCCGGCGCCACGGGGCGTCGGCGCTTTTGTAGATAATGTGGCGAAGGTCATTCAGACGGCCGGGTTGCTGCGGGCGACCTTCGGCCAGCCATTGTTCGCGGCACAGCCCGCCTTTCCACGCGCGCGTAGTAAAGCCCAGAATCTCGACCTTGACTTGGCAGCGTTCCAGAGTGCGTGCCAAGACGTCCGCGCAGATTGCCGCGATCGAGATCGGACGCCCCCGCATGGACCCGGAGTTGTCGATTAAGAGCGTCACGCAAGTATCGCGGAACTCGGTGTCTTTTTCGACTTTGAAGGATAGCGGTGTGGTTGGGTTCGCGACGACGCGCGCCAAACGACCAGCATCCAGCATCCCTTCTTCCAGATCGAATTCCCACGACCGGTTTTGCTGTGCCTGCAAGCGGCGCTGCAATTTATTGGCCAACCGCGAGACCGCGCCCTTCAGCGGGTCGAGTTGCTGATCAAGATAGGCGCGAAGGCGTTCCAACTCGGCAGGTTCTGCCAAATCCTCGGCGCGCACTTCTTCGTCATTCTCGGTCTGATAAACGATGTAGTCTGGATCGGCCTCGGAATGCGGCTGAGGGGCAGGAGGCTCCATCGGGGCGTCGCCCTCTGGCATTTCCGCCTCTTCAGCCATTTCGGCCTCGGCCATGTCGTCCAGCGTGACCGAAGCAGATGCCGCATCCTGCTGTTCTTCTTGGCTTTGCTCGGGCGATGCGTCCATATCCTGGTCGTCATCGCTGTCATCCTGACCGGTGCTGTCAGGTTGATCGTCGTTTTCCGGCTCGGCTTCGTTTTCGTCCAGATCGTCTTCGTCCAGACTATCGGGATCATCGCCAAGCTGATCGCCATAGCCCAGATCGGTAATGACCTGACGTGCAAGCTTGGCAAAGGCCGCCTGATCCGCCAGCAACTCATCGATAT
Organism: Shimia ponticola; assembly: GCF_007995215.1. Lineage (GTDB taxonomy): Bacteria > Pseudomonadota > Alphaproteobacteria > Rhodobacterales > Rhodobacteraceae > Shimia_B > Shimia_B ponticola. The sequence goes on from NZ_VCDK01000002.1 coordinate 68,569, forward strand.
TCTCAAGCGTGCCGCCTGCTTGCTGTTCGATATAGCCCTGCCAAAGCTCCATCACATTGGACGCGCCCGGCGGCAGGTCGCGCCCGGTGGCCAGATGCCGCACAAGATAGCCTGCGGCGACAGCCAAAGGAGCCTCTGCGGCCTCCTTGATGTCGGCATAGCCCTTGCGCATCGCTTCGTTGGCGATCTTGGCGTCAATGTTTGACGCGGTGCCTGGCATGTAGCGCGCGCCGACGGCTTCGCAGCGCGCGGTTTCCATCGCCTCGTACAGATCGCGTGCCATGTTGCCGTTCGGCACATAGCGATTGTAGACCGATGCATCGTGATACTTGTGGCGCAATGCCAACGCATCAGCGGTGCCGCGGGCCAAAAGGATTTCACCGCGCGTCATACGGCGGCTTACCTGAGGTAGGCGGACTGTGTCGTTCGTGGCACCGGGGGGGTCAACAGAATAGGTGACAGACAGGTCCGCGTCATCGGCAACCACCTTGGTCGCCTCGGCCAGCGCCTTTTTGAACGGGTCTGCCGGATTGTCTGATTGCTGCGCCATACATGCCACCCTTGTTTCGCGGGCAAACTAGTGCCGCCGTGCAGGAATGGAAAGAGCCGGAAACGCCCGATCAGGCTGGGGCGTCGCCCAAAACGAGCCGTTGGCATTCATCCAGATATGCCTCGGCTGCGGCACCATCAATTTCGCGTCGGCGCGTGTTGGTTCCGAAGTTGGCGGAGTTCAAAAGCGACGCCGTCGCCATCTTGGCCGTGATCCGCCAATCCAGAGCTTGGCGGCCCGGCATGCCCCAATCCATGGCGGCGGGCAACGTTGCATCGATCAACTCTTCAAAGATCTCTTGCATCGCTTCGGCGCGCTCGGACGCGGACCCATCAAAGAACCTTTGATGTTCGGCCAGCGCTGAATACCGTCCGGCACAGGTCGCAAAAAGCTGAACCCTTTCAGACGGCGACCACGGCACGCCTTGCGCCTGCGCCATTGTGCTGGAGCCCAAGAGGAGAAAGAGAATTATTCTTAAACCGCCCATAAATTAGACTTTAAGGGCTAATTATGTTCGATCAATTAGGCCGTTTGAAAAAATTTACGCCGCGCGCGCAACATGTTGCGTTCCCGCGTCACCAGTCCACAAGGCGTTAAAGCTGATCCAAGGTGACCCGGTCACAGGCCAAGTTGGCCAGGATCGCAACATGCACGTTCAGCGCGTCAATAATCGGGTAATCAGGGACGATATCAGAGAATGCCAGATTCAGGTCCGTTCCGGCGAGGATAACCGCCTGTGCCCCCTGATCCATCATGGTTTGACCTGCCTGAACAAACACTTCCCTCTGAGCGTCGTTGCATCGTCCAGACAGTGCCACATCCAGATAGGTTTGACCGACCTCTTCGAGTGCGTCAGGAGCTAAGGCACGTGTGCGTTTTAGCTGACCATAAAGACCAGTGCGCATCACGATGTCGGTTCCCAATAGTCCAACAGTTTGGAAACCCTGCGACTCAAAGTAGGTGTCCAAAGGCGTGACGCCCGACACAAGCGGCAGCGCGGAAACCTTGCGCGTTTCTTCAAAACAAAAATGCCCGCCCAGCGACGTGATAGCCGCGCAGTCGGCCCCGGCGGCTTTGAGACGGTTGATCAAACCTGCATAGATGTTGGCCTGTTGGTCAGGTCGGTCTGCGCGCACATTCTCCACAAGCGTGGGAGCGTCCGCCTGCACAATGGTCAATTCCATCGGCACGGACCGCTCGCGCATGATCGCGCAGAGGCGTTCATAATAAACAACGGTCGAGGCGGGGCCGATGCCCCCAATAAGTCCGATATGCATGCAGGTAAGCTAGAGGGGCAGACACGAAAAAGCCCGCCACAAATTGTGACGGGCACATTTTCGGTAGCTGATGTCTGAGGTTAGCCCATAGACATTGCGGCTGCGCTTTCAGGCAGCTCTTCGTCGAAGCATTTTTGGTAGAACTCCGCGACAGTTGCGCGCTCAAGCTCGTCACATTTGTTGAGGAAGCTCAGGCGGAACGCATAGCCCACGGATTTGAAGATCTCGGCGTTTTGCGCCCATGCGATCACGGTCCGTGGCGACATCACGGTCGAAAGGTCACCCGCCATAAACGCGGTGCGCGTCATGTCAGCAACCGTCACCATGCGCTGAATGCGCTTGCGGCCTTCGGCGGTGTTGTAATGCGGGTTCTTTGCAAGAACGATGGCGCTTTCTGCGTCGATGCTGAGATAGTTCAGCGTCGCGACAAGAGACCAGCGGTCCATCTGACCTTGGTTGATCTGCTGTGTCCCGTGGTAGAGCCCTGTCGTGTCGCCCAGACCCACCGTGTTCGCTGTCGCGAAAATACGGAAATGCGGGTGCGGTGTGATGACCTTGTTTTGGTCCAGAAGCGTCAGCTTGCCGTCGGTCTCAAGCACACGTTGGATTACGAACATCACGTCCGCGCGGCCCGCATCGTATTCGTCGAAAACAATGGCAGTGGGTGTCCGCAATGCCCAAGGCAGGATGCCTTCTTGGAATTCAGTGACCTGCTTGCCATCCTGCAGTTTGATCGCGTCCTTACCGATCAGGTCGATCCGGCTGATATGGCTATCAAGGTTGACACGAACGGTCGGCCAGTTCAGGCGCGATGCCACCTGTTCGATATGCGTGGACTTACCGGTGCCGTGATAACCCTGAACCATTACGCGGCGGTTGTTGTTAAACCCCGCCAGAATCGCGAGCGTGGTGTCGGGGTCGAATTTGTAGGTTGGATCGGTCTCGGGGACGCGGTCGCTGGCCTCGGCAAATCCCTTGACCACCATATCAGTATCGATGCCAAAAACCTCGCGCACAGAAACGTCGCGCGTGGGTGTTGCGTCTAGATCAAGAGCACCATCTGCCATGGGAAATTCCTCTTTCGGCCTGTCATTCCGTCAGGCTCATTACCTGCTCGGCGGTGGTGCAACATATCGCGGGTAAGGGCAAGGGGAAGGGCGGCGTTCAAACCGGCGCGATTGTACCAATGCATGAGCGGGCCTGATCTTGGTTTTTCGTTGCTGAAGCAAGCGGCATCGCCCCGATTTCTTCGCTGTGATGCCAAGTTTTTGCCCTATCGACAGGCTAGCCGAAACGGACCTTGAACACGTTCATGGAGTTTTTTGGTGAAAGAGTTTTTCCGGTCGTTTTCTCATGCAGAACGGCTGAGCCTGGTTGCTTTGGCTTTGATCATTCTGGTTGGCGCGGTAGTTGGGCTTTGGGCTTTTGACGACCTTCAGCCCATCGTTGACACATCTCAGCCCGTTTGGGGCATCCTTTGGAAAATCGCCGCGGCTATGTGTAGCGCGGGCATTGCTGCGCGCTCGGCCACACGGTTTTTCGGTGGAAGGGGACCAGTCGGAACTGCGCGGGCCGTGTTCGGTGCGGTAGTTGGTACCCTGGCGTTTGGCGTGCTGGGTGGAACGCTGATCCTGCCCATTTTTGGCACGATGTTTGCGCCTTGGTTCGTGGTCCTGACGCTTTTCAAGCAGCCGATCTTGGGGGTTCTGTGGGCTTTGGCTTGGACAGCCTTTGCGATTGCCCGTATCAGATACGAAGATGAGCGCGACACGATCTTTACGGCGCGCTCATCTGCATATGCCGATGTCACTTAAAGCTGCGGCTGTCTTTGATCTGATCCCAAGCCCATACGACCTCTGACAGTTGGTCTTCCTGACTGCGATCGCCCCCGTTCATGTCGGGGTGAAGAACCTTGATCAATGCCTTATAGCTCTTGCGGATTTCTGCTTTGGTCCAGTGGTCCTTGGCTTCCAGAATTTCCACTGCGCGGCGTTCGGTCGGCGGCAGCTTGCGCGTACCGGTAATGGATTTTCCAGGGTTCTGTGTGGCGTTGCCACCAAGCACCTGATGCGCGTCATCAATCCCCAACCGCGCCCAAGCACGCTGTTCAGCGGATTGCTTGAACGGCTTGGTTTCGCGTTCCCAAACCCGATCCTTGTCCATCTGATCCTGCAACCCGGAATCTCCGCTGGCCTCAAACGCGTTCCATTTCAGGTTATACTCGCGAACGTGCTCTTTGCAGAACCAGAAGAAGTCGTCTGTCGAATCCGGACTCTTAGGTGCGCGGTATTTGCCGGCTTCGTTGCATCCGTCATGATCGCAGATGCGCGTCGAGGTCTCGAACGCCCCAGACATTCCGCGACGGCCGCGCGTGTTCTTTTTCTTGGCCGATGAGACCGACATGTCGAAGCCAAATGGATCTTCTTTGGGCATTGCAACGCTCCTTTCCATCTTGCGTTTCGACTCGGATGACGCAGTTTATAGCGACAACGTCTGAGTGAAAGAGGCCGGGAAGAAAAAAGATGGGTATGGTTCAGAAAATCGAAGAAAAACTTCGCGAAGCCTTTGATCCAACAGAGCTTTCGGTGGTGGACGACAGCGAGTCGCACCGCGGTCATGCCGGATATCAAGACGGAGGCGAAAGTCATTTCCAAGTGGTGATAGAGGCCCCTGCCTTCAAGGACATGTCGCGCATTGAGCGGCACAGGGCAGTTCACCGGGCCTTGGGGCCCGATGTGATTAGCCGGATTCATGCTTTGGGGCTGACCATTCGATAGCCCGACGACCGTCTACTCTGCAGCAGTGGCCTGCGCCTTGAGCCGTGCAGCCCGTTCCGCGAGTACGGGAATGGGACGCGCGATTTCACTCGGTGAGCGGTTTTTAAAGCCGTCCGCATAAAGCGGCGTCACGGTTGGGGCCGCGCCGCTCTTGGCCCCCGGTTTTGGCATGGGGGACGTGATCAAAGGTGTGCTGGAAAAGAAACTCGCGTCGGGTTCCGGCGCCTTTTCAAGTCGTTCCGGGGCGTCCGTGTCACTGTGTAACGGCCCGAAATCCTTACCTTCTTCCAAATCGGCAACAGCCTCTTTCGGAGGTGTTGGGACCGGATCGGTGACAGGGACTGCGGCGACCGGGGCGACCGGGGCAGGTAAGGCCGGTGGCCTGAGCGTTGCTTCGATCTCGGCCACGTTGACCTCTGGACGCGCGGCGTCTTGGGTCTCTTTCGGGCGTCGAAAGACCAGCATGTTCTGAAAGACCGTAACCTTCGAAGTCAGACCTTGCCGCTCTTCAGCGGGCAAAGTGTCGGCGCGCAAGTATTCCCATCCCTCCGCGCCAAGGTCATTCATCAGTGTTTGCAAAGCGTTGGCAAACCGTGCCCGAGGTCCCTTGACCCCGCGTGCCCGCGCACCTTTTACCGGCGCTGGCACAACCTTGTATTCATAAACAATCATTTCGCCCTCGCGAGCCCCACCAAGCGGAGCCTAACACGCACGCGGCCGTTTAAATAGTTTTAACCATGAAACGCACTGTCCCGAACTGGTTAACAGCCCGCGAGCGGGTGGTTCTCGGGCAAAGTCGAAGAGGTACAACTGATGCCCATGTGATGCTCACGCGGGTCTGCATGATGCGAGCCAGTTCCGAGGCCCCGGATCACATCCGGGGCTGCGTTGGCGCGGGGCGCTCTTAGTCAGCCAGCTTTTTCGCGACGATCTCGTTCACGGCCTTGGGGTTGGCCTTGCCGCCCGTTGCCTTCATCACCTGACCGACAAACCACCCTGCGAGTTTTGGGTTCACCTTGGCCTTTTCGACCTGAGCGGGGTTATCGGCGATGATCTGATCGACGGCGGCCTCAATCGCGCCCGTGTCGGTGACCTGTTTCATGCCGCGTTCTTCGACGATCTGGGCGGGGTCGCCGCCTTCGGTGTAGACGATCTCGAAGACATCCTTGGCGATCTTGCCAGAGATGTCGCCCTTTTTGATCAGAGTGATGATGCCCGCGATTTGGGCTGGGGTGACGGGGCTGTCGGCCAGTGATTTGTCGTCTTTCTTTAGACGCCCGAAAAGGTCGTTGATCACCCAGTTGGCGGCCATCTTGCCGTCGGTGCCGTCGGCGACCTGTTCAAAGAACGCGGCGCTTTCAGGCTCGGCGGTCAGGACCGAGGCGTCGTAGTCGGACAGGCCAAGGTCGGCCATGAAGCGGGATTTCTTTTCATCCGGCAGTTCCGGCAACGCGCCTGCGATGTCGTCGACCCAGCCTTGTTCGATTTCCAAAGGCAACAGATCAGGGCAGGGGAAGTAGCGGTAATCATGCGCCTCTTCCTTCGAGCGCATCGAACGCGTTTCGCCCTTGTCCGGGTCATAAAGGCGGGTTTCCTGCACGACCTCTCCACCGTCTTCGACGATGGCGATTTGGCGGCGGGCCTCGACCTCGATCGCTTGCTGGATAAAGCGCATGGAGTTCATGTTCTTGATTTCGCAGCGCGTGCCGAGGTGCCCGAAATCGCCAGTTTCGCGGTATTTCTCATAGGCGCCAGGTGAGCAGATCGACACGTTCACGTCCGCGCGCAGGTTGCCGTTTTGCATGTTGCCGTCGCAGGTGCCGAGGTACCACATGATCTGGCGCAGTTTGGTGATGTAGGCGGCTGCTTCCTCTGGTCCGCGAATGTCTGGGCGGCTGACGATTTCCATCAACGCGACGCCTGTGCGGTTCAGGTCAACAAAGGACATATGCGGGTCCATGTCGTGGATGGATTTGCCGGCGTCCTGTTCAAGGTGGATGCGCTCGATGCGCACAACGCGCGCGGTACCGTCACCCATTTCGACCAGCACTTCGCCTTCGCCCACGATGGGGTGGTACAGCTGGCTGATCTGATAGCCTTGGGGCAGGTCGGGATAGAAATAGTTTTTGCGGTCGAAGGCCGATTTCAGATGGATTTCGGCCTTGAGACCCAGACCGGTGCGGACGGCCTGCGCGACGCATTCCTCGTTGATGACGGGCAGCATGCCCGGCATGCCTGCGTCGACGAATGCGACGTTGCTGTTGGGTTCTGCCCCAAATTGAGTCGAGGCACCAGAAAACAGCTTGGCCTGTGTCGCGACCTGCGCATGGACCTCCATCCCGATGACAAGTTCCCAGGCCTGTTTTGCCCCTTGGATGGTCTTGGGTTTGGGCGTGTCGAAAGTGAGGTCGAGCATGGGTGTTGTCCCTTGGCCAAAGCGCGGTCGATTTGGTGGGTTTTAGGGGTAGGTTGAGTGGGGAGCAAGATAGCCTGAGAGTGTTTTGCGCGGGGCGGGCTGGACGCGACCGAGGGTGGGGGCGAAGCCCGCGCGTTACGCAGGCGGCGTGCCTATGACACGACGGGGTGGTCGGGGCTGCCCGGCGGTGCCGCCGGGCGTGTCCTTAACCGACCACCGATTGCGCTAAGGCGATCCAGAGCGGGATCGACAAGATGGCGATGGGTGTACCAAGGCCGGTCGAGGAACCGACATAGGCAGACGGGTTCGCCTTGGGCAGCGCGGCACGCATGGTCGGTGGACCGGAGATGTCCGAGCTTGAGGCGGCCATGACCGACAAAAGGACAATTCCACCCGCCGAGAACCCGGTCAGTTCATGCGCCACCACACCGGCCGCAAAACCCAAGCCACCATGAATGAAAGGGGCCGTCAGGCCATACAGGATGTAGGCGTGTGCCACACCGCGCAGTTCAGACAGGCGCGACCATGCCTCCATCCCCATGATTAGCATCAGGATCGACAACAGGCCCCGAAACAGCGGCTCGTAAAAGCTTTCATAGACTGATTGCGGCTGAGTAAAGATACCAAGGACCAGACCGAGGACGAGCGCGGATATCGCCGGGCTGCGAAAGGTGTCGGTCAGGATGCCGGTGATCAGGCCCTTTTGAATATCAGGCTTGGGGGCGGACAAGGTGGCTGTGCCATCAGCCGATGGCGTTGCTGCGCGCCGTGCCTCTGCAAGTTTGGCCATGACGATCGCTGTGACCAAGGCGGCGATATCCATGAACGGATAAAGCGCGCCGATAAAGCCCTCGTAGGTGATGCCTTCTTCGTCCAGCACAGCCATGGAGGCGGCCAGCGTGGATGCTGACACGGCACCAAAGAGACCCGCCGTGGCTAGACCGTCTGTTTGTGAGACGCCCCGTAGCCGGGCAAGCGTGACCGCGCCAAGTGCGACGATGGCAATGCCAACGACAGTCGCGCCAATGGCAGGGACGATCAGGTCGGTCAGATTAGCCTCTTTGACCGAGATGCCGGCGCCAAGGCCGACTTTGAGCAGAAGCAGAATGACTATGAATTTGTAGACCGGCTCCGGCACCTCGAATTTCGAGCCCAGAGCCGCCAACAGCATCCCGCCGATCAAGAAGGCCAAAGTTGGTTTTTGCAGTTGCTCTGCAATGGTCGTCAGGATCGTGACAAGAATTTCCATAGTCGCCCTCTTGTTGCGTTCAAGGGGAGATAGGCTTTGCACGAACAGAAGAAAAATATAACATTCTTCATCTTTTATTCTATAAAACTGAAATATGGCGCAGTTGAATTACCATCACCTAAAGTATTTCCGCGAGGTCGCGCGCGAGGGGCATTTGGGCCGCGCGGCTGAGAAGCTGAACGTATCACAATCGGCTTTATCCATGCAGATCAAGCAGTTGGAAGAGCGACTTGGTCATGCTTTTTTTGACCGCGTTGGGCGGTCACTGGTTTTGACCGAGGCGGGCCGCATCGCGCTCGACCATGCCGAGCGGATTTTCGGAGCGGGGGAAGAGTTGCTGGCTGTTCTGGGTCAGCAAGGAGAGGCGGCGGCACCGTTGCGCGTCGGCGCAGCGTCGACATTGTCGCGCAACTTTCAGCTACAATTCTTGCGGCCATTGCTGGGAGGTGAGGTCAATGTCGTCCTGCGCTCTGGATCGAACCGGGTTTTGATGGCCGATCTTGAAGCGCTGGCGCTCGATGTGGTTCTGACAACAGAGGTTCCGGATGCGGGTACGACGGGGCTGGCGGCACAAAGGATCGCAGAGCAGGCGGTTTTGCTACACGGCGTTCCGGAACGGATGAGGTATGGCACGCTCAAAGAGATGATCGGGTCTGAACCGCTGATCCTGCCAACTGAGTCCGTCATTCGGCCCCGCTTTCGGCATCTCGCCGAGCAGCTGGGCGTCACGCCGCGGATCGCGGCAGAGGTCGATGATATGGCGATGGTGCGGCTTCTCGCGCGAGAAGGGATCGGGCTTGCCGTGGCTCCGATGGTTGTTCTGGCGGATGAAATCGCTGCTGGTCTGGTTCATACCGCGCCGTTTGATCTTGGGATCAGCGAGCCGTTTTTTGCGGTGACCCTGCCGCGCCGATTCCCGCATCCCGCACTTGCGCCGCTTTTGGCAGCGCAGGGATGATGTCCTGATCTTCTAGCCGTTTTGTCTAGCGGGGCGTTTCCATAACCAAAAGCATAAGGGTTTGCTCAGACAGTGCCTGATAGCGGTGCGGCGGTGTGGGCCGCAGCCTGAATCGCGCCGGTCGCCGGGCTGATGACCCGCAACATTCCGATCACCGTACCGGCTGGAATCATGGCCGTTGTGATCGCGTGGAACCTAGGCCTTTAAGAAGGCTCAAAAAAGCTGAAACGCGGGGCGCATTTTCGAGGACACCAGCGTGTAGTTCGGCTCACCGAGCGCGATCACCTCGCGTTTGAGGATTTCGATACCTTCATCGCTGTTTTTCGGGAGCGATGAGGCCGAGATCGGTTCCCCGATTTCAATGTGATAAGGTTGTCGGTCCTTGTTCAGCGTCTCATAGAACAAGGTGATGTCGCGCAGCGTTGGGTGCAGGAAGTCAAACAGGTAGAACAACGACGAGTTCCGGGCGCGGATATTGACCGGGATGATCGGCAAATCGAATTTCCGCGCGATCATGGCCGCTGAGGCCATCCAAGGCCGTTCGTAAAGACGAAGACCCTTGCGCTTGGCCAAACGTCCGGCAGGAAAGATCACGCCAAGGCGGCCTTGCTCGACAGCTTCGCGGGTGAACTTCATCGTCTCGCGGGTCTTCGCATGACTGCGTTTTTCAAGACGCCATTCGACGGGGGCGATCATCGTCGCAAACTGCGGCATCACCTTCATGATGTCCGCGTTGGCGTAATAATAGGCATCGGTGCGCACCGGGCTGATCGCGTGATTCAGCATGATAGCATCGGCGATACCTGTTGGGTGGTTGGCCACGATCAGCGCCGCGCCAGATGCAGGCACATTGGTCAGCCCCTTAAGCGTAACGCGCTTGGCGAGCATATCCGCCAGCTCAACCATCATCGCCTCTGATGTCATGGGGTCGAGACGTTCGCCGATCTCAAGACTACGTTCGTAGGACAGGGTCTTGTCCAGCACGGGTTTGGCCATCTTGGCCCACAGAGTGTTGCGAAACAGCCAAGGTGCCCGTTCTTCGATCAGAGGGTCGATGCGCTCGCGCAAACTGGTCATGGACGACACCTTTTTGTCTTTCACAGCCCCGTGAGGCTGGTCGTGGTGCAAAAATCGGCCATTTGTCTCCGGGTTTCAAGGGGAAGCCCCCTAGAAGCCAAGCAGAAGACCGCCAAAGGGCGGCACACCGTCAGCCTTCGGCAGCTTTTGATTTGCCGGTGTAACGGTTGTGTGACGCGATTGTTCCTGAGTCTACTGACCTTAGGTCACGCGGAGAGCAGTCGCGCGACCATTTCGCCGGTGTCCCGTGACAGGCCGGGTTTTGCCTGCAGCCGTCCCAAGGCTTCTTTTGCCAAGGATTGACGGTCTGCGTCATAGCGAGCGATGGCATTGAAGGCTGTGGTCATTCGCGCCGTGGTTTGCGGGTTCAAATCGTCCAGTTTGATCAACCAATCGACCAGCAGGTTGTAGCCTGCGCCCGAGGCATGGTGGAAGCCCGCGGTGTTGCCGACCATCCCGCCAAAGAGCGCGCGGAAACGGTTCGGGTTCTTAATGTCGAAATCCGGATGCTCTGCGAGGGTTGCTGTGACTGTGGCCGCATCTTCCGGACGCGCGCCGCCGGATTGCAGGCCGAACCACTTATTCACGACTAGACGTTCGTGCGACCAGCGCGCATAGAAATCAGCGAGTTCGTCTTTGGCGATCCCCTGACGGACCAGCGCGTTCAGCGCGGCCAGAACCTGCGTCATGTTTTCCTGGGCGCCGTATTGTGCCCGTGCCTGTGCGCCGCCATCAAGCCGGGTGATCAGGGCTAGCATTGTGTTGGCCAGCGCGCGTTTTCCGATGGCTTCCGGGTTCGGGCTGTACGGGCCGGGGACCTGATTTTGCGCGTAAAGACGCGGCGTGACGTCCTGCATATGCTGCGCGATCGCAGTGGCGAGCGTCTCGCGGGCATCATAGACCGCCTGTGGGTCCGGCGTATGACCGGCATCTGCCAAGGATTGGGCGATATCGTTGTCGCTTGGCAGTCCAAGCGCGAAGGACCGGAAGTCAGGATCAAGCGTATCGTCGCGCGCCACTGCCGCCAGCCCGTCGAGGAAGGATGTGCGTGGCGGCGTGCCTTCGGTGATCATCGAGATGAGGGTCGATTTAGCCAAAGAGCGCCCTGCCTCCCATCGGGTGAAGGGGTCGGTATCATGGGCAAGAAGATGAGCGCGGTCGGCGTCGTTTTGATCGCTTGTCAGGATGATTGGGGCCGAGAAGCCGCGCAGCAGGCTGGCGGTGGGCGCAGTCCCCGAGGGTTGAGCGGGGGCCAGCCCCCGCACCCCCGGAGTTTTTTCGGAAAGATGAAGATCGGAACTTATCCAGCCAGCGCCTTCGCGTTGCAGGGTGATGGTCTGTTCGTCTTGGGTCAGTTCCAACAGGGTTGTCGGCAGACTCTGTGATCCGTCTGCTTCGATCAAGCCGAAAGCAATGGGGATCACCAAGGGGGATTTGTTGTCCTGTCCGGGTGTGGGCGGGGTCGATTGGCTGAAGGTCAGCGTCAGCGTGTCGCCAGAGTAGTCCTGTTTTACGGTCACGCGGGGTGTGCCTGCCTGTGCGTACCATTGTGCAAAATGGCCGAGGTCGCGGCCAGTTGTGTCTTCAAAGACCTTGATCCAGTCCTCGATGGTGCAGGCCTGACCGTCATGGCGGTCGAAATAGAGGTCCAGCGCCTTGGCATACGCTTCTGGTCCGACAATCGTGCGCAGCATGCCGATGATTTCTGCACCCTTTTCGTAAACGGTCGCGGTATAGAAATTGTTGATCTCGACAAAGCTTGCCGGCCGCACCGGGTGGGCAAGAGGGCCGTTATCTTCGGGAAATTGCGCCGCGCGCAAGGTGATTACGTCGCTGATCCGTTTGGTTGCTGCGCCACGGACGTCCGATGTGAATTGCTGATCGCGGTAAACGGTCAGGCCCTCTTTCAGGCAGAGTTGGAACCAATCGCGGCAGGTGATGCGGTTGCCGGTCCAGTTGTGGAAGTATTCGTGGGCGATGATCGCCTCGATCCGCTCAAAATTGCCGTCCGTCGTCGTGTCGGGATGGGCCAACACCGCGGATGAGTTGAAGATGTTCAGCCCCTTGTTTTCCATCGCGCCCATGTTGAAATCATCGACAGCCACGATGTTGAAGATGTCGAGGTCATAAGCGCGGCCATAGACGTCTTGGTCCCATTTCATCGAGAGTTTCAGCGCCTCCATGGCGAAGGCGGTTTTGTCCTGATCCCCGTCGCGGACGTAGATGTTGAGCGCGACCTCGCGGCCTTCCATTGTTGTGAAGCTGTCGGAGGTGGCGTGCAGGTCACCAGCGACCAATGCAAAGAGGTAGGCTGGCTTTGGCCATGGGTCGTCCCATTCGGCGAAGCCTTCGCCGAGAGCGGTCCGGTTGCCATTCGACAAAAGCACCGGTTCTGATCCTTCGATACGGACCTTGAAGGGAGCCAGCACATCGGGGCGATCCGGATAATAGGTGATCTTGCGAAAGCCTTCGGCCTCGCACTGGGTGCAGTACATCCCGTTGGACATATAAAGCCCTTCAAGCGCGGTGTTTGCGCTTGGGTTGATCTCAACCTCGGCCTCCCAGACGAAAGGGGCGTTCGGGACGTCGCATGTCAGGCCGGTGTCTGAGACCGTCGGCGATACGGGCGTGCCGTCGATGCTGGCAGAGATCAGGGTCATCGTCTCCCCGTCCAAGGTAAACGGGCCAGGGGCCTCTGGGTTCGGACGAAACGCGATGCGGCTGATGACACGCGTGGCGGTCGGGTCCAGTCGGAATGTCAGATCAACCTGATCTACAAGGTAGGCCGGGGCGCGATAGTCCTTGAGGTAGATTGTCTGCGACTGGGATTGAGGGGCAGCGTCACGCATGTGGGTCTCCTTTGATGCGGAGCCTAGCGGTTCGTCGGGCGGGGGCAAGCGCGTGTCGGCAACTTGTACGGGCGTTTTGGACATGGGCAAGCGGACGTCGTTGATCTAGCGTTTGGGAAAATACCGATCAGGGGAGGTGGCGATGCCAGACGCAAAGCCAGAGGACAGTCACATCAAAGCCCGCGCAGCAGAGTTGCTGGCTCAGATGACGGTTGAGGAAAAAGCGGGTCAGCTGACGCAGTATTTCGCCTTTCCCGGCGCAGATGAGCAATTGGCAGGCGTTGAGGCAGAACTGCGTGCCGGGCGGGCCGGGTCGCTTTTGTTCGTGTCAGAGGCTGCCGAGATTGACCGTTTGCAGCGGATCGCCGTCGAAGAGACCAGACTAGGGATACCCCTGCTTTTTGGCTATGACGTGATCCACGGGTTCAAGACCGTGATGCCAGTGCCCTTGGCCATGGCGGCAAGTTGGGATCCCGAAATGGCCGAAACGGCGCAAGCGATTGCTGCAAAAGAGGCGCGCGCCATTGGGCTGCATTGGGCCTTTGCGCCCATGGTCGATATTTGCCGTGATCCGCGTTGGGGGCGGATGATCGAAGGGGCAGGCGAAGACCCCTATCTGGGCAGCGCGATGGCCGCAGCGCAGGTACGCGGATTTCAGGGTCACTATATCGGCGCGCCGGATCGGCTGATCGCCGGGCCCAAGCACTTTGCAGGCTACGGCGCGTCGCTCGGCGGACGTGACTATGACGAGGCCGACCTGTCCGAGACCGAGCTATGGAATGTCCATTTACCGCCCTTCAAAGCCGCCATTGAGGCCGGCGCTGGCAATATCATGAGCGCCTATATGGGGCTGAACGGGGTTCCTGCTTCGGGCAACAGGTGGTTGCTGACAGACATCTTGCGCGATGCTTGGGGCTTTGATGGCTTTGTCGTGACCGATGCGGGTGCTGCGGCGGATCTTGAGACGCATCACTTTGCGGCCAACAAAGAGGATGCTGCCATTCGCGCATTGGAGGCCGGCGTCGATATGGAAATGGCTCCGCCACGCGAAGGCGGGTCTGCCTTTCGGACACTCCCCGAGGCACTAAAGGCTGGGCGGATCAGCGAAGCGCGGCTGGATGAAGCGGTCCTGCGCGTACTTGAGGCCAAGTTGCGGATGGGACTTTTTGAGCAGCCCTATGTGGATGCCGAACGAGCGCAACGCGTGCTCAATGCGCCAGAGCATCGCGAGGTGGCACGGGTCGCGGCTGAGCGGTCGGTGGTTTTGCTCAAGAACGCTGGTGATCTTTTGCCGCTGTCGCGGGATGTGGGATCGATCGCGGTGCTGGGACCGTTTGCCGATGCCGCACGGGATATGGCAGGGCCGTGGATATTCAGACAGGACGATAGCGAAACGGTGACCGTGCTGTCCGGCATCCGCGCCGCTGTCGGCAATGACACGCGGGTTGATCATTCGATCGGGGTGTCGGTTCCGAAACGGATGCACCCGTCAATCTTTGAGAACCCGTTTTCGCCGCCTCTGCCCGAAATCACGGTGGACGATGATGTCGAAATCGAACGTGCGGTTGCGCTGGCCACAGAGGCGAACGTTGCGGTTCTGGTGCTGGGCGAGGCGCAGATCATGATCGGCGAACATGCCTCGCGCTCAACCCTTAATTTGCCGGGGCGGCAGCAGGAGCTGCTGGATCGTGTGCTGGAGACCGGCACACCCACCGTCTTGTTGATCATGACGGGGCGGCCGATGGATCTAAAAGGCGCAGAACCGGATGCGCAGATGATGATCTGGTATCCAGGCACAAGCGGCGGCGAAGCAGTCGCCAACCTGCTCTTTGGGGATGCGGTGCCGGGCGGGAAGATGCCTTACAACTGGCCGCGCAATATCGGTCAGATTCCGCTGCCCTATGCCCATCTGCGGTCGTTCAAACCCGAAGAGGAGCACATGCGCTATTGGAATGAACGCAATGAGCCGCTTTACCCGTTCGGTTTTGGGCTCAGCTATGCGCGATTCAGCTATGCCAATCTGCGGCTGTCCAGCGACCGCATGGCGGTCGGCGAAACGCTGAATGTCAGTGTCGATGTGACCAACGTTTCTGAGATCGCGGCAGATGAGGTGGTTCAGCTTTATATCCACCAACGCTTTGGCACCTCGGCGCGGCCCGTGCGGGAATTAAAAGGGTTTGAACGTGTTCAAATCGGTGCGGGGCAGACGCGGACCGTGGCATTTACCCTGACGCCGGATCAACTGCGCTATTGGAGCGCGGTTGTGCGCGACTGGGTGCAGGATGCGACGGAAATCGATGTTTTCGTCGGTGGGTCTTCGGATGCGGACCTGACCGCGCGGTTCAAGGTCACCGCCTAAGCCAAATGCGCCCGATCGCCGCTTTGATTTGCGCGGCGGCCTGACTAGGTCGCACGTCATGACAGGCATTCTTTGGTACAAACGCGATTTGCGGGTGACGGATCACGCGGCGGCCTCTGCAGCTGCCGCGGCTGGTCCTGTGGTCTGTTTGTATATCGTCGAACCGGGATACTGGGCGTTGCCGGATACCTCTGCTCGGCAATGGGCCTTTATCCGCGAATGCCTTGAGAGTCTGCGTGCAGAGCTTGAGGTGCCGCTTTTGGTGCGGGTGGGCGAGGCGACCGAGGTGCTTGAGGCGGTGCGTCAGGAAATAAGTGCGACGCATCTGTTTTCTCACGAAGAAACCGGCAACCTGTGGACCTTTGAGCGTGACAAAGCCGTTGCGCGCTGGGCGCGGCAGGCAGGGGTCGAGTGGACCGAACTGCCCCAATCCGGCGTTGTCCGGCGGTTGAAGGGGCGTGATGGATGGGCCGCGCGCCGCGAACGCTACGTGCGCAACCCGACGATCCTGAGGCCACGGTTGCAGGGGCCGTTCCTGAACCCAGGGGCAATCCCGACAGCGCAACAGCTTGGCCTCATCGACGACCCCTGTCCGGGACGACAGCGCGGTGGGCGCGAAGCGGCCCTGACCACGCTGGGCGGGTTCCTGACCAAGCGGGGTCAGACCTATCGCAAGGCGATGTCCTCCCCGGTTGACGGCGAATGGGCCTGCTCGCGGCTGTCGCCTTACTTGGCCTTGGGCGTCCTGACCGGGCGCGAGGCGGCGCAGGCGGCGTCTGGTCGCAAGGCAGAGATACCTGCTGGTGCGCGGGACGGGTGGAAAGGGTCCTTGAATTCCTTCACCTCTCGGCTCGCATGGCGAGATCACTTCATGCAAAAGCTCGAGGACGAACCGCGTATTGAGACGACTTGCCTGCACAGCGCTTATGAGGGTTTGCGCAGCGGCTCAGACCCAGAGCGATTGGCGGCTTGGGCAGAGGGGCGCACGGGGCTTCCGTTTACCGACGCCTGCATGCGGTATCTGCGGCATACGGGCTGGCTGAATTTCAGAATGCGGTCGATGCTCATGGCGGTGGCGTCCTATCACCTCTGGCTGAATTGGCGGGATACGGGGATGATCCTCGCGCGGCTTTTTACGGACTATGAGCCGGGCATTCACTGGAGCCAGACGCAAATGCAATCCGGCACCACCGGTATGAATACCGTGCGCATCTACAATCCCGTCAAACAAGGCAAGGATCAGGACCCGACCGGGGTGTTTACCCGTCGGTGGGTGCCGGAACTCGCCGATGTGCCGGACGAATTTCTCCAAGAACCGTGGAAAATGGGCGGTGTTGCGGGATATCCCGATCCCATCGTGGATGTCGCCGACGCTGCGCGCGCGGCGCGTGAGAAGGTTTTTGCCGTGCGTCGCGGCGACGCTTTCCGAAGTGAGGCGCAGGCGATTGTGACCAAACATGCCAGCCGCAAAAAGGACCGTGGCTTTCGCCGGGATCCTGTCCCAAAGAAAGATCCAAAAACCCGCGCACCGGATGCGCAGTTGAAGTTCGACTTGTGACGCGGCTTGTCCTTCATCTTTCCAAAAATACCTCCGGGGGTGTGGGGGCTGGCCCCCACTGACAATGGGATGACACATGGCCAAACACCGCAAAAAGGGCGATCTGCCTGAAAAGACATGTGCCACCTGCGGACGCCCTTTCACTTGGCGCAAGAAGTGGGAAAAGGTCTGGGAAGAGGTGCGCTACTGCTCTGAGCGGTGCAAACGCGAGCGCAACAAGGCTTCGGGTTAGGTTTTCTTACCTGAAATTGGTAAAGTTCTTTGACCACCTCTGTTGCTGATAGGAAACTTCCGTTCTAGTTTGCGGCATACAACGGAATGCCGAGGGGAGAGTCGGATGAACGCCGCTGCCAGCAAGAGCCTCAACGGGCTGCAGATTGATGCCACCCTGTTTGATTTCATCGAGACCGAGGTTTTGCCCGGGACCGGTGTCACATCAGAGGATTTCTGGGCGGGGCTGAGCCGTCTGGCGCATGACATGGGTCCCAAGAATCGCGCGCTGCTACAAAAGCGCGACGACATCCAAAAGCAGATTGATGACTGGCACATTGCCCATAAAGGCCAGCAACGTGATGCCGAAGCCTATAAGGCATTCCTGAAAGAGATCGGTTACATCGTTCCAGAAGGCGAAGCGTTTCAGGCCAAGACTGCGAATGTCGACCCCGAGATTGCCGTGACGCCCGGACCGCAGCTGGTGGTGCCTATCACCAATGCGCGTTTTGCCATCAACGCGGCCAATGCGCGGTGGGGCAGTCTTTATGATGCGTTCTATGGCACGGATGCGATGGGTCATCTGCCCCCGAAAGGGGGCTATGACAAAGGCCACGGTGCGCGCGTTGTGGCGCGTGCGCGGGTGTTCCTTGACGAAGCATTCCCGATTGCGGGGGGCAGCCATGCCGACGCACGCCGTTATCACGTGGAAAACGGCGCGTTGCTGGTCGATGATATGCCTCTGGCGGACCCGTCAAAGTTCGCAGGGTTCCGGGGGCACAAGAAAGCCCCTGATGCAGTCTTGTTGAAAAACAACGGCTTGCATGTCGAGCTTGTATTTGATCGCACGCACCCGATTGGGGCCCGCGATCAGGCGGGCTTGGCCGATGTTCAGGTCGAATCCGCCGTCAGTGCGATCATGGACTGCGAGGACTCCGTCGCCTGTGTCGATGCCGAGGACAAGGTTTTGGCCTATGGCAACTGGCTGGGTTTGATGAAGGGCGACCTGAGCGCGACCTTCCAGAAGGGCGGTCAGGAGATGACCCGGACCTTGTCAGAGGACCGTGTTTACGAAGCGCCTGACGGCTCGGACCTGACGCTTAAAGGGCGCGCGCTGCTCTTGGTGCGCAACGTTGGCCACCTGATGACGAACCCCGCCATTCTTGACCGCGATGGCAATGAGATTTTCGAAGGCCTGATGGACGCGATGATCACGGTCCTGATCGCGAAGCACGATCTGGCGCGGGACGGTGGCAACTCGGTCGCAGGCTCGGTCTATGTCGTGAAGCCCAAGATGCACGGGCCAGAGGAAGTGGCCTTTACCGACGAAATCTTCACAGCAGTGGAAGAGGCGCTGGGTCTGCCGCAATACACGGTCAAGATCGGCATCATGGATGAAGAGCGCCGCACGACAGTGAATCTCAAGGAATGCATCCGCGCGGCCAAGCATCGCGTGGCGTTCATAAACACCGGGTTCCTCGACCGGACGGGCGACGAAATTCACACCTCGATGGAAGCCGGACCATTTTCGCGCAAGGATTTCATCAAGCGTAAAACTTGGATCGGGGCCTATGAGAACCTGAACGTGGATATCGGCCTCGAATGCGGCCTGAAAGGTCGCGCGCAGATCGGCAAAGGCATGTGGGCCGCGCCTGACGCAATGGCCGCGATGCTGGAGCAAAAGATCGAGCATCCGAAGGCTGGTGCAAACTGTGCGTGGGTGCCGTCGCCCACGGCGGCAACGCTGCATGCGCTTCATTATCACAAGGTCGATGTGCTCGCGGTTCAGGACAAGCTGGCGGCAGGCGGACGGCGTGCGCATCTGGATTACCTGCTCGATATCCCGCTGGCGTCCTATCAAAAGTGGTCTCAAGACCAGATCATGCGCGAAGTGGAAAACAATGCGCAGGGCATTCTTGGCTACGTCGTGCGCTGGATCGACCAAGGCGTCGGTTGCTCCAAAGTGCCAGACATCAACAACGTGGCATTAATGGAAGACCGCGCCACCTGTCGGATTTCGTCGCAGCACATCGCGAACTGGTTGCATCACGACGTGGTCAGCGAAGACGCGGTCATGGCGGCCATGAAGAAGATGGCAGCTGTCGTGGATGAGCAAAACGCCGGTGATCCGCTCTATAATCCGATGGCTCCGGATTTTGACGGGATCGCCTTCAAGGCGGCCTGTGATCTGGTCTTTGAAGGCCGGGTTCAGCCATCGGGCTATACCGAGCCTGTGCTGCACAAGCGTCGGTTGGAGTTGAAGGCTTCGGCCTAAGCCGGGCAATAACTGGAGGCTCTGCCTCCAGACCTCCGGAGGTTTTTGGGGAAAGATGAAGGGACGGGCGCAGGCCCGCTGATGATATGGCGATTTCACTGACACGGGCGCGGACCATCATCCGCAAGACATTGGCCAAGGGCCGCGAAATGGAGTTGAAACCGCTGAGCGTGGTGGTCTTGGACGCAGGCGGGCATGTGCAGGCGTTCGAACGCGAAGACGGTGCAGCACCGGGACGTTTTGCCATCGCGCATGGCAAAGCCTATGGCGCGGTGATGCTCGGGATGCCCGGATCCGCGCAAATGGCGCGTGCCGAACAGCAAGGTTACTTTATGAATGCTGTAAACGGCGTTTATGGCGGCGCGGTCGTGCCGGTGCCGGGCGGTGTTCTGGTCCACGATAAACAGGGTCGGGTCATTGGAGCTGTCGGCGTGACCGGAGACACATCGGACAATGACGCAGCGGCGGCCATGTCCGGGATCGAAGGGGCTGGCCTGACCGGCGTCGCCTAAACGGGATTTAGACCGCTTTCGGAAATGCCTGCCACTTTGGCGGGCATTTTTCGTTTGAGGGACGCATTGTGCGGCGATGCACGGCGCTCTGTTGGCAAAGCCGCCTTTCACCCCGCTCGGCAACGGGCTAGGTTGCGGGAAACAGCAAGGAGACCTGACGTGTCGCGCCCCGTGATCGGTATCATCGGCAATTCCTATCTGATCAATGATCAGTATCCCGCACAGGCGGCAGGGACGATGAATTGCGAGGCAGTGGCCGAAGTGTCGGATTGCCTTCCGGCTATTATCCCAAGTTCGCCGGGCTTTGTCACAGTGGCTGAGCTTTTGGAAGCCTATGACGGTTTTCTGTTCACAGGCGGTCGCCCCAATGTGCATCCAGAGGAATATGGCGAGGCCGAGACAGAGGCGCATGGTGCGTTTGATCGGGATCGCGATGCGATTGCCTTACCTTTGATCCGTGAGTTGGTGCGGCGCGGCCAGCCGATGTTGGCGATCTGCCGGGGCTTTCAGGAGATGAACGTGGCGCTGGGGGGGTCGCTTTATCCTGAAATCCGGGATTTGCCAGGTCGCGACAACCACCGCATGCCGCCAGACGGAACGATCGAGGAAAAGTTCGCACTGCGCCATGACGTGACGGTGAGTCCGGATGGCCCATTTGCGCGGATCTTCGGGGCGAGCGTGGTGCGGACCAACACCTTACACGGGCAGGGGATCAAAGACCCTGCGCCCGGTCTTGTGATCGACGGTCATGCGCATGATGGGACGCCGGAGGCCATTTATGTCGAGGGGGCCAAAGGATTTGCGCTGGGCGTACAGTGGCATCCGGAATACTGCGCGGCCACCGATCCTGTGTCGCGTCCGTTGTTCGAGGCATTTGGCGATGCGGCGCGGGCATGGAAGGCCGCCAAGGTCAGGCGTGCCGGACAAGCACGCTATCAGAGCACGGCGGCTTCGTAGGCCGAAAGCGTGCGTCTGGCGGTTCGGCCCAGTGAGGCGCTGCGCAACTCGGGGAACAGGGTGAAAAGTTCGTGGCGCGCTGCAGGATCGAGCGCGCTCAGGCCCTGTTGCCCGGCAAAGAAGCTTTCAGATGGTAGGCCATGGGCGGTGACGACCTGATGGGTGTCGAGCATCATGTGGTAATAGGTGACGCTTTCGCAGGCGGCCCAAGTGACGGAGCGCCCGTCGATCAGGTGCTTGGCTGCGACCAGCACCTCGCGTTCCCCAAAAAGAAGCTCGGCCCGTGGTCCACGGATCAACATGCGGTGTTGCGGCGACACGGTGAGGGGCGTTGTTGCGCGTTGACCCGCGAGGGAAGTTAGCCGCACTGGTGTCATATTGCCCAGTCCCGGCACGGTGCGATGACCAAGCCAGCGGATCGGTTGAGGGCCCGCGTCGCGGGTCAATACAAGATCGCCAACGCGCAGGTCCTGAATGGGGCGCGGTCCATAGGGCGTGTCGATCAATGAGCCTTCGGCGAAACAGATGATGGTTTCGATGTTCGAGAATGTGAGCAGGGTGCCGTCAAAGAGCGTGACCGATCCCGAAAGCCCGCCATTCGCATCATCGGTGTTGGTAAAGATGATGTCGTCATAGGATGCGAGGCGGTTCAGCATCAGCGTGTCGCCGTTGGTCTCGCCGCCTTCGCCACCCTCGATGGTGATGGCACTGTTGGCTTCGCCGTAGTCGGTCAGGATGAAGGTGTCGTCGCCGTCCTGACCAAATGCATCGTCGCCGTCGCCGACATAGATGATGTCATCCCCGTCGCCGCCATACATCGTATCGGCACCCGTGCCGCCATCAATGACATCATCGCCGGCGTCCGGGACAATCGTCGTAAAGGCGATGTCAGACACAAACACCGCCTGAACCGCCGAGCCGCCATTGCCGTAGTCAATGTTGATGGTGTGAACCGGGCCAGCAATGGTGACCAGGACAGACCCATCGGCGGAGAGCGGGCTGACATTCGGGCCGGTCGCAGTGATTGACTGACCCGTGACGGTGATGGTGGCTGGGTTTTCGGCGACAATGGACACCGGAACCGCGTTCCCGGCCTCGTCAAATGCTGTGATCGTGATCGTGTCGATGAAACTGGATGTGTCGATATCGTTGATGCGGAACGACACGTCCTGCACGTCATCGGCATATTCTGTTCCAGCTTCTGCGTTGAAGGTAAAGGTCGCAGTGAGGGTTTCGCTGCTGCTGCCGTCCCCGCGCAGATAAAGCGCCGAGGTAACGTCGAAGGGTTCGCCGTCTTCACGGTACATCGACGTGTTGTTTTCGAGGCTGACTTCGCTCAGCGCGCCGTCATCTGTGAACGCGACGGACACATTCATGTTGCCGGTGTCTTGGGTCAGCCCCCCGACAACGTTCGTTTCGTCAGCGCCTTGTGTTTCCCATGACAACACCTCGCTGGTTTCAGCGGGCGTCGTCTCAAAGTCGCCGTAGATGATGTCGTCGCCCGATCCACCGGTGATCGTATCGGAGCCACCCCCGCCCACCAAAAGATCATCGTCGCCTGCGCCGTCGATGACATCGTCCTCGTCGAGGCCGAATATATTGTCGACATCATCTGTGCCGTCCAGCGTCGGATCCTCGTCCGACGTGCCGATGAAGATGTTGAATTCTGAATAGGCCGGCGGATTTAGCGCCGTTGACGACGTGATCGTTGTGACAGGGCCAAAATCCGGAACGAAGTAAACGTTTCCGTTGGTGGCCAGGTAGTAGACCCCCGGTTCCTGCGTATTGGTATAGGTTTGTCCGCCAAACGTGCCGGACCAGATCCAATCGCCTGCGCCCAGGTTTGTGTCTGTGACAAAGGTAGTGAGCGGATCGACAATGCTGTCGCCCGTGTCCAGTGAGCCATCACCCAGTTGAACAAGATACCCGTCGGGCATCCCTACACTCCTGCCTCATGGTCCGTTTGGACCGCGCGTTGTTTGCCAACGCGTCAAACATCTGCACTCTGCTACAAAGCCGCCCGTCGTTGCAGGGGCCTACGCCCAAACAGTACACCATCGGTGATTCGGAAATCCAGAAACCGATGGCGTGAAAACGTGAAAAAGTGACCTCGACGTCAGGGGTGTTGCAACAAAGACGCCAGGTGCCTGATTTTGCACAACTTTAGGTAGGCGCGCCGCTGATTTCGATAGTGGCGCCATTGGTGCTTTGGGATGCGGGACCGCATAACCACAGCACGGCTTGTGCAATTTCGTCCGGTGAAATCAGCGTTCCGTGCGGATTGAGGTCGGTCATCACCTTGCGCGCCGCGTCAGCATCCATGCCGGTCCGCTCTTCAATCTTTGCCTGATTGCGGGTGATGATGTCGGTTTCCACATAGGCTGGACAGATGGCGTTGAAGGTGACCGGACGCTTGGCAAAATCCATTGCAAGCGTTTTGATCAGCCCCACGACGCCGTGTTTGGAGGCGGCGTAAGCGTGCGCGCCCTTCAGGCCGCGCAGCCCGGCGATAGAGCTGATCGCGATGACGCGGCCCCAGTCGTCGATGGGCATGCGGCGCAGACCTTCGCGGATTGTAAAATAGGCTCCATCGAGGTTGGTCGTCATGATCTGACGCCAAAAGGCCGTGTCGGATTTCAGGATGTTTTGACCCTCGGCGATGCCTGCGTTGGCGATCAAGATGTCAGTCGTCCCGATCTGGTTGAATCCCGCCGTCACAGACTCTTCATCGGCAACGTCCATTTGGATCGGGATGAACCCGTGATCAGACGCAGCCTGTTCCAGAACCTCAATTCTGCGTCCGGTGATAGCCACCCGAGCGCCCTCAGACGCCAGTGCCTTTGCGATCGCAAGGCCGATGCCTGTGCCACCCCCCGTGACGAGCGCGGTTTTTCCTGCAAGATGTGTCATCAATCGGCCCCCTCATGCGGGGATACAGAAACATCCGGAGCCTGCCATGCGCAATATCGACCTGCCGCCAATCTGGTTGTTCGGGTTTATTCTTCTTGTTTGGGCGTTGGCGCAGGCTTTCCCTGCCTGGATCAATGATACTATCGAACTGGATGGTTTGGGGCGCGGCTTTGTTTTGGTCGGGATTGGTTTGACGACCTTTGCCTTGGTGTCATTTCAGCGTGCCAAGACGACGCCAATCCCGCACCGGCGTGCGTCTTCCTTGATCAAGAGCGGGCTGTATGAACGGTCGCGCAATCCGATCTACTTGGCAGATGTCTTTATCCTGACGGGTGCGATCCTCTGGATTGGAATTTGGCCTGCGCTGATCCTTGTACCGGTTTTCATGTGGGTGCTGACGGTGCGATTCATCAAACCGGAAGAGGCGCGGCTCCGCGAGGATTTCGGTGGTGAATTCGAAGAATGGTGCCGGGAAACGCGGCGTTGGCTGTGACGTGTGGTCCGCATTTGGGTTTGTTTGCGCAATCAAATGACCTCTTTCTGGTACTTTTCTTGCGCGTGCGCTAGACGCCCCCCTGACGTGCCCCATGTGAAGGCGCTGAAATAACGAAGAGGACGGCTGACGTGAAAATCGGGACGCCCAAAGAGATATTTGACGGTGAAAACCGGGTCGCCATGACACCGGACAGCGCCAAACAGCTTCAGAAGCTGGGTTATGACTGCGTGATCGAAAAGGGGGCCGGTTTGGCTGCCGGGTTCACGGACGCAGCCTATGAAGAGGCTGGGGTGACTGTCGTCGGCTCTGCAGCCGGCCTGTACAAGGAAGCGGACATTATCGCCAAGGTGCGTCCGCCCTCAGATACAGAAGCCAAGCGCTTGACCGCTGGTAAGACGCTGATTTCATTCTTTTACCCAGCCGCAAATGAAGCGTTGATGGACCTTGCAAAGAGCAAGGGTGCCAATGTCATTGCGATGGATATGGTGCCGCGTATCTCGCGTGCGCAGAAAATGGATGCCCTGTCGTCGATGGCCAATATCGCTGGCTATCGCGCAGTGATCGAAGCCGGTAACAACTTTGGCCGCTTCTTCACCGGTCAGGTGACGGCGGCGGGTAAAGTTCCGCCTGCGAAGGTTCTGGTCGTCGGTGCCGGTGTCGCCGGTCTGGCCGCGATTGGTACGGCAACGTCGTTGGGTGCGATCACCTATGCTTTCGACGTGCGCCCCGAAGTGGCCGAGCAGGTCGAATCAATGGGGGCCGAGTTTGTCTTCCTCGATTTCGAAGAAGAGCAGCAAGACGGCGCGGCGACGGGTGGCTACGCTGCTGTGTCTTCGCCTGAGTTTGCGGCAGCGCAGCTGGCCAAGTTCCGTGAACTGGCGCCCGACATGGACATCGTGATCACCACGGCGTTGATCCCGAACCGTGAGGCACCTGAACTGTGGACCAAGGATATGGTCGACAGCATGAAGCCGGGTTCGGTGATTGTTGACCTTGCCGCTGAGCGTGGCGGCAACTGTAAGCTGACGGTGAAAGATGAGAAAATCGTGACAACTAATGGGGTTACGATCATCGGTTACACCGATTTCCCAAGCCGGATGGCGGCGCAATCTTCGGCTTTGTATGCCACCAACATCCGTCACATGATGACGGACCTGACACCCGAGAAAGACGGGCAGGTCAATCACGACATGGAAGATGACGTGATCCGCGGTGCCACGGTGACGTTTGAAGGCGAAATCACCTTCCCACCGCCACCGCCGAAAATTCAGGCCATTGCGGCCCAGAAGAAAGAACCGGTGAAGGAAAAGACGCCGGAAGAGATCAAGGCCGAAGAAGCGGCAGCCTTCAAACAGCAGACCAAGACCCAGGTCGCTCTGCTGGGTGTGGGTGCTGTCTTGGTTCTGGCATTGGGTACGATCGCGCCTGCATCGTTCATGCAGCACTTCATCGTGTTCATCCTGTCGGTCTTTATCGGCTTCCAGGTGATCTGGAACGTGGCGCATTCGCTGCACACCCCGCTGATGGCTGTGACGAACGCGATTTCGTCGATCATCATTCTGGGCGCGCTTATCCAGGTCGGATCAACGGGCGTGCTGATTACTATTCTGGCGGCAGCCGGGATTTTCATGGCCGCTGTCAATATCTTTGGCGGCTTCCTCGTGACACGGCGCATGCTCGCCATGTTCCAAAAGTCTTAAGGAGCAAGGCAGATGGATTTCGGATTTACGATTGCCGCCTATGCGGTGGCTGGCGTTCTGTTCATCCTGTCATTGGGTGGTCTGAGCGGACAAGAAAGCGCGAAACGCGCCGTATGGTACGGCATCGCGGGTATGACGATTGCGGTTCTCGCAACGCTTATCGGCCCCGGTTCGGGCCTGTGGGTCATGTCGATCCTGCTGATCGCAGGTGGCGCGGCGGTTGGTTACCAGTTGGCGACCAAGGTGCAGATGACCCAGATGCCAGAGCTTGTGGCGATCATGCACTCGCTCGTTGGTCTGGCGGCTGTGTTCGTCGGCTTCAACGCCGATCTGATGATCAACTACGTCGCGGGCCTGAGCGCAGAGGGCGCTGGCAACCCAGTGCCGGGATACGGCTTGCCGCTCTATCCGCTGGCCGAAGAGACCGTGAAAGAACTGTCGGCCTTTGGACAACTGGTTGCCAAGAAGACTGGTGTCGAGATCGGCATTCTGCGCGTTGAATTGGCGCTGGGGATCTGGATCGGTGCGGTGACGTTCACCGGTTCGGTCATCGCCTATGCCAAGCTGGCTGGCGGTTCGAGCCTGCTGCCATTCAACGTGGACACAGGTGCCAAGCAGTTGCCCGGTGGTCACATGCTGAACGCAGCTGCAGCGGCTTTGTCTGTTGTTCTACTGATCATGTACCTGAGCGGGTCAGGGTCGTGGACGCTGGTTCTGCTGGCGCTTCTGGCCTTCTTCATTGGCTATCACCTGATCATGGGCATCGGCGGCGCGGACATGCCGGTCGTTGTGTCTATGCTGAACAGCTATTCAGGCTGGGCGGCGGCGGCTATCGGCTTCTCACTGGGCAACGACCTGTTGATCGTGGTTGGCGCGCTGGTCGGCTCGTCGGGTGCGATCCTGTCTTACATCATGTGTAAGGCGATGAACCGGTCTTTTGTGTCGGTTATCCTGGGTGGCTTTGGCGGCGGTGCTGCGGGCGAACAGATGGCCGTGGAAGGTGAGCAGGTTGCGATTGACGCCGACGGTGTTGCAGCTGCCCTGAATGATGCGGACAGCATCATCATCATCCCGGGCTACGGCATGGCGGTGGCACAGGCGCAGCAGACCGTTGCGGAATTGACCCGTAAACTACGCGCCAAGGGCAAAGAGGTTCGCTTTGCGATCCACCCTGTGGCGGGTCGTCTGCCGGGTCACATGAACGTTCTCTTGGCCGAAGCGAAGGTGCCTTACGACATCGTGCTGGAGATGGACGAGATCAACGATGATTTCCCGGAGACGGATGTGGCCATCGTGATCGGGTCGAACGACATCGTGAACCCTGCGGCGCAGGACGATCCAAACAGCCCCATTGCCGGTATGCCGGTTCTGGAATGCTGGAAGGCCAAGCAGGTGTTCGTGTCCAAGCGTGGTCAAGGTACCGGTTATTCCGGCATCGAGAACCCGCTGTTCTTCAAGGACAACACGCGGATGTTCTACGGTGACGCGAAAGCGAGCTTTGATAAGCTTCTGCCTCTGATCGACTAAGTGACGGTGCGTGCAAGCACGCACTCAACATCAGAATAGGGCGTCCCTGTTGGGGCGCCCTTTTTGATTGCTGCGCCTCAATCTGCGGCTAAGCCGCTGATAACATGGAATAGATCGCCCCAGATGATACGCTCATAATTCAGGCGGTATGCGATTGTATTCCCCTAACATACCGATTTAATTGAATAAAATCGCGGTCCCATCTGTACAACGCACGTGATGTTGCTATGTGTGAGACAAGACGACGAGGCAGCCATGGCCCCCATTGAAGATCACCCACTCCGTTACAAGTTATCGAACGAACTGCATGCGCGGCCTTTCCCGACGCTGGATGTGCCCTGTGTCGGGGCGTATCTTGCGATCAAAAAGGCCGAGGATGCTGCGAGCCGCGATCGCGATGCCGATTGGACGCATTTGATTGCCTTGCTGGATCGCTACGGCGCGCCACACCCGGCGGCAGGAGCAACTCACTATTACGGCAAGGTTGGTCGCTATTGGCTGAAATGGGAAAGCCACACCGAGTTTGTGACCTTTACCGCGTTTGAAGACGGCCTGAGCGAGCGGCCTTTTGATCCTGCGGAGTTCGAGGTCTTCCCAGAGGAATGGCTGGACGAAGCGCCTGGTGTGCGCCTGACATCGGCCTTGATCCGGGTGGTTCAGGAACAGGAAGATGCCAAGATCGCCGAAGTGCTCGAGGATTGGTTCGTCTCGGAAAGTCTGGCCGTGAACTGGGTGCTGGATAAGACTGCCGTGACAGCGGCGGATTTCCGGATCGATCCGGCGGGACACATGCGGCTGGCTGTGTTTGTGCAACCTGACACCGGCGCGCGACGCTTGGGGCGGATCGTGCAGCGTTTGTGCGAGATCGAGACCTATAAATCCATGTCGATGTTGGGGCTGGCGCGTGCGCGCGACATCAGCAAGCGGATGACCGAGATCGACGAAGAGTTGCTGCGACTTGTCGATGATATGTCAGGCGGTCCGTCTGATGCGGAATCGACACTGACCAAATTGCTGAGCCTGTCAGCCGAATTGGAGAATATGTCTGCGAAGGCCGCGTTTCGTTTCTCGGCGACGCGGGCCTATGAGGCCATTGTTACCCAGCGGATTGACGTGCTGCGCGAAGAGCGGTTCTTGGGCCGCCAGACATTCAGCGAATTCATGATGCGGCGCTTTGATCCGGCCATGCGCACCGTGCAAGCCACCGAACGGCGTCTGCGCGGCATGAGCGACCGTGCGTTGCGCGCTGGCGATTTGCTGCGCACGCGGGTTGATGTGGAACGGCAGAGCCAGAACCAGAAGCTGTTGGAAAGCATGGACCGGCGGGCGGATTTGCAGTTGCGCCTGCAAAAGACTGTCGAAGGGTTTTCGACAGTCGCCATCACCTACTACGCCGTCAGCTTGCTGATGTATTTGGCTGCGCCCACCTTTGGCGCGTTGCCAAAAGCCTTGGTGGGGGCCGCATTGACGGTGCTCGTCGGCGGGATCGTTTACCTGTCTGTGCGGCGCATGCGTAAGGCGTTGGAGTAGGCGGCTTTAGGTCGGTTGGGGGCGCACACGTGGAATAGTGCGTGTGCGCAACCCGGTCTGCCCAAGGGCAAACCACGCAAGCGCTGCACCTGCTAGGTTGGCCACGACCGCAGCAATCAAGATCCCCGTGTAGCCGCCCAGTGTGACACCGATCCAGGCGGCGGGAATGTAGATCGCAAAGACCCGCCCGATGCTGATGCCCATGGACCAAAGCGCCTTTGAGCGCGCGTTCATGGCAGCGTTCGCCGTCACGAGGATGCCGTATCCAAACAGGCTCCAGCCGACAACAGCGAGGTAAAATCCAGCCTGCTCTGTCCCATCCGCACCACCCGTGACAAGCGCAGCAATCGGTTGGCCGAAGAGGATTAAAACGACGCCAAGCGTCAGCGCGTAGGCGATGCAAAATGCAATCGACTGCCCCATGGCGGCGCGGGCGCGGTCCTGTTTGTCAGCGCCCCAGTTTTGTCCCACGACAGGTCCAATCCCCGATGACAGCGCCAAGAGAGGAACAAGCGCGATAGATTGCACGCGTGTCGCCGCGCCAAACCCGGCAACAGCGTCTGTGCCAACAGTGGCGACAGCTGCGGTGACGGCGGCCATTCCGGCTGGGTTGATCGCGTTCGAGAATGCGGCAGGCGCGCCGACATTCGTGATCTCACGGACAGAGTCCCAAAGGTTCGCAAAGGGCTGTGATCCCAGCGCGATGTAACCGCGCCGCATGGCGATCAACAGGGCGGCGGCAACGGCCAAAACGCGGCCTGCAAAGGTCGCCCATGCGGCGCCTTCGATGCCCAATTCCGCGATCGGGCCGAGGCCAAAGATCAAAATCGGATCGAGAATGATGTTCACCACGGCTGCCAGAACCATGATCCCCGCAGACAGCCCGCCGCGCCCATGGGCGCGGAAGACGGCGTTGATCTGCATCATCAAAACAAGAAAGGGAAATGACATCGCCCAAATCGGCATGTAGGCCAGCACACCCTCAAGGGCTGCGCCATCCGCCCCTATCAGGCCAAAGAGGGTGGGCGACGACAACCAGACCAACAAAGCGACAATGACGGCCAAGACCGATCCCAGACCCACAGCATGAAGCGCCCGCCGGCAGGTGGCGGTTTCATCATCCTGACGACCAAGACCTTGGGAGATCGCAGCATTTGCACCGGCGCTCAGCCCAATGGATAGCGATGTGATGGCGGTGGTGACCGGGTAGATGAATCCAACGGCGGCCAGCGCATCCGAGGAATAGCGCCCAAGAAACACGGCATCTGCAATCCCAACGGACAAAACCGCAAAGATGCCAAGGGACATAGGCGCAGACATTACGGTCAGCGCGCGCCAGACGGGACCCTTTGTCAGATCGCGGGTATCGCTGCTGTCTTGTGCCATGGTTCCTCCGGTCGCGACGGTTGCCAACGCCGCACGATATGGGATTGTTCCCGTGACATTTGGAAATGCATTGTCAGCCCATGACTTGTTTGAGCCGCATTGCATCGTTAGCGTCAGCGCAGAAATCTGATCCGGTGGATGTGTGACACAAACCACGCTTGACCTGTTTGCGGTGCGTGCCTTTTCAGTTGGGCTGATCCCGTCAAAAGACCTGACGCGCCAGCGTCGCTTTAGCTTTTCCCATGCGGGGCAGGATGTGTCAGCGACGATTGAGCCGCACCGATACTGTATGTGGAACCGCGACTACTTTGGTGCCTATATCGATTTGGATTGCGCACATCTGGGCGACGCGTTCCTGCAATCGCCGCCCCTAACCGATGACATCAAGCTGACCGAGGCCTGCATCTTTATCGATCAGCATGGCATGGCGTTGATGATCAAGCGTTTTTCAGTGGATGTGCCCGCGGCCGGATTGGAGCTTGCCGCGATCAACGACATCCATTTTTCCACCGGCCGCACCAGTCAGGATGACGCAGCATTCTACGATGCGGTCTTTGGGGACCGGGTGACGCGACAGGTGTTGAGCCGCACAGATGACCTTTGGCTGGACTATGTGTCACCCACGTCGGAGGGGCCGGATGACAGGACACATCGCGATGCCTTTTTCGACGATCTGCCTTGGCGCGCCTGCCATTTTGTCATGGGCGAGGCGGACGCCATTGAAATGCCGTCCGTCGATCACTTTGAGTACGCGATGCCTTTGCAGATGAACGTCTGGTGGCGTGGGCAGGTGTCGCGGGTCACCGACCAGAACGGGATTTATGCGTGGCGCGCCCCCATGCCGTCAGATGGACATACCCTGCGTGAGTGGACATCACGCCTCTACCCGTTTTCGTTGCCGATCATCCAAAAGGCCTCCGCTGATGCGGCGCGCACGAATGCGTTGAGTTACACGGCACGGTTTGTGTCGGGCTGGCAGCCCAATAAAACTGAGGTTTCGGCCCGGAACTACATGGCGCGGTACCGTTTGAAACAGTCACACTACCATCGGCTGCGATCCTTTTTGTCGTCCACTCAGAAAGTCGTGCATGACGTCAATCTAGAGTACTATCAGATCGAGAAAGAGGGGCAGGGACTCGACGGTGACTTCAGAACACTGAAGGCGGCGATCGACGCCAATATCGCGATCTCATCCGAACGGTTTGCACGTTCGGCGACAATTCTGGCGCTGGTGTTTACGGGATTGTCCTTTGTGACGACTGTGACGGCTGTCATTACGTTCTATCTGGACGACAAAATCGCCAACACGGGCTTCAAGCTGACGGCGTTGCTGGGCAGTGCGTCACTGGGTGTGCTGGCGGTGATCCTTTTGCTCTATATCGTGCGTCGGAAGTGACCGTTACGGGGTTAAGATCCCAATTTCTGTCAGGATCGGAGAAGACATGCCTCAAATACTGACAGCGCGTGAGCTCTTGGACCGCTTGGTGGCGTTTCCAACCGTCAGCCGCACCAGCAACCTTGGGATCGTCGACTTTATCGAAGAGTATTTGGAATCGCACGGGATCACCTGCCATCGCGATTATGATGAGACGGGCGAGAAGGCGAACCTGTTTTGTCACTTCGGCCCCGAGATCGAAGGCGGTGTTGTTCTGTCCGCCCATCTCGATGTCGTTCCGGTCGATGGGCAGGATTGGGCCAGCGACCCGTGGGTTGTCGAGGAACGCGATGGTCGGCTGTACGGGCGTGGCACGACCGACATGAAGGGGTTTGTCGCAACGGTTCTGGCGGCTGTACCCCAGATGGTTCATCTGAAACGTCCGATCCAGATCGCGCTATCCTATGACGAAGAGGTCGGCCTAATCGGCGCGCGTCCTTTGGTGGATGCGATGAAGGGCAAATTGCCCCGTGCAAACGCTGTTCTTGTGGGCGAACCCACAGGACTGCGCGTGGTCAGCGGACACAAATCCTGCGACGCGGTCGAGGTGCATGTCACCGGGCATGAGGTGCATTCATCCATTCACGATCAAGGCGTCAGCGCGGTCATGACCGCGGCTCGTCTGGTCGAGTGGTTGCGAAAGCGAAACGCGGAAAACCGGGCAGCCCCGGTTGATGAACGTAACGCCCTGTTTGATCCACCTTACACCACCCTGCATGTGGGTTTGATCCACGGTGGAACGGCGCATAACATCACCGCTAAGGACTGCTGGTTCTCGGTCGATATTCGAAATGTCTCGACTGATATGGATGGGAGACATTTCAATGATTTCAGCGTGTTCTGTGCTGAAGTCGATGCAGAGGTCAAAGCTGTTCATCCCGACGCTGGTGTCGAGGTGCGCGTCAATGCGCCGGGACCGGGGATGGCACCGGAACTGGACAGCCCGGCAGAGGAATTGGCGCGCCGGATCACCGGAGACAACGCGCGCCACGCGGTGTCTTACGGCACCGATGGAGGGTGGTTTCAAACGGGGGGCTATTCGACGGTGGTGTGCGGTCCCGGCGATATCGCGCTGGCGCATCAGCCAAACGAATACATCACGGTAGAACAGTTTGAAGCCGGGCAAGCTTTCCTGCACAAACTGATCAAACACTGTCAGGAGTGATCGACCATGCCCGTCAAGAACCGCTTTGCTGAATTGCTGCCTGACATCACGGCGTGGCGACGGGACCTGCATCAGCATCCTGAAATCCTGTTCGAGGTCCACCGTACGGCCGCGTTCGTCGCCGAGAAACTGCGCGCCTTTGGCTGTGACGAGGTGGTCGAGGGCATCGGGCGCACCGGTGTCGTTGGCGTGATCCATGGGCGCAGTAACGCGTCCGGACGCACCATTGGGCTGCGCGCGGATATGGACGCCTTGCCGATCCACGAAGAAACCGGCGTGGATTATGCGTCCAAGACACCCGGCGCGATGCATGCTTGCGGGCATGATGGACACACCGCGATGTTGCTGGGCGCGGCTCAATATCTGGCGGAGACCCGTAATTTCGACGGCACGGTCGTTGTGATCTTTCAGCCGGCCGAAGAAGGCGGTGGCGGCGGCAAGGAGATGGTTGATGATGGCATGCTCGACCGTTGGAACGTCGAAGAGGTGTATGGCATGCACAATTGGCCGGGGATTGCCCCGGGCGAATTCCAAATCCGGCCCGGCCCATTCTTTGCAGCCGCAGACCATTTTGAAATCAAGGTGACCGGGCAGGGCGGCCATGCCGCAAAACCCCATGAAACGATCGATACGACGCTTGTAGCCTCACACATCGTGGTGGCGCTGCAATCCATCGTTAGCCGGAACGTCGATCCGGTGCATCAGGCCGTGATTTCGGTGACATCGTTTGAGACATCGAGCCACGCCTATAACGTGATCCCACAGACGGTGCATATGCGCGGGACGGTTCGCACATTGGATGCAGCTGTTCAGGATCAGGTCGAGGCGCGGATGGATGCGGTCGCGCAATCGACGGCGGCGGCCTTTGGCGCAACTGCCGAGGTCGAGCATCGGCGCGGCTATCCGGTGATGGTGAATTCTGATGTGCAGACCGAGTTCGCCGCCGAGGTGGCGCGCAAGGTTGCAGGTGATTGTTCTGAGGCGCCGCTGATCATGGGAGGCGAGGACTTTGCCTATCTTCTGAACGCGCGGCCGGGGGCGTATATCCTTGTTGGCAACGGCGACAGCGCGGCGGTGCATCACCCGGAATACAATTTTAACGATGATATCATCCCGGCGGGCTGCTCATGGTGGGCCGAAATCGTGGAAAGCAGGCTTCCTGCGGCGTAAAGCTGGGTATAAGGGACCGGAATGGCGGTTTCCTCTCTGACCATATTGAAGGGATTTCATCCTCTGAAGGACGCGGTGTTCGCGTCACTTGCGCAGATTGCCCATGATGCGCATGGCTCGGATGCCATCTGGCTGCGGACGATTGGTTTGCGTGGTACAGAGTTTCCTGAAACCGCGGAGCGCGTAGACGTTGCGATGAAACGCGCTAAACGCCAGCCCAAGGGGCTCGGGCGCAGCATCAAACAGGGCCTCATCAAGCGGCAATACAATTGGGCGCGAGCGCATTTCGAGCAAAATGGCGGAATCGCTGTCTGCTGGAACGGTCTGACCGGGTCGCGGCGCGCCTACATGGAGGCCGCGCGGGATGCTGGGGCAGGCAGACTTTTTGCAGAATTGGCCCCGTTTCCTGGATATGTGACGCTGGATTCGACCGGTGTGAATGCCGAAAGCTCGGTTCCTCGGACGAAGGCGGGTCTGGGTGACGTGGGATTATCTGGTGCGCGGCGGGCCGAGATGGCCAAGGCCCTTGTCGCCCGTGCGGCGCGGACGGCGCGTGTGGATCAAACCCAACGCGATCTGCCGGATGAACCGTTCCTATTTTGTCCATTGCAGGTTCCCAATGACAGCCAGATTCAAGTGTTCGGTGGCTGGGTCGGCAGCGTTGAGGGCTTTGTCGGTGCCTTGGCCCAAGCCAGTCTGAAGTTGCCCGATGGATGGCATCTGCGGGTGAAAGAGCATCCATCATCCAAGGTTTCCATGGCCGGTCCGCTAGAGGCCGCCGTGTCCGTGGCAGGGGGGCGGCTGATCGTGGACAACGGCACGGATACCTTTGCACAAGTTCGCGCATCTCGGGGTGTGATCACCGTCAATTCCTCAATCGCGCTGGAGAGCTTTCTCTTGGGCAAGGCCGTGGTCGTCACGGGACAGGCCTATTTCGCCGAAGAAGGTTTGGTCACGCCTGCAGGGTCCCAGGCCCGCTTGAACGCGATTTGCGGTGACCCGGATGTCTTGGCGTTTGATGATGATCACCGTGCGGCCATTCTAGGCTATCTGCTGGATCGGTATTACGTGCCCGTAACTGGAAAAGGCGCATCCACACGCCTCGACAGGGATCGGACCTTGGAGAAACTCGCGCAGGCGGAGGCGTCGGATGTGGTGGTTTAAGCCCCGGGCGGTTTCAAAAATCCGGTTCGAACCGCCAAAGCCTCAGGCCAGGCGCGCGGGGCTCGCGATTGCATTTACGACGCAAAATGAAGCACGGCACATCGCAGAGTGGGCGAGGTTTCACCGCCTTGTCGGCGTCGAGCATTTTGTCGTCTATGACAACGGATCAACCGATGGGACCGTTGATGTCCTGCGCGAGGCTGTTGGCACAGAGCGGGTCACATTCATGCCTTGGCATCAAAAATTCTTTGATGCGCGACGCGATGCAGAATTCCACAACCAGGTCCTGTGCTTTGCCCATGCCGTGCGCAACTTTGGCGGGGCCTTCCGCTGGATGGCGTTTACAGATGTGGACGAATTTCTGGTGCCCAAACAAGGCAAGACCGTTCCAGAAGTGCTTGAACCCCTTGGTGATTTCGGCTGCCTTTCGGTACCTTGGGCGATGTTTGGGCGGGGAGGTCAGATGCAGCCTCCTGAGGACGGCGTGCTGCCAAATTACTTGATGCGCAACCGCGACCCCTTGGCGACGCCTCGCGCGCTCAGGTTTAAATGCATCATTGATGCGTGTCAGGTGACAGCCGTTCAGGTGCATGAATTTGAGGTGAACGGAAAATCCGAAGGGATCAACGAAGACGGCCTTTTGGCAAAGCACTCGGATCGGGCATCCGCAGAGTTCTTGCGGACCGATAAGCTTCAATTGAACCACTACTACACACGCTCGGATGCCGAACTGCGCGCCAAGATTGCGCGGGGATCGAACAAGATCGTTGACCCTGAGAAACACGCCGCGCGGGTCTGGCGCAGTGTTAACCTGATCGAACAGGATGTTGTCGAGGATCGCTGCGCGCTCGATCTGCTAGCGCGGCACGGCGTCGATCATTTGTAACAGCGCATCTCGGGTTTTTGTGGCGGACATTGGCGCAATCGGAGCGGGCCGCTGGGTTTTCCATTTGTCCTGTACCGCTCGGGCAAGATCCCTTGGGGAGGTCACTGTGTGCGGAACTTCAGCGAAAGCCGACAAGTGATGCGCCACGTCAGGGCCTGTCAGAACATGGCTGCCATAGCGTGCAGGTTCGAACGGGGTGTGGCCCCCAAGCGTGTCAAACGACCCGCCCAATAGGGTGACGGGGCATAGGGTATAGAACAGGGGCAGGTCCCCCATCGTATCAATCAGGTGAACTTGCGTGTCGCTGGACGGGACGTCGCCAGCGCTTTGGCGGGTCACCGGCAGATCAATCTTGTCCAAGACTTCGGCACTGCGATCCGGGTGACGGGGCGCGAGGCACAAGAGGGCGTCTGGATGGTCGGACAGGATCGATCTGTGTGCCCGCAAGATCCGCTCTTCGTCACCGGGATGTGTTGAGGCCGCGAGCCAGATTGGACGCTGTCGGATCGTGTTCCATTGGACCAGCAGATCGGGTGAAACAGCTTTGGTTGCGGTTCCAGCCTTGAGGTCTTCGGTCGCTGCGACCGGCAAGCCCATGGCCGTCAATTCACGTTCAACTTCGGGCGTAGATGCGGTGATGACGGAAAGCCTGGATAGGATTTCTGTCATTGATTTCGGTAACCTGTCGCGCGTCTTTGATGCGCGCGCGCCGATGAGGGTGGCAGGGATGCCGATCCGCGCGAGGCGGGCGATCATACGCGGTGGCACCTCAGACTCCACGAACACAGCGGCCTTGGGACGCCATGTGCGCAGAAAGGCGGTCGTCGCGGCGGGGGTGTCGATGGGTGTGAATTGGTGCAGCAATCCCTCCTCAGCGGCAATCGCCGCCGCAGTCGTGGTTTGCGTCGTGACCAGCGTCGGACCCAACGCAGGGAGCAGTGGGAGAACCGCGCGCAATTCGCCAACGCTTGCTGCCGAGACCCACACAAGGCCTTGCTGTGCAGGCACGCTGGCGATGCCAAAGCGTTCCCGCCGCCGCCCGCGCGGCAGGCCCTTTTGGCTGCGCACCAACAGGAATGGCGCGGCCAGAGCGGTCAGGCCATAATATGCGGCAAGTGCCGGGGTCATGCGAATGCCTGCGCGCTCAGCCGCCTGTGTGCGACATGTGGCGAGTCATCTGGCCGTCGGCCACCCCGCGCGAGTAATCGAAATCATGCCCGCGTGGTTTCAATCCAATCGCGGCACGAATGGCCTCTTCGAGAACGGCATCCTCAGGAGATGCGCGCAGCGGCGCACGCAGGTCTGATTTGCCTTCTTGACCAAGGCAGGTGAATATCTCGCCGGTACAGGTCACCCTGACCCGATTACAGCTTTCGCAGAAGTTATGCGTCAATGGTGTAATGAAACCAACGGTTTGCCCGGTTTCATTGATGCGTACATATCGGGCCGGGCCACCGGTTCGCTTGGAAAGGTCGGTTAACGAAAACCGCTCGGCCAACCGCGCACGCAGGTCGGACAGGGGCCAATATTGGTCCAGCCTGTCCTCATTTCCTAGGTCACCCATCGGCATCACCTCGATAAAGGTGATGTCCATCCCGCGGGTTTCGCAGAATTCGAGCATCGAGAACAATTCGTCCTCGTTGAAATCCTTGAGCGCGACGGCATTCAGTTTGACCTTCAGGCCTGCCTCTTGCGCCGCATCAAGGCCCCGCATGACCTGTTCCAGACGGCCCCAGCGTGTGATGGCGGCGAATTTGTCGGTGTCCAGCGTGTCGATCGACACGTTGATCCGTCGCACGCCAGCCTCAAAAAGCTGTCCTGCAAAGCGTTCGAGCTGCGATCCATTGGTTGTTACCGTCAGTTCGTCGAGCGCGCCTGAGGTGATGTGACGGCCCATATTCTGAAAGAACGTCATGATATCGCGACGCACCAGCGGCTCACCGCCGGTTATCCGCAGCTTGCGCACGCCCAATTTGATAAAAGATGACGCAAGTCGGTCCAGTTCCTCCAGGGTCAACAGCTCTTTCTTAGGAAGAAAGGTCATCTGTTCGGACATGCAGTACACACAGCGGAAATCGCAGCGGTCTGTCACGGACAGGCGCAAATAGGTGATTGCGCGGGCGAATGGATCAATCAGGGGTGCGGTCATGCAAGCATTGTTATGGATGCGCGGCTCCTGCGGCAAGTGTCTGCTGGTGCCGGATTTGCGGCTGGGTGCTCATTGCCCCGTGCAAAAAGCCGCACTAAGGTCTCAGACATGAAACGCGTTTTGATTTTATGCCTTCTGGCAGGTTGTGCCCAAATCCCTGCAACGGATGCTGTTGATGAAAGCGCCACTCAAGATCGGGCAGAGGCCTCGGTACAAAACGGCGACACGCCGACGCGACCACGACTGAGGCCCGATGCTGGTGATGCAGCTGCGGCCCAGCCTGCGCAAGATGCTGCCACCGAGGCCGAAGAGGGCGGGTCAGAACAAGCCTCTGCACCCATCGCAGGATCAGCAGCGCCCCGTCAGTCGGCTACAACTTTGGTGAGTTTGGGCGACGTGACCGAACCGGGCCTCTGGATCAAGACGCCATTGGTGGATGTGACGGGCCAAGGGCAGGCGCGCAGTGCGTCGACGGGCCGAACAGCAACCGTTACCTTGATTCCGATCCAAGGACCGCGCACCGCAGGTAGCCGGGCTTCATTGCAGGCGATGCAGGCCTTGGGCCTCAGCCTGACTGACATCGCAGAAGTCGAGGTCAGCGCCCTTTGACGTTGCCGCGCCTTTTAACGGTTGGTGACACCTGGGATGAGGTGACGCACGCGTTTTCTTGGCAAGTGCCAGCAGATTTTTCGATGCTTGAGGCGTGTCTTTCGCGCTGGAGCCGCGAGACGCCTGACGCATTGGCAGTTCGGGACATTCCTCGCGGAGAGGATTGGACCTTTGCAGGGCTGGCTGACGCTTCGGCGCGTTTCGCCTCAGTGCTGGGGGCGCGCGGTATTGGGCGAGGGGATCGCGTCGCCGTCTTGGCGCCGCAAGGTGTGGAAGTTCTGATCAGCCATTTCGCCTGTTATCGGCTGGGTGCGATTGCGGTGCCGATGTTTGCGTTATTCGGGGGCGAGGCCTTGTCCTATCGGTTGACGGATGCCGGTGTTGCCGCCGTGATTTGTGACCCTGCGCGGCGCGCGACTGTTGAAGATGTGCTGGCGACGAATGGGGTGATTGCTGCGGTTTGGGACACGTCCGACGCCAGCTTTTGGCATGAACTCGCGGTAGCCGCTCCCATGAAAGCATGTGCTGATATCGGGGCCGAAGATCCGGCGGTGATGATCTATACCTCTGGCACGACCGGACCGCCGAAGGGCGTGCTGCATGCGCACCGGTTCCTCTTGGGCCACTTGCCGAGCTTTGAGTTGCATCATCACGGTTTGAGCACCGACGATATCGGTTGGACACCAGCAGACTGGGCTTGGATCGGCGGTTTGATGGATATGGCCATGCCCTGTCTGTTCTACGGGTTGCCTGTTATTGCGCAGCGGTATGCCAAGTTTGATCCGGCAGCGGCGATGCAGTTGATCGCGGATCAGAAGGTGACGCGCCTGTTCCTGCCGCCGACAGCGATGAAGCTGATGCAGACCGTACCCGCGCCGGAGGGGATGCAGGTCCGGTCGGTCAGCTCAGGAGGAGAGGCGCTCACACCTGACATCCTGAATTGGGGGCAAGAGGCCCTCTCGGCACCAATCAACGAAATCTACGGTCAGACAGAGTGTAACTTGTCCGTCGTGTCGTCCGCCGATCTGGGCGTGCAGCGGGTCGGTTGGATGGGTCGCGCTGTTCCGGGGTTCCGCATCGAGGTGATGCAGGACGGAAAAGCTGTGCCCGACGGGACGGTTGGCGAGCTGTGCGTGCATCGCGATACGCCTTCGACCTTTTTGCGCTATTGGAACAAATCAGAGGCAACCGAGGTGAAATTTTGGGGCGATTGGCTGCGGACGGGTGACCTTGTGCGACGTGAAGGCGATTATTTTCAATATGTTGCGCGGGATGATGATCTGATTTCATCAGCGGGCTATCGCGTCGGACCGACCGAGATTGAGGCCTGCTTATGCGATGATCCAGCTGTGCAAATGGCCGCCGTTGTTGGCGTGCCGGACGCGATCAAAGGGCAGGCGATCCGGGCGTTTGTCACCGTTGCAGGCGCAGAGCCAGATGATCTGGAGGCACGATTGAAGGATCGCGTGCGCAGCCGGTTGTCACCACATCTGACCCCGCGTGAGGTGGTCGTGATTGAGGCCATGCCCCTGACAGCAACTGGTAAGGTCCTACGGCGGGAATTACGCGACAGGGCCGTCGACTAGGCGGTGACATACAAAGACCTAATCCGGCAGTTTGCGCGCGGCTTCTTTGCGGGCGAACGGCTTTAAGCACTCTCCGTGTTGC
Organism: Shimia ponticola; assembly: GCF_007995215.1. Lineage (GTDB taxonomy): Bacteria > Pseudomonadota > Alphaproteobacteria > Rhodobacterales > Rhodobacteraceae > Shimia_B > Shimia_B ponticola. Next base: position 109,388 of record NZ_VCDK01000002.1, read on the forward strand.
GCGAGAAAACTGCGCACGCGTTCCGGATCATGTTTTGACAATTCGCGCAGCCACCACGCAATCGCCTTTTGGATGAACCAATCGTGGTCTGGCACATAACCTGCTGCCCAGCCCAAGACCCTGTCCCGAATGGCCAGATCATCAGCGCTTGGGTGGTTTTGTTTCGTCCACGGCAAGGTGATGACCAGCGCTGCGCGCCGGGTCCACATGTGGTCGCTTTGGGTCCAAGGTTCGACCTGATCGACGCGGGTGGGGTCGGCCAAAAGGCGGCGATGCCCGGCCATGCACGCGTGATCTGCGACGGCCCAAGCGTCGAAGTCAGGCACCCAGCGGACAATCAGGTTCCACGCCTCCGTATCGTCGGGTTTGATCCGCGCCTGCGTCAGCAGTTTCGCGGCCATAATGCGGGCCTCGTGCCCGTTTGAGGCCCAGAGGCCATCGGCCAAAGTGAGCCTGTCAGCCAAAGTCAATGTCTGGCGCAATTCGCGGGCCTTGGCATCCAGAACGGGGTTCGCCACGCCCACATAGGGGCGGTCGACCTTGTGATAGGCGGCCATTTCAGCGGCCTTTTGCGGATTGCCTTGGGCCTGAAGCCAGTCGAGCGCGTCTTGTGGTGTCATATCAGCTATCTCGCAGGTTGGGTTGGTTTTGCCAATTCGGAACACAAGTGGTTTCGCGCGGGTTGCGATGCAGGTATGCCAAAGCAAACGAAGGGGCGGCTGATGCGCTGTGTGATTTTTGATCTGGATGGAACGCTGGCAGATACCAGCGGGGACCTGATCGCTGCTGCAAATGCCTGTTTCGAGGAGTTGGGGCTTGGGCCTCTTTTGGATGTGAAAACCGATGCGGCGACAGCTTTGCGTGGTGGGCGCGCGATGCTGCGGCTCGGATTCTCGCGGGTCGATGGTTATGGCGAAGCCGAGGTGGATGCCCAATATACCAAGCTGCTGGACCATTACGCCGAGGCGCTCGATCATCATACGGTCCTGTATCCCGGCGCAGTAGACGCGGTTGAGCAGTTGCGGACAGACGGTTTTGCCGTGGGAATTTGTACCAACAAACCAGAAGGTTTGGCCGAAAAGCTGATGCAAAGCCTTGGCGTGCGCGACATGTTTGGAAGCTTGATCGGGGCCGATACCTTGCCTGTGCGCAAACCCGATCCGGCACCCTTTGTGCGCTCTGTGGAAGCCGCCGGAGGGGTGGTTGAGCGGTCTCTGCTCGTTGGTGACAGCATGACTGATGAACGCACGGCGCGGGCGGCTGGGGTGCCATCTGTTTCGGTGTTGTTCGGACCTGACACGCAAGAGCGTGATGTTCTGGCTCCAGATGCATGGCTGAAACAGTTCAGCGACATGCCGACCTTGGCAGATCAATTGCTCAGCTAAGGACAATGGGACGGCGCGATCACGTCGTCTCTTGACCGGGCAGGCGCTTGCCGCCTAGCTGGCGCTATGAGCGAGATTTTTACCGGCAACTTCACACAACAGGAACCGATCCCCGAGGATGGGATCGCCGCCGCGATGGCGGTGCTCCAGCATGGGCGTTTGCATCGCTATAACGAGGCGGCGGATGAGGTCGCTGAAACCGCGCTGTTGGAAGAGGAATTCGCGGCCCAGATGGGCGCGAAATACTGCCTTGCCGTGGCGTCCGGCGGCTATGCCATGGCGACAGCCCTGCGCGCCTGCGGGGTGGGGCCGGGCGACAAGGTCCTGACCAACGCGTTCACGCTGGCCCCGGTTCCGGGGGCGATTGCGTCGGTTGGTGCCGAGCCAATCTTTGTCGGAGTGACCGAGGGGCTGGTGATTGATCTGGAAGACCTCGCGGCCAAAGCGGATCAAGCCAAGGTTCTGATGCTCAGCCACATGCGCGGGCATCTTTGCGACATGGATGCTTTGATGGCGCTGGCCGATCAGCATGGTCTGACGGTGATCGAGGATTGCGCGCATACGATGGGGGCTAAATGGAATGGCCGCTGGTCAGGGCGCGATGGCGTGATGGGGTGTTACTCCTGCCAGACCTACAAACATGTCAATTCGGGGGAAGGGGGTCTTTTGGTCAGTGACGACCCCGATCTGATGGCGCGGGCGGTGATGCTGTCGGGGTCCTACATGCTCTACGGCAAACATCGCGCCGCTCCGCCGCCAGAGGCGTTTGAGCACGTGCGCTATGTCACGCCGAATATTTCGGGCCGGATGGATAACCTGCGCGCCGCGATTTTGCGCCCGCAGCTGCGAGATTTGGGTGCCCAATGCGCGCGCTGGAACGAACGCTATTGGGTGCTGGACAAAGCGTTGAACCAATGCCCCGGTCTCACGCGGATCGACAGGCCACAGAAAGAGGAATTCGTGGCCTCGTCATACCAGTTCTTGCTGTTGGATTGGTCAGACGATGCCATCAAAGACGTGATTGACGGGTGTCTGAAACGGGGTGTCGAGCTCAAGTGGTTTGGCAACCCTGAACCCGTTGCCTTTACCTCGACTTATGCATCGTGGCGCTATGCGCCATCAGAGCCGATGCCCGACAGCGACCGCATCCTGCACGGCGTCATGGATATGCGCCTGCCATTGACCTTCAGCCTTGAGGATTGCGCGCAGATTGCCCGCATCATCAAGGACGAAGTGACCCGCGTTTTCCAGAAACACGGGTCCTAAACCGCAGATTAGAAGACAAAATCGTCGATGTTGAGCGTATCGGCGATGACGTTTTCTAGCGTGATGGTGATTGACAGGTTCGGGTCTGCTTCTGCCAAGGCACCGCCCGTTGCCGTTAACGTCAGGACGGTATTATCGCTGACCTGTGTTGCGGTGATGGTGACCGTATTGCTGCCCGAGTGACCGAGGTTTCCACCGGAGCCGAGAAGCGCGTTGCCGCCCTTGGGCCCGGTATTGGCAAGATAAAGTTGAACAAAATCAATGTTCTCGACAAAGACGCTGAGATCGATCTGATCTGCGCCATTTCCGAAATCTTCTATGACGTCGGTGTCGATCTCGACATCGAATATGAACTGGTCGTCACCAGAGCCGCCGATAAGCCGATCAAGGCCCTCGCCGCCACGTAGGATGTCATTTTGTGCTCCGCCATCCAGTGTATCGTTGCCAGCCTTGCCGTCGAGCACGTCGTTTCCGCCTTGGCCATCGAACCGATCCGAGTTGGCTCCGCCGAATAGTGTGTCAAAGCCATTGCTGCCGCTGATGGAACCGGAAACCACCCCGCCAGCTACGGCTGTGTAGGTATTGGTGCCTGCGCCAAGATTAAGATTGCCGAGGATATGGCCCGAATTCACTACGTCATCGTCTGCTGAGCCCGCAGACACATTGCCAAGGATTTCGCCGGTGTTCACAAGTGTGTTGTTGAATGATCCAAGATCCACGTTGCCGTTGATCGTGCCAGAGTTCTGGACGAGGTCAATACCGCTTCCTGTGTCGACATCCCCGTTGATGGTACCTGTATTTGTGACCGTATCTTCACCGCCACGGGTCAACACATCTCCAAAAATGTCACCGGAATTGTGGAATTCATCTCCGAAGTTGCTCAGCGTTAGTTCACCGAACAGTTCACCTGAGTTTGCGAAATCAGAGGCACCGCCAAGGATAATCAACCCGCTGATCTGCCCGGTATTTTGGAAGGTGAATATCGATGAACCTCCCCCAGCGAGGTTGATCGCGGTGCCGGACCCGGCCGTGATTGTGCCGTGGTTGATGATTGCTGCGTCAAGGGCTGTCGCAGTGATGATGTTGGTATTTCCAAGCGTTTCGACTGTACCGGAATTGGTGAAAGAGAAGTCGGTCTGCGCTCCTAACGAAGCTACAAGCGCCTGCGAGTTGGTCGACATGCCCGTCAACGTGCCCGAGTTGTTGAAGCCAACGCGATCAAAGCTTGACGTAAAAAGGAATGCCTCCCCAACCGTCACATTGCCTTGGTTCGCCACGTCTAACTCGCTGACTACGCTAGCGTTGCCGGTCATAACAAACGCGTCACCCGCAATCAGTGACGTTGATGTCGCTGCAAACGTAAAGAAGATGTCGGTATTGCCGGTGGCGTTAAAGAAATCATCGGCAAGGTCGTCGCCCAGATACATGTCACCGGCGAAATAGACCTCCATCGTGCCGAAATCCGCAAAATCGAAACCGTCCGACACCCGAAATTCCGTGCCTGCGGTGACGAAAACCTCGTCCCCGCTGTCAATGTCATAGGTTGTGGTTTGGTCTGTGGTTACGAATTCAAGTGCCATGGGAACTCCTTAAAGGACGGGGTAGGGCGTGCTTATCAAAACACGAAATCATCGGCTGAGAGCATTGAGGCGTCGATGCCTTGCAAAGTGATGTCGATATCCAGCATCGCCGAGGTGTTACCTGTGATCGACGCGCTGGAGGTGATCGACAAGATCGTGTCAGACCCATCCTCGATCACCTGCACGTTGATCAGGGTGGCGTTGCCGTTGCCCCGGGTCGCCGATGCCGATGTGAATACAAACTCGGCGTCCTTGGCGCCAAGCTGACTGATCCGAACGCTGTCGAAGTCTCCGATCAACAGACCAAGGTCGATCTTATCGATGCCAAGTTCAAAGTCGGTGATGATGTCGGCATCGTTTTCCAGAGTGTAGACGAACATGTCCGCGCCGATGCCGCCGGTGAGGGTGTCCAAGCCAGCCCCGCCAATGATCTGGTCGTCACCTGCGCCTGCGTTGATCGTGTCGTCGCCGTCGCCCGCGTCGATTATATCGACACCCGCGTCGCCAAAGACCATGTCGTCCCCGCCAGCCGTGTTGATTGTATCGGTCCCGGTTGAGGTCATGTCACGGAGGCCAGCGTAAACCGTTTCGCTGGCGTTTGACGTCTGGATCGTGTCGTCGCCGGTGCCGGCATCAATGTCGCCGCCGATCTGCGCGTCAGATGTGATGGTTAGTGTGTCGTCGCCTGCGCCAAGATTTACATTGCCCAAGACCGCGCCTGACAGGCTGACGATGTCATTTCCGTCCGCGGTTGCAAGGTTTCCAGCGATTTCGCCTGTGGACGAGACGGTGTCGTTGCCCGATCCGGCGGTCAAATCACCTCCGATGGTCCCGGTGTTGGTAATACGGTTGTTGCCATTCCCGGCAAAAAGGCTTTCTCCGATGGTGCCTGTGTTCACAATGACATTTTGCCCGGATGTACCAAAGACACTTTCTGTGATGATGCCGCTGTTCGTCAGTCTGTCATTTGTGGCCGAGGCAAAGATAAGGGACCCCAAAAGGACAGAGCCCATGACGGTGCCAGAGTTGTCTACCTGATCTGCACTGTCGCCTAGGCCTATGTTTCCAAAAATCGTTCCACTGTTGAATACCGTTTCGCTGCCGTCATCACCAAACACGCCGCCGCCGATGGTCCCCTCATTGGTGAGCCGGTTCGTAGCATCTTCGAAATTGATGGTCCCGTTGATGGTTTCATAGTTGTTGATGGTGACCCCGTTCTCGGAAAGCGTCAGATCATCAATGGTGCCGTAATTGTTGAGTGTGTCGGCGTTCCCTGTGTCCATGGGCTCGCCCAGGATGACCTCAGTCACGGAACCGGTGTTCACCAGCGTGTCTGCCCCCGAGCCAAGCGAAATTCGAAAAGCCGTGCCATTGTTGGTAACTTGGTCATCTCCATCGTTTGTAAAGATAGACAGAACTGAACCTGAATTGATGACCTCATCGGCATTCGATCCGGTCAGGATGTTGAAGGCGATATCGCCTGAGTTCTGGACCAGCACCTCTCCGGTGCCGCGGGCGTCAATGCCGCGCACCGCGCCGGAATTCGATATGCTTATGATGGTGCCGCTGACATTCATGTTTGCCACAGAGCCGTCATTGGCAAACGTAATCACATTCCCCGACATGTTGACGTCGGCGAGGACGCCGCTGTTCTGAAAGCTCACATTGCCGGCCGAGCCGCCATTGACATTCATAGTTCCGGAAATCGATCCGGAGTTGAAGAAGGAACCGCTTGATGCTGTCACAGATGCCAGGATGTCGCCGGTGTTTTCGAAAGTCATCGAAGCCGTCGAACCAATACTTGACGTCACCGAACCTGTGATTGTGCCCGCGTTTACAAGGGTGTTTGATCCTCCGTAGAACAATACCAGGCCATCAATGGTGCCCAAATTTGTGAGCGTATCATTCCCGGCTGTGTTGCTGGCGTCCATCAGGATGCGGCCGATGATCTGACCGGAGTTGAATATGTAATCAGCACCGTTCGACAGAGCGTCCATCGAAATGTCGCCGTTAATCAGACCGGTGTTTTCGATCCGATCATTGCCGCCGCGCAGGGTGATCTCGCCGTAGGCTTGTCCAGAGTTATCGAAATAAACCTCTGGCACCCAACCTGAAGAGTTACCAATCGTGCGGATCAGGGTGTCGGCCTCAACGAAGCCTGCATTGTTGACGCGGGTCAGGCCAGATGTCTCTGATCCCAACAGGCGCAGGTCAAAGGCGACGCCATCATCGCCCGTCGCGACCACCGATCCCGTGCTGGTGTTGGTAAAGACAAACCCGTCGCCAATGGACCGGATACCAATGTCAAACGAGGCGATGACGCCCGCATTCGACACTTCGTTGCTTGTGCCAGAGACGCTCAAAGCAACATTTCCCAGACCGATGTTGCTATTGGGATTTGAAACGTAGCTGCTGACCTCACCACCCTGACGGATTGAGATCGACTGGTTATCTCCAGAGGAACTGACGCCCGAGCGACCGGCGATGGTACCGGCGATTGTCATGTCAAAGTCTCCGCCGGTCCCGAAGAAACCGATGCTTCCATCGCTGAAAATCGTGGTGCCCGACGCGAGGAAAAACCAGTTGCCATCGACAGCGGTGTCAAATGTGATGCCGATGCCTGGTCCGATAATGTCAGTGTTCACATAAGTCATTTAGTGCGTCTCTTTTACTGGTTAAAAAGGGCGCGCGCCTTTGTTGCGCGCGCCGCTATGCTGGGAATTGGCTTGGGTTGCTAAATGATAAAGTCGGTCGCGCTGAGCTCAGCGACCAGTGTGTTTTGCAGGGTGATCTCGATATCCAGATCGCTGGATGCCGCGCCCACGATCGGGGCGGTTGTCGTGATCATCAGCAAGGTATCTGCACCGTCCTGAATGGCCGAGACTGTGACGCGGCTGGAGGCACCATTGGTGATCCCGCCGATAGCGCCCGTTGCAACAAACCCGCCATCTTTGTTCGCTTCGAATTGCGACAGGACCAGAATGTCACCTGTGGTGACGAAGGCCGACAAGTCGATTGTGTCGGTCCCGATCTCAAAATCGGTGATGACGTCGCCATCGGTTTCGATTTGGAACACGAAGCTGTCTGCGCCAGCGCCACCGGTCAGAGTGTCAAACCCTGCACCGCCCGTCAGAGTGTCGTTGTCATCACCGCCATCTAGGGTGTCATCGCCGTCGCCACCGTCGAGCTGGTCCTCACCGGCCTCGCCGTTGAGGGCGTCGATGCCGCTATTGCCAAACAGCATGTCATCGCCACCACCTCCGTCAAACCGGTCCGCGCTTTGCGCGCCGATCATCATGTCCATGACGCCGCCGCCGCTGACTGTGCCGCTGACGCTGCCAGCGCCGGAGGCGGTGTAGACATTTGAACCACCGCCAAGATCAATGTCGCCGACAATTGTGCCAGCATTCACAACGGTGTCATTGTCATCGCCAAGGGTGACGTTGCCGACAACCGTGCCGACATTATTGACTGTGTTGTCACCGCTGGCGGAGGCCACGCCACCATTGATCTGACCCGTATTTGTCAACGTATCGGTGCCTGCACCCATCTGCAGATTGCCCTGAATGACGCCCGAATTTGTATAGCTGTCATCGCCAGAGCCACTGGATACAAAACTCGCCACGGTGCCGTCATTTATGAACGTGTTGTTCCCCGAACTGAGAAACACGCTACTGCCGATGTCGCCAGTGTTCCGGACAAGGTTGTTGCCAGCCGATCCGAAGATGCCGCCGGTGATGGTGCCAGAATTGGTGATTTCATCATTCGTGACCTCGCTTCCAACCACCGGGCCGACAATCAGCAGACCGTTGATGGTTCCGGTGTTGGTCACACGGTCAATACCATTGCCTGTGGCCACCGGGCCCATGATGCCGCTGTTGATGATGATGTCGTCACCGGCGCCGCTGAGGAACTGACCTTCGATCGCGCCTTCGTTGGTAACGGTGTTGTTTTCGTCACCCAGAGTGACCGTTGAGGCGATTGTGCCGTAGTTGGTGAGCGTCACGCGACCATCACCAAAGGTCACGTCGCTGATCGTTCCGTGGTTTTCGATGATCTTCTGCCCCGTGCCGCCAACGTCGCTGGTTGCTGTCAGTGCCGCGATGATGCCGTAGTTGAACAGGCTGTCTTGGCCGGTGCCGAGGGTCAGCCGCACGAGGATATCGCCGAGGTTGGTGATTACATCGTTGCCTTCGCCTGCGTCGACCTCACGCATGATGCCCTCGTTCAAGAGATTGTCATTGTCGTCGCCAAGGTCCGTCCCACCAAGGATTTCGCCGGTGTTGAGAACAAGGTCGTTTCCATCGCCGGTAGACAATTCGCCTATAAAGCCAGCGTTTTCGACAGAGTCGCGGCCAGCGCCCGTAAAGGCGTCAGTGATTTGACCGGTGGCCGAGTTCAGCCACGTGTCATCCCCGCCGGATGTGTTGATCGTTCCATCGAGAATGCCGAAGTTGCGGATTTCGTCGTCGGTCGTGCCGTTGAACGGCGACAACGAAACGTTTCCGATGATCGTGCCGGTATTGACCAGCAGGTCTTCGCCAAACGTGAACGAGACGTTGCCAAGGATCGTGCCACTGTTCTCAAGGCGTTGGGCGTCCGTGGTGAGGCCCGAAAATACGACATTGCCGTTGACTGTGCCCGCGTTTTCAAACCTGTCCGATCCATTCCGAAAGCGAACCTGACCGTTGATCGTGCCCAGATTTGTCAGGCTGTCGGTTCCTGTATCCGAAGTCAGGCTGCCATCCATCCGGATCGTGCCTGTGATGGTGCCTGAATTTACGAGCGTATCGGATCCGCCAGCGGTGGAAAGATCGAGATCAATGTCGCCGGTGATAACGCCGCTGTTGATGACGTCATTGATCAGACCAAACAGGCCGATGTCGCCCAAGATTTCGCCGCTATTGGTGAAATCGACGCGAACATAGTTTCCTAGATTGTTGGCGGCGGTTCGCACGGCGTCATCTGCCTGAATGAAGCCGGTGTTGAGCACGTCCATAAAACCAAGACCATCGCCGTCGGCCAATTCGAGGAGAAACCCGCTGCTGTTGTTTTCCGACGCAGTCATTGACCCGTGATTGATCAGGGTTGATCCGTCGCCAACCTGACGGACGCCGACCAGTTGCCCCGCAACCGTCCCAGAGTTGACGAAACGGTTGTTGGAGCCTTCGAGATAGATCGTGTCATTAGGTGCGCCAAAACTGTCGACGCGACCGGTTTCGGCGATCTCGACCGTGTTGTTGCCGCCAGTGATGCTCATCGCAATCGTCGGAGCGAGGACCGTTCCCGCAATGGTGGCATCAAAGCCGCCCCCGGACGCGACAACGGCAGACGTGCTCGTGCTCGCAGTGGTCACCCCAGCAAGTTGGTAATACCATTCGCCGAAGCTGGTAAAAAGAATGCGGACCCCAGATCCAATGGAGTCGTTTTGTTGAATAAGGCCCACCAGGCTACCCCCCCAAATAGTTGCACGCAGAAAATTCTAATCAATTAACAGAACGTTAACGCAGGATTTGCGCGTTTGTCAGTCAGGAATTCTATGCCAGATGCGGCAGGCCGATTTTGAATTAACGCATTCGCTGCGCCGGGTGTGACCGCTTCGCTCTTGGGTTGTGTTGTGTGACCGCAACCGGCGCTGGAAGGCTGCCGATTTCGAAACTGGACAGGGCGTCATGCTGACCCTATTATCTGAACAAACGTTCAATTAAGGGCGGCAACGCATGTTCACACACTCCATGACCTTCGACCTCGGCGATGACGTCAACGCGCTGCGTGACGCGACACATCGGTTCGCGCAGGATCGGATCAAGCCGATGGCAGAGCAGATCGACACCGATAACTGCTTTCCTGCAGAGCTCTGGAAAGAGCTGGGGGATATGGGGCTCTTGGGGGTCACCGTTGAAGAAGAGTATGGCGGCGCGGGTATGGGCTACCTTGCACATACGGTGGCGGTGGAAGAGGTCGCGCGCGCGTCAGCCTCTGTGTCGCTGTCTTATGGCGCGCATTCGAACCTTTGCGTGAACCAGATCCGCCTGAACGGGACCGAGGAGCAAAAGCGGCAGTATCTGCCGGGACTGGTCTCTGGCGATCATGTCGGTGCGCTTGCGATGTCAGAGGCATCGTCGGGGTCGGACGTCGTGTCGATGAAGCTGGCCGCGGAAAAGCGCAACGATCACTACCGCTTGAACGGGACCAAATACTGGATCACGAACGGCCCGGACGCAGATACGCTGGTGGTTTATGCCAAGACGGATGCAGATGCCGGGTCCAAAGGGATCACGGCGTTCCTGATCGAGAAGACGATGAAAGGTTTTTCGACCAGTCCGCATTTCGACAAGCTGGGGATGCGCGGGTCCAACACCGGCGAATTGATATTTGAGGATGTCGAGGTCCCATTCGAAAACGTGCTGGGCGAAGAAGGGCGTGGGGTTCAGGTCCTGATGTCAGGGCTGGACTATGAGCGTGTGGTTCTGGCCGGGATCGGGCTTGGCATCATCGCCGCCTGTCTGGATGAGATCATGCCTTACATGGCCGAGCGCAAACAGTTCGGCAAACCCATCGGGTCGTTCCAACTGATGCAGGGCAAGATTGCGGATATGTACACCGCGATGAATTCCGCCCGCGCCTATGTCTACGAGGTTGCGAAGGCCTGTGATCGCGGCGAAGTCACGCGTCAGGATGCGGCGGCTTGCTGCCTCTATGCCTCTGAAGAAGCGATGAAGCAGGCGCATCAGGCGGTTCAGGCCATGGGCGGTGCGGGGTTCCTGAACGACGCGCCGGTTGCGCGGATTTTCCGCGATGCCAAGCTAATGGAGATCGGCGCAGGGACGTCTGAAATCCGCCGGATGCTGGTTGGTCGCGAACTGGTCGGAGCGATGGGGTGAGGTTGGCCTTGATCCTGTCCTTGCTGGCCGCGCCTGCTTTTGCAGGGGTTGCGCAATACGAGGCCTGCATCGGGCCTGAGTTCGAAGAGCGGCTGATGGCCAATTATGCGCAGCGTTTCCCGTCCGATCCTTGCACCAGTTCGGCCACGTGCCCCGCTGCGCAGGTCGAAAGCACCACGCGCCTGACGCGCGGCCACTGCCGGGCCGAGGCGCTGGCGGATTGCGAGAGCCAGAAGTGTATCTTGGGGTTAAAGGAGAGGTGGGGCTCTGAGGCCGCTGACCTGCGGACCCAGATTGATGCGCGGTTGGCGGATGTGGATTTCGAACAACTGCCCGCCTTGCAGGCGCGCCGATTGTCGAACCCTGATCGCTGGTTCACCCCGCCCTCCTGTGTGGGCGATGCCAATGCCTGCGAGGCAGATTGGGCGGGTCAGGCGCTGGGCGATCTGGAACGGATCGCTTCTGAGGTGGAGGCGCTGCAATGAGCGACGGCTGGCACATGCCCCGCTGGATGTGGTTTCTACCGGTGTTCATGCTCGCGCTGGTCGTCGGGTACACGGGTTTGAAATTGGGTCTTGAGCGGATGAACGTGACCGAAACCGCTGTCATCAACCACTACGCAGCCCAATATGTAGAGGACCATGGCGAAGTCATCGGCGCAGGAGCCGCATTGACCGATTGTGTCGGCGTCCCCGGCACAGTCGGCACCGTCTGGATCGAAGTGCGCTGCACGCCGCCCGGCGGCGAACCCGCGTTCCTGTATGGTGCAGCTCGGAACGGTGGACTGGTTTACGCCGCAAGGGCCGGAGAAGGGGTGCCCGAGGCATGAGCCGTTCAGACCACGAAGCCGCGCTGAACCTCGTACGCGAAGCAGCTCAAACCGCCGCGCTAGGCGGCGGTGAGAAATCGCGCGCGCGGCATGTGGCGCGGGGGAAGATGTTGCCTCGGGATCGGGTGGCTGGGGTATTGGACCCTGGCAGCCCATTTCTTGAAGTTGGCGCGACGGCGGCGCACGGGATGTATGAAGGCGCGGCACCCTGTGCGGGTGTTGTGGCCGGTGTTGGGCAGGTGCATGGGCGCGACTGCATGATCATCTGCAATGATGCGACGGTTAAAGGCGGCACCTATTACCCGATGACCGTGAAGAAGCACCTGCGCGCGCAAGAGATTGCTGAGGAATGCCGTCTTCCGTGCATATACCTTGTCGATAGCGGCGGCGCGAACCTGCCCAATCAGGATGAGGTGTTTCCGGACCGCGATCACTTTGGCCGGATTTTCTACAATCAAGCGCGGATGAGCGCGGCGGGCATTCCGCAAATCGCCGCGGTCATGGGGTCGTGTACCGCCGGTGGTGCTTACGTTCCCGCGATGGCGGATGTGTCGATCATCGTGAAAGAGCAGGGGACGATTTTCCTAGCCGGGCCACCGCTTGTGAAGGCGGCGACGGGTGAGGTGGTCAGCGCCGAAGACCTCGGTGGTGGTGATGTGCATACGCGGCTGTCGGGGGTCGCCGATTATCTGGCCGAGGATGATGCGCATGCGCTGGCACTCGTGCGTGAGGTGGTGAAATCGCTTGGGCCGGTGCGTGCGGAGCACGCACCCTACGCGGCGGATGCGCCGTCGAAATCGATGGATGATCTCTTTGACGCCATCCCAGCGGATTTGCGCACGCCCTATGACATTCGCGAGGTGATCTGGCGGATCGTGGACGGATCACGCTTTGACGAGTTCAAGGCGCGGTTTGGTGAGACGCTTGTTACCGGCTTTGCCGAAATCGAAGGCATGGCCTGTGGGATCATCGCCAATAACGGCGTGCTGTTCTCGGAAGCCGCGCAGAAGGGCGCGCATTTCGTGGAACTGTGTTCGCAGCGAAAAATCCCGATCATCTTTCTGCAAAACATCACCGGTTTCATGGTGGGTCAGAAATACGAGAACGAAGGCATCGCACGGCATGGGGCCAAGATGGTGACGGCTGTGGCCACGACCTCGGTCCCCAAGATCACCATGATTGTCGGTGGCTCCTTTGGTGCAGGCAACTATGGCATGGCGGGCCGGGCCTATCAGCCGCGCTTCTTGTGGTCATGGCCCACATCGCGCACAGCGGTGATGGGTGGCGCACAGGCGGCGGGCGTTCTTGCGACGGTGAAACGCGACGCAATGGAGCGGGCGGGGCAGGAGTGGTCGGCGGAAGAAGAAGCCGCCTTCAAACAGCCCACGATTGATATGTTCGAGAAACAGTCGCATCCGCTTTATGCCTCCGCGCGGCTTTGGGATGACGGGATCATTGATCCGCGTCACAGCCGGACGGTTTTGGCTTTGTCCCTGCGCGCGGCCTTAAATGCGCCGATTGAAGACACGCGATTTGGTGTGTTCCGGATGTAGCCGGAGGCGAGCGTGCGGTTTGCGACCGCCGGAGCCTCCGGCGGAAGTGTTTTGAAGCAAGAAGATGGAGCGGGTGATGACCAGCTTGGATGTCTTGAAAGAAAGGTTTCCCGGGGCCGAGACGTTCAGGTTCGGTGATAGCGCGCGGATGTCAGCGCAGCTTTTGGCACTCGTCACCCAAGGCAAGAAGACCGCGACCTGCGGTGCCGCGCGCGATTTTGGCGAGGGTGGAGAGGCGCTCCCGGTTGTGGGGCGCAAGGATATAGCCCTGCATTGGGATGGGCGTCCTGCGGTTGTGATTGAGACGCTCGATGTGACGCGGAAGCGGTTTTGCGACATTGACGCCGCATTTGCTCTGGCGGAAGGCGAAAACGAAACGCTGGAAGGCTGGCAGGCAGATCACAAGGCCTATTTCGAGCGGCACGGTGGGTGGGACCCTCAGATGGACCTCATCTGTGAACGGTTTCGGGTCGTCGAGGTGGTCGATGGCTGATCATTCGTACCTGAGCAACGGGCGCGCCGCGAAATGGCGTCCCTTGAGGCCGGATGAAGCCGATTTGGCTGCTGGCTTTGGTGGGCTCGCGTGGATCGCGCTTTGGTTTTTCTGTGTAGCGGCGTTTGAACTGAGGGTGGCTGTCACCCATGATCTACCGCTGCCGTCACTTCTGTTCACCGGGCTGACCGTCATTGCCGCCATTGGCCTCTTGGCCAAGGCTTGGTGGGGTTTTGCGTTGGCGCTCTTGATGGCGGCGCGGCAGGTGTTTGGCGTGGTTTACCTGATCGCGTCCGGCGGCGTTGAGGTGCCGTTTCTGGCCGCTGCCTACGGCGTGGGGAATGCGGTGATCGGTGCAGTCACAATCATTTATCTGATGGAAGGCGCGCGCCCGAATGCGGTGTTCTTTGGGCGCGTGAGAAAAGAGGCAGTGCGATGATCGACACGCTTTTGATTGCCAATCGGGGCGAGATTGCCTGCCGGATCGCGCGGACAGCGCGCGCCATGGGGCTGCGGACCGTGGCGGTCTATTCGGATGCCGACGCAGGGGCCGCCCATGTTGCGGCCTGCGATCTGGCCTATCCGATTGGAGGTGCGGCGCCAGCGGACAGCTATTTGCGCGGGGATCGGATCATTGCGGCAGCGCAGGCGGCTGGAGCGCAGGCAATCCACCCTGGCTATGGGTTTTTGTCCGAAAATCCGGATTTCGTAGAGGCGGTTGAGGCCGCAGGTCTGATTTTTGTCGGGCCGTCCGCCAAGGCAATCCGCGCCATGGGTTTGAAGGATGCCGCCAAGGCCTTGATGGAGGAAGCTGGAGTGCCTGTGGTGCCGGGGTATCATGGCGCAGATCAGTCGGATGCGCTGCTGGGGGCTGAGGCCCAGCGCATTGGCTATCCGGTGCTGATCAAGGCGGTAGCTGGTGGCGGCGGAAAAGGCATGCGGCGCGTCGATAATCCATCCGATTTTGCCGATGCGTTGCGGGCGGCGCGGGCCGAGGCGCGCACAGCCTTTGGCAATGATGATGTGCTGGTTGAGAAATATGTTGGCACGCCGCGCCATGTCGAAGTTCAGGTATTCGGCGATGGGACCAAGGCGGTGCATCTTTACGAGCGTGACTGCTCTTTGCAGCGCCGCCATCAAAAAGTGATTGAAGAAGCCCCGGCGCCCGGCATGACACCCGAAATGCGCGATGCGATGGGACAGGCGGCGGTCCGGGCAGCTGAGGCCATTGGCTATTCCGGCGCAGGTACGGTTGAATTCATCGTGGATGCCACGGACGGACTGCGCCCGGATCGGTTCTATTTCATGGAGATGAACACGCGGCTGCAGGTCGAGCATCCGGTGACAGAAGCAATCACGGGTGTCGATTTGGTCGCGTGGCAATTGCGTGTGGCGCGTGGAGAGCCATTGCCGATGGCCCAAAATGACATCCCGCTCCGAGGGCACGCAATGGAAGCGCGGCTCTATGCCGAGGATGCGGCGGCTGGGTTCTTGCCAGCTATCGGGCGGCTGACGCGCTTTGATGCGCCAGAGGCGGCACGGTTGGATACCGGGGTCAGGGCAGGCGATGAGATCACGCCACATTATGACCCGATGATTGCGAAGTTGATCGTTCATGGAGACACACGGGATGAGGCGCTCTCGCGGCTTGACCGTGCGCTGTCTGACACGCGGATTTCCGGCGTGACAACCAACCTTGGATTTCTGAGGCGCTTGGCCCGCACGAACGGGTACCAGACGGGGAAGGTCGACACCGGACTGATAGACCGCGAGGGTGAGGCGTTGGCTGCTGATGCGATCCCCTGTTCGAAAACGCGGGCCTTGGCGGCAATTGCTGCGCTGGGGTTGGATCAGTCTCCGCCCGCCCATGCTGGATTTGCGCTATGGCACTCACAGGCCCAAATCGCGCGGTTGGCTTGGTCCGGGGATGCAATCGATATTCGGGTGACGACGCGCGGCGCTGATGTGTTCGACGTGCATGGCGACGATTGGCACCATGAGGTGACCCGCTTGGGCGCGACATGGCGGATCGATGGTGTGCAAACATCGGCTTGCCTGCAAGCTGATGTTGGGCGCGTGACCGTGTTTGATGGTGCGCCTTATGTCTTTGATGTTGCAGACCCGCTTGCCCGGGGTGGCGCGAGCGCGGGCGGCAACGTGATCGAGGCCCCCATGCCCGGTCTGGTCCAGACGATTTCGGCCAAGCCGGGGCAGAGCGTGCAGGAAGGCGACGCATTGGCCACGCTGGAGGCAATGAAGATGGAGCATGTCCTGCGCGCGCCGCGCGCCGGTACGGTGGCTGACGTGCTTGTTGCGGCCGGCGCGCAGGTGGCTGCCGGGGCGGCTCTTATTACTTTGGAAGACGACGCATGATCCGCTTGCACCACTGTCCGCAGACCCGTTCGATGCGCTCGCTTTGGCTGCTTCACGAACTGGGGGTCGAGTTTGAAGTTCAGGAATGGCCTTTTGACAAGACCCTGCGCAGTCCAGAGTTTCTGGCTCAGAACCCGGCAGGCCGGGTGCCTGCGCTGGACATTGATGGCCAGCAGCTATGGGAAACTGGCGCGATCACGGAATTCCTTTGCGAACGGTTCCCCGAGGTCGGGCTGGGGCGCGCGGCGGGGGATTTGGAACGCGCGGATTGGCTGATCTGGGTGCATTTCTCCGAAACGATCTCGCAGCACTCAGCAGCGCTGACACAACAGCATGTGGCACTCTATGACGACAGTATGCGCAGCCCGATCGTCATGCAGATCGAGGCAAAACGGTTGGAAAAGTGTTATGCGGCCGTCGATCAGCGCTTGGACGGGCGCGATTACCTGCTGGATGGTGGGTTCTCGGCGGCCGATGTCAGCGTCGGTCAGGCCATTTATATGTCACGCCACTTTGCTCATCTTGATGGGTTTGCGTCATTGGATCGCTGGTATTCAACCATTTCGGAGCGACCGGCGTTTCAGGCATCTTTGCCTGCGGGTGGCGCACGACTTTACACCAAGGATTTCTATCCACCATGGGACGTCGCATGAGCGAAGCCGTTGAGATCGTCGAAGTCGGGCCTCGCGATGGGCTTCAGAATGAGCCGGGGGCGATTTCGGTCGCGCAGAAGGTGGCCTTGATCGAGGCCTGTGTGGCTGCCGGGCTGCCGTCCATTGAGGTTGGCGCGTTTGTCAGCCCAAAATGGGTGCCACAAATGGCCGATACTGACCGGGTGATGGCCGCATGTGGTCCCTATCCGGACGTGAAAGCCACGGTCCTGATCCCAAATTTAAGAGGCTTGGAAGCCTTGGCGGAGGCCCGAACAACAGCGCGCTGCGAAGTGGGCGAAGTCGCGGTTTTTGTCGCTGCATCCGAAGGCTTCAGCAAGGCCAACCTCAATGCCACGCGCGCCGAGACGCTGGAACGCGCTGGGCAGGTGAGTGTCGTAGCCAAATCCATGGGCCTCGCGGTGCGGGGGTATATTAGCTGTGTCACAGATTGTCCCTTTGACGGCCCAATCGCGCCGTCAGAGGTTGCTCATACTGCGCGCGAGTTGAACCGGCTTGGGGCGGATACTCTGAGCCTCGGTGATACGATTGGCAAGGGCACGCCCGAACGTGTCTCGGCCATGCTGGACGGGGTTCTGCAAGACTGGGACGCCAGCCGGGTGGCAGGTCATTTTCACGACACCACAGGGCGCGCACTTGAGAACGTCGCGGTCAGCCTTGATGCCGGGCTGCGCACCTTTGATGCATCTGTCGGCGGGTTAGGAGGTTGCCCCTACGCGCCCGGCGCACCGGGTAATCTTGCGACCGAGGCTTTGGTGCCATTCTTGCATGCGCGTGGATTTGCGACCGGCGTTGATGAGGTCAAGCTGGCCGCGGCCGCCAAACTGGCAAGACAGATCAGGGAGGATGCCCGTGCAAACGCTTGAACTTGTGCGCGATGGGCGCGGCGTGACGACCGCCTGGCTGAACCGCCCGGAAAAGCACAACGCTTTGAATGCCCAGATGATGGATGACCTGCGGGCCATGTGCGAGGAGGTCAGCTCGGATGGAACCCGCGTCTTGGTGATTGCGGCGCGGGGCAAAAGTTTTTGTGCTGGCGGCGACCTCACGTGGATGCGGGCGCAATTCGATGCGAGCAGTGAAGAGCGGGCCAGGGAAGGATGGCGGTTGGCGGGCATGCTGCGCGCCATCAACGACCTGCCGGTCCCCGTGATCGGGCGCCTTCATGGCAACGCCTTTGGCGGCGGTTGTGGCATCGCATCGGTATGCGATGTCGCTGTGGCTGCGGATGGCATCAAGATGGGCTTTACCGAGACTAAGCTGGGCCTTATCCCCGCTACGATCGGGCCTTATGTCATGGCACGGATGGGGCCACACAAGGCACGACGTGTATTTATGTCGAGTCGGGTATTCGACGCAGCCGAGGCTGTGGACCTGAACCTTGTGTCGCGGATGGTTGATGCCGAAGACCTCGATGCGGCTGTGGAACGCGAAGTGGCGCCATATTTGACCTGTGCACCCGGAGCCGTTGCGGATGGGAAAGCGCTTGCCCGCGCGCTTTCGCCCAAGATCGACGATGCGGTCATTGAGCAAACCATTGCCGCTTTGGCAGCCCGTTGGGAAAGCACCGAGGCCCAAGAGGGGATCGCGGCATTCTTTGACAAACGCCCGCCGCCTTGGGCGGTCTAAGTATCGGCCCTTTCACATTGGTGACCATGTGCGCGTTTGAGGTCCGACACCCTTACCCAACGATTTAGACTTGCGGCAGCCGCAATTGTGGAACCGAAACGTCCCTGAGAAAGTTGTCTGCACACGTCGCAACTTTGGGGGTGGGGCATGGCATCGAGCAAGAGCCACGATGAGATCTGGGACGAATGGGGCGAATTGGTAAATATGGCCCCACAGGAGCTTGAGGATTGGCTCGAAACGGATGAGAGCAAATCCGTTGGCGACAGTGAAGAAAGTGAAAGCACCGGCCATGAATCCGGCCGCCTGATCGTCAAAATCAAGCGCACGAACAAGGCGGATCTAAGCGAGGATCAGTGGAATCACATGGCGACTGTCGTGGGATATATCAAACGTCATATTAGCCGAGGCGGGCCGGATGATGACGTCGAAACTTCGGCGTGGCGCTATTCGCTTATGAACTGGGGGCATGACCCTTTGAAAGAGGCCTGAAAAGGGTGGGATCGAAACGCCGCAGTTGGACGGTTGCGATTGACCCCCAATGTATGCGGGCGTAGACCACCGCTAATCCAATCCGCATGGAGGCAAATTCCGTGGAGCAATCACTGGCCAATATCGCCGGAGACTACCTTCCGATCCTTGTTCTGTTGGCTGTGGCCATCGGACTGGGGCTTGTTTTGTTGCTGGCGGCGGCGGTTGCTGCTGTTCAGAATCCCGACCCTGAAAAGGTCAGCGCCTATGAATGCGGGTTCAACGCATTCGATGATGCGCGGATGAAGTTCGACGTCCGCTTTTACCTTGTGGCGATCCTGTTCATCATTTTTGACCTTGAGGTCGCGTTCTTGTTCCCCTGGGCGGTCGCGTTTCAAGATGTCAGCATGGTCGGCTTCTGGTCGATGATGGTGTTCCTCGCCGTGCTGACCGTGGGCTTTGCCTATGAGTGGAAGAAAGGGGCGCTCGAATGGGAGTAGCAACCGGACTGAATGATGCAGGGTTTGACAAGGAATACGCCACGCAGACCCTGAACAAAGAGCTGCAGGACAAAGGGTTCCTCGTTACATCGACCGAGGACCTGATTAACTGGGCGCGCACAGGATCGCTGCACTGGATGACCTTTGGTCTGGCCTGCTGCGCGGTTGAAATGATGCATACGTCGATGCCGCGCTATGACGCCGAACGCTTTGGGATCGCGCCGCGCGCCTCCCCACGCCAGTCGGATGTCATGATCGTTGCAGGCACTCTGACCAACAAAATGGCCCCTGCGCTGCGCAAGGTTTATGACCAGATGCCTGAGCCACGTTATGTGATCTCGATGGGGTCCTGCGCGAATGGTGGCGGCTATTATCACTATAGCTATTCGGTTGTGCGTGGCTGTGACCGGATCGTGCCTGTCGATATCTACGTGCCGGGCTGTCCGCCGACTGCAGAGGCGCTGCTTTACGGTATCCTGCAACTGCAACGCAAAATCCGCCGTACCGGCACGATTGCGAGGTAAGCGATGAGCAAAGCCCTGAACGAACTTGGCGCGCATATCGAGGCCAAGCGCCCGGATTGCGTGCTGAAATGGGATGTCACCCACGGCGAACTGAACATTGATGTGGCCCCGGCCAACATCAAAGGGTTTGTTGAGTTCCTGCAAACGGATCGTTCCTGCCAGTTCTCGTCGCTGGTGGATATCACGGCTGTCGACTATCCGGCACGGCCTAAGCGCTTTGACGTCGTCTACCACTTTCTGAGCATGTATCAGAACCACCGCATTCGTTTGCGGCTGGCCGTGCGCGAGGATGAAATGGTGCCGTCGATCACCGATGTCACGCCGTCGGCCAATTGGTTTGAGCGTGAAGTCTTTGATATGTTCGGGATCCTGTTCTCGGGACACCCTGACCTGCGTCGTATTCTGACGGATTACGGCTTCCGGGGCTATCCGCTGCGCAAGGATTTCCCGACGACCGGCTACACCGAAGTGCGCTATGACGAAGAGCAGAAGCGCGTGGTTTATGAGCCTGTGTCGCTTACACAGGAATACCGCCAATTCGATTTCATGAGCCCATGGGAAGGCGCGGAATACGTGCTGCCTGGGGACGAGAAATCTGACGACGCGGCCAAGGGGGCCTAAGGTATGGCGGCTCCGACGCTTGTTTATGGTGTCGGCGCAACCAAGGCGGGGACGTCTTGGCTCTATACCTATTTGCAGGGGCATCCCGACACGGTTTTACAGCCGTTCAAGGAAGTGCATTTCTGGCGATTTGACGGTGCCGTGGACCCTGCTGTTGCAGTGGCCGACGCCGAACGCCTGATCGGACGAGCCACATCCAATTACGAGGCCGCGAAATCGACTGGTGACGCCAACTGGATGGCAACCACGTCGCGGAACGCCTCGGCGTTCTGGCGTCTTCTGAACATGCACCACGCGCCATCCGTCGATGCGTACCTGGCAACGTTGGACGCGATGGCCGACGGATCGCCCATCGTGGCCGATTTTACGCCGTCATATGCCTTGGCGGATACAGACACACTGGCGCGGATGCAAGATATCGGACGTCCGACGCGCTTTATCTACATGCTGCGTGATCCTATTGATCGGCTTTGGTCGCATTTCCGGATGAACCGTGGCCGCGAGGGAGAGAAATCCTGGACCCTCGCCGAGCGTTTCGAAGCGTGGATGTCCGGGAAATCCCCTGAGGTCACGGCGCGTTCGGATTACAAGGGAACACTTGGACGATTGCGCACCGCGATTCCACGGGAAAACTTGTATATCGGGTTTTTCGAGGAACTGTTTACGCAGGACGGCGTCAACGCCGTGTGTGATTTCCTTGGCCTCGCACATCACAAAGGTGATTTTGGCCACCGCGTTTGGGCATCGAAAGAAGAGGCGATGCCTGCGGACCTCCGCGAGCGCGCACGCGAGGCGCTTCGCCATCAATATACTGCCGTCGAAGCCATGCTGGGCCGTGTCCCGGCCAGCTGGGACGATGCCTATCAGAGGGCCGCATAATGCGTTTGGCCCTGATCGAAACACATGGCGGCGCCGTTGCCGCCTTTGAATTCCGCAAAGGAGACTGACATGGACGGCTCCACCTTCGAAGACGCCCTGACCGGCGAACAGAAGATCCGCAACTTTAACATCAACTTCGGGCCTCAGCACCCGGCGGCACACGGCGTGCTGCGTCTGGTGCTGGAACTGGACGGCGAGATTGTCGAGCGGTGTGACCCGCATATCGGCCTGCTGCACCGTGGCACAGAGAAGCTGATGGAAAGCCGGACCTACCTTCAAAACCTGCCATATTTCGACCGCCTCGATTACGTGGCGCCGATGAACCAGGAACATGCGTGGTGTCTGGCGATTGAAAAGCTGACTGGCATCGAAGTGCCACGTCGTGCGTCGCTGATCCGCGTTCTGTTCTGCGAAGTTGGCCGCATTCTGAATCACCTCATGAACGTCTGTACGCAGGCGCTGGACGTGGGCGCGCTCACGCCCATCACGCTGGGCTTTGAATACCGCGAACAACTGATGGTGTTCTATGAGCGGGCTTGTGGTGCGCGCCTGCACGCAGCCTATTTCCGCCCTGGCGGTGTGCATCAGGATTTGACGCCTGAGTTCCTCGATGACCTCGAGGCGTGGTGCCCGACCTTCCTTGAGTTCATGAACGACCTCGAAGGCCTGCTGACCGAAAACCGCATCTATAAACAGCGGAACGTCGATATCGGTGTGGTGACAGAGCAGGATATCAAGGATTACGGGTTCTCGGGCGTGATGGTTCGCGGGTCCGGGCTTGCCTGGGACCTGCGTCGTGCGCAGCCTTATGAATGCTACGATGAATTCGACTTTCAGGTTCCTGTCGGGAAAAACGGCGACTGCTATGATCGCTATCTGTGCCGCATGGCCGAAATGCGGGAATCGACGTCGATCATCCAGCAAGCCATCACAAAGCTGCGCGAGCCCGAAGGGCAAGGTGATGTTCTGGCGCGCGGCAAATTCACACCGCCAAAGCGCGGCGACATGAAAACCTCGATGGAAGCTTTGATCCATCACTTCAAACTCTACACCGAGGGTTTCCACGTGCCTGAGGGCGAGGTGTACTGCGCGGTCGAAGCTCCGAAGGGGGAGTTTGGCGTTTACCTCGTTGCAGACGGCACAAACAAACCCTATCGCGCCAAGCTGCGTGCACCGGGTTACCTGCACCTGCAGGCTATGGACTATATGTGCAAAGGCCACCAACTGGCTGACGTCGCCGCGATCATCGGGACGATGGACGTCGTGTTCGGTGAGATCGACCGTTAATGCACCGCGTCTGCGTCATATGTTTGGGGCTGCTTGCCCCGGTCGTGGGTCACGCGACACCTGCGCAGGACGCGTTGATCGCTGCAGTGAACGAAAGCGATTGCACTTTGACAACCGCCGAGGCGAACGAGGTTATGCCGCGCCTTGGCATTTCGCGGCCTGAGGCCATCGCATTGTCCCGCAAGTTGATGCAGGACGGTGTCGTGACCTTCGCCGATGACGAAGAAACTCTCGTGCTGCTGCCTCCAGTCTGCACAAAGTAAGAAACGGATACTGTAATGCTCCGCCGCCTACATCCTGATCAGCCAGACAGCTTTGCCTTTACGCCAGACAACCTCGCCTGGGCGGAAAAGCAGATCACGAAATACCCAGAAGGCCGCGAAGCCAGCGCGGTTATTCCGCTGCTGTGGCGTGCGCAAGAGCAGGAAGGTTGGCTGAGCCGCGCCGCGATTGAAGAAGTCGCGCGTATGCTGAACTTGGCCTATATCCGCGTGCTGGAGGTGGCGACCTTTTACTTCATGTTCCAGCTGCAACCCGTTGGCAGCGTGGCGCATATCCAAATCTGTGGTACCACGTCCTGCATGATCTGCGGGGCAGAGGACCTTGTTTCGGTTTGCAAGGAAAAGATCGCGCCAAACCCGCATCAGATCAGTGAAGACGGCAAGCTGAGCTGGGAAGAGGTCGAATGCCTCGGGTCGTGTGCCAACGCCCCGATGGCGCAGATCGGCAAGGATTATTACGAAGACCTGACGGCAGACGGTTTTGCCCAGATGCTGGATGACTTCCGCGCGGGCAAAGTTCCAACTCCGGGACCACAGAATGGACGCTACGCGGCTGAACCGCTGAGCGGCCTGACGAGCCTGAAAGAATATGACAGCGGGCGCACCCAGTATAACGCATCCGTGCAATTAGCGACGGACATCGGCGATACGGTCAAACGGATCGACGGAACTGAGGTGCCGCTTTTGGCACCTTGGGGCGACGCGCGCGGCACCGCAAATGTGCCAGCGATGCCGGATCGCCCGATGTCGGCTGTGAAGGCTGCACAAGAGAAAGACGCGCCGAAATCGAACGCGTCCGACAAGGTCCCAGCCTCAAAGACCCAACAAGCGGCCAAGCCCAAAACCAAGCCTGCCAAGGCCCCGGTCACCCCGAAAGAGGGTGCGAAGGCTTCGAACGGAACGGAAAGCCCAGAAGCAGCCGCGATCACCGAAGGCACCAAACCGCAGGGGCTGACGGAACCGCGCGGTGGCAAAGCCGATAACCTGAAAGAGATCAAAGGGATCGGGCCCAAGCTGGAACGGCTTTGTAATCGACTAGGGTTCTATCACTTTGACCAAATCGCTGCATGGACCGCCGACGAGGTCGCTTGGGTTGACCAGAACCTCGAAGGGTTCAAAGGCCGCGTGACACGCGACCAATGGGTCGAACAGGCCGGGGTTCTGGCCGCTGGCGGCGAAACTGAGTTCTCCAAACGTGTCGAGGACGGCAACGTCTACTGATACGCGCTCCGCGATTTTCCCCGCGCTACTCTGACGTGAACGCCTTAGACCTTCGCATCATTGCGAAGCGAGACAGCGTGCGCGCAACGTGTTATGGCAGTTTCACAAAGAAATGCCAAAAAGACGATGAACGGGGGAGTTCTAAGACATGAATAGAGACGAGGGAGGCGCAAGCTGCACCTGGGGATCGCTGGTGATGGCCGCATTGATTGCAGCCTTGGCCACGATCGTGATGCGGTTTTTTGCGGAACTGTCGTGGACAGGAGCCATCTTTGTGGGGGCTCTCGCCTTTGGGGTTCTGGCGCTGTTGTTCGTATGGATTTTCTGCCGCGAATTGCCTGCCTTGGGTGATGTGGAGGCTCCGGGATCAGGGCCTGCAAAGGGGTCATCGGGCGGCGCAAGTGCTGGTTCGACAACCGATGCATCCACTGCTGCCGCGGGAACTGCGGGCGCAGCAGCCGCTGGCCGTGCTGTTGCCGCCAGTCAAGACGCTTCTGCTGCATCGGCGGCAAGTGATTCTGAGGCAAACGCGGTCAGCGCTGATGGTTCTACCGATGTCAGTGTTGCTCCGGTCGTGAAATCCTCTCAATTGGCAGGCCAACAGGAATTGGCGGCCCGCAAAGGTGAGTGGAAGTATGATGGCGGCTCGGACGCCAAGGCCGCGAGTGCGCCGGCACCGGCTGTGAGTGCCGCGTCAGACGATAAGGATTACGATGGCGACGGTGTTGTCGAAGGCAAAGGCGAAGGTCAGCGCCCAGAAGGTCTGAGCGAGGCGCGCGGTGGCAAGGCCGACAACCTGAAAGAAATCAAAGGGATTGGTCCAAAGCTTGAGAAGCTGTGTAATACTCTGGGCTTCTATCATTTTGACCAGATTGCGGCATGGACGTCCGACGAGATCGCTTGGGTTGACGCGAACCTAGAAGGCTTCAAAGGCCGGGTGAGCCGCGACAAGTGGGTCGATCAGGCCAAGGTTCTGGCAGCGGGTGGAGAGACGGAATTCTCTAAACGTGTCGAGGGTGGCAAGGTCTACTAAATTAGGTCAATCGCCTGTTTCTTGGACAGGTGTTTTCGATGGGCGCGGTCGCAAGACCGCGCCCTTTTTCATGTTGCGTGACATACCCAACAATCCGGCGTACAATGCTGCAACGCAGAATATTTGCTGCACTTGCAAATTGAACAAAGGGGCGCTGCCATGACCGATTTTTCCACGTATTTTGATCAGATGGGCCGCGCGGTCGTTTCCCAGCATCAGGCCGCAATGGCATTGGCGCAGGTGCCGATGATCGCCGTAGGCCACGGTGTCGTGCAATCCGCGCAGATATTGGATGACATGCAGTTGCTTCTGGCGCCAACAGCCGCACCCAAGGCATTGCCAGCGCCAAAAACCGCGCCGAAACCGGCGGTGGCCAAGACCCAAGCAGCTCAGCAACAGAAGACCACGCCCAAGGTTGTGGCAAAAACCGATCGCCCAGTTGCGCCAAAGCCTGTTGCGAAGCCAAAACTGGAGGCTGTGGCGCCAACCAAGGCAAAATCCAAAGCCGCGAAGAAGGCTGAACCTCAAGTCGCGAAGCCTGCGGTTGAGACAAAACTAAAGGCAAAATCGAAGGCAACTGTTGTTTCGGTGACACCAGCCGGTGGCAAAGCTGTCTCGCTCGCCGCCATTCCAGATCCTGCGGAAAAGCCTGTGAAGGCGGAGAAAGCTCCGACGAAGGCGCCCGTCAAAGCAGCGACCAACACGCCAGCCAAGGAAGCAGCCCAGAAAGCGCCGGTAAAAGCGTCAACGAAAGCGGCACCCGCACCGTCCATGGCCAAAGCCGAGCCAACTGCAAAGCCGGTTGCAAACGCGGCTGCGAAGCAGTCCGCACCCGCGCCGGTTGCGAAAGCAACCGGGCCCAAACCGGCCGCGCCGCAAAAGCCAGTCACAAAGGATGACCTGACGCGCATCAAAGGCATTGGACCGAAACTGGCTCAGACCCTGAATGAAAAGGGTATCACCAGTTTCACTCAAATTGCGGCCTGGTCGGACAGGGATGTAGAGACCTTTGACGCCACGCTTGGGGCCTTCCAAGGGCGGGCGAAACGCGGTAACTGGGTCGCGAAAGCCAAAGCGATCCTAGAAGGCAAAGAGCAACCGTGAGCAAACCGTCACCAGACCAGATGTCCCGCGCCCGGCAGGGTCGCACAGCGTCGCTGGTGATTGCAGGTTCGATGTTGTTCTGGATTGCGGCCCAATGGATTGGGCCGCAGATCGGTTTGGCCGGCAACTACGCTATACTTATCGACCTGATTGTTCTTGCTGCGCTCTTTTGGGCGCTTGTGGTTTCGGTCCGATTGTGGCGAAAGAGGAACGATCCCTAAGATAGGGCGTTCGTATCTAAACCGACTCCAAACCGACAAGGGAACCGCACCCAATGCTCGCTGATCAGGACCGCATCTTTACCAATCTTTATGGCATGCATGACCGCACGCTGAAGGGCGCGCAACAGCGTGGCCATTGGGACGGAACCGCAGGACTGATTCAAAAGGGACGCGACTGGATCATCCAAGAGATGAAAGACAGTGGGCTTCGCGGACGTGGCGGTGCGGGCTTCCCGACCGGGCTGAAGTGGTCGTTCATGCCCAAAGAGAGCGATGGGCGTCCAGCATACCTTGTCGTGAACGCGGATGAGTCCGAGCCAGGTACCTGCAAGGACCGCGAGATCATGCGCCATGATCCGCACACTCTGATCGAAGGTTGCCTGATTGCGTCCTTCGCGATGAACGCGCATGCCTGCTATATCTACATTCGCGGTGAATATATCCGCGAGAAAGAGGCGCTTCAGGCCGCGATTGACGAAGCCTACGACGCGGGCCTTCTTGGCAAGAACGCTGCTGGCTCGGGCTGGGACTTCGACCTTTACCTGCACCATGGGGCAGGGGCCTATATCTGTGGCGAAGAGACGGCGCTGATCGAAAGCCTTGAAGGCAAGAAAGGCATGCCACGCATGAAGCCGCCTTTCCCGGCGGGTGCGGGACTTTATGGATGCCCGACCACCGTGAACAACGTCGAGTCGATTGCCGTTGTGCCGACGATCCTGCGTCGCGGCGGGGCTTGGTTCAAAGGCTTTGGTCGCGACAACAACCACGGCACCAAGCTGTTCGCGATCTCGGGCCATGTGAACAACCCGTGTGTTGTCGAAGAAGAAATGTCGATCAGCTTTGAAGAACTGATCGAGAAACACTGCGGTGGCATTCGTGGTGGCTGGGACAACCTTAAGGCCGTGATCCCTGGCGGATCGTCCGTCCCCTGCGTGCGCGGGGAAAAGATGAAAGACGCCATCATGGACTTTGATTACCTGCGCGGCGAGCTGGGGTCTGGCCTTGGCACGGCGGCGGTGATCGTGATGGATCAATCGACGGACATCATCAAGGCGATCTGGCGGCTGTCGAAGTTCTACAAACACGAAAGCTGTGGTCAGTGTACGCCATGCCGCGAAGGCACTGGCTGGATGATGCGCGTGATGGATCGTCTGGTGACGGGCGAGGCCGAGCCGGAAGAAATCGACATGCTTTGGGACGTGACCAAACAAGTTGAAGGTCACACGATCTGTGCGCTTGGTGATGCGGCTGCATGGCCAATTCAGGGTCTGATCCGGAACTTCCGCGATGAAATCGAGGACCGCATCAAACACAAGCGCGTTCCAATCGCCGCCGAGTAAGCCGTTTTTCCGAGTAAGAGTGTGTGAAATGAAAAAGCCTGCAGTTGTTGTGGCCGCCCTCATTGGGTTGGCCGGGTGTATGGGTCCTGTTGGGCCCGATCCATTGCCGGGTGACGAATACTTCTTGATGGCCTATCCTAAAAATGCGCCCTGCACATTGGTCGGGGATGGTATAAGGGTTGAGCAGGTCAGCAGTGCTATCGGCGCCAACTTCATCGCGCGCGGTCCAATGGATGGATCCACAATCGTTTGCCAGACCGAAACCGGTGAGCAGCTTCGGACGACGGGTCATCGGAAATATTTCACGCGCTCTGACAGTGTGACCGCAAATTTGCGGCCTATTCGCGTGGGAGAAACCAGCTTTTTCGGAACCACCGTCATCGGCACGCAGACCTACGAATTCTTCGACAACGTCGTGCTGGCGAAATAGGCGGACAATCTCACGACGCGTCTTGTCAGATTTCGCGAAACCGCGCATCCTGTGCAAAAAATTGGATGGGCAGTACATGAAGAATGCATTGATGATCGGGCTGTTGCTCGGCTCTGGGGCCATGGCCCACGCGGACGTGCTTCGCGTTGATGAGAATGGCATGACCGCTGTTTTGCTACGGACGCCTTTGAACCTTGATGCGCCTTTCCAAACGGACATGGTGACAGTGACTGTGACCCCCGCCAGCCCGGATGCGCAGGATTTCGCGACGCGGATCGCCTGTGAAGACGCCGTGGTGATGGGCGTTGATCGGAGCAGGTCTGCTGGACCGTCTGTAACCTTTTCGGTTCTGTGCGGGGACTATGACTGACACCGCAAACAAAAGGGACCGTGCCGATGCATCTGGCGCAACTGAATGTAGGGCGACTGATCGCGCCGACGGATGATCCGCGGATCAAGTCATTCATGGACAATCTGGACCGTGTAAACGGTCTGGGGCGCCGGATGCCGGGTTTTGTCTGGATGATGTCAGGATCGGGTGAGCCGGGACGCGGCTCAATAGATATCGCGATTGGCGGCGATCCGCGTTTTGTGCCGAATATGTCTGTCTGGACCGATGTCGAAAGCCTTGAGCGGTTTGTCTGGGGGACGATCCACAAACAGTTCTACGAACGTCGCGCCGAATGGTTCGAGGTGCTGGGTGAACAGCACTTTGTCATGTGGTGGATCGAAGAGGGACATGAGCCGACTCTGGAGGAAGCCTTAGAGCGACTAGAGCATCGCAAAACCCACGGCGATACCGACCATGCTTTTGGCTGGGATTGGGTCGCAGGTATCAACATGCACAAAACACACGCCTGCGTGTCCTGATTTCGGACCTTTGCGCTTGCTTGCGAATTTCGAATTTGTAACGACGCGCGCGGATCGGTCACCAGAACCGAACTTTGAAGCAGGATCAGGTCATGAAAATCTCGGCAAAATTCGCATCGGGCGCACTCCTTTTGGCGTCTGTCACTTTGGCAGGCTGCGTCACAATCAAAGGATCTTCTGCCACACCGGAAGAGGCACGAGCGGAATACCTGCGTACATCTACTCAGATTGCGCTTGCGCAAGGCGTGGCGGATCGGTGTTCCGAATATAGATTTAATTCCGAAGCCTCAGAAATGCTGTACGGGTTGGCATCTGACCTCGCCGACCGGGAATATGTCGGCGCAGATCGTCGCGCCGAGCTGCGGTTGCAGGCAAAGGCGACGGCGTCAGACGCAATCGCTTTGCAGCAGGGGCTTGGTGAAACCGAGTTGTGCAATCAGATTCCTGTCTGGATGTCTGATGGATCTATCGACCCCACTCTCTTGATCACGCTTTAGGCACAAATGCGCCCAGCCGGGTGCGATTCACCGTGTGATATTGCATAACGTGGCTGTCTCTCACCATCTCACTCAAACAAGGACCAAAAAATGAAAGAGAGCAGGATGACTCGCCCGATCAAATTCGCACTGGTGTTTATTGGCCTCAGCGCCCTGACCGCGTTGTCGCCGCAAGCCCGTGCCGAGCAGCAGGCGCCGGACTATTTCGTGGAGGTCATGTTCAACACGACAACGGCTGAAAGGCTGGCTCAGTTTTGCCCGACAGTGACCGTCAATGCCGTTCATGCACAGCTTCAATCCGAAGCGTTGGTCAACCGTCTTACCGACGAGGGATATGGGGATGTGACGTCCTTTGGCACATTGGCAGGTCTGGAAGAGGGCGTGGCAGAGTTGCAGGCGGCGTTTCTCGAAACCCATGCATTGGCCGGTGCGGGCCCTGATCGGGTTTGCGAAGTCGCTCAGGCCGAGATCGAAAATGCCACGGCACTTGGCGCGTATCTGATGGTGATCGACGGCTAACAGCGCCGGCAATGACCGCGATATCGGTCCAAATTCGCCATAACCGGGCGGTGTTATTGAATATCAGTGCGCGTGCCGCCGATGTGGCACGCAGGATGAACGAGTTTTGAAAGGATCCACCATGCGTTCGGTTTTGACCTTGGTGATGATAATGGCCCCTGCCGCGGTCTCGGTGCAGGCTTCAACGCCTGGCGACCTGCCAAAGGTGCGCGATGGTTTGGTCGCGATTGCGGCTGCCAACGAAGTACAAAAGAATTGCGACAGTATCGCACCTCGGATGGTACGGGCATATTCGGCTATGAAGTCGCTGGAAACATACGCCCGAAGCCAGGGGTACAGCGCGCAAGACGTTCAGGACTATGCCAAGAGCAACACTGCGAAGGCAGAGATTGCATCGCTGGCGCGGAACTATCTCGTGCAAAACGGAGTTGATCCCGCGCAGCCAGCAACGTACTGCACGGTTGGCTCCGCTGAGATCGAAGACGGTACCAGCGTTGGGCGGCTTTTGAAAACAAAGTGAGACCTTGATGACTGACCTCCGCAAAATCATCATCGACGGGAACGAAATCGAAGTGGATCCGGCGATGACGCTGATCCAGGCATGTGAGGAGGCAGGGATCGAAATTCCGCGCTTCTGCTATCACGAACGCCTTTCGATTGCCGGTAACTGCCGGATGTGCCTCGTAGAGGTTGTCGGAGGTCCGCCAAAGCCCGCCGCAAGCTGTGCGATGCAGGTCAAGGATCTGCGCCCCGGACCCGAAGGTCAGCCACCGGTTGTCAGGACCAATTCGCCAATGGTCAAAAAGGCCCGTGAAGGCGTGATGGAATTTCTGCTGATCAACCACCCGCTGGATTGCCCGATTTGCGACCAAGGCGGCGAGTGTGATCTGCAAGATCAGGCGATGGCCTATGGCGTCGATTTCAGCCGCTTCCGCGAAGTGAAGCGCGCGACCGAGGATCTGGATCTGGGTCCGCTGGTCGAAACCCACATGACGCGCTGCATTTCCTGCACCCGCTGCGTGCGCTTTACGACCGAGGTCGCAGGGATCACGCAGATGGGCCAGACGGGTCGCGGCGAAGACGCCGAGATTACCGCGTATTTGGGCGAAACACTCGACAGCAACATGCAGGGCAACATCATTGACCTGTGTCCGGTCGGTGCGCTCACGTCAAAACCCTATGCGTTCAACGCGCGCCCTTGGGAACTGACAAAAACCGAATCCATTGATGTCATGGATGCGCTTGGCTCGAACGTGCGCGTCGACACCAAAGGCCGCGAAGTCATGCGCTTCTTGCCGCGTAACCATGACGGCGTGAACGAAGAATGGCTGGCGGACAAGTCCCGCTTTGTCTGGGACGGTCTGCGGCGTCAGCGTCTGGATCGCCCATACATTCGTGAAAACGGCAAGTTGCGTCCAGCAACCTGGCCAGAGGCGCTGACCAAAGCGGCTGAGGCAATGAAGGGCAAAAAGCTGGCCGGTCTGGTGGGCGACCTTGCCCCAACTGAGGCTGCTTTTGCCTTGAAACAGCTGATCGAAGGTCAAGGCGGTGTTGTTGAGTGCCGAACGGACGGCGCAAAGCTGCCGTCTGGCAATCGCTCGGCCTACGTTGGAACCGCCGCAGTCGAAGACCTCGATGATGCAGAATACGTGATGCTGATCGGGACCGATCCGCGCATTGAGGCACCTGTGCTGAATGCGCGCATCCGCAAGGCATGGCTCAAAGGGGCCAATGTGGGTGTTGTCGGGCCAGCGGTAGACCTGACCTACGACTACAAACATGTCGGAGCTGACCGGGCCGCATTGCAAGGGCTCGTTGATGGCGATTACGGCTATGTTGTGGACACCAATTCGGTGGTTGTCGTCGGCCAAGGTGCATTGACGGGTGAAGACGGCGAAGCGGTTCTGGCGGCTGCCATGGCATTCACCGAGAAAACACAGTCCAAACTGTTGATCCTGCACACGGCGGCCGGCCGTGTTGGCGCGATGGATGCGGGCGCAACGAACACGGACGGTATGAACGCGGTTCAATCGGCTGAGGTGATCTATAACCTCGGCGCGGATGAGGTCGAAATCGCCGATGGGCCATTTGTGATCTACCAAGGGTCACATGGCGACCGTGGTGCGCATCGTGCGGATATCATTCTCCCCGGTGCGGCATACACGGAAGAGCAAGGGCTCTTCGTCAATACCGAAGGGCGTCCTCAGCTGGCATTGCGCGCTGGTTTTGCGCCGGGCGAGGCCAAGGAAAACTGGGCGATCCTGCGCGCACTGAGCGCAGAACTGGGTGCAACACTGCCGTTCGATTCGCTGACGCAACTGCGTCAAGCGCTGGTGGAAGAGGTTCCGCATCTCGCAGAGATCGACACGGTGCCTGAAAACGAATGGCAACCCGTCGCAACTGGTCAGCTTGGTTCAGGAGCCTTCGGCACGGCGATTGCAGATTATTATCTGACGAATCCGATTGCCCGGGCATCGGCCCTGATGGCGGAGCTGTCCGCCAACGCCAAGGCGCGCTCCGAGACACCTATCGCGGCAGAGTGATCCTGTGCGTCGGATGCTGATTGCGGCATTGGCGGTTCTCTGTGGCTGCCAATTGCCGGATGCATCGGTGAACGGGGGAATCGGCGGGGTAGGAGATGACCTTGCGTCGCCCTTTGCCCCTGAATATCGCGGTGTGCAGACGCGGCTTTTGGAAGACAATCTTGTGAGTTTTATCGTTGAAATGCGTGGCGCGCGGGATCGAAGCGACGTGGCTGACTATGCAGATTGCGCTGCGGCGCAATATGCCTTGATCCGTGGCTTCGGATTTGCGCGACATGTGCGCACAACGGCATACGAAGAGGCTGGTATTTGGCGCGGAGATGCGGTTTACACCGTCTCGCCAACACTGCCGCGTGGCACTAGAACCATCGACGCCGAAGTCAAGGTGGCCGACTGCGCGGAACAAGGGATACCGACGGTATGAGCGAATTCTTTTCGACTGGCTTGGGCACGGCAACGATCATTGTGGCGCATGCCCTTGGCATCATCGCCTTTGTCATGGTCTCGCTTCTGTTTCTGGTCTACGGCGACCGCAAGATCTGGGCAGCTGTTCAGATGCGGCGCGGTCCCAACGTGGTTGGGGCGTTTGGTCTTTTGCAGACAGTGGCCGACGCGCTGAAATACGTTGTCAAAGAGATCGTAATCCCAGCCGGTGCCGACCGCACCGTGTTCCTGTTGGCACCGCTGATTTCATTCGTGCTGGCTGTTCTGGCATGGGCCGTGATCCCGCTGAATGCTGGATGGGCGCTTGCAGATATCAACGTGGCCATTCTGTTCGTGTTCGCCGTGTCCTCGCTTGAGGTTTACGGCGTGATCATGGGTGGCTGGGCCTCGAACTCGAAGTACCCTTTCCTTGGGTCGCTCCGTTCTGCTGCGCAAATGATCTCTTACGAGGTGTCGCTCGGCCTGATTATCATTGGGGTGATCATCTCGACCGGGTCGATGAACTTTGGCGCGATTGTCGCCGCACAGGACGGGGCAGGCGGGCTGTTCAACTGGTACTGGTTGCCACACTTCCCCATGGTGTTCCTGTTCTTCATCTCGGCCCTGGCTGAAACAAACCGCCCACCGTTTGACCTGCCTGAGGCGGAATCAGAACTGGTTGCCGGTTATCAGGTGGAATACTCGTCAACGCCATTCCTGCTGTTCATGGCGGGTGAATACATTGCCATCTTCCTGATGTGTGCTCTGACGACGCTGCTATTCTTTGGTGGTTGGCTGTCGCCCATCCCGTTCCTGCCCGATGGGCCGGTCTGGATGATCCTGAAAATGGCGTTCTTCTTCTTCCTCTTCGCGATGGTGAAGGCGCTGGTGCCACGTTTCCGCTATGACCAGCTGATGCGGATCGGTTGGAAAGTGTTCCTGCCATTCTCGCTGGGTTGGGTCGTCTTTGTGGCCTTTGCAGCCAAGTTCGGCTGGTTTTGGGGCGCATTCGCCCGCTGGTCCACCGGGGCGTAAGGGGTTGAAAGACTGATGAGCATCCGCGACGCCATACTGAACGCCTCAATGAAAGAGATGTTCGACCTTGCGCAGCACATGCGCAAACACGCGTCCGTGGCGCGCGCGCCGATGCCGTCAACCGGTGATCTGATTGAACACATCTGGGTCTGGGCCAATGCTGATCCGTCGCCGGAGGCTGATGCCGCATTCGCGGACGCCATCGGGGCCAGCGAAGACGAGATCGCCGAGTTCACGGATGACGTGGATGATATCGCGGGGGACGAGGGGGTTGCGGACCTGACAGAAGAGGCCGCCTCCGCGCAGGCCGTCTTGGCCGACGAGGTCGAGATCGAGACATCGATCACCGAATTCGAACCGCTTCCTCTGTCGACTGACGTCAATACAGACGCAGACGCAGCACAAGACCGCCGCGTTCGCCGCGAGCGCAGGGCCTTGGAAGCGGCACGAAAGCAAGCAGAGGCCGTTGCAGACGCAATGGCCGCGAAAAACAAACCAGCGTGATGGCCGCGCCAGACTTGGCGCGCTGATCACAAGATGAACACACGGGCCGCATGGCTCAGAGCAATAGGAACGCAACGGTGACTCAGATCGATTACACCCGCGCAGCAAAATACTTCCTGCTGCAGGATTTCTGGAACGGCTTCAAAATCGGGATGAAGTATTTCTTCTCGCCCAAAGCCACGGTGAACTATCCGCACGAAAAGGGTCCAATCAGCCCTCGGTTCCGTGGGGAGCACGCGCTGCGCCGCTATCCAAATGGCGAAGAGCGCTGCATCGCATGCAAACTATGTGAGGCTGTCTGCCCCGCTCAGGCGATCACCATTGACGCAGAACCGCGCGCCGATGGCAGCCGCCGCACGACACGCTACGACATCGACATGACCAAGTGCATCTACTGCGGCTTCTGCCAAGAGGCTTGCCCGGTCGATGCCATCGTCGAAGGTCCGAATTTCGAATTCTCGACCGAGACACGCGAAGAGCTGTTCTACGACAAGGACAAATTGCTGGAAAACGGCGACCGCTGGGAAGCTGAGATCGCGCGCAATCTGGAACTCGACGCGCCGTACCGCTAAGAGCGCGGCAAGCCAAATCCTGACTGAGTCTTTCCGAAGTCAGGGCCAAGCCAATCCGGGCAAAACGCCCGGGAGAAGGGACGAAGGACAATGAGCGACGCGGCCGCAAACGCATCGCACGACGCGGAGGACACTGCTCTCGTTTGGCTGGGGCAGTGCGCCCTTTGCACGTTGTCGGGCTGTGTAAATGGCGGAGGTGCTGCGCGTGACTGACCTCTCGATCTTTGCAGCCATGCAAAAAGCATCCGAGGAATGGGCGAAAGCCACAGGCCCGTGGATGGAGGCGATGACGCCGACCATGCCAGCCGATGTGCTGGAAGCCTTCTTTGGGAAAGGGATCAGCCCGGATGGGCTTGATGCCAAGACGCGGCTTTTGCTGAGCCTCGGCGCGTTGACCGTGCTGGGTTCCAAGGCTGAGCCGCAAATCAAGATCACCGTGCGGAACGCTCTTGCGGCGGGTGCCACACATCAAGAAATCGCTGAAACCATTGCTCAGATGTCCGTCTTTGGCGGCGTTCCGGCAATGACCAAAGCCATGGAACTGGCCCGCGCCGTTATGGACGAGGAAACATCATGACCGTTGCGACGATTGCCTTCTACCTCTTTTCGCTATCGGCCCTGGCCGGTGGCCTGTTCACGGTGATCAGCCGGAACCCGGTCCACTCGGTCCTTTGGCTGATCCTGGCCTTTCTGTCGTCGGCAGGGCTGTTTGTTCTGCTCGGCGCTGAGTTCGTCGCGATGCTGTTGATCATTGTCTATGTCGGGGCGGTCGCGGTGCTGTTCCTCTTTGTCGTGATGATGCTGGATGTCGACTTTGCAGAGTTGAAAGCCGAGATGGCGCGGTATTTGCCGCTTGGCCTGCTGATTGGCCTCGTGATCCTAGGCCAGCTTGGCATTGCCGCAGGCGTTTGGGGCTTTTCCGAGGGGGCAGAAGGTCGTCTCGCGGCGCCGATTGCGGGCGATGTTGAGAACACCAAGGCGCTGGGTCTGCTGATCTATGACAAATACTTCCTGCTGTTTCAGGCATCTGGCCTGATCCTGCTGGTCGCGATGATCGGTGCAATCGTGTTGACGCTGCGCCATCGCAAAGACGTCAAGCGCCAAAATGTGCTGGCGCAGATGTACCGCGATCCAGCCAAGGCGATGGAACTAAAAGACGTAAAGCCGGGGCAGGGGCTCTGACATTTGAATTGAGAGGGACGTGGCCTCGGACGAAATCTGAGGCAGCGACCTGAAAGCATGAGGTCCCGGATCAGGTCCGGGACTGCGAAACAACAGAGGCACATCAAGTGCCAAAGCGAGGGACCGCATGATTGGTCTGGAACATTATCTAACGGTAGCAGCAGCGCTATTCGTCATCGGTATCTTCGGGCTCTTTCTGAACCGGAAGAACGTGATCATCCTGTTGATGTCGATCGAACTGATGCTCTTGGCGGTGAACATCAACCTGGTGGCGTTTTCGGCCTTCCTCGGTGACCTCGTCGGGCAGGTCTTTACGCTCTTTGTTCTGACGGTGGCTGCCGCCGAGGCTGCCATTGGCCTTGCCATCTTGGTCTGCTTCTTCCGCAATCGTGGCACCATCGACGTCGAAGACGTCAACGTGATGAAAGGTTAAGGCAACATGGAAACGATCCTCCTATTTGCCCCCCTCGTTGGTGCGCTGATCTGCGGGTTTGGCTGGCGTCTGATTGGTGAGACTGCCGCGCAGTGGACTGCGACGGGCCTTTTGTTCCTGTCGGCACTCCTGTCATGGATCACGTTCCTGACCTTTGATGGTCAAACGGAAAGCATTCAAATCCTGCGCTGGATCGAGAGCGGCACGTTGTCGACCGATTGGGCCATTCGCATGGACCGCCTTACGGCGATCATGCTGATCGTGATCACCACGGTGTCGGCGCTCGTACACCTCTATTCGTTCGGCTACATGGCCCATGACGATCACTTCAAGGAAAACGAGAGCTATCGCCCGCGTTTCTTTGCCTACCTGTCGTTCTTCACCTTCGCGATGTTGATGCTGGTGACCGCTGACAACCTTCTGCAGCTGTTCTTTGGCTGGGAAGGCGTGGGTGTCGCATCCTACCTGCTCATCGGGTTCTACATCCGTAAACAGTCTGCAGGCGCTGCAGCGATCAAGGCGTTTGTTGTGAACCGGGTCGGCGACTTTGGCTTCCTGCTCGGTATCTTCGGGATCTACCTGCTGACGGACTCGATCCAGTTCGACGTGATCTTTGCCAATGCTGCTGATCTGGCCTCGATCAATCTTGAGTTCCTGTGGCGCGAATGGAACGCGGCAAACCTGATTGCCTTCCTGCTGTTCATCGGTGCGATGGGTAAATCGGCGCAGTTCATCCTGCACACGTGGCTGCCTGACGCGATGGAGGGGCCAACCCCTGTGTCGGCGCTGATCCACGCGGCGACCATGGTGACGGCGGGTGTCTTCCTTGTCTGCCGGATGTCGCCGATCATGGAATTTGCGGACTGGACGCAGAACTTCATCGTCGCAATCGGCGCGCTGACTGCCTTCTTTGCTGCGACCGTGGGGCTGGTGCAGAACGACATCAAGCGCGTGATCGCCTATTCGACTTGTTCGCAGTTGGGCTACATGTTCGTCGCGGCAGGCGTCGGGGTCTATTCGGTCGCGATGTTCCACCTGCTGACGCACGCGTTCTTCAAGGCGATGCTGTTCCTTGGTGCAGGCTCGGTCATCCACGGGATGCACCACGAACAAGATATGCGGAACTATGGCGGTCTGCGCCACAAACTGCCTTGGACGTTCCGCGCGATGATGATCGGCACGCTGGCGATCACCGGTGTGGGTATCCCTCTTTTGTATGTCGGGTTCCCGGTTGGCTTTGCGGGCTTCGTGTCCAAAGACGCCATCATCGAAAGCGCCTATGCCGCGATGCCAGGTGGCTATGCCTTCTGGGTGCTGGTGGCCGCTGCTGCAATGACCAGCTTCTATAGCTGGCGTCTGATGTTCCTGACCTTCTATGGTGAACCGCGCGGCGACAAGCACACGCATGAGCACGCGCATGAAAGCCCGACGGTCATGTTGGTTCCGCTCGGTGTGCTGGCCATCGGTGCGGTTCTGGCAGGTATGGTCTGGTACAAGCCGTTCTTTGGCTCAGAGCAATCGGTTGAGGCCTACTTCGGTGTGATCGAGAAGCAAGAAAAGAAAGCCGAGATCGGCTTCACTCTGGTTGCACCTGCATACGCTGCGGGCAGCGATGATGACCACGGCGATGACCACGGCACAAGCTATCCTGATCCGCTGCCAGGGCAGGGAGCCATCTACATGGGGCCAGACAACCACGTTTTGCACGAAGCGCATCTGGTTCCGAAATGGGTCAAGGTTGCACCGTTCATCGCGATGGTGCTGGGCTTCGCGCTAAGCTGGCTGATGTACATCCGGCATCCAGGTTCGGCGGCCAAGCTCGCAGAGCAGCAGCGCCCTCTGTACAACTTCTTGCTGAACAAGTGGTACGTGGATGAAATCTATGACTTCATCTTTGTGAACCCTGCACGCCGGATTGGTCACTTCCTTTGGAAAAAGGGTGACGGAGCCACCATTGATGGCGGTCTCAACGGCGTGGCCATGGGCATTGTCCCGTACTTCACCAAAAAGCTGAACCAAGCCCAGTCGGGTTACGTCTTTCACTATGCCTTCGCCATGGTCATCGGGATTGCGATCCTTTTGACCTGGATGACGCTGACGGGGAACTAAAGCGATGGACAACCTTCTTTCCATCATCACCTTCATCCCGCTTCTGGCGGCAGCGATCCTTATGCTGTTCCTGCGCGGAGAAGATGAGGCTGCGCAGCGAAACGCCAAATGGCTGGCGATGATCGCGACGAGCGCGACGTTCTTTGTGTCCTTGATCCTGCTCTTTGGGTTCGACCCCAGCGACACTGGCTTTCAGTTCGTGGAAGAACGGGAATGGATCCTTGGCCTGACCTACAAGATGGGTGTGGACGGGATCAGCGTTCTGTTCGTCATGCTGACAACGTTCACCATGCCTCTGGTCATCGCAGCGTCGTGGAACGTCACCCACCGAGTGAAGGACTACATGATCGCGTTCCTTGTGCTGGAAACGCTGATGATCGGCGTCTTCTGCGCGCTGGACCTGTTCCTGTTCTACGTCTTCTTCGAGGCAGGTCTGATTCCGATGTTCCTGATCATCGGCATCTGGGGCGGCAAGGAACGCATCTACGCCTCGTTCAAGTTCTTCCTCTACACCTTCCTCGGCTCGGTTCTGATGCTGGTCGCGATGGTGGCGATGTTCGTGGATGCAGGCACGTCGGATATTGCTGCGCTCTTGAACCACAACTTTGGGTCCGAGACGTTCAGCATTCTGGGCATCCAGATCATTGGCGGCGCACAGACGCTGATGTGGATTGCGTTCTTTGCGTCATTTGCCGTGAAAATGCCGATGTGGCCTGTACACACTTGGTTGCCAGACGCACACGTTCAGGCGCCAACGGCTGGTTCGGTCGTTCTGGCCGCGATCCTCTTGAAAATGGGTGGCTACGGCTTCCTTAGGTTCTCGCTGCCGATGTTCCCGGTCGCTTCCGACCTGCTGGCCCCGCTGGTGTTCTGGATGTCGGCAATTGCCATTGTCTACACGTCGCTGGTCGCCCTGGCGCAGGAAGACATGAAAAAGCTGATCGCCTATTCGTCGGTTGCGCACATGGGTTACGTCACCATGGGTATCTTTGCGGCAAACCAGCAGGGCATCGACGGCGCGATCTTCCAGATGCTGAGCCACGGCTTTATCTCTGGCGCTCTCTTCCTTTGCGTGGGTGTGATCTATGACCGGATGCACACTCGTGAGATTGATGCCTATGGCGGGTTGGTAAACAAGATGCCGGCCTATGCGCTGATCTTCATGCTGTTCACGATGGCCAACGTGGGCCTGCCTGGCACCTCGGGTTTTGTGGGTGAATTCCTGACGCTAATGGGCATTTTCCAGGTCAACACTTGGGTAGCGCTCTTTGCCTGTACCGGTGTGATCCTGTCGGCGGCTTACGCGCTGTGGCTTTATCGCCGTGTCGTGATGGGTGAGCTGATCAAGGAAAGCCTGAAGTCGATCACCGACATGACCCAGCGCGAAAAGATGATCTTTGCGCCGCTGGTCGTGATGACGATCCTTTTGGGTGTTTATCCTGCGCTGATCCTCGACATCATCGGGCCATCGGTTGGCGCGCTGGTTGACCAATACAATACGTCTGTTGCGATGTTTGCTGCCGAAGCCAACACCATGACAGCTTCGTCGAATTAAGAGGGTCCCATGATCGGTTCCGACCTCTCCATCATTCTGCCGGAAATCGTCCTGTCGCTTTATGCGATGGCCGCGTTGATCGGCATTGTCTACACCGGCAAAGATGCGATGGCATCGCTGGCAACATGGGCGACAACGGCGGTCCTGGTTGCCATGGCGGTGTTTATCGCGTTGCAGCCAGCTGGTACGGATGTCGCCTTTGGCGGGATGTTCATCGATGATGGCTTTGCCCGATTTGCCAAGGTGATGATCCTGCTCGCGTCGGCTGCGGTGTTGGCGATGAGCCATGACTACATGCTGCGCCGTGATTTGCTTCGCTTTGAATACCCGATCCTCGTGACACTCGCTGTCGTTGGCATGATGCTGATGGTGTCTGCGGGTGACCTGATGGCGCTTTATGTGGGCCTCGAACTGCAATCGTTGTCGCTTTACGTCGTGGCATCGCTGCGTCGCGATAGCGTGAAGTCGACCGAAGCGGGGCTGAAGTACTTTGTGCTGGGCGCGCTGTCGTCCGGTCTGCTGCTCTATGGTGCGTCGCTGACCTATGGCTATGCCGGCACGACCCTGTTCTCGGGCATCATCGAGTCCGCGCAAGGTGATCTGTCGCTGGGCTTGCTCTTTGGTCTGGTCTTCATCAGCGCGGGCCTTGCATTCAAGGTGTCCGCGGCGCCGTTCCATATGTGGACGCCAGATGTCTACGAAGGCTCACCTGCGCCTGTGACCGCGTTCTTTGCGACCGCGCCAAAGGTGGCTGCGATGGCTCTGTTCGCTCGTGTCGTGCATGACGCATTCGGTGGGGCCGTTGGCGACTGGCAGCAGGTGATTGCGGCCCTGTCGGTCGTTTCGATGTTTGTCGGTGCAATCGCCGCGATTGGGCAAACGAATATCAAACGCCTGATGGCCTATTCCTCGATTGCGCATATGGGTTTCGCTCTGATGGGTCTGGCGGCTGGCACGCAACTGGGTGTGCAAGCGATGCTGATCTACATGGCGATCTACGTCACGATGAACATCGCCGCCTTTGCGTTTATCCTCGGCATGACACGCGACGACGCGCTGGTGACCGATATCAGCGCGCTGAACATGTATTCCAAGCGCGAGCCGCTGAAGGCTGTTGCCCTCTTGGTCATCATGTTCTCGCTGGCCGGTGTGCCACCGCTCGTGGGGTTCATTGGCAAGCTTTACGTGCTTCAGGCGGCCTATGATGCGGGTCTTGCATGGCTTGCTGTGGCTGGCGTGATCGCGTCGGTGATCGGTGCGTTTTACTACCTGCGGATCGTCTACTACATGTATTTCGGTGAAGAAGTGGACGAGCTGGACAACACCAGCAGCCCTGTTCTGAGCGGGTTTCTGTTGGCCGGCGCTGCCGCCATGGTATTCGGCATCGTGAACCTGTTCGGCATTGAAGGCATCGCGCAGGCGGCTGCTGCGACCCTGGTGAACTAAGCAAAAGCACGGCCCGGCGGCAGCGCCGGGCAGCCCCCGAGCGCACCCTCGGGCGAGGGCTTCACCCCCACGCGCGGTCGGGGCCCGCCCTCTCGAATGAAGAGGGATACATGGAAAAACTCATCCTCCAAGAAACCGACAGCACGATGGCCGAAGCGGCGCGTCGTGCGCCGACACTCACTGGCCCCGTTTGGATCCTTGCTTTGCGCCAGACCGCCGCGCGGGGCAGACGGGGCCGGGAATGGGTGAACCCTGATGGCAACTTTGCCGCGACGCTGGTGATGCCGACGCCCAACCCAATGGATGCCGCGCTGCGATCGTTCATTGCGTCGCTCGCACTCTATGACACGTTCCAAAGTCTCGGGGTGCTCAACGGGCTTGCCCTGAAGTGGCCCAACGATGTGCTCCTTAACGGGGGCAAGGTTGCGGGAATTTTGCTGGAAAGCCTGCCAAGCGGGCATCTGTCCGTTGGCATTGGGATCAACCTGAAATCTGCCCCGA
This sequence comes from Shimia ponticola, assembly GCF_007995215.1. GTDB lineage: Bacteria > Pseudomonadota > Alphaproteobacteria > Rhodobacterales > Rhodobacteraceae > Shimia_B > Shimia_B ponticola. The sequence goes on from NZ_VCDK01000002.1 coordinate 152,149, forward strand.
GCACCGCCCAAGTTGAAGAGTGGGCCGTTGCGCCTGTGACCCTTGGGACAGATGCCAGTCCCGAAGAAGTTCTGGACCTACTTGCGCCTGCCTTTGCGGCTTGGGATGCGCAACTGACCACTTACGGCTTTGAACCCATCCGCACCGCGTGGACGGCCCGTGCGGCCAAGCTGGGAGAACCAATCCGCGCCCGCACAATGCGGGATGAACACCACGGCACCTTTGAAGGCATAGACGCCGATGGCCAGCTTATTCTATCCACGCCCAAAGGTCGGCTGACCATTGCGGCGGCGGATGTCTATTTCTAAGGGGACGCGCATGCTTCTGTGCATTGACTGCGGCAACACCAACACCGTTTTCTCGATCTGGAACGGCTCGGAATTCATCGCCAAATGGCGGGCCTCGACCGAGCATCAACGGACGGCGGACCAGTACTATGTCTGGTTGAAAACCCTGATGATGTTGAACAATGTCGAAGCGGAGATTGATGAGGTTATCATCTCGTCTACCGTCCCGCGTGTGGTGTTCAACCTGCGTGTCTTCACTGACCGGTATTTCAACACACGGCCCTATGTTGTGGGCAAACCGGAATGCGCGCTTCCTGCCGAGCCGCGCGTGGATGAAGGCACCATTGTCGGACCAGACCGGCTGGTGAATGCGGCCGGCGCTTATGACCTCTACGGCGGCAATCTGATTGTCGTGGATTTCGGGACGGCGACCACGTTCGATGTGGTGGACCATGACGGCGCCTATGTGGGTGGCGTTATCAGCCCGGGCGTGAACCTCAGCCTTGAGGCCTTGCACAACGCTGCAGCGGCCTTGCCGCATGTTGATATTACTAAGCCGCAGCAGGTGGTCGGGACAAACACCGTGGCCTGTATGCAAAGTGGCGTCTTTTGGGGCTATGTCGGCCTGATCAAGGAAATCTGCGCCCGGATCAAAGCAGAGCGTGCGCAACCGATGAAGGTGATTGCGACAGGTGGTCTTGCGCCTTTGTTTGAACAGTCAGAAGCGCTATTTGATGCGTTTGAAGATGATCTGACGATGCACGGACTGACCGTGATCCATCGCCATAATAAGGAAAACTAAGTGAGCGAGCGTTTGATTTACCTTCCCCTGGGTGGCGCAGGGGAAGTTGGCATGAATTGCTATGTCTATGGATATGGTCCGGCTGACAAAGAGCGCCTGATCATTGTGGATCTTGGCGTGACGTTTCCAGACATGGACGGCACACCCGGCGTTGACCTGATCCTCCCGGACATTTCATGGCTTGAGGAACGTCGCGAGCGCATTGACGGGCTGTTCATCACCCATGCGCACGAAGACCACGTCGGCGCGGTAGGGCATTTGTTTGAACGTCTGGGCGTGCCGATTTATGCCCGCGCCTTTACGGCGAATATCGCACGGCGCAAGCTGGACGAATACGGGATTGGGCCCGAAGCCGTGACCACGGTGTCGAAATACCCTGAAGCCGTCACCTTGGGGAACATGAAGGTGTCTTTCGTGCCGGTTTCGCATTCCATTCCAGAGAGCGCAGCTCTGCTTATCGAGACGCCCGCTGGTCGGGTCGTGCATTCTGGCGACTTCAAGCTGGATGAAACACCGGGCGTGGGCGAGCCCTTTGACCCGGATATGTGGGCCGAAATCGCCTCGGGTGGCATCCGGGCCTATGTCTGCGACTCCACCAATGTGCATTCGCCAAACCCCGGACGCTCAGAGGCCACCGTTGGCCCCGCGATCACCGAACTGGTGTCAGAGGCAAAAGGGATGGTCGTGGCGACAACCTTTGCGTCTAACATTGCGCGGGTGAAAACCCTTGCAGAGGCGGGCGAGCGGGCTGGGCGGTCAATTTGCCTTTTGGGGCGTGCCATGCGTCGGATGATCGAGGCCGGGATAGAAACAGGTGTGCTGGACGATTTTCCCAAAGTCGTCAGTTCCGACGACGCGCTGGATATTCCGCGTGAAAATCTGATGCTGATCGTGACCGGAAGCCAAGGTGAACGTCGCGCGGCCTCCGCTCAGCTGGCCAATGGCAAGTATCGCGGGATCACGATGAAAGAGGGCGACACCTTCCTGTTTTCGTCCAAGACCATTCCCGGCAACGAACGTGGCGTGATCCGTGTGATCAACCAATTCAGCGAAATGGGCGTTGACGTTGTGGATGAGAATAGCGGTGGGCATTACCACGTTTCTGGCCACGCGAACCGCCCCGACCTTGAGCGGATGCACGACATTCTGAAGCCTCAGATATTGGTCCCCTGCCATGGGGAACACCGCCACCTGCGCGAACACGCCAAGCTGGCCGATCAAAAAGGCATCGCCAATGTGGTTGCCGTGAACGGCTCCATGGTGGACCTGTCAGGCAACGCGCCGCGGATCGTCGAATACTTTGAAACGGGTCGCACCTATCTGGATGGGTCGGTCAAAGTTGGCGCGATGGACGGCGTCATCCGAGACCGCATGCGCATGGCGTTGAACGGGCATGTGATGGTCTCGGTCATCATGGACGAAGACGAGCCTGTAGGTGAACCATGGTGCGAAGTCATGGGGCTGGCCGAAACGGGTGCGTCAAACGCGCCGCTTGTCGATGTTCTGGAAGAGGATTTGAACCAGTTCCTGATGCGCGCCGGCACCAAGACTTTGATGGATGACGACCGGCTCGAGACGGAATTGCGTCGGATCACGCGCAACACCACCCAGAGTGAAATCGGCAAGAAACCGGAAGTCACCGTTGTCGTTAGTCGATTGAGCTGAGATTGCCGGAGCGGCTGGCGTCAGCTTGCCAGCCGTTCCTCAAAGCTTTTGGCGATAAAACTGGGAAGGTGATCCCCAAGACCAATCACCTTGTTGCCATCATCCCGTTGCGAACGCCCACGCGAGGATTTGCGTGGACCACGGTCACGGTGCGATGATTTCTCTTCGGCAGGCTCGGCGGCTTCGGTGGTCTTAGGCTTGGACTCTGTTTTTGGTTCGTCGGCCTTGGCCTCTGTCGCTTCGTCGCTTGATTTGCGCGACTTGCTGGGCGCCTTGGCAGGCATTGGATTGTCGAGGCGTGGAATTTCTTCCTTCACCAAACGCTCAATGTCGCCAAGGTTCTTTTCGTCACGCGGCACGCAAATCATCATCGCGGTGCCCGAGCGACCTGCACGGCCTGTGCGGCCGATGCGGTGGACGTAGTCCTCTGCATGGCTTGGGACGTCGAAGTTAAAAACGTGGCTAACAGCCGGGATATCCAGCCCGCGTGCCGCAACGTCTGACGCGACCAGAAGGCGCAACGTGCCATCGCGGAACCCGTCGAGCGTTTTCATGCGCTGGGACTGATCCAGATCGCCGTGGATCGCCGCCGCGTCATATCCATATTTTTTCAATGACTTGGCGGTGATGTCGACATCGGTCTTGCGGTTGCAAAAAATGATGGCGTTCTTGCAAGCGTCACCCTCTTTGTCGATCAAAGCGCGCAGAAGTTTCCGTTTTTCAGAGCCTTCGCGGTCCTTGCGCGAGGCTTTGAACATGACCACGCCTTGGGTGATATTCTTGTTCGTCGTTGCCGCGCGCGCAACCTCGACACGCGCGGGGGCGCTGAGGAAGGTATTGGTAATACGCTCGATCTCAGGGGCCATGGTGGCCGAGAAGAACAGCGTTTGGCGCGTAAACGGTGTCAGGCTAAAGATGCGTTCGATATCCGGGATAAAGCCCATATCGAGCATCCGGTCGGCTTCGTCCACGACCATGATCTGAACGCCGGTCAGCAACAGTTTACCGCGTTCAAAGTGGTCCAGCAGACGACCGGGCGTCGCAATAAGGACATCCACACCCCGGTCGATCAGGGCCTCCTGTTCCTTAAAGCTCACGCCGCCGATGAGCAGAGCCTTCGTCAGCTTGTGATACTTGGTGTATGCATCAAAGTTTTCAGCCACCTGTGCCGCCAATTCGCGGGTCGGGGCCAAGACAAGAGACCGTGGCATCCGCGCCCGTGCGCGTCCGCGTCCCAAAAGCGTGATCATCGGCAACGTAAAGCTGGCTGTTTTGCCTGTGCCGGTTTGGGCGATGCCCAGAACGTCTTTGCCTTCCAAAGCGGGCGGAATGGCACCAGCCTGGATCGGGGTGGGGGTTTCATAGCCGGCGTCGGCGATGGCTTTCAGGACCTTGGGGTCCAGTTTCAGGTCTGTGAATTTTGTCATGTACGTCCATTCAGGCGGCATCGGACCGCTGGGAAAAAGGACGCAACTTCCAACGCGCCCTGCGATTGGGCGCTGCTTACATCAGGTTACGCGATTGGTCAATTTCTGTGGTGTCGCGACGGGTGGCCGCGACACCGGTGTTGCTATGGTGTCAGGCGATCAATCGCTGACGTTGGCCACGTCGCCAAAGACGTGGCTTGTCCCCAAGCCGTTATCCGCGCTTGAGCTGTGGCAGAAGAAGCAGTTTTGAGCCTGAAAGGCGTTCTTGCCTGCGCCCGGAATGGTGTTGCCATCAGGGAACTGGTGGAACGTTTCCATGGTCGTGTTGGCCAGCCGATCGCCGCCTTTGATATTGTCGGTCGCGCTGGTCGGGATGTTACCCCCGGTCCAGATTGACCCGATCTGATAGTAATAGGCACGCACGTCGTCCTGCGCCGCCAATGCGGTCATCACCGTGTTGTTTAGAGACAAAAGATCGGTTGCGTCATCCGCTGCGCTGGTGCTTTGCGGCTTGAAACCCCACGGGTTGAGACGGGCCACGGGAACAAACTCAATCGTATCATTGCCCAAGGCGTTGATCGCTCCGCCCGTCGAGGACCCATCTGCCGCCTTGTACTGTGCTGTCGGCACGACGGTGGCGGGGACAGTATCTCCGGTAAACAGTGTCCAGTCGCCGTCTGTACCAGGTGTGAACAAGGTTGGTGCGGGGGCACTGGTCGATTGGTAGTAATAGGGCAGGTCCGGCGCGTTTGAGACATGTTCAAAGCTCGCCCAGATCATTTCGGGATGACCCTTTGCGCTTCCGACCACGTGCATCCCGACCAAGGCGAGTTCCTTTGGTTCCGGCGTGCCGGTCAGCGACCACTGGGTGTTGTCCGCGTTCTTTTCGATCTCGGGAACCATACCCGTGATGGTGATGTAGTTCTCTGGATGCTCCACATCGCTCGCCGCGACCCATGCGGTCTTCAGCTCCATCGTCAGGGCATCTCCATCCGGGAACGACTCGCCTGCTGGCAGGGATTGGGTCGTGATGAAATCCAATTCGGATTGTGTTGTCGGAAAATTGGTCGCCAGAAGCGGCGCTTCATCGAAATAACCGGGCTGCGATTTGGCATCGAGGTGCATCTGAGCGAACGCTGCATAGACATCGTTCACATGGACCCCGAAATAGGCTGTGTCGTTTTTCGGCGTGACGAGGACATAGCTGTCCGCCTGACCAATCTCGTCAATCGCAGGATCTTCGGATTTGACTGAACGGAGAGACGTGGGCAGGTCATCTGGATTTGCATTGCGGGTCAGGTTGAACGTGGCAAAGCCCTCGTCGTCCAGCTCGCCTGTATAGGTGGCGTCAAAGAAGACCGGACTGTTAAAGATCACCGGGCCCTGATTGGTGGGGCTGGTTAGCCACAGAAACATCTGCGCGCCCCATTTGTAGAAATTGCAATTTGTGCTGTCGTCAAAGGTTACACTGTTAGCCGGAACGACAAACCCGTTCTGCGACGGCGCAACCCCTCCGAACCAATCCTGCAGCGTGGCTGCATCGACACCGCAGGTGTTCTTGAAGTCCTGAGGAAACAGCGTCTCATGCGTGTTTGCATGGCCACCCGCAAAAACCGGGCCGGCGGCGCACAGCGCTAATGTCGCCAAGGCCGCAGCGCGACGGGTCAAATTGGAAATGGGGGTCATTGATCTTGCCTTCTGAGTATTACCAATGGGTGACACTCTTCTGGCCTTTTCAACCTATGTATGTGCGGGGCGGCACAGACACCCGATTAACTAGATGTCGGTCTCGCCGAGGTCGAGCTTGTGCCTGCGGATCCGGCGGAACAGCGTCCGGCGGTCGCGATTGATCAGTGTGAGCAAGTGGATGCAGAGCGGCTTGAGGTCGGGGCTCGTCTTGTCGGCGGTTTCCCAAATCCACATCAGCAGGTTGCGCTCCATATCGCCGGAGCGCACCGGGTAGGGGTTCAGACCCAGAACCACCTTTTGTTGACGCCGCTTGTGCCAATTGAACAGCTGGATCGGGCGTTTGCCGCTCCACAGCCGCTCGCTTTCATAAAGCTGCATCATCGATATCAGGATCACGAGCATTGATGCGGCGTTCCGGTCGACGTCGGTCTTGCCATGATCTGCAAAGGTCTTGAGCGCAGAGATCTTCCACCGCGAATTCAGCGTCTCCATCATCCAGACGTGCTCTTCCTCCCACATGCGAAAGAACAGGTTCAAAGCCTCTTGTGGCGGGTCGTTGTGCCGCGAAATGGCGATCAGCATTGCGTGCAGCAAATGCATTTCGGGCTGGCCCTCAAACTCGGGCGAGATGTCATAAACCTTGCGCGCCATGGTCTGATTTGGCGGGCGCGGCAGGTCCTTTTCGATCACGACGGTCTGCTCTTGCAGCGGAGTGAAATCACAGTCCGGAGCAGGAAGAAACTCCTCCACACCTTTGAAGGGGAACAGTCGCGTGGCGTATTTGCGGCGAAGGTAGGCCAGGCCGCCTTTGTAGGTTTCTTCTTCGTAAGGTGGCTCTGTGGGCGTTGTCACACCATCATCTCTTTCGAGGCTGTCAAAGTCAGATCGGGGTAATCCCTTACCACCCGATCAATATCCCATTGAAGCCGCGTCAGGAATACCGGATCGCCGTCATGATCCAGCGCCATGTGCTGTTTGTTGGTGTTTGAGAACGCGTCGATTTTGTCCTTGGCCCCCTGCACCCAGCGGGCCGAGGTGAATTGAGACGCCTCAAACCGGACGGGCAGACCGTATTCCATCTCGATCCTGCTGCCGAGAACCTCGAACTGAAGTTGCCCAACCACGCCGACGATAAAGCCTGAGCCGATCATCGGCTTGAACACCTTGGCGGCGCCTTCTTCGGCGAATTGCATCAACGCCTTTTCAAGGTGCTTGGCCTTCAAAGGATCGCCCGCCCGCACACCTTGCAACAGTTCCGGCGCAAAGCTTGGGATGCCGGTGACGCGAAGTGCTTCGCCTTCGGTCAACGTGTCGCCAATCCGCAGTTGCCCGTGGTTCGGAATGCCGATGATGTCACCCGCCCACGCCTCTTCCGCCAATTCGCGGTCAGAGGCGAGGAAGAGAACAGGGTTCGAAACGGCCATCGGTTTTTTGGTGCGTACATGGGTCAGCTTCATACCACGTTTGAAGTGGCCAGACGCCATACGCACGAACGCCACGCGGTCGCGGTGTTTTGGATCCATGTTCGCCTGCACTTTGAAGACAAAGCCGGAAACCTTTGTTTCCTCTGGGGAAATTTGACGTGGATCAGCGCGCTGCGGCTGTGGCTCTGGCCCGTATTGGCCGATGCCGTCCATCAATTCCTTGACCCCAAATGAATTGATCGCAGAGCCGAACCAGATCGGTGTCAGAGTGCCGTCCAGCAATGCCTGATGGTCCATAGGCGGCAGCAATTCGCGCGCCATTTCGATCTCTTCCAGGAAAACCTCCAGCAGGTCAGCGGGGACGTGCTCGGCCAGCTTGGGGTCATCGAGCCCGTTGATTTCCAGCGTTTCCGCCACCGTGTTCCGGTCCGCGCGATCCATAAGCAACAGGCGATCACGCAGCAGATCGTAAGTGCCGATGAAGTCGCGCCCGCGTCCGATTGGCCACGCGGCTGGCGTCACATCGATGGCGAGGTTTTCCTGAATTTCATCGATGATTTCAAACGTATCGCGGCTCTCGCGGTCCATCTTGTTACAGAAGGTCAGGATCGGCAGGTCGCGGAGGCGACACACCTCGAAAAGCTTCTGCGTCTGGCTCTCGACGCCCTTGGCCCCGTCGATGACCATGACGGCCGCGTCCACAGCGGTCAGCGTGCGATAGGTGTCTTCCGAGAAGTCGGAGTGACCCGGGGTATCAACAAGGTTGAACCGGAAATCATTGTAATCAAACGACATTGCCGATGCGCTGACCGAGATACCCCGATCCTTTTCCATCTGCATGAAGTCCGACCGCGTGCGCCGTGCCTCGCCCTTGGCGCGCACCTGACCAGCCATCTGGATGGCGCCGCCATACAGTAGGAATTTCTCGGTCAACGTCGTCTTGCCCGCGTCGGGGTGCGAGATAATCGCAAAGGTGCGGCGGCGGGCGATCTCAGGGGGCAGGGTCGGGCGATTGTCTAGCATGGGCGTGAGGTAGGCGGTTTTTGGGCGATGCACAATCCATACACATCCGAAGCACATCCCATGTATACGCAAACGCACATCACGCGGGTGGTTTGCGCGCGGTTCCCATGTAGATGATCGTCGTCAGCGGGAGAGGACCAAAGGTAAAATCGAGCCGCCGGTTGATGCCGCGTGGGCCAAGTCCTGTGAAATTCCCGACCGTCATCCCCGCATCCATTAGGGCGCCGCGCAACTCATCGGGTTTGATGAACATGTCTGGGTCATGTGTGCCTTTTGGCAGCAGTCGCAGGACGTTTTCTGCCATTGTGATCGTAGCGAGTTTCGAGATCGGGTTCCGATTGATCGTGTCGAACAGGAACACACCGCCGGGTTTCAAAACCCGGGTGACCTCTTTGCACACGTCACGAAGGCTTTGCACGTGTTCCAGCACATCGACGCAGACAACAATGTCAAACGATGCGTTGTCATAGGGTAGGGCCTCGCCGACGCCAACGTCGTATTGAATGGACAGACCGCTTTCGGCCGCGTGATCCTGTGCGGCGGCGATGGCTTGTGCTGCGGGGTCGATGCCAGTGACGGATGCGCCGCGTTGGGCAAGCGCCTCGGCCATGAAACCGCCCGCGCAGCCGAGGTCGAGCACCGCTTTGTCCGCCCAGTTCACATGCCTGTCGAACCATGACAGGCGCCCCGGCACCATGTTTTTCAACGTGCGGACCCATTTGATGTCGTCGGACCACCACTGATCAGCGTGGCTGTCATAGATGGTCAGATCATTTCGTTGGGCTTGAGCCATTCTCGTTACTTTCCTTCATGAGCCGGGACAGGCTCGGGATCATATAGGGGACGCTGTTTTGATAGTCTTCAAACCGGTCGCCGTAGATCTTTTTGAAACGACGCTCTTTCAGAATGGGCGCGGTGAGGCAGTAACCCGTCAGGACGCTGGCCAGAAATAGTTGATCAGGGGTCCAGACCGGAACAGTCCAGGTGGTCAGTGCAAAAGACAGGTAAATCGGCTGCCGCATGATGGCAAAAAGTCCATCTGTCGGCATGTCTGGGAATTTGGGTTTTTTGTCTTGGATAAGAGACATCCATCCCAGAGCACCCGATTGCACCTCGGCTCCGGCAGAGTAACTGGCCCAGATCAACAGGAGCCAAGACGTTGTGTAAGCGGCGCACATGGCCCAGAAAGCCCAGCCTGTCGCCTCCCACCAGATGGTGCCGGTCGGCGACCAAAACGCGAAGAGCGCAAAGAGTTGTATCGAGGCGATGATGGCGTAGGTGGTTACGCCAAGTGTCTGCCCTGTGCCTACCGGAGCAAGCTTGGTCATCCATCCCCGGCCGCGTTTGGTGAGCAGGATGGAATGAACAATCGGGAATTGAAGGACCAAGAGCAGGTTGGCCGCCCACGCCCATGGATAAGGCACGTTGCCGAAACTGCGCGACATGCCAAAGAACATGGCAAGGATCATGGCGCCCACGGCAAGCGCAAAAAACACGTGGCAAATGATCCCATAGATCAAGGCGATGATGATGCGGCGGCGACCAGGCGGCGGGCGCAAACTGCCCAGAGCAAGGTCGAGGAGGCGATAAAATGGTGTGTCTGGGCGATCAGTCATGCATAGCTCCAATCTGATCGCGGATCATCTGTTCTACCGGCAAGCGCGAACACAGCCGCGTCAAAAGCAGGAACATGCCCGCAAATTTTCGCTGCAGGTAGAGCGCGTCCATCGGCAAAGGAGGCGGAATAAAACCTTCCGCAGCAAGGGCTTGGCCCATGTCATTCAACCGTTTGGTCAGGTCTGTTTTGGCGAAATCGAACATCGGTTCCTCGCGTAACGCGGCGAAGATGAAACCGATCATGGCAAGGATTTGTTCCTGATGCCTTGGAGCAGTGTCAGGTGCGATAAACCCGATCCGCTGTACACAGATCGCCAGCTGGTCGGCATCCTGATCAAGGCCTGCGATCATTAGATCGGCATAGTCGCGCTGAATTGCTTTGCCGAATGCCCGCGTCGCGCCAAAGTCGAGCAACACGATTTTCCCTGCCTCCGCATCATAGCGATAGTTGGCAAAGTTCGGGTCTGTCTGCATCAGGCCGAATTCGAAGAGTTCCCGCAGAACCAGACGGAGCAGGTCGTGCCCGATCCGGTCGCGGACCTCTTGTGGCTCTTGTTCAGCGGCCTCAATCGGGGAACTGGGGACATATCCCATCGCAAGGATCGTGGGCGTGGTCAGGTCGGCTTCGAAACTTGGCATGACAAAGGATGGATCGTCGCCCAGCAGATCGTGGAAAGCGCTCAGGTAACGGGCCTCTTGCGCATAATCCGCCTCTTCATGCAGTTGGCGGCGCGCCTCATCCAGATAGGGGGCAAGTTCAAAGCCCTTGGGGATTAGGCCGGACATCCGGATGAGGGCGCCGACATTGGAAACGTCGCTGTCGATGCTGCGCGCTATGCCGGGGTATTGCACCTTGATCGCCAGATCACGCCCGTCGCGGGTTTGCGCGCGATGCACCTGCCCGATTGATGCTGCCGCGATTGGGCGGGTATCAAACCGCTTGAACCGCCGCATCCAATCCGCACCCCATTCGGCGGTCAGCACCTGTTTCAACTGTTTTGGTGGCATGAAATCCGCATCTGCGCGCAGACGAGCCATGATATTCGCCAGTTCCGGCGGAAGCACATCGCCCGTGTCCATCGACATCAGCTGCCCGATCTTCATCGCCGCCCCGCGCATCCGCGCCAGCTCATCAGCGATTTTCGAGATATTGCGCGGTGTCAGCAGCAGATCCCGCGACCGAGGCCGCTGACCGCGCGACAGCTCACCGAGCGCGCCGAGCGCCATATTCCCCGCGATGCCCGCTGCCATGCCCCCGATGCGGGTGGCACGGGTGGCACGTCCCGAGGGCACTGCGACGGCGCTAGGGGTGGCTGTGGGTTTTGACATGGGCGACCTCTTGGTGAGTGTCGCCAAATGGAGCATAGGTGCGGGGCGTCAATTCGAGTGGGGCAGTTGGGCGCGGGGTTCTTTCTTAGTCGTATCTGACGATTACTGATAGCTGGGGACAGCGTGCCGGGTTGGGCAATTGAGCCGAGCGGCACGCTAAAGTTACACGGTTTTGCTGGGCCACACTCGCTAGCCGGTCGCCAGCGCGGACGATTAACACGGTCTGAGGTTGAGCTTTGAGCAACATGACAACGGATACAACGCGACGCCAACGTTTCTTGGACGCGGCCTGTCGGGACTTGGGGTATTGCCGGCCGCCTAAAGTTCAAGAGAGCCTAAAGGCGAACGAAGGTCTATCTCCGATAGAGTTCCTTCGCACGGTCATAAAAGCCAAGGGGATAGAGCCGATTGACCTTGAGAGCCATGACCACTTTGGTCAGCTGATGCAGCTCTATTGCCAACACGTGTTAGAGAGCTGAGGCGGTATCCAAGCTGCGATACGACTGCTCCTTCCGCGCATATGCTCAAGAGCGATAAACAGTTCGTCGGCGGCATGTCTGCCGCCGAAACCTTTTATGCAGCCAAGGATGTCTTGAGCCTTTCCAGTTTCAGCGCTGCCTCTGCTGCCTCTTTGCCCTTTTCCACAAAATGCGCGCGGTAGATCGCGTTATGGTGATCGGTGTCTTGGTACTGGTGTGGGGTCAATGACACCGACAAGACCGGAACGCCGCTGTCCAGACCGGCCTGCATGAGGCCATTGACGACAGCCTGCGCAACGAAATCGTGGCGGTAAATTCCGCCATCCACCACAAAAGCCGCGGCAATCACGGCCCGATAGCGGCCTGATGACGCGAGATCGCGAGCCAGCAACGGCATTTCAAACGCGCCTGGAACGTCGAAGACATCGACGTTATCCTTGGGAATTTTCTGAGTGAAACCTTCAAGCGCTTTGTCCACGATGTCTGCGTGCCAGCCAGCTTTGATGAAGGCGTATTGGGTGTGTGTCATAGTGATCTCCTTATTCAGCGACACGTCACCCAAGGCGATCACATGCAGTACACCCGGCCAGCCGCCGGGCGTTTGCACGTTCTCTTTCATCCGGACTATGACCGTCGGCTCAGGAGTTTCACCTGATCTGCTGGACCCTCCACCAAATGACGGAGGCGCTCGCGGGCTTGAAACAGTGTTTCTTACCGCCGGTGGGGAATTTCACCCCGCCCTGAGAACGATGCGACCCGACGGGCCGCTGTGGATTGATATAGGATTGATCTACTTGGTCAAGACACCAACGCACGCTTGAATGCCGATTGACTTCGTTAGTCAAAATGACCGCACTTGAGAGACAAATGGGCGCGGAAGTTGGCCGCTTTACCGCGTGCTCGCGCGTTTCAGCTTTGCTGCGGCGTCTTCGTTCAAGAGGCCCTCTGACACTTCGTATCCCAAATGCTGTGCGCCTTCGTGCCCCGGAAGCGATTGAGAAAGCGCCTCGTCCACCTCCTTGGGTAGGGCGGGGCGGGTGCGGGGGTCGACCAGCAGACTTTCAGCGGCAATGCCTTCGGCATAGATGATCTGATGGTTGTCGAAGAGCAGTTGGAAATAATCCACATGCCCACCCTCCAGCCGGACGATCCCGTCGCCATTGATCAGATGCCGGACCTTGACCAAAACCTCTGAGCGGCCTGCGCCGATGGCGTCGTCGCGTTGGTAGATAAAGAGGCGATGGTCAGCTGAGACGACAAGGTCGTTTTCGTTATTCAGCACGCCTTTGCGGATCAGGACGGGGGCAAAGTCGCCGACTGCGCGGCGGGTGTTTTGACCGATCCAGCGGATTTCCTGTGGGCCGTCGTCGCGTGTCAGAACCCTGTCGCCAACTTTGAGATCCTCAATGCGGACCTGTGCGCCGGAGGCCATGGTGATATGCGTCCCGCGTGTGAACGCGACGCAGGCAATTTCGGCCAAGCGGCGGCGCGGATTGTTCGTGTCGACGCCGACAAGTGTGTAATCGACAGTCGGTTCCATCGCGGCGAGCGGGAGAAGATAAATGTCAGCCACATCGCCATCATCCAATTCCACCAAAACCAGTGCTTCGACAATGCGGCTGTCTGGCGACATCAGTGTGATGACACTGTCGATGACGATCCTGGCCCCCATGGCACCCACGTCGGAATTCGGCGCGACCTCAAGGTGTTTGCCTTTGGATGTCGTCGCGAGAACGTGTGGCTCTGCGTTTTTGGTCAGTTCGTAGACATCATCAAGGACCAGCTCGGAAGCAAAGCTGAGTTCGTCGCCAAAGCAGACCCCGGATGTCACGGAAAAGTCCTGCGCCCGATAAACGGGGAGCGCCTGAAGCGCGCGATCCTGTGCGCGATCTGTTATGCGGGCGGCATCAGACATGGCATTCATATATTCGCTAACTCATTAAAATATAACCTGTTCGATTCTTCGTTAAAGGTCGACTGAGGAGTTCGTGAGCCGGAGTTGCGGCAAGTCTGTGGCGTTGCCGGGGGCGCAGGCCGGTGGTAGCCCTATTTGGAACAAAGGGAGACACCTCATGGATTTGGGAATCAAGGGCAAACGCGCACTCGTCTGTGCGTCGTCGAAAGGGCTCGGGCGCGGGTGCGCGATGGCGCTGGCGGAGGCTGGGGTCGATCTTGTGATCAACAGTCGCGGGGCAGAGGCGCTTGAGGCGACAGCTGAAGATTTGCGCAAGACGGGCGTGTCGGTGACGACGGTGGCCTGTGATGTGACCACCGAAGACGGGCAGGCACAGGTTCTGGAGGCGGCCGGCAATCTGGATATCCTTGTGACCAATGCAGGCGGTCCGCCACCGGGCCTGTGGTCAGATTGGGGCCGGGATGATTTTATCTCGGCACTGGATGCCAACATGCTGACGCCAATTGCTTTGATGAAGGCCGCTTTGCCGGGGATGATGGATCGTGGCTGGGGCCGCGTCGTCAACATCACGAGCCAGTCGGTCAAGGCGCCGATTCCGCAACTTGGGCTGTCGAATGCCGCGCGAACCGGTTTGACTGGCTATGTCGCTGGCACGGCCCGTCAGGTTGCGCCCTTTGGCGTCACGATCAACAACATCTTGCCGGGTATTCACGCCACCGACCGCGCTGTGGCGCTGGATACGGGGGTCACGCAGGCGCAAGGTATCACGTTGGACGAAGCCCGCGCCGCGCGAGAGGCTACAATCCCTGCGCGCCGCTATGGGACTGCAGAGGAATTCGGTCAGGCCTGTGCCTTCCTGTGTTCACAGCACGCCGGCTTCATCGTGGGCCAGAACCTGCTGCTCGATGGTGGAGCGACTGTCGCAACGATTTGATCCGTGGCTCCGGGGTATGGCCGCTCCGGCCATGCCTGCGGCGCGAGTGTTTTTGAAACATAGAAGGATCAATTCGCGTGGCTGAAGAGCGGTTTTCGCTGAAAGATCATTTGTTTAATCCCGAGAGTATCGGTGATTTGGCAGATGAATTCTCGGTTTTGCCGGGCTTTGACCGAGATACCTTTCACGCCGAGGTCTGTGCGGGCTTGCAAGGCCGCGAATTGATGGAGCGGCTGGAGTGGATTGCCGATTGTCTGGAAGGACAGTTGGCGCGTGACTTTCCAAGCATGGCCGATCAGCTTGAGGCCGCAATGCCCGCGCCGCTGGACCCGACACTGCGGGACGATGATTTTGGCCGGTTTATCCATGCCGTGCCGGGGATCCTGGCGGTGCGGCATGGGTTGGAGGATCACCGCGAGCGGGCGCTGGATTTGCTTCATGTGGCGACCCAGCGCTTTTCGATGGAATTCTATATCCGGCCATTCCTGAACCGCTGGCCAGAGGAGACTCTGGAGCGGTTGCGGGTCTGGGCGCGAGACGAGAATTATCACGTGCGGCGATTGGTGAGCGAAGGAACGCGTCCGAAGCTGCCTTGGGCCAAGGCCATCAGCCTGGACCCTCTGGTGCCGCTGGAATTCCTTGATGCCTTGCATGCCGACCCCACGCGGTTCGTGACGCGCTCGGTGGCCAATCATCTCAATGACATTGCAAAAATCGCTCCGGATGTCGTGCTGACATATCTCGCCAAATGGCGAGACGCAGCGCAGCAGACACCCAAGGAACTGGCATGGATGGAGCGCCATGCGCTGCGCACGCTGATCAAGGACGGACATGCGCGGGCGATGGCGCATTTAGGTTATCGCTCTAACGCGGCGGTCTCGGTCACCGGATTGACATTAACACCCGAGGACCCGGCGATTGGCGATGTCATGGAGATTACCTTCACTCTGGAGGCAACCGAAGACAGTCCGGTTATTGTCGATTACGCCATGCATTTCCTGAAGGCCAATGGCACCACTGCGCCCAAGGTTTTCAAGATCAAGGATACGAGTGTAACCCCGAAAGCGCCGGTCACCTTGACCAAACGGCATCGGTTTAAGGGCAACGCCACGACCTTCACGCTTTATCCCGGAACGCAAAAGGTGACGGTCCACGTCAATGGCGTTGTCAAAGCAGAAGCCACATTCACGTTGCGCTGAACGTCACAAGCCTGTGACAGCCAATTGGACGGATTGCGCGACGAGAGGGCAGTCGTTAGGCCTTTCGCAACGCATCGGGAGACACCAAAGATGAAGCACGAAGTCGTTCAGGACTACTACGGTAAGGTCCTGCAATCATCGGCAGATTTGCAGACCAACGCCTGTTGCACCCCCGCTGAAATGCCTGAATGGCTGAAAGGGGTGCTGTCGAAGGTCCATGACGACGTGCTGATGCGCTATTATGGCTGTGGCCTGATTGCGCCAGATTCGTTGGAAGGCGCGCGAATTCTGGATCTGGGCTGTGGGGCGGGGCGTGATGTCTATGCCTTGTCAGCGATGGTCGGTGATACTGGTGAGGTTGTCGGTGTCGATATGACGGACGAACAACTGGATGTCGCTCGCGCGCATCAGGAGTTCCACCGTGACGCCTTCGGGTTGAGCCGCGTGAATACGGCTTTCCATAAGGGGTATATCGAAGAACTGGACAAGCTTCCGCTGGAACCGGGGTCTTTTGACGTGATCGTCTCGAACTGCGTCATCAACCTGGCGCAGGACAAGGAGGCCGTGCTGCGCGGTGTCTACAACCTGCTGAAACCTGGCGGTGAGATGTATTTCAGCGACGTGTATGCCGACCGCCGTATCCCTGAGGCACTGGCGAAAGATGAGGTTCTTTATGGTGAATGCTTGTCTGGTGCTCTCTACTGGAATGACTTTGAAACATTTGCGCGGCGGGCTGGGTTTGATGATCCGCGTCTCGTGGAGCATCGTCCGCTGACGATCGAGAACCCCAAGCTGGAAGAGAAGGTGAGCCCGATCAAGTTCACTTCAGCCACCTATCGTTTGTGGAAACTGGAGGGGCTTGAGCGATCCTGTGAGGATTATGGGCAGGCCGTGATCTACAAAGGCACGATCAAGAACAGCGAGAAGGTGTTCCGTCTGGATGGTCATCATGTGATTGAGGCGGGCAAAGTGTTCCCCGTCTGTGGCAATACATGGGCCATGCTGCACGACACGCGCCTGCGCGAGCATTTTGAGTTCATTGGAAATTTCGACACGCATTACGGCATCTTTGAGGGCTGCGGTGAGGGAAGCCCATTTGAAGCGGAAGTGGCGGACGCATCCTGTTGCTAGGCTGTTGATGTAGCGGGGCTGGCCTGTTAGAGCCTGAGCGTTTTCGTCAGGAGTGACCGCCGCCCTATGGACGTCTCAGACACGCCCCGTCTCGAAGTGCAAAACCTGATCCGCCAGTTTGGAGACATACCGGCGGTGCGGGATGTGTCGTTTCAGATTTATCCGGGGCAGGTGATGTGCCTCTTGGGGCCATCTGGTTGTGGTAAGTCCACAACGTTGCGCATCATTGCAGGCGTGGAAAAGCAGGATAGTGGGCGCATTCTCGTGGATGGGGATCTGGTCTGCGACACGATCTATCGCCTGCCACCTGAAAAGCGCGCTGTTGGTCTGATGTTTCAGGACTTTGCCCTGTTCCCGCATCTGACGGTTGCCGCCAATGTCGCCTATGGGCTGACCTGTGCGCGCGGTGAAAAGCAAGAGCGCGTTGCCGATCTATTGGCGCGGGTCGGGCTGCATGGCTATGACCAGAAGTATCCGCACCAGCTGTCTGGTGGCGAACAACAGCGTGTTGCGCTGGCGCGCGCGATTGCGCCGCAGCCCAAGGTCATGTTGATGGACGAACCTTTCAGCGGGCTGGATGAGCGGCTGCGTGATGCAGTCCGGGACGAGACACTGAAGCTTTTGACCGATGAAGGGACGGCCGTCTTGATGGTGACCCATGACCCGGTTGAAGCGATGCGCATGGGCGATGTGATCGCGCTGATGCGTGACGGGCGTGTGGTGCAGCAGGGGTCGCCCTATACGATTTACAATACCCCTGCCGATCTGCAGGCGGCACGTTTCTTTAGCGATATCAATGTAATCGAAGCGAATGTTGAGGGCGCATTGGCGGACACCCCATTTGGAAAGTTCCTGGCTCCGGGTGTCGCAGACGGCAGCAGGGTCGACATCGCGATCCGCCCGCAACACGTCCACATTGATTTTGATCGGCCAGGTCAGGCCCCGCGACCGACAGAGGCCGAAGGTCAAGCCGCCCACGCCCGTGTTGTGCGGTCACGCTTTCTTGGGCAGCAGTCGCTTGTCGATTTTCTGTTGGATGATGGACCGTCCATTACCGCGTCGGTGCCGGGTGTGTTTCTGCCAAAGGCCGGGACCGGCTTCTATCTGACCTGTCCACGCAGGCACTGTAAAATCTTCCGGCGTTAGCTATCGATGCGCGCAAGGTAATCGGCGAGCGTTTTGCCTCCTTCTTCGACAAAGGTGGCGGGCAGGGCGCGTTGGGCTTCTATCCGGTCAACGCGAAAGACCCTGAAATCAGCCTTGCTTTCGCACCACGCGGTCACCGTCCAGACGCGCCCCCAGTATTCAAGCTGCAAGGGGCGGATCACACGGGTCGAGGTTTCATTGTCGAGCGACCGATAGGTGATCTCGACCTTTTGACGGGCGCGAATAGCGCCGCGCAGACCGGGCATGTGCTGAAACCCCTTGGCGGCGTCTTTGAATGGGTAGACGGCAAAGCCAAAGCCGGTCGGCGGGGCTGTGCGATCCTCGGGTAGGACGGCGTCGATCTTGGCGGATAGGGATTTTGCCGCGCGTTGAAGTTCTTCGTCTGCGGCTTCTCCGACCACGGCCATCCCAAGATGCAACGCTTCGAGCTCTGTCGTGGTCAGGTTCAGCGGGGGCAGGGTGATCGCAGCGGTGATCATGTAGCCGACGCCACGTTCCCCCTCGACCGGGATGCCGGAGGCGGCCAGCGTTTCCATATCGCGGTAGATCGTCCTGACCGAAACCTCGAGTTTGTCGGCCATGTCCTGCGCACGGTGCAGGCGCCCGTCGCGCAGGATCTGGATCAGGTCAAAAAGGCGGTCTGTGCGGCGCATGTGGCCGTTAGAGCCTTTTCATCGGGGTTAGTCCATCTGCCAGACGACTTCAGAGTGCCGCATTGAGACGGTGGTTGGGTCAATCATCGAACCGAATGGCGCGAAGGCCGGGTCTTGCACAACTGTTTCGGCCGCTTTCAAGGCCGTATCCATGTCCTTCCAAATCACGATGTCGGTCCAAAGCCCATCTGCTGCGCAGGTCAGGTGGCGGCCAAGACAGCCGCCAAACGCGCGCACGGCTTCGGCTGTTTTGTCGGCGGCGTCCTGAAAGGTTTCGACATCGACACCGTCTTTGAGATGAAAGGACACGATTTCGGCGACGGTTTTGGGGGTGTGTTCGGTAGTGGGACGCATGTGTGATTCTCCTCTTTTCAAGCGTTCGCAGAAGGGTTTATCGAGGGCGTCCTGACATGAACCTGTCAGTTGACAGGTTTTTGTCAAAGAAAGCGCATCGAGAGCCTGAAATGCAGGTGTTTTTGCACCTGCAGCGCTTTCCACAGGGGGCTTGTCGGCGTATCAGTCACCCCTGACATGCACATGGGCGCCCGCCGAACAGTCAGGTGGCGCATAATGACGGAGACCCCGGAAATGACCGCACTGATGATGACACCGCTTTTCGTAACCAACATCCCGCCAGTTGGCTGGCTGCTGATTGCCGTTGTTGTTCTTGTCCTCTTTGGCCGTGGCAAGATCAGCTCGCTGATGGGCGAAGTTGGCAAAGGCATCACGAGCTTTAAGAAAGGCGTGCAAGAGGGCAAGGAAGAGCTGGAAGCAGCAGACGCCGAAGCGGCTCGCGATGTGACGCCAGAAGACGAAAAAGACAAAGCGTAAGGCACCTGTCGGATGGGTTGGACCGAGCTTCTGCTGATCGGCATGGTTGCGCTGATCGTTGTAGGTCCCAAGGACCTGCCAGTGATGTTTCAGGCGCTGGGCAAGATGACTGCCAAGATCAAACGCATGGCGCGTGAATTCAGCCAGGCGATGAACGAGGCGGCGGATGCCACTGGCGCAAGCGACATTGCCAAGGACCTGAAAGGCCTAAACAATCCGCGCAACTTTGGCATGGATTCATTGAAGGACGCGGCTGACCAGTTCGACAAGTGGGAGCCGGGTAAGCAGGCCAGGGCCATGGGGCCTGAAACTGCGAAGCTGGCGCAAGAGCGCGCGGAAGCGGCCCGTAAAATTCAGGAAGCTACCAAGGCCAAGGAAGATGCAAAGCGCGCGGCGGCGATTGCAGCCGATGCCGCAGAGCTTGAGGCCGAACCAGAGCCTGATCCTGAAACCGTTGCGGATGCGCCTGCCGAGGATACCAAACAGGCATGACCCAGACTGACGAACTAGAAGACACCCAGGCCCCGCTGATCGAGCACCTGGCGGAACTGCGCACGCGCCTGATCCGGTCGGCGATTGCATTTGTGATCGCGATCTTCATCTGCTTTGCAGTTTGGAACCCGATCTTCAATTACCTGACCACGCCGATCTGTCAGGCCTTGGCCGAACGTGGGCAGGAATGCGGGCTTATCCTGATCAAGCTGCAGGAAGGCTTCTTTGTCGCCATCCGAATTTCGTTGATGGGCGGCTTCGCTCTCGCATTTCCAGTGATCAGCTATCAGCTCTGGCGGTTCGTTGCTCCCGGTTTGTACAAATCAGAGCGGGGGGCGTTTCTGCCATTCCTGATCGCGTCCCCCTTTATGTTCGCGCTGGGTGCGTCGTTTGCGTTCTACGTCGTTATTCCGCTGGCCTTCGACTTCTTCCTGAACTTTCAACAGATTGCGCCAGATACAGGCGCCGCTGTGGGGTCTGAGGTTGATGGCGGTACGGCTGGTATCGCCTTCCAAGGCTCGGTTGCAGAGTACCTGTCGCTGACCATCACCTTCATCATGGCCTTCGGCCTGTGTTTCCAGTTGCCAGTGCTGCTGACGCTTTTGGGCAAAGCCGGGTTGGTGAATGCCAAAGGACTTGCTGCCGTTCGCAAATATGCCGTCGTGGCCATCCTGATCCTGGCCGGGATTGTGACGCCGCCGGATATCATCACGCAGGTCATCCTGTTCGTGGCGGTTTATGGCCTGTATGAGGTGTCGATCCAGCTTGTTGCGCGCATTGACCGCAAGCGGGAAGCCGATCTGAAGGCGCAAGGTCTTTGGGACGAAGACATTGATGGCGACGGCGCTGCCGAAGATGCCAGCGATGCCAAGTAAGGACCCGTTGGAGCGGATCGCAGAGGCGTTGGAGCGCATGGCTCCGGCGCCTGCCGCAGCCCCCGATTACGCAAGCGCAGACGCGTTTTTGTGGCATGCGGAGCCAGACGAATTGCGGCCCGTACCACGTGTGTCCCGGGTCGATCTGGGTTTGCTTGTCGGCATTGATCGGTCGAGAAACACACTTCTGGAAAATACCCGCCAATTTGCCAAGGGCCTGCCCGCCAACAATGCCCTGCTCTGGGGCAGCCGGGGGATGGGGAAATCTTCGCTCGTGAAGGCGGTCCATGTGACCGTCGTGAGCGAAGGACACACGCTGAAAATCGTTGAGGTTCAGCGCGAGGACCTACCGTCGATTGGGCGTTTGTTGGACCTGCTGCGCGTCGCGCAGGAGCAGTTTATCTTGTTCTGCGATGATCTTTCGTTTTCCCATGATGATCAACATTACAAGAGCTTAAAGGCCGTTCTTGATGGCGGAATCGAAGGGCGTCCGGACAATGTAATCCTTTATGCCACCTCGAACCGTCGCCACCTGATGCCGCGCGACATGATCGAGAATGAGCGGTCAACAGCCATCAACCCGGCTGAGGCTGTGGAAGAGAAAGTCAGCCTGTCAGACCGCTTTGGGCTGTGGCTGGGCTTCCACCCCTGTGATCAGGATGAATACCTCGCGATGATCCGGGGCTATTGCGACGCGCACGGGGTCGAGATCGACGACGACACGTTGCGCGCCGAGGCCATCGAGTGGCAGGCGACGCGTGGGTCCCGGTCGGGCCGGGTCGCGTGGCAGTACTTTACCGACCTAGCAGGGCGTCGCGGCATCAGCCTGCGCTAAATATTCAGGTAAACGCTTGGGTTGATACTTTCGAGGTCTTCGGCGCTGCGGAACTCGAAATGAACAAAGCTCGGGCTACCTGCGGCGACTTTGCCGATGGTCTGACCGCGCGAAACCCGGTCACCAACTTTGACCGTTACATCGGAAATCTGGGTGTAGACCGTCATCAACTGACCATCGTGCCGGATGACGAGCACCGGTTCGTTGTTGGCGTTGCGCTGAACGGCAACCACCGAGCCAGCACCTGCGGCCCCGACATTCGTGCCAGCGGGCGCGCCGATGTCGATCCCTTCGTTTCGGCCCTTTTGATAGGCGCGGATGATCGAACCTTGAACCGGCAGACGAAAGTCTGACTTCGCGGCGGTTTGCGTGGTTTGTCCGACGTCAGGTGTGGTGAGACCCACATCCTGTGCTTCGGGCTGTGTGGCGGTCTCTGTGACCTGCGGTGCCTGATCAGACAGAGACGTATCTTCGGCGGGCTGTGCGCGCGTGGAACTTGGCGGTGTCGGCGTCGCCGTACCTTGGCCCGGTTCGGTCACATCAGCGGCTGTGTCTGCCGTGGCGACCGGGATCAAGAGATACTGACCTTCGCGGACCGAGAGGTCAGCCGGAAGGCTGTTCCATTCTGCCAGCGAACGGACCGGCACGCCATAGAGGCGAGAGATCGAAAAGGCGGTTTCACCACGTTCGACCTGATGGCGGATCGGTTCTGGACCAGACGGCAGGGCCGTCGCCGCCACTTCGGCAGGGCGGATCGCATCGGCGGGAGCCCGCTCAATCGCGCCTGCGGCGAGGTCCGTGATGTCTGTGCGCGGGGCAACCGGCTCTGCAACACGACCGGGCAGAGCGAGGATTTCGCCGCGCCGCAGGGTCGTATCCGGTGTCAGTCCGTTGAACCGTGCCAGTTCTGCGGGTGTGAGACCGAGCCGCTCTGCGACGCTTGCAACAGTGTCATTCCGTCGTGCAACGACGACCTGATAATTTGGGTAAGAGATGATGCCGCGATCATCTGCCTCGGGGCGGGGCGCAGTGGCACGTTGGGCGGCTGACGTGGTGTCGGCGGCTCCTGCACCAAGCTGGTCGCGAAGGTCGATATCGACGCCTTCACAGGCCGAAAGCGCCAACAAAGCAACGGCGGCCACGCCGATTTTCCGAGTCACTGGCACGGGTCTACCTCATTCATAACTGCTGCGTCCCGTTTTCCGGGATCGTGTGTACCTGGTAACAGGCCTAGCTGTCGCCAAGCCCTTCGACCAGCGGGACAAATCGGACCGGGCGCAGTTCGTCGTAATCAAGGCCCGTTTCAGTGCGGGTCACCCGGATCAGACTTTGCACCGTGTCAGACTGACCAACCGGCACGATCATAATACCGCCAACCTTGAGTTGCGCCAAGAGGGGGCCGGGGGGGTCTTCGGCTGCGGCTGTCACGATGATCCGGTCAAAGGGAGCCTGGTCCGGCAGACCAAACGATCCGTCGCCCGTAATCGTGGTGATATTGGAGAGATCCATCTCTTCGAAAATCAGCCGCGCTTCGCGCACGAGGCGGCGGTGCCGGTCAACCGTATAGACCCGGCGGGCCAGTTGGCTGAGGATCGCGGCTTGATAACCAGAGCCTGTGCCGACCTCGAGCACCTTATTGCGCGGTTCGACCTTGAGCGCCTGTGTCATCAAGCCGACCACTGAGGGCTGGCTGATGGTTTGCCCGCAGGCGATGGGCAAAGGCGTGTCTTCGTAGGCGCGTTCGGCAAACAGGCCTTTGACAAATGGTCCCCTGTCGATGCGTTCCATGGCCGTCAGCACAGCCTTGTCCATCACCCCCTTGGATCGGAGCTGATAGAGAAACTGCATTTTGCGTTCAGCGATGCTGTCCATGGCCCTGCGTCTAACCTGTGTGCCGCTTAGTCTTTGAAAGCCTGTGCCACATGCGCCAGTTGATCATGCGCTGTCAGGTCCGCACGCATCGGTGTGACCGAGATATAGCCATCCAGATTTGCCGCACCATCGGTGTCAGGCGCCGTGGGTGTGCGTTGATCGCCGCCGCCAATCCAGAGGTAGTTGCGACCGTTGGGAGCCTGAGTGGTCTTGGCCGAGAAATGCACGCCCGGGCGCACACCTTGGGGCACGACACGCGTGCCTTTCACGTCGGCGGCAGGCACCGGTGGAAAGTTCACGTTATAGAACAGACCGTAGGGCGCGTCGTTGTCGAAACCGGCCTCCAGGATTTTGCGGACCGTCGCGGCCCCGTGGCTACGGGCGGCTTCGAATGGGTCCTCAAGAGTGACGTTCTCAGGGCCATAGTACTGAGACAGGGCAATCGAAGGTATGCGCTGAAGCGCGCCTTCGATCGTGGCCCCGATGGTGCCTGAATAGAGCGTGTTCTCAGCAGAGTTGTTGCCCCGGTTCACGCCGGAAAGGATCAGATCGGGCTTGGTGTCATTGAGGACCTCATAGAGGCCCGCGATCACGCAGTCGGCAGGCGAGCCGTCGACCGCAACACGCCCTGATGGCAAATAGGACACCATGAGCGGGCGCGTGTAGCTGATGCAATGGCCCACGCCCGATTGCTCGAAGGCGGGCGCGACGACGTGGATCTTGTCCTCGGTCGTCAGATCATCAGCTATGGCAAGAAGCGCCTGAAGGCCGGGCGCATTGATGCCGTCGTCGTTTGTAATGAGAATACGCATGATGGCGTGCGTATCGGCAAACCCCAGCCTCGGCAAGAATTCCAAGTGTCGGAATGCCTCCGGCGGGAGTTTTTTTGAAACATAGAAGGATCAGAGTTGCGCGATCAGTCGAGCGGCTTCTGATTTGGGATCATGGAGGCGTGTCCGGTCCTCGCCGGGATGGAAGCGGGCTCGCAAGGCGGTCGGCATGGGTGCTGGGGTCAGGATCGAGACTTTGGGGCCGGTTTTTACGGTCTCAGCAGCCCAAGCGCGGGCCAAGGTGATCTGGGCCACTTTGGATGCGCCATAGGTGCCGTGGAATTTTTCCAGCGCCGCTGGATCATCGAAAAAGATCGCTTGGCCCGTTGTGCCCAAAAGCGGAGCGACGTAGGCGATCAGGCGTTGTGTCGCTTCGGCGTTGATCTGGAGCGATTTGCTCCAGTCCTTTTCATTGATGTGGCTGGTCGGCGCGAGGGGTGCCGCGTGAATGGCCGTGTGTAGCCACATGGCAATGCCGCCCCAGCGTTCGTGGACCGAACGGCATAGCTGCTGCATGGCCTCGGGTTTGGTGATGTCCATCGGCGCCAGCGTGGCCTGACCTCCTGCCGCCTTGATCCGGTCATCCAACTCTTCGAGCGCGCCGACGGTCCGCGCGACGGCGATGATGTGATGGGTCGGCGCAAGCGCTTCGGCCAAGGCCGCGCCAAGGCCGCGAGAAGCACCGGTGATCAGGGCAACGGGAAGGTCAGTCATGGGCGCGGTTTGGCTCGGGCGGCGCGCCCCGTCAAGAGGGACCAACCAGCGCGGTCGCGGTTCCGTCGATGTTCAGGATCACCTTGCCCGGATCGATGGCGACAATGGGATGCCCTTTGAGGTCGTCGCCCACGGATTTCGAGACGATTTCACCGCCTCCGAGCCGGATCAGCGCGCGCATCTGGGACGCGCCACCGCTGGTGCCGAGAAGCATGGTCTTGGACAAATCAATATCGGCATCCAGCGTGGCATGTTTGCCCGCTGCGCCAACCGTGAGGTCTTGGGTCATGTGGTCCTATGAGAGGATTTATTGCACTGCAGCGCAGCAGATATGGCAGGGGCGTACGGAGTTAAAGCCGGGGCGCATAGTCCTTATTGCGCTCGGCAAAACGATGCCGATGCGCTGTTTGGAAAGCGGCCCAATGCCTATTCGGCGGCGGTCTTCATCTCGAACCCGGCCTCAATCTGATCGGTTGGGATCACCGGGTATTCCCCGCTAAAGCAGGCGTCGCAGTATTGAGGATGCTCGGGATCACGCCCTTCGGCTTCGCCAACCGCGCGGTAGAGGCCTTGCAGGCTGATGAACTTGAGGCTGTCGACCTTCAGGTGGTCGCGCATCTCGTCCTCGCTCATGGTGGCGGCGAGGAGTTTTTCGCGCTGCGGTGTGTCGACACCGTAGAAGCAGGGCCATGCGGTTGGCGGAGAAGCGATCCGGAAATGCACTTCGGCGGCGCCAGCGTCGAGGATCATGTCCTTGATCTTGCGCGAGGTGGTGCCGCGCACGACCGAGTCGTCAACAAGGATCACGCGTTTTCCCTGAATGAGAGCGCGGTTCACGTTCAGTTTCAGGCGCACACCCATATTGCGGATATGTTCGGACGGTTCGATGAAGGTCCGACCCATGTAGCTGTTGCGAATGATGCCCATGCCGTAGGGGATGCCAGAGGCAGCCGCGAAGCCGATGGCTGCCGGGGTGCCGCTGTCCGGCACGGGGCAAACAAGATCGGCATCAACCGGGGCTTCGCGCGCCAGCTCACGCCCGATGGCCTCGCGTGTTTCATAGACGCTGCGTCCGCCAAGGATGCTGTCGGGGCGACTAAAATAGACGTGTTCAAAGATGCAGGATCTTGGGCGTTGTGGACGGAACGGGTAGCGGGAGTCTATGCCCGTGTCGGTGATCACAACCATCTCACCGGGATGCACTTCGCGAATGAACTCGGCACCGATGATATCCAGCGCACAGGTTTCAGACGCCAGAACATGCCCATCGCCAAAGCGTCCAAGGACAAGCGGGCGCACACCCAATGGGTCGCGCACACCTATGAGTTTCGTGCGTGTCATGGCCACGACCGAAAATGCGCCTTCGACGCGGCGCAACGCGTCTTCCATCCGGTCGGGGATGGATTTTTGCAGGGACCGCGCCATCAGGTGGATGATGCATTCACTGTCAGACGACGACTGAAAGATCGAGCCGCGCTCGATCAGTTCCCGACGCAACTGCACGGCATTGGTAATGTTGCCGTTATGGGCGATTGCCGCGCCGCCCATGGAAAATTCGCCGAAGAACGGCTGCACGTCACGAATGGCCGTGTTGCCTTTGGACCCGGCGGTCGAATAGCGCACATGCCCGATCCCAATGGGGCCGGGGAGTTGATCCATGATTGCCTGAGAGGTGAACTGGTCCCGGACATAGCCAAACCGGCGGACCGAGTTGAAGCCGTGGACGGGATCATGGGTGACGATGCCACCGGCCTCTTGCCCCCGATGTTGCAGCGCATGCAAGCCAAGGGCAACAAAGTTCGCAGCGTCATGCACACCTTGAATGCCGAACACACCGCATTCTTCATGCAATTTGTCGTCATCAAATGGGGTTGAGTACCATGACGCTTCTGCGTCTGCTTGGGGCAGCTGGTCGGTCACCTGTCAGGGCCTCGCGAATCCGGGTCAGGGCTTGCGGCACGCAATAGCGCAGGGGCGCTGGCCTGTCATCAAACGATTACAATCGAACGCCGGTCAGACCGCTGCCTATTGGTCGCAGGTCCCGATCAGCGTCTCATACTGACGGGTGATCCAGCCAAGCGCTTCTTCGGGGTTTTGGTCCTGAATGTTGTCGGTAAACCGGCCAAAGACAGCCGCCGAGCGGGACTGATCAACCATGGCGATGTCCTGCGTGGTGATCACCGTTTCATAAACAAAGAATGCAATCGCGACCAAGAGCACGCCGCGCACCACGCCAAAGACGAACCCAAGCGCCTGATCGACACCACCGAGCGCGCTGCGTTGGATCAATGCCGAGAACAGCGGTGTGAAGAGGGAAACGACGACAAGGGCCACGACAAAGATCAAGCCGAAGGACGCCACAACCGACAACTCACAGCTTTCGCCAAGGAAATCTCCGACGACGGGGATTTGACGGACCAAAGGTCGGGCGACATCGACAAACATGAAGGCAAGGATCGCAGCCACGACCCACCCGGCGATGGACATTGCTTCGCGCATGAACCCGCGCGAGTAGGCCAAGAGTGCCGAGAGCACGATCAACGCCGCGACGATCCCGTCAATCAGGGTAAAGCTGTCCATAGTCTGCCACCTCGCGGAGTTGCCCGCTATTGTCTGACGGGGCCGCCCCCGAATACGTCTTCTACAAAGCCTGCCAAATCCGGCATTTGCCTCAGCGCCACACCCTGATCGCTGATGCGTTTTGACAGCGGTGGCACAATCGCGGTGGTGAAACCAAGTTTTTGGGCTTCTTTCAACCGATTTTCCGCCTGTGAGACGGGGCGGAGCGCACCTGAGAGTGAGATTTCGCCAAAGATCACGGCCTCGGGCGGCAGCGCGGTGTCCTCGCGGGCGCTGACAAGGGCGGCTGCCACGGCAAGGTCAGCCCCGGGTTCTGAGATGCGCATACCGCCTGCGACATTGAGATAGACGTCGAGGCCCTGAAACGGAACACCGCAGCGGGATTCGAGCACCGCAAGGATCATGGCCAGGCGAGAGCCATCCCAGCCCACGACCGAGCGGCGCGGTTGGGAGTGTGGAGAGGGTGACACCAACGCCTGAATTTCGCACAACACCGGGCGCGTGCCCTCGATCCCGGCAAAAACCACGGATCCGGCGGCAGGGGTGCCGCGTTCGGACAGGAAGAGGGCCGAGGGATTCTTGACCTCGATCAGACCTTTACCGGTCATTTCAAAGACACCGATCTCATCCGCGGGGCCAAAGCGGTTCTTTACGGCGCGCAGAAGGCGGAATTGGTGGCCGCGTTCACCTTCGAAATAAAGCACCGTGTCGACCATGTGTTCGACGACGCGGGGGCCTGCGATCTGACCTTCTTTGGTGACGTGGCCGACCATGATCACGGCAATACCTTTGCGTTTGGCAAAGCTGGTCAGTTCGTGGGCGGCAGAGCGCACCTGGCTGACACTGCCGGGGGCTGCCTCAACATGGTCGGCCCACATGGTTTGAATGGAATCGATGATGGCCAGATCGGGCTTTTCCTGATCCAGCGTGGTGAGGATGTCGCGCAGGTTGGTCTCAGCAGCAAGCATGACGGGCGAGTCCGTCAGGCCGAGGCGCTGAGCGCGCATGCGGACCTGCGCAGCCGCCTCTTCGCCTGAGACGTAAATCACCTTGAGCCCGTTGCGTGCGAACCGCGCGGCGGCCTGCAGGAGTAGTGTGGATTTGCCGATGCCGGGATCACCGCCAACAAGAAGGGCTGAGGCCTGAACCAGCCCGCCGCCGAGGACACGGTCGAGTTCACCAACGCCAGCTTCAGTCCGTGGCGGCGGCGCTTCTTCGGTCGATAGGTCGGTGAGTTCAAGCGTACGCCCGCGTTTACCGCCAAGACCCTTGGATGGCCCGGACGATAGCGGGCCTTCCTCAGCGATGGTGTTCCATTCTCCGCAGGCCTCGCATTTGCCGGCCC
Organism: Shimia ponticola; assembly: GCF_007995215.1. Lineage (GTDB taxonomy): Bacteria > Pseudomonadota > Alphaproteobacteria > Rhodobacterales > Rhodobacteraceae > Shimia_B > Shimia_B ponticola. Next base: position 181,264 of record NZ_VCDK01000002.1, read on the forward strand.
ATTTGGACGTGACATTGCCGCAGTTGGTGCAGACGAAAGACGATTTCAGGGACGGTTTGGCCATGGCGCTATTTGCCTGAGCCCGCAGGCTTTGTGAAGCGCGGGGTGAGGATCGAAATGGCGAGGGACGCAAGGATGCAGGCGGTAAAGAGGTAAAGGCCCCACGCGGTCTCTACCCGGCCTACGCCGACGCCTTTGGCGATCACGATATAAAGTGCGATCAGGAAGATATCAGCCATGGCGAGTTTGCTGAGCAGGGTCAGCGCGGGTGTCAGGCGAGCGTCTGCATAGCCGAAATGGATCAAGGCAAGGCCAATGGTTTTTAGCATCGGCGCGACGAGCGCGAAGGCCGTGACGAGCAAAGCGAGGAAGACGTCCGTTTGCCAGAGCGATTGGAGGCCAGAGATCACCGAGATTTCGGAAAGGCCGAAGAGGGGCAGCAGTCCCGCGCGCAGAAGTGGGGCGAACCATGCGATGGGGAAGAGGATCAAGAGGGAGAGGTTGGCGAGTTTGAGGGCGGTCACCGAACCGCCTCAATCGGTCCCTCGGCTAACCCACCGACAAACTGCCGGACATAGGGATCATCCGTTTGGTCCAACTCCCCGATTGGACCGGTCCACTGGATCACGCCGTCATGGAGCATCGCGACCTTGTCTGCGATGGCGCGGACCGATGTCATGTCATGAGTGATGGTCATGGCGGTTGCGCCCATTTCCACTACGATTTCACGGATCAGGTCGTTGATGACACCGGACATGATGGGGTCGAGACCGGTGGTGGGTTCATCGAAAAAGATGATTTCCGGGTCGGCGGCGATGGCGCGGGCGAGGCCCACACGCTTTTGCATCCCACCGGACAGTTCCGCGGGCAGGCGGTCGGCGACGTCGGGTTTCAGGCCGACACGGCGCAGTTTTTCGATGGCGATTTCGCGTGCTTCATCTTTAGGCCGGGCCAGCGACCCGCGCAGAAGACGAAAGGCGACATTCTGCCAGACAGGCAGCGAGTCAAAGAGCGCACCGCCCTGAAAGAGCATGCCAAATCGAGCGAGAAAGGCGTCGCGGGGTTGGTTCAGGATGTCTTGTCCATCAACCGTGATCTTGCCTGCATCTGGCGTGATCAGACCCAACACACATTTGATTGTGATCGACTTACCCGTGCCGGAGCCGCCAATGATGACCATGCTTTCACCGCGCCTGACATTGAGGTCAACGCCGCGCAGCACGTGGTTGCTTCCAAAGGATTTCTTGACGCCAGAGAGTTCGATCATGCTGAGAAGAACACCTCCGTCAGGATGTAGTTTGAGGCAAGGATCAGGACGGATGCGGCGACCACAGCCGCCTTGGTCGCGCGGCCCACACCTTGAGCGCCGCGGCCGGAGTTCATGCCGTAGTAACAGCCCATCAGCGCCACCAGGAACCCAAAGACCGCACCTTTGATCAGGCCAGAGGCGACGTCCCAGAATTCGAGAAAATCGAAGGTGTTGGTCAGATAGGCATTGGAATTGAAACCAAGCCGTGAGGTGCCGACAAGATAGCCGCCCATGATGCCGATGATGTCGCCGACGCCAACAAGAACCGGGACGCAGAGCGTTGCGGCCAATACGCGAGGCACAGTGAGGTATTTCATGGGGTGGGTGGACAAGGTCACGAGCGCATCGATCTGTTCTGTCACCTTCATCGTGCCAATTTCAGCTGCGATGGACGAGGCCACGCGGGCGGCCACCATCAGGCCACCGAGCACAGGCCCCAATTCGCGCACCATGCCGATGGCCACAATGGTTGGCACCACCGCCTCGGCATTGAAACGCGCCCCGCCCGAGTAGATCTGCAGCGCCAGCGCGCCGCCGGTGAAGAGCGCCGTCAGACCGACGACAGGCAAAGAGAAATAGCCAATATTGATAACGGCTTGGCCATACTCTTTGACGTAGAATGGCGGCGTCAGCATGTGCCGGAGCGTGGCCAGCGCAAAGAGAACGACCCGCCCGACGGCAGCCAATGCCGCCAATACGCCGGCACCAATTCCTGCCAAGAGGCGCAGCATCAGACGTAGCTCCGCGCGTAGCGATTGCCGAGCGATGTCAGGATTTCATAGCCAATGGTGTCTGCGGCAGCAGCGAGGTCTTCTACACCTTGTTCCCGGCACAGAATATCGAGCATTGCCGGTGTGTGGCCCAGATCGGTCACATCAACGGTGATCAGGTCCATGGAGACACGACCGACAAGCGGACAGCGCACACCATCCGACCAAAGCGCCATGTCGCGCCCCATCGCGCGGATAAGCCCGTCGGCGTAACCTGCCGAGATCGTTGCGATTTTCGAAGGTCTATCGGCCGTCCACGTATTGCCGTAGCCGACCGTTTCACCGACCTGCAAGTCACGTGTTTGAATGACCGGGATCGACAGGCGCACCACTGGCTCAGCCGCCGAAAACGGCGCGCCGCCATAGAGCCCAATGCCCGGACGAGTCAGGTCAAAGTGGTAATCGGGGTCGAGCAGCGTGCCACCCGTAGCCGCCAGCGAGACCGGCGCATTGGTTTGGTTGATCATGTCTTTGAACGCGGCGAGTTGCTGAGCGTTCATCGGGTGTTCAGGTTCATCCGCACAGGCAAGGTGCGACATGACCAGAACCGGGTTCAAATCCGCCTGAGATGCCGCCCATTGGTCGGCCTCCATCCCGAGGCGGTTCATACCGCTATCGAGTTGCGCGCCATAGGGCGCGTCGGGCGCTTGGGTCATATGCCGCACCACCTGTTCTGGTGCGTTCAACATGGGGATAAGTCGGTGGGCAGTTATCAAAGCCGCGTCACCCTCCATGTGCCCGCCAAAGACACCAATGCGCACGCTATCGCCGACATAAGGGCGCAATGCTGCACCTTCTTCGGCGACGGCGACAAAGAAGGTTTTGCAGCCAGCGTCGCGTAGCGCAGTCCCTACTTTTGCGGCGCCCAGCCCATATCCATTGGCTTTGACGCAGGCGGCTGTTTCGACCTCTGGTGCGCTTAGCGCATCAAGGGCCTGCCAGTTCCGGCAGATTGCGCCGAGGTCGATGGTAAGATGTGCCTGTGCCATGCAGTTTCTTCGCGGGGGCGGTGGATAAGGTCAACCGCAATTCGCTAGAAGCTGTCGCCACCACCGCCATTTTGCCATGGCTTCACAAGGTTGCCAAAGCGGGTGAAGCGGCCTTCGAAGGACAGATCGACGGTGCCGATGGGGCCGTGACGCTGTTTGCCGATGATGACCTCAGCACGACCGTGCAGCTTTTCCATCTCTTCCTGCCATTTGGCCATTGCCTCAAGGTCGTGATCGCCGGGTTTTTCGCGTTCCTTGTAGTATTCCTCGCGGAACACGAACATGACGACGTCGGCATCCTGCTCGATCGAGCCGGACTCACGCAGGTCTGAAAGCTGCGGGCGCTTGTCTTCTCGACTTTCGACCTGTCGGGACAGCTGGGAGAGGGCTATCACCGGAATGTCGAGCTCCTTCGCGATCGCTTTCAGGCCCTGCGTGATCTCGGACACCTCGTTCACGCGGCTATCCTTCGCTGATGCTGGGCGCACCAGCTGAAGGTAGTCCACGATGAGAACATCAAGCCCATGGGTGCGTTTCAGACGGCGCGCGCGGGCGGCGAGCTGGGAAATCGGCAGGGCGGGGGTGTCATCAATGAAAAGCGGGCAGCTTTCGAGCGCTTTCGCGGCCTCGACAAAGCGGCGGAACTCGGCCTCGGTCATATCTCCGCGGCGAATTTGTTCGGATGGGACTTCGGACGCCTCGGACAGGATCCGGGCAGCAAGTTGCTCGGCGCTCATTTCGAGCGAGTAAAATCCCACGACGCCACCATTCACGGCCCCTTCGGAGCCATCATGGGTGATGCCCTTTTTGTAGGCCTTAGCGATGTTAAAGGCGATGTTGGTCGCAAGCGAGGTTTTGCCCATTGACGGACGCCCCGCGAGGATCAGAAGGTCAGAGCGGTGCAGGCCACCCAATTTCTTGTCCATGTCGATCAGACCGGTCGACACGCCTGCCAGACCACCATCCCGTTGATAGGCGGCATTGGCGACCTGCACCGCGTCTGTGACAGCTTTGAGAAAGCTCTGAAATCCGCTGTCGGCCTGTCCCTGTTCAGCAAGGGAATAAAGTGTCTGCTCGGCCATCACGATTTGTTCGCGCGGTTCGCTGGTCACATCCATCCGGGTGGCGCGATCTGCGATATCACGGCCTACGGCGATCAATTCGCGTCTGATGGCCATGTCATAGATCATCTGGGCATAGTCGCGCGCGGCAAAGGCGCTGATGGCGGCCCCGGCGAGGCGCGCGAGGTAGGCTGCGCCGCCAAGTTCTGCGAGCCCTGGGTCATCCTCAAGAAACGCCTTCAAGGTCACCGGTGAGGCGAGCGCATTCTTTGTGATACGCGCGGCGGCGGTTTCAAAGATTTTGGCGTGGACCGGGTCGTAAAAGTGCTGCGGTCCGATCACGGACGCGATGCGATCATAGAGGTCGTTATTCGTCAGTATCGCGCCCAACAGTTGCTGCTCGGCCTCGATCGAATGTGGCAATTGATCTGCGGGCGCGGCTGCGACAGCCGTCCCCTGAAGGGTCGCGATCGTGTTCATGCGGGCATCTCCTGTGGGGCAGGTGTTAGACCATGTGTTAACGCTTGCGAACCCGGAGCAAGTCTGTGGAAAACCCTGTGGGTCCGGCAAAGAGCCGCAACGTCAACGTCATGCATATGTCGACATCTGGTAGGAGCCATGTCCGGACTATGCCCGATCTTGTGGCTTTGGTCTACCGAATCTGTAGTTGTCCCCAGTTTCCCGCCTGTAGAGAAAATCTCGCGCGGCGTGAAAAGAAACCGGAAACCTTTTGGCTACATCCGTGCCTCTTGCCAGGCTTCGGGTGCGTTCAAAAACGCCTCGACCTCGGCTAAGGTGGCCGTATCAAAGGCGTTTTGCGCCTTGGCTTCGGCCAGCACATCCCACCACGTGCACAGGTAATGCAGTTGCACCCCATGTTCAGCGAGCGTCGGGATCGTTTTCGGGAAAATGTCATAGTAAAAGATCACGGCGGTATGGCCGCAGGTGGCCCCGGTTTCCCGGATAGCGTCAACGAAGTTCAGCTTTGATCCGCCGTCCGTCGTCAGGTCTTCGACCAAAAGAACGCTTTGGCCTTCGCTCATGTCCCCTTCGATCCGTGCGCCCTTGCCGTGACCCTTTGGTTTTTTCCGAACATAGGTCATCGGCAGTGCCAACCGTTCGGCGACCATTGCGGCATATGGGATGCCTGCAGTTTCACCACCCGCAACGTTGTCAAAGGCTTCAAACCCGGCGTCACGCATGACGGTAACGGCCAAGAAATCCATCATCGCGGAGCGGATACGCGGATGCGAGATTGGCTGACGACAGTCGATATAAGACGGAGAAGGTTTGCCCGATGACAGGATATATGGGTCCTCGGGACGAAAGTTCACGGCCTTGATTTCAAGCAGCATGCGCGCCGTCAGTCGCGCGATTTCTTCTTTGGCCGGGAACGTCGTCGGGATCATGGCTGCATCCTTCTATGTTTCGAAAATACTCGCGCCGCAGGCACTAGACCACGCGCCACTCAAGCTCAACGCCGGGATCAAAGAGTGTGATCGGCCCTGAGCCGGACGCGATCTTGTCCGGATAAGCGGCAGCTGGGCCTTTTTCTATGGTGATCGTCTCTTCATTCGCGGGCAGGCCATAAAAGGCCGGGCCGTTGAGCGAGGCGAACGCTTCCAGTTTGTCGAGCGCCCCTTCTTTTTCAAAGACGTAGGCGAGGCATGACATGGTGTTTGTTGCCGAGAACACACCTGCGCAGCCACAGCCGGTTTCTTTGGCGGCATCCACATGGGGCGCGCTGTCCGTTCCCAGAAAGAACCGCGCGTCGCCTGATGTTGCCGCCTCGACAAGGGCAAGGCGGTGGGTCTCGCGCTTGGCGACAGGCAAACAGTAGTAATGAGGACGAATACCGCCGACCAGCATGTGATTGCGATTGATGATCAGGTGGTGGGTCGTGATGGTTGCCCCCAGCCGTTCCTCGTTGCTGCGCACATAGTCGACCGCGTCTTTTGTCGTCACATGCTCCATGATCACGCGCAACTGGGGGATCGAGGTCCGCAGCGGGTCGAGCACACGGTCTATGAAAACCGCCTCGCGATCAAAAATGTCGATCTCTGCATCCGTCACCTCACCATGAACACACATCGGCATGCCGATTTCGGCCATGGTTTCCAGAACGGGTCGGATTTTTTCAAAATCACGCACGCCGGAGGCCGAATTCGTGGTGGCGCCCGCTGGATAGAGTTTTGCTGCTGTCACGATACCCGCACTGTGGGCTGCGCGGACATCTTTTGGGTCCGTGTCCTCGGTCAGATAAAGTGTCATCAGCGGTTCGAACGACATGCCTTCTGGCACAGCAGCCATGATGCGGTCACGGTAGGCCGCTGCATCGTCACCGGTGACAACCGGCGGCACGAGGTTCGGCATCACAATGGCGCGTGCAAAATGGCGGGCCGTTTCAGGTGTGACCGCCTTGAGGACTGCGCCGTCACGCAGGTGAACGTGCCAATCGTCAGGGCGGCGGATCGTGAGAGTATTGGTCATGGGTGTCTCGTAGCGCAGGCATCGGCGCAGGGCCATGGGCGAAGTTGCCTCATTTTTGGGCGATCCGCCGCCAAAGGCAGTCTTTCAGGGCGCAATCTGTTGCCGCTGTGTCATGAGGCGGACTAGGAATTGTGCGGGGGAAGGCATGTTAGATACCAGCCACTCGTCACAGGTCAAACTGCAACGCGCGCGAGGGCGCGGACATATCGGCGTGCGCCGGGTGGGTGAGACCGTCAAGGTGTGCGACCTGCATCAATCGGGGTGTGCCAAGGTGATGATCCCACGTGCCTATGGATCCACGACCGAGGCCGTTTTTTTGAACACCGCCGGTGGTGTAACCGGTGGCGACGAGATCGCCTTTTCTGCCGAGGTCGGTCCGAGCAGTGCGCTGTCCTTGACCACGCAGACCGCTGAGCGCGCCTATGCCTCAACCGGCGCGCCGGGGCAGGTTTCGATTGACCTGACCGTTGGGCAGGACGCCCATCTGAATTGGCTGCCGCAAGAGACCATCCTATTTGACCGCTCAAACCTCCGGCGCAAGACGCGGATTGACCTTCTTGGAGAAGCCACCTTGTTAGCGATCGAGATCGTGGTTCTGGGACGCGCCGCGATGGGGGAAACCCCAAAACAGTTTCAGCTATCGGATCATCGATCGATTTGGCGCAACGGGCGACCTCTTTGGATCGACCCGTTGGAACTTGATGCCGATGTGGCGGCGGCAGCTGCAGGGCTTGGCACAGCGCGTGCGGCGGTCACTTTGGTCTATGTCGGCCGCGACGCCGAAGACAAACCGCGCCCACATGTGCCGGGCCTGCATTCCAGTGCGTGGGACGGTCGACTGGTGGTGCGGGGCGCATTCGCGGATCTCTGGCCGCTGAAACAGGCGCTGCTTCCGTATTTAAAAACGTTGAAGGCCACGATTGACGGCGGGCCATTGCCCCGCGTGTGGCAGATGTGAAGGACTGTGTATGAACCTGACACCGCGTGAAAAGGACAAACTGCTGGTTAGCGTGGCCGCCATGGTTGCCCGTGGCCGCTTAGAGCGGGGCGTGAAGCTGAACCATCCCGAGGCCATCGCGCTGATCACCGACTACGTGGTCGAAGGCGCACGCGATGGGCGGTCCGTTGCTGATCTGATGGAGGCTGGCGCTCATGTCGTCACCGCGGATCAGTGCATGCCCGGTATCCCTGAGATGATCCATGACGTGCAGGTCGAGGCGACGTTCTCGGATGGAACCAAGCTGGTCACCGTGCATCACCCCATTCGCTAGTAACAGGAGTAATGAGATGCTTGCCTTTATCCTAGCCATTGCAGCGGGTTACGCGACCCCGCATGCAGAGCCGCAGGTCAAGAAATTCGTCAACGATATGACGATGGACGATATTGAGATGGATGCAGGCGACAGCCGAGCACTTACGTTCATTCTACTGATGCTGGCGGTGACGATCCTGCAGGTTCTGGCGCAAAGCAATATCTCCGCATTCGTCATTGTCGCAGGTGGTGGGCTTGGCCTGTTTGGCACGCGCATCATCGCCGCGATCAGAAAAAAGGTGGGCTGATGATCCCCGGAGAAGTTATGCCTGCCGAGGGCGAGATCGAACTGAACGAAGGCGCGCCTGTGACGGTGGTGATGGTTGCCAATACCGGGGACCGTCCGGTGCAAGTGGGCAGCCACTATCATTTCGCGGAAACCAACGCGGCTTTGGAATTCGACAGAGAGGCCGCGATGGGTCAGCGGTTGGACATTGCCGCAGGCACCGCTGTGCGGTTTGAGCCGGGGCAGCAACGCGAAGTGTCTCTTGTGCCGCTCAGCGGAGCGCGTGAAGTCTATGGGTTCAATCAGAAAGTTATGGGCCCCCTTTGAAGCACAGGTGCGTGACATCACGCACCCTACCTTTCTTGCGACCCGATCGAGGCAAAAGGAGCCGATCGCATGCCTGCAAAAATTTCCCGCGCTGCATATGCCGACATGTTCGGGCCAACGACCGGTGATCAGGTGCGGCTGGCCGATACCGACCTGATCATTGAGGTGGAAAACGACTTCACAACCTACGGAGAAGAGGTGAAGTTCGGCGGCGGCAAGGTCATCCGCGATGGGATGGGCCAGTCACAGCGCACGCGCGCCGATGGCTCGGTGGACACAGTCATCACCAATGCGCTGATCGTGGACTACACCGGCATCTACAAGGCGGACGTGGGCCTGCGTGACGGGCGCATCCATGCTATCGGCAAGGCTGGGAACCCGGATACGCAACCGGATGTGGACATCATCATCGGGCCGGGGACCGAGGCGATTGCTGGCGAAGGGCGCATTCTGACTGCCGGCGGCTTTGACGCGCATATCCATTTCATCTGTCCGCAGCAGATTGAGGATGCCTTGCATTCAGGCCTGACGACGATGCTGGGTGGCGGCACAGGCCCTGCGCATGGGACATTGGCGACCACCTGTACGCCAGGGCCATGGCATATTGGGCGGATGCTTCAGGCGCTGGATAGCGTGCCGGTGAATATCGGGTTGTCGTGCAAAGGGAACGCCTCAAAGCCCGATGCGCTGGTCGAGATGATCAGGGCCGGGGCCTGTGCGATGAAACTGCACGAGGATTGGGGAACGACACCGGCGGCCATCGACACCTGTCTGAGTGTCGCCGACGACATGGACGTTCAGGTGATGATCCACACAGACACGCTGAACGAATCCGGCTTCGTCGAAAATACGGTCGCCGCCATGAAAGGCCGTACGATCCATGCGTTCCACACCGAAGGGGCAGGCGGTGGTCATGCGCCTGACATCATCAAGGTCTGCGGTCTGGAGCATGTGATCCCATCCTCGACCAACCCGACGCGGCCCTACACGGTGAACACGCTCGAAGAGCATCTCGATATGCTCATGGTTTGCCACCACCTCGATAAGGCGATCCCCGAAGACGTGGCCTTTGCCGAAAGCCGTATCCGCAAAGAGACCATCGCGGCAGAGGATATCCTGCATGACATGGGCGCGTTTTCGATCATCGCGTCCGACAGTCAGGCCATGGGCCGCGTGGGCGAGGTCATCATTCGCACATGGCAGACCGCGCATAAGATGAAGGTGCAACGCGGGAGGCTGAGCGATGAAACCGGCGACAACGACAACATGCGCGTGCGCCGCTACATCGCGAAATACACCATCAACCCGGCCATCGCCCATGGGATCAGCCGCCAAATCGGCAGCATTGAGGTCGGCAAGCGAGCGGACCTGTGCCTGTGGTCACCTGCCTTCTTTGGAGTGAAGCCCGAGATGGTGCTGGTTGGCGGATCAATTGCCTGTGCTCAAATGGGTGATCCAAACGCATCCATCCCAACGCCGCAGCCGGTTTACACAAGGCCCATGTTCGGGGCGATGGGCCGCAACGTGGAAAACTCTGCCGTGCTATTTGTGTCCGAGGCCGCCGAGACAGATCATCTGGGCCTCGCCAAGAAGACCGTCGCAGTCGAAAACTGCCGCGGGATCGGAAAATCCTCAATGAAGTTGAACGATGCCACGCCAGAGGTCGAAGTGAACCCGGAAACCTACGAGGTCAGGGCGGATGGTGAACTCCTGACCTGCGAACCTGCTGCCGAATTGCCAATGGCACAGCGGTATTTCTTGTTTTGATCCGCCTTGTTTTTGCACTTGCTGCCTTGGCTGCGCCGGCATCGGCCTGCCCAACGGCTGCTGATCTTGACCGAGGCGTGACGTTCGTCCGCGAGGATGGCTCACGGCAGGACCATCGACGGTTAGGGACAGACTTGATCGAGATTGGACATGTCAGGCCGTCGGGTGTGCAAAACGGCTGGTCGCTGACCGCCTATGGGCTGCACGTCTTGCAAGAGGCGCAGGGAAGCCAGACGCCGACATGGAGCGTGGAAGACAGCGGAGCACCTGCGCCGCAGCTTGACGTTATGCAGCGCACCACGCGTGACACAGGTGGCCCGCTGATCTTGCAGGTTGCCACCTATACTCAGCCGATCCCTGTCACCAAGAAGATCGGACTATGCGAATTCGAAGTCTGGCGGATCGGGCAATTCACCAATGGCGCCGCGCTAGAGCATTTTCGGGCGTTCGATTGGTATCCGACGCTTGGCACTGGGGTCGTTGTTGGAATGCGCATGGGCGATGTCGAAGAAATCACAACAGCAGTGGAGTCGATGCGATGGTAGTTTGCGCCGCAATGCAGCATTTGCATAGCGGGATTGCCAAGGTGTCGGTGGTCCCCACCCAGTCAGCTTCTTACGTTTGGGGCAAGCAAAAGCCTCATATTCGTAAGGAGTTCACCAATGGCTTCGATTTCCGACGTCCCACATCAAGGCAATCTGATTGTCCGCGCTGCAACTGCATTCTGGAACGGCTTGGTCAAGCTGGGCGAAGCGGGCGCGCGCACCAAAGAGCTAGAGCGTTTGGCAATGATGAGCGACGAAGACCTCGCCAAACGCGGCCTGAGACGGGAAGACATCGTTCTTTACGTCTACCGCGACCGGATGGCGTACTGATTTTCGCCGGGGCCGCGCCATGCTGACGGCCTCGGAAGTGATTGATCACACGCATGACCCGGCGGACCGGGTCGTGCTGGACTACGCGGACCGCATGATCCGGCGCAAACGGCTGGTTGGGGTTGGCGGCACCGCATTTGTTGTCGATCTTCCCCGAGCGACGCATCTGAGCCCCGGTCAAGCCTTTCGCCTGAGCGACGGGCAAACCGTTGAAATCGACGCAGCCGAAGAGCCGTTGATCGAAATACGGGGTGATCTGGCGCGGTTGGCTTGGCATATCGGCAACCGCCATACCCCTTGTGAAATACACAGTGATTGCCTGCGCATTGCCGAGGACAAGGTCCTTTTCGACATGCTTGAGGTGCTTGGCGCCAAATTGGTCCGCGTCAATGGAACCTTCACACCTGAAGGCGGGGCCTATGGGCATGGGCGCACGATGGGGCATAGCCACGAGCATTCCCATGACCACTGATCTTCTGACGCTGACGCAATGGTTGTCTCCTGCGTTCCCGCTGGGCTCTTTTGCCTATTCGCATGGGATCGAAACCGAAATTGCAGAAGGTCGGATAACGTCGGCAGACGATCTGCAGGATTGGCTTGAAATCGTGATCCGCCGCGGCACGGGACAGAGCGACGCGGTCCTTTTGATGCGTGCGATGGCTGGCGAGGATATGCTGGCCTATGCGCGGGCCATGGCCGCAAGCAAGGAACGCAGTGAAGAGACAGAGGCGCAAGGCGCGGCATTTGCAAAGACGCTTGGCGCGCTGGGCACAGCACAGCACGCAGGTCCGCTACCTGTTGTGGTCGGCGAGGCGGCGCGCCAGCTTGACCTTGAACCAACGACAGTTGCCGCTCTCTATCTCCACGCCTTTGCGTCGAACCTTGTCAGCTGCGCGGTGCGATTTGTGCCACTGGGACAAGAAGACGGACAGCGCGTCTTGACCCGCCTGAAACCCGCGATTGCCGAGACGGTCGAAGCAGCAAAAGGTGTATCGGTCTGCGATTTGCGCAACGCAGCGTTTCTGAGCGACTGTGCGGCGATGGCTCATGAAGGCCTCGTTGCGCGGATGTTTCGGACATAAAGGGAGGCACGGTATGAACGGACCTTTGCGTGTGGGGATCGGCGGTCCAGTGGGGGCGGGAAAGACCACTCTGACCGAACAGCTATGCCGAGCGATGGCGGATCGCTGGTCCATGGCGGTGATCACGAACGACATCTACACCCGTGAAGACGCGGAATTTTTGTTGCGCGCGCAGGTGCTGCCAGAAGCGCGCATCAGAGGGGTCGAAACGGGCGGTTGCCCGCACACGGCCATTCGCGAAGATGCCAGCATCAATTTGCGCGCGGTTGCGGATCTTACGGAGAGCATTCCGGACCTCGATCTGATCCTTATAGAAAGCGGTGGCGATAATCTGGCCGCCACGTTCAGCCCAGAGCTGGCCGACATCAGCCTTTATGTCATTGATACTGCCGCCGGTCAGGACATTCCGCGCAAGAAGGGGCCGGGTGTCACGCGGTCGGATTTGTTGATCATCAACAAGACAGACCTCGCACCGCATGTGGGCGTTGATCGAGCTCTTCTGGAAACAGACGCACGTGATAATCGGGCTGGACGCCCGTTTGTCATGGCTTCGTTGAGGTCAGGTGACGGCGTGCCTGAGATCGTGTCCTTTATCGCCGAGGCGGGAGGACTGCAGAACTAGGCAGGGTTAGGTGATGTCTTCCATCACACCTTGTTCGACAAGCGAGCGCATCGCCTTTTTCATGCGCGGCATCCCTTTGCGGGGCAGCACATTGCGCACAATCATGGCAATCAATCCCACGCGGTCATTGTCTTCGACCTGTGTCAACAAGCTGCGCAGATAGGGGGCATAGTCGCGACGGGCACGGTACAGCCGTGCAAAGGTTGGGACGGACAAATCGCCGGAGCCAGCCAACAATAGCGTTTTTTCAAGAAGCTTCATGTCTTCGAGTGCGGAGGCAATGTCTTTGCCCAAGAAACGGCAGCGGAATTTGTCGACATGCGGGCGCGTGAAAAGCGCCGTGTGCATCGCGTCCAACTCTTCCTCTGGGTCGTAGAGGACAAAAACGGATTCCGCCCCTTCGATCATCTCGGGTGCAAAGCCATAGCGATCTGTGAAAGACAAACGGCGCATTGCCTGAAAACGGTGATCCCATTCCGCGACGCGAGGGTCCAGTGTTGCCTGCGGGGCGATCAAGACCACGGTTGCGCCGGGGGCAGCCACGGAAAACGCCGCAGCCGCATAGCCGCACATGCCTTCGCCGTAAAAAACGACAGAGTCGAAATCGGCGAAAAAGTCTTCGTCCACCAGCGCATCAAAATAGGCGTAAAGCGCGGGGTCACGGAACCAGGCCCGTGTCTCGGCCAATATGGTCAAGCATGCGCAATCATCGTGTTGGGCCAGAGCCACACCAAGCGGTAGCGCATTGTCGCGTGACGATCGGATATCTTCGATGAATTCGAAGGTCACAAAGAGCGTATTGCCATCGCTGTGGCTGAGAACCGTGTGCCCGGTGGTCAAGTCGCTCCACGACCCATCGGTTTCGACAGTTTGTTGGAGCCCGCGCCCCCAATCGTCGCGGTTCAGATCGGACAAGTCCGGTAGGTTCGGTAATTCAGCCATGGGTAAACACGCTCGCAATCGCAAAATAGTAAGCGTGAGGTAAACGCGCTTTGGGGCAAAATTGGGATTTGGTTGGGCCGTTTCCAAGAAACCGGCCCAAAATCCCCTTAGAAAAAGGCCTGCAGACCTGTCTGCGCGCGACCCAGGATCAACGCATGCACGTCATGCGTGCCTTCATAGGTGTTCACCGTTTCAAGGTTCATGGCGTGGCGCATGACCTGAAAATCCTCTGAAATCCCATTGCCGCCATGCATGTCACGCGCAGTGCGCGCGATATCGAGCGCCTTTCCGCAGTTGTTGCGCTTCATGATGCTGATTGTCTCTGGCGAGGCGCGACCGGCATCCATCAACTGACCCAGACGGAGCGAGCCCTGGAGACCTAGACTGATCTCGGTCTGCATATCCGCGAGCTTTTTCTGGAAGAGCTGAGTTTGCGCCAGCGGCTTTCCGAATTGCTTGCGGTCGAGGCCATATTGCCGGGCCGCGTGCCAACAGAACTCTGCCGCGCCCATGACGCCCCAGCTAATGCCATAACGCGCGCGGTTGAGACAGCCAAACGGGCCCTTGAGACCCTGAACATTTGGAAGAAGCGCGTCTTCGCCTACCTCGACACCGTCCATGACGATTTCGCCGGTGACTGAGGCGCGCAAAGACAGCTTGCCGCCGACTTTTGGCGCGCTCAGGCCTTTCATGCCTTTTTCCAGCACGAACCCGCGGATTTTGCCGCCATGATCATCTGACTTGGCCCAAACCACGAACACATCCGCAATGGGTGCGTTTGAGATCCACATTTTGGAACCGGTCAACTTATAGCCCGTTGCCGTTTTCTCGGCGCGGGTTTTCATGCCGGCAGGATCGGAGCCAGCGTCAGGTTCGGTCAGGCCGAAACACCCAATGAGTTCGCCAGAACACAGGCCGGGCAGGTATTTCTGCCGCTGCTCTTCTGATCCGTAGGCATAGATCGGATAGATCACGAGCGAAGACTGAACCGACATCATCGACCGATAGCCGCTGTCGATACGCTCAATCTCGCGCGCGATCAGCCCATAGGTCACGTAGGACGCGCCAAGCCCGCCATATTGCTCTGGCACTGTTGCGCCCAGCAGACCAGCTTGACCCATGAGCGGGAACAGGTCCGGCACGACCAGCGCCTCGCGATAGGCCTCGACAATGCGTGGGGCGAGTTCGCTTTGGGCAAAGGTTGCGGCAGCATCGCGCAACATGCGTTCATCTTCGCCCAGTTGATCTTCGATCAGGAAAGGATCGGTCCAGTCGAAAGGCGACAGGTCCGGGGCGTCTTTGGTGGTGATCTTGGATGGTGCGTTCATGGGCGTCCTCCTGACCTTCTGGCTATCGGGCTATGCGGCCCCGTTCAAGCATCTACGACATTGGTGTTAGCGTGGGCAGGGCGGCTTGCCATGTGACAAACCGGCGTTAGGGTGTCCGCTCATGACGGATATTCAAAGCATTGATGATGTTGAGGCGCTGCTCGCAGGCCAAAACTATGTGGTTGACCGCGCGCTGGCGACGGTCGTGTTCCTGTCGCTGAAACTGGGCCGGCCCCTTTTTCTGGAAGGCGAGGCAGGCGTCGGCAAGACCGAGATTGCCAAGGCGATTTCGGCAGCATTGGGTCGTCGGTTGATCCGACTGCAATGCTATGAGGGGCTGGATGCGTCGTCTGCCGTCTATGAATGGAACTTTGCCGCGCAGATGGTCGCGATCCGCACCGCAGAGGCCACGGGTGACAAG
This sequence comes from Shimia ponticola, assembly GCF_007995215.1. Taxonomy (GTDB): domain Bacteria; phylum Pseudomonadota; class Alphaproteobacteria; order Rhodobacterales; family Rhodobacteraceae; genus Shimia_B; species Shimia_B ponticola. The sequence continues at coordinate 196,785 of NZ_VCDK01000002.1, forward strand.
GCGGCGCTGCAGGATGAGCTGTTCAGCGACCGGTATTTGATCGAGCGTCCGCTGCTGGATGCGATGCGGCCAGACCCGGCAGGCGCGCCGGTGCTCTTGATCGACGAGCTGGACCGAACGGATGAGCCGTTTGAGGCGTTCCTGTTGGAGGCATTGAGCGATTTTCAGGTGACCATCCCGGAGATGGGGACAATCACGGCACCTGAGCCGCCGATTGTTATTTTGACATCCAACCGCACGCGCGAGGTGCATGACGCGTTGAAGCGCCGCTGTCTTTATCACTGGGTCGATTACCCGTCATTTGACCGTGAAATCGAGATTTTGCAGGCACGCGCCCCTGAGGCCTCAGAAGCCTTGAGCAAAGAGGTTGTGGCGTTTGTTCAGCATCTCCGGACTGAGGACCTGTTCAAGAAGCCGGGTGTGGCCGAGACGATCGATTGGGCGAAATGCCTGCTCGCGCTGGATGTCATCAACCTGTCGCCAGAAGTCATTGCCGACACATTGGGCGCGATCCTGAAATATCAAGACGACATACAAAAGCTTCAGGGGTCAGAGGCCAAGCGCATTCTGGACGACATGAAAGCGCCTGCTTTGTGAGTGGCTCTTTGATCACCGGGATTGATCATATTGTCCTGACTGTGCGCGATGTTGAGGCGACCGTGTCTTTCTTTCAGGCGGCGCTGGGCGTTGAGGCCGTGACATTTGCCGGAACCCGGCGGGCGCTGATCGTGGGCGACCAAAAGATCAACTTGCAAACGCTCGGTCAGGAAACGCGAAATCATGCGGTCATCGGGTCGGGCGATGTGTGTCTTTTGACCGATGCCGCGCCGGGCGAGGTGATCACCCGAGTCGAGGCCGCTGGAGGCGTGATCGTTGAAGGACCTGTAGCCAAGTCCGGTGCGCGGGGGCCGATTACGTCCGTGTATTTCAATGATCTGGATGGAAACCTAATCGAGGTCAGCCGATATGAGTAGCTTACGGGGCGTGACCCGGGACCTTGATGAGCTAGTAGCCCATGGCTGAACACATCGCGCTCGACATCCCTGAAGATGGGAAACTGACCCATAACATCACGCATTTTGCGCGGGCGTTGCGCAACGCGGGATTGCCCATCGGGCCGGGTCGGGTCCTTGACGCTATTCGCGCGGTCGAGGCGGCGGGGTTCTCGGAAAAGCGCGACTTCTACTGGACCTTGCATGCCTGTTTCGTGACGAAGCCACAGCATCGCGCTGTGTTCTCGCAGATCTTTCGGCTCTATTGGCGCGACCCGCGATACATGGAGCATATGATGTCCTACATGATCCCTGCCGTGCGCGGGGTAAATGAGGACCGAACCGCAAGGGCCGCTGAAAAACGCGCAGCAGAGGCGCTGTTGGAAGGTGTGGCGCGCGATGTGCCGGACATGCCTGAACAGGAAGAGGACGGCGGCACCGAGGTCGAGATTGACGCATCGTTGACGATGTCGACCGAAGAAAAGCTGCGCACGCTCGATTTTGAGCAAATGTCCAATGCAGAGATGGCCGAAGCAAAGCGTCTGATTGCGCAGATGTCCCTGCCTGTGCAGCCCCTCAGGTCGCGGCGGATGCAGGCTGATCTTCAAGGGACAAGGCCCGATTGGCGTAAGACGCTGCGCACTGCAGCGCGGCGAGGTGATATCTCGGCCTTTGAGAAGCGGTCACATCGCATTCGGTGGCCGAACCTTGTTGCGCTCTGTGATATCTCCGGGTCGATGAGCCAGTATTCGCGTGCTGTGCTGCATTTCCTGCATACCGTGTCGAACACAAAGGGGCAGGGATGGTCCAAGGTGCATGCCTTTACCTTTGGCACCCGGCTGACGAACATCACCCGCCACATGGGCGCGCGGGATGTCGATCAGGCGCTGGCCAATGCCGGCGCTGAGGCGCAGGACTGGGAAGGCGGCACACGTATCGGGGAGTGTCTGCAGACGTTCAACCGCGACTGGTCGCGGCGTGTTATGGGGCAGGGCGCGGTTGTGCTGTTGATTACCGACGGGCTGGATCGCGAAGACCCCGAGATGCTGGGCAAGGCGATGGAGCGGCTGCATCTGTCTTCGCGGCGCTTGATCTGGCTAAACCCTTTGCTGCGGTTTGATGGGTTCGCGCCCAAGGCGGCGGGTGTGCGGGCGATGATGCCGCATGTGGATTGTTTTCGTGCGGGCCATAACCTTGCCTCGTTTCAGGGGCTGGCGGCGGCGGTCGCAAATGCCGATGATCGCGGCGACAAAGATCGGATGATGGCTGAGCTGTAAGGTTGGGGACGCCTGCGGCGGGCGAGTATTTGGGAAACATAGAAGGATGATGTTGGACACTATTCCTGAGATTGCGTTGGAGTGGCACCGCGCAGGGCGAGGCGCGACGCTGGCCACGGTTGTGGAGACCTGGGGGTCTGCGCCGCGGCCTGTCGGGGCGCAGCTTGTCATTGATCGGGATGGCGCAATGGAGGGGTCCGTCAGCGGTGGCTGTGTCGAGGGGGCTGTCATCCTTGAGGCGATTGAGGCGCTGGGCGATGGGCAATCGCGCATTTTGGAATTCGGGGTATCAGACGACGAGGCCTTTGCCGTTGGGCTGGCCTGCGGCGGGCGTATTCGAGTGATGGTTGAGCCGGTAGGGCAAGGTGTTCCAGAGGATGTTCTGGCGGATCTCGTTGCCGCGCGCGCCAAGCGTCAGGCGGTCGCCTATGCCGTGGATACCCGCACTTGGCAGCGGCAGGTTGAACCTGTCGGGGCCGCAGTAAGCAGCGGATTTGAAGGCGATGTCTTTCGTGCGGCATACCATCCACCCCTGCGGATGATCATCGTAGGTGCTGTGCATATCGCGCAACATCTGGCCGATATGGCGGAGGCCTGTGGGTGGGATCCAATCCTGATTGATCCGCGCCCTGTGTTTGGCGCCGAGGCACGGTTTCCGGGGCGCCAGATCTCGGACGACTGGCCGGATGAGGCGCTGGATTCAATGGGTCTTGATACGCGCACGGCAGTTGTAACGCTGACCCACGATCCGAAACTCGACAATCCCGCGATTGAAAAGGTGTTGCGCTCCAATGCGCTTTATCTTGGGTGCCTTGGGTCCACGCGGACTCATGCCAAGCGGGTCGCGCATCTGGAAAGCGCGGGGTTTACGGCAAATGAGATCGCGCGCATCCATGCGCCTGTCGGGCTTAATATCGGCGCGCAGAGCCCGGCTGAGATTGCCGTGTCTGTCATGGCCGAGATCACTCAGGTCTTGCGCGGATGAAGTTTGGCCCCGTTCCGGTCGCAGAAGCGGGTGGCGCTATTCTGGCGCATTCTGTTGCCTTTGGGGGGCGTCGCCTGCGCAAGGGGCGGCGTCTGACGGCGAGTGACATCGCGGAAATGGCGGAAGCAGGGCTGTCTTCCGTGACGGTGGCGATCCTCGCTGAGGATGATGTGCACGAGGATGCCGCGGCAGAGCGGTTGGCACGGGCCTTGGTCACGTCGGAAGCGGACCTGACCTTGCAAGCGCCGCATACAGGACGAGTGAATATCCTTGCCAAGGAACCGGGCATCGTAAGGCTGAACGCGGAGGCCATTCACGCGGTGAACGCGGTTCATCCGATGATCACGGTTGCAACCGTACCGGAATGGCATCGGATGGATCCGCGTGGCATGATCGCGACCGTCAAGATCATCTCATATGCCGTCTCAGAGGCGGATTTGAGGCAAGCGGAAACGCGCGCCCATGGGGCCATAAGCTTCGCCCGGCCAGTGCGCCGCGCACCCGTGTTGTTTCAAACCGTGGTCAGTGGGGATGACGGGGCCAAAGGGCATGAAGCCACGGAGGGCCGGCTCGCGGCTTTGGGCGTCACACTTCCCCCGAAGGTGGTCGTGCCGCATCAAACAGATACCCTATGTGATGCTCTGTTGCGGCAGGTGGACAGGGACCTGATCTTGATCCTGACAGGGTCTGCTACGTCGGACCTGCATGACGTGGCGCCAGAAGCTGTGCGCGCTGCAGGCGGTACGGTCGCGCATTACGGGATGCCGGTTGATCCGGGCAACCTTTTGTTCCTTGGGGAATTGAGCGGAAGGCCCGTAATCGGCCTGCCGGGGTGTGCCCGGTCGCCAGCATTGAACGGCGCGGATTGGGTTCTGGAACGTTTGGTTTGCGGTGTGCCGGTGACGGGCCAAGATATCATGGGGATGGGCGTCGGCGGTCTTTTGAAGGAAATCCCGACACGGCCACAGCCACGAAGAAAGCGCGACGGGTAGGGCGCGCATTGGATACGGCACAAAAAAGGCCGCTCAAGGCGGCCTTTCTATCAGGTTTATGACCCGACTACTTTGGAAGTGGCCCGATCATCATGATCATTTGGCGGCCTTCCATCTTGGGCATGTTTTCGACCTTGCCGTGTTCCTTGGTGTCCTCGGCCACGCGTAGCAGCAGATCACGACCCAATTCCTGGTGCGCCATTTCGCGACCACGGAAGCGCAGGGTGACCTTCACCTTGTCGCCATTTTCCAGGAATTTGTACACGTTGCGCATTTTGACATCGTAGTCATGCGTATCGGTGTTCGGGCGGAATTTGACCTCTTTGACTTCGATGGTCTTCTGCTTTTTCCGCGCCTCAGATTCCCGTTTTTGCTGTTCATATTTGAACTTGCCGAAATCCATGATCTTGCAGACCGGCGGATTTGCGTTGGGAGAGATTTCGACCAGGTCCAGCCCTGCGTCTTCGGCCATTTCAAGAGCCCTGGAAGGCGATACAACGCCGACGTTTTCACCTTCTGCTCCGATCAGGCGGATTTCGGGTGCGCGGATGCGGTCATTGACGCGGGGGCCTGTGTCGCGCTGTGGAGGCGCGTTGTGTGGTCTGCGGGCTATTGGACTTGTCCTTCGATAATTCCGTTTTAACGAGGCCGTAAGGTAACCGCGCGGCGCGGCGCATTCAAGGCCGCAATCGGCGGGACGGTGCCTATTTTGCGGCATTTCCCCCTAGAGTTCCCCATATTTTTCACCCATGTGGAACCTTATTGATGTCAGCCGCATTCGGCTTTTGGCACGTACTTACTAAAGGGGATGAAAATGCGCGGAATTCTTTGGGGATTGGCCGTCATTTTGGTAGTTGGCGGGGTCGCCTTGTACACGGTTGAAGGGGATATCAGTCGCCTTTGGTCAGGAGCAGAAGATGAGGTCGCCGCTGTTGAAGACGCCGCTGGCGACGAGATGGATGCTGCTTCGGAAACTGCCGGTGAAGTGGCCGATGCAGCCGCTGAAACGGCTGATACAGCCGCAGAGGCCGTTGAAGGTACCGTCGAAGGTGCAACCGATGCAGTGCAGGACGCCGTTGATACGGCCACCGAGGCCGCACAGGACGCCGTCGATACAGCCACTGAAACCGCACAGGAAGCTGCGACTGCTGTGACCGAAGGCGCCAACAACCTGCTGGAAAACGCACAAGACGCGGCATCTGATCTGGTGGAAGGAGCGCAAGAGGCCGCCGAAGGCGCGCTTGAGACCGCTCAGGACACCGTGGCCGGTGCAACCGAGGCCGCAGAAGAGACCGCTGCCGAAGCCATGGAAACCACAGCTGAGGCTGCTGAAGGTGCGGTTGATGCCGTGCAAGAAACTGCATCGGACGCGGCAGAGGCGACTGGCGATGCGGCGGCCAATGTGGCCGATGCGGCAGAAGAAACCGCGACCGAAGCGATGGAAACAACCGCTGAAGCCGCTGAAGGGGCCGTCGAGGCCACACAGGACACCGCATCAGATGCAGTCGAAGCCACGGGCGACGCTGCTGCAAATGTAGCCGAAGCCGCGGAAGAGACTGCAGAAGCTGCTACTGAGACGGCAAATGAGACGGCGAACGCAGCCGCTGAGGCTGCGGAGAACACTGCCGAAGCGGTCGAAAACACAGCCGAAACCGCTGTGGATGCGACCACGGATGCGGTGGACGCAACAGTTGATGCCGTAACCGAAGGTGCAGAGGGCGCGACCGAGACAGCCGGCGAAACGGTTGAAGCCACTACTCAAGCTGCTGAGGGAACCGCTGCCGCGACTGCGGAAGGTACGCAAGAGGCGCTGGAAACCTCAAGCGAAGGCGGTATCGCCGATCTTTTGTCTGCCGAGAACTTCGACTTTGACCGCGTTGCGGAATATGTCGAGAACTCTGACCTTGGTGCGTTGCAAAAAACAACTCTGGGTGCCGCCATCGACAAGGCGCGCGAGAATCCAGAATTGCTGGATGGTTTGATCGAAAGCATTCGCAGCGCATTGGACCTGTAAATCAGGTTCAAACGCCAGCAAAATTGAGACCCGGGATGTTCGCGCATTCCGGGTTTTTCTTTTGCGGGTTTTGTCGGCAAAGGCGGAACGATCTGCAGGTGCCTTTGTTGGGTCTTTGAAACCAGCAAAGGAGACGACCATGAAATATGTTCTTTACGCCATCTTTGGATTGGTGTGCGCCATGGGCGGCTGGCAGCTGTATAAGCAATTCAGCGATCCACGTGTCGTGGAGGTTGACCGACTTCAAACAGATGAGTCTATCTCAGCGGTAGCCGAGGCCCCGAATGCTGTCAGCGCGACTGCCGATGGAACAGACCGCATCAAAGAGGCTGGCAGCTCGATGTCGATACCTGTGACAGGGGACGTTGCGGGTGAGGCCGGCGCGAGTGCGGCCACAGGCGCGGCGATCACCACACTGTCGGCAGAGACGGCGCCAGACATGGGGCCTCGCGAGAGCGCGTCAGGCAATACGGTCAGCTTGCGTGAAAGCTTTGAAGAAAGCCAAGAGAGCCAAATTCGTTCAGACGGCTAAAACGCAGCTCTAACCAGTTTCCAAAAGGGCGTTTGTCGGTCAGCCGACGAACGCCTTTTCTACGACGTAATGCTTCGGATCGGAGTTTGCGCCTTCTTCCAAGCCATAACCTTCAAGGATTTCCTTGAGATCAAGGTTCAGGCCCATGGAACCACATACCATGGCTCGATCCACATCGGCACTCATGCCATCAATGCCAAGGTCGCGGAACACGGTGCCATCTTTAAGCAGGTTTGTGATGCGGCCCATCTTTGGGCTCTCTTCGCGAGTGGTGGTCGGATAATAGACCAGCTTGGCCAAGTTCTCGGCCCCGATCAGTTCGTTAAGCATTTCGTCAGTGCGAACCTGCTCGACGATCTCGGCTCCGTATTTCAGTTCGGCCACGTCACGGCATGTGTGCGTGACGATGACCTGATCGTATTTTTCATAGGTTTCCGGGTCACGCAGAAGCGATGAGAACGGGGCAAAGCCGGTGCCTGTTGAAAAGAACCATAGCCGTTTACCCGGCAACAAAGCGTCGTGGACCAATGTGCCCACCGGTTTCGGGCGCAGAATAATCTGGTCGCCCGGCTTGATGTTTTGCAGCCGCGAAGTCAGCGGGCCGTCCTGCACCTTGATCGAGTAGAATTCCAACTCTTCGTCCCAGCTGGGTGAGGCGATGGAATAGGCGCGGAGGATTGGTTTCTGCTTGCCGGTTTCGGGGTGCGGATCACCCATCAGCCCGATCATGACAAATTCGCCCGAACGGAACCGCAGAGATGCGGGACGCGTCACGCGGAAGCGAAACAAGCGATCCGTATAGTGTTCGACCTCGGTTACGGTCTGGGCATCGGGCAGGACAGGTGTTGCGGCTTGTACATTCACGGGCTTTGTCTCGGTCATCTATGTCAACCTGGGTTTACACCCGGGCCTCTCTGGTGTCACTGGTATTTGAGTTCATGTCAACGCGACCAATGGGGCGCATTGATTTGGGTCATGTCCGTCTCGGCACGGTGCGTGTGAACACGCACTGCACCCATAGGGACGGTGATGCGACGTGCCTAACCGCGCATACGGGCCTGATAATCGTTTGCCTTCCAATCGGCGCGGAACAGCCATTGATCCTCTGGTTGGCGGGCGGCGAGTTCATCGCTGATCTCCACCTCATCAAAGCCGGACCTGCGTGCCATCGTGTATTGATCGGCGATCACATGCCCACGCGCACGCAAGCGGCCCGCGAACCCCAACCGTCGAAGCTGTGCGGCAATCGTGAAACCACGACCATCGGCAAAGGACGGAAAGTCGATGCGGATTGCCTCAACACCGTCGAGTTGATCTTTCAAAGCATCTGGGTTTGCGTCCGAGGCCAAATCCAGCGCCGCAGCAGGCGCGTCATTGGCGGCAAGCGGCACAAAGGTGCCTGTGAAATCCTCGGGTGCAAACCCAGTATCGGTGACAATCACGCTCATGTGTCAGGCGTCCTCTGGTGCTTTGGTGGGTGCAGGCCCCGTATCCGGTTGGGTGCCGCGCACGAACTTGCCGTTTTCAAAATGGATGCCGCATTCGACCTTGTCCTGACCCGCCCAGCGGCCCGAGCGCGGGTCCTGACCGGGGGCGACGGGATGGGTGCAGGGCGCACATCCAACAGAAGGGTATCCGCGCGCCACAAGCGGATGACGGGGCAAATTATGCGCATCGATATAGGCGGCGATATCTTTGGTCTCCCACGTCGCTAGTGGGTTCACCTTAAGCCGCTTGCCACCTTCGTTTTCAAACACGGGCATGTCTGCGCGCGTGGCGGCCTGAAACCGTTTGCGGCCAGTGATCCATGTTTCATAGCCGCTCAGAGCCTTTTGCAGCGGCCGGGTCTTGCGCAGGTGGCAGCAGGCGTCGGTATCCGCGCGATGTAGCAGGCCGTCGGTATCGCGCAAGAAGACCTCGTCCCGGTTGGGTTTGATCACCTGCACATTTGTCAGGCCGAGGGTCTCGGCGACTTCCGATTGGTAGCGCAGCGTTTCGGGAAAGAGCATCTCGGTGTCCAGAAACAGGATCGGGACGTCACGGTCGAGCCGTGAAACCATGTGCAAAAGTACAACCGAGTCCGCGCCGAAAGACGACACCATCGCCGTTTTGCGCGGGCCACCCAAGACGGCTTGCAGGACGTCTTGTGGTTTGGCGCGGCTCAAGAGCGCATTCAGATTTTGGGTCAGTTGGGGAAGAGGGGCGGTCCAATCCATGGCTCAAGCCGCCTTGCTCTGCGCGGGATAAAGCGCCGCCTTGAACGGGCTCATGCCAACGCGATTGAAAGCTTGCAGGAAGGTTTCATCCGCATCCGTGCGCAGGTCGAGATAGGCGTAAACGATCCGCTCAATGGCCGGAATGATCTCATCGGCTGAAAAGCCGGGGCCGGTCCGCTGACCCAGTGCCGCAACTTGTGTGGCGTCGCCGCCCAGAGTGATCTGGTAGTTTTCGACGCCCGCGCGGTCGAGGCCTAGGATGCCGATATGACCGACGTGGTGGTGCCCGCAGGCGTTGATGCAGCCCGAAATCTTGATCTTCAACGCGCCGATCTCATGCTCCAGCTTCAACTCGTCAAAGCGTGTCGCTATCTGTTGTGCGATGGGGATCGAGCGGGCGGTTGCAAGCGCGCAGTAATCCATGCCGGGGCAGGCGATGATGTCGCTTATCAGACCGATATTCGCGGTCGCGAGACCCGCGTCGCGCAGGGTGTTGTAGACCTCTGGCAGGTCCGCCTTGTGCACGTGGGGCAGGATGACGTTCTGTTCATGGCTGATGCGCAGTTCATCATGGCCAAAACGTTCCGCCAGATCGGCCATGACACGCATCTGATCCGCGCTGGCATCGCCTGGCGTTTTGCCGTGCGATTTCAGAGAGATAGAAACGATTGCATAGTTATCGTTCTGGTGATCCGTCAGGTTTGTGTCGGTCCATGCGCGGAATGCCGGGTTTGCCGCGCGATAGGCCTCAAGCGCCTCAATGGATGCGTTGCGGAAGGCGGGCAGGGCGAACTGTGCCTTGATCCCCTCCAGCATTTCTTGGTCGACGCCTGTGAAGGCTGGCTTGATCTCTGCAAAGCGCGCCTCGACCTTGTCGCGGACGGTGTCGATCCCGTTTTCGTGCACGGTGATCTTGATGCGAGATTTGTATTTGTTGTCGCGGCGACCCAACAGGTTCCAGACGCTGACGGTGGCCTCGACATAGGGCAGCAGGTCCTCGGGCGAGAGGAAATCGCGTAGGACTTTGCCGATCATCGGCGTGCGGCCCAGACCGCCACCCACAAAGATGCGGTAACCCTGCTGCCCATCCTTTTCGACGATCTGCACGGCAAGGTCATGGGCGCGCAGGACGGCGCGGTCATTTTCGGACCCAGACACGGCAATTTTGAATTTGCGCGGCAGGAATTGAAATTCCGGGTGATCCGTCGACCATTGCCGCAACAGTTCAGCGACCGGGCGCGGGTCCGCAATCTCATCCGATGCCGCTCCGGCAAAATGGTCGGCGGTCACATTGCGGATCGTGTTGCCAGAGGTCTGGATGGCGTGCATCTCGACTTCGGCCAAAGCGTCAAGAATGTCCGGCACGTCCTGCAGTTTGGGCCAGTTGAACTGGATGTTCTGGCGCGTGGTGAAGTGGCCATAGCCCTTGTCCCACTTCTCGGCGATCATGGCGAGCTGGCGCATCTGACGGCTGGAAAGCGTGCCATAGGGGATCGCCACGCGCAGCATGTAGGCGTGCAGTTGTAGGTAGAGGCCGTTCATCAGGCGCAGCGGTTTGAATTCATCCTCGGTCAGCGAGCCGTCGATGCGGCGGTTCACCTGTGCCCGGAACTGAGCATTGCGGTTGCGGACGAATTCGGCGTCGAAATCGGAGTAGGTGTACATGGCGATCTGTTCCTTCGCGTCCCGGGCTTGACCCGGGACCTCGACGAGTGGGCGATCCGCCCGGTTCATCGAGGCCCCGGATCAAGCCCGGGGCGTGGGTCAAATGGTTTCTTCTGAAGCTTCCAGTGGGCCGGGTGCTGCGCCGACCTGTTTGCCGTGGGCGTAGTTTGAAGGTCCCGTCTTGCGGAACTCTTCGCGGAAATGGGTTGGTTCCGGACCCTCCACCGACAGGGCGACCTCGGCCAGATAGGCGCCGACGGTCACGGCTGGCTGCGACTGAGCGTGCAGCAGGCGAATTTGCGCGTCTGCCTCGTCCGTTAGCACTTCGGCATCGGACAGGTTTCGCGACCATTCATCAGCGGCGGTTTGGTAGATCACATCACCGTCCAGCAGATGATTGGCTGTGACGACAGAGGGTTGGAATGGCTTGGGCATCAGGCTTGGGCCTCCAGTTTTGGGAGTTCAGCAATGGCCGCGCGGGGGGCGAGACCGTAAAGAAGGATGGCGGGGCCGTTGGCGTCCTTCAGGGCGTCGGGCAGGGCGGAGAGTGTCGTACCGATGATTTGTTGATCGGCACGGCTGACATTGGTGACGATGGTCACCGGCGTGGCGGCATCCGCGCCGAACATCATCAGGCGACCTTGGACAAACCGCGCGGCGCGTTTGGCCATGTAGATGGCGGCGACTTCGTTTGGTGCGGCGAGAGCCTTCCAGTCGTGGTCAGCAAAGCCGTCCATGTCGTGGCCAGTGATAAAGCGGAGGCCATCATTGCGGCCGCGGCGTGTGAGGCTGCGACCGATGGCGGCGACGGCCCCGGACGCTGCCGTGATGCCGGGGACGATGGTGTAGGACAGGCCAGCGGCTTCGACAGCGTCGAGTTCTTCTTCCAGACGACCAAATACTGCCGGATCGCCGGATTTCAGGCGCACGACATGCGCGCCTTGTTGGCCATGTTCTATGATCAACGCGGTGATATCGTCTTGGCTCATGGACGGGCCGAAACCGGTCTTGCCGCATTCAATCATCGTGGCTTCGCGCCGTGCAAGTTCGAGGATCTCTGGAGCGACGAGGCGGTCATACAGGACGACGTCTGCCGTATCGAGCGCGCGGCGCGCCTTCATCGTCAGAAGATCGGGATCACCGGGGCCAGCGCCGACAAAGTCGATGTGACCGGAACGGGCAGTCGCGTTCAAATGGGAGTCCAACAAAGTCTCCAAAGCGGGTTGTACCGCCTCTTCGCCGTCTTCCAGCGCCTTGGGGCCTGTGTTGAAATAGTAGTCTGCCCAGAAATCTCGGCGTTTGCGGCCCATGGGCAGCGCTTCGACCGCATGACGGAAGGTTTTGCCGATGCGGGCCAGTGTCCCGAGGCGGGCTGGCAGCGCCTCTTCCAGGTCTTTCTTGATCGCGCGGGCCAGGACCGGAGCGGCACCTTCGGTGCCAATAGCAACGGTGACAGGATCACGGTCCACAATTGCAGGGGTAATGAACTGGCTGAGTGCGAGGTTGTCGACGACATTGCAGAGCGCGCCATCGGCCTGCGCCAGTCGGGTCACCCGCAGGTCTTCTGCATCGTCTTCATTCGCCGCATAGAACAAGGCCGCGCAGGTGGCATCGCCGGGCTCAAGCGCACGGCGCACGAGGCGCAGTTTTCCGTCGGCGGCCCATTCCATAATCTCGGCTGCCGGATCGTCGGCGAAGACCGTGATCTTGGCTTCGGTCTTCATCAAGAGGCGCAGCTTTGCCAGCGCGGCGTCACCGCCCCCCGACAGAACGATCCGACGGCCTTCAACGGCCATGAAGATGGGAAAGTGTTTCATCAGCACCTCTTTCTGGGTGTAGATATAGGAAAATGTTCTGGCATTTGGCCATACAGGCTTGCAAAGAAGGAAGAATGTTCTGAATGATCGACAACATAGGCTGACCGTTTTCCAAGTGAGGTAAAAACAGAATGAATATCCGCATCGACGATCTGGATCGGAAAATCCTTGGCGAGCTTCAGGTTGATGCCTCACGCTCGCTTGATGAAATTGCGAAATCGGTGGGGTCTTCGAAGACGCCTGTGTGGAACCGGATCAAGAAGTTGCGCGAGGCTGGCGTGATCCGGAACCAGACCGTGAACCTTGATCCAGAGGCACTGGGGTTCGAGGCCTGTTTCTTCGTTCTGATCCGCACGTCAGAGCACGAAGCCGCATGGCAAGACTCCTTTTTGCGGGCCTTGCAGGAACGCCCAGAGGTGCAGGAGGCCCACCGTTTGGCAGGGGACATCGATTATATCCTTAAGGTGCGCGTTCAGAACGCGCGGGCCTATGACGCGTTTTATCAGGCGCTGATCTCAGAGGTGCGCGTCTATAACGTGACCGCGCTCTTGAGCATGGAAGAGATCAAGTCGACCAACGCCTTGCCACTGGGATGAGCGTAGGGAGTTGAGTATTTTTGAAACATAGAAGGTGTCAGGTCTGCACCATCAGGCGGGCCAGACCATGGAAATGATAGGTGTCGCCGTAGAGTGGTTGTTCCGTCAGGCGTAAGTCCGGGCAACGCGTCAGCAGGGCAGTCAGACCTGCGGTGAGTTCCAGTCGGGCGAGCGGAGCACCGACACAGAAATGAAGGCCAGCGCCAAACGCGGTGTGGGTCGGGCCGCCGCGGTCAGGTTTGAAGGTATTCGGAGCCTCGTAGACGGCGGGGTCACGGTTTGCAGCGCCAAGCACACATGCAATCTGGCTGTGCTTGGGGATCACGTGGCCACAGACCTCGATGTCATCATAGGCCCAGCGGGTGAAGATGTGCAGCGGCGGGTCATAGCGCATGATTTCTTCCACCACGGCGGGTGTGATGGTGCTCTGGCCCTCTTCAAGCAGCGCTTTGACGCCGTTCCCCATGGTGTGGACGGTTGCCTCATGTCCAGCATTCAACAACAGGATACAGGTGGTGATCAATTCATCAGTGGACAGGCGTTCGCCGTCTTCTTCTGCGCGGATCAGGTGGGTGATCAGGTCATCGGCGGGCGTCGCGCGACGCTCCTCAACATAGCCGCGCATGAACTCTGAGAATTCGCGCGCGGCTGTGTTCGCCGCGACCTCAACCTCGTGCGTGCGGCTGGTTTGGTACATCGCCACCATCTGGTTCGACCAAGACAAAAGCTGTGGCGCCATATCCTCTGGCACGCCCAGGAGTCGGGCGATGATCCGGACGGGCAGCGGTTGGGCAAATTGGGTTAAAAGGTCGAACGGCTCAGACGGAAAATCGTCAATCAACTCATCGCAAAGGGCCAGGACTTCAGGCTCCAGCGCATTGATCCGACGCGATGTGAAGGCGCGCAGGACAAGGCTGCGCAGACGAGTGTGGCGCGGGGGCTCCAGTTCAAGCATTGAGTGAGCTTCGACGGCGTAGAAATCATTTGTGTGCTGCGCGACTTCGGGTGGTGTCGGTGCCTCGCGCCCGAAGCGGCGATCTTTCAGGATAGAGGATACGGCCTTGTGTGACATGGCGGCCGGCATGCCAAAATCAGGCCAATCCACGATGTCACCCATCTCTCGGGCGCGGTCATAGGCCGGGTAGGGATTTTGTACAAAATTGGGGTCGTTGAGGGGCTGATCAAAACGCTGCATGGGGCGGACGCTGCCCCAATCGACTGGTCGGGGGCAAGCGCAAACGGCTTGACTTCGCGCCGAGCCGCGGTCTGCTAGGCGCGATGGTGCGTTTGATCCTGATAACCTCTTTGGTTCTGTCGGCTTTGCTGGCTGGTGTGGGCTATACGGTCGCTTTGCGCGGCGCGATGCAGGACGAGGTCGTGCGCGCCGAGGCGACACTCACCTTGGCGCTTGACCGGTTGCAGGCCCGAACAGAACGGTTTCGCACCTTGCCAGCGATCCTTGCGCGGTTCGACGGAATGCAGCGCCTGCTAGAGGGGCAAGAGGTCGACGTGACGGCGACGTTGTCGCGGATTGCAGATGTGGCCGGGGCGCGCCGGGCCGAGGTGATCACGCGGGATGGTGAGGTCATTGCCTCGTCAGAAGGGCGTTCTGCCGGGTCGCGTCCTGCAAATGAAAGGCCGTCATTCCAGCGGGCTTTGACGGGCGCTCTTGGCCAGTTCTACGACCTTGATCCGACAAGCGGTCAAAGAACGATTTCGTTTGAACATCCTGTTCAGGCCGACAATGGGCGCGTGTTGGGTGTGTTCGCGCTGCATGTGGATGTGGAGGAATTGGAAAGCAGTTGGCGTGCAGATGCCAAGGTGATCTTTTTCTCGGATGCCTCGGAAACAGGCTTCATTTCAAATCGAAGCGAGTTGGCCGGTCAGGTGGTTGAGGCCGAGCGGCGCATGTTGCGCCCGCCTTTTGTCCAGCAACCGGTGGAAATCTGGGACGGTATGACGGCCAGCATTGGGCAGGGCCCGTTTTTACACGTCGAACGCGACAGCGCGGCTACCGGTTTGACCGCGCATATCCTGGCGGACATTCGCGGCACCTTTCAACAGGCGCAATCCGGCGCGGTCTTGGGCGTGTTCAGCGGTGTGATCCTGTCGCTGATCGGGGCTTTGATCTGGCAAAGGCGACAGGCCCTCCGGGGACGTCTCGCGGTCAAAGAGGCGGCGGCGCGGCAACTGGAGCAAAGGGTGGAGGAACGCACACGCGACCTGTCCGCCGCCAACGCCCAATTGAAGGAAGAGATCCACGCCCGTGCGAGGTTGCAAGCCGATTTGGTGCAGGCTGAGAAATTGGCGGCACTGGGTGAAATGTCGGCTGGCATCAGTCATGAGTTGAACCAGCCATTGGCGGCGATCCGATCTTTGGCCGACAATGGCGCGACATTTCTTGAACGCGGCATGGCGCCGAAGGCAGGTACGAATTTTGAACGTATCGGGGCCATGGCCGAACGATCCGGGCGCATCCTGAAAAATCTGCGCGCCTTTGCGCGCAACGAGCAAGAGCCGCTCGCTGCCGTGGATTTGGTGGCCTGCGTGCATGCCGTTTGTCAGATGATCGACGAGCGGCTGAGCGATACCGGCGTCGAACTGGCGCTCGATCTGCCACAAGATGCGGTCTGGGTCACGGGCGGACGCGTCCGGTTGGAGCAGGTGCTCTTGAACCTCTTGGCGAATGCCGTCGACGCCATTGAGGCGGCGCGGCAACCCGCTGGGCGCATTGACGTGTCGCTTGGGCAAAGCGCGGACTTTGTCAGCTTGACCGTCACAGATACGGGGCCGGGGTTGCCAGCGCCGGAGAAGGTATTTGATCCGTTTTATACGACCAAGGCCGTCGGGGATGGACTGGGATTGGGGCTGTCATTGTCCTACGGCCTGATCCAGAGCTTTGGTGGGCAGCTTCTTGCGCGCAATCATCCGGTTGGGGGGGCTGTTTTTGAAATTCGATTGCCTCGCGCTGATGAAAAGGCGACAGCGGCAGAATGACGACACCGGTTCTTTTGGTCGATGACGACGAAGATGTGCGGACGGCCTATGGCCAGACGCTAGAGCTTGATGGGTATGACACCATTTTGGCCCGCGCGCTGATCGAGGCTGTTGATCATTTGCATGCCGGATGGCCGGGCGTTGTGGTTACAGATGTCAAAATGCCCGGCCGTGATGGATTTGATATGCTGGCGCGGGTGCGCAAGATCGACCCCGCCATTCCGGTCATTGTGTTGACGGGGCACGCAGATGTGCCAATGGCCGTGAGGGCCATGCGCGAAGGGGCGTTTTCGCTATTGGAGAAACCCTGTTCAAGCGCAGAGTTGCTGGATACCGTGCGCGCGGCAACGGCGGCCCGCGCGAGCGAAATCAAGGCAAGACGCGCCGCTGTGAAGGATGTCGCGCCTTTGACAGGTTCGCTGGTCGGTCGCATGGCAGAGGTGGAGCGGACGTTCATCATTGAAGCCTTGCAAGCCTGTGATGGTCAGGCGGCGCGGGCGGCGGAGGTATTGGGTCTGCCACGCAAGACGCTCTACGATAAGCTCAAACGCCACAATCTGACGCCAGAGGACTATCGCGGTTAGACTGCGCTGACAGGCGGAGTTGTGCGGAATTTCGGACAATCCAATCCTGCCATGGTGCGCAACTTTTCTAGAAATTGAAAAATTTCAGCGGGTTGCGCGATATTCTCAGAAATGTGATTTTTCCTGTTGGCAGGTTTGCCAGCACAGCTAGGCTTTTCACCATCGCTTGGGAGTAACCCAAGCATATGGGAGGAAAACCAATGAAATTTATCGCTGCCGCCGTCGCGGCCGTCACACTTTCTGTGTCTGCAACCGCATCCTTCGCGGCCTGTGAAGGCGACGAGATCGTCGTCAAGTTCAGCCACGTGACCAACACCGACCGTCACCCGAAAGGCATCGCCGCGACTCTCTTGGCCGAGCGCGTAAATGCCGAGATGGACGGCACCATGTGCATGGAGGTCTTCCCGAACTCCACGCTCTATAACGATGACAAGGTTCTAGAAGCGCTGCTGCAAGGCGACGTTCAACTTGCCGCGCCTTCGCTGTCGAAGTTCGAAACCTTCACCAAGCAGTTCCGCCTGTTCGACCTTCCGTTCATGTTCGTGAACATTGACGCGGTTGACCAGTTCCAGGCGTCCGAAAGCGGTCAAGCGATGCTGGACAGCATGCAGCGTCGTGGCCTGCAGGGTCTGGCATTCTGGCACAACGGCATGAAACAGATGTCGGCAAATGTGCCGCTGGTTTCGCCAACGGATGCCAATGGTCTGAAATTCCGTGTTCAGGCGTCTGACGTTCTGGTTGCACAGATGGAAGCCATCGGTGGTTCGCCACAGAAAATGGCCTTCTCGGAAGTGTATGGCGCGCTGCAGCAGGGTGTTGTGGACGGTCAGGAAAACACTTGGTCGAACATCTTTGGCCGCAAGTTCTTTGAAGTGCAGGACGGCGTGACCGAAACCAACCACGGCATCATTGACTATCTCGTCGTGACCTCGGTGGATTGGCTCGACAGCCTTGAAGACGACACCCGTGAGCAATTCCTGACGATCCTTGGTGAAGTGACCGAGACGCGCAACGCAGAAGCCTTTGCCGTGAACGAGCAGGCCAAAGCGGCGATCATCGAAGCTGGTGGCACCATTCGTCAGCTAACACCTGAGCAGCGTGAAGAGTGGGTCAACACCATGAAGCCTGTTTGGGAGCAGTTCTCTGGCGACGTGCCATCTGAACTGATCGACGCCGCGCAGGCGATTAACATGTCGATGGGCTCTTAAGCCTATCTTCGGGCTGCCCCCGGTGTTCCGTGTGGGCAGCCCGTTTTTTGCCTCGGATGCGAGGTCTTCTCAGAAAAATGAATGATCGGGGAGCGCGACGTCCAAAGGACGACGCGGAACGGTGAAGCTATGATTGATAGATTGGAAGAGGGGCTTATCAGTCTTCTCTTGGGTCTGATGACAGCTCTGACGTTTGCGAACGTCGTTGCGCGGTATGTCTTTAATTCAAACATCCTTTGGGCGCTTGAATTGACGGTGTTCATGTTTGGTTGGCTGGTTTTGCTGGGTGCGTCCTACGCAGTGAAAAAGGGCATGCATCTGGGGGTGGATGCCATCGTGCAGAACCTGATGCCGGGGCCTCGCAAGGTGCTTGGTCTCATCTCGGTCGCATGCTGCATCGCCTTCAGCTTCCTTTTGTTGAAGGGTGCCTGGGACTATTGGGCGAATTTCGCGAACTTGCCAAAGACTGAAGGGCGCTGGTTCCCGCTGGGGTTTGAGGACAAGTTCCGCGATCAGGGGTGGTACGAAGTAGACGACATCCCGATGCCCGGCGCGCTGCGCTGGATGGAGGATGTGTTCAACGAGGGTGAGGAATACGAAAAGATCCCGCGTTTGTTGCCTTACCTCATCTTGCCTTTGTCTATGGCCTTGTTGCTGCTGCGCTTTTGCCAAGCCGCGTGGGGTATCTGGACCGGGCGCATCACCCAACTTGTCGCCTCGCACGAGGTTGAAGACGACGAAATCGAAGCCGCAGCCAATGTGGCAGACGGGACAAAGGGATAAGTCATGGACGTCGCACTTCTGTTTTTCGGGGTCATCGGGCTCCTGCTGATTGGTGTGCCCATCGCGGTATCCCTTGGCCTTTCGTCAATCCTGTTCCTGCTGATGTTTTCGGACACGTCGCTTGCGTCGATTGCGCAAACCCTGTTCGAAGCCTTTGAGGGCCACTTTACGCTGCTTGCGATCCCGTTCTTCATCCTGGCTTCGTCGTTCATGTCGACAGGTGGGGTGGCCAAACGGATCATCCGCTTCTCGATCGCTTGCGTGGGCCATTTCCCGGGCGGCCTCGCGATTGCGGGCGTCTTTGCCTGTATGATGTTCGCGGCCCTGTCCGGCTCGTCGCCAGCGACTGTGGTGGCCATCGGGTCCATCGTGATCGCGGGCATGCGCCAGGTCGGCTATTCCAAGGAATTTGCGGCTGGTGTGATCTGTAACGCCGGGACGCTGGGAATTTTGATCCCACCGTCGATCGTGATGGTGGTCTATGCGGCGGCTGTTGAGGTGTCCGTTGGGCGGATGTTCCTTGCCGGTGTTGTGCCGGGTCTGATGGCAGGTCTCATGTTGATGGTGACCATCTACGTGATGGCCAAGGTCAAGAACCTGCCAAAAGGTGACTGGCTGGGCTGGTCTGAGATTGGCGCCTCGGGTGCGCAGGCGTTCTTCGGCCTGTTCCTGATCGTGATCATTCTGGGTGGCATTTACGGCGGTGTCTTTACGCCGACAGAAGCCGCTGCGGTCGCATCGGTCTATGCGTTCTTTGTGGCCACCTTCGTCTATCGCGACATGGGGCCATTGAAAGACAAGCCGCGTGCCGCCAATGGCGGTGAATTCCTGAAGAACCTGCCAAAATATGCGGTCGAGACCGTGATCTATCTGGTGCCGTCCTTCTTCCACAAGGACACGCAAAAAGCGCTGTTTGAGGCAGGCAAGCTGACGGTGACGCTGCTTTTCGTGATCGCGAATGCTCTGATCCTGAAGCACGTGCTGACAGATGAGCAGATCCCACAGAGCATCGCCAACTCGATGCTGGCGGCAGGTTTCGGCCCGGTCATGTTCCTGATCATCGTCAATGTGATCCTGTTGATCGGTGGTCAGTTCATGGAGCCATCGGGTCTGTTGGTGATTGTTGCACCGCTGGTGTTCCCGATTGCGATTGAGCTAGGGATCGACCCGATCCACCTAGGCATCATCATGGTCGTGAACATGGAAATCGGGATGATTACGCCGCCGGTGGGTCTGAACCTCTTCGTGACGTCGGGCGTGGCCAAGATGCCGATGATGGCGGTCGTGAAAGCGGCACTGCCATTCCTTGCCGTGCTCTTCGTGTTCCTGATCATGGTGACCTACATCCCGTGGATTTCCACGGCGCTGCCGAACGCGGTGATGGGGCCGGAACTCATAATCAAATAAGCGGAGCGCGCTTCGCGCGCGTTCCCTTTATGGGGACATCTGCGGATTTTCTGTAAGTCAGGGAGGGGCTGCGCGTGAGGAACGCGCGGCCCTTTTTGCTGAGAGGTCGTTTAAGGCAGACTCTGCCTTAAACAGACCATTTCAAGGGTGAGAGTGAGTCGTGTCTGCCTCAAGGACGAGCCGCTACGCGGTCGCTGCGCGATCCTTGACCCAGCCAAGACTCACGATGCCGCCTCGAGCGCCGTGATGATCGGGCTGAATTGCTCCGCCGTCAGGGACGCGCCGCCAACCAGCGCGCCGTCGACATTGGGCAGGGCGAAGATTTCGGTGGCGTTCGCGGCCTTGACGGAGCCGCCATAGAGGATTCGCACGTCAGAACCGTCAGCCATTTTGTCCTGTAGATCGATCCTCAGGGCCTCATGCACTTCTGCGATTTGCTCGGGGGTTGCGACCTTGCCTGTACCGATTGCCCAGACCGGTTCATAGGCGATCACGGTATTTGCGGCTGTTGCGCCGTCGGGCAGGGACCCGGCCAATTGTTTCGCAACGACGGAAATCGTGCTCCCCGCCTCGCGCTCTTCCAGTGTTTCACCGAGGCACACGATGGCGATGGCACCTGCGCCTATGGCGGCTTCGGCTTTGGCTTTGACCATTGCATCAGTTTCGGCGTGATCGCTGCGGCGTTCGGAGTGGCCAACGATGATTGCAGAAGCACCTGCCTCGACCAGCATCTCTGCGGCGATGTCTCCGGTATGCGCGCCAGAACTGACGGCGTGGCAGTCTTGCGCCCCGATCGCGATGCTCGCAGTGGCTGCCGCACGTGCCGGTGTGATCAAGGTTGCAGGCGGGCAGATCAGCACATCAACCGCTGGCGACGCGTGCGTTTCGCTCAACGTGCCGATCTCGGAAAGGCTGTCGCGCAGCCCGTTCATTTTCCAGTTTCCGGCAGCCAGTTTCCGCATGATCAACTCCTGAACTTGTCAGAAGTTACCAACCGTGTCTGGGCAAGGGGGTCAAGCCTTGGTGCTGAGGCTTTCGTCGAACTTGATGCTTTCGCCGCAGCCGCAGGCGTCGACGACATTGGGGTTCTTGAACTTGAACCCGCTTTCAAGAAGCGACACCTCATAGTCGATCTCGGTCCCGAACAGGAACATCTGCGCCATGGGCGCGATCATCACGCGCGCCCCGTCCTGTTCGACAACTTCATCCATCGGATCGGGCGTATCCACATAGTCCATCGTGTATTCCATGCCTGCGCAGCCCCCTTTTTTCACGCCGATGCGCAGACCGTGACGTCCGTCACGGTCCATCAGTTTGGCGATCTGTTTGACCGCTGCTGGGGTCATTTTGACGGCGGCTTGGCCGGGGATCGAGAACATGCTGCGCTCCTGTGTCTATTTGCAAGATAGGGTGGCATTGCCGCGCGCTCAAGCCCGCGATTGGGCGCAGTTTGGCGGAACGCGCTGGACAGACGGCACGAGCGGCATAAGCTGCGGGTCAGATATCCAACCGGGGGAATTCATCATGACACGTTTGATTGTAGCCGGCGCTTTGGCGTTGATGGGAACGACGGCCGTGGCAGGCGGGCACCTTTGCTACGAAGGAAAGACATTGACCGAAGGCAAGCTGACCATCGCGACTGGCAATCCTGCCTACTATCCTTGGGTCATGGACGACGCGCCGGAAAGCGGTAAGGGCTTTGAAGCGGCGGTCGCTTACGCAGTGGCCGAAGAAATGGGGCTGTCAGCCGAGAATGTTGTCTGGGTGCGGACGTCTTTTGATGAGGCGATCCAGCCGGGTGCCAAGAATTTTGACATCAACATGCAGCAATATTCGATCACGCCAGAGCGCGATCAGATGGTAGATTTTTCCGAACCGTATTATGCAGCGCCCATGGCCGCCTTGGCTGTTGGGGCTGTGTCCGAAACAGAGGCCACGCTTGATGCACTGAAGGGTCTGAAATGGGGCGCCGTTGGCAGCACGACAGGTGCGCAAAAGCTGATCAATACCATTCAGCCATCTTCGGATCCGTTGTTCTACAATGACAATAACGATGTGATTGCCGCCATGCAGGCCGGTCAGATTGATGCGGCTTTGTTTGACCTGCCGACCGCGCTTTATCTGAGCGCTGTTGTGTTGGATGGGGGCACCATTCTGGGGCAGTTTCCAGCAGATCGCGCGGACACGCCTGACCTGTTCGGCATGTTGATGGAAGAGGGCAATCCGCTGAAGGAGTGTGTTGATGCTGCGATCATGAGCCTCACTGAGTCCGGCGAACTGGCCGCGATTGAGGCTGAATGGTTGCAAGACACGACCGGCGTGCCGCTGATCCAGTAAATGACAATTGCAGACGAAGGTTCGGGCAAACCTGCCCGGACCCGCCGACAGATATATGAAGACGGGCTGCGAAAACGCAGCCTGATGATTGCAGGGACGAGCACGGTCGCTGTCGTTCTGGCAATCGTGTTGCTCGTGCCGCTCGCGCCCGGTTGGGCAGCGGTGAAGAAAAGCTTTTTCAACTGGGATGTCTTCAGCGCAACCTTTCCCAAGTTGCTGGACGCCTTTCTGATCGACGTCATGATTTTTGCCTGGTGCGCGCCTGCGATTGCGGTTCTCGGATTGCTGATTGCGCTGGCGCGGGATGTGCGGAATCCGGCGCTCTATCCACTGCGGATTTTCAGCGCGGCTTTCACGGATGTATTCCGGGGCGTTCCGGTTGTGCTCACGGTCTACCTGATCGGGTTCGGGATTCCCGGACTTGGCCTGCCGCGCCCTTGGAACAGCCCCTATATTTGGGGCTCGCTTGCGCTGATCCTGACCTATTCGGCCTATGTGGCCGAGATTTTCCGGTCAGGGATCGAGAGCATTCATCCGTCGCAACGTGCGGCGGCCGAGAGCCTTGGCCTGAGCCGTCGCGATACCATGTGGTATGTGATCCTTCCGCAGGCGGTACGTCGCGTGGTGCCTGCAAATATGAACATGCTGATTGCACTGCAAAAGGATGTCGCGCTGCTCAGCTTTATCGGACCGGTCGAGATTTTCCGGCAGGCGGGCGTGTTCAAGTCGCTCTATGCGAACTTCACGCCATATGTCGGGGCGGCAGTGATCTTCCTCGCGATCACAATTCCGGCGACGCGCTATGCGGATTACCTGATGGCTAAACAGCGGCGGGATCGGTCGTGAAGCTATCGCTGCGTGATGTGCAAAAGACCTTTGGGTCGAACCATGTCTGCAAAGGCATTTCTCTTGATGTTCAGGAAGGTGAGCTTGTTTGTCTGATCGGGGCTTCGGGGTCGGGCAAGTCGACATTTCTGCGCTGTATCAACCTTTTAGAGCCGATTGATGACGGAGCGGTCTATCTAGACGGGCAGGACATTGCCGTTCCGGGGCTGGACCCTGAACCAGTGCGTCGGCGCATCGGGATGGTCTTTCAAAGCTATAACCTGTTTCCACATATGACCGCGGTCGAGAATGCCATGCTGGCGCCGCGCCGCGTGCGCGGTGTGTCGCGTGATGCCATCCGGCCCGAGGTTTCTGCGCTTTTCGAGCGTTTTGGGCTGGGCGACCGGATGGAGCATTATCCCGATCAGCTGTCCGGCGGTCAGCAACAACGGGTTGCGATCATTCGAGCCTTGGCTATGCGGCCCGAGGTGATGTTGTTTGATGAAATCACCAGCGCGCTGGATCCGCAGTTGGTAGGCGAGGTTCTGGACGTGCTACTTGCGTTGAAAGCAGACGGGATGACGATGGTTCTGGCCACGCATGAAATGGGCTTTGCCCGCGAGGCTGCGGACAAGGTTTGTTTTCTGGCCGATGGCCGGATCGTTGAAGAAGGCCCACCTGATGTGCTGTTTACCGCGCCAAAACAGCCAGAGACGCAAGCTTTTCTTGAGCGTGCTTTGAAGTGATCAGGGTAGCCACGGCAAAGGTGGTAGGACAGACATTACGCCAAGCGAAGCAAAGGTGGCGGCCAAGGCCCACCCAAATGATGCCAGGGTTCCGATGATCACGTATTCCGTCAGTTGATCTTCGGCCTCTGGCTTGAAACGCAGAATGGATTTCGCAGCGATCAGAAAGCCGATGGCCATCGGGGCGTCTGCGAGTATCAGGATAAAGACGATACCGCGCTCTAGCTGGCCGATCAGCGCGCCACCATCGGCAAGTCCTTCGCGTTCGGTTATCTCGGCATACGGTGTCATCAGCAGCCGGATGGCAAAGCCACCTGCGCGTGTGGCGATGATGAAGCCGCTGATCAGGATCAGTGTTGATGGCAACCAGTCAAACCCATCTACCGCCCACAGGCTGCCTGACCAAAGATCGGGGGCAATGGCTGCGACGACAATAAGCGACGCGACATGGGCGGCTTGGTCGGCCATGAAGCTGGCGAAGGTGTTGGGAAGGGCGGCTGTTTTCACGACGTCTATGACCAGATGGGCACCGATGAGGATCAGCACGGCCTCATGAAGCGGCATGGTAGTGACAGCGGCCAAGGTGACCCAGACGATGGCGATGTGGGCGGCCATGCCGATAAAACGCGTTTTGGTCCGAACCATCCAGTTGGTCTGGAGTATGAAATCAGCCAGCACATGCGCAAAAAGAAGAAGGGCAAAGGTCTCGATCATTTGACAATTTCCGCTTCGAAGACATCCAAAGCCGCGTTCAAGGCACGTAGACCAGCACCGGCGAGACGGTCTTGGATGGCCTGTTGGGAAACGCCAAAGCGATTTGCGATTTCGGCTTGGGTGACGTCCTGCCGCGCTAGCGCGTGATAAAGCGCTGCGTTCTGGGCCTTGGTCCATTGTCGGGCTTGGAAATCGATGACTTCCAGCAATGCCAGGGGCCATGGACCTGCGGTTGCGGCGATCGACATGCGGCGGTGCCGTGGCATCTGTTCAAGCGCATCGCCAGCGGCCTCGAACGCCGGACCATATGCGGCGGCTAGATCACCGCTGGCTGGCAGGGTCGCTTCACCTACGGCCATGGCGATGCGGGTGCTTTGGCCTGTGCCGCCCAATCGTGTTAGGATGCGCAAGGCGGCGCGCAGGCCGGCTGATCCGTCTTGGACCCAGACCTGCCATCCATCGCCACGGTAGCGTGCCATGTGGACCGGGCAGGCGAAGTCGCGCGACAATTCATCGGCCGTTTCGTCTATATCCTGCATCACCGTCTCTAAGGTGCGCGCCGAGAGGCCGCGTGATGAGACGATGTCACCTGTCAGAATTGCGTTAATTTCAGTGGCCATGGAACAAGTTATAAGACTTGTTTGTATGTTTTACAAGTTAATGGGCTTGTTGTGCATCGGAACAAGTGGGTGAGCTTGTTTTCAACGGGTGCAAACCCGTCCTACTGTCGCCCCTATTTCGTATCTCCAAGATATCCGGCGATGGCGTCAAGCGCAGCACGAATGCCTGGGTCGAACCGGGTTTCGTGATGCGACACGAGCCAACGCGCATGAGACAACTCCGGGATCGGGTCGGACAGCCGAGTGAGACGAGGGCGGGTTTCCCCGATCATCATCGGAAACACGATACACCCCACGCCGGCTTCTGCCAGATGCATACCAAGCTTTGGATCATTGACTGTTGTAACGATTTGCGCCTCATGAGTCTTGCGCACCCATGATGCGCTTCGCGTCGCGGCAGCGTCATGGCTCGCGCCGATCCACGGCGCTGTTTCGGGGTCCATGCCCGCTTGGCCGTAAATTGCAAAATGCACATCGCCCACGGATCGCCCGGCGAGCCATGGTTGGTCAGGCCGTTTGTTGCGCAAGCCAATGTCGATCTCGCGTCTTGCGATGTCCATTTCGCCGTTTCGGTGCAGGAATTCAGGCACCCAATTGTCCGATGCCGTCCAGTACTTGGGAAGGTCCCGCGCCAAAAGAAGAGACGTCCACGTTCCGGCAGAAATGCGGACCCGAGTCGGGCCGCTGACCTTCGCCTGCCACTGAGATATCTCTGCGGCTGCCGCTTCCATGCGTTCTGCTTTGGCCAAGAGCTCTCGTCCTTCGGCGGTCGGAGCGTAGCCTTGCGCGCCATGGAGAAAGAGCCTGCGCCCCATCGACTTTTCCAAAGCCGTCATGCGTCGGCTAAGCGTCGCCGGGCTGGCCCCCGTTTCGGTGGCCGCGCGCGCCAGTTGGCCATGCCGCGCAACGGCGGCAAACAGGGCAAGGTCATTCCAGGCGGTTTTCATAATTGAAAGCCTGCATGCCCGGCGCGGCCTGTGCAAGCATGGATTGATTGATCATTGTGGCAGAGGAGATGGGCGATGAATGATACCGCAAAGTAGCGTTCCCACGATCTGATCGTGGAGGGCTTGCCATCTGTCGCGCCTTGCAAAACTGAAAGTGTGGGGGGGAGCGCTCCCACTTAGCGGGCGTTGAAAGCCTCTTTCGAATTGCCTGTCGGAGTTAAATCGGCCGCGCGGGATTTCCGACAACCGTTTGGCCCGGCGCCACATCGCGCGTGACAATCGCACCTGCGCCAACGATTGCACCGTCGCCGATGGTGACGCCCGGCAAAATAATCGCACCGCCGCCCATCCAGACATCTGCGCCGATGGTGACGGGCTTTCCAAATTCCAGCATGGCGGCGCGGTCTTCCTGCGCACGGGGGTGGTCGGCGGCAAGGATTTGACACATCGGGCCAATGGCTGTGCGATCGCCAATGGTGATCGGGCAGATATCCAGAAGCACGCAGTTGTAGTTCATGAACACATCCTGACCGAGGTGGATGTTGTATCCATAGTCGACATAGATCGGCGCGCGCAGGGCACAGCCAGCGCCTTTGGACCCGATCAATTGATCCAGAATGGGCGAGCGCAAATCATCTTCGGTCACAATGGTCTGGTTGTATTCGCGCATGAGCCGCTGGGCGCGGACCCGATCCGCAACCAGTTCGGGGTCTCCGGGGCGGTAAGGCAACCCGGCGATCATTTTTTCCTTTTCCGTCATGAACCAAGCGTAACCACAGCTTGATGTGTGGGGGAAGCCTATCGTTGGGCGTCTATTGCCCTGCGACCCCATTCCGCAGCGGCTTCGGGGTCATCAAGCGCAGACTCTGGAAGCGTCCAGTAGCCCATGGAGGCAATGCTGCCGTCCTTCCGGGTCATCTCGAAGATCACGGACCCTTCGTCATGCAATGCCTCTGCCAAAGCGCTCTCGGCTTTGACGTAGACGGTTCCTTCGGAACTCAGGATCGCAAATATCTGACCCTCTGAATAAAGGCTGAGCCCGCCCATCATCTTGCGATGGGTCAGGCCCGGAATGTCTGAGAACAGATCATAGACAAAGGCAATGTCTTCGTCCGTGACCGCCATTACATGAAGCCAAGCTCAAGCCGGGCTTCGTCGGACATCATGTCCATCCCCCAGGGTGGTTCCCATGTCAGTTCAACGTCGACCTGTTTGACACCGGGCAAAGGTTCAACAGCGTCGGCCACCCAACCGGGCATCTCACCGGCCACCGGACAGCCGGGAGCCGTCAGGGTCATGATGACTTTGACCTCGTTTTCGGTATTGATATCGACCGTGTAGACCAAGCCCAGATCATAGATATTCACTGGAATTTCAGGGTCATACACTGTGCGGATCGCCTCGACGATGGGCTCGTGCAGCGGGTGATCCACGGACGAGGGCGCGATCAGAGGCGCACCTTCCATAGGGCCGTCTGTCGGGGCGTTGGTATTGGAGTCGGTCATGTCATGTCCTGTTTTCCGACGGGGTTAGTCAGGATATAAGGAAGGGGCGCGGAAGCGTAAAGGGCAAGAGCGGCTGACAGGGCGTAGGGTGCTTCTGTTTCACGCAGGTCACCCCAGATAGTGCAGGGCTTGACGCGCCGTAGATCAACTGGTCCAAGCGCGGCAATTCCGCAGACCAGAGTGAGCGATCAGCCATGTCAGCTTCCAAACGCATCGTTTTGTCCAGCGACCACGCAGCCATTGAGCTGCGGCAGGCGGTTGCAGGACACATTCAGGCACAGGGTTGGGAGGCTGTTGATATCGGCCCGACCACGCCAGAGAGCACGCATTACCCTGATCGCGGCGCAGAAGCGGCCCGGATGGTGGCCTCGGGTGAGTGCGCTTTGGGTATTGTTCTGTGCGGCACCGGGCAGGGCATCATGATGGCCGCAAACAAAGTCCCCGGTATTCGGTGCGGTGTGTGTAGCGACACGTTTTCGGCCAAGATGATCCGCGCGCACAATGACGCCAACATGATATCGCTCGGCGCGCGCGTGCTGGGGGAGGGCCTTGCGCTCGAAATCGTGGACGCCTTTTTGAGCACAGAGTTCGAAGGTGGCCGCCACGCCACCCGCGTCGACATGATCAAGGCTCTGGAAGCTTAGGCTTTCGCGCGGCTCTTACGAAGCGGGGCTGGCCGAACACGGGTTTCGATTTCGTCAAAAAGCAAACCGGCGATATTCTTGCCGGTTGCCTTTTCGATACCTTCAAGACCGGGCGACGAGTTCACCTCGAGCAGTTTTGGGCCCTCGGCCCCGCGCAGGAGATCAACACCCGCGATACCAAGCTTGAACGCCTTGGCAGCTTTGACTGCAGCGGCGCGTTCCTCTTTCGACAGTTTGGCAAGCGTCGCTGATCCTCCTCGATGGAGGTTGGATCGAAAATCGTCACCTGCCGCCGTCCGTTTCATCGCGGCCACAACCTTGCCTGCGATCACAAGGCAGCGAATATCCTCTCCGGCGGCCTCTTTAACGAATTGCTGGACCAAGAAGTTGGCCTTCAGACCCCGGAAGGCATCAATGACGGACTGAGCGGCCTTTTTCGTTTCGGCCAGCACGACGCCCTTGCCTTGGGTGCTTTCCAAAAGCTTCACGATCAGAGGGGCAGAGCTGACAAGGCTCATCAGGTTTTCGGTGTCCTTGGGCGATGCGGCAAATGCGGTCACAGGCATCCCAATGCCGTGGCGTGCAAGAACCTGATGGGCATGAAGCTTGTCTCGGCTGGCGGTAATACCTTCGGACCCGTTCACGCAATAGGTGCCCAGCGTTTCGAACTGGCGTAGGATGGCCGTGCCATAGGGTGTGATCGACGCGCCGATCCGGGGGATCACGGCATCAAAGCGGGGAAGCCGCGCGCCATCATAATACACTTCGGGTGCTTTGGAGTTTATCGCCATATAACAACGTGTTGTGTCGATAACCTCGACGGTATGTCCGCGCGTTTCGCCTTCGATCACAAGCCGTTTCGTCGAATAGCTATTGGGTTCGCGGGACAACACGCAAATACGAAGTGACCGGGCTGGGACTGCCGTCTTGAGCTTGCGCGCGGTATAAAGGTCGTATGAGAGTTCCTCTTGCAAGAACCTGTCAGAAGGCTGAACCAGCGTGTCCTCTGTAAGCGCTTGACGTCCCAAAAGCATTCTGTTCGCCATGCCCCCGCGATCTGTGAGCGTCACTTCAATAGGCCAGCGTTTTCCTCCGACCGAAACGGGTGTTTCGATGACATAACGCAACTCCGTTTCACCGTTTGAACTGGTGACTTCGCGGCGGTCGACGACGGGTGCGGAACAGGTGATCGTCAGGTCGCGGTTGCCGGGGACGGGGTGAACACCGAAGCGAACCTTGGGTTTGCTCGCCGGTCCGAATTGTTCGATATCAAACGCATGAAGAGCCGACGTCTTGGCGCCGGTATCAATCTTGGCTCGGATAGCCGGAAGACCCAGATCAGGCAGCGCAAGCCATTCTTCCCATCCAAGCCGGATTGGGTCGTTTTGTTCTTCGGTCATGATGGTCTCCCTCGGTCGTTAGAAAGCTAACGCGCAAAGCCGCCATTTTGAACCGGATGAATTTCGGTTTTTTCCATGGTCCCCGTTCAAGGGACGGATTAGGTGGAGCAGATGGAGAGATTTTCGTTTGAACTGAAGGCCACTGATGGCCGCGCGCGGACCGGTGTGATCAGTACGCCAAGAGGCGAGATCCGCACCCCTGCGTTTATGCCTGTGGGTACGGCAGCAACGGTCAAGGCCATGATGCCGGAGAGTGTGCGCGCGACGGGTGCGGACATCCTGTTGGGCAACACCTATCACCTGATGTTGCGACCGACCGCTGAACGGATTGACCGGCTGGGGGGCTTGCACAAGTTCATGAATTGGGACCGTCCCATCCTGACTGACAGCGGTGGGTTTCAGGTGATGAGCCTCGCTGGACTACGAAAGCTGACCGAGAAAGGCGTCACCTTCAAAAGCCACATCGACGGGTCCAAACATGAGCTGACACCAGAGCGGTCAATGGAAATTCAGCGGCTGTTGGGGTCTGACATCGTCATGTGTTTTGACGAATGCCCGGCGCTGCCCGCAGATCGGGATCGGATCGCCGAAAGCATGCGTTTGTCGATGCGGTGGGCCCAGCGGTCGCGCGATGCGTTTGGCGATCGACCGGGCCACGCGCTTTTCGGTATCCAGCAAGGCGGGCTTGAAGAGGACCTGCGCGGCGAAAGCGCCGAGGCCCTGCGCGCCATTGAGTTTGATGGATACGCGGTCGGCGGCCTCGCCGTGGGTGAGGGACAGGAGGCCATGTTTGGCTGTCTGGACTATGCGCCAGAGCAACTGCCTGTCGACAAACCTCGATACCTGATGGGTGTCGGCAAGCCAGATGACATTGTGGGCGCCGTGAAACGCGGGATCGACATGATGGATTGCGTGCTGCCGTCACGCTCTGGTCGCACGGGGCAGGTGTTTACGCGCCGGGGTGTCGTGAACATCAAGAACGCCCGCCATCAGGATGATCCGCGTCCGCTGGACGAGGATTGCACATGCCCGGCCTGCCGCAACTATTCGCGTGCCTATCTGCACCACGTGTTCAAATCGCAGGAAATGATCAGTGGCATGCTGCTGACATGGCACAACCTGCACTACTTCCAAGAGATCATGCAGGGTATGCGCGAGGCGATCGCCGCAGGCACGTTTGAGGCATGGGAGGCACTTTTCCACGCGCAGCGTGCCGAGGGCGACATCGAACCGCTCTAGCGCGGGATGTCAAATCCGGGTTCGGCCAACGTGAAGCCTTCGAATTGAAACCCCGGAGACACGGTGCAGCCGACGAGCGTCCATTCGCCGGTCGTGCGCGCGGCTTGCCAATGGTCCTTGGGCACGATCCCTTGGGGGTATTGACCCGCTGCCAGGTCAGGCCCAAGCGTCACATCACGGACTGGCCCGTCGTCGGTTGCCGACATCGACAGGATCAGCGGCGCGCCCGCGTAGTAGTGCCAGATTTCAACGGCATCGACTCGGTGCCAATGGCTGCTCTCACCCGCCTTGAGCAGGAAGTAGATGCAGGTGCCAGTTGCGCGTTTCTTGGATGTGTCATCGACCCAGGTCTGCCGGTAATGGCCACCTTCGGGATGCGGTTGCAGACCCAGATGGGCGATAATGTCTTCTGCGGTCATGCCAGTTGCCTCGCAAGGTCGATGAAATCGGTGGCGATGAAATCCCAGACTTCCGAGGGCTCAAGATCGGTCATCTGATTTGTGCCATGTTCCGTCGGGCGGGAGACAAATGCGGTCTTGAGACCCGCTGAGCGTGCTGCCGCGAGATCATCATTGTGGGCTGCGACCATAACCACACGTTCTGGGCGGCATTGCAGGGCGTCGCAAGAGGCGAGGTAAGTTATGGGCTTGGGCTTGTAATCCTTTGCGATGTCAGCACCAACGATCGCATCCCAAGGTAAGCCGCCGTATTTGGCCAACCGCGTCATCAGGCCAATCGAGCCGTTGGAACAGGGCGCGATGATGTGGCTCCGTTTGATCATCGTCAGGCCCGGAACGACATCAGACCATGGGTCAAGACGTTCCCACGCACGGTTCAATTCGGTTTCATTGCGTGGCGTGACACTGAACGCCTCGCAGGTCGCGCGCAGGTTCATCAGATGCAATTCATCAAGCTTGACGTAATCGCGGGAGCCGCTCCGAATGGTTTCCATCGCCGGTTGGTAAAGGCCACGCCAATGATCCGCGAAGGCAAGCGCATCAATCTGGGGGAAGCATTCGGAAACATCGCGCGCGACCGAGTTGCGCCAATCCACACACGTGCCAAAGACGTCGAAAATCAGAGCCTCGATCACAGCAGCATCTCGAAAAATACAATTGTGTCCCGAGCATCCTCGGGGATGTCCTGATAGGGACCACACCGTTTGAAGCCGAGTTTCTCGTATAGGTTTATGGCTTGTCTCAGGTTGCGCCCGGTGTCGAGGTGAACCTTGTGCGCGCCTGTGGCGCGGCAATCGGCGATCAGGGTCTCCATGATTTGACGCCCGGCGCCAGTGCCGCGCGTCTCAGGAGAGAGGTAGACCCGTTTGATTTCGACCACTCCGGGTGACAGCGTGTGAAACATTCCGCAGCCGACCGGCTGATCGCCTAGCAGAGCAAGCCGAATACCCCCGCCGGGCGGTGCATGAACCTGATCAAGCCTGTTCATGAGGTCCTGGTAGTCGTCTGTTGGGTAGTATTTCTGGCAGACCCAACTTTCATCAGTGTCCAGCCCCAAGAGAAAACTCCTGTAGTCCCAGCAAAGCTGCCGAACCGCGTTCAGGTGTATTTCTGATTGGGGGCGAATGATGCGAAGCATGTTCGCACAATGGCCAGCGTCAGCAAGCGGTGCAACCGCCGGATGCCTCCGGCGGAAGTTATTTCAGCAAGAAGAATGGGCGGGGTTCGCCCAACTGGGCCTAGCCACGCAGGATCGAGGTGCCCGCATAAACTGCGGTTTCACCCAGCGCCTCTTCGATGCGGATCAACTGGTTGTATTTTGCCAGTCGGTCCGAGCGTGACAGCGAGCCGGTTTTGATTTGACCACAGTTGGTCGCGACTGCGAGGTCGGCAATCGTCGCATCTTCGGTTTCGCCCGAACGGTGCGACATGACATTGGTCATGCGCGCGCGGTGGGCCATGTCGACGGCTTTCAATGTCTCGGTCAGAGACCCGATCTGGTTGACTTTGACCAGCATGGAGTTGGCCGAGCCTTTCTGGATACCGGTCGCCAGACGTTCCGGGTTGGTGACGAACAGGTCGTCGCCAACCAGTTGCACGCGGTCCCCGATCGCGTCAGTCAGGGCCTTCCAGCCGTCCCAGTCATCTTCGCTCATGCCGTCTTCGATCGAGATGATCGGATAGTCGTTCGCGAGCGCTTCCAGATAGGCAACGTTCTCTTCGGAGGTCAGCGTCTTGCCTTCGCCGGACAAAACATAAGCGCCGTCCTTGTAGTATTCTGTCGCCGCGCAATCGAGGGCGAGGTAGATATCCTTGCCCGGCTCATAGCCTGCCGCCTTTATCGAGGTCAGGATGAAATCCAGCGCTTCGCGGGTGGATTGCAGGTTGGGGGCAAAGCCGCCTTCGTCACCGATGCCTGTGTTATGGCCTGCGGCAGAAAGCTCTTTTTTCAACGTGTGGAACACCTCGGAACCCATGCGGATCGCCTCGCGGATCGAGGTGGCCGAGACCGGCATGATCATGAATTCCTGAATATCGATTGGGTTGTCGGCGTGTTCGCCGCCGTTGATGATATTCATCATCGGGACCGGCAGGGTGCGTGCCGAAGTGCCCCCGATGTAGCGGTAAAGCGGCTGTTCGCAATAATCAGCGGCTGCCTTGGCCACGGCCATCGACACGCCGAGGATCGCGTTCGCGCCAAGGCGGCCTTTGTTCGGAGTGCCGTCCAGTTCGATCATCGCCTCGTCGATGGCGACCTGTTCCGTGGCGTCCATGCCAACCAGTTCTTCGGCAATTTCGCCGTTTACGGCGGCGACGGCTTCCAGCACGCCTTTGCCAAGGTAGCGCGACTTGTCGCCGTCGCGCTTTTCAACCGCCTCATAAGCACCGGTCGACGCGCCCGATGGCACGGCGGCGCGGCCCATGGTTCCGTCTTCCATTGTCACGTCCACTTCAACCGTTGGGTTGCCCCGGCTATCGAGGATTTCGCGGGCAAAGATATCAATGATCGTGCTCATGGCAGCGGCCTTTCCAAATGCGGTATTTGGCGGCGCTATAGCAGGGCGCAGGCGGGTCCAAAAGAGTGTTAGCGACCACCATGATAAAAATTGTTTGCGCTAACGGTTTCTGTGCCGTCCTTCCCGCCACAGTGTGTATATGCCCGAGGCGATGACGATGGCGGACCCGATCAACATCAGCAAGTCAGGCCGTTCTCCGAAAATCAGGACACCGATGATCAGTGCAAAGACCATGCGTGTATAGCGGAACGGCGTCACAAAGCTGACTTCGCCGATCCGGGTGGCAATCAGAATAGCGTAGTAGGCGCAGACGCCGAGAACGATGGCGATCAATGCATAAATCGCCGTGTCCGATGCAGCCGGGCGCAAAGGCGTGCCGCCCGCCAGCAAAAGAAGCAGTCCGGTGGGGATGAGCGTCGCAAATCCAAGGAAGGCAAGCTGAAGCGTATGAACGCGCGCGGGGACCTTTCGGACGATCACGTCGCGCGCCGCCAAGCCCAACATGCCGACTACGGCCCAGAGAGCGAGGGGGTCAAACCCCTGCATGCCCGGTCGGATAATCAACAGAACGCCAAAGAGCCCGATCAGAATCGCCGTCCAACGACGCCATCCGACCTGTTCACCCAAAAAGAGCGCGGCGCCGACCGTCACCACCAAAGGAGCCGATTGCAGGATAGCTGACGCTGTGGACAATGGGATCAGTGCGATGGCCGTCACAAAACCAAACGTGCCGATCAGCTCGGCCACGTTGCGCAGAATAACCGGTGCGCTGACAAGGTCGCGGTGCCATAGCGAATGGCCTTGTCGCCATGCCATCACCGCAAAGACCGGGGTGCCGCCGATGCCAAGTGCCAGCACGATTTGCCCAATGGGCCAATCGCCTGCCATGATCTTGATCATCATGTCTTCGAGCGCAAAGAGCGCCATGGCCAACGTCAT
The DNA here is from genome assembly GCF_007995215.1 of Shimia ponticola. Lineage (GTDB taxonomy): Bacteria > Pseudomonadota > Alphaproteobacteria > Rhodobacterales > Rhodobacteraceae > Shimia_B > Shimia_B ponticola. The sequence continues at coordinate 231,740 of NZ_VCDK01000002.1, forward strand.
CAACGCTGCGCCGCGCAAATTAGGAGTCATGTGGTTTCCAAATGGCCGAGATGGGCTCTCTCAGGATTTTTTGGCAGGCGTACCATAAAGCTCCAGCCTGTGCCCTTTGAGCGTATAGCCCAGACGCTCTGCGATCTTTTCCTGAAGCGCCTCTATCTCTAGATCGACGAATTCGATGACTTCCCCGGTGGACAAATCAATCAGGTGGTCGTGGTGGTCGCGGTCAGCGTCTTCGTAGCGCGCGCGCCCGTCGCCGAACTCCAGTTTCTCAAGTATTCCGGCCTCTTCAAACAATTTGACCGTTCTGTAGACCGTCGCCAGGGAAATGCCCGCGTCGATTTCGGCGGCGCGTGCATAAAGCTGTTCGACATCGGGATGATCGTCGGATTCTTGCAGAACCTTGGCAATGACACGCCGCTGACCTGTCATCCGCAGGCCTTTGGTTTCGCAGCGCTGAATGATGGTGTCGGTCATAGGGTCGGCGCCTAGTGTCTAAGGCTCATGGAATGAGTGTCCTGCGTGGATAGCGGGTGGGGCAGATGCGCTCAACCCCAGTTCGGCTGGAATAGGTTCGCTGACAATTGACTTCGACGCGTGCTTTCTGCACGGGGGAATGATGCAATCAAAAGACAGCCTTGATACCTTTGGCATCATCTCGCTTGTGGCGTTCGCGCTGTTGCTGGCGTTCAACCAAGTGGCCATCGCAGTTGGCGGGGATGGGTTTCAACCGGTCTTCATGGCGGGATTGCGGTCGGTTGGGGCAGCGATTGTGTTGGCTGTCTGGACGCGGTTTCGACGCATCCCGATTGCCATTTCACGGGACCTATGGCCCATCGCGGCGCTGATGGGCGCGGTGTTCGGCGGCGAATTCATTCTGTTGTTTACAGCGCTGGATTTGACGAGCGTCTCACGGGCAAGCGTCATCTTCTATTCTATGCCGTTCTGGGCGACGCTCGGCGCCCATTTCCTGTTGCGAGAGCATATCTCACGGCAGAAAATCCTTGGGTTGGTTGCGGCATTTGCGGGTGTGACCCTGGCCATTTGGGACGGGACAAACGACGCCTCCGGCAGCCTTGCAGGTGATCTTGCCGCGTTGGGCGCGTCAACGGGTTGGGCGGCCATCTTATTGATTGTGAAGGGTAGCAAGGCCCGTGATCTGCCACCAGAGGTCCAGCTGTTCTGGCAGGTGCTGGGCTCAATTCCGGTTTTAATGTTCGCTGCCCTGTTCTTTGGCCCGTTTGTCAGAGAGCTTGAGTTTGTTCACTGGGCTGTTTTGAGCTTTCAGATACTGTGTATCGCGTCTTTCGGATTTTTGTTCTGGTTTTGGTTGCTCAAGATCTATCCCGCCACAAGCGTCGCATCATTCAGCTTTCTCTCACCCGTTTTCAGCGTCGCCCTTGGGGCGATGATTTTAGGTGAAGAGGTTGGCCCGAACCTTTTGCTTGCGCTTGGTTTTGTGGTTCTGGGATTGGTGCTGATCAATCGCCGTCAGGTGCCGCAGAAGGTTTGATGCACCACTTCGTCCGGTTCGGGTGGCCGCGTGTATGTGTCATCCTGCGGTCGTTCGAATGGGCGTGAAAGAACGTGGTTCAGGTCATTGAAAGCAGACCAATTTTCCGAAACTGCGGCTTGAATGGCAGCTTCGACCAAATGGTTGCGGGGAATGACCTGAGGGTTGGCTACCGACATCTTGTCCAAGTCTGGGTTCAGGCCGCGCCACGTGGTTAGCCACTCTTTGCCATCTTCGCTTTGGAAAACCTTCTGAGTATCAGGATCGTCGCTCAGTGAATTGAAAGTATTGGTGAAATCCGCGCCATCGTTTGTCATCAAGCTCAATAGAGCACCGAGATGATCAACTCCAGCATCATCCAGTGCGCCAAGCCCGATCTTTGCGCCAAACCTCTGCCGCCATGCGGTTTGGTAGGCATCGGCAAATCCATTGACGATGGCTGTGAAATCCTCAATCGCAGCGTCACGGTCCGGCATCAGCGGCAGCAGTGCGGTCGCAAATTGCGCCATGTTCCATGCGCCGATATTGGGTTGATTGGCATAGGCGTACCGGCCGCCGTGATCGATCGACGAAAACACGCGCGCCGGATGGTAGTCATCCATGAATGCACAAGGGCCGTAATCAATCGTGTCGCCCGCCACATGCGCATTGTCTGTGTTCATGACGCCATGAATAAAGCCGACAGACATCCACTGCGCGATCAGTTCGGCCTGAGCCTGAACGACTTGGCGCAGGAGGTCTGGAATGTCGTTTGCCGTGGGGTAATGGCGATCCATGACATGGTCCGCCAGTGTGCGCAGGTCGTCGATCTGACCCCGTGCGGCAAAGACCTGAAATGTCCCAACGCGGATATGGCTGCTTGCAACGCGTGTGACGATGGCTCCGGGCAAGGGGGCCTCACGCAAAACAGTCTCTCCGGTGGTCACAAGGGCAAGCGCGCGTGTCGTCGGAATGCCAAGAGCCGCCATCGCCTCGGACACGAGGTATTCGCGCAGCGCGGGGCCGACCCAATTGCGCCCATCGCCTGCCCGGGAATAGGGCGTCGGGCCAGACCCTTTGAGTTGGATGTCCCAGCGTCCGCCATCTTGGTCCAGAATTTCGCCAAGCAAAATGGCGCGTCCGTCGCCCAGTTGCGGGTTCCAGTTGCCGAATTGGTGGCCTGCATAAAGGGCTGCGAGAGGCTCTGCACCGTCAGGCACGTCATTGCCACCAAAGATCGCGGCCCGTTCGGCCATGTCCATGTCAGGCAGGCCGAGCTGCTCGGCAAGGTCCGCGTTCCATGCACGTAACGTCGGTTCGCGTACCGGAGTCGCAGGGAGTTTGGTGTAAAACGCAGACGGGAGCCGCGCGTAGGAATTGTCAAACGCGATTTGGGTCATGTGAGCCTGCGTGTCATCAGGCCATAGCGGCCCCGCATTTGGAAACCGGTCTTTTCATACATGGCGATGGCCGTCGTGTTGTCATGGTCGACTTCTAGATGGACCGCCGTGATCTGTGCCTCGGCGAGGTAGCGCCCAACGGCGAGAAGCACCTCTGAACCCAAACCGCGACCGCGCACCTTTGGCCGAAGATAGACTTCGTCGACAAAGGCGTCCTTGCCGCCGAATTCAATGGACCAGCCATAGGTGATGACCACGTAGCCAATCGGTGCGATCCGAGGTCCGATGATAAAAACTTCGCCCAAATGGGAGCCGTCCAATAGAGGCATGAGCGCGTTGTGGCGATGTGCGTCGTCTGCCTCTGTTCCTTCTTCTGCGTGGAATGATGCCATGAGCGGCAGAATACGCGGCGCGTCCTCTGGCGTGGCCTTGTGTATGGCGGTCATAGGGTGGCCAGTCGCGTCGTCAGAAGGTCAAAGAACCGGTCGCGGTCACCATCTCCAAGGAACAGCGCGTTGGGCGCACGATCGGTGACACCCCACCAGTCTGCGACTGTCATGCCGCGCGTCAGAGGTGATGCGACCTCAATCTCGACATTGATGGTGCGCCCGCTGAACAGGGTGGGATCAAGCAGGTGCGCGATGACACAAGGGTCATGCAAGGGCGCGCCCTTGGTGCCGTATTTTGCGGTATCGAAGCGTTCAAAGAAGTCTGTCCAACCAGCGATGGCGTCGCCCACGGGTGTCTTCAGCGCGCGCAAACCGGCGATCCAGTCCTGTGACGTCAGCATCTTGTGCGTAAGATCAAGCGAGGCGACCGTAAGCTTGATCCCTGATCCAAAGACATGTGCGGCGGCCTCTGGGTCAACAAAGATGTTGAATTCTGCAGCAGGCGTGATGTTGCCAACCTCGAAATAGGCCCCTCCCATCAGGACAATTTCCTGAATGCCCTCTGCGATCTCGGGGTCTTGGATGAGTGCCGAAGCAATGTTGGTCAGCGGGCCGAGCGGGCACAAGGTAACGGAATTCGGCTCTGCGGCCCGGCAGGTTTCGATAATGAAATCAACGCCGTGCTTTTCCTGCACGGGCATTGCAGGCTCGGGCAGGTCGGCACCATCGAGACCGGTTTGCCCATGAACATGTTCGGCAGTGCGCAGATCACGCGCGATGGGGCGGTCACAGCCTGCGTAGATTTGTATGTCAGGTCGCCCAGCGAGTTCGCAGGTCACGCGGGCGTTCCGCGTCGTCAGGTCAAGCGGTACGTTCCCGGCGACGGTGGTGATGCCCAAGACCTCTAATTCAGGGGAGGCCAGTGCGAGGCAAATCGCGACGGCATCGTCTTGGCCGGGATCGGTGTCGATGATGATCTTGCGTGTCATGAGGAGTAAGTGAGGCGCGTGGCGACAAATGTCTAGCGCTTGCATGGATTTCTGCCGCTGGTCCGGCCCGGCTCGCCTTGCGGCAGCTTGGGCTGCCCTTGATCGCTGAGTGTAGCCGCCTCTCGCGCCTTTCAGAAAGACGAATGGATGAGGTTAGCGCTCGGCGGCTTTGGCTTCGTTCCAAAGTGCATCCATGTCTTCAAGACTTGCATCCTCTGGGCTTGACCCGCGCTTGGCCAAGGCGGCTTCGATGTACTCAAAACGGCGTGTGAATTTGGCGTTGGTCCCACGCAGGGCTGCTTCGGGGTCAACGCCCAGATGCCTACTGATATTGACCATCACAAAAAGCAGGTCGCCGAATTCGTCCTGAATGGCATCTGCATCCGTTGTTTCGCGCGCCGCGATCAGTTCACGTGTTTCTTCGGTAAGCTTGTCCAGAACATCCTCGGGATCGGTCCAGTCAAACCCGACACGCGCGGCACGTTTTTGCAATTTGAGCGCACGCAGTAAGGCCGGTAGGCCAAGAGCCACACCATCGAGCGTCCCTTTTTGGGCTTGGCCTGCGCGTTCAGCGGCCTTGATCGTTTCCCAGTCCGCAACCTGTTGTTCAGCAGTTTTGTCGCGGCTTTCATTTCCAAAGACATGGGGGTGGCGAGCGACCATCTTGTCGCTGATCTTGTCCGCGATTGAGGCAAAGGTGAACAGATCCCGTTCTTCTCCGATTGCGGCGTGATAGACGGTTTGCAACAGAAGATCGCCCAATTCGCCTTCCAACTCGTCCCAGGCCTCCCGTTCGATGGCGTCCGCGACCTCATAGGCCTCCTCGATTGTGTAGGGGGCGATGGTCTGAAACGTCTGTTCGATGTCCCATGGGCAGCCGGTTTCGGGGTCGCGCAGGCGGCGCATGATTTCCAAAAGCCGAGGCATGCCGCCCTTGGGGTCAAAGACCAGCTCATTTTTGTCCATTGCGGCCCTCGTTTTGGCATGGTTCGGTGGTGATAGGAGGATAGCCCATGCCCATCGTCAACCGGATAGCAGAGTTTGCCGAGGACATGACCCTTTGGCGGCGGCATCTGCATCAACATCCGGAGCTTGGCTTTGCGTGTCACGACACGGCAGAGTTTGTGGTCGCGCGCCTAAAGGAGTTCGGGATCACCGATATTCACACCGGCATCGCGACCAGCGGCGTGATTGCGGTGATCAATGGGAGGGGTGCAGGACCTGTCATTGGGTTGCGGGCAGATATGGATGCGCTCCCGATGGAAGAGACCACGGGCGCGGATTGGGCCAGTACGCGTGCTGGTGCCATGCATGCCTGTGGCCATGATGGGCATACAACAATGTTGCTGGGGGCAGCGCGTTACCTTGCCGAAACGCGGAATTTCGCCGGGCAGGTTGTGCTGATCTTTCAGCCTGCCGAGGAAAATGGGGGCGGCGCCGGTGTCATGGTCGAAGACGGATTGATGGAGCGTTTCGGCATCGAACAGGTCTATGCGCTGCACAACGCGCCCGGGTTTGAGCCCGGCGGGTTTTACACGAAAGCCGGGCCGATTATGGCGGCGGTAGATACGGTTCATGTGACGGTCAAAGGTGTTGGTGGACACGCAGCGCTACCCCATACCACCAAGGATCCGATCGTTGCGGCTGTGGCGATGGTGCAGGCGATGCAGACGATCGTTAGCCGCAATCACTATGCGCTGGATGATCTTGTGGTGTCAGTCACGCAAATCCATGCGGGCAGCGCCGACAATATCGTCCCGGAAAGCGCCTATATCTGCGCGACGGTCCGGACCTTTGACAAGTCCGTGCAGGACATGGTCGAAAAACGCATGCGCGAGATTGTTGAAGGCACGGCGGCTGCACATGGCCTGACCGCCGACCTGACATATGAGCGTGGTTATCCGGCGACGGTAAATGATGCAGGGCGCGCGGCATTTGCCGCCGAGGTCGCACGGGAGATCAGCGCCACGGTGGACGATGACATGGGACGGGAAATGGGGGCAGAGGATTTCAGCTTCATGCTCGAAGCACGACCCGGCGCTTACCTGTTCATAGGGCAGGGCGAGAGCGCCGGATTGCATCACCCGGCCTATGACTTCAACGATGAGATCGCCCCAGTTGGTGCGTCGTTTTTCGCCCGCGTCGTGGAACGGGCCGCGCCGTTGGGCGCAGATATGGAGACCGCGGCATGAATGATCTGGCGCAGATGGATTTCGCCCATGCGTTGCATCCCTGGCAGTTCACCGGGGCGGACACGCCGCCCATGGTCGTGTCGCGTGGCGAAGGCTGCTATCTTTGGGATGCACAGGGCACGCAGTATCTGGATGCCGTGGGCGGGCTTTGGTGCACCAATGTCGGCTTGGGTCGCAAGGACATGGCACAGGCCATTGCAGCGCAGGCCGAGAAACTGGCGTTTTCATCCACCTTTGTGGACATGACCAACGATCCGGCAGCCGAGCTGGCAGCGCGGCTGGCGCATCTGGCACCCACGGGCATCAATCACGTGCATTTCACGACCGGCGGCTCGACTGCCATCGATAGCGCGTACCGGATGGCCTGTTTTGTGCAGGCTGCGCGCGGCTTCAAAGGGCGAACCCACATGGTCGCGCGGCAGCACTCCTATCACGGTTCGACGTTCATCAGCATGTCTCTGGGCTTGCGCAACGGCGACCGCGCGCCGGAATTTGCCTATGAAACCGAAACGATCCACCACCTGAGCGCGCCTTATGTCTATAGGGATAATGTGACGGTCGAGGAGCTTGTCGCCGAGTTCGAGGCCAAGATTGCCGAGGTGGGCGCAGAGAAGATCGCGGCGTTTTTTGCAGAGCCTATTCAGGCGTCTGGCGGGGTGCTTGTACCGCCAGAGGGCTATCTGAAGGCGATGTGGGAGGTGTGTCAAAGGCACGGTATTCTCTTTGTTGCCGACGAGGTTGTGACTGCTTTTGGCCGTCTGGGTCATATGTTTGCATCCGAGACCCGCTATGGCGTGCGGCCCGACATCATTTGCTGCGCGAAAGGTTTGTCGTCGGGCTATCAGCCGATTGGCGCAATGCTGTTTTCCGAAGAAATCTGGGACACGCTGACGGCGAAGCCCCAGTGGTACACGTCGGGCTTCACATATTCGGGCCATCCTGTGGCCTGCGCGGCTGCGCTCAAGAATTTGCAGATTATCGAGCAAGAAGGGCTGCTGGAGAACGCGATCAAGGTCGGTGCGGTTCTGCAAGAGGGCATGGCAGGTCTGATTGACCTGCCGACCGTGGGCAATGTGCGGGGCGAGGCGCTGATTGCGTGTGTCGAGAATGTAGCTGACAAAGAAACCAAGGCCTTGCTGCCTGATGAATTGGATATCGGCAAACGCGTGTCCGACGCTGCCGAGGCGCGAGGCCTCTTGGTCAGGCCCATCGGCCATTTGAACGTGATGTCACCGCCCTTGATCCTGACCGAAGATCAGGCTGGTTTCATCGTTGACACACTGGGTGCGGCGATCATGGATGCGGCGGATGGTTTGGTCCGAGAAGGTGTGAGGTTGGGCTGATGGCATTAAAAGATGCGGCAAATGATGTGGACAATGCGCTGACGCGCGATGGCTATCGCGGGCATTCGTTTGAGAACGCTTTCGGTGGAGTGCTGTCTTTCATGCGGCGCACCTATACGAAGGATTTGACCGGGGTCGATCTTGCCGTGACGGGCGTGCCATTCGATCAGGCTGTGACCCACCGGACTGGAACACGTTTTGGCCCGCGCGCGATACGCGAGGCGTCCACCTTGCAACCCTGTGATCCGCCATACGGATGGGACATTGACCCGCTGACGGATTTCAACGTGGCTGACTATGGCGACTTGGCATTCGACTATGCCAAGACCAGCGAATTTCCAAAGGCACTGACGGACCATATTCGCGGTATTCTCGCGGCGGGCGCAGGCTCGCTCGTCCTTGGCGGGGATCACTACATTTCCTATCCAATCCTAAGGGCTTATGCCGAAAAGTTCGGGCCAATGTCCCTGCTTCAGTTCGATGCGCATAGTGATCTTTGGGTCGATGATGACTTTGACCGGATAGACCATGGCACGATGTTCTACAAAGCGGTCAAAGAGGGTTTGATCGTACCGGAACGTTCGGTGCAGGTCGGCATCCGAACGGTTGTCGAGGATTTCATGGGCATGAACGTGATTGATGCACCCGAGGTCCACGACGGGTGGAAAGAAGCGGTGAAGAAAATCAAAGAAATTCTGGGAGATAACCCGGTTTACCTAACCTTTGACATTGACTGCCTTGACCCAGCTTTTGCGCCTGGAACAGGAACACCCGTTGCCGGAGGGCTCAGTTCCGCGCAGGCGCTTGCCATGTTGCGGGCATTGCGTGGCATTAATGTCGTTGGGTGTGACGTCGTTGAGGTGTCGCCGCCGTTTGATACCACAGGCGCAACGGCGGTGGCGGGATCGCAGGTGGCGATGGAGCTTATGTGCCTATACTGTTGGAACCTCAGGAAAAAAGCCAATGCCTAACCAACCGATCAGTGGAAATGATCTGGCCCGGTTTGCCGGACCACAGACCTTTATGCGGTTGCCCGAGGCCGAGACAGCCCAAGGTCTCGACGTCGCGTTTCTGGGCATTCCGTTGGATATCGGGACAAGCTGGCGCTCTGGCACACGCTTTGGACCGAAACAGCTTCGCCAAGAAAGCGCGATGATCAGACCCTACAACATTCAGACGGGCGCGGCGCCGTTTGATGGGTTGCAAATGGCTGATTTGGGCGATGTGGCGATCAACACCTTCTCACTCTCTGATAGTATTCGCATTATTACAGAGACTTACGATCAGGTTCTGAAGCATGGCGTCATTCCCGCGACACTGGGCGGCGATCACACGCTGACGCTGCCTGTGCTGCGCGCAATTGCCAAAAAGCACGGGCCTGTTGCCCTTGTTCATGTCGATGCGCATGCAGACGTCAACGACGAGATGTTTGGCGAACGTGAGACGCACGGGACGGTATTCCGGCGCGCCTACGAGGAAAGTCTTATCGTTGCAGACAAGGTGTTTCAGGTCGGTTTGCGCGGCACCGGCTACACAGCAGAGGATTTCACCGAGGCAGCGGGATGGGGTTTCAACATGACCCTCGCACCAGACATCTGGCACAAACCTCTGGGCCCCTTGGCCGAGAAGATCCGTGAACAGATCGGAGACCATCCGACCTATATCACCTACGATATCGACAGCCTTGATCCGTCCTTTGCACCCGGAACGGGCACGCCCGAGATCGGTGGACTGACGACCTGGCAGGCGATGGAGTTCATTCGCGGGTTGCGGGGTCTGAATATCGTCGGTGTCGATTTGGTAGAGGTTTCACCGCCTTATGACCCTTCTGGCAACACGGCGTTGGTCGGCGCAAATCTGATGTTCGAGATGTTGTCGATCCTGCCCGGGGTCCCATATCGCTAGACATGAAGCTGATGATGACTGTTTTGATCCTGTTCGTGCTGCTCGTGTTGGCGGCAATGGCCTATGTACGTTTCACACCAGTGGCCGACACCGCCGCTGGCCCAAGGCCTGCTGCCGCGTTGCCGGGCGACTATCCGTCGGCCGGCGGGTTCTATGCCGTGCGCACGTTGGCTGAGTTGCCAGAGGATGTACTGGTGAAATTGGATCAGGTCATCATGAACGGACCGCGCGTGATGCGTCGCTCTGGTGGGCCGGACAACCTTCCCATGATTTACGAAACGCGGTCGCGGCTTTGGGCCTTTCCTGACATCAATACCGTTTGGGTCGAGGACGGAAATCTCCATCTCTACGCCAATTTGGTCTACGGAAAGTCCGATCTTGGCGCGAACCGGGCGCGCATCCTAGGCTGGCTTGAGCGCCTCTAGCCTGTCCAGAAGACTTGGCTCAGTCGGCGTCGCGTCACTGCTGAGACAGCCGTCTTGCAGCCTGCGCCACATCGGGTTGTTCAGTGACATCTGGCATTGGGCCATAAAGGATTTGCCATCGACGAACATGCAGATGGTTTGTCCCAGTTCCACGCGGCTCCCGGACCTATCGGTGCAATAACAGTCCACCGTCTTTCCTTCGGCACTGGTCTGAGACGCGATCAGAAGAAGAGGAAGAAGATAACGCATGGATCTAAGATACCACATTTCGCCCTCTTGACCAAAGCTCAGAGTTCGCCCAAGCCCCTGTGGCATGGTACCTCAGGATACATTGCTGCAAATCACTCAACGCTTTGAGTTTCTGGAGGCCCAGATGGCCACCGGGGAAGGTGACATTGCGGTGCTGGCCAAGGAATACTCAGACCTGCGCCCCGTGGTGGATCAAATACGCGCCTATGAGCAGGTGCAATCTGATTTGGCCGAGGCTGAGGCCATGCTTGATGATCCGGACATGAAAGAGTTGGCAGAAGAGGAATTGCCTGTCCTGCGGTCCAAGCTGCCTGAGATTGAACAGGAACTGCGCATTGCTCTGTTGCCCAAGGATGCCGCAGACGCGCGTCCGGCCATGATCGAAATCCGTCCAGGTACAGGCGGGGACGAGGCCTCCTTGTTCGCCGGTGATCTGCTGCGCATGTATCAACGCTACGCAGAAACGCAGGGCTGGAAATTCGAGATCATCGAAGAACAGGCGACCGAGCTTGGCGGGATCAAAGAGGTGACCGCCCATGTTCAGGGCGAGGGCGTCTTTGCGCGATTAAAGTATGAGTCCGGCGTCCATCGCGTTCAGCGTGTGCCAACCACCGAAAGTGGCGGACGAATCCATACATCCGCGGCCACCGTCGCCGTGCTGCCCGAAGCCGAGGACGTGGATATCCAGATTGCGCCGAACGATCTGCGCATCGACACGATGCGCGCGTCTGGGGCCGGGGGACAGCACGTCAACACCACCGACTCGGCTGTGCGGATCACGCACATTCCCAGCGGGATCGTCGTGACGAGTTCCGAGAAATCGCAGCACCGTAACCGCGAGATTGCGATGCAGGTTCTTAAAACCCGGCTATACGACATGGAACGGCAGAGGATCGATGGCGAACGCTCGGCAGATCGCAAAGCACAGGTCGGATCGGGCGACCGGTCGGAACGCATCCGCACCTATAATTTCCCGCAAGGACGGATGACCGATCACCGCATCAATCTCACGCTCTACAAGCTGGACGCCGTGATGCAGGGCGATCTGAACGAAATCATCGATGCTCTGCAGGCCGAAACTCAGGCGCGGCAACTGGCCGAGATGGAAGGATGACCATCGCCGCTGCGTTGCGGTATGGGGCAGCTGAGCTAGGAGACATGCGAGAAGCGCGGCTCCTGATGGCAGGGGCTATTGGTTGTGACGTTGGTCGGCTGACGTTGATGGCGCATGACGCGTTGCCTGATGACATCCATGCCCGGTTTCGCGATCACGTGGCGCGCCGGATTAATGGCGAACCCGTTTCTCATATTCTTGGTCAACGCGCGTTCTGGGGGCGGATGTTTCGCGTGACCCCCGATGTTCTCGATCCGCGGCCTGAAACGGAGACGCTTATTGCTGCGGCGCTTGAGGTGCCGTTCAACTCGGTGCTGGATCTTGGCACAGGCAGCGGATGTATTGCGATCACGCTTCTGGCGGAACGACCGCAGGTGACAGGGATGGCTGTTGATCTGTCTGCGGCGGCACTTGCCATAGCTTCGACCAATGCCGAACGTCATGACGTGACGGACCGGTTGTGCCTTGAGACTTCTGATTGGTTTAGCGCGGTGACAGGCACTCACGATCTGATTGTCTCGAACCCGCCTTACATTCCTGCGGATGATTTGCCCGACTTGATGCCAGAGGTGCGCGATCACGAGCCTACGATGGCGCTGACAGATGGGGCCGATGGATTGACCCCGTACCGGGTTATCCTTTCGCAGGCGTCCGATTATCTTTCAGACGGGGGTGTTGTGATGGCTGAATTCGGGGCAGGCCAGTGGCCCGATATTCAAGAAATCGCAATGGCGGCAGGGTGGGGTGATGTGACCTGCAAGACTGATCTGGACGGGCGACCGCGGGTTTTGGTGGCCCAAAACCCGCAGAAGCGGCCAATTCGCGCGTAAATTGGTTGCAAAGGGTCGAATCATGTTGCGGCAGGGCATGTGACATGCCAAACATTGCGCGTCCGCAGGGCTGAGCCTGCTCGCCGCGCGACGCCCACCAAAGATAAGTGACCACGCCACCGCAAGCCGGTCACATCATGAGCCAAGAAAACAGGCTGGACTAGATTTAATGAGATCATCGAAGTCGCGTTCGCGGTCCAAGAACCGCAATAACAACAACCGGTCTGTCGGCAACGTCGTGAACCGGGTGTTCGATAGCTCTGGCCCAGAGGGCAAGGTGCGTGGAACGCCGCAGCAAATCATCGACAAGTACAATCAACTGACCCGCGATGCGCAGTTGTCTGGCGACCGCGTTGCGGCTGAAAACTTTGCCCAACATGCCGAGCACTACACGCGACTGTTGGCCGAAGCTCAGCGCGAGCAAGAGGCCCGTCGCGAAGAGCAAGAGCGTCAGAACCGCGAACGGCAGGCCGAACGCGATCGCGAGCGTGCTGAGCGCCAGGAACGCGAAAGCAATGCCGCCCCGGATGAGGCATCCAAGGATCCTGGTGATGCACCTCAGCCTGACGTGATCGAGGCGTCCGGTGATCACGATAGCGGTTTGGTGGAAACGCCCGAAAGCGCGCCAAAGAAACCAACCAGCCGTTCGCGGTCCCGCGCGCCTGGAAACCGGTCGCGCAAACCCAAGTCGGACGCGCCAAAATCCGAAGACGCATCTGAGAACACCGAAGCATCCGACCCGGCGCCGGATGCAGGCGGGGAACAGACCGCCGCCGAATAGCCTTGTTGGTACTGAGCAATCAAGGGCCGCCGTTGAGGCGGCCTTTTTTGTTAGGTCATCAATCGGGCGAGGGCGCAGAACCTTTCCAGATCAATTTCCTCGGCCCGTGCCGTCGGCGGAATACCCGCTGCAAGCAGTCGATCCTCCATGTCCGGCGCTTGTCCCTTGAGGCTGGCGCGGAGCATTTTGCGACGCTGACCGAATGCGGCTGCGACGATCCTTGAGAGGACCTTTGCGTCCGCGGGAAATCGTGGCTCTGACAAGGCTGTGAGGTGAACAACGGCAGAATGCACCTTGGGTGCAGGTTGAAACGCCTCTGGTGGCAACGACATGACGATCCGCGCATCCGCCCGCCATTGAGCAAGGATCGCGAGCCGACCATAGGCCTTTGACCCAGGTTGCGCGACGATACGCTCCGCAACTTCCCTCTGGAACATCAGTGTCAGACTGTTCCAGAACGGGGGCCACTCCGGCGGAGTCAGCCATCGCACCAAGAGTTCGGTTCCGACGTTATAGGGCAGGTTGGCTGCAACGCGAATGGGCGGCGTCAGGTGATCAAGGACGGGAGTCGTGAGCGCATCACCATTGATCACCTCAAGCTGACCGGGATAGGCGGCGGCAATTTCCGCCAAGGCGGGCAAGCAGCGGTCGTCCTTTTCAATGGCGAGAACCTTTCGCGCCCCTTCGGCCAACAGGCCGCGCGTGAGACCGCCAGGCCCTGGTCCAACCTCAAGGACGTCACAGCCGCTTAAATCGCCTGCCTGCCGCGCGATCTTTGCCGTCAGGTTCAGATCCAGCAGAAAGTTCTGCCCAAGCGATTTCTTCGCATTCAGCCCATGGGTCGCAATGACCTCACGCAGGGGCGGCAGATCATCAATGCGTGCCACGTTTGTGTCCCATCTCTTGGGCCATACGTAACGCGGCAATCAGGCTGTCTGGGCGGGCGATGCCTTTGCCAGCGATGTCAAAGGCGGTGCCGTGATCTGGCGAGGTGCGGATAAAGGGCAGACCGAGGGTGACATTGACCCCGCCATCAAAATCGAGCGTCTTGATCGGGATCAGCGCCTGATCGTGATACATGCAGATCGCCGCGTCAAAACCTGCCCGGGCGCGCGCATGAAACATCGTGTCTGCGGGTAGGGGACCACGCAAGAGCGGGTCTTCCTGTCCTAACTCGGCGATCAGTTCGTTGATCCAGTCTTCTTCTTCGGTACCGATTTTACCCCCTTCACCTGCATGAGGGTTCAAGCCCGCAATCGCGATCCGCGGCGCCGGGATGCCAAAGTCGCGGATCAGGGCCTTGCGTGTAATGTCGATGGTGCGTCGCAACCCATCCGGGGTCAGCGCCGTTGGAACCTCGGCCAAGGGAATATGGATAGTGGCCGGTACAACGCGCATGTCGGGACTGGCCAGCATCATGACCACATCTGGAACGCCCGCCAGAGCCGCCAGAAACTCGGTATGGCCGGGATGTTCGAAATTAGCCCCGTCTTGCAGCGCCTTTTTGTGGATCGGCGCAGTACAGACCGCGCAAGCCTCTCCTGACTGAGTAACTCGGACCGCGGTTTCAATCGCGTCAATCACACCGGATGCATTGCGCGGATCGGCGTCGCCTTTGCGGCCATCACCGTCAAAGGACTGTGCCAGAACCGGCATGGCCTCGCGCGAAGCCTCCAGGGTGTCTGCGGCCGATTGGATCGGCTGCCATGGCAGGTCCAGAGGCAGGTGTCCTGGATCACCGATCCAAAAGAACGGGACGCTTTCGCGGAGTTCCGCCCACGCGAGTTGCGCGATTTCTGGCCCAATGCCTGCGGGTTCCCCACAGCTTAGCGCGATAGGTGCGTGTGTCATTGCCCGGTGATCACGGCCTCAGAGCGCAATTGCGCAAGGAAACCATCGGCATAGCCTTCCAGACGCCGCTGGCGCAGTTGCTCGCGGACATCTGCGCGTGACGCATCCGCCGTCAGGGCTGTTGTCCGGCTGCACAGCATCAGAAAGACGAGGGTTTCGCCGTTCGAACGCGTCAAAGAGGTCGAGACTTCACCGGGGTCGAGCTTGGCCAGCTCCATCGCAACATCGGATGGGATATCGGACGGTGATTTGGATCCACGCTCAAGCTGTTCGCGTGGCCATTTGCGGGCAACGCCATAAAGATCGTCGCAGGTGTCTACGCGATCCTTGATGCGATTGGCCTGCGCCAGTGCCTGATCCGACCGTCCGCCGGGCAAGTAGAGGGCGGCATAATCAATCGCGGCGACCTCTGGTGGCGGCGCGGTGGTTTCGCGGATATCGCGCAACTGGAACAGGACGATCGCGTTCGGGATCGAAATCGGGTCTGTCACCTCACCGGGACGCAAGGACAGGATGGTCCCACGCAGTGGCGCGGGCAGGCGCGACAGGTTCAACCAATCCAGCCGCCCGCTGCGCCCACGGGTTTGCGACACGGAAAGCTGCCGTGCCTGAGCCTGAAAAGCCGAAATCGATGTCAGTTGGCTGAGCCGCTCGGCCTGACGCGCAGAACGCGCGGCTTCGCCTCTAATGGGGCGGGCTGGCAAGATGATCTCATTAAGCAGGACCTCGACGCCGCCTCTGCCGCCAGATTGTGCAAGGGCACGGTCAATTTCGCTTTCTGTGATCGAGGCGCGTGGACCATATTGCGCGCGGATCACTTCGCGCCAAGTGAGGTTCACGCGCACAAAATCTTCAAGCGTTTCGCGTTCGATCCCTTGTGAGCGCAATGCCTGAACCAGTTCGTCACCCGTGATGTTTGCGCGTCCGGCAAACTCTTCGATCCCGCGATCTAGCCCACCTTGGTTCAGGTTGATCCCGGCCTGACGCGCGGCCTGCATCTTGAGCTTGTCTTCGACCAGTTGTTCACGCGCATTTTCAGGCGACCTCACGAATTGCAAGAACCGCGCCCGTTGGTCGATTTCATGCGGCGTGATTGCTGCGCCATTGACCGTGATGACCGGATCGAAACGGCTTTGAGCCACGGCGGATACCGGAACCAACAAAAGCGTCAGGATGAAAAGCAGCACAGGTTTCATGTGGATTTGCCCGTTCTCATGTCTTTGTTCTTAGCCCCGGCATGCGCGCTTGGGCCGGTTTTCCGTTGCACTCGTGCCAAAGCCTTTCAGGCCGACCGACCATGAAAACTCAGTGCTGCCATCGACATTAGCCGAAGTGCTGAAGCGGCGCGACACCGAAAAGTCGACCTCCAGACACTCGTTTTCATAGGCAAGACCAAGGCCTGCACGCGACGTTTGTTCCGCATTCCAGTCATAGCGCCAAGAGCCACTTGCCGTCAGCACGTCATTCAGGCGGTAATCCGCGTCCATCGTCAATTCGCTGACAGCATCATCGCGGTCTTCGTCAGGATCAGCGCGAAGATAGGCAAAGGCGGATGACACGGAGGCGCGCGATCCAGTCCAATCTGCGCGGATTTCATTCTTGGTCACACTCAGATCGTCCTGCACCAGCAACCGGCCCAACAAATCAATTCCGTTGGGCGTGCTGAACTGACCTGAAATCAGCCAATCGGAATTGTCGTCCCGCAAGCCAGACGAGACGGAAAAGTCGTTGTCGCCCGACAGGCGAACGACGCGTCCGAGTGTCAGACTGCTATCCATCCCGGACGGGGTCGCACGATCCCAGGTCAAACCAAGGTTCACGCGCCCCCCGACCTCGGTGTTCTCGAACCCAGGCGAACGATTGAACCGGAAGAGATTTCCTTCATCAAATTCGACGCGCGTACTGTCTTCGTTCGGGGCATCCTTGCCGGTGGTTTCGCTCCAAGCCAATTGCACGCGCGGCGTCAGAGTGTGCACGGTGCCTGATTGGCTTCGCTTGGCGACCGGATAGCTGAGCGCGAGCGCTGCCGCGCTGGTGCCTTGGCGGACATCTTGGTCGAAAGCCGGATCCTGATTGATCCAGAAAAGGTCTGCGCCAAGTTCCGCGCCGGCGTCAAAAACCAAGCCTGTTTGCTCGGACGTCCAACGACGCGACCAACCCAGCGTTGCGCTGATGCGGCTGACATCAAGCCCGTCCGAGAGCCCATCTCCATCCGCGTCAACGGTATCGTCCGAGGTGCGATACCGGCTGTGTAGGTTGAGGTTGGCATAGGCTTGGCCGCCCAGCATTTCGGGATAGAATCGCTGTTCGGTGCCGACATCAAAGACCAAGGTCGGCTGGGTCGCGTTGGATTCAGATTCCCGTAGGGTATGGAACGAGACCAAAGCGCCGGACACATGCTGATTGCGCCGCGTACGTCTGATCGCGATTTCACTATCGAGACGATCTTTGGAGGTGATGCCGTAGTCATCGGTGTAGTCATCGTCCGAGGACAGTTCGACATCAAAGGTCAGTTGATAATCGCGAATAAGGTCAAACCGGCCTTCGCCGAAGATGGCCCAACGAAATTCGTCTTCTGTCAGCTCATCATTTGTCAGGCTGACATTCCACTCGATCTCGCCTGGAACGAAGGCTTGTCGGTAGCGTGTTTCAAGTGTGCGGGTCTCTGACGAAAGATAGGGCGTGAAGGTCAGGTCGGCGTGGTCGCCAAGGCGCACAAAATACGGGATTTTGATCCCCCAGTTCAGTTCGCTGGTAAAGCGCAGGCGTGGGATCAAAAACCCTGTGGCCCGGGTCAGCGTCGGGTCCGGAAGCCGCATGCGCGGCAGATACAGGATTGGAACACCCAATAGACGGATTTGCGCCTGATCGAAGTATAGTTGCTTTTCCTCGGTATCATGCACCACGCGCTTGGCGCGGATGTGCCAGATCGGGGCGCGATTTTCGCAAATATGACAGGACGTTGCAGCGATTTTATACGCCTGCGTGTAGCGGTCATCGACTTTTTGCAATTCGACGGCCGACACCTGAACTGCGTTATCGATGATCATCCGTGCCCCGCGCATGATGCCGGTTTGCAGATCCTGATTAAGCTCCGCCCCAGAGGCCATGATGACGGTATCTTCGCCGTCTTCGAGCGTGACCGGCCCCTCAACCGTCAGAGTTTCGGTTTTGCCGTCATAGACCAGCCGCGATGTGGTCAGGCGGCGACCTTCATCGAAGATTTCGACATTGCCTTCGACAACGAGGATTTCGTCACCCGAGATCGTGACGCGGTCGGCAACCAAGGTTGATTGCGCCGTGGCGGCAAAGGGCAGCAGCAGCGCCCAAGCAAGGCAGGCAAAGAAACGCCACCTCATCAGCCGTCCTCCAAGTGCAACAACAAACCCACCGACAACGCAATTGCGGCAACGGGCGGCGCCCATGCAGCAAGCAGCACGGGCATTTGCCCGCTTTCGCCAAGGATTTGCGCGAAGTTGCGCACAAAAAACAAGCCAAATCCCAAAAGGATCGCGAAGAGGACTCTTTGACCAGTGCCGCCGCCGCGGCTGTGGCGCATGGTGAAGCCTGCACCAATCAGCAGCATCGCGATCCAGAAGGCAGGCTGCGCCATCTCCATCTGGAACCACACAAGATGCCTCCGGGCTGAGAAACCAGCATTTTCAAGTTCGTCAATGAAACCGGGCAGATCCCAGATTGCGATTGATGACGGGACCCCGAAACTGTCGCGGATGCGTTCGATGGTTAGGTCTGTTTCCACGGTGGTTGTCGGTTCGATAACCGCGCTGGCCTCCGAGTTGATTTCGCGCCCGAGAGCCCATGATTTGGCGCCGGTAAGGATCCACTGTCCATCCGTCAATCTGGCTTCGGCGGCGTTGATCCGGCGGAAGGGTTCACCGGACCCGTCCAACGTTACAAAGGTCACATTAAACAGGGTGGTGCCATCAAGGTCAGACCGCTCTGCGCGGATAACCGTTTGCTGATCCGGAGTACCTTGGCGCAGCCATAAGTTATTTGCGCCGATGGAAAGAACACTGTTGGTTTCGTCCTTGAGTTCCGCAGTTTGAACTTCGTAGGCTTTCCCTGTTGCCGCGACGATGGGATTCAAGGCCGCCACAGCCAAAGCACCAAAGAGGGCCAGCGTCACCGCAGGCGCGATCAACGCCCGAAGACCCGACCGGCCCGCCGCGCGCGTCACCACCAACTCGCTCGACCGTGCGAGCGACAAAAACAGCGTCATCGTCGCAACAAGAGCAATGAGCGGCAGGATGGCATAGACACTTTGCGGCGTAGAAAGAAGCGTCAGCCGAACCATGTCGCCGAATGTTGCCGAGGTATCGGAAAACCGTCGGACCTGCTCCATGAGATCAAGAAGGGCAAGGAGCGCCGTAAAGGCGGCGAGAACCAGAAGAAAGCTCCACGCAAAGCGACGGGCCATATAGAAATGCAACGTCATGTGAGCGCGGCTCCAACCTGTCGGACACGTCGACGCCGCCCAAGATTCCAGAGCAACGCGCCTGCACAGATCATTCCGATCACGAACGGCAGATACGCCAAGAACCAAACTGACGGATCATCTTGAATCCGCTGTGCGGCGGCGCCCTCGACAACTTTCAGCGCGATCAAGAGCGCCACTGCAATCCCGATCTGTCGCCAGACGCCGAACCGGCTAAAGCGTCCCGAAAGCAAGACAGCAAAGCCGAGCAGGGTGGTCACGACCGGGAAAAGCGAGCGTGACAGTCTTTCGTGCAATTCCTGTTTTAGCGACCCAATGCTGTGCTCGACCTCTAGGGCGTAGTCTTCGGTCGGGTTCCAAAGGTCGCGCGTGTCAAGTTCCCGAAGGGCAAGCTTGCGCCGATCCGAGTCACCCGTCAGCGTGGCAACGTCGACAACAAAATCATCAAAAGCAGTCGTGAACAGCCGGTTGGTGTCTGGGTCGCGGCTCTGGGCCAGTCCGTCAATCATGACGATCTGAGGTCCGTCGGCACCCCGGAGCAGGAAAGCGGTTTTTGACGTGTAAATCTGATCTGTTCCGTCTGCGCTGCGCTGGGACAGAAACACATCACGCAACTCACCTTCGGGCGTAAGCTCGCGCACATAGAGTGCCGAGCGATTGTTGGGATGCAAAAACTCGCCCTCGCGCAATAGCCGCGCGGTCGAGTCGTCTGAAATCTCCTGCTGCCTGTCAGCCAGCCTAGCACTACTGATCGGGACAAGGACGTGGGTAAGAACCGCCACCATCAGCGCAACCAAAAGGCTGAAATATAAAACCGGGCGGGCAAGTCGGAAGCTGCTGTATCCGGTGGCTTGCATGATCGTCAGTTCGCTGTCCGACGACATGCGGTTGGCCACCTGCAACACCGCCGCAAAGGCCGAGATCGGGAGTACCAAAAGAATGATGTAGGGCAGTTGCAGTGCAGACAGTTCAAGAAACACGCGCGCTGACTGCCCATCGGCGATGATCCGGTCAAAGAGCGCTACAGCCCTGTTGATCCAGAAGACCAGCACCAAGAGAAGCGAAAAGAATCCGAACAACAGAACGCATTCCGACAGCATATATCTGTCAAAACGAGCCACAGCTGATCCTTTCTTGCCTGAATTGGCAGTAAGTTATCTGATTTGGGCAAGGCATAAAACCGTGTTCTCGCGACGTGTCTGGCCAACACGCAAACAACGGCCTAGGTATGATGCGAAACAATGGAGCGCGCCCAATGACCACGCCAGTGTCAGTCCAATTTGCAGCTACAGATCTTGATGCCATTTCGGCACATACGGGACAGGTTGCGGTGTTTGTCGAAGCCAGTGGCAAGCTGGATCAGACAGCCCGCCGGATCAATCGTCTTACCAAAGGCGCGCTAGAGCGGTTTGCCGAAAGCGAGACCTTTGCCGATCTGTCTGTCGGGCAGGCGCATGTGCTGTCTTTCCCCGCTGGCATGGATGCGACGGCCGTGATTGTGGCCAAGCTTGATCGCAAGCCTACGACCGAAGACGCGCGCAAGGCGGGTTCGGCCATCGGCAAAGCCAAGTCGTCTGACAGCCTTTTGGTATTGGGCGGAAATATTCACAAGGCGGCTGAGATTGCTCAGGGTATTGCGCTGCGCGCCTATGATTACCGCGATCATAAGACAGGTGATGAAAAACCCGCACCGGGTGGCGTGGTGTTCATGTGTTCGCGCCCAGAAGAGGCCGGAGCCGAGGCGAGAGATCTTTTGTCTGTCGTGGATGGGGTGTTCTTTACCCGTGATCTGACCAACGCGCCTGCGAACCATCTGACCACCACCGAATTTGCGAACCAGCTTGCCGAGCTGGCAAAGCTTGGCGTCGAGGTCGAAATCCTTGAAGAGGACGCGTTGGAAGCGCTTGGCATGCGGACGCTTTTGTCGGTTGGCCAAGGGTCCGATAGCCCGTCAAAGGTCGTCGTGATGCAGTGGAAGGGCGGCAAGGATGAGGCCCCGTTTGCCCTTGTGGGCAAGGGTGTTGTCTTTGACACCGGCGGCATCAGCCTGAAACCCGCCGCAGGCATGGAAGACATGACCATGGACATGGGCGGCGCGGGTGTTGTGTCCGGCGTGATGAAGGCAGTGGCTCTGCGCAAGGCGGAGGCCAATGTGGTTGGTCTCGTGGGGCTGGTCGAAAACATGCCGGGGCCGAATGCTACGCGTCCGGGGGATGTCGTGACCTCGATGAAAGGCGACACGGTCGAGATCATCAATACAGACGCCGAAGGCCGTCTCGTTTTGGCGGATGTCCTCTGGTACGCCCAAGAGCGCTTCAAACCGGTGGGAATGATCAACCTTGCGACATTGACGGGTGCGATCATCATCGGACTTGGGCATGAAAAGGCAGGTGTCTTTTCCAACGACGATGACTTGTGCAACGCCTTCCTTGCTGCAGCAGATGCCGAAAGCGAAGGCGCATGGCGAATGCCACTGGACCCGGCCTATGACAAACAGCTGAAATCGCGCATCGCGGATATGAAAAACGTCGGCGGTCGCGCTGCAGGCTCGATCACGGCAGGGCAATTCCTGCAGCGGTTTGTTCAGGACGATATGCCGTGGTGTCACCTTGACATCGCGGGCGTTGCCAGCGTGGCGGCGGAAACGAGTTTTGCACCTAAAGGTGCGACGGGGTGGGGCGTACGTGCGCTCAACCGTTTGATCGCCGACAAATACGAGGCCTGACACCGGCCATGGGGGCAGCGTATTTCTATCATCTGACCCGTTCGCCGGTGGAAGAGACGCTGCCGATGCTGCTGGACAAGGCACGCGGCGCAGGATGGCGGATCGTCGTCAAGGGCGCGGACCTTGAGCGGTTGAAGTTCATGGATGAAAAACTGTGGCTCGGTCCCGAGGACGGGTTCGTGCCACATGGCCTTGCGGGTGGTGCCCATGACGCCGATCAACCCATCCTCCTGACGCAGTCAGATGATTGGCCTAACAATCCACAATGCGTCATGGCGCTTGATGGTGCAGACGTAGACGCGGATGCCGTGAACCGGCTGGACCGGGTGTGCATCCTTTTCGACGGGGCTGACGGTTCTGCCGTACAGCGCGCGCGGGGGCAGTGGAAATCTCTCACCGGCGCGGGGTGCGCCGCGCAATACTGGAGCCAGGAAAGCGGCCGGTGGGAGAAAAAGGCCGAGAGCGGCGCCTAGGGGATAAGTGTTAGCCGATTGCCCTGAATTTGAAGCGTGTCGAAGCGGGACAGGTAGCTCATACCCAATAGCGAGAAGCTCAATTCGCCGCCATTGACCGAGGCTCGCACATTGCGTTGCACCAAATCACCCAAGGCAACTTCTTGCAGTCGGACAGGTGCAATATCGACGGTGCCATTGGCCGTCTCGGCACGGGCCGTATAGCGCAGACTGTCGGGATTAAGGCCCACACGTGCGGCGTCGGCTTGAGATAGGACAACGTCGGTTGCGCCCGTATCCACGAGGAAATCGACTGGCGTCCCGTTAACGTCCAATTGAAGGTGGAAATGCCCATCAAAGCTGCGTTGGATGGTGATGGCATCATCTGTCACCACGGCGGCCGTGCGCGGTTGAAACTGGCTTTGCACATCTTCCCATAGCCCGTAGGCGGCGATGAACCCGACAAAGATTAGGAACCACGTTCCAAAGGTGCGCGCCGTCTGTCCCAGCGATGGGCGATTGCCTACAAAGAATGCTCCGCCGATCACCGTTAACAGGATCAGCAGGTATAGCATGGATGCAATGGTATCTCCGGTCATGGCACAGATATGGGGATTGCAGCGGGCGCTATAAAGGCCCGCTCACAAAACCGAAATCTGCCAGACCATCCAGAATGAATTGCACCGCCAATGCGGCCAGAAGCATACCAAGCAGACGGGTCACGACATTGATCCCTGTCTTACCCATGGCGCGTTCCAACGGCGTGCCAGCAAGAAACAAAACGAATGCGATCCCGATTACCGCGATCATCACGCCAAAGGTTGCAGCGGTCATCGCAAAATCGCCTTCGGTTTGTCCGGTCAGCAGGATCATTGAGGCGATGGCCCCGGGACCGGCCATCAAAGGCACGGCCAATGGAAAGACCGAAGGGTCAGGACGGTCTTCTTCCTCTTCAGCTTGATCTTCCCGGCGCTTGGTGCGGCGTTCAAAAAGCATATCGAGCGCGGTGAGAAATAGGAGAACCCCACCAGCGATCCGGAAAGCCGGCATCGAAATACCGACAAAGCTCAGAACGGCTTCGCCAAGAAGCCCGAACAATAGCAATACACCGACCGCCAAGAGCGAGGCGCGCAGGGCAATGGTCCGTCGCTGGGCCGCAGTCATACCCTGTGTCAGCGCCACAAAAAGCGGCAACAGCCCAATCGGGTCAATGATCACGAAGAGCGTTGTGAAGGCCGTGATGAGAACGGGGACATCAAGCAGGCTCATGCTTCTAACGCCTCCAGCCGTTCAAGCGCAGCCATCCATAGAGTTTCCGAGCGGACCATCGCGTCTTCGACCTCTGCGAACTTGTCTTGCCAGACCTTTAGATCGGCTTCGCGTCCCGCATCATAGAGGTCCGGCTCGGCAAGTTTGTCCTGCAATTTCGTGTGCATCTCTTCGAGTTTTGCGATCCGCTCTTCACATTTGCGCACCTCTGATCGCGCCGACAACAGATCATCGCGGCTGACCTTCTTAGGTTTTGGTTTGTCAGATTTTGCCTTTGGTTCAGGGCTTTGCAGCAGAAACCTGCGATAGGCATCAAGGTCGTCGTCATAGGGATTGACTGTGCCGTCCGATACCAGCCAAAGGCGGTCTGCCACCAATCCCAACAAGTGCATGTCATGACTGACCAACACCACCGCACCTTTGTAGGTCGTCAGCGCTTCGACCAGCGCCTCGCGGGATTCGATGTCGAGGTGGTTCGTCGGTTCGTCGAGGATCAGCATATGGGGCGCGTCCAGCGTTGCGAGCAAAAGCGACAGTCGCGCCTTTTGCCCGCCTGACAACCGTCCCACTTCAGTTTCTGCCTGATCCGGACCAAGCCCAAAGCCCGCCAGCATGGCACGCAATTTTCCGGGCAGGGCGTCGGGACGCTCGCGCCTGAGATGGTCCAAGGGCGTCTCGTTGATGTGGAGCTCGTCCACCTGATGCTGCGCGAAATAGCCAATGCGCAGTTTGGACGATTTGGTGATCTTGCCAGCTTCTGCCGTAAGCCGATCAGACAAGAGCTTTGACAGGGTCGACTTGCCCTGACCATTCTTGCCAAGCAAAGCAATTCGGTCGTCCTGATCAATGCGTAGGTTCAGGCGTCTCAGGACAGGATCGCCGCCATAGCCGACCGCGCCGCCTTCGATGCTGACGATGGGTGGCGACAGTTCATCAGGTTCTGGAAAGCTGAAAACGCGTTTCGCGGCTTCTTCCGGGGCGGCGATGACGTCCATCTTTTCAAGCGCTTTGATGCGCGATTGCGCTTGCCGTGCCTTGTCTGCCTTGTAGCGGAAACGGTCCACATAGCTTTGCAGGTGCGCGCGTTGGGCTGCTTGTTTTTTGGCGGCTGCTGCCTGCACCGCGCGCTTGGCGGCGCGGGCCCTGGCGAATGCATCAAAGGTGCCTTGGTAGAACGTGAGTTTCTTGTTCTCCAAATGAAGGACCGACCCCACCGCGCGATTCAGAAGGTTTCGGTCGTGACTGACAATGATGACTGTATGAGGGTAGCTTGCCAGATAGCTTTCGAGCCAAAGCGCACCTTCGAGATCCAGATAGTTCGTCGGCTCATCCAACAGCAACAGATCTGGCTGAGCAAACAGTACGGCGGCCAGAGCAACGCGCATCCGCCAACCGCCTGAGAAATCAGAGCAGGGCTGATGTTGTTGTGGCTCATCAAATCCCAGCCCTTTGAGGATCGTTGCGGCGCGGGCCTCTGCACTCCAGGCGTCAATATCGGCCAGTCGCGTTTGTATTTCCGCGATCCGGTTCGGGTCGTCTGTTTCCTCAGCCATCAAGGCGGCGCGTTCCGTATCGGCGGCCAGAACCGTGTCGATCAAGGAGACGTCCGATGCCGGGGCTTCTTGCGCGACGCCGCCAATCTTGGCCCCCCGCGGCACCGCAATTGTCCCGCTTTCCAAGGATAATTCGCCCCGGATCAATCGGAACAGCGTTGTCTTGCCAGTGCCGTTGGGGCCCACAAGGCCCACTTTGTGGCCATCGGGAATGACGGCGCTGGCCTCTTCGAACAGTCGGCGGCCTTCAATTGCGTAGGTGATGTCTTCGATGCGCAGCATGCGCGCGGCTTAGCAGAGCGTTTCAGTGGCGTCACGCCGTCCCGTCAGGGTATTGGCCTGGGCCTTTCAATTCGATGCGGTTGCCCCACGGATCGAAAAAGTAAACGGATTGGCCGACGCCGCGCGCTCCGCCTTGGACAAGCTCTTTTTGGATCGTTACCCCGTGCGCGGTCAGGTGATCGCGCAGAGTGTCCAGATTAATTGGTCCAACGGCCAGTCCGAGATGATCAACATTGGTGCCGCCGTCTATTGCAGGGAGCGCATATGCGGCGCGAGGATCGGTTTTGTCCCAGAGACCGATCAGAATTGATCCAAACCAAAGATGTTCCATGGCTATGTCTGGGTATTTGAAACCCCGCGTACATCCCAAGACGCGCATGTACCAATCGACGGCTTCCTCCAGTGGGCCAACCCACAGGACAACATGGTCAAGGCCAAGAGGCTGAAACGGGATCTGCGTCATATGTATTCAGGTAGTGCGGCGCGCCATGCCTTTCCAACACCGAAAACGCGTGTTAGGGGCCGCGCAAAGTTAAACCAATGGAGTGACCCATGGCTCTTGAGCGCACCTTCTCGATCATCAAGCCCGACGCAACCCGCCGCAACCTGACTGGCAAGATCAATGCCAAGTTCGAAGAAGCAGGCCTGCGCATCGTCGCACAAAAACGCATCCACCTGACCAAAGCACAGGCGGGTGAGTTTTATGCTGTCCACAAAGAGCGTCCTTTCTACGACGAACTGTGCGAATTCATGGCGTCCGAGCCAATCATCGCACAGGTTCTGGAAGGTGAAGGCGCAATTGCGAAAAACCGCGAAGTCATGGGCGCAACCAACCCAGCAGACGCGGCACCTGGTACGATCCGTGCAGAGTTCGCTGAATCCGTCGGCGAAAACTCGGTTCACGGTTCGGATGCACCTGAAACGGCAGCGGTAGAAATCGCGTATTTCTTCTCGGGTCTCGAATTGGTCGGCTAAGGCTTCCACGTTCTAGAAACAGAAAAGGCGTCCGGAGTGATCCGGGCGCCTTTTTCGTTTCGTCAGTCAGGTTTCACGCAGCGTGGCTACGTTGATCGCCCGTCAGGGTGCCTTGTGCGTTCTCGTCGGCAGGGACTTTGCCACACCGTTCAAGATGGCGGCGCAGTAAACGCGTGTTGCGCAGGTTGCCTTTCCACCCAATGTCAAACAGATCACCAAGCAGAGGGATTGAACCCAGCGCCGCGTCAACACCAGCATTAAATGTCATGCGACCAATCAATGGCCATGGTGCGCCCATGCGGCGGCTTTGGGCGATAATGTAAACAGTCGGTGCCAACGCGGCTGCGTCGCCGATCCCCGGAACAAGACCCATAATCGAGTCTGCACCCACACGGATGTTCGTGCCGGGAACACGGAACAGTGCGTCCATGTTGGTTGCGAGCCGCTCTAGCCGTTCCAAACGCCGCGAGTTGCTGGCACTTGCCCGCTTGGCCGCCTGCGGTGACCTATCAGGCATGCCGCGGCTCTTTGGCGATGATCCAGACTGCGTGCACGATGCCCGGAATGTAACCCAGCAAGGTCAGCACGATATTCAGCCAGAAATGCTTGCCCAGACCCACCTGAAAGAAAACGCCCAGCGGCGGCAGCAGAATGGAAAGAACGATACGCAGAAAGTCATTCATGACGGGCTCCTTCGGTTATTACCTACGAGAGCAACCATTGAAAGCCGCGCGTTGTTCCCGCGTTTCAGCGGCGCAGGCCTGTGCCGATGGCGTCCAATACAGGCTCGATGCCTATGTCTGTGACGGGTTTGCAGCGCTTTTTGAGGTCGTCGAATGACTTGCGCAACTGGGCTTTTTCTTCGCCCTTGCAATCATTCCAGGGCCGTCCCTGAAGCGCCATGTGCAGGACGTAATAACCAATGAAATGCGGTCGCGTCCCGCCTTCCAACAACTTTGCATAAGCTGCATCAGCGCCAAGCTCGATCAGCTCTTCTGCCGTGGTAATTCCGACGGCGGCGAATTCCCGTACCGATGCCGGTCCAAGATTCCGCAATGTGTCGATACTGGCCATGCGTGCCAGATTAGGTCCGTCTTTCCATCAAGGAAAGTGCAACGGCTTGGTCTTCATCGCGGCCCGTTCACAGAGCGGCCCAGTCCTTGAACTCAAAGCCGGGCTTTGCTGGTGCAGGCGCAGGCGCCGGTTGTGGTTGGGGGTGTTGTGGGTCCTTGGGCATTTCGTTGATCCTTGCGTTGTTACATCAACTGCAAAAGCATCCTTGCCCAAAAACATGGCAACAGCATGGCGGGACTTCTGCACCTCTGACGCAGGTGTGAAGCGCAAGTGAACCTAGACCTCGATCAAACCAGATTGCAGCGGGTCCCTGCGACGGCGGTCGCGGTATTCCTTTGGTGTGGTCCCATAGTGATCTTTGAACAGCCGATGAAAGTAGCTCATGTTGCCAAAACCGCATTCAGCCGCGATCTGGTCGAGACTGTCCGAGGTTCCGGCCATGAGCATCGCAGCATGTTGAATGCGGATGCGGTTGACGTATTGCGTCGGCGACGCGCCCAGGTGTTTGCGCGCCTGTCGGCAGACATGCTCTTGTGCCCGCCCGGCGGCCTGCACAAAGCCCGCTCCACCCGCGCGAAAAACCTCTGGGTCTTTCGCAGCCTCGCATGCGCGCAACAGCCAATCGGGGGCGGAGGGACCGATGATGGCAACCTCGTCGAGCACAAAGGTCATCATTGTCAGGAGAAAATGCTCAATTCGCACGAGGCTTCTTAGGCTCGACCGGAGCGACATGGTTGTATTTATCGCCCGTTCCAGTTGCGGTCCTTCGAGGCGAAGCGTTGTGGGGTGGGCGTCCCTAGACCAAAAGAAACGACCTGCGAACTCTTTTGGGTAGCGGGCCAATAGGTGATCGGCGCTTTCATTGCGGAACATGATGTTCAGGATGCGGCAGCCGGTCTGGGCGTCGGCCTGAAGTCCGTGGCGGTCATCAGGACGCAAAAACACCATCTGACCGGTTGTGAGCACTTCTGTTTTTCCGTTGATCCAATGGGTGACGCTGCCGTCTTCGATCAGCATGAGCTCGTGGTAATCATGGAAATGAAGCGCCCGCGGTTTGCGCGCGGTCAATTGCTTGCGGGCAAAGTGATAGGCCTCATCCTGCCGCAAGTAATTGTCAATCTGGAACACAGTAGGTGCGGCAAACATAGGCACATACCTTTATTATGCAGGTGCAGAAACCGCTTACGCGGACTGACTGAAAATCAATATAGTACATAAATATGTCAAGTTTGGACCTGCCGATCTTTTTTTGCTGTCGCTAACGTCAGTGCATCTGCTGAACACACCACCCCGAAGGCCCCATGAACACGCCGCTCCGCGATCTGAGTTTTCTACCTGCTTCACAGGCAGATTTGCTGCGTCTCAGTGAGCAGGACGTCGCGCATTACAATCGCGAAGGCTTTGTGCAGCCATTCGATGTATTCGATGCCCAAGAAATCGCCGGGATTAGATCCGACGTGGATGGGATGATGGCGGCGTTGGGCGAGGCGGGCAATTACGGGATTAATTGCTATCAAGCGCGGCTTGCTCAGATTTGGGATATCGCGACGGACGCGCGTATTCTCGATCATGTGCAAGACATCATCGGCCCGGACATCATTTGCTGGGCATCCGCCATCCTGTCGAAGAAGCCGCATGACCCCAAGCAGGTGCCGTGGCATCAAGATGCAAGCTTCTGGAGCCTCTCTCCCGCGCGCACGGTGACCGTCTGGCTAGCGATTGATGATGCGGATGAGGCAAACAGCGCGATGCGTTTCATTCCGCGGACCC
Organism: Shimia ponticola; assembly: GCF_007995215.1. Taxonomy (GTDB): domain Bacteria; phylum Pseudomonadota; class Alphaproteobacteria; order Rhodobacterales; family Rhodobacteraceae; genus Shimia_B; species Shimia_B ponticola. The sequence continues at coordinate 261,253 of NZ_VCDK01000002.1, forward strand.
ACACGATGGGCGCGCTGGAGACATCAGCAACGGACGGAGCATCGGTATTTCACATTGAGACCGCTGGCGCCGACGAATTGGGGCAACCGTTTACCAACTGCCTGCGGGCCGGGCAAATTTCGCTTCACGCCGACATGCTTGTTCACGGTTCGCTGGCCAATACTTCAGATCGTCGTCGCTGTGGCCTGACACTGCGCTATTGCCCGCCAAGCGTTCGCATCGCGGATGCAAATTGGGCGCAAGGTGTCGAAGCGATCCTGTGCCGTGGGTCGGATCCGTCAGGCCATTGGACCCACCATCCGCGACCAGACAACACCGACATCACGGCGACCAACAGCCCCCATGTCATTGGCAACAACTAGGAGCGCACCCGCCATATGAAGATCAAATGGTATGGCCATGCGGCCTTCCGCATAGTTCCTGAGCAGGGGCCTGTGACGATCACGGACCCTTACACGCCCGAGGGCGTGGGCTATGCGCCGATTGCTGATCCGGCAGAATTGGTTTTGATCTCATCAGATGACGACAGTGCGCATTGCCGCGCGGATTTGATCAGCGGTGAGCCTGAGGTTCTGAACGCGTTGACGGTGGCGCAAAACGACGGGTCAGCGAGCGCGGGTGGGTTGACTGTCACTGCCATCGAAGCTGCTGAATGGGACCATCACCCAGAGCATGAAGTGCCCGGCCAAAACGGCATGTACCGGTGGGAAATGGACGGCATCAAATGCGCGCATATGGGAGACGTCGGCAATCCGCTGACCGATGCGCAGCAGGCGTTTTTCGAAGACGTCGATATTCTGTTTGCGCTGGCAGGTGGATACCTGACGATCGAGTTGCCGGATCTGATGGAAATGATCCATCGTACGCGGCCCAAACTGGTCATCCCGATGCACTTCCGGACGCTGACTTATCGGCCGCGCAACACGATGTGGATCGAGAGTTTCTTGAGCCATTTCAAGGATGAAGATGTCGATTTTGCCTTTGCGAGCGAGATCGAGATCACAAAGGAACAACTGCCTGAACGTACTCGCGTCATGGTTATGGACTACGTACGATAAGGTGATTGAACTGCGCGCCGGTCAACGTACTGACGCGCCAATTTGGGAGGAAAAACATGACTTTAACCAAACGACTTCTCGGGGCGTCTGCTGTCGCCCTTCTGGCGGCGACGGGTGCGCTGGCTCAGGATGTGGCGCGGGAAGACACCGTCATCTTTGATCTGGACCGGACAATCAAAGACCCTTCGAATTTCAACTGGTTCACCCCCGGCACCAAACGGATGCATGGTGCGCATCAGGCCATGTGGGAGCCGCTCTTCATCCTGAACTACGGCACCGGTGAGCTGGACCCGTGGTTGGCCACTGGGTTTGAGGCCAATGACGACAGCACCGAATTCACGATCAGCCTGCGCGAAGGCGTGGAATGGTCGGATGGTGCGGCGTTCACCGCCGATGACGTGACATTCACCGTGAACATGGCGCTGACGAATGAGGAAATCTCATCGCGTGAGGCAGCCACGATCCGTGCTCAGGTGGCATCGGTTGAAAAGATCGACGACCTGACCGTCAAGTTCACCCTTAACAATCCGAACCCGCGCTTCATGGTCGAAAACTTTGGCGTGCGCATCTTTGGGTCGTTCCTGATCATGCCGGAACACATTTGGAACGGTCAGGACCCGGCAACATTTGCCTTTTCGAGCCCGATTGGCACTGGGCCATACACGCTCACCAGCGCCGCAACGAACCGCGCGATCTGGGATCGGAACGACGATTGGTGGGGTGCCAAGACGGGCTTCATGGACCTGCCCGAGCCTCTGCGCCTGATTTGGCTTGAATCCGGTGGCGAAGAAAGCCGCGCGCAGTTGATGGCGACCAACCAACTGGACGCCGCACAAAACGTCAGCGTCGGCACGTTTGAAGCGATCCGCGCCCAGAACTCAAACGTGACCGCCTGGTACGACGATTTCCCGTATGCAGCCGCAGACCCTTGCGCGCGTCAGCTTGAAATCAACACCACCGTCGCGCCATGGGACAACGCCAACCTGCGCCGCGCTGTGGCGATGATCATCGACCGGACGCAGATCGCGAATGTCGCAGCAGAAGGCGCGACCGTTCCATCACGGACGATGTTTGCCGAGTACGGGTCAATGGCACCTTTCATTGATGCCGTGGTTGAGGCCGGTTTGGACCTGCCTGCACGTGGTGACATGGAAGCGGGCAAGGCCATGATCGAGGCCGAAGGCTGGTCCATGAATGGCGACGGCGTCTACGAGAAAGACGGTGAAGAACTGGCGGTCAAGATCCACGTGAATTCGGCATCGACCGAATACACACGGACCATCGACGTCATTGTTGAACAGCTGAACCGGGCAGGGATCAAAGCCTCGTCCGTGCCAGTCGAAAACGGCGTCTTCTGGGGCGAGGTACTGCCATTCGGTGCCTACGAGATGTCCTATAGCTGGCTGTCCTGCGGCTCGGTGAACGAGCCATGGGCGTCCATGGGCCGCTACACGGTCAAGGATGTTGTTCCAGTCGGCGAACGAAGCCCCGGCTTTAACAACACCGCGCGTTGGGATGGACCAGAGGCCGAAGCCTACTCGGAAATCGTGGATGGCATGGCAAACCTGCCTTTGGGCGATGAGGCCATCCCGGGCATGGTGGCAGAAGCCTATCAACATCTGGATGCAGGCATGCCTTTCATCCCGCTGGTGCAGTCGTTCAAGCTGTTGCCCATGAACGAAACCTATTGGACCGGTTGGCCGTCAAACGACAACTACTACAACCATCCGTTCTTCTGGTGGAACCATACGCACCAGATCATCCACAACCTTGAAAAGGCTGGCTAAGCCTTTTGGGTGAAATACAAATCTCGTTTGAGAGGTTTGCAAACAAAAGCGATCCGGCGGGCAGCCGCCGGGTCGTACCCCAGACAAGGAACATGGCATGGGTATCGCGGATTTCTTCACCGAACACGGCTACTATCACGCGAAGGGTGTTTTTGACGCCGAGGCGCTGCGCCCGTTGGCGACAGATTTTGAACGGATTGTATCGCAGCTAACCGCGTCTGAAGAGCAGATCGACGCCACCTGGGACGGCGATGCCACGGCGACACTCGCGCGGGCCGATGATCGGATCCTGCATACTCACAACGTACAGAAGTATTCACGCGCATGGATGGACGGCTTTTTGAGCGAAGCTTTTCTAGCGCCAGTCCGGGCAATCCTCGGCAATGACGTGATCCTGCACCATTCCAAGCTCTTTCAAAAACCTGCCGAAAACGGATCGCCGTTTCCGATGCATCAGGATTGGCCGTATTTTCCGACCGTTAATGACAGCATGATTGCCGGGATCGTGCATGTGTCCGATGCCACGGATCAGATGGGCTGTCTGCGGGTGTGGCCCGGCTCGCACCGTTTGGGGCGCGTACAGGGCGCGAATGGGCGGCAGCAGAATGACCTGCTGGATGCGCACCCAATCGAAGAGGCAACTGTCGTCGAAGCAAAGGCAGGCGACGTCGTTTTTTTCCATTACTTCACGCTGCACGGGTCGATGCCAAACCGCAGCGATCGAACCCGCAAGACTGTGCTGTGCCAGATGTATGCAGGCACGGATCGGATTGAGGATGGGAACCAGCATCCGGATGAGCGTTTGGTTTTAAGCGGTTGGAATCACAACATAAGCCGTGCCGCCGCCGGTCAGGCGATGTAGCGCTCGCGCTGAAAACAGAGGCCGTCAAGAGAGACCACAAAATGGTCCGCAGACAGACTGACAACAGGGAGGATTACCATGGGGCGCATTCCCCGCAGCTATCTGATCAACCGGTTGATCACTCTTCTGCTGACCATCTGGATCGCGGCAACGCTGATCTGGATCATCCCGCGACTGTCGCCGGTTGATCCCGCAGACATCATGCTGGGACGCATGGCCGCTGGGGCCGGGTCCGTGGCCAATGCCGATGAGATGCTTGCGCAATTGCGCGCCTCATTTGGTCTCGATCAGCCGCTGATTGTTCAATATTTCAAATATCTCGGCAACATTCTGACCTTTGATTTCGGGCTGTCGACGGCGTCCTTCCCGACCGAAGTCTCATCCCTGATCATGCGCGCGCTGCCATGGACGCTGGGACTTATGATCCTGTCGCTGATCATCACTTTCGTAATTGGTAACCTGCTAGGCGCGCTGATGGTTTGGGAGCATTCTCCGAAGTTGGCCAAGGTCGCGATCCCCGCGGCGATGGTGTTCACGTCGATCCCTCCGATCCTGTCAGGGCTGCTGCTGATGTGGATTTTCGCGGCCAAGTTACAGTGGTTCCCTTTGACCGGGGCTTACGGGCTCACGGTGGAACCAGGTTGGACGTGGGATTTCGTGCAGTCGGTCATCTGGCACGGCACGCTGCCTGCAGTGTCAATTGTGATCGTGACCTTCGGGTTCTGGGCGCTTGGGATGCGCGGTCTGATGATCACGGTACAGGGTGAGGATTACGTCACATTGGCCAAGGCCAAAGGGCTGAAAAACCGTTACATTCTCTACCGCTACATGATCCGCAACGCGATACTGCCGCAGATCACGGCCTTCGCGCTCAAGATCGGTCTGTTGATCGCTGGGCAGGTGCTGGTTGAACGCATCTTCGCCTATAACGGGATGGGCAAGCTTCTCTACGATGCGATCCTAGATCAGGATTTCCCGGTCATTCAGGGCATCAGCTACGTGATCATCCTTATGACTGCGCTCAGCGTTTTCCTTGTCGATCTTATCTATCCGTTCATCGACCCCCGCATTAAACATGAGGGGAGCTAGGCCATGGCTGAGTATTCGACAGACGACAATACCGCCGAGGCCACACACAAGATGACCCGCGCCGAGCGGCGTCAGGCACGGCGAATGCGCCGGTTTGACAACCCATGGAACAATCCCAAGCTGTTCTGGGGCGCTGGCCTGCTGCTTGGTATCATTGCTCTTGGCATCCTTGGGCGGTTGTTCTGGGACCTTGAACTGGTGTTCACCGGGTCAGGCATGCTGAAATTGCCACCCATCGGGTTCGAGAACCTGCGCGGGCAAGAGGGTACACTCGCCAATCCTTTGGGAACTGACGGTGCGGGCAGGGACATCTTGGCGTTGATCATAATTGGCGCGCCGAATTCTCTGTTTGTGGGTCTCCTTGCATCGCTCATCGGGATGAGCGCGGGGATCATGCTGGGCTTTACTGCCGGATTTGTGGGCGGGCGAACGGATGACGTAATCCGCGTTTTGTCGGACGTCATGATCACCATCCCGCCGCTTTTGATCCTTGTCGTGTTTCAGGCGTCGTTCGGGGATGTATCACTTACGATGATGGCGCTGCTGATCGCCGGATTCGTCTGGCAATCGCCGACACGCCTGATCCGGGCGCAGGTGCTTTCGATGCGGGAAAGCGGATACGTGCAGATGGCACGGCTCTCCGGGGCCTCGACATTCCACATCATGTTCAAAGAGATGCTGCCAAACCTTGTGCCGTACCTCTTTGGGTCCTTTATCGCGAATGTGACGACGTCGATTGTGACTGCCGTGGGGCTTGAGGTGCTGGGGCTGGGGCCGCAGCGGATCCCGACCCTGGGCCGCACGATCTATGAGGCGATCAATGCGGGGGCGCTGATCCAGAACCTTTGGTGGTGGTGGGGCATTCCGACGATCCTGCTGGCGGTGATGTTCATAGGACTGTTGTTGATCAATCTGGGTTTGGACGAAGTGTCGAACCCAAGGCTGAGGAAACTTTCGTGAAGGTCGCGACGCAGTCGCTTGCCAGTGCGAGGCAGGGTCTTTCGAAGAAAGGCCCGTCCGCACTCCGTTGCCGTTTCTGTTCTGCTCTTACCCCGAGGAGAGGCATCCAATGACCGATAAACCCGTCCTGACTCTCAAGGACCTGTCCATAGAATTTCCAACCCCGAAGGGCGTTGTGGAGGCGGTAAAGGCCCTCGACCTCACCATCAACCCCGGTGTCCGTGTCGGATTCATTGGTGAAAGCGGATCGGGTAAGACGACGACGGCACTTGCCGTTATGCGCATGCTGGCCAATCCGGGCCGTATCGCGGGCGGTGAGATCATGTTGGGCGATACCGACATGCGCGCGCTGGATGAAGAGGGCATTCGCAAGGCCCGTCTGTCGCGTGTGGCCTATATCCCCCAGGGGGCTATGAACTCACTCAATCCCGTCATGCGCATCGAAGATCAGCTTTGGGATGCGATCACTGCGCACGAAGGCACCACTGATCCGGCAGAGCTTAAGCGCCGCAGCGATGAGGCACTGAGCAGTGTGGGATTGCCGGATCACGTTGGGCGTCTTTACCCTCACGAATTGTCTGGCGGGATGAAACAACGGGTGTGTATCGCGCTTGGCGTGATCCTGACCCCGGAACTGATTATCGCAGATGAACCGACCAGCGCACTCGACGTGGTCACCCAACGGCAGGTCATGCACACCCTGCAGGAGGTCCAGAAAAAGATCGGATCAGGCCTGATCCTGATCGGCCATGACATGGGGCTGATGGCGCAATCGGTAGACGAACTCGCGGTTCTCAAGAACGGCGTCTTGGTTGAACACGGCACCGTAAAGCAGATCATCGAGGCTCCGAAACACCCCTATACACAAGACCTGATCTCATCCGTTCCGCTTGTCGGCGGGGACAGTTTCCTGGACCCGTCCGGCAAGACACCGAGCAACCGCGCAGGGGCCGAGCCTCTGATGGAATTTCGCGACGTGACCAAGCGATACGGACAGGTCACCGCAGTCCATCCGATGTCTTTCCAACTGGATGGCGAGGTGCCCAAGATCATCTCAATCGTGGGGCAGTCGGGGTCAGGTAAGTCGACGATGGGCAGCCTCATGCTGGGCTTTAACCCGCCTACAGAAGGTCAGGTCCTGTTCGAAGGACAGGACATTTCCAAGATGTCCGCCGCGCAAAGCCTTGAGTTTCGCAAGAACGTTCAGGCGGTTTTTCAGGACCCCTATGGCTGCTTCAACCCGTTTTACCGGGTCGATCACGCGCTGAAGTTTCCGTTTAAACAATTTGGCCTAGCCAAGTCCGAGGCCCATACGCAGCAAGCGATGGAGGAAGCCTGCGATGCCGTGGGGCTTGATCCTTCGTTGATCCTGCGCCGCTATCCGCACCAATTGTCAGGCGGGCAACGCCAGCGTCTTATCGTGGCGCGCGCGCTGATGTTGTCGCCCAAGCTTCTGATCGCGGATGAGCCCGTGTCGATGGTGGACGCGTCGCTGCGCGCGACGATCCTGAAAAACATCTACGACCTGAAGGATCGGTATGGGATCAGCATCCTCTACATCACTCATGACCTCGCCACCGCGTATCACGTCAGCGACTACGTCATGGTCCTCTACCATGGCCGCGTTGTCGAAGCTGGCCCGCCAAAAGAGGTGATCGGCGATCCACATCACCCTTACACGCGGCTCTTGATCGACTCGATCCCTTGGCCTGATCTCAATCGCGATTGGGGCACACCGGAAGAGGCCGATCGGGCCATTCACATGCTCGATACCGGACAGGTCGGCACAGAAAGCATCTTTCGCGGCGATGTGCCGGGGTTCAGCCTAAAGGTGGCCTAGGCAATGTCGCACGCCCGCCGGTTTACGGCTGAAAAGATTGGCAAACGGATCGACATGATCCGCAAATATGTGCGGGTGGACCGCCGCCCGTTTGCCCCGTTTTCTATGCAAACCTTGCCAGATGCTGCGGCTGATCCTGATCCATCCGCGCCTGCGACCGAAGTGCCGTGGAATACCTACTGGGCCGGACAGAACACGCATTTTGTGCTGCGGACGACCTTCACGGTGCCTGAGGCATGGCAAAACCCGGCCCTGCATCTGCCGATGGGTGTGGCCGGTGATATTTTCACCCACCCGGAGTCGCTGGTTCACATCGATGGTCAAGCCATCGGTTCTGCAGACAGGTATCACCATACCATCCCGCTGGATCGCGCGTTGGCCGATGGCAAACCCCATGACCTGATGTTGCAGGGTTGGACCGGGCTCGCCGGCTGGCCGCCGGACCCGAGCGATCCGGCCCAACTCTTTATGAATGAGTGCGCGGTGGTCGAGATCGACCGCGTGCTGGAAAGCTTTATCACGCTGGCTGAGGTCGCGCTTGATGTGGCGCAGCAACTGGCTGAAGGACGACCCGAAAAGCATCGGCTGCTGAATGCGCTGGACCGGGCGTTCCTGACGCTCGACACGCGGGATCTGGGGCATGACGATTTTCGTGCGTCCATGAAGGATGCCTTGCGGTCTGTCCGTATCGGTATCTCGGAGGCGGGCGTCCCGATGGACATTACGCTGCACGGGATTGGCCATGCGCATATGGATGTGGCCTACCTTTGGCCCATCAGCCAGATCAGACGTAAGAACGCGCGCACCTACTCAAACGTGCTGCGCCTCATGGATCAGTTCCCGGAATACCGCTTTAGCCACTCCCAGCCGCAGCTGTATGAATGGACCGAAGAAGACTATCCAGAGATGTTCGAGGAAATCCGAACCCGCGTGAAAGAGGGGCGCTGGGAAGTCCTTGGTGGCATGTGGGTCGAACCGGACACCAACATGCCAGGGGCCGAAGCGCTGGTGCGCCAAATCCTGTTGTCCCGCCAATACGCGCTCAAGGTCTTTGGTCAGGCAGAGACACCCGTCCTGTGGTTGCCCGACACGTTCGGCTTTGCTGCGAGCCTGCCGCAGTTGATGAAACAGGCAGGCCTGAAATGGTTTGTCACGAATAAGCTGAACTGGAACCAGACCAACCAAATCCCATCCTCCTCGACATGGTGGGAGGGCATCGACGGATCGCGGGTACTGGCGCAGTTCCTGACCACCCCTCGCGAGGTTCAGCACCTGCCGTTTCCGACGAATTACAAATCTGACCTGAGCGCCTATGAGGTGATCGGCACATGGGAACGCAACACCGCGAAGGCCCATGTCGAGGACCTGATGATCGCCTACGGCTATGGTGACGGCGGCGGCGGCCCGACCGAGGAACTGATCCGCAAAGCACGCGTTTATTCGGCTATGCCCGGCGCGCCGCGCCTCCGGCCGTCTTCGGTGCGCGAGTTCTTTGAAGCGATTGACGAGAAAAAGGATCGGCTGCCGGTCTGGCAGGGGGAGCTCTACCTCGAAGGGCATCGAGGCGTTCTGACATCTCAGGCATGGATCAAGCACGCCAATCGAACTGCAGAGTGTCTTTTGCACGATGCTGAATTTCTTTTAGCACTTGCGGGCCTGTCCGGGCAGGACCTGAGACCTGCATGGAAAATGCTCTGTACCAACCAGTTCCACGATATCCTGACCGGCACCTCAATCACCGAAGTGTTCGATGATGCGCGCAAGGATTTCGCACAGATCACGTGGGACGCTACGGCTGCCATGGATCGTGCGATTGCGACGCTTGAACCACAGCTGACCGAAGGTGCGGATGTTGTGCTGGTCGACGCGTCGCCATTGCCCGCGCCACGACTGGTCCTCATTGATCAGGTGCCGGACGGGTATCTCGACATGGACACTGGTGAGGCGCTGCCTGTGCAGACCGTAGAAGACGGCACGCTGGTTGAATTGCCAGAGCGTGTGGTGGGCTACAGCGTGAGCTGCCTCAGGGCGGTCCTGCTACCAGGACCTGACCCTCTGGACGCGGTCACGGCCACGCCCGGGCCGGATTACGTTGTTCTCGAAAACGGCATGTTGTGCGTTCAGGTTCAGGCGGATGGTACGCTGGCCAGCGTCTATGACAAACGCTCCAACCGCGAGGTCATCGAGAAAGGCGCTCGCGGCAACATCCTGCAGGCCTTTGAGGATCGACCCATCTCATGGGATGCGTGGGACATTGATCCATTCTTTGAAGATAGGGGAGAGGTGATCGGAGGCGTAACCCGGTTTGAAATCACCGAAAGCGGTCCACTTCGGGCGTGCATCGTCATAGAGCGTCAGTGGCGCTCAAGCACGATTTGCCAAAGGATCAGCTTGACCAGACGGTCACGTCGCATCGATTTCAAAACCGAAATCGACTGGCATGATCACCATTTCCTTGTGAAGGCCGCATTCCCCGTTGCGATGCGTGCGACGCGTGCGACGTATAACATTCAGTGGGGCCACATTGATCGCCCGACACACCGCAACACCAGTTGGGACGCGGCTCGGTTTGAGGTTTGCGCGCAGAAATGGGCGCATCTGGGCGAAGCAGATTACGGCGTGGCGCTACTGAATGACGGCAAATACGGGCATGACGTGAAGGATAACGTCATGCGGCTATCCTTGCTGCGTTCACCAACATCGCCTGATCCAGTGTCCGATCAGGGCAAACACAGTTTTGTATATGCTCTCATGCCCCATCCCGGCGATTGGCGGGATCATGTCCCGGCTGAGGCTTATGCGCTGAACCATCCCGTCCGCCGGTTTGCTGTGAGCAAGGCACAGGGGCAGGGGATTGAGCCTTTGGTCACCTTCGCCAACGCAAACGTCATGTTGGAAACGGTGAAGCCGTCAGAAGACGGAAACGGCACAATTCTGCGCCTGTATGAGGCGCATCGTATGCGCGGTCCGGTCAAGCTGCGGTTCCGCGAGGATATCACTTGGGTAGGTGTGTCGTCTCTTCTGGAGGATCGGTTCGATCCGGTTGAAATGGATGATCACTGCATCACGATTGATCTTGCCCCGTTCGAGATTGTGACCTTGCGCATCGGCTCCTGACATTTTGGGTCGCGCGGCCGCAGCCGCTCGGCTAGGTCATTGAAATGTTGACCTTGCCGTTGCCGATGTTTGTTGCTCTTTTGCTGGGGTTTCTTGTCGTGAGCCATTTGTGGGCAAGGGACAGGTCTGGATTGTTTCTCGCCCTCATCGCTGTTTGCGCATTGCAGGCGCTGCTCATCAGTCTCGCGCAACACTATGGCGTCGATTTTGCCCGCCTATTGCAGCCTGTGGTTGCTGTTGTGATCCCGCCTCTGGCGTGGATGACGTTTCAATCCGTGGCGCAGGGTGCGTTTGACCCGAGGCGCGCTGCGGTGCACGCCCTGCTTCCGGTCGGAATCGCCGTGTGTCTGGTCTTCCTGCCTATGGCTGTCGACGTTTTGCTGCTCATTGCGTTTCTCGGGTATGGGATCGCCATTCTGATGGCACTGCATGGACAGGGAAATCTGTCGGGCGCACGCCTGCAATCCGGTCCGCTGCCACGGCAACTTTGGCGCGGCGTCGGCGCGCTGCTGATCTTGTCTGCGCTGTCGGACGTGCTGATTGCTGGCGTCATGATAATGGGTCAACCAGCTCTGCGTCCGATCATCATCAGTATCTTCACATCCTTTACGCTGCTTGGTGTCGGCCTTCTGAGCCTGTCGCGCGATGCAGAAGGTCCTGCGCAAGCATTCGAAAAGACCGCCAATAATGCTGAGCCGGCCAAAGCCACCGTTGCGCAAACCGAGCTGATCGCCCGGCTCGACGCGTTAATGCAAAACGAACAGTTGTATCTCGACCCTGACCTTACCCTTGCCCGTCTCGCGCGGCGGCTGCACGTCCCGGTCAAATCCCTATCTTCCGCGATCAACAAAGCTAGCGGCCAAAACGTATCGCGATATGTCAACGACTACCGCATCCGCGCTGCCTGCGCCGAATTGGATCGGGGAGAACCCGTCACGCAAGCCATGCTTGCCAGTGGCTTCAACACAAAGTCCAACTTCAATCGCGAGTTCACACGCGTAACCGGAAAAACGCCGAGCCAGTACGTAAATTCAACGGCTTAGGAGGTCAGCTTCTTGTTGATAAGGAAGTGTATGCCAATCTCTAAACACAATCTGACGCAACAGATATTAGGGAAGATTGGCTCCGGCGGTAGGGATCGAACCTACGACCAATTGATTAACAGTCAACTGCTCTACCGCTGAGCTACGCCGGAACACGTTGCGCGGCTATAGCAACGCGTTTTGGAGGCGGCAAGTGGGTTTTCGCGGAAAACTGGCTATCGCAGCGTAAATTTTTCGTCCGGACCAAACGGGCCTTCGCACTTGACCATGTTGCGCGCCGTGAGGTCGATCAAATGGGCCAGAACATTGCGCTGTGCGGCGGGCCAAAGGTGCTTTGGAACCTGCGCATAGATGTGTTCTGTCAAAGCCGATGGCGTCGCCGGTCCGTCGCGCAGGGCGCTCAAGACTTCGGCCTCGCGCGTTGTGCGGTGGGTTATCAGGTCAGCGAGCCTTTGGCTCGGATCAGTGATTGCCTGACCGTGGGCGGCGTAGAGCGTTTCAAGACCCGCGTCCGCCAGCTTGCGGCACGACGCGAGAAAGTCAGACACGTCACCATCAGGCGGCGATACTAAGGTTGTCGCCCAAGCCATGACCAAATCGCCGGTAAAGGCGGTGCGCCCCCACTGATATGCCATGTGGTTGCCGTAGTGGCCCGGCGTATGTAGGGCGGTCAGGAGTTGCCCGTCATGCGCGAGTGTCTGCCCGTCAACCAAGGTTATGTCCGGCACAAACCTGTGGTCTCGACCTTCACCTCCACCGAGGTCGGCACGTTCGCCCAAATCCTGCATTACGTCTGATCGGCCAGTCCCATCTGCACCGTAGGCGTAGATTGGGGCGTCGACCCGATCGGCCAACACCCGGGCATTGGGGGAGTGGTCCAGATGGCTGTGCGTGACCAGCACCTTGGTCACCCGGGCGCCATCGGGCACAGCCGCGAGTATGTGCTCAAGGTGGTCGGGATCATCCGGACCGGGGTCAATCACCGCGATGTCGTTTTGCCCCACCAAAAAGGTATTCGTGCCAGGGCCGGTCAAAGGGGACGGGTTGTTGCACTGCAGGCAGAGCACGTCAGAGCTTAGACGGATGAGGGGCGATGTGTTGCTCATGGGAGGGTTTCTGGGGTTTTCCTTTGGCGCAGCACACCGATAGTGTCGCGTCATGATGTTTCGCTGGCTCAAGAACTACATGCCGCGGGGGCTGTACTGGCGTGCGGCCTTGATCCTGCTTTTGCCGTTTCTTGCGCTTCAGATCATTGTGTCAGTGGTGTTTATCCAACGCCACTTCGAAGATGTCACGCGCCAGATGACCGAAAATCAGATGGTCGTGATCGAGCATGTGCTGGACGTGATCGATGATGAAGGGTTGGAAATCGCCCAATTCACCGCGGGCGATCCGCTGAATATCGACGTGGCGCGCGCAGCGGATGCGCCAAGCGTGGATCGCAAGCTTTGGTACGACATTTCTGGCATCACGATCATCAATCGCCTGCGGCGTGCGTTTGACGTTCAGGCGATTGATCTGACGACAAACCGTCGTGTCATTCTGTACTTGAACGATCGCGGCCAGGATTTCCGCGTTGAATTCCCCCGTCGCACGGTGTCGGCCCGTAACCCGCATCAACTCTTGGTTTTGATGGTGTTAACGGGTCTTTTCATGTCGCTGATATCCTTTGCATTTCTTCGCAATCAGTTGAGGCCGATCAAACGTCTTGCACGTGCTTCGGAGGCGTTTGGACGCGGTCGCGTAGAAGACTATTCGCCTTCTGGCGCGGTCGAGGTGCGCGCTGCCGGCAATGCTTTCTTGGACATGCGCAACCGGATTGAACGTCAGATTGAACAACGCACCTTGCTGCTTTCTGGGGTCAGCCATGACCTGCGGACGCCGCTCACTCGGTTGCAATTGGGGCTGGCGATGATGCCCGATGACGCCGAGGTCAAAGACCTGCGAAGTGACGTGGATGACATGCGGCAGATGATCGATGCGTTTCTGGAATTCGCGCGGGAAGGGGCCGAGGATGAACCGGTTCCAACGGATGTGATCGACTTGGTCAACGACGCCGTTGACATGTGCGAGACGTCTGACAACCCGGTGACGCGTATCATTCCAGATACATCTGTCTCTGTGGCCGTTCGGCCAACAGCCATCAAGCGGGCCGTTGGCAACCTGGTGAGTAACGGCCTGAAATATGGGACGAATGTCCGCGTGAGCATCATTATCCACGGGCGGTCTGTCGTCATTCGGATCGAGGATGACGGCCCAGGCATTCCGGCATCCGACCGTGCCGCGGCCGTGCGCCCCTTCACCCGCCTCGATGCAGCGCGCAATCAAAACCAAGGTGGCTCGGTCGGCTTGGGTCTTGCTATTGTGACGGATATTGCTCGCCAACACGGCGGCTCGTTAAGCCTGTCAAAAAGCAGCGACCTTGGCGGTTTGCGTGCCGATCTTGTGTTGGCGCGATAAAGGGCAGGGCGTGGAAGTGTGGTAGGCCCGGCAGGACTTGAACCCGCAACCAAAGCGTTATGAGCGCTCTGCTCTAACCAATTGAGCTACAGGCCCACGCTCGATTGGGGTATGCGTTGGTTCAGCGGGGGTCAAGTGGGTCTTGAGCCTCTCGAATCTGTAAGTGCAAACGATCTTGAGAGAGACCATGGGAACGCATTCAGCCCTGATGATCCGCTTTTTCTGGAGGTTGCTGTTTGCCTCTGTCGCCGCGTCCGTTTTGGGGCTGGTTTTCCTGACAGTTTTTTCGGTTCAACCGCCGCCAGTTCTTGTGGCTTTGCCACCAGCCTATGCCGCATGGGACGCGGGACGCCATTACAGGCTGGTTCATGCGGCGGCGCCTGCGCAAAAGAGTGCATGGGTTTTGTCGCTCGTGTTCCTCTTTGTCTATCTCGCGACACTTGTCTTTCTATTTGGCGGCGCGATTGCGGCACAGGGTGGTACCTTGGGGTCCGTTGCTCCGTTTTTGCTTCCAGCGATCCTCTTTGCAGGGCTCTTTCTTTTGCTGATCCGCTTCATGTTTTGGCTGGGCGCGCGCCATGCGGCTTAAGCCGCAGTTGGCATTGGTGCGCACCCCTGCTACTGCCCCGCGCAAGGGATGCCTCGGGGACGAAGGAGACAGGTGAATGACCGGCAAAAACGGCCTGACATACGCGGATGCAGGCGTTGATATCGACGCGGGCAACGCACTTGTCGATCGCATCAAACCCGCTGCTGCGGCGACGAAACGGTCTGGTGTCATGTCGGGTCTCGGTGGCTTTGGCGGCCTCTTTGACCTCAGGGCTGCCGGCTACGAGGATCCAATCCTTGTGGCCGCGACCGACGGTGTTGGCACCAAACTGCGTATTGCAATCGATACCGGTGTCATGACCGGTGTTGGCGTTGATCTTGTAGCGATGTGTGTGAATGACCTGATCTGTCAGGGTGCAGAGCCGCTGTTCTTCCTCGACTACTTTGCCACCGGCAAGCTGGACAATGATCAAGCCGCCACTGTCATCGAAGGGATCGCCGCCGGATGTAAAGGCTCTGGTTGCGCGTTAATCGGCGGCGAAACCGCTGAAATGCCGGGGATGTATCCCGCAGGCGATTTTGATCTTGCGGGCTTTGCCGTTGGCGCGATGGAGCGCGGAGCAGACTTGCCGCGGGACGTGACCGAGGGTGATGTCCTTCTTGGGCTTATGTCTGATGGCGTTCACTCCAACGGCTACTCGCTGGTGCGGCGGATTGTTGAGCTGTCTGGCCTGTCGTGGGATGCGCCTGCGCCATTTGCAGAGACCACCTTGGGCGAAGCGCTTCTGACACCGACACGGCTTTATGTTCAGCCGGCCTTGGCGGCGTTGCGCGCGCATCCGGTTCGCGGCCTGATCCATGTGACGGGCGGTGGTTTGACCGAAAACACACCGCGCGCGTTGCCAGAGGGTCTGGGGGCGGAGATTGATCTCAATGCATGGGATCTGCCGCCGGTCTTTAAATGGTTGGCGGATGCAGGCGGCATTGCCGAAGCCGAAATGTTGAAAACCTTCAACGCCGGGATTGGCATGGTTGTGATCGTGCCCCAGTCCGACGCAGAGGCGACGGCAGCGACGCTGACGCAAGCGGGTGAAACGGTCGTTCAACTGGGCCGAGTCACGGCAGGTGAAGGTGTGCGTTACAGCGGATCGCTCCTTTGACCAAACGGGTTGCGATTTTTCTGTCGGGCGGCGGCTCAAACATGCGGGCGCTGGCGCAGTCCATGGTTGGGGATCACCCGGCGCGCCCTTGCGTGATCGTCTCGAACCAGCCTGACGCAGGCGGCATCGCATGGGCCAAAGAGCAGGGGCTGTCGACCCTTGTGGTCGATCACAAGCCGTTCAAAGGCGACCGCGCTGCATTCGAGGCTGAAATCCAGACGCATCTTGAAGCGCATGCGCCGGATATCATTTGCCTTGCAGGCTTTATGCGGGTTTTGACGCCGGCGTTCGTTCGTCCTTGGGCCGGGCGCATGCTGAATATTCATCCGTCTCTTTTGCCCAAATATCCGGGATTACACACCCATGCGCGCGCGCTTGAGGCCGGAGATATCCAGCATGGTTGCACGGTCCATGAGGTGACCGAGGTGCTGGATGACGGCCCAATTCTCGGACAGGCGAAATTGCAAATCGGCGGTACCGCAACGTCCGATGCGCTTGCGGCGCGGGTGTTGAAGTTAGAACATCAGCTCTACCCGCAAGTGCTGCGCAGGTTCGCGGCAGGGGACCGGACGCCCGTGATGATCCAAGACACACAAGACTAACGGTTTTGTGACACCTATAGACTCTGGCTGCATTCCAGCGCATAGCTCGGCCAACAAGACCAAGAAAGCCTATCTGCGTATGAGAACACTGACGACGACGGAAGAGCTTGCCGCGTTTTGCAAAGAGGCAGGCGAACATCCCTACGTAACAGTGGACACAGAGTTTCTGCGCGAGCGCACCTATTATTCCAAGCTTTGCCTGATACAGATCGCGCACCCCGGTGCCGAGGATGCAGCGGTTCTTGTCGATCCGCTCGCCGATGGGCTCTCTCTCGAACCTCTTTACGATCTTTTTCGGGATACATCCGTCGTTAAGGTGTTTCACGCTGCGCGGCAGGATCTCGAAATTTTTTATTTCGAGGCTGGCGTCTTTCCGCAGCCGCTATTCGACACACAGGTTGCTGCGATGGTGTGTGGCTTCGGGGAGCAGGTCGGCTACGAAACGCTTGTCCGCCGAATTGCAAAAGACAGCGTCGACAAATCGAGCCGGTTTACGGATTGGTCACGTCGTCCTTTGACAGATGCGCAAAAGGCCTATGCCTTGGCGGACGTCACACATCTTCGCCAGATCTACGAATTCCTGGCGAGTGAGTTGGACCGGACCAACCGGACACGCTGGGTGCAGGAAGAGTTGCGTATCCTGACAGACCCCGCCACCTATGAAATCGCGCCTAATGATGCATGGAAACGCGTCAAGACGCGCACCACGTCGGGCAAATTCATGGCTGCGGTCAAAGAGCTGGCCCGGTTTCGTGAGGCCTATGCTCAAACTCGAAATGTACCCCGGTCGCGCGTGTTCAAGGACGATGCGCTAATTGAATTGGCTTCGACCAAACCGCGCAATCCGGGTGATCTGTCTCGCTCGCGGCTTTTGCTGCGTGAGGCCCGCAAGGGCGAAATCGCTCAAGGCATTTTGGATGCCATTTCTGCGGCGTCTGCCTATGGGCCAGAAGATTACCCTGAAGTTGATCGGTCCCGCGACAAATTGCAGGTGAACCCGGCGCTCGCAGACCTTCTTCGCGTTCTTTTGAAAGCCAAGGCGGATCAGTCTGGCGTGGCACAAAAGCTGATCGCGACTGTGGCAGACCTCGACAGCATCGCAGGTGGTGAACGGGACGTTGCGGCGCTCAAAGGCTGGCGTCGGGAAGTCTTCGGCGATGACGCATTGCGTTTGTGCGACGGTGAGGTTGCGTTGGCCGTGCGCGGGTCTAAGGTGACGTTGGTCGCGCTTTAACGTGCGCGTCGAGACAGCGTATTCGTCGCGCTCGACACCTCGATCCGGGTGATCCCTGCAAGATCCCCATTGGACACGAATTCAGCCACACTGACCCTGCTGCCCCCGCCGCCGCCACCGGCAAACGTGCGGATTTCATAGCTGAGGACGCCGCCCGATCGGGCGCGTTGAACCAACTGGGCGCTGAAGGTTCCAGCGTTGCTGGCGACACCGGTAGCCTGAACAATGGCACCGCCGGAGGTTGGGATGACCTCAAGGGACGTGACCTGTTGAACGAGTGCGCGGTTGTCGATGCTGCGAACGACCCGTCGCTCAGGAACGAGCGGCTTAATGTCTGCCGGTGCGACAGGGGCGGTATTGTCGCGGGAAAACCAATTCATCGGATTGATCGGGCTTTCGGCCACGCGTGCGCAGCCGGCTGTCGTTGCCGCAATCAAGGTCAAAGAAATCAAAGCACGTTTCATGCAGTCGTCCCCCACAAGGTGTTCCTAGCGGGTTGATGGGGCGGTGAAAAGTCCCGGCTATGGACCTTTGATTATCAGGCACATATGTCGCTGAGGCATATGCCGCGAGAGGCAACAGAAATCCAAGGACACCCATGGCTCAGGAAAGCTTTGAAGACATCGTCGAAACCTTCGAATTCCTAGACGACTGGGAGGATCGCTATCGTGAAGTGATCGATATGGGCAAAAAGATGGATCCCTTGCCTGATGCCCTAAAGGTGCCAGCGACCAAGGTGGACGGCTGCGCGAGCCAGGTGTGGTTGCATCCGACCATCGAAGGGCAGGGCGCGGACGCACGCCTGAGCTTTGAAGGCGAAAGCGATGCGATGATTGTGCGCGGACTGATTGCTGTCCTTCTTGCACTCTATAACGGGCAATCGGCCAGACAGGTGCTTGAAACGGATGCTTTGAGTGAGCTTGGTCGACTTGGGTTGAATGACCATCTTAGTGCGCAACGATCCAATGGCCTGCGGGCCATGGTCGAACGCATTCGTGAAACCGCTGCCGCACAGGTCGGCTAGGCTGATTGCAAAGCGGTTTCCAGATCGCCGTAACCGGTGAAACGTCGTTCGAACGCCAGCCCTAACCGCGTCGCGCAATCCTGGGCCTTTTCGGTCAGGTCAGGATCATCCGTCTGGGCCTGATACACCAGCTTTTCGTAGTTTCCGAAATACATCGGAAGCAGTTCGGGGTGTTTGTCCAACCCCATCGGCCGCCACACGAAGGCATCGAACTGTTTCACCAGAAAATCGGTCAGGTAGAAGGTCGTGATGTCATCATCGCCTTTGGCCGCAAAGGCGGTATTGCCTTCAAAGAAGCTGTAGCAATGTGGACCCGCGATCATTTCGACGCCCAATTCCCTGCATTTGGTCTCTAACAATCCGCCCGTTCCGCAGTCGGCATAGGCCACGAAAATGCGATCGTATTGGTCGCGATGCTTGTGCACGGCTTCCTCGACGGCTGTGACGATTTGATCGGGATAAAGGTGAAGCTTGGCTGGCAGACAGGTCAGCGTCAGGTGTTGCCAGGCGTTCAGTTTGATCAGAGCGATGATCTCGCGCGCCAGTGCCCCGCAGGCAAGGATCAGAACACGTCCGTCGCCCGCGCGGTCCAGCCCGGTTTCGGTTAGCTCTGTGTCAGAAATCTGTGCCATGTCGCCCTTTGTTGCCCATTGATGCCCTGTGTCGATCAGTGACAAGCGAAAACAAAAATGGCGTCCAGACTGTGCCCGGACGCCATCATAACAATGATCCGCCGTGGATTAACCGGCAGCCATTTGGTTGTGTTTGCGGGCGACGAACTCTTTCGCTGTTTCCACAGCAACGGCTGCGTCGCGGCAATAGGCGTCCGCACCGATGGCCTTGCCGAACTCTTCGTTCAGCGGCGCGCCGCCGACCAGAACGATATAGTCATCACGGATGCCTTTCTCGTTCATGGTGTCGATCACGACCTTCATGTACGGCATCGTGGTCGTTAGCAGGGCCGACATGCCCAGAATGTCTGGCTCTTCGGTTTCCAGCGCTTCGAGATAGTTTTCAACCGGGTTGTTGATCCCAAGATCGACCACCTCAAACCCGGCGCCTTCCATCATCATCGACACAAGGTTCTTACCAATGTCGTGGATGTCGCCTTTGACCGTGCCGATAACCATTTTCCCGACCCGTGGTGCGCCGGTTTCGGCCAAGAGCGGCTTCAGGATGGCCATACCACCTTTCATCGCGTTCGCGGCCAAAAGGACCTCTGGCACAAACAGAATACCGTCGCGGAAGTCATTTCCGACGATGGTCATGCCGCCCACGAGCGCTTCGGTCAGGACCCGGTAAGGCGCCCAGCCGCGTTCTAGCAGGATGTTCACGCCCTCTTCGATTTCCTCCTTGAGGCCATCGTAAAGGTCGTCGAACATCTGTTGGACAAGCTCTTCGTCGTCCAGCTCTGACAGGATGATATCGTCTTCTTCGTCGGACATGGGCTCTGTTCCTTTTTGCAAGCCTCACGCACTCCGCACGCGTCGCGGAGCTTGGTATACCTGCGTGTATGATGCCTTATCGGCTTAAAACGCTGACCCAATAGCGACAAGCACAGAGCCGCAACCGACCGATGCAAATGCAGCATGAAGGTTATGAGTATTGTTTCAGTTGGATATGTTCCTATTTTGTTCTAAAAACTGCGTCATGCCGATTCAGTCAAACAAACCTAGCAGCCGAGGCACAGGGCTGAACCCATCAGGTCGTTTCTCAACGCGAGAGGACAGCGTTTTTGACGATGGTTGGGGCTTTGAAGAGGTGGCGCCAATCCGGACTGAGCTGCGCACCGAAAAAGCGCGCCGCATCATCACGCGAAACACCTCTCCTGATCTCTCGTTTGATCGGTCGGTCAATCCCTATCGCGGGTGTGAGCATGGCTGCATTTATTGTTTTGCGCGGCCCACTCACGCCTATTTGGACCTGTCTCCGGGTTTGGACTTCGAAACAAAGCTGACGGTGAAACCAAACGCGCCGGATCGGCTTGCGCGGGAACTGTCTGCCAAGGGTTACACGCCGGCGCCGATGGCGTTCGGGACCAATACAGACCCTTATCAGCCTGTCGAACTGAAGCAAAACGTCATGCGCCAATGCCTTGATGTTCTGCGGGATTTTCAGCATCCGGTTATGATCACGACGAAAGGGGCGCTAATCGAACGCGACCTTGATATCTTGTCCGATCTTGCGGCGAATTCCCTTGTGTCGGTCGGGATTTCCGTGACGACGCTGGACGCCCGATTGTGCCGCCAAATGGAACCCCGCGCGCCGTCACCCGAACGGCGATTGAAGGCGATTGAACGGCTGGCGGACGCAGGCGTTCCGGTCCGGGTGCTGGCCTCGCCCATGATCCCGGGGCTGACCGATCATGAGTTGGAGGCAATCCTCACGGCTGCGCGGGATGCAGGCGCGAGCGCGTCGTCGTGGGTTTTGTTGCGGCAGCCATTCGAGGTCGCTGAGCTCTTCAGGGATTGGTTGCAGGCTTGTGTGCCCGATCAGGCAAACAAGGTCATGGCGCGCATTCGCGAAAGCCATGGTGGCATGGACTATGACAGTAAGTGGTTCAAACGCATGCGCGGCGAAGGGCTATATGCCAAGATGATTAGCCAACGCTATAAAGTGGCGGTGCGTCGCTTGGGCCTTTCGGAAAGCGGCCCGAACCTGAGAACGGACCTCTTTCATGTGCCGCCACGGGCAGGCGATCAACTGAGCCTGTTTTGATTAGGCCTAGGCAGCGCGGCGGCGGCGTCTGGTGCGCGTCGGCGTTTTGCCTGACGTGCCATCGTCTTCGGACGAAAAGCCACCCAGTGCGGCGGCAATGGCATCAAGCGTGGGCGCGGACCCTTTTGGTGTGGTTTCGAGGGCTGCACGCATTTTTTGCAGGTGGTCCGGTGTCGTGCCGCAGCAGCCGCCAATGATGGACGCGCCGCAGTCTCGGGCAAGAACAGCGTAGTCTGCCATCAACTCAGGCGTGCCGTCATAGTGAATGTGTCCGTTGTGATATTTTGGAATGCCGGCATTGCCCTTGGCGATCAGCGGCAGTGTTGGACCCGCCGACGCAAAGCCCAGCACGGTGCGCAACAGATCGGATGCTCCAACACCACAATTCGCGCCAAAAGCCATCGGTGGATTGGGTAGTTTGTTGACCATTTTGACCATATGAGGGGCCGTCAGCCCCATCATAGTGCGTCCGGCAGTGTCAAAGCTCATCGTGCCGCACCAAGGCATGTCTGCGAGCGCAAAGGCCTCTGCCGCCGCTCTGAATTCCTCCGCGGCAGAAATCGTTTCGACCCACAGCAGGTCAGCGCCGCCTTCTTTGAGGCCCTCTGCCTGTTCGTGGAACATCTCAACAGCGGCCTCGTGGGTCAGTTCGCCCATGGGCTGCATGATTTCGCCTGTCGGTCCGACCGAGCCCGCAACAATCACAGGGCGGTCCGCTGCATCGGCGATCTCACGGCCAAGTTCAGCCGAAATGCGGCTGAGTTCGCGGGCGCGGTCGCCTGCATCATGCAGTTTGAGCCGTGCACGGTTTCCGCCGAAGGAATTTGTCAGGAAGAGATCAGAGCCCGCATCAACGGCACCCTTGTACAGCGCGCGGATCGCATCGGGTTTGGTTTCGTTCCAAAGCTCGGGCGCATCACCGGCCTCAAGGCCCATGTTGAACAGGTTCGTTCCGGTTGCGCCATCGGCCAAAACCCAGCCCTGAGTGTCGAGAAGGGTGTGAAGGATATGGGCCATGGAACGCTCCGCAGAAAACAAAAGGGGCTTCCCACTGGAAGCCCCCGCTGTTTACGCGCGCGCGAAACATGATGCAAATTCAACATTTGCATCAAGATTATGAATCATGCTCACCCATTACTTGAGCTTTGGCCTGGATTGTCAGGTCCGCAACCATTTGGCGAATACCGCCCTCATCGGTCAAATGCCCGATGTCACCGACAAGCTTGCGAATGACGTCTTCGTCACCGGCTTCCTCGAAATCCGACTTGATGACTTCGGTGACATAAGCCGCCATTTCGTCCTCGGACTTTTGCAGCATACCACCAGCCCATTCAGCCAGCATCTTGTTGCGGCGCGCGGCGACTTTGAACGCCATTTCGGCATCGTGGGCGAATTTGGCTTCGAACGCGTCAGCGCGATCTTTCATGTCAGTCATCAGGGACCCTCCTCGTGATATGACAAGATATCAAGATTGCTGCGGCATGATGCAACCCAATCTGCGCAAAATCGCGCGTTGCTGCGCCTGCACCCTTGCCTTAAGAGAAGCCATCGAAATATGGAGGCCCAAAATGGCGCGTCGCAAAAAGGTGTATGAGGGCAAGGCCAAGATTTTGTATGAAGGCCCTGAGCCGGGGACCTTGGTGCAATATTTCAAAGATGATGCCACAGCCTTCAACGCCGAAAAGAAGGACGTGATCGACGGCAAGGGGGTCTTGAACAACCGCCTGTCCGAATTCTTCATGACCGGCCTGAACCAGTTGGGCGTGCCGACCCACTTTATGAAACGCCTGAACATGCGCGAACAACTGATCCGCGCCGTTGAGGTTGTTCCGCTGGAAGTGATCGTGCGCAACTATGCGGCAGGCACTCTTGCGAAACGTCTGGGTCTGGAAGAGGGCACGATGCTGCCACGTCCGATCGTCGAGTTTTGTTACAAGGACGACTCGCTGGGCGATCCTCTTGTCGCGGAGGAGCACATCATCGCATTTGGCTGGGCTTCGCAGCAGGACCTCGACGATATGGTCGCGCTTGCCCTGCGCGTGAACGATTTCATGACGGGCGTGCTCTACGGGGTCGGCATTCGACTGGCTGACTTCAAGATCGAGATCGGGCGTGTCTGGGATGGCGACTTCCAGCGTCTGATCGTGGCCGATGAAATCAGCCCCGACAGCTGCCGCCTGTGGGATATCGAAACGGGTCGCAAGCTGGATAAGGACGTGTTCCGGCGTGATCTCGGCGACTTGGCGGACGCGTATACAGAAGTCGCTCGGCGGTTGGGTGTCCTGCCGTCGAACGCGACGCACCTGCCCAAGCCGACGCTCATCAACTGAGCCGCTGGAATTGAGTATTTTGGAAAGATGAAGAGGACATCATGCGCGCAACGGTGACTGTGATGCTGAAGAACGGCGTTCTTGACCCGCAAGGTGAAGCCGTGAAATCCGCTTTGGGCTCCATGGGTTTTGACGGTGTCGATGGGGTGCGTCAGGGCAAGGTGATCGAGCTTGATCTTGCGGACGGCACGACCGAGGCACAGGTGACCGAGATGTGCGAAAAGCTTCTCGCGAACACCGTCATCGAAAGCTACCGCGTGGAGATGGGCGGGTGAACCAGCCGCTCAGCCGCAGCACCGCGCCCCATTACGTGTGGGGTCAGGGGTGTGATGGCTGGCATCTGGAACAATCCGAGACCCTGTCCGTGATCGAAGAACGTATGCCTCCGGGAAGTCAGGAAGTGCGCCATTCGCATGGGCGGGCGCGGCAGGTCTTTTACACGCTTGAGGGCACTTTGACGCTTGAACTCAGCGGTGTGCCGCTTGAGCTTGGTCCGGGACATAGCCTGTCGATCGCGCCGGGTTGCCCACATCAAGCCATGAATGTTTCGGACAGCGATGTCCGGTTCCTTGTTATCTCAACACCGCCGGCGCAGGGCGACCGGCAGTCTGAACCACCAGTCTAAGAGAGGGTCGTCATGCGCGCTGCTGTCATCGTTTTTCCCGGGTCAAACTGTGACCGCGACATGGCCGTTGCCCTGCGTGCTGTTGGCGCCGATGTCACGATGGTCTGGCACAAGGATGCGGATCTGCCAGACGGTGTCGACCTTGTTGCTGTTCCGGGCGGGTTTTCGTTTGGCGATTACCTGCGCTGCGGAGCAATTGCTGCCCAGTCTGCCGTGACCAAGGCACTTGTGCGCCATGTTGAACGTGGCGGATACGCTTTGGGCGTGTGCAACGGATTTCAGGTTCTGACTGAAGCACAGATCTTGCCGGGTGCGTTGTTGATGAACGCTGGTTTGAAATACGTCTGTAAAACAAGCCCGCTGCGCGTCGAGACTTCTGAGAGCATCTTTACACAGGGCTACAATGCCGGCTCCGAGATTGCGATCCCGATTGCGCATCATGAGGGGAATTACACCGTCGACGACGATACGCTGTCTCGGCTGAAGGGGGATGACCGTGTGGCATTCCGGTATCTCGAAAATCCCAACGGTGCGACCGACGACATCGCAGGGGTTTTGTCCGAAAATCGCCGTGTGCTAGGCATGATGCCACATCCGGAACGTGCCGCTGATCCCGCACTTGGCAATGCGGACGGTGCCGCGTTCTTCCGTGGGATCGCAGAAGCCTTGGTAGCGGCGTAAATCGGCGCAGAAAACCCGAGCCGCTTGAGAAGCCCCCCAAGGCGCAGTACGCCTTGGGTATGAGTGTGGATGTAAACACCAAAGACGTTGACGCGGAGCAGGGCGGTTTTGGCCCGGTTTCGTGGGGTGTGCGCCTTTGGCTGGGTGTGCTTTTGGCGGTCGGATTGACCACGGTCTACCTGACCAACCAATGGCTGACCGAACGGTTCACAGAGACGACGCTGCAACGCGCGCAACTTCGGCTCGCACTCTATAGCGGCAACCTGACCAGCGAATTGCAGCGCGCCTCTATCGTGCCGCAGTTTCTCGCCCGGGACCCGGCGCTGATCGGCGCGTTGAATTCAAATGACTACCTGACAACGTCGCAGCGGCTTTTGAGCTTTGCAGAGGAAACCAATCTGCGTGGGATCATGCTGTTGGATGACGGCGGACGTGTCGTTGCCGCCAGTGAACGGGGTCGCCTAGGCGAGGTGCTGCGCAACGACGCCTATTTTGTTGCGGCGCTACGATCGTCGGACACGATTTTCACGACCTTTTCGCGCGATGGACAACCTCTGGATTTTACCTATTCGCGGCGAATTGCCATTGGTCCCGACACGCTGGGCGTGATTGTGGTCGAAGTGGACCTGCGGAAATTTGAACGCTCTTGGTCTGGGATTGCGGATGCCGTTCTGGTGACGAATTCCGAAGGCCAGATCATCCTTGCTACGGAAAGCAGTTGGCGTGGATTGACAGAAGAGCAGGCTTTGCAGCGCCGCTCTGTGCCTTCGGCCATTGAACGGGCGTTGCGTGCCACGGCTGACTGGACCGCTTTGCCGGCAGACGCCTATGTTCAAGGGCGGGCGGTGCTGCGGCAGGAACTACGCGTGCCGTTTCAGGGCTGGCGTATGGTCAGTTTCACCACCTACGCCAGCGTCCGCGAACGCGTGAACACTGTGCTGGCGCTTGAGATCATGGGATTCGCCATCCTGTTTGCACTCAGCTTTTATGGATTGAACCGCCGGACGGCCTCGCGGCTGCGCCTGTTTCAACGCGACGCGGCAGAACTTCGCCAGTTGAACACACGCCTGCAGCGGGAAATCGCCGAACGTCAAAAGGTGGAAAAGACGCTGGAAGTGGCAGAGCAGACCCTCGCGCAGTCATCGAAATTGGCCGCCTTGGGTGAGATGTCAGCGGCGGTCAGTCATGAGCTGAATCAGCCGCTGGCAGCGATGAAAACCTACCTTGCCGGAGCGCGATTGTTGCTTCAGCGCAACCGCTCGGAAGAGGCCCTGTCGTCATTCCAGCGGATCGACGATCTGATCACACGCATGGGAGCGATCACAAAGCAATTGAAGAGTTACGCTCGTAAAGGTGACGATGCCTTCGAACCCTTGGAAATAAAGGGCGCGGTGAACTCAGCTCTTGAAATGATGGAGCCGCAACTGAGGCGCAGAAACGTGCGGATTACCAAGGCTGTTCCATCGCATTCCGTGCGCATTCTGGGTGACCGATTGCGGCTCGAGCAAGTGATTATCAACCTCTTGCGCAATGCTCTGGATGCCACGCAGGGCGTCGACGCGCCAACGATTGAAGTGCTGGTGTCGGTCGGCGAAGACGTGATCCTCACAGTCCGCGACAATGGCGGGGGCATTGAAGACCTCGATGCGTTGTTTGAGCCGTTCTACACCACCAAGGCCCCCGGTGACGGGGTTGGCTTGGGGCTTGCGATCTCATCTGGCATCGTCAACGACTTGGGAGGACGGCTGACCGCGCGCAATACAGAAGACGGCGGGGCTGTATTCGAGGTCAGGCTTCCCATCTATAGCGAGGACAGCCGGGACATGCAGGCAGGCACACCAACGGAGGCGGCGGAGTAATGGCCAAAGCTATGAAAATCGCGATCGTCGATGATGAAAAAGACATGCGCCAATCGATCAGCCAATGGCTGGCATTGAGCGGATTTGATACCGAAACCTTTGCCACGGCAGAGGATGCGCTGAAGCACATGGGCCCCGACTATCCGGGCGTTGTGGTCAGTGACATCAAGATGCCTGGCATGGACGGCATGCAGTTCCTGAAAAAGGTGATGGGTCTCGACAGTGCTTTGCCAGTGATCATGATCACCGGGCATGGCGATGTTCCCATGGCAGTTGAGGCAATGCGCGTAGGTGCCTTTGATTTCTTGGAAAAACCGTTCAATCCGGACCGAATGACCGAATTGGCCAAGAAGGCCACGATCGCGCGGCGCGTCACGCTGGATAACCGAGCCTTGCGCAAAGAATTGTCCGATGGCTCGGCCTTGATGAACAAGTTGATCGGTTCAAGCCCCATCATGGAGCGCTTGAAAGAGGATATTCTCGATCTTGGTCAGGCGGACGGTCATGTCCTGATCGATGGCGAGACCGGGACCGGCAAGACCCTCGTGGCGCATGCGCTGCATGCGGTGGGCGCGCGTGCTACGAAGCGGTTCGTGCTGTGCTCTTGCGCGGCCTATGATGAAGACGAACTGGCGTCGCGGCTCTTTGGCCCGGTTGGCGAAGGGATGGATCAGCCACTGTTGGAATATGCCCGCGGTGGAACGCTCGTTCTTGAGGATATCGAGGCGCTGTCAGCAGCCCTGCAAACCCGTCTGCTGGCAGCCATAGACGCGCAGGGCAGTCCGGCGGAAACGCGCATTGTTGCCATCAGTAACCTGCAAGAGCAGGGTAAGAGTTGCGAAGACGTGCTGCGGCCGGACCTGTTCTATCGCCTCGCAGCGCTGCGGATCACGGTGCCACCCTTGCGACAACGCGGTGAAGATATCCTCGCGCTGTTCACGCGTTTGTCTGAACAGTTTGCAGACGAGTATGGCTGCGAAGCGCCCGAGGTAAGCGCGCAGGAGGCGGCACAATTGCTGCAAGCGCCTTGGCCCGGCAATGTGCGCCAATTGATCAATGTTGCGGAACGTGCGGTTCTACAAAACCGTCGTGGATCGGGAACGATTGCCTCGCTTTTGATGACCGATGCCGAAGACGAGCGGCCCGTCATGACCACCGAAGGCAAACCGCTCAAGGAATATGTCGAGGCGTTTGAAAGGATGCTGATCGACAACACGATGCGCCGCCATAAAGGGTCCATCGCATCGGTCATGGAAGAGCTGTGCCTGCCGCGCCGGACATTGAATGAAAAGATGGCGAAATACGGTCTGCAACGCGCCGATTACCTCGCGCAATAGGGCGGTTTCCATGACAACTCTGGGTGTGCTGTTCGATATGGACGGCCTATTGCTCGATACCGAACGCGTGGGGATGCAGGCGTTCCAAGAGACGGTCGCGCCCCTGGGCATGGGGTCTGTGCAGGCCGAGGCGTTCTATCTGTCATTGGTTGGCGGTACGCGCGGTGGAACCATCGACGCGATTGCCAACACCTTGACCGAACATGACGCAGATGAGGTCTATGAGTCATGGCGTGCCGCTTTCGGCCGGAAATTGAGCGACGGCGTCCCGTTGCGTCCGACAGTGCTCGAAGCTTTGTCACGGTTAGAGGCATCGGGCGTACCCATGGCGGTTGTCACCTCAACGCAAGGGGCGGATGCGCGGCATCATTTGGCCGAAGCTGGGATATTGAGGTTCTTTGTCGGGGTGATCGGTGGCGATGACGTGAAAAATGGCAAACCAGATCCCGAGCCGTATCAGCGCGGCGCGGACCTGTTGTCGATTGCGCCTGAGAAATGTGCGGCCTTTGAGGATAGTGACACTGGCACGCTTGCCGCAGTGACCGCGCGCTGTAGGACGTGGCAAATCCCCGATTTGCGCCCCGCCGGGCGCCCAATTCCAGCAATCGGGCAGGGGATGGCGAGCTCGCTCTTGGACGCTGTGTTCCAATCTGGACTGATTGACGCCAAGGTCTTGTGATCGCCGTTCCACCGCGTGTTAAGCATTTTGGGCATTGTAATTTAATCCATGCGGCCCTTATTGTGACAGTAGGCCCAGCAATATGCCTGTTGGCCTGAATGATTTTCCCACCCTTGCGTGCAGTGGTCACACCAGACCCCGCAACGGTTGGAGCGAGTTAAGCCAGATCGCGGCTTTGCTGTGACGGTTTTGAATACACCGGGGTTCGCCTCGGTCACGAATGGGTGGGGCGTGGAAATCATGCCGCACCGGAGACGAAACGCGATGCAACGCGCGCAGTGCAGCCCCGCCGGACAGCGGGAACGGACGACAACAGGACCCGAGACGTTCAGGCGTTTCTTGCGGCCAGTTGCGTCTAAGCCATCCGCGCGCATCGCTTCTAACAGACATCCACGTGAATTGGGGCCACCTGGGCCTAACCTGTTGCAACCCAACGGACTTTCTCCGGGTGGGCCTGATGCACGTCGGTGCAAGAAGGTTCTATGCCAAAAAAGATGCTTATTGATGCCACCCACGCGGAAGAAACCCGCGTCGTGGTGGTCGACGGCAACAAGGTCGAGGAATTTGACTTTGAAAGCCAAAACAAGCGCCAGCTTGCCGGGAATATCTATCTAGCCAAGGTCACACGGGTCGAACCGTCGCTTCAGGCCGCGTTTGTCGATTATGGCGGCAATCGCCACGGCTTCCTTGCGTTCTCGGAAATCCACCCGGATTACTATCAGATCCCGGTCGCTGACCGCGAAGCGCTCTTGGCCGAGGAAAAGGCCTATGCAGACGCGCAACGCGCCCAAGAGGAGCAGAAAGAAGAGGGTAAGAAATCCTCGCGCTCCCGGTCTCGATCAAAGTCGAAGTCTTCTGCGGCGGCTGCCAAGTCTGATGATCCCAAGGTGACCCAAGAGGTCGCTGATAGCGACACAATCTCGGGCATGGAAACCATCGATGTTCCGGCCGAGGATGAAGCGGAACCGATTGGCCTTGTCGATGCAGACGGTGCTCCAGATGCAGTAGAGGCTGAAGCCGAGAAGGCCGATGAAGCGGCAGAGCCAAAGGTTGCTGAAGAAGCCGCAGACCAGCCTGCAGAGGCAGCTCAAGACGCGTCAGATGCCGCGCCTGAGGCGGAAGAAACCATTTCCGATGCCGAAGAGGCCGAGACTGCGGAAGCCGCAACAAACGACGCAGATGACGAAGACGAAAAACCCTACAGCGCCAGCGACGATGCTGCTGAACGGGACGCATCCATTGAGTCGGTTGCTCAAGAAGACGATCAGGATGAGGTGCGCCCGGTCCGCAAACCGCGCCCGCGCCGCTACAAGATCCAAGAGGTCATCAAGGTCCGCCAAATTCTGTTGGTGCAGGTGGTCAAAGAAGAGCGCGGCAACAAAGGCGCCGCCCTGACGACTTATCTTTCCCTCGCAGGGCGCTACTGCGTCTTGATGCCAAACACCGCCCGCGGTGGCGGGATCAGCCGCAAGATCACCAATGCCTCTGACCGCAAGAAGCTTAAAGAAATCGCAGGGTCAATGGAGGTGCCTGATGGTGCAGGCCTGATCGTGCGGACTGCCGGGGCCAAGCGCACCAAGACCGAGATCAAGCGTGACTACGAATACTTGCAGCGTCTGTGGGAGCAAATCCGCGAACTGACGCTGAAATCCAGTGCGCCTGCCAAGATCTACGAAGAAGGCGACCTGATCAAACGCTCGATCCGTGATCTGTACAACAAGGATATCGACGAGGTTCTGGTCGAAGGGGCCGATGGCTACCGGGTGGCCAAGGACTTCATGAAGATGATCATGCCGTCGCATTCCAAGAATGTGAAACACTACACCGACGGCCTGCCGCTCTTTGCGCGCTATCAGGTCGAGGGGTATTTGGACGGCATGTTCAACCCGACCGTTCAGTTGAAGTCGGGTGGCTATATCGTGATCGGGATCACCGAGGCGCTTGTTGCGATCGACGTGAACTCTGGTCGGGCGACGAAAGAGGGCTCGATCGAAGAGACCGCGACGAAGACCAACCTTGAGGCCGCCGAAGAGGTCGCGCGCCAATTGCGTCTGCGCGATTTGGCAGGGCTGATTGTCATCGACTTCATCGACATGGAAGACCGGCGCAACAACGCCAAGGTCGAGAAGATGTTGAAGGACAAGCTCAAGACCGACCGCGCCCGCATTCAGGTTGGCCGGATCTCTGGCTTTGGCCTTCTCGAGATGTCGCGCCAACGTCTGCGCCCCGGCATGATCGAGGCAACGACGCAGCCATGCCCGTCGTGTCACGGCACCGGCATCGTGCGCTCGGACGACAGCCTTGGCTTGTCGATCCTGCGCGTGCTGGATGAAGAGGGGACACGCCGCCGCTCGAAAGAGGTGCTTGTGAAAGCACCTGTGCAGATCGCTAACTTCCTGATCAACCAGAAGCGTGAGCATTTGGCGCAGATCGAGGCGCGTCATGGTTTGAGCGTGCGCATCGAAGCGGACCCCCAACTGATTTCGCCCGATTACGCGATTGAAAAGTTCAAGACCGCGACCCGCGTTTTGCCGGACGTGCCCGTTGTGACAGGCGATGCGTCCTTGATGGCGGATTACGACGAAGAGGAAGCCGCGACCGAGGCACAGGCATCGGACGAGGCGGAAACCCCTGAGGCAGAAGACGCGCCAGCACCGAAAAAGCGCCGTCGCCGTCGTCGGCGCCGGAAGTCCACTGGCAATGGTGAAAATGCCGATGCGCAAGAGGCATCGCAGTCGACTGACGGTGAGAGCGCCGATGACGCAGCAGCGGATGCAAAGGATGCGTCCGAGGCCACCGAAGCCGACGCTGAAGAGAAGCCAAAGCCCAAAAGCCGGTCTCGTTCTCGATCGCGGTCACGTGGGTCCAAATCCAAAGCAGCGGTCGCTGAGGCGGAGGCCAAGGATGCTGCCGCCGAGGAAACTCCGGAGCCGGAAAGCGCGCCTGAAGTGGCCGCTGATGAACCGGTTGCGAAGGCAGTTGAGCCCGCACAGGACAAAGCTGAGGAAGTTCCCGCTGACGCTGCACCCGAGACTAAGTCAGACGTTGTGGCTGAGGTGAAGGAAGAGAGTTCAGCAAAGGAACCAGCGGCAGCAGAGCCTGTGCCCGCGCTTGAACCCGAGTCGGAATTGGCTGTTGCAGAGGCTGAGGCCCCCGAGCCCGAGGCCCCAAAGGTTGAAGAGCCGCCCAAGCCTAAGCGCAAGGGATGGTGGTCGCTGAGAAGCTAGGATGCGCAGCGGTGTCGTGATCACGGGCGGTGCAGGCTTTCTAGGCCTGCGCCTTGCTCAACATCTTATCCATCATGGTTTGACCCTGCCTGACGGGCACATTGCCGATCCAGATATCACCTTGGTTGATCGCCCGGGCACGCCTGACCCCGGTGTGTCTGGGACACGATTTGTCGTAGCCGATGTGACCGATGCGCGTGAGATGACGAAGATCATCACGTCAAACACAGCCGCCGTTTATCATCTGGCTGCGGTCGTCAGTGGTCAGGCCGAAGCCGAGTTCGAGCTTGGCTATACGGTTAACGTCCAAGGCGCAGAAAATACACTGAATGCCGCCCGTGCCGCTGGACCGGGTGTGCTCTTTGTCACGACATCCTCGCTTGCCGTATTTGGGGCGAACGTTCCTGAGCAGGTCACCGAAGCGACGCCCACACAGCCAAGATCATCCTACGGAATGGCCAAGGCGATGGTCGAACTACTGTGCGCCGATTACAGCCGCCGGGGTTGGGTGGATGCGCGCATTTTGCGCCTGCCGACCATTGTGATCCGGCCGGGTAAGCCAAATGCGGCGGCGTCGTCCTTTGCGTCGTCTATTCTGCGCGAACCGTTGAATGGCGAAACGGCCATTTGTCCGGTCGATCCCTCAACCGCGCTTTGGGTTGCGACACCCCGGACAGCGATCAATTCAATGGTGCATGTCGCGTCCATACCCAATGCGGACTTGCCCGATTTCCCGGTCATCAATGCACCGGGACAAACGATTGAAGTCAAAGACATGATCGCAGGGCTGACAGAAGACCAACAGGCCCTCGTGTCATACGACTATGACGCCACAATCGACCGGATCGTCGGCTCATGGCCTGCCAGGTTTGATACGACACAAGCGAAAGACCTTGGATTTCCCGCAGAGCCTCATGGCGCTGCTGCAATCATTGCTGCGTATAGCCAGACGTTTTAGCCGCCTTTGCGAATGTAGAAGGTCAGGATGCCCGACGCTTCTGCCTGATCCACCAGTTCATGGCCCGCCTCGGCACAGAAATGTGGCACATCGACAATCGCTGCCGGATCATCGGCGTCCATTTTCAAGACCTGACCAGCCGACAAGGGTTCGAGCCGCTTTCGCGCCTTCAGCACGGGCAGGGGGCAGAGCAATCCGATGGCGTCAAGTTCAGCATCATGGGTCATGACCCGTCACATAGGTTGCGCTGTTACAGAGGTCCACAGAGATGTGACAGGATGGTCCGTGACTCTTCCGCGCCGGACAGACTAAGTGAGGCATATGTTCGGACTTGATATCTTTGACGCGGCACTCTTGCCTGCCCTGATGATTGCCTTGTTTGGCGGTTTGATCAGCTTTGCGAGCCCTTGTGTTCTGCCCATTGTCCCGCCGTATCTGGCCTATATGGGCGGGGTCAGCATGGCCGATATGTCAGAAGCACGGACAGCCCGGCGAAAGGCCCTGATTGCCGCGTCGTTCTTTGTGCTGGGACTGTCGACCGTCTTTCTGCTTTTGGGCTTTACGGCTTCGGCCCTTGGGCGGTTTTTCCTGCAGGGGCAGGAATGGTTTGTGATAGGTGCGGGCGTGGTTGTCATGATCTTTGGCGCGCATTTCATTGGTGCGTTCCGGATCGGTTTTTTGGACCGGGAAATGCGCGTGGACGCAGGCGACCGGGGCGGCAGTGCCTTTGGCGCCTATGTCTTGGGGCTGGCCTTTGCATTTGGCTGGACACCCTGTCTGGGGCCAATCCTTGGCGCGATCCTTTCGATTGCTGCGTCCGAGGCCGATGCCGCGCGCGGAACGTTGCTATTGGCGTTCTACGCTTTGGGTCTTGGCGTTCCCTTCATCCTTGTCGCCGCTTTCTTTCCATCGATGACCGGTCTGATGAACTGGATGAAGCGTCACATGGAGCGCATTGAACGCATCATGGGGCTGCTCTTGTGGACCGTTGGTTTGATGATGGTCACGGGCAAATTCACAGACTTCTCGTGGTGGTTGCTTGAACAGTTCCCGGCACTTGCCGTCATCGGCTAAGCCTGTCGTAATCATATTTTTGCCCCTTTCACCAACTACCGTTCACGCGGTAGGAGGTGTGTCATGAGCCA
Source organism: Shimia ponticola (assembly GCF_007995215.1). Classification (GTDB taxonomy): domain Bacteria; phylum Pseudomonadota; class Alphaproteobacteria; order Rhodobacterales; family Rhodobacteraceae; genus Shimia_B; species Shimia_B ponticola. The sequence continues at coordinate 295,597 of NZ_VCDK01000002.1, forward strand.
GTTCGAAGTCGCCCGCCGCCGGGTCTTCTATATCCCCGGCTACGATCCGATCCATCCACGCCGGTACAGGGAACTGTACCGAAAGGAAGGTGCGCTTCAGGGGGATATCTCTGGCTATGATGTCGTCCTTTCCCCGAAACAGGGTGGCGGCGCCTATGGCTGGCATGTGGACGCCGACATAGAAGGGGCCGAAGTCGCCGCGGATATTGATGTGTTGGTTTGGTCCGACATTGTGCGCGGGTCCATGGAGACCGGTATCCTCGGCACTTACAAGCAACTGATCGAAACGTCGTATACTTACATCGCTTCAGGCGCATTGCGGCGGCTCATGTGGTTGCGCAAGGGCCCAGTGATCGCCGCCCTCTATCCAATCGTCATGCTGACACTGCAATTGATTCAGGCCTGTTTGGCCGCATGGGGTGTCGGGTATGTCGCCAGCTTTTTCATCGGTGGTTTCGCATGGCTGGCCGTCGGGATCGTGCCGCTGGTGCTGATGTGGTTTCGGTCCAAGGATAATCGGATCTACGCCTATTATCTGATGCATGACTATGCCTATTCGGCACAGTCCAAAGGTGCGAACCCGCCGGAACTGGAAGCGCGAATGGCTGAATTCAGGGATGAAATTGCAGACGCGCTGCATTCTGATGTCGATGAGGTTCTGGTCGTCGGACATTCCTCCGGAGCGCATCTGGGGGTATCGATCCTTGCCGATCTGATCAGGTCCGGAGAGGTCCCTGCAGGTGGGCCAAAGCTTGGGTTCCTGAGCTTGGGTCAGGTCGTTCCGATGATTTCATTTCTGCCAGAGGCACACCGGTTGCGCGGCGACTTGCAGTATCTTTCCGAACGGGATGAACTGACTTGGGTGGATGTCACCGCACCGGGAGATGGCTGCGCCTTTGCGCTATGTGATCCGGTCGCTGTCAGCGGCGTCGCCACGCCTTATAGTCGTTGGCCATTGGTCTTTTCTGCGGCGTTCACGCAGTCTCTGTCGCCGGAGAAATGGCAGCAGATGAAACGCAAGTATTTCCGCCTGCATTTTCAGTACCTTTGCGCATTCGACCGGCCGAAGGACTACGATTACTTCCAGATTACGGCAGGGCCATGGACACTGGCGACACGTTACTATGACCGGCCGCCATCGCGCAGCCGCATTGACGTTCCCGCGTCCAAATACACGTCCATCGCCGCATGATCCCGCCCAAGCCGAACGCCCGCGCCGGTCGCGTCTCGTTGCGTGAATATATGCGGTTGTTCCGGCAGGATATTCTGTCCGCGCAACCTGCGCGGCTTTACCGGGCTTGGATGGCGGAGTTTAAAACACCGTTCTTTCGATCCTATCTGATGAACCAGCCTGAGCTGGTGAAGACCGTGCTTCAGGGACGACCCGCGGACTTTCCCAAATCGACCCGCGTGAGCGAGGGATTGCGTCCATTGCTTGGCAACTCTGTCTTTTTGACCAACGGGGCCGAGTGGGAACGCCAGCGACGTATCATTGATCCGGCTTTCGAAGGTGGCCGGCTTCGCGATACCTATCCAGCCATGTGGGCAGCTGCCGATGCTGCTGTAACACGGATGAAAACGGGCAGGGTCGAGGTGGAAGAGCCTGCCAGTTTTGCCGCGGCAGATGTGATTTTCCGCACGCTGTTTTCATTGCCGATTGAGGATGAAATCGCCGCAGAAGTATTTCGTGAGTTCCGCGCCTATCAAAGGGCCCAACCAGTGGTGAACTTAGCTGCCTTTATCCCTTTGCCGCGCTGGGTTCCGAGACCACACAGGCGCGAGACACGGGCATCTGCTGCAAAGATCAGAGGCCTGATCAGACGCCTCACACAAGGGCGGATGGATCAGATCGATGCCGGTTCAGCGCCAGATGACCTTGCTACCAAGATCATGACGACCCGCGACCCTGAGACAGGTCAAACCTTTGACACCGACGAGATGATTGATCAGGTCGCGATCTTCTTTCTCGCCGGGCATGAGACATCCGCCTCAACGCTCAGTTGGGCACTGTATTTGTTGGCCATGTACCCCGAATGGCAGGACAAGGTCGCCAAAGAGGCCGAGGCCCTGAAGACCGGTGATTTTTCCGAAGTGTCCAAGCTGCGCGTCGCGCGGGATGTGTTTCGCGAGGCGCTACGCCTTTATCCGCCGGTTCCGATGATGGTGCGCGAGACCACGCGTCCTGAGTGCTTTCGCGACAGAAACCTACCTAAGGGATCGCAGGTGGTTCTGAGCCCTTGGCATCTGCATCGGCATGAACGGTTGTGGGACAAGCCAGACGAATTTGATCCTGCCCGCTGGGCGACCGAGAACGGGAAAACCTGTATGCGCGATGCGTTTATCCCGTTTTCTGCCGGCCCGCGGGTGTGTACGGGCGCGGGCTTTGCGATGGTGGAAGGTCCATTGCTATTGGCGAAACTGGTGCAGGCCTACCGTTTTCAAACGATTGCCGATCGCGTGCCTGAACCGGTCGCGCACCTGACCGTGCGTGCCAAGGACGGGATATGGCTGGATGTCTCTGCGCGTCAATCTTGATTTAAGTCGACGACCTCAGCGCGGTGTAGCGCATCTCGTAGGACGTAGAGGCGGATAGCAGACGCGAGGCCGGTATCAAGGTCACGTCCGGCGTCGATTTCAGCGGCCAAGGCGTTGATCGGTTTGCCCTGACGCGTGGCGAGGGCGCGGAAGGCGTCCCAAAACAAATCCTCCAATGACACGCTGGTTCGGTGACCGCGCAGCGTGAGGGATCGTTTCTTGGGGCGTCCATCGGTCATGTTGCGTCCATTATGCCTCTGGCAGGGTCATGATCGGGCGATCAGAGGCCTGTTGCCTGAAATAGGCGGTCATCAGCCGGCCCAACTTGGAATTCGGATCTGCGAGGTTATTGCGCGCTGTTCGCAAGGCACGTTTCTTGCGGCGGCGCTCCCGCTTTTCATCTTCGCTCAAATCCTGACGCATGGCAGCCTCTAAAACTCATTAACGCACCATGCCTAGCGCTTGATCCTGACCAAACTGGGGAAGGCGACGGGCAGTAATATGCCGAATTAGTTCGTAAAATAGGATTAATTGTTTTCAGTTTTGTGCTGATCCACATGCGCCTTCAGGCGTGTGACCGAAGCCTTGTCTGCAGCCTTTTCAGCCTTTGTGCGTCCAAATTTGACAGCGTTTTCAGACGCCCGTGCCGATTTCGCGGCACGAGCTTTGGCCTTGCGGGCCTTGTTCAGGTTGATCGGTGTCCCGCTCACTTGGGTCCAATCATCTTTTCGGGACGCACGACTTCGTCAAACCGCTCGGATGACACAAAGCCGAGGTTCAGCGCCTCTTCCTTGAGGGTCGTGCCGTTCTTGTGCGCGGTCTTGGCGACGGTCGTGGCGTTGTCATAACCGATTTCCGGAGCCAGTGCCGTCACCAGCATCAGGCTTTCCTGCATGATCTTGGCGATGCGGTCTTCGTTGGCCTGAATGCCGACGACACAGTTATCGGTAAATGCCTGCGCGGCGTCGCCCAACAGCTGCATGGATTGCAACACGTTGTAAGCCATCATCGGTTTGTAGACGTTCAGCTCAAAGTGGCCTTGCGACCCCGCAAAACCCACAGCCGCGTCGTTGCCGATCACATGCGCGCAGACCTGTGTCAGCGCCTCACACTGGGTTGGGTTCACTTTGCCGGGCATGATGGAGGAGCCCGGCTCGTTTTCGGGCAGCATCAGCTCACCCAGACCACAGCGGGGGCCGGAGCCGAGCAGGCGGATGTCGTTTGCGATTTTAAAGAGCGCGGAGGCCGTCGCCTTGAGCGCACCAGACATCGCAACCATCGCGTCGTGACCAGCGAGCGCCTCGAATTTGTTCGGGGCGGTGACAAAGGGCAAGCCGGTGATGTCAGCCATGTGGCCTGCCACGGTTTCACCCCAGCCGATTGGCGTGTTCAGGCCAGTCCCGACAGCTGTACCGCCTTGGGCGAGTTCGTAGATGTCGGGAAGCGCAGTTTCGACGCGTTCGATGCTCTTGCGGACCTGATGGGCGTAGCCGCTGAATTCCTGCGCCAGCGTCAGCGGTGTCGCGTCCATTGTGTGTGTACGGCCAATTTTGATGATGCCGTCGAACTCGGCGACCTTGGCTTCGAGCGCCGTCAGCAGATTGCGCAGGCCCGGCAGCGTCACGTCGCGAGCGGTCATTGCCGTGGCAATGTGCATCGCGGTCGGGAAGGTATCGTTTGATGACTGACCCATGTTGCAGTGGTCGTTCGGGTGAACCGGGTCTTTGGAGCCGATCACGCCGCCGAGGATTTCAATCGCTCGGTTCGCGATGACCTCATTTGCGTTCATGTTCGACTGCGTGCCGGAACCGGTCTGCCACACGACGAGAGGGAAGTGATCGTCCAGCTTGCCTTCGACGACCTCATGGGCCGCCTGCTGGATTGCTTCGCCGACACCGTCGAGCTTGCCGCGTTCGGTGTTTGCGCGTGCGCACGCCTCTTTGATCACACCAAGGGCGCGAACAATTGCGACAGGCTGTTTCTCCCATCCGATGGGAAAGTTCATCAGTGACCGCTGTGTCTGCGCGCCCCAATATTTGTCGGTTGGGACCTCAAGCGGGCCAAAGCTGTCGGTTTCGGTGCGGGTTTGTGCCATTGCGGACCTCCGTTCGTTGCAACGGGGCTTACCCGTTGCGGAGCGGTGTCTCAATGCTGTGGTTGCGCAAACGTCTGCGACATTGGTGTCTAGGATGCCGCGGCGAGTGGCCTAGCTTTTACGGAAACTGTCGAGGCTCACGACATCTCCAGATTTTTCTTCGGTGTCGCCCTCGGCTGTGTCGGCCTCTGGTTCGGGACGCGGCGTTTGGGAGGCGGCATCAACCGTGGTTAGGTGTGGGGACAGATCGCTGTCTTCGTCATCATCAACAGTTTCAAAGCGCAGCCCGAACTCAACAGATGGGTCCACGAAGGTCTTTATCGCGTCAAACGGGATATAAAGCGCCTCTGGGCTGTCGCCAAAGTTCAGTGTGACGGCAAATCCGTCTTCTTCTACGACCAGATTGTCGAACCAATGCTGCATGACGACGGTCATTTCGCCGGGATAACGGTCTGAAAGCCAATCGGCGATTTCGACATCCGGGTGCAGCGTGTCGAAGGTAATGAAGAAGTGATGGTTTCCCGGCAGCCCACGTTCAGACACATCGACTAGGACGTTATGGATCAGACTCCGCATCGCGCGGTGCATCAACGCGCCGTATTCAATGCTGTCTGACATGTACACTATCCTCGGTCTCAAGTCGTTTGTGGGGCACATCGATCAGCTTGGATGATTTACCCAATGGCAAGCATAGGGGATTCCGCGCTGAGTTAAAGGCGGGAAGGCGGCTCAGGTTGCCGCAAGCAGTCCCATTGCCGAATGAAGGACAATTGAAGCGATTGCAGCCATTGCCAGAACCAAAGGCATCGGCAGGCTGCGCCAGAGCAACAGCGCCGCAGATAGGCCGATCAATCCAAGAGCCATGGGATTGAGACCAGTGACATCAGGGACCGGGATCGCCGCTATTCCAAATGAAACTGACTCAACCGTTTTAAAGACAACATGCAGGGCGAACCAGAGAGACAGGTTCAAGATCACGCCGACAACGGCGGCGGTGATGGCCTTGAGGGCTCCGGCAAGTCGAGGGGCGGCTGTAAGCCGTTCAAGGTACGGCGCGCCCGCAAAGATCCACAGGAAGCAGGGTACAAACGTGACCCATAGCGTGATGGCACCTGCCAACACGCCATAGGCCAGCCCACCTTCGGCAGCCCCTGCAATGGTGCCTACGAATTGGGTGACAAGGATTAATGGACCAGGAGTCGTTTCTGCCAGTCCCAAGGCGTCGATCATTTGTTCGGTGGTTAGCCAGCCAAAATCACCGACCACCTGTTGTGTCATGTAGGCCAAAACCGCATATGCCCCGCCAAATGTCACAATCGCGAGTCTTGAGAAAAACAAAGCAATATCAGTTAGAAACGGCGCGTTCATCATCCACAGAAGTACGATCGGCGCCATCCAGGCAAGCGCCCATAAAGCGAGCGCTACGGGATGCGTGGGTTTCGTGGGCACTGGCTCTGCCGGTTGTACAGGATCGCTTCCAAAACGCCATGCACCGATCAGCGCCGCAACGAGCAGGATCAGCGGAAAGGGTGTGCCTAGCAAAAAGACTGCAAGAAAGGACCCAAGCGCCAGCGCCCATGCCAAGCCTCCTTTGAGAGCTTTGCCAGATAACCGGTGCAAAGCTTGCACGACGATGGTGATCACAGTGGCCTGGACGCCTAAAAACGCAGCCTGAACAATGGGTAAAGACCCATATTGAAGGTAAAGAATTGCCAGTGCAAAGATCACGAGCGCACCGGGCAGGACAAAGAGTAGTCCAGCTAGAACACCACCAAGAGTTCCGCGCAGGCGCCAACCTGCATAGGTGGCCAGCTGCATGGCTTCCGGTCCCGGCAACAGCATGCAAAACGACAGCGCGCGCAAAAAGGCGTCCTGTGTCAGCCAGTTTTTTCGTGTGACAAGCTCGTCTTCCATCAGCGCGATTTGCGCCGCAGGCCCGCCAAAGGACAAAAGCCCGATGCGGCCGAATACGCGGAACAGGTTGCCATAACTCGGTGTCATGAACTGGAGGTAACCTGTTCACGTAACAGAACAAAGCGAATGTGGTGGAAACAGCAACGAATGGATGGAAGTGCAGGCTTCTGTTGCCAGGTGCCTGCGGACCCCGCCTAACGCGGCTAGGCGCTAGGGCTTAAATTTCGATCACTCGGACTGCTTACGCAGCCATTGCGACCGGAGCACGATTGTCATTTGCAATTGTACAGTTTTCGCCGATAACGGTGGCAGACAGCCGAGACAAAGCTAACCCCTTTAGACGCTTGTCGATCCTATTTCGTCCCCATGATCGCCAAATGAACGATGTTTGGTGGAGACGCCGGGTACCGCCCCCGGGTCCAATACGTTTATTACGAGCGCGTTTATGTCCATAGTTCTTGCGAACGCTTCATATATAGGCGACCGGAAGCGGCTATGGAAGGGGCAGGAGCCTCCGGCGGAAGTATTTTCAGCAAGAAGATCGGCTTAGGTCAGGCCCAGAACGGATGCGTTGGCCCAGATGGCGGCAACGGCGACGGCAAGCTCAATGACAAAGAAATTCATCTTTTTCTGGGTGTATCCATCCAGAACAAGGCTGATCAACCGTCCGGTTGCGCCGCCACCCCAGACAAGACCCGCCATGAGGTATGCTGCAGGTGTTCCAATCAGCAGGGCGGCCATCCCGGTGATGACAAACACCCCGCCCGAGGCTGCGCGCACCTCTGATTTTCCCATGGTTGAACCGCCGTCTTTCAGGTCGACGACCTGCATCGTGTAATTGGGCGCAACCCAGCCAAAAAGGCCGAAGCCAATCGAGGAAAGCGCGACGAGGATGTTGATGATGTCCATTGGATGTCCGTTCAGTGTTTCCCTTTGAACGGGCGACACGTGGGTTTGGTTCACATTTTTTGCGTGTTCGCCAAAGGAAGCGCTACAGGCGCGGTTCAGTGCGTGGCGGTGAAACGATTGCTTGGTCTTGAAGCGGCAGGCGGTAGAGGTGCCATGTGGCATGGCCCAAGACCGGCATCACCACGAGAAGCCCCAGAAAGAGCGGCAGCATCGCAACAAAAAGAGCGCAGGCAATGACAGCGGCCCAGATCAGCGCCACGGCAAGATTTGCACTGAAGGTGCGGACTGATCGGATCATCGCCGTCACAAAATCGATGTCTTGATCGAGCAAAGCTGGAAACGACTGCCACGCCAAGGCGAAGGTGACCAACGCTGTCAATGCACCGACACCAACTTGGAAGCCGACCATCGCAAGCCCGGACCCGGTCAGGAACATATCATAGGATGTCGAGATATTTGTCAGTGTCATGCTTCCCAAAAACAGGGCGAACGACATGTGGGCAAAGAAGCTCCAGAACAAGAAGATCAGCATCAAGACGACACCCATCCACGGGATTTGTTTGCCCCGTTCGGCCCAGACCACACCGATGATTTCGGCCCAGTCCAACTGCTTGTGTGCCTCAATGCGCCGCGACACTTCGTAAAGTCCTGTTGCAGCAAACGGGGCGATGATCGGAAACCCGAGCGCAAGCGCCAACGTCCATACAAAGGTGCCCGCGCCCAAAACCAAGAGAGCGAGCCCGCCCAAGACGTAAATCAGACTGAAGACGATGCCGAAGACCGGAGCGCGTTGGAAATCAAACCATCCAAGGATCAGCGCGCGAACAAGGTCGTTGATCGAGTAACGGTAGTCGGGGGCAGTCTGGGCCTGAAGGGTCGTCGTCATCACGGCAGGTTACCTGATTTTTGAGTGCGCCGAACCAAAAGAGTTGGACCCCCCAATTTTTGCATGCGTGGCCGCAGATGTGCTTGATCCTGATCAAGGATCACATCGGGACAAGGCGGTACAAACAAGACAGGCAGAAGATGTCGAAAGGGAGAAGCCCATGTATAACAAAGTACTGGTTCCGGTGTCGCTTGATGAAAGTGATACGATCGAAAGCGCATTTGCAGCGGCTCGGCATCTTGCCTCAGAGGGTGCCGAGATCCACGTGATTCACGTTGTCGAGTCCATCCCTGCATATTTCACGACTGAAATCCCGCAGGAAATCCTGGTGGATCGTCGCAAGGAACTTGAGGCAGCATTGATCGAGGTGGCCAAAAAGATCGAAGGCGCGATCCCTCATGTGATGACCGGTAGCCCAGGCATCATGATCGTGGAATACGCCAAAAAGATTGAAGCCGACTGCATTGTGATCGCGTCGCATCGTCCTGGGTTGCAGGATTACTTCCTTGGTTCCACGGCCGCACGGGTTGTGCGCCACGCGCAATGCCCGGTTCATGTAGTGCGCTGAGGACCTGACCTCAGTTCGCTATATGCCCTATAGTCGGGCGCTCCAGAGAACGTCGGCTCACCGGGCGATAGACACAATTGGTGTCTGCATGACAAAAATGAAAAAGGGCCCATCGTTTCGATGGGCCCTTCCTTTTTGTGGTACGTGCGATGGCTTAGAAGCCGGCTTTGATCTTTTCGAATTCGGCGATCATTTGCTCGCGCAATTGGTTGTCCATCGGCAGTTGGGCCAGCAATGGCGCGTCGATTGGGCCAAGGCCAACTTCGGCCAGTGTTTCGGCATCGATGTTGGCCATGTTTGTCGCGTTCGAGTGACCGTAGCCCCATTCATTGACGATGTAGTCGGTGACGGCGGGGTTAAGCCATGCTTCCATAAAGTCATGCGCCTTGTCTTCGGAGCCGGGACCGTCAACGAGGTTCACGTAGCCGCAGAACCAAGCGGACGAGCCTTCTTTGGCCTCACGCTGGAATGCGATTGGCTGACCTTCGCCTGACATGGTGACTGGCGTCTCATTCCAAGACCAAGCAATCAGAACTTCGCCTGTGCCCATCAGCTGGGCCAATTCGGCACCATCGGCCCAATAGGCCCGGTTCAGCTGGTGCGCTTGGCGCAGCCATGCGGATGCGGCTTCAAAGTCTGCTTGGGTGGCGGTTGTCCAGTCGCTGACACCAGTGGCGAGGTAGGCCAGCGCATAAGCGTCATCGACGTTGTCGGGCAGAGAGATCCGGCCCGCATAGGCCGGGTTGTGGAATACCTGCAGGCTTTCGACGTCTTCGGCAGGGACTTGTTCTGTGTTCCAAGCGATCGCCGTCATGCCAGCGTCGGCTGGGATAAAGTAGACGCCGGTGTCATCGGCAAAGATCGGGTTTTCTTTGTAGCTGGCCTCGACCTCGGAGTAGCTTGGGATTTTGCTGATGTCCCATGGTTCGATCAAACCGGCCTGACGCCATTTGTCGACCGATTGCGAACAGGGATGCGCAACATCGGCCTCGAAACCGGAACGAAGCTTTTGGAACGCTTCTTCTTCTTCGCCGAAGAATGCGTAGCTGGGTGCGACGCCGTGCTTTTCTTCGTAGGCGACGTAGAAGCCTTCTTCTTCGAACCCGGACCAGTCAAAAACCAGCAGGTCGGGGTCTGCTGCAAAAGCTGTGGTTGCAACCGTGATCAGCGCCGCTGATCCCAGGTATTTTGCGATCGACATGTCTTCCCTCCGTGTCGTGTAGGCGTGACGACTCACTGTCGTCTCTCGTCTTGATCTACCGCATTCCGCGTTAACCGAAATGTCGCAATCTGACCGGAACGGTAGGGGGCATGTCGCTATGATACAAGTCGATTGATTTGATATCGCATGACGCAGCGTCACCATGCTCAGAAACGGTATTGCGGCGGGCCTTACTAAAGATATTGGACGCCATACCCTGTTTCGGCGCGCTTCGGAAAACAGGGCAGGTTGGGCCAAAGGGGAGAATTGGCATGGCTGTGATTGCACCGTCCCGTCGGGTACGGCGGACACCTTTTAGCGACGGCGTCGAAAAAGCAGGGGTCAAGGGCTATACGGTCTATAACCACATGCTGCTACCGACAGTGTTTGAGAACATCGTCGATGACTACCACCATCTGAAGAACCATGTTCAGGTTTGGGATGTGGCCGTTGAGCGCCAGATTGAAGTGCGCGGCCCGGATGCGGGGCGGTTGATGCAAATGCTGACGCCACGCGACCTGCGCGGGATGCTGCCGGGGCAGTGTTATTACGTGCCGATGGTCGATGAGACCGGCGGTATGTTGAATGATCCTGTTGCCGTTAAGCTGTCCGAGGACCGCTACTGGATTTCCATCGCGGATTCTGACCTGCTGTTCTGGGTCAAAGGCATTGCCTACGGGTATCGTCTGGATGTGCTGGTCGATGAACCGGACGTGCATCCTCTGGCCATTCAGGGGCCCAAGGCCGAGGATCTGATGGTGCGGCTCTTTGGCGAAGGCATTCGTGACGTTCGGTTCTTCCGCTATGGTATCTTCGATTTTGAAGGCACGTCGTTGGTCATCGCGCGCTCCGGGTATTCGAAACAGGGCGGATTCGAGATTTACGTCGACGGCTTCGACCTTGGCATGCCGATCTGGGATGCTCTGTTCGCGGCAGGCGAAGACCTGAACGTCCGGGCAGGGTGCCCAAACCTCATTGAGCGCATCGAAGGCGGTCTGCTGAGCTATGGCAACGACATGACACGCGACAACACCCCCCACGAATGTGGATTGGGTAAATTCTGTTCCACGCAGACAGCGATCGGGTGCGTTGGGCGCGACGCCTTGCTGCGCGTGGCCAAGGAAGGTCCTGTCAAACAGGTGCGTCCGATTTCGATCACGGGTGATCTGCCACCATGCGACCGGGCGTGGCGCATTCTGGCCGATGGCGAGAAGGTTGGGACGCTGACGTCAGCTGCGTGGTCGCCGGACTTTGACACCAACGTCGCAATCGGCATGGTGCGCATGACGCACTGGAAGCCGGGCACCAAGCTTGAGATCGAAACTCAGGCCGGAATGTTCGACGCGGTCGTGCAACCAAAATTCTGGATCTAAAGGAGCACTCCATGACCGATACTTTCAACGCCTTGATGGTTCGTAAAGACGAAGACGGCAAAACCAGCGCGGGGGTTGAGCAGATTGGTTTGGGTGATCTGCCCGAAGGTGACGTTGTCGTGGCCGTCGAATATTCGACGGTCAACTACAAGGACGGTTTGTGCATTGGGCCAGGTGGCGGGCTGGTGCGCAATTATCCGCATGTACCGGGTATTGATTTTGCTGGCACCGTCGAGAGCTCGGATGACGACCGTTACAAACCGGGCGACAAAGTTGTTCTGACCGGTTGGCGCGTCGGTGAAGTGCACTGGGGTGGCTATGCGCAGAAGGCGCGGGTCAAGGCCGATTGGTTGGTGCCTCTGCCGGAGGGGCTGAGCACGAAGCAGGCGATGGCTGTTGGTACCGCAGGCTTCACGTCAATGCTGGCTGTGCAGGCGCTTGAGGATCATGGGCTGACACCGGGCAATGGGCCTGTGCTCGTGACCGGCGCAGCGGGTGGTGTAGGCTCAGTCGCGACAGCCATTCTGGCGGCCAAAGGCTATGAGGTGGCTGGCGTGACAGGACGCCCTGAAACCGGTGACTACCTGAAATCGCTTGGCGCAACTCAGATCGTAGCGCGCGACGAGATCAACGAAACCACCAAACGTCCGCTGGAAGCCGAAACATGGGCCGGATGCGTTGATGCCGTTGGTGGCGCGATGCTGGCGCGGGTACTCGGTCAGATGAAATATGGGGCGTCTGTCGCAGCGGTCGGATTGGCTGGCGGGGCAGGGTTGCCGGCGACAGTGATCCCATTCCTGTTGCGCGGTGTGAATCTGCTGGGCATCGACAGCGTGATGCAACCCTATGATGCACGCGTGCGCGCATGGTCGTCGCTGGCTGAAAGCCTGCCGATGGATAAGCTGGAAGCGATGGTGAAGCCTGCGACCTTGGCTGACCTACCCGGTCTGGGGTCCGACATCCTGAAGGGGCAGGTGCAGGGCCGCGTCGTCGTTGATGTGAACGCCTGACAAACACGGACTGTCCAGTTTTTCCGCGTGGTTCTGTCAACTTATCCTGACTAAGCTGTTGAAAACGCTTGTCCGAATCCGGGCGTCATGACAGATGAAACGGTATGCAACTGGATTCCGAGTTTGTCCGCGCTCAGTTCCCAGCTTTCGCAGAGCCGTCATTGCGCGGTGCCGCGTTCTTTGAGAACGCGGGTGGCAGCTATGCCTGCCGCTATGTGATCTGGAGGCTCACGCGCTTTTACAAGGAGCGTAAGGTTCAGCCTTACGCCCCTTATCAGGCGTCTTATCTTGGCGGTCAGGAAATGGACGAAGCGCGCGAACGTATGGCGCGTTGTCTTGGGGTAACCGGCGATGAGGTCAGCTTTGGCCCATCGACCACCCAAAACGTCTATGTGCTCGCGCAAGCGTTCCGCGAATGGCTGACACCCGGTCAGGCGATCATCGTCACAAATCAGGATCACGAGGCGAATTCCGGCGCGTGGCGCAAGCTTGCCGATTACGGGATCGATGTGCGCGAGTGGCAGATCAATCCGGATACCGGCCATTTGGACATCACCGATCTAGAAGACCTGCTGGATGACAAGGTCAAGCTGGTCTGCGCGCCGCACTGTTCGAACGTCGTGGGTGAGATCAACGATATCGCCCGCATTGCGCGCATCACCCATGCGGCAGGCGCGTTTTTATGTGTGGACGGGGTAAGCTATGCGCCCCATGGTTTGCCCAATGTGAAAAAGCTTGGCGCCGATATTTACATGTTTTCGGCCTACAAGACCTTTGGTCCCCATCAGGGCATCATGGTCGTGCGACACGATCTTGGAATGGCGCTGCCCAATCAGGCGCATTTCTTTAACGGCTCAAGCCTCAGCAAACGCTTTACACCGGCGGGGCCCGATCATGCGCAAGTCTCGGCCTGCGCTGGAGTCGTCGACTATATCGATGCGATCTACAAACACCACTTCAAGGCGGGTCGCGATGGAACCGCCCGCTCAGAAGCCGTGCATGACCTGATGCGTGCCAAGGAAGTGGAGTTGATGCAGCCACTGCTCGCATTCCTGAATGACAGACCCGGTGTGCGTCTGCTTGGACCCGAAACGGCGCAGGGACGCGCACCGACGATAGCACTGGCATTGCGCGACCGTGGCGAAGATGTTGCCGCGCGCCTCGCGCATCACGGGATCATGTGTGGCGGTGGTGATTTTTATGCTGTGCGCCCTTTGCAGGCGATGGGGATCGATCCGGATCACGGTGTCCTGCGCCTGTCCTTCCTGCACTACACCAGCACGGACGAGGTTGACCGTCTGATCGACGCCCTAGATCACGAACTCTAGGGCGCGACGGAAGACGCCCGGACGAAAGGGCGCGATGTCAGAGAAACCTCCTATCCTGTTGTGGTACCGGCGTGATTTGCGCCTGAGCGATCATCCAGCCTTGTCAGCCGCATGTGCATCCGGTCACCCGGTGATCCCGGTCTTCATCAACGATGAAGGTGTCGATCGTCTGGGTGCAGCCCCGATGTGGCGGCTGGGGTTGGGCGTTGAAACGCTTGCCAAGACGCTGGAGAAAAAGGGTAGTAGGCTCATCCTTCGCAAAGGACTAGCGCAAGAGGTGTTGGAGGCGCTGGTAAAGGAAACCGGAGCCTGCGGTGTGTATTGGTCGCGGTCCTATGAGCCAGTGTTGCAGGACAGGGATGCCAACATCAAATCCGCTCTGAAGGATAACGGTGTCGAGGCGCGCAGTTTTTCCGGCCACTTGCTGTTTGATCCATGGTCTGTCCAGACCAAAACCGGCGGGTTCTACAAGGTCTACAGCCCGATGTGGAAGGCGGTGAAGGACAGCGAGATCGACGCAGCCGTAAGCGCGCCATCTTCGATCCCTGCGCCAGATACATGGCCTTCATCTGATGATCTCAGCGATTGGAGCCTTGGTGCGCGCATGAAGCGAGGGGCCGACATCGTTCGGCAACACATTGACGTCGGCGAGGAGGCGGCCCAGACGCGGTTGGGCGTGTTCATACGCTCCATCATCGACGGATATGACACCACGCGCGACTTGGTGGCCGAGGACGGCACATCACGTCTGTCCGCACATTTGTCATTGGGCGAAATCTCCCCACGCAGTTGTTGGCACGCGGGACGGCGCGCGCTGGAGGAAGGCAAAGGCGGTGCCGAGACATTCCTAAAGGAGCTTGTCTGGCGCGAATTTGCCTATCACCTCTTACATCACACGCCGCGCATCACCAGCGACAACTGGCGGGAAGAATGGGACGCGTTCCCATGGAACGAAGATGAACGATTGAAGGAAGTGCAGGCGTGGAAGCACGGGCGCACCGGCATTCAGTTTGTCGATGCAGGCCTGCGCGAGATGTACGTGACCGGCACCATGCACAACCGCGCGCGCATGATCGTTGCCAGCTATTTGACCAAACACCTGTTGTCGCATTGGAAAATCGGCTTGGCGTGGTTCGAGGACTGCCTTGTTGATTGGGACCCGGCGTCGAACGCGATGGGATGGCAATGGTCTGCGGGCTCGGGCCCGGATGCGACCCCGTATTTCCGCGTGTTCAACCCGGTCACTCAATTGGACAAGTTCGACAAGAATCGCACCTATGTCAGTCGTTGGATCGCTGAAGGTCGCTCAAATCCTTCGGATACTGCGCTTAGTTATTTTGATGCGATCCCAGAAAGTTGGAACATGTCCGCCGATGATGACTATCCAAAGCCTGTCGTTGCGGCAGATGAGGGGCGAAAGCGGGCACTGAACGCCTATGAGAAGCGCGAATTTTAATTCGTGTCTTGATAGGCTTACACGCAAAAGCGTAAACTCACGCATACGGGAAGACCAGATGCCGACAGAGCATCGACAGGGGGAAGGACTTGGGATGATCCTAAGCAGCACGTCAGGCCAGAAGGACCTGCCGCGATATTTTAGACAGGTGTTCGATATTGCGGGGCGGATCGAAAACGGTCGCATTGACTTTACCATTCCGGACGGGCGCACATTCCGTGTGGATAGCAAGCGGCCCGGGCCTGTGGCGCATCTGGAAATTCATGACAACGATGTCTTTGCCCGCCTGATCCGCGAAGGTCAGCTTGGGTTTTGCGATGCCTACCTAGATGGGCAGTGGTCAACACCGGATTTGCAGGCCTTCATGGATGTGATCCATGCCGACAATGATGAAGTCTTTGACGGCTTCAAAGGCCAGATCTTTGTGCAGTGGTACGAGCGCCTTCGCTTCTGGATGAACCGGAATACGATTGATCAGGCCAAAAAGAACATCAGCTATCATTACGATTTGGGTAATGATTTCTATGGGTTGTGGCTGGATGATACCATGACCTATTCCAGCGCTTTGTTCACGACCGGACAGGAAAGCCTTGAGGCTGCTCAGACAGCGAAATACGCGTCCATGGTCGATCAGATGGGCGCTCAGCCGGGCGATCATGTGCTTGAAATAGGCTGTGGTTGGGGCGGCTTTGCAGAATATGCCGCCAAAGAGCGCGGGCTGAAGGTGACGTGTCTGACCATCAGCCGCGAGCAGTATAACTACGCCGTGGATCGCATTGAAAAGGCGGGGCTTTCTGATCAGGTGACGTTCAAGCTGCAGGATTATCGCGATGAGCGTGGCACCTATGATGGCATCGCATCAATCGAGATGTTCGAGGCGGTCGGCGAAAAATACTGGCCTGCGTATTTCAATACCGTGCGCGACCGACTGAAGCCGGGCAAGAACGCCACGCTGCAAATCATCACCGTCCAAGATAATCGCTTTGAGATTTACCGGCAAAGTGTTGATTTCATTCAAAAATACATCTTCCCGGGTGGTATGCTGCCTTCGCCTAGCGTGCTTCGGAAGCAGGCTAAAAGCGCGGGGCTGGATGTTGTCGGATCGATTGAGTTTGGCGAGAGCTATAGCCAAACCCTGCGCCGCTGGCATGAGGTGTTCAATGATCGCTGGGATGAGGTAAAGGCCTTGGGCTTTGACGACCGGTTTCGGCGGATGTGGAATTTCTATCTGACCTCTTGCGCGTCGACATTCCATTCTGGAAACTGCGACGTGACGCAAATCACCATCGCAAAGCCAGCCTGATCTTATGCCAACTGCCGCGAAACTTGCTGCCGCTCTGCTCTTTGCAGGGCTGGCCTATCATGTCTCGGGGTTGGTTCGCCCAATATTTGCGGATGAACGTCCTTTGCCGAACCTACAGATGATCAACCTTGGCTTCGGGTTAATCATCGGCTGGGTCGTAGCCGGGAAGCGAGCGGGCGGTGGGTTGACCGGCGCGATAGGTGCAGGTCTCACAACCTCGATTTCCGTGTTTTTGGTCTGCTTGTTCTTCAATAGCGCTGCAGAAATGGTGGCGCGGTCGCTTCGCAAACACTACGACGCGCCGGTGCAGGCCGTGATTGCCGTATTCGAGCTGATGTTGGAATTCGGGCAAAGGATCATGACGCCAGAAATCATCGCGACGACACTGGGCGGAGGCGTACTTGCCTGCATCGTTGTCAATTTCGTCGGGCGGCAATGGCGGTGAGCCGTCCGCTATTCCTCTATGGAACGCTTCGCTATTTGGACCTGCTGCGGATCGTGGCGGGGGCCGAGTTGCCTTGGCAGAACGCTTGGTTGCACGGTTACGCAGTGGTTCAGGTTGCGGGTGCCGACTATCCGCGCCCGGTTGAGGCAGAAGGGACATGCGCCGGCATTCTCGTTGAGGATCCAGAAGTGCGCGCGCGGCTGGATTATTTCGAAGGTGGATTTGGGTACGGGCTGCGACGGGTGACAGTTGAAACGTCAACCGGTCCGGTCGATGCCGAGATATACTGGCCTCACGACGGGATTGTCGCGTCAGATCAAGCGTTTGATTTGGCGGAATGGATCGAAACGTGGGGCCGGATGGCCCTGCATTTTGCCAGCGAAGCGATGGAAGGGTTCGGCGCCATATCGCCCGAAGTGTTGGCATCCCGTTTCGCTCAAATTCGGGCGCGCGCTTGGTCACGTGTTTTGGCAGAGCAAGAAGCGCCGGTTCGGCAATTGCCCGGTCGTCCCGCTGGCCCAGCCGAGATTGAAACGTTTCGTCGGCCCTATTCGAATTTCTTTTCGGTGATGGAACATGACCTGACATTTCCACGGTTCGACGGCTCGAAGAGCCCAGTGGTCAATCGTGCGGCCTTGGTTGCCGCTGACGCGGTGGTTGTGTTGCCCTACGACCCGGTTCGCGACCGGGTTCTTTTGATTGAACAGTTTCGCCCGGCGATGATGTTTCGCGGTGACCCAGACGCATTTTCAGTCGAGGCAGTAGCTGGCCGCATTGATCCGGGCGAAAGCGCAGACCAGGCAGCCCGCCGCGAAGCTGTCGAAGAGGCGGGGCTGCAATTGCAGACGCTTCATAGGGTCAGCACGCACTATCCAAGCCCCGGTGCTTTCACCGAATACCTCACATTGTTCGTCGGGATCGCGGATTTGCCGGATGGCATTGAGGGCATTGGTGGGGTGGAAACCGAGGATGAAAACATTCGGTCGCATCTGTTCGACTATGCGACTTTCGAGGATTGGCTCGACCAAGATCAGTTTCGCAACGCGCCGCTGATCCTTTTGGGCCACTGGCTGGCACGGCATCGCGACGCGCTTCGGGACGCCTCGGCACAAGGCTGATTATGTCAGCCGGGGTTGAGGTCACCCCAGTGCATCCCTACACCTAAAGGACCAACACGAGAGGCCCAAGATGCAGGTTCACAACCACCTGACCGATGCAATCGGTAACACGCCCCTGATCAAGCTCCGCAAGGCGTCAGAGGAAACCGGATGCACCATACTGGGAAAGGCAGAGTTCATGAATCCGGGCCAGTCGGTCAAGGATCGCGCTGCTCTCTTTATCATTCGCGACGCCATCGCGCGCGGCGACCTCAAGCCCGGCGGGACGATTGTTGAAGGAACGGCTGGCAACACGGGCATTGGCCTAGCGTTGGTGGGGGCGTCTTTGGGCTTCAAGACTGTCATCGTGATCCCCGAAACGCAGAGCCAGGAAAAGAAGGACATGCTGCGTTTGGCTGGCGCGGAACTGATCGAGGTTCCGGCTGCACCGTATCGCAACCCAAATAACTATGTGCGCTATTCGGGGCGTCTGGCGGCGAAGCTGGCGGAAACAGAACCGAATGGTGCAATCTGGGCCAACCAGTTTGACAACACCGCCAACCGGCAGGCCCATATCGAAATGACCGGGCCGGAAATCTGGTCGCAGACCGAAGGCAAAGTGGATGGATTCATCTGTGCAGCAGGCTCAGGCGGGACCGTTGCGGGCGTCGGCATGGCGTTGCAGCCTAAGGGCGTGAAGGTGGGGCTTGCAGACCCAGACGGTGCCGCCTTGCATTCATTTTACACGACCGGGGAACTGGCCTCATCAGGAGGCAGCATCACCGAGGGCATCGGGCAGGGGCGCATCACGGCAAACCTGGAAGGATTCACGCCAGACATGTCGTTCAACATCCCCGACAGTGAGGCGATCCCGATTGCCTTTGACCTGCTGGAGCATGAAGGCCTGTGCATGGGCGGCTCAACCGGCGTCAATGTGGCGGGTGCCATGCGCATGGCGCGCGACATGGGGCCGGGCCACACCATTGTGACGATCCTGTGTGACTATGGCACACGGTATCAGTCCAAACTGTTCAATCCTGAATTCCTGCGCAGCAAGGATTTGCCGGTTCCAGCCTGGCTGACGTCGTCACGCGATATTCCGACGGTGTTTGAGGACGCCAACTGATGATGCGTTTTATTGCTGTCTTGATCCTGGCGTTGATACCGACGCTGGCATTGACGCAGGACGTCCCCGATTATGCCGAATGGTCTGAAACCGCCGCACGGGCAGAGGTCGCCGTTGAGAATGCGCGCGCTTCTGATGCAGCCTTTGGTGATTTGCGGGCCGAGGTTGCGCGCTGGCGCAGTGAGTTTCAGGATGCGCAAGGCATCAACGAAGCACGGCTTGCCACGTTGCGTGAGCAACTCACCAGCCTTGGTCCTGCGCCCGAAGAAGGAGCAACCGAAACCGCTGAAATCGCAGCGCGTCGGGCGGAACTTCAGGAACAGATCCAACGCGCCGAGGCGCCGCAACTGACAGCAGGAGAGGCTTTCAGACGCGCGAATGGCATCATTTCGGAAATCGATACGATCCTGCGCGAAAGGCAGCAGCAACAGATCCTGAATGTGGACCCAAGCCCGTTCGTCATCGGCAACTGGCCAAGCGCGTGGCGGCAACTGCAAGCCAGCTGGGCAGGGCTGCGCGACACCGTGGCCAGCTTGTGGAGCACAGAAACCTCACGCGAAATCGCACGCCAAAACCTACCTTTGATCCTTGTGCTGGTGTCGGTTGCGTTGGTGCTAGTTCTGCGCGTCCGGCAATGGAGCCAACGAGCTGCAGCCCGGATTGAAGAGCGCGGCAGCACCAGCGAACGGCAACTGGGCGCGTTCATCGTATCCTTGGGCCAATTCCTTGGCCCGGTCTTGGGTGTCGCGGCTCTGACACGTGCCATTTATCTGACCGAGCTTTCCGGTCCGCGCGGTGCATTGGTACTCGACGCGCTTGGGATAGCTGCGGCGGCGGCATTCGTCGCAGCATGGCTGGCCGGTCGGGTATTTCCATCGAACGATGCGCGCGGGGGGATATTTCAGCTAGATGCCCATTGGCGGGCCATTGGTCGGCGCATGTTGACCCTTCTTGGGGTGGCCTATGCAGGGCACCTCTTGATTACGGTCTTCTTTGATCTGGACCAATATACAGGCGCGGCACGATCGGTTCTAAGCTTTCCGATGTTGGTTGTCGCGGGGCTCAGCCTTTTCCGGTTGGGGCAGGCGATGTCGCAACACAGCCCCGAACTGGACGAAGAGGGGCAACCGGCTCCTGTGTTCTTTGATCGGTTGGTCGCGCTCTTGGCGCAAGTCGCGCGCTTGATTGGTGTAGCAGGCATCATTACTGCGGCTTTGGGGTACACCAATCTTGCCAGCTACGTGGTGTTTTCTGCCTCGGCGAGTTTCGCACTCGTCGTGCTCCTGGCGCTTTTGCAGGACGTCATCCGCGACGGCTATGCGTTGCTCCGGGGGCACGCCGACGGGCGCGAAAGCCTTGTGCCGGTTTTAGTCGGCTTTGCCGTGATCCTCGCGTCTTTGCCTGTCTTTGCGCTGATTTGGGGCACGAGACCGGCCGAGTTGCTTGAGATATGGCAAACAGCGCAGGACGGCGTTGCTTTTGGCGGTGTGCAAATCTCGATCACGTCGCTTCTGACGCTGGTTTTGGTGTTTGTCGCTGGCTTCACGTTGACACGTCTGGTGCAATCGGCGCTGCGCACGACGGTTCTGCCCAAGACCCAGCTTGATGTTGGCGGTCGCACGGCGCTGACCTCCGGCATCGGATATATCGGGATTTTCCTCGCGGCCTTGGCGGCCATTTCGGCCGCTGGGCTTGATCTGTCGTCGCTCGCGATCGTGGCCGGTGCCCTGTCGGTCGGGATCGGTTTTGGTCTTCAGACTGTGGTGTCGAACTTTGTGTCCGGGATTATCCTGCTCATCGAGCGTCCGATCAGCGAGGGAGACTGGATCGAAGTTGGGGGCAACATGGGTTATGTCCGCAAGATCAGCGTGCGGTCGACCCGGATCGAAACCTTTGATCGGACCGACGTCATCGTTCCGAATGCTGACCTGATTTCTGGTACCGTGACCAACTATACCCATGGCAATTCGGTTGGACGTGTCATCGTGCCGGTGGGCGTCGCCTACGGCACAGATACGCGCAAGGTCGAAGCAATCCTCAAAGAGGTTGCCGGGAACCATCCGATGGTTCTGCTCAAGCCGCCGCCATCCGTGGTTTTTATGGGCTTCGGAGCGGATTCGCTGGATTTCGAGATCAGGGCGATCCTGCGCGATGTGAATTGGGTGTTGTCGGTGAAATCCGACATGAACCATGCCATTGCGAAACGCTTCACCGAGGAAGAGATCGAGATTCCATTTGCGCAGCGCGATATCTGGATCCGCAATCCCGAAAGCATGCGCAAGATGGACGTGCATGACATGGAGACCGACGCAGGCGGAGACATAGGAGAGAGCGACGGCGGCGCTTAGTGCGCGACGGCACAGACCTGAACGCCGCGCTGTATTAGCCCTTGAGCATCCAATCTGTGGAGGACGCGATGTTCTGGCGAATGACATGCACGGTCAGTGCGATAGTGTTTTTGTATGTCGGTTTTGCGCTTTTGGTATTTCCGGAAAGCCACATCGCTTTTCTCGGCGCGCCTGACGGAGACGGCAGCCGGATTATGGCTGCGCGCGCGGCTCCTCTTTATGGTGGTTTGGCGATGGTGTTCCTTCTGGCCGGTGGGTTTCACAACGCCGAATTGCGGCGTCTTGTGGCGGCTGGCGCTACCGCAACATTCGTCGGGCTGATGGCTGTCGGCATGTGGCATTGGATCGGCGGGCACGTTGGTCCAGTTATTTGGCGGGCGCTTGCCGTCGAAGCCGTGCTGGCCGCGCTCTTCGCAATGCATTTATTCCGTCGCTAACCGCTTGCACCCCACCGCCGTCTAGGGATAGACCCGCTCTCGGACAGGTGGCCGAGTGGTCGAAGGCGCGCGCCTGGAAAGTGCGTAGGCGGGAAACCGTCTCGAGGGTTCGAATCCCTTCCTGTCCGCCACTTACCCCTTCACCGCGCAGATGAATTCGCATGCTTCGCTAGGACCGGGTGCCGCGTCGATCTGCGGCGCGGATCGTTTGGGATTGCGCCGTCCGCGCTTGCGCAATGCCTGTTTTAGTAGTCGCGTTCGAAGAAGATGCCGACGCCCGAGTTGCCGGAAGAATCGACATTGCCGCGCAGAGTGACCGAGGGGCTGACCGATAGGTTCAGGTTGATTTCACTTTTGCCGGTGCTGTCGACGGTCACGCCGGTATAGACGTTTTCATTCAGGTAGCGGCCAGCGCTGATAGCGGTGGTGTTGTCTTCGGTGGTGGTAACGTCGAGATCATCAAGGCCAAAGCCTTCGCGCAGTCGCCCGACGATCCCTTCACCCGCCTGACCCGACAGAACTCGGATCGCATTTGCAATTCGCAGGGCCTGAAAAGCCGAGATCTGCGAAAGCTCACGTCCGACTAGCAGACGCGCGAGGATTTCGTCTTCGGGTAGTGTGGGGGAGGATGCGAAGGAGACGTCCGGCGAGGATGCGGTTCCTTGGACAATAATGCTGATCGAGGTGTCGGCAGCTTGCGTCGTGGCCACGGCGCGAATGCGCGGATCAAAATCGCCAAGCAACTGTGCCGATGCTTCGCTCAGTGTCAGGCGCTGTCCCAGAATATCAAGCCGCCCCCGGATCAGTTCAAACCGGCCTTGGGTGATCACATCCTGGGTCGTTCCCGTCACGCGGATGCGTCCGCCAAGCTCTGCGTCCAGACCGCGCCCGCGAATAAAGACCCGGCTTGGGGCGCTGATCACCACGTTCAATGGGTAATCGGCACCCGTTCCGGCAGAGGCTTCATTCGTCTCTAAGAGACCCGCGCGGATACGTGTCCTACGCACGGCAGCAGGTTCATTCAAGTGGACAAGCCCGGTGACGTCCGCGCCCGTGGCGCCGACCGCGTCGGGAATACGGATTTCAGTCTGGCCTAGGTCAATTTGCCCGGCAATGCGGGCGCCACCCGCCAAAGGACCGCGCACGCTCAGCGCGCCGTTCAGGCTGCTTTCCACAAATCCCGGATCGCTCAGGATGATCTCACTGAGATCAATCGCAAGATCGCCGCGAAACGGATCAGTCAGACCGACCGTCCCGTCGGCCGTCACCGCTCCGCCTGACGAGACATCCGTACGGGCGTCGATCCGTGCTTGCCCCGAGGCAAGTGTGACGGTCGCGTCAATACCTGTCAGAGAGGCGGGCAATCCCGGTGCTGTGAACTGCGCGCCATTGGAACGGATAATGCCTGACAAGGACGACACATCGGGCGGGCCTAGGAGGCGCAGGTCAAAGCTGGCTGATCCGGACACAAGATTGGGCGCAATCATCGTGTTAGCCAATGCAAGAGCCGTGGAGCCAGACAGGCCAAGGTCAAAGCTGTCGAACGCTTGTGTGGCCGTGCCTGACACGCGGGCGGTGGTCCCGCCGGGGCCTGTCAGATTTGTGTCGATCTGCCATGGTCCCTGGGACGCTGAAAGCGAACCTGTTGCTGTGAGCGGGCCGCTCAGCTGGCTGACAAAAGCCCCGACGTCCCGGAGGCTCAGATCATAACGCAATGCGCTTTGCTCGGGTGCAAGCTGGCCAGATAAGGCCGCAGTCAGCTGCGCTCCCTGCAGATTAACGGCGCTTAGCGTCAGCGTGCCATCGGAGTCACGCGTGACGTTGGCTGTGATGCTGGGGTTTGTGCCAAGGGCAAGGTCAGCTTGCGCGTTGCCGGTGCGCAGGCCGCTTCCATTTGCCGTCAGGTCGGCTGAAAATACGCCGTCGGCAATATGCCCTGCAGCTGTTGCACGGGCGGTGATTGCGCCGGATATCTGTGTGCCGCTCAGACGTCTGAATGCGCTCAGGTTATCGCTGCGCAGTGTCGTCTCAATGGTGGTGTCGCCCAATGTGCCGTCGCGGAGCGTGGTGCGCCCTTGCAAAGTGGCCAGCGTGTCCCCGGGGGCCGTGGCTGATAGGTCAAAGCCGATGTTTTCATCTTGTTGGCGCAACGTCCCTGACAAGGACGCGGCTCCGGTCAACCCGTCCAAAATCCGTTCGACTTGGCCGAGCCGAGCATTCAGCGCGAGGGTGCTGGCATTTGTACCAACCTGACCCGATAGACCAAGGAAGGCATCGTCGCCCTCAACTGTCAGCGTGTCGATCCGAATGCCCGATTGATCGCGGCGCGCTTTGACAGACAAATTGGCGGTGCCGCTTACAATAGGGTCAACCTGCGCGATGCCTGTGCGCAGGTTCGTGGTCGTGCCGTTAATCACCACGTCAAAAGCCCCGCTGACCGGGCTGACATTGCCAGAAATCGCAAGATCCGCCTCACCACCAAGCTCTTGCCCGGCAAGATCGGAGAAACGTGAAAGGTCGTCCGCCTCGACGCGCAGGTCGCTTTCGATAGCCAGATCAACCGCTCCATCCACGCCAGAAATGTCAACGCTTCCGGTCGCACGATAGTCGGTTCCGCTCAGCACGATATTTCGAAGGACAAGCGGTGTGTCGGGTTGCCATGCGAACTCAAGCGCTGCGTCAAGAGCATCGCCAATGGCGGTATTGAGGGCGTCATCGTCCGTGGCCAAGGCAGCGACATTGGACGCGAGCGACCCACTCACCCTATTGCCAACCGGATCGATTACGCCACCACCGCGCAAATCCAGTGCGCCGATGGCAAGACCGGGCTGTGAGAACTGATCCACAGAAGCCGAAAGCTGCCACGTGTCACCAGCCTCTTGCGAATAACCCAGCACGAATTCCACACCGGCAACGCGCATGTCAGGATTCCCCAAAGGCAGAACGACTGTGTCGCCGGTTGGGGGCGTGATCTGGCCTGTCAGATCAATCACTTGCGGCCATCCATCGCTGGCGAGCGCGAGAGATCCTGTCAAATCCAACGCGTCGGATTGAAGGGCCAGAGCGTCGATGCGCAATGCCCCGTCAGCGCTGCGTTCGCCGGTCGTGCTCAGGGTCGCGCTTGCGCCCAGAAACGGGTGATAGCTGCTGTCTGCGACCAACGGTCTGAGGTCGCCAATGAGGTTCGCGGAAAACCGTGTCAGGTCGGATGTGGCTTCGTCAGAGGCAGTAATGCCTTGCAATGTGACTGATCCTGCGACGCGTTCTGTGCCGTCTGTCGACAACTCAATCTCGGCCTCGAAGTCATCCAGCGGCGCATCGCCCGCAACTCGCAGTTCCACTTCGGGTGTGCCGGGCAATCCGATCAGCGTTGCGGCCAACCCGTTTGGAGCCTCGTCTAGCAGGACGTCGAAGGTCAGGTTGCGAGAGCCGTTTTCAAAAGCAGCAAGAACTTCGAAGCGACCCTGAGGACCGTTGAGCCGCTCCGCATCCATAGTCAAACGCGCGGCACCGTTCGCCAATTCCGCCGCGCCTGCAAAACGTAATTCCACCGTCGAGCCAAGAAATGAGGGGCCAAGCTCAAGACGGTCTATGGACAACTCATCAATGTTGATTGCCACAGGTAATTCAGGCACCGCGATCGGCGTCGCCTCTGGGCTTGGCATGTCTGTTGCATCGGATTGGGGCGCACGGGCGATGATGATGGTTTCGGCAGTCAGTTCGCGGATTTGGATATTGCCGCGCAACACCGCAGACCGGTTCCAATCTAGTGTCGCGCCTTCAATGGTCAGCCAGACCCCAGCGTCATCAGCGACGGTCAACCGGTCCAGTTCGGCGCGACTGCTGAGCGCACCGCGAAATCCCTCGATCCTGACCTCGCGCCCGGCATCTGAGAGGTTGTCCTCGATAAATGCCTGGAGAATGCCACGGTCATCTGATTGCGCCGCGCTTGGCCCCGCGAGGACGACAAACAGGCATATGAGGAGACAGCGGATCAAAACGCTTGTCCAATGCCGATATACAGCTGAACGCCATCACCGGTATCGCCACCCGTCGGCGCCCCGATATCAACACGTAACGGGCCGATGGGTGTAAGATAGCGAACGCCCAAACCCGCGCCAGAGTGGCTATCACCGTCGGTATCCCAAAGATCGCCGTCAGTGATGTAGCCAATGTCATAGAAGGCCACCGCGCTCAGGCGGTCCCGCAACGCTACGCGCACCTCTGTGGATGCACCGGCAAAGCTACGCCCGCCAATCTCGCCGCCGCCGTCCAGTGCGACGTTCAGTGATTGGAACGGTTGCCCGCGTACCGTGTTGCTGCCGCCCGAGTAGAATAGAAAATCCGGGTGGATGTCCTCAATCGCCGCCCCAAATACGGTGCCGA
This sequence comes from Shimia ponticola, assembly GCF_007995215.1. Lineage (GTDB taxonomy): Bacteria > Pseudomonadota > Alphaproteobacteria > Rhodobacterales > Rhodobacteraceae > Shimia_B > Shimia_B ponticola. The sequence continues at coordinate 322,014 of NZ_VCDK01000002.1, forward strand.
ACTGAAGCCGTCCGGCCAACACAATGCGTGCATCGGTGTCCAACGCGAAGTATCCGCGCGCATCAGCGTAGGCGCGCATACCGCTGGCCGTATCATCGAGACCAAGAAAGGGCGTCCCTTCAGCATTCAGGTAATAGCCAGAAGTGGGTGTCAGTGGATCGTCGCGACCGTCGTAGGTCAACGAACCAGGGAAGGATAAAAACAGGAATTCGCGGTCACCAAGATCGTCTTCGGTTCTGGAATAGTTCAGCGCGACGCCGACCTCGGCTTCGAATTGCGGAGAGTAGATACGGCTTGCGCCCGCGCCAAATGTCACCCTGTCGGAGCGAAAGTCAGGCTCATCCAGACGTTCAGCTTCGGCAAACAGGAACCCATTGGTGTCCGGGCCAAATACCGCAGGTCTGTCGATCCGGGCCGCAGCCAGCGCGTCGATACCCGAGGTGCTTCCGATGCCCGAGACGCGGCCATCGAGGCGAAGGCGTTCCGCGCCGCCAAGGTAGTTTCGGTGGAGCCAAAACGAGGATAGCGCAAGGCCCTCATCCGTTGACACCTCGGCGCCGAAGCCAAAGCGGCGGGGCTTGGCGTCGGTGACGCTGACGCCAATGTCCAAGCTGTTTCCGGGTCCAAGCGTATCGGCCTCGCTCAAAACGACCGATGAAAACGTGCCTGTGCGCTCCAGCCGCGTTGCAGCTGTTTCAAGGGTTTGCGGAGAAAACACTTCTCCTGTTGGCAGTCCCGCGATGCGTCGAATTTGTTTGGCACGCACTGCGCTGTCAGAGTTCAGGACAAGATCACCGAACACAACGCGTGGACCGGGGGCAAGTCGCGTTTCGACCGAAAGACGGCGTGCAGCGTGATTAGCGGTTGCGCGCTGGTCCGCTACACCGACCTTGGCATGGCCTGCGTCGCGCCATGCCTCGACTGCACTGTCCACGGAAGTTTGAATATCGTCTGAACGGGCGCGGTCGCCGCGTTGGGGCAGGTCCAGGTCGGCATCTGCGGGCAGGGGGGCAATGTCTACCTGACCGAAGCGAAAGGGTCTGCCGGGATCAATCACGAAACTCACGCGCCGAACATTGGACGGTAGGTTCACCAATGGGATGTCCGCAGCCTCGCGACCATTCACGCGGACGTTGACGACGCCGCTGTAATACCCGTTGCTATAGAGCGCGAGCGTCAGGTTGCGGTAATCCGAAAGGGCCGCTGACACGATCGTCTGGGGGTCTGTTTCATTGATGTCTTCCAGCTTGCGCACCGCTGAGGCCGCGTCCAGAGCATCACGAAGATCATCGTCACCGCCAAGGACGCGCAGCGAAGTCTCCAAGGCCAATGCTGGTCCGGCGCCCAACATTGAAAGGCCCAGGGCAATGGATGCTAGGTACTGGACAAGGGACGATCGCATCCTGTCCTCCAATATGGGCCAGCAAGGGCCGATACGCCGAAACTGGCTAAGTTACACGTCACACGCGATTGCGATAGATTGGGCCTGCGTGTCACAATTTGCGCAGTCAGGAAAGGCGCGATCACGCGCTGTTGCGACTCAGAGGGTATCTGTTCGGTAAAGCTGAACCTTGAGGCCACCATGGGCAATCGGGGCCTCCTTAGGCAAAAACGGCAATTGGCAGGCAGATGCGAGCGACGCATCGCTTGTGATCATGCCAACGCGCCACCCCGCAAAGCGTTCCCTCAGCACTTTGCCCATTGTTCCGTAAAGGGCAAAAAGCAGCTTCTTGTTGCCAATCCGAGCCCCATAGGGCGGGTTCATCATGACAAGGCCAGGCGTGTCGGTCGGCGGCGTCAGATCGGCAATCGCGCCTTGGGCGATTGTCACATGATCTGCCACACCCGCCCGTGCCGCGTTATCAGTGGCCATACGAGCTGCGCCGGCATCGCGATCAAAACCGTAGAATTGCAAATCGGTGTGGCTGGGTTCGGATGGCGCCATGTTTGCCCATGCAGCCTGATCAAAATTGGCAAGTGATTGAAAGGCGAACGCGCGTGATCGACCGGGGGCCAAATTCAAGGCGATCTCAACAGCCTCAATTGGCAAGGTACCAGAGCCACACATGGGATCGACGACCGGTTCTGTGCCGCGATATCCGCACGCCCGCAACAGCATTGCGGCCATCGTTTCACGAAGAGGGGCTTTGCCCATGGCCAGCTTATGCCCCCGTTTGTGCAGTGGATCGCCCGATGTATCTATCGAGAAGGTACACAAGTCATCTTCGATCCGCGCCTTGAGGGTCAAAGGTGCATCGTCGGTGACGGTGATACCCGCATGGGTCAACCCACCCACGATGCGTTGGCTGGCGGCTCCTGCATGATAGATGCGCGATTTTCGGCAAGTGACCTCAACCTTGATCGGAATGTCACCTCTCAGAGTGTCAGACCAAGGAAAGCGTTTCGAGCGTTTATCAAGCTGAGCCAGATGCATCGCGCGAAATGCGCCAAGTCGAACGAGCACACGGGTCGGCCCACGCAGCCAAAGGTTTGCGCGCCAGACATCCTCCCATGATCCTTGGAATGTCACGCCGCCGGTCCCGGCCGCCTGTGCGTCAAAGCCGTGAGCGCGGGCTTCGTCCAATACCCAGTGTTCCAAGCCTGGTGTCGCGACGAGGTAGATGTCCAAAGGGTCAGCCATTTGATGCGCTTACGGCACCAACGTCAGTCCGGCAACGCTATTTCGATGGTCCCGCCCGGCTTGGCGGCGCGGGATTGGCACAAGATGATCGAATGCTCGCGCTGTGCCTGTGAAAGCACGTAGTCGCGGTGTTCGACATCGCCTGACTTCAATTCGCAGCGGCACACACCGCATATGCCGTCGCTACACTTCACATCCACATGAATGCCGTTCTCAGCAAGGGTGTCCGTCGCAGTTTTATCAACGGGAACAGTGAATTGGCGGCCATCGTCGATCTTAAGTGTGAACTCGAGATTGACCCAATCCGGCGCTTCGGGAACTGCGAAATACTCACTGCGGCAGGCATCCTCGGGATAGCCAGCGCTGTGTGCTGCGTCTGAGACTGCGTTCATGAATGCGTCCGGTCCGCAGGTGTAGAGATGCCGCCCGTCGGCGTATGGCTTTAAGACTGCGCTTAGATCAGCGCGAGAGCCCTCGTCAGAGACGTGAAGTGTGACTTTATCCGCCCAAGCGACTTCGGCCAAGTCTGTGAGGTATCCGGCGGATACCCTTGATTTCATGCAATAATGCAGTTCAAATGAGCTGCCCAAGGCGTGCAGCCTGTGTGCCATTGCGATCAGCGGCGTGATACCGATACCGCCGCCAATCAACACGCTGTGCGACGCGTCCTCGACCAACGGAAAGTGATTGATCGGGCGCGAGACAAAGACGCGGCGGCCTTCGGAGAATATCCGATGCAGAAGCTTTGACCCGCCGCGACCTCCGTCTTCTCGCAGGACACCGATCTGGTAGCAGGATCGGTCTGCAGGGTCGCCAGACATGGAGTACTGGCGCAGGTATTCCGGGGCGACCACGATATCGAGATGCGCACCCGCCGTCCAAGCAGGCAGGTCCGAGCCATCCGGCGCGCGGAATTCGAACTTGGTCACTGTGTCCGACATGACCTCTGCCTTGGCGACGTAGAGTTCAAGAACGGGGCTGTCGGTGTCGTTGGTGTATGTGTGCGCGGGCTGTTCACCAGCGGCCTTGCGCGACTGATAATCGTCGGCAGTGATCAGGTCTTGATAAGCCTTGATCCCGGCCTCGCGATCCATCGGGAATGGGTAGGGATAGGGATGTGGTGCCAGTGGCGCAGGATAAACCGCCAAGGTCTGATCTTCGTATTTGAGATCAAGATCAGTTTGTAGCCCGCGCGCGTTGACGGGATGCCGGGTTGGGCGGTAGCCGCCGTCTTCCGACAATTCCAGGTCCCACCACCATTTCTTGACGGGGTTCAGGCCACCATTACCGGCCAGATCATCCAGTTTTGCCAAGGCTGGCGCGGCTTTGGGCAGGTTCATTGCGGCCCATCGGAACGGGCGCTCTGCAAATAGCCCTTCGAGATTCCAGGGGCACGTCTTCATGCAGCGTCCACACATCGCGCCGCCCAGCGTTCCGATGCGATAGGTCGTGCATTTTTGGCTATCTGATTTCCAGATTTCATAGCCATTGAACATCAGCTTGGGTCCGGCCGTGATGGCGCCCGAGGGGCATTCACGCGCACATTTGTTGCAGCTTTCGCAAAAATTCTGCAGGCCGAAGTCGATCGGTTTGTCGTGCGCAAGTGGCAGGTCAGTCGTGACCACCCCGGATTTCAGCCGAGGACCCAGGAAAGGGTTCAGGATAACCTCACCGATGCGCGAGACCTCACCCAAACCGGACAGCAGCAGAAGCGGCGGCTGTAGGACGTCACCATCGATCACGGTATGGGCCTTGGCGGAATATCCCAAGCGTCTGATTTGATTGGCAATCACGCCGCCAAGCAACGAAAATCGAAGGTAGGCGCGCATGGATTGGGCGACAGATATCCAGTCATCACCCGAGGCGCCTTCCATGGTCTCATAGCCTTGGTCGATGATCATGCTGATAGCGTTGTCGTGGGGTGGGTTGATCGCTGTGCCGGTGGCGTCATGGGAATACCACGCCCAATCGGGGCAGCGGGACAGGCCCACGGCGTCGACGCCGAGATAATACGACGTCGCCTTGATCAGATCGGCAGCGTCCTGTGGATCAAGCTTGTGTTGCGCAGGCGCAGGCTCGCCGTCCTGCAACAAGGTGAACGCGCCCAGCATCCGACGCTGTGCCATTGAGGGAGCGGCCTTGCGCGCATAGTAGCCTCCGGTTGCATTCTTCTGATTGGCTTTTCCCATGTCGCCAAACTGAGCACGGGCGAACATGTCCGTGCGCTTGGGCACGCGCGGAATGGCCTCTTCATCCATGTAGGTCGTGGGGGCATCGACCCGTTTCAGTGTCTCAAAAGGATGCGCGCCATCGCGAAAGCTGCGCGTCGTATAGGGATCAAGTGTCCGCGCCGATTTGGCCGAGGCCGCGCCAAGCCACCATGCCGGGCCGTGCGTCTTCCAACGTGGTTGATCGGCCAAAGGGGCAAGAGGGCGGTCATGGGTCAAATCTAGGGACGTCGTCACGACGGCAACCCCAAAGCGCGTCCCAAGGTAAGGGTTGGTGAGTTGCCCATGCTCAATGGTCGCGAGCCCGGCTGACAAGGTGCATTGGTTCAAATCGACATCGGTCGAGGTGGCTGTGTGTGCCTTGGCATCAAAGCCGAGCAATCGGATGTAATTCGCAATGACGACTGCCGTCTCTGTCGCGCGCAGGCAGGCCCGATGCGCTTGCGCGCCCTTGATCCACTCAGTCCCGCACTCATTCGGGTGCGGATCGCGAGGCATGTCATAAAGAAAGACGATGGTCGTGTGATGGTCCACGATCGTCGTGGGTGGCGCGGACATGGCATCTTTCAGGTCTGCCATGATCAGGTCGATCCCCGAGGCCAATGTCTTGGTTTGTCTGGTTTTCAGATCTTCACGCAGCCGGTCGATGGCAGGATTGCGTACTGGTGTCTGCAGGAGTGCGGTCTTTGGCAGCGGCCCGATGCCGACCTGAGCCGCGTCAGAGAAATAGCCAAAAGCCTTCAGGTGATTTGCACGCTCTTGCGGATCCTCGGGGATTTCGGACTGAACCTTGTTCACAAGCCCATCGCGAATGGTGTCCATCATCGCTTGGTATTCCGCCATCGCGTGAATGACGGAATTCTGCTCAGTCGAGGTGAACTCAAGCGGATGAAAGGGCGGGGAGGTGTCCGGCTGCGCGGTCTCAATTCGGGCCAACCGTTCCAACGGAAACGGTCCCATATGAACAGGTCTATGACGATCCGAAAAGAAGCGCGCGGCCATGAATTTGGGTCCTTCGATGCGCAGCGCGGCGGGTGCGCTCGCGGTGCTCCGATAAGGTAAGACGATTGTCATGCCGGACGAAAGCGAGAAAGCCAGAGACTGTCACAGGTAGGTCGGGCAAGAGCGCCGAATGTTGAAAAAGTGCAATCCTCTGCACAACCTTGCGTTCATTTGGCAAGTCCGAAGCCGGAAAAATGCAAGGACAATTGCACCGTCCCCGGCCGATTCATGATCCGGGCGAATAAATCCATGAACTGCGGGCTGCGCGTGGGATGCTTCAGCGCGCCCAGAGGTGTCGATGAGCCCCTAAGGGAATACCGCAAGTTCAGGGCTACGTGCGAAGGCGTTCGCCTTTCGGATCAAACGGCGGCTCAGCCAGCACAATACCGCGATGCGGTTTGCCCAGGATCATAACCTCCACCTCCGTACCGGCAGGGGCGCTTTTCAAATATCCCAACGCGAGCGATTTCCCGACTGTATATCCATAGGTGCCAGAGGTAACGCGTCCTGCCGCGGTGCCGTCCAAGAGGAAGATAGGCTCACCCCCTGTCGCATCTGCGTCATCGACATCGGTCACCTCGATCACGGAAAGAACCTCCCTAGGGGCGTTGTCCTTCAGCGCCAGGTACTTGTCCTTATTCAAAAAGTCTTTTTCCAGTTTGATAAGAGGGGCAAGCCCGGTCTCTTGCGGCCAGTATTCAGGGCTGTATTCGCGTGACCACGATCCATATCCTTTTTCGACGCGCAGGCTCATCAACGCGCGCGCGCCCACAGGACCCGCGCCAAACGCCTTACCGGCCTCAAGGAGCGCCGCGTAGAGCGCGCTCTGGTCTTCTGTCTCGCAGTGCAGTTCCCACCCAAGATCCCCGGTGAACGACACCCGCAAGGCAATCAGGTCAATGCCCGCCAACGTAATCTGTTGCGAGCGCATGAAAGGGAAATCGTCGGTGCCCAGAGATGTGTTTGTCAGCCTTTGCAGCAATTCGCGCGATTTCGGACCAGCCACGTTGAAGCCGCACATCGCCTCGGTCTGACTGGTGAAAGTGACTGTGTCAGGGCGCGGAAGCGCCTTGAAATATCTTTGATGGTACCGTTCTGCCATGCCCGATCCGATGATCAGGAACTCCTCATCCCCCAGCTTGGTGACTGTGAAGTCGCCCGCAATGCCGCCTCGGACGCTAATGAGAGGCGTCAGGCACGATCGACCCACGGCCTTGGGCATGTTGTTGGCAAAGATCGCGTTGAGCCAGTCAGAGGCGCCGTTGCCCGTGACGCGGTATTTGGCAAAGTTGGAAATGTCGATGATCCCCGCGGCATCGCGGAGCATCCGGCATTCGCGACCAACCGGTTCGAACCAGTTCTGCCGGGTAAAGCCATTGGTGTCCTGCGCACCGGGGGTGTCGGCAAACCACTGGGGATGTTCCCATCCGTAGTTCAGGCCAAAGACCGCACCCAAATCTTTTTGCATCTCGTAGGCAGGTCGTGTGCGAGCAGGGCGGCCAGCGCTGCGTTCCTCATTCGGGAAATGGATCGAAAACCGGTGCGCATACTGATCGCCGACGCGCGCCTTGGTGAATGCCGCATCTGCCCAATCACCAAAACGCGCAACGTCCCAGGCAAACATGTCCCACTCGGTCTCACCTTCGGTGATCCACTGTGCAGCCATCAGGCCCATGCCACCCGATTGAGAAAACCCCGGGATGATGCCGTTGGCACAGAAATAGTTGGAAAGCTCAGGCACCGGTCCGAAAAGGACGTTGGAATCCGGTGACCAGATCATAGGCCCGTTGATGACGCGTTTGATGCCAGCTTCGCCCACGGCAGGAACCCGTTCTATGGCGCGCATCATGTTGTCTTCGATCCGCTCAAGATCATCGGCAAACAGCTCGTGGCCAAACCCTTGTGGTGTGCCATCTTCGGCCCAAAAACGCACATCGCGTTCATAGGCCCCAACCAAAAGCCCATTGCCTTCTTGTCTGAGGTAATACTCACCATCACGATCAGCGACCGACGGCAGGCGGCGGTCCATACCCTCGATTGCTGGGATGGCTTCGGTCACGAAATACTGGTGCTCGGTTGGCTGCAACGGCAGCTTTAAACCGGCAAGGGCCGCGACTTCGCGCCCCCAAAGACCGGCCGCGTTCACCACCCATTCCGTGTGGATATCGCCCTTGGGCGTGCGCACAATCCAGGTACCGTCGGGTTGCTGCTCGGTGGCGGTGACCGGCGTAAATCGCTGGATTTCAGCGCCCATCTGCCGCGCGCCGGTGGCATAGGCATTTGTCACGCCAGACGGATCAACATTTCCGCCTGAACTTTCAAACATGATGCAGCGGATGCCATCATAGTTCACCAAAGGATGCAGGCGCTCTGCCTCGTCCCGCGAGACCTCGTGGAAATTCAGACCGTAATACTTGGCCTTCGCGGCCTGCAGGCGCAACTGGTGCTCGCGGTTTTCGGTCTGCGCCAGATAAAGCGAGCCTGGTTGGAACACCCCGCAGCTTTGGCCGGTTTCCGCCTCAAGCGCGTTGTAGAGGTCCATGGTATAGTTCTGGATGCGGGTGATGTTCGTATTGTCATGCAGCCCATGGATGTTGGCCGCAGCGTGCCAAGTTGATCCGCTGGTCAGCTCGTCCCGTTCCAATAGAACCACATCTGTCCAGCCCGCCTTGGCCAGGTGATACAGAATTGAGCACCCGATAACGCCGCCGCCAATCACGACTGCCTGTGCGTGGGTCCGCATGAGAATTGTCCCGTTTTGCCCTCTTTCCCGCAGCATGGATCAGCCAAGTTTCGCTCTGCCGCCCGTTTGCGGCACCAGCCGACCGAATTTGTCGCAGATAGTGTCAAAGGTGCTGGGACATGTCCTGGTCCCGGTTGAGGCGCACCAGACGTGCATTCAACTCGCGCGCCCGGGACGAACCGCTGCCCAGCGCAAAAACATAGGCTTGCGTCAGGTAAAAAGCCGCGCGGTCCGGATCATCCGCAACGGCATGCGCCGCCTGTTCATACAACAATGACAGGCGTGCATCGTCTCCAGCGTCATGGGCCTGCAACAGCTTGGACTCAATTTCGGACAGCGTAACCATGCACAATCCATGGGGAACGCCACGCGGATGTGCCCGCCCATATGCGACATCGCATGCCGCGCGGTGGCTGGCACTTGGCTTGCGGGGCACCATCACCTGCGATAGCCACGACCCATGACCGCAACAGACCCGCAGATCAGCCAAACAGAGCGGACCCGCACCGGGCAGGGGCGGTCATGGTCCGAGCGCGGATTGGGCGTCATCGCCATCGTCATCGCTGCGCTTTGCGTTTTGCCACATATCGCTGTCCTGCTTGCCGCGATCCTGGGCTCGACCGAGACATTGGCCTCGCTGATCGACACGGTTTTGCCGGGCTATATCGGGCGCACGATCGGTTTGGTCGCGCTTGTTGGCCTCGGCACCTTTGCCATTGGGACAGGCGCGGCGTGGCTTGTCACCATGACTGATTTTCCTGGACGGAGACTTCTTGAGATCGCACTTGTGCTCCCCTTGGCCTTTCCAGCCTATGTTTTGGCCTATTCCTATACGCACATCCTCGATCACCCGGGTATCGTACAGACCACTCTGCGCGACCTGACGGGTTGGGGGCCACGCGACTATTGGTTCCCGGAAATTCGGAGCATGGGTGGGGCGGCGGCGATGCTCACGCTTGTGTTGTATCCTTATGTCTATTTGCTGGCGCGGGCTGCGTTCGTTGCTCAAAGCGCGTCGACCTTTCTGGCCGCACGGGCTTTGGGGGCGGGCCCGATCAAGGCCATGCTGACCGTTTCGTTGCCAATGGCGCGCCCGGCTATCGCAGCCGGTGTGTTGCTTGCCGCGATGGAGACGATCGCCGATTTCGGCACCGTATCCTACTTTGGCGTTCAGACCTTTGCGACGGGCATTTACACAAGCTGGTTCTCAATTGGTGATCGGGGGGCTGCAGCACAGTTGGCGTTGGGCCTTCTGGCCTTTGCGTTGATCCTTGCCGTTCTCGAACGCTCCTCGCGGGGCGACGCGCAATACCATAGCGGCAAACGTCAGGAAGGCATGGCGCGCATCAATCTGGGCACAAAGGGGCGCTGGTTGGCGGCTCTGCTTTGTGCGTTGCCGGTGCTCTTTGGCGTCATCATTCCGGTGATCGCGCTTTGGGCCATGGCGCTCGGTTCGGAACAGGATCTGATGTCGCGCCGCTATGTCAGGTTTATTCAGAACTCTTTGACTTTGTCCGGAGTGGCCGCCGTCGTGACCGTGCTTGTGGCAATTGTCCTCGGAACATTCCGCCGGACACGCAGCGGACCAGTGTCCAACGCCGCACTCTATGTGGCCCGGTTAGGCTATGCCGTGCCGGGCGGTGTGATTGCCGTTGGTCTGCTGGTGCCGTTCGCGGCTTTTGACAATGCGCTCGACGCCTGGATGGAGGCCACCTTTGGTATTTCGACCGGGTTGCTTTTCACTGGGTCCATCTGGGTTTTGGTCCTCGCCTACATGATCCGCTTTCTTGCGGCAGCGATCGGGGCATATGAGGGTGGCATTGCCGCCGTAAGCTCAAACATCGACGCAGCCAGCCGGGTCCTGGGGCAGGGCGTTATTGGTACGCTGCGCCGTGTGCACGTCCCGATCCTCACACCCAGCCTCCTGACAGCGGCACTGATTGTCTTTGTCGATGTGATGAAGGAGTTGCCGGCAACGCTTATCATGCGTCCCTTCAATTTCGACACCTTGGCGGTGCAAGCCTATCGGTTGGCATCCGATGAACGTCTCGAAGGGGCGGCGGTCCCAAGCCTCGTGCTTGTCGGTATCGGGCTTTTGCCCGTGATCCTGCTGTGTCGTCGGGTCTCGAAGGGCTAGCTCCAGCCGCGATCCAGCTCCTTCTATGTTTTTCAAATACTCCCGCCGGAGGCCCGCCGCCGCAGGCGGCGCCCCCAGTGGTCACAGGCAGCATAGCTGCCGAAGAGGGAGGTGGGCGGGACCGATGTCAGGTTTCCGGCCCCGTGTAGCGAACCGAGACCGGCGCGCAGCCGTCGAGTGTTCCAATCAAATGATCGCCGGGTTCAACTGGCCCGACGCCAGCAGGTGTCCCGGTCATGATCAGGTCACCGGCCTGCAGGTGATACAGTGTCGACAGATGTGCGATCAGTTCGGGCAAAGACCACACCATGTCACTAAGGGGGGCGTCCTGAACACTCGCCCCATTCTGCGTCAGGCGCAGGCGTTGCGCGCCCAAAGCGCCAAAATCCGCCGCGGGCGCAAGCGGTCCCAGGACCGCTGAGTGCTCAACATCCTTGGCTGTGTCCCAGGGCAACCCCTTCTTCTTGGCCGCGGCCTGCAGGTCGCGCCGCGTCATATCAAGTCCGACTCCATAACCCCAAACCAAGTCCATGGCATCGGCTTCTGCCACCTGAAACCCGGACGATCCGATGGCTGCGACGCATTCCACCTCGTAGTGATAGCTTTCTGTTCCGGGCGGATAAGGTAAGGTTGAGCCTGCCTGCGCAACCGCATGGGGACCCTTTGTGAAATAGAACGGCGCATCGCGTTCGACCTCGTTGCCCATTTCGGCGGCATGCGCAGCATAGTTGCGACCAACGCAAAAGACGCGGTTGATCGGAAAGCGGCGGGTGTCGCCGGTTATGGGCAGACTGGGCGGGGCAGGCACATCAAAAAGCATCGTGGTCACAGGATTTCATCCTCATCAAACAGGGTTTCGGCTTCGATTTGGCCGGTTAAATGGTTCAGGACATCTTCGGCTGTGTCGGTCGAGGCCACTTCCGCCACGTGAAAGAGAGCGTCGCCTTCGTTCACGATTGGCATCACTGCACGTCCGACAATCACACCCGTCTCAATCGCGATCAGGTCATGCTCTTGATCGCCCAGCGGATCGGCAATGGTGGCCAAGACATCACCTGTTTCGACCCAGTCACCTTCGCTGCGATACATGCGCACAAGGCCGCCTGCAGGCGATCTGAGCCATGAGGAATGCACCGCCATAAGTGGCGCGGCCTTGGGTTTGCTGATGCCGCGGGCATTGATCATACCCTCATGGTTCAACACACGCAGGATCCCGGTCACGCCAGCACGCACGGACATCTCGTCAAACCGCAACCCTTCACCTGCCTCATAGAGCAACACGTCCACGCCGCGTTCTTTGGCTTCGGCGCGCAGCGAGCCTTCCCGCAACGCCGAGCGCAGAATAACCGGCGCGCCCCAAACACGCGACAGATGCAAGGTCCGCGCGTTCCCGGGTGACACCCGCATTTGCGGCAGGTTCGTGCGGTGGATTGCTGCAGAGTGCAGATCAATCCCAAGGTCGCAGCGGCTCACGATTTCATCGAGAAAAATCCGTGCCAGACGGGCAGCCAGCGATCCTTTGGACGATCCGGGAAATGACCTATTCAGGTCTCGCCGGTCAGGCAGGTACCGCGAATGGTTCAGGAAACCAAAAGTATTGACGACCGGCACGATCAAAAGCGTCCCGCGCAGGGTGTTCAGGTTAGGCGCTCGTAAGAGCCTGCGCACGATTTCCACGCCGATCACTTCGTCCCCGTGCACACCTGCGCTGACGAATACAGTCGGACCCGGACGTTTGCCATGGATGACATGGACCGAGAGCGCAGCAGGCGTGTTATCGGAATATACGCTGACAGGGATGCTGATCGTGGCTCGCGTCCCGCGCGGAACTCGCTGGTCCCCAATCTCAAAGTCCTGTGATGTGTTCATGGCCCCTTGAAGCCGCAAACGGCCCACAACGGCAAGAGCCTACATGAGCTTTGCGAATGCCTGGGTGTTCAAAAGAACGTCTGTCTTTTCACATTTGAGGGCCGTGAGTTGATCAGCCCCTGCAAACCTTGCCAGACGCCTCAGCTCTTTCCAAAGCTGGCTGCATCTGCCCTGACCCAAACGCACGCCCTTTTCCGGCCAGAAACCTTGGATGACCAGAGTGCGTGCCTTGCGATCCAGTTTCAGATCAATCCGTCCGATCATGCGCGTGCCTTCCAGCACAGGAAACACGTAATACCCGTATTTCCGTTTCGCTTCGGGGACAAAGACCTCGATCTTGTAGTCAAAACCAAACAGTTTCTCGGCACGTTTTCGGTCGCGAAGAGCGGGGTCAAAGGGCGACAGAATTCGCACACGGTCGGTTCGGGTCGGCGTTTGCTCCAGTATAGCTTCCCAATTTGCGGGAAATAGAACGCTCTGCGGCCCGCGCGTGGTGTCGATCACCCCTTGGACAATGCGTCCGTCACTCAAGGCACGGGTGGACCACTCCGCAAGCTCTGACTTTGGAAAGATTTCCCAGAACCGGGACAGCTCCGAGGCTGAGCCAAAGCCCAACCGGTGCAGCGCTCCCATGGCCGACCAATCCAGCGCTTCTTCGCGGTCCACGCGGCGGTTAAGCCATTCCGGCGGGATGACGTGTTCTGTCAGCGCATACACCTTGGTGAAGTTGCGCCTATGGCAAATGGCAAGCTCTCCGGTGCGCCAGAGATACTCCAAGGCCGTTTTGGTGGGCTTCCAATCCCACCAACCGCCTCCGTTCTGGCTTGCCCCGTCGCCCAGTTGCTTCGATGTCAAAGGTCCTTCGTCGGACAGCCGTTTCAGAACGGTGTCGAATTCTGCGGCAAATCCAGCCCGCCCATCCCGCTGATCCCACGTCGTGCTGAGCGATCTGCGCGCACTCTCGAATTGGTGCCGCCAATGCGGAAAAAAGGCGACCGGGACAATGGCCGCATCATGCGTCCAAGCCTCGAACAGGCGCCGTTCACGCTCGATAAGCGGCGGCAGATACTTGGCGCGGTAACAGGGGCGTCTGGCGTAGAGGATGTGGTCGTGCGCGCGCGCGACTGTGTTGATGCTGTCGACCTGTACAAACCCGAGATCATCGAAAACCTGCGCAAGGTCTTCACCTTTGCCCGAACCTGCCGGGCGGCAAAGAAGACCGTGCCGATCCAGAAACAATCGACGCGCTTCGTTCAGGGAGAGGTGTGGCAAGGTCATGGGGCACGCTGGAGGGTCTTTTGGAAAATCTTAGGGACGCGCCTCCGAGCTCTCAACCCGAATTAAGCGATTTCTTAAACCTCCGCCCTGATTGTTGCGCGATGTGATGCAGGGGGACACATGCGCAAACTTCAGCATTTGAGAATTCAAGTTAAGCTTCCGGTTCTGACGGTCGGACTTGTGCTGGCGTGCATTCTCTCGACCGGGATGATCGCCTACACGCACGCGCGCGATGCCCTGATCCAAACCCAAGAGCAGCGATTAAAGCAGACCTTGGCCCAAAAGGTGCAAACAGCTGAGCAATGGGCAAATGACCTGATCCAATCGACACAGATGCAGGCGTCAAATCCCTTTACGGTCACGGCTATGCGCGGGCTTAGGAAAGGGGTCAGCAAGGCCATCAGCGATGGGGCCAACCCTGAAAGCAGTCTGCCGAAGGCATTTCGCGCTGAACGCCCGGTCGATGCCTTGAATGCCGCTTCGCCGACCTACGCGATCATGCACCGTCGGTACGATCCTTTCTTTCAGGATATTGTCGCTCAAAGTGATGCTTCAGACATCTTTCTGGTCAACCGTGATGACCGGGTGATCTATGCATCGCATTCGAAAGAGGTGATCGGATCTGAACTTTCGGACACTGATGATGTCTTGGTCTCGTTGTCGCAAGCGCGGGACGCCTTGCGGGGGAGTGATAAAGGCATCGGGGTTGCGGAATTGTCGGGTGGCATTTCGGGGCAGGGCGCATCCGTTGTCGTGGCGCGGCCTATTCTTGCCGAAGACGGCGCTGAATTGGGCCTTATGGGCTTTGTTATCCCATGGAATGGTCTTTCAGAACCGCTCAGCAGGAATTGGACGCTGGGGGAAACAGGGTTCGCCAGCATGGATATCGTCAACTCAGGCGGGTGGTCGACTGTCGCAAGCGCCTCATCTGATCGGAAGCCATTTGAGCCATCGCTCACTCAGTCGTCGGAACTCTCACTCTTGAATGCAAAGGTAAGACTTAGGATCGGGCAAGAAACGCACGAGTTGCTTGGTCCCATCCTTACCGTACGCAAGGCTCTTATCCGCGATGGCGCAATTGCATTTGCCGTCGCGGGCACTCTCGCGGTGTTTCTGTCGTTGTCATTCACGCAGCCGCTTGGGCGTATTCAAACAACTTTGACCGCCATCCGAAATGAACAGCACAATGTGTCAATCAAGGATGCACGACGTAAGGACGAATTTGGTGGCATTGCGCGGGCGCTGCAGAGCTTTGCAAAAACACTTCAGGAGAATACTCGCTTGGTTGAAGAAAGCGCATTCAAGAATGCCGCTTTCGAAGCCAGTTCCGCACCTTTGGTCTTGGTCGATCGCGACATGCGCATCGCCTTTGCGAACTCTGCCTTCCAAGAGCTTGTGTCTGAAAACCTCGAAGCTTTGAATGCGATGTCCATCGACGTGCGCCCAGACGGGCTTGTTGGGCGATCCATGGATCTGTTTCAGGCAGACCCTGAACAAGTCAGGGGTATCCTGTCGGTCCCTGAACGGATGCCCTACAGAACAGAAGTCGAATTTGGTGATCGGACCATAGCGATGATGTTCAATCAGGTCCGGGAAGACCACGGGGCGCTGCTTGGTTTTGTCGTCGAGTGGGAGGATACCACCGAGAGCCGCAAGCAGGATGCGTTGCTAGAAGCGATCAACACACGTCACATCATGGCCGAATTCGACATGGAGGGTAACCTTGTCTTTGCCAATGATGCCTTCAGCGGCTTTTGCGGACACGGGGCAGGCGACATCATTGGCAAGTCCCTGGATGTCTTGTTGGCCCCGGATGACAGCAAGCCAATGGAAAATGCCGACACGGATGATCTCGGCGATATTCCAGAGCAATCGCGCTTTGTCTCGCCGCAGACAGACCATCTTATGGAAGGTGGCATGACCACCATAATGACCCGCACCGGCATGCCATCGCGCCTTTTGCTGATTGGTCAGGACATCACCCGCGATCACAAACGTCTCACCCGCGCGGAAGAGGAAAAAGAGGCGCTGATCGAAAGCCAAACCGCCGTTGTCGAGGCGCTCCGCGATGCTTTGGCCCGTCTTTCACAGGGTGATTTGGCCGAGGCCATTACAGATGAATTTCCAAGCAATTATGATGTTTTGCGTGCTGATTTCAATTTGGCGCTTGAACGGTTATCGGCGGCTTTGGGTTTGGTTGTTCAGAACGCAAACGCCATTCGCGGTGAAGCGTCCGACATTACAACGGCGGCAGACGATCTCAGCCGCCGCACCGAACGACAAGCCGCCACGCTCGAAGAAACGGCGGCCGCACTTGATCAGTTGACACAAAACCTTCGGATTGCGGCGGGCGAAGCAAAACTCGCCGATGAAGTCGTCACACGCGCCCGAGAGGACGCTGTGGAAAGCGGGCAAGTGGTCGAACAGGCCGTCGCGGCGATGGCAGAAATCGAAAGGTCTTCGAACCGTATTTCAAGGATTATGGAAGTCATCGACGATATAGCCTTTCAGACCAACCTACTGGCACTCAACGCCGGGGTTGAGGCGGCGCGCGCGGGCGAGGCCGGACGCGGGTTTGCCGTGGTGGCGTCAGAGGTCCGCGCGCTGGCGCAGCGCTCTGCCGGGGCTGCGCGTGAAATCACGGACCTGATCTCTATCTCGCGGGATCATGTTGGCCAGGGCGTCGAGCTGGTGGGTAAGGCAGGACATGCGCTTGGCGGGATCGTGACGTCGGTGGCCGATATTTCCCAGCACGTGTCTGAGATCGCGGGCTCTGCCGCAGAGCAGTCACGCAGCATTGACGAAATCAACGCGGCCGTCACCAATCTCGATCAAGTCACCCAACAAAACGCGGCCATGTTCCAGGAAACAACAGCAGCAAGCCACGCCCTGCGCCGCGAAGCGCAGCAGTTGAGTGATACGGTGGGACAGTTTGTGTTGGCCGAAGGTGCCGCGTCTGAGCAACCCGCCGACATAGCAAGCAATGATTTCGAACCCGCCGCGCTACCCGTCGCTGTGGGGCAGGACTATGCAGCACCTGACGCACATGGCGGATGGGAAGAGTTCTGAGATGAACAAGTCCGCGGAGGTGCGTGCCTCAGCCCCCTTGCGGCACGCGTCATCGTCTTGCGGTCATGTGGGTCAAGGTGAGGTCGTCGTCACGGTCAGGCCCGACTGTCAGGTTGGAATGATCCTTGGCTCTTGTGTTGCAGCGGTGCTTTGGGATGCGGACACTCAGGTAGGTGGCGTCAATCACCTGTTGTTGCCACCGGTGCAGACCCCCGCCCAATTGGCGATGGGTGTTCAAGTCAATCTTATGGAAAGACTGATCAATGGCGTGCTCTCCGCTGGTGGGCGGCATGGGCATCTGCAAGCCAAGGTGTTTGGAGGGGCAGGCATGATCCGCGGGTTGAGCGATGCTGGGCGTCGGAACGCGCACTTTGTGACCCAATTCCTAGCGGATGAAGGGATCACCTGTACGGCCCAATCCCTTGGAGGCCACAAGGCGCGCCGTTTGCGCATTTGGCCCGCAACAGGCCGCGTCCTTCAACGCACGCTGCGCGATCAAATATCCGACGAGATGGAGAGCGAAACAGCGGCCGTCGACTTTGGGAACACCGCAGGCGTGTTGCAAGGTCCGGATGCCGACGCGTTTCGTTTGTCTGGTGTTGAACTCTTGTAGCCCTTAAGCGCGGGACCTTTGATACGCCGTATGGCAGGTCGAATGCGCTTGATATCCAAACCCTGATGGCACGCGCTCTGAGTGACCGACAAACAGGTGCCCATCAAGCGTCAGCTTACTCCAAAACCTGCGCCACAATGCATCCTGATGCGCACGGTCAAAATAGATTGCCACGTTCCTGCACATGATCGCGTCAAACCGCCCTGGCATCGGCCAATGCCCATGCAGATTGAGGTCGCGAAACAATGTCATCTGCGTAATCCGAACATCGACGCGGTAGGATCGTGCGGAGGTGTCTTTGGTAAAATACCGTGCCACTTGATCGCCGGTTAATCCGCCAAGCATGCTGTGATGATAGGTACCCAGCTGCGCGTATCGCACCACGGAAGGATCGAAGTCCGTTCCAAGGATGCGAATATCCAGTAGATGTGCCGCTGGCTCTTGGTCCAGCAGGCAGATCGCCATCGACACCGCTTCCTGCCCGTTTGCGCATCCGGCGGACCAAAGGCGGACGCGCTGGCCGCTTCTTGCTGCCGCGATGAGCTCCGGTAGGATCTGTCGGCGCAAGAGCTCGAAATGATGGGCTTCGCGGAAAAATCGCGACACATTCGTGGTCAGCGCGGCCACCATTCGAAGTCTTTCGTGGCTGTCTGGCGCATCTACGAGTGCGAGGTATTCGTCATAGCTGTCGATGGCGAGGCGCGAGAGGCGACGGCCCAACCGCGTTGCAACCATGGTCTGCTTCGTCGGCAAAAGGTTGAGGCCGGCTTCGTCCAAGGCGATCTTGCAAATCTTTGCAAACTGCGCGGCCGTCAGAGGGGGGAAAGAAAGGCCCAAACCGGACTTAGGCCGCCAGAGCGCCGTCCTGCGTGATAAGTGTGTCGGGTGACAAGAGACGGATCATTTGATCATCCAAAAGGCAAAGTGCCGATACAAATCCTTTGGAGTGTTCTTGTACACCGTCAGGCGGTGGCTGGATCGCGGCGGGATCGACGGTCAGTATGTCAGACACAGCGTCGACTGTGATGCCGAAGGTCCGGCTCGCCACGGTGAGGACGATCACGACCGAGCGGTCAGACACTTGATGCGCCTCCAGACCAAGACGCGTCGCCAAGTTCAGGATGGGTAGGACGGTGCCGCGCAGGTTTATCACACCGCAGACATAGTCCGGCGTGCCGGGCAGGGCGGTTGGCTCTACCCAGCCTCTGATTTCGCGGACGGCCATGATGTCGACGGCATATGCCTGTCCAGCAAGTCCGAAACTGAGGAGTTCGATGGGGTTCATGGCAGGGCTGTCTTGGTTCATGATCTATCCAGTCTGGGCAAGTGGCACCGCCGCCTGGGTCGAGCCTTGGGCCGTCGCCGGTGTGAGTTCATAAGGGTCCACGATCAGAGCGATACGTCCGTCGCCGAGGATCGTTGCAGCGGCGATGCAAGGATGCGTGGCAAACCCATCCTGCAGCCCTTTGATCACGACCTGCCGCTGTTCGAGGATTTCATCGATGATGATCGCCGAAGTCGCGGTGTCTTCGTGCGTGACGATAAGGGCTAGAGCGCCATCAAGGTCTGAGCGCCGCGGACTGAACCCAAGCTCGTCGGCAAGATCGCAAATGGGAATGACCCGGTCGTTATACCGTAGCAGTCGCCGTGATCCGCCGCTTGATGTTGGCAATTCCACAACTTGGGAGGGGCGGACATGCAATGTCTCACGAATGGCTGAAAGCGGCAAGACAAGGGTATGACCTTGGGCACCGATAATCATGGAATCCAGCACAGCCAATGTCAGCGGCAGCGCGATGCTGAAACGTGTGCCTTGCCCCGGTCGGCTTTCGACCATCAGGCGTCCGCCCAAAGCGTGAATTGCGCTGCGCACGACATCCATACCGACCCCGCGCCCCGAAACGTCTGAGACGGTCTTGGCGGTCGACAATCCGGGATGAAAAAGCAGGGCATCAATTTCGGCGTCTGACAGGCGTGCATTCGGACCGATAATGCCTTGGGTCTCGGCCTTGCGTTGAACGCTTGCGCGGTCGATGCCCGCGCCGTCATCGGAAAGCTCTACAATCACCTGTCCAGATCTGTGTAACGCCCGCAGCTTGATGGTTCCGTTGGCGGCCTTGCCCGCCGCCTTGCGCTGGTCCGGCGGTTCGATCCCATGATCTACGGCATTGCGGATCATATGGGTAAGTGGCTCAGTAAGCCGCTCAATGACGGTTTTGTCGATTTCGGTGTCTGCCCCTTCCATGATCAAATCGACGGGTTTTTCAACCGTGTGCGCCGTCTCTCGGCAGATGCGGGCCATGCGCATGAAGAGTGGTTTGACCGGTTGCGCCCGGATTTGCATGACGCTGTCTTGCAGGTCACGGGTCAGGCGCAAGAAGTCGTCCAAACCGCTGCCATAGGCAAGGTTTCCAGTCAGATCGGTGCCTTCCATCGTCTGAGCGAGCATGGCTTGATTGATCACCAACTCTCCCACCAAGTTGATCATGCGATCCACACGCTCCAATTCGACTCGAATGGTCGCCTTGGGTGTCGGGGCGGCGGTTGTTGCTGAGTTGCGCTCAGGCTGTTTGACCTCAGGCGGCACCACCTGATCAGCGGTGTTCATTGCGAGGCCCAGCGCCGCATGCTGTTTGCCGATCCACTCTTCAATCGGCGAAGTATGGCAGGTGACATCAATCTGCCAGGTGAGCATCATCTGCTCAGGGTCGTAGGTCTCGATTGTGGGGATCGCGTCGTCATCAAGTCGAACCTCGCACTGCCCGATCGCGCCCAAGTCGGATAGAACCTCGCGACAGCTGAGACCCTGTTTCCAAAGGTCTGTGGCAGGTTTCAGATGAACCGACGCTGCATCCGATTGCTCGTCCGCGCCACGCCGGATGTCGAGTTTCCTTGCGTTTTCGGGGGCTGCGGATTGTGTGTCGTGTGCATCGCAGACGTCGCTGCCTTGCCTTGCGGCAGTGACCAGCGCCGCCAGATGATCGGATGCGCGCAAAAGATCCGAAATCTCAGCAAGTGAGGGTAAGGATTTGTCGTTGCGCAGCCGCGTCAGGGTGTTCTCCAAGTTGTGCGCATATTTGGTGAGACCGTCGAAGCCGAATGTGGCAGCACCGCTTTTGATCGAATGTACCGATCTAAAGAGCGCATGGACGGTTTCATGCGTCCCGCCCCCACGACCCAGATCATCAAGGCCATCTTGAAAAGCCTCCATCAGTTCGTCGCATTCATCAAAGAATGTCGCCCGAAGGTCAGCCATCGGTTCTGGCTGGCGCATCGGGATCAGCCCGCAATCATGTTTAAAGCGCGGACAAGCTTATCGGGGTCAAAGGGTTTCACGACCCATCCCGTCGCTCCGGCCTGGCGTGCCTTGGCCTTAAGTTCTGGCGCGCTTTCCGTTGTGAGAACGAGGATCGGCGTCTTTCGGTGTTTGTCTTGCGCGCGCACGGCATCGATAAAGCCAAAACCATCAAGGTTGGGCATGTTGATGTCGGTAATGATGGCATCAGGTTCCAGCCCCTCCAGAGCCGTCAGACCGTTGACCCCGTCGTCGGCCAGATGTGTCTCGATACCGGCATTCTCAAGAGTCATCTGGATCATCTTGCGCATGGTTCGGCTGTCATCCACAGCGAGAATTTGCAATGTCATGTGGGCTCCTTGGGGCAGAGGGCATCGGCGTGACCGAACAGGGCGAGATCAGCCATCAGGGCATCGGACGGAGAATGAAGCGTGAAACCATCGCCGCGTTTGGTCTGCGTCTTGTGCAACATGGCAAGCGTCTGAAACGCGGTGTCGTTCAGCCGCTCAACCAGCGCGCCATCCAAGGTGATGTTGCAGGGGCCGTTGCGCAGTTTGCCGACGATGGGTGCCAAGTCATTGGCATTAGGGACCGCCGACAGGCGATCAATGATCTTTGCAGGGCGTTTGCGCCCAGTGTTTGCATCTGGCATCCAATGCTCCCCAGTACTTTGGGGGCATGTGTAGCGGGGTAGGGGTTACCAATTGCCTTACGGATGCAAGGCTTGACGTCTAGTTGGACATCAAACGGCTCATGTGGCTCGCACAACCTGTCAGTGCGGCATAGTCATCTTCGACGATTTGAACCCCAAAGTTGCCCATGAACCCGGCAAATCGGCCTTTGTCTTTGTAGGACGCCTCGAAACCGAACTCGGCCATGTAGGGTTTCATGGCCCGTGCGACGCCGCCAACAAGGAACACGCCACCAAACGGCAAATGAATAAGCGACAGGTTGCCCGCCACGGTTCCAAGCAAACGCACGAACAACTGAACGGCGTCACGTGCATACGGGTCCGATCCGGTTTCGCAAGCTGACATGATCTCCGCAGCTGCGCACTCTTTCGGGCTGCCTGCCTCGGTGGTTACAAAGGCATAAGCGCGTTCAAGCCCCCGTCCTGAAAGCAGGTCTTCGACTGCGGGAAAGCCGTGTGCGTTTTCGACGAAGTGCAGCAGGCGCAAATCGCGATCTGTGCGGATCGGCAGGTTCGCGTGGCCACATTCGGATGGCGGAACCAGACGGCCAACCGCCGTCTCGTAAACCGGTGCGGCGTTGAAACCCGTGCCAACACCGATCACAAGCCGGGCCGCGAGCGGCGAATGCTCGGGAACTGGAACAATCGTGGCAAGGTTTTCAGGCGCAATGAGGCCAAGCGCATGGCCTTGCGCCTGCAGATCGTTCAATACCGCCACATACTCAGACCGCGTTGCGCGCTTTAGCACATCCTTGTCCACACTCCAGTCGAGGTTCGTCAGCGTGCCGACACCGTCGCGCACAGGGCCCGCCATCGCGACGCATGTGGCCACCGGATCAACGTCGTTTTCCTCGTTCAGATAGGCACGCAACACGCTTTCCAAACCGGGGTAATCGGCATTGCGATACCGGCGGATGGTGTCCGTCAGGACCGTTTCGCCATCTGCAAGCGCCACACGGGTGTTGGTGCCCCCAATGTCGGCAACGATAGAAAGCGTGTTTGCAGGATGTGCCATGGTCAGGTCAGTCCAGTATCAGTCAGTGGCGCGCAGCCATTCGGTAAGGGCATAGTACGAATGCTTCGGGGTGCGTTTCAGGCTGTCAAAATCCACGTGGATCAGACCAAAACGCTTTTCATACCCAAATGCCCATTCGTAGTTGTCCAGAAGGGACCAGTAGTAGAATCCCTCTATGTTAGCGCCATCAATCATGGATTGCCGCACTGCCGCAAGATGGTCCTGAATATATTTCCAGCGCTCTGTGTCGCCAAAATTTGATCCCGTGTCCGCCTCTGGCCATGCCATTCCGTTCTCGGTGATGAACATTGGCAGATCGCCGACGTATTCATCTTTCAACCATGTCAAAAGCCAGCTCAGACCATCTGGATAGATTTCCCAACCCATCTGCGTTTTGGGCAAGGGGCCTTCGACCTGTTTCAAGCTTGGCCAAGGAATGGTGTCATCATGCGCAAAACGGTTGAGCATGTAATAATTCACGCCATGCCAATCCATCGGCTGGCTGATCTCTGCCATGTCATCCTGCCAGCCTTTTGGCAGGTGCGGACCGTAGCCTTCCATGGCGTCCGCTGTGTATTCACCTTTGAAAAGCGGATGCATGAACAGCTGGTTCATAATCGCGTGCTGACGATTGGCGGCCGCGACGTCGCGTGGGTCGTCGGAGCCGGGTTTGACGGCCTCGTAATTGACGACGATACCCAGGTCCTTTTGCCCCATCTCGCGCAGCCGTGTCATGCCGCGACCATGCGCCTTCAGAACGTGATGCACTGCGCGTGCAGCGGAACGCACGTCAACCTTGCCGGGCGCGTGACGCCCGATGAAGTGTCCAAGAACCGAGACACACCATGGCTCGTTGATTGTCGCGATTTTGCTTACGCGATCGCCGATGCGTTTGGTGATGACTTCGACATAGTCTGCGAACCAATCAGCAACGTCTGGATGCTCCCAGCCGCCCAAATCCGCGAGCGCCGATGGCATTTCCCAATGATAGAGCGTCTGGTTTGGCTTGAGGTCACGCGCCAGCATCGCATCGACCAACCGGTCATAATAGTCTAGCCCGGCCTCGTTTACCTGACCGCGACCTTCAGGAAGGACGCGCGCCCAGGACGTTGAAAACCGATAGGTATCGAACCCGCCATCTTTCAGGAAATCGAGGTCTTCTTCGTATCGGTGATAGTGATCACAGGCGATGGCGCCATCCTCGGCGCGGATGACGTTGCCGGGCGTCGCGGCATAGGTGTCCCAATGGGTCGAACCGGCACCACCGAAGGAATGCCCTTCAATTTGATACGCAGCTGTGGCTGCCCCAAAGAGAAAGTCCTTTGGGAAGTCTTTGCGTGTGACAGGCATGCGAGGGTCCTTATTTCGCGGCAGGGCCAGTTGATTGACCAAGTACCAGTTGTGCTTCGAGTAGTTTGTTCATCGGCGCGGACAGTGGGTTTCTGATTTTGTCCAAGAGCAATTGCGCCGCCTGTGCTCCGGCATACCGCACCGAAGATCGCGTCGCCGTAAACTGAGGGATATCGCTGCCGTTTTGCAGATAGCTGAGTTCATCGTCATGCGTGATGACCGATATGTCACGGCCTAGGGCCAAACCCCGTTCTTGAACGGCCCGGCGCACACCCACCGCAGAGATGATGGAGGACACCAGAAACGCCGTGGCTGGATCGGGCATGTCCATAAGAGTGTTGGCGGCATCATATCCAAACTGCTCGGTCATTTCCTCGGAGCGGCACAGGTCAAGATCCAGCGGCAGGCCTGCGTCGGTCAGTCCGGCCTCATAGCCCGCGCGCCGACGTGCTGCAAAGTCCATGCTTTCGAGCCCGTTCAAAAGGGCGATCCGGGTATGACCGAGGTCCGTGAGAAATGATGTGGCGCGATGAAACGCTCGGCGATTGTTCACATCGACCCAAGAGTAGGGGGCATTCTCGCTGCTCACTCGCCCATGCACGACGAAGGGCAGGCCAAGGTCGCTGAGTTGGGCGATCCGGTGGTCGGTCGATTTAGGGCCATGCACAATGATGCCATCGACCGTGCCTTTGGCTCTGAGGTCTCTATATGCCCTTTCCTGATCTCCGTCTTCGACAAGGCTGATGACCATGTCATAGCCGTTGCGCGCATAGGTCTCGCCAGCGCCAGCGATAAAGTCTCCGAAAACCGGATTGACCATCTCGTGGCTACTCGACATCGGCAGAACATGGCCAATCGCCATTGACCGCCCGGTTGCCAGCCCCTTGGCCCGTGTGTTTGGGCGGTAGTTATGCTGCTCTGCAGCAGCGCTCACGCGGCGGCGCGTCTGTTCACTGACCTCTGGATAGCCATTCAAGGCGCGACTCACAGTGGTCTGAGAAAGCCCAAGATGTGCGGCCAATTCCTTGAGGTTCATGGTGTACATCTCACGTCCGGTTTTCAAAGCGCCTTCAAACTGATGTTATCGTTACCGTAATCGATTACGGCGGTCAAAGATGATCTTTGCTGCACCTGCACAATACATAATAAAAACAGGGATATGCGCATGTTTTCGCAATTCGGAATTGACTTGGCCAAAGGAAAGCGCGAACTTGCCGCATCCAAAGCGCTTTGAAGTGATTCAGGCGTCGGATTTAGGAAGTGGCGCCACATCGGCGCACATGGGAGGAAATCGATGAAAAAAGTTCTGTATGCCGGTTCGGCAGCAGCCGCTTTGCTTGCCGGAATGGCGCATGCTGGCGGTCACCTGCCATTCGCCAATGGCGAAGGCGGGTTCAGCTGGGATAGCTATAATGCATGGGCTGAGAACGCACCTGATCTGTCCGGCCAAACCGTGACCATTTCGGGTCCATGGCTGTCGCCGGAAGATGACTTCTTCCGCAGCGCAGTTGCATACTTTGCAGACGCGACCGGCGCCGAAGTGATCTACACTGGCTCCGACAGTTTCGAACAGCAAATCGTGATCGACGCAGAAGCGGGTGCAGCGCCAAACGTGGCCGTATTCCCACAGCCAGGTCTGGCATCTGATCTTGCAGGGCGTGGTCTGCTGTCGCCGCTTCCAGAGGGCATGGGTGACTGGGTTGCCGCAAACTATGGCGCGGGCCAATCCTGGGTCGATCTTGGCACCTACGGTGACGCAGACGGCAACGACCAGCTTTACGGCTTCTTCTACAACGTGAACGTCAAGTCGCTGGTGTGGTACAACCCTGAAAACTTCGAAGACGCGGGTTACGAAATCCCAACGTCGATGGAAGAGCTCAAGGCACTGACCGAGCAAATCGTGGCAGACGGCGAAACGCCATGGTGCATCGGTCTGGGTTCAGGCGCAGCGACCGGTTGGCCAGCAACCGACTGGGTCGAAGACATGATGCTCCGCACGGTTGAGCCATCGGTCTATGACCAGTGGGTGACCAACGAAATCCCGTTCGATGACCCACGTGTCGTCAACGCGATCGAAGAGTTCGGCTATTTTGCACGTGATGACGCCAAAGTGGCGGGTGGTGCAGGTGCCGTTGCAACGACCGACTTCCGCGACAGCCCAGACGGTCTCTTCACCTCGCCACCACAGTGCTACATGCACCGTCAGGCGTCGTTCATCCCTGCATTCATGCCGGAAGGTGTGGAAATCGGCGTTGACGCTGACTTCTTCTACTTCCCAGGCTTTGCAGATGCTGAGCTGGGTAACCCAGTTCTGGGTGGTGGTACACTGATGGCGATCACCGATGCATCAGACGCAACCTCGGAACTGATGAAGTACATGCAGCTGCCGCTGGCGCACGAAATCATGATGGCGCAAACCGGCTTCCTGACACCCCACAAGGGCGTCAACGGCGACGTGTACCTGAACGACTCGCTGCGCAAGCAGGGTGAAATTCTGGTCAACGCGACGACCTTCCGCTTTGACGGTTCCGACCTGATGCCAGGTGGTGTTGGTGCAGGTACTTTCTGGACCGGCATGGTCGACTATGCAGGTGGCAAAGACGCCGCTGCTGTCGCCGCAGACATCCAGGCATCCTGGGACGCGCTGAAGTAAGCGTTTGTTGGGCAGCGCAACACGCGCTGCCCAAATTCTTTTCGGGGGACGGAGCCCGGCCAACGAGGCCCCGCCCCACACCAGCCACATTAGGGAGGAGGACGCCATGCATCCAGCAGTGCTTGGCCTAGTGACCATCGCCGTCGCCGTCGTGACCTGTGTCGGGTATTTTTACCTGTCCAACCTGTTTCTCGACAAAGTTCTGTTCCCTGCCAAAGGACCGAATGCAGGGCGCAATATCAACCGCGCCAACATGATCCGTCCTTGGCTGTTTCTGTTTCCAGCCTTTGCCGCCCTTGGCCTTTACCTCGCTTACCCGGTCTTTGAGACGCTGCGCCTTTCGGTGCTTGATCGTGATCAGGGCAACGCCTTTGTCGGCCTCGCCAACTATCAGCAAATGGTGCAAGAGCCGAAATTCTGGGAAGCGGTACGCAACAATGCGCTCTGGCTTCTGATCGTGCCTGCGCTGTCCACGGCCTTTGGCCTGCTGGTTGCGCAGCTGACTGACCGCCTGAGCTGGGGCAACATTGCGAAATCCCTGATCTTTATGCCCATGGCGATCTCGTTCGTCGGCGCGGCTGTGATCTGGAAACTGGTCTATGAGGCGCGCCCGATTGAGACCGAACAGATCGGCGTGTTTAATGCGATCCTCGTCTATTTTGGCGCAAGCGAACCGATCACGTTCCTGACAGTACCGTTCTGGAACAATCTCTTCTTGATGATCATCCTGATCTGGATTCAAACCGGCTTTGCCATGGTGATCCTGTCAGCTGCCTTGCGCGGTATTCCAGAGGAAACTGTTGAGGCGGCCATCGTGGATGGGGCAAATCCCTTCCAGATTTTCTTCAAGATCAAGA
The DNA here is from genome assembly GCF_007995215.1 of Shimia ponticola. GTDB lineage: Bacteria > Pseudomonadota > Alphaproteobacteria > Rhodobacterales > Rhodobacteraceae > Shimia_B > Shimia_B ponticola. Next base: position 349,455 of record NZ_VCDK01000002.1, read on the forward strand.
TCCCGCAGATCGTGCCTACCATTGTGGTGGTGTGGACCACGATCACCATCGCCACCCTCAAGGTCTTTGACATCGTTTTCGCGATGACCAACGGCCAATGGGAGACGCAGGTGATGGCCAACTACATGTACGACAAGCTCTTCCGCGCAAACGATTGGGGTGTGGGGTCGGCATCGGCGATCATCATCATGCTGATGGTCTTGCCGATCCTTGTCTGGAACGTGCGCCAAGTGCGCAAAGAAATGCGCTGAGAGGGAGCCTAAACGATGGATAATATCGCAGGATCAAAGAACTCTCTGACATGGCTGACTAGCATTGCGACGTTGCTGTTGGTCTTGATGTGGCTGTTCCCGACCGTGGGTCTGTTCGTGTCGTCCTTCCGCACTGTCGACCAGATCGGATCGTCGGGATGGTGGTCGGCGCTCAGCACGCAGGAACAGCAGAATGGCGCGATCCGGCTTGCCGGAGAAGAGGTGCAGGATGGTGATCTGTTCGTGATCGAAGGTTCGCTTTTCACCAATGCAGGCACCGAAGTCATTTCCTGGGGCACGTCATCGCGCGCACCGACGGAATATGAGCCGGGCGATCTGGCTGAACTGTCGCGCGACCGGACGGTCACAGTGGACGAGTTGGGCAATTTCCGCATGACCGCTCTTGAGAGCCAAGAAGGCAAGCGGTTGCCACGGGTGTTCACGACGACCTCCAGCCCGCCTGAATTCACCTTGGACAACTATCGCTTCATGTTGTTCGATCCGGAAAACAGCGAAGGCATGGCCAAGGCGTTCTTTAACACTCTGACGGTCACCATCCCGGCCACAATCATTCCGATCCTCGTTGCGGCTTTTGCAGCCTATGCGCTGGCATGGATGGATTTTCCCGGACGCGCGCTTTTGGTGGCGGTTGTTGTGGGCCTGCTTGTGGTCCCACTTCAGCTTGCTCTGATCCCGCTGTTGAAATTCCACCTAAATATCGGGATCGGCAAGGGCTACCTCGGGGTTTGGCTGGCGCATACGGGCTTTGGCCTACCGCTCGCTATCTATCTGCTGCGCAACTACATGGCCGGTCTGCCGCGCGACATCATCGAAAACGCGCGCGTAGACGGTGCGACAGACTTCCAGATCTTTATGAAGATCATCCTGCCGCTGTCATTCCCGGCGCTCGCATCCTTCGCGATCTTCCAGTTCCTGTGGACGTGGAATGATCTGCTCGTCGCTAAGGTGTTCCTGATCGATTCAACGGGTCAAACAACGGTCATGACCAACCAGATCGTCGAACTCCTCGGAACGCGGGGCGGCAACTGGGAAATCCTTGCGACGGCGGCCTTTGTGTCGATCGCGGTCCCGCTGCTCGTGTTCTTCTCGCTGCAAAGATACCTCGTCCGAGGACTTCTCGCGGGATCGGTAAAGTAATCAACTCATCACAGTCCCGGACCACGGTTCGGGGCCTCATACCGGGTTCCTCCCAGGGGCGTCCGGATCGGGGGACGGGGCTGTGTATCTGCTGAAAGAAACGTAATGAACCAAATGGCTCCTGATATGCCGGGCAAACTCATCCAAGACCCTGACTGGTGGCGTGGCGCAACGATCTATCAGATCTATCCGCGCAGCTATCAGGACAGCAATGGCGACGGTATTGGCGATCTTTTGGGCATCTGCCAACGGCTGCCTTACATCGCGTCGCTTGGTGTCGATGCAATCTGGATTTCGCCGTTCTTCAAGTCGCCCATGAAAGACTTCGGCTATGATGTCAGCGACTACTGCGATGTCGATCCGATGTTTGGATCGCTGGCGGATTTTGATGCCTTGGTCGAAGGCGCCCATGCCAACGGCCTGCGGGTCATGATCGATCTTGTGCTGTCGCATACGTCTGATGAACACGCATGGTTTGTCGAAAGCCGCCAGAACCGGGACAACCCGAAGGCTGATTGGTATGTCTGGGCCGACCCAAAGGATGACGGCACGCCGCCCAACAACTGGCTCTCGATCTTTGGCGGACCAGCATGGCAATGGGATGCGCGGCGCGAGCAGTATTTCCTGCACAACTTCCTGTCGACGCAGCCTGATCTGAATTTCCACAATCCAGAGGTGCAGGATGCGCTTTTGGAGGTTACCCGGTTCTGGCTCGACCGGGGCGTGGATGGGTTCCGTCTGGATACGATCAACTTCTATTTCCACGATGCCGAGCTGCGCTCAAACCCGGCTTTGCCTAAGGATCAGCGCAACGCGACAATCGCGCCCTCAGTGAACCCATATAACCACCAAGAGCACCTCTATTCGAAGAACCGCCCTGAGAACCTGAAGTTTCTTGAGCGATTCCGCGCGCTGCTGGATGAATATCCTGCCGCCGCTGCCGTGGGCGAGGTGGGCGACGCACAACGCGGGCTCGAGATCATGGGCGAATACACGTCCGGAGATAGCTTGGTCCACATGTGCTACGCGTTTGAGCTTTTGAGCGGCCAACGCCCGACAGCAAGTAGCATCGCTGCTGTTTTCGACCGTGTGCACGAGGCTGCAGCGGATGGTTGGGCGTGTTGGGCCTATTCCAACCATGACGTGATGCGCCATGCCAGCCGGTGGGATTTGTCGCCACAAGCCCAACGCTTGTTTGCGACACTTATGGTTTGTCTGCGCGGGTCGCTATGCCTGTATCAAGGCGAAGAATTGGGGCTGCCAGAGGCCGATGTGCCTTTTGAGGCGCTCCAAGATCCATACGGCATCGAATTCTGGCCCGAGTTCAAAGGCCGCGATGGCTGCCGGACGCCGATGGTTTGGGAAAAGTCCAACCATACCGGTGGCTTCACATCCGGAACGCCATGGTTGCCGGTGCCGGGTGAACACCTGAGCCGGTCGGCAGAAGCGCAGGAAGAAGATCCAACAGCGCTGATCCATCATTATCGCCGGGCGCTCAGCTTCCGCCGTGCGCATTCGGCTTTGGTCAAGGGCGACCAAACTCCGATGCAGGCCACGGACGACGTTTTGTGTTTCACACGCTCCGACGACCGCGAAACCCTGTTCTGTGTTTTCAATCTGAGCGACACGCCATCGGTTGCGGATTTGCCAAGCGGCAAGTGGCACAGCGTTGGAACTGAACTCGGGTCGATTGCTCCGGGGCCGGACGGGCGCCTGCATTTGGGGCCGTGGCAAGCCGCCATCGCGATCAAGACAAACGTCTGAATAGATAAGGGGAGGGACACATGGCCAATCTGAAGCTGACCAATGTCGATAAGACCTATGGTGGGGCGGTCAACGTCCTGAAAGACATCAATCTGGACATCGAGCAGGGCGAGTTGATCGTCTTTGTCGGTCCATCCGGTTGCGGTAAATCCACGCTGCTGCGGATGATTGCAGGTCTGGAAAAGATCACTGGCGGAACGCTTGAGATTGACGGGCAGGTCGTGAATGACGTGCCGCCGTCCGAGCGCGGCATCGCGATGGTGTTCCAATCCTACGCGCTTTATCCGCATATGACGGTGCGCGATAACATGGCATTTGCGTTGAAGCTGGCGAACAAGCCTCAGGCCGAAATCGACGCTGCCATCAAGAGCGCCGCGGACAAGCTGCAACTGACCGAATATCTGGACCGTTTGCCCAAGGCTTTGTCCGGTGGTCAGCGTCAGCGCGTCGCGATTGGCCGTTCGATTGTGCGCGATCCAAAGGTATACCTGTTCGACGAGCCGCTCTCGAACCTTGATGCGGCCCTGCGTGTCGCCACCCGGATCGAAATTGCGCAACTGAAAGAACAGATGCCTGAATCGACCATGATCTACGTGACCCACGATCAGGTCGAAGCCATGACCCTTGCCAGCCGCATCGTTGTGCTGGCCAACAAAGGGATCGCACAGGTAGGTTCGCCGCTTGACCTCTATGAACGGCCCGAAAACGAATTCGTGGCGCAATTCATCGGGTCACCCCAGATGAACCTGCTGCCCGGTGAAATCGTTGAAACTGGCGAGACGACGTCCATCAAGCTTGATCACGGGGGCGGTGTGATAAAATCGACCGTTCCATCATTGGCCGCTGACAAAGGTATGCGGGTCAATGTCGGTATTCGCCCAGAAGACATGGTTCAGACCGACGCGGCGGACTTTGCCTATGAAGGAAAGGTGGAGATCACCGAAGCCTTGGGCGAAGTGACATTGCTCTATTTTGAACGGGAAGAGGGCGCTGCTGATGCGGTCATTGCCAAGTTGCCCGGGATTCACAAAGACGCCCGTGGACGCGACGTGCGCATGACGGCCGATCCGTCCAAAGTTCACATCTTCTCAAACGGGGTGTCTTTGCTGTACCGGTAATCCATGACTGGTGCACCGACGAACACTTTGAAAACACGGCTGAATGCCGGAGATGTGCAAATTGGGGTCTGGCTGTGTTCAGCCAGTCCCTTGATCGCCGAACTGGCGGGCGGTGCTGGTTTCGACTGGTGTCTGATTGATTGGGAGCATGGCCCCAATGACCTCGTCAGTGTCACAGCGCAGCTTCAGGCCTTGGCAATCAATGGCACGCCTGCGGTTGTGCGGGTTCCGGATGGCGCGGACTGGTTGATCAAGCAAGTTCTCGATGCCGGTGCGCAAACCGTCATGGTGCCAATGGTCAGTACCCCCAAAGACGCGCGACGAGTGGCCGCCGCGATGCGTTACCCGCCAGACGGGCACCGGGGGATGGGTGGGGCGCTCGCCCGTGCAACGTCGTTCAGCCGACGCTCGGAATATGTCGCGACGACAAACGATCAGGTCTTTTGCATCGTTCAGGTCGAAACGGCAGAAGCCATGGACAATCTAACCGAAATCACCGCGACACCGGGTGTTGATGGCGTCTTTATCGGGCCCGCAGACCTGAGCGCGGATATGGGCTATCCGGGGCAACCCAAGCACCCCGCGGTCATGGCCGAGATTGAAAGAGGTCTGGGTCTTATTCGCGAGATGGGCAAAACCGCTGGGATTGTCGGCTTTGCCGCTGATGAGAACGCGCTTTATCGTAAATGGGGCGCGAATTTCCTAGGGGTCGGGGCTGATATGACCGCCCTTGTGTCAGCGTTCGAGGCTCTCAAGCAAGCCAACTCTAGCTGATCTTTCCCTTGGCCTCGCCGATCGCTACGCCAATGGCTTTGATCGTCGCGCCTTTAGCAGGGCCAAGGCGGCACGTGTCCCAGATGTCGTTGTCCCGGCAAAAGCGGTTCATGGCGCGGATCGTTTTTGTGGTGAGCATCCCGGAGGGGCGGCCGGGCGCATAGCCCATCTTTGCCAGTTCCAATTGGATGATACGAATGGCGCCGTTGCGCGATTTCCGTGCTGTCAAAGCCAGACCTCGGCTGAAAAGTGGTGCTGGCGCGTCAGCCAGGATTTCCTCAGAGGCAACCCAAAAGCGTTCTGGCTTGGTTTGCGCAGCAAGGCGCAGCGCGTGCTCAATGCGGATCTTTGTGCGCAGGTTTGGATTGTCCAAAAGCTCTGTTTGGAGGTCGATTTGCGCGTATGGCTTCGTTTGGCTCAGATAGATCAGAGCTGCTTCCGCAGCTTTACCTGAAAATCGACTTTCCGGATCACGGTGCAAAGCGAGAACGTCATCAAGATGATCCTTGGCCGTGATCCCGTAGGTCTTTGCGGCATCATGATAACGGATCGCACTGACCAAGGCTTCTGGCTCTGAGAGGAAGTCCGCCCATCGCGCCGCCATTTCGGCGTTCGTCGCGGCGCCCATCGCGCCCGTCGCATGGGCCAAAACCCGACGCATGTCAGCGGATTTGACCTCGGCCTCAATCGCCAATGCGTATTGATCATCGGCGTCCGCAAAACGCCCGGCACGCGCGAGGTATTTTGCATAGGATACACGCGCGCTTTCCCGACCGCCTTGGATCGCTGCCAGATATGCGTTTTCAGCTAATTCCTGCGAGGCGTCCGTGCCGATGCCCTGTGCGTAATAGGTTCCCAGACGCGCAGTGGCGCGCAGGTTTCCGGCATCTGACAGTTCCGAAAGGATTTCAAAGGCGCGCTCTGGGTCGTAGGTTGCAGTTTCTCCAACCCGGTGCGCTTCTGCCAAGGCATAAAGCTCTTTGGCTTCGGCCTTTGTAAAGGCTGACGCGGTCGTTGGGATTGCAAGGCAGCAGAGCAAAGCAATGGTGCGAAACATGAAAAACCTCCTGATAGCGATGTGCAAAATCTATCAGGAGGTTGGTCCCCGGTGTTGGGGTCAAAGGGTCATCGACCTATCCCAAAGAAGAGGTGTTAGGCCCGGCGACGGCGACGTCCGGCCCGGCCACCTGCAGGGGCTGCATCCGGGTCTTTGTTGAAATTGATCCAGGCTGCACCACCCGTATCGTTGTCGGTCAGGAAGTTCGCGGCGCGAATGGCCTCCATTTCCTTGCCCGGGCGCGGCTTGGTCGATCCAAGACCAAACATCTTGCAGAAGGCTTCGTCATCCATGTCCGGCGGCAGCATGATGCCAGCCGCTTCGACCTCTGCCTTTTTCTCGGCCAGTTTCTTGGGGCCGACGGGCAGGGCGACAGGGTTCATGATGGCCGATGTCATACCGGCGGTCATCGCCATCGGCAGAAACGCGTTATTGATCCCGTGGCGGTTCGGTAGACCGAATGAGATATTGGATGCGCCACAGGTCGTGTTCACACCAAGTTCCTCGCGCAGACGGCGCACAAGGGTAAAGACCTGAAGACCAGCCGTACCCATGGCTCCGATGGGCATGACCAATGGGTCCACCACGATGTCATGGGCAGGAATGCCGTGATCTGCAGCGCGCTCAACGATCTTCTTGGCCACAGCAAAACGGACATCCGGGTCTTCGGAGATGCCGGTGTCGTCGTTCGAAATCGCAACCACTGGCACGTTGTATTTCGCGACAAGCGGCAGAACCATCTCAAGCCGTTCTTCTTCGCCTGTGACCGAGTTCAAAAGCGGACGACCTTGGGCAGCGGCAAGGCCGTTTTCCAACGCGCCGGGAACCGAACTGTCGATGCACAAGGGGCAATCCGTGACCGCTTGTACCGTTTCCACCAGCTGTTTCATCAACTCTGGTTCGACAAAGTTGTTGTCGGCGTAGCGGGGGTCTTCTGCCATCTTGTTTGAAAAGACAGCGCCAGAGTTGATGTCCAGCACGTTTGCACCGGCAGCGACCTGCGCAATGGCATCCGCTTCAACCCGGCTGAAATCGCCGCGCTCCAGTTCCTCGTTCAGGATCTTGCGACCTGTTGGGTTGATGCGTTCGCCGATCACGCAGAAGGGCTCGTCAAAACCGATGATGGCGGTTTTGGTTTTGGACTCGATGACGGTGCGGGTCATAGTTCTTCTTTATTGTTGGTGTGTCAGCCAGCAGCGGGCACGCCAGCCGCGCCGCCATGGGTTTGCGTCCAGGTAGCATTGGTCTTGATGCCGCCCAATGGAAAGAAATGCACATTTGTTATGTTGAAATCTCGATTTGCGGCTTTGTGCGCAGCCAGTTCTGCCAGGAACTCGTTTGGTTCGAATGGCAACAACAGTTTGGTGACGTCTTTAGCGCGCTTTTGCAGGACACGCAGCGATGCGCCAACGCCGCAAGCAATCGAGAACTTGATCAGCGTCTGAAGTTTGGCAGGGCCCGCAACACCGATGTGAATGGGCAGCGTGATGCCAGCGGCTTGCAGGCTGTCTGCCCATTGAATCACGGGGCCAGCCTCGAAGCAGAATTGGGTCGCGATGGCCATCTGAGCGTCAGAGGTTTCCGAGAAAGCCTGTTTCCAGCGGAGCGCGGCCTCGACATTTGTCATGCTTCCGTCGGCATCAATGTCCTTGTTGCCCTCAGGGTGGCCCGCAACATGCAGACGTGTATAGCCTGCGTCGCCAAATGCACCGCTTTCGAGCAATTGCATCGAGCTTTCGTAATCGCCGTGCGGTTTATCAACACCGCCCGCCAAGAGCAGCGCCTGATCTACGCCTGCCTCGCCCTGATACCGTGCAATCCAGTCGCGCAAGGTGGCTTCATCCTTGATGATGCGGGCAGGGAAGTGGGGCATGACCTTGAACCCGTCAGCCGACAACCGCTTTGCTGTTGCTACCATGTCTTCGATCGGCGTGCCTTCGATATGCGCGATGTAAACACGGGTGCCTTCAGGCAGGATGGCGCGAAAATCCTCAACCTTCTCAGCGGTGCGCGGCATCACCTCGATCGAAAAGTCCTTGAGGAAAGCTTCGAGTTCGGGGTTGACCTCTTGCACCTCTGGCGCGTCGGTTTTGAATTTGAACAAAGCCATGGGCAGGTTCCTTATGCGCGGCCATCGTTGGCGATCAACGCCTTGATGCGGTCGGTGTCATATTCGGCATCAAGGCGGGCTGCCTCTGCCTCGGCGATTTCGCTTGGGTCCCCGTCAACGGTATAAGGGGCTGCCTTGCGCCACTCAGCCAGATAAGCATCGGTATCAGATGCGCCAACCTTCATTGCGGCGCGATCAATGGCCTGCTCAAACCGCTCTGGCAGCGGCTTTTTTGCACCACGACGGCCCTTGCCCACGATGACTTGGGCCGGGATGTCGCGCCAATACACGATGGTGACGTCTGGCATGTGTGATTCCTAACTTCAGTTGGTTCGTTCTAATGGGGCGATGTGTGTTCGCATGGTCGAATTTCGACAAAAATGCCCAGACAAACGACGAGCAGAACCGCGCAGGGCGGCAAAGGCTTTCGTGTCCGTGGCAGGTGTTGCGCGACAAAGGGAAAGAGACTACCTTTTCAGCAACTCGATATGAAAGGCGCGACCCATGGCGCCACAGCGTCCCAGCAGTGCGGGCGCGCTCCCTGAAACGGTTGAACCGCCAGCACTGTCTTCCGGCCCGTCCAGCCCGCTCTATGCGGCGTTGGATCTGGGCACAAATAGTTGCCGCATGTTGATTGCCCGTCCGAAGGGCCATCAATTTGAGGTTGTGGATAGTTTCTCAAAGGCTGTCCAACTTGGCCAAGGGCTTGAAAGCACTGGCCGATTGTCGCGTGCGTCGATGTCAAAGACCGTGCAGGCGATGCGCATTTGCCGTCAGAAGCTGAAACAGCACAAAGTTCGGAAAATGCGGCTGGTGGCAACAGAGGCGTGCCGCCGGGCCAGCAATGCCAAGGATTTCGTGCGCTACGTCAAACGCGAAACAGGGCTGGCGCTGGACATCATCGATCCCAAGGACGAGGCGCGCTATGCCGTCATATCCTGTGCGCCACTTGTCTCCAAAAGCACCGAGCAACTCTTGATCGTTGATATCGGAGGTGGCTCAACAGAGCTGGTCTGGATCGACCTCAGTCACGTGAAAAAGTCGCGTCGTCGAAAGGCGATCATGGATTTTCACGCTGGCTTTGAGGCCACTGAAAGCGGCGCACGTGTTGTCGATTGGATTTCGGTGCCTTTAGGCGTTGCCACGCTGCGTGATCAATTCGATGACGTGAGCGATGACGCCGCGCGCTTTGCGCTGATGAGCTGGTTCTTCGAAGAGAACCTTGCAGATTTCGCACCCTATGCGACCGAGCAGGCGCGCGAGGGCTTCCAAATCATCGGGACAAGCGGAACGGTCACAACCGTTGCCGCATCACACTTGGGATTGAAGCGTTATGACCGTACCAAGGTGGACGGTTTGCGCATGAACTCGGATCAGATTGACCGGGTGATCCGAGATTACCTAACGCTTGGTCCAGAAGGGCGGCGACACGACCCGCGCATTGGCCGCGACCGCCAAGCCTTGATCATGTCGGGTGCTGCGATCTTGCAGGCCTTACTGCGGTGCTGGCCAACGGATCGGCTCTCTGTGGCGGATCGCGGCCTGCGTGAAGGTTTGCTTTATGCGCAGATGACGGCAGATGGCGTGCTGACCGGAACGGGAAGAAACTGATGGCAAAACGTCCGGGAAATACGTCGGGCCGTGGGCAACGCGACCTTCGGGTCAAGGTCAAGACAGCGCGCGGGCGCAAGCTGTCTTCAAAGCTTTGGCTCGAACGGCAGTTGAACGATCCCTATGTCAAACGTGCCAAGGCCGAGGGCTATCGGGGTCGCGCGGCGTTCAAGATTCTTGAGTTGGACGACAAATACCGCTTTCTCGTGCCTGGCGCGCGGGTCGTGGATCTTGGCTGTGCGCCCGGCGGGTGGTGTCAGGTCGCAGTCAAACGTGTGAACGCGCTCGGCGAAAAGTCTGGCAAGGCTCAGGGAACCGTCCTTGGCGTCGACCTGCAAGAGGTCGAGCCGCTCGCGGGCGCTGAATTGCATGTCTTGGATTTTCTATCCGACGATGCGGATGAAAAGGTCAAAGGCTGGCTGGGTGGCAAAGCCGACGTCGTCATGTCGGACATGGCCGCCGCAAGCTCGGGGCACAAACAAACCGACCATTTGCGCATTATGGCGCTTTGTGAGGCGGCCGCATATTTCGCTTTCGACGTTTTGGACGAAGGCGGCACTTTTGTTGCAAAAGTGCTAGCAGGCGGGGCAGAAGGCGACCTTCAGCGCCTCTTGAAGCAGAAATTTGAAAAGGTTGCCAATGTAAAACCCGGCGCTTCTCGGTCTGATAGCTCTGAGAAGTTTGTTGTAGCAACCGGGTTTCGCGGGAGCGGTGATCAATAGTCTAGTGCAGTCTTGATGGCGGCTGGCGCGACGTTGTGATCATGAAATTAAAATCCGTGTTCCCGCATCCTTGCACACGGTCTGCACCCGCTCACTTGGCGCTTGATCGGTCACGAAGACGTCCAACTCCGCCAGATTTGCGATCCGCACCGGGGCCTGTCGCGTGAACTTGGTATGATCTGCTGCCAGAATGCTGGAGCGCGCTTGTCGCAAAATGGTCTGTGCGACACGGACTTCGGCGGCGTCGAAGTCGAGCAGATCGCCAGCTTGGTCCAAGGCGGACGTGCCGATGACTGCAAAATCAACCTTGTAGCGCTCTATCGTTGCGGCGGCGGCATCGCCGACAAGCCCCCCGTCAGAACGGCGCAGCTGGCCGCCTGCAACGATGACTTCGCAGCTTTCATTCTGGGCAAGGATGTTGGCGACATTCAGGTTATTTGTGACCACCATCATGTTGGAATGGCTGAGCAATTCCTTTGCGACGGCTTCTGTGGTGGTGCCGATGTTCAAAAACAGTGAACTGTCATTCGGAATCAGACGCGAGACACGCGCACCGATACGTGCTTTGCGGTCGCGGTTCAGCGCCTGCCGATCAGCATAGCCGATATGGCGGACGCCAGAGGGCAGGATGGCTCCGCCGTGGACGCGTTCAAGCAATCCGGCATCTACGAGTTTGCGCAGGTCCGTCCGAATGGTTTGGGGCGTCACCCCGATCTCGTGGGCAAGCCGTGTTGCGTTGACCTGACCCGCACTGCGTGCCGCCGAAAGGATGCGCGCATGACGCAGCGGTTCAGACAAGCTTTCGTTTTTGTTCATAAGGAGAAAATAAACGAAAGCGGATCTGCGGGAAAGTCCACTTTTGCGCAGAAAATGCCCTAATCAAGCGAAAGTCATGCTGATAAGCGCGTGTAAGCATGCGTGTCCTGCGTTAGCGGATACGCAACTCGGAGGGTGTCATGGCTGACTACGATCTTTTTATCATCGGTGGCGGGATCAATGGCTGCGGGATCGCGCGTGACGCGGCAGGTCGCGGCATGAATGTTGGGCTGGCCGAGATGAAGGACCTTGGTTGGGCCACGTCATCGGCATCCACGAAGCTGTTCCATGGTGGGTTGCGGTATCTTGAGTATTTCGAATTCCGGCTTGTCCGTGAAAGCCTGATCGAGCGGGAGCGCCTCCTCAACGCCATGCCGCATATCTCTTGGCCGATGCGCTTTGTCCTACCGTACCACAAAGACATGCGGTTTGAGAGCACGACCCCGACATCCAAGCTGCTGACCCGCATCATGCCTTGGATGAAGGGGCGGCGGCCCGCTTGGCTGATCCGGTTGGGTTTGTTTTTGTATGACAATCTGGGCGGACGCAAAATCCTGCCAGCAACGTCGACAATCGCCCTTCGCTCTGCACCCGAGGGCGCACCGTTGCAGGACAAATTCGCCAAGGCATACGAATACTCGGACTGCTGGGTCGAAGATAGCCGACTAGTGATCCTGTGCGCCCGCGATGCCGAGGCGCGTGGTGCGACGATTATGTCCCGGACCAAGGTGATCCGCGCCGAACGGGTCGGTGAACTTTGGGAAATCACGTTGGAAAACGAAGGTGGGCAACGCGTTGTGACGGCAAAAGCGCTGATCAACGCCGGCGGCCCGTGGGTAGAAGACGTGATCCGCGGCAAGGTGGGCATCAATTCCTCTGAAGGTGTCCGGCTTGTTCGCGGCAGCCACATTGTCACGCGAAAGCTCTACGACCACGACAAGTGCTACTTCTTTCAGGGGGAAGACGGGCGCATCATCTTTGCGATCCCCTATGAAAACGACTTCACGCTTATCGGGACCACGGACGCCGAACACACCGATCCCGCGACGCAGCCGACCTGCACCCCGGAAGAGCGCGATTACCTGATGGCGTTTGCATCCAAGTATATCAAAACGCCTGTGACCAAAGAAGACATCGTTTGGACTTACTCGGGTGTGCGCCCGCTTTATGATGATGGGGCATCCAATGCCTCTGCGGCGACGCGTGACTACGTCTTTACCCTCGATCAATCTGGTGCGCCGCTTTTGAACGTGTTTGGGGGCAAGATCACGACGTTCCGCAAATTGGCAGAGCACGCACTTGAAAAGCTCGAAGAGGCAATGCCGATACCTGGGCAATCCTGGACCGCCAACGCCAATATGCCGGGTGGTGACTTCGAGGTGCATCAAGTTCCTGAAAAGATTGAACGTCTCCAACAGGACTATCCGTTTCTTGACCGCGCATGGGCGACCCGCCTGATCAAGGCGTATGGGACCGAGGCATGGGATGTGCTTGGCACCGCCCAATCGGCAGAGGATCTGGGCGAGGTCTTTGGAGCAACACTCACGGAGCGTGAAGTGGAATGGCTGATGACCCGCGAATTTGCGACCACGGCCGAAGATATCCTCTGGCGTCGATCCAAGCTTGGCCTCAGACTGGACGAACCCGAGGTCGAGGCTTTGACCGCTTGGGTGGACGATCACCGGGTCGCGCAGCGGGCGGCGTGAAGACAGACGAATAAAGGGGAGGGGACCGATGGGCTACATCATGGCCATCGATCAGGGCACAACATCAAGCCGTGCGATCATCTTTGACAGCGCGATGAAGGTTGTCGCGACCGCACAAGAGGAATTCACGCAGCATTTCCCGAATTCCGGTTGGGTTGAACATGATCCTGCTGACCTTTGGGGCACGGTCGTGGCGACCGCGCGCGGCGCCATGGAGCGCGCTGATATCACCGCCGGTGACATCGCGGCGATTGGGATCACAAACCAGCGTGAGACGACCCTGGTGTGGGACCGCGAAAGCGGGAAACCGATCCACAACGCCATCGTCTGGCAGGACAGGCGGACCGAGCCGTTCTGCAAAGAGCTGCGCGCAGAAGGCTTTGAGGCGGAAATCACAAAACGTACGGGCCTGTTGGCTGACCCATATTTCAGCGGAACCAAGGTGCACTACATCCTGAATACCGTCGATGGCGCCAAAGAGGCCGCGCAGGCGGGCAAGCTGATGTTTGGCACCGTCGATTGCTATCTGATCTGGAAGCTGACCGGCGGCAAAGCGCATGTCACCGACGCCACCAACGCCGCGCGGACGATGCTTTACAACATCCGCGAAGGCTGCTGGGACGATGTGATCTGTGAACGGTTCGGCATCCCGATGTCGATGCTGCCGGAGGTGCGCGATTGCGCGTCTGACTTTGGCGTCACACGCGGCGATTTGTTCGGAGCGGAAATCCCGATCATGGGCGTTGCCGGAGACCAACAGGCCGCCACAGTCGGACAGGCCTGCTTTGATGCGGGGATGTTGAAATCGACATACGGAACTGGCTGTTTTGCCCTCTTGAATACCGGCGACACGCTGGTCGAAAGCCAAAACAGGTTGCTCGGAACGATTGCCTATCAGTTCGACGGCAAACCAACCTACGCCTTGGAAGGCTCGATCTTTATTGCGGGTGCCGTGGTCCAATGGTTGCGTGACGGTCTTAAGATCATTCGCGAGGCCGCCGAAACACAGCCTTTGGCTGAAACGGCTGATACCACGCAGGATCTTTACCTTGTGCCCGCGTTCACAGGCCTCGGCGCACCTTACTGGGATGCAGAATGTCGCGGCGCGATTTACGGTCTTACCCGTGGTTCTGGTCCGGCGGAATTTGCCAAGGCAGCTTTGGAAAGCGTGGGCTTCCAGACCCGTGATCTGTCAGAGGCCATGCGCGCGGATTGGACATCATCGGGCGGCGACAACGTGCTGCGCGTCGATGGTGGCATGAGCGCAAGCGATTGGACCATGCAATTCCTTGCCGATATCCTCGGCGCGCCGGTTGATCGTCCAGAAGTCCTTGAGACAACTGCTTTGGGTGCCGCTTGGCTGGCCGGGCAGCGGGCGGGCGTTTACCCCGACCAAGCTGGCTTTGCCGAGACTTGGGCGCTAGATCGGCGGTTTGAGCCACGGATGGATGCCGCGACCCGCGACGCCCGCTATGCAGGTTGGAAAGACGCCGTTTCGCGGACCTTGTCGCGCTGACGGTCCTTATTCATAGGCCAAAGCTACCCAGATGTGCACGACCATGAGCGTCACCATCATGGCGCTCAGCATCGTGTGCATGGCCAACCATGCCATGTACATCCATTGCCTTGGATAGCGCACGACCTCTCGGTTCAGTAGCCCGGTCAGGGCGACCAGGATGAAGAGCACAGCAAGCGCGCTCATCCACGTATGGCCAAGCCGCACGGCGTGAAGCGCAAACAGAAGCGTTGCACCGACGCCCACCCAGCGATGGGCGAGATAATGCCCGCGCGCCCGGGTCGTGTTGCCGGTCAGACGCTGAAAAAACACGACCCATTGATACAGGATCGCAGCCAGCAGTGCGGTGCCTGTCAAGGTTTGCCACCAAAAGCTGACCTGTAGGGGCGTCAGCCAGCCACGAGTCATTTGGGACAAGCCCAGCACTGCCAATGCCAGAGTGATCACGCCGAGAATTACGTAGGGGCGCTGTCGGAATGTGGTGACGAGCGTTGTCATTGCAAAACCGCCGCCAGTTTGTCGTCACCGGGCAATCCATCGCGCAAGATAAGCTCGTTCATCACCGTTTCGGCGGCCTTCGCGCGGACGGCTGCCATGAATGTCGGGACATCGGGCAATGCAACTCCGCGCTCTGGCGATGGCCAATCGGTGCCGATTGCGGGCGGCGTTTCAAACCCTTTCACCTTGTCCAAGTATAGCCCGTAAGCCTCGGCGACCGATGCCATAAAGGCGTCAGTGGTCAGCAGGTATTCATCAGGATGCAAGCTGGCGCGCGGGTACGTCCACGTGGTTGCGCCCATGACGTCATCGAGTTTCCAGTCTGTCTTTGGGCTGTCCTTGTGGTCATTGTGACAGCTGACACAGGGTCCGGCGCCGGCAATGTCTGGGTACATCGCAATCTGACCCGCCGTGCTTGATACAGAAAAGACAGGGGCGCGCGTGGCTTTGACCTCTTCAAAGGCGATGGTCTGGGTCTCGCTGAACAGGTTTGATTTGTTGATGGGCGCGTCCGAGCCAAGGTACAGGCCGAGACGGGGTGGCTTGCTTTCCATACGTCCGGCCACCACGCGCAGGAACAATGCGGGCAGGGGACCTGCCTCAACATCCGGTTCGCTCCACTCTTCGCTGAATTTCAAGCCGGATTTAAGCCCCGGGCCAACGATGCGGGCCGTGTAGATTGTGCGTGCCGCGTCGTTGATGGCGTTGACCGCGTTGAACATGTTTTCCACGTCCAGACTGCGTTGTGTTTCGGTTGCGCTGGTCGTCTCGGGCAACTCTGGCGGAGCAGACACGAGGAGCCAGATTGCGATGCAAGACAGCGCTCCGGCGAGGGCAATGCGAAAGGATTTCATGGCTGGTTCGCCTTTTCGGCTTGGGCTGGGTAGGATTTTGTTGCGCCATAGGGGTTTGGCCCCTGTTTCAGATAGGCGCGGATGACCGCAGGCTCATGGGCCAAGGCGAGCGTCTTTTGCGCCTTGCGAGCGTGGTTTCCGTGGAAATCATGACATCCTAGACAGGTGTCCCAACGCTTGTCGCTGATCAGGGCGACATGAGGGACATCAATGGGATCATTGCGAACATCCAGGTCTTCGTGGCAGGCCACACAGATCGTAGGCTCGACTTGCACGCGTTCGGCTTTGTGTTCGGAATGGCAGCCAAGACAACTGGTAGCGCCCACCTCTTTCAACGCGTCCTGAAAGCGCGGTTCTTGAAATCTGTAGATCGGGTGGCGGTCGTTCGGGCGATCGTGACATGCGATGCATTGGCGCGATGTGACCGGCCCATAACCGAAATCCGCAGGCGTTTCCCTCAACCCGACCAAATGCCGAAGGTTTGCCTGCGTTTGTTGGCGGATTGAGCCGATGCTGGCTTCGTGGCAGCCGCTGCACCCGACATCGGCATGACCTTTTTGGATGGGGCCGTGGCTGATTAGGGTCATCGCTTGCGGCATCGTCAGAGCCGCGGTTGAAAGCGCGGCCATCGGAACAAGTGTCAGGAGCGCAAGCCTTCGTATGAGGCCTGCCGAAAGGCGGGGCATAGGATGATTTCCATTAAATCAGGGTGGCGGTACAAAGCGCCAAGACAACACGCTGACATTGCAAGGCGGGATGCACCTCGGCCCAAACTCGGGCGTTAACAAATCGTTAATGGTGTCAGGGTACCCCAATCATAGCGCCCGAAAATCCGCTGGATAAGCCTAATCATATCTGGCGGAGCATGATTGCGCCAAGCAAAGGCAAAGCGCCGTCTGCTGCAAGCAGACGACGCTTTTCTCCGCACCAGGTGAAAAGGGGCTTAGGCGGGTTTAGCCAAATTGCGCAGACCCAGTTCGTAGGTTTTGCCAAGCATCCGATCCATGAAAAGACCGAACACGCGGAAGATCGGGTTCATTCCAAGATCGGACGTCACTGACCAGACGACCTCAGAGCCGCCTGCATGCGGCGTGACTGTAAAGGTTTGAACGGGTTGTCCCATCGGTCCGAGATCGATCAAATGGGTGACAGAGGTCTCGGTGACGGCGGTCACTGTTTGGGTGCCCTTGCCTTCTTTGCCCTCAAAGCGGAACCCGCTGCCAACGCCCGCGTCCGGCCCAAACGGCGTGATCACCAGTTTTGGATCTGTTGTCTTGTAGGGATTGAAGGTCTGAAACCCGTCTGTCGAAGCGATCAGTTCCAATGCCTCGGCAGGGGGCATGGCGATCTGCGCCGACCGTTCGACGGTTACAACGCGCGGCAGGCAAAGCGCGATCAAAGCGGCGGCAAGGACAACGGCGATTATGCTGAAAACGGTGGTCATGAGACTGTCTCCTATGTTGTGTTCTCAGAGGCATTTGCGCCTCTTGCTCACACGACGGGCGGGACACAGCCCAATCGACAGGTCATGAAGATTTTTTTCTCAGGTCTCGTTGTTTTGTCTCAAGCCAACGCCGCGACGGGATGTCGGTACAGAGCGAAATCGCCTTGTCATAGGCCTCGGCAGCCTCTGCCCAGCGGGACATCTGCGCGAAGCAGTGCGCGCGGACGGCCCAAGCCGGTTGATAGGTTTCTATCCCTGTAAATGAGGTCTTTTCCAGCATGGCGAGGCCCTGCGCAGGCCCTGCGTCTTCGGCGACAACGGCTGCCTGACTGACGGCTGAGCCGATGGTCGGATAGACCGCAACGAGCCCAGCAAAGAGTTTCGACAGCGCGCGCCAATCTGTTTGACCGGTGGCGCGCCGGGCGCAGTGAACGGATTGAATTGCGGCTTCGATCTGAAACCGTCCGGGCAGCCCGGCTTGGGAGGCGCGCGCCAAGAGGGACATGGATCTGTCGATCAGATGCGTGTCCCAAAGAGTAACATCCTGCTCTGGCACAGGCACGAGAGTGCCGTCCGAGACGCGCGCGTCCCGCCGGGCTTCAATGAACCCGATCAGCGCATTAAGGCCCAAGACCTCAGGATTGTCCGGCGCAAGCCCAGCCAGAATGGTGCTGAGGAAAAAGGCCTCGTGTGACAGGTCACCGGCACCGGACAGCCAGTCCACGGCAAAGGCGCCGTAGACGGCTTCGGTGACGGCCTCCATCCGGTCGGGGAATTCCGAGGTGTCGGGAATAGTGAAGGGAATGCCCGCATCGCGGATCTTGCGCTTCGCACGGACAAGCCGTTGCGCCATGGCCTTTGGCGACACGAGATAGGCGCTGGCGATCTCTTCGGCTTCGAGGCCAAGCACCGTCTGCAGCATCAGCGGCGTACGGATTGCGGGATCAATGGCAGGGTGGGCGCAGACAAACAGCAATTTGAGCCGGGCGTCAGCCGCGGGGTCGGTGTCCGTGCGCAAATCAGGCATGTCTGGAACCTCATCTGTGATGACCAGCCGTTGATCCTTGCGCACCGCATCTATCCGGCGGTTCTTGGCAACCGTAAGAAGCCACGCCTCTGGATTGTCCGGCACACCGGTGTCCGGCCATTTCGTAAGCGCGGCCACAAACGCATCGGCAAGAGCGTCTTCTGCGGCTGCGATATCGCCGCTGCGCGCGGCCAGCATCGCAATCAGCTTGCCGTAGGCTGCACGCGCAACGTCTTGGGCGCGTGCAGCGGATTGATCTGGGTGTTCGGTCAAGTGACCGGCCTAGACGCTGTCCATTGCCGAGGCGCGGATTTCGATCTTGCCGTGTTTGGCTGCCGGGCATTTCTCCGCCCACGCCAAGGCTGCATCGAGATCAGGCACATCAATTGTAAAGAAACCACCAAGCGTTTCCTGGGTTTCTGCGAAGGGACCGTCTTGAATCCGTTTCTCGCCATCTTTCAGGGTGATCGTGGTCGCGGTGTCGGCTGGGTGCAGCCAATCGGTGTCGACGAAGACGCCCGCTTCTTGCAAAGCGCCGATATAGGCGCCGTAGACCTCTTTTTCCTTGGCCCAGTCTTCGGGTCCCATGTGTGCAAAATCGGCAGGGTTTGAATAAAGCAGGAAAGTATATCGCATAACTGTCTCCGGTAAGCTGCGAGGATTAAGCGGCAGCCACGGCTGTCTTTTCAAGCCCAAGTCCAAGACATGCATCGGTTTTTGCGTAGGTCATGGCCGGGTTTGCTCCGTGGTTCCGCGAAGGGCAGGAGCGCCGCTTCACCTACCTGACGGATCAGACAGGCGCCAATCGACAAATCTGCGATCTTTTTTGAACGGGCATGGTAGCGCGGGAACGACAAAGCCCCGCGCGCATGGGAAGGGCGTGGTTTGTAAGTGGTCGTATCGATTTGGGGATTATGGCGGAGAGACAGGGATTCGAACCCTGGGTGGGCTTGCACCCACAACGGTTTTCGAGACCGCCCCGTTCGACCACTCCGGCACCTCTCCGCGGTCAGGTAGCGGGCGTTTACACAGGCAAGTGATCGCCCGCAAGGGGGCATTTGCATTTGCCTTACGTTCGCTGTGCGATAGGCTCAACTTCTGAAAAAGTCAGGAGAGCAGATGACCTTTCTTCGTTCCATTGTGACCACCGGCGTTTTGGCAGCCAGCTTGTTGGTGGCCGGAGCTGCCACAGCCGCTGATCGTGCGAAACTTGAGGCATTCATGGCCGTGACGGGCTTTGACGTGGCCCTGGACAGTCTACGGCTTTCTGCAGGGCAGGCGCCTGCGTTGCTGGGATTGTCCGAAGAGAATTTTGGCAGCGACTGGACACGGTTGGCGGATGAGGTCTTTGCCTCGGAAGGTTTGCGCGCGGATGCGCTGGATATCCTTGAGCAGACCATGGACGATGAGATGTTGAACCATGCCGCGGACTTCTATGCCTCTGAGCTGGGTCAACGTTTGGTCGAGGCCGAAAACACAGCGCATATGGACGACAGCGCTGACAGCGATCTCGCAGGGCAGGCGATTGCAGCACAGTTGATCGAAGAAGGCTCGCCACGGATCGAGTATTTTCAGCAGATGAGCGCGGCGATCGGGTCAATCGAGAATTCGATCCGCGCGATCAATGAGGTACAGGTGCGCTTTCTGATGGCTGCGTCGGCGGCCGGGCTGACACAACGCGAATTGGACGAAGCCGAGTTGCGCGCAATCCTGAACAATCGCGCTGATGAGATGCGAGAAGCAATGCAGATTGGTAGCGTCACAAATGCAGCGTTTACCTACCGGGATTTTTCGGACGCAGACATGAAAGCCTATCTCGACGCGCTGCAACAGCCTTTGATGCAACGGGTTTATGAGCTGATGAATGCCGTGCAGTTCCAGTTGCAGATCGACCGATTTGAAATTCTCGCCGCGCGGATGGTCGAGCTTTATCCGCAGCAGGACATCTGATGCGGGTCTTCTTCTCAGCATGCGTGTGGCTGGCGACCTGTGTCGCCGCGCACGCCGATGTTGACCGACTGATGGCTGCCCTTCAGTTTGATGCCGTTGTTGATACCATGGTGGCCGAAGAGCGCGCGCATGGCGCAGCCCTCGCCGAGGGATTTTTTCCTGACGCGCCACAAGACGGCTGGCAAGACCGCGTCGATTCCATCCATACGATCGAACGCGCCACCGGGATCCTGCGGCGCGAGATGGCCGAAGTGTTCGCGGACTATGACCTTGAGCCGATGATTGCCTATTTCGAAACCGACGCTGCGCAAATTATCCTCGGCCTTGAGGCCTCGGCGCGGGCTGCGTTTAGCGATCAGTCACTGGTCGAAGCGATACAGGCGGACATCGATGGTTTGATTGCAGCGCGCCCAGAGCTCTTTGACCAGATTCAGGACTACATTGAGTATACCGATTTGGTCGAACAGAATGTGCAGGCCGCGTTTCTGTCGAATGTCGCCTTTGCCGCTGGCTTGATCGAAGGTGGCCAGTTTCAGGGTATGGCTCCTGAACGGCTTGCAGCCGAAATGTGGGCCGGAGAGGACGCCACGCGCGCCGATACCGAAAACTGGCTCAACGCGTTTCTGATGACAGCCTATGGTCCGGCTAATCCCGAAGATCTGCAAATCTACATCAACAGCGCGCTGACACCGGATGGCACGATCCTGAACGCCGCGATCAACCGGGCATTCCAACGGCTTTATGCCGAGACCTCGTTTGACATGGGGCAGGCCGTGGCCGAGTTCATGGGAGGCGATGAAATCTAGCCGAGTTCAGTGAACCGCGCTTGACAAATCTGCACCGCCCGACGATAGAGGCGGCCTAACGCGGGGCTTTGGCTCCGCGTTTGTTATTACCATGACGCCCAAAGGGGCGCGCAGTCCGAGGTGGGGCAACCCGAAAACGCCGCAAATGCGGGACCAAAGAGACGCGGAAGACAAGGAAGACGCAATGTTTGCGGTGATGAAAACCGGTGGCAAGCAGTACCGGGTCCAGGCGGGTGATGTCCTGCGGGTCGAAAAGCTTGCAGCAGACGCGGGTGAAACCGTGCAATTTAACGAAATCATGATGGTCGGTTCGACCGTTGGTGCGCCTCTCGTTGATGATGCAGGCGTTCAGGCGACCGTGATCGACCAGATCAAAGGCGAAAAAGTTATTAACTTTGTTCGCCGTCGCCGTAAGCACAGCTCGAAGCGTACCGTTGGCCACCGCCAAAAACTGACGCTGGTGCGGATCACCGAGATCCTGGAAAAAGGCGCGGGTAAATCAGGCGTGAAAGCCGCCGTTGGCGCAGCCGCACTGGGTGCCGCCGCTGCAGCCGCAGCAGCACCAGCCAAGAAAGCCGCACCAAAGAAAGCGGCCGCACCGAAAGCAGAAGCTGCACCAGCAGCCGAAGTGGAAGGCACCAAGCCAGCCAACCTGCTGACTGAAGCCCGCGAAGGTGGTGCAGACGATCTGAAGAAGATTTCAGGTGTCGGTCCAAAGCTGGAAGGCCTTCTGCACGAGAACGGCGTTTTCCACTTTGACCAGATTGCAGCTTGGGGTCCGGCAGAGATTGCTTATATGGATGACAAATTGTCGTTCAAAGGCCGCATCGAACGTGATAACTGGATCGCGCAAGCGACCGAGTTCGCAGCAGAATAAGGAGACACCAGAATGGCACACAAGAAAGCAGGCGGTTCATCCCGTAACGGCCGCGACTCCGTTGGTCGTCGCCTTGGTGTGAAACTTTACGGTGGCCAGTCGGCTATCCCAGGCAACATCATCGTGCGTCAGCGCGGTACCAAGATGTGGCCAGGCGAAGGCGTTGGCATGGGCAAAGACCACACGATCTTTGCGACCGTCGAAGGTAACGTCACATTCCATAAAGGCCTGAAAGGCCGCACCTTTATTTCGGTCCTGCCGGCGGCGGAGGCCGCTGAATAAGCCGAAACCCAAAAGGTTCATAAGTTTTTGAAGGGGATCGGCGCAAGCCGGTCCCTTTTTCATTTCCGAAAGCCCCGACATATGTCTGTCACTGCCCTTACACTTTTTGCCGCCAGTCAGGTCGGCACGCCGGGACCCGCCAATATGGCGATCCTCGCAACAAGTGCGGGCTACGGCTTTCGCGCGGCTCTGCCGTTTACCGTCGGTGTCATTCTTGGAAAACAGTTCATCATCTGGCCAATGGGCTTTGGCCTGATGGAACTGTCCCAAGCCTCACCACTGATATTCGAGACGCTGAAGTACCTGGCGGCGGCCTATATCACCTATCTCGCTTGGCGCGTTGCCAACCTGCGGCTTGCGCCAGGACAATCACGGGGGGCAGCACCCGGTTTCGCCGCAGGGCTGATCGTGCACCCGATGAACCCGAAAGCATGGGCGATGATCACCGGAGCCTTCACTGCATTCATTCCCGCCGGAACAGGCGCGTTTCAGGCGACGTTGACTGTCGCCTTGGTCCTGTTGTCGTGCCAAATCGTTCTGCAACCGCTGTGGGGTATCGCAGGCCAGGCCATCGCCCGTCACTTCGCCGGAAAACCCTCGGAAAAATATCTCATGTGGACGCTCGCGGCAGCGACCGTCTTGTCTGTGTTCTACGCCTTATTTGCCGGAGACCTCTCATGATCCATGAACAGATCATCGACCAGGCCACCTTTGAAACTGAACGTCTCACGCTGCGTCCGCTGCGCCCAAGTGACAAGGGTATGCTGGATATGCACGGGGGCGATGAACGCGTGGCACGGATGACCACATCCATCCCGCATCCTTTGCCGCCGGGCGCATCCGAGGCGTTTGTCAAAACGACATGGGATCCAAAGCGGACAGAAGATGTCTGGGCAATGGACGGCTCCAAGTCAGACTTGCCAGAGCTCTTGGGGTGCATCGCTCTGGAGCGGATGGATCGCGGACAATCCGAGATCGGCTACTGGATCGCGCCCAGTGTTTGGAACATGGGCCTTGCTCGAGAAGCGGTTGGCAAAATCATTGCCGAGAACCCGCAAGAGAATGCAACGATCTTTGGGTCCGTGTTTCAGGACAATCCGGCGTCTGCTCGGGTCCTGACACATTGCGGATTTGATTACCTAGGGGATGCAGAGGCCTATTCTGTCGCCCGCGAAGCAACGGTGCCGACATGGACATATCTGCGCAGAATGACCTAGCAGGCGATCTGTTTACGCAGCGGTTACACCTGCGCAGGATTACCTTGCAGGACGCCGCGGCGTTACAGGAGGCGATGGGTGACTTCGACATCCTGCAATGGACGTCCAAGGTCCCTTATCCATTCACTGTTGCCGATGCTGAGGCCTATATTGCGCGCCATCAGTTCGGCTTTATCGGCTCTTGGTTGATCCTGTTTCAGGACAGGATTGTCGGCGGCATCGCGGCAGACGACCAACTGGGCTATTGGATTACCAAGGATGCGTGGGGCCAAGGCATCGCGACCGAAGCCGCAGAGCGCGTCATTGATTTCGTGTTCGAGGAGACGGGGCAGGACTTGCTGCGCGCAGGGCATTTCGACGGGAATGCCGCGTCGCGGAACACGTTGGTCAAGCTTGGTTTTGAAGACGAAGGCGCAGATACCATGCCGTCTTTGGCGCGCGGCGATGGCCGTTTTCCGGGCATGATGATGCGTCTGACGCAGGATATGTGGACCGACCGCCAGCGGTTTGAGCTGACGACACAGCGTCTACGCCTCAGGAACCTGACCGTTGCGGACGCGCCTCGGTTAGCTCAAATCGGCGGCACGCAAGAGGTTGCGCCGATGATGCTGTCCTTGACCGTGCCTTGGCCGGTCGAAGCGGCAGAGACATGGATTGAAAGCAGCCGGTTTCGTGGGCGTCCCGGATTTCGTGTGGGCATCGAATTGGACGGGACGTTGATTGGCGTCGTTGGCCTCGGTCCCAAACAGCATGACTTTCCGTTGATGTATTTCATTAGCCAAGAGCATTGGCGGCAAGGATATGCCAAGGAAGCAGTGTCGGCATACATCAACGCTTGCTTTGGCTTGTTTCCCGACATGGATCGGATGACCGCAGACCATTTCACCGACAACCCGCATTCCGGTGCGCTTTTGCAAAAGCTGGGATTTGTCCAAACCGGGACAAATATGGGGCCAAGTGCTGCGCGACTTGAACCGGCCCCCGTGATCGACTACCGCCTTACTCGCACCGATTGGGAAGCCCGCAGATGAAGTTCCTCGACCTCGCCAAAGTCTATATCCGCTCTGGCAGCGGCGGTGGTGGCTGTGTCAGCTTTCGCCGTGAAAAATACATCGAATATGGCGGCCCTGATGGTGGTGATGGCGGCAAAGGCGGCAGCGTCATCGCCGAGGCGGTCGAGGGTCTGAACACCCTGATTGATTTCCGCTATCAGCAGCATTTCTTTGCCAAAAACGGCCAAGCTGGCATGGGCAACCAACGTACCGGCAAGGATGGTGCTGACATTATTCTAAAGGTACCTGCAGGGACCGAAATCCTTGATGAAGACGAAGAGACAGTGCTTGCCGATCTGACCGAGGTGGGTGACCGGGTCATCCTGCTCAAGGGTGGCAATGGCGGTTTCGGCAACCTGCACTTTAAATCGGCGACCAACCAGGCACCGCGCCGCGCCAATCCGGGGCAGGCAGGCGTGGAGCGCACCATTTGGCTGCGGCTCAAACTGATCGCTGATGTTGGTTTGCTGGGATTGCCGAATGCGGGAAAGTCCACCTTCCTTGCGGCGACTTCGAATGCCCGTCCCAAGATTGCTGACTATCCCTTCACCACTTTGCACCCGAATCTGGGTGTCGTTGGTGTGGACGGGCATGAATTCGTCATTGCTGACATCCCCGGCTTGATCGAGGGGGCGCATGAAGGGCGCGGAATTGGTGACCGGTTTCTAGGGCACGTGGAACGCTGTGCGGCGCTGTTGCACATCGTTGATGGCACGTCCGAGACCTTGGCCGAGGATTATCAAACCATCATCACCGAGCTTGAAGCCTATGGTGGTGATCTGGCCGACAAGCCGAGGATCACGGCGTTGAACAAGATCGACGCCTTGCTACCCGAAGAGCAGGATGAAGCCGTCGCTGTTCTGGAAAAAGCAAGCGGCGGTCGCGTCTACAAAATGTCGGGCGTTTCGAATGAAAACGTCCAAACCGTTTTGCGAAGCTTGCGGGCACAAATCGTGGCGCGTGACGCGGAAGAGGCGGCCGCTGATGAAGAGGATGACGGATGGCGTCCTTGATGTCCGCAAAACGGGTTGTCGTCAAAATTGGCTCGGCCCTGTTGGTGGGCGCGGACGGGCTGAAACGGGATTGGCTCGGCTCTCTGGCCGCGGATGTCGCCATGCTCAAGGCAAAGGGCATTGACGTGATCCTTGTGTCGTCCGGCTCCATCGCGCTTGGCCGTGGTGTTTTGGGGCTGACTGGTGCGAACCTTCCTCTCGAACAATCCCAGGCTGCGGCGGCTGTTGGACAAATCAGGCTGGCGCGTGCCTATGAAGAAGCGCTCGCGCCACATGACATAAAGACCGCGCAAGTCCTTGTGACGCTTGAGGATTCAGAAGATCGGCGTCGGTATCTGAACACACGTGCCACGCTTGCCACCTTGCTTGGCATGGGCGTCGTTCCCATCGTCAATGAGAATGACACCATTGCCACCGACGAAATCCGGTATGGCGACAATGATCGCTTGGCGGCGCAAGTGGCTGTGACGGTGGGTGCCGACCAATTGATTTTGCTCAGCGATGTTGACGGGTTTTACAGTGGAAACCCTGCGCAAGACCCTGAAGCAAAGCGGTTTTCCGTGATCGATAGTATCACCCCCGAGATCGAGGCGATGGCCGGGGATGCCGGGTCTGGCCTGTCCAAAGGCGGGATGAAGACCAAGGTCATGGCTGCCAAGATGGCCATCGGTGCAGGCTGTGCCATGGCCATCACCTTGGGCAGTCGGATCAATCCGCTGAAGGCACTCGAAGAAGGAGAGCCCGCGACATGGTTTGTCGCCAAGGATGATCCGGCAGCGGCGCGAAAACGCTGGATTTCATCGATGAAACCTCGCGGTGCTGTGCGGCTCGATGAAGGTGCTGTTGCCGCATTGAAACGGGGGAAAAGCCTTTTGCCTGCGGGTGTTACGGGCGTTTCCGGACGCTTTGGACGAGGCGATGCAATCGCCATCGAGAATGCGAACGGTACGGTTATCGGTGTCGGTCTCGCGCGCTACGACGCGAAGGAAGCTGGTGCACTGCGCGGCAAGCATTCGGATGAATTTGCCGAGGTTTTGGGATATTCTGGGCGGGCCGCATTGGTCCACCGAGACGATATGGTTCTGTAACGAGAAGGGGAACGGCCATGAAAGACATGGACAACATCGCCGCCGCCATGACGGATCTGGGCGCCCGCGCGAAAGCTGCGGCTGCAGAACTGGCCTTTGCCCGACCGGAGCAGAAGCAAAAGGCGCTTGAGGCTGCTGCTGATGCGGTTTGGGCCAAGCGCGAAGAGATCAAGGCTGCAAATGCGCGTGATATGGAATTTGGCCGTGAAAAGGGCCTGAGCGCGGCGATGATGGATCGTCTGATGCTGGATGACGCCCGTATTCAAGGGATTTGCGATGGGTTGCGGGCCGTCGCAGGCCAAGATGACCCTGTCGGTGCAGTGATGGAGGAATGGGATCGTCCGACGGGGCTAAACATTCAGCGGGTGCGCACGCCTCTGGGCGTCGTGGGTGTCATTTACGAAAGTCGGCCCAACGTAACCGCGGATGCAGGGGCCTTGTGCCTGAAATCAGGGAATGCGGTGATCCTTCGTGGCGGGTCAGAAGGATTCAACTCGTCCACCGCGATCCACGCTTGCCTTGTCGAGGGGCTTCAGGCCGCTGGGTTGCCAGAGGATGCGATCCAATTGGTGCCGACACGGGACCGGGCCGCCGTCAGCGCCCTTTTGACCATGACTGATTATGTCGATGTCATTGTCCCGCGCGGCGGGAAGGGTCTTGTTGGGCTGGTTCAGCGCGAAGCGCGTGTGCCTGTGTTTGCCCATCTTGAGGGGATTGTTCACATCTACATTGACCCTTCCGCTGATCCGCAAAAGGCGCTGGATGTGGTCTTGAACGCCAAAACGCGCCGAACGGGCATTTGTGGTGCCGCAGAGTGTCTGCTGGTTCACAAGGATGCCGTCGAACTGGGGCAGCAACTTGTAGACATGCTCAAAGACGCAGGCGTCGCGGTGCACGCTGAAGGGCTGAATGGCACCGATGCGGCAGGTCCAGATGATTGGGGTAAGGAGTACCTTGATATGGAGATCGCGGCGCGCGTGGTCGACGATCTGGATGGCGCGATCGCGCATATCCGCACCTATGGGTCCAATCACACCGATTGCATTATCGCGGAGGATCAGGCCGCGGTGGATCGGTTCTTTGAACGTCTGGATAGCGCCATACTGATGCACAATGCCTCGACCCAGTTTGCCGACGGTGGTGAATTTGGCATGGGCGCAGAGATCGGCATCGCGACGGGTAAAATGCATGCGCGGGGCCCGGTGGGTGCTGCGCAGCTAACCAGCTTTAAATACCTCGTTCGTGGCGACGGGACAGTGCGCGCATAGGCATGCGCGCGCCGTTACGCCGGATGAATGCTTACGTGGATTGATCCGGTATCCTGCACGATATCAATGCGTTTGGCCTGTGCGTCCTGTTCGGCACCGGCCAACGCAAAGTGAACTTGCGCGGCCGCCAAATTGTCCACGTCGTCTGCGTGGGTGATGATCCGCCAAAGCGGCCCAATTTCGGCAAAACGTTCCGCTCGGGCATTCAGCGTCCAGACCGCATCTGATTTGGACACGACGACCGCGCCGCCAAATGGCATGGCTGTCTCCAAACACTGGAGCAGGAGAAAACAGAGTTTGACCTCAGACCTCGGCACACGGTCGGTGGGTGTCCACTGGATCGTTTGGCGCATTCCTGCGGACATCGCATCCAGCGTGGTGCTGATGTCAGAAACGTCTAGCATATCGCCCTTTTGACATGCTCCGAAGGCAATGCGCATAAATCTAAGCCGTGCATTTGCATTTTGCACGCTGTCGCGGATCAGTGTGATTTCCGGCCCAAACGCCCCGTCGGGTGCCATATCAAGCAGTTCAACCCCATTGCTGATCGCGCCGAGTGGATTAACTAGGTCGTGACAGATACGAGAACTGACAAGAGCGACAAGCTCTTCAGCGGTCAGCGGCTTGGGATCAGTCACGGTGTGTAGCTCGCTCAAAGGAAAACTCATGCAAGGTCTCGAAGGGCTCTATGAGCCGGGAATGTACGTGCAGCACCCGACACAGCCTGACTGGGGAACTGGCCAGGTGCAATCGAATATCGGAGGCAAAATCACGGTCATGTTCCCGGATGAGGGTAAGGTTGTCATCGACGCAACTCGCGTCGAATTAATCCCAGTTTTTCGCTAGTTCTGTTTAACGGCAGGTTAATTTTTGGTGTGTGCCCAGAAACCTTTGCCTTTGGGCGATATGATTGCCAAGACCAAGCGCTGCGCATATCCATCGGCGAACGCTGAGTGATTGACCGCCAATTGATGCAGAACACTGATCCGAACTTGTCTGTTCGCCTTGCTACAAGTGAGGCTGATCGCCTTGCAGCCCAACGCCTGCGTTATCGGGTCTTTGTCGAAGAGCTTGGCGGCGACGGCGACCTTGTCGATCACGAGGGCCGGTTCGAGCGTGACGCGTTCGATGCCTATTATGATCATCTCATCGTGGTCGATGACCAACGGTCTGAGGTTCAACTGGATCACGTTGTAGGCGTTTATCGGCTCTTGCCGAGCGATCGAAAGACGCCACTCGGATTCTACACATCGGGAGAATACGACCTTGCGGTCCTAGAGGCGTCTGGGCGCAAGCTTCTGGAACTGGGCCGGTCCTGTGTTGATGCAAAGCATCGGGGTGGCGCGGCGATGTTTATGCTCTGGTCTGCGCTGGCGCAGTATATCCAAGAAAGGGACATCGAGGTTCTTTTTGGCGTAGCCTCGTTTCACGGCACCGATGTCGATGCTTTGGCCGATCCGTTGAGCTTTCTGCATCATCGGCATCTGGCTCCCGCGGATTTGCGTGTACGCGCAGTTGCAGATCAGTTTCAGAGCATGGACCTGCGCGCCGAAAGCGCAGTCGACCGCAAGGCCGCGATGCGGGCGATGCCAGCATTGATCAAGGCATACCTGCGAATTGGTGGCTTTGTGGGCGAGGGGGCTTTTGTCGACGTCCCGTTCAACACGACCGATGTGTGCCTGATCCTTGATATTGACAGGCTCGATCCACGTCACCGGGCCCTCTACACCGGTGAACGGCCATGACGACATCGTGGGACGGCGCAGAATACCCCGAGAATGTTGCGCGCACGCCAAGGGCGTGGTGGCGGGCTTTGCGGCGCGGCCTTCCGCTTGCGATCGTCACCTTCGGCTGTCTGGGTCTTCTGTTGTTGCTGCGGCTGGTCGAGCGACCGCTCTTTGGCATGGACCGTCCAATTACACCCCACATTACCCAGTTTGTATGCCGAAGCGCATTCCGGCTCATGGGCATGCAGCTTGTGGTGGAAGGCACGCCCATGGTCGAAAAAGGCGCCGCCGTGGCGAACCATTCGTCCTGGCTGGATATCTTTGCGCTGAATGCACCGCAAAGGGTCTATTTCGTCTCGAAATCCGAGGTTGCAGGCTGGCCGGGTATCGGCTGGCTGGCTCGTGCGACGGGGACCTTGTTCATCGAACGCAAGCGGTCTCAGGCGCTCGCGCATGGTCGGATGTTTCGCGACAGGCTGTTGGCTGGCCATCATCTTATGTTTTTCCCGGAGGGCACATCGACGGACGGCAGGCGGGTTTTGCCGTTTAAGCCGACCCTGTTTGCCCCGTTTCAAGAGGATGGCTTGCGCGACACGTTGCACATCCAACCGATCTCACTGGTCTACACTGCGCCAGAAGGCGCGCCGGACCGGTTCTATGGCTGGTGGGGGGATATGGATTTTGGGAACGGTTTGCTGAACGTCCTGATGGTCCGGAACCCGGGCGGCGTTACTGTGATATTCCATGAGCCTCTGCGCGTCGCGGATTATCCAGATCGCAAATCGTTGGCCAAGGCGCTGGAAGAGGTCGTGCGCAGCCGCGTGCCTCAGCCCTGCGACACCTGAACCAACTCGACAAGCTGTTGCGCCGGTGTGTCAGAGTTCCAAACCTCTGGCCCCAGACCAAAGAAATCAACATGCGGTGCCAGTTTGTGGACCATGTCTGTCGTCAATCCACCTTCGGCGACGACCGGTACCTCGATCATCTGTGACCACCACTCAAAAAGGTCGGCGGGTGCCACGGTCCCGTCACCAAGAGCAGAGGCGGTCACAGGGCCAAAGCTGACGTAGTCAGCGCCGTGTTCTCCGGCTGACATGCCGTCATGGCGCGATGCCTGACAATGACACCCGACAATCGGGTCGGGACCGAATTCCTTGCGCACGCTCCGGATGGATCGCGCGCCATCGTTGAGATGAACACCATCCAGCCCCAGCCTTTCGACCAGCTGAACATGGGTGTCGATCACCAACGGCACATCGCGTGAATAGCACACCTCTCTTACCGCGTCGGCCGCACGCATGAGACGGTCTTCGTCAGAGGTTGCCAGTGCAAGTCGAACGCAGGCCACATCGGTTGCATCCAGACATTGGGCCAACTGGCCAGGGAACTGCGACAGTTCAAAATCCGGAGGGGTAATGAGGTAAATCTGCGGATGCTCGATCTCGGCCATGGCACGGCTCCTTTTGCGTGGTTCTATATCCTTCGCAGCAAAGCCTGTCGATGGGGGTGCAACCCGATTTGCCCCATGAAATCCGCCGGATGGGCATGCCAAACGGCCCGCGACCGGGTGTCCTTCTTGTGGTCGGACGGAGGCGGGCGTATCAGTCCGTTGATGGAAAAAAACGCTCAGCCGACATTCGTCCTGGTCCGCCCGCAAATGGGCGAAAACATTGGCGCAGCCGCGCGTGCCATGTGGAATTTTGGCTTGGACCGCATGCGCATTGTCGATCCGCGCGACGGATGGCCAAACCAACGGGCCGTCGCATTGGCCAGTGGTGCGGGGCGGCTTTTGGATCAGGCTATGGTCACCGAGGATTTGGCGGGGGCCTTGAGCGAAACAACCTATGTCTTTGCCACAACCGCGCGGCAACGCGGTCTGACCAAGCCTGTATTCACGCCCGAACGCGCGATGGCTTTGGCGGCTGAAAAGATCGCAGCAGGCCAACACGTGGCCGTCTTGTTCGGTCCTGAACGTGCGGGATTGGAAAATGACGATGTGGCCCGTGCCAACGCGATCATCACGGTGCCGGTGAACCCAGAGTTCTTTTCTCTGAACCTAGCGCAATGCGTGTTGCTGACGGCCTATGAATGGCAGCGTCAAATCGCAGAGCTTGAGCATGAGCGTGTCGACATGGCCAAGACGGACTGGGCCACGGGCGAGGAAATGGAGCATCTGGCCGCTCATTACGAAGACCAGCTCCAAGACGCCGGTTTCTTTTTTCCCGAAGCGAAGGCTCAAGGGATGAAGATGAATTTGCGAAACCTGTGGTCACGTATGCCGTTGACCCGGGCAGACGTTCAAATGCTGCATGGTATTATGCGCCAAATGGTGCGCTGGAAAAACAAAAGTGAGAAGGAACGGACATGAGCAAGACCCGATCCATCTTTGAAGAGGTTGGAGAGAAGCAGGAAGCGCCTGCGACGGCACCGGGTGCCATCGACAAAGGCCGCGGCGGCGCCCGCGGAGCAATCCGCGCGTGGTTGATCCTTTTGGCTGCGCTGGTTGTCGTTATGATCACGGTCGGTGGCCTGACACGACTGACGGACAGCGGCTTGTCCATCACCGAATGGGCTCCTGTAACCGGGGCAATCCCGCCGATGGATGCCGCAACGTGGGAAAGCGAGTTCGAAAAATATCGCGCCATCCCTGAATACCAGTTGCAGAACAAAGGCATGTCATTGGCCGAGTTCAAGGTGATCTACTGGTGGGAGTGGGGACATCGCCAACTGGGCCGCGTTATCGGCCTCGTCTGGGCGGTTGGGTTCTTGTATTTCCTGATCCGCCGTCAGATCCCGACCGGGTGGACAGGTCGATTGCTTTTGCTGGGCGCTTTGGGCGGTCTCCAAGGTGCCATCGGTTGGTGGATGGTGGCGTCCGGGCTTACGGGCACAATGCTTGATGTGGCCTCTTATCGGCTAGCAACGCACCTTGGTCTCGCCTTTGTCATCATCGGCTTCATAGCGTGGTTCTCATTTGAACTTGCGCGTCCCGAACGGGAAATCATGCAGGCGCGGCGCCTGCGCGAAGCGCGCCTCGGGACCTTGGCATCGGTGTTCGTCGGAGCTCTCTTTATCCAGATCCTGATCGGTGCTCTGGTCGCGGGCATTGATGCGGGACGGTCCTATAACGACTGGCCGCTGATGTCGGGCGAGGTGTTCCCATCGAATGCGCTTGATCTGGAACCGATGTGGCGGAACTTCTTTGAAAATGCCGGGATGGTTCAATTCATTCACCGGACGTGGGGATACCTTGTGTTCGCGCTTGCGATCTACCTGGGGGTTCGTGCTGCGAAATCTCCGCACAAACTGACGCGCAAGGCTTTTGGCCGGGTTGGGCTGTTGATCACGGCCATGGTGGTCATCGGGATTGTGACGGTCTTGATGTCAGCACCACTTTGGATCGCGATCACGCACCAGTTCGTCGGCGTTCTGTTGTGGGTGGCAGCGATCTATGCGCTGTTCTTGACCCGTTTTCCGATTGAAACCTCTGTGCGGGACGCCTGACCATGACTGCTTATGAAGACCTGATGGCGTTCGACCGTGACACCCGTGCGCTTGCTTCTGTGCAGGGGCGTTTAGGCTGGGATCAGGAAACTGTTATGCCGCGGGGGGCTGCCGGTCAGCGCAGTGATGAAATGGCGGCTCTTGAGGCCGTCTTGCACGCACGTCGTACAGACCCGCGCATTGGTGAGTGGCTCTCTGACATCGACACAGAGACACTAGACGACGTCGGCAAGGCGAACCTGCGCCACATCAGTCGGGACTATGCCCGCAACACCAAGGTGCCAGCAAAGCTCGCCGCTGATCTGGCGCGCCTGACCTCCACGGCTCAAGGCATCTGGGCAGAGGCCCGTGCAAACGAAGATGTCGCGGCCTTTTTGCCGACGCTGGCAGAGGTTGTGTCGCTGAAGCGCGAAGAAGGTGCCGCCATGGCAGATGGCGGTGACGTGTATGACGCGATGTTGCAGGATTATGAACCGGGGGCCACGGCAGCCGATCTGGATCAGATGTTCGGGGCCTTGCGTCCCGGTCTGGTCGATTTGCGTGACCGCATTCTGGACGCACCGGTTCCGACCGGGGTCACAGGGACCTTTGACGAAAGCGCGCAAATGAAACTGACGCGCGCGTTGGCGCGGGCGTTTGGATACGATTTCAAACACGGACGCATCGACAAGGCCGTGCATCCGTTTTCCAGTGGTTCCGGCCACGATGTGCGCATCACAACCCGCACGTCCGAGACTGATCCATTCAACTGCTTCTACTCAACCATCCATGAGGTTGGGCATGCGTGTTACGAACAGAATATCGACGATGCCTATATGATGACGCCGCTCGGCAGTGGCGTGTCGATGGGCGTGCACGAAAGCCAAAGCCGCATCTATGAAAACCAGATCGGACGCAGCCGCGCCTTTACCGGTTGGTTGTTTGACCAAATGAAGGACGCGTTCGGCGATTTTGGGATTGAGGATGCTGATGCGTTTTACGCAGCGGTCAACCGGGTGAACAAAGGCTATATCCGGACCGAAGCCGACGAGGTGCAGTACAATCTGCATGTTCTTTTGCGATTTGATCTTGAGAAGGCGCTGATCTCTGGTGATCTGGCTGTGTCTGATCTGGAAGGGGCGTGGAACGAACGCTTTGCCGCGGACTTTGGCTATGCGGTCGACAAACCATCCAATGGGTGCCTTCAGGACGTGCATTGGTCGGTTGGGTTGTTTGGGTATTTCCCGACCTATTCCTTGGGCAACGTCTATGCAGGATGCCTGCACGAGGCCCTGCGCCGAGATGTGCCGGAGTTGGATGCCAGCCTTGCGATTGGGGATACGTCGCCGGCGACATCATGGCTTTGCGAAAACCTGCAACGGCACGGTGGCTTGTACGAGCCAAAAGAAATCATCGAACGCGCAAGCGGTCAGGCCCCGTCCGAGGGCCCATTGCTGCGATACATCGAAGACAAGTTCCGCAGCATTTACGCGATCGACTGACACGCAAAACGCCGTGCACCAAGGTGCGCGGCGTCAGTATTTCCTATGATCAAGTTGCGCGGAAAGCGCGGATCGGGCAGGGGCCCGATCCTTGGTTCAATCAGCTTTGTTGATCGTCGCCCTCTGCGACCTCGTCTTCGGCTTGCTCGGCGATGTAGGCCACCGATGTCACCACCTCGCCCTTGGCAGTGTTGAAGACACGGACGCCGCCCGCCGAGCGGGACCGGAACGAAATGCCGTCAATTGGCACACGGATCGACTGACCTGTCGAGGTGACCAGCATGATCTGATCCGCCTTATCCACCGGGAAGCTCGCCACAATCGGCCCGCCGCGCATCGCCTTGTCCATTGCGGTCACGCCTTGGCCACCACGCCCGCGCACAGGGTAGTCGTGGGACGATGACAGCTTGCCAGCACCGCCTTCGGTGATCGTCAGGATCAGATCTTCAGCCGCCGACATCTCGGCATAGCGTTCCTGCGGCAAGGGCATGTCGGCATTGCCGTCTTCTTCGTCACCGTCGCCCTCATCGGTCAGACCTTCCATGGCGCGGCGCATTTTCAGGTAAGCTGCGCGTTCGTCCGAAGTGGCATCGAAATGCCGGATGATCGACATGGAAACCACGACATCGTCATTCTTCAGGTTGATGCCACGAACACCCACAGACGCGCGACTGTTGAAGACACGCACATCGGTGGCCGGGAACCGGATCGCACGACCGGCATTCGTGACCAGCATCACATCATCATCATTCGACGCAATGCGCGCGTTGATCAGGGTTGTGTTCTCATGTTCGCCCTCGAACTTCATCGCGATCTTGCCGTTGCGCATCACGTTGGTGAAGTCAGAGAGCTTGTTGCGGCGCACAGTCCCGGCGCTGGTGGCAAAGACCACCTGCAGGTCGTCCCATTCATCCTCATCCCGGTCGACGGGCATGATGGCTGCGATGGAGACGCCTTGGGGAATGGGCAGGATGTTGATGATCGCCTTGCCCTTGGCCGTGCGCCCTCCGAGGGGGAGGCGCCATGTCTTGAGCTTGTAGACCATCCCGTCGGTCGTGAAGAACAGCAGTTGGGTATGCGTATTTGCAACGAAGAGCGTCGTGACGACGTCTTCTTCCTTGGTCTGCATCCCCGACAATCCCTTGCCGCCACGCTTTTGCGCACGGAAGTCGGCAAGCGCGGTGCGTTTAATGTAACCACCAGCGGTGACGGTCACGACCATATCCTCGCGCTCGATCAGGTCCTCGTCTTCCATGTCGCCGGACCACTCGACAATCTCGGTGCGGCGGTCGACGGCAAAGCTGTTCCGTACTTCGCGAAGTTCGTCCGCAATGATGCCCATGATGCGTTCGCGGGACGACAGGATTTCGAGGTATTCCTTGATCTTGCCTGCGAGTGTTTCAAGCTCGTCCGTGACCTCGGAAACACCCAACTGCGTCAGGCGTTGCAGCCGCAGATCAAGGATCGCACGCGCCTGAATTTCGGTCAGGTTATAGGTGCCATCGTCGTGCATCTTGGACAGCGGGTCGTCGATTAGCCGCAGATAGCCTTCGATATCTGCCGCTGGCCAGCGGCGCGTCATGAGCTTTTCGCGCGCATCGGCAGCATCGGCAGAGGCACGGATCGTCGCGACCACTTCATCCACGTTGGACACGGCCACCGCCAGACCGCACAAGATATGCGAGCGATCGCGGGCCTTGCGCAGATCGAACGCCGTGCGACGCACCACGACATCCTCGCGGAAGTCGATGAATGACGTCAGGAAACGGCGCAGCGTGAGCTGTTCAGGGCGTCCACCATTCAGCGCGAGCATGTTACAGCCAAACGAGGTCTGCATTGGGGTGAAGCGGAAGAGTTGGTTCAACACCACCTCAGCCGTCGCATCCCTTTTGAGTTCGATTACAACGCGCACGCCATTGCGGTCGCTTTCATCCTGAACGTGGGCGATGCCTTCGATCCGCTTTTCGCGGGCGGCTTCGGCGATTTTGTCGATCATCGATGCCTTGTTCACCTGGTAAGGGATTTCATCGATGACGATGGCCCAGCGGTCTTTGCGAATTTCTTCGGTGTGGGTCTTGGAGCGGATGATGACCGACCCGCGACCTTCGAGATACGCTTTGCGCGCGCCGGACCGGCCCAGCATGATCCCGCCCGTGGGGAAGTCGGGGCCGGGAACGTAGTCAATCAGTTGTTCGGACGACAGGTCAGGATCGTCGATCAGCGCCAGCGTGGCGTCGACAACTTCGCCCAGGTTGTGCGGGGGAATGTTTGTGGCCATGCCCACTGCGATCCCGCCCGCGCCATTGACCAGCATGTTGGGGAACCGGGCAGGGAGAACCGTTGGTTCGCGGTCTTTGCCGTCATAGTTGTCTTGAAAATCGACGGTCTCTTTTTCGATATCCGCCAACAGCGCCGCGGCGGGTTTATCCATCCGCACCTCAGTATACCGCATGGCCGCCGGGTTATCGCCATCCATTGAGCCAAAGTTGCCCTGACCATCCAGCAGCGGCAGCGACATCGAGAAATCCTGCGCCATCCGCACCAGGGCGTCATAGATCGCGCTGTCGCCATGTGGGTGGTATTTGCCCATCACGTCGCCCACCGGACGCGCAGATTTACGATACGATTTATCGTGGGAATTCCCGGTCTCGTGCATGGCGTACAAAATCCGTCGATGCACCGGCTTCAACCCGTCGCGAAGGTCTGGAATCGCCCGGCTGACGATCACCGACATCGCGTAGTCGAGGTAGGATGTCTTTAACTCATCCGTCAGCGAAACGCTGGGCCCATCATATTCAGGGCGCTCAGGCGTGTTTTCGTCTTCGTTTTCAGGGAGTTCTGTATCGTCGCTCACGTGGTCCGCCTTCTAGGTGGGGGCTACATCTTGTTGCATCATTGTATAGCAGAGACGGAATATGGGGTGCAACGAAAAGGCGGCGGTTTGACCGCCCGGGTGCGGATTAAGCCCGCCGCGCCGCCATGATCCAGACAAATGCGAGCCCGAATGAGAGCAGCGCATTCCAGCCCGGCATGGAGAGACCCAGCATCTGCCAACTGATTTCGTCGCACATGATCACGCGGACCGAGTCTAGGTTCAGCAGGTCTGCGCCGCTCAGGTCGCCCATGCCGCCGCCCGTGCAACTTGCAGGACCTTCCCACCATTTTTGTTCGACGCCGACATGAAAAACGCCGATGCCGCCGGTGATCGCGGCGGCCATCGCGCCAAGCCAGGGTAAGACCTGCCATTGGAAGGCTAGAAAGACAGCGCCAATGATGATGGCCGCGAAATGTGGGTAGCGTTGCCAGTAGCACATCTTGCACGGTGCAAAGCCGAGGTATTGGAAAACGTAGGCCCCAACAATCAGTGCGAGCGATCCACCCGCAGCCAGCAGAACAAGATTGGTCTTTGTCAACGTCATGATTTGATCGATAGCTTAGCTGGGTTGCGCAGCCCACAGCGAAATAGCCGCGCGAGACGAAGAATCCGTCACATACTCGGCATTACATGCCAAGCCATCCTTTCAACAGGCTCACCAAGGTGGCTCCGGCAAAGATCAATGAGGCAATCCAAGCTGTTCCCAACAGCCCGCCCAGAATGACGAGGACGCCATCGCGCTGAAGCAGCCCCATTGAGACAACGACAACGGCAAAACCGGGAACCGTGTTGGTCGCCGGAAGCGGAACAAGAATGGAGGCGCTGAACAATACGAGCGCAAGGCCGACAAAGCGATCCATGGGAGAGCGTGTCAGGGCAGTCAGTCGCGGGTGACTGATGGCTTCGATCCGCGTCAGCCAAGGGCGCGCCCGATCCGCGAGGTTTTGCAAAGCGTCCTTCCTTACCTCTCGATTGCCGAGTTTCTGCGGCAACCAGGGCGTCGACCGACCAAATAGAATTTGCCCGGACACGACCATCAAAGGCAGCGCGACGATCTGTGGAATTGCGTAGAGAAATGGGATGCAACAAGGCAGCGCGAGGATGAGCAGAAAAAGACCAAAGGCCCGCTCGTGCAACTGGTCCATGACCCAAAAGAGCGTGACCTTGTTATCCGGAGCCTCGTTTGCAAGCTGGTTGAGCCGTTCGGAAATAGCCATCTCTGCAGAAGTCTCGAACGTCATTTTTTCAATCCTTAGGCGTCCAAAGGGTCAGTGTGTTGACCACCAAATCCCGTGCCAACTTGCGTGGCGTCATAGACCGCGCTGCAAGACCAACGTCAAGATCGGGACGCCGATGTCTTATTTCGACCGCCAGTGTCTGTTCAAAACGACCGCGTGATTTCAAGCTTGGCAAATATTTGACAGGCGCAATTACTTTGCGCAGGCTTGGAGCAATACGCTCTTAAACTGACGCTCACTGTGAAAGCATCTTGAAGGATGCGAGCCGAAGGGGTGTAGTGCAAACGATGGTGGCAGCACCACGTCTAGGGAGGACATATGAAACAGTTTTTGAAAGCCAGCCTTGCTGGCGCAATGGCGCTTGGGATCACAGCGACGGCTGCAATGGCGCAGGATGTGACCCTGCGGTTCCAGCACTTCCTCAGCCCGAAAGGGTCAGTCCCGGCTTTCTTTATGGCGCCTTGGGCGGAAAAGATCGAAGCCGAGTCTGATGGTCGCATTAAGGTGGAACTGTACCCAGCCATGCAATTGGGTGGCAAACCACCGGCGCTTTATGACCAGATCCGCGACGGCGTGATCGACGGAGGCTGGGCGCTGCCTGCCTATACGCCAGGCCGCTTCCCTGAAACGGAAGTCTTTGAACTGCCGTTCATGACCGCCATGAGCGCCGAGGCGTCATCGCGCGCCGCATGGGATTTTGCCGACAAATACCTGATGGACCGTTTGGGCGACATCAAAGTTCTGGCCGTGCATGTACATGGGCCGGGGATCATCCACACAAAAGGTGATCCGGTCATGACGCTCGCGGATTTTGACGGCCTCAAGCTCCGTGGACCATCGCGTCAGGCGAACGCCTTGCTTGAAACGCTGGGTGCAAGCCCGGTTGGCATGCCTGTACCAGCATTCCCCGAAGCGTTGTCTAAAGGCGTCGTGGACGGCGGGGTGATCCCATACGAAATCGTGCCGCCGCTCAAGGTTCACGAACTGGCTGACAGCCACACGCAAATTGGCGGGGACCGCGCGCTGTACAACACGTTCTTCATCTGGGGCATGAACAAGGCGTCCTATGACGCGCTGCCAGATGACCTGAAGGCCGTGATTGATGCGAACTCCGGGGCAGAAGCATCGGCTTGGGCCGGACGTGCAATGGATGAAGGGGACGCAATCGGCGTCGGCATCATCAGTGGCACCGACAACAAGATCCACACGCTTGATGAGGCGCTGGTCGCCGAATTGCGCACGATTGGCGAAGCTCAAACCGCCGCTTGGATCGAAGAGGTCACAGCCAAAGGCCTGCCAGGGCAGGAAATGGTCGATTTCGCGCGGGAAGCGGTTGCGAAATACGCTGACAGCATGTGATCGATACGGGTGGCCCGCATTTGACTGCGGGCCGCCCTTTGCCTTGCCGCCCGTTCGGCATTTTCTCTGACGACATGAGCAAGACATGACGGTTCTTATCGCAGGTGGTGGGATCGCAGGGTTGACGCTGGGCCTGAGCCTGCATCAGGTCGGCGTGCCGTTCCGTATTCTAGAGGCTGTTCAGGACCTTCGCCCCCTAGGTGTTGGGATCAACCTTCAACCGCACGCTACGCGCGAATTGATGGACCTTGGCCTTGAGGACGCCCTGGACCGGATTGGTCTGCGCACAGAAGAAGTTGCCTATTATTCGCAACACGGCCAGTTGATCTGGAACGAATGGCGCGGCGAGAAAGCCGGCTACAGGTGGCCTC
Source organism: Shimia ponticola (assembly GCF_007995215.1). GTDB lineage: Bacteria > Pseudomonadota > Alphaproteobacteria > Rhodobacterales > Rhodobacteraceae > Shimia_B > Shimia_B ponticola. The sequence goes on from NZ_VCDK01000002.1 coordinate 389,989, forward strand.
AATTCTCGTTGAACCGAGGCGGTCTACAGATGGCCCTGTACTCTGCCTTGCGTCACAGATGCGGCGATGTCGTTCAGACAGGTGCGACGGTCACAGGCTTTGAACAGGACATCGGCGGGATCACGGCAAATCTGAGCGATCGAAAAACCGGTCGTGATCTGGGCAGTGTGCAAGGCGATGTCCTGATTGCCTGCGATGGGATCAATTCGTCCCTGCGCGCTTTGCTTTATCCAGATGAAGGTGCGGCACAATGGGGCGGGACGATGATGTGGCGGGGCATCACACGCGCCCCCCGATTTGGGACGGGCCGGACAGTTGCGATGTGCGGACGCAAGGACGCTAAATTCGTCTGCTACCCGATTGGCGATGACGGCGAGGGGTCTATTCTGAATTGGATCGCCGACCTGGCCATGCCCGATGACTACGTTTGGCGGCAGCAGGACTGGAATCGCGCGGGCGCTCCGGATGACTTTATTGATACCTTTTCAAACTGGCAGTTTGACTGGTTGGACATTCCGCACGTGATCCGCACCGCAGAGCAGATTTACGAATATCCGATGGTCGACCGTGATCCGTTGGATCAGTGGACATTCGGACGCTTGACCCTGATGGGCGACGCGGCGCATGCGATGTATCCCATCGGTTCAAACGGTGCGTCCCAAGCCATCCTCGATGCGCGCCATCTGGCGAGATGCCTTGCGGATATCGGGACAGTGCCGGATGCCTTGCAAGCCTATGAAGACGCACGGCGGGACGCTGTGAACAAGGTTGTTTTGGCCAATCGTGGCGACGGGCCAGACAAAATTCTGGACATTGTCGCAGATCGCGCGCCGAACGGCTTTTCCGACATAGATGTCGTGATGCCGCGCGTAGAACGTCAGGCATTCGCCGATGGCTACAAAGCCGTTGCAGGGATGGATATCGCGGCGTTAAACGCGTCACCACCGATCATTGGAGGCAACTAGAGTGCAGATAGAAATTGCACCACGGGCTGAACAGAGGACCGGGCTGTTGATCGAGCGTTTGGCGCGCGGACTGGCCTATGTTGGCGGCGTGATCCTGATCGCGCTGGCGCTCATCACGCTGGTGTCGATCATTGGGCGCTGGATCAATGCCTATGGCATTCGTTCTATTCAGGGGGATTACGAACTGGTCGAGGCAGGCTGCGCCATTGCTGTTTTCGCGTTTCTGCCATGGTGTCAGTTGAACCGCGGGCATGTGCGCGTTGACCTCTTTACCAACGGCCTGCCTGCGCGCGGGCGTGCGTTTACGGCATGGGTCGGTGATGTGCTGATCGCCGCGGTGTCCTTCATGATCATGTGGCGGCTCTACTTGGGCTTTGGCGAGAAGTGGCCGTATTTCAGCGACGCATGGCGCGACCGGCTGAGCATGGGCTACAAGCCGTTCTTCGCGGAAACCACCTATGAGCTGGAGATTCCGATCTGGATTCCGTTCGGCCTGTCCCTGATTGGGGCAAGCGTGTTTTTTGCTGTTTCGCTCTACACCGTTTGGCGCGGTTGGAACCAGATCGCCCGAGGAGAAGCAGCATGACCGGAATGGAAATTGCGCTCATCGGCTTTGGCCTGATGCTTTTGGCGATCTTTGCCCGGGTGCCGATAGCGGTGGCCATGGCGATTACCGGTTTTGTCGGGATCTGGTATGTACGCGGGACACCTGCGGCCCCGATGGCGCAGCTGAAAACACTCACCTACGACACGTTCTCAAGCTACTCTCTGTCGATTGTGCCACTGTTCCTGCTCATGGGCCAATTCGCGACCAAATCAGGGATGTCAGGGGCTTTGTTCAAAGCGGCGCAGGATTGGCTGGGACACCGCAAAGGCGGTGTGGCAATGGCGGCGGTCGGGGCTTGCGCGGGCTTCGGTGCGGTTTGTGGGTCTTCCTTGGCGACTGCATCCACGATGGGGCAGGTGGCTTTGCCCGAGATGAGGAAACGAGGCTATTCTGACAGCCTGTCGACCGGTGTTCTGGCCGCTGGCGGGACGCTTGGCATTCTGATCCCGCCGTCTGTGATCCTTGTGATCTATGCAATTCTGACCGAGCAAAACATCGTCAAGATGTTCATCGCCGCCTTGATACCGGGGCTGTTGGCGGCAGCGGGTTATATCCTGACGGTTGCCATTTACGTCCGTGTTCGTCCGGATGCCGCAAGCACGGCGGACCGTGTGCCCTATGGCCAACGTATGAAATCGCTTGCTCAGACATGGCCGGTCTTCGTGATCTTTGGTCTGGTGATGTACGGCATCGCTGGCGACTGGGATTGGAGCAGCCCCGGACCCGACGCATTGTTCACCCCAACAGAGGGTGCAGCCGTTGGGGCAGTGCTGACAGGGCTTTATGGCCTTTGGACACGGGAACTGGATTGGGCTGGGATCAAGGACTGTATCCTGTCGACCGCAACGGCCACGGCGATGATCTTTTTCATCGTTTTCGGGGCGGCTGTGTTCAATTCTTTCCTTGCCACCACGCAGGCACCGCAGGCGATGGCCGAATGGGTCAGCAGTCAAGGATTTGCACCGCTGATGGTGCTGACAGCGATGCTGATTGCCTATCTGATCTTTGGGTGCGTGATGGATAGCCTTTCGATGATCCTGCTGACGATCCCGATTTTCTTTCCAATCATCGAAATTCTCGATTTTGGGCTGACGGCAGAGCAAACAGCGATCTGGTTTGGGATCCTTGCCCTGATCGTTGTCGAGGTCGGCCTGATCACGCCACCGGTTGGGATGAACCTGTTCATCATCAATTCGATGGCCAAGGATATTCCGATGGTGCGGACGTACTCCGGCGTCACACCATTTGTAGCATCTGATCTGGTGCGCGTTGTGATCCTTGTTGCGTTTCCTGCGATCACTCTTTGGTTGGTCGGGGTGATGTTCCCCTGATCCTGCATGTTGGGGTATTGACCCCAACCGGGGCCGGGGATACGAGCAAGCTCTAGCGTGGTACGCCCAAGTGGCGGAATGGTAGACGCAGGGGATTCAAAATCCCCCGCCTTTGCGGGCGTGCCGGTTCGAGTCCGGCCTTGGGTACCATCGCTAGATTTTCCTCTGATTGTGTCTGAATTCCATCTCTGGAGAGCGGGCATGTTCGCGCAAATGCGAGCGCTGGCGTGACTACGCCACCCACCGAGATTTGGTGAAACATCCGACCCTTCGACATGGCCGCATTCTGGACTCATTGCCCCTGTGGATAACTTGCGTCGATTCGACGAAGTGGCCAAGTGTTCCATCATTTTGTGCAAAGTCACTTTGCATTTATGAAGACCGTTTCTGAATCTTGACCAATGCGGGCCCCATTCTGGACTAAAGGTTAACGGTCGAGGGTAGCAATTTAGGCTTCTCGAACTGTTTCTAAGGTTGAAACAATTTCCCTTAGGTCAGCTCCAAGCTGGAGGTACCATAACACCCACATTTCTTGAATTGCGGCAGGCGTGCGCAATTTTCGTGCGATTTGCGGCTGTCAACAGACACAAATGAGGCAGGACTGTGGCGCATTGTATTTTTCGCAAAATACAATAATGCACGTTTAGGTTGCGTGGATATACCTAGGGACAGGGTGTATGACCAAATGTGACAAGATTTCGTCAATTTTTCTCTTTGTTGTGCCCTTCGCCACCAGTAAAACGACCAAGCCCGACTGGGGGGTGACCATAGACCGTGGGGGCGGTCGTACTGGGTCGTGACGCTGCCGTTGCAATCCAAGTGTGTGAAAGTCAGGCCAATTGCCTGGCGCTGACGGCGTTTGCTCCGTTGCTCCTACACTTGTGTTTGCTCTTCGTGACGATGGTGCGATCGAATCTGCGGTTGGTCCTTCGCAAGGGGCGACACAAGAGGATTAGCTCCGTGGCTAATGAAGCAAAATCTTTGAAGCAGCTGTCGGCTCGGGCCGACTGTTTTGCAGTGTCGCATCCCGCGGGCGCGCGAGTGGGGTTTGCAATTACAGAACGTCCAAATGCTACGGCGTTCGATTTGGTGCTTGAGGGATGACTGTCATGACGACGAATAGCTACACCATCAACTTCAACGAGTTCGGCCGCGGCACGGTTATCGATACCGAGTTGCAGAACAAAGGCCTCACAGTTTCCGCGTTCCGTAACGGTGGTGACCCAAACAAGCCCGGCGAAGCGATGATCTTTGATACCGCCAACCCCACTGGCGGTGACTACGACCTGAAAACAAACAACCTGGGCAAGGTTCTGATTATTTCAGAGGACAACCTGAGCAGCGATCCGGATGACAATGCCGGTGGCGGTACGCTGCGATTTGACTTCGACGGCGAAGCAACCGTCAAGCAGCTCACATTTCTTGACGTCGAAGAAAGCGCTTGGGTGCGCTTTTACGATGATCAGGGCAACCACATCAAAACGGTTGATGTTCACGGTGTGAGCAACAACGGACAAAAGACAGTGGATTTCAACGTCGACGGCGTTGCGCGTATGGACGTCGTCCTTGGCGGTTCGGGCGCGATCGACAACCTTGTTTACGACCTCACCACCAATGATCTCGACGGCATTGTCGAAGGCACGGCGGGCGACGACCGCATTGACGTAAATTACACCGGCGATCCGGACGGTGATCGCGTGGATGCAAACGATCAGATCCTGCCAGGTGAGGGTCAGGACGACGACATCATCCGCGCCGGTGACGGCAACGATATCATCCTGTCTGGCAACGGTGATGACGATATCTTTGGCGGCAAGGGCAACGAGGAAATCTGGGCTGGTTCCGGCAATGACATCATTCGCGGCGAAGATGGCAATGACTGGATGCACGGCCAGGACGGAAACGACCGCCTCGAAGGTGGTCGCGGCGACGACATGCTGTTCGGTGAAGCAGGCAACGATATCCTGCTAGGCGGCGACGGTCACGACACGCTGGATGGCGGCGAAGGCAACGACGAGATGTGGGGCGGTGCCGGCAATGATGTCCTGACCGGCGGCAACGGCGACGACTGGATGCACGGCCAATCAGGCAACGATCAGTTGGATGGCGGTGCCGGCAACGACATGCTGTTTGGCGAAGATGGCGACGATGCGATCTTTGCCGGTGCAGGCGATGACATGGTCGAAGGCGGCGTTGGCAATGACCGCATAGAAGGCGATGATGGCAACGATACCATTGATGGTGGTGACGGCGACGACGTGATCGTCGGCTACGACGCCGTATCGATCAAGACAGGCGACACAACTGTTCAAGATGATGACGGCTCTGCCGACACGATCGATGGTGGTAAAGGCAACGACACCATTCTGGGTGGTAAGGGCGACGATACGCTGACCGGCGGCGAAGGCCACGACACAATCAGCGGCGGCGACGACGCCGACACCATCATCGGCGGCAACGGCGGCGATGTGGTCGATGGCGGTGCCGGTGGTAATGACTTCGACACGCTTGATCTGCGCGACGTGGGGCCATTCCGTCTGACAAACCTGCGTGCTGACAGCAACGGCAATGGTCAAGACGGCACGGTTGAGCTGTTGAACAACGACGGTTCGGTCAAAGAGTCCTTCAACTTCACCGAAATCGAGAACATCCTTGGTGCACCGGTCCGGCCGGACATCGACGCGCCAGAGGTCGACGAAGACTGTCTCGTTGCGGAATACCTCTTCAACGACAACAATCAGGGTCAACAGCCTGTTGGCGACCGGACCTTCGAAGACACCGCGACCGAGCTCGATGGTGTGGCCCAGACTGGTACTGTCGGTCAGGGCTCGCCCAATACTTTGAACGATAGCGATGTTTTGGACCTCGACGGCCACGACGACGCGGTTGTGATTGCTGCTGATGATGCCTTCCAGATTGGCAAAGGTGCGTTGAGCATCGAATTCAATCAAGACCAACACGTCGGCAGCTCGAACGACACCCTGATTTCGCGCGACAGCTCGAACTTTGACGACGGTGGTCACTTGACGATCGGCGTCACTCAGAACGGTGCAGTCACGGTCCGCCACCAAACGGATGGCGACAGCTTCTATTACAACACCCCCAATAACTTCTTCTCGCCGGGTGAAGATGTTCGCGTCTTCTATGAATGGGATGATCAGGGTGTTGACGGTCGCTTTGTGGTTCAGAACCTGAGCCGCGGCACCGAGTACAGCGAAGACATCAACGATCCGCTCACAATTGATATGGGCGACAATTTCAATGAGCCTTGGACCATTGGTGCGTCGCAAATTGTGTCTGGTGACAACACCGCGAATAACCTGAGAGAGTTCTTTGACGGTCAGATCGACAACGTCAAAATCTATGACTTGGGTCCAAAGAACCAACCTGATGGGATTGTCAGCGGCACTGACGGCAATGACCTGATCGACGTGGCCTATGAAGGCGATCCAGACGGCGATATGGTCGATGCCAATGATGAAATCCTGCCGGGCGAAGGTCCGAATGATGACATCATCCTTGCTGGCAAGGGCGACGATACGGTTCTGGCAGGCGAAGGCGACGATGACGTCTTTGGCGGCAAAGGCAATGACGACATTTCGGGTGAGGATGGCAACGACACCCTGCTTGGCGAAGACGGCGATGATACCATCGATGGCGGCGAAGGTGCCGACACGATTGATGGTGGTCGCGGCAAGGACGACATCACAGGTGGCGACGGTGACGATGTCATCGCTGGCGGAACCGGGAATGACACGATCGCCGGTAACGGTGGTAATGACGTCATCGATGCAGGCGCCGGCAATGACGATGTCGACGCTGGCGAAGGCGACGATGTTGTCGACGGTGGCGCAGGCAAGGATGATATTGTCGGTGGTGATGGCCACGATATGCTTGCCGGTGGGGCCGATGATGACTGCATCGAAGGCAATGACGGCAATGACGTCATCTATGGTGATAATCCAACCCCAGGAAGCGTTGCTGCATTCGCCGCAGACTCGGTTCATCTGGAGCTGAGCAACGTCGACAATGCGAGCGAAACCGGCACGCCAGGTGACGCACAGGCAGGCGATAGCGTTGTCTACAATAACGTCGCAACAGTCGACGGCCAGCCTGTCTCGGCACGCCTTGTGCTGGAAGCTAAGTCGACAGACGGCCTTTTGGTTGATCTGAGCTTTTCCGAAACCAATGAAATCCTGTTGAACGGCGACAACGACGCCAACGATAACGGCGAGTCGGCCACGTTCCGTCTTGAGTTCTTTGACCCGACCGATGGCTCTCCTGTTATTCTGGATCCGGCCATCGTGTTCTCTGATCTCGATAACAACACCGGGATCGAAATCGTTTCCGTTGGCGGTGGCCAACTTGAAACCTTCGGCGTGCCGACAAACAGCTCGCTTGATGTCACCTTCGACGGAACCACGCTGATTGCGCAGGGCACCGAAGACAACGCGAACTCGAATAACGGTGAAGAAGACACCCAGATCGCAACTGTGTTCTCGGGCACATCTTCGATCACTTTTGAAGCCACCAGCCGTGGCGTGAACTCGGGCTTTAACTTTGCCCCATACGAAGCCAACAACTTTGTCTTCGACGAAGGCGAGGGCGGTGACGACAAATTGCTTGGTGGCGCAGGTGACGATGTCATCTTTGGCCAAGCCGGCAATGATACGATCACCGGTGGCGAAGGTGCTGACGAAATCAGCGGTGGCGATGATGCTGATACCATCATCGGTGGTACCGGCGGCGACGTGGTCGATGGCGGCGCAGGTGGCGACGATAACGATACGCTTGATCTGCGTGACGTTGGCCCATTCCGCCTTGTCGACCTTGAACCAGATAGCAATGGCAACGGTCAGAACGGCACGGTTGAACTGCTGAACCCAGACGGGACAGTCCGCGAAACATTCACCTTCACCGAAATTGAAAACATCCTTGGCGAAGAGTTCGACGGAACTCCAGTTGCCGAAGATGACACGGCGGAAACCGATGAGGACACGCCTGTCACCATTGCAGTTCTCGACAACGATAGCGATCCGGATGGCGATGAACTGGAAGTGATCGAAGCGACGTCGCCTGACGGTGAAGTCACGATCAACGACGATGGAACGATCACGTTCACACCGGATGAGAACTTCAACGGCGATACGACGATCACCTACACCGTGACCGATCCCGGCGGGAACCAAGACACAGCCACGGTCAATGTCACAGTGAACCCGGTGAATGACGATCCGGTCGCGCAGGATGATACTGTCGAGGTCGACGAAGACGGCGAAGTCACGATCCCGGTTCTGGACAACGACTCGGATGTCGATGGCGATGATCTGGAAGTGATCGAAGCGACGTCGCCAGACGGCGAAGTTACCATCAACGACGACGGCACGATCACGTTCGAGCCAAATCCGGACTTCAACGGCGACACGACCATCACCTACACGGTTTCGGACGGCAACGGCGGCCAAGACACGGCCACTGTTAACGTCACTGTCAACCCGGTGAACGATGATCCGATCGCGAATGATGACACAGCCGAAGTCGATGAAGACGGTGAAGTCACTATTCCGGTTCTGGACAACGATACCGATACGGATGGTGATGATCTGGAAGTGATCTCGGCAACATCGCCAGATGGTGACGTCACCATCAACGATGACGGGACGATCACGTTCGAGCCGAACCCGAACTTCAACGGTGATACAACGATCACCTACACGGTTTCGGACGGCAATGGCGGTGAAGACACAGCCACGGTCAATGTCACGGTCAATCCCGTGAACGACGATCCAGTTGCCAACGACGATGCTGAAAGCACCGACTTTGAAACGCCTGTTGATATCACAGTCCTCGACAACGATACCGACGTTGACGGCGATGATCTGGAAGTCACCGACGCAACTGTCGATCCGGCCGAAGGCACCGTTGAGATCAACGACGACGGCACGCTGACATTCACCCCGGCGGACGGTTTTGAAGGTCCGGCGACCATCACCTACACCGTCGAAGACGGCAACGGTGGCAGCGATACAGCAACAGTGACAGTCACCGTAGGTGAAGATCCACGTGACGGTATTGTTGAAGGTACGGCTGCGGGTGAAGTCATCGACGTCAACTATGACGGCGACCCGGATGGCGACTTCGTCGACAATGACGACGCGCTGTTGCCTGGCGAATTCGGCGATGATGACATCATCCGCGCCGAAGGTGGCAACGACACCGTCTTTGCCGGCGAGGGCAATGACGAAGTCTTTGCTGGCGACGGAGACGACACAGTCTTTGGTGAGGCCGGCGACGACATTATCGAAGGTCAGGGCGGTAACGACATCCTCGACGGTGGTGAAGGCAACGACACCATCACCGGTGGTGGCGATGACGATACGATCATCGGTGGCGAAGGTAACGACATCCTCGACGGTAAGTCGGGCAATGACGATATCAGCGGCGGCGAAGGCGACGACACCATCATCGGTGGTGGCGGTGACGACCTGTTGGATGGTGGCGCCGGAGATGACGAAATCACTGGTGGCAACAACAACGACGAGATCATCGGCGGCGATGGTAACGACACCGTCTATGCGGGTTCCGGCAACGATGTGATCAACACAGGTCCGAAAGGTGCGCCTGATTTGGGGTATCCTGGCCTGTTCCCAGGCGACGATGACCCAGACAACGACAAAGACTTTGTCGATGCGGGCAACGGCGACGACATCATCAGCACCGGCGACGATGACGACATCATCATTGCAGGCAAAGGCGACGACATCATCGACGGTGGTTTCGACCGCGATGAAATCGACGGCGGCGCCGGTAATGACCGCATCGTTGGTGGCGAGGGTTCGGATACGATCCTTGGTGGTGACGGCAATGACGTCATCTACGCTGGTATCGACCCCGATCTTGGTCTGCCTGACAACCTCGACATCACGGATGAGGACACCGGTGGCTTCAGCCCAGACCTTGTGACTGACAACGGTCAGGACTTTGTCGACGGTGGCGACGGTAACGACACCATCTTTGGCGCGGACGACGATGATGAATTGCTTGGCGGCGCCGGCAAGGACTTCATCGACGGCGGTCTGGACGATGACATCATCGACGGTGGTGACGGCGACGACGTTATCATCGGTGGTCAGGGCGCTGACATGCTCTCTGGTGGCGATGACAAAGACGTCTTCAAGGCGGCCGAGCTGACACCGGGCGGTGATCCAATTGATCCTGATTTGGTTCAGGGCTCGTTCATCGGCGACATGGTCGACGGTGGTGCCGGTGGCAACGACTTCGACACGCTGGACCTGACCGGCACCGTGACACCGGGCGGGCGTCTGTCTGTCGACATCACTGGGCCAGACAGCAACGGCAACGGGTTTGACGGCACGGTCACGTATTTCGATGACAACGACAACGTGCTTGGCACGATGAAGTTCAGCGAAATCGAGAACATCATCCCATGCTTCACGCCCGGCACCATGATCGCGACCCCACAGGGTGAGCGTCGTGTCGAAGAGCTGCGCGAAGGCGACCGTGTGATCACCCGTGACAACGGCATTCAGGAAATCCGCTGGGTCGGTCAACGCAGCCTCGAAGTCGAGGAAGTGGCCGAGAACCCCGACCTGTCACCGATCCTGATCAAGGCCGGTGCGCTGGGTCGTGGTCTGCCAGAGCGCGACCTGATCGTGTCGCCGCAGCACCGCGTGCTGATCGCGAACGACAAGACGCAGCTGTTCTTTGAGGAAAACGAGGTTTTGGTTGCAGCCAAGCACCTTGTCGGTCTTGAAGGCGTGCGTCGGGTCGGGACGGTTGCGACGACCTATGTCCACTTCATGTTCGACGCGCACGAAGTCGTGCTGTCGAACGGCGCATGGACCGAAAGCTTCCAGCCGGGTGATTACACGTTGGGTGCGATGGGTGACGCAGCGCGGAAAGAGATCTTTGCGATCTTCCCAGAATTGGAGACGGAAGAAGGTCTTGCCGACTACACCTCGGCACGCAAGGCACTCAAACGCCACGAAGCAAGCCTGCTGATCCACGGTTAACGGCTGGGTCTTCAAAGGAAAAAGGGCATCGCCTGATACAGGCGGTGCCCTTTCTTTGTGCAACGTTCCTATACAATCGAATAGTTCACCCCTTCATTGTTTCCCGCCCTATACTTCCGTGGCGCAAATTAGCCATATTTCCCCGTGCGGCAGTGCAGCAATTGGCTTAGGTGCCTCATCTGACTCCGCTGCAACTTAAGTAAAGTGTGCAGTATTTGGTTTTAGGCGCTTGGGGCTGCCACCCCGACAAAAAGCGTCTTGTTAGACCCGCAGCTGGGGAGCGTGGTTCATGGCGACGATTAATGGAACGCAGAATAACGATCTGCTTCAAGGTACCGATGAAGACGATACCATCAATGGCCTGAACGGTCAGGACCGCATCAGCGGAGAAGGTGGTGACGACACGATTGATGGCGGCGACGGCGACGACATCATCTTTGGTGATGCGGGCGAGGGCACGGCCCCGGGCGTCGATGCTGACCCCCTGACGCTGGTCTCGTCAAACCTTGTTCAGAACACACCAAACGGCGGCAGCGCTCAGATCGGCGAATCTGTTGTCTATCGCGACATCACCACGCTTGAGGATGGCACCGCTGTTTCGGCGCGCCTGATCCTCTTGGACAAAGACAATAACTTCCGGGTCGATATGTCAGGCGGCACCGGCGCGGAAATCCTGTTGAACGGAAACAACGACTCGTCCGACGCTGGCAAGACCGCTTCGTTCCGCATGGAATTCTTTATTCCCGCTACGCCGAATGGAACCACGGGCACGCCTGTCTCGATCAACTCGGTTGCCACATTCAACGACCTTGATCGGAATTCTAACGGCTCAACGGAGTCGGTGAGCATCGACGCCAACTCGTTCAGCGCGTTTGGCGTGTCAGACGATACGTCTTTGACCGTGACCAACGCGAACGGCGTTGTGAATGCCGCTGGCGGTGAACAGAATAATCCCAGTGACCAGGACGCATGGTTCAGCGCCCAATTCGAGGATCGCAGCTTTATCGAGTTTACGCTTGAGGCGCGCTCATCGGCGTCTGGGTTCTCAATGAATGGTAACCTGATCGACGGTGCGGTTGTAACTCCTATCGAAGCAGGGAATGACACGATCTTTGGCGGTGCGGGCCAAGATACGATTTTTGGCCAAGGTGGGGATGACACCATCGACGGCGGCAGTGGCGACGATGTCATTGACGGTGGCGAAGGCAATGACATCCTTGAAGGTGGCCAAGGCCAAGACCGCATTGACGGCGGTGAGGGAAATGACGTGTTGTCCGGCGGCGCAGGGGACGACCTGTTGCGCGGAGGCGCGGGCGAAGACACGTTGACCGCAGGGCCAGACAATGACCGTCTTGAAGGCGGTCAAGACAGCGACCTGTTCACGATCACGGCGGCCGGAAATCACACGATTGTTGGCGGAGAAGATGCCGATGGTCTGGATGTCGATGTTCTCGATCTCAGTGGATTTGACGTGAACATCATTCGCTCCGGACCGGAGTCTGGCCGCGTCGAGTTTTTGGATAGCAATGGAAACGTCACCCGCCGTCTCGATTATTCCGAGATCGAAGAGATCATCCCATGCTTTACGCCCGGCACCATGATCGCGACCCCACAGGGTGAGCGTCGTGTCGAAGAGCTGCGCGAAGGCGACCGTGTGATCACTCGTGACAACGGCATTCAGGAAATCCGCTGGGTCGGTCAACGCAGCCTCGAAGTCGAGGAAGTGGCCGAGAACCCCGACCTGTCACCGATCCTGATCAAGGCCGGTGCGCTGGGTCGTGGTCTGCCAGAGCGGGACCTGATCGTGTCGCCGCAGCACCGCGTGCTGATCGCGAACGACAAGACGCAGCTGTTCTTTGAGGAAAACGAGGTTCTGGTTGCAGCCAAGCACCTTGTCGGTCTTGAAGGCGTGCGTCGGGTCGGGACGGTTGCGACGACCTATGTCCACTTCATGTTCGACGCGCACGAAGTCGTGCTGTCGAACGGCGCATGGACCGAAAGCTTCCAGCCGGGTGATTACACGTTGGGTGCGATGGGGGATGAGCCACGGGAGGAAATCCTGTCTCTCTTCCCCGAGCTTCAAACCGAAGAGGGTGTTGCGGGCTATGCGTCTGCGCGGCGCTCGCTCAAAGGATATGAGGCCCGCCTCCTGCATTCCTGAGTCTGCAACTGCCGTTCAAACCAGCGACCAATGACGAATTGTGGCAGGTCGCTGGTGCCGCCCGGGTCGGTCTTTTGCGTTTTTTGTGGTGCAAATGGGGCGTTCACGCTGCAGGCGGTGAGCGGCCAATCCCGGACTAGACCGATACATCGTCCAAAAATTCATTTAAATTAACGTGTTATCCAACGCCTAACGATTGGCGGCTACCAGCGACCCCATGCGTCGCGCCATCCATGCCCATGCCCCATTATTGCACTTGGGGTTCCTCACTCTGATCAAATCCGACTGTCAAACCGGGCGCATAAGGACGGGTGTGAGCCGTCTGTTGTGTACGTCGCGCACGCGACACGAATTGAGGAACGAGTGTGATCCAATGATGTTGCTGACAAAGTCAGAAACGGTCGTCCGGCCCTTTGGATCCCAATTGCTATGCAACAGCTGCGAGCTGTTGCTTGAAGGACGGAACTAAGAATGCCCCTGACGATTGCACTGTTTACGCTGGACGCTCTGACTGATCCCAACGGGGTGATTTCGCTTACGCCGGACCTCAGCAACACGAATGGCGATGAATGGAATGACGGGACGCAAGCCGCCCTCGGTTCGTCAATCTCGCTCAACGCTGATGATGCCGTTGCGCTGACAATCGACGAAAGCATTCTTCAGGATGATTTCAATTCCGGTTCTGGTGGTATCGGCAACTCGCTGAGCAGTCCGCTGACAATCGGCAACACCACATTCGCGGCTGGGTCGCTTGTTGAAACAGATTACTCGGTCGTCGCCCAGGATTCTGCGACCGGCTATTACTATGTCATCAGCCATATAACGATTGATGATCAGGTCGTCGGGGCCTCGATCTCGCGTCCGTTTGACCTGAGCGCAAATGGCGGAAACGGCGCAGTTGTTACCGCCGACACGTATCCGTCGGGTACCACACTCACGACCATTGACCCGTTTGGCCTGTCCAGCAGCGCAGAATGGCTCGGCTTTATTCAAGACCCTGACTACAATCAGGGCAATCCCTACGGCTCGTCTAATGATGTCGACATCAGCGAAAGCTGGTCGGGCTTTCAGGACCCATCCGCCTTTGTCCAACCTGATTTCATTGTCGAAGGCACCTCTGGCGGCGACACGATTGACGGGTCTTATACTGGCGATCCAGATGGCGACGTCATTGATGGTGGTGACAGCCAATCCGCAGCAGACGACGATTTCGTCCGTTCGGGGCAGGGCGATGACGTGGTTTCGGCAGGCGCGGGCGACGACATTGTCAATGCAGGGTCTGACAACGACACGGTCTTCGGCGGCAGCGGCGATGACGTCATCTACGGCGACCAAGAGGTTTCCACGGGTGTGGGCGAGCAGGTTACGCCTTTGGAATTGGACATCAACAATGTCCGGGCCGGCTCGCAAACCGGCACAGACGGCGCCGCAGGCATTGGCGACAGCGTCATTTATGACAATGTCGGTTTCCTTCCCGACGGTACACCTGTTGCAGCGCGCATCACGCTTACGGACTTGTCCAACCCAAACCTCAACGTCGATCTGACTGGTTTTGCCGGTGCTGAGATCCTCGTCAACGTCGGCTCCAACCCTGCGATGCGCGGGGAAACTGCGCAATTCCGCATCGATTTTATCGATCAGACCACGGGTGAACCACTTGTTCTCACCGGGGCGGCCACATGGGGCGACATTGACGAGGTCGTTGATGCCCAGTTCGGGGGCAATGAGCAGGTCCGGATTTCGGAAAACGATTTCACCGGATATCAAACCTCGCAAAACCCGCTGATCAACGTTGAAAATACCAATGGAGACATCTTCGCCACTGGCAATACCGGTGCAAATATCGAGCCGGACAATCAGGATGCCTGGTTCACGGGGCTGTTCGAGGACCAACAAAGCCTTGAGTTTGAACTGACGACACGCGGCGGCAACTCGGGCTTTACGCTTAACGGTGAAACAATCACCAATCCTCTGACGACAACCTTCACCCAAGGTGACGATGTACTGGTCGGCGACGACGGCGATGACGTCATATATGGCAATGGCGGCAACGACACCCTCTATGGTGATGGTGAAAGCGCCAATTCGAACGGCTCTGAAGCCACGCTTGTCGCCGACGAGGATTTTGACACAGGCGCAACCGGTTGGACTGATACCTCCACAAATGCGTTGAATGACGGCGATCAGTACCTTGGCGCGTTCGGCAGCACCGGCGGAGCAGTCGCGACGCAAAAGACGTTCAACCTCGATCCGACCATGGGCGCCATGGTCATGGAATTTGACCTGCGCACCACCGACAGCTGGGATGGCGAGAACTTCTTCATCGAAATTAACGGTGAACAAATCTCATCCAAGTCGCATCAGGTTGGAAATTCCGGCAACGGCGACAGCAGCACGACGTTCACGCATTCGGATGGAACCGTCTATAATGTCGAATACGTCCTTGTTGATACCAGCCAACAAGGTGGCGGTTCATGGAATGACAGCACCTATGAGGTTCGTGTCACGGCAGAAAATCCGCCAGACACGATCACTGTCGGCTTTGGCTCGACCCTTAATCAGGGCGCCAGCGACGAAAGCTTTGGCATTGATGATCTCATCATCGCGTCGACCGTGGACACAAATGTCGACATTCAGGACCCGACTTCGTTTGAGGGTGGAAATGGTGATGACACGCTGATCGGCGGCGCTGGCAACGACCAAGCCTATGGCGGGCTTGGTGCAGATACCATCTATGGTGACGGACAGAGCCCCGGTTACACGGTGGAAACCACAGGCGCCAACCTGATCATCAATGGTTCGTTCGAAGACGAGACTGGCCATACGCAAACCGGGTATGGCTCGGTCATTTCCGGCGGCACGCTGGGCTGGACAGCCGTCGATCCGAGCATGGAGTTGGACCACCACAACGATGGAAAAGGTGGCACCTTCGCAACCGATGGTGAAAACGTCTTAGATATGGGCGCTTCACCCGATAACCTTGAAGTTTACCAGGATGTTGCAGGCCTTGTTGAAGGCGACACATACCTTCTGACCTTGGATGCTGGCGACCTCGCAGGGGTCAACAACAACGCCGTCGAAGTGTTCTTTGGCGGTCAGTACGTCGGGATCATCGATCCGGCCGGCGGCACGATGGAAGGCTTCGAGTTTCTGCTCGAAGGTGGGATGGGCGATGGATCGGACCGGCTGACATTCCGTGAAATCGGGCCCGTCGACAATGACGGACTGCAGATCGACAACGTGCAACTTTTCGCGGCTACGGTCACCGAAGACCCGGTCGATGCCGATGATGGCGCGGATGAATTGTTCGGGAATGCGGGCAACGACACCATCTATGGCGGTGGCGGCGCCGACACCATTTCTGGCGGTGAAGGAAGCGATAACCTTTACGGTGGCACGGGTGGAGACATCATCGACGCCACCGAACACGGCGGTCCTGCGGGCCCCGGCACGGGGGGTGGATCAACGATTGGCCTTTGGGACTTCAACGATCCGTCTGATCCGCTGGATGATGACGCGGCGCTGGACAATGACGCCATCCTGCAAAATGGCGCGACCTATAACGGTGTCGATGGCGTCACCTTGGGCGGGCTGAACGATTACATCGAAATCCCGCATAACGCCGACTATGACCTGACCAGCGCGACGGTCAAAACGGTCTTTACTCTTGATGATCTCGACACTCAGCAAGCCATTTTTTCGCGTGATAGCACCGGCTTTGATGGTGGAGGTCACTTCACTTTGTGGGCCGAAACTGACGGATCACTCTACCTGCGCTGGCAGAGTGATACCGTCAGTTATGACGTCCGCACTGGCGGTTCAGTCATTTCCGCGGGCTCTGAACATGACGTGCAGGTCAGCTTTGATAGCGACGCTCAGACGATTCAAATCTTTGTCGATGGGGTGGAACAAGCTTCTGCATCGGGCGTGCCAGTCACTCTTCAAGGTAACTCAGAACCATGGGTTTTGGGTGCATCGCAGTGGCAATCTGGCGACGGAGTTGCAGACAATCTCCAGTCGCACATGGATGGCACCATCAGCCATTTTGAAATCACTGATGGTGCCTATGCACCAGGTGAAGAACCAGCAACAGATGCGCGCGATTTTGTGGACGGTGGCGCGGATGCTGACACCATTTACGCGGATAGCGGCGATGTCGTCGATGGTGGCTCGACAGGCGTTGATGACGACACTCTGCGCGTCTTTGACGTAGCGAACGTAAACATCTCAGGCCCCGATAGCAACGGCAATGGCTATGATGGCGTCGTCACGTTCAATGACGGCTCCACCATGGAGTTCTTCGAGATTGAGAACATCATCGTGGACGATGTTCCGTTTGATGTGACCTCGACCTACGACGCGATTTCCCTGACCGGCGTTCCAGGCGGCACGGATACTTTGGTCTCAGGCGATGAGATGACGTCGATCGTCGATCCGGTCATCTATCTGGGTGGCGGCGGCACGATCTCGGCCGGGGACTCTGCCAACGTTGGCGGCGTCGGTTACACGGTGACATCCGTTCAAACGTTTGAAGGCGACATGACGAACCTTGGTGCCGGTGGCCCCGAGGAAACGATCACCGGCTACATTGTCACCATGCAAGATGCCGAAGGCAACGTGCTGACGCTGTTGCATCCCGAGGATCAGTACGCCGACAAGGTCGACATTACCAAGATCGAACTGATTGATGTGGGTGCGCCTGGCGCGTCCATGCCCAGCAGCGTGATTGACAACGACGATAACCTGTCTCTCGCCCCGCTAGATGGGATCGTGAACGGTACCTCCGGGAACGATGTCATCGACGCAAACTATGCCGATGATCCGCATGGTGATTTCATCGACAACAACGATGCGATCATTTCGGGCGAAGCTCCGAATGATGACATCGTCTATGCAGACGGTGGCGACGACATCGTTTTTGCCGGTGAAGGCAATGATGATGTTTTCGGTCAGGACGGAAACGACACGCTTTATGGCGGCGCAGGCGATGACTACGTTGATGGTGATGACGCTGTCGCCGGCGACGACATCCTTTATGGCGAGGCCGGCAACGACATCCTCGTTGGCGATGGCGGCGAAGACCAGCTCTTTGGTGGCGCAGACAATGACCAGCTCTTTGCCGGTGCCGATGACGATACGCTCGACGGTGGCTCAGGCAACGACCAGATGTTTGGTCAAGGCGGCGATGACACGTTCACCTTGGCTGACGGCTTTGGCACGGACACGATTGTCGGCGGCGAAACCGATGAAAACAACGGTGGCGACACGATTGATGCCTCTGGCGTTGATCGGGTCACCGTCACATTCACCGACGATGAACAGGGCACAGCGACCGATCAGTTCGGAAGCACCGCGACCTTCTCGGAAATCGAACAAATCACCGGCGGCAGCAACGGCGACCGGATCGATCTGAGCGGTGACAGCACCGGGATCACCGTCGATAGCGGCGCAGGTGGCGATCACATCACCAGCGGCAGCGGTGCTGACACCGTCTTTGGCGGCGCGGATGGCGATTTGTTCTCTGTCACGTCTTCTGGCTCTGGTATTGGCGATGTTTTGGACGGCGGCTCGACCGGCGTCGACAGCGACACGCTCGACCTGCGTGGCTCCATCCTTCCCGGTGGGCGTCTGCAAATCAACGAGGCACCAGCCGCAGATGGCACCGGCACCAGCGGGACCGTCACCTATTTTGACTCGGCGGGTAACGAAGCGGGTACGCTGACGTTCTTTGACATGGAAAATGTCATTCCCTGTTTCACGCCAGGAACCAAGATCAAGACGATCTGCGGTGAGGTTCCTGTTGAACATCTGCGCGTCGGCGACCGCGTTCTGACGCGCGATAACGGTTTCCAGATGATCCGTTGGATCGGAAACCGGACGGTGTCTACGGACGAACTCGCTGCGCGGCCGGAATTTGGTGCAATCGAAATTCAGGCTGGCGCATTAGGCGAAGGATTGCCCGAGCGCACGATGCGCGTCTCGCCCCAGCACCGGATGTTGATCAGCAATGGCGCAGCCGAGATGTATTTTGCCACCGAGGAGGTTCTGGTCGCGGCGAAGCATCTGACCTGTTTGTCCGGCGTGCGCGAAGTGACGGATGAAGAAGTCACTTACATCCACATCCTCTTTGACCGCCACGAAATCGTATTGAGCGATGGTACATGGTCAGAGAGCTTCCAGCCGGGCGACCATACGCTGGGCAGCCTGGACGAAGATGCGCGCAATGAGATTTTGGCTCTGTTCCCGGAACTGGCCGATGGCGATGCGGCGATCATGTATCCTGCTGCGCGCATGACCATTCGTGCGAAAGAGGCACCGCTCCTGTTCCTCTAAGGAACGTCTAGCTCTGCTGGGCCGCGCGCCATGCGGCCCAGTCTTCTGGCGTATCGAGATCTGTCACGGCATGGTCGTTGTCCAACGGGACCAAAGCGTAGCCATGCGCCCGTAAGACGACCCGCGGACCTTCGTCGCCTGAGTCACAACCTGCAAGATCGTCAAAGACGCTAGCCGGGAACACAACCGGATGACCCGGCGTGCCGTCTTGGCCCGCCGCGCGACATGGGACATCCGTAACCGCCGCAAGGGTTTTCCTCAGATCGTCCGCTGTCAGCCCGACTAAATCCGGCAGTAGCACCATAAGATGCGTTGCATCTGATGGCAGGGTGCCGACATGCGCCGACACAGTGCCTCCAAGCCCCTCCCGCGAAGCTGGATACTGCGCGGAAGTTACTTGGAGCCCATCAAGAGAGGCTTTGCGAGCGGCATAGTAAGGATGCGCCGGGTCTGGCAGCGCGACCGTTACATTGCCTGATACCGACTGCGCCATTTGCGCCTGTTTGCGCAGAAGAGGTCGTCCATCGACGTCCTCAGTCAGCTTATCGCGCCCGCGCATCCGGGACGACGCACCGGCGGCCGGTATCAGAATATGCAACTTCACCCACGCATCCGCTGGCCGTCTACGTCAAAGAGCGGAGTTGTGATCAAATGTGCCGGCCGCCGTTTGCCAAGAATTTCGATCTCGACCTCTAGACCCTCGGTCACGCGGTCCCTTGGGATAAGAGCATTGGCAATGCTTTTGCCCGCGTAGTGAGAATACCCTCCAGAGGTGCAAAAGCCCTGAACCTCATCATCGATGAATACAGGTTCATAGGCCACGACATCCGCGTCATCGGCGTCGACCTCGAAAACGGCCAATTGACGGGCAGGGGGCGTCTCACGCTCGGCTTCAGCCGCGGCGCGCCCGATGAAATCCGTGTTTTTTTTCCATGAAATGAAACGATCAAGGCCGGTCTCAGCCGCGGTGTAATCAGGTGAGAACTCCGACAGCCACGAACCAAAGAACTTATCGAGGCGCAGCGACATCATAGCACGCATCCCAAAGGGTGCCATCTCAAACTCTTGCCCGGCCTCCCACAAAGCATCCCAAAGTTGGCGTTGAGCCATGGGGTTTGTGTAGATCTCAAAGCCAAGGTCGCCGGTATAACTGACCCGTTGAACGATGCAGTCGGCCATGCCAACGGTCATACGTGCGACATCCAAAAACCGCATGTCCGCGACCGGAAAACCGGTGCATTTTGCAAGCACCTTACCAGCATTCGGCCCGGCGATCTGAAAGCCGGTGCGCGCGTCAGAGATGTTTGTCACGGTGACGCCTTCCATCGCGTTCATCTCGAACCAGCGCAGATGGTAGTCTTGGCTTCCATAGCTTGCTGTCAGTTGAAACAAGGTGTCATCAAGGCAAGATACAGTGAAATCACCAATCAACTTGCCCTTTGGTGACAACATTGGTGTCAGCGACAGACGACCGGGTTGAGGAATTCGGCCTGCCATGACGCGGTCAAGCCACGCGCGGGCGTTTGGCCCCGCGACCTCGAATTTACCGAAGTTGTGGGTTTCGTTGATCCCAACGGAATTCCGCACGGCCATGACCTCGCGCCGCGTGGCGTCCCAGGCGTTTGAGCGACGAAACGATGGCGTTTCAAATCGAGGCTCGTCGCCTTGGGCAAAATAGTTTGGCACTTCGAGCCCAAATTGATGCCCCCATACTGCGCCCATAGCGTCGAAGGTGTCGTACATCGGTGTGCGGTTGAACGGGCGCGCCGCTGGCAGCTCTTCGTTCGGGTAAGACACGCTGAAGCGACGCTGATAGTTTTCGATTACCTTTGGCACAGTGTAACCGGGCGTGATCCATTTGCCGAAGCGGGCCACATCCATGGCAAAAACGTCGCGTTCAGGCTCGCCTTCGACCATCCATTGCGCCAGCGTCAGCCCCACACCACCGCCTTGGCTGAAGCCGGCCATGACGGCGCAGGCGCTCCAGTAATTGCGCATGCCGGGCACGGGGCCGACCAGCGGATTGCCGTCAGGTGCAAAGGTGAACGGACCATGGATCACGGTTTTCACACCGGCCTTTTCCAACACCGGGAACCGTTTGTAGGCAAAGTCGATGCTGTCGGCGATCTTTTCAAAGTTGTCGTCGATCAGTTCCTGCCCCCAATCCCAAGGGGTTCCGCCCACAGACCAAGGCTCGCAGGGTTGCTCGTAAAATCCGATACACAATCCACGACCTTCCTGTCGCAGATAGCTTTCACCCGCAGGATCCATGACATGAGGATGTTCGCTGTCGCGTTCGTAAATTTCAGGGACGTCGTCCGTCACCAGATACTGGTGCGCCATGGGGAGAAGCGGCAGGTAAAGCCCCGCCATCGCTGCAACCTCACGCGCCCACAACCCGCCAGCATTGACGATATGCTCTGCGTGAATCGAGCCCTTATCTGTGACCACGTCCCATGTCCCATCAGGGCGCTGGTTCGTTTCGATCACCTTTGTATGGGTGTAGATTTCCGCGCCACCCATCCGCGCGGCCTTGGCATAGGCCAAGGTCGTTCCCGATGGATCAAGGTGACCGTCGAGAGGATCATACAGGGCACCAAGAATGCCGTCTGTGTTGGTGATCGGCGCAATTTGCTTGATCTCGTCAGGGCCTACGATTTCCGTTTCTAGTCCCATGTAACGGTGCTTGGCCCGCTCGGCGACAAGCATGTCGAACCGGTCCTGATTGTCGGCCAAGGTCACGCCGCCGACGTGGTGCAACCCGCAGGACATGCCAGTCAGCTCTTCCAGTTCTTTATAGAGCTTAATCGTATACCCTTGCAGGGCGGCCATATTCGTGTCGCCGTTCAGAGTGTGAAAGCCGCCCGCTGCGTGCCATGTTGATCCGCTGGTCAGTTCCGAACGCTCAAGCAGGATCACGTCGGACCAGCCCAGCTTGGTCAGATGATACAGCACAGAACAGCCGACAACGCCGCCGCCGATGACTGCTACGCGGGTGGTGGTTTTCATGGCATCTCTCTCCAAACTTCCTGTCGGCAAACGCTAGCCTTTGGGTGCGTTGGCTGGCACTACAGTATCGACATTTTGCGTCGTAGTTGAGCCATGACCCTAGAAGACCTGCGCCATTTTCCTGAAACCGTCTGGCGAAAGCTGCGCGAGTTGTCTCGCAAGCTCTGGGTGCGAGTGCTGCTCTATGGCGCGCTTGCGATCCTGTCACTCATGATTGCCTCACCTGCGGGCTGGATCCTGCCGGATGTCGTCCAAGAGTATCTTGCCGGTCGAGGCGTGGACCGGCTTTTGAACATCATCGCCAACGCGATGCTTGCGGTGACGACCTTTTCGCTGACGGTGATGGTCACCGTGCATCGCAACACGTCGACCCAGTGGACGCCACGGCTTCATATGCTGGTGATGGAGGACACGGTCACGCAACGCACACTGGCCACTTTCATCGGGGCCTATGTCTTTGCGCTGGTGGCAATTGTCTTGCGAGAGCTGGGCGTTTTCCCGGATGCGCAGACCTCGGTCCTGTTTCTGGTCACGGTCTTTGTGATCGTGGCGATTGTCTATTCGCTGATCCGTTGGGTTCTGCATCTTCAGACCTTTGGCAGCCTGCTAGCGTCAACCCGCACCATCGAAAGCGAAACGTGCAACAGCCTGCGCGCACGGCTCAGTCGGCCGTGTTTGGGTGCGACGCCATTGACTGATGCGGTGCCCGAAGACGCAACTGCAATTGTCGCCACCGAGGCTGGCTATGTTCAAATGCTGTACGAACAGAAACTCCAATCGATCGCGCACGAGCATGATTTGGACATCTATGTGCCCGTGCCGATTGGTGGGTTCGTGTCGCATCGGCAACCGTATCTTTACGTTACGGGCGATGTCGGGGACGAGGTGCGCGACAGCATCAAGAACGCGGTGGTGTTGGGGGATGTGCGTCTGGCCGATCAGGACCCGCGTTTCGGTTTGATCATGCTCTCCGAGATCGGCTCAAAAGCGCTGTCTCCGGGCATCAACGATGCCGGTACGGCCATCGACGTCATCACGCGGATCGAACGAATCCTGTCGCTCTACAAAGATGAACGTGATGCCCACGACATCGAATTCGAGCGTCTGCATATTCCGCCATTGTCAGCGGATGATTTGCTAGAAGACGGGCTTGGTCAGATCGCGCGCGACGGAGCGGGTGACTATCCGGTTCAGTGTCGGCTTCAGAAAACGTATGACGCGCTGCGGCGGCACCCGGATGACGGCATGTGCGACGCGGCCTTCGATGCCGCCAAGAGCGCCTATGTTCGGGCCATGCAGGACCTGACACATGAGCAGGACAAACAAGCGCTCAGCGCGCGGGTGCCTGACGACATCAAGCCAGACTAGCTTTCTGTTGCAGCCTGAACTTGGCGCGCGACCCAATCGTGGAAGCAATGCGTGGGTCCATCCATCGCCGGGCTAAATCGACCGCCGTCGAAGTCAGGCGCGGCGCGTCCCTTTTGCATTCCTTCGACGACGAAGATGTCCTCTTCAAACACCTCTTTCCAAAGCGCGGCGTTCTTGGTGCGGGCCTCTGGCGAAGTGTCTTCTGATGCATAGTACAGGTGGATGTGCTCGACCGTTCGATCATGTGTCTTGGGTTCCAGCACGATGGCAAAGGCATGGTCGCGTTGCGCACCCAGCAGAACATTCGGGTAAACCGCGATGTATTCCGCGCCTTCGTTCCATTTCTCACTGAGCCCCGCAAAATCCGGGAAGGCCGGTCCGGTGTCGCCTTCAAACTGGCGATAGACCAAGGTGCCTTGCCCCGAATATTGTCCCGGTTCGTTGATGTTATAGTGGTCTTCGAGCCGGGAGTAGCTGTTCAGCCCGGGGTGCACCCACGGCAGGTGATAGCTTTCGCAATAGTTTTCGACGGCAAGTTTCCAGTTCGTTTGCACGTCCAATTCGAACCGGCTGTCAGCACCTCCGTGATATACCGGCTGATCAAATTCTGACCACCGGTCGATCAAATCGCGATGGACGTCTTCGAACGGTGCAGCGGTGCCAGAGATGTTGATGAATACCACATCGCGCCAAATGTGGCTGCGCACTTCGATCAGACCCAGAGTATCGCGATCAATGCCTTCATGCGTGTTGCGTCCCGGGCCGCCCACATGCGGGGTCGATACCAGCTTGCCTTTGGTCGAATAGCACCACGAATGGTAAGGACAGCGGATTGCCCCTTCGATCTTGCGCGGTTCTTGAACAAGGATCATGCCACGATGGCGGCAGATGTTCTGGAACACGCGCACAACGCCGTCGCGGTCACGGATCAAAAGCAGGGGAATGCCCAGAAATTCAATGGGTTTGGCATCGCCGTTTTCAGGCACATCCGCCGCAACCGCTAGACCTGCCCAGTTCTGCAAGAGCACGGCTTTGGACTCTGTCTCAAATACGTCAGGGTCCGTGTAATGCGCGTTCGGCAGACCGTTGGCGCTTTCGATGGGGCGGCGAACGGCGTCTAGGCTGTCGAGGCGGATATCCTTAGCCATGATTGAGATCCCTTGCTGAGCACTTGTGGCGAGTCATGCCTGAAAGATGCACCATCTGCTTTTTCGGCTGCGACCTGCCGATGTCGCGGAGAGACACCGCGATCGGCGGCAGGCAGCGCAAAGTGAGTTGTAAGCCCGGCAGAGCGACGCCTGAAGCACTGAGTAAGGTTTTGACCGGCGGCTTTTGGGATAGCGACGAGCGCGGTTTGAGCCGCTTCATGCAGAAAACCAAAGCATTCTTCGTGCGCCCTAGAGGGCAAGCGCAACCTAGCGCCTGATAGCGGCACCGAGCGCCCCGAGCGCCGGAAATTACCCATGCCAGGAGGCTTCAAACATGACCTATCTGAAACCACTCACTGCACTTGCCGCTGCAATCGGTCTGACAGCGACGGCCTATGCCATGACAATGGACGAAACCGTCGATGCCAATGGCGATGGAGTCTATTCTCTCGAAGAGCTGCAGGCCGTTTTGCCTGATTTGACAGAGGATACGTTCATCGTCGTCGACACCAATGAAGACGGCTTGATCGACGAAGCAGAATTTGCCGTCGCATCCGAAGCCGGGATCTTCCCGCCCGAGGAAAGCTGATCCAGTAAATGGGTGGCCCGGACGCACCGGGCCGCCCTAATCAGTCAGTCCCGCGCGACAACGCGACAACACCCGTGCGGGCCACTTCGCTTAGGCCTAAGGGGCGCATCAGGTCTGCAAAAGCGTCAATTTTCTCAGGCGCGCCAGTGACTTCGAAGACAAAGCTATCAAGTGTGCTGTCCACGACAGATGCGCGAAAGATATCGGCAAGCCGAAGGGCTTCGACGCGTTTGTCGCCCGAGCCGCTGACCTTGAACAGCGCGAGCTCGCGTTCAACAGACGGGCCCTCGACCGTCAGGTCATGCACTTCGTGTACGCTGACGATACGCCCAAGCTGCGCAATGATCTGCGTGATTATCTGTGGCGTGCCGGTGGTGACCACAGTGATCCGCGACAGATGACCTTGATGGTCGACCTCGGCCACGGTCAGGCTTTCGATATTGTAGCCCCGACCAGAGAAAAGACCGATGACACGCGCCAGAACACCCGGCTCGTTCTCGACGATGACCGCCAACGTGTGACGTTCCTCTACGTCCGAGAATGTTGGGCGTAGATTATAGGCCGAGTGGCTTGTGGCGCCTTTTTTGATTTTTAGAGGTGACATTGACCACTTTGCTCCTTGTTGCAGGTTTTGCGGCCTGTTTACCGGTATTGCCTGCGTTCGTTTGGTTCATTCTTCCAACGGTTGTAGTGTGGATACAGTCGCCACAAACAGCCCTAGTGCAAAAAGGCCGAGTAACGCCTCAAAAGCTGCAAAGTACCGGCATGGGCCGACTGGTGTGATGTCGCCGTACCCCAGAGTGGTGTAAGTCACCACTGAGAAGTAAATAGTCTCAATCGGCCGAACCTCTTCTGAAAAACATGCTCCGCTAAGATCCAATAAGGTGAAAGCGTTTGCAAAGCACAGCGGCAATAGCAAAATCACACTGAGAAAAATGTCCACGAGAGTTCTCACTGTCCGGTCTGCTCCACTGAATGAGACAGCGGTCGTGAGAGCATACTTCATCCCAAGCCAGACCACGATGATGCCCATCGCAAGTGAGCCTGACAGATGCATTGGGCGCCATTGTCCTGCAGTCACGTCAAAAGTACCGAGGATCATCAACAACAAAAGAATGCTGCTTATTGGCGGCGATGCCAGTCGCTTCAAAACTGGCCGCACTAAACCAGCACGCTCCCTTTCGCATCAATCGCGCCTTCGACGGACGCTTCGCCCAGAAGCATCTCGTTATGAGCCTTGCCTGATGGGATCATGGGGAAGCAGTTCTCGTGCTTTTCAACCAAACAATCAAAGATGACCGGCCCATCGTGGTTCAGCATCTCCATGATCGCGTCATCCAGATCAGCGGGGTCAGAGCAGATGATGCCCTTGGCACCGAAGGCCTCGGCGAGTTTCACGAAGTCGGGCAGTGCCTCCGACCAGCTGTGCGAGAACCGGCCGCCATGCAGCAGGTCCTGCCACTGGCGGACCATACCCAGACGCTCGTTGTTCAGGATGAACTGCTTCACCGGCAGGCGATACTGCACGGCGGTGCCCATTTCCTGCATGTTCATCAGCCACGACGCTTCACCCGCGACGTTGATCACAAGCGCATCGGGATGCGCCATCTGGACGCCGATTGAGGCGGGGAAGCCATAGCCCATGGTTCCCAAACCGCCGGATGTCATCCACTGGTTCGGGTGCTCAAAGCCGAGGTATTGCGCGGCCCACATCTGGTGCTGACCCACTTCTGTACAGATGAAGCGGTCGTCGCGATGCTTTGTCAGCGCTTCCAGGCGTTCCAATGCGTATTGCGGTTTGATGGTCTTTTCGGATGCCGAGTAATCGAGGCAGCGCACTTCGCGCCATGTTTCGATCTTGTCCCACCATTTTTTCAGACCTTCGGCATTGGTCTTGCGCCCGCGCGACTTCCAGACCTTCAGCACGTCTTCAAGCACATGGGCCACATCACCCAGGATCGGGATGTCGACCTTGATCACCTTGTTGATCGAAGAAGGATCAATATCGATGTGTGCTTTTTTCGACTTCGGGCTGAAGGCGTCGAGGCGTCCGGTGATCCGGTCATCAAACCGCGCGCCGATATTGATCATCAGATCGCAGTCGTGCATCGCCAGATTGGCCTCATAAAGACCGTGCATGCCCAGCATACCCATCCAGTTCTTGCCCGACGCCGGGTAGCACCCAAGACCCATCAAGGTCGACGTGATCGGGAACCCAGTCGCATCCACCAACTCGCGCAGCAGTTGCGAAGCGGCGTCACCAGAGTTGATCACACCGCCGCCGGTGTAGAAAATTGGACGCTCCGCTTTTTCCATTGCGGCGACCAGATCGGTGATGCCTTCGATGTCCCCTTTGACCTGCGGATGGTAATGCGACTGCACTTTGGTTGGCGGCGTGTAGGTGCCGCTGGCGAATTGCACGTCCTTTGGAATGTCGATCAGAACCGGCCCCGGACGGCCCGATGTCGCAACATGGAACGCCTCGTGCATCACCTTTGGCAAGGTGTCGGTCTCTTTCACGAGCCAATTATGCTTGGTGCAGGGGCGGGTGATGCCAACGGTGTCGGCTTCTTGAAAGGCGTCTGAGCCGATCATAAAGGTCGGCACCTGTCCCGTCAGAACCACAATCGGAATCGAATCCATCAACGCGTCGGTCAAACCGGTCACGGCATTCGTTGCGCCCGGACCAGAAGTCACGAGAACCACGCCGGGCTTGCCCGTCGAACGCGCATACCCTTCGGCGGCATGCACCGCGCCTTGCTCATGACGCACCAAGACGTGCTGGATGTCGTTTTGCTGAAAGACCTCGTCATAAATGGGTAGAACGGCACCACCGGGGTACCCAAAGACGACGTCCACACCCTGATCCTTCAGGGCTTGAACCACCATTTTTGCTCCGGTCATTGTCTGTGCCACTGTCTTTTCTCCATCTCTGACATTTGGCCAAAAAAAAGCCCCCGGAGGTGTCCTGGGGGCGCATGGGGTACCGTTATGGTGTTCCGTTACCGGCCCATGCGCTGTCCTACTACGATGACGACTAGGTTGATCATCTTTGCCTCCGTGTGCGCGGACATTATGAGCGGGTGCAGGGGGGGTCAACAGGGTTTTGCGAAAAAAGTTGCGCAATCTGCGGCGCATGCTTTGCAGATATTTCAACGGAGGTGCCCAATCCGCGGTGGTCGCATGCGCCGCGGTGCTTTAGACCCGCTGGGCAAGGCAGCAGGAAAGTCGTTTGGTGTGAAAAGATTTGTCTTGGGCATTGGAGCGCACAAAGGCGGCACAAGCTGGCTTCACAGTTACCTCAGCCGGTTTGATCAAGTTGAGCTTGCTTTCAAGAAAGAACTTCATGTTTGGGACGCGCGCTTCATGCCTGCCTCAAAAGGCT
Organism: Shimia ponticola; assembly: GCF_007995215.1. Taxonomy (GTDB): domain Bacteria; phylum Pseudomonadota; class Alphaproteobacteria; order Rhodobacterales; family Rhodobacteraceae; genus Shimia_B; species Shimia_B ponticola. Next base: position 418,918 of record NZ_VCDK01000002.1, read on the forward strand.
ATCAGGTGCGGCCCAAGCGATTGGCCAAGTTTCGCAAGACGGATTGGCTCAGATTTGCGATGCAGAGGTCGGATCGGTTCTATGAGGCGTACTTTAGGCGCAAGTTCGATCAAGGTGCGCAGATCACAGGCGAGATCACGCCCGCCTATTGCGGCCTGCCGACGGACGCCTTGGTGCATATTCGGCAGCGCATTCTGAATATCGGCGCGCAGCCGCGCGTGGTATTCTTGATGCGCGATCCTTTCGAAAGGTGCTGGAGCGCAGTGCGCTACGACAAGCGGCGGGGCAAGCTTGATGCGGGTCTGAGCGATGAGGAAACGCTGCTCAGGCACTATCAATCTCCGGCATTCCAGATGCGGACCCGGTACGAGACCGTCTGTCCAAGAGTTTTGCAGGCGTTCGGACCCGGCGAGGTGTATTTTGGTCTGTATGAAACCCTCTTTGACGAACCTTCTCTGGAGGCGATCGGTCGCTTCTTGGGCCTGCCCGTCGACAAGAGCAATCTGACAGACCGGGTAAATGCCTCGCCCAAAGGGCAAAGTGTCAGCCCGCGTATCCGCGATGAGGTGCGCAGCTTTTACAGCGAAACATATGCCTATTGCGCCGAGCACTTTCCCCAGACGCGAGCACTTTGGCAGTGAGAGGCGGGCAGGGTAGAACGTGCCTAGGTTCGCATCCCTGTTCCCTGCAAAACCCCATGTTCCATCGCATAACGTGTCAGGCCAGCGGTCGAACTGATACCCAGCTTGCGTTTGATGTTTTTGCGATGGGTTTCCACGGTCCGGACGCTGATATCCAGCGTATTGGCGACCTCTTTATTCGATTTCCCCTGCGCGAGTTGCAGGAGGATCGTCTGCTCGCGGCTGGTCAGCGGTTCGCGACCGTCCCTCGTTGTTGGCGCCATAGCGCCCTCGGCTCCGGTACAAAGGTACTGCCCGCCGCCCGCCACCACGTCGATCGCTTTCTTGATTTCATCCGTTGGCACATCTTTGAGCACATAGCCGGACGCGCCGTGCGACAGCGCGGTGTTGATGTATTCCGGGCTGTCATGCATCGACAGGATCAGGACCTTGGTATGCGGGCGGCTTTCAAGGATCATTTCAGTGGCCGAAAGCCCTGACAGCTTTGGCATATTCAGATCCATCAGAATGACATCCGGGGCCAGATCGTCGACCTGCGCGACGGCGGCTTCTCCATCGCCCAGCACTCCGACCACTGTGAGGTCGTCAAAGGTCTCCAGAATGGCTTCGATACCTTCGGCAACCATGGGGTGGTCGTCCACGATAAGAACACGGATGGTCATGCGGCACCTTTCTCGTCGGTGGTTTTGGCATCAGGGCTGAGCATGTGCGACAGGGGCACGGAGGCTTCGATGGTTGTGCCCTTCTTGGATGACAGGATGCGCAGGGTGCCGTCGAGTTGTTCGATGCGCTCCTGCATGTTGCGCAGTCCCAGTCCAGGATTGGGCCCTGAGACAGGCAATCCCTTGCCATCGTCAGAGATCCGCATCAACGCGCCGCGCCGCGACCCGGCGATGGATATTCGTACACTGCTGGCCTCGGCGTGACGCTCGATATTGGTCAGGGCCTCTTGGGCGATGCGGTAGAGCGTGATCTTGCTGTCGCTGTCCAGACGGTTCGAGAACACGACGGTTTCAAACTGTGTCTTGACCCCAGTGCGTTGGCCAAAGTCATCAATCAATGCCCGTAGGGCAGGGCCGAGGCCTAGGTCATCGAGCATACCGGGGCGCAAGTCCCGGCTGATGCGTCTGACCTCTTGAATAGCGCCGGTCAGGGTTGTGATCCCGCGGTCAATATTGTGGCTCGCGCGTTCGTCACCTTTGGCCAACCGCCGCTGCGCGGTTTCCAGCGCGTAGCGCACGCTGACGAGGATTTGTGAGATACTGTCATGCAGTTCGCGAGCCACGCGACCGCGTTCTTCTTCTTGGGTGTCAATGATGCGCTGGGTCAGTTCTTTGAGCTTGGCGTCGGCCAGTCGCCGTTCGCGGATGGTGATAAAGAGGCCGGACAGGAACACGATGACCAATGCCAAAAGCGTGATGCCGCCGATCTGCACAAAGGTCTGGTCGATGCGCGCCTCCACGTCTGCACGCGCTGCAGCGACTGTTTGGAGCACGTCGTCAATAAAAACGCCCGTTCCCATGGCCCACTGCCATGAACCAAGTCCCGTGACATAGGCAACCATCATCGCCTCTTCACCGGTGGACGGTTTTGGCCACAGGAAGGTGTGATACCCGGCGCCGGAGCGCGCGGTCTGGATCAAGGCGTCGGTGATCGGTGTGCCTTGAGAGTCCCGCTCACCGGAAAGGTCTTGTCCAATCAATTGCGTCTGGCGCGGGCTGACGATCATGCGACCGTCATAATCGTAGACAAAGTAAAACCCTTCGTCGCCATAGATCATGGCAGCGAGGATTTGAGTTACCCGATCCTTGGCCTCTGCATCATCTGGGGCCCTATTACCGTAGGTCCAAAAGAACGAATTGCGCGCCAGCGTGACATAGTTGCGAAGCTCGGCTTTCTTGGCCTCAAGCAGTTCGGTCTCAAGGACCTGAATTTCAGTTTCCGCCAACTGCCGCGCCTGATTGGTCACGATGACCGAAATCGCCGCCACCGCGAGGATCAATGGCACTGTCGCCAAGAGGAACAGCTTTTGTCCATAAGCAGAAGGGAAGAGGCGGCGCATGGCGCGATTGTATGGCATGCCTCACAAAAGACGGCAATTGCGCCTGACACGGTTTGTTCTGCGCGGTTTCGGTGAACCTACGTAGTCGTGGGTATTGCTATAAAGCAGGACTCGGCTAGTTTCCGCCTACCGCAAACGATCCGGCCCGTTTTGGGAGAAGCAGGCCGTTCAAAGGGGAGGAAACCTAATGGATCGTCGTTCATTCCTAAAAACATCCGCACTTGGTGGTGCAACCGCTGCTCTGGCATCGCCAGCAATCGCAGCAGGTCACGCCAAGACGCTGACCATGGTCACCTCGTGGCCGCGCGGGTTTGCCGTTCTGGATGATGCTGCTACGTATTTCAACGAAGCCGTCAATGCGATGTCGGGCGGTGACCTGATCATCGAAAAGAAAGCACCAGGCGAACTGGTTGGTGCGTTCGAAGTGTTTGACGCTGTGTCGTCGGGTCAGGCTGACCTGTATCACTCGGCTGACTACTACTTCATCGGTCAGCACCCAGGTTACGCGTTCTTCACCGCCGTGCCATTCGGCGCGACCGCGCAAGAACTGACCAACTGGTACTACCATGACGGCGGCCAAGAGCTGCACGACGAACTGGGCTCGATCTTTGGCCTGAAGTCGTTCCTGGCTGGTAACTCGGGTTCGCAGTCCGGCGGCTGGTTCCGCAACGAAATCAACTCGGCAGACGATCTGTCTGGCCTGCGTTTCCGTATGCCAGGTCTGGGTGGTCAGGTTCTGGGTAAACTGGGCGTGTCAGTTCAGAACATCCCAGGCGGCGAACTTTATCAGGCGCTGTCGTCGGGTGCTCTGGACGGTCTGGAGTGGGTTGGCCCATTCGCAGACGAACGCGCCGGTTTCCAAGAGGTTGCCAAGGTTTACTACACCGCTGGCTTCCACGAGCCAGGTTCGGGTCTGGCCTGCGGTATGAACCTCGACGTCTGGAACGAGCTTTCGGATCAGCACAAAGCGATCATCGACAACGCAGCAAAAGCCACCACGCATTGGCAGTTGTCGCAAACGCTGGCGAACAACGGTGCCGCGCTGGCGCGTCTGCAGGCGCAAGGCGTGCAAACGCTGCAGTTCTCGGACGACGTTTGGGACGCATTCGGTGCAGCCTCGAAAGAGGTTCTGGACGAAAACATGGGCGACGATCTGTACGCACGCATCCGTAACTCGTTCGACGCGTCGCTGGCGAAATCCTCCGACTGGATTCTGAAGTCGGACGGCGAATTCGTCGCACAGCGCAACCGCGTTCTGGCCAGCCAGTAACTTTCGTAAAGCCCCCGGACACTTCCGGGGGCTTTCACTTGCTAACATGCGGCCAAAGCTCTGGCGTGATGATTGACCACCACATCACGCAAGACGTTTGGCTCAGGCGTTTTTGGGACGACGCCACTAGGGGGGAACACGTATGGAGTGGATTGTCTGGTTCTTTCAGAACCTGGGTATGGCCTTTTACAACATCGGCTATGCGATCACCCATCCGATGCAATGGCTGAATTGGGGTGATCCCAAAGCGGTTATGCGGTTCATCTACTATGGTGGCTCGACCGAGTTCTTTTTCGCCGTTCTGGCCATCTTCCTTGTCGTGACGGCCATCGGGCTTTGGCGGAACGAGGTCATGTGGGGTGTCGTTCGCGGCCTTGAAGGGTTTGCGAACACCGTAGGACGTTTCGCCGCCTGGGCTGGCCTGTTGATGGTGCTGCAGCAGATCATCATCGTTGTCATCCAGCGTATCTTCCTCGAAGCGCAGATTTCCTTTGGGATTGGCGTGTCTTTTTCCAAGGATATCAGCTGGTTCGCAGAGGAACTTAAACTCTACAACGCCATGATCGTGTGTCTTTGTGCTGCCTACACCTTCGTGCAAGGCGGCCACGTGCGCGTCGATCTGATCTATTCGGCGGTCAGCTACCGTACCAAACGGATCATCGACATGGTCGGGTCGCTTATCTTTATGATGCCGGCGGCCGTGCTTGTCTGGATGTATTCGTGGTTTTTCATGTGGCGTCACCTTGTGACCCCCAAGGTCAGCGCCTCTGACACATTGCAGCGACTGGTTGACGGTAAATCGCGAGCGTTCCGCTGGAACGTCGAAACCATCGGTTTCAGCCCCAACGGCTTCAACGCGTACTTCCTGTTCAAAGTGCTGTTGGTCGTGTTCACCGCGATGGTGTTCCTGCAGGCAGCGGCATTCTTTTATCGCTCTTACCTCGAACTCAAAGAGGGCCCAGAGAGCGAAGGCAAATACCTTGATAAGGACGACCTTGGCGACGAAGACGCCAAGTTGGTCGCCGAAATCCACTAAGAAGAAGGATCAATTCCCATGTTCGGATTGGACGGCGTCGAAGTAGGCCTCATCATCGTCTTTCTGTGCTTGTTCGGGGGCATCCTGTCGGGCTTTCCAGTGGCGTTTGCGATTGGCGGCGCGGCGGTCATCTCATTTGGGATCATCGCTGCTTTGGACAGCGCGGGTCTGTTGATCCATCAGGCCATTGACCCGGCCACTGCTGAATATGCTGCGCTTCTTGCGGACGGTGTTGCGCGGGATACGATCAGTATTTTCCGATATCCGGATCTACCGCGCCTCGCCGAACCAGTATTCGTGGGCGGTTGGGAAAAGGCGTTGGACCGCAACGTTTCTTTCATTGTGAACCGTATCAACGAACGCGTCCTTGCGGGACAATCGATCGAGACACTTCTGGCTGTCTTGATGTTTGTCTTGATGGGCATCACGCTTGAACGGTCCAAGATTGCGAATGAACTGCTCACGACAATGGCTAAGGTGTTTGGTCCATTGCCGGGCGGTCTGGCCGTGTCGGTTGTTGTGGTGGGCGCGTTCCTTGCGGCGTCGACCGGGATCGTGGGCGCAACGGTGGTCACGATGGGTCTGTTGTCACTGCCCACGATGCTGCGCAACGGCTACAGTCCTGAACTTTCGACCGGTGTAATTGCGGCCTCGGGCACACTTGGCCAAATTATTCCTCCATCCATCGTGATCGTGCTCTTGGGGACGTTGGCCGGGGACCTCTATTCCCGTGCTCAGGAAACGCGCGCGCAGAACCTGGGGTGTACCGATGCTCTGACATATCTGGGCGAGCCTGCGGTGGTTTCGGTCGGGACATTGTTTCAGGCAGCACTGTTGCCGGGTATCTTGCTGGCTGGTCTCTATGCGGGCTATGCGTTTGTCTACGCACTTCTCAACCCCTCCAAAGCTCCAGCGGTTGAGTTGGGGGGCGGTGAAGGCGAAATCATCACCCGCAATGACAGCCTGACTTGGTTCGTTGCCGCACCTGTTTTCCTGATCGGCGGCGCCATCATGCTGGGTCAGGTGGGGATCGTCGGCTCGCAGGATGTTTCAGTGTCGTCCCGGACGGAATTGACCGAAGGCGCATCACTGCGGACCAATGTCAGCCCTGCCTGTCAGGCGGCCATGATCGAATTGCATGGCCAAGAGGCTTGGGACACAGCCGTAGCGGAGCAAGCAGAAATTGATGCGGCAGGGGGCGTGCAAGACAGCCGCATCCTGTCGCCGGAAGAGCTGGAAGAAGCCCGTGCTGCCAAAGTGGCTGCTGCTGCTCCACTGTCATCCAATCTCATGACTTTCTGGGTGCTGTTGGGCCTTGCTCTGGTCTTGGGCCGCGGGGTGCGCCCCAGTGGTGACTTTACCCCGATCGCAATCGGCATTGGAGGTATCGCGCTGGCGATGGTGTTTGACGCGATCTTTGTATCACCTTTGACGTCACCGGGAACGACCTTGATTATCATGCTGATCCCGCTTGCGATGATCTTCTATGGGTGTCGTGAGGCCGTATCAGCCTTGGCAGCCAACGAACTTGTGCGCGTGGTGTTCCCGCCGCTTGTCCTGATCGTGGCTGTTCTTGGCTCGATCCTTGGCGGGATCACCAACCCAACGCCCGCTGCGGCTTTGGGTGCTGGCGGCGCTATCATGCTGGCGGCCTATCGCAAGCTGAAGGATCAACAGAAATCAGGAAAGATCATCCTTGGTGCATCTTTCGCCTTGGTCATCATGATCCTTGTTGGCGTGAACTTTGATCTGCGTCTCGGCCAAGAGGTCGTGACGGTGGAAAACATCATCGCCTTCCTTGTGGCGCAGGCCTGCTATCTGATCACCCTGTTTGGTCTTCTTTACGCCTGCTGGGTTCTGTTTGCCTCGAACGTTCTGAGCCCTGTCGTGCGGGAAACTGCGAAGGTGACCAGCATGGTCTTTACCATCCTGATCGCATCGCAGCTTCTCAACCTCGTGGTGATCAGCTTTGGCGGTGAGCATTACATTCAGGATTTCCTGAAGAGCTTTGATAACGAACTCAAAGTGTTCCTGATCGTGATGCTGATCATGTTCGTGTTGGGCTTTGTGCTCGACTTCCTTGAGATCATCTACATCGTGGTGCCGATCGTTGGGCCGGTGATATATGGCGGGTCGTTCGATCCGAAATGGGTGACAATCATGATCGCTGTGAACCTTCAGACATCGTTCCTGACGCCGCCCTTTGGCTTTGCGCTGTTCTATCTGCGGGGGGTGGCACCGAAAGAGGTCACCACAGGCCACATCTATCGTGGCATCATACCGTTTGTTCTGATCCAGGTGGTTGGCTTGAGCATCCTATGGTTCTTCCCCGGTATCGTGACAATCATTCCTGACTTGTTGGGTTAACAACGACCGGCGGGCGAATAACGTGGCCCAAGAGGACGGGAACAACGCAAAACGCCCCAAACTGATCCAAGTGATCGGATTGGGGCACAGCGGCACAACCCTGTTGGATGCTGTCTTGGGGTGCTCTCCCAAGGTCGTCGGCATTGGCGAAGCGCTGCGGACGCTCGACCACCGCATTGCGCCAAACAGCTCAACGTTTCGCAACCTGCGCGAAGGCCGTTTTCAAGAGGCAGTTTGCAGTTGCGGTGAAACAGTCGAGACCTGTCCCGTCTGGAGGCCGTTGCAGCCTCACCTTTTGGGATCGGCGGCACCGCAAAGCGTCGCGCAGAACCTTGATAAGCTTTGGCACGCTGCGCGCGATCAAAACCCGTCGATGGAATATCTCTTGGAAAGCACACCTGCAGGGATTGGATACTCTGCTGAACTGTCCGCGCATTTCGATCTGCGGTTGGTTTTCATCGTGCGAGATGTTCGGTCCTGGGGCGCATCGCAGGCCCGGCGCCGCAAGGTACCAATGCATCGCGCCTATGCTAAGTGGCTGGCTCAGGTTCCGGAGCTTCAACGTAGGATTGAGGCATCAGGGCTGCCTTGTTTCAGATTGGGATACGAGGAACTTGCTCTCGCTCCCGCCAAGGCCTTGGGCAAGCTCTGCGACTGGCTTGGGATCGCCTACACCGACGAGATGCTGACACCGGGCGCGTTTAGCGGAAGTCACATTGCGAATGGCAATGTGGCCATGTTGAAAGGCGACCGGACACTATCCATTCGCTATGATGCGGATTGGTTGACGCATGGCCGCTTGGATGTTCGTGCGTTGTGGCTGTTGCGGCGGGCAGCGACAATCAATCAGGAATTGGTCTACGGAAACGGCGTTCTACAAAGGCCACCCAAAAAGTAGATCAGTGGTCACTTCTTAAGCTGCAAGAGATCCCATTTGTTGCCCCAAGGATCGCTGAATACAACGACCTCGCCATAGGCTTCATGGCGTGGTTCTTCCAGAAAGGTCACGCCAGCGGATTTCATGCGAGCGTAATCCTTGTCGAAATCATCCGAGTGCAGAAAGAACCCGACACGCCCACCGGTCTGGTTTCCGATTGCGGCAGTTTGGCTGTCGGTCGTCGCTTTGGCCAAAAGGATGTGAGCGTCCCCACCCGGAGAGATCAGAACCCACCGTTTGCCATCCCCTAGGTCAATGTCGTCGATGAGATTGAAGCCAAGGGTATCCACGTAAAAGGCGAGCCCGGCATCATAGTCGGGAACGACAATGGTCACTGCGTGCAGATGCACGGTGTTAGACGCCTTTGGTCCGGAGCATGTCAGGCAAGTTGATTTGTGCCACCTGTTCGGCAATTGGCTCGACCGCCAGCGGGTCGATTTCGGCCGAAAAGTCTTCGGGGTTGGTCAATGGTTGCCATGTGCCGTTACGATACACCTCAACACCCGAGAACCGCGCCTTGTAGCCCATCTTGCTGCTGCCGGGGACCCAGTAGCCAAGATAGACAAATGGAAGTCCAGCTTCTTGCGCAATGGCAATGTGATCCAGGATCACGTATGTGCCGAGGCTGTCTTTTTCTGCTGTCGGCTCAAAGAAGCTGTAGACCATGGACACGCCGTCATCGAGCACGTCGGTCAGGCAAACGGCATTTAACTCATTCGATCCAAATGCGTCGTCCGAAGGCCGAGCATATTCAATAACGCGACTGCGGATCGGGGTTTCCTCGATCATCGCGGCGAATTCGAAGATGTCCATATCGGCCATGCCGCCGTCGGAGTGACGCGAATCCAGGTAACGGCGGAAGAGGTCGAACTGATCCTCGGTCGCCCACGGCGCCGTTGCACGCCGTTCCAGACCGGCATTGCGCTTGAGAACACGGCGCTGGCTGCGCGTTGGTTTGAAATCGGCCACGCGGATGCGGGCTGACAAACACGCGGCGCAGTCTGCGCATGATGGACGATAGAGGACATTCTGCGACCGCCGGAACCCTTGCTTGCTCAGACTGTCGTTGAGCATCTGCGCAGAGTCGCCTTGCAAAGCAGTGAACAGTTTACGCTCCATCCGCCCGTCAAGGTACGGGCAAGGCTGCGGTGCCGTCACATAAAACTGCGGTGCAAGAGGGAGACTGTGGCGCATCAGGCCCCTGAATATGGATTGCTGACTGTCACGCAGCCTATCAATCCGTGTGAGAAGCGCAATTGATATTATGCCGCTCAGTAATTCCCGCGACGGTTGAGCGCAACAGTGCCAAAGAGCATGTCGGTCAAGCCTTGTCCGCGAGGGGTGGTCAACATCAGGAATACTGAGATCAGCTGGATTGGGGTCACTGCAAAAGACACGTAAAATCCAACGGTATGCAAGACGGCTTCAAACAGCGTGAGCCGTTCTCCGCGTTGGGTGCGCAATTCGATTGCCATCATCCGCATGCCCCACGTGGCCGAGCCTGACGCGATGCTCAGAACGCGATAAGTAAAACCGACGATCCCAAAGATCGCGAAGAAGACGAAAAACCCGAGGCCGAACGTCAAAAAAGCCACCACAAGAGACAGCATCAGGATGATGCAAAGGTCCAAAATGAAGGCCAGCAATCGCTTGATTGGCACGTCGGCATAAAAGCCTTTGTTCAATTCTGGGTCGGGCAGGGCCGCGTATGGGTCGGTGTAAGCCATGGATGTCGTTTTCACTCTGGTTGGAATGAGGGGTCACCACCTTTGGCGGTGACCCGTTGCATTAGTCGCGGGGCAAAGCCTGCGTTGCGGCGGCAGCGCGGTCTTCCATGAACTGGTCGAACTCGGACTTGTCCTTGGCGGCGCGCAGGCGCTGAAGGAAACCCTCAAAATTCTGTTGCTCTTTCTCCAGCCGATCCAGCATTTCGCCACGATAGGCATCGAAGGTGGCGTTGCCGCTGCTGGCAGGTTCTTCTGGGTGCAGTTGCGGTTTCAATGCCTCTAACTGTTGCGAAACCGAGCCGCCGCCAAAGCTGGGGACGCGGCCCCATTGGTAGGCAAAGAACCCTGCCAAGGCGATGCCCGCTGGCCAGAACTGGATCAAAGCAACGATCGACACAGGGATCGCGAATGCTGCGTAGAGCAGGATCGAGAGGATTTGCACACCGGTCGGAACATGGACCGGCAAAATGGTCGGAGAGGTGTGTTTGTTTTTCTTTTTTGGCATGTCGTAGAATTCGTAACTTGTCGCAGTTGTCATCTGAAAATCACCTTTATCACAGGTGAACGGTCCGGGAGGCTGAGGGAAGGGTCGGTTCCCGCGCAGCCATTTTCCCGGACCGCTACCTTTACTCGTCGTCGTCGGACTTTGCGTCCGCGTCGGCAGTTTTCGCGCGTTCGTCCATGAATTGATCGAACTCAGATTTGTCTTTTGCAGCGCGCAGACGCTCAAGGAAGGCTTCAAAGCTTTCTTGTTCATCTTCCAGGCGGCGCAGGGTTTCTGCCTTGTAGGCGTCAAATGCGCTGTTGCCGGACGGTTTCATGGCCATGCGGGCCGAGTGACGGTGGCTGCTGCGGGAACCGCAGGATTTGCTGAACATGCGTTTGCTCCAGATCATGTAGGCAAGGAGGGCAAGGCCGATCGGCCAGAAGAAGATGAAGCCAAGAACCATGGCCGCGATCCAGGCACCTTTGCCTTTTTCATCAAGCCAGGCCTCGGTCCGCGTGAACCATGACTGACCGGCCATGTGTTCTTGGGTGGACGTTGCAGGGGCGAGCGAGGTCATGTTTGTCTCCGGTTTGAATTAATGTGAATGTCTTTCACATCACCGATATGTGTACATGGCCTGCGGCAATCAATGCCTGATGTGAATGTTTTTTACATTAATCTGGATTGCGCTGTGAAATCAGCAGGTTGTGCGCCTGAAATCTCCAGCATCTTTTGCGGGTTGAGTCCGAAAAGGTGCCGTGGTGTGCCCGCAGCCGCGTAAATGAGGTCGAATGTCAGCAGATGTGGATCGAACCAAGCCAGTGTTGGTGTCAGGTGTCCAACGGGGGCGACACCACCGATGGCGAACCCGGTTTGCGCCCTGATGATGGCGGCGTCTGCCTTGCCCAGCGGTTCGCCCGCAACGGAACCTGCCTTGTCTGCATCCACCCGGTTCGCACCAGAGGTCAGAAATAGAAACACACGACCACTTCTCTGTCCCAGAAAGATGATGGAATTGGCGATTTGCGCGACAGAGCATCCAAGGCTGTCTGCTGCCTCTTGGGCTGTCCGGGCTTGGCTGACCTCTTTGATATCGACGTCGAGGTTCAGCTCTTGCAAGGCGCGTGCGACGCGTTTCAGGCTTTTGCTCACTTTTCCGCCCTCATTCCCATTGGCTGGCATTGACCCCCTTACTGCGGCGATGCCTATGTTCGATGCATGAGTTTTGAAGCGAAAATCACCCGTTGGCCAACCCCGTTTTTGCCCGCGCGCGGAGAAGATATCAGGGCGCTCTATCCATCACGGGCATTTGCTGACCTCGCTGCCGGGATCGCAGGCTGCGCGCCGTATCTGCACGATGTCCTGACGCGAGAGTCCGAATGGATGCTTGAGGCGGTTGAGTCCCCGGACGCGGCCTTGATCGCCTTGACCGAGAACGCGGACAGTCCAAAGGCCCTTCGCATCGCCAAACGTCGGGCGGCGGGTCTGATCGCACTGATGGATATCGCCGGGGCATGGACATTGGAGGAGGCGACAGGGGCTCTGACCCGCTTTGCGGATCGGTGTGTTGATGTCGCGCTAAATCTGGCCTTCGCGCCGCTGGAAGCACGCGGCAAGCTTCCTTCTGGATGCCGTCCAGCTGTTCTGGCTATGGGCAAGATGGGTGCGTACGAACTGAATTATTCCTCCGACATTGACCTGATTTGTCTCTTCGATGCCAACGGCATGGATCAGGTTGATGCGAGCGAACGGCGTGGACATCTTGTCCGGGGCGTCCGAAATGCCATGAAAATTCTGAGCGATGTGACAGGCGACGGCTATGTCTTTCGGACGGATTTGCGGCTGCGCCCGGATGGCTCCGCAACCCCGATTGTGCTCAGCACACAAGCCGCGTTGACCTATTACGAGAGCCTTGGCCGCACATGGGAGCGCGCGGCCTTTATCAAGGCGCGCGCTTCCTCGGGAGACATCGCCGTTGGCGAGGAGTTTCTGCATGACCTCTTGCCGTTCATCTGGCGCAGACACCTCGATTTTGCCGCGATTGAAGATGCACATTCCATTCGCCTCAAAATCCGCGAACACAAGGGGCTCTTCGGTCCCATCACACTTGCCGGGCATGACATGAAATTGGGGCGCGGTGGAATTCGAGAGATCGAGTTTTATGCCCAGACCCGGCAATTGATTGCTGGTGGACGCGATCCAAACCTGCGCCAGCGCGGCACTGTACCTGCGCTGACGGCACTGGCCGAGGCGGGCTGGGTCGAAGCGGATGATGCCCAAACCTTGCAAACGATCTATGCGCGCCACCGAGAGGTCGAACATCGGCTTCAAATGTTGCGCGATGCCCAGACCCATAGTCTTCCGCATTCTGATGAAGGTTTTGCGCGCCTTGCGGCCTTTATGGGCACCGATGTGTCAACGATGAAGGCACAGCTCAAGGATGATCTAGAGATCGTTCACAACCTGACAGAGCCGTTCTTTCAACGGGCCTCAGCAGGCAAGGCACAAGAGCCTGTTCCTGATTTTGGGGCGGAGGTCACTTCGCGTTGGCCGGATTATCCCGCGTTGCGGTCAAGCCGTGCCGTTCAATTGTTCCACCGCCTGCAGCCCTTGATCCTTTCGCGTCTGTTGCGTGCCGCCGATCCCGAGCAAGCGCTGCGCGATTTTGATGCGTTCCTTTCCAGGCTTCCGGCAGGTGTGCAGGTGTTCTCGCTTTTTGAGGCCAATCCACAATTGATCGATCTCTTGACCGATATTGCATCGGTTGCGCCCCCTTTGGCGGCTTATCTGGGCCGAAATGCTGGCGTGATTGACGCGGTTCTTGACGGTGCGTTTTTCGCAGAGTGGCCCGGTGTCGATGGTTTGGCGGAGCGTTTGAAGACAGCCATCGCCAAAGAAGACGATTATGAGCGCGCTTTGGACGCTGCACGGCGCTGGATGCATGATTGGCATTTTCGGATCGGTGTGCACCACATGCAGGCCCTGATCTCGGGCGAACAAGCGGGTCAGCAGTACTCCGATCTTGCGGAAGCGGTCCTTTTGGGGGTGTGGCCGCGCGTCTGCGAGCAGTTCAGCACGCGACACGGGCCACCGCCGGGCAACGGGGCGATGATCCTTGGAATGGGGTCATTGGGGGCAGGGCGGCTGCATGCGCGCTCTGATCTGGATGTGCTGTTCGTCTATGATGCCGATGGTGTCGAGGCATCTGACGGACGCCGCCCTTTGCCAGCACGGACATATTATGCGCGCCTGACGCAGGCTTTGATCACCGCGCTCAGCGCACCGATGGCGAACGGACGTTTGTACGAAGTGGACATGCGCCTGCGCCCCTCGGGACGTCATGGCCCGGTGGCAACATCGATTGAGTCCTTTGAGGTCTATCAACAAGAAGAAGCCTGGACGTGGGAGCATCTTGCGCTGACGCGCGCGCGTCCGATCGCCGGAACGCACTCCATCGGGCAGCGGGTGCTCGACGTGCGCGACAAGGTGTTGGCGCGTTCACGAGACCAAGCAAACGCTGCCAAAGACGTGCAAGACATGCGCGAAAGGCTGGCGGTGGCCAAGCCCGGCGAAGGGGGGCTGAGCGTTAAGGATGGGCGTGGTCGGTTGCAAGATATCGAACTGTTCGGTCAGACCATGGCGCTTATCGCAGGGCATTCCGAACGAGGTACGCAGCAACAAATCGCCTGTGGTGTCGCGGCTGACCTCATTCCTGACGCAGATGCTGCTGCGCTGACCAAGGCCGCTGCGCTTTTGTGGCGTGTAAGATCCGCGATGGAGTTGATCGGCGCACCCGGTCAGGATGTCGCGGATTTGGGCGAAGGCGCGTTGTCGATGCTGCTGCGGGATACGGGGGCCGAAGGGCGTAGAGCGCTATTGGATCGGCTTTCGGAGACCGCAGAGACAAGCGCGACCTTGATCAATGGGCATCTGACGCGCTGGTCCGAGGGGGCCGACGATTAGACCAAGGAGGGGTGAGCATGAGCTCGCAAGAAAACGATCTCAAGAGCTTGGACCCCAAGGGTTTGATCCGGGAAGCTTACAATATCGAAGGAATCACCGGAGGCGAATGCCGGTCGATCTTTCTGGATTGGGCGATCAATGTCCCGACGGACGCTGATCCAAAGGCCAGTATTGCAGCGTTGCTAGACCATTATGCGCCTGAAAACCCGCATCATCCTATGACCGAAACCCTCCAGGCAGGGTTGAATGCACCAACGCGTACCGGCCGACGCGGAGGGCGCGCCGCGCGGCAGGGGCTTGCCTAGGCCGCGAGCTGAGTTGCTTCGCGTGCCAGCTTGGTGATCCGATCCCAATCGCCATTGGCAACCGCGTCTTTTGGCACGACCCAGCTGCCGCCGACACAAATCGTATTGGGCAGCGCAAGATAATTGCGCGCATTCGACAGGCTGATGCCGCCGGTCGGGCAAAACCGAACTTGCGGCAGCGGTGATGAAAACCCTTTGAGCATTGGAATGCCGCCAGCAGCCTCAGCTGGAAAGAATTTCTGAACGGTGTAACCGCGCTCAAGCAGGTTCATCACCTCGCTCGCTGTAACAGCGCCCGGCAAAAGCGGAAGCTCTTCGTCTTCGGCAGCTTTGATCAGGGCATCTGTCGCGCCCGGCGACACGCCAAATGTGGCACCTGCCGCTTTGGCCGCCTTGACGTCTGTCGGGGTCAGCAAGGTGCCAGCACCCACGATCCCACCTTCGACATCCGCCATGGCCGAGATCGCATCAAGTGCTGCGTCTGTGCGCAAGGTCACTTCAAGCGCGGGCAGCCCACCAGCGACAAGCGCCGTTGCAAGCCCGTGTGCCTGAGCGGCATCTTCAATCTGAATGACCGGGACCACTGGGGCGGCGCTGCAAACCTCGGCAGCTTTGAGGGACTGTTCCGCTGGGGTCATCGCAGCATTCCTTTGTGTTAGACCACCACGCCAGCGCCGGTCACTGCCGGGCCAGCCGTCTGGCGGAAGATTTCAAACAATTCGCGCCCAACGCCGTGGCCGTTGTCGGACAGATCAGGCGTAGCTGGTGTGCGATTGCGCCAGTCCGGCGCGAGATTTTCAAGGATGCCGTTCACAGCATCGACGCGCACCATGTCGCCGTCCTGGACATAGGCCAGTGGCCCACCGTCGGCGGCCTCCGGGCTTACGTGAATGGCAGCAGGCACCTTGCCCGACGCCCCCGACATGCGCCCGTCCGTGACCAAGGCAATCTTGATGCCGCGATCCAGGCAAACCGACAAGCTTGGCGTCAGGGCATGGAGCTCTGGCATGCCATTGGCCTTTGGACCCTGAAAGCGCACGATTACAACCGTATCCTTGTCGAATTCACCTGCTTGAAAGGCGGCCTTAACAGCTTCCTGAGTTTCGAAAACGCGCGCAGGGGCCGTAATGTCATGCAATTCGGGCTTTACCGCCGACACCTTCATCACACCGGTGCCCAGGTCCCCCTGAAGTCGACGCAGTCCGCCCGAGGACTGGAACGGTTCCGATGCAGGGCGCAGAATTTTTTCATTGTGGCTTTGTGTTGTACCGTCGACCCAGATTGCAGCGCCGTCTTTCAATTTCGGTTCCTGAGTGTAGTCGCGCAGCCCGTTGCCAGCGACGGTGACGGTGTCGCCATGCAAAAGACCTGCGTCCAGCAACTCGCCAATCATGTATCCAAGGCCACCCGCGGCATGGAAATGGTTCACATCGGCAAGCCCGTTTGGATAGACCTTTGCCATCAGGGGCACAGTGTCCGAAAGCTCGGCAAAATCCTCAAGCTCAATGATGACACCCGCAGCCCGTGCCATGGCTGGCAGGTGCAGGATCAGGTTGGTCGATCCACCGGTGGCCATCAGGCCGACCATGCCATTCACGATCGCCTTTTCTGACAGGATGTCAGACACTGGACGGAAGTTGTTGCCCAGTGCCGTGTTCGCCAAAACCGTTTGCGTGCCAGCAACGGTTAGCGCCTCGCGTAGCGGGGTGCCGGGGTTCACAAAGGATGCGCCTGGCAGGTGTAGCCCCATGAACTCCATCAGCATCTGGTTCGAATTCGCGGTGCCGTAGAACGTGCATGTACCCGGACCGTGGTAGCTCGCCATTTCGGCGGCCATCAATTCGTCCCGTCCACAGTCGCCCGAGGCAAACCGTTTGCGCACGGCGGCTTTTTCGTCATTGGGGAGTCCGGACACCATTGGTCCGGCGGGTAGGAACACGCCCGGGATATAGCCAAAGGTCGCCGCAGCGATGATGAGGCCGGGGACGATCTTGTCGCAGACGCCAAGATAGACAGCGGCATCATAGGTGTTGTGCGACAGCGCAACCCCAGTGGCCAGCGCGATCACGTCTCTGGAAAAGAGGGACAATTCCATCCCGACCTGACCTTGGGTGACACCGTCACACATGGCCGGAACACCACCAGCCACTTGTGCAGTTGCACCAGCCGCGCGTGCGGCCTCTTTGATCACGTCCGGATAGGTCGCAAAGGGCTGATGGGCCGACAGCATATCATTATACGCGGTGACAATGCCCAGATTAGGCGCGCGTTCAGCAACAAGCGCGTCCTTGTCAGCACCCATGGCGGCATAGGCATGAGCCTGGTTGCCGCATGTCAGGTGCGCGCGACGTGGCCCTTCGGACGCCGCTTGCGCCATGCGCTCAAGATATCGGCTCCGCGGTTCGGCAGACCGCGCGATAATACGGTCGGTGACTTTGGCTAGCGTGGCATTCATAGCCATGGCGACATCTCCATCTCCGCTGGTTCGCGGCTGCACTACCATGCCGTGATAGCGCTAACAACTGCATTCTCAGGATATTCTGCCGCACTGTTTGCAGCGCGTTTGTCGCGAAAACACACCACAATCATCTAAAATGCGCCCCATTTTGGCCCGGTTCTGACGCTTAAACAGACGTGAGCAAAGCACAGGAGTGTTTCCTATGGCACGTAAAAAGTTTTCGTTGATGGTTGGTCTGGCCCTGTTGGGCCTGTCAGCTTGTGCCTCGTATGACCCGGCGACTCGTAATGCGCCGTTGGAAGTTCCGTTGGCGCAATCCATTCAGCCGTCTTTTGACGTCGCTGAACTAAAGATCGCGGTCCCAAAGCGGCTGAAGGTCTCTGAGGCCAATGTTTATTACCCACGCGCTGATATCGTCTGGCGCGGCGACGCCATGGGCGACCGCCACAAGCAAGTCTTGAACATCTTTGCCGAAGCCATGCAGCGCGGCACAGATCAGCTTGAAGGTTTGCAGGATGTGGTCGTCGAGGTCGAGGTTCTTCGTTTCCACTCGATGACTGAAAAGGCACGTTACACCGTTGGTGGTGTGCATTCGATCAAGTTCAATCTCACGGTCCGTGATGCGACGACCGGTCAGGTGATCGTCCCGACACGTCTGATCAATGCAGACCTGCCTGGATTGGGCGGGCAGGCGGCTATCGCGGCAGATGCGATTGGCAACACCCAGAAGGTGCGGATCATGAGCCATCTTGAGCAGGTGATCCTTCAGGAACTCAGCCGCCCGTTGATCGGCGCTGCCTGATCTTTCCTCCGCGCGAAGACACCGCTAAGGGGATGGCATGACGCCATCCCCTTTTTCCGCTGTTCGCCTGAAACCCAAAACTGACGCGCGCCGTATCCGACACGGGGCACCTTGGTTGTATTCCAATGACCTTGTGCTTGACCGGCGCACCAAGTCGCTTCCGGCAGGCTCTATCGTTCAGCTTGAAGATGCGGGGCGTGAGTTCTTGGCATGGGCGGCTCTCACACCGGGATCAAAAATTGCGATCCGGGTCTTAGACCGAGACCCAGATGCCGTCATCAACGCAAAATGGGTGGCCGTGCGGATCGCCACAGCCGCTGCAATGCGCGAGCACATGTTTGATGCCCCGTATTACCGATTGGTTCATGCCGAGGCAGATGGACTTCCCGGTGTTGTTATCGACCGGTTTGGCGATGTGGCCGTCTTTCAGCCAAATGCGGCATGGGCGGATCGCATGCAGCAAGCCTTTGTCGATGCCTTGATGGACGGTCTTGGAATCAAGACCGTGATCATCAACGGGACAGGCCGCGCACGAACGCTGGAAGGGTTGGAGGACTTGCGTACAGTCGCTGCTGGTCCTGCGCCTGACGGGCCAATCCCGGTCCCGATGAACGGGGCGACCTATATGGCTGACCTTATGGGCGGTCAGAAAACCGGGCTTTTCTACGATCAACGGCCCAACCACGCCTTTGCGCAATCCTTGTGTCGCGGTGCACGAGTCTTGGATGTGTTCAGTCATGTCGGCGGTTTTGGGCTGGCCGCATTGGCAGGTGGCGCGCAATCGGCGTTGGCCGTTGATGGGTCTGCCGATGCGTTGGCACTGGCACAGGACGGCGCTTCTGCGATGGGCATGGCGGATCGTTTTGACACCCGCAAAGGCGATGCTTTCGAGACATTGCAGGCCTTGGCGCAAGAGCAGCAAACGTTTGACGTTGTCATCTGCGACCCGCCTGCCTTTGCCCCGAACAAACAGGCACTGGAAGCTGGGCTGCGCGCCTATGAGCGCATCGCGCGCCTTGCGGCCCCATTGGTGGCACCTGGCGGGTACATGGCTTTGTGTTCGTGTTCCCATGCCGCCGAGATTGGCAAATTTCGCGCCGCGTCCATGCGAGGCATTGGGCGTGCGGGGCGTAAAGCGCAGATTCTGCACACTGGGTTCGCCGGGGCTGATCACCCGACCCATCCTTCGTTGGCTGAAAGCGGCTACCTCAAGGCCATCTTTGTGCGGTTGATGGATTAGGGTGCCATGAAGGTTCTGATCGACGCTTGCGTTTTATATCCCACGGTTGTGCGTGAGGTGCTGTTGAAATCCGCCGCTGCGGGTGTCTTCACGCCCCTTTGGTCTGCACGGATTCTCGAGGAATGGCGGCGTGCAGCAGCGCGTTTGAACCCGGTGGCCGCTGCCCAGGCCGAGGCGGAAATCGCCTTGGTCAAAGCGCGTTGGCCCGAAGCCGAAGTTGACCCGAAACCCTCAGACGAGGCGCGGCTTTATCTGCCGGACGAAAACGATGTTCATGTTCTCGCGTCGGCGATTGCCGGGTCTGCGGACGTCTTGCTGACCGTCAATATCAAAGACTTTCCAAGAGGCACGCTGTATGAAGAAGGCATCCGCCGTGATGAGCCGGATCATTTCCTGACGTCACACTTCGTCCAGCAACCTGAGGTTGTCAAAGCCGCAGTGGCAGAGGTTTGGGATCGCGCGAAGACGATGGAAGGCTGCCCGCCCAACCAACGCGCGCTGCTTAGAAAGGCGCGGCTCCCGCGTTTGGCAAAAGCTTTGACCAACCTGGAATACTGATCAGGCCTGCCAGCGGGCCTCGTTGGCTTCGATCGCTGCGATGCGTTCGTCGGATTTTGGGTGGCTCAAGAGCCATGCAGGCACAGCACCGGCCCGTGATTGCGTGAGCTTATCCAATTTACCAAACAGGCTTTTCTGACCCTTTGATCCGATCCCGGCCTTCATCAGCAACGCGGTGGCGTAGGCGTCGGCCTCATATTCGTCTTCCCGTGACAGCCGCGCCGCCAAAAGTGATGTCAAAGCATTGGCGATCCAGGGGCCCACGCCCGGAATGAAGCGCGAAAGAATGAGGGCCAAAGCAGTGCGCATGGCGTTTTGAGTGGAAAAATCGATCATCCGTCGGCGCGAATGGCCCAAGGCAACATGACCCAATTCATGTGCGATGACGCTAGAGATTTCATCGGCTGTGACCTCTCCGGATTTGTACCGATCATAGAAACCTCGCGTGATAAAGATGCGACCGTCCGGCGCGGCCAGACCGTTGACCTGTTCCACCTCGTAGAGATTGACCTTGATGGTCGGCAGATCCAGCGCATCCGCCATGCGATCGATGTGTCCGCGCAGCGTTGGGTCTGTCAATTCGCGCGAACGTTCGTTCAGCGTGCGCTTGGTCGACCAAGCCGAAAACTGGGCCATAACCAGCCCATACATCAGGGCGGCGACGATCATCATAATTGCAGCGGACATGCCTGTTACTTGGTGCGCGAACGCGCTGGCGGCAAGTCCCTGTGTTCATGATCCTTTAACCTCGGGTTGAGGTTTTCTTTGCGAAACAGCCGTCCAATCGATCCATTGAGAGCGACAGATTTGAAGGAGCCGCTCTCATGGTGTCGCCGACGATAACGATTGATGGAACAGACTACACGCTGACCTTTCAGGACGAATTCAGCAGCGCACACGCGTCGACATGGGCGGGCCATGGTTCTTCGGGCCGCTGGAACACCAGCTTTTCTCCGCATCTTGATGACAACCGCTGGATCGCCCGGAACGGCGAAGGGCAATATTACGTCGATGCCGATACGCCTGACGGATTGCCGCAGACGTTGACGCAGGCAAACGGTGCGATGGAGATCACCGCACACGTGTTGACGCCCGCGCAGCAAATCATCGCCGAAGGTCAGGAATATGCTTCAGGTCTTCTGACGACCGAACTCACGTTCAGCGTAGAAGGGGGCTACGTCGAAATTTGTGCGGACGTGCCATCGCAACAGGGATTTCTGAGTGCGTTCTGGCTTTTGCCTGCAGATGGTGACTGGAGCGATGAAATCGATGTGTTCGAGATCCTCGGTCATGACACGGACACGGTCTACACAAACCTATGGGACCAGGGAACGCCAGACAGTGTGCCGGTTGCAACGGAGGATGTGGGAGACGGTTTCCATACCTACGCGCTGCATTGGACAGAAACGACGATTAGCTGGTTGATTGATGGGCAGGTTGTGCGCACGGCAGCTAACACAGTCACCGAGGACATGTACCTGTCCATATCCTTGGCGGTCGACACGACATGGACCGGATCACCGGACGCCACGACTGATTTCTCTGACAGCCTTCTGATTGATTACATCCACGTTTACGAAGAAACGGCTGACCCTGACCGAAACCCGGGCATCCCCGGCGACAACAGCTTTTCGCCGGTGTTACCGTATGGAGATAGTCCAGAAGATGAGATTCTCTACGGAAGTCGTTGGCAGGACACGATCTTTGGTGGCAGTGGTGATGACACGATCTATGGTCGCCGTGGATGGGACATGCTGTCAGGTGACGATGGCAACGATGATCTATTTGGCCAGAAGGGCCGCGATACCCTTGTTGGTGGCGCTGGAAACGACCGATTGATCGGGGGCAAAGGCGAGGATGTCTTGCAAGGCGGTGCTGGAACAGATCACCTTTGGGGCGGGCAATGGAGCGGCGATGGACGCACGGATACCTTTGTCTTCGAAGCCGGATGCGACAATGACTATGTTCACGACTTCGAGGCTGGCAATGACCTGATTGATCTGAGCGCTTTGACTGCCACATGGGCTGATGTTTCGAATGCGCTTCAGGATCAAGGGTGGGCGACGTACCTCAATCTGGGCCACTTGGGAGCGATGTGGTCCGACATGCTGTTTCTCGTTGGCGTGGAGGCAAACACGCTGACTCAGGATGACTTCTTGTTCAGCGCGGGGGCCTGATCAGCCACGGCTCAGCAGCTTCATGCCGCTGTCGATGCCATCCAATGTCATGGGGACCATGCGATCCTCGAATATTTGACGGATCATGTGGATGGATTGGGTATAGTCCCAGTACCGTTGCGGCACCGGATTGATCCACAAATGCGCTGGCCATTGCTCGCGGGCGCGAGACAGCCAGACCTGGCCTGCCTCTTCGTTCCAATGTTCATTTGCGCCGCCCGGCATGGCGATTTCATAGGGGCTCATGGAGGCATCACCGACAAAGATACAGCGATAGTCCGACCCATAGGTGCGCAACACATCGTGTGTCGGGGTCTGCGCGTTCCAGCGGCGTTTGTTGTCGCGCCAGACACCTTCGTACAAACAGTTATGGAAGTAGTAGTATTCAAGGTGTTTGAACTCGGCTCGCGCAGCGCTGAATAGCTCCTCGACGACGCGGATATGCGGGTCCATGGAGCCGCCTACATCGAGAAAGAGAAGAACTTTGATTGCGTTGCGCCGCTCCGGTCGCGTTTGGACGTCCAGATATCCGTTTTCGGCGGTGGCGCGGATCGTTCCGTCCAGATCAAGCTCGTCTGACGCCCCATCCCGCGCCCAGCGTCGCAGGCGTTTGAGGGCGACTTTAATGTTCCGCGTCCCCAGTTCGACACTGTCGTCGAGGTTGCGAAATTCGCGTTTGTCCCAGACCTTAACCGCACGGCGGTGGCGACTTTCCTTTTGGCCAATGCGGACGCCTTCGGGATTGTACCCGTAGGCCCCGAAGGGAGAGGTGCCTGCGGTGCCGATCCATTTATTGCCGCCTTGGTGGCGGCCTTGCTGTTCTTTCAGGCGCTCGCGCAGCGTTTCCATGAGCTTGTCAAAACCGCCCATGGCCTCGATCTCTGCCTTTTCCTCTTCGCTCAGATGTTTTTCAGCCATCTTGGCCAGCCAGTCCGCGGGAATATCAACGGCCTCCATCACCTGATCCATGGTGATGGCTTCAAGCCCCTGAAAAGTCGCTGCAAAGGCGCGATCGAACTTGTCGAGGTTGCGCTCGTCTTTGACCATGATCGCACGGGCCAGATAGTAGAACCCGTCAATGTCGTAGGTCACCAGCCCACGCTTCATGCCCTCAAGAAAGCTGAGGTATTCACGCAGCGAGACGGGGACACCGCCGGAGCGCAGGTTGTCAAAGAATGGCAAGAACATGGGCTTAAACTGCCCGACCAAACCCAATCGTCAAGGCCACACCGATGATCAGCCCAAGGAGGGCAAAGCCCCCGGCATATTGCGCAATGTCTGCCCGGCTTCCTTTGCGGCGATAAGCGATAAAGCCGCCATAGGCGGCAAAGCACAGGCTCGTTGCAATTGCGATCATAGACCGGCTGTTCTCCGTTTGGCTGGGTTCAATTGCGAAATCTCGCGCTGACGCGCCTCAATCGCCTGAACTGAGCCGTAGCCGTATCGCGCCCACGCCAGGCTGTCCACCCGAACAAGCTGTGCCTCGGAGACGCGCCCCTGAAGTTCGAGCGCCTCAGCGCGGAACATGAGCAGGGACGAAAGAAGGGCCGCGTTTTCATGTTCAAACGCGGTGTTGATGTGCTGGTTCACTATGGCCAGCACGCTGTCTGCATTGCCCTGCAAAAGCTGGAATGCCGCCAATTGGACGCCGACATAGGCCCGATGGATGCGGGTTTCAGGCCGCGCCGCATACACCCGGTCAGCAGCCTGAAATGCGCGCAACGCCGTATCCGGGTTTGATGCGATGGTCAGCCTGCCCAAGGCGTAAAGGCTGAACCCTTGTCTGGCATCCAGCCATCCGCGCGATTGGCTGATAGCGATGGCTCGTTCTGCGGCAGAGCGACGGCTGTTCGTGGCCCGTGCCGATCCCAGAGCCTGATGCATTTCGTCGATCCATGCGCGGCTTGTGGGCTGTGGCATGTCGACCAATTGGTTGTCACCGGCTGGATTCAAGCGGCTCAGAATACGGGGTAGGGCGGCCTCAACCTGGGCACGTGTCATCCCGGTCCGCAATTCGGGCGCGTAATAGGTCTTGAGGATCAACATATCAAAGTCGGTGAGCACCGTATGGATGTTGTCGTCGTTAAAGACACTGTCGGGAAGGCGGTAGAGGTCGTTCAACGGCCCAAGTGCTTGGGCGATTTCTTCGTGCAGGCAATCGCGAAGTTCTTGTGGCGCTGAGTCCGTGGGCACAAAAATGGCCACCTGTTCGCGACGGGCAAGGCGCGTCCAATCCACACGTGGCCCACGCCGCGCCTTGTTGAAGTCATTCCAATCACGAACGTTTGGCACAACAAAACAGGCGGCGTTCGGAACCACGCGCTGCATCTCTTTTTTTGAGATCGGAACGATGTTGATGTTCGCACTTTCGTCCGTTGTGATCGTGATGTTCAGCCCAGCCTCGCGGCGCAGTCGCGACAAGAGCCGACCGAGGTCGGATGCCAGGGATATTGGACCAGATCCCACCACACGCAGCGAAATCGGACCTTCGAACCGGGTCAGAATGTCAAGCTTGCGACCGCTTTCCATTTGAAAGCTGAGATCAATGAAATCGCGGGCAATATCCGTGTTTGAACGGGTTGCGCGTGCAACCTGCCGTTCACCAAAGGTTTTCATGGCGGGTAGACGCGGGGGGGCTTCGGCGGCGCGGCGGCTGGTGACATCGACCTGAGGCATGGGTGCACAAGCAGCCAAGCCCATAAAGCCAAAAAAGAGCCAGTTTCTGAGAAGCCGCTCTACGATCATGAGGCCATGATCCAGCGCGTACAGAGATCGGGCGCACGCAATGCTAGGCAGGACGCACGTTCAGCGATGTTCTCCTGTTCAAAAGGCGCAAAACCCCGCGCCCGACCGTTCATTCCTGCCAAGGGACTGTCCCCGAAACTTTTTTGTTAAGTCCGGGGTAAAGAGCGAGTGGGGCGGAATCAGGGGGCGAATGTGGCGGAAATGGGGCGTTATCTTGGTGTCAGAAAGGCAGGCCTATCTGCCGCTGCGTGCCATGAAGGCCAAGCGCTCGAAAAGATGGACGTCCTGTTCGTTTTTCAAAAGCGCGCCGTGCAACTTGGGCAGAGCATTTGCACCGTCCCGGCGCAGGTCTTCCGCTGTCAGGTCTTCAGCCAGAAGAAGCTTCAGCCAATCCAGCACCTCGGATGTTGATGGCTTCTTCTTGAGCCCGGCCATGTCACGGATTTCATAAAATTGCGTCAGAGCTGCTGTCAGCAGGCTCTCTTTCAGCCCTGGGTGATGCACTTCAACGATCTTGCGCATCGTCTCCGCATCCGGAAACCGGATGTAGTGAAAGAAACAGCGCCGCAGGAACGCGTCCGGTAGTTCCTTTTCATTGTTGGAGGTGATGATGACGATCGGGCGGTTCACAGCAGCAATGGTTTGACCCGTCTCATAGACATGGAACTCCATCCGATCCAGTTCCTGCAAAAGATCGTTGGGAAACTCGATGTCCGCCTTGTCGATTTCGTCGATCAAAAGAACGACTTTTTCAGGCGCTTCGAACGCCTGCCAGAGTTTGCCTTTCTTGATGTAGTTGGCGACGTCATGGACCCGTTCATCCCCCAACTGGCTGTCGCGCAGGCGGCTGACGGCGTCGTATTCATAAAGACCTTGCTGAGCGCGTGTCGTTGATTTGATGTTCCATTCGATCATTGGCAGGTTCATCGCCGCAGCCACTTGGCGCGCGAGTTCAGTCTTGCCTGTGCCGGGTTCACCTTTGACCAACAACGGACGTTCCAGCGTGATCGCAGCATTCACAGCAACGGTTAGATCTTCGGTTGCGATATAGCTTTCGGTTGATCCGAACGCGGCTCCTGCTGTCATTTTTGGGCATCCTTCCACACGTGGCCTTCGCACCGAATTAAACGGTTTTTGTGTAAGTTCAACTTGTCAGTCATTGGCGTTTTCGGGCGTGACAAGCCAGGTTAACAAGAGTACACCGCGCCCAACTGAACAGTGGTGAGTTCTGTTCACACTCCAAATTCAGCAAGGGGTTCGCAATGAAAGCTGAGGTTTTCCTGCCAGACGACTATCGTCCCGCCGAAGATGAACCATTCATGAATGAGCGCCAGATGGAATATTTCCGGCGCAAGCTCATGGCTTGGAAATCTGAGCTTGTGTCAGACAGCCGTGACACGATCGAAGGACTTCAGGACAATACACGCAACATCCCGGACGTGGCCGACCGCGCATCCGAAGAAACCGATCGCGCGCTTGAACTGCGCACCCGTGATCGGCAGCGTAAACTGGTCAACAAAATCGATGCTGCCCTGCGCCGCATTGATGAGGGTGAATACGGCTACTGCGAAGAAACCGGTGATCCGATTTCGCTCAAGCGGTTGGATGCACGCCCGATCGCTACCATGAGCCTTGAGGCGCAAGAGCGCCACGAGCGCCGCGAAAAAGTACACCGCGACGACTGATGTCTGTGCAGGGTATGGACATCGCCGTCATTGGCGGTGGGGTGGGCGGCCTTTGTGCCGCCCTTTGTTTTGCGCGACGCGGGGCAAGCGTCCGGGTCTATGAACGGGCGGCGGAATTATCCGAAGTCGGAGCCGGTATTCAGGTCTCGGCCAATGGCATGCGCGTGTTGCACGCCCTTGGGCTGACGGAACAGGCACAGCATTTCGGATTTGAGTCCAAGGGTCTGACGCTGAACGCGGTGACGGGACGGCGCGTTGCAATCCTGCCGAATGGGCCAACACGCGAAACGCGGCTTTTTCATCGCGCGGACATGATTACGCTTTTGTCCGATGCGTGTGCGGAGGCCGGGGTGGAGGTCTTGTTGGGTGAGAATATCTCCCCTGAAAACCGGCTGTCTTCCGACCTGATTGTCGCCGCGGACGGCGTGAAGTCCGCCTTCCGTCCATGGGTCACAGGTGACGAGCGCGCGGCTCAGTTCACAGGACAGGTTGCCTGGCGTGCGTTGGTGCCGACGCCGGAACCCATCACAGAAGGTGGCGTGAACCTTTACATGGGGCCGGGCAGACACGTTGTTGTTTACCCGCTTCGGGCCGGACGGCTTTTGAACATAGTTGCTGTCGAAGAAACGCGTACATGGAACGATGAAGGGTGGCATAACGCAGCCAGCCCGACAGATCTGAGTGCACGTTTTGACGTGTTTGGCGGTGCGGTGGCTCGGCTATTGCCACATGTCACTGATGTGTTTCGATGGGGTCTCTTTGGTCACCGCGTGCCGCAGAGCTGGGTGCGAGAAAATGTGGTCCTGTTGGGCGATTCAGCCCATGCGATGCTGCCCTTTCTCGCGCAGGGCGCGGTCATGGCGATCGAGGATGCATGGGTTCTCGCGCAATTCGTGGACAACCATCCCGGGACCGCGGGTCTCGTGGGGTATGAGGCGGTGCGCAAAGAACGTGTCGCACGTGTGATGAAAGAGGCTGCGGCAAACGCCCACCGGTTTCATATTCACAATCCCGTTGCCGCGCGGGCAGCACAGATGGTGCTGGGGCTTGGCGGTCGCTTGGCCCCCGGTGTTTTTCACCGCCGTTACAGCTGGTTATACGATCATGATGTGACCGCTCAGGCGTCCAGCTCGACGTAGATCGGCACGTGATCTGATGGTTTCTGACCGCCGCGCACTTCGCGTTCGATGACGCAATCGACCAGCAAATCCGCGCATTGCGGGGTCAATAGAAAATGGTCGATCCGAATGCCATTGTCCCGATCCCATGCGCCAGCCTGATAGTCCCAGAACGAATAGTGACCCGGTCCCTGCGTCGTGGCCCGGAAGGCTTCGGTAAATCCGAGGTTGACGATCTTGCGCCATGCCTCGCGCGACTCGGGGCGGTGAAGGGCATCGTCTTTCCATGAGTCCGGCGTCTTCGCGTCTTCGGCCTGTGGAATGATATTGTAGTCACCGGCCATAAGCGCAGGTTCCTCAGCGGCAAGAAGTTCCTCTGCGCGCGCGCGCAAACGTTCCATCCACGCCAGTTTGTAGTCATATTTCGGACCCGGGGCCGGGTTGCCATTGGGCAGGTATAACCCACAAATACGGATGGGTTTTTTGCCCATCACCGTGGCTTCGATCCACCGTGCTTGTTCATCGCTCGCGTCGCCCGGCAAGCCGCGCGTGACATCCTCAAGCGGAAGCTTTGACAGGATGGCCACTCCGTTGAACCCTTTCTGGCCGTGGGTTTCGACATTGTATCCGCGATCTTCGAACAACTCGCGCGGGAAGGCTTCATCGACCGATTTGATCTCTTGGAGGATGGCCACATCGGGTTGGCTTTCATCGAGCCACGCGGTCAGAGCGTCGATCCGGGCTTTGATCCCGTTGATGTTGAAGCTAGCAATTTTCATTGGTCCGAGATGACGGATAGCTGCGTGCTTGGCAAGCGGCAGACAAAAAAGTGGCCCGCAGATCGCTCTGCGGGCCGAGACACTCCGAGGTGTCCAACGGGAAGAGTTTAGCCGTCAACGTCGATGGTTTGCGTGTCGACCATCATGCCGTCGACCCAAAGCTGCGCCATCACGTCATTGACCGGCGCGGTCCCTGGCAGGGTGATGCGCACGTCGCTGTTGGCACCAGCGACCACATCCGAGCGGCCCAGTTCATTGCCGTCCATGTCAACGATGGCGACATAGCCTGCGCCGGTGGCACGCACGAGGTTCAGGTTGATGTAGCTGGCGTTGTCGTCGACGTCGCGGGTGATGCCCAGGCTGTTGGTGGCAAATGCCGGTGCGGTCAGCGTGGTCGCGATCAGGGCGGCTACTGCAAATGTCTTCTTCATGGTACGTCTCCTGTTACTACTTGGTCGGCGCGGCAGAGCGAGTGTCCGTCGCGGAGTGATGTCACAACCGGTGTGTCTGCAAAGCGTTCCAAAGATTTTTGAGAAAAATCGCAAGTATCTGAAATCAATATGCAAAAAACCGCTCTGAGCGTGTCAGCGCGGTTTGTTTGCGTCTCATTCAAGAGATGCGGATGGTAAAATCTTACCGGATATCGATGATGCCTTGGTCGACGACTTCGCCGTTCACGACGAGCTTGGCGACCACGTCATTGGTTGCACCGAGGCCGAGGTTGATGCGGACGTCTGTGTTGGCGCCAGCGTTGACCGAGGCCATGCCCAGCACGTCACCTTTCAGCGTTTCGATCTGCACGAAACCGGCGTCCAGTGCGCGGACGTTGTCGATGTTGATGTAGCTTGCGCGGTCATCAGCGTCTTCCAGAATGCCCAGCGAGTTCGTTGCCGAAGCGGCGGTGGCTGTCAGGGCGATGGCGGTGGCGGCGATTGCGAATTTCTTGAACATGAGAGTTCCTTTCAAAGTCGGGATGCTCATCAGAGCATATGAAGGGGAGGGGTGGCCCCGCAGGATCGCGGGGCCGAAGGGAGGCGTCGCTCTTAGCGAACGTCGATGATGCCTTGGTCAACCACGGCACCGTCGACGACCAGCTTGGCCACAACATCATTCGTGGCGCCAAGGCCCAGATTGATGCGGACGTCGGTGTTTGCACC
>NZ_VCDK01000003.1 GCF_007995215.1 Shimia ponticola
GGCATTCACCGAGGCCATACCCAGCACGTCACCGCTCAGGCTTTCGATCTGGACAAAGCCTTCACCGGTGGTGCGGACCTGGTCGATGTTCACGAACGAGGCGCGGTCATCGATGTCTTCCAGGATGCCCAGCGAGTTGTTGGCGGATGCTGCGCCTGCGGTCAGAGCGATGGCGGTAGCGGCGATTGCGAAATGCTTGAACATGGGTTCTTTCCTTTAGTCATGTGCCCCGAATTTGGTCGGTGGGGCGGGTTGAGTTTCTTTCGGAACACTGTGGCGGTGGTCGGTGCCGCCGTCCGATGATGAAGAGTTGGGAGCCCACCCCCGAGTTGTGAAGGCACAGCCCATTCACATAAAAATGTGCGTCAATTGACGGAACCATTCCCTTGAATTCGGTGTCGAAGCGCCTTTGCCGGTCTGACCTGTGCAAAACTGTGTGGTGCTGTGCGCTGGGTGGACATGCGTGCAATTTTGGCGTGATTTGCAAGTGAAGTGGCTGTCGGGCGACTGTGTGAAAATGTTGCAAAACGGTAGGAAGCGCTCACAAAGACCGGCGCTGGCTCGAAAAAAGAAAAATATATTTAGAATCTTTTGCCGTTTTTGATCGCGCCTGTTGCCGGTCAGAAAGGCCGAATACCGATTTTTGCCCGCATTTTGTGCGGGCGTCGGGGAAAAATACCCGCAGATGCACCAACACCTTGCGCAAGACTCCATGCCATAGACCGCTCAGCTTACAGTGAAACCCGAAGGGAGCCTGACATATGCTGCGATTTCTATTCGGCACCAAGACTACCACGCCCGTTAAGTCTGAAACTCAAAGAGAGACCTTCGACAGGCTTGTCTCTGAACTGAACGAGGCCATCGACGCATTGCCAGTCAAACCGAAAGTGACGTTTGACCCGGCCAGCGGCCAGATTGCCTTTGAGACACCCGAGCAATTCCCGGACGAAGCGCTGGCTTTGCCTGCACCGGGTAAGGATGAAGACACTGTGTCCGACGAAACAGACGCCAACGACGCAGCCGATAATGTTGCAGTAGAAAAAGAAAAGGCGGCCTGAGGGCCGCCTGCGAAGTACCATGTTCGATGGTGCTTACATTGAGAAAGACGTTCCGCAGCCGCAACTGGACGATGCGTTCGGGTTTTCAATGACAAAACGCGCCCCGATGAGTTCATCGGTAAAGTCAATTGTCGCGTCTGCGAGAAATGGCAGGGAAACACTGTCGATAACGACCTTTTCGCCTGAGCCTTCCAAAACCATGTCGTCATCCGCGGGCGCGTCCAGGTCGATCTGGTACTGAAACCCGGAACAACCGCCGCCTTCTACGGCCACGCGAAGTGCCTTTCCCTGTTCGGATGCACCGATCTCGGCGAGCCGTTCAAAGGCGCGTTCAGTGACTTTTGGAGGGAGCGTCAACATTGATGGCCGTCCAGCATTTCCGTTTCTCAGGAATGAATATATGACACCTGCAACGAGGCACAAGAGAGGGCCAGTGGCAGATGGCATCCCCGCGTGTATCGTCCTACGCGGCTGATCCTGATCAGTCGCGCGGTCGATTGTATAAAGAAGACGGCGCAGGCCACCGATCCTGTTTTCAACGAGACCGAGATCGGATCATTCACTCTAGCGCCTTTCGCAGGCTCAAGCACAAGACGCAGGTCTTTGTTGAGGATGAAGGCGATTATTATCGTACGCGTCTGACGCATTCCATCGAGGTCGCGCAGGTTGGCCGGACGATCGCGCAGGATCTTGGGTTGAACACCGAGCTGACCGAAGCAGTCGCCTTGGCACATGATCTGGGGCACACGCCGTTTGGTCATACAGGCGAAGATGCCTTGGACATGCTCATGCAGCCTTACGGCGGGTTTGACCACAACGCTCAGACCTTGCGTATCGTCACCTCTCTTGAGCGTCACTATGCGGAATGGGACGGATTGAACCTGACGTGGGAGAGCCTCGAAGGCATCGCCAAGCATAACGGTCCGGTGACCGGTGAATTGCCCTTTGCGCTGGCCGAATATGACGCGCGACACGATCTTGAATTGCACACCCATGCCAGCGGCGAAGCGCAGGTGGCGGCGCTGTCGGATGATATCGCCTACAATAACCACGATCTGCATGATGGGTTGCGCGCAGGGCTATTTACCCTGGACGACATCGCAGAGCTTCCGATTGTGGGGCCGTGTCTGGAAGACGTTGATGCGCGTTACCCCGGTTTGGAAACAAGCCGCCGCACCCATGAGGCACTTCGCCGTGTTTTTGCGGTGATGGTCCGCGATCTCCTTGAAACATCAGCGGGCTTGCTTGCGGCCTCAAAGGCCCAGTCTGCCCAAGATATCCGTGATCTGGGTCGGCCCGTGATCCGTTTTTCGGATGACCTCTGGGCAGAATTGAAGGTGCTGCGCCACTTTCTTTTCACACGCATGTATCGCGCTCCGTCCGTCATGGATAAGCGCGCAGAAGTCACCGCAATTGTGAACGATTTGTTCCCGGTCTTCATGAGATCGCCCGAACACCTGCCACCAGAATGGCGCGCAGAAGTTGAAGCGGCCCAGGGCGAGGATGCGTTGGCGCGGCTTGTTGCCGATTACATTGCCGGAATGACCGACCGATTTGCCATGCAGGAACACGCGCGACTGTTGGGCTAGCGTGACCTTGCAGCGGCTGCCGCACGCGCATAAGACGCGCGCAACCGATGAAAGAGGCACGCATGAACCTTTTTGCCGATATCCGCATCCTGGTGATCGACGCTTTGACTGACCTGGTTGCCTCAGGCGATCTGCCTGAGGGGCTGAGCTTTGACAATGTCGCTGTCGAGCCGCCGCGCGATGCCGCACATGGCGACATGGCAACCAATGCAGCCATGGTTTTGGCAAAACCTGCCAAGCAAAAACCACGCGACATTGCCGAGGCATTGGCTGCGCGCCTGACGGCAGATGACCGGATTGCCAGTGCCGAGGTTGCGGGGCCGGGTTTTCTGAATCTGCGTCTGGATGGGTCTGTGTGGCAGTCCGTGGTGTCGACAGTGCTGAGCACGGGAACCGCTTTCGGAAAATCGAACCTTGGGCAGGGCACCCGCGTGAATGTGGAATATGTGTCTGCCAACCCAACAGGACCATTGCATGTCGGGCACACGCGTGGGGCCGTGTTTGGCGACGCGCTGTCGTCGCTGCTGGATTATGCCGGATACGAGGTCACGCGCGAATACGTCATCAATGACGGCGGTAGCCAGATCGATACGCTCGCGCGGTCGGTATACCTGCGTTACCTCGAAGCGCACGGGCAGGAGGTCGCCTTCGCAGACGGCACCTATCCGGGCGACTACCTTGTCCCGGTCGGCCAACAGCTGAAGGACTCGGTCGGAGCAGATTATGTGGACCAGCCCGAAGATGTCTGGCTGGAGCCGATCCGCAATTTTGCAACCGACGCCATGATGGACTTGATCCGGGAAGACCTCGCGCTTCTGGGGATCAAGATGGACGTCTTTTTCTCTGAGAAGTCGCTCTATCCCACGGGCAAGATCGAAGCCTGCCTGCAAAAGCTTGAAAACAAGGGCCTGATCTATACCGGCACGCTTGAACCGCCCAAGGGTAAGCTGCCCGAGGACTGGGAAGCGCGGGAGCAAACACTGTTCAAGTCGACGGATTTTGGCGACGATGTTGATCGGCCCATCAAAAAGTCGGACGGTGCATGGACCTACTTTGCCCCGGACATCGCCTATCACAACGACAAGATCGAACGTGGGTTCGAAATGTTGATCGACGTCTTTGGGGCCGATCATGGCGGTTACGTCAAACGGATGAAGGCTGCGGTCAAGGCTCTGAGCGACGATACCGTGCCGCTGGATATCAAGCTGACGCAAATCGTACGCCTCTTTAAAAACGGCGAAGAGTTCAAGATGTCCAAGCGGGCAGGGACTTTTGTCATGCTGCGCGACCTGATCGAAGAGGTCGGGCCTGATGTGACCCGCTTCCACATGCTGACGCGCAAGAATGACGCGCCCTTGGATTTTGATTTCGACAAAGTGCTTGAGCAATCCAAGGACAATCCGGTGTTCTACGTGCAATACGCCCATGCGCGGGTGAATTCGGTTCTGCGCAAGGCAGAATTTGAGACTGATGACGCCACGCTGGCATCAGCGGACCTGACCGGCATGACACACGAAGCGGAATTGGCCGTCGCCAAGAAAATCGCCGAATGGCCGCGTCTGGTCGAAATAGCCGCGCGTACGAATGAACCGCATCGGATCGCGTTTTACCTTTACGAACTGGCGTCAGAGTTCCATTCGCTTTGGAACCGTGGCAACGAGGACGCGTCGCTCAGGTTCTTGCATGAAGGCAACATTCCACAGTCACAGGCGAAAATTGCGCTCGCGCGGGCCGTTTCCGTTGTTATTTCGGCGGGATTGGGTATTCTTGGCGTGACACCTGTCGACGAAATGCGCTGACCAAACAGGCGCAAGCGGCGGGTCGAGGCAGAGTTTAGCAAGACCCGTAGCGCGCCCACCTGTGGCGTGTGGGCAGTGAGGCGACATGGCAGAGGCGGATTATTCCTCCTTCCACGGCGTATCCAATGATGGGTACCAACAAAATTCCTATGCAGTTGGCGCGGGCACACTGATCAATGTGCTGGGCGGTGTCATATCACTCGGTCTGATCATTGGCGTCTTGGTTTGGGGCTACCAGCTCTTTGCCCGGGATGTCAGTGACGTACCCGTGGTCGTCGCCTTGGACGGGCCAATGCGGACCCAGCCAGAAGAGCCGGGCGGCAAGGCCGCAGACCACCAGGGATTGACAGTCAATGAGGTGGCGGCAACCGGCGTGGCCGGAGCACCGAGAGATTCTGTTCGTTTGGCCCCTTCACCGATTGGATTGGCGAGCGAGGATTTGCCGACAACACAACTCACATTGGCGCCTCGCGTTGATGTTGCGCCAAGTGTGGAGGCCGAACCGACCGATGAGATGGCTGTCGCCGTTGAACCTTTGTCAGAGGATGCTGGATCGACGGATATCCTTGCGCTTGCTGATCAATTGGCGAGCGGCGCAACACCTTTTGAACCATTGGAACCTGTTGAAGACGCACCAGACGTCGTCACAGAAGCAGCGGCTGCGCCTGCAGCTGTTGATCTTGGACCCGGCTTGACCCGGTCGTTGCGTCCCAAAGCGCGTCCTGCGGCACTGAACACGTCGCCCGCGCCAGTGGCAGGCACGTCTGTCGATCTTGTTGCTGCAGAAATTCCCGCAGGAACACGGCTTGTGCAACTGGGCGCACTCGACAGTGTCGAAGCGGCTGAGCGAGAATGGAACCGCCTGAACGCACGATTTGGCGACTTCATGGTCGGCAAAAAGCGCGTGATCCAGAAGGCGACCAAGGGCGGACGCACATTCTATCGACTTCGCGCTCAAGGCTTTGACGGTCTGCCTGACGCGCGCCGCTTCTGCACGCAATTGGTCGCCCAGAACGCTTTGTGCATTCCCGTTAAGGCCGAGTAACGCGTGGCTCGGTCGGGAGCATTCATCTTTGGAGCTTCGGGAACGGTTCTGACACCCGAGGAGGTAACGCTGTACAGGCATGCCCAGCCATGGGGCTTTATCCTGTTTGCGCGCAACATCGATACGGCAGAACAAACGCGGCGGCTGACCGCTGATATGCGCAATGCTGTAGGGTGGCATGCTCCGGTCTTTATCGATCAAGAAGGCGGGCGCGTTCAACGCTTTGGCCCGCCCATGGGCACGCAGTATTTGCCTGCGTTGGATCAGGCCGAAGGTGCCAGCGATCGCGCGGCAGCCATGTACCTGCGCAGCCGTTTGATTGCAGATGAGCTGCAAGCGCTCGGTATCGATGGCAACTGTGCGCCGCTTGCGGATATTGCCACCGACGAAACACACCCCGTTCTTAAGAACCGCTGTTACGGCTACTCGGTCGACGATGTTGTCTTGTCCGCCCGCGCTGTTGCTGAGGGGCAGGTGGCTGGCGGGGTGCTTCCGGTTTTAAAGCACATTCCCGGTCACGGACGCGCCCAATTGGATAGCCACCATGAGCTTCCAACAGTCACAACGCCTGAGAATGAATTGGTAGAAACGGATTTCGCCGCATTTCGAGCCTTGGCTGATCTCCCACTCGGTATGACCGCTCATGTCCTGTTTTCGGCGCTGGACGCGGATCACCCAGCCACAACGTCCCGCACCATGCATCAGATCATCCGTGACGAAATCGGCTTTGACGGCCTTTTGATGACCGATGACATCTCGATGAATGCCTTGGCCGGCAATGTGGTTGAACGGTCGCTTGCTGCGTCGCAAGCCGGGTGTGACCTGATCCTGCATTGTAACGGCGATTTTGCGGAAATGGTGGCCATTGCCACAGCAATCGGCCCGTTGAGCGACGCCGGTCAACGCCGTGCGGATCATGCGCTGACCTATCGGCGCAATGCCGATGACGTTGACATCGCGGCGCTCACCGCCGACCTTGCAGCGTTGATGCAGCAGGGATGCCATGACGGATAGCATTTTTGATACGGCGGTTGCCGACCGCGTTGCGGCAGAGGCGCTGATTGTTGATGTGGACGGCTATGAGGGTCCGCTTGACCTGTTGTTGACGCTTGCGCGCACACAAAAGGTCGACTTGCGCAAAATCAGCGTTCTGAACCTCGCTGAACAATACTTGGCCTTTGTGGAGAAGGCCAAACAACTTCGGATAGAACTGGCGGCAGACTACCTCGT
This sequence comes from Shimia ponticola, assembly GCF_007995215.1. Lineage (GTDB taxonomy): Bacteria > Pseudomonadota > Alphaproteobacteria > Rhodobacterales > Rhodobacteraceae > Shimia_B > Shimia_B ponticola. Next base: position 6,722 of record NZ_VCDK01000003.1, read on the forward strand.
TATGGCCGCTTGGCTTGCGTTCCTGAAATCAAGGCTTCTCTTGCCGCCTGACCCGACCGAAGAGGGACCATCGGGTGAGGAACTGGCTGCGCACCTTGCCTTTCAGCTCGAGCGTTTGCAGGCGATGCGCGACGTGTCTGCACGTTTGATGGCGCGTGACCGTTTGGGCCGCGATTTCTTTGCACGAGGCATCACCGAGGATGTGACCCGCGTGCGAAAGGTAACTTACACGGCCACCATACTTGATTTGATGCAAGCCTATGCGCGCATCAGGACAAAGGACGAATTCCGCCCGTTTGTCTTTGATCGCGACAGTGTTTTGACGATGGAACAGGCACTGGACAGATTGCGTGGCATGATCGGATATGCCGGTGAATGGGCGGATCTGATGTCATTTTTGCCTCAGGATTGGACCGGTGATCCTACGCGCAGGCGCTCGGCCACGGCGGCGACGTTTGCCGCGACACTGGAGCTGGCCAAGGAAGGCAAGGTTGAACTACGCCAGGGAGAAACCTTTGCCCCCATTCAAATCAGGCAAAAGGGAGCGCGTGCATGACCGAAGCAGCCGAGCCGCGCGAAAGCCTGTTTGAGGCTCCGCCGATTGCCGAACAGGAACGCATGGTCGAGGCGATCCTTTTTGCCACCGCCGAGCCCGTGTCAATCCGAGAGCTTGCGGGTCGGATGCCGCATGGCTCAGACCCTGCTGAAGCCTTGGCGCATTTGCGCAAACGGTATGAGGGTCGCGGTGTTCAGGTTGTTAAGGTTGGTGACGCTTGGGCGTTCCGGACAGCGTCTGACCTTGGGTTCCTGATGCAGAAGGAAACCGTTGAGACGCGGAAACTGTCCCGCGCCGCGATCGAGACTCTCGCGATCATCGCTTACCACCAGCCAGTCACACGTGCCGAGATCGAGGAAATAAGGGGTGTCAGCGTCAGCCGGGGCACAATTGACCAGCTGTTGGAGTTAGAGTGGATTAGACTTGGACGCCGCCGTATGACGCCGGGTCGTCCTGTCACATTTGTTGTAACCGAGGCCTTCCTTGACCATTTTGGACTAGAAGCGGCGCGAGACCTGCCCGGCCTGAAAGAACTGCGCGCAGCCGGGCTGTTGGATAACCGTCCGCCGCCGGGCTCTGAACTGCCCGAGGAAGAGGCCGGAGATGACCATCAAATCACCATGTTTGATGACAATACTGACGATTCAGAAGACCCACCCGTGATTGACCCAGAGGATGAGGCAGACTGATGGACCGAATTTTGCAAATGGTTATGCGCATGGTGATGCGTAAACTGCTGAACAAAGGCATCGACAAAGGTTTTGACATGGCCACAGGCGCAGGCCGTCGCCGCCAGAATGGCGGCCAAGGCGGCCAAGGCGGTCATGGCGTCAGCGAAGAAGACCGCGCTGAGATGCAGGCCATGAAACAGCGCAAGAAGAACACGAAGCAGGCCATGAAGGTGGGGCGTCGGATTGGTAAGCTTTAAGCCTGCAATCTACGGGCTTTGGGCAGTGCAACCTCAACGACCATGAGGATCACCAGAAACGCTGAGGCTGCCGTACAGGCAGCCCATCCACCCGCTGAATATACCGGTGCAAATCCGATCGCTGCGAGTGTGACAGCCACATAAGTCACACAGGAATACAGCCCCATAATTGCGCCGCGTTGCTCAGGATCAAGCGCGCTGAGCCGCGTGACGATCAGGTTCAAACCAAGATGGTTAAAGATCCCCCAAATAAATGCGACGCCAACAATCACCGCGTAGACGCCACTGACCCAGCTGAGAGCTGTATACACCGCCGCAAGAGCCGCGAAGACTCTGAGTGAGGCTGGCTTTTGTCCGATCCGTTCCAGAAGCGGGTCAACCCAAGCGGCACAGCCAAAGCCGGCACCGTAGGCAAGCGCGACCAGACCGGCCGCAGACGCGGTCTGACCGAAGGCGTCGTTCAAATGGACTCCAACGAACGTGTAGGTTCCATAAAACGCCAGCATCGTGAGAAACGCCGATAACAGCGCCCGGCCGAGGCCTGTCACGTGCAAGGCAGTCAATGGCGATGTGGCCCGCCCGCGCTGAATGTTTCCGAACTCTGTGCGATGCGCCGTCACCGTCAAACACAATGACAGGGTAGCAAGCATTCCGAAAACTGCGCGCCAACCCAAAAGATCGGTCAAAATTGCTGACAGCGTGACGCCAGCCACCAGAGAAAGTGTCCAACCGGTCAACACCCGACCCATGGTCTGCAGCTCGCGTCCCGGCGGCGAAACTGTCGCTGCCAGTGTGTAAATCCCAGGCAACGCAGCTCCAGCCGCCACACCGGCCATCGCCTGAGCGACCCAAAGAACAACCAGCGCAGGCGCCACGGCGGTCAGCCCCAAACTCAGCGATAGCAACATAAGCGCGGCTGCGACCACGCGGTCTGCACCAAGGCGGTCTGACAAGGGGGCGAGCGCAAGTGCAGAACTGGCTGTGCCCAACCCGTAGGCAGACACACCTATGAGAACATCAGCGGCTGCCGCACCGGCAAAGCTATCAGCTACGGACGTCGCAATCGGCGACAACAACAGGGAATTGGCACCAATCACACCGATTGAGCATGTGAGCAGCAGAACGGGATTTTGCACTTTTGATTTTTCCCCTGACAGGCTTCTGCACATGGCGTAGTCAGCAAAAACGGTTCAGGAAAGCCTGTGATGCTATGACAGAGACAAAAACAGAAGACATTCGGCGGACGGCCCGCGGGCGCGAGGGGATAGATGCGTTTGACCGAAAAATATTAAGCGAACTGTCCTGCGATGCGACGCAAAGCCTGGCCGCTATCGGTGATAAGGTTGGGCTTTCTGCACCGGCGGTACATGAGCGTGTGAAACGGTTGCGCGCCAGCGGGGCCATCAAAGCGACTGTCGCGGTCCTAGATGGTCACAAGATTGGGAAGCCCTTGTTGGCCTTTGTGCACGTGGACACGAAAGGGTGGGGAAAGACCGGTGCAATGCTGGCGTTAACCCAATTGCCAGAGGTTGAAGAACTGCATTCGGTTACTGGCGACACCTGTGTTCTTCTTAAGGTGCGCTGCGCGTCACCCGAGGCCTTGGAGGGATTTCTTGCACGGGTCTACGATATCGAAGGCGTACAAGGCACCCGCAGCTACATGGTCCTGTCGACACATATGGAGCGCACCGTTCAGGCAAAGGAAACCGAGGACTTAGGTGAGGGGCCCTTTATCCGTTAGGCGCGAAAGTGCTTGGACAGTTTCAGGCCTTGGCCCTGATAATTTGACGCTAGGTCCGCCCCATATAAGGTGTCTGGCCGTTCAGCCATTTCCTCGTAGACCAGGCGCCCGACGATTTGCCCGTGTTCCAAAACAAAAGGGGCCTCATGGCAGCGGACTTCGAGCACCCCGCGCGAGCCTGACCCGCCGGCGGCATCGTGGCCAAAACCGGGATCAAAGAAACCCGCGTAATGGACCCGGAACTCGCCCACCATGGCAAGGTAAGGAGCCATTTCGGCGGCATACATCGGCGGGATGGTCACGGCTTCTTGGCTGACGAGAATGTAAAACGCGCCAGGATCGAGGATGATGCGCCCGTCGGTGGTGCGAATGTCTTCCCAGAATTCGGCCGGGTCGTAATGACCGATCAGGTCTAGATCAATGATGCCAGTATGGGGCTTGGCCCGGTAGCCAACCAAATCGCCCTGCGCCGGTCGCAGATCGACGGAAAACCCTAAGCCGTCCGCAATGGTCGCTGTGCCAGAGACCAGCGGCGTGTCGTGATGCAATGCACGCAAGGCATCATCATCCAGCACGGCTTGCCCTTGGCGGAACCGGATTTGGTTCAAACGCATGCCGGGACGCACCAGAACGGAAAACGATCTGGGGCAGACTTCTGCGTAAAGCGGCCCGTGATAGCCACTGTTGATCCGGTCAAATTCTTCGCCGCCGTCAGTGATCGTGCGTGTCAGCAGGTCCAATCGTCCGGTCGAACTCTTGGCGTTTGCCACGGCCTGTACGTCGGCGGGTAGGGCGAGGTGTTCCATCAGTGGGATCACATAGACACAGCCCTTTTCAAGAACGGCCCCATCGGTGAGGTCGATCCGGTGCATCTCGAAATCAGCGAGACGATCCTGAACCGTGTTGCCTTGTCCTGCCAGAAACGACGCCCGCACGCGGTAGGCTACGGTTCCCAATCGCAAGTCGAGGCTGGCAGGTTGGACCTGTCCTGTGACCAAAGGACGGTCTGTCGCGATTTCACCGCGATCCACCATGGCAGTGATCAGTTGGCTGGGTAGGACACCGGTCATCAGAAGTCGCAATTACATTTGCTGGGAGAGGTAGCGATGGTCGGGCTAGCAGGACTCGAACCTGCGACCTTCCGTCCCCCAGACGGACGCGCTACCAGGCTGCGCCATAGCCCGACTGAGGGTGTCGTATACTTGAAAACGCTGCGGGGGCAAGGCGGAATCGGCCTATCCACGCGCGTCGGAAGCCATGCGATCACGAAGCGCGCTCAAGCGATCAGCAATGGTCTGCAAAGGCGGTATCTCGATATCATCCAGTGCGGCAGCTTTTGTCGATAGCTCTTTGATTTCAAGTAGAATGTTCGCATCGGATTGAGCAACATCAGATGCATCTTCTGGCGGCTGCTGCGCTGCGACCGGTTCGTCTTTTGGCGTTTCAGGATCGCTATCGAACAAGCCAAGCTGATCGTCTTTGGCGTCTGCCACGATCTCCGCCTCATCTATTTCGGTTTCTGGCTTGGGCGTCTTGACCTTGCCCTTGTCGTTGGTGGATTTGCGCAGCGGCACGACGTTTTCGTCGGGTTTGATGGTCTCTGCGTCGACTTCCATCGGCGCACCTTCTGCCAAGGCGGCGACGTATTTCACGCCACGTTCGCGCAGGATTTTTTGCACGCCTTTGATGGTTAGCCCGTCTTCGTGCAAAAGCTGTTTGATGCCGCCGAGTAGGGCCATGTCGGCAGGTCGATAATAGCGACGTCCTCCGGCACGCTTTACCGGTTTGATCTGTGAGAACTTGCTTTCCCAAAAGCGCAAAACATGCGGCTGAGTGCCGAGAGCATCGGCAACCTCAGAGATGGTGCGAAATGCTTCGCGTGACTTCGCCATGTCAGCTTAGCCTTTATTGCCCGCCGCGACGCGATCTTTCATCATGTTGGACGGCCGGAATGTCAGCACACGCCGGGGCGAGATCGGAACCTCTTCGCCGGTCTTTGGATTGCGCCCCATGCGCGCCGTTTTACTGCGAACCGAGAAGGTGCCGAAGGACGAGATCTTGACCTGTTCGCCGCGCACGAGCGCATCGGACATTTCGTTCAACACGCTTTCGACCAGCTGCGCGGATTCATTGCGCGATAGGCCCACTTCTTGAAAGACGGCTTCGCTGAGATCGGCGCGCGTAAGAGTTTTATCGGTCATCGGTCCCCCCGGATCATTCCCAACACCATAGGCCACAGCAAAAGGCCGGGTCAATAACAGGGGGTTGCACGCAGGTGTTAAAGGCGGAAGACAACCGAACCCCAGGCCAATCCGCCGCCAATTGCACCGGTAACGACCACTTGCCCGTCCTTCAGTCGTCCATCTGCGCGTGCCACGGACAGGGCCAAGGGAATCGATGCGGCAGAGGTGTTGCCATGATCCTGAACGGTCACGACGACCTGATCCATGGGAACAGACAGCTTATCGGCAGTAGATTTGAGGATGCGCAGGTTTGCCTGATGCGGGACGATCCAGTCGATATCGTCAGTCGTCAGGCCCGCATCCTGAAGCGAGGTTTTGGCCGAACCGGCAAGCTTTTCGACAGCGTGGCGGAAGACCTCTTTGCCTTGCATGCGCAGCGCACCGGTCGAGTTCGTGGATACGCCACCGTCGACGTAGAGGATATCCTTATAGCGCCCGTCCGAATTCAGTTCGGTCGCCAGGATACCCCTGTCCGACGCGGTTCCGGATTGGTCTTGCGCCTCCAGAACAACGGCACCGGCGCCGTCGCCAAAGAGCACACACGTCCCGCGATCTGTCCAATCCATAATTCGGCTGAAGGTTTCCGCGCCGATCACCAAGGCGCGCTTTACTTGACCCGACACAATAAGCGCGTTTGCATTGGCCATTGCAAATGCAAAGCCTGCGCAAACCGCTTGGATATCAAAGGCAAATCCGCCCGTCATGCCTAGCTTGTTTTGCACCATTGTCGCTGCTGACGGAAAAGTCAGATCAGGCGTCGACGTCGCAACGATGATTGCATCAATCGACTCGGCCTCAACACCTGCGTCCTTCAGAGCAGCAAGAGCGGCATCGGTTGCAAGGTCCGAAGTATGTTGACCTTCGGCAGCGATGTGCCGCCGTTCAATTCCTGTGCGGCTTTTGATCCACGCATCGTTCGTTTCAAGCGACACCGTCGTTCCATGAATGTCGATCGGTGCTTCGAAATCAGCGTTTTCCACGACGCGCTCGGGCAGGGCATGACCAAAACCAACCAAAACCGCTCTAAGCGCCATCGTGTGTGTCCTTTGTTTCGCTTTGGCCTGCATTTGCAAAGCCACCGGCTTCGGCAACCCGGACCGCTAGGCGGTCTTGAAAGCCGGACCGAGACAATTGGTGCGCCAGATTAACGGCGGCTGCAATCCCGGTCGGGTCGGCCGCGCCGTGCGATTTGACCACTGTGCCGTTGAGGCCAAGGAACACGCCACCATTCACGCGGCGTGGATCGATACGGTGTTTCAAACGTCGTAGGGATGTGTAGGCCATCAAAGCGGCAAGCCGCGAGAGCGGGGAGTGTTTGAATGCAGACCGAAGCGAGTCAGAGACGAACGAAGCGGTGCCTTCGCCAGTCTTGAGGGCGATGTTTCCGGTGAAGCCGTCTGTCACAATCACATCGACGTTGCCCGAAGGAATTTGTCCGCCTTCGACGAAGCCCAGCGACTCAAAATTTGCCGACTGCGCCTGTCCTTCGATGAGATGGACGGCTTCAAGAAGCTCTGAGCGACCTTTATGCTCTTCTGTGCCGACATTGAGCACACCGACGCGGGGCCGCGCGATTCCAAGCCCATTGCGCGCATATGCAGCACCCATCAAGGCATATTGCATCAGGTCCTTGGCGTCGGCGCGGATGTCAGCCCCCACGTCCAGCATGACGCTAAAGCCTGCTTTGGAATACGAGGGCCACATGATCGCGATAGCGGGGCGGTTCACGCCAGGCAACTTGCGCAAGCGCACCATGGACAGCGCCATAAGCGCGCCGGTGTTGCCACAGCTGACCACCACGTCCGCCTGACCGGACCGCACGGATTCGATAGCGGACCACATCGAGGTGCCCTTGCCATGGCGCATGACATGGCTGGGTTTGTCCTTCATCGCGACAACGCCGTCTGCGTGCACGATGGTCGTAATGTCCGAGATTTTGCGCTTGGCTACCAACGGTGCCAATTGGTCTTCCGGCCCATGCAGCACAAAGCGCAAGTCGCCATTCTTGTAGGCCGCGCGCGCCAGACCTTTGACAACAGTCGAAGGACCGTGGTCGCCACCCATGGCGTCCACGGAAATTACATGCGTTTTTTGGGTGTCAGCCGAAGCGGGCCGCGCAGACGCTAAGTCTTTATTGGCGCGTGGCTCTGCCATTCCCTAAGCTCCGGCCTGAAAGACGAGTGTTCTAGGCCGCGTCTTCGTCGTCGAGATCGATTTCGTCCGCCATGGCAACGACTTCACGATCGTTGTAGTGGCCGCACGACGCGCAGACGTGGTGTGGGCGCTTCAGCTCACCGCAATTCGGGCATTCGTTAGGATTTGCAGCAACAAGGCTATCGTGGGAACGACGATTGTTGCGGCGGGCGCGGGTCACGCGATTCTGTGGGACAGCCATGTCTCAACCTCGGGTCGGGGGCCAGCCACTACGGCGAGCCAAATTTCTGATAAGTTTGCGCGGCTTATAGTGAAGTTGGCGCTACACACAAGCACAAACAAAGCCCTGCAAACGAGGGGCGCAACATACGCATAGATTTGCCGATGGCAAGTGCTTATTCGTCGCCCTTCGTTCCCAGCTGATCGCGCAGCGCGGCCAAGCCAGCAAAGGGTTTGGCGTCCTCATCCGTCATCGGGGCGATGCCCGGTTCGGCAAAGACGGATTGTCCTAATGCGGCACCTTCCGACCGAGGGTATTCAGGCAAGGCAAGGGCGATCATCTCCGTCAAGACGCCGTGCAGATCCAGCGTGTCAGGCAGGCCTTCGGTTGTGTCGTCTTCCGGCATTTCGGCTTCTTCATCCTGCGGGACCTGAAAGTTTGCCAGATAAACACGTTGGTCGGTCTGATCCAAACGCGTTGTGACCGGATCTGTCGTGATCACACAGGTCTGCACCACCGTCGCGCCCCATGTCATCACAAGCTTCCAATCGCGTTTGCCCAGACCGGAAAGTTCAGCAGCAGCGCGTAGTTTGCGCAAAGATATCAAATCCAGAGTTTCTGCCACGGCATCTTGCTCGGCATCGGTCATGGTAATCTCAAACCTGTGCGGACCTGCGCCGCGCAGTTTGGCAAGTTCAACAATTTGCGTGCCAGTGCCCATCATTTGCCTTCTTCTTGATCACATCGCTTAGGTCCTGTTACATCGCCGCAATTGTCAGTAAAAGGCAGCGATCAATTGACCCGCGTTGGTGGAAGAGCAGGCATGATAGGCACAGTAACCCGTAAAGTCGCAATACTGGCCGCTGCTGCTGCTTTGGCCGGCTGTGTCGCACAGATCCGAAATCATGGCTACGCGCCCACGGATGCTGAGCTTGAGTCGGTCATCGTCGGTGCAGATACGCGCGCGACCGTCGAAGACGTCATTGGCCGTCCGTCCACTTCGGGTGTTCTGACAGACAGCGCCTATTACTACCTGTCCAGCCAACGCAGACAGTTTGGCGTTCTCGAACCCGCTGTAATCGATCGTCAACTGGTTGCAATCAGCTTTGACGGCGACGGGGTCGTGACCAACATCGAGCGTTTTACGCTCGAAGATGGCCGTGTTGTCCCGCTGTCACGCCGTGTCACGGAAAGCAGCGTTCAAAACACTGCCTTCCTGCGCCAGCTTCTTGGCAATATCGGCCGATTTGATGCTGGACGTCTCTTGGGCGGTTCAGACGGCTGATCAGTCAGCGTTTTCGTCATTGTCGCTGTGGAATTCCAAGGCAACGCCGTTGATGCAATAGCGTAGACCAGTGGGCTGTGGCCCATCGGGAAAGACGTGGCCCAGATGTGCGTCGCACCGGTCGCAATGCACCTCGGTCCTACGCATGAACCAACTATTGTCGACGCTTTCGCCGACCGGTGCATCAGGCATTGGCGCAAAAAAGCTTGGCCAGCCGGTACCGCTGTCAAACTTGGTGCTCTTGTCAAACAATGGTGCTCCACAACAGACACAGGCAAATGTACCGGGACCGCCTGGAAAATCCTCGTGCGTACCGGCACGTTCCGTCCCGTGCTTGCGGGTCACTTTGTAGGCCAAGTCGCTGAGTTGGGCGCGCCATTCGGTGTCTGATTTGACAACTTTGTCCATATGGTTCTGTTTTCCGTCCTTGTGGTCTCACATTCCCCGTCGAAGGGGTTGACGTAGATGTAAGTCGCCCATCTCTTTGGTCCAAGAGGTGCTGCGGTCAGCGCGCGCAGGCGTGAAGTCGCGGTGGCCATGAAGGATTTGTTCATGCGGACACTCATACGTGGGCGATATAAGGCGCGCATGGCCCGCGATCACCATGATCTCGCGGCGGCACAAAGCCTGCGTCACCTTGTGTTTCGCGGGGGACAGGGCGTTGATGCCGATGAATTCGACCCGGCCTGCGAGCATGTTCTGGTCTCGGATGAGAGTGAAGACCGGCTTGTATGCTGCTTCAGGTTTCTGCCTCTGTCCGGCGGCAGGGAGATCGGACGCAGTTATTCGGCCCAGTATTATGAGCTTTCGGCGCTTGAGGCATTCGATGCTCCGATGGTTGAAATGGGCCGTTTCTGTATCCATCCCGACGTCACAGATCCAGACGTCTTGCGCGTCGCCTGGGGCGCCATGACCCGGTACGTGGATGAAAACGCCGTCGAAATGCTGTTTGGCTGTTCATCCTTTCATGGCACCGATGCCGCCCGGTATCATGACGCCTTTGCTGTGCTGGCCGACCGACACCTGGCGCCGAAGCGGTGGCTGCCAAGGGTCAAAGCACCACAGGTCTTTCGATTTGCAGAACGTCTGCGGCGCAAGCCGGATCGAAAATCTGCCATGACCACCATGCCGCCATTGCTCAAGACTTATCTGTCCATGGGCGGCTGGGTCAGTGACCATGCGGTGGTGGACTGCGATTTGAACACTTTGCACGTCTTCACAGGGCTTGAGATCGCGGCGATCCCGCCTGCGCGCAAACGCTTGCTTCGGGCCGTAGCTGGCTGACTTGCTTGACCTTCGCCTGACACAGCCTTAGCGCCGCACCATGGCACGCGCACCACTTCTTCAGCTTTCCGAAATCTCACTCACCTTTGGCGGGAACCCAGTATTTGACGGCCTGTCACTTGTTGTACAGCAAGGCGACCGTGTTGCCTTGGTTGGGCGCAATGGGTCAGGCAAATCCACGCTGATGAAAGTGATGGCTGGGTTGGTCGAGGCCGACAGCGGAGAGCGGGTTGTTCCACCCGGTCATTCGGTCGGCTACATGGAACAGGACCCGTCCATGAAAGGCTTCATGACCTTGGGCGAATTCGCGCAAAGCGGGTTGGACCCAAGCGAAGCCTATAAGGTCGAAATGGCGGCGGAGGGGCTGAAATTTGACCCTGAGCGCCCCATTGCCACCGCGTCCGGAGGAGAAAGACGGCGCGCGGCGTTGGCCAAGCTGATGGCTGAAGCGCCCGAGTTAATGTTGCTAGATGAGCCGACCAACCACCTTGATATCGAGGCAATTGGTTGGCTGGAGGACCAACTGAAATCGACCCGCGCGGCTTATGTCCTGATCAGCCACGACCGTGCCTTTTTGAATGCCCTGACGCGCGCAACGCTTTGGATCGACCGCGGCGATGTGCGGCGTCAGGAAAAGGGATTCGAAGCCTTTGAGGCGTGGCGCGACAAGACGTGGGAAGAGGAAGACGAACAGCGCCACAAGCTCAACCGCAAAATCAAGGCCGAAGCCCGTTGGGCTGTCGAAGGCATCAGCGCTAGACGTAAGCGGAATCAAGGACGCGTCCGTGCGCTACAGGCGTTGCGGGCCGAACGTGCCAGCCAGATCAAACGCCAAGGCACCGCAGCGATGTCCTTCGAGGCAGGTCAGAAAAGCGGGAAAAAGGTCATCGAGGCGCGCGGTATCTCCAAGACATTTGGCGACCGGACCGTTGTGCGGGATCTTGACCTAACGGTTCAACGCGGCGACCGCGTAGCCTTTGTCGGTCCGAATGGGGCCGGTAAAACCACGCTGCTCAAGATGCTGGTTGGCCAGCTTGAGCCGGATACAGGCTCGGTCAAGCTTGGCACGAACCTTGATGTGGCGGTGTTTGATCAAACCCGTGCCACTCTTGATCCCGACATGACCCTTTGGGAGGCGCTCCTCTCCGAGCAGGGGCTGGCTGTCTCGGGGCGGTCTGATCAGATCATGGTGCGCGGGACGCCCAAGCACGTGGTTGGATATCTAAAAGAATTCCTGTTCGACGATCAGCAGGCCCGCGCGCCAGTGCGCTCGCTCTCTGGCGGAGAGAAGGCACGGCTTTTGCTTGCCAAGCTGATGGCGAAAGAGTCCAATCTCTTGATCCTCGACGAGCCAACAAACGACTTCGACGTCGAGACGCTTGACCTATTGCAAGACATCTTGGGCGAATACTCTGGCACAGTCCTTCTGGTCAGCCACGACCGTGATTTCTTGGACCGCGTGGCAACACAAACCATCGCGTTCGAAGGGGGCGGCAGGCTGACAGTCTATGCAGGCGGTTGGTCCGACTATCAGGCGCAAAAACGCGACGTTGCCGAAACCACGGCATCGCCCTCAGGCAAGCCGAAGAAGTCTGACGCCAAGGAAGCAGCGCCGACCCCCAAACAAAGCGGTTTGTCCTTTACAGAAAAGCACCGCCTTGAGGCGCTGCCTTCAGAGATTGAGCGCCTGGAATCCGAAATCGCCAAGCTTGAGGAATTCCTCGCGCAGCCGGACCTGTTCACCCAATCGCCCGTGAAATTTCAAAAGGGCACAGACGCATTGGTGGAACGGCAAGAGGCCTTGGCCGCCGCTGAAGAAGAGTGGCTGTCGCTGGAAGAAAAAGCCGAAGCAGCAAAATAGCAAAAGCCACCGCGCATGCGGAGGCTTGGCTGCTGCACGGGGTCCTGCGCCGAGCTTTTTAGACGGGCAGGTGAATGTTGAACGCCTCTCTCAGCGACCGATCCAATTGTGGATCAAAGGCCGCTGGGCTTGGCGTGGACAACAACGCTTCTTTACGTTTGATCGCGTTTTGGATCAAATCGGGCTTGTCGTTCTCCGCCCATTCTTTGGGTGAGGTTCTGTCGCCAAGCGTCGGATATACAAAGTCTTTTTGCATCAAGGTCAGTGTCTGATCCGCGCCCAAATAGTGGCCTGGTCCGCCAGTGCCGTCAGAGCCCAAAACGGTGCTCCGGATGGTTTCAACTGCGACGGTATCCTCAGTGACCTCGATCCCGCGCACACAGCGTTGCGCCTGACCGATCAAATCGTCCCCTAGGATCAGGCTTTCATGGCAAAAGCCCAAAAGCGAAGCGTGCATTCCGGCGGCTTCATAAACCATGTTCAAACCTGACAGTCCCGTCATGACGTTCGAACACATCTGCTCCCAACCGGCCTGCATATCTGGCAGCTTGCTGTCGGACGCACCCCCGGCGGCGCCGCCTGGCACACCGTAGAATTGATGCATCTGTGCGCATCCGGCGCTGAGCAGAGCTTGCTCGCCAGAACCAACGGACATCGCCCCTGTGCGTAAATCCAAACCAAACGGCCAAGTCCCTACGATGGCAGGATGCCCGGGCGAGATGGCGTTGACATAGACAAGCCCGGCCAGACACTCGGCGGTTGCCTGAACGATCGCACCAGCCAACGTCGCAGGAGCCGTCGCGCCAGCCATGCCCGCGCTCAGCAACAGGACCGGCATCCCCCCCCGAATACAGGCCTCCATGACCTCGCAGGCTTCGGTCGCGAATTTCATAGGGGGCACAACAAAACAGTTCGAGTTCGACACGAAAGGCCGCGCGCGCCATGCGTCTTCGCCGCCTGCAATCATGTGCAGCATCTCAAGGCTTTGGGGCACGTATTGCGGTTCGACAAAGCTCGTGCCGATATGCTTCAGTGTTCCACGGCAGCAGGCGTAGATGGTGTTGTAGTCCAACTCATCATTGTTGGTGATGTCACGGCAGACCATCGGTCTTTGTAGAAAGTGGATGTTCTCAAGGTGCTGAACCAGATGGGCGGCATCATAGAGATCTTGGACTGTGCTATCGCGATAGTCGTTGGTTTCGATGTCGACCATGTGAACAGCCGCACCTGCCGTCCCATAGTGAACGCGCGTGCCGCTAAGCTCCATGTCGAATGCGGGTGACCGGCCATACAGGGTGATCGTCTTTGCCGCCATGGCAACGGCGTCTTCGACCAAGGCGCGCGGGTAGCGCAGACGCCCATCATCACCCAGGATCGCTCCGGCTTTGACCATAATGTCGATGCCGGATTGCGGAGCATCGGCAAGGCCGATTTCCTCAAGACACTGCAAAGCGGCCTCATGGATGCGCTGCACGCCAGCATCGGTCAGGGGTCTATAGGTCCCGCCACTCAGACCCGGACGCACGGGTTTCAGGTTGTCGGTCAATGGGGCTGCGCGGGCAGCACGGCGCGCGGCGCGCCCGCCTGCACGGCCGGATGTGCGAGGTTTGTCGATCATGTTCATTGGATTATCCCTGTTTCTTTTATCCTGAAGTCGGTGTCCGAAACAGGATCAGGGGCGGCCCCGCGCGGCGCGCCCACGGGATGCGCCAATTGTGCGCGCCGTCAATGTTATCGGGCAAAGCCCGGTCTGGAATCCGGCAAACATACCGCCATGATGGCAGATTGTTTGCGACACGCTTGTCTAATCGCGACCAAGGTTTTGCGCGTAGTCGATCATGGTTTTCAAAGCGCCTTCAAAGCGTTCGTCATCGACGGTCATGGCCACGCGGACATGTCCTGCCGCGGCCTGACCAAAGCTGCGCCCCGGCATGACGGCGATCCGATGATTATCAAGCAATCCCTGCGCAAATGCCTCTCCATCAAGACCAGTCGCGCGAACATCCAACATCAGATACATGGCGCCACCCGACGAAACGAGGCCCAAGGTATTCTGCTTTGCCAATAGGTCCTGAGCGAGCTTGCGCCGCCGCGCAAATGGCGCGCTGACTTCGTGTTCCAGCCCAAAACCCTGATCCAAGGCAAAGAGCGCAGCATCCTGAATGTAACCCGGCACGCCATAAGTCGTGTGCGTCGACAAGTTAATCAGATGGGCAATCACATCTTTGGGGCCGACGACCCAGCCAACACGGCTACCAGTCATGGCATGGCTTTTTGACATGGACCCAATGACCAATGTCCGATCCTGCAGACCGGGCAGGGCCCTTGGGCTAACATGAGCGCCGTCCCAAACCTGCGTGTCGTAAACCTCGTCAGAGATGAGCCAAAGATCGTGATCGATTGCGAATTGTCCAAGCATCGCCACGGTTTCTTTGGAATAGACAACGCCAGTCGGATTATTCGGCGTGTTGATCAAAAGCGATTTTGCTCCCTTTGCCGCCGCCTCAAGGTCTGAGAGTCGCGGCTGAAACCCGTTTTGTGCATGGCATGGAACGGCACGAGCGACCGCGCCGCTGCCGCGGATCGAACCGGGATAGGTTGCGTAGTAAGGGTCGAGGAACAGTCCGACATCGCCCGAAGACAGGCACGCCAAATGGCTTGCAAACAGCGCTGATTGCCCACCTGGAGTGATTACAACGTTGTCGCGGTACGTCTCGACACCAGTGCGTTCCGTAACCCGCCGCGCAACTGCGTCACGCAATTGAGGGGTCCCAGGCACGCTGGCATATCCTAGATGACCGCCGGTGGCCGAAGCGTGCATGGCCGCAAGGATCGACGGATGGGTCTTGATGTCATGTTCGCCGATGGTCAGTTCGACAATCGGTTCACCTGCAGCCACGCGGCGGCGCGCCTCATAGAACAGGCCCCAGCCATCGTCGCCATCATCCGTCAGTGAGGTCAGCGTCCGTGACACATGCATGCGTGCGATCCTTTGGTGTCGATGTTTCAGCTCAATCCGGCAAAGCGGGTAACTGGGCCTGCACGCGTTTGGGCAAGCTCTGTCTGACCAGACGGTACGACGTCAAAATCCGATCTTGAAGCTCGTCATCAGGCACATGACCCCACGGAATGCGCACCCAAGAGCGGTGAAAATACGGGGCCTTGATAGCGCGCCCCAATTCGATCAGAAATTGCGCTGTTTCAATGTTAGGTGTTTTGACGCTGACGCCATCGTTCATCATTCCGATGGTCGCAAACATCTTGCCGCCAACCTTCCAGGCGTCATGTGACCCGTCCCGGTGATCGGCCCATTCAGCGCCCGGCAGGGCCGAGCAGACCCCATCTGTCAAATCCCGTGTCATGTCTTGCAGGCTAATTGCGGTCGATCTGGACGCAAAGGCCTAAAACCTCTATCCAATCCATATGACCCGTCTGATTTGTATTTGTTGCTGAACTGTCCCGCAGCCCGTCTTCGGGCAAAATTCGACGTTGTCTGACCTTTCCCAAGCTTCACACCCCGGTTAATCAGCCTGCACCGCTCAGGCGCGTCCGACATAGGCCTATTCCATGACACAGATCACCTTGCGCAATACCAAGACCCGCAAAAAAGAGGTCTTTGAACCGATCGATCCAAAGAACTTGCGCATGTATGTCTGTGGCCCAACCGTTTATGACCGTGCACACATCGGCAATGCGCGCCCGGTGATCGTCTTTGATGTTTTGTTCAGGTTGTTGCGTCACGTTTATGGGGCAGGTCATGTCTCATACGCCCGGAACTTCACCGATATCGACGACAAGATCATTGACCGGGCAGAAGCCACCGGTCGCGACATTGCGCAGATCACGGCAGAAACCACTCAGTGGTATTTGGATGACATGGCGGCCGTGGGTGCTTTGGAACCCACCCTCATGCCCCGTGCGACTGCCTATGTCGATCAGATGATTGCGATGATTTCGGATCTGATCGAAAAGGGTCACGCTTATGCCGCGGAAGGCCACGTGCTGTTTTCGGTCGAAAGCTACGCAGATTACGGGACTTTGTCGGGGCGGTCCGTCGATGACATGATCGCAGGCGCACGGGTCGAAGTGGCCCCGTATAAACGGAACCCTATGGATTTCGTCCTTTGGAAGCCTTCCACAGATGATGTCCCGGGATGGGACAGCCCATGGGGGCGGGGGCGTCCGGGATGGCACATCGAATGTTCGGCAATGTCTGCGGACCTGTTCGGGGATAGCTTTGACATTCATGGCGGCGGAAATGATCTTCAATTCCCGCACCACGAAAATGAAATCGCACAAAGCTGCTGTGCGCATCCCGAGGGCGAATTTGCACGCGTCTGGATGCATAACGAGATGTTGCAGGTCGAAGGCAAGAAAATGTCCAAGTCATTGGGCAATTTCTTTACGGTGCGCGACCTGTTGGATCAGGGCGTGCCGGGTGAGGTCATTCGGATGGTGTTTCTGGGGACCCATTACGGCAAGCCGATGGACTGGACAGATCGCAAACGTGCCGAGGCCGAAGCGACCCTTCGGGATTGGCGTAAACTGACAGATGGCGTCACGCCGGGTTCGGTCGATGCAGAGGTTTTGGCTGCGGTCGCAAACGATCTGAACACGGCAGGTGCTTTGGCGCGTCTGCGGGAACTGGCCAAGGCGCACGATGCGGAGGCATTGCTGGCATCGGCTAATTTGATCGGCCTACTGACACCTGAACTTGGTGGATGGGACGCAGCGCCTGATGTGGACTTGAGTGGCTTAGAGGACAAACTCACCAAAGCGCGCGCGGCGGCCATGGAAACCAAGGATTTCAGCGAAGTGGATCGGTTGAAGTCGGCGCTGGTCGAGGCCGGGATCGAGGTGCGGATGTCGAAAGCCGGTGTTGAGCTTGTGCCCGGAGCCGGCTTCGATGCTGCAAAACTGGAGGGGCTGGCGTGAGCACTGGCTTCGATACGTTGGGCCTGCCGCGGGAGGGATACGACCATGGCTGAGCGGCTTTACCTTTTCGATACGACCCTGCGTGACGGGCAACAGACGCAAGGTGTGCAATTCTCGACGACTGAAAAGCACGCAATCGCGCGCGCCTTAGATGAGCTTGGGATCGACTATATCGAAGGCGGTTGGCCCGGTGCGAACCCGACTGATAGCGAATTTTTCGAGAACCCGCCGCAAACCCGCGCCAAGTTCACGGCCTTTGGCATGACCAAAAGGGCCGGGCGATCGGCCGAAAATGACGATGTTCTTGCAGCTGTCATGAATGCTGGAACGCGTACGGTCTGCCTTGTTGGCAAAAGCCATGATTATCACGTCACCGAAGCGCTTGGCGTGTCGCTTGAGGAAAACCTTGAAAGCATCCGGGCATCAGTGGCGCATATCGTGGCCGATGGTCGCGAAGCGATCTTTGACGCCGAACACTTCTTTGATGGGTTCAAAGCCAACCCCGAATACGCAACGGCCTGCATCAAAACCGCGCTGGATGCTGGCGCGCGCTGGGTGGCGCTATGCGATACCAATGGCGGGACGTTGCCACAGGAAATCAGCGACATCGTCTCTGACCTGATTAGCCGTGGCGTACCGGGTGATCAGTTGGGCATCCATACGCATAACGACACCGAAAACGCGGTCGCTGGGACGCTTGCGGCTGTCTTGGCGGGTGTTCGACAAATTCAAGGAACACTGAATGGGCTGGGTGAGCGGTGTGGAAATGCCTCGCTCACCAGTGTGATCCCCATTCTCTTGCTGAAAGAACCTTTCGCAAGCCAGTTTGAAACAGGTGTTTCGCTGGATAGCCTGCCGTCGCTCACACGGATTTCGCGGCAGCTGGATGATATACTCAATCGCGTGCCACAACGGAACCGTCCTTTTACCGGCGCATCGGCCTTTGCGCACAAGGCCGGGCTGCATGTGTCGGCGTTGCTGAAGGACCCGTCGACATACGAACACATTGATCCTGCGGTCGTTGGTAATGACCGGGTCATCCCGATGTCAAATCAGGCGGGGCAGTCGAACCTGCGCAAACGACTCGCAGATGCCGGGATTGATGTGCCGAAAAATGACGCCGCGCTCGGCCGTATATTGGAAGAGATCAAGGCGCGCGAGGCGGCGGGATACGCCTATGATACGGCGCAGGCGTCGTTCGAGCTCATGGCGCTGGATGAGTTGGGTCGATTGCCCGAGTTCTTTGAGGTCAAGCGCTACCGTGTGACCGTTGAAAGGCGCAAGAACAAGTATGACGAGATGGTCAGCATCTCTGAGGCCGTCGTTGTCGTGAAGGTCGATGGCGACAAAAAGCTGAGCGTAAGCGAAAGCCATGACGAAACCGGTAACGACCGTGGCCCAGTGAACGCGCTGTCCAAAGCCTTGTCCAAGGACTTGGGTCGGTATCAGGATTGCATCGCGGATATGCGGCTTGTCGATTTCAAGGTTCGCATCACGGATGGCGGAACAGAAGCTGTCACGCGCGTGATCATCGACAGCGAAGATGGGCAAGGCCGTCGTTGGTCCACCGTGGGCGTCAGTGCGAACATCGTTGATGCGTCGTTTGAGGCGCTGCTGGACTCGATCAAGTGGAAACTGCTTCAGGAGTCCGGGGCAAACGCATGACTTATATGCGAACGCTTCCAGCACCCGCGATAAGGGACCTGTCATATGTCGTTTGAAGCTTGCGCCCGCATCGTTGAGCGTGGCGACCCCGAGCGGTTTCAGGCAGCGATGTCTGTGCCGCTGGCCGCGCGTCAGGTTTTAATGCCGATCTATGCCATGAATGTCGAAGTTGCCCGCGCGCCTTGGGTCACCCAGGAAGCGATGATCGCCGAGATGCGACTGCAATGGTGGCGCGACGTACTTGAAGAAATTGCCGAAGGTCATTCCGTCAGGCGGCATGAGGTCACGACACCCTTGGCCGAAGTCATGACACCGGATGCTGCGCGTCTGGCCGATCGGGCCATTGCCGCACGCCGGTGGGACGTCTACCGCGATCCGTTCGAAAGCTGGGATGATTTGCGCAGGTATCTTGAAGACACGTCTGGTGTGTTGATGTCTGCCGCGGCGCTTTGCATGGGACGTGATACCGATCTGAGCGACAAAGGTTTTGGTGTGGGTTTGGCGCGGTTTCTTGTGGCCGTGCCAGCGTTGATCGCGCATGGGCGGCGCCCGTTACCGACCGCGTCACGCGATGATTTGGTGGCTTTCATTGAGTTGGGGCTCAAAGCATTGCGCCCAAGCTCACGCCAACCAGAATGCCGTGAGGCGTTTTTGGCAAAATCGATCTTGCGACGTGCCGCCCGCGCCCCCGAAGCCGTCTTGGACCGGCTCGAAGAGCCTGCGCCACATCAACGGTCGATGCTATTGCTCAAGGCGACCGTGTTTGGGGCCTAAGCCGCCACGCGGCGTCCGTTAAAGACAACCCAGATCAGCGAACCACCCGCAAGGGCAAGGAACGGCACCATTGCGAGGTTCACGGCGTTCCAGCCTTCAACCACATCGCCGCCAGCACAATTCATCAAACCGCCAGAGGCCAAAGATGCCAGCGTCACACAGCCAAAGACAATGGCATCATTGACGCCTTGGATACGTCCACGTTCTGCAGGGGTGTGGTTCGCCGTCAGCATCGCGGTCGCACCGATAAAGCCAAAGTTCCAACCGATACCAAGAAGCACCAGCGCGAGGAAAAAATGGCCCAATTCAACGCCTGACAGCGCCACGATGCCTGCTAACGCCAGGGTTGCAAGGCCAATGCCCACAATGCGGTCCACGCCAAAGCGCGCGATCAGGTGTCCTGTAAAGAAGGACGGCGCAAACATTGCGATGACATGGGCTGACACGATGTCTGCGGCGTTCCCCGGGGTAAAGCCACAGCCCACCACAGCAATCGGTGTGGACGTCATGACAAGGTTCATTAGCGCATAGGCCACCATCGCGCAGATCACGGCCACGGCAATGCGTGGAGTTTTCAGCATTTCCCAAGTGCTGCGGCCCTGATCGATCTGGGTTGTCGACTTCTGAGGTTTTGGAATGTCCAACAAAAAGAACAGCACCATGCCAATCAGGTTGATGCCGGCAGCAATCAAGTAAGTCCCGAGGAATGGAACCGCGAAAAGGTCATTGGTCACCTTGGTGAGTTGCGGTCCCAAGAGCGCAGACAACAGGCCGCCAGCCATCACGTAGGAAATGGCTTTGGGGCGGTATTCGTCGGACGCCGTGTCAGCCGCCGCAAAGCGATAGAAACCTTGCGCCGACATATACATGCCAGTCATGTAAGAGCCGATCAGAAGCACCCAGAAATTCCCAATGGACAGGCCATAGGCACCGATCAGCGCGCCGATGAGTCCGCCGGTCGATCCGATCAGAAAGCCCATCTTGCGCCCTTGCCATTGCATCACGCGGCTCAGCCATGGGGCGGTCGTCATGGAGCCAAAGACAATCAGCGAAATCGGCAGGGTTGCGAGGCAGGGGTTCGGTGCCATCATTTGGCCTGCCAAACCGCCAATGACAAAGATCATTGTGATCTGGCTACCAAGCACGGCCTGCGCGGTCACAAGGACCCAAACGTTACGCTTTGCGCGGGTGTCATCTACGGCTGTCGTCATGCGCAAAACGCCTACGCCTGTCTGTTGTTTTCGTCCAGTGGCGCGATGACGTGCGCGTAGGACCCATAGACGCGGTCACGCCTCAAACCCATCGGCGCAAGCGTGGTGCCGTCTGCATCTTCTGCGGCAAAAAGTGGATCACCAATCGAGGATAAGGTATTGGAATGATGGAATTCATGCCCCGTCCAGTTTCCCGCCATCGGTCCAGAAGATGCGGACAAGCGTCGATACCCCAGATGCCGCGTCGGGCGCGCGAAGCTTGTCTCAAGGCGGAGCAATCCGGCCATCTGGTGGCGATCGCCGTGACTGTCTTCTATCCCGTCGCCAAGGGCCATGTATCCGCCACATTCACCATAAATATCAGTGTGTTCCGATGCATTTCTCAGAGACTTTAAGAAGACCTCATTGGACGCCAATCGACCTGCGTGTAATTCAGGATATCCCCCCGGCAGGAACACAAGGTCGCACTCCGGGACAGCATCATCCCGCAACGGCGAAAAGTGTTCGATGCGCGCACCTGCGTTTTGCCAAGCCCGAACAAGGTGCGGATACATGAATGAGAATGCAATATCTTGAGCGATAGCAATATTTTGCGCAGGTGGATTGATGTGAATTCTTCGCTCACTCGGTGGCTGCCAGTCGGCCAGCAAATCCGTTGGATCGGCGGCGTTGGATAACCAATCAGCCAACCGGTCCAACCAAATCGGCAAATCCTCCCGCTCTGATGCTTGGACCAAGCCAAGATGGCGACTGGGCTGAGCGAGGGTTTTATCGCGTCTGAGGACCGCACGGATCGGGACGTTTTGTGCCGAGAGCGCGTTGCGCAGCATCACCTCATGCCGCTCAGAGCCGACGTTGTTCAAGATCAGACCGTGAAAACGAATGTCGGGATCGAAGCGGGTGAAACCATGAACCATAGCGGCGACAGAGTGTGATTGTCGCGCGCAATCGATAACCAGTAACACCGGGATATCGTGTGCCTTGGCGACCTCAGCTGCTGATGCCTTGCCGGACTGCCCAGCGCCGTCAAACAGCCCCATGGCGCTTTCAATTACCAGAGGACTCGCGCCGGAAAGAACCGCATGTTGCAGCGTGGGTGACATCGCCCAGGGGTCGAGGTTCAGGGCAGGCTGTCCCGTTGCTGCTGCGTGAAA
Organism: Shimia ponticola; assembly: GCF_007995215.1. Taxonomy (GTDB): domain Bacteria; phylum Pseudomonadota; class Alphaproteobacteria; order Rhodobacterales; family Rhodobacteraceae; genus Shimia_B; species Shimia_B ponticola. The sequence continues at coordinate 28,733 of NZ_VCDK01000003.1, forward strand.
GGTAGGATCAATGTAATCTGGGCCGAGCTTCACGCTGCGAATGTCTGCACCGGACTTGGCCAAGGCGCGCAAGAGCCCAAGTGTGACGGTGGTCTTACCGCTGCCGGATTGCGGCGCGGCAATCAGAATCGCTTTCACGCGCTTTCAGCCGGTCTTCCACGGCCCAATGGGTCAACATCCCGCACCGGTTGACCCTGCGCGATGGCCTGCCAGTCCAAGGCCTGACGCATCAAAACGCCACGACCAACGCAGATGATCGCTGGGGGCTGTAGCCCGGCACGCGCGCTGTCTTCGACCGCCTGTGAGAGAGTTGTTTCCAACACGTGCTGGTCCGCCGTCGCCGCCGAGGTCACGATGCCCACAGGTTCCGAGGCCGGGCGTCCGGCGTCCATCAACCGCTCGGTGATATGAGCGAGATGCTTCATACCCATGTAAATCACAATCATCTGTGACCCGCGCGCAATACCTTCCCAATCCAGCGAGCCGGTCGCTTCTCCGGATTGGTCATGGCCTGTTACGAACGTCACCGACTGGTTTACATCACGATGCGTGACAGGGATGCCGGCATAGGCCAGACCACCGATCCCGGCGGTGATGCCGGGAATGATGCGCATCGGAATCCCGTGTTGGACAAGGGTCTGCGCCTCTTCTCCGCCGCGCCCAAAGACAAAGGGGTCGCCGCCTTTGAGCCGCAAGACGCGTTTGCCGGCACGTGCCAATTCCACCAGCCTCAGCGAGATGTCACGCTGTTTCGGAGAGGGTTTGCCGCCGCGTTTGCCCGCATAGATCAATTCCGCCTGCGGCGCCCAGCGCAGAATGCCATCGCCCACAAGGGCGTCGTAAATCACGACATCTGCCTGTTGCAGTGCGTTCAGCGCATGCAGCGTCAAAAGTCCGGGATCACCGGGTCCCGCTCCGCAAAGCCAAACCCATCCGGGCAAAAGCTCGGGCCATGTGGCGTCTGGATGGGCGGGCAGGGTATTTGTCATGGCGCCGTGATACGCCTGATCTTCGGCCCTGTTAAGTGGACAAACGACGTAAGTGCGCCGCGTTGCGCCAAAATTCGCAGAGCGAATAGAGGTCAAGTCAGTGTCGACGGCGGGTCGAGCGCTTCATATAGTCCGCGCAATGGGACGCAAACCGGATCAAGACCTTAGGCGTGGCTGGACCACCGGAGCCTGCGCTGCCGCCGCAGCCAAGGCGGCGTGTCAGGTGTTGCGAGACCCCGATCAGGTTCTGCGAGAGGTCCAGATCACGCTCCCGCGCGGTGAAACGCCGGTTTTTGCCATCGCCCACCTCGCGCATGGGGAAGGCTGGGCCGAGGTGGGTATCACAAAGGACGCTGGCGATGATCCAGATGTGACCCATGGCGCGCTGGTGATTTCGCGTGTCACCCCGGGCGGCGATGGTATTCGGTTCAAGGCGGGTGAGGGTGTGGGGCAGGTCACCAAGCCAGGTTTGCCTGTCCCTGTGGGCGATCCTGCGATCAATCCAGTGCCGCGTGAGATGATTGCGCAAGCCATGCAGTCGGTTTTTGGAGAGGGGTTTTCTGCAACGGTGCAGGTCTCGATCCCCGGAGGAGAAGAGATTGCGCTTCGGACCTGGAACCCGCGTCTGGGAATAAAGGGTGGTCTGTCCATACTCGGCACAACGGGCATCGTGCGTCCGTTTTCCTGTGCGGCGTGGATCGCCTCGATCCACAGGGGTATTGACGTCGCCCGCGCCGATGGGCTCGAGCACGTGGCCGGCTGTACTGGTGCGACGTCCGAAGCAACGGTGCAGACCCTTCACGGGTTGCCTGATCACGCGATGCTGGACATGGGCGATTTCGCTGGCGGCATGTTGAAATACATGGCTCGCCATCCGATCCCGCGCCTGACGATTGGCGGCGGCATTGGCAAGCTGACGAAGCTTGCCCAAGGGGCCATGGATTTGCATTCCTCACGGTCACAGGTCAATTTTGCCGATCTTGCCCACCGCTTCGGCGCCGAGGCAGGGCAGGCGAACACAGCGCTCGATGCCTTCGCTCGGATCGGTCCGCCGATGGCCGAATGGGTCGCCACCACGGCACGAGAAAATGCGCAACGGATCGTGCCGGATACCGACGTCAGTGTAGTTGTCATTGATCGGGCTGGTACCGTATTGGCGAAGGCATGACTAAGCCTACCAAAATCCTCTTGTTAGCTGGCACACAAGAGGGCCGCGCCCTTGCCAAAGAGTTGTCACACCATGGGATCGATACGATTGCATCGCTTGCAGGAGCGACCCGTGATGCAACCAAGCTTGCTGTGCCCACTCGTGTGGGCGGGTTTGGCGGAGCGGCGGGTTTTGAAAACTATCTTCATGACCATGGGGTCCGCGCTGTCCTGGACGCGACGCATCCTTTCGCCAATCGGATATCCCGGCGCAGTTTTGAGGTCTGCACCCGGATTGGCATCCCATATGTGCAAGTATTGCGACCAGCATGGCAGGCGATGTCGGGCGACACTTGGTATTTTGTCGACCAAGAAGAAGAGGCTGCAGGCCTCATCGCATCCGATGCAACGGTGTTCCTTGCAACAGGTCGGCAAACCTTGGAGAGATTTCAGAATTTAAGTGGGCGGCGCGTGATTTGTCGTCAGATTGATCCGCCAACGCAGCCGTTTCCCTTTGAAGGTGGAGAATTCCTGGTCGGGCGTCCACCGTTTACAGTGGATGATGAGATCGCACTTTTTTCAAAGCTGGGCGTAGACTGGTTGATTGTCAAAAACGCCGGTGGTTCGGCCAGCTCGACCAAGCTTACGGCCGCACGCGAATTGGGCATACCGGTGATCATGATCAATCGTCCCAAGCCAACCGGGGCCGAAACCGTGCGAACGGTTCATGAGGCTATGCAGTGGGTTCTGAACCTTTGAAAGAGCGTGTGATCGTTAACGACGGCTGCGTTTTCGAAGGCGCAGAGTGGTTGGCCGCACGCGATCCGGATTTGGCACGCGCCTATCAGCTTGTCGCGCCGCTACCCTTGCGCCTGAAATCAGATGGATTCGAGACGCTTCTTCAGGCCATCGTCTCGCAGCAGGTTTCTGTAGCATCGGCATCTGCGATCTGGGCAAGGATGCAGACGGCTGGGTTAACATCGGAACGGGCGATCGACACCGCAACGGATGGCGACTTGCAATCGGTGGGGCTGAGCCGACCCAAGATCAGATATGCACGCGCACTGGCCGCCGCGCGGTTGGACTTTGCAGCCCTGCGGAAACTGGACAGTGCAGAAGTTATTCAGCAGCTCACGGCAGTGACCGGTATCGGCCAATGGACAGCGGAGATTTACGTCAAATTCTCTTTGGGTCGCGCCGACGCCTTTGCCGCCGGTGATCTGGCGCTGCAAGAGGGCGCGCGTATGCTCTATGGATTGCCGACGCGCCCAACCGAGGCGGAGCTGCGCAAAATGTCTGTCGCATGGCACCCGTGGAGATCGGTTGCCGCGCGCATCCTATGGGCCTACTACGCACACCAGAAATCTCGCGAGGGGGTCACATGACACGCGTTCTGCAATCTGAAATCCGAGAGCCAGTCTCAGGCGAGCTGCGGTCCGCTGTCGTTTTTGTTCATGGCTATGGTGCGAACGGGGCTGATCTGCTCGGGCTTGCTGATCCTCTTGGCGAGCATTTGCCAGATACCATGTTCGTGTCTCCCGACGCGCCCGAAAGCATTCCGGGCATGCCGTTTGGATATCAATGGTTTCCGATCCCATGGATTGACGGATCGTCAGAAGAGGACGCTGCCGCAGGTCTGCGCGCTGCTGCCGCTGATCTCAACGCCTACCTTGATGCCCTGATGGTCGATCACGATCTGCTGCCGGAACAGGTTCTGCTGTTCGGGTTCTCGCAAGGCACGATGATGTCGCTTCATGTCGCGCCGCGGCGTGAAGATCCCATCGCAGGGATCGTCGCCTTTTCCGGTCGCTTGCTCGAGCCTGAACTTCTTGGCGATGAAACCCAATCGCGCATGCCCGTGCTGCTTGTGCATGGCGATCAGGATGATGTTGTTCCGCCTCAGAGCCTGCCTGCCGCCGCCCAAGGTTTGCAGGACGCCGGGTTTACGGATGTCTACGCCCACATCATGAAAGGTACGGCACACGGAATTGCGCCCGACGGGTTGCAAGTGGCGCTGGCCTTCATGCGTGATCGGCTGGGCTATAGCTGATCTGTCACATCCCTGTTGCAGTCCGTTTTTATGCACAGCGTCGCAGGCTGTGATTGGTCTACATGCGGGGGTTGCCAGCTTCAAAAGCCCCTATATAGTCCAGTTGTAAGCAAGGACGCGGGTCCTAAGTTGCCAATCAAGGCCCGTGCCGAGGCGGTGTGTCGCGAGCGGAGGGGGAGTCCCGCATGGCAGAAGAATTCAGGACTGATTTTGTGCGCCAACCGACGGCGCTAAAGCAGCATCCAGCCCTTGTTCTAAACGCGGATTATCGTCCTCTTTCATATTACCCGTTATCGCTTTGGCCGTGGCAAGATGCCATCAAGGCGGCGTGGCTCGACCGCGTGGATATCGTGGCAGAGTATGACGAATATGTCCGAAGCCCGTCGATCCAGATCAGGATACCTTCGGTCGTTGTCCTCAAAGACTATGTCAAACCGCAAAAGCGCGTGGCCTTCACGCGCTTTAATCTTTTTCTAAGGGACGAATTCTCCTGCCAGTATTGCGGCGCCAAAGGCGACCTGACGTTCGATCACGTTGTCCCGCGCGCGCGGGGTGGGGTCACAAGCTGGGAAAACGTGGTTGCGGCATGTTCCAGATGCAACCTGAAAAAGGGATCGCGCAGCCTTAAACAGTCAGGCCTGTCGCTGCTCAAGCCGCCGCGTCAACCGGCGTCAGAAGAGTTGCGCAACATGGGGCGCAAGTTTCCTCCGAATTACCTGCATGAAAGCTGGATGGACTTCCTCTATTGGGACAGCGAATTGCAGGCCTAGGCCGAGCAGCTGGCCCCGCCGAGAACGCAGAACTTGGCGCAGTGCGGGTGGTTCAACGCAACGTCCCGCTCAGCTTCGGCAAGAGTGCTGCCAAGTTCGAACTCGGGCGAGTAGGGCAGCAATGTACAGGCTAGGACGCTGGTTTTGCCCGCACCCTTGCGCTTTACAACCATGCGCGATGACGCGCACATCATGGCGTCTGGTGACTTGTTCAAGATACCCCAGCAGGCCGTGGTGATCTCTGGCACCTCGACGCTTTCGTCCATCTCTGGGAACAGGACCGTCTGGCCGGGATGTGAGGCATCAATCGCATAGCCCCGTTCCTCAAAGAGCGTGGCAAACCCGGCGCGCGCCTCGGCGTCGGTTTCCCCCCAGATGGTGCGTCCCGCGACCGCCATCTGAAACCCGTTGTCGCGCAACCAATCCATTCCGATTAGCGATTTGTTAAAGGCCCCATCGCCACGCATTTGATCATGCTCTGACCTCTGGTGATGGTCGAGCGAGATGCGCAGCGTGAGTTTGCCCGGGAAGTCACCATTCAGTTCCAGCAATCCTTCGCGCATCTTTTTGCGCATCATCGGCAACATGGCGTTTGTTAGGACCAAAACTTCATAACCTGCGGCAAGGGAGCGACGCAGGATTTCGATCATCTCGGGGTTCATGAAGGGCTCGCCACCCGTAAAGGCGATCTCGCGCAGACCCCAATCACGCTCTTGGGCCTCATCCAGATAGGTCTGCACTTCGTCAGCCGTGATATAGACCAGCGCATCATTGGTCGGACTGCTGTCGATATAGCAGTTCACGCATTCGATGTTGCACAGCGTTCCGGTATTGAACCAAAGCGTTTGAGGATTGCTCAATGCCACACGCGCGCGCTCTTCGCCCTTGGCGGTCACCAGAGGGTCAATGAATTTGCCAACATTGGCGGCGGCGTTTGGCATATCTTTCATTTATCACTCCCCGGCGTTCGTATCCGGTCTACTCGGATAGCTCCGACTGCCTACGATGTTGTTGCAGCAGTGAAAAGACCAGCACTTTGGCCCCACGGCTTTGTGAATATTGACGAGTCGTCTAGACAGACCGTGAAAAATGCCACACAAGGCACGCGCCGTTACCGCTAACAGTTTGAGTGCGGCGTTTATGATCTTCTAGATCGCTGAATTGGCGGTCGAACAAGCACGGAGACTTCGCATGGTATCCAAAGTCATTCCGGTCGACGACTTCGACCTTGTGATCTTTGGCGGCACAGGGGACCTCGCACGGCGCAAAATCCTGCCGGGTCTGTTTCGCCGCTTTATCGCGGGACAAATGCCGTCGACATCGCGGATCATTGGCGCGGCGCGCTCCGACATAGACAGCGACGGTTTCCGCGACCTGGTCAAGGATGCCATTGCCGAATTTGGAGGTCCTGACCTTCAAGACAAGGATGAGCTTCCAGCCTTTCTTGCTCAGCTTGAATATGTCGCAATCGACGCAAAAGGGGATGCCGGTTGGCCCGAGCTGGCTGGGCTAGTTCGCAAGCAATTGGTCAATGCGTTCTATTTCTCGGTCGCACCCAGCCTGTTTGGCGATCTGGCAAAAAGACTGCACCAACACGACATCACTGATGCGACCAGTCGGATCGTCGTGGAAAAGCCGTTTGGCCGCGACCTTGAAACTGCAAAGGCTCTGAACGCGACACTGTCGGATTTCTTTGACGAAGGTCAGATCTATCGGATTGATCATTACCTTGGGAAAGAAACAGTTCAGAACCTGATGGCGGTTCGCTTTGGCAATGTTCTGTTCGAGCCGTTGTGGAACGCGAAATACATCGATCACATCCAAATCACTGTCGCCGAAACCGTGGGGGTCGGCGGGCGTGGCACCTATTATGACCGTTCTGGCGCGATGCGCGACATGGTGCAAAACCACTTGATGCAGCTGCTGTGTCTGATCGCCATGGAACCACCGAGCCAATTCGAGCCGGACGCCGTGCGGGACGAAAAGCTGAAGGTCATCCGGGCGCTGCAACCTGTCGAGCCGCATCAAATGGTGCGGGGACAGTACGATGCCAGCGACGAAACGCCGTCCTACCGTGACGACGCCGAAAACCCACGCAGCCATACCGAAAGCTTTGTCGCGCTCAAAACGCATATCGCTAATTTCCGTTGGGCGGGCGTGCCGTTTTACCTGCGGACGGGCAAGCGCATGACCACGCGTGCCTCTGAGATCGCTGTTGTCTTTAAGCCGATCGCGCATTCGATCTTTGGGCCGGTCGAGGATGGCAATAACGTGCTGGCGATCCAGCTTCAGCCAAACGAAGGCATCACGCTTGATGTGACCATCAAGGAACCGGGACCCGGCGGCATGCGCTTGGTCAACGTGCCGTTGGATATGACCTTTGCCGAGGCATTGGGACCGGAGGCCGAAGCACCAGAAGCCTATGAAAGACTGATCATGGATGTGATCCGCGGAAATCAGACTCTGTTCATGCGCGGAGATGAGGTCGAAGCCGCATGGGAATGGACCGATCCGTTGATTGCGGGGTGGGAGGCGCGCAATGACGTGCCAAAACCGTATGACACCGGATCCATGGGGCCACTGGACGCTCATGCTCTGATGCATCGTGACAATCGCCAATGGCGCGAGGTGAAGGGATGAAATTGGAAACCTACGCAGACCGCGACATGATGATGATCGACCTCGCCAACCAACTGGCTGGCGATCTGGAAAGCTGTTTGCTGCACCACGACACTGCCAGTTTCGTGGTGCCGGGCGGCACGACGCCGGGGCCGATCTTTGACAATCTGTGCGCCGCGGCGCTTGATTGGGACCGCGTGCATGTCATGCTCAGCGACGAACGCTGGGTACCAGAGGACAGTCCGCGTTCGAATACTGGCCTTTTGCGCGCGCGGCTGTTTCAAAACCGCGCTGCCGAGGCGCATTATGTCCCGCTTTACGCCGAGGCTGACGCCCCGGAGGACGCCTTGCCAGATCTGATTGCAGCCGTTGAGCGAGAAATGCCGATTTCAGTGCTGTTGTTGGGTATGGGCGCCGATATGCACACCGCCTCACTCTTTCCGGGTGCTGACAATCTGGCAGCGGCGCTTGAGCCAACCGCGCCTGCCTTGATGGCCATGCGCGCGCCGGGCGCGCCAGAACCCCGGATCACCCTGACGGCATCGGTCTTGGCCGGCGCCATGACAACGCATGTGGTAATCACTGGCGACGAAAAACGTGCTGCGCTGGATGCTGCGCAGACTCTGTCACCCCAAGAGGCGCCAATTTCGGTCGTCTTGCGCAACGCAACAGTTCATTGGGCCCCTTGATCCATGTTCCATGACTTGATTTCCAACTGGTCCAAGAAATCCGACCGCAAGATCATTGATCTGCTGGCTGAAGGGGATCGTGCCTCTGATTTTTCGGTGAGGTCAGACGGGCTTCTGTTTGACTACTCGAAGACCAATATCGACACAGCAGATCGCGCTGCGCTCTTGGCGCTGGCTGACGCCTGTAATTGGACGTCCAAGCGGGATGCGATGTTCAATGGTGCGGCCATCAATGAAACCGAAGGCCGCGCAGTGCTGCACACGGCACTCCGCAGTCATTCGGAACCCGTGCTTGTCGACGGTGAAGACGTTATCCCCGGAGTGCGCGAGACGCTTGCTCGGATGCGTGCATTTGCGTCCGACGTGCGAAGCGGCGCATTTCAGGGGCAGGGCGGCAAGATCACCGATGTTATCAACATCGGCATTGGCGGTTCGGACCTTGGGCCTGCAATGGCCGTACAGGCGCTGTCGCCCTACGCTGATGGACCGCGGTGTCATTTCGTCTCGAACGTGGACGGGGCGCACGTCGCCGACACGCTGGCGGACCTGGACCCCGAGACGACACTCGTGATTGTGGCGTCCAAGACGTTTACGACCATCGAAACCATGACAAACGCTGAGACTGCGCGCGCATGGATGGCAAAAACCGTTTCTGACACCGGAGCACAATTTGCAGCACTGAGCACAGCTGCTGACAAGACGGCTGCGTTTGGGATCGCGGCGGAGCGGGTGTTTGGCTTCGAAGATTGGGTTGGCGGTCGTTATTCCATGTGGGGGCCAATTGGTCTGTCTTTGATGCTTGCCATCGGGGCAGATGATTTTGATGCCTTCCTCGCGGGCGGCGCGGCTATGGACACGCATGTGCGCGCAGCACACGGTGCCGACAATATGCCCCTGATGCTGGCTCTGGTTGGGCTTTGGCACAATCAGGTTTGCGGCTACGCAACACGCGCTGTTCTGCCTTATGAACAACGCCTTGCGCGTCTGCCTGCCTACCTTCAACAGCTCGAAATGGAGAGCAACGGCAAGTCCGTCTCGATGGACGGCGAGACGCTCGATTATCACTCTGGACCCATTGTCTGGGGTGAGCCGGGCACCAACGGTCAACACGCGTTCTACCAGCTGATCCACCAAGGCACGCGGGTCGTCCCGTGTGAATTCATCATTGCCGCCGAAGGACATGAACCAGAACTGGCCCACCAGCACCGTCTGCTGCAGGCGAATTGTCTGGCACAGTCAGAAGCGTTGATGCGCGGGCGGACATTGGATGAGGCCCGTGAAAAGGTGGCAGACATGTTCGAAGGCGCAGAGCTTGAGCGTCAGGCGAAACACCGGGTGTTTCCTGGAAACCGCCCAAGTACAACGCTTTGCATCCCAAAGCTCACGCCGTACGTCCTGGGGCAGATCATTGCGCTTTATGAGCATCGGGTCTTTATCGAAGGCGTGATCCTCGGGATTAATTCCTACGACCAATGGGGCGTCGAATTGGGTAAGGAGCTTGCCACGGCGTTGGGTCCGATCATGGATGGAACCGAGCCTGCAGACGGCAAAGACGCTTCCACCCAGCAACTGGTAGACTACCTGCGTTAAAGTTGCTCGGCACCGTCGCGCAACACGAAGGATTTGCGCCAAGCCTCTGGCAAAGCGATCTTTTTGCCGTCTTGATTCAGCAGGACCAGGACGGCATTTCCGCCGGTCGTCTGCCGTCCGTTGACCCAAACGCCATATTCCATGGCCCAAGACGTCCGACGCATGCTGATCGTGCGTCCCGTTACCACATATTCATCGTTCAATAGAACCTCGCCCAGAAACTCTAGGCCGATGTTGCGCAGTACGATCCGGGGACGTTCGTCGCCGTAATCCGAGATGCCGTAATCCCTGAAATACTGGATGCGAAAGTTTTCGAACCACCGCAGGTAGGCCGCGTTATTGACGTGGTTCAGAACATCAAGTTCACCAAAGCGCACGCGATCTTTCATTCCGAAATTCCAAGGGCTTGGAATGCCTTCTTCACGAAGTTGTTCGGGGGTTAGAGGGGTCAGAAAGGGCGTCATGGGTGTCCCTCATCGGCGCGGTATGGAGCGGGTAACGGGAATCGAACCCGTAACTTAAGCTTGGGAAGCTCGCGTGATACCTTTTCACCATACCCGCGCTCTGGACGCGGTGGATACGCTCCGGCCCAACCGCCGTCAAGCGACGACTTGATCTTGGATCAGCGCACCGCAAGCCCTTCGCCGTCAAAGAAATGCAGGCGCTCTTGGGGGAATTCCAGACCGACGGTCTCACCGGGTTTCAACTCGGTTTCGCCACCGACGCGGACGGTCATCTGGCCAACTTCGCCGCAATCCAGAATGACAAAGCAATCCGCGCCAAGGTATTCGACGACGTCGACCGTGCCGTCGATGGCGCCGGTTCCTGTATCGCCAACCCCGATGTGCTCTGGCCTGATCCCAAGATGCTCTGCGGCGCGCAGGCCGGAAAAAGCACCGCCGCGACCTCCAGACAGTCTGTACTGCCCGTTGGCCGTCGTGCAGGGGATGACATTCATCTTGGGCGAGCCGATGAATTGAGCGACGAAAAGGTTGGCTGGGTTTTCATAGAGCTCGCGCGGGGACCCGACCTGCGCGATGGTTCCGAATTCCAGAACCACGATCTTGTCAGCCAGCGTCATCGCTTCGACTTGATCATGCGTCACATAGATCATTGTTGCGCCAAGGGATTGGTGTAGCTTTGCGATCTCATAGCGCATTTCGACCCGGAGAGCCGCGTCTAGGTTTGAGAGTGGCTCATCAAACAAGAAGGCCGTTGGTTCACGGACAATCGACCGTCCGATGGCAACGCGCTGACGCTGACCGCCTGACAAGTCCTTGGGGCGGCGATCCAGATAGGCATCCAGTTTCAGCACTTTGGCTGCGGCGTTCACCTTTTCGGCGACCTCGGCCTTTGGCACACCCGCCGTTTTCAACGAGAACCCCATGTTCTCACGCACGGACATATGCGGGTAGAGCGCGTAGGATTGAAACACCATCGTCAACCCGCGCTTGGCAGGGGGCTCTGGCGTCACGTCCCGTCCATCGATCTTGATCGCCCCGCGCGATGTCTCTTCCAGCCCGCCGATCATCCGCAAGAGAGTAGATTTCCCACAGCCAGACGGTCCAACGAAGATCACGAACTCGCCATCTTCAATCTCAAGATCGACACCCTTAATGACCTGAGCAGAGCCGAACCACTTTTCTACGGCTTCAAGTTTGATTGCACCCATCACGTGGCTCCTTGTGAGGGCGATGCCCAAGCCAGCCAGATGGCCGCCGTCCAGGTGAATGTGCCGCCACCGGCGGCTTCGCCGGTGTGGGGATCAAAATATTCGGCAAAGCCGTGCCGTGCAATGACATCCGCCGTGGCTTGTCGCAGTGCCTCGCCACGGTCGGTGAGCCCGCGTTCCTTCAGGCCGATGGCGATCAAAGAGTTGATGATGCCCCATGTAGGCCCACGCCAATAGCGTTTGGCGTCAAAGCGGTCGGAAGCCGGATCGTGGCTTGGCACCGGATAGGTGCAGAGGTTCGTGATCCGGTCGTATTGCTCGACCATGGCCGGGTTATCGATACCTGCGTACCAATTCAGGAACGAAGCGTTCGACACGCAATTGGCCCATGCGCCGGACCGTGCGTCGCGTGCGTCATAACATTTCAGGTCAGGGTTCCAGAGGGTGGAGGCGCCGTTTTCAAGGGTTTGAATGTCCTCCTCGATGGCGCTCACATCCTCACCCAACGCCCGACCCAGATCGGCCAGATCACGCTGCGCGCGCAAGAGGATGAACGTCATCGTCGGATCAGCCACGCGGAATGGGTTTTCCTTCAGCAGAGCGGCCTCATCCCAATTCAGACGGCGGCCAAGTTGAACGAGCCAGATGTATCTGTCGTAATCATATTTCGTGGGCCGCATTGCCGGATCAACATGCGACGTGTCGCGGCGCGTGTATTCGCCAACACCCGTCGGATCGATGCCAGCCATTGCACCATCCCAGTCCGGAGTGTTGTCGCGCCCGGCCTCCCATGGATGAGTGACGCAGACCGCGCCTTGATCCAGCCGCCAGTCCATGAACCAGCGATGCCATGCCAAGAGCTTGGGAAAGAGGGCCGCCAACGGCGCGCGTCCTGCCTCTGGATCCGCCTCATAGACCCGCTTGGCAAAGCTCGCTGCCACTGGCGGCTGACTGATACCAGAAGACGGGATGGGACCAATTCCGCCCCAGACGTCTGGTCCCGGGAAATACCCAGGATCGGGTTTGTGAAACAGGATATGGGGCACCATTCCGTTAGGCCACTGGCCAACAAATAGCGTCTCAAATTCTTGCCACGCTCTGGGAATATCAAACGTCGCAAACCCCCACGCCGCAAAGGCGGAATCCCAGTTCCATTGGTAGGGATAAAGGCCCGCTGTGGGGACGGTATATCCGCCCCGGTCATTGCCGCGCAAAATTGCGCGCGCTTGTTCGTCCATAGAAGGAGACACTTGCGTATTCATCCTTTTACACTCCCGGCCGTCAGGCCCTTGGTCATGAATTTTTCAAGGCCCAGGAACAACACCATGACGGGGATCGTGGCGATCACGGCCCCGGCCATCAGATGCTCTCTTGGGATTTCAGAGCTGTTCAGCATTGCGACGCCACGCGTCAGCGTAAAGATCGACGGATCATCCAGCAGCATGAAGGCGAGCAGGAATTCGTTCCACGCGATCATGAAGACATAAAGGCTGACCGAAGCAAGCGCGGGCAGGGCAAGCGGCAGCGTGATCTTCCAGATCACCTGCAGGCGGTTCAAACCGTCCATCAGGCCTGCTTCCTCGACCTCGGCAGGCAAGCCGCGGAAGTAGCCTTGGAGCATATAAAGCGCGACGGGGATCGTCGTGACAGGGTAAATCAGAACAATCCCAATAATGGTGTTGCGCAGCCCGGTGATCGAAAACGCGATGTAGATCGGTAGCGCCAGAACGATCATAGGCACCATGTAGATCAGCAGGATTGACCGCGAAAACGCTGCACGACCGCGAAATTGCAGCCGCGCGACAGCATAGGCGCCCGGGATTGAAAACGCGAGCGTGATGATCACCGTCAGGACCGACACGTAGAAGCTCGTCCACATGTAGGTGCCAAAGTTAAAGTCGCGGAACAACTCATGATAGCTGCGGAACAGTGCCCAGCCTTTGTCCAGTTCAATCGAGAAATCGAGCGGGTTTTGCAGAAGCGCCGACTGCGACTTCAGCGACGTCATCACCATCACGTAGAATGGGATCAGGACGATTGCCGTGAAAAAGATGTAGCCAAACCCGGTGAGGAACCTGATCCACGCTTCTTCCATTTCATGGCGTGTCAAAGATCCCCGTGGAATCCCGGCGAAAATCATGGCCGTCGAATATCCGAAGATGAAGCCGAGAAGACCGTTTACGACAGCCTGCAGGCCTGCGCCTTGGTTCGTCACTATTGGCGCACCAACTTGGCCCCCGACCAGCCCGATGATGGCCAACCCGACCGCCATAACGACCCCGACAATCGGCGCGCGTGCCAAGGGCATAATCGCCCCCATGCTGAGCGCACCGCCGAGGATCAGGCTGAAAAAGAGAGTGGGTCGATACGCGTTGCCCGTCGCAAAGGACATCACCACAGACACGGTCGTCGCGAGGATAAACAACCACAGCGCACCGATGATCGGGCCGGTGACAAACCCATTGCGCAACAGCTTCATAGCCCTTCCTCCCGGCTGATGAATCGGAAGAAGAAGAAACTGAACATCAGCAGGCAGCCAAAGATGACCACGGCCACAGCCGCGCCCGCACCGATGTTTGAGATTGCAAAGGCCTGCTCATAAACGTTGACGGTCAGTGTCCGTGTGCCCGCGTTCCCGCCGGTCAAAAGGAAGATGTCGTCAAACTTGTTGAACGTCCAAATGAAGCGCAGCAGGAACAGCACCGACAGGATGCCAAGCAACATTGGCAGGCTGAGATACCAAAACTTTTGAAACGGGGAGGCGCCATCCATATCAGCGGCCTCGTACATGTCGGTGTCTATCGACTGCATCCGCGCGAGGATGAACAGGAACGACAGCGGAAAGTACCGCCAGATCTCGAACACAGTGACCATGATCAAGGCGAGGGGGCGCTGACCAAAGAAGTTGATCGTCTCATTGGTGACACCCATCTGGATGAGCAGCGCATTGATCGATCCCGAAAACGGATCAAACAGGTTCACCCATGTGAAGGCGACCGCAATGATCGGGGCCACGTAAGGAAACAGGTAAAGGCCCCGCAACACCCCCTGACCGCGAAAGCTTTTGTTCAGCAAAAGAGCCGCGAACAATCCAACCACGAGCGCGCCGACCGTGCCGAAGACCGTGTAGAAAATCGTGGCCCACATGACTGTGACGAACTCATCCGCATCAAAAATGCGGGTGAAGTTTTCCAGCGTGAATTCGGTATTCGTCAGGATGTTGTCTGCATCGCCGGTTGCGCGAGGCTCGGTGTCATCCTCCAGCGCATCTTCGAGCGCGTCAGCATCGCCGTCCAACGTCACTGGGATCATCAGCGTCAAACGTTCGCCGGGTTCCAGCGTGCCGATAGTGCAGGTCAATTGGCTGGCTGACAGTTCGCACTGCTCGGGTAATTCACCAAGTGTCGCGGCGTCCGGCACTATGTCTGTGAATTCCACATTTAGGATTGGCTCGTCCTGACTGCGGTTTTGAATGCGGTAGCGGACGGCCTGATCAGGATCTCCTGCATTCCGCAGGTCCTCACGGACAACGGGAACGACCGGACGCAGATCCGCCAAGCCAATCGGTTTGAAGCTGATCCAGAAAATGGCCAGCAACGGCAGGATCACAACCAAAGAGACGATTGTGATCGTCGGCAGCAAAAGCGACCACGCCAAACGCGCTTCGCGCTTTTGCAGCGGTCCGGTGCCTTTGGGTGGATGAGCGGTTTGCATTGACATCTCCTGCGGAGGGTTCGCCCCGGGACATGCCCGGAGCGAAAGATCGTTTATTCGATCGCGGCCAGCTGCTCGTTCATCGCGGCCACGGCGGCTGCAGCGTCGATTTCACCGTCGATGTACTGACGCACAACGCGGTTCACGACCTGGCTGTTGATCATTTTGGATGCCAATGCCAGCTGGCCTTCGGCTACGCCCCAACGCTGAGCGACGTCCAGACCACCGACGATCTCGTCGATCATCTCTTGGGCATAAAGCTCACCCAATGGTGCACGACGGTCGATGCCTACGTCGAGTGTTGCCCAGAGGTCTTTGAACTTCGTCGGCTCGTCTGCGGTACCCGCACGCACTGGGAACTTGCCCTCAGGTGCGATCGACAGTGTCTGGCCGTAGCCTTCGTCCATCGAGAACTTCACGAACTCCATCGCTGCGTCGGTGTCTGCATCGTTGGTGATGCCAAAATAACGGACGTCACCCCATGCTGCGCCATCTGGGTTTGATGGACCCGAGAAGTTGGTCACGATACCAGTTTTCGAAGCCAGTTCGGACGAGGTTGGGTCATCGTTGATGGTCGGCGGGGCGCTGTCGCGAAGGCCAGCCAGTTCGTCCAGAATGAACGGCGACCAGATGATCATCGCGGCCTGACCTGCAAAGTACAGCTCACGCGATTGCTGCCAGAACAGTTCACCCGGAGGGGATGCTTCTGCGATGGCTTTGTAGAAGTCCAGAACTTCGGTCGTTGCCGCAAGATCAAGCTCTGCTGCGCCATCGGCGTTCACAGGGCTTACGCCATTCGCAAGGAACACGTGCTCAAGGACCTGCGACATGAAGTTCTCGTCGACCTTGGTTGCGGCCACGAAACCATACATCTCGGGTGGATTGTGCAGAGCTTCCAGAGCCGCTTCCACGTTCGCATAAGAGGTCGGTGGCTCAAGCCCAGCGGCTTCGAACATGTCTGCGCGGTAAACGAGCATTTGCGTCCAGCCGTCCACCGGGACCGATGCAACGCCGCCGTCAACAGCCGCCATCGCCAGCGGGCCAGGGGCAAAGGTGTCACGGCCCAGACCGTCGACCACTTCCGTCGCGGCTTCGGTGTCCAGAATGCCAGCCTCGGCCCACGGCAGAGCGTATTGCAGCGTGTGGTAAATCACGTCCGGCAGATCGCCAGCGGCAAAAGCAGCTGTTGCACGCGTGCCAAGATCACTTTCTGTGACCGGGATCACCTCAACTGCGGTGCCGGTCTGCGCCTCGAACTGAGCCGCCATTTCCTGTTGCTTGGCCAGACGCTCTGGCTGTTCTTCTGTGGTCCAGAAGCGGATCGTGTCGGCGCTGACGCCCGTGGCAGCAAGCACAAGGCCCAGTGCCGCGCTGGTCATCAGCCGCGTTCGCGTTTGAAAAGTCATTGGTTGTCCTCCCATTGGACTGGTTGTTTCGAGTGATGGTCGATAACGCGCTGTGCCAGTTCCGCTGGCGTCAGCGATGGGGGGCGGTCCGAGCCCCGTTCTACGAGAGTTGGCGGCGCCAGCTCCCTTAGCTCTTCGGGGTCTGCGCCCCGGATGAGTTGAATAAGCATCTCGGCAAGGCGTGACCCCGCCGCAAAGCTGTCGACGGCGTAGGTGGTCAGCCCTGGGGTGGCATAGGCACCTTCAGGCAGGCCATCATACGCCATCAAAGACACATCTTGCCCAACCGTGAGCCCCAATTCCGAGGCAGCCTCGTAAACACCGAGCGCCGCGCGATCCACCGCGCAAACGATGGCGGTTGGCGGTGTGGCTTGTGTCAGTAGATCATGCGCAACCCGAGCTCCTGAATTGCGCGTCATGGCGGGTGCGCCAATCAAGTCGGGCGAAAAGGGCAGGCCAGCATCAGAGAGACCTTTTTGAAATCCGTCGATCCGCAACTGGCTGTAGAAATACTGCGGGCCGCCCGGGATATGCGCGATCCGGGTATGACCCAATGCGGCCAGCCGTGCGACCGCGCCGGACATGGCATCTTCGCCTTGGATGTCGAACCATGCGCAGCCTCTTGAGTCCTCCGTACGCCCGAACATGATGAACGGGACATCCTGGTCGCGGAGCAGTTCGACGCGCGGATCAGAGCACAAAGTGCGCGGAAGGATGAACCCATCCGCCTTACGCTCTTCGATCAATCTTCCCACCGTGGAGCGGACTTTCTCTTCGGTGGGTTCTGCAGCGATTGTGACCGTCCATGTGGCGTCTGATGCTGCCTGGGTCACACCAGCGATAAAGTCGGCGAGAAAGGGGCGGGCGCTATCCTCTGAGTCGATCTGGAGCACGAGCCCAATTGACCGCGTGCGTCCGGTTCGGATGGCTTGGGCATGGCTCAACGGCCTGTAGCCCAAGGCTTCGGCCGCCCGCGAGATGCGCAGACGCGTTCCTTCGGCAATGTCCGGATAACCATTCAAGGCACGGCTCACCGTGCTTTTGGTAACGCCCAGATGCCTTGCAACATCCGCGATCGTTACCCTCGCTTGACGTCCGGATCCCATGGCACTTTGCGTGCTCTGCACTTGGTTTCCTCCCTAGGTGCCTAAAGAAGAAAGCTTCGAAACCGGTTTCGGCAAGAAAAAAAGTTATTTACTTTCCAGTGACTTGGCAAAATTTCTGTCGAAATTGGCCGCTTCAGGGCTTTTGAACGGGGTCCGAGCCCATCCCGTGCGGGATGCCGTGTGATCCGAGATACACCAAGATGAGCAAAAAACGCCTTAGGCCCTGCGTCTTCTGCGTCGGCCGCCAGACGATGCTTCGCCGCCTTGATTGAAATTGACTGCGGGCAGCGTGACGATCGAGTTCAGGATGGGGAAGGGGTCATCGCTGTTGGGCATCGCTGACGCATTGACAAAATGCTCTTGGAAACGCGGTTCGATGGCCGTCTCGATCTTTTCAATGTTGCGCACGGTCGTTTCAATCTCGTGGCGCTTGTCCACATCCAACAGGGCAATCCGCGCCCCCGTGCCCGCCGCGTTGCCCGCGCTGGTCACTTTGTCCAATGCGGCATCTGGGATCATGCCCAACACCATGGCGTGTTTCGCGCTGATATGCGCGCCGAAGGCTCCGGCCAAGACAACGCGATCAACTGTGTCCACACCAAACTTGTCCATTAGCAACCGCGCGCCTGAGTAGAGCGCCGCTTTGGCCATTTGGATGGCGCGGATGTCAGGGTTCGTGACGGTGATTTTGGGCCCGCCGGACGCGGACGCATCGTGCAGGACGTATTGGAACGTGCGATCATCCGGTTCGCACCTTGGCGTGCCCACTTGATCCGGACCGCCGATCAATCCGGATTGATCCACGATCCCGGCAAGGCGCATCTCTGCGATGGCTTCGATGATGCCCGATCCGCAAATTCCGGTGATGCCCGTTGTAGCGGTTGCCTCAGCGAAACCGTCCTCATCGCTCCACAGGTCGCAACCAATTACGCGGAAGCGCGGTTCCTTCGTGACGGGGTTAATTTCGACGCGTTCAATCGCTCCCGGCGCTGCGCGTTGACCTGCGCTGATCTGCGCGCCTTCAAAGGCGGGCCCGGTTGGCGATGAACAGGCCAAGACACGCTCACGATTGCCCAACAGGATTTCAGCGTTCGTGCCGACATCCACGACAAGGACAAGCTCATCGGATTTGTCAGGCTCTTCGGACAAGGCCACGGCGGCGGCGTCCGCCCCGACATGCCCCGCGATGCAGGGCAGAATATAGATGCGCGCGGATGGATGGATGTTCAGGTCAAGATCACGCGCACGAAGTCGCAGCGCATCCGACGTTGCCAAGGCAAAAGGAGCTTGCCCAAGTTCAAACGGGTCAATGCCCAACAGCAGGTGATGCATGACCGGGTTACAGACAAAGACGCTGTCGACGATCAGCGTTTTATCGATACCAGCTTCGGTCGCAATTTGCGTGAACAAGGCGTTCATGCCTTCGCGCACAGCCGCCGTCATTTCCTGATCGCCATTGGTATTCATCATCGCATAGCTGACGCGGCTCATGAGGTCTTCGCCGAAACGGATTTGCGGGTTCATCAAGCCCGAGGAGGCGATGACCTCACCGGTCGAGAGATCACACAGATGCGCGGCGATTGTGGTGGAGCCAAGATCGACCGCCATTCCATAGAGCGTGCCTTCGTAGAAGCCCGGCCAGATCTGCATGATGCGCGGTGGGTTTTCCTCATCGCCAAGATGAATGGCGCATGTAATTTTCCAACTTCCCTTGCGCAACGTGGGCTGAAGCTGTTGGAGAATATGTAGATCGGCATGCACATTATCGATATTCCACTGTTTTTTCAGCGCTGCTGCCAAACGCTCCATGTCACCCGTGGGGTCGTGCATGTCAGGCTCTGCGACCTCGACATAAAACAGCCGCGCTGCAGGGTTCAGCGTGATGTCGCGGACTTCGGCGCGTTTGCGGACGACCTGTTTGTGGACCTGGCTTTCGGGCGGGACGTCAACGACAACATCGCCTTGGACAGTTGCCTGACACCCCAGCCTGCGCCCATCGATCATTCCGCGTTTGGATTTGTAGCGTTCTTCAACCTTGTTCCACTCGCTAAGGGCGTCTTGTCCGACGGTGACACCGTGCTTGGGAAATTCACCATACGAAGGTTGGATTTGGCATTTCGAGCAGATGCCCCGCCCCCCACAGACACTGTCGAGATCAACACCCAATTGCCGCGCAGCGGTCAGGATCGGCGTACCGACTGGAAAATGTCCGCGCTTGCCTGATGGCGTAAAGACAACGAGAGGATCGGTCGTGCTGGGAATGTCCTTGGGCATGTCGTGCTCTTCTATTTGGATCATGTGTGTTGATCGTGTTGCAACCATAGTGACGACTTCGGTGAAGGAAACCGTGGAAGCGGCACGGAAGTGTCGCGAAACGTCAGTCCGACTGACTTTGTGTCGCCCGCGACTGGCGAATTCGTCCTCAATTGGCCGATTGCCTCTTTCCGCCAGTGGCTGCCCATGCGAAAGAGACGCGCCAAGTGATATGACCGTAGGAGACACACGGATGCAGATTCGCGAGGCACTCACCTTTGATGACGTGCTCCTGGTGCCAGGGGCGTCCGAGGTTCTTCCATCAACCGCTGACACACGGACGCGCGTAACGCAGTCCATCTCTCTGAACATTCCGTTGCTGAGCTCTGCGATGGACACGGTGACAGAGGGCCGTATGGCGATCGCCATGGCGCAGGCTGGGGGCATGGGGGTCATCCACCGCAACCTGACGCTGGAGGAGCAGGCCAAAGAGGTGCGGCGCGTGAAGCGTTTTGTCTCGGGGATCGTCTACAATCCGATCACACTGAAAGCCGACCAAACACTGGCCGATGCCAAGGCACTTCAGGAACGCTATCGTGTCACCGGTTTCCCGGTGGTCGACGACTCAGGCCGGGTCGTGGGCATTGTGACGAACCGTGACATGCGCTTTGCGACCGACGAAACCACACCCGTATCAGTCATGATGACATCTGATGGTCTCGCGATGCTGAACGAGCCGGCAGACCTTGATGAAGCGCGCAGCCTCATGAAGGCGCGACGGATCGAAAAGCTCTTGGTGACGGACGGAAACGGCAAGCTGACCGGTCTTTTGACGCTGAAGGACAGTGAACAAGCGGTCCTGAACCCCGATGCTTGCAAAGATCAACTGGGTCGGTTGCGCGTCGCAGCGGCCACCACGGTCGGTGATGCAGGGTTTGAACGTAGCGAGGCGTTGATTGATGCCGGTTGCGATTTGATCGTGATCGATACGGCCCATGGGCATTCCGCCGGCGTCGCCGAAGCAGTTAAGCGCGTCAAAGGGTTATCGAACGAAGTTCAGGTTGTTGCGGGCAACGTGGCAACCGGCGATGCGACCAAGGCGTTGATTGATGCAGGCGCCGACGCCGTGAAGGTTGGTATTGGTCCCGGCTCGATCTGTACCACCCGAATGGTTGCTGGTGTTGGTGTTCCTCAATTGACCGCCATTATGGACTGCGCAGCCGCAGCGGGTGATGTGCCTGTCATCGCTGACGGCGGCATCAAATTCTCTGGTGATTTTGCCAAGGCCATCGCTGCCGGTGCATCCTGCGCTATGGTGGGCTCAATGATTGCCGGGACTGATGAAAGCCCCGGAGAAGTCATTTTGTATCAAGGCCGTAGCTTCAAAAGCTATCGCGGCATGGGCAGCCTTGGTGCCATGGCGCGCGGTTCGGCGGATCGCTATTTTCAGAAAGACGCGGCGAGTGACAAACTTGTGCCCGAAGGCATCGAAGGACAAGTGCCTTACAAAGGGTCTGCCGGCGCGGTGATCCATCAGCTTGTCGGTGGTTTGCGAGCCGCCATGGGGTATACCGGATGTGCAACTGTCGATGAAATGCGCAAGGACTGCAATTTCGTGAAAATCACGGGGGCCGGGCTGAAGGAAAGCCACGTGCATGACGTGCAGATTACGCGCGAAAGCCCGAACTACCGCGTTATGTAATGACGCCTGCCGCACGGATAGCCGCCGCCATTGAGGTACTGGACCAGGTGCTTGAAGGCACGGCTGCGGAAAAGGCCTTGCTTGGCTGGGCCAGACGCAGTCGCTTTGCGGGGTCCAAGGATCGCGCGGCACTGCGTGATATCGTGTTTCAATGCCTGCGATGCCGTCGGTCCTATGCAGCAATGGGCGGTTCGCTGACCGGGCGTGGGCTTGTGCGCGGGTTTATGTCTGACACTGGTACGCCTGAGGCAGACATATTCGGAGCCACTCGTCATGCGCCGCCCGTGTTGGACGACCCGCCTTTGACCCCTTGGGACAATCTATCGGAAGGGGACCAAGCCGATCTGCAAGATTGGGTATATGATAGGCTTTGTGCTGAGTACGGCAGTCAGGCAAGAATGATCGCTCAGGCCCTTCGCCAACAGGCCCCGATATGGTTGAGGGTTAATGCGCAACGCACTGATAGCGCTGCTGTTTCCAGAAACCTGTCGGATGCCGGATTTGAAATACAGGCGAGCAAAGATGTCCCGACCGCACTTCAGGTGACGCGCCCGGCCAGAGGCTTGGCCAATCTCGACGCCGCGCAGGCGGGGCTGTTCGAGTTTCAGGACCTGTCATCTCAGCGCGCCATTGCCGCGCTCGGCGACTTACATGGGGTTAGGGTCTTGGATTTTTGCGCCGGAGGCGGCGGCAAGGCCTTGGCCATGGCGGCAGCCGGAGCCAGCGTCACGGCCCATGATCGAGATCCCCGTCGGATGAAGGATTTCTCAGAGCGCGCAAAACGGGCGCAGGTACACATCAACACAAGCAGCCTCGCCGATTTAAAGGGGCAATCCTTCGATCTTGTGGTCTGTGATGTGCCATGTTCCGGGTCAGGCGCTTGGCGTCGGTCCTTGGAAACCAAATGGACGCTGACACCAACGGATCTCACAGACCTAATAGATTTACAGCGCGGCATTGCTCAAACAGCCGTTGGTTTTATGAAGCCCGAGGGACGTCTGTCTTACATGACCTGCTCGCTTTTCTCGGCCGAGAACGCCGAACAAGCGGAGTGGATCGACGCGCATTTGCCTGTGTCGAAAACACTGGCACACCAAATGATTCCGCTCGATGGCGGAGATGGCTTTTTCGTTTCGATTTACCAAGGCTAGTGCAAAACAACTTTGGGTTGCAATTCGGTTGTGGTTTAATCCTGCGTTAAGGGTTGGCACCGCACGTTACGGGCCAACGAATCTTCGTGGGATGACGCGTGGCTCAGACACTGAATAGGCAATCTGGTTTGTTTCGGCTGACACGTCGTCTGGAACCGCAGGCAACCGTCGTGCTCATTGCCGCGTCCATGGTCGCGGTCGCGAGCCTGTTTATGGACGCTGACTTTCCGGCGCTTGTTATTCTCGTGATGGCTGTGTCGCTCGGGACGCTTGCGTTTTCGGTCAAGGTTGTGCGCGCCTGGTATTCGATGCGACAGCGTAGCGTGGTACGTTCCGTCGCGTGCCTGATCGAAAATGATGCCTCGGCCAGCTTTCTGACGGATAACGCAGGCAATATTCTCATGCGAAACAGGGCCGCAGATGACCGCGTCACAATGGATGACAGCGACCAACTGGCCAATTGCCTTGCTGATCTTTTTGCGAACCCCGGCCCAATCCTTGCCAAGCTGCAGAGCAAGGCTTTGGCTCTTGGGGCCGCGCGGGATGACATCATAACCAGACGCGGGCATGTCCGGGTTGCCGTGACGGCTCTTGCGCGGGACAGCTATCTTTGGCGGGTTGAGGATATCGTTGACCGCGTGTCGGGTGATACCGGCGCACAAACCCTTAGCTTGCCCATGATGACGGTCAGTTCATCTGGCGCGGTTCTTTTCATGAACACCGCGATGCGGACGTTGGTTGGCGAACGGGTCAAGTCGCTTGATCGGATGTTCTCCAACCTGCCTGTTCGAAATGGTCAACTGAACGAGGTGCGGACAACGACCGGCAAGATCGGGTGTCTTGTCGCCGATGTCGAAGGCAGCGCGGGTCGGCGAGAGATATTTCTATTGCCCGGCTCAGTACCGGATACCGAATTCGCAAAGGATGGATGGAGCTTCTTCGACGAGGTGCCGGTGGCTTTGTTGAAATTCTCACCATCAGGTGAGGTTTTGGCCAGCAACCGGATGGCGCGGGAATTGATTGGTCAATCCGTGCGGACTGGGACCGAGATATCCGAAATCTTCGACTCTCTTGGCAGGTCGGTGACCGACTGGGTCCGAGAGGCCGCAGACGGGCGCAATCTGGGTCATGCCGAGTTTCTGCAAGTCCTCAATCGTGACGACGATACCTTTGTGCAGGTCACGTTCAATCGCGTGAAGGAAAACGACGAGATCGTTTTGATCGCCGTCCTGAACGACGCAACAGAGCTGAAATCGCTCGAAAAACAATTCGTGCAAAGTCAGAAGATGCAGGCAATCGGTCAGTTGGCCGGAGGGGTTGCGCATGACTTCAACAATCTGCTGACGGCCATTTCGGGTCATTGCGATCTTCTATTGTTGCGCCATGACGCCACCGATCAGGACTACAGCGACCTGATGCAAATCAATCAGAACGCCAACCGTGCAGCGGCTTTGGTCGGACAATTGCTGGCATTCTCTCGCAAGCAAAACCTCCAGCCAGAAGTGCTCGATGTGCGTGATGTGCTGTCTGATATGGGGCATCTGTTGAACCGTCTCATGGGTGAGACGGTGACGATGTCGCAAACCCATTCAGGCGAATTGCCCGCCATTCGTGCGGATAAGCGACAACTGGAGCAGGTTCTCATGAACCTCGTGGTCAATGCCAAGGACGCCATGCCGGACGGAGGCAAAATCAGGTTGATCACTGAGCATGCCTGCCTGACCGATGCAAAGCGCATGGGCCGGGCCATTGTTCCGGCCGGTGACTATGTGGTGGTCAAAGTGCGTGATCAGGGCATCGGTATTCCGCCCGACAAACTGCCTAAGATCTTTGAGCCTTTTTTCACCACCAAAGGGACGGGCAAGGGCACCGGCCTTGGCCTGTCTACGGCCTATGGTATCGTCAAACAGACCGGTGGGTTCATCTTTGTCGATAGCGTCGTTGATCACGGCACCACCTTCACGCTCTATTTTCCGGTCCATGAAGGGGATGAAGGGACAGACCCTATCGCGAGCAAAGCCAGAGCGCATGCAGAGGCCAGTTCCAAGACAGGCGACGGTGTCGTGCTTTTGGTAGAAGACGAGGCTCCGGTACGCGCCTTCGCATCCCGCGCGTTGCGTTTGCGTGGGTTCACGGTGCTAGAGGCCGACAGTGCCGAATCTGCTTTGAGAACTTTGGCGGATACTGAACTCGACGTGGATATCTTTGTCACCGATGTGGTCATGCCCGGTCAGGATGGCCCGTCTTGGGTCCGGGAAGCGTTGAAAGAGCATCCCGACACGCAAGTCATCTTTGTATCAGGCTATGCGCAAGAGGTGTTGGCGGATCGGCAAACCAAAATTCCCAACTCGCGTTTTCTAGCCAAACCGTTTTCTCTCAATGAGTTGACCACGGTGGTTCAGGAAGCGCTGCATTGATCGCCAAACCGGTGCAGACGGCTCACATGTGCCGTGCGGAACGAATGCGACAGGGGATGGAAAATTTCCACCTGAGGTAACTCCCTGTTAACCGCGCTGCATCACGCTGCTCTCGTACAATTTGAGTTGATATGTTCTCTTTTTGACCCTATCAAGACAGGAACAAGAGGCGAACATCGACAGCAATTGCCGCCAGCATAGGCGCGTGACATAAGGAGCCAAATCATGGCAACAGCGGATCTTCTGAGCATGGACGCAAAGCGTAATTCCGACCGTCAAAAGGCACTGGACAGTGCGCTGGCACAGATCGAACGACAGTTCGGCAAAGGCTCGATCATGAAGCTGGGCGATGAGAACGCCGTACAAGAAATCGAGGCGACCTCAACCGGTTCGCTGGGTCTGGACATCGCGCTGGGGATCGGCGGTCTGCCAAAAGGTCGGATCATCGAAATCTACGGGCCAGAAAGCTCGGGCAAAACCACGCTGACGCTGCATTGCGTCGCCGAAGAACAGAAAAAAGGCGGCGTTTGTGCCTTTGTTGACGCCGAGCACGCGCTTGACCCGCAATATGCCCGCAAACTTGGCGTCGACCTTGACGAACTGCTGATTTCGCAACCTGACACAGGTGAACAGGCGCTTGAAATCACGGAAACGCTGGTGCGCTCCGGTGCGGTGAGCCTTGTAGTTGTGGACTCGGTCGCAGCTCTGACGCCTCAGAAAGAGCTCGAAGGTGACATGGGTGACAGCGCTCCGGGCTTGCAGGCCCGTCTTATGAGCCAGGCCATGCGCAAGCTGACTGCCGCAATCAGCCGGTCGAATTGCATGGTTATCTTCATCAATCAGATCCGGATGAAGATCGGTGTCATGTTCGGCAGCCCTGAAACCACGACCGGTGGTAACGCGCTTAAGTTTTACTCTTCTGTGCGGCTGGATATCCGCCGGATCGGCGCGATCAAGGATCGTGATGAAGTTGTCGGCAACGCAACCCGCGTCAAAATCGTCAAGAACAAGGTGGCACCACCGTTCAAGCAGGTCGAATTCGACATCATGTATGGCGAAGGCATCAGCAAGATGGGTGAGCTTCTGGACCTTGGTGTCAAAGCCGGGGTCGTCGAAAAATCTGGCTCATGGTTCAGCTATGGCGATGAGCGGATCGGTCAGGGGCGTGAAAATGCCAAAACCTTCCTGCGCGAAAATTCTAAGGTCGCCTACGAGATCGAAGACAAAATCCGCGCGGCACATGGGTTGGACTTTGATATGCCACCCGGTGCCGAGAAAGAGGATGACGACATCCTCGAGGCCTGATGGCCTGACAATTTGACGAATTTCGAAAGGGCCGCTCTTCTAGCGGCCTTTTTACTGTTTGGTGCGTGGTTCATCACGTACGTCGCCTGCAATCCTGTCAATCTGGCAACAAAGGGTCGAACAGCCAGCCGCAACGCTTGTGGACACCTATGCGGTGCAGGGATATGTCACCCACAACACCAAGACAGCACTCCAGACGGACGATCCCTATGCCCAGTTTGAACGACATTCGCAGCACGTTCCTGAACTTCTTTGAAAAGAACGGGCACGCGGTCGTCGACAGTTCGCCGCTTGTTCCTCGCAATGACCCGACGCTGATGTTTACAGCCGCCGGGATGGTTCAGTTCAAGAACCTGTTCACCGGGGTCGAAACGCGTGATTATACGCGCGCCACCACCGCTCAGAAATGTGTCCGTGCAGGGGGCAAACACAACGATCTCGACAATGTGGGGTACACCGCGCGCCACCACACATTCTTTGAGATGCTCGGCAATTTCAGTTTTGGGGACTATTTCAAAGAGGACGCGATCCCCTTTGCTTGGGACCTTGTGACCAAGGAACTTGGGATCAACAAAGACAAGCTTCTGGTGACGGTCTACCACACCGATGATGAGGCCGTGAACATCTGGAAGAAACATGCGGGCCTGAGCGATGACCGCATCATCCGCATCGCAACGGATGACAATTTCTGGTCTGCCGGTCCAACCGGTCCTTGCGGTCCCTGCACCGAGATTTTCTACGACCACGGTGACCACATCTGGGGTGGCCCTCCAGGCAGCCCAGAAGAAGACGGCGATCGATTTGTCGAGATCTGGAATCTGGTCTTCATGCAGTATGAACAGTTCGAAGATGGCTCGCGCATAGACCTGCCCAACAAGTCAATCGACACGGGCATGGGCATCGAACGGGTTGCGGCGCTGCTGCAAGGCACGAACGATAACTATG
The DNA here is from genome assembly GCF_007995215.1 of Shimia ponticola. Lineage (GTDB taxonomy): Bacteria > Pseudomonadota > Alphaproteobacteria > Rhodobacterales > Rhodobacteraceae > Shimia_B > Shimia_B ponticola. The sequence goes on from NZ_VCDK01000003.1 coordinate 56,257, forward strand.
CCACCGACCTAATGCGCGCCTTGATCGAAGCTTCGGCAGATGCGTCCAGCACCGACCCTGATGGCCCGGGCAAAACGCATCATCGCGTGATTGCGGATCACCTTCGCTCGACCTCTTTCCTCATTGCCGATGGCGTCATGCCGTCCAATGACGGACGCGGATATGTTCTGCGCCGGATCATGCGCCGTGCCATGCGCCACGCGCACCTGCTCGGGGCCAAAGATCCTCTGATGCACCGTCTGGTGCCATCCCTTGTTCAACAGATGGGTGCCGCATACCCCGAATTGCAGCAGGCCAAAACCTTGATCGAAGACACACTTCTGAGCGAGGAAACGCGCTTCCGCCAGACATTGGATCGCGGCTTGAAGCTGCTGGATGACGAAGTGTCGGGTCTGGATGAAGGCGGGCAGTTGGCCGGTGAAGCCGCTTTCAAGCTTTACGATACTTACGGTTTCCCACTCGACCTGACGCAAGATGCGTTGCGCGAAAAAGGGATGACCGTTGATACAGATGGCTTTGACGCTGCCATGGCAGAGCAAAAAGCCAAGGCCCGCGCCGCATGGTCAGGCTCTGGAGAAGCGGCCGACGCTGCCATTTGGTTCGACATCGCCGAAGAGCACGGAGTGACCGATTTCCTCGGGTATGACACCGAAACCGCCGAAGGCCAGATCAAGGCCCTCGTCGTAGACGGCGCATCCGTCGCGTCCGCTGATGCTGAGGTCCAGATCATTCTGAACCAAACGCCATTCTACGCCGAAAGCGGGGGCCAAGTCGGAGACTCTGGTACGTTGACAACCGGCTCGGGCACGGTTCGGATCAACGACACCAAGAAAGCCGCGGGTGTGTTCATCCACACTGGCAGGGTCACTCAGGGGAACGTTGAAGTTGGACAGGCCGCCACCCTGAAGGTCGATCATGACCGCCGCACAGCCATTCGAGCGAACCACTCTGCGACCCACCTGTTGCACGAAGCGCTTCGCAACGCCCTGGGTGATCACGTCAGCCAGCGTGGCTCCTTGAATGCCGAGGACCGCTTACGGTTTGACTTCAGCCACAACTCTGCGCTCAGCCTTGATGAGATCAAACAGGTAGAGGCAGAGGTCAACACATACATCCGACAGAACTCATCGGTCGAAACGCGGATCATGACCCCCGACGATGCACGTGCCTTGGGCGCGCAGGCGCTGTTTGGTGAGAAATACGGAGACGAGGTGCGCGTCGTGTCCATGGGGAGCGAGGCAGGTTCCGGCAAAGGTACAGCCGGCGACACCTATTCCTTGGAACTCTGCGGTGGCACGCATGTGGAACGCACCGGCGACATCGGCGTCTTTGTCACATTAGGCGACAGCGCTTCCTCCGCGGGTGTGCGCCGGATCGAGGCGCTGACAGGCGAGGCCGCTTTTGCCTATCTTCGGGATCAGGACCATCGCGTTGCAGAGCTTTCTCAAACGTTGAAAACCAAGCCAGAAGATCTGCAGGACCGCATCACCGCGTTGATGGATGAACGCAAAGCCCTCGCAAATGAAGTGGCGGACTTGCGACGGCAGGTGGCTATGGGCGGCGGAGCAAAATCCGACGCGCCGGTCGAGATTGGCGGCGTGCCGTTCCTCGCCATGGTGCTCGACGGCGTGACAGGCAAAGATCTGCCTCCACTGATCGATGCCCAAAAGGAGCAGCACGGATCGCTGGCCATCCTGTTGATCGCTGACACGGGCGGCAAAGCGGCTGTGGCGGCTGGGGTGACCAAGGATTTGACGGACAAGATCACGGCCGTTGATCTGGTCAAAGCGGCTGTGCCTGTCTTGGGCGGCAAGGGGGGCGGCGGTCGTCCGGATATGGCGCAAGGCGGTGGCGCGGATGCATCCAAGGCAGATGAAGCCATCGCAGCGGCCAAAGCCGTTTTGGAGGGGTAAAAATGGCCACAGCACTTTGGATCGCACATGTAACGGTCACCGATGATGTGGCTTACGGAAAGTATGCCGCATTGGCGACCGAAGCGATTGCCAACCATGGCGGCGTGTTTCTTGCGCGCGGCGGAAGAAACGTCTGGATGGAAGGCACAGCGCGCCCTCGAAATGTGGTTGCGCGCTTTCCATCGCTTGAGGCCGCAGAAACCTGCTACAACTCAGACACGTATCAAGAGGCTCTGAGCCATGCGCGCGGGGCGTCTGAACGCGATCTGATGATTGTCGAAGAACTGGACTGATGTCTAACGGAAGGAGCGAGGGGCCAGCCCCTCGCGCTCCCCGAAGTTTTTTCAGCAAGAAGAATTAGGGTTTTACTAACCGCGCGAAACTAGGCTCTTTTCACGGTACAGGCGGAAGCGTCGATGACCGTGCAAGGAGACGCCGGGATGCACGGCGGGCGTGGGAGTTGCATCCAAAAGCTCCCCGTCTTGCATTGATAGGGAAACTCAGGCGCAAATTCCTTCACATCTTCTTGCTTGAAAATACTTTCGCCGAAGGCACGCGGTGCCACCTTCGAGTTGTGAACAAGAAAGGCCGCCTCGGGGCGGCCTTTGTTCTGCTCTCCAGCAAAAACACTGCCGCGTCAGCGGCACCGTAGGATTACCCTGCAGCGCGTGCCTGACGCTTGCGTTCATGTGGGTCGAGGTAGCGCTTGCGAAGGCGAATGGCGTTTGGCGTGACCTCTACCAATTCGTCGTCGTCGATATAGGCGATGGCTTCTTCCAGCGACATCTTGATCGGTGTGGTCAGGCGCACGGCCTCGTCGTTCCCGGAGGCTCGGACGTTGGTCAGCTTTTTCCCTTTGAGAGGGTTCACTTCCAGATCGTTGTCGCGGGAATGCTCGCCGAGGATCATACCCTGATACACATCTTCCTGCGCACCGATGAAGAAACGACCGCGATCCTCAAGGTTCCAGATCGCGTAGGCCACGGACTGTCCGTTTTCCATCGAGATCAAAACCCCGGCACGGCGGCCCGGGATTGCTCCTTTGTGAGGTGCCCAGTCGTGGAACACGCGGTTCAGCACGCCTGTGCCACGGGTGTCTGTAAGGAATTCGCCGTGATAGCCGATCAGGCCGCGCGATGGGACGTGCGCGATGATGCGCGTTTTGCCTGCGCCAGCGGGTTTCATCTCAACCAATTCGCCTTTGCGGGCTCCAGTAATCTTCTCGATGACGGAACCTGAATATTCATCGTCGACGTCGATGGTCACCTCTTCGATGGGTTCCATCCGTTGCCCGTCGACTTCCTGAAACAGAACTTGTGGACGCGAGATCGAAAGTTCGAACCCTTCGCGGCGCATGTTCTCGATCAGGACGCCCATTTGCAATTCGCCGCGACCGGCGACTTCGAACGCTTCGCCTCCGGGGGTGTCGGTGACGCGGATTGCGACGTTGGACTCGGCTTCTTTCAGAAGGCGTTCGCGGATGACCCGGGATTGGACCTTTTTGCCATCACGACCTGCCAAAGGGCTGTCATTGATGCCGAAGGTCACGGTGATGGTAGGCGGGTCAATCGGCTGTGCGGGCAGGGGCTCGTCCACGTCCGTCGCACAGAGCGTGTCGGCAACGGTCGCTTTCGCCATACCAGCCAATGAGACGATATCGCCGGGCTCGGCCACGTCGATTGGTTGCTGAGCAAGGCCGCGGAACGCAAGGATTTTCGTCACACGAAACTGCTCAACGCGCTCGCCTTCGCGGCTAAGGGCCTTGATGGTTTCCCCGGTTTTCAAGCTGCCGCTTTCCACACGGCCCGTCAGGATGCGACCGATGAAAGGGTCAGATCCCAGTGTAACGGCCAGCATGCGGAACGGCTCGTCCTTGCGTTCGATTTGCGACGGTGCAGGGACGTGTTCCACGATCAGATCAAAAAGCGCGCTCAGGTCTTTGCGTGGGCCGTCCAGTTCTGCGTCACACCAACCGTCGCGGCCCGAGGCATACATCGCGGGAAAGTCCAGTTGGTCGTCATTCGCACCCAGATTGGCAAAGAGGTCAAAGCATTCATCCAGCGCTCGGTCAGGTTCGGCATCGGGTTTGTCGACCTTGTTCAGCACCACGATGGGGCGCAGACCCAGCGCAAGCGCCTTTGACGTCACGAATTTGGTCTGGGGCATCGGGCCTTCGGCAGCGTCAACAAGCAGGACCACGCCGTCGACCATCGACAGGATTCGCTCAACCTCGCCGCCGAAATCGGCGTGGCCAGGGGTGTCGACAATATTGATACGGGTGTTGTTCCATTCAACGGAGGTGGCCTTGGCAAGGATCGTGATCCCGCGTTCACGCTCAAGATCGTTGCTGTCCATGGCGCGCTCAGCCACCGCTTGATTTTCCCGGAACGCACCGGACTGTGCCAGCAGCTGGTCCACAAGTGTTGTTTTGCCATGGTCCACGTGGGCGATGATGGCGATGTTGCGCAGCTCCATTTGGGCGGCCTCCGGAATAAGATTTGCCCGCGCGATACAGCGTTCACGCGGGCATGGCTAGGGATGAATTGAGCGGCGCAAAAGCGCCGCAGGCATGTCAGGGAATAATGCGCGTGTACTTGGTACCTTCGATGGTTGCACCCGCGCGGAATCCAGCCTGGCCAAAGACCGCGGCGATCACTGGTGCCAGCGACGTGGTCGTCGCGGCCCGCACGCTGTCGCCTTGATCGCGCAATGCATATTCGACGTCGGCTCCTGCGGCCCAGCCTTGCGACCGGCGGAATTCCAACAACGCCTCGTCCGTCATGAAGAACAGGACATGCGCGTATTGTTGTGCGCCAATCTGAAGCCCTGCCGAGGCTGACGTCTGTGAATAATAGTCAACGGTGATGTTGTTCACACGCAGCGCACCGCGTCCGAAAGATCCGCCCAGACCAAGCCCGGCTTCGGTCACCAAGGGCATGACCAGCATTCCGGTTGATTTTTCGGCAAGGCCGCGCGTGTTGGGATAGTTAAGGAACATGAAACGCAGCGTTTGATCCACGCGCGCATCGATCTTCTGGTCGTTCGTCGTCCCGATCCCATTGCCGCAACCGGCAACAACTGTTGTGCCCGCCATCAGGCCGAGCGCGAAAGTGCGTCGAGTAAGTGTCATGTCTACTGCCCGTTTAATCCGCCGGTGTTTGGCCCGGTCTCTTCGGCAGAGATACGCTGATTATGACCATTTGTCACCCATCATGGGCGCACGGTCTAGTGATCGGCCAACAGTCGCGCAGCGGCAGGTGCGAAATACGTCAACACTCCGTCGCAGCCAGCGCGTTTAAAGCTCATCAAGCTTTCCAACATGACCTTGTCGTGGTCGAGCCATCCGTTCTGAGCTGCCGCCTGAACCATCGCGTACTCACCGCTGACCTGATAGGCGAAGGTCGGTACGCCAAACTCGTCTTTCACGCGGCGACAGATATCCAGATAGGGCTGGCCTGGTTTCACCATGACCATATCAGCCCCTTCTGACAGATCGCGCGCGATCATGAGCAAAGCTTCATCGCTATTGGCCGGGTCCATCTGATAGGTTTTCTTGTCGCCGGTCAGCGCGCCAGAGGCACCGACGGCATCCCGAAACGGGCCATAATAGGCGCTGGCGTATTTCGCAGAATAGCTCAGAATGGTGACGTTTTGATGCCCTTCCTCTTCCAGCGCGTCGCGCATGGCGCCAATCCGGTTATCCATCATGTCAGATGGACCAAGGATATCTGCCCCGGCCTCTGCCTGTGCCAAGGCCATTTTTACAAGCGCTTCGACGGTTCGGTCATTCACGATCTCGCCGTTTTCGACGTACCCGTCATGTCCGTTGATGTTGTAGGGATCAAGCGCGATGTCGGTCATCACCGCGATGTCGGGGACTGCATTCTTGATCTCACGAATGGCACGGTTCGATAGGTTGTCCGGGTTCCATGCCTCGGCGCAGTCTTCTGTTTTCAGGGCAGGGTCCGTGTAAGGAAAAATACAGATCGCAGGGATGCCGAGACTGCGCGCTTCGCGCGCCGCGTCGGCGACGCGATCAACCGTCCTACGCACGACGCCGGGCATGGAGGGCACAGGCGTTTCGTCATCGGTGCCGTCCATGACAAAGATGGGCCAGATAAAGTCCGCTGGCGTGAGCACATTCTCAGACACCATGGCCCGCAAAGCCTTTGACGAGCGCAAGCGACGGGGGCGGGCAAAGGGGAAAGGGGCGTAGGTCATGGATCGGCTTCTTTCTAGTGTTGCCCTTGCCTGACATGTGAGGCGCGGTTTCTCAAGTCTTGGGTGGTCGCGGGCTTTCCTCTGCTGAGGTGTGCCGCTAGGGTCGCGCGGCACAACAAACGATAACAGGCACCATTCGCGTGGATTTTTACACGACCATCTTTGAAGTGATCGACATGCGGTCCTTCTCGAACTTGTGGTATTGGATCGCGCTGGCGGTGCTATGGTCTTCTGCTGCGCATTGGACGCTGGGCGTGCCCTACGACATGATCCAGCGCGCGCGGCGCAAAGGGGCCGAGGCTCAGCACGACCTCGAAGACATCACACGCATCAATGTGAAGCGTTTGCTGATGATCAGCTCGGTTGCTGGGCTCTTGATCCTTGGCTTTGCGATGTTTCTTTTGACGACGTTGGGACTGCTCGCCTTCTATTACAGCGTCGAATTCGCTCAGGCGCTTTTCCTGATGGTTCTGCCCATGAGCCTTGTTGGGGCCTTGTCGGTCTCGGCGGCGCAAAAGATAAATGAGCGCAACATTCAGGGACATGAGCTGATCCGCGTATTACTACGCCATCGGTTCTGGATTCAGGTGATCGGGGTGTTTGCGATCTTTTTCACCGCGCTGTGGGGAATGTATCAAAATCTCAGGTTGGGCGTGCTGTAATTGATGAACAATCGCGCCGAGAGTGTTGACAAGACCAGCGCGCAGCGTACCTGACCGGTCCCATGGCCCAGACGAACCCACAGCATCAGCATTTTACCTATTCAGGCGCGCCCGAAGGTTTTGACGCGCAACTGATCCTGCGCGAAGTCGCCGAGCGCGGTCCGGTGATGCATGTGGCGCGCGACGATAAGCGGCTCGATCAGATGCGATCTGCTTTGGCGTTCTTTGCGCCGGATATGCCTGTCGTGACATTTCCCGGATGGGATTGCCTGCCCTATGACCGGGTTTCGCCGAACGCAGATATCTCGGCCACTCGGATGGCGACCTTGGCCGGCTTGGTCCACGGAATGCCGTCACAGTTCATTTTGCTGACGACCCTGAACGCGGCGACGCAACACATCCCAGCGCGCGCTCTGCTGAAAGAGGCGGCGTTCTCTGCCAAGGTCGGTGGCCGCGTCGATGAAAAGGCCCTTCGCGCGTTTCTGGTCCGCATGGGATTTACACAGGCCCCCACAGTAATGGAGCCGGGCGACTATGCCATCCGGGGGGGGATCATCGACATTTATCCGCCCGGTGAAGGTGGGCCGGTGCGGCTCGACCTGTTTGGCGATGTGCTGGACGGGGCCCGGCGTTTTGATCCCGGCACGCAGCGCACGACCGAGAAACTGGATTTGGTTGAACTGGCCCCGGTGTCTGAGGTCATTCTGGATGAGGCCGCGATCACGAGGTTCCGTCAGAATTATCGGTTAGAATTCGGCGCCGCAGGCACGGATGACCCGCTTTATGAGGCGGTGAGTGCAGGGCGCAAGCATCAGGGTGTCGAGCACTGGTTGCCGTTTTTCCATGACCACTTGGAAACACTGTTTGACTACATGCCAGACGCCACGATCAGTCTCGACGATCAGGTGACGCCCGCGCGCGTCGCTCGGTGGGAGTCGATTGCGGATCAATATGATGCTCGCAAAGAGGCCATGACCAATAAGGCGCGCATCGATACGGTGTACAAACCGGCTCCACCCGGTTTGCTTTATCTGGATGACGCCGCATGGGAGGCTGCAACCCAAGACCGCCGCGTCGTTCAATTCGCGCCTTTAGCCCAACCCACAGGTTTGGGTGTACTGGATATGGGTGGCAAGGTCGGCCGCAACTTTGCGCCCGAAAGGCAATCCGAAAACCTCAGCCTTTTTGGGGCGTTGTCTTCCCATGTTAAGGCGCAGCTTGAAGCGCGACCTGTCGTGATCGCAAGCTATTCCGATGGCGCACGGGAGCGTCTGTCCGGGTTGATCGAAGACGAAGGGATTGTTGAGGCGATCCCGATTTCCGACGCCAAAGGCCTTCGAGGCAAGGGTGTATACCTGACCGTCTGGCCGTTGGAGAGCGGATTTGAAACCCCCGAACTGACGGTGATTTCTGAACAAGATGTCCTTGGAGACCGCCTGATCCGCGCGCCGAAGAAGAAACGGCGTGCCGAGAACTTCCTCACCGAGACGCAAAGTCTGTCGCCCGGTGATCTGGTCGTGCATGTCGATCACGGCGTTGGCCGCTACAAGGGCATGGAGATCGTGACTGCAGCCGGTGCGGCACATGAATGCCTGCTCTTGGAATACGCCGAAAACGCCAAGCTTTACATGCCGGTCGAGAACATCGAACTGCTAAGCAAGTTTGGCCATGACGAAGGCCTGCTGGACAAGCTGGGAGGTGGCGCTTGGCAGGCCAAGAAAGCCAAGCTTAAAGAGCGCATTCGCGAGATGGCTGAGCGGCTGATCCGTATTGCCGCAGAACGCGCCCTGCGACGAGCGCCCATTCTGGAACCGCCGCCGGGCATGTGGGACGCGTTTTCCGCGCGGTTCCCGTATCAGGAGACAGACGACCAGTTGTCCGCCATCGAGGCGACGATGGAGGACATGACCAGCGGTCAGCCAATGGACCGGCTGATTTGCGGCGATGTGGGCTTTGGCAAAACCGAGGTCGCGATGCGCGCGGCCTTTGTCGCCGCCATGTCAGGCGTGCAGGTCGCTGTGATTGCTCCGACGACCTTGTTGGCCCGACAGCACGCGCAGAGCTTCATTGAGAGGTTCCGGGGCTTTCCGATTGAGGTACGCGCACTGTCGCGGTTCGTGGGCACCAAAGAGGCCGCGAAGACACGCGAAGGGTTGGCGCGCGGGACGGTTGATATCGTCGTGGGCACCCATGCCGTGTTGGCGAAACAAGTGCGGTTCCAAAACCTTGGCTTGCTTGTGATCGACGAGGAACAGCGGTTTGGCGTGCAGCATAAGGAACGACTAAAGCAAATGCGCAGTGACATTCACGTCCTGACGCTGACGGCGACGCCGATCCCACGGACCCTGCAGCTGAGCCTGTCGGGCGTGCGCGATCTGTCGATCATCGGGACCCCGCCGGTCGACCGGTTGGCGATCCGGACCTATGTGAGCGAGTTTGATACCGTCACCATTCGTGAGGCTTTGTTGCGCGAACATTATCGCGGCGGGCAATCGTTCTTTGTCGTGCCGCGCATTTCCGATCTGCCGGAAATCGAAGACTGGCTGCGCGAACAGGTGCCGGAGGTCAGCTTTGTCGTGGCCCACGGTCAGTTGGCGGCAGGTGATCTGGATGACCGCATGAACGCCTTTTATGACGGCAAGTTCGACGTGTTGCTGGCAACGACCATTGTGGAGTCGGGGCTGGATATTCCGACGGCGAACACGATGGTTGTGCACCGGGCGGACATGTTCGGATTATCGCAATTGTATCAGATCAGGGGCCGTGTGGGTCGGTCTAAGACCCGCGCATATGCGTATTTGACTACCAAGCCCCGCATGAAACTAACGCCTGCAGCTGAAAAGAGGCTGCGCGTGCTTGGGTCGCTGGACAGTCTTGGGGCAGGGTTCACACTCGCCAGCCAAGACCTTGATATTCGCGGGGCAGGGAACCTGCTGGGCGAAGAACAATCCGGCCAGATGCGAGATGTGGGTTACGAGTTGTACCAGCAGATGCTGGAGGACGCGATTGCCAAGATCCGGTCCGGCGAGGCCGAAGGCATACAGGATGACAATGACGGGCAATGGGCACCGCAGATCAATCTGGGTGTGCCGGTCCTTATCCCGGAAGAATACGTGCCTGATCTGGACGTGCGTCTGGGCCTGTATCGTCGCCTTTCGGGGCTGACGACAAAGGTGGAGCTTGAAGGCTTTGCGGCCGAGTTGATCGACCGGTTCGGCCCTGTGCCGCGCGAGGTGAACACCCTACTGCTCGTCGTGCGCATCAAGGCGATGTGCAAGCGCGCCGGGATTGCCAAACTGGATGGCGGGCCCAAGGGGGCAACGATCCAGTTCCACAACGACAAGTTTGCCTCCCCAGAGGGTTTGGTCGAGTTCATTCAGGACCAGCGCGGGCTGGCCAAGGTCAAGGATAACAAGATCGTCGTGCGGCGCGACTGGAAATCCGACGCAGACAAGATCAAGGGCGCCTTTGCGATTGCGCGTGATTTGGCAGAGAAGGTGAAAGCGGCGAAGAAGAAGGCGAAAGCCAGCTAGGCCTCGTCATGCTCCAACCGGAGCGCGCAGAGCAGCCCCAGAGCGTAACAGACGGAGAGACCCATCATCGTTGGAAACACCGTTCCGTTGAACGCGGCGGCGATGGCGATGCCCATCACAGCGGCAACGAGCGTTGCTGTGGCCGTGACGACAGACGCGGTGGTACCTGCGATGGCCCCCATCGGCTGCATGGCGAGCGCGGTTGAGTTGCCTATGACAAATCCGAGCAGGGCGAAACCTGAGGTCTTAAAGATCATGTAGACCCAGACGGCGAGGAGACCTGTCGGCGCAAAGACGGCAAAGAACAGGAGAACGGCCGCCGTCACGGCCAAGGTCGCTGCCATGGCAATCCGCATCAGGCGGACCATGCCGAGACGTTCGACGATGCGGGCGTTAATAAACGATGTGATGCCCCCAAGAAGCGAGGCCAAACCCATCGCGTAGGGAAACCAAGCATCTAGGTCAAAGATCTTGGCAAAGATCAGCGGCGTCGCAGTCAGAAGCGAGATCAGCCCCGCGAATGTGAAGGTCTGCACGCCAATGGACATGCGCACCTGCGGGTGCCGCAGTATGGTGGCCACGCTGGCTGCAAAGGTCGCGATGCGCAGGGGTTTGCGGCGGTCAGGCGGCAGCGTTTCAGGTTGCTGAAGTCCAAACCAAACGGCTGCAATGGCTGCGAAGATCACAAAGGTGAAAAAGATCGCCCGCCAGCCAAAGGCCTGCGCAACAAACTCACCAAGGAGCGGTGCGATGCCGGGCACGAGCGTGAAGATCATCATCACCAAGGATTGCGTCGCGGCCATCTGACGTCCAACGAAACGGTCGCGGATCACGGCCAGAACCGTGACACGCGGCGCGGCAGCGCCGAGGCCCTGAAGAATGCGGCCCGCACACATCATCTCAAGGCTTGTCGAAAGCCAGCAAACGCCAGCACCCAAAGCGTAGATGGCAAGACCCGCGAACAGGACTGGTCTGCGGCCGAAGGCGTCTGACAATGGCCCGACGAAAACGGTGCCAATCCCGAGGCCAACAAAGAACAAGCCGACGATCAGCTGAACGTTCTCGGGTTGGTCTGGCGATATTTCCGACCCGATTTCGGGCAAAGACGCCAGCATCATGTCGATGCCAAAGGCAACGGCGGACGTCATGAACGCCATAAGCGCGATGAACCGCGCTGATGCCCTCAGAGGTGGTGAGACTGCGCTAGTCGTCGTCACCCAGCTTTTCCATGATCTCTTCGATGACCGCCAGCCATGTTTCAGGCGGCTGCGCGCCGGGGACGGCGTGTTGGTTCATTACTATAAAGGTCGGGACGGAGTTCACGCCCATCTCACGGCTATGCGCGTCACGGTCGCGGACCATTTGTACATCTTCGTCCGTGGCCAGAAGCTTGCGCACAATGGCGGCGTCCAGACCTGCGCTGTCGGCAAGGTCAGCCAGCGTGTCGGTGTCGCCGATGTCGCGACCTTCGACGAAGTACGCTTTGAACAATGCATCGACCACGGGACCTTGCCGCGCATCGATCCCGGCCCAGTGGATCAGGCGGTGGGCATTGATCGTATTGGGCGTGCGTTTGATTGCGCCCAGGTCGGCCGCCAGATTGATCTCTTCAAAGTGGCGCTGAATGCCGCCATAGACTTTGATTGCCCCTTCTTTTCCGCCGAATTTGCGTTCCAAATATTCGCGGCGGTCCATGCCCTCAGGTGGCATGTCAGGATTCAGTTGAAACGGGTGCCATTCGATTTCAAACGGGTGATCCGGCACCTGCTGAAGCGCGCGGTCGAGCTGGGTTTTGCCGATGTAGCACCACGGGCAGATCGGGTCGGAGAGGATGTCGAGCTTGATCATGTGTGCGCCTTAGACCGGATTGGGGGTGAGGTCGAACGGATTTAGTCTTTGGGCAGGCGGTCTGCGATGGACGCGGCCAGTGCGCGGCGGGACAGTTTGCCGTTCGGGCCGGTCGGGAAGGCATCCATGTGCACGTAGAGGCGGGGCTGTTTGTAACGGGCGAGGCGTTCGGTTGCGACGGCCTGAAGTGCGGCGTCGTCGATTGTCGTTGCGGCTGTGTAGGCCGCGGCAATGACTGTTGTTCCTGCTTTCACTTCCACCTCGCAGACGGCGATTGTGTCAAGGCCGGGGATGTCCGACAGAGCTGCCTCGACCTCAAGCGGTGAGACGCGGAAGCCGCCAGCGTTCATAAGGTCGCTGTCGCGGCCAAGGTAGCGGATCCGGCCATCATCGTCCTGCGTGGCCAGGTCCGCGGTTTTGAACCAGTCACCGGTGAGCGGGAGGTCGTAGCCGTCGTCGGAAACATAGCCCAGCATCAGGCCGGGATCGTCGTGGGAGACGGCGATATTGCCCTCAGCGTTCCGGGTTGGGTGGCCGTCTGCGTCAAGGACTGCGACTTTGCGGCCCGGTTGCGGGGTCAGGCTAGGCGCGCCTGCGGGGCTGGCGGACAGGAAGGTTGAGCATTCGGTCATGCCGTAGGCGTCGTACATTCCGGTGCCTGTGGCGTCGGTCCATGCGGACCGAAGGCTGTCCTGCAGGTGTTCGCCAGCGCAGAGCGCGTGCCGGAGTTTGGGCAGGTTCAGCCGTTCAGGCGTTTTCAGCAGGCGGCGAAAAACGCCCGGCGCGCCAGCAAACAGCGTTGCGTCGTGGCGGGCGAGGAGAAGCGGCAGCATGTCAATGTTGGTGTCACGATCGGGGATCAGTGCAGTGGCTCCGATGGCCCAAGGGTCCATCAGGCCCGTGCCAAGAGTGAATGTCCAGTTGAACGCGCCTGCGTGCAACAGGCGGTCGTTCGGGGTCAGTCCGTACCATCCATCCCACATCATGCGCCGCGCCCAGATCGCGCGGTGGGCATGGGCCACCGCACGCGGCGTGCCGCCTGTGCCTGAGGTGAAAATGATGTAAGCAAGCCGGTTCGGGTCACCCATGTCGAAGGGGACAGGAGGCGTGTCCTGCATCGCCAGAAGGTCAGCCTCGCTGATGGTTTTACCCGCATTTTCGGGTAGGGCGACACCGGGCGCGGCCACGGTGCCAGCGATGCCCAAAGGTGGGACCATCTTGTTCAGTTCGAACTGTGTCAGCTGTGCCGATGTTGGGATCGGGACAATGCCGACCGCGATTGCGCCGAGATATGCGAGGGGAAAGGAAACAGAGTTTTCCAACCGGATGAGCAAGCGATCACCGGGCGCAAAGCCTGCCTGCAGCAACCCTGCGCCGACACCGCGGACGGTAGAGGCCAGCCGGGCATAGCTCCACCGTTCCGCGCGCGATGGACCTAGTATGGCCAAGGCCACTTTGTCGGGGTTAGCGTCGGCTTGTGCCAATACATAGGCGGACAGGTTAAAGGGGCTTGGGACGGCTTCCATAAATCGTGGGGTATGCGGGCCAAGCGGACGTTGCAAGCCTGTGAAACCGCAGGGTATAGTCGCGGCCATGCCAAATGACAGCAATCTCACCGATCTCATTCAAATCTCGCGCGAAAACGGCGAGACTGAGCCAGCGCAACCGCTGGATCTGGGCCAGCGCGTGCGCGATCTGCGCAAGGCAAGGAACTGGACCTTGGAACAGGCGGCTCAGCAGGCCGGTCTGGCCCGTTCGACGCTGTCCAAGATCGAGAACGGTCAGATGTCGCCAACCTATGACGCGCTGAAAAAGCTGGCTGTCGGGTTGGAGATATCGGTGCCGCAATTGTTCACTCAGCCGTCAAAAGGGCAGGTGAATGGGCGTATGGCCGTCACAGTCAACGGCGAAGGCCAACACCACGCCACGGCAACCTATGAACATGAAATCCTAGGGGCAACGCTGACGAAAAAGCAGATGCTGCCTTATAAAACCCGCGTCCGGGCACGGAATATGGATGAGTTCGGCGGGTGGGTGCGCCACGACGGCGAAGAGTTCCTGTTGGTGCTGACCGGCGTCATCAAGCTTTATACCGAGTTCTACGAACCGGTTGAAATGCGCCGGGGTGATAGCGCTTATTACGACGCCAGCATGGGCCACAATGTCATTTCAGTTAGCCCAGAGGACGCGACGATCCTTTGGGTCACTGCTGTGAGCTAAGAGGCGCAAAGAGCCGAGTAAGCAGCGGTGTTGCAATAACTGTTGCGATGATCTGTGCGGCAATGAAGCCCATGACATGCGCTGGATTGATCCCGGCAAACGTGTCCGAAAACGCCCGCGCAATTGTCACGGCGGGATTGGCAAAGCTGGTCGACGACGTGAACCAATACGCGCCAGTGATGTAAAATGCGACAAGTGCCGGCACCGCTTCGGCGCGCGAGCGAAGCCCTCCGAAGATCACGAAGAGAAGACCGAAGGTCGCGATGACCTCGGAACTCCAAAGGTTCAGGCCCGATCGGTTCGTTGTGGATAGTTGGAATATTGGCTGATCAAACATCAGATGACAGGCCCACACCCCGAGGATCCCGCCAAGAATTTGCATCCCCACATAGGCTGCCGCCGGACGGTTTGTGATTTCCTTCCGTAGCCAGAACGCCAAAGTGACAGCCGGGTTGAAATGCGCGCCAGAGAGCGGCCCGAGAACCGTGATGATCACGTAAAGCATGGCCCCGGTAGCCAGCGCATTGGCGAGCAACGCGACACCAATATCATCCGTCAGTGTCTCGGCCATGATACCGGATCCGACGACCCCAATCAAAAGCAGCGCAGTGCCAAGAAGCTCAGCAATCAGGGTTCGTGTCATCGCAATCCATGTTCCATCTTAGCGCGCATGGCGCGGCCCGGCCTCGTTGCTAACCGGGTCCTTTAGCAGTCGCTATCAAATGAAGCAGACGGATAACAGTTTTGCGACGCTACAGAACAAATTGATCGGCCGTCAGCATCGGATTTGACCCGTAGTTGAACAGGGTGATGTCAAAGCTGTCGAAGATCGTGTTATCCCCGGCACCGCGCGTCGTGATCGTCAGGTCAAGATTGCTGCCATCCTCGGTCATGTGGATCGTCACCAATGGCTCATCAAAGGTGCGCCGATCGTTGCGCAACATCAGTGTGTCTGTGCCCTTGGCTGTCTCCCACGACAATAGGACCGCGCTTTCCAAGCCGATCAAAGGCGTCAGATCGATCTGATCATCATCAAAGTCGAAGTCGCGGATTTGGCCGCCGCTGTTTGCGTCGATGAACCGGAACGTATCTTCACCAGCTCCGCCGCTCATCCGGTCATAGCCTTTGCCGTCAATCAGTACGTCGTCGCCGTTGCTGCCATCAAGCGTATCGGTGCCATCGGCGCCGAAGATCGTGTCATCAAAGAGGGTGCCGGTCATGATGTCATTGGCATCGGTTCCGGTAAATGTGAGGCCAGTAGATGCATCCCAGATCGTGCCGTCCCCAAATTCAATGGTTTCAATCCGACCAAAGAAATCGGACCCGCCAGTCACCTCGACCCTTGATGTGAATTCTTGGCCGAAGTCATCCATGATGTGAAAAAAGAAGTAATTTCCGGACTTTGTGACCCGAAGATCACCTTCGGTGATACCAATCAGACGTAAGGTGTCATTCCCGTTGAGCGTATCTTCAATAATCGTGTCTGGGTTAGATGTTCCCGCTGCCGAGCCGTCGCCCTTGCGCAGGATATAGATGTCATCTCCGCCGCCGCCTTCCATGCGGTCGCTGCCGGTTCCGCCATCAAGCAGGTCATTGCCGGAACTGCCAATCTGAACGTCATCACCGGCATATCCATACATTTCTTCGCCGAGGACCGTGGTCCCCTGAAAGTCATCGAACTGCGTACCGTAATGGGTGAAGCCCGTGGTCGCGTCCCAAACCACACCATCGGCAAATTCAAACCTTTCATATCGGCTGAACGAGGTGATGCCGGATCCGACCAGCGTTGTATAGCGCAGCACGCCCGCATCAAACATGCCGATAAAAAAGGTCCCACCTGAAAACGTCATGTGAACGTCTGTGGAATCCCGGTCGATCATGCGGATCGTGTCGATGCCGCCGCCATTACCATCACGCTCGTTGATTTCATCGGCGACAAGGTTGAGCGATCCATCAGCCGCCCGGATGATGTAAAGGTCGTCGCCCTGACCACCGTGCATCTCGTCATCGCCAAGGCTGCCAAAGAACGTGTCACCGCTTGACGTGCCAAAAAAGCTTTCGTCTTCATCGGTTCCGTAAATCGTCAAACCGGTCGTGGCATCCCAGACTGTACCGTCATCAAATTCGATCCGCTCAAACAGGTTCCAGAATTCATCCAGTGTCTGCGTGTTCGGGTTCGACCAAAGCATCCCATCCAAGGTGCCGCTATCAATGCCAAAGAAGAATTGAACGCCGTTTGACGTGATAATCAGTTGTTCTTTCTGGATGCCGACAAACCTAAGGGTGTCTGTGCCTTCACCGATCCGTTCCACGATGTCTTCGGCAGATTTATTCGTGCTGCCGTCACCGACGCGGATGATGTATGTGTCGTCGCCGGTGCCGCCTTGCATGTCATCAGCGCCGGTACCGCCATCAAGCACATCGTCCCCACCACGACCCAACATGAAATCGTCGCCGCCTGCGCCGAACATGTCTTCGCCAATGTTGGTGGAAATCTGGCTTTCGCCTTGGTCTGTCCCGTAATGCGTCAGGCCGGTCAGGGCCGTCCACACCGTCCCGTCATCAAATTCCACGCGTTCGTAGCGGCTGAAAAACTCATCAAAGCTGAGCAGGAACGGAAAGAACCATTCGAAGGTGCCGTTATCCAACAGGCCGAGGTAATACCGACCACCGGATACCACGACATGGACCTCTTCTGGGAGGAGATCGGTAAAGCGGATTGTGTCGATGCCTTCGTTAAAATTCTCAAGGATCGTCTCGCCCGCCTGGGAGGTGGAGCCGTCGCCGCGCGTCAGGTAATAGACATCATCCCCTTCACCGCCGGACGTGTCGTCGTCACCGGTGCCGCCATAGATGTCGTCATTGCCCATCCCGCCGTCGATGTCATCGTTTCCGGCTTGGCCATAGATGGTGTCATCGCCCCCATTCCCAAAGATTTCGTCGTCGTTGAACGAGCCGGTGAGTGTGTTTCCAAAGTCGTTATCGTTGATCACGACACTCAGGCGACGCTCGGTGGATGGAATGGGTGTGGTGAAGAAGGGCTGGGATTTGGTCATAGGATTTTCCGGCGGACAATGAACGTCAAAAAAATGAACATACGCAAACACACAAAGCGCAAAAGCTTTGATCAATGGCCAGATCATTGCTGAAAATCCTGCCCCAATCCAGTCAACATTTTGCAACGCAGCCACCCATTCTGTGCTGCAAAAAGAAACGCCGCCCCAAAAGGGGCGGCGCAAATGGGGCTATTGGAGGCGCTGAAGACTACTCTTCGTACCACCAAACGTCGGGCTGCCATCCGATCCAGTCGCCGTACATCGGGATGTATTCAGGGTATTTCAGTTCCTTGGCATGTGCGACGCGGCTGATGTTGAACTGATAGATCGGGATCACGTAGCGACCCGAGGTCAGAATGCGGTCAAGCGCGCGCGCCGAGGCGAGGAATTCCTCGCGGCTTCCGGAGTTGACCAGCTTATTGATCATGTCCTCGGCAGCCGGAGAGTTCATGCCCATCCAGTTGCGTGTGCCCGGGGCCTCGATCCCGTCAGAGCCCCAGTACAGCATCTGTTCGTTACCGGGTGAGAGCGACAGTCCACGACGGTAATAGGCCATGTCGAAGTCATAGACCTGCGTGCGTTCCTTGTGCTGGGCTGCATCCACTTTGTCGATATTCATGGTGACACCGATGCGGGACAGAGCCTGTTGATAGATGTCCATCATGGTCTCGTTCTCGGTCGCGCCGACCTTGAGCAAGACAGTGAACTCGAACGGGGTCCCATCCGCATCGGCCATGACGCCGTCCTGAATGGTGTAGCCTGCTTGTTCCATCAGATTGATCGCTTCGCGGATATTGCCACGGTTGCGTTCGGTGCCGTCGGAGACCGGGAGCGTGTAGCCTTCAAGCGCGCCGGGCAGAAGTTCGTCGGCGTAAGGCTTCAGGTAGTCTGCGACCAAACCTGTGGCCGGTCCGTCCTCCATTCCAAGAACCGAGTTCGAGAAATACGATGTGATGCGCGGCTGGCGTCCGCCGGTCATGGTTTCGTTGATGAATTCGAAATTGAAAGCGTGGATCATGGCATCGCGCACGCGCCAGTCCTTGAACTGATCGCGGCGGGTGTTCATGACAAAGCCTGTTATGCCCGTTGGCCGCTGATGCGGGATGACGGATTTGACGATGTCGCCATTGGCCACAGCAGGAAAGTCAAATTGCGTGGCCCATTTCTCGGCGTTGAATTCGCGATGCGTCGACATCTCACCGGCCTTGAAAGCCTCGAACATAACCGAGCCGTCGCCGTAGAACTCCATCCGGATTTCGTCGAGGTTGTTGGTGCCGCGTCGGAATGGAACGTCTTTGCCCCAGTAATCCTCGTCTCGCTTCAGTGACACGTATCGCCCGGCTTCGTAGTCCTCGATCACATAAGGGGCCGTGGAAATCGGGATCATGTCGATCGGCGCTTCGCGCATGTCGATGCCGTCCCACTGGGCCTTTTTCAGGATCGGGCGCATGCCAGCGATCAAGGCCAATTCGCGGTCTTCGACGTTGAACGAGATTTTGACTTTGCGGTCACCGGTCTTTTCGATGCTGTCCACTTTTTTCCAGAAACCGGCATAGCGGGGGTGACCGATCGTCCCGAGGGTCTCATAGCTCCAGATCACATCCTCGACGGTGACCGGGCTGCCATCAGAGAATCGAGCCTCTTCGCGCAGGGTGAATTCCACCCAAGAGCGGTCTTCGGGAGTCTCAATCGATTCGGCCAAAAGCCCGTAGAGTGAGAACGGTTCGTCGTAGGACCTACCCATCAGGCTCTCATATGCAAGGAACCGAAGCTGCCATGGAACCGAGCCTTTGCGCACGTGCGGATTGAGGCTGTCAAAGCTTCCGGCTTCGCCTTGCACGATGCGTCCACCCGTTGGCGCATCGGGGTTTGCGTAGGGTAGGGACACAAAATCAGGGGGAAGGGCAGGATCGCCATACATAGCTATGCCATGCTGAGGTTCCGCGCCTGCGAATCCCGCAAGTGACGTAAGGACCAAAGCCGCCGCCAGTCGGCGGCCTGAAACGAAAAACTGTGGAGCCATTTTGAGGACAATCCCTGCTGTACCTTGTTTTCTTGGACTTACGGTAACTGGCAGATTCAGCCTTTTCAAACTTTTAGCTTCACGTCGGGCGCGAGATTGCTTATACAGAGATCACTGCTCGATAGGTTTCTTGCCTGTATGAAACCTGCCTCAATGACTTAACCCCGGCTTCGTGCCGGGGTTTTTTTTGGTCTGAACGCAAGCAATGCGCACAAAAAGCCCTGTGTGTTAATCAGAGGCTGAAGAAGGGGCTCGCCGATGTGGTTCATGTCGGAACCATTGCGTTCTTTTCGCGGTTGCAGCATCAACGTGACACAGACTGCAAAAGGACCGCTTCATGAGCCTCGCTGGGAAAACCGCCGTCATCACAGGATCGAACTCTGGCATCGGACTGGGCATGGCCCGGCGTCTGGCGAAAGAGGGGGCGAATGTCGTCCTGAACTCATACACCGACACTGACGACGATCACGCGTTGGCCAAAGAGATCAGCAAAGAGACCGGCACAGAGGCGCGGTATATCAAGGCGGATCTGTCGAAGGCGGACGAAAGCCGCGCGTTGATCGAACAGGCCGGTCAGGTCGACATTCTGATCAATAACGCAGGTATCCAGCACGTTGCGCCGATTGACGAATTCCCAACCGAAAAATGGAACGCGATCATCGCGATCATGCTGAACTCCGCGTTTCATACGACGGCAGCTGCTCTGCCGCTGATGCGCAAGGCTGGCTGGGGTCGTGTCATCAATGTCTCCTCGGCACACGGTCTCACGGCATCGCCTTACAAATCTGCCTATGTGGCCGCGAAACACGGCGTCGTCGGCATGACCAAGGTGGTGGCGCTGGAAACCGCCGAAGAACCGATCACCGCAAACGCGATTTGTCCTGGCTATGTGATGACGCCGCTTGTTGAGTCACAAATCCCCGACACGATGAAGAAATACGACATGGATCGCGAAACAGTTATTCGCGAGGTCATGCTGCAACGTCAGCCTTCAAAGGAATTTGCAACGACCGAACAACTGGGCGGCGTCGCGGCATTCCTGTGCAGCGATGACGCCAAGCAGATCACCGGGACAACGATCAGCGTCGACGGCGGCTGGACCGCTCTTTGACACTGGATGCTATGTAGTTGGCCAAGGGGAAGGCGCGAATTGACTTCCCCTAATGCCAAACTTTGGTTTCATGCTACGCAGAGGTCGTGTGTAAGCCGGAGTGAGTTATGTCCCTCATCAATCCAATTGTAGAACCTGTTATTATCGTCGAAACCCACACCCTTCGGATGGTCGTCGACGAAACCGTCAATACGCAATTGGTGCTAACGTTTGCAGGCGATAATCTGGTTTTGAATCAGTTCGGAGTGCCGATAGGCGGTACGATCACCGATTTCACCCTGGGATATGATTTCGATCAGGTGCTTCTTGCTGATCTGTATGGACCGGATGTTGACGCAGAAGATCGCGTCTTTTCGCAGGGTACAAACGTTGAGCACACATTCGAAGCAGCCCCCGCTGATTCTTCGGTGGACCTGTTCGTTTTGTCCTTTGCCGTTCAACATGCACTGCAACTGAAAGAAGACTCTGACTCAGGCATCGCGACATCGTTTTTCATCGGCGGCGATGCTGTTTCTGAGGCATTCACGCGATACGACGACTACGTCATCCTGTCGGGGTCAGGTTATGATTTGAACCTGCGCGCTGGAGACGACCGACTGGATGCCCGAGACGGAAATGCAGGCGGCGTTGCAACTCTGGGAACTGGCGATGACCGTTTCGACGGGTCCGCGTTTTCGGACGTCATTCACGGGGCGTCCGGTGATGACTTTATGATGGGTCATGACGGCAATGACCAATTGCGCGGGAATGCTGGCAACGACGTGCTTTGGGCGGGAGATGGTAACGATATTCTACGCGGTGGCGCGGGTGACGATGTCTTATATTCCGACGCAGGTGTAAACTCGGTCGTTGGTGGCCGGGGCAGGGATGTCCTTATCGCCGCAGACGCAGGCAACGGGATCGACCGTCTCGCCGGAGGGCACGGAGCGGACTGTTTCGTCTTCAGCATCGGTGCCAATGAACGTGACGGCGGACGCACCATCATTCGGGATTTCGATTTGACCGAAGATGTTTTGCGTATTGGCCCCACAAACAACGGGACCTACGACGTGGGCGAGGCGCTCGCCCGGTTTTTGGATGGAGCCTCCCAATGGGGTGATCACGTGCGCTTTGTCGAGAATGGTTATCTAATCCTGATCCGCAATCTCGATTTGGTGGATCTTTCGGTGGACCACTTCGTCGGACCGGACGCAGGCAACTATTTTGACTGGGCATCCAGCTAAGCAACTCAGCCTTTAGACGCTTCTTTGGGCAAGATGATCCAAGCCCCAGTGTAAAAAGGTCGGGTTTCCTAGACCTTGGTCTCCGACGTGCTTAAATGCTGCACAAGCAGCATTGGCGGTGGGAAGACAATGAAAAAACGAGTGAACCTGGCGCTGCAGGGCGGCGGAGCGCATGGAGCCTTCACCTGGGGTGTGCTTGATCGTCTGTTGGACGAGGCCGATGTCGAGGTTGCTGCGATTTCTGGCACATCGGCGGGCGCATTAAATGGGGCCGCTTTGAAGGCAGGCTTGATCGCAGGCGGGCGCAGCGGGGCGCGGGAAAACCTGAACTGGCTGTGGAACAAGGTTGGCTCATTAGAAGATATGCGCGTCGCCACATGGCTGGAATGGCCGGGGATCAGTGCAGGCTCAATCAGCCGCGCGATTGAGTATTCCTTACCGTATTCCGTCGTCGATGGCGTGAGCCGGATGATGTCCCCTTATGCCTATGGGCCGTTTTACCAGAACCCGCTCAGGCCCATCGTCGAAGAGATCACTATGGACCGTGTTCACAGTGATACGGGACCGTGCCTCTTTGTCTGTGCGACCAACGTGCGCACTGGCAAGGTCAGGGTTTTCCATAACCAAGAGATCAGCACCGAGGCGATCATGGCCTCTGCGTGTTTGCCAACGCTGTTTCAGGCCATTGAGATCACCGATCCCGAAACGGGCGAGACCGACAGTTTCTGGGATGGCGGATATACGGGCAACCCCGCTCTCTTCCCTTTGTACGAAAAGAAATACCCCGACGACGTTGTGATCGTGAATATCAATCCGCTTGAGCGGGAAAAGACTCCACTCACCCCGCAGGAAATCCAGAACCGGATCAACGAGATCAGTTTCAATTCGTCCCTTCTGCGCGAGCTGCGCGCCATTAGTTTTGTGAAAAGATTGCTGTCGGAAGGGGCGGTGCAAAAGGGGACGTTCAAGGACGTCAAGGTTCACATGATCGCGGATGATGCGCTGATGAATGAACTATCGGTCGCAACGAAGCTTATTCCGCAGCCCTATGTTATCGCCAAACTGAAAGAGGCGGGACAGATGGCATGCGATCAGTTTCTGGCACAACACAAGGATAAGATCGGCCAGGAAGGCAGCGTTGATCTGGTTGAGATGTTCAGCTGATCAGCGGCCAAAGCAGCTTGATCGCCAGAAGCCACATCACAACACCGATCAAAACATCCAGTCTGCGCCACGCTCGGGCCGATTGCATAATGGGTGCCAGCAAACGCGCGCCGTAGCCCAGCGAAAAGAAGAACACAAAGGACGCCAGCGCGCCGCCGACACCGAATGCGACCCGACCTTGCAAGGCGTCATATTGTGTTGAGAGCGCTCCCATGAGGCCCAACGTGTCTAGATACACATGCGGATTGAGCCAAGTGAATGCGGCTGCAATGCCGAGTGTTGGCCAGAGAGCAAGGCCTTGTCCGTCCAGCGTCATCTCATAATCGCCGCGCCACGCTGCCCGAAATCGCGTTGCTCCATAGACCAATAGAAACACCGCACCGGCCAACATCATCACGGTCGGGAAAGTCGGAAACGCGGTCACCAAGGCCCCAAATCCGGCCACGCCAGCCGTAATCAGGATCGCATCAGACATCGCGCAAAACAGGCAAAGCGGAAATACATGCTCGCGCAAGAGCCCCTGTCGCAACACAAATGCGTTTTGCGCACCGATGGCGAGGATCAGGGCGAACCCCGACAGAAAACCCGTCGTCGCGGCGGTCAGCATAATGAAATTCTATTCCGCCGCTTCGGCAGGTGGCGTCTTGCGTTTCACCGGCAGTGCCTTTGCACCGCGCCGCACGTCTGCATCCGGTTGCCCGTTGGGATAAACCAGACCGGCAGAAATCACGAGCTTGGCCGCATCTTCGACGGTCATGTCCAGGCGGACGACATCGTCTTCGGGAAAAAACAACAAAAAGCCAGATGTGGGGTTTGGCGTGGTAGGGACAAAAACCGACATAAGGTCACTGTCAGCGGTGTTTCGTTCGGCGATCTCGCCCTTCGCGTTCGTCGAGATGAACCCGATGGCCCAAATACCCTTGCGCGGGTATTCAATCAGAACCGCCTCTTCAAACGAGGTATCTTCCTGATTGAATACGGTTTCTGCGATCTGTTTGACACCGCCATAGACCGAGCGGACAACAGGCACAGTCAGGACAATCCCTTCGGCCCAACGAAGAAGCGATCGTCCGATATATCCCTTTGCAATCCAACCAACGAGCAAGGTGAACGCCAGGAAGACGATGACGCCGATGCCGCGAATGCTTTGTGGGTTGAAGTTGTCGTCAAGGACCACTTGCTCCAGCCCCAACAGGTCACGCACCCATGGGCCAAGCAATTGCCGCAGAAGGATATCGGGCTGATAGCCGTCCGGGATCAGCGGCAGCACAAACCCGTCGATCCAGCCCACAACGCTCCAGATCAGCCACGCCGTCAGGCCGATCGGCGCGATGACAACCAGCCCTGTCAGAAAGCTGGAGCGCAACGAGGCAAAGCGGCTTGTCCGAGGAGGCTCGGGGCCTTTGTCAAAGGGTGTGGCCATGGTATGTCAGTCTTCAGGTTCGTGTGATGGGTATCTAATGCGTTTACCCATGACCCACAACGTCAACCTCCCGATAACAGCCGCAGGACCCTGGTCCTATCGCGCAGCGGTGATTTCGTGGGCAATTTGCGCCGCCAACCTTGCGTTGTTGAGAACCAATGCGATGTTTGCATCGAGTGAGGCACCGTTGGTGAGCTCAAAAATCCGGCCCAGCAAAAACGGTGTCACGGCTTTGCCTGAGATGCCCTTTGCGTCGGCTTCGCTCAGGGCCTGCGTAATCACGGGATCAATTCTGGATTGAGGGATCTCTGACGCCGCAGGAATGGGGTTTGCCACCAATTGGCCGCCCGGCAGGCCGAGTTGACCTCTCGCGATGTGGGCGGCCGCAATTTCTGTTGGGGTGTCCGCTGACAAAGGAGCGTCAAGATCGGAGGTGGCGGACCAAAACGCCGGAAAGCTCTGCTGCCCGACGGCAATGACCGGAACGCCAAGCGTCTCAAGAACCTCAAGCGTTTTGGGAAGGTCGAGGATGGCCTTGGCCCCGGCGGCAACGACTGTCACGGGCGTTTGCGCCAATTCATGCAGGTCGGCTGAAATGTCAAAGCTGTCTTCTGCGCCCCGATGCACGCCACCGATGCCACCGGTTGCGAAGACATCGATCCCAGCCACATGCGCACCGATCATCGTTGCGGCTACAGTTGTTGCGCCAGTTTTGCCGTTTGCAATGGCAAAGGCCATGTCCGCGCGCGACAGCTTTGACACGTCGGTCGCTTGGGCAAGAGACTCAAGCGCGTCATCGTCCAGTCCCACGTGCAATGTGCCATTGATCACAGCGATGGTGGCCGGCGTCGCCCCTTCGGCGCGCACGGTCGCCTCGACCTTTCGCGCGACTTCGAGGTTTTGGGGATAGGGCATGCCGTGGGTGATGATCGTGCTTTCAAGAGCAACGATAGGTGACCCGTTCGCGCGCGCTTCTGATACTTCGGCGCTGAAAGTCGGGGTTATCATGCGGGGGATCCTCCGGAAACATAAGTCGCAGCCGCTACCAGTGCTGCCGCCAGCGCATCCTGTGCATTTTCGCCCGCGCGTTCAGCAGCAATATGCGCCGCCATGAAGGTGTCACCGGCACCCGTGACGCGGGTCACAAGCACCTCTGGCGGTGTTGCGGTCAAAATCCCCTCCGCGGTGCCCATTGCGGCTGTATTGCCGCCATCCGTCACAAGCACGCGCGCCGCGCCGCGATCAATCAGCGCCTGTGCGGCGGTTGGTGCATCAGCATGGTCGGCTTTCGTCAGCAGCCCAGCCTCTTCGAGATTGACGTAAAGCGTGGCGCGGCTGTGCATCAGGAACGGAAGCAGGCGTTCCGCCTTGCCGGGGCTTGCCGGGGCGACGCGCAGGTCGGCCTTGGCAAATATATCTGACGACGCGATCTCGCTCAGCAGGTCGAGCGTCAGGTTGCCGTCGAGCGCGATAATCCCGTCGTAAGGCGCCGCGACGGATCCGAGTGTTCCGTCAGACAGGGCGCGCAGGATCTTGTCGCCCGCTTGTTCGAGTGAATGCGCATCGGCAATGGCCGCAATCAGACCATTTGCGCCTTCGACGGCCATGTAGATATCGGTCGGCAGGTCGTCAGAGCGATAGACATAATCCGTCACACAGCCCAAACGGCCCGCAGCACGCATCAGTTCTTCGCCCTCTTCATCGCGTCCGATCATCGTCAAAAGGGCAGGGCGCAGGCCAAACTGCTGAAGTGTCATGGCAATGTTCATCGCCACACCGCCTGGTATTCTGGTAATGCGACCCGGTACATCCGATCCCACGCGCATGACGCGGTCAGACCGTCCGATCACATCCCAAAGGACCGCTCCGATGCAGAGAATGTCGTGTTGTGTCATGGCGCCTTAATGCCTGATGCCGTGTACTTGGCAAGGGTCGGACGCCTCCGGCGGGAGTATTTTTGAAACATAGAAGGACCGGGACGGCGTTAGGGGTTGCGGTGGGCCTGATGGCGGTGTAACGCAGCCGCACTTCACAGGCGGGGCTTGGGCCAGCGGGGGAGACATCCCTGTTTGGTCCGCCGGTTGGGCAAACGCCCGAAACCCTGCCGAGGATGAAACCGGAAAGGATATAAGGCATGGCTCTTCCTGAGTTCACCATGCGTCAGCTGTTGGAAGCTGGCGTTCACTTTGGCCACCAGACGCAGCGCTGGAACCCCCGCATGGGCGAGTTCATCTACGGTGCGCGCAACGGCATCCACATCATGGACCTGACGCAGACCGTCCCAATGCTGGACGCGGCGCTGAATGTCATCCGTGAGACCGTTGCAAAAGGCGGCCGCGTTCTGTTCGTCGGCACCAAGCGTCAGGCACAACAGCCGATCGCAGATGCCGCAGAGCGTTGCGCACAATACTACATGAACCACCGCTGGCTGGGTGGCACGCTGACGAACTGGAAAACCGTTTCGCAGTCGATCAATCGCCTGCGCGCCATCGACGAGACGATGGAAACCGGCGCTGAAGGCCTGACCAAGAAAGAGCGTCTGGGCATGGAGCGTGACCAAGCGAAGCTGCAAGCGTCTCTGGGCGGTATCCGCGAAATGGGTGGTGTTCCTGATCTTTTGTTCGTCATCGACGTCAACAAAGAGTCGCTGGCCATCGCCGAAGCCAAGAAACTGGGCATTCCGGTTGTGGCTGTCGTCGACACCAACTGTAACCCGGAAGGCGTCGATTACATCATTCCTGGCAATGACGACGCGGCACGCGCAATCGCGCTGTACTGTGATCTGGCGGCACGTGCTGCTCTGGACGGCATGACCGCACAGATGGGTGCTGCTGGCATCGATCTGGGTGAAATGACCGAAGGTCTGGAAGAAGAGATCGCAGCCGAGGCACCAGCAGAAGAAGCAGCTGCCGAAGGCTAAGCGGGGCAGGGACCATGTGTTGGTCCCGCCTTCACAAATCTGACATTCGCCGCGGTTAGCTCGCGGCGAACCCTCCTCCGAGCAAAAGGATACTTCCCATGGCAATTACGGCTGCACTGGTGAAAGAACTGCGCGAGAAATCCGGCGCAGGCATGATGGACGCGAAAAAAGCGCTGACGGAAAACGACGGCGACATGGAAGCGGCAATGGACTGGCTGCGGACCAAGGGTCTGGCGAAAGCGGCCAAGAAATCGGGCCGTACGGCTGCCGAAGGTCTGGTTGCAGTCAAGGTCGACGGTGGCAAAGGTGTTGCGGTCGAAGTAAACTCCGAGACCGACTTTGTTGCGAAGAACGCTGACTTCCAATCGATGGTGTCGTCGATTGCAGATACTGCAATGACCGTGGCCGACGTGGACGCGCTGGCCAACGCAGAAGTCGGTGGCAAGGCGATCAGCACAATGATCACCGACGCCGTTGCAACGATCGGCGAAAACCTGACGCTGCGCCGTATGGCAACGCTCGAAGGTGGCCAAGTCGTCTCTTACGTCCACAACGCGGCAACTGCCGGCATGGGCAAGATCGGCGTTCTGGTTGCTCTGTCAGGCGAAAACGAAGCTTTTGGTAAGCAGGTTGCGATGCACATCGCCGCAGTGAACCCTGCCTCGCTGAGCGAAGACGATCTGGACCCAGCGGTCGTCGAAAAGGAAAAGCAGGTCCAGATGGACATTGCCCGCGAATCCGGCAAGCCAGAGCAGGTCATCGAAAAAATGATCGTCGGCCGCATGAAGAAATACATGGCCGAAGTCACTCTGCTGAACCAATCGTTCGTGGTGAACCCTGACCTGACTGTTGGCGCTGCAGCGAAAGAGGCCGGTGTTGAGATCACCGGGTTCGTGCGTCTGGAAGTCGGTGAAGGCATCGAGAAAAAAGAAGAAAACTTCGCAGAAGAAGTCGCCAAAGCCGTACAAGGCTAAGCGATTTGCAAAGCGTATAGAGAGGTCCGCAGCCCAAGCTGCGGGCCTCTTTCTTTGTCACGAATGCTCAAATCCCACCTCAGAAACGGCAAACGGCGCCGTCCGGGAATGACGGCGCCGTGCCCTACGCCCCACAAACGGGGAAGAGAAGGGGCGATACGGTTCGGGGGACGGGAATTCCCCCAAGGTCCGGGTTATCCGGATGGGAGCAGCACACCCTGAAATCGCAGGGCGCTACTCCCGAGTTCCTGGCTAAAGCCTCCACTCACGGAACACCCTGACTGTGCTCTTTTACGTAACGTTAAGGAAGTACGGGATACCCTACCCATGACGGCGGGCTTGTCCGAAATTCGGACTTGCAAGCTTCTTTACGCTACGGCAGCGCCATCCAGAACGAACATCTGGTTTTGAAATGCCGCTTTGAGCACCGCTTGGGCCGTCGTATCCACGTCCAACGCTTCGCGGGCCAGCCGCAGATGCTTTTCCACCGTCGCGGTCGTCAGACCCATCAACATAGCAATGTCTTGCGTCGTCTTGCCATCGCCGACCCATTCCAGCACCTCGATCTGTCGTTTGGTCAACGACCGGCTGCCATGCTGGGGCAGGGAGATGATCTTGAGATGCGCCACGTTGTTCATGATGATGATCTCGCGCCCATGTTCGGCCCAAACCGCATCAATATCGTCCTGGGTCATGCCCTTGCGCGCGGTCAATGCGATTGCACCTTTAGAGCGTGCAGAAACCGCTTTAAAACTTATGGTGTAACCCGCTGTAACGCCATACTTAATGTTGAAATCAAGAACCTTGCGTTCGGCCTGCGTCAGCGTCCCGCTGGCGACCATATCCTGCATGACACGCCACGATGTTGCGCCATCATGCGAGCGCGACCATTGCACCATCGGCGCGTGGAAATAGAGGCCTTCGTTTATGAAGGTATCGACGTAGTCCGCTTCGTGATTGGTCAGGACCACGAGGTCTTGCGGATCACCCATGGATGTCTGGGTCATGTAACGGGTGAAGCCATAGATCAGCCGATCGAACCCGTAGCTCGCCATTTTCTGGGTATGGAGCTTCCAGAGAGACTCTGCATCCGGGGCTTCGGTTATCGCTTCCAGATAATCAATCATGGCCGGCTTTCGTATGATCCATCAACGCCTGAAGGGCGAGCGTGTATGACGCGCTACCAAATCCACAAATGACACCGATGGCCGCCTTAGCCAGGTAGGAGCGATGACGAAATTCTTCGCGCGCGTGTACATTTGAGAGATGTAGTTCCACCGTCGGTACCATGGACGACAAAACAGCATCCATCAAGGCAACCGATGTATGCGTATACGCGCCGGCGTTCAGAGCGATCCCGGCATGCACTCCGCGCGCGTCATGGATAGCATCGACAAGCGCACCTTCGTGGTTTGACTGTTGAAACACGATGCTATGGCCACGATCATGCGCGAAAGTCCGGCACACTTGCTCGATATCGTCCAGTGTGGTGGACCCGTATACTTCGGGTTGCCGCGTGCCTAACAGATTCAGATTCGGTCCATTGAGTACCAGAAACGACGCCATAAAACTGTCCGTGATCAGAGTGGTGCTGGTGGTGTAGCACAGGCGGCGAAGATTTGTCGTGATGCTTTTTCAAGCGCCATCGTCAGTGTGGCACGCACATCGCTTTGGACATGGGATCAACGAGATGGGCGGCGAGTGCGCCTGCAATGCCTATTTCGGATACTACTTACTTTACATAATTCTAGTTATTAGACTTACCGTAGCATCCAGAGCGTCAATCACCCTCTACTTCGATCTTTGGCTGCGCCGGGCATTGGAACGGTGTTGGACTGCCTGAGGCGATCGCTTGGTTGCTGATCTCGAAAACTGGCACGGTCGCCCCGCCGGTCCATGAACTGTAAAGATCAGCAATCTTCTGTGCGTCCTCGGCGTTGCCGAATGTGCCATCGGCACAGCCCGTCAAAAAATAGATACCGACCAAAAAATCATTGTCGGCAATGTCTTGCGATGAGTACTTGTCCCAGTTCCGCAGCACGAATTCGTTCTCAGGCCATCCGGTGAAGCTGAGATTTACCTTTTGCCGGACGCTGACCCAGGTATCAAAATCGGCCTTCGACAAGGAACAGACGCGCGATCCGGCAAGGTCTGGACGAACCTGAAGCAGATCACCAAAGTCTTTCATGTATGCCGTGGATTTCTCATCCGTCGTTGCACCTTCGTCAAACGTGCACGGCCCAAAGTGGCTAAGGCCTGCGACGACCGGGTTCAAAGACGCGCCACATCCCTGCTCCGGCCGTGATCCGGTGTCACCGTCCAACGGAAACATACACCCAAGGTTGTTACTGATATTCATGTAAGCGTTGCTGAAGATCAGGCCGTAGTGCTTGTTGTCGCCTTCGCGGCAGACCACCTCGTCGGTGTTGGTCGCCGTGCTGTTCAACAGCGTATCCGTGCGGAGGTACGTCCAGGACGACGCATCTGACAGGGTCAGTGGTTCGCCCGGTTTTCGATTGGACCCGCACCACGGCAGATAGATCTCGGTTCCACCGAATTTCTTCACCTTACCGGTCATGAGATCGCCGCAAGTTGCATCCGGCGCAGGATCAAGCGTGTTCAGGAATTTCAGGTCAAGAAAGATGCCTTTGGCGGATGGATTTGGCTTAGGCCCGTGGATCGTATGGACAATAACACCAGCGTCCTCAGGCATGGTTCCATCTGCATTCAATGGGCTCTTTGTCATGAATTGCGTGTTGAGGACCTGCGCTGTCGACTGGCAAAGCTGCTCTGACGGCGCGAACGCATCGCTTGCCACTGGTGCCAAAACCAACATCGCTGCAATTGAATATCCAAGAACGCGCATAACCACCTCCGCCGCGATAAACTGCAATGTAGGCTACAGCGATCATTCAGGCGGTAATATGCCCGCGCGCACAGGTACTAGCCCAAAGCGTACCCTGCCCCGCGCACCGTGCGCACAGGATCGTCGCCGCCGTGCCGACACAGTGCTTTGCGAAGCCGTCCGATATGAACGTCCACGGTCCGTGTATCGACATAGATGTCGCGGCCCCAAACACGGTCGAGAAGTTGTTCACGGCTCCAGACGCGGCCCGGCTTTTCCATAAAGGTTGTCAGCAAACGGAACTCCGTTGGACCCAGCTTGACCTCATTTTCCGCGCGCGAGACGCGGTGATTTTCTGTGTCGAGAATGATGTCTTGGAATTCCAGACGCGATCCAACGGTTCCGGGCCGCGCGCGGCGCAACTGTGTGCGAACACGCGCCATAAGTTCGAGCACGGAATACGGCTTGGTCACATAGTCATCCGCACCGGTTTCAAGTCCACGTACCTTGTCTACCTCTTCCGAGCGGGCAGACAGCATGATGACGGGGACAAGCCGCGTATCCTTGCGCATCTTGATCTGGCGGCAGATTTCGATGCCGCTGACCGATGGCAGCATCCAATCAAGCAGGATAACGTCTGGCGCTTCTTCATCGATCAGGACCAAGGCCTCTTCGCCGTCACCGGCCTGCACGACGCGAAACCCCTCAGCCTCAAGGTTGTAGGCCAGTATCGCACGTTGAGCAGGCTCATCTTCTACAACAAGAACAGAGGGTTGTGTCATTTACCTAAACCTCACGCTTGGGGATTATGGCGTGACGTGTTGTCCATTTTGGGCCGCGACTCATCCGGGTTTTCGCCGGTCGCCATATAAATGACCTGCTCTGCGACGTTCGTCACATGGTCACCCATACGCTCGATGTTCTTCGCGATGAAATGCAGATGCATACAGGCCGTAATGTTGCGCGGATCTTCCATCATGTAGGTCAGGAATTCGCGGAAAAGAGCGTTGTACATCTGGTCAACGCTTTGGTCCCGGTCACGCACATCATACGCCAAGTCTGCATCGCGCGAGATGTAGGAATCCAGCACATCGACCAGCATCATTTCCACCTCTTTCGCCATCCGACGCAGCGCCTGATCCGACCCATTGATGGGGCTCATCTCGGCCAGAACGCTGGTCCGTTTGGCAAGGTTTTTGCTATAGTCGCCAATGCGTTCGAGGTTGGAGCTAATGCGCATGACTGTCAGAATGGTGCGCAGATCGGTGCTCATCGGTTGGCGCAACGCGATAATGCGCGCAGCCTCTTCGTTGATCTGCTCTTCCAACGCGTCAATCGCCTTGTCCCGCTTGCGCACGGTGTCGGCCAGTTCCACGTCGCGGGTGGCTAGCGCCTTAGCGCTATCAAGGATGGCCTCTTCGACCAGGCCACCCATTTTCATGATCGTGGCATGCAACGACTCCAGATCGCGGTCAAAGGCGGATGCAATGTGTTGATCGTTCATGACTTAACCAATCCGGCCTGTGATATAGCTTTCGGTGCGTTCGTCTTGCGGGTTTGTGAAGATCTGCCCCGTTTCACCAAACTCAACCAATGTCCCAAGGTGGAAGAAGGCTGTCTTTTGGCTCACGCGTGCGGCCTGTTGCATTGAGTGTGTGACGATCACGACCGAATAGTTTTGCCGCAACTCGTCGATGAGCTCTTCAACCTGCGCTGTCGCAATGGGATCCAACGCCGAACAGGGTTCATCCATCAACAGGACTTCAGGTTCTGTTGCGACCGCCCGCGCGATGCACAAACGCTGTTGCTGACCGCCTGACAACCCGGTGCCCGGCGCATTCAGCCGGTCTTTTACTTCATCCCAGATGGCACCCCGACGCAGCGATTTCTCTACGATCTCGTCCAAATCAGCCTTGGACTTGGCCAGCCCGTGAATACGCGGACCGTAGGCGATATTGTCATAGATCGACTTTGGGAATGGGTTCGGCTTTTGAAACACCATGCCAACCTTGGCCCTGAGTTGGACAGGGTCGACCTTTTTGTCATAGATATTTTCGTTGTCGATCAGGATATCGCCGGTCACCCGGGCGACATCAATCGTGTCGTTCATCCGGTTGATGCAGCGAAGAAAAGTGGACTTCCCGCAGCCGGATGGTCCGATAAACGCCGTGACCGTTTTATGGTCAATGTCGACATCCACATCCTTGATGGCATGGGTGACACCATAGTGGACGTTTACACCACGAGCGGCGATTTTGGCTTCTTTTGATTGCACTTTACGGTCCACGAGTTGTTGGTCGTCTAGCATAGTCTTGGTCCCCTGCTTACCAGCGGCGCTCAAAGCGACGGCGCAGGATGATTGCGATGATGTTCATGGCGAGAAGGAACACAAGCAAGATGATGATACCGCCCCAGGCCTTTTCGGTGAATACTGGATCCGAACGCGCGGCCCAGTTGTAGATTTGTGCTGGCATGGCCGAGTTCGGACCTTCGAGCCCGCCAAGGAACGTATCCGGGTAGCGCGCCACGAAGCCAACCATGCCGATCAGCAACAAGGGCGCCGTTTCGCCAAGGGCCTGAGCCAGACCGATGATGGTGCCGGTCAGGATACCGGGGGCCGCAAGTGGCAACACGTGGTGGAAAACCGACTGCATTTTGGACGCCCCGACCCCAAGCGCGGCATCACGGATCGACGGTGGCACGGCCTTGAGGGATGCCCGTGTCGAAATGATGATCGTCGGCAATGTCATCAGCGTCAGCACCAGACCACCCACCAACGGAGCTGACTGCGGCAGATGCATGAACTGGATGAACACAGCCAGACCGAGGATACCAAACACGATGGACGGCACCGCCGCGAGGTTCGAGATGTTGACCTCGATGAAGTCGGTGAAGCGGTTCTTGGGCGCGAATTCTTCGAGATAGATTGATGCCGCTACACCTATCGGCAACGCGAGGAACAAAACCACGATCATCATGAAGAAAGAGCCAAGGACCGAGGCCCCGATCCCTGCCCCACCCGGGTTATCCACGCCTGTGTCCACCCCAGTGATGAAATTCCAGTCGAACACCTGCTTCAGCAATCCAGCCTCACGCATTGCATCGGCTACATCAAAGTCTTCGGGCTGGATAAAGCGGTTGTCTGGACCAATATCCTCGCGCTTCAGCGATCCTTTCAGGTACCGGTCAATGCGCGAGGCCGCAGCGAGGTCAAAAGTGACCACCTCACCAATTTGATCGGGGTTTTCACGATAATAGGCGCGGATTGTGCCGCCTACCTTGCCCAGAAGACGCTCCAGCGCCTTGCCTTCAAAGTTGGCATCGATACCTGCTGCCATCATTTGCGATGAAAGCGCGGTGACAAACAGCTTCTCGTATTCCTTGGTCTTAAAGAGCGTGCCTTCGGCGGCATCGAACTCTTCCTGTGTCACAGTCATATCGACCTGCACGATGGCCCGCTGAAACGCAGGAAGCCCGTTTGAAAGGATCGCCCAAAGCAAAACGATCAGCGCCAGAACACCGACGAGGATCGCGGCAATACCATAGGCCTTGAACCGGGCTTCTTTTGCGTTTCGGCGGCGCGTGCGCGCATCCTGTTCCAGCAAAGACCCAGAATGCTTTGACGTCTGCGGCTGTGCGGATGCGTCGGTCATTCGTACTGCTCCCGGTATTTGCGGACGATGTAGAGGGCAAAGACATTCAGCCCCAGAGTGATGACAAAGAGCGTCATGCCCAAAGCAAAGGCCACCAGCGCCTCAGGGCTGGCAAAGTCGCTGTCACCCGTGAGCTGTGACACGATCTTTGCGGTGACGGTCGTCATCGCATCAAACGGGTTCATCGACAGTCGGGCCGCGGCCCCTGCCCCGAGTACGACGATCATGGTTTCACCAATGGCGCGGGACGCAGCCAACAGGATCGCACCAACGATGCCCGGCAATGCGGCAGGCAGAACAACCTGTTTGATCGTCTCGGATTTCGTGGCACCCAGCCCCAGCGAGCCATCGCGCATGGCCTGCGGAACCGCGTTGATAATGTCGTCCGATAGCGACGATACAAACGGGATCAGCATGATCCCCATGACCAGACCCGCGGTCATGACGGCTGTACCGCCCGCCATCCAGTTCACACCGAAATGCCCGTTCTGTCCAAAGAAGGACACAAGGAACGGCCCCACAGTCAGAAGCGCAAACAGACCGTAGACGATCGTGGGAATACCGGCGAGGACCTCAAGCAGGGGTTTCGCAATCGACCGGACGGCAGGGCTGGCGTACTCGGACAGATAGATTGCCGACAACAGCCCGATTGGTACAGCCACCAAGAGTGCGATCAACGAAATGTAGAACGTCCCCCACAGCAGCGGAAGAATACCAAGCTCGGAGCCGCCGCCAAAGCTGGGCGACCAGGTCAACGAAAAGAAGAATTCGCTGGCTGGATATATTCGGAAAAACTCGACCGTGTTGAAGATCAGCGAGAACAGGATCCCAACGGTTGTGAGAATGGCAATCGAGGCTGCCCCGATCAGAAGGTAAAGGATGACCCGCTCGACCGTGTTGCGCGCGCGGAAATCCTTTTGCGTCATTGAATAGGCATAGCCCAACCCTGCAAGAGCTAGGGCAACAACCAAAACGGTGCGCCAGAAATACCAACTTGCGTTGGTTTCGCGCAAAAGCTGCGCTGCCGTCAGTACTGTCACGCTGATGTCTGATCCCAACGCAACGCCCACATCGCCTAGCCGTTCGCGCACCTCTGTCAGGTTCGTATCTGAGGTGGTCGCATAACTTGGCTCGATGACGCCTTGTGCTACAGCAAGGTCAAGGCCGTCAGCTACACGTCGCACATCAGACATCACGAGGCCGATGGTTGACCCTTCGCTGACCGCTTCGGCAGGGATCGACGCCTGAACCCGTGCGCCAACAACCAAAGGCTGGGCCACCATCCAAAGCATGAGCAAGATCAGGGATGGTATTAGCACAAAAAGCGCCGCGTTGGCGCCGTAGTAAACCGGAAGGGAATGAAGATTGCGGATGTCACCGCCAGCAGAGCTTAGCGCTCGACCTCGCCCGAGAACATAGCTGACCAAGGCAATCCCAAGTACCAGCAATAATAGCCAAAAAGCGGACATGTGGCAGCGTCCCCAAGTGTGAGTTTGGCGTCTCTAAACAGACTTACGACTGAAAAAGCAAATGTGAAGACGGCGCATGACGCGCCGTCTTCGACTTGCGTCGATTACATCGATGCGCCCATGACTTGCTCTTCAGCAATCATACCTTGGGTGCCGGCCAGCTCTGGATCAGACACCAGACCATAAGCGGCCAATGGGCCGTCAGGGCCAGCGATTTCGTCAGCCGTGAAGAACTGAGCGTATTCTTTCAGGCCTGGGATAACCCCGATGTGGGCCTTCTTGATGTAGAAGAACAACGGACGCGACACTGGGTACTCACCCGACGCGATGGTTTCGGTCGAAGGTGCAACACCCGACATGGTCGCGACTTTCAGCTTGTCGGTGTTGTTCTCGTAGAACGACAAACCAAACACGCCGATACCGTTGGTGTTGGCGTCGATACGCGCCAGCGTCTCGGTGTAGTCACCGTCGATGTCGACCGACTTGCCGTCTGTACGAACTGCGAGGCACGCGTCCTCTGCATCATCTTCTGACATGCCCGCGGCCATCATGGCTTCAAAAGCGCCAGTGGCTTCACAGCCCGCTGCGATCACCTTTTCTTCGAACACTTCGCGTGTGCCGTGCTTGGTGCCTGGGATGAAGGCCAGGATGTCAGCGGCTGGCAGGTCGGCGTTGAAGTCGGACCATTGCTGGTGCGGGTTGTCGACCAGTTCACCGTCAACCATGACCTTTGGGCCAAGCGCGTTGAAGATGTCCGATGGAGTGAACGCAGTGAAGGCCGGGCCGTTGGTTTGCGACGCAAATACGATGCCGTCATAGCCGATGCGAACTTCGATGATGTCGGTCACACCGTTTTCGGCACAAGCTGCGATTTCTTTTTCACGGATGGCACGGGATGCGTTTGCGATGTCGATGGTGTTTGCACCAACACCTTCGCAGAACCGCTTGAGGCCAGCAGACGAACCGCCCGATTCCACAACCGGTGTTGGGAAATCAGTATTTTCACCGAAGGCTTCAGCAACGATCGACGCGTATGGCAGAACGGTCGACGAACCTGCGATCTGGACGTTGTCACGGGCCGAAGCGGCACCAGCGACAGCAGCGATTGCAACAGCCGAAGCGGTCAGTTTCATGAAAGACATGTGTGGAAGCTCCTGTTTCCTGTCAGTGGGAGATTGCTCTCCTATCCCCCTCGTTGGGCCATCTACGCAGCGCACGCGATGCTTTTGTGACAGTTACGTAACAGTTATATGACAGCGCCGACTTTTGCTGTGGATAACGGCGACAAGCCTTATTTTTATAGCCGAGGCAGGATCACCGAGAAGGTGCTACCCTCACCCGGGACACTGGAAATCCGGAGCCGTCCCCGATGTCGGCCGATGATATGTTTCACAATCGCAAGTCCAAGGCCTGTGCCGCCTTCGGCACGAGACCGATGTGTATCGACTCGGTAAAAGCGCTCGGTGAGACGTGGGACATGATGCGGTGCGATGCCATCCCCATCGTCCTCGACGTCAACCACCACGGCGGGCCCTCTGACGAAAGCCTCTCGCTCTGGCAGGGAAACACTCAGGCGGACATGACGATTGCCGTACTTGACCGCATTTTCAAGAAGATTGCGAAACACCTGCCCGAGTTGATCGCGATCGCCGGTGACCAAAACAGGCTCTTCAGGCAGCACGAATTCCAGCGTCACGGACTTGGTGTCGACCAATCCAGACAGCACGGGGCGAAGTTCGTTCAAGACGGCGATCAGATCCGTTGTGACATCCGGCTTGAGGCGCGCCTCTGACTCAACCCGACTCAGAGACAACAAGTCTTCGACCAGCCGCGTCATACGGGCGGCTTCCGTTTCCATCATCTTGAGGAACGTGTCTCTGGCTGCGGCATCATTGGCCGCAGGACCGCGCAGAGTTTCGATGAACCCTGTCATTGCTGTGAGCGGGCTTCTCAGTTCATGGCTGACATTGGCAACGAAATCCCTGCGCATTTCGCCCAAGCCCTCTTCGTGGCTCAGGTCTTCCAACGTGACAACGACACCCACGCTTACCGGGCTTTCCAAAGGTCGAAAGGACGCGCGATAGATGTTGTCATTGGCAATCGTCGGATTGCGGTAGCGCACGTCATCGCAATCGCCGTTGTTCATGGCCCGCTCCAGCGCGGTCACCAATTGTGGCTGCCTAAGGACCGCAGTGTAATGAAGGCCCGTGATGTCGCGATTGAACACCCTATTGGCACTGCGATTGGCCACCAAAATGCGCTCCGAGCGGCCAACCAAAAGGCTGGGCTGCGGAAACGCGTTTATCACTGCCTTTAGGATACTACTGCGATCCATGTGTCAAAAACTCAACGTAAGGTTGATTGTCGCGGAGGACGGGTTAGGCTTTACCGCTTGGGTAAAAGTTATATAGGATGTGACAGACAGATGGAGCGACCACAATGGGTGCGCAAAAAGGACAGATCAGACACCTGTTTGCGCCTCGCGATGGCGCAGAAAAGGTGCTGTTTGTCGGAGACGTCACCCAATTGCTGACTGCGCATCCTGATTTACCCACCGGGCCAGAGGCGATTTACGCATCATTCGACGACCTCGGCGCGGAATTGATAGACATTTCCAACCCCGATGTGGTGATCAGCCCGCTCATGGGTCCTGCCTTTGACGCGATAGAATTGGCAGAACAACTCGATATCCTCGGGTTCGAAGGTCGCTATGTCGTCATCGCGCCGCAACTGCCCCGCCCCGACATCATCCAACGCGACATCATGAGTGCCGCGCCGGGTGTCGAGATCGAGCTGCGCATCACGCGCCCGAATTAAGACATCTCAGGCTTGCGTAGCGGTCTTTGCCGCTGAAACGAGTGTTTC
The DNA here is from genome assembly GCF_007995215.1 of Shimia ponticola. Taxonomy (GTDB): domain Bacteria; phylum Pseudomonadota; class Alphaproteobacteria; order Rhodobacterales; family Rhodobacteraceae; genus Shimia_B; species Shimia_B ponticola. Next base: position 95,380 of record NZ_VCDK01000003.1, read on the forward strand.
AATCAGCATGTCCGTCGGCTCGACGCCGACAGACACGCGAAAGAACGTTTCGCCCATACCAAGGGTTTGCCTTGCTTCGACGGTCAGCGCCCGGTGAGACGATGAAGCAGGATGCGAAATGGTCGTCGCAACATCCCCCAAGGTCGGTGCAAACGCCAATGGAGCTGCCGCCTGGGCAAAGGCGTTCGACACCTCGCGCGAATTGCCTTTCAGTTGAAACGATACCATGTTGCCGGCGTGTTCGCCCAATAGCGTGCGCGCGCGATTATGGTCGGGATGGGATGGATCGCCCGGGTAAATCACCCGCTCAATAGTGCCGCTGTCTTTTAAAGCCTCAGCAATGGCCGCTGCCGATCTCTGGGCCTGCGCAAAGCGTAAATCAAACGTCAGCATGCCACGCTCTGCGGTCCAGCAACTCCATGGACAGGCAGTGAAACCCCAGGTTGTTGCGATGACGTATAGTCGCTCGGCATCCTCAGCGTCCGCCGCCGCAACATACCCCAAGAGCGCGTCTGAATGCCCGGCCAGCAGCTTGGTCACGGAATGCACCACAAAATCCGCACCAGCGGTGAGCGGCTGATAGGCGCGAGGGGTGGTAAACGTGTTGTCGACAATCACCTTGATGCCACGCGACTTCGCAAGCGCGATGATACCTTCCATGTCGGCAACCCGAAGTGTCGGGTTCGATACGACTTCGACCAGGATGACCCTGGTATTGGGCCGGATGGCCTGCTCCAGCGCTGCGAGGTCTGTCGGATCAAACAGGCTGGTTTCCATCCCGAGCCTTGGCAATTCCTCGTTCATCATGCGTAACGAGCGACCGTAAAGCTGATTGCCGCCCAGCACATGATCACCAGCCTTTGCCGCGGTCAAAACCGCGATGACCACGGCCGCCATGCCTGATGACACGACGATGCCGTTGCGCGCATCTTCCATGTTGTCGATCATCTTGGCCAATGACGATGCGTTCGGGTGCCCCTCGCGGGAATAGGTAAAACCAGTCGCCTGCCCTTCATACAGGGCATCAAGCGCGTCGGGGGTTTCTGTTGTATAGACCACCGCCGGCTGAATCGGCGACACCAGTGGGCGCGCCGCCGAGGTCGGCACGGTCGGACGAAGAACAGGTTTTTGGGTCATAGCGGTGTCATCTCGCTCCGAAAGCGGCGCATGTTTTCTTGATAGTGCAACGCCGAGGCGCGCAGTCCTTGGATGACCTGATCACTCAACTCTTTCGCAACCTTGCCCGGAGCCCCAAGCACCATTGATCCGTCTGGAATTTCCTTGCCTTCGGTCACCAGCGCCCCTGCTCCGATCAAACAATTCTTGCCGATTTTGGCACCATTCAGAACAGTGGCTCCCATGCCGATAAGGGTGTTTTCGCCAAGGGTGCAGCCGTGCAGCATTGCCTTGTGCCCAATGGTGCATCCCGCGCCTATGGTCAGTGGAAAGCCAATATCGGTGTGCAACACGCAGTTTTCCTGGATGTTGGAGCCGGCCCCGACGGTGATGGGTTCGTTATCACCGCGCAGCGTGCAGCCGAACCAAATCGACACCGCATCCTGCACGATCACGTTGCCGATCACGTTGGCGTCCGGAGCGATCCAGTAGTCTTCCCCTGCGGGCAGTGTCGGGCGCACATCGCCCAAGGCATAGAGTGTCATTCCTGCTCCTCGAATTCGGCCTGCAAGGCGCGGGCATGGTTTTGGAGATCCGGTTGTTGGACCCGCGCCATGCGCACGGCTTCGACAATCGTTTTCAACTTGCGATCCGTTTCGTCCAGATCGTCATTCACCAGCACAAAGTCATATTCAGACCACCGGCTGATTTCATCCCAGCTTTTGCGCATGCGTTTGGCAATGACGGTGTCATCGTCCTGGCCCCGCGTTTCCAACCTGCGACGCAGCTCGTTGATCGACGGCGGCAGGATGAAGATGCTCGTAACATAAGGCCCAAGGACCGAGTTCTTGATCTGTTGCGCGCCCTGCCAGTCAATATCAAACAGCACGTCACAGCCATCATCGATCGCAGCTTGAACAGGGCCCAGCGGTGATCCGTAAAAATTGCCAAAGACATGCGCGTGTTCGAGCATCTCGTTGTCGGCCACCATGCGTTTGAAATCGGCTTCATCGGTGAAGTGATAATCCTGCCCGTCCACCTCACCGTCACGCGGTTTGCGTGTTGTGGCCGAAACCGAAAACCGGATCGTCGGGTCCCACGCCCGCAGACGCTTGGCCAAGGTGGATTTTCCGGCACCCGAAGGCGAAGACAGGATGATCAGCAGGCCGCGGCGCGCCATGGGTTACTCCACATTCTGGATTTGCTCGCGCATCTGGTCGATGCGAACTTTCAGATCGACGCCAATCGACGTCAGCTCTTTGGTTCCCGATTTGGAACACAGCGTGTTGGCTTCGCGATTGAACTCCTGAGCCAGGAAATCCAGCTTGCGGCCAACGGGCTCTCGTTTTTGCAAGAGATCTGAGGCCGCCGTCACATGCGCACGCAACCGGTCGATTTCTTCCATGACGTCGGATTTGATCATGATCTGCGCCAATTCCTGTGCAAGGCGGTCGGGATCTATCTCGCGCTGATCCGCCATCAACCGCTTTAGCCCTGCTTCGAACTGCGCCTTTTGCGCGGCCTCGCGGTCCGGCAAATGCGCCTGTGCTGAGGCGACAAGACCGGATATCACGGCAAGGTGGTCTGTCAGGATTGCGCTGAGTGCAGCGCCTTCCTGCGCACGCATGGCGACAAAATCAGCAATCAAATGCGGGATATCGGCCTTCACGGCAGCGGCCAGTTCCGGCCCACCATCATCGGGTGTACCGCCTTCGAGTACACCGCGCATGGTCAAAACATCTGCCGCCTTCGTCGGAGCCAGCGCATGACCGGCAGTTTGCGCCATATCTTCGATCCGGGCCAAAGCCGACATGACCTGAGCCACGGCCGCTTCATCCAGTTTCAGCGCCTCTGCCCCGTCGGAGCGTGTCACGCGCAGCGACACCTGAAGCGTCCCACGTCCCACCTGTCCCTTCAAGGCGGCCTTGAAGGCAGGCTCAATCCCTTCGATCCAATCTGGTGCGCGCAGCCGCAGGTCCAATCCCTTACCGTTGACGCCGCGCACCTCCCATGTCCACGAAAACGCCCCATGTGATCCGGCGCGCGTGGCATAAGCGGTCATGGATTTGAGCATATGAGTGACCTTCCCCGTCCAGTTCCGCAGCGATAGCGCGCATATGACCGACGCTCAACCCATGTCGGAACCTGCCGTCCGGTGCGAGGGCGACCCAAGGCCTGTTTACTATTTTGTTCAAAATTCGTCCCAATTTTAAGGATTTCGTGACACTTAAACAGGAGGTTAAGGTGCCAATTTGGCGCGTTTTTCAGGTAACTTCGGGTGTGCAGAATGAACCAAGACGATCAGTCGGATAAAACTATGGGCCAATATCGAAATAGCGGACGGTTCGAAGGGATCGCAGCTGTCGAAGCCTATTGGCAGGCCCTGCGCGGAAACCGAACGGTGCCACTGCGCTCTGATGTCGATCCGCGCGGCATTGAAACCGCTTTGGACTTTGCATTCATCGTCGAACGCACATGCGCAGGCGTCATTCGGTTTCGTCTTGCCGGGTCGCAACTGTCGGAACTGATGGGCATGGATGTCCGGGGCATGCCACTGACCAGTCTGTTTACCGCTGAAAGCCGGAGCGAAGTTTCTCGCGCATTTGAAGCCGTGTTTTCAGGCCCGGAAATCCTTGAAATCGGGGTGGTTAGCCCCGCAGGTGCGCAGCGCGAGATGCTTTTTGGTCAGATGATGCTGTTGCCTCTCAAAAGCGATCTTGGCGACATCAGCCGTGCTTTAGGCTGTTTCCCGACACGCGGAAAAATGGGACGCGCGCCCAGGCGTTTTGAATTGGCCGCAGCACCCAAGAGAATTCCGTTGGGGGGCATCATGCCAACCCGGCGCGCGCCGGCCCAAATCAAAGAAACATCTTTGATCGGCATGGCAGAACAACATGCGCGGTTCGCCCCCGCACCAAGGATGCGGCCTTTTGAACGGCCCTATCTACGCTTGGTCGAAGACGATGAGAGGTAACACCGGGCGTTGGCCTTGCGCATCCTGAGTGGAAGACGTTTAACGACAAAAGGCCGCCCAAAATGGACGGCCTTTCAGATGTTTAGGCGATTTGGTTAAACCGCTGCCGCCTGACGCGACGATGCTGTTGTGCCCAGTTCTTCTGCAACAAGGAACGCGAGTTCCAGCGCCTGGCTTGCATTCAAACGTGGGTCGCAGGCTGTGTGGTAACGACTTCCCAGATCTTCGTCCGTGACTGCACGGACACCGCCGGTGCATTCCGTCACATCCTTGCCGGTCATCTCAAAATGTACACCGCCTGGGATCGTGCCTTCGGCGCGGTGGATTGCGAAGAATTCCTGAACTTCGCGGAGCACGCTTTCGAATGGACGGGTCTTATAGCCCGAGGCCGATTTGATCGTGTTCCCGTGCATCGGATCACAGGACCAGACAACGTTTGCTCCCTCTTGCTGCACCGTCTTGATCAGGCGTGGCAGGTGATCTGCAACCTGCCCCGCGCCAAAGCGCGCGATCAGGGTCAGACGCCCGGCTTCGTTTTCAGGGTTCAGCTTGTTCATCAGAACCTTGAGATCATCCGCCGTCGTCGTCGGACCACATTTCAATCCGATTGGGTTTTGAACGCCCCGGCAGAATTCAACATGCGCACCGTCAGGCTGACGCGTGCGGTCGCCGATCCAGATCATGTGACCCGACCCGGCAAGCCATTTGCCCGACGTGCTGTCAACGCGCGTCAGCGCCTCTTCGTATTCCAAGAGCAGCGCTTCGTGGCTTGTGTAGAAGTCAACCGACGATAGCTCGTGGTTCTTTTCAGAGGTCAGCCCAGCCGTTTCCATGAAATCCAACGCGTCGGAAATACGCTCGGCCATGGCACGGTATTTCTGCGCCTCGTCCTTTTCGGTAAAGCCGAGCGTCCATGCGTGAACCTGATGGATGTTGGCAAACCCACCCTTCGAGAACGCGCGCAGCAGGTTCAGCGTCGCAGCGGCCTGCGTGTAGGCTTTGAGCATCTTTTCCGGGTTCGGGATGCGGGCCTCTGGCGTGAAGTCCAAATCGTTGATGATGTCGCCACGGTAGCTGGGCAACTCAACGCCATCTTTCACCTCGGTCGGAGCCGAACGTGGTTTGGCGAACTGACCTGCCATGCGGCCCACTTTGACCACTGGCACCTTGGCCCCGTAGGTCAGGACCATAGCCATCTGCAACATGACTTTGAACGTATCGCGGATCAGATCGGCACCGAATTCGCCAAAGCTCTCGGCGCAGTCACCCCCTTGCAGAAGGAATGCCTCACCGCGTGAAACGGCAGCCAGTTCGTCACGCAAGGTTCGTGCTTCGCCCGCAAAGACGAGCGGTGGATACTGCGCCAGTTGGGCTTCTGCAGCGGCCAACGCGTCCATATCCAGATACTCTGGCATCTGAACCCGGGGCTTATTGCGCCAGTCAGATTTGTGCCACTCAGTCATTGCTATCGTGTCCTATCAAGTTGCGCCTTGCGGTTCAGCAAGGCGGGTTAGCGTTATCAGCACGTCCTTATATCGACCTTGCCAGCAAGTGACCACATAGGAATTCACTTTCTGCCAAAGGCCTCTTGACGCAAATCCGCGACCTAGGCATGGCTTGACAACCACCAAGCTGGGCAAAGCGTTATGCGAACAGACTTCGACCATATCAAAGTGGACCGTGCGAGCAGCAAGGCGCGGCGCTTTGTGTTCGTTCTTCTGGAAAACTTTACGCTTCTTTGCTTTGCCAGCGCTGTCGAAAGCTTGCGGATCGCGAACCGCATGTCGGGGCAGACCCTTTATGATTGGACGCTTATCGGTGAAGGCGGCGAAACCGTCACCTGTTCTGCAGGGACCGAATTCAATGTCGACGACGACCTTATCGATGTGTCTCGCGATGACACCGTGTTGCTCTGCGGCGGCATCGACGTGCAGGCGGCAACGACCAAGCGGATCGTAAACTGGCTGCGTCGCGAAGCGCGCCGCGGCCCGACGATGGGCGGTCTTTGCACTGCAGGATATTCCCTTGCCAAGGCCGGTTTGTTGGATGGGAAGAGAGCGACTATCCACTGGGAAAACCAAGACAGTTTCAGCGAAGAGTTCGACGAAGTTGAATTGACCAAGTCTGTCTTTGTTCTGGACGGCAATCGCATCACGACGGCTGGTGGCACAGCGTCCATCGACTTGATGCTCAAGCTTATCGCCGAAGATCATGGCGAAGATTTGGCCAATGCGGTTGCCGACCAATTGATCTATAGTTCCATCCGAACCGATCAGGACACCCAACGCCTGTCGATCCCGACGCGCATCGGCGTCCGCCATCCGAAACTGTCGGCAGTGATTCAGCAGATGGAGTTGAATATCGAAGAGCCGATCAGCCCGTCTTTGTTGGCAAAGGATGTAGGCATGTCGACGCGGCAGCTTGAAAGGTTGTTCCGCAGGTACCTGAACCGCTCGCCCAAGCGCTACTATATGGAACTGAGGCTCCAAAAGGCGCGCAACCTGCTGATGCAAACGGACATGAGCGTGATCAACGTGGCGCTGGCCTGTGGTTTTGCCTCTCCGTCGCATTTCAGCAAGTGCTACCGCGCGCAGTACAATACCACACCGTATCGCGAACGTGGCGCGCAGGCCGCGCGACTGTCCGTCTGACAGACCGCTTGCCGCAAAGCCGCGGCGCCTCTAGCCTAAATCCAATCTTATTTCGTTTGGCCAATGGAGGCGCATATGCGTGCCGCTTTATTCACTGTTGTCATGGTCATTTCTGCATGGGCAAGCACCGCGTCATTCGCGCAGGAGAAACCCGGGTTTTTCGAAAGTTACGAGGCGCTCGACACCTTTGTCACGCAAACGACCGAGGCTCGCGACTACGCGCGGCTTTTGAACCGTCTAGGCGGCGGCGATGAATACACCATCGAACAGATGAACCAGCTGAAGCGTCAGTTGGACTCGCTTTTTCCCACGGATTTCGACCAACACCTGATCTTTTCAGAAGTGGACCTGGGCGGAGGCATTCGCCAAGAAGGTCGCGCCTATTACAACGACGATGTCGACGGATACCTCTGGTTTTACTTTCTTCTCCACGACCGTGGGGACGCGTTCGTTGTCATCGAATTCAGCTTTAACACAAACGCGTCCACGATCATTTCAAGGTTCTAGCTGGCCTCCGCGGGTGTCATCCTAAACAGCGTCCCCTCACCCACACTCAGAAACCAAATGGACCCGTCAGGCGCTTCGCGGACGTCCCTGACGCGGCTGGTTTCGAATGAGCTCAGTTGTTCAACCTCTTCCACGCGGTCTCCGTCCAGGCGCGAGATGTAGTCGAACTTCAGAGAACCGATGAACATGTCACCCTCCCACTCTGGCCAGAGTGCGCCGGAATAAATCATCATGCCAGACGGAGCCATCGAGGGATCCCAAAAGAACGCAGGCTGTTCCATGCCTTCCTTGGCGGTGCCTTCACCTATGGCGCGCCCTGAGTAGTGACGCCCATACGCGATGACCGGCCAACCGTAATTGCCCCCTTTGCGAACGGCGTTGACCTCGTCCCCACCGCGCGCACCGTGCTCGACCACCCACAGGTTTCCATCGCCATCGAGCGCCGCGCCTTGCGGATTGCGGTGCCCGTAGGACCAGATCTCGGGTTGCGCACCCGCCTGTCCGACGAACGGGTTGTCGGATGGTACAGTCCCGTCACGCGCGACACGCACGACGGACCCGTTTTCGTTGCCCAAATCCTGAGCCGACGGGCGGTCACCCCGGTCGCCGATCGTCATGTACAGGTAACCGTCCTGACCTTCGACAATCCTCGATCCGAAATGGCGGCCACCTGAGGACCCAGGCTCCATTTCAAAGATGGTTTCCACATTGGTCAGAGACGCGCCATCATCGGCCAACTGCGCCCGGATCAAAGCCGTCCCTTCGCCGCGTCGTTGGGCGACAGCCGCGCTGAAAAACAGGTCGCGGGTGGCAGCAAAATCATTGGGCACCAACACATCCAATAGCCCGCCCTGCCCGGTAGCCGACACAGTGGGAAGTCCAGTGACATCCACTATCTCTCCAGAGGCCGTCCTGTGCCATAGCCGCCCGTCACGCTCAGTGATCAGGACACCGCCATCCGGCAGAAATCCAACCGCCCAGGGTGCATTCAAACCCGTCACGATAGGCGTTACCGCAACGTCACCTGCGGACGTCTCCAGCGCGGCAGCGGGTAAAGGGGCCAATAAAACAAGGGATGCAAGAAGCGCTCGAAGCATGAAAATTCCTCCTGCAGTTGCATATAGGAACGTCAGCCGCTGCGTCCGTACACAATTTCGCGTTTTCTTGCAGTCCCGGCACTTTCCTTTTGGAAACCACCGTCCTAGCATCCCGAATGGATAATCATCCAACTTGGGAGAAAAAGAATGAAAAAGCTGCTTTTGGCGTCGGCTGCATCGGCGCTTGTTGCAGGGTCTGCATTTGCTGGTGGTCACAGCCCAATCAAACTGGGCGTGCTGCTGGGCTACACCGGACCAATTGAATCGCTGACCGGTCCAATGGCCGACGGCGCCGAACTGGCCATCAACGAAGTTAACGAAGCCGGCGGTATCCTTGATGGTGCCATGGTCGAAGCCATGCGCGCTGACACGGGCTGCATCGACAACGGTCTGGCCACGTCGAACGCAGAACGCCTGATCGCAGACGGCATCGCCGGCCTGATCGGCGGCGACTGCTCGGGTGTGACCGGTGCTGTTCTGGCGAACGTCGCCATCCCGAACGGCATGGTCATGATCTCGCCATCGGCAACATCGCCTGCTCTGTCGACCGTTGAAGACAACGGCCTGTTCTTCCGCACCGCGCCATCTGACGCGCGCGAAGGTCAGGTGATGGCAGAAATTCTGCAAGAGCGTGGCATTGGCTCGATTGCTCTGACCTACACCAACAACGACTACGGCAAAGGCCTTGCAGACGCGATTGAGTCGTCGTTCACAGCGCTGGGTGGTGAAGTCACCATCGTGACCGCGCACGAAGACGGCAAAGCCGACTACTCGGCTGAAATCGCGGAGCTCGACGCGGCAGGCGGCGACCTGCTGGTTGTGGCTGGCTACCTTGACCAAGGTGGTCTGGGCATTATCCAAGCATCGCTGGACGCTGGTGCATGGGATCAGTTCGGCCTTCCAGGCGGCATGATCGGTGACTCGCTGCCCGCAAACGTTGGTCCAGACCTGAACGGTTCGTTCGGTCAGATCGCGGGTTCCGGCGGCGACGGCATTGAAAAGCTGACCATGATGGCCGGCGACGCGTTCGACGCAACCTCGCCTTACACGCCTGAGTCCTATGACGCCGCAGCCCTGTTCATGTTCGCCATGGAAGCTGCCGGTTCAGCAGACCCAGCGGTCTACGCCGAAAAGATCCTTGAGGTGGCCAACGCACCAGGTGAGCAAATCCTTCCGGGTGAGCTTGCCAAAGGTCTCGAAATCCTGCGGGCAGGCGGCGACATCGACTATGTCGGCGGCTCTGCAGTGGAACTGGTCGGCCCAGGTGAGGCTGCTGGCTCCTATCGCGAGATCGAAGTGACCGACGGTGAAAACAAAACCGTTAACTTCCGTTAAAACCAAGGCATAAGCCATTGAACAGCCCGGGATATTTCATCTCGGGCTGTTTTTGCAGTGAGGGGGACGGACCTTGATCAGAGTCGAGGATCTGCACAAACACTTCGGCGGGTTTCACGCCGTCGATGGAGCCACATTGGAAATCGCCGAAGGATCGATCACCGGTTTGATCGGACCAAACGGCGCGGGAAAAACCACCCTTTTCAATGTGATCGCGGGCAATCTTGAACCTACATCCGGACATGTATTCATGGCAGGTGAAGACATCACCGGCCTGCCGCCGCATGAGTTGTTCCACAAAGGACTGCTGCGTACATTCCAGATCGCGCATGAGTTTTCCTCGATGACAGTGCGCGAAAATCTGATGATGGTCCCGGGCCATCAGGCAGGTGAAAACCTGTGGAACGCCTGGTTCCGTCGCGGAGAAATTGCCAAGCAGGAAAAGGCCTTGGCAGATAAAGCTGACGAAGTGCTGGACTTCCTGACCATCAGTCATTTGACGCACGAAAAGGCAGGTAACCTGTCTGGCGGTCAGAAAAAGCTGCTGGAACTTGGTCGAACCATGATGGTCGACGCCAAGATCGTCTTTTTGGACGAAGTTGGTGCGGGCGTGAACCGCACCCTGCTGAACACCATCGGTGACGCGATCATCCGGCTGAACAAAGAACGCGGCTACACGTTCTGCGTCATCGAACACGACATGGATTTCATCGGCCGTCTCTGCGACCCGGTCATCTGTATGGCCGAGGGCCGCGTCTTGGCCGAAGGCACGCTCGACGAAATCAAAGCGAACGAACAGGTGATCGAGGCCTATCTCGGCACCGGCCTGAAGAACAAGAAAAGCGCATGATCCGAACCATTGCCGCCCTCTTGTGCGTGTGGAGCACGGTTGCACTTGCCGATTGCCAGCCGACGAATGTCGGTGTGTCGCTGTGTGCTGTTGCCGGCCTGACACCGACAAACCAATCAATCACGTCCTTTGACGTGGCTCCTGACGTGATCGGCGGAGCCGACGTTCGCGCCTTCGTCAACGTCTTCGTACACGGCCCACAGTTCAAATCTAAACTGACTTACGACGAATTCGTCGCCCGCGAGCGTGCGACCTTCACTACAATTGATACGTTCGAGGCAATTGGCTCCACGACCTTCATGCTCGATGACATGACCGTCGCAAAGACAACACTGCGCAGTGATCTGTTGGATTTCGAACGTCCCAAATATGCTGCGGATTACAAGTGGGTGGCACAGATGTTCGTCGACACCCCGATTAAGTTTATGACCGTCGTGGCTGTTGCAGACGGTGCCATCGATCGAGACACGTTCGAGGCCTTTGCGCTCCACTCCCTACAGATCGTGCAGAAAGACTCCTGACATGACTGAACCCTTCCTCATTGGCGACGGCATGACCGGCGGATACGGCAAAGGTGCCGATATCCTTCATGACTGCACGATTGCCGTAGACCCCGGTGAAATCGCCGTCATCGTCGGCCCCAATGGCGCCGGCAAATCCACGGCGATGAAGGCCGTCTTTGGGATGCTCAATATCCACACCGGCAGTGTGCGGCTCAAAGGCGAAGAGATCACCCATCTGACCCCGCAGGCCCGCGTGGCAAAAGGCATGGGATTTGTGCCGCAAACTTCAAATATCTTCACGTCCATGACGGTCGAAGAAAACCTCGAGATGGGCGCTTTCATCCGGACCGACGACATCAAGACGACCATGGAGCAGGTCTATGACCTGTTTCCCATCCTGCGGGACAAACGCCGCCAACCGGCGGGCGAATTGTCGGGCGGACAGCGCCAACAGGTCGCCGTGGGCCGCGCGTTGATGACCAAGCCCGAGGTTCTGATGTTGGATGAACCCACCGCAGGCGTGTCGCCCATCGTGATGGACGAACTCTTCGACCGCATCATCGAGGTCGCCAAGACCGGCATCTCGATCCTCATGGTCGAACAAAACGCCCGTCAGGCCCTTGAGATCGCGGATCGCGGCTATGTCCTCGTTCAGGGCCGCAACGCCTTCACCGACACTGGCAAAGCGCTGTTGGCTGATCCCGAAGTTCGCAAATCCTTCCTTGGGGGCTGATCCATGAAGAGCCTGTTTAGATCAATCGTCGCGATCTTGGCTGTTGCACCGATCAGCGTCGCCGCACAGCCTTATGGCAACTGCACCTTCACGCAGGAATGCTTTGAGGGGGAAGCCTGCGCCGACACCGATTTCGGCTTTGAACTTCGCATCGCGGGCACGGCAACCGATCAGGGTGAGCCACTCTCGATTATTACCGATGCTGAAACCATCAGCGTTTTCCGTCCCATCACATTTGAAGACGGTCATGTTATGGCCGGGCAGTCGCGCGGACAGGCCGTGTTCCTCAGCGTCGCGCCAGACGGGGCGGCGCGCTATTCCGCCCATTTCAACAGCGATGGGTTTTCGATCACCTATACCGGCACATGTGAGGTCCCCTGATGGATTTCCTGAACGCAATCATCGTTCTTTTGAACTTTGTCATCGTCCCGGGCATTGCCTATGGCAGCCAGCTTGCGCTTGGCGCGCTTGGGGTCACACTGATCTACGGAATCTTGCGGTTTTCGAACTTTGCCCATGGTGACACCATGGCATTCGGCGCGATGGTCACCATCCTCGTGACATGGGGCCTGCAAGGGATGGGTGTCAGCTTTGGTCCCTTGCCGACTGCGCTCCTCGCCCTGCCCTTTGGCATTTTGGGTTGCGCGCTTCTGGTGCTGTTCACCGACCGGACCGTCTATCGCTTTTACCGCAAGCAAAAGGCAGAGCCGGTGATCCTCGTGATCGTCTCGATGGGCGTGATGTTCATCATGAACGGCATCGTGCGCCTGATCATCGGGCCTGATGACCAACGCTTTGCCGATGGCGAACGCTTCATCATGCGCGCCCGCGATTTCAAGGAAATGACTGGCTTGGCGGAAGGTCTGGCGCTGCGCACGTCGCAAGTGATCACCGTTGTGACCGCAATCATTGCTGTGGCCTTGTTGTTCTGGTTCCTGAACAAAACCCGCACCGGCAAATCCATGCGCGCATACTCAGATAACGAGGACCTCGCGCTTCTGTCTGGGATCAACCCCGAACGCGTGGTCGTCTATACATGGCTCATCGTGGCCGCGCTCGCCACGACCGCAGGTGTCCTCTACGGGCTCGACAAATCGTTCAAGCCGTTCACGTACTTCCAATTGCTCCTGCCCATCTTCGCCAGCGCGATTGTCGGCGGTCTCGGTAGCCCAATCGGGGCCATCGTCGGTGGCTTTGTCATCGCCTTTGCCGAAATCACCATCACCTATCCGCTGAAAAAGGTGCTGGGCTATCTCATGCCGGAAAGTCTTGAGCCAGACGGTCTCGTCCAGCTTTTGACCACGGACTACAAATTCGCCGTTAGTTTCGCAATCCTGATCGTGATCCTGCTCTTCAAACCCACCGGTCTGATGAAGGGGAAAGCGCTATGAATGAGACTGTCAAAAACGTTGGCCTCTTCGGCCTTGTCGCCTGTCTGATCGTCGGTACAGGGTTTGTCCAAGGCGCAAACGCGGCGCTGGTCATCGTGAATTTCGGCCTTATCAGCGCGATCATGGCGTTGGGGGTAAACCTGCAATGGGGCTTTGCGGGCCTGTTCAATATTGGTGTCATGGGCTTTGTCGCCTTGGGCGGTTTGGCCGCTGTTCTCATCGGAATGCCACCAACGACCGAAGCCATCGCGGCCGGTGGTGGCCGCATGTTAATCGCCATGGTCGTCGGCGTTGCCACAATCATCGGCGCGGTCATGGTCTATTGCCGCATGGCCCCGGGTCGTACGCGGACGGTGGCGCTGATCGCTCTGCTGATCATCGGTTTCCTCTGCTATCGCGCGCTCTTTGATCCTGCCCGCGATGCAATTGAAGCGGTGAACCCGGCAGGTACGGGCTATCTGGGCGGCCTCGGCATCGATGGCATCTGGATGGTCATCGCCTGGCCCGTGGGCGGCATGCTCGCGGCAGGTGCTGCCTGGGTCATCGGCAAAACCGCTCTCGGTCTGCGGTCTGACTACCTCGCCATCGCGACACTCGGCATCGCCGAGATCATCATCGCCGTCCTCAAGAACGAGGACTGGCTCTCCCGCGGCGTGAAAAACGTGGTCGGCGTCCCGCGCCCGACGTCCTACGAAGTTGACCTTCAAGCCGACCCAGCTTTCGTGGAACGCGCAGCAGGCTTTGGACTCGATCCCGTCCTGGGCTCAACAATTTACGTCAAACTCCAATACTCGGTCCTCTTCACCATCGTGTTGGCCATCGTCCTGATCCTCGCTCAACTGGCGCTGGCTTCGCCGTGGGGCCGCATGATGCGTGCGATCCGCGACAATGAGGTCGCTGCAGAAGCAATGGGTAAGGACGTTACCGCACGACACCTTCAAATCTTCATCCTGGGCTCCGCAATCTGCGGCATGGCCGGGGCGATGATGACAACGCTCGACAGTCAGCTGACGCCCGCGGCCTATCAGCCGCTGCGCTTTACCTTCCTGATCTGGGTGATGGTGATCGTTGGCGGATCTGGCAACAACTTCGGCGCCGTCCTCGGTGGCTTTCTGATCTGGTTCCTGTGGATTCAGGTCGAACCAGCGTCCGCCTATCTACTCGCCGCGATCACCGCTCCCTTGGCAGACGGTTCCGCTCTCAAGGATCACCTGCTCGACGGCGCGGCGCATATGCGGCTGATCACGATGGGTCTGGTTCTCCTCTTGGTGCTCCGCTTCGCGCCGCGTGGCCTGATCCCTGAAAGATAGACGTCAAAAACCCTGGCGTGGCGGCAGCCATACGGTGCCGCAGCCAATCCTTCTATGTTTCGGAAATACTCCGGAGAGCACGAGAGGCAGAGCCTCTCGTCGCCGCCATGGGCGGCGCCCCCCTTTAGGTCACAGCCAGCCCAAGCTGGCGAAGAGCGAGGCGGGCGGGCCCGGACGAGGAGACGTCAATGCGGTCCGGCACCGGCGCATGTCCGGCACAAGGCGGCATAGGGCACTGCGTCCAGACGTTCGGGAAGGATTTCCTCACCGCATTTCTCGCATACCCCGTAAGAGCCGTCATCGATCCGCTTCAAAGCTTGCTGAAGCAGGCGGATTTCGGTTTCACCCTGAAGACCCAACTGTTCAATGACCTCATCGCCTTCGCGCTCAACGGCCTGATCCTCCCAATCCTTCGATTTCGGGGTATCAAGCTCGTGCTCGATCACGTGAAGCCGAGTGTCCAGTTGCGCAATGCGGGTCTGGATACGCGTCTTTGCGGCGGTCATGTCGATCATGGCGGGTCTCCCTTGCTATCCCCGCCATGATGCACGTCTTGGCAACCGTCGCTTTGATTTGGGTCAACCCAAATTGCGCAGCCGCGCAACAAGGCTCGACGTGTCCCAACGTCCGCCGCCCATCTTCTGCACGTCCTTGTAGAACTGGTCCACGATGGCCGTTACCGGCAAGGACGCGCCATTTTCGTTCGCAGTCTGAAGGCAGATGCCCAAATCCTTGCGCATCCAATCAACGGCGAACCCGTGATCAAACTCACCATCGGCCATGGTTTCATAGCGGTTTGACATCTGCCACGACCCGGCAGCGCCTTGGCTGATCACGCTGACCACCTCACGTATGTCGAGCCCGGCTTTCTCGGCAAAGTGAAGCCCCTCTGACAATCCCTGCACCAAACCCGCAATGCAGATCTGGTTGACCATCTTGGTCAGTTGTCCTGCGCCGCTTTCCCCAAGTCTTACGCATTTCTTGGCATAGGCCTCCATGATCGGCTCGGCACGGGCATACGCACCCTCATCACCGCCGCACATGATGCCAAGCTGCCCGTTTTCAGCACCCGCTTGTCCGCCAGACACGGGCGCATCGACAAAGCTGACCTGAGCGGCATCGGCAGCTGCATACATCTCGCGCGTCACGGCTGCACTGACCGTTGTGTGATCGACAAAGACGCTTCCCGCGGACATCGCGGCAATTGCCCCGGCATCACCGGTGCAAACCTCTCGCAGATCGTCGTCATTGCCCACGCAGGCCATCACAAAATCCTGACCTTCGGCGGCCTCGGCGGGCGTCTTGCCGACATGACCACCATGCTCTGCAGCCCATTTTTCCGCCTTGGCGGTCGTTCGGTTATAGACCGTGACCTCATGGCCGGCCTGCACCAGATGCCCCGCCATGGGATAGCCCATGACCCCCAACCCCAGAAATGCGACCTTTGCCATGGTTATCCCTCGTC
This sequence comes from Shimia ponticola, assembly GCF_007995215.1. Classification (GTDB taxonomy): domain Bacteria; phylum Pseudomonadota; class Alphaproteobacteria; order Rhodobacterales; family Rhodobacteraceae; genus Shimia_B; species Shimia_B ponticola. The sequence goes on from NZ_VCDK01000003.1 coordinate 111,312, forward strand.
TTTCTCAGTGTCTTTGCCGTTGCGGCCTGCGGGTTTTCACGCCCGCTGCGGTGTGGTTTACCTGCCGGGAAGGTAACCGCGTTGGGGCCATGGTCAACCGGCGCGTCTAAGGGGATGACCGTGCGCCTATGAACCGTGTTTTTCCTTGGCTTGTGCGCTTGACGACCGCTGCGCTGGTCCTTGCCTTGATCGTGATAGGTTTTGTCTACTTTGTCGTGTCGCGGTCCCTGCCCGACTATGATCGCACCGTCGCGGTTGAAGGGCTCACCGCTCCGGTCGAAATCCTGCGCGACACGGCCAATGTTCCGCATATCTTCGGCGAAACCGATGAGGACAGCTATTTTGGCCTGGGCTATGCCCATGCGCAGGATCGTTTGTGGCAGATGACCATGTTGCGCCGCACTGCGCAGGGCAAACTGTCGGAACTGTTTGGTGCCGCAACCGTCGAAATCGACGAAGTTCTGCGCCGGCTCGATATCTATACGCTGGCGACGCAATCTGTCTCTGCCCAAACGCCGGAGGCCATGGCAGCCCTCAACGCCTATTCGGCTGGCGTCAACGCGCGTCTTGCTGAAATCAATCGCGGGGCTTTGGGGCGCGGTGCGCCGGAATTCTTCCTGTTTGAGCCCTCCATCGCGCCATGGCAGCCCGCCGACTCTATTGCGATCCAAAAGATCATGGCCCTGCAACTGGCCGCGCATTTGGAAAATGAAGTCCTACGCGCACGTACCTCACTGGTTCTGGAAAATGACCGGCTGCAGGATCTCATGCCGGCAGCGCCTGGCGCAGGTGTCGCAGCCCTGCCCGATTATGCGTCGATTGTCCCCGGTGTTCTGCCACATATCCAAGGACAACGCGCCGAATTGGGATGGCTGTCGCCGTTCCGATCTCGTGAACTGGCCAGTGCCTCGAATGCATGGGCGGCCAGCACCGCACGCTCTGCGTCTGGCGGAACCCTTTTGGCCAGCGACCCGCACTTGGGTCTGACAGCGCCGTCGATCTGGTATCTGGCGCGGCTTGAGCTTTCGCATGGCGGTATTATCGGCGGCACCATCCCGGGCCTGCCAGTCGTTTTGTCTGGGCGCTCCGCGCAACTGGGTTGGGGCGTCACCAGCGCCTATGTGGATGATCAGGACGTATTTATCGAAGAGGTCAATCCGGACAATCCGGAGCAATATCGAACCCCCGACGGATGGGCCGACTTTCGGACGCGGCAAAGCATTATTCAGATCAAGGACTCAGATCCCCTTACCCTAACGCTGCGCTGGACTGAAAACGGCCCTGTCCTGAGCGGACGGCAGTTTGATCTGGCCACAGTCACGCCGCCGGGACATGTCGCTTCTGTCAGTTGGACAGTACTCAGCCCCCGCGACACGAGCATCTCATCCGCCATTGCAATCAATCACGCCACCACGATCGATGAGGTTATCGCCGCTGGAGAAGGCTATATTTCACCAGCCCAAAATCTGACCGTCGCGGACACTACTTCGGTCGCACTCAAAACCATCGGAGCCATTCCAGCGCGCGACGCAGCCCACCAATCGCAGGGTCGCATTCCCAGCCTTGGGTGGGTGCGTGCAAACCGATGGCAAGGTCGCCAACCCTATTCCTCGAACCCCGAGGTCAGGGCCCCAGAAGGTGGCATTCTGGGAAATACCAACAACAAGATCGTGGATCGGCCCTTTCCGGATCACGTCAGCTTTGTCTACGGCGACACGCAGCGCGTCCAACGCTGGCAGCGCCTGATGCAAAGTCGGGCCATTCATACGCGTGAAAGCTTTATCGAAGCCCAGCTAGATACCGTCAGCCCGACAGCACGTAACCTGTTGCCTTTGGTCGGCGCAGAGCTTTGGTTCACTGGCGAAGCCGCGGTTCCGGGCACGCCACTGGCCCGCAGACAAGAGGCCTTGTCGCTTTTGGCGGAATGGAACGGCGAGATGAACGAACATTTGCCTGAACCCCTGCTTTATGCCGCGTGGATGCGCGCGTTGCAGGACCGGATGATCCGGGATGACCTTGGCCCCCTGGCCGATGAATTCACCCATGTCGAGCCACTCTTTATCGAACGGGCGTTCCGCGACATCAACGGTGCTGCGGCCTGGTGCGATGTCGTGCAATCGGCTGTTGCCGAAACCTGCGCCGACATGGCCCGTCTGGCGCTTGATGATGCGCTGATCTGGGTTCAGGACGTGTTTGGCGCCGCCGAAATAGGATCACTGCGGTGGGGCGATGCCCATCAGGCCATGCATGATCACGAAGTCCTCGGCGAACTTCCTGTGTTAAGATGGTTCGTCAATATCAGGCAATCGACCAGTGGTGGTGACAACACGTTACTGCGCGCGAAAACCCGCGGGACCGGACGCAATCCTTTCGTCAACGTTCATGCTGCTGGCTATCGCGGAGTTTATGATTTTGCCGACCCAGACAGCTCGGTGTTTGTCATTTCAACCGGTCAGTCGGGACATCCGCTCTCACGCCACTACGATGACATGGGGGAGCTTTGGCGGCGCGGGGAATATGTGCCGATGTCGCTGAACCCAGAGCTTGCCAGAGCAGCGGCCATCGGTGTGACAACGCTGGTTCCGGAATAGGCGCTTCGGGAAAGCTGCACTAGAACCGCCGCGATCACCCCATCTGGGCAAAACGCGCAGCTTGGATCGCAGACCATTCAACCGTCAGGTCGACGCCGGTCTCAGACTGGGCTTCGTCCGTGACAACACCCTGATCGTAAAGCCACGCCCGACGTTTTCCGTCTGAATAATCCAGATGAATGGTTTCGAGCGTTTTGGCTGGTGTGATCCGCGAGGAGACAGCTGCGAGCAGGTCCGCCATGCCATCGCCGGTCAAAGCCGATGTCGTGAAGATCATGTCATCGCGGTCGGCGCGGGTCTGCAGCGCATCGCGCGCGTCGCCTTGAACGAGATCGACCTTGTTCCAGACCTCAAGCATCGGGGTATCCTCGGCGATGCCAAGCCCCCCCAGAATGTCATGGACATCCTGCGCCTGTTCATCCGTCTCCGGGTGGCTGATGTCGCGAACATGCAGGATCAGGTCAGCGCCTGTGACCTCTTCAAGGGTCGCTCGGAACGCGGCCACAAGCTCTGTTGGCAAGTCCGAGATGAAGCCTACAGTGTCTGACAGGATAACATCGGTCCCGTCCGGCAACTGCACTGCGCGCATGGTTGGATCTAGCGTGGCAAAGAGCATGTCTTTTGCCATCACCTTGGCCCCAGTCAGACGGTTGAAGAGCGTGGATTTTCCGGCGTTCGTGTACCCCACCAGAGCGACCACAGGATATGGCACCTTCGCCCGCGCCGCGCGGTGTAGGCTCCGGGTTTTCACGACCTTGGACAGCTGCCGCCGAATGCGATTGATTGCGTCGTCGATGGCGCGGCGGTCAGCCTCGATCTGGGTTTCGCCCGGACCGCCCACAAATCCCAGACCACCGCGCTGCCGTTCAAGGTGGGTCCATGCCCGCACGAGCCGCGTCCGCTGATAGCTGAGTGCCGCCATTTCAACCTGCAGCACACCCTCGCGCGTCCGCGCCCGGTCCGAGAAAATCTCAAGGATCAGGCCGGTTCGATCAAGAAGTTTGACCTTCCACGCCTTTTCAAGGTTACGTTGCTGAACCGGGGTCACCGGGCCGTCGATAAAGACCAACTCAATCTCTTGCGCCTTGAACATTGCGCCGAGCTCTTCGATCTTGCCCGATCCAAAAAGCATGCCCGGATGCGCTTTGGGCAGCCGCACGACATCGTCGCCCAAGACTTCCATCCCCGGCAAGGCGACGGCCAGAGACACAGCTTCAGCCAGCGCATGCTCGGGGGTACGGCGCTGAGTGTCAGTCTTGATATCCGGATGCAGCACCCATGCGCGGGTTGGCTTGATCTCGGTTGATGTCGGTTCCGTCATGAAGACCCCTTATCGGGGCTCATTCTTCCCCGTCATACAGTGAGATGGGTTGCGCGGGCATGATCGTCGAGATCGCGTGCTTGTAAACAAGCTGCGATTGACCATCGCGGCGCAGCAATACGCAGAAATTGTCAAACCAAGTGATCACGCCCTGCAGCTTGACGCCGTTGATCAAAAAGATCGTGACCGGCACCTTGGTCTTGCGGACATGATTGAGAAATGCGTCCTGCAAATTCTGTTTATCAGAGGCCATTGGTCCCGGTCCTTCGTACCTGCAAATTTATCCGTTGCGCCCACCGGATGGGGACGCCCGCTTATTTCGAGTCACTATGGCTAGGATTTCTGACGGATTCCACCCGAAATTCAACGCCGTACCGCCCTTAATTTGCACATGCGGCATCAAGAGCGCCAGAATTGCGGATTGAAAAGCGCAATAAGGGCAAGGGTTTCAATACGTCCGACCGCCATGGCAAGGCAAAGAACGAGTTTCGCGAAAGACGGCAAGGCCGCATAGGTCACGGTTGCGGATGCAGCATATTCGACCAACGGGCCGGTATTGGTCAGCGTCGCGACGGTCAGAATCATGGCAGGTTCAAAACCGACCCCCATGGCTGACAACACAAGCATAATGGCGCTCAGTGAAATCAGAAACAGCATCAGAACGACCCACGCGATGAATGCACCTTCCTTGCGCAATTGCCGCGAATAGCGCCCGGCACCGCCCACCGAAGACGGATGGATTAATCGACCGATTTCGCGCTGTCCGTGTTTGATCAGCGCATAGACCCGCAAAAGCTTGATGCCCCCGGCCGTGGTCGCCACCCCGCCCCCGATCATGGCCAACGCCATCAAGAGCAGCCCCGGAGCCTCTAGCTGGGACCAAGCTTGTGCGCCAATCCAGTCGGCCGACACAAATCCCGTGGTCGTCAGAAATGACACCACAGTAAAGAGCGTTCCCCAAATGCTGACAAGGGCGTCAAACCACGCAACCTCTGCACCGGATTGAACAGCTCCGAACAGTTGTCGCAAATACAGGGCCAGGACGACCACCAAACTGATCGATGCGGCCAGCCTGATTTCTGGATCCCCGCGCAGCGTATCGGATGCCCCCTGAAGCACACCTTTGGCAAAGGTCACCCGAGACACAGCGAAAATAAGAAAGAGCAGGATGGCAAGCTCACCCAATCGGCCAGACGCACCGTTTTCAACCCCGCCCACGGGTGAAATCCCGGCGGTGGCCATGGTCGACATGCTGTGGATGACGGCTGTCAAAGGGACTTCACCTGCCACCAGCAAAAAAACGGTCAAAACAGCCGTCAGCGACAGATAGATCGGGGCCATATCCGCGATGGCGCGCACCAAACGCTCGGATGTTTGCAGCGCTTCTGGCTCGGTACCGACCGGCCCAGACATGCCGGTCGAGCGCGCGGCAAGTTCGTAGCCACCAAGGCTCAGTGGTGAAAACACCGCCAAAGCCGCGGACCACATCAATAGTCCGCCAAACCACGCCACAAGCCCACGCCACAAATGCTCCGCTGGGGACAGACGCGCCGCATCATAGACGGTCGACCCTGTTGTGGTGAGCGCCGACATCATCTCGAAATACGCATTCACAAAGGTCGTGTTGCCGATGCTTTCATAGAACGGCACCGCCAACAAAAGCGGAAGGAAAAGGAACCCACCCAACAGCGAAAAAAGCTTTTTGTGTAGCCGACCGTCGGCCCGATTGTCCCGGGTGACGATAGCCACCATCGCCGTAACAATCAGTGTCAACAAGGCCGAGTAAAAGAACGCCTGCGCGCTGCCATAGTCGCGGTCATTCAAGGCCACGCCCGTTGGGATCAGCATCACAAGACCCGCAGTGCCAGACAGCAAGGCCATGAACGGCAAACGGGGCAAAAGAGGTGATGCCTTGGACGTCATTGCCGTGACCGATCAGAAGAAGTCGACCGAGACCTGAAGCAAACGTTCCACTTCGGGTACATCGGCGGCCAAGGCAAAAATCACAACGATATCGCCTTCGTTGATGCGCGTCGTGCCTTTGGGGCTGATGACGGTTTTGCCTTGGCGTATTGCCCCAACAAGCACGCCTTCCGGGAAATCGATATCCTGAATACGCTGTCCTGAAATCGGCGAGGTTGACAGGACCTGTGCCTCGATCACCTCCGCTTCGGCATCGCCCACCGAATACACCCCACGCACACGTCCATGACGGATGTGGCGCAGGATTGAGGACACTGTCGTGGCGCGTGGGTTGATGTAGGCGTCGATATTCAGGGGTTCGAGCAATGGCACCATTGTGGGGTCATTGATCAGACAAATCGCCATGGCCGCGCCTGCCTGTTTCGCGCGAACTGCAGCCAAAAGGTTGGTCTTGTCATCATCGGTCACGGCCAGAAGCGCATCCGCGCGTTCTATCCCTGCTTCGGACATCAGGCTGTTTTCAAGGCCATCGCCATGCAAAACGATCGTCCTTTCCAGCGTATCAGCCGCCAGTTCGGCAGCGTTCCGGTCTTTTTCGATAACTTTCGCGCGGATGCGATCCGTCTTTTTCTCAAGAACGCGCGCGACGGACAGACCTACATTCCCTGCCCCGATGATTACCAACCGCTCCTGTTTCTTGGTGCTCTTGCCAAAGATTTCGAGAGTGCGGTTCACGTCTTCGGTATGGGCAACGAAATAGCACTGATCGCCAACGAACAGCTGATCATTGGGTTCTGGTGCAAACAGACGCCCATCGCGGCGAACACCGACCACGATGGCGCGCAGCGTCGAAAACAGATCTGTCAGCTGACGCAAAGGCGTGTTGACCACGGGACAGCCATCTTCGATGGCGATGCCCATCAACTGTGCGTCGCCTTCGAGGAACTGTTCAGAGTCGAAGGCCGACGGTGTCTTCAAACGGCGCAAGGCGGCATCTGCAACTTCGCGCTCGGGGCTGATCACGACATCAATCGGAAGGTGGTCCCGGCGATAAATATCAGCGTAAATCGCATCGAGGTAACTTTTGGATCGCAACCGCGCGATCTTGCGCGGGATTTCGAACACCGAATGCGCCACCTGACAGGTGACCATGTTCACCTCGTCGGAATGAGTGGCCGCAATGATCATGTCGGCGTCTTCGGCGCCAGCCCGGCTCAGAATGTCGGGATAGCTTGCGTGGCCTGTGATGCCCTGCACATCCAGCGTGTCCGTCGCCCGGCGGACAAGGTCAGGATTGTAATCCACCACCGTCACGTCGTTGCGTTCCCCGGACAGGTGGCGTGCGATTTGCCAGCCAACTTGTCCTGCGCCGCAAATGATCACCTTCATCGCGCGTACCTTATGCGGTTCCAGTCCCCTGTGGTGTCACTAAGACCGTGCGCCGTCAATCTTAACCGTCAGCTCTCGGTGCCGGATTGGCTTTCGAGTTGGGCGACGCGCGTGCCGGATTTGTTCGAGGTCACAACGCCCAAGGATTTCAATTTACGGTGCAAAGCCGAACGTTCCATCCCGACAAAGGCAGCAGTCCGGGAAATATTGCCCGAGAACCGGTTGATCTGCGTCAGCAGGTATTCGCGCTCGAACAATTCCCTTGCTTCGCGCAAGGGCAATGTCGCCAGCGACCCAGAGAGAACCACCCGCCCTTCGTCTACAGACTCCTCTGCGTTGGGCAGATCTCTGGCCGTGATCGCGCCGGAGGATGGTCCAAGGATCAAAACCCGCTCGATCACGTTCTTCAATTGGCGCACATTGCCCGGCCAGACCATCGTTTGCAGCAATGCATCCGCCTCGGTCCCGATCTCGCGCAATGGCAGGCCTTGGTTCTTGTTGAATTCCTCAATGAAGTGGCGGGCCAAAAGCGGAATGTCCTCGCGGCGATCTTCGAGCGATGGGACATGGATCGGCACCACATTCAGGCGATGGTACAGTTCCTGGCGGAAGGTCCCTGCGTCGATTTCCGCGCGCAGATCGCGGGTCGTTGAAGATATGACCCTGATGTCGACGCGCACCTTGTCGGCACCGCCCACCCGCTGGAATTGCTGATCCACCAATACGCGCAGGATTTTCGACTGGGTCCCAAGCGGCATATCCGCGACCTCGTCAAAAAAGACGACGCCACCATCTGCCTGCTCAAGCAGACCCGGCTCAACACCCCGCTCGGCGCTTTCGCGGCCAAACAGAACCTCTTCCATACGGTCGGGTTCGATGGCTGCCGAGTTTACGCAAACAAACGGGCCGTCTACGCGATTTGAATTGGCATGGATGTGCCGTGCCGCGATTTCCTTGCCGGCGCCGGGGGCCCCGGTCAGCATGACGCGCCCGTTGGACTTCGTGACCTTTTCCAACTGGGACTTCAGTGTCCGGAACGCGGCCCCTTCTCCCACCATCGTTGCGCTCGGCCCATCTTTGCGCTTGAGCGCGACGTTTTCACGGCGCAAGCGGCTGGTCTCCATCGCTCGGCGGATCACGACCATCAACTGATCTATGTTGAACGGCTTTTCGATGAAATCGTAAGCGCCTTGTTTGATCGCGGCGACGGCAATTTCAATGTTGCCGTGACCCGAGATGATGACGACTGGAACATCGGGATAATCCCGCTTTACCGATTTCAGGATATCAATCCCGTCCATCTGACTGTCCTTGAGCCAGATATCGAGGATCATCAGCGCCGGTTGCTCGGTATTGATGTGCCCCATCGCCTCGTCTGAATTGGCGGCCAGCCGTGTCGCGAACCCTTCGTCCTGAAGAATATCTGAGATCAGTTCACGGATGTCTTTTTCGTCATCAACAATCAGGATGTCGGTCATGGGTCACACTGCTTCTTGTTGGTTGTTTGGTTGAATTGCGGAGGCTGACTGTGTCAGCGGAAGATGGATATCGGCGCGCGCGCCGGTGTGATCGTCGTCACCAAAGTTCGGCGCGTCGACTAAGGTGAGCGTCCCGTCATGCTCTTCGATGATCTTGAGGACGATCGAAAGGCCAAGGCCGGTGCCTTTGTCGCGGCTGGTCACATAAGGCTCAAAGAGGCGCATGCGGTCTTCGGGCAGTCCAATGCCGTTGTCGTCGATGGTCAGGTGACACAGCTCGTCCTGCATCGTGAGGCTCACGCGAATTTCAGCCGCGAATTCGCCCAGCTTTTCCGTACGAGTTTCAATGGCTTCAGCGCCGTTTTTTAACAAGTTTGTGAATGCCTGAGTGATCATTGTGGCATCGACATCGGCATGGATAGGCGCAGCGGGCAATGTCGCACGGTATGTGATGTGCGGGTTTGCGTTTTCCTGCAGCAGGATTGCGCCACGCAGGAGCGTACAAATGTCTTCGGCCTTGCGGACCGGTTCGGGCATGCGCGCAAACTTCGAAAACTCGTCAACAATGCGCCGCAAGTCATTGGTTTGACGCACAATCACGTCGGTCATCTGATCAAGGTTGTCGCTGTCTTCACCCAGTTTTGGCCCGAATTTGCGTTTGATGCGCTCGGCCGACAGCTGGATCGGCGTCAGTGGGTTCTTGATCTCATGCGCAATGCGCCGCGCCACGTCACCCCAAGCCGCCATGCGTTGCGCGCTGACAAGGTCCGTCACATCTTCGAATGCAACCACATAACCTTCGTCGATCCCTTCTGACCCGGCCCGTACGGCCATGCGCACAAAGAGGATTTTATGCGCGCCAGAGCGAGACAGTTTGATTTCCTGCTGCTCGACGCCCTGCCGTGAAACAAGCAAGGCGTCAAAGAGATCGGCGAATTCCGGGATGGCCAGCCTGATCGGCATACCCGTGGCATCTGCATCAATGCCGAGCAGGCGTTCTGCCGACCGGTTGATAAAGGTCAGGTTCCCATCAACATCGACTCCGACAACGCCTGAGGTCACCGAGGACAACACCGAGTCAAAAAGCCTGCGACGCCGTTCGATCTGTTGCGTGTTCTCAAGCAACCGCTCGCGTTGCCCGCCCAATTGCTTGGTCATCTGGTTGAAGTACCGGCCTAGCATCGCAATTTCGTCGTCGCCTTTTTCGACCGCCACCCGCACCGTCAAGTCACCCGCACCAACCCGCTGGGCAGCACCTGCCAAACGCCCGATTGGACGCGACAAGCGTTCGGCAAACCACAACCCTGCCCAGGTCGCTGCAAGGATCAGAATGACAGCGAACCCCAGATAGAGCAGACCAAATTCAAAAAGCTGCCGCCCTCGCTCGTTTTCAAGCTGAGCATAGAGCTTTGCGGTTTCCTGCGTCTCATCCAAAAGGTTCAGAAGGTCACCGTCGACTTCCCGGCTGATATAAAGGTAGCGGTCCGTGAAGGCTGAGAGCCGTGCAAGCGCGCGTAATTCATCAATGTCCCAATCTTCGATGACCAACACATCGGTATCGTCAGCAGCATCAAACTGAAGCTGTGAAGGACGGATATAGTCAAATTCATAGCTCGATGCGCCGCGCGCACGAATTTCACCTGCGCTGTCTAGGACGAATGCTTCTTTGATACCGCGCTGAATCTGAGGTTGGACCTGTGCCAAAACGCGCCGCAGATCGCCATCAAACATGCTATCCGAAGCAAATGGCCCTGATCCCCGTTCCGAATTCAGGAAGCGGGCCATCAACAGCGTGTCGTTGACCATGTCACGCCGTTCATCGGCCTCATAGACCTCTGCCGCCGACAGAGACGCGCCCACGACATTCCGAACCCGCTCGGAAAACCACCCTTCCAAGCCCATATTCAGCGTCACGGTCGCAAACACTGCGACGATCACCGTGGGGATCAGCGCCAAAAGCGCGAAAACACCTGTGAGCCGCAAATGCAGGCGCGATCCGGCTGATTTTGCACGGCGCGCGGCGATCATCTGTGCGATGCGCTGCATCACCAAGGCGGCAATCACGAGCACATAGATCAAGTCGGCGAGGATGATAACGCGCAGGAAACTCGCGCTAGAGCTGGGGTCCAACGGGCCCAAGGCCGCAAAGGTCAGGACTGCCAGAATGGGTCCAAGCGCGACAAGAACACCCGTCGACCACATCTGCACGTTGCGCCGACGTCGCCAGCGCGAGAACCGTGATAATGCCAAGCTGAACCGCGTCGCGGGCAAACCGATCACCTGATGTAAATCGGACGCAGATTTTTGCGCCCGTGCTGCTACCGACGTGGTCTTTTTGATGGTTTGGATCGAATCTGCGACCCACCTGCCACGTTATGTTGCAACTTTACATCAATTTGCGGCGGCGAGTCACGCGAATATCCAGATCAGTGATCTTCTTACGCAAGGTATTGCGGTTGATGCCAAGCAAATCCGCGCATTTCGCCTGGTTCCCGCCGGTGGCATCCAGCGCGATTTCAATCAGAGGCAACTCAATTTCCCGCAAGATCCGCTGGTAAAGGCCCGGCGGCGGCAGGACTGACCCGTGCAGATCAAAATATCTGCGCAAATGCTTGGCAACCGACGTTGACAACTTCTCGCCTTCTGGCACGCCAACGACTGGGTCCAGAGCCGGCTGATTGCCAAGGATTGCCTGGACCTCGGTTTTTGTGACCTCTTCTTCGGCTGCCGTCACCACAAGCCGACGAATTGCGTTTTCCAACTGCCGCACATTGCCAGGCCATGAATAATTCCGGACAAGCTCCACCGCCTCTGAGGACAAACGACGCTGAGGCGCGCCATCACGCACGGCGCGTTGCAGGAAATGCTCCGCAAGGATCGGAATGTCGTCCACCCGCTCGCGCAGCGACGGCACATTCAACGTCACGCCGCCAAGGCGGTAATACAGGTCCTGACGAAACTCGCCCGCTTCCATCTTTTGCATCAGGTCGATCTGGCTGGTGGCCATGATACGCGGCGCGCCGTCTGCCATGGCATCCAGCATCCGCACGATCCGCCCTTGTGCCTCGTCCGGCAAATCGCCCACTTCATCGAACAAAAGAGAGCCGCCCCGCGCTTTGGCCAAAAGCGTCGAGGGGCCGTCCATCCCCACAAGATCCTGACCAGATACCACGACAAATGGCAGCGTGCGCCGGTCAGAAAAGTCGTGGATGGCGCGGGCAATCAGGCTTTTGCCTGTGCCGCTTTCACCGGTAATCAGGACAGGCAATTCGGCATTCATCACCCGCGCAACCAGACGATACAGAGCTTGCATGGCCGGCGTACGCCCGACCAATGGAAGGTCATCGGATGCTTCTTCCTGCCCTCCGGGTGTCGCGGTCGACCTGCGCTTTTGCTCAAGCGCGCGCGACGCCCGTTTCATCAGGTCAGGCAGGTCAAAAGGTTTCGGAAGGTAATCATAGGCGTCCTTCTCGGTCGCCTGAATGGCCGTCACGATGGTATTCTGCGCCGAAATGACGATGACTGGCAGACCGGGTCGCAAGGTCCCAATCCGCGGCAGCGCGTCCAGACCATTTCCATCGGGCATGATCACGTCCGAAATCACGAGATCGCCTTTGCCCTCTTCTACCCATCTCAGCAGTGTCATGAGAGACGACGTGGCATGAACCTTGCACCCTGCACGGGTCAAAGCCTGCGTCAGCACGGTGCGAATAGTTCGGTCGTCATCTGCAATAAGAACGGTGCCATCCATGGCAGATTACCTCATTTATGCTGTGGCAACGGGCAGCGACAGGCGGAAAGAGGTCCGCCCCGGGACGCTTTCCACCGATATCCAGCCGTCGTGGTCGGTTATGATTTTGGAAACAAGCGCGAGCCCCAAACCGGTGCCGTTTTCCCGGCCCGAAACGAAAGGCTCAAAGATGTTGCTGGCGATATCATCGGGAAGCCCCGGACCATCATCGATGATCTCAATCTGAAGCGGCAATGACCGACCCGTTCCATCCTGACGTCGCAGACGCAGCGATTGTTCATAATAGGTCCGGATGCGGATCGTTCCCGGCGCGCCTTTTGATGCTTCGGACGCGTTCTTGAGAAGGTTCAGCAAGACTTGTGTCAGTTGATCACTATCCCCCAGTGTGGGCGGCAAAGACGGGTCATAATCCTCGATAAATGTCATATGCGCGCCAAAGCCCACAGCCGCAGATTTGCGGGCGCGGTCTAGAACATCATGAATGTTGACGGGTTGAAGATTTGGCATCGACACGTCGCCAAATTGTTCAACCTGTTCAAGCAACTTCACGACGCGGCGGGTTTCGGCGACGATCAAGTCTGTCAATTCAAGATCGTCCGCCGACAGGTTCATCGACAGCAACTGGGCCGCGCCGGTGATGCCCGCCAAAGGGTTCTTGATTTCATGGGCCAGCATTTCAGCCATGCCTATCGCCGATTTGGCTGCTGTCTTGGCGCTTGAATTGCGCGTGACGCGGCCTGCCATTTCGCGCGGCTGAACAAGGACCAACATTTCTGGCCCGCGTCGGCCCATCGGCGCAATCTGGATATTGCACTGCAATGGTGGGCGACTGCCACTGCCAACATCAACATCATTGACGAACAAAGGAACGCCGTCGGCGCGGGCGCGCTCTAGCGCTGCATCCATCGGCGCATCGACCATGAGACGATCCCATACGGGAGACTCCAACAGAGATTTTCGCGAGACGTTCAAGAACTCTTCGGCGGCGGCGTTCACATCCGCAATCCTGTCGTCCTGAGCCACGATCAATGCGGGCACTGGCAAGGATGACCATAAATCATCATAGCTCGTCATGCCGCCACCTCGGCGGGCTGCATCAACGCATCTTGCAGCAAGCGCAGCACTTGAGCCGGTTCTCGCGCCGTCAGGACTTGCTTGCGCAGGTCTGGCAGAGTCCCCACCTGATCCATGTACCAGCCCAAATGTTTTCGTGCGACGCGGAGGCCAAGGTCAGTGCCATAAAACGACAGCATCGCTTCGTAGTGATCACTGACCAAACGGATGAGGTCAGCCCCAGACGGAACCTCAGGTGCGACTGCCCCCGACAGCGCCGCCCGAATTTCTGCCAACCGCCACGGTTTGCCCTGAGCACCGCGTCCGACCATCACGGCATCCGCCCCCGAGGCATCTAGCGCGGACTGAGCCGATCCAGCATCCACAATGTCGCCATTCGCAATGACCGGAATTTGGACTTCATCCTTCACCGCACGGATGGCCGCCCAATTCGCAGTGCCTTTGTAAAACTGACACCGCGTGCGCCCATGAATGGTGATCCAGTGAATGCCGGCATCCTCGGCCCGTTTGGCAAGCTCTGGCGCGTTCATCAAATCGTCATCCCAGCCAAGCCGGGTTTTCAACGTCACTGGGACATCCACGGCCGAAACAACCGCCTCAATCAAGGTCAATGCGTGATCCAGATCCTTCATCAAGGCAGAGCCGGAATACCCGTTGGTCACCTTCTTGGCGGGACAGCCCATGTTGATGTCGATGATCTTGGCGCCCTGCCCTTCGACCTCGCGCGCGGCACGCGCCATCCATGTGGCGTCACGCCCTGCGATCTGTACCGCCGTTCCTTCGACATTGGCCCCGATTTCAGCGCGTTCGCGCGTTCCGGGTTTGGACTGAATCATTTCCTGGCTTGCCACCATCTCAGACACCACAAGATCAGCCCCGAAACTGGCGACAACACTTCTGAACGGCAGATCGGTGATACCAGCCATGGGTGCCAGTACCACGGGAACGCCCGAAGGCGTTGTTTCAGGCAGATCTGCCGTTGTGTTGAACACTTGCTCAATCCTTGGGCTTTTGGTGACGCTAACCGGCACATTTTCCAGCGACAAACGCCACTTGAGTGACTTTGGCACAATAATCCACCATTGCACAAAAATTAGGCAGAAAACAACATGCAGAGTTCCATATTGCCCCATGTGTCAGCAGTCGCGTAACCAAGGCGCATGAATACCAAGTCCCAGCCGACCAAATCAGACGCATCCGCCACGCCAAAGGTCGGAGCCGTCATTGTAGCCGCCGGACGCGGGCAACGGGCTGGAGGCCCCGCTCCGAAACAGTGGCAAACGCTCGGCACGCAAACTGTCGCTTGGCATACTCTGCGAGCCTTCGCGCGCCACCCTCAAATCGGCCCAATCGTCTTTGTTCACCACCCTGACGATCTGGAGCAGGTTAACGAGTTGCGGAACGACTACGCATTCACGCCGGTTCCCGGCGGCGCTGACCGTTCGGCCTCCGTACGCGCGGGGTTAGAGGCGTTGGACGGCACCGCTGTCGCCAAGGTTCTCATCCACGATGTCGCGCGACCCGGAGTATCAGACGACCTGATCGACCGGGTGATTGCTGCATTGGACCAAGCAACAGGTGCCGCCCCCGCGCTCGCGGTAACCGACGCTCTCTGGCGCGGGGACCCAAGCACAGGCACAGTTGCAAGCACGGTGGATAGAACAGACCTGTTCCGCGCCCAGACACCACAGGGGTTTCACCTTGAAACCATCCTTGCAGCACATCGGGACATCCAAGGCGGTGCAGCAGACGATGTCGAGGTTGCGCGCGCTGCCGGGGTTGACGTCGTCATCGTAGAGGGCGACGAGGCCAACCTAAAGATCACTCACCCGCAAGACTTTGATCGTGCGGCCCGCATTCTGGAGACCACGGGAATGGACATACGGCTGGGAAATGGATTTGACGTCCACAAATTTGGACCCGGCGATGCCGTGACCCTGTGTGGTGTGACCGTTCCATTCGACAAGGGACTGGTGGGCCATTCGGATGCGGATGTCGGAATGCACGCGGTGACCGATGCAATTTATGGGGCTTTGGCAGCAGGCGATATCGGAACGCACTTTCCGCCAAGCGATCTGCAGTGGAAAGGTGCAGCAAGCCACATCTTTCTCGAACACGCGGTGAACCTTGCCCAGTCGCGCGGTTTTCGCATCGCCAATGCGGACTGCACCCTGATCTGCGAATTCCCAAAGATCGGCCCGCATGCCGAGGCGATGCGCCAAGAGATGGCGCGCATCATGGGCATGGACGTGAACCGCATCAGCGTCAAAGCCACGACGTCCGAGCAACTGGGATTCACCGGTCGAGGCGAAGGCATTGCCGCGCTGGCGACGGCCACGCTGGTGGCAATATGATCAAAGCGATTGTCACCGTTGGGTTCGTCGGGCTTTTGCGGCCTGCATCCGGTACATGGGGATCGCTCGCGGCTCTTTTCCTCGGAGCTGGCATTCTGTTTCAGTTTGGCCCGTTGGTTTTGGCGCTCGGCGCACTGGTTGCCTATGTGCTCGGTCATTGGGCTGTGAGCCAATACACAAGCGGCGATGCCGACCCAAGCGAAGTGGTGATTGATGAGTTGGTTGGGCAGTGGATTGCCATCCTGCCTGTCGGGCTATTGCTGGAAACGGCGCGAGGACCGCTCCCCATCGAATTCGGGCTGTTGGTTGCTGGCTTCTTCCTGTTTCGCCTCTTCGACATCTGGAAACCGTCAATCATTGGTTGGGCCGACCGAAAACATGGCGCAACCGGCATCATGTTGGACGATGTGTTTGCCGGTATCTTTGCTGCGATTGTCCTGATGCTGCTCTATGTGGCAATGATCTATGCTGCCGTCGCCAGCAATCCGTGGGGATGACCATGTCACTGGCCGAAGACCTCCTGCGCATCTGCCAAGAAAAAGGCCTGACGGTGACAGCTGCTGAAAGCTGTACCGGGGGAATGGTCGCCGCCGCAATCACGGACGTTGCCGGATCGTCGGCCATTTTTGAACGTGGCTTTGTCACCTACTCGAACATCGCCAAAACCGAGATGCTGGGCGTCAGCCCCGCAACGCTCGACGCGCATGGCGCCGTGTCTGAAGAGGTCGCACAAGAGATGGCGCGTGGCGCGGTGGGGGCCGCACAATCAGACCTCGCCGTTGCGATCACAGGAATAGCGGGCCCCGGCGGTAGCGAATTCAAACCGGAAGGGCGCGTCTGCTTTTGCACGTTGTCTTCTGATAGCGTGCTGGTCGAAACCGTGGAATTCGGCGCGCTTGGACGGGCAAATGTTCGCGAGCGGTCACGTGACCACGCCTTGCAACGGTTGATTGAGGCCGCTCAGGCAGTCTGAGCCATCCAGTTGGCCATCTGCGCAGGCATATCGTCCGAGGCCAAAGCGGCCTTTAAAGCCGCAGCGTGATCCCGTCCTAGCAAACTGATCGATTTCTCTTCCAACCGCTGGCTGATGACATCCAGGGGAATTGGATCGGCCAGATCATGGTGCAACATCCCTTTTGGCGTTTTGATCCGCGCAGCCGTGTCAGAAATCGAGTCGTCAAAGCTCAATGCCAGCTTACCTCGGAGCTCTAGCGCGGCCTTATCCGTGCAGGCGTCGTCGCTATAGGTTTCGAGTGCTGCCGTATCATATCCGGCCATCCGTAAGGCGATGGCGTGAGTGAGCGAAAACTTCGCCTCCAGCCCCGACTTTGGCTCCGGGATGGCGCAGACTTTCGACCATCGCGGGTGCACATGGATGGTTGCCGGACCGACATAGTCGCCAACGGCCTCCAGCGCCGCATGAATGCCATGGCAACAGGCATGAAATTTGTAGCGAATATCCGCAAATCGCCACTCGCGGCCCAGTGTTTCGAAAGCGGATTGATCGTCTTCGCCTGCATGTGTGGGGCCAAAGCCCTGTGTCACCGACAAGCCATCCGCCGGGCCAGTCATGCCAAGCGCGGCAAGTGTCGCAACCTCGACCCCGGCAGAAGCGGCCTGCCCCGCATTATACGGTTTGCCCATCGTACCAAATTGCGATTTCAGGCCAGAGGCGCGCGTCGCCAACAGGTTTATGGCGTGCTCTGTCGCCTGCGGACCAACCGACATCAGGCGGCATGCCGCGATCGCTGCGCCGAAGGCCCCGGCGGTGGCCGTCTGATGGAACCCGGCTTCGTAATGGCGACGCCCCAGCCATTGGCCCACCCGAACCGAGGCCTCTGCCCCGATCAGCGCCGCAAGGCGCGTCGCATCGCGATCTGCACCCACGCGCTGTGCAACCGCCAACGCCGCGGACCACACAACCACACTGGGATGGCCGATATGCGCAAAGTGGGTGTCATCATAATCAAGCGCATGCGCGGTCGTGCCGTTCACCAGCGCCGCTGCGCGGGCCGGCACCCTTTGACGTCTGCCGAACATGGCGGCCTCTGGTGTGCCGGCATCATTGGTCGCCATTTCGCGCAGTGCTTTCGCCACCGGCTCTGTTTTACCAGCGACGGCGCAGGACGCCCAATCCATGCAGGACAGTTCGATCAAACGCAGGGCGTCGGTTTGGGGCGTTGTGGCGTCTGCCGCAAAGGCTGCAAGACGCTGAGCGATTGTGGGTTCGCTCATCCGTAAAGCTCGGCGGCACGGCGCTCAAAAGCGCGCACGATCCGTTGCATGGCATCGTTGAAGACGATGCCAATGAGCCCTTGCAGAACGGCATTCTTGAATTCGAAGTCCACATGAAAGGACACATCGCAACCGCCTTCGGCGTCCGCGAATGCCCACGTGGATTCCATGAACCGGAAAGGCCCGTCGATGTAGCGCGTATCAATCTTCTTGTCGCACGGGTTCAACTCGACGCGGCTGCCAAACCTTTCGCGAAAGACTTTGAATGACACGACAAGATCGGCCTCCATCACCTCGCCTGACGCGTTTGGTTTGCGGCTGCGAATGCGGGCCGCCGCGCACCAAGGCAGGAATTTCGGATAGGACGCCACATCTGCAACCAGATTGTACATCTGGTCAGCCGTGTATGGCAGGCGTTTCGTTTCTGAATGGGTCGGCATAGAACCTTCGCAAAAGCCACGCATTTTACGTGCAACTGCGCCGTGATTTCGGTAACGAAGCGCGGAAAATCAAGGGAAGAATGATGACCCAGCGTCCATATGTCATCGATCAAATGATCTCGGCCAAGGCGATTGCCGCACGGATTGAGGACCTCGCCCAACAGATCAGTCAGGCGTTTTCGGATACGGATAAGCTGGTTGTCGTTGGTATCCTGCGCGGATCGTTTGTGTTTATCGCGGATCTTGTCCGGGAGTTGGACCTCGATATCGAAGTCGATTTCATCGAAGTCACGTCTTACGGCAACGAAATGAAATCATCCGGAGAAGTTCGCATTCTCAAAGACTTGCGCGGCGCAATAGAAGGACGAGATGTGCTTGTCGTCGAAGACATCGTCGACACCGGGTTCACCATGCATCACGTGTCTCAGCATCTGATGTCCCGCAACCCGAAGAAGCTTCAATCTATTGCGCTTTTGGACAAACCATCGCGTCGCGAAGTTGAGTTCAAAGCCACCTATACAGGCTTTGAAATCCCGGATGAATTTGTCGTTGGCTACGGCATCGACTATGCGCAGAGAAACCGTAACCTGCCCTATATTGGCAAGGTGCGCTTCACATGATGGGGCCGATCTGGTGGGTTCGTCTGGCCCGCTGGGCCCGCAGACCGCCGTCAAAGGAATACGTTCGGATCGTCCTGGTCGTTGTGGCCTTATGTGCCGCCATCGTCGGCGGCACATGGCTTCTCGGCATCGAACTGGATGATCCCGGCGTAAACCCACGACGCGGCATCAGCGTCGATGTCGAGATCGTTCAGCCGGATTAGCGCTTTGCCGTTCTTAACTGATTAGCGCTGTGCCAGCTTTGCATCCCGCGCTGCCCGCAGACGGGCAAAATCATCACCAGCGTGGTAAGATGACCGCGTGAGCGGCGTGGCAGAGACCATCACGAAGCCCTTGTTCCAAGCCGTTTTTTCATAGCTTGCAAACTCTTCGGGCGTCACAAAGCGATCCACGGCGTGGTGCTTTGGCGTTGGCTGAAGATACTGGCCGATCGTCAGAAAATCGATATCGGCGGCTCGCATGTCGTCCATGACCTGAACAACCTGCTGCCGGGTTTCCCCAAGGCCCACCATGATACCGGATTTGGTGAACATCGTGGGGTCCAGTTCCTTGACCCGTTGCAAGAGGCGGAGCGAGTGGAAATACCGCGCACCTGGCCGCACCTCTGGGTAAAGCCCCGGGACGGTTTCTAGGTTGTGGTTAAAGACGTCTGGCCGCGCCTCGACAACTGTCTCAAGAACGCTGTCATCACAGCGGATAAAGTCAGGTGTCAGGATTTCGATGGTCGTCGATGGCGACTGCTTGCGGATCGCTCGGATGGTCTGGGCGAAATGCTCTGCACCGCCATCTTTAACGTCATCGCGGTCAACGGATGTGACCACCACATGGTTCAGGTCCAGCTTTTTCACGGCATGGGCCACGCGCCCGGGTTCGAACGGGTCCAGATCTTCTGGCGGCTTGCCGGTTGCGATGTTGCAGAACGTGCAAGCGCGCGTGCAGACCTCGCCCATGATCATCATCGTGGCGTGACCTTGGTTCCAGCATTCGCCCACATTGGGGCATCCTGCCTCTTCGCACACCGTCACAAGCTTGTTTTCGCGCATGATCTCGCGCGTAGCTTTGTATCCCTCGCCCACGGGTGCCTTGACGCGGATCCAGTCCGGTTTCTTAGGCTGCGGGTTATCTGCCTTGTGCGCCTTCTCTGGGTGGCGTTCGGCTGGAATGGTCAAGTCGCGCATTGCTGCCCTCACGGTCGCGTGGTTGGGTCACTGGTGCTTACCTAAGGGTAGCGGGTCTCAATGTCCAACGGCGCGATGTCGCTATTGCGACAAGAGCAGCGGGATTGCACAGGGCGCATGGCTGCGCCCCTGCATGCTAACTATGCGGTAGCTTCAACCGATCATGGGACCGTGACGTCCGTGCCGTTCTTCGTAGTGCCGCTTTAGGCGGATCAATGCGATCCTGAGTACGATCTTGCCGGAGCGCGCTGACCAGCCCATCCGTTTCTCGGCGGCTTCCATCCCTTCGAGGAAACAGCAACACCGGAGCACGACATCCCCTAGGCCCGGCCCCAAATCTGCAAGCGCCTGCTGGACACGCTCACGCGCTGCATCCGGGCCACGCAATCCGTCAACGGCCAGAGGGTCGCTCCTGCCACTTGTTACGTATCGCTCCCAATTCTGGGTGGATTGCGGCGCCATTTGCGCCAATTCGAAATCCTCGCGCAACTGTTCCCCGGCCGCGACGAGATCCTCTGACAGGAACGGTTTACCGTCTCTGTCCTTGCGGCGGGACAATGATGCCAGCGGGGTTTCTGCCAGATTATATCGGATCTGACGCGGGGCCTCGTCTTCGCTGACAGACCAGTCTTGGCGCGCTCCAGCAAAACCCGCCTGAGCTTCTGCAAAGCCCTGAGCCTCTTTAGCAGCGCGGTTTTCGGCCTCTGCCAAAAGGCGCTTCAAAGCTGCACGCCCGACAGACGTGATCCGGTAGCATGCGATCCTGGCGCTGGGTTCTGGGCAAGAAATCCACTCTTTCAATGCCATGGCAGCGGCAATTTCGCGGTCGACAACCGCCGTGCGTGTATTGCCACCATCCTTGGTGTCGCGCACGACCACGGCCTTATCCATCTCTTTGGCCACGGCAAGTACCGCCCCCGTCTCACACAAACGGCGCAGAATGCGACGTCCCTCTTTTGCGATGGCTTCCTCTGATGGCGGCTCAGGCAGCTTGATGGGAGAGTGTTTCATATCGGCGCGGTCCTCGTTGGCCTGTCGTGTGACGGGCGCAAAATGAGCGCGCCCCAAGCGGCGCAGCCCTTCATCAACGAGCGGATCGTCCCGTTTTTGTTCCAACCGACGCACCTGACGCAGGATCGTTGAGGCATGCACTCCGGTTTCCCGCGCAAGCGCGCGAATGGACTGACCGGCCTCTGTGTGGATCAGATAATTCTGGGCGGCTGACGGCACCCAATTCGGTAAATTGATCTGCATGTGATCGTGACGTTTATAGTCCATACCACCCTACCCTTGGCATTTATCCACAGGCTTATCCCCAAAATTGATCACAACCGTTGCGTGTGTTGGTTACTTAAACGTTAAAATCCGCTACAACCGACAGAATTGTTTCGATTTGATAAACTTATCTGAAACCTGCGCTCGCTATTTTTGGGGAGGACGCAACACACTCATAGGTTGTGCAACAAGCGCCACAGGGAAAGGGGCCAAACCTATGAAAGACTTATTCTCGATGATATCCGCACTTCGTCGTCCTCGCCTGCTGATCTCGGCAGCGCGACACGGCGTGGCCGATTATGAACGCACACGCCATCTTAAGCGTGTGCTCGGCGGGTTCAATCCGCCAACGCCCGGAGCGGCAGTCATGCGATTGCTAGAGATCGAACGCGGATTGAACGCGGCAAGAAACGATGGCGACGCCACCTACGATGTCGCCAAACATGTAGACATCCTGATCGCCATCATGGGCGAAGCGCGGTTGCTCCGGCGTCAAGAGACGTCCTAAGCAACCGCGATTGCATCAATCAAACAAAGGCGTCTGGCATAGACGCCTTTTTGCGGGCGACATAGTCCTGAAGCGCGGCGTAAATGCCGGGGTCAAGCGCGGGTTGCTGATACCCGGCCAGCATCTGCTCGACCCGCGTTGTCGCAAGCGCCTGCGTGTCACGTGCGCCTTCATCAGCCCATGTTTCAAAGGGCTTGTAATCAAAGACCCCGCTGCGCCAGAACGCATCCTGATAGTTGGCATGGGTATGCGCGCAATCGAGATAGTGACCACCTGGTCCGACTTCGCGGATGGCATCCATGGCCTGCGCGTTCTCGTCCGCGGCAACACCGGCTGCCAGCTTGTGCAGCACGCCAAGCTGATCGGCATCCATCACGAATTTCTCGAAAGATGACACTAGCCCGCCTTCGAGCCACCCACACGAGTGCAGCATGAAGTTCACGCCGCCGAGCAACGCGGCATTCAGCGTGTTCGCCGTCTCATATCCCGCCTGCGCATCAGGCAGCTTGGACCCGCACAGACCGCCACCCGAGCGGAATGGCAGCCCCATGCGACGCGCCAACTGACCGGCCCCGGACAAGATCTGGCTGGCTTCTGGCGTCCCGAATGTCGGCGCGCCGGAATTCATGTCGATTGATGTCACGAAGGTGCCAAAGATCACCGGTGCGCCCGGACGGATCAATTGGCTGTAAGCGATCCCTGCCAACACCTCGGCCAAGACCTGCGTCAGGGTGCCTGCCACCGAAACCGGCGCCATGGCCCCGCCAACGATGAATGGCGATACGATACAGGCCTGATTGTTGGCCGCATAAACCTCAAGCGCGCCCATCATGATGCTGTCAAAGGTCAACGGCGAGTTGATGTTGATGAGCGATGTCATCACCGTGTTTTCCTGCACGAAATCTTTGCCAAACAGGATTTCGCACATCTCTACGCTGTCTTGAGCACGACTGGGTTCCGTCACGGATCCCATGAACGGCTTGTCTGACAGTGTCATATGCGCCAGCAACATATCGAGGTGACGTTTGTTCACGGCGACATCGGTTGGCTCGCATACTGTCCCGCCGGAGTGGTGCAGCCATTTCGACATGTAGCCAAGCTTCACGAATTTTTCGAAGTCAGCCATCGTGGCGTATCGGCGCCCGCCATTGGCATCGCGCACAAAGGGTGGGCCGTATACGGGTGCGGTCACGAGGGTGTTGCCACCGATCACCACATCGCGGTCGCGATTTCGGGCGACCTGCGTGAATTGCGAGGGCGCTGTTGAGCACAGCTTGCGCGCAAGGCCACGCGGGATGCGGACACGCTCACCTGTTACGTCTGCGCCAGCCTCTTTCCAGCGTTCGAGCGCTGCGGGGTTGTCGACAAACGCAACACCAACTTCTTCCAAAACCGTCTCCGCGTTGGCTTCGATGATTTCGAGTGCTTCGTCGTTCAGGATCTCAAAGTTCGGGATCGCGCGTTCAATGTACTTAGCGGCCTCGATCTTGACGCCTGTCCGTGCGGCCCGACGCGCTGCACCGCCGCCACCACGCGTCCGCCGTGTTGCCACCTTTTCCATAACACGTTCCTCATCTGAGCTTTGTGGTTGAGTGCTTTTAGGCATGTCGCTTCGGTGGGATGCGGGGGATTGCGCCGTTTTGAGATAAAAAGCGACATTTGCGGACAGAGCGTCGTCGCTTTCTTCCTGCGCAGTCGCGCTTGCGCCCATGCCATCGCTTGCCTAAAGCACGACCATGAGCACTCCAGATCACGACCGCCTCCTCATCATCGACTTTGGCAGCCAGGTGACGCAGCTGATCGCGCGCCGCCTGCGCGAATTGAATGTCTATTGCGAGATTCACCCGTTTCAGAACGTAACCGCAGAGTTCCTCGCGGAATTCTCACCAAAAGCGGTGATTTTTTCAGGCGGACCGGCTTCGGTCATCGACGAAGGCTCCCCGAGACCACCTGCAGAGGTCTTTGATCTGGGCGTTCCAATTCTCGGGATCTGCTATGGTCAGCAGGTCATGATGCAGATGCTCGGCGGCCAGGTTAAACGCGGCGAAGGCACCGCCGAATTTGGCCGCGCCTATGTGACGCCTGCGGACAAACGGATTGACCTTTTGAATGGATGGTTCATCGAAGGTCAGGAACAGGTGTGGATGAGCCACGGCGACCATGTTGCCAAGATTGCGCCGGGTTTTGAGGTCTATGGCACGTCACCCAATGCGCCGTTCGCCATCACCGCTGATCTAGAGCGTCGTTTCTTCGCAGTGCAATTTCACCCCGAGGTGCACCACACCCCGAACGGCAAAACGCTCTATGAAAACTTTGTCAAAATGGCAGGTTTCTCTGGCGACTGGACGATGGGCGCCTATCGCGAACAGATGATCGAGAAGATCCGCGCGCAGGTCGGCGACAAACAGGTCATTTGCGCGCTGTCGGGTGGGGTAGACAGCTCGGTTGCAGCGATCCTGATCCACGAGGCAGTCGGAGAGCAACTCACCTGTGTCTTTGTAGACCACGGCCTCTTGCGCAAGAATGAAGCCGAGGAAGTCGTTGGCATGTTCCGCGAGAACTATAACCTCAAACTGATCCATGCCGATGAAAGCGATCTCTTCCTCGGCAAACTGGACGGCGTCAGCGACCCGGAAACCAAGCGAAAAATCATTGGTGGGCTGTTTATCGACGTGTTCCAGAAACATGCTGACACGATTGAAGGTGCAGAGTTCCTTGCCCAAGGCACGTTGTACCCCGACGTAATCGAGTCGGTCAGCTTTAGCGGCGGACCATCGGTCACGATCAAATCGCACCACAATGTCGGCGGCCTGCCTGAGAAGATGGGCCTCAAGCTGGTTGAACCCCTGCGCGAGTTGTTCAAGGACGAAGTCCGCGCGCTGGGCCGTGAACTCGGCCTGCCAGCCAGCTTTATTGGGCGACACCCTTTCCCCGGACCGGGCCTTGCGATCCGCTGCCCCGGTGAAATCACGCGTGAAAAACTGCATATCCTGCGCGAGGCGGATGCCGTTTATATCGACCAGATCCGGAAACACGGTCTCTACGATGACATTTGGCAGGCTTTCGTTGCGATTCTGCCTGTGCGCACCGTCGGTGTGATGGGTGATGGACGCACCTATGACTACGCCTGCGCGCTGCGGGCGGTGACGTCTGTTGATGGGATGACCGCCGATTACTATCCGTTCACCCACGAATTCTTGGGCGAAACCGCCACGCGGATCATCAACGAAGTGCGTGGGATCAATCGCGTGACCTATGACATCACCTCCAAACCTCCGGGAACGATTGAGTGGGAGTAATGTAGGCCCGGTTGATCGACAAAAAGTATCCGCACAATAGTGCGTAGCGGGCGGTCTTGTCGCTTCATGAATATCCGGAACGGAAACGGCGCAGACAAAGAAAGCCGGTAGATGAGCACAACAATCACAGCCGCGTTGTGGATGATCGGGGCAATCGTGTCGTTTACGTCGATGGCGATCGCTGGGCGCGCGGTTTCTTTCGAACTCGATACGTTCGAAATCATGATGTATCGCTCGCTCCTTGGCGTTGTCGTTGTTGTCTGTGTCGCGGGTTTCGCAGGCACCCTGCGAGAGGTGCGGCTCAACCGTTGGCGGTTGCATCTGGCGCGGAACATGGCGCACTTCTTTGGCCAGAATTGCTGGTTCTACGCGATCACCGTCATTCCGCTTGCGCAGGTCTTTGCGCTGGAGTTCACTGCGCCGCTTTGGGTTTTGCTGTTGGCGCCGCTCTTTCTGGGCGAACGCCTCGGTTGGCAAAAACTGATATTCGCAGCCGTCGGATTTGTTGGAATTCTTGTGGTCGCGAGACCCGATTTCAACAACCTTGAGCCGGGCATCCTATTTGCGGCGGCAGCGGCGATTGGGTTTGCCGGGACAGCTATCGCCACAAAGCTTTTGACCCGAACCGAGACCATCACCTGCATTCTGTTTTTCCTGACAACGATGCAGGCGGTGTTTGGCGTTGTCTTTGCCGGGTTTGACGGTGACATCGCACTGCCCTCACCAGCCTCGGTCCCCTGGCTCGTCGTGATTGGCATTGCCGGGCTCGTGGCGCATTTCTGCATGACAAGGGCACTCAGCCTCGCTCCGGCCAGCACTATCATGCCGGTGGACTTCGTGCGTTTACCCGTGATCGCCTTGATTGGGATGGCCTTCTACGATGAACCGCTGGACATCTGGGTCCTTGTCGGCGCGTTGATGATTTTCGGCAGCAATTACGCAAATATCCTGCGCGAGGCGCGGATTGCAAAAATGTGACGCTGGAACACACAGAGCATCCTAACGCCGCGTCATAAATTGACGCACAAGCGCTTTCCCGCGCAATTTATGCACAAGCGCCCGAGGGAGGTCGAGTGACACACAGGGCGTCAGGGAGAGACAGATGAAGAAACTACTTATGAGCAGCGCGGCCATCGCGCTGACGACAACAGCCGCAACCGCTGGTGGCTTGGACCGTTCGCAGCAGAGCACGACATTCCTGTTCGGCGATCCCGGTACGGGTGCCGTGACGATCGCACGCGTGAACCCAAAGATCACCGGTACAGATGACACCGGTTCCGGCGACTATGACATCGGCCAAAGCTTTACCCAGATGGGCGCATACGCCTTGGTTGATGGCCCGTCGGATATCACGTTCGGCTTCCAATACGATCAAGCCTTTGGTGGTGACGTTCTGTACGGAGGTGATCCAACCACCGCGGCACTTGCCGGGACCAAAGCGGATTTTGCCGGTGAATCGCTGAACTTCATGGCCAAGTACCAAATGAACGAGCGTGTTTCGGTCTTTGGTGGTATTCGTGCGCAGAAATCTGGGGGTGAAATCGCTCTGGGCGGTCTGGCATACACACGTGCTGGCGTTTCGGGTTCGGATGCGTACCTCGCAGGTGCACGTGCTGGCGTAAGCGCTGCGCTTACCGGCGGCCCGCTGGATGCTTTGGCGGGCGTTGTTTCGACGGGCCTGTCCGATGAAGTGATCCAAGCCGCTTCGCTAGGTACAGCAGGCGCAACAGACGACCTCGCGGCTGAGCTTACCGGACTCGGGGTTCCCGTGGCATTCGCCGGAGCCACCGCGGCAGGTATCGTCGGAGCACTGCAGCCAGCCTTCAACGCGGCTGTGAACACAACTGCTGCGGCTGGTTTCTACGACCTAGAGATCGAAGACGACTGGGGCTTTGGCTACACACTTGGTGCAGCATATGAGATCCCAGACATCGCGTTGCGGCTCGCTGTGACCTACCATTCGGAGGTTGACCACACCGCAAACGCATCCGAGCAACTTGCCGGGACCACACGCGAAGACAAGATCGACTTCACAACACCTCAGTCGTTCAACGTTGATTTCCAGACAGGTATCGCTGCTGATACATTGCTGACCTTCAACTATCGCTGGGCAGAGTGGGGATCGTTTGATGTGATCCCATCCCTTCTTGGGACAGACCTGGCCGATCTCGATGACAGCCAGCGCTATTCGATTGGCATCGCGCGCCGTATCAACGATGCACTGGCACTGTCGGCAGGCATCACCTACGAAGCAGCGAGCAACGACGACAACGTGTCTCCACTTTCGCCAACCGACGGTGAAACTGGCCTGAACCTCGGTGTTCGTTACGAAGCCGACGGCCTGACCTTCTCTGGCGGTGTGGGCTACACATGGATCGGCGATGCCGACGCCGGTGTTGGTGGACAGGATGTTGCCTCGTTCGAAGACAACTCCGTCACCACAGTTGGCTTCCGCCTAACCTACGAATTCTAATCTCTTTAGAAATATCGTCAGAAAAGCCCCGCAATTCGCGGGGCTTTTTTTGTGCGTTTCCGGGTTTTCGGAATGTAATGATCTGATATGTCGAACGAATGATCGTTCAAAAATCCATGTCGGGTCGCGCTTGGGCCGAGTTGATCGTTTTGTCCATTTTGTGGGGCGGGACTTTCTTATCGGTCCGGATCGCATTGAACGAAATTGGCCCACTGACCGTGGTCGCACATCGCGTGGGTTGGGCCGCCTTGTTGCTTTGGGGCGTTGTTTTCTTGCGCCGTCTGCCCGTCCCGACAACACGCCGCGTCATCGGCGCCTTTGCGATTATGGGGCTCTTGAATAATATCGTTCCCTTTTCACTTCAGGCCTGGAGCCAGCTTTATATCGAGTCGGGACTCACATCGATTCTGAATGCGGGCACTGCAATTTGGGGTGTTTTGGTCGCTGCATTGTTTTTCAAAGATGAAAAACTGACTTTGCAAAAATCGATTGGTGTCGTGATTGGCTTTTTAGGTGTGGCCACAGCCATCGGAATTCAAACGCTCGCACAATTGGATTTGCGCTCTCTTGCGCAATTGGCCGTTATCGCCTCGACCATCTCATATGCTTTCGCCGCGGTCGTCGCGCGCAAGCTGTTGGCGGATGTGCATCCCATCGTCTGCGCTGCCGGCATGCTGACCGCGTCGACGCTGCTCATCATTCCGACAGCTGCAGTCATCGAAGGGCAGATGACCCTTTCGCTGAGCTTGGACACGTGGCTCGCAATTGGCTACTACACCGTCTTTGCAACGGCGCTGGCTTACCTTCTGTACTACCGCGTCCTCGCCATGGCTGGGGCGGGCAATATCACGATCTGTACGCTCTTGATCGCGCCCATCGCGATTGTCCTTGGAACGGTCTTCCTGAACGAAGCGCTTCCACCACAAGCCTTCCTTGGCTTCGGGATATTGGCTGTCGGCTTGATCATCTTGTCACGCCGCCGCTAGCTTTTGACAGGCAGCTTGCTTAGACAGCGGCCAAGTTCACGAATGGGGACCACAATGCTTTATCCTTCCGCTCAGGCGTGGCGCGATGCCCCCTCAAAGCATGCCTGCCTTTTTGCCATGTCCGGGCTTGGCAAAACGCATGTCTCAAACATGCTGCGCGAGACGGGCACGTGGTTTCACTATAGCGTCGATTACCGGATCGGCACCCGGTACATGGGCGAACACATCGCCGATAATTTCAAAGCCGAAGCGATGAAAAACCCGTTTCTGGCCGAGTTGCTGCGCACAGATTCGATCTATGTCGCGTCGAACATCACCTTCGACAACCTCGCGCCGCTGTCCACCTATTTGGGCAAACCGGGCGATCCGTCGAAAGGCGGCCTTCCGATTCAAGAATATCGGCGCAGACAAGCCCAGCATGACGCCGCCGAACGCGCGACGCTCCTGGACACGGTGCATTTCATCGAACGGGCCAAGCGCCTGTATGACTATCCAAACTTCGTTTGTGACACCGGCGGCTCGATCTGTGAGGTCGTAGATCCCAAGGATCCCAACGACCCGATCCTAAAGGCCTTGTCCGAGAACACTCTGATGATCTGGATCGAAGGCACGGACGCACACCGGGACGAGTTGATCCGTCGGTTTGACCGCGCGCCAAAACCGATGTGCTACCAACCGGCGTTCCTAGAGCGTGCTTGGAACGATTATCTAACCGAAACCAGCAATGCGCCGGATCGCGTCGACCCGGATGCATTTGTGCGCTGGACCTACACACGCGCCTTGGCACATCGCCAACCCATCTATGCCGCGATGGCGAACTGGGGCGTGACTGTTGCCGCCTCTGAAATTGCCGAGGTGCGCACCGAGGCCGACTTTGTCGATGTCATCGCACAGGCCATTGAACGCCGCACCAAATCCGCCTAGGTGCAGTCCCCCAACATTCTGGACATCAACTCATGCCGATCACCCTGCCCCGGACCCTGCCTGCTTATGACGTGCTTAGCCGCGAAGGCGTTATGGTCATGGGCAAGGAAAAGTCCGCGCAACAGGATATCAGGCCACTCAAGATCGGCTTGCTGAACCTGATGCCCAAGAAGATTCAGACCGAGAACCAGTTTGCCCGGCTGATTGGGGCGACTCCATTGCAGATCGACTTCCGTCTGATCCGCATGACCGAGCATCAGACCAAGAATACGGCTGCTGACCACATGGCCGAATTCTATCGCCCATTTCAGGAGGTGCGCGATGAGAAATTCGATGGCTTTATCATCACCGGCGCGCCGATCGAACACCTGCCGTTCGAAGAAGTGACCTATTGGAACGAGCTTCAAGAGGTCATGGATTGGACGCAGACAAATGTGCATTCGACCTTTGGCGTCTGCTGGGGCGGTATGGCGTTGCTCAAGCATTTCCACGGTGTCGACAAACGCATGTTGGACGAGAAAGCCTTTGGATGCTTTCGCCAGCAAAACCTCGAACCGGCCTCGCCATATCTGCGCGGTTTTTCGGACGATTGCGTGATTCCGGTCAGTCGCTGGACAGAGAACACGCGAGAAGAGATCGAGGCTGCGGGCCTCAAGGTACTTCTTGGGAGTGATGTTGTTGGTCCCTGCCTTGTGGAGGATGCCGACCACCGCGCGCTCTATATTTTCAACCACTTCGAATATGACAGTGGCACGTTGAAGGAAGAGTATGACCGCGACGTCGCCAACGGCACCCCGATCAACGTGCCGGGCAACTACTATCCAGACAATGACCCAACGAAACCACCGCAAAACCGGTGGCGGTCACATGCGCACCTCTTATATGGCAACTGGGTGTCCGAGATTTATCTGACGACGCCTTTCGATCAGTCTTTGATTGGTCAGACGTCAACGGACCTGCGCAGCTAGGTGAGTGTCTATGAAATTGTTGATCGTGGCGGGTGTGTTGCTTGCCGGGTATGCCACCGTTGCTGTGATGTCGTCCCGACAGGAAGTCCGGGCAGAAGCCGAATTCCCGCCTGAAGGCGCGTTTGTCGAGGTGGACGGGCGTCAGGTTCACTATGTTCAGGCTGGCAGCGGCCCTGATGTCATCCTCCTGCACGGAGCATCCGGAAACACCCGTGACTGGACCTTTTCCTTTGTTGAGGAACTCAGCGCGAACTATCGGGTGACGGCCTTTGACCGCCCCGGCATGGGATACACGGCGCGGATCGCGGGCTATGGCGGACCGTTCGACGGCGACGCAGAAAGCCCGCAAGAGCAGGCCGCGTTCCTATCTGCGGCGGCGCAGCAGCTTGGGATCGAAAACCCGATCGTGGTCGGTCAATCCTTCGGCGGTGCCGTTGCTTACGCTTGGGCGCTCGACCAACCGGCTGCGGCGGTCGTATCGCTCGCAGGTGTTGCACTTCCTTGGCCGGGTGAGCTTGGGTTGTTCTACCGGGTGAATGGATCTTCGCTCGGCGGCGCCCTGTTTCCACCGATGATCGCGGCGTTTGTTCCGGACTCGTATGTGGAATCGACGATCAACGGTATCTTTGCGCCACAGGACGCACCTGAAGGCTATGCCGAACATATCGGTGCCCCGCTGTCGATCCGGACCAAGTCGTTTCGGGCGAATGCACTGCAGGTGAATACGCTTTATCCCCACATCGAAGAGCAATCTGAACGCTACGACGAACTGATGCTCCCGATTGAGATTGTCCACGGTGATGCCGACACCACTGTGCCGCTCAACGTTCACTCCGCCCCCTTTTCTGAACGCGTCGAGAGCGCAAATCTGACCGTCTTGCCGGGCATCGGACACATGCCACAACACGTGGCAGAAGCCGAAAGCATTGCCGCCATCGATCGCGCCGCGTCCCGCGCCGGATTGCGTTAGGCCCAACGCACCGCCATAGTCGCACAAAACCAGACGGGAGGCAGGCATGAGCAAACCATTCGACGGTGCAATCTCGGCCTTTTATGAAAACGGCGCGCCGGGAGACGTCCGGGACGCCATCAAAGACGCCAAGAAGGGCGACATCCTGAACCCGTCCTACCCCTATGACAAACGCATGGACAAAGGCGACTACGAAGACGCCTATGACGCGATCCAGATCGAGTTGGTCAAGTTTCAGACATGGGCCAAGGATACCGGCCAGCGGATCGTCATCGTCTTCGAGGGACGGGACGCCGCGGGCAAGGGCGGCACAATCAGTCGCTTTCGCGAAAACCTGAACCCGCGCCATGCCAAGACTGTCGCGCTCAGCAAGCCATCTGATCGTGAGGCCGCGTCATGGTACATGCAGCGCTATATCGCGCACATGCCAGCCGAAGGTGAGATCACCTTTTTCGACCGCTCTTGGTACAACCGGGGTGTGGTGGAAAAGGTATTCGATTTCTGTACCGACGAAGAGCGTGCCCAATGGTTCGAACAGGTGGGCCCCTTTGAGTCCATGCTGCGCCATGACGGCATCCACCTCAGCAAGATCTGGTTGAACGTCGGACGCGCAACGCAGCTCAAACGCTTTATGGACCGCGAAGAAGATCCGTTGAAACAGTGGAAACTGTCTTGGATCGATGTCGAAGGACTGAACCGCTGGGACGCATACACGGACGCCATTCAGGAAACCCTGACGCGCACCAATGCACCCTGCCCTTGGATCATCATCCGCAGCGACGACAAACGACGCGCGCGGCTGAATGCCATCAGATCGGTCTTGTCGCAATTCGACTACGCGGGTCGTGACGACAAGGGGCTTGGCAAGATTGATGACAAGGTCGCCGGAGGTATCGACCTCTGGGATGGCTAAACGTGGCTATCACCACGGCAACCTGCGTCAGGCGCTGGTGGATGCCGCGATCGTGCTGATCGAAGAAAAGGGCCCGACCGGATTTACCCTGTCCGAAGCCGCAAAGCGTGCAGGCGTGACCCCAGCTGCCGTCTATCGGCATTTCGAAGGCCGAGACGACCTGATCGCCGAAGCCGCGCGGCAGGGATATCTGATCTTCTCAGATCTGATGGAACACGCCTACAACGATGGTCAGCCCACAGCCTTGGCCGCGTTCGAGGCAACCGGCCGCGCCTATCTGGCCTTTGCGCGCAAGTTTCCCGGTCACTACGTGGCGATGTTTGAATCCGGGATCTCAATTCAGCGGACACCTGAACTGAACGATGCCGCCAGCAAAGGCATGAAGGTTCTGGAAGACGCTGCTGTGAAGCTGTCAGAGAACATCCCGCCCGAGAAGCGCCCACCACCTCAGATGTTTTCCTCGCATGTTTGGGCCATGAGCCATGGGGTTGTCGAGCTGTTTGCGCGGGGCTCGCCCGGCACAAGAAGCCCGTTTCCTCCGGAAGATTTGCTTGAGACGGGTATCGGGATTTACCTGCGAGGTCTGGGGCTTATCCCGCAGGACTGACGTTGCGAATGAGGTCTCGGATAAAGTCCGGGACGTCCAGCGCGACACGCCCAGGATTTGTCCCGGGGCGTTGTTGGCAAGCTTGCTACGCTTCAAACACCACCAATGCACGCGGGTCCCAAGCCACACGCGCCGCATCGCCGCGTTCCAGAACTGGCCGCCCGACGAGGTTCTTCATCGATAGCGTCACCGGCTCGGACACGCCTTCAAACTCCACCTCATAATAAGTCATGTCGCCATAGTAATATCGCTCTGCGACGGTGCCGATGGCCACGGCGCCTTCGGATGGTTGGCCGTCGAACAGCAAAGTCATCATCTCGGGTCTGATGCCCACTGACGCATCGCCCGTTGGCATCCCGCCCGGGCATTGTTCGGACGCCACAGACGCAGCGCCGAAACCTGCAATTTGCACATCAACCCCATCCTCCGAGGCGGTCGATGTTGCGGGAAGGAAGTTCATGACACCAATGAAATCGGCGACCTGTCGGTTCACGGGTCGACGGTAGAGTGTCTGCGGATCGGCCACCTGCGCAATGCGCCCGTCGAACATGACGGCGATGCGGTCGGACATGATCAGTGCTTCTTCCTGATCATGGGTGACCAGAATAAAGGTGATTCCCACCTGTCGTTGTAGACGGCGTAGCTCGGCCTGCATCTGCTCGCGCATCTTCTTGTCCAGCGCGGACAAAGGTTCATCAAGCAACAGCACCTTGGGTTTCAGGATCAAGGCACGTGC
The DNA here is from genome assembly GCF_007995215.1 of Shimia ponticola. Taxonomy (GTDB): domain Bacteria; phylum Pseudomonadota; class Alphaproteobacteria; order Rhodobacterales; family Rhodobacteraceae; genus Shimia_B; species Shimia_B ponticola. Next base: position 145,325 of record NZ_VCDK01000003.1, read on the forward strand.
CAGCGCGACGCGCTGTCTTTGCCCACCGGACAGGGCATGGGCCGCCCTGCCCCCGAACCCTTGCAGGCCGACCATATCAAGCGCTTCATCCACCAGATCGGCCTTTGCCTGCTTACTAAGGTCCGAACGTCTCCGCAGGCCAAAAGCAACATTCTCGGCCACGTTCAGGTGCGGGAAAATCGCGTAACTCTGGAACACCATATTGGTCGGCCGCTTGTTGGGTGGCACGCCAGCCATGTCAGCGCCGCCGAGCATCACCACCCCGTCAGAGGCGTTCTCAAAGCCAGCGATGGTCCGTAACAGCGTGGTCTTGCCGCAACCCGATGGCCCCAGCAAAGAGAAAAACTCGCCCTCGTTTATCGTCAAATCCACATCGCGCAGCGCGTGATAGTCGCCATAGTATTTTTGAACGCCAGTGAGCGTAATGATCGGGGTCACAGGAAACCTCCGGTGTCTTTCAGGCCAGCACGCTTCAGGCCGCGACGGCGCATCAGTTCGGCGATGGTCAGGATGATGATGGACGCCACGACCAGAATGGTCCCAAGCGCCATGACAGCAGGCAGTTTTTGCGGGAATCGCAGCAACCCCCAGATATAGACCGGCATAGTCGGCTCAGCACCGGTCAGGAAGAACGCGATGATAAATTCATCAAGGCTGATCGTGAAACTGATCAACAAGGACGAGATGATCCCCGGCATCACAAGAGGCAGTGTTACAAGACGGAACGTGCTCCACGGTGTCTCTCCAAGGTCAAGCGCCGCCTCTTCTAGGCTCGCATCCATATTCTGAAATGCTCCGTTCAGGATCGCGATCGAAAACGGTGTGCAGATCAGCACATGCGCGGCAATCACCGTCCAAGAAGACAGCGACCAGTCCAAAAGGTTCACGACAACGACAAGAAGCGATACACCCACAATGATTTCAGGCAGAACAAGCGGCACCATGATCAGGCCAAGGATACCGCGTTTTGCTGGGAACTCGTATTTCGCACCCGCTCTGGCGGCGCATATCCCCAGCAAGGTCGAAAAGATCGCGGTCAGGATCGCGATGAACAGGGAATTCTTGACCGCGGCGTGCAGCGCTGGCGTTTCGGTCAGTTCTGTGAACCATCCGGTCGTGAACCCGCTCAGCGGAAACGCGATGATCGTGCTGTCGTTGAAGGCAAACAGCGGCAGCAGAAAGATCGGCGCGTAGAGGAAAATCAGGTAGGCGACGGCATAGGCGCGCAAGCTCATTGTTTGACCCTCAGCCATTTGCGGTTCAGCCACACAAAGACCAAGGCGATGACCGATACCGATACCATCGCAATCACCGCCAATGCAGCGCCCATGGGCGCGTTGTTCAGCTTTAGAAACTGTGTCTGGATCATATTGGCAATCATCAGGCCGTTCGGCCCGCCGACAAGGCGCGGCGTCACGTAATCGCCAATCGTCGGAATGAAGACGATCAAGACAGCCGCCACAATGCCGGGCGTGGCCAAGGGCAATGTCACCCGCCAGAACGTCATCAATCGACTTTCTCCCAGATCCTGCCCGGCCTCTAAAAGGCTGCGATCGATGCGCTCAAGCGCGACAAAGATCGGCAGAATTGCAAATGGTGCAAAGGCATGCGCCAGCGTGATGACCACCGCGTTGGCGTTGTACAGGATGAAGGTCAGCGGTTCATCAATCAGCCCAAGCCCCAAGAGCCCAGAATTCAGAACCCCGTTGAAACCAAGGATCACTTTCCAGAGAAAGACCCGCACCAGATAGCTGGTCCAGAACGGAATGGTGATCAGAAACAGCCAAAGGGATTTGCGTTCGGGCGCGACGTGGAAGCTGACGAAATAGGCAATGGGAAAAGCCAGCACGACGGTCACAAGCGTCACCATCGCCGCAATGATCAAGGACCTTTGCAGCAGCACGCCATATAGCGGCTCTTCCACGAACTCGCGATAGTTGTTCAGCGTCAGTGTCGTGTCCAGCGTCAGGAAGTCCTGGGTCCAGAAGCTGAACAACAATATCGCACCCATCGGCGCAGCAAGGAGCAGTAGGGCGTAGATGAATGGAGGGCTGACCATCAACAGCCCCTTGCCAGCCTCGCTATTTCTCAGTCGCCCCTGCCACATGTAAACAGCACATCAACGACGCTCGACAAATGCAACCGGAAAACCCACCTATACGAAAGTGTGTGGCTAATATCCGAGCGGAGGGGCGAAGTACCCCTCAGTGCTCTTTTTTCAAAAATGCAAACTTGGTTTTACACCGATGACAACAGCTTGTGCCTAGGTAATGCGTTACATCGTAGCCAAGGCACTGTGCTATCAAGGGTGATTAGGCATATGATGCAACATTGGGATGATCTGCGGTTCTGTTTGGCTTTGTACCGCCACGGCACAATGAGTGCCGCCGCTTTGGCGATGGGGACAAATATTGCGACGGTGTCGCGGCGCATTGATCGACTGACCGAGACGATGGGCGAAACGCTCTTTGTGAAACAAGACCGGTCATGGGTGCCGACCCAGCGCTGCCACGACCTGATCACGATCGCCAGAGACACCGAAACAAGCCTGACCCTGCTCGAAGGTGAACGCTCACAAGGTCCCGCACCGGGCGCGACTTTGCGCCTGACCTGTGAACTTGCGATCCTTCAGCTTGGCTTTCTCAAATCTCTGCCAGGATTTCTCACGTCCTATAACGACATGCATGTCGACTTGCTGTTCCGCCCAGCAAGCCTCGCCTATGCTGAAACCGATGTCTCGGTCGGGTTTGACGAACCAACAGAAGGCCGGATCATGCGGCGGAAACTCGGTAAGCTGCTGCTACGTCCGTATGTGCACAAGGCACATCAAGATGCGGTCACGGACTGGCTATCCATTCCGTATGGCGGTCATGCCAGCCGGATCAATTCCCTGATGGAAACGCATTTCAACCGTCAGTCAAAGCTGTCAGTTGAAGGATTGAACCTCTCCTCCAGTTTGATGTCGGAAATTCCAGTAGCTGCGATGATGCCGGTCGCATTTACCCGCGAACAGCCTGATCTTGTGCCGCTCGAAGAAGCCGCGTTCGATGATGTTGTTCCGGTCTGGGTCAGCTACCACAGCAGCCGTAAGTTGGACCCGATTGTGCGGGTTGGATTGCAATTCATTGAGGAATCGCTGGCGAAAGACCCCAAGGGTGGGTTTTTGCAAACATAAGCTTGCAGCATTCCGTCTCGACAGACGCTGCGTCTTCGCGGCAACGTAGCGTCAGTTGTAACGATTAAATTCAAAAATACTCAAGTAATTCAGATCACTGGCGCCTTGCGTCAACCAAAGGATATGCGAAATGTCTGGCATCGCATCTTACGCACATACAGGTTTACGGATCGTCACCGGTTACGCGCTCGTGCACCTGGCGTTTCTTGATTTGCAAAAAGTTGGCAATGCCTCCAACTCCCTCATCGACTACTCGAATGGCACAAACATCTTTTGTTTGTGCACCGGCCAAATCCCGGCATTGCATGCGGCACATTTTGCGCTCGTGCTGAGTTTGGGACTGTTTATCTTCTTGGGCGTGCGCACACGACTGGTCGCCGCTTTCACCTTTGTTTTGGTCCTCGCACATTGCCTCGGATGTGTTGACCAAACGTCGTTCACGACAGCGTTCCAGCAAAATCTCATGGGCCTTACCCTCCCATTGACGCTTCTCGTGATCATCGGCGGAGGGCGGGATGCGCTCTATCGCCGTGGTTGGGCCGACCTTCCGTTCTAAAGTCCTGTTTACCACCGCCAGGCCAAAGGACATTGGTACCAACAGAAAAGGCCGCCCTGCTGGGGGCGGCCTTTTCGCTTTTGATATTCAGACGCCTTAACGCTTGGAGAACTGGAAGCTACGGCGCGCCTTGCGCTTACCGTATTTCTTACGTTCCACAACGCGGCTGTCACGGGTCAGGAAGCCAGCGGCTTTCAGAGCGCCGCGCAGCGACGGATCATAAAGCTGCAGAGCTTTGGAGATGCCGTGCTTGACCGCACCAGCTTGACCGGTCAGACCGCCGCCCTTGACGGTGGCCATCACGTCGAATTCACCTTCAACGCCTGCAACCTGCATGGGCTGACGCAGGATCAGCTGCAGCACGGGGCGTGCAAAGTATTTGTCCTGGTCCTTACCGTTTACGGTGACCTTGCCGGAGCCCGGCTTGATCCAGACACGTGCGACCGCATCTTTCCGTTTACCGGTCGCATAGCTGCGGCCCAGTTCGTCGCGCACGGGTTCACGTGGCGCGGCGGTTTCGACTTCCATCATCTCGGACGCGCCTTCAGCGGCGACAGCGGCGAGATCGTCGAGCGATTTGATTTCTTCAGCCATCTTACCTTAGACCCGTGTGTTTTTCTTGTTCATCGCTTTGACGTCCAGAACCTCTGGGTTCTGAGCTTCATGCGGGTGATCAGTGCCAGCATAGACGCGCAGGTTGGTCATCTGCTTACGGCTCAGGCGGTTGCCCGGCAGCATGCGTTTGACGGCCAGCGTGACAACGCGCTCTGGGTGGTCACCCGTCAGCATCTGGTCTTTGGTGCGCGATTTGATCCCACCGGGGTGGCCGGTGTGCCAGTAATGACGCTCTTCGCGCTTCTTACCGGTCAATTGGACCTTCTCGGCGTTGATGACGATCACATTGTCGCCCATGTCCATGTGTGGCGTGAACGTGGCTTTGTGCTTGCCACGCAGCCGCATCGCGATAATCGAAGCAAGACGGCCCAACACCACGCCTTCGGCGTCGATGATGATCCATTTCTTGTCGATATCCGCTGGAGTTGCGGTGTAGGTTTTCATTTGTCGACCCATCGAAGTGGAGAATTCAGATTGCGCGCTTATACTGCACCCGCTCGTTGATACAAGAGCGGAAGAACTGTTTTAATTCATGTAAATCAGCCACTTAAAAATAAGGTATTATTTTACCCCAGTGCTGGAGCTTGTTTTTCCCGTCTTATCCGCCCTCGCGGTGCTCGCAGTTGCGGCCGTAGTTGGCATATGGCCTGCGCAAAAGCTTATTCGCGTCAAAGAGGCACGGCATGATTTGCGCCAAGGTTCCGCAGGCTGGCTGCGCGAGATCGGCGGTTGGGCGATCATCGTGGCGTGGGTCCTGTCGATCTGGTTCTGCGGAACGATCATTGGCGATTGGGCCATGACTGGCGACCTTGACCGTGCGCTTGAACGGTCTGCTTTGCGTCTGCACATCATTCTCGAAATTCTGGCCGCGCTGGGGGACCGCTGATGACTGCGCCCTCGGAACAATCAAACCTGCAATGTCCCACTTGCGCCGGGCAACGACGATTTGATCCTCCCACCCAAAGGCTGAGCTGCGACAGTTGCGGGAATGGCGAAACCATTGAGCACTGCGCGTCCATCAATCCCGCTCAGGAGACACCCTATAACCCCGGACAGCCATCTGACGATCCGCAATCCACCGTCGCCGTTGCGGTGCACCGATGCGAAACCTGCGGCGGCGGCGTGACATTTGTCGGCGCGGCCTTGTCCGAGCGCTGCGCCTATTGCAACGGACCCGTCGTGCTTGAACCGCAAGACACAGAATTCGCGACGATGGCCCTGATCCCGTTTCAAATTGACCAAGACGACACTGTCCCCAATGTGGCGCGCTGGGTTTCTGGCCGCTTGGCTGCACCAAGCGATCTGGCCGACGCCGTAGCCAAGGGAAAGACAGCCGCGCTCTATGCGCCGTTTTTCACCTTGGACAGCTCAGAAGCAATTTCTTACTGGGGATCATACCGCGTCAAACGCGGCAAACGCACCGTCGTGAAACAGACCAGCGGCAATTTCACGGTCTTCTTTGACGATCTACTCGTGCCAGCCTCTCCGCATATCACGCCATTGATCCGGGACGGTGTCATTCACGATTTCAATCCAGGCAATCTGAAACCTTACGATCCCGCCTACCTTGCCGGATTCGGGGCTGAACGACATCACATGACTGTCGCAGAAGGCATGGAGGCCAACCGCGACGACAAGGCCGTACTGATCAGGAACCGCATTCAACAGCACAGCCATCGACACCTGAGCAATATCCGGTTCACGACCGACTCAAGCCATATCCGGTACCGCCGGATCCTTCTCCCGGTTTACATCCTGCACTACGCATACAAGGGCAAAGCGTATAAAATCGTGTCCTGCGGATTGCGCGGCACGACCTACGGGGAACGCCCGTTTTCGCGGGTGAAACTGTTTTTGTACTCTTTGGCCATCTCGGCAGCGGCGCTTGCGCTCGGCATTGCCTATGGCGCTGCTGGATTGCCTTAGACCGCGATCACCTCGGGCGGGCTGACAAGAAGGTCGTGCAAACGGCGCATGGCCTGCTCAAACCGCTCCTTTGGCACCTGCGCATTGATGGCGATGCGCACGGCCTGCGGCACGCGCGTGTCACGAAGTGCGAATTCATCTGCCGATCTTATTTGAATGCCCTGTTGTTCCGCTGCCCTGCAAAACGCCGCCGACCGCCAACCGCGCGGCAGCTCTAGCCAAACGAAGGGCACATCCGGCTGCCAGCGCAGATCAAACTGGCCCAAAGCGTTTACGGTGATCTCAAGATAAGATTGAAACACCTTGCGCACGTCCTTGATCAATGTGTCGGTACGCGGATCCTCAAGGAGAAGCTTGGTCGCTTCAGCCAAGGGCCACGCCAATCCAAAGAATCCGTATTCCGCCGCTCTGCGTAGCGCAGGTCCCTGCCCTTTCGGTGCCACCGCGAACCCAACACGCATGGAGGGGGTCAAGAGCTTTGAGATAGACGTCACATACCAGGACCGATCCGAAGCAAGCGCGCGATAACCTTGGGCATGTGCGGTGCCCATACGGTAACAATCATCTTCCAGGATCGCGAAATCCCGCCGTTCAGCGATTTTTGCGATCTCTTGGCGGCGCTCCAGCGGAGTAAACATCGCCATCGGGTTTTGCACCTCTGGCGATGTACACAGCACTTGAGCACCGCTTTCCCGGGCCACACGATCCAAGGCCTCTGGTACAATGCCGTTCTCGTCCGTCGGCACAGGGACAACATTGATACGCAGCATTTCAGCGGCGCGGCGGAAGCCAGCATAGGATAGTTCTTCGACCATGATTGTCGGGCGCGGGCCGGATACGATCGCCTGAAGGCACAACATGATCCCGTTTTGCCCACCATGCGTCAAAACAAGGTCCTCGTGATGAACCGCGCCAATCGGGGTGTGGGCCAGCCAACGCACTGCCGCTTCGCGGATCGGCTGGTACGCGGCCCGCGTTGGGTATCGTAGCAACGCATTTGCATCTTGGTCACCCACCCTTGCAAGGCAGGATTTGATTGCTGCAACCTGTCCAACATCTGGCAATAGCGGACTAAACAGACTCACCTCACCCTCTGTTGGCGGCTCGGTCTGACGTGTCCAGATATCCTCTGGCGCGGCCTTTTTCGTATCGGCCACAAAAGTGCCGCGTCCAACGCCAGCCGTCAGAGTGCCGTCTTCTGTCAACAGTGAGTAAGCCCGCGCCACTGTTCCGGGTGTAATCCCCAGCGTCCAAGCCAATTGCCGCACAGGCGGCAGCTTATTGCCCGGGACAAGATAACCACCCTCGACCGCGCGCAGGATCGCGTTTTTCAACGCCAGATACTTCGGTCCGTCGCGAAAGGTCAGCCCGTCAGCCCATTTTGTATCCATTACAATTCTTTCGTGGATGCCTACAAAGACTCAATGTATCACAAATCGTGTCACCACATGGCGACTTGTGTCAATACATTTTGCAAAGGAGGGTCCTAAAATGACCACGCAAACCCTCAACACAAACTTGCTGATTACCCTGAACAAGCAGGCAAAACTGCCTTTCGCGGCAACGATCTTTCTTTACGCGGCAGTCGTATTGACACAATGGGCGCAATTGTACCGATCACGTCAAGATCTGCGCGATCTAGACTCACACTTGTTGCGCGATATCGGAATCTCCCCCGAGGACGCCGAGCGCGAAGCGCGGCGGCCTTTCTGGCAAGGCTAAGGTTCTCTCTTCCCCGAGCTGTCCCAAGCTCATGGAACCGTGGCTTTGCCGCTTCCTGACTGGCGGGGTGTTATGCCCCGCCTTTTTTGTTCAGATCACTTTGGCGGAATCGAGTAGGTCAGTGTCGCGCGGCAGACAGGCTGATCCATACCTTCGGAAAAGATCAACGCGTCCCCCACAGCAAGCACGCGCCCCAACTTAAGAAGCTTGCAATCGGCAATCAGGTCGACGCCGGCAGCTGGTTTACGCATGAAATCAATCGAACAGTTGGTCGTCACAGCCAATGCCTTTGGTCCAATGCGACTGAGCACTGCAAGGTACACAGCCACATCCGCCAGACCGAACATCGACGGGCCACTGACCGTGCCGCCGGGCCGCAAATGGCGTTCGGCCACGTTGAGCCTGATGACGATTCCATCATCCGTGATCTCTTCCACCGCGAAATCATCGCAAACCTGCGGAAACACATCCGCCAAAAACTGCGTCAGCGCGGGAATATCCATTACCGGTGTCATGATTGCCTGCCCTCTCTAGTCCGCATAGGCTGCGACCAAGCAAATCAGGGTGCAAGATGGCAATTCTAGAACGTAACGACATTGGCGCGGTCACGCGGCTTACTATGAACGCGCCAGAGCGGCTGAACGCGCTCTCAGACGAGATGTTGGCGGCTCTGACAAACACGCTTACCGAATTGCGGGAGACGACAACCTGCCGAGCGATCATCATCGAAGGCGCTGGCAAAGCCTTCTGCGCCGGGCATGACCTGAAACAGATGGAGGCCAAACGCGCCGAATCCGACGGTGGCCGCGCCGCATGGGAGGACCTGTTTGATCGCTGCGCAACGTTCATGCAGATGATCCCGGCCCAGCCTCAACCCGTGATCGCTCAGGTCCACGGCATCGCGACAGCGGCAGGTTGTCAGTTGGTTGCGTCATGCGATCTCGCCGTTGCCGCCGAAAGCACACGATTTGGCGTCAACGGCGTCAATATCGGCCTGTTCTGCTCGACCCCAATGGTCGCCCTTTCCCGCAATATCTCCCGCAAACAAGCGTTTGAATTGCTGACAACCGGCGATTTTATTGATGCCGAACGCGCGCGCGAACTGGGCCTGATCAATCGCGTGAGCGACCCTGATAGCCTTGCTGATGACACTCTGGCCTTGGCAGAACAGATTGCAGGCAAGCTGGGCACAGCCGTGAAAATCGGCAAGCAAGCGTTCTACAAACAGATCGAAATGCCGTTGGCGCAGGCCTACGACTACACAGGCGCCGTCATGGTCGAAAACATGGCAGACCGCGACACAGCCGAAGGTGTCGCAGCGTTCATCGAGAAACGCGCGCCGAATTGGGATCAGGACTAGGCATCAGCCCCGATTGGCCCTAAATCCGCCATCATGGCAAAGGTATTGAACATCATCGGCGGCGGAATGGCCGGATCAGAGGCCGCATGGCAGGCCGCGAACATGGGCGTTCAGGTCGTGATCCACGAGATGCGCCCCAAGGTCGGGACCTTCGCGCACCGCACGGGCCATTTGGCAGAAATGGTTTGCTCCAACTCGTTCCGCTCGGATGATGATGAGCAGAATGCTGTTGGCCTGCTGCACTGGGAAATGCGCGCAGCCGGGGGTCTAATCATGGAGATGGCCGACAAACACCGTCTTCCTGCTGGTGGCGCGTTGGCCGTAGATCGCGATCCTTTTGCTGAGGCCGTGACAGCACAGCTATCTGAACACCCGAACATCACCATTCAAGGCTCTGAAATCACTGGCCTTCCTGACGATGGGCAATGGATCATTGCCACCGGCCCATTGACCTCCGGCGCGCTTGCCGAAGCGATTGCAGCAGAAACCGGAGCCGAGGCGCTGGCTTTCTTCGATGCCATCGCGCCGATCATCTATTTCGACTCGATTGATATGTCGAAGGCATGGATGCAGTCGCGCTATGACAAAGGTGACACAGAGGAAGAGCGCACAGCCTACCTCAACTGCCCTATGGACCGCGATCAGTACGAGGCCTTCATCGACGCGCTTTTGGCAGCCGACAAAACCGAATTCAAAGAAGGCGAAACCGCAGGCTACTTTGACGGTTGCTTGCCAATTGAGGTCATGGCCGAGCGCGGACGCGAGACCCTGCGCCACGGACCGATGAAGCCCGTGGGTCTGACCAATCCACACCAACCCGACATCAAGGCTCACGCAGTGGTTCAGCTGCGCCGCGATAACGCACTGGGAACGCTGTATAACATCGTAGGTTTTCAAACCAAGATGAAGTATGGCGCGCAGAAAGAAGTGTTGCGCATGATCCCCGGGCTTGAGAATGCAAGTTTTGCGCGCCTTGGCGGCATCCACCGCAACACCTTTATTAACTCCCCCACATTGCTTGACGGCCAGATGCGCCTGAAATCAAAGCCAAATCTCAGGTTTGCAGGACAGATCACGGGCGTTGAAGGGTATGTGGAGAGCGCCGCCATGGGCCTTTTGGCAGGTCGCTTGGCAGCGGCGGAGATCCTAGGCGGCGAATTGGATACTCCACCCAATACGACCGCCATGGGAGCACTGATCACGCACATCACTGGCGGCGCAGAGGCCAAGACATTTCAGCCGATGAACGTGAACTTTGGCCTGTTCCCGCCTGTGTCAGGGCTCAAAGGTGGGCGCCGCGGGCGCAAGGACCGCTACAAAGCCTATACCGACCGCGCCAAGGTGGATTTTTCATCCTGGTTGGGTCAGCGCGCGGCGGCTTGACCCACAGGGCTGTTCGACTAGCGTTGGGATATGGCAGACAACGACAGCTGGACCCAAGACCTCTGGGTCGAACACACCGTGGAAGAAACCCAGTCGATCTATCGCGACTGGGCAAATACCTATGACGAGGACGTTCTAAAGTCCGGTTATGTGACGCCACAGCGGATCGCAGCTGCGCTTGCCGCAACACAAATTCCAAAGGATGCGGCCATTCTGGACTTCGGCTGCGGCACGGGTCTATCGGGTCTGGCGCTAGCCGAAGCTGGCTTCCAAACCGTGGATGGGACCGACATCTCACCCGAAATGCTGGATCACGCCCACACACGCGGCGTCTATCGAGACGTGGTTTTGGGTGACGCCGGTGCCATCGCATTCGAGTCAGGCACACATCAGGCCGTCGTGGCCGCAGGCGTGGTGTCAGCCGGTGCTGCGCCACCGGCCACCCTCGCCCTTTTGGCGCATCACCTGACGACAGGAGGATACCTCGCCGTCTCATTCAATGATCCCAGCCTGAAAATGGGAACCTATGACGCCGAGCTGGAGCGACTGGTGGCAAACGGTTTGCTAGAAGTCATCTCCCGAGACCACGGTCCGCACCTGCCAGAAAAAGGCATGGGATCAGACGTGACTATCCTGCGACGGTTGTGATGCGCACACGGTTCGCGCCCTCGCCGACAGGGCCGCTGCATCTGGGTCATGCCTACTCGGCAATCCTCGCCCATGACATGGCGCGCGCGGCAGGTGGTGAGTTTTTGCTGCGCATCGACGATCTGGACCAGAGCCGGGCGCGCCGCGAATGGGAGGACCTGATCTACCAAGATCTGGAGTGGCTGGGCATAAAATGGGACGGACCTGTGGTGCGTCAGTCTGAAAACTTCGATCTATACCGCACGACGTTGGACAGCCTCGCAAGTTATGGCGCGGTTTATCCTTGCAAATGCAGCCGCGCCGATATCGCCGCCGCCGCCTCGGCCCCGCAGGAGGGCGTGCCAGAGTTCGGCCCCGACGGGCGCATCTACCCCGGCACCTGCCGCGGGCGCGCCTACGCAGACCGAACGCCGTCTGACGCCCTGCGCTACGACCTGTCAAAAAGAGTGCGCGGCCCCGATAAAATGCCCGCCTTCACAGAGACAGGCCCTCTCTATGCCGGGGAATACGAGGTGACCGCCGACCACCTTCTGACGCGCGTGGGTGATCCAATCCTGGCGCGCCCGAACATGGCGGCCAGCTACCATTTCGCGGTGGTCCTTGACGACGCCATGACAGACATCACGCATGTGATCCGTGGTGCGGATCTGTTCGAGGCCTCGTTTCTACAGCGTTTCCTTCAATGGGAGATGGGTCTGCAGTCTGTGACCTATCACCATCATAACCTGATCCGGGATGACTTAGGCAAACGGCTCGCCAAACGCGACGATGCGCGGGCAATTTCAAAGTATCGCGAGGATGGCGCAACGCCGCAGGATATCCGCGGAATGGTTGGTCTTTAGCTCATCGGCTTCATCAACTCGACCTCTTCGCCGTCGCGAATGGCCGTATAGAAACAGTTGCGCCGGTTGGTATGGCACGCAGCGCCTACCTGATCCACGATCATCAAAATGCAGTCGCGGTCGCAATCAATCCGCAGGTCAATCAACGTCTGGCGATGGCCAGATGTCTCGCCCTTGCGCCAAAACGCCTGACGCGAGCGCGACCAATAGGTCACCTGCCGGGTTTCCAGCGTTTCTTTCAGGCTTTCGGCGTTCATCCAGGCCATCATCAGGACCTCGCCATCCTCGGCCTGCGCAATCGCGGGAATGAGACCTTGGTCGTTGAACCGCAGGGTTGCGACATCAAACATCACGCGTATCCTTTGCATCAGCGTCAGACGCCTATATCTACGCCTGACAAGGGAGCCGCAACCGTGACAGCCGAAACAGATCTCATCAAACTCTACTCTGGCCGCATTCTGCAGCTTGCGTCTGATATTCCGCATCTGGGCCGGTTGGACGCGCCGATGGCCTCGGTCAAAAAACGCTCACCGCTATGCGGATCCACGGTGACCGTTGATCTGGACGTCGAGAACGGTGTCGTGACGCGCTTTGGGCAGGACGTGAAGGCCTGCGCATTGGGCCAAGCCGCGGCGTCGGTTGTCGGTGGTGCGATCACAGGGCGGTCCCTGCCAGAAGTCACACAAGCGCGGGATGAGATGAAGGCGATGCTTGCCGGTGGTGAGGTGCCCGCTGCCCCTTTTGACGGGTTAGAAGTGTTGAAACCGGCCGCCGATTACAAGAACCGCCATGCGTCGATCTTGTTGACACTGGAGGCGAGCGTTGAAGCAATGACCCAAGCCCAGCAAGCGGATTGCGCTTAAGATCGTTCACGCCCCGGACTTGATCCGGGACCTCGAACAGCAGGAGCGACACCAAGTCGGTCGAGCTCCCGGGTCAGGCCCGGAACGGGCAGTCCTACTACCTACAAAGCGAGACCCCGGATCAAGTCCGGGTTTGATTGCGCCCCTCTGGGGTCACAATGAAAAAAAGCGCCGCGCATCCTGGCAGGGATGGCGGCGCATAGTGTGCGTATCCAATCGGGCCCGAACAGCAGGCAGTGAGAGGCAAGTCACTGCGTTGGACAGAAAGTCTGACTTACGAGGGGACAGAAGCAGACGATGTTCGGAATTTGGACCGCAGGCAGAAACTGAAGGTTCAGACCATACCGGGAAGAAGAAGACCAACATAGAGCATGGCCACCAATGCCATCGCCCCAGCGAAATCGCCGAGCAGGCTAAACATACGGGTCACGGCGTTTGTCGGCGAAGTGCGTTTCATGGTGTTCTACTTGTGTTCTTGGGGTGATGGTCCTTGGTGCAGCCATTAACCATCTGTTGACACTTTGTTCTCACATCGAGAACGCTGGGTAAAGAACTTTTTGAGAACAAATGTGAACTTTTTGTTCTTCGCCCGGCGAGAAGCAGGCTAACCCACTGAAATCAAACGGATCGCTTTGTCCTGTTCCATCAACCACAGCAGAACACGCGCCGCCTGCCCCCGATCCGACCCCAAGGTCGGATCATCCGCCAAGAGTTTGCGCGCATCGCGCTGTGCGGTTTCCATCAGTCCGGATTGTCGCTCCAGATCAGCAATCTGAAACCTTGGTAGACCGGATTGCGCGGTACCAATCAGATCACCGGCGCCACGAATGGCCAAATCCTCTTCGGCGATGCGAAAGCCATCCTCGGTTTCGCGCATAATGCGCAAACGCCGCTCGCCACCCTCGGACAGCGGCGGCTGATAGATCAGCAAACAGGTCGAGGCCTGCGATCCACGTCCGACACGTCCACGCAACTGGTGCAGCTGCGCGAGTCCAAAGCTTTCAGCCCGCTCGATGACCATGATCGTGGCGTTAGGGACGTTTACGCCCACCTCGATCACCGTGGTGGCAACCAGCACACTGGTTTCTCCGGCGGCGAATTTTGCCATGGCCGCGTCTTTGTCAGATGGCGGCATCTGCCCGTGGACCAAGCCCACGACACCTTCACCCAGAACCGCGCGCAACCGCTTAAATCGCTCTTCGGCGGCGGTCATGTCCATGACTTCGGACTCTTCAACCAGCGGACAGACCCAATAGGCCTGACGCCCTTCGGCCACGGCTGCCTGCATGCGCGCCACCACGTCATCCATCCGCGCCATCGGGATAGCCGATGTCTTGATCGCGCTGCGCCCCGGCGGTTTTTCGTCGAGGATCGACACGTCCATATCGCCATATTGCGCAAGGCTCAGACTGCGCGGGATCGGAGTTGCGGTCATGACCAGCACGTCGGTGGCACCGCCTTTGGCACCAAGCTCAAGCCGTTGGTTCACGCCAAAACGATGTTGTTCGTCGATGATGGCCAGCCTCAGGTCCCGAAACTCCACGCCGCGCTGAAAAAGGGCGTGGGTGCCGACAAGAATCTGAATGTCACCATTGGCCAGAGCAGCCAGTTTCGCCTCACGCTCTGCGCCCTTGTCGCGCCCTGTCAGGATTTCCAGCCGCACACCGACATCTGCTGCCATTGGGCCAAGGCTTTCCAGATGCTGCCGCGCAAGGATTTCTGTTGGGGCCATCAGCACCCCCTGCCCGCCCGCTTCGACAACTGTCAGCAAGGCAAGGAAAGCGACCAAGGTCTTGCCTGCGCCCACGTCCCCCTGCAAGAGGCGGTTCATGCGCGTGGGGGCGGCCATATCTTCTGCGATCTCGTCAACCGCCCGTGATTGCGCCCCGGTCGGCGCATAGGGCAGCGCTGCCAAACAGGCCTGACGGAGTGTTCCATCACCCACAGTCGGCCGCCCCGCGCCTTTGCGCGCGGCCTGTCGTGCAATGGCCAACGTCAACTGATGCGCAAATAGCTCATCATAGGCCAGCCGCTGTCGCGTCGGATGGATGGCTTGCGCTTGATCATCGCCTTCTGGCGCATGTGCCGCGCGGATGGCGTCGTTGAAATCCGACCATCCATGCTGAGCCTTCAGCGCCGGATCAATCCATTCCTCCAACGCGGGCAATCGGTCCAAAGCCCCGCTGACGCCCTTGGACAGCGCCTTTTGCGTGACGCCTGCGGTCGCCGGATAGACGGGTTCGAACCGCGGCAGATCATGCGCCTCATCCACCGGGATCACATGATCGGGATGGGTCATCTGCGCTTCTCCATCGAAAAGCTCGACCCGGCCCGAGATCAGACGCCGCGATCCCTCTGGCAGCAGCTTGGTCAGGTAATCCCCACGGGCATGAAAATAGACCAGTTGAAAGGTGGTTTGCGCATCTTCGACAAAAATCCGCGTCGGCGCGCCTTTGCGCCGTGCGGGGACATGGCGGCCTACAGTCACCTCAACGGTCAATGTCGCAGGAAGGATTTGCCCCTGCACCGTGGGCACAGGACGGCGGTCGATCACGGTATGTGGCAGGTGAAACACCAGATCACGCGGCTTTTCGATACCGATATGGGCAAGGTTCTCGGCCGTTTTCGGACCGATCCCCGGAAGGCTGTCCAGTGTCCCGAACAGTGGAAACAGGATTTCAGGACGTCCAGCCACCGATCATCCGCCAATCAGATCGAGCCAGGAATCCTCGTCCATCATCTCGATCCCCAATTCCTGTGCCTTCTTGGCCTTTGACCCGGCACCCGGCCCCGCCACGACAATATCTGTCTTGGCACTGACCGAACCTGAGACCTTGGCCCCGAGCGCCTCGGCCCGCGCCTTGGCTTCCGCGCGGGTCATACGCTCTAACGTGCCGGTGAAGACAACCGTCTTGCCTGCCACGGGACTTCCGTCTGTCGTTGGTGCCGCCTCGGCCTCTACCGTCAATTCTGAAATCAGGCGGTCAATCGAGGCGCGCTCGCGATCCTGCGCCATTGTCGTCACGACAGAATTCGCCATGACCGCACCCACGCCATCCACACCCAGCAGGTCCTGCCAGGCCGGGCTTGCCGCTAGGTCTGCTTTGTTGGCCCCTTCGCTTTGCATCGCAGGTTCGGCAGCGGCAGCATCCATGGCGTCGGCAAACGCCTCCCACGTCCCGAAATGTCGGGCCAGCAATTTGGCCGAAGTATCGCCCACATGCCGAATACCCAGCGAAAAGATCAACTGTGCCAATCCAATTGTGCGTCGGTCCTCAATTGCCTGAAACAGGTTGCTGGCACTCGTCGTGCCCCACCCGTCTCGATTGGCGAGCTTCGACAGGTTTTGCGCATCACGGGCAGCAAGCGTGAAGATTTCCGACGGCTCGCGCACCGGCAACTGGTCATCGTTGTAAAACATCTCGACCTGTTTTGCGCCGAGACCTTCGATATCGAACGCGCCACGCGCCACGAAGTGCTTCAGTTTCTCAACTGCTTGCGCCGGACAAATCAAACCACCCGTGCATCGGTGGATGGCATCGCCCGGTTCGCGGATCGCCTCTGATCCGCACTCCGGGCAATGGGTTGGGAATTGGTAGGGTTCAGCGTCCGCCGGTCGTTTGGACAAATCCACATCGGCAACCTTTGGGATCACATCGCCCGCGCGATAGACCTGAACCCAGTCGCCAACGCGAATATCCTTGCCCTCGCGGATCGCGGCACCGGTGTTGTCGCGACCTTCGATATAATCCTGATTGTGAAGCGTCGCGTTCGACACAACGACGCCACCCACGGTCACCGGCTGCAACCGGGCGACGGGGCTCAGCGCGCCTGTGCGGCCCACCTGAATGTCGATGGCTTCGAGCCGCGTCCAGGCCAATTCGGCTGGGAATTTATGCGCAATGGCCCAACGGGGCGTGGTGGACCGGAACCCAAGCCGCGCTTGAAGCGCGAGGTCGTCGACCTTGTAAACGACGCCATCGATATCATAGCCCAAGGTCGCGCGGCGTTGCTCGATTTCGCTGTAATGATCCAATGCGTCTTGAGGCGTCGCGCAGGTCCGCGTCACAGGATTGGTTGAGAACCCGAGCGACTTCAGTCGCTCTAACGCCCCGGTCTGAGTGTCTGCCAACGGCTCTGACACCTCGCCCCATGCGTAGGCAAAATAGCGAAGCGGTCGTTCGGCTGTGATTTTGGGATCAAGCTGGCGCAGCGATCCGGCGGCTGCATTGCGCGGGTTGGCAAAGGTTTTGGCGCCCTTTTCAACCTGTCGCGCGTTCAGGGCTTCAAAGTCTTCATGCGCCATGTAGACCTCGCCGCGCACCTCGAGCACATCTGGCGCGTCGGTCAGTTCGGTCGGTATGTCGTCAATCGTGCGGGCATTTGCGGTCACATCCTCGCCCACCGATCCATCACCACGGGTGGCCGCATAGATCAGTTTCCCACCCTCATAGCGGATTGACAGCGAGAGGCCGTCAATCTTGGGCTCTGCTGTATAGGCCAAGGCGGATTGATCATCCAAACCCAGATAGCGCCGGATTGACGCGTCGAAATCAAGCACATCCTGATCGTTGAACGCGTTCGACAATGACATCATCCGCACGGCATGGGTGATCTTGCCGAAAGCCTCATTGACCGGTGCGCCGATCTGATCACTGGGGCTATCGTCGCGCTTCAGCTCTGGAAACGCCGCCTCGATGGCCGCGTTCCGGCGTTTCAGGCTGTCGTACTCAGCATCTGAAATCTCGGGCGCGTCTTCTGTGTGATAGGCATCATTTGCGCGGTTCAGTTTGGCGGCCAACTGTGCGAGTTCCGCGCGCGCGTCTTCAAGGGATAATTCAGCGACGTCTTTGCTCATGTTTCCCCCAAGGCCTGCGAAGGCGCAGATCGCGCCTCACCCAATAAATGCGGCGACCAACCAGTTCATCTGTCCATGAGAGATAGAAAAGCCTTGGGGTGCCGTCCAGTCGAAGCCGACCCTCGGGCGACGTTTCATGCAGTGTCTAGCGTTTAAATCGCTTCGACCGGGATACGGAAACGCGCGGCTCAGATAACCGCGCGTGGTTTGACATCCGCAAGTGTTTGGTCGTCTTAGGCCGTCGCAGCCAGCACCGGGCTCGTGTCATGCCGCGGGTCCGGATCGCGCAGAACATACCCGCGCCCCCAGACAGTCTCGATATGGTTTTCCCCGTTCGTGGCCGCCGAGAGTTTCTTGCGCAGCTTGCAAATGAATACATCGATGATCTTGAGCTCTGGCTCATCCATACCGCCATACAAGTGATTTAGGAACATTTCCTTGGTCAGCGTCGTCCCTTTGCGCAGGCTCAGAAGTTCAAGCATCTGGTATTCTTTGCCGGTCAGATGCACGGCCTTGCCGTCCACCTCAACGGTCTTGGCATCCAGGTTCACTGCAACCTGCCCCGTGCGGATGATGGATTGTGCGTGCCCTTTGGACCGGCGGATGATGGCATGGATGCGGGCGACAAGTTCTTCGCGATGGAACGGCTTGGTCATGTAGTCATCCGCACCAAAGCCAAAGCCCTTGATCTTGCTTTCCGTGTCGCCGTCACCGGACAAGATGAGGATCGGTGTTTCGATCTTGCTCAACCGCAGTTGGCGCAGCACCTCGTGCCCGTTCATGTCCGGCAGGTTCAGATCCAGAAGGATCAGGTCGTAGTCATACAGCTTGGCAAGGTCGATGCCTTCCTCACCAAGGTCTGTCGCATACACGTTCAGATTTGCGTGTGTCAGCATCAACTCGATGCTCTTTGACGTGGTTGGGTCGTCTTCTACCAACAGAACGCGCATGGTCAGATCCTCATCATTGCCGTCTGTCACCACCCTGACGTGCATTGGTTAACCGCTGGTTACCATAAACGCGTGTTTATCACCACAACTTATGGTTGTCTGAATTGTTTCAAGGCTGTTGTTTTCAAAGCCTTCTCTCCGTGGCGGCGGACGGCAGCGAACCAGCTTTCGAGTTCCTCTTCGCTGATCGCATACATCTGGCAGGCCTCCGCGCGCGTGATTAGACCCGCAGCGACACCCTTGATCACAGCGGCCTTGCGGCTTGCCACCCACCGGGTTGTATTGACCGGTGGCAGGTCCGCGCGGGACATGCTGCTGCCATCCGGCAGCGTGACGGTTCGGGGACCGTCGACCTTCTTCAAAAACATTCCAATCACCCCTGATTGCCAAAACTGATCGGCATCAAAGGGATTGCTGCTTAACGCCATCTGAAACGGCCCCTTGTGAGTGTTTCGCATTTTCCTATATTTCAACCTCTCACGCAGCCTTGGAGGGCCGCAGGCATGGCGCTGGACGACCAAAAGACCCTGAATTCATTAGGATTTGCCAAAACTCCCGCGGAAACGCGGGTGGTTGTGGCGATGTCGGGCGGCGTGGATTCGTCCGTTGTGGCCGCGCAGCTGAAATCCGAAGGCTATGATGTTGTTGGTGTCACGCTGCAGCTTTATGACCATGGCGCTGCCTTGGCCAAGAAAGGTGCCTGCTGTGCAGGTCGCGATATCCACGATGCGCGCCGCGTGGCCGAGGAGATGAACTTCCCTCACTATGTCCTTGATTATGAAAATATATTCAAAGACGCGGTGATCGACGAGTTTGCCGACAGCTATCTGGCAGGCGCAACACCTGTGCCGTGCATCCGCTGCAATGAGCGGGTAAAGTTCAAGGATCTTCTGGAAACGGCCAAAGATCTGGACGCCGACTGCATGGCCACAGGCCATTATATTCAGCGGGAAATGGGACCTGCCGGCGCCGAATTGCACATGGCTGCCGATCACACGCGAGACCAGAGTTACTTCCTTTTTTCAACAACTTCAGAACAGTTGGATTTTCTGCGTTTTCCGCTCGGACACCTGAAATCCAAGGCTGAAACGCGGGCGCTTGCGGCCAAATACGGTCTACCCGTCGCGGACAAACCAGATTCGCAAGACATCTGCTTTGTGCCAAATGGCAACTACGCCGCCGTGATCGAGAAACTGCGCCCCGGCGCGGCCGATCCGGGTGAGATCGTGCATGCCGACGGGCGCGTCCTGGGCAATCATAAAGGCGTCATCCACTACACCATCGGTCAACGTCGCGGGCTGGGGATCGGCGGCTTGGATGAGCCGCTTTACGTAGTCAAACTCGACGTCGACAAACGCCATGTCGTTGTCGGCCCAAAAGAAATGCTGGCCACGCGCATTGTTCCGATCAAAGAGGTCAATTGGCTCGGAGATGCCCCGTTCGACAGCCAGTCTGAGTGGTCAATGGGTGTTAAGGTGCGGTCCACGCGCCCGCCAAAGGATGCGATCATTCGCCCAACCGGGCCAACAACAGCAGAAGTCGAGTTGATCGTGGCCGAGGAAGGCGTGAGCCCAGGCCAAGCATGCGTATTTTACGACCCGACTGGGACGCGCGTTTTCGGTGGTGGCTGGATCACGCGCAGCTAAAGCCGTTCCGATAAATGAGATTGGGCCGCGGTCCCGGACTTGATCCGGGACCGCTAACGGGTCTTGGTGAGCGGCCTCGGGTCACGCGCCGAGCAAGTCAGTTCAAGCGATCAAGGACCGCCCGAGCGGCTCTCAGGCCGGGGGGATCACCGCCCTCGCCCAATCGCTGCATCGTCACATCCATGGCGTCGGTTTGAAACGATGGGTCCGCCCGGAGCGCCATCAGGGCATCGGCAATCGATTTGGGCTGGCATTCTTCAAAAATGAACTCTGGCACCGCGCGGGTTTCGCTTACGAGATTCACGAGTGTGACCGTGTCGATCAGCAGCTTGCGTTTGATAATCGCGCGGCTGATCCAGTTCATGTCGTATGCGATGACCATCGGTGTCCGCGCAGCCGCAAGTTCCAGCGACACGGTGCCAGAGGCGGCAAGCGCCAGATCGGAGGCAGCTAGCGCAATGCGGCGCGCATGGGCGGCTTGATCCGGTTCCTGACCTTCTCCGGTCAGAACCGTCGGCTGCCCCGGCAGATCGCGCGCCATCTTTTGGACAGTCTCTGCCAGATTGGGCAAGGTCGGCAAGACAATCTGCATGTCCTGCAGCCGGTTGTCCTGCAACGCTTGCGAAAAGACCGGAATCAGCCGTTCGACCTCGCCTTTGCGAGAGCCGGGCAAAACCGTTAGCAATCCGCTGGCCGGCCCTTGATGCGCGGCCCGAAAGGCCGCGATTTCATCGGCCGTGGCGGCAGGTTCAGTGACAATCGGATGGCCAACAAAATCGCAATCCATCCCAGCAGCTTCCATGAAGGGCGGCTCAAAGGGAAACAGGGCCAGCACATGGTCGATATGCGCCGCCATCTTTTCCGCGCGCTCTGGACGCCACGCCCAAACAGTCGGCGCCACATAATGCACCGTCCGGACATTGGATGCCGCGCGCACGCGCTTAGCAACGCGCAGCGAAAAGTCGGGGCTGTCGATGGTGATCACGACATCCGGCTGCCACTCGATCGCGGCTTGCGCGGTTTGATTGATTCGTCGCATCAACTGACGGTATTTGGGCAGGACCTCAGCGATGCCCATGACGCTGAGTTCATCCATGGGAAAAAGGCTTTCCATGCCTTCAGACTGCATCAATGGACCTGCGACGCCGCGAAACTCTGCGTCGGGGACAAGGGATTTCAAACCGGCCAAGAGAGCCGCCCCAAGGCGGTCTCCAGACGGTTCGCCCGCTGTGACAAATATCTTCATGGCCACTCCTCCATCGCCCATAGAAAGAGGCCAAGATCATTTGCGCGCTGAACGGTGGTCTCGCGATCAAGGAAAAGCACGGCATTGGCGGCAATCGCGATACCGCGCAAACCAGCGCGCGCGGCACCTTCCACCGTCACCGGCCCAATGGTGGGCATATCGACCTGCAAGTTCTGATCAGGCTTTGGCCCTTTGACCAGCACTCCTCCAAGTGGAAGATCAGGATCGCGGATGCGATCAGCCTGCGCACCAGTCGAGGCTGACAACCAATCAGCAGCGCCACCGAGCAGGTCATCCACAAACGTACCGGTTTCGCCCACCGGTTCGGGCGCAGGTACCGTCAGAGATTTCAGCATCCAATCTGTCCCCGGCAAAGCCTCAATGGCCAAGGCTTGACCATCGGCGACAACACAGGCCTGCCCCACATCGGCCGCGCCCATGGCCGCGATTATTGCGCGTCCGCGTTCTGCGTCCTTGTGATCCTGCTGTGTCGGTTGCGCCTTGGTCAGGCATCCGGCGGCAGATACGAGATCAGGTGCAATGTCTGATGCCCCAAGGATCGTGAAGCCTGCGTGTTCGAACAGGTCCAAAAACGCACGCAAGGCCGCGTCATCGCCATGTCTAAGGGCCGATTGTACCTGAGCAATCAGGGGCTGCGTGGCGGCATCAATCCTTGCGGGGTCCAGAACCGGGCGACGCACGCCGCCAACGAGGCAAAGCTGCGTGACGCCGCGCGCCTGAAGGTCGGTGATCAATGAGCCAAGCGTTTCAAATCGGAACGTCAGATCAGGTTTCACGCCTGCGGGTAAAAATCCCTCAAGTGCTGCGACCAAAGGCGGCTCGGCGCAGGCGGCAGCCACATGGCGCGGCAAGTCGCCCGTTCCCGCGATCAATGCCAGCGTCATTTGGGGGTCAGGAACGAACGGTCGCTGGCACCCATGATAAAGCGGACCATGTCCTGCACATAGGGGCTATTGTCTTCGTCGCCCAAGCGTTTGGCACGTTCGGCGAAAGCGCCTTCACCCTGCGCCAGCATTTGAAACGCAGCGCGCAAAGCGGTGATGTCAGAGCGGCTGACACCGCGGCGTTTCAGACCGACAAGGTTCAAACCGTCCAGTTGCCCGCGCGGCCCCTGCACCAAACCATGCGGGATAACATCGGCGGTCACCATGCTGAGCGCGCCGATAATGGCCCCGTGGCCAATGCGCACCCATTGGTGGATGCCGCTCAGACCGCCCACGATTACGCGATCCTCAATCACGCAATGGCCCGCGATGGCGGCTGAATTCACGATGATGACGTCATTGCCGATTTGCGCATCATGCGCGATGTGGCAGCCCGCCATGAAAAGACCGTCATCGCCAATGCGCGTCACGCCACCGCCACCTTCGGTGCCAGTGTTCATGGTGACGTGTTCACGAATGCGATTGCGTTTGCCAATGATTAGCTCGGTTTTTTCGCCTTTGAACTTCAGGTCCTGCGGGATTTCGCCCAAAACCGTGAACGGAAACACGACCGTATCTTCGCCGATGGTCGTCGCACCGGTGACGACGACATGGCTTTTGAGCTCAACCCCGGACTTGAGCACCACTTCGGGTCCGATCACGCAGAACGGGCCGACGGTGGCGTCGGGGTCAATCTGCGCGCCCTCTTCGATAATGGCACTGGGGTGGATACCGCTCATGGCTGTTCCTGTCCTGTCGGGGTTATTCGGCACCAAGATCCATCATCGCGGTGAACTCTGCTTCGGCGGCCATTTCACCTTCAACCGTCGCCGTCCCGGCAAAGCGCCAGACCTTGCCGCCCGGTTTGCCACGCAGCGTGGTGAGTTCCATACGTAGCACATCGCCGGGGATGACCTTGCGCCGAAACTTACATTTGTCGATGCCCATGAAGTAAATCAGCAGATCCTTGTCTGCGAGGCCCATGGTGGTTCCGACCATCACCGCCGAGGTCTGAGCCATCGCTTCGACGATGGTGACACCCGGCATGATCGGTGTGCCCGGAAAGTGGCCCTGAAAATGCGGTTCGTTCATCGTGACATTCTTGATCCCGACCGCAGACGCGGTGCCGTCGATATCAATGACCTTGTCCACCAGCAAGAATGGATACCGGTGCGGCAGGATACGTTGGATAAGCTGAATGTCGGCTGTTGCCAGGGCGTCAGAGGCCATAGACCACCTTTGGTTTTGTTTTCATTCGGGTACCAAGCCCCCGGTGCGCACGCAAGGCGATGCATAGCCAGGCGGCAGGTATGATGGATCACTCGTCCGGGGTTACGAGGGTGTCTTGTTCTTCGGGTTCAGCAAGCGCGCTGTTGATCCGGTCGATGGCAATGTCGGTGATGTCGATGCTGCGCACCGATAGCATAACTGTGCCGATTTCGACGATCATGGCGGCGTTGGCTTCAATCATGATCTGCCCAAGGATGGGCCGGATTTCTGACATGAGTGCCTGTTGTTGATCATCAAGACGGGCTTGCAAGGCCGCTTGCTTGGCATCTTGTTCGCGGCGCGCCTCTTGGACGCGCGCATCGAAATCCTCGGCGAGTTTCAGGAATTCGTCTCGCGGCAGCGTATCCCGCTGTGCAGTCAGTTCCAGTTCCTCATCGCGGAGCGATTGTGCAATGGCCCGGTTTTCGCGTTCGAGGCTTGCGGCCTCTGCTTCAAGCGCGCGGACAAGTCGCTGACCAACGACGGTCTCGGGCAGCAGGCGCGATGCGTCAATCGTCAGGATCGGCGCGCGCGGCACACGCAGTTGTGGAGCGCTTGACGTGTCTTGCGCCGTGGCAGGCGCGGCGGTGGCGACCCAAGCCGCCACCCAAGCTGTCGCCAGCCAACGGATCATCAAAACCGGGTCGAGATGGTCAGATCGAAGGTCTGCTCTTCGTCAAACTCTTCTTTTTCGATCGCATCTGTGAAGTTGAACCGCAGCGGTCCCAAAGGCGATGTCCAGAAGATCGAAAAGCCGACCACTGTCCGCGGCGTGTAGTCATTGTAGAACAGGTCGCCCGGATCAGCGGCGCTGACGTCGCCTGCATCCCAAACCGAGCCGTGGTCAAGGAAGACACCGCCGGTGATGCCGTATTCTTCAGGCAGGCCAAGGGGGAATTCGGCTTCGAGCCGCGCAATGGCAAACATTTCGCCACCCAGTGAGTCGTTGTCCGTGCCGTTGATTTCACGTGGGCCAAAGCCGCGACGATCGAAACCGCGGAACTGGCGTGACGACGGGAAATAGCGGTCGGTCACACGGCTGGAGCCTTCAAGGAAATGCAGGTTACCCGCCTCAAGCGTGGCGCGCAGCGTGACGTCTTCGCCAAGCACGCGGGTTTCAGCGGCAGCCAATGCGCGGGTTTCGATATAGCGCATGTCGTCGCCAGCAAAGGCATAATCCTGACTAAAGCGGAAGACGACACCGGCATTCGGGTTCAGGCCCGAGCGGCGATTGTCAAAGCTATAGGCATAGCCAAGACCTCCGGTCGATGTTCGCCCCCGCTCGCCTTCTGCCTGAATGATGGCCGTCGAGGTGTTCACGTCGAACAGGTCATCACTGCGAGCAAATGCGTTCAGTGTCAGACGTCCATTCGGGCTTACCGGGAAGGCCAGCGATGGCGTAATGCTCAGGCTGGTGGTGTCGAACAGCGCCGAAGCGTTGTTTGTGGTGCGGTAAGATACCGACAATCCTGCAGCCAGATCGCGGTCGAACAACCCGGGCTCAAGGAAATCGAAGGAGAACTGGTTCGTATCGCGGCCGGTGGCCAGATCAAAGCTCAGCCGTTGACCGCGACCAAGAAAGTTGCGCTCAGAGAAGCTTGCCAAAAGGCCAAAACCATTCTGTGACGAATAGTTGCCGCCGAAGCTGAACGAGCCTGTGGGCTGTTCGGTGACATCCACATCGACAACCACCTGATCTGGTGACGATCCCTCACGGGCGTTGACGTCAGCGTTCGAGAAGTAGCCCAGAGCGCGGATACGGCTGGCGCTGCGGCGGATTTCACGTGGGTTGAAGGGATCGCCTTCGACAATGTCGAATTGGCGGCGCACAACCCGGTCGAGCGTGGTTGTGTTGCCTTCGATGTCGATGCGCTCAACGAAGATACGCGGTCCACGGTTGATCTCAAAATCGACATCCAGCGTCAGGTCACGGTCATTGCGCGAGATGCGTGGGTTCACCTGAATGAAGTTCAGACCCATGTTCAGCGCCAAACGCTCAAGCCGCGCGATGTTGTTTTCAATCGCAACGGGCGAATAGACCGCGCCTTCGCGCAGCTTCAGAGCGTTTTGAAAGGTATCCGGGTCGATATCGGACTGTGTTGTCGAAGTCGTGACCGCACCGACGCGGAATTGCTGCCCTTCTTGTACGTTGAAGGTCAGGAAAAATCCGTCGCGTTCGCGGCTAAGCTCAGAGTTCACCGAGACAGTGCGGAAATCGATGTAGCCACGGCTATTGTAGAAATCGCGCAGAACCTGCTGATCAAATTCGATCCGGTCCTCGACAAAAGTATCGCGTGCCACCAGCACGCGCAGGATACCTGCCTGTTTGGTTTGCAGAACACCGCGCAGGCGACGGTCAGAGAAGGCTTTGTTGCCGACAAAAGAAATCCGTTCGATTTCGACCAGCCCGCCTTCGGTGATCTCGTAAATCAGGTCGACACGATTGTCCGACCGTCGAATGATCTTGGGGACAACGGTGGCTGCCAGACGCCCTTGATCAGCATAGACCTGCGCGATGGTGTCTGCGTCTTGTTCGGCGATTGCGGGGTTATAGACCCGGCGCGGCTGCGAGCGCACGATGCGCTGAAGGTCTTCGTCACCAAGGCGATTGTTTCCCTCAAACGCGATGCGGTTGACGGTCGGGAATTCCACCACGGTGATCGCCAACGTGTTGCCGCGCGGCGTGGCGCTGACGCTTTCGAAAAGGCCCGTTGCGCGGATTGCCTGGACGGCGGCGTTCAATTCAGACTGCGTGACGGTCTGGCCAGGAACCAGACCTGTATAGGACTGAATGGTCGCCGTTTCGATCCGACGATTGCCATCGACCGTGATGTTGGAAACACGAATGGACTGCGCAAAGAGCGCAGTGGCCATCACCACAAAAATGAAAGCGAAAGCCGCAATGTTCAGCACTTGTGCCGCCCGACCGCGTCGCATGTCCCCCGCAAGGCCCATTCGACAACCCCTCTACCGCGCTAATTAGTGTTTTAAGCGCGTGTAGCCCGTTCGCCGGGACGAGTCAAAACCATCCGCACACCCCTGTGGATATCGGCGGATAGCTGTTGCTTTTTAGAAGGTTGCCGGAACCGCGAGCCAGCCAAGATAGCTGGACATGATCAAGGCTGTGACCAAGGCACCTGCAAAGAGCAGGCGATCAGCGTTCAGAAGGATCAAAAGACCCACGCCCCGGGCCCCTGCGTTGATGGTTTGCATAGCATAATTCCCTTGTCTGAATGTCAGCTAATCGGGAATTGAGGCGCAATCTAGGCAGCAGTGGGACGCTATCGGGGCCTTTGTGATGACCTGTTCCGCGTATTAGCAGAACAGATCACTGCCGATCGCAAAGACCATCAGGGTGCCGATGATGGCCAGACCAAAGATCATCAGGTACTGCATCGCGCGCTCACCCGGAGGCTTGCCCGTGACGGCCTCGTAGGCGTGGAACACCAGATGTCCGCCATCCAGCACCGGAATCGGGAACAGGTTCATCAGACCCACCGCGGTCGACAGGAGCGCGATGAACCAGACAAACGTCTCCGGTCCAAGGCTGGCCATTGTACCCGCCGTTTCCGCGATTCCGATGGGGCCGGACAGGTTACAGGTCGAAATGGCTCCGGTGATGATGTTCCACAGCCCATCTAGCGATGTCACGATGATCAACCATACCTGCCCCAAAGACCGTGACAGCGCTTTGCCCAATCCAACCGGTTCGGTCGCCGGGTCGATGAAAGACCCGCCTTGCAGACCGATGCGGTAGGTCGTCTCAAACCCACCCCCCGGCTGCCGTTCGTCTGTTGGCTTTGGCGTTAGGTCAAAATTTAGGATTTCGCCGTCACGCCATACCGTCAGCGCCAGCGTCGCACCATTGGCTGCCTGAACGATATCAACCATCTCTCGGAACGCAGAAATGGGCTGACCGTCAATCGCCTGAACAAAGTCGCCCGGTTGCATCCCTGCATCCTGAGCCGCGCTTTCCAAGGCGATCCCTGTGACAATCGGAGGCGACGGGAACGGACCGATGACGTCAAGTTCACGACCATCGCGGCGCACGCGGTATTCAACAGTGTCAGACACCTCGATCTGTTCGTCCGCAGATGCAAATTCCTCGAACGTACTGACAGCGATACCGCCGACCGACAGAATTTCGTCATCGACCATCAGGTCATAGGACGCAGGCAACGGATCGATAGACCCGATGCGCAAAGGATCAGCGGGTTGACCGTTGGACAGGTAAAAGACCGCAAACACCAGAAAAGACAGGATAAAGTTAAAGACTGGGCCAGCCGCCACAGTGGCAGCGCGCGCCCAGAGCGGTGCGCCTGGCATGGTGCGACGGCGCGCGGCCTCATCTAGGCCTTTCATGGCTTCGCCATCGGCGCCCGCAGATGCTGCATTGGCGTCGCCCAGAAACTTGACATAGCCGCCAAACGGAAGCGCCGCGATTTGCCATTTCGTCCCGCGTTTGTCCGTGCGCGAAAACAGAACCGGACCAAACCCCAGCGAAAACACCTCTGCCCCGATGCCACACCAACGGCCCACGATGTAGTGGCCATATTCATGCACTGCGACGATGATCGACAGCGCCACGACAAAGGCCACCAAGACCCACGTCACACCGCCGAAAGCCAAAATAAGGCTGGGGATATCCATTGTTACCTACGTCCTGTTTACCGGTGCCGCGTCTTAAGGGCGGCTTTTGATATGCTCTTGAGCTGTTGTGCGTGCCAATTGGTCTGTCTTCAGGATATTTTCAAGCGTTACATCGGCGAGAAGATCCTGTCCCGCAGCCAATGTTGACAGGGTTTCGTCCACAATTGCGGCCATTGTGAGGAAACCGATGTCTTCTGCGATGAACGCATCCAGCGCCTGTTCCTTGGCGGCATTAAAGGCCGCGCCCCACAAGCCACCCTGATCCATCACCTCTCGCGCCAGACGCAGAGCCGGATACCGGTCTTCGCAAGCCTTGCGGAAGGTGAACTGCCCGATTTGGGTCAAGTCCAGACGTTCGACCGGCAGGCATTTACGATCAGGATAGTGCAGTGCAAATCCGATGGCGTGGCGCATATCCGGTGGCCCGACATGAGCCATCAAGGCACCATCGCAAAACCCGACCAGAGCATGGATCAGGCTTTCGGGATGGATCACAGCCTCAATCTGCGACGCAGAAACGCCAAAATACTCTTTGGTTTCAATCAGCTCCAGCGCCTTATTGAACATCGACGCGCTGTCGATGGTGATGCGAGTTCCCATGTCCCAGTTTGGATGAGAGGCTGCTTCGGACACGGTGACAGTCTGAAGGTCCTCAATCGGGCGATCCCGGAATGCACCACCCGAGGCGGTGATGATCACACGTTCGACACAGGCTAAATCCTCTCCTATCAGCGCCTGAAAGACTGCCGAATGCTCACTGTCCACCGGCAGCACCTGTGCGCCGTGCTGCTTGGCCGTTGCCATCAAGAGTGGGCCAGCGGTGACGAGGCTTTCTTTATTGGCCAAGGCGAGGGTATTGCCGTGCTTGAGCGCCTCTAGCCCCGGCAGCAGACCTGCGGCCCCCACGATAGAGGACATCGTCCAATCAGCAGGCCGCGCAGCCAAATCGACCAAAGCCCCTGCCCCGGCAGCAGCTTCGATCCCGGTGCCGGCCAAGGCGTCCTTGAGTTCGGAATACCGGCTTTCATCTGCTGTGACTGCAACCTCGACATTCAGATCGCGGGCGTCAGCGGCCAGTTGAGCGATGTTGCCTGCGCCTGTGAGGCCAACGACGTCATAGGCGTCGCGATCCCGCTTGATCAGGTCGATGGTGTTTTGCCCGATGGAGCCCGTCGCCCCAAAGATCGTGACACGACGCATTAGAAATCGACCTGTGGAACATCGACAACAAGGGCGGCGGCTAGCATGACAAGCGATGCCCCCAGCAGACCGTCAAAGCGGTCAAACAAGCCGCCGTGGCCGGGAATAAGAGCCGAGCTGTCCTTGACCCCCATACGCCGCTTCAGCGCGCTTTCGGTGATGTCCCCCATCTGGGAAGCAAAGCTCACCAGAACCGAAATCCAGATCAGATCCCGTCCTGCGGTTGTAAAGCTCAGAAAGACCGCGCCTAGTGCAGCTGCGCCAACCCAGCCTGCGACCGTGCCGGACCATGTTTTCTTGGGCGACAGACGCGGCCAGAACTTTGGACCACCAATCATGCGACCGGCAAAGTAGCCGGCGATGTCAGTCACGGCCACAACCAAAACCAGCCAAAAGATCCAGACGACACCATAGGTTTCCCGAAATGTCACAAGGCCCCAACCTGCAATCATGATGCCAATCGCAAAGCCAAGGAATGTCAGCCGTTCGCGCCGCAGCAACGCGGCCCCGCCGATGGCTGGCAGCAGGATCAACGGCAAAAGCGCAACACCCGGCACCGTCAACAAACCCGACAGGATCGAGGCCACCAGCGCCGCGAGCAGCATGCCTTCGGTCGGGGCTTCGGGGCGGATCATCATCCACAGTTCCCAAACCATGACCGCTGTCACAAAAACCGTCAGCATCTGAAACCAGACACCGCCAAGCGTCACCGCCACAAGCCCCGTCACAGCCAGAGCAACTCCCGAGACCAAACGTTGTCGGAGGTCATCCCATTTGGGGCTGCTCATGCGGTGACACCGCCAAAGCGTCGTTCGCGTTTGCCAAACCGAGACACGACACGATTGAATTCCTCAGGGGTGAAGTCAGGCCAGAGCGTGTCGATAAATTCGTATTCTGCGTAGGCTGATTGCCAGAGCAGGAAATTGGAAATCCGTGCCTCCCCGCTGGTGCGGATCACAAGGTCCGGATCCGGCAGGAACCGGGTGTCGAGAAACCGCGCAAGACACTCGGCATCTACATCCTTGTGCGTGAGCCGCCCCTGTTCGATTTCCACGGCCAGCCGTTGCGCCGCGCGCGTGACCTCATCACGACCACCATAATTGATCGCAATGGTCAGGTGCAGCTTGGAATTGCCCGCCGTCAGAAGCTCAAGCTCATCCATCAGCGATACAAGTGTATCCTCAAGCCGGATTCGGTCGCCGATGAATCGAACGCGAACACCAGCTTCCAGAAGCGCCTTGGCCTCATGGATAATATAGCGCCGAAACAGGCGCATCAGACCGCCAACCTCAGATTGAGTGCGTTTCCAGTTTTCGGTCGAGAAAGCAAAGATTGTTAGATGCGTCACGCCGGCGTCCGGGCAGGCTTTGACGATATCTCGCACGCGTTGGGCGCCCACATAATGCCCGACCAGCCGCCTGCGTCCGCGCTGCTGCGCCCACCGACCGTTACCGTCCATGATACATGCCACATGGAAAGGATCATTATATCCGGTGTCTTTGGGCATCGTGGATCGCTTTACTTTGGCTTCATCATGCATTCAGCCCGGTCCTGCATAGCAGACCGGCACTGCCGTCCTTAGACCTGCATGATCTCAGCTTGTTTCGTTTCCAGCGACTGATCGACAGATTTGATAAGGCGATCGGTTAGTTCCTGAACCTCGCCTTCCCAAAGCTTTTGATCATCCTCTGACATCCCAGCCGCCTTGGCTTTTTTGATCTGATCCATTCCGTCGCGACGGACATTGCGGATACTGACCCGGGCGTTTTCGGCATATTGCGCCGCGACCTTGGTCAGTTCACGGCGACGTTCTTCGTTCAGTTCCGGGATCGGCAGCATAATGATCGTACCATTGAGCTGCGGATTGATGCCCAAACCGCTTTCGCGGATGGCCTTCTCCACTTTGCCAACCAGTGACTTGTCCCAGACGTTTACCGTGACCATCCGTGGCTCGGGAACGTTGACGGTCCCGACCTGGTTGATCGGTGTCATGCTGCCGTAGGCATCGACCATCACGGGTTCCAGCATCGACGCCGAGGCGCGACCGGTGCGCAAAGACGCAAATTCGGTCCGCAGCGAGGCAATCGCGCCTTCCATGCGGCGTTCCAGATCATCAACATCAATATCGAGGTCTTCTTCGGACATCTCATTCGCTCGTTTGTTTGTATGGGCCGGGTATATCGCGGCCTATGCGTCTTTGTATAGCCTAGGGATTGGTACAATGTCGCGTGTGCAAGGTTATGGGCCTGCCTGTGCAGATCACGTGCAGCCGTGACACCCTATCCCCCGACGCGAGTATAGGTGCCCTTCCCGGCCAGAATTCCGCGGAAGCCGCCTGGTTCGTCAAGGCTGAAGACGATGATCGGCAGATTGTTGTCACGCGCCAGCGCGATTGCCGAGGCATCCATCACGCCAAGACGTTTTTGCAGGCATTCGTCATAGCTGACGTTTTCATAACGGACCGCATCATCGTGTTTCGCCGGGTCCTTGTCATACACACCATCCACCTTGGTGCCTTTAAAGATCGCCTCGCAGCGCATCTCATTCGCACGAAGGGTCGCGGCGGTATCTGTCGTGAAATACGGGTTGCCGGTGCCGGCCGCAAAGATGCAGACACGTTTTTTCTCAAGGTGGCGCACGGCGCGACGGCGGATGTAGGGCTCGCAGACCTGATCCATCGGGATCGCACTAATGACGCGGGTAAAGACGCCCAGACCTTCCAAGGCCGATTGCATGGCCAGCGCGTTCATCACTGTTGCGAGCATGCCCATGTAGTCGGCTGTTGTGCGTTCCATGCCCTGCGCGCTGCCTTGCAGCCCGCGAAAGATGTTGCCGCCGCCGATGACCATACAGATTTCGACGCCCAGATCGTGAACCGATTTGACCTCATTGGCGATGCGTTCGACCGTTGGAGGATGCAGACCAAATCCTTGGTCGCCCATCAGTGCCTCGCCAGAGATTTTCAGAAGCACCCGATTGAACTTGGTCTCGGATTCGCTGGTGTCACTGTTGACGGCGTCTGCGGTCATGCTGCCCTCCTTGGGTCGTCGGACTATGTTCCGACGCCCTTTGACATGCTGGACAAGCCGACGCAATATCGTCGATACGCTTGAGGCGTGGCGCATGCCATTGAATTCTCGCGCAAAACCAACCCATCTAAGATCAACATCCGACCACAAATGACTGATTTGTCGCGCATATCCAACGATCAGCCGATTTTGATTGCCGGTCCGACAGCGTCGGGCAAATCCGCGCTGGCGTTGAAACTGGCCGAGCATCGGTCCGGTCCAATCATCAATGCCGATGCGCTTCAGGTTTTTGCTGGTTGGCGGGTCCTGACGGCGCGCCCTAGTCCCGAAGATGAAGCGCTGCATCCTCACGCGCTGTATGGGCATGTGCCAGTGAACGAATCCTACTCGGTAGGAGCATGGCTGCGCGATGTGACGCCGTATCTGACAGGACCAGCCCCGATCATAGTTGGTGGCACAGGTTTGTATTTCCGGGCTTTGACAGAAGGTCTGGCCGAAATTCCAGAAACCCCGCCAGAGGTGCGCGCGGAAGGTGACGCGCGCTTGGCGGATGACGGTCTGGCCGCAATGGTTGCGTGTCTTGATCACAAGACCGCAGCGCGGATTGATCTGAACAACCCCGCCCGCGTTCAACGCGCGTGGGAGGTGCTTCATGCCACAGGGCGCGGATTGGCGGACTGGCAAGAGAAAACACCGCCGCCGCTTCTGCCGCTGACGTCCTGTGTGCCCATTGTCATGGACGCCGACAAAGAGTGGCTGAATGCGCGCATCGAACAGCGGTTTGATCTGATGCTGGACGGTGGCGCGCTTGAGGAAGCAAGCGCCATGGCGGAGGATTTTGATGCAACTTGGCCTTCTGCCAAGGCAATCGGCGCTGTGGAGCTGATTGAATATGTCCGCGGCGATCGCGACCTCGCATCGGCGCGTGAGGCGAGCGTGATCGCCACCCGGCAATACGCCAAACGACAACGCACATGGTTCCGGGCGCGTATGAAAAAGTGGACCGCCATATCGGTCCCCGGCTGATTTATAGCAGTCTACGCTTGCACAAACCCCACATTTAGCGGCTTTGGAATGTGCGCGAAGTCGCGTATCCTATCAAAAAACAACACGGCGGTCAGAGCGGGTAATTACAGGGGCTTAGCACCATGTCGGTACAAGTTATGACCTTTTCGCAGATGATGCGGGACGGAAACTGGCGGCTTTCGTCACTTCATTCCGAAGACGATCATCTGCTGCTTTGGTTTACCAAGGGACAAGGCAAGATCATTATCAATGGCCTGACTCGGATCTATGGTCCGAATGCCATTGTGTTTCTGCCCGCTGGCACCGCATTTTCGCTTGAGACCAAAACGGGATTGTTTGGACAGGTGGCCATGATCCCAGAACGACCCGAGATCGCGATGCCAGAGGCACCGATCCATCTGCGCATGCGCGATCTTATGGAGCACAGCGAATTCGTGGGTCTTTTCGAGAATTTGCAACGCGAGGCGGCACGGGATTTGTCACAACAAACACGCGCCTGTCATCTGTATGCGGGATTACTTGGCGTCTGGCTTGAGCGGCGCAACGAAGCGCAGTCGGAAAAAGAGGCGACGCTCAATGCCGCTGAACGGCTGACGCGGAAATACACGCAATTGCTGGAAACCCGCTACGCTTCGGGTGTCGGCGTCGCCGAAATGGCCGCCGAATTAGGGGTGACGCCGACGCATTTGACCCGCTGCTGCCGACAGGCCTGCGGACGATCAGCACATGATATGCTGTCTGAGCGTCTGATGTATGAGGCGCGCGATCTGTTGCGGCGCACGGACCTGCCGATCAAGAGAATTGCGCTCGACCTGGGCTATCGCTCCGCGGCCTATTTCACGCGCTCTTTTCAGCATCAGGTCGGCCAGACCCCGTCTGATTTTCGGCGTGCTGGCTGAGCCAATCAACCTTACTGGCCCCTTTCCGACATCCGTCATGTCGCAAAATTGATATGAAACGGCGAAAGCAACCGTTGACCTTCGGAGCGATATGGTGCGCTATGGTCCGGCACAACGGGGAGAGTGTGCAGAAAATCCGCTTTTGACCTGGGCAGCCGCCCGGTTTGTCATGACGAATACGGCTGCCGCCTCCTCCAGAAATAATGATGTGTCACAGGGAGAAAAAGATGACGCAAACCACCACTTCGGTGCATCCAGCGGCGAAAATGTACGCGGACGAATACAAGGCGGGCAAGCTTGACCGTCGTGAATTCATGGCGCGCGCGACAGCCTTGGGTGTGGCATCGGCCACAGCCTACAGCCTGATTGGGGCAACTCCAGCAGCTGCTGCGGGCCACGCTCAGCAAGGCGGCACTCTGCGCATGGAAATGGAAATCCGCGCACTGAAAGACCCACGTACGTTTGACTGGACGCAAATTGCGACCTTCACCGCTGGCTGGCTGGAATATCTGGTTGAATACAACAGCGACGGGTCGTTCGAGCCAATGCTGCTGGAAAGCTGGACCGCAAACGACAACGCGACACAGTACACTCTGAACGTCCGCAAAGGCGTCAAGTGGAACAACGGTGACGACTTCACCGCAGACGACGTGGCACGCAACGTTGCAATGTGGTGCGAAAAGGACGTCGAGGGTAACTCGATGGCCGGTCGTATGGCGTCGCTGATCGACCCAGACACCAACAAGGCACGCGACGGCGCAATCGTTGTCGTCGACAGCCACACGGTACAACTGAACCTGCCAAACCCAGATATCACCATCATTCCGGGCATGGCTGACTATCCAGCGGCGATCGTCCACAGCAGCCACAACCCAGACGACATGCTGGGCACTGCAGTCGGCACCGGTTACATGATGCCTGAAAGCCATGAAGTCGGCGTCAAAGGCGTCCTGGTCCGCAACGAAGGCCATGACTGGTGGGGCTATGAAGCCGGCAAAGGTGGTTTCCTCGACCGTATCGAATTCATCGATTACGGCACGGACCCATCGGCATTTGTCGCGGCTTACGAGGCCGAAGAAATCGACATGAACTGGGAATCGGTTGGCGACTTCGTCGACATCTTCTCGAGCCTTGGCCTTGTCCGTTCGGACGTTGTGTCGGGTGCGACCGTCGTGATCCGGCCAAACCAAGACGCAGAAGTCGATGGCATGAAGCCTTACGCAGACGTGCGCGTCCGCAAAGCGCTGGCCATGGCGGTCGACAACGCTGTGTGTCTGGAACTGGGTGTCTCCGGCAACGGTATCCCAGCGGATAACTGCCACGTTGGTCCAGTTCACCCAGAGCATGACCCATCGGTCACGCGTATCGCCTATGATCCAGCAGGTGCAAAAGCCCTGATGGAAGAAGCAGGCATGGGTGATTTCGAGCACGAGCTGATCTCGATCGACGATGACTGGCGCAAGAACACGACTGACGCCGTGGCAGCTCAGCTGCGCGACGCAGGCATCAACGTGCGCCGGACTGTTCTGCCGGGTTCGACCTTCTGGAACGACTGGGCGAAATATCCGTTCAGCTCGACCAACTGGAACCACCGCCCACTGGGTACGCAGGTTCTGGGTCTGGCCTACCGCTCGGGCGAAGCATGGAACGAAAGCGCGTTCAACAACGCCGAGTTCGACAGCCTGCTGGCAGAAGCCAACTCGATCGCCGATGCAGATGCACGCCGCGAAGTGATGGGCAAACTGCAAGCCATCATGATCAACGAAGGCGTGACGATCCAGCCATACTGGCGCACGATCACACGTCACCACGTTGAAGGCCTGGTCGGTGTCGACATGCACATCGCGTACCTGCCGCAAATCTACAAGTGGGGCTTCGCAGCCTAACTTGATCAACTGGTTCGGGCCGCAGGACATTCTGCGGCCCTTTCCACCCTTATAGACTGCGAGTGCCGATAAACGGCACCAATCCATCCAACAGGGGTCCAAATGGGACTGTTTATCCTTCGCAGGTCGGGGGTGATGCTGCTGACGGCACTATGCCTGACGTTCATCGTTTTTTTCCTGACCAATCTGGGTCCAAACCTGGAAAAACTTGCCAAAACTCAGGGTAACTTCCGTATGACGGAAGCCGAGGTCGCCAGCTACCTTGGAGATCGCGGGTATCTTCAGCCGACGATGTACAAATACGCCGAATGGTTGGGAGTGAAGCCCGGGTTCAAAACGGTGAAAGAGGATGGCTCGGTCGTTGGCCGGTGTGTGCGTCCCGGCGTTCCTGTTGAAGAAACCCCCGAATACTGCGGACTTCTGCAGGGCAACTGGGGCTTTTCGACCGTTTTCAAAGACGATGTCTCCGAGATCGTCTGGAAACGTTTGGGCCTGACCGGATACCTGATGTTCTGGGTGATGCTTGTGATGGTTCCAGGCGCGCTGATCTTCGGCGTCTTGTCGGGCATGCGTGAAGGGTCGCGCACAGACCGCACCCTGTCGACCACGGCGATCACCTTTACCGCGACACCTGAATACGTGTCGGGTGTTATCTTTATTGCGCTCTTTGCATCCTCTGCCGGCTTCGGCCGGATCTTCAAAGGGTCGGCCACCAGTGCCATGGAAAGCGCGAACTTCGAAAACTTTTTCCTGCCTGTCATCACCATCTCGCTATATGGCCTTGGCTACATCGCGCGGATGACACGGGCTTCGATGGCCGAAGTCATGACAGCGCAATACATCCGGACAGCCCGCCTGAAAGGTGTGAGCTTCCGCAACATCGTCTTGAAACATGCCCTGCGTAACGCGCTGATTGCACCGTTCACAGTGATCATGCTTCAAATCCCATGGCTGTTGAACGGCGTGGTGATCGTTGAGACGCTGTTTAACTACAAGGGCTTCGGCTGGCTTCTGGTTCAGGCCGCCGGGAACAATGACATTGACCTGCTGCTGGCCTGTTCGGTTGTAGCTGTCGTCGTGGTTCTGTTGACCCAGCTGATCAGTGACATCGGCTATGTCTTCCTCAACCCCCGTATTCGTGTGAGCTAAGGAGGTCCCATCATGGAATTGTTAAGCTGGGGCGCCATTATCACGCAAATTCTGATCCAGTTCATCCCGGTCTGGATTGCCCTGTTCCTCACCTTCACGGTGTCGATCATGTTCAAGCGCAAGCTGGGCCTGTATGGCAAGCTGTTCGACAGCCCCATCGGTATGGTTGGCTATGCATTGGTCATGTTCTGGGTGTTCACGGCGATTTTCGCCGATCTGATCATGACCCATGATCCGCTGGCACAGATTTCGTCCATGAAGAACAAGGTGCCGGGCACACCCGTCAGCGGGGCAGATGAGGGCATCTTTGAACATTATCTGCTGGGCGGTGACGCGTTGGCGCGGGATGTGTTCAGCCGCATGGTCAAGGGCAGCCAGATCGTTGTAACAATCGCACCTTTTGCGACGCTCTTTGCGTTCATGGTCGGCATCACACTGGGTCTGCCAGCCGGTTATTTTGGCGGCAAGTTCGACACGGTCCTGTCGTTCCTTGCGAACCTGATCCTCGCCTTCCCGGTGATCCTGCTGTTCTATCTGCTGGTCACACCAGAGATCGTGGCGACAGGTCTGCCGACCTATATGGCGATGGTGCTGTTCCTGTTCCCGATCATCTTCTTGGTGATCCTGTTCAACAGCCGGTTCTTCACCCAACCACAGAAGCGCAACATCATGGTGGCGGCGATCGTCGGTGTTGGTGGTTGGCTCTATCTGTCGCTGATTTCGCAGTCGAACACGCCGGTGAACTTTATGGGTGCGCTGGACGGGTTTGACGTCGCGGGCGGTATCCTCATCGTGTTCGTGTCGGTGGTTTTCGTGAACTCGCCTACCGTGTTCCGGATCGTGCGCGGCCTCGCGCTTGATATCCAGACACGGGATTATGTGGCGGCAGCGCAAACGCGCGGTGAAGGTCCGTGGTACATCATGCTTTGGGAAATCCTTCCCAATGCACGTGGGCCACTGATCGTCGATTTCTGCCTGCGGATTGGCTACACCACGATCCTCCTGGGAACACTTGGCTTCTTTGGTCTGGGTCTGCCGCCGGAAAGCCCGGACTGGGGCACGACCATTAACGCCGGTCGCCGCCTTCTGAGCGCCTTCCCCCACCCCGCCATTGTACCGGCTGTCGCGCTTGTGACGTTGGTGCTGGGTCTGAACCTGCTGGCCGACGGCCTGCGGGAAGAGAGCCTGCGGGATTAATTGCCAACCTCGGGAGGTGGGGGGCCAGCCCCCCACACCCCCCGGAGTTATTCTGGAAAGATGAAGAACAAGGAGACGAGGGATGGCAAAGTGGGATTATGACGGGCCAATCCTGGAA
Source organism: Shimia ponticola (assembly GCF_007995215.1). Classification (GTDB taxonomy): domain Bacteria; phylum Pseudomonadota; class Alphaproteobacteria; order Rhodobacterales; family Rhodobacteraceae; genus Shimia_B; species Shimia_B ponticola. The sequence continues at coordinate 184,482 of NZ_VCDK01000003.1, forward strand.
ATCGATCAACTGTCGATTTCGTTCTTTACCCGGCTGCGCGAAATTCCTGCGGTCATGGATTTCAGTTGCGTCGTGCAACCAGGCGAAGCGATGGGCCTTGTGGGCGAATCCGGCTGTGGGAAATCGACCGTCGCGCTCGGCGTCATGCAGGATCTGGGCGTCAATGGTCGGATCGTCGGCGGGTCGATCAAGTTCAAGGGCCGTGACCTGAACGAGATGAGCCAGGAAGAGCTGCGCGACATTCGCGGCTCTGAGATCGCGATGATCTATCAGGAACCGATGGCCTCGCTCAACCCGGCGATGAAAATCGGCAAGCAGCTGATGGAAGTGCCGATGATCCACGAAGGGGTCAGCGAGAAAGAAGCCTATGACCGCGCGCTTGAGGTGGTGACGGATGTGAAGCTGCCGGACCCCAAACGGATGCTGGACAGTTTCCCGCATCAGCTTTCGGGTGGTCAGCAACAGCGGATCGTGATCGCTATGGCCTTGATGTCGAAGCCGTCGCTCTTGATCCTTGATGAGCCGACAACGGCTCTCGACGTGACGGTCGAAGCCGCTGTGGTCGAGCTGGTGAAAGATCTGGGCAAGAAATACGGCACGTCGATGCTGTTTATCTCGCACAACCTTGGTCTGGTGCTGGAAACCTGTGACCGGATTTGCGTGATGTATTCGGGCGAAGCGGTTGAGACCGGCTCAATTGCGGATGTATTCGACAACATGCGGCACCCCTATACTCAGGCGCTGTTCCGCTCGATCCCGCTGCCGGGCGCCGACAAGAACGCGCGGCCGCTCAAAGCCATTCCCGGGAACTTCCCCCTACCCCACGAACGTCCGCCCGGCTGTAACTTCGGCCCGCGCTGCGATTATTTTGAAGGTGGGCGCTGTGATGCAGGCGACATCAAGATGTCAGAGGTGCCGGGTGATGACCGCCACGGGTCGCGGTGTCTCAAGTGGACCGAGATCGACTGGGACGCACCGATGGTCGTCACGGACGCCAAGGAAAAGGCAAAGCCCGGCGATGTTGTTCTGAAGATGGACAATCTGAAGAAATACTACGAGGTCGCAGCCAATGCGATGTTTGGCGGGGGCGGCAAGAAGGTCGTCAAGGCCAACGAGACGCTGTCATTCGAGGCGCGTGAATCCGAGACTCTGGCCATTGTGGGCGAGTCCGGTTGCGGGAAATCGACCTTTGCCAAGGTGCTGATGGGGCTCGAGACGGCGACAGACGGGTCGATCACGATGCTCAATCAGGGCATTGAGAGCATTCCAATTCAGGAACGCAGCACTGACACCGTCAAAAACGTGCAGATGGTGTTTCAGAATCCGTTCGATACGCTGAACCCGTCGATGACGGTGGGCAGCCAGATCATGCGCGCCTTGGAAATCTTTGGCGTGGGTGACACGGTCGATGCCCGGCGGCAGCGGATGCTGGAGCTGCTTGATCTCGTGAAGCTTCCGCGTGCCTTTGCAGACCGGATGCCACGGCAATTGTCAGGCGGTCAGAAGCAACGCGTTGGCATTGCGCGCGCCTTTGCAGGAGACGCGAAAATCGTGGTCGCCGACGAACCTGTGTCGGCGCTTGATGTGTCGGTTCAGGCGGCGGTGACGGACCTGTTGATGGAAATTCAGCGGGAACACAAAACCACACTGCTGTTTATCAGCCACGACCTGTCAATTGTGCGCTATCTCAGCGACCGGGTGATGGTGATGTATCTGGGCCATGTGGTTGAGATGGGCAGCACGGATCAGGTCTTTGCCCCTCCCTATCACCCCTATACCGAGGCGCTGCTGAGCGCGGTGCCCATCGCGGATACCAGCGTTGAAAAAGAGCACATCGTTCTGGAAGGCGACATTCCGTCGGCCATGAACCCGCCTTCGGGTTGCCCATTCCAAACACGGTGCCGTTGGAAATCGGAAGTGCCGGGTGGCCTATGTGAGAAGGAAGTGCCGCCGGTGCGTCACCTGGCCGAAGGGCATCAGGTAAAGTGCCATCTGGCCGACGATATTCTCGCGCGGATGAACCCTGTGATTAAGGTTGCAGCAGAGTAAAGCAAATCTTGGTTACGCGCCTGCCATTTGCGGTGCGTAACCTTCACGCTTGCTACTCTAAAGCAGCGCGAACGGCGGCTTCTGTACCGCTCTTGCCCCAACCAAACGCAGATTTGTAAGGTGTGCCAAGCGCCACACCGCTGGCAACATTGACGCCAGACATTTTTGGTCGTTGCGCGCCGACATTCATCTTGATCGCGACGCCGCCGTCACAGGTCATGTCTATGTCGCCCGCACGGGTCACCTTGCCTTCGCACGTCCCCCATGTCGGCCCCGTAACCGTGTACTCTGCTGATCCGTTGGCGTGACCGCGTAGTTCACCGGGCAAAAGTTCCTCGCTGCCATCATCAAACTGCACCAGCATCATGGCGGGAAAGGTGATCTCGAAGGCGCCAGTCATCTGGCCATCGTTCTGGGCGGCGGCAATCATCACCGGTACTTCGCATCCGGATAGTAGAATTGCGGCTCCGGCCAGCATGACGTTTCTTAGCATATTTGTCCCCCCAACATTGCGCACCAGTCTGGCGAGCACAAAAGAGTGAGTCAATTTTGGGGAGCCCGGCGGCCTCTAGGTGGGATACAGAGCCGAGCGACTTAACGCTTGCTCCACCAGATTTGGAAAAGATCGTAAACAGCCCAAGCCGACATGCAGATAATGATCACCCAGCGGATGGGACCAGCGTTGTCAATTGTCTCTGCGTCGGCAAGCAGATGAAGGACGATCCATACAAAGGCGATCAGGATGGCCCAAACGATAAGTGACCTTCTCAGCGAGCGCATAGGACGATCATGACCCCATGATGATCTTCACGTAGTTCTGCGTTTCCCTGAACGGGGGAATGCCGCCGTACTGCTCGACCCTGTGAGGTCCGGCGTTGTAGGCGGCGAGCGCGAGGCGCCAGTCGCGGAACTTTACGTATTGCTCTTTGAGGTAGCGGGCGCCGCCTTCGAGATTTTGCTTGGGGTCTTTGGGATCGACACCAAGATACTTGGCGGTGCCGGGCATCAACTGGGCTAGACCGTAGGCACCGGCGTGGCTTTTGGCCTTAGGGTTCCAACGACTCTCTTGATTGACAAGCCGCAGGAACAAATCCTCTGGAATGCCATGACGGCGGGCGGCGTCGCGCGCCATTTGCAAATACGGGCCACGGTATTTGCCGTTGTATCCAGGCGTTGCGAATTTGGACGGAACAACGATGGGCTTGGGCTTTAGGCGGACCGAGTTCGAATACTGCGCCGATGCGCGGTTATCGAGAACGTCCAACTGGGATTTAAAGATTGAGGTTCTGGATTTGGTCGACGTCGTCTGTTGCGCCAAAACGCCTGTCGCCACACACGACACCACAAAAGCTGCCACTAGGTAACGCATCTGCTCGCCCCATTTTCTGTGGACAACATATAGGATTTGGGCGGGATTGCACCACCGTAGATGGACATTTACCCGCCTTTAACCCACAAATACGCAAGATTTGCATCAAAACGACGACATGAGAATCAAGGAGGTCCGCCATGGCCGGGTCGGTTAACAAAGTCATCCTGATCGGCAATCTGGGTGCTGACCCAGAGGTGCGCACGTTCCAGAACGGTGGCAAGGTCTGCAATTTGCGGATCGCAACGTCTGAAAACTGGAAGGATCGCAACACCGGGGAACGCCGTGAGCGGACCGAATGGCACACGGTTGCGATCTTTAGCGAACCTTTGGCCCGCGTTGCAGAGCAGTACCTGCGCAAAGGCTCCAAGGTCTATATCGAAGGCAAGCTGGAAACCCGCAAGTGGCAGGATCAGAACGGTCAGGACCGCTACTCGACCGAGGTTGTGCTGCGCCCCTATCAGTCTGAACTCACCATGTTGGACGGTCGGAATGATCGTCAGGGGGGTGGCTATGATCAGGTTGGCGGCGGGTCCTCTGGTGGCGGCTACAGTCAAGGCGGCGGTGGCGGTTACGGAGGCGGCCAAGGTGGCGGCGGTGGCTATTCGTCCCCTGCCCCGGCTGCGGATATCGACGACGAGATCCCGTTCTAAGTCAGTTGCCACACCTGCGCGTCCGCAGGTCGTCAGACATGGGTCGCAGTTGCGATCCTAGCGCCCGCGTCCGGCAAGGTCGCGGGCGCGTCCGTTATCGGACACGATAAACGGCGTCAGAAGCGGCAGAGCCGTTTCATCCCCGTCCCGCAGACGCCGCAGCAGAGCGATGGCAGAGGGCGACTCCAAGATGATCTGGTGGTTCAGGCTTCTGGTTTCACCGAAGGCTGTCAGGTCGATCAGGGTGACGGGCAAACCAGCCACATCCTCGGCAGAGGTCAGCGTTCCCAACCGATTGCGTCCGCCGGTAAAGAGCGAAGATATCCGAAGGGCTTGATCCTGCTGAGCCACGAACACCACAAAGGGATTGGGCAGCGGAACCGCCTCTTGGATTTCATCCACCTGCCGACGGAATACGTCGGGATCAATGTCCGGCGAAATCAGGATCAGCCCTGACACCCGCGCCAGCGTGGCGCGGTCCCCGCGTTGCGCCAGATCGCGCAGCGCCTCCATCACCAAGAGCGCACCCATGGAATGTGCAATGATCAGAACCTCGCCCTCCGACCGTGACAGGTTGCGCAGCGACATGCGGAAATCACGACGTGCAAAAAGCACCGAGTCCCGATCATACAAGTAACCCCGCAGGTCGGCGGCGGATGGCCACGCGAAGGCAACCGTCGGGGACGTGATGCCAAAATCCTCTCGGATCTGAGCCGTCTGAAACACGGCTTCGGCCACGTTGTTGTTGAAACCGTGCACGAACATGACCGTTTCGCGCCGGGCGCGAATGTCAGCGTGCATCGCGCGTTCGGACGAGAACTCTTTGATGTCAGCAACAGTGAAATGCTTGTTGCTGTCCGGCACGCCTCGGGGCCACTCGATTTCTCCTGCCACGTGCTTTGGCGGGATCGACACCGTGACCCGACCAAACCGCCGATCACCTTCACGTTCTGATCCAAAGAACCCGTCAAGTTGCCCCTCGGGTTGGGTCGTGATGACATGCACATCTTGCAGCGTTGCATCCGGGTTGGGCGGCGCAGCTACAGGGATGCGCGGCGGGCTGCAGGCACTGAGCAGCCCAAGAGCCAGCCCCAAGGCCAGCGCAACACCCAAACGCGGTGTCACGCGGCGTCCCGGATGACATCGAGCACGGCTTCTGATGCGACGTCCGAGGTAACAAATGCGTTGCCGATGCCACGCATCAAGATGAAACGCAGCTTGCCGTCGATAACCTTTTTGTCCTGCCCCATCAGTTCCAGCAACGCGGCTGCGTCAGGTAGATCACCCGGAATATCAGACAGCCGCGCGCGCATGCCCATCTCGTGAAGATGCGCCTGAACGCGGCTTGGGTCCTCTTGTGGCGACAGGCCCAAACGCGATGAAAGATCAGCTGCCATCGCGCAGCCAATGGCCACGCCTTCGCCATGGAGCAGACGATCTGAATAGCCGGTTGCGTTCTCAAGCGCGTGGCAGAACGTGTGGCCAAGGTTCAAAAGCGCACGGTCACCCTGTTCGGTTTCGTCTCGGGCAACGATATCGGCCTTCATCTGAACCGACCGCTTTACGGCATGGATGCGTTTTTCCACGTCACCGTCGGCCATGGCTGGCGCGTTCGCCTCCAACCATTCGAAAAAGCCCGCGTCGCCCAAAAGGCCGTATTTCATGACTTCGCCATAGCCAGCCAGAAAATCGCGCCGCGTGAGCGTGCCAAGCGCCTCGACATCCGCCAAGACCAGTGACGGTTGGTGAAAGGCCCCGATCAGATTCTTGCCCTGGGGCGCATTGATTGCGGTTTTCCCACCAACCGAACTGTCGACCTGTGCGAGCAAGGTTGTTGGAATCTGGATATAGCGCACGCCCCGCCGCAGGATCGCAGCCGCAAATCCCACCAGATCGCCAATGACTCCACCGCCAAAGGCGATGACAGCATCATTTCTCTCGATCTTTTCAGCCAGAAGCCATTCGACGCTCTGCGACAGTGGCCCCCATGATTTGGTGGCTTCCCCAGCAGGCAGCGTCAGTGCGGAATGCGTGATACCGGCGCCGTCGAGCGCTTTTTCCAGTGTCGCCAGATGCAACGGCGCGACGGTTTCATCGGTAATGATCGCCACACGTGGACGTCTCAGAAGCGGTGCGATCAAATCCCCGGCCGAAGTCAAAAGGCCAGTACCGATCAGCACATCATAGGCGCGGTCCCCCAAGGGCACATGCACGGTTTCACGCATTTTGAACCTCCAGGACGTCGGGGCGCGCGGACAAAGCCGCGATGACGGCATCTGTCATGTCTTCGATCGAATACTTGGGATCTGCGGCAACGGCGAGCCCGGCTTGCGCATAATGCGGCACCCGTTCGGCCATAATCCGCGCAAGAGTGGCCTTTGGATCGGGCGTCCGCAGCAAGGGGCGCGTATCTTTGTGCCGCACGCGTTCCCACAGCAGTTCCAGATCGGCCTCAAGCCAGACCGACAACCCGCGCTCGGCAATTGCGGCTTTGGTGTCATCACGCAGGAATGCGCCACCTCCTGTCGACAGGATCGACGGCGTTTCGTCCAACAGGCGTGCGATGACCTGTGCTTCTTTATCGCGAAAGAACGGCTCGCCATCGCGTTCGAAAATCTCTGCAATGGTCATATTGGCGGCCAATTCCACCTCGTGATCAGAGTCTTTGAAGGGCGCACCTAATCGCGCCGCCAAGGCGCGCCCAATCGCTGTTTTGCCCGCGCCCATCATCCCAACAAGGACAATCGTCCGCTTGAGGGCGAAGCGTTCTGGGTTCGGCTGTGCGTTCACGTGCGCCATGTCCTGCTTATTACTTGCTCTTCTTCTTTGAATGACGTGAATATCCGAAAAAGGCCATATATAAGGCTCGCAAAATGTGGCGCATCGCAGGATGGCCGGCCGAGGCAAACAAAAGGCAGGGTGCAAATGATTTGGAGACTGATCAAGTTCGTGGTCGTTCTGAGTGTGCTCGCGGCCATCGGTTTGATCGGCTATGCCTATATTGGTCCGTTTTTTGGCAATGACTTTGCGGCCCCGCAGAACACGGTGGTGATCCCTCTTGAGTTTCCGTTGGAGTAACTTGCTGTCAGGCATTGCCATGTCGGCGGGCATGGCGGTCCCGGCCATGGGTCAGAGCACAGTGGGCACCGCTGTCGAAGCCTTGGAGGCTGGCATTGGTGATGCACCCTTGTCGGCAATCGACTGGTTGGATGATTTGCCCGTTGAAGAAGCCCTAGAAGGCGGGATAACCGCGCCGATTGAAGCGCCGGTGACCACAACCGGGCTGCCCCCTGCGATCACATCCACAGAGCTTTCCGCCACTGAAGGGCGCGCCATTGGCTTGCTGGCCCCCGGTGTCAGTGGCTTGCCCGAAACATTGTGGTCCGGCGCAAATGGCACCGCGGTGATTGAAGCGATACGCATGCTGCCTGACCGGCTTTTGCCGGCGCAGCAGGAATTGCGGTTGCGTGTGCTCCTGGCCCAGACCACTTCGCCGACTGGCGTTGATACGGAAACCTTTCTTCAAGAACGCGCCGTTGCGCTGGCCCGCACCGGACGCGTGGCCGAGGCGCAGGCCCTGCTGGCACAACTTGAAGCCCTCAGAGCCGATGCATTCGCGGATTTTGCAGCCTTTGGCCTTTTGACCGAAGCCGACGATGAGGTCTGCGCACGCGCCGATCAATTGGTTCCGGATGATGTGTCGTTTGATTTGCGGGTCTTTTGCCTCGCCCGTGGCGGAGATTGGTCTGCGGCTGCTGTCTTGGTCCAGACGGCTGCAGTGCTGGGCGACATTCCCGCGGAAGACGCCCTGTTGCTGGCGCAGTTTCTAGACCCCGAAATCGCAGACGCAGCGCTTCCCACCGGGCCTTTGACGAACCCAAGCCCACTGGCGTTCCGCATGCGCGAGGCCATTGGCACTCCGGTGACAACGGTCGATTTGCCATTGCCCTACGCCGTCGCCGACTTGCGCCCGCAGGTCGCGTGGAAGGCACAGCTTGACGCCGCAGAACGCCTTGCCAGTGCGGGGGCGATCCCACCCAACCAATTGCTTGGCCTTTACACTTTGCGCGTCCCGGCTGCGTCAGGCGGTGTCTGGGATCGTGCAGCTGCGGTGCAGGCGTTAGACGGAGCGCTTGGTCAGAACGACACTGCGGCCATTGAAGACGCGGCTGCAAATGCCACCGCACTCTTGGCCCCGATGGGGCTTGACGTCGCTTTGGCCGAGATGTTTGCCGAGGACCTTTTGGATCACGCCGATGGCGCTGCGGCGCAACGGCTTATTGCCTTGTCTGGTCAGTACGAAGCGATTTCCGGCAGTGCATCGGCGTCAGACCTGTCGCGCGCGCTCGCGCTTGGCGACACGTCTGCACTCGCGGCGCCAGCGGACCCCAAGCGCAACGCTTTGCACGCAGGTTTTATCACGCCGCCTCAACCCTATGCTGGCACAGCGCTCGGGTTGGACATCCTGACGGCGATGGCCGACATCGAAGCGGCGCGTCAGGGAGACATCACGCGATTGAGCGACGCGCTGATGACCCTGCGCGGTATGGGCTTAGAAGACCTCGCCAGACGCACCGCGCTTCAGATGCTGCTGCTGACATGAACGACCTGCACTGGATACAGGGCTTTATCGAAGCACAGGCGGCAGAGCTTGATGCCGCTGCAAACACGCAATCCGCCTACGCCCGCGACCTCAAGGACGTGGTCGATTGGTTTTCAAACCGAAACCTCGATTTCGCGACTGCCACGCAAGCAGATATCGAAGCTTATCTTATCCATTGCGAGGCACAGGGGCTGGCCAAGTCGACGCGTGCGCGGCGGCTGTCGTCGATCAAACAGCTGTACCGATATGCCTTTGAGGAAGGCCTGCGCGCAGACAATCCGGCGATCCAAATCCGTGGCCCCGGGCGGGAAAAACGCCTGCCTAAGACGCTGAGCCTCGATGAAGTCGAACGTCTCCTGCAAGCGGCCCGGACCCATAGCAAGTCGGAGTCGATCCGATTGCGCACGACCTGCCTGATGGAACTGCTCTACGCGACAGGGATGCGGGTGACAGAGCTTGTTTCGCTGCCGCTGTCTTCGGCACGGGGGGACCCGCGCATGTTGCTCATCCGGGGCAAAGGCGGAAAGGAACGCATGGTGCCGCTGTCGGACCCGGCACGCGACGCAATGGCCGCTTGGTTGCAACATCTTGATGCCCAAGACGGGCCATCGCCGAAATTTCTCTTTGCCTCGCGCGGAAAGCTGGGCCACCTGACGCGTCACGCCTTTTACATGCTGATCAAAGAGCTTGCGGTCACCGGTGGCGTCAGTCCTGAAAAGGTCACTCCCCATACTTTGCGCCATGCCTTTGCGACCCACCTTCTTGAGAATGGCGCGGACCTACGCGCGATCCAGACATTGCTGGGCCATGCCGATGTGGCGACGACAGAAATTTACACCCACGTGCTGGAAGAACGGCTCAAGGACCTGGTGCTGACGCATCACCCGCTGGCGAAAGACGACTAGCGCCCCTTGCCGCAGGCGGTTTGCCGCAGCATATCACCGTCATGACTGATCCTACCCCTGTTCTTGACTCGTCCTTCTGGATCACCGCTGGCGCAATTCTCATGCTCTTGGTGATGTCAGGTTTCTTTTCTGGTTCCGAAACGGCCCTGACGGCTGCCTCGCGCGGCAAGCTGCGGGCACAGGCCGATAAGGGGTCCATGGGGGCCGCGCGCGCCTTGAAGATCACCGAAGATAACGAGCGGCTGATCGGCTCGGTCCTGTTGGGCAACAACCTCGTCAACATTTTGGCGACGTCGTTGGCCACCGCCCTTTTGACGAGCGTCTTTGGCGAAAGCGGCGTTGCGCTGGCCACGCTTGTGATGACCTTGCTTGTTCTGATCTTTGCCGAGGTTCTCCCAAAAACCTACGCCATCACGAATTCCGAGACCGCCGCAAGCGCCGTCGCTCTGCCGATTTCGATTGTCGTGCGCCTTTTTGCGCCGATTGTGTCAGCGGTGCGGGTGCTAGTGCGCGGCGTGTTGCGGATTTTCGGTGTGCAAATCGACCCGAACAGTAACATCCTTGCCGTTCGCGAAGAGATTGCGGGAGCGCTGACGCTCGGCCATCAGGAAGGTGTCGTCGAAAAGGAAGACCGCGACCGTATTCTGGGCGCGCTTGATCTGGCTGAACGTACGGTCGAAGAGATCATGCTGCACCGCTCCGGGATCGAGATGATTGATGCCAGCCTTCCGCCGGATGAAATCCTGAGCCTGTGCCTGGCGTCGCGTCACACGCGATTGCCGCTGTTCCGCGATGAACAAGAGAACATCGTTGGCGTCATCCACGCCAAAGACCTCGCCCGGGCGATGGATCGGCTCGTGCGCGGGCCGGACGGATCAGACTTTGACGTCATGGACGTCGCGATGGAGCCATATTTCGTCCCGGAAACCACGACGCTGGATGACCAGATGCGTGAGTTCCTGCGCCGGCGGACGCATTTTGCGCTGGTGGTGGATGAATACGGATCGCTTCAGGGGCTTTTGACCCTTGAAGATATTCTCGAAGAGATCGTCGGCGAAATCGCGGATGAGTTCGACCATGAAGATGACGAGGTCGCGCGCACCGCCGACGGTCATTACCTTGTCGATGGCGGCATGACGATCCGTGACTTGAACCGCGCACATGATTGGAACCTACCCGATGACGAGGCCAATACCGTTGCGGGCCTTGTGATTCACGAAGCGCAGATCATTCCAACTGTGGGTCAGGCGTTCAGCTTTCACGGATTCCGGTTCGAGGTCGTCGAGAAAGACGCTAATCGCCTGACCAAATTGAAGGTGCGCCCGCTCTAGGCGTCACCACCAGTCAGTTTGGCAACGACGTCTTCGACGGAAATGCCAAGCTCTTCGAGCATGGACAGGTCAAATCCTTTTTCCTGCACCAGTTCGATGACTGCAGGAATGTCGAGCCCTTCGAGCGCCGACGCATCGATGCCCAGGTCGCCCAGTTTGGCGGTCACCTGATCCATTGCCGCGTTGCCTAGCAATCCGCCCAGCATGTTTCCAAGTCCCATGGTAATCTCCTTTACCGTTTACGTGAGTGCTGCAGGTCAGCGGCCTTTGAACATGCCGCCAAGGATACCGCGGACAATGCGCCGTCCTGTGGTTCCTTTAAGCTCTTTGATCACGGCCTGACCGATGGCTCCGCCAATGGTGGTCTGCCGCGTGCGCCGCGACGTCGAGCGCCCTACGCGGCTGCCAGAGTAGCGGCGGCCAGCGTTGTATTCACGCATGGCCGCCTCCTGTTCTTCTTCCTTTTGCTCGGCGGCCTCGGCCTCGGCTGCGGCTTTGTCGGCGCGCGCCTTGAGCACTTCATAGGCGCTCTCGCGGTCCTTCAATGCCTCGTATTTTCCGGCGATGGGGCTTGTCGCGATGACGTCGGCGCGTTCGCCCTTTGTGATCGGGCCAAGTTGTGAGGACGGCGGGCGGATTAATGTGCGTTCGACAATGCCCGGCACCCCCTTTTTCATCAGCATCGAGGTCACGGCCTCACCCACGCCAACCTCCCGAATGGCTTCCTCGGTGTCGAAACGCGGATTGGGACGGTAAGTGTCGGCGGCGGCGCGCAGGTTCTTTTTGTCCCGCGCCGTAAAGGCGCGCAGCGCGTGTTGGATGCGGTTGCCTAGCTGGCCAAGGATGTCTTCTGGGACATCGGCGGGATTCTGGGTGATGAAGTAGACACCGACGCCCTTGGACCGGATCAGACGTGCCACCTGTTCGACCTTGTCGACCAACGCCTTGGGTGCGTCTTCGAAGAGCAGATGCGCCTCATCAAAGAAGAATACCAGCTTGGGTTTATCCGGATCACCCACTTCTGGCAGCTCTTCGAAGAGTTCCGACAACAGCCATAGCAGGAACGTCGCATAAAGGCGCGGCGAGGCCATGAGCTTGTCCGCGGCAAGAATGTTGATCCGGCCGCGCCCATCCACATCAGTGCGCATGATGTCTGCCAGTTCCAACGCAGGCTCACCAAAAAGCTTGGCCCCGCCTTCGTTTTCAAGCACGAGCAAGCGTCGCTGGATCGCACCGATCGAGGCCACCGAGACATTGCCGTAGCGCAGGGAAAGATCCTCGCGGTTTTCTCCGACCCAGACCAAGAGCGCTTGCAGGTCCTTGAGATCAAGAACCGGAAGCCCCTGCTCGTCCGCCACACGGAAGGCGATGTTCAGGATGCCTTCTTGCGCCTCGGTCAGCTCCAACAGGCGCGAGATCAGAAGCGGTCCCATCTCGGCCACGGTGGTCCGCACCGGATGTCCCTGATCCCCGAAGAGATCCCAGAAGGTTACTGGAAAGGCGTCGTATCTATAGTCGTCAAAGCCGATCTTCTGCGCGCGGGTTGTGAAGGCGTCATGAAGCTTGAACTCCGCGCTGCCTGATTTCGCGATGCCGGAGAGGTCGCCTTTGACGTCTGAAAGAAAGACCGGCACGCCCGCAGCTGAGAAGCCTTCGGCAAGGATTTGCAGCGTCACGGTTTTCCCGGTTCCGGTCGCACCGGCAATCAACCCGTGCCTATTGGCATATCCAAGCGTCAATTCCTGACGATCTGAATATCCTTCGCCACCGCCGCCCACAAAAATTCCGGCCATACCCATTGCCCTTCCTGTCCCTCGGGCCATTGCGCGGCTCCGTTCACGCCGCACAATACATTGTTAACACCCCTGTGCCAGTCTGCTGCTGCCAGGGTTCACACAAATCGGAGCGTTGTCTGGTTGTTGCAAACCTTGGTTTTTTCCTCCCTATTGGACTGGCCGCCCTTTTTTTGAAGGGGCGGTTTTTTTTCTGAAGATGGCTGTTGATCTTTGTAACGGTGCGTCATAGCGTACCGCCATAAGTCGGCTAGTCCGACGGGGAGAGAAAACAATTTTGAAAAGGGCTCGTTCTTACGGGCCCTTTTCTTTTGGAAAACCAGCATGTTTTCTTGGGCACCGCTTGCTACGCGGGTTCTTGCCGAAAGGTCCTCAAATACACACCTGACACCCTGCGGCCTGCATGCTATTGCGGGCAAAACAAGGTAGAGTGGGGAAAATTATGTTCGCATTACTGCGACCCGTCGCGTTCATTGCGGCTGTGGCAATGGCAACGTCCGTTCAGGCACAAGAAACCGCAACCGCGGAAGAGGCTCCAGCCCCCGCAACCAGCGGCATCAGCCTGGGTGAAACCATTGTTGAAGGACGCGCCATCGGCGAAGAATACGTGCTCGAAGAGCATGGCGATTGGGCATTGCGCTGCATCACAACCGCTGAAGAGCAGGATCCATGCCAGCTTTATCAGCTGCTGCTTGACGAAGCAGGCAACTCGGTCGCGGAAATCAGTATGTTCCCACTGGACAATGGTGGCGAAGCTGTTGCGGGCGGAACGATCATCACCCCTCTTTCGACACTGCTGACGGCGCAAGTATCGCTGCGTATCGACAGCGGCGCAACGCGGCGCTACCCGTTCACCTTCTGCACGAACGAAGGGTGTTTTTCGCGCGTTGGCTTCACCGCTGACGACATCCAGAGCATGAAGCGCGGTGCTGCCGGAACCTTGACCATCGTGCCAGCCGGATCGCCAGAAACACGGGTCAACCTGACCGTGTCGCTGACTGGTTTCACGGCAGGATACGATTCAATCGACGCGCGTCAGTGATACCGGATCAAATTACGGAAATGGGCGCCCACGTGGCGCCCTTTTTTGTGCCTAGACCTTCCGCAGCGCCAAGACTGCGTTCAAGCCACCAAAGGCAAAGGCGTTGCTGAGTGCGCCGGTGACGGCGACCTCACGTGCCTCATTTGGCACCACATCCAACGCACATTCAGGATCCGGTTCCTCATAGCCGATTGTGGGGGCAATCACGCCGTCACGCAGCGCCATGATACAGGCCAAAAGCTCGACGGCCCCGGTTCCACCGATGCAATGACCGTGCATCGACTTGGTCGATGACATCATGAGGCTGTCGGCATGCGCGCCAAAGACATTGGCAACCGCCGCGCATTCGGTTTTGTCGTTCGCGGCCGTGCCGGTTCCATGCGCATTGATATAGCCGACCTCCTCGGGAGACATGCGCGCGTCTTTCAAGGCACCAGCAATAGCGCGGCCTGCGCCCTGCTGAGACGGCATCACGATATCTGCGGCATCAGATGTCATAGCAAAGCCAGACACCTCAGCCAGGATATCAGCGCCGCGTGCGCGGGCATGGTCATAATCTTCGAAGACAAAAACCCCTGCGCCTTCGCCCTGCACCATCCCGTTTCGGTTGCCGCTGAACGGACGACAGGCGTCTTTGGACATCACCCGCAGACCTTCCCACGCCTTGATCCCGCCGAAGGTCAGCATGCTTTCCGACCCACCCGTGATCATCGCCGTGCAGGCCCCAGAGCGGATCATGTGAAAAGCCTGCCCCATGGCATGGTTCGAAGAGGAACACGCCGTCGACACCGTAAAGGACGGACCCTTCAGATTGTATTCCATGCTGATATGGCTGGCGGCAGCGTTGTTCATCAGTTTGGGCACGACAAAGGGGTGAACGCGATTCTTTCCCTCTTCGTAGACGGCGCGATAGTTGTCTTCCCACGTGTTCATTCCGCCCGCAGCGGTCCCAAGAACCACGCCGGAATGCGCGGCCAAGTCGCCAGAAAACGTCAGCCCGGATTGCTGCACCGCTTCGCGCGCAGACAACATCGCAAACTGTGTAAATCGGTCATACAGAGCGACCTGTTGGCGATTGAAAAAGGCCGCCTCGTCATAGTCGCGCACCTGACCGCCGATGCGGATCGACAGGCGGTCGACATTCGGGAATTCCAGTTCTCCGATGCCACAGCGCCCCTCGCGCATGGCTTTCATGGTCTCGGAAGCGCTGGCGCCCAGAGCATTGATGGACCCTGCCCCCGTTATGACAACGCGCCGCATCGTTAGGTCTTGGCGTCGATCAGGGATTGCACGCCGTCCACGATTTTCTGCACCGACGAGATGTCGAATTCGCTCTTGTCGGGCTCATTGGCGTTGAAGGGGACTTGCACGTCAAAGGTCTCTTCGATGGCAAAGATCACCTCGACCAGCCCAAGCGAATCCAATCCTAGGTCCTCAAGCGTGCTTTCCGTGGTCACGTCGTCGAGATCGAGCATCGCTTGTTCAGCCAAGATGCCGCGAACCTGTTCTTCGACTGTCTGCGGTTGCGCCATGGTAAATCCTCACGTCATTGGGATGGCGTGGATTTAGTCACTGCTGGCGGTGTTTGAAACCGCTTTCTTGAGCGCGGCAACGTCGCGGGCCAGATTAGGCAGCCTGCGCTGAACCTTATAGCTTTCGACATGCTGTTTCATTTGTACGGCGGGATAGCCCATCATCACGCGTCCGGCCGGCACATTCGACAAGATGACAGAGCCGAAGCCCGCAACGACGCGGTCGCCAAGAAAGATGTTGTCAGTCACGCAGGTGCGTCCGCCCAAGATGACGTTATTGCCGATCTGAACCGATCCGGCGATGCCCACCATGCCGCACAAAAGGCAATCTGTACCGACGTCGACATTGTGTCCGACCTGCACGAGGTTATCGATCTTGGTCCCGTTTCCGATGGCGGTTGGCCGGATTGTACCTGCGTCGATGCAGGAATTCGCGCCGATTTCCACGTCATCACCAATGGTAACGCCCCCAAGCGAATGAATACGTTCCCACGGTTGCGCCGCGCTATCGCCCTGTTCACCAAGCGTATCACGGACGGTTTCAGCTGCAGAGACCTCTGGCGTCACAAACGAAAAGCCATCGCCACCGATCACAGCCCCCGGCTGCGCGACAAAGCGGTGACCGATCTGTGTGCCCGAGAGAATGCGGACACCGTCACGAACGGTAGCATCATCGCCAATGTGCACGCCTGCCCCGATGCTGACATGGCTGCCCAGAACCGCGCCTGTACCGATGACAGCACCTGCGCCGATGCTGCAAAACGGGCCGATGACAGCGTCATCTGCGACCGTTGCGCCCGGATCAACCCAAGCGCTGGGATGAACGCCCGCGCCTTGGCGCCAATTACCGTCATACAGGCGGGTGACCGTGGCCATGGCATAGCGTGGCCGTTCCACAAGGATGGCACCGTCCAGACCCAGCGCCTGCCAATCGGCGTCGGCCCATAAAAGTGCCGCACGCGCCTGCCCTTGGGCAAGTGCCTCGGCATATTTTGGGTTCGACGCCAAGGCCAATTGCTGAGGCGAGGCCGCAGCAGGTTCAGCCACTGACTCAATCGTCAGCGACGTGTCCCCAACCGCACTTTGGCCGATGGCTTTGGCAATCTGAGCAAGTGTGTAAGTCATGGCACGGCCCCCAATGTCTGAGGGCCGTAGACCTAGCCGCGAACAGCGCGCAGTGCCACCCCTTGGGCGGCCATTGCCTTCCATATCTTGGCGTCACGACCATAGACGTCGCGACGGAAATGCAGGTTCCCGGCAGGCGACGTGAACGCCGTGCGATACACGATGTGCACAGGCAACGGCTTTTTCAGGTCAACGCGCGTTTCCTGTCCGGTGTTCAGACGCGCCTGGAAAAAGCCTTGCGGGTCAGATGTCTGCGCGCTCAGCACGGCATAGGCAAAGTCGAACGGGTCATTCAAACGGATGCATCCATGGCTGAACGCACGCACTTCGCGGCTGAACAGATTTTTGGCCGGGGTATCGTGCAGGTAAATGTTGTATTTATTCGGGAACATGAACTTCACCAGACCCAGCGCATTCCCGCGCGACGGAGGCTGGCGCATGTTAAACGGGAATGTGCGCTCGTTATACTGTGCAAAGTTCACCGCCGAACGGCTGACCTTGCGACCACGGCTGTCGGTGATCTCCAGATGGCTCACGGCACCCGGATTGCGCTTTAACAGCGGCAGATACTCTTTCGTTGCGATCGACCGTGGCACGTACCACGACGGGTTGATGACCATGAACTCCATGACATCCGAAAACTCTGGGCTGCGGCGGTCGCTGTCGACATGGCCGATCACGCTGCGCGTTTCGAACTCGACTTTGCCCTTGTTGCGGATCTGCGCCTTGAAGTCGGTCAGGTTGACCCAGACGTGACGATCACCGAGCGGCTTGTTGATCCAGCGTTCCCGCTCCATCGCAACCATGACCTGAGTCAGACGCACATCTACGCCCTTGTTGATTTCCGACATCGTCCCGGCACCTGCCACGCCGTCAGTGGAAAGTCCGTGCGCGAGTTGGAATTGTTGGACCGCTGCCTGAATGCTTTCGTCATAGGTTTGCGTTGTGGAACGCCCCATGAAGCCCATTGCAATCAGGCGATTGCGCAGGGCGACGACCGCATTGCCGCTTGCCCCTGGCTTCAATGATTTGGCAGGCACCTTATCGCCCCACCCACCCGTGGCGAGCAGTTTCTCAAGACGCAGTTTTTCCTTCATCAAGCGCACGTATTCAGGTGACTTCGGCGGAAGCGCCTTCATGAACCCGGATGGCGATGATTTACTAAAGGCAACAAGCGTCGCCTTACGGTCACGATATGGAACTGCGCGCACCAGTCCTGAGTCGACCTTTGAAGGCGTCACCATGCCCGTCTGCACATCCCGCGCGTATTGCAAAAATGCCTTGGTCAGCGTGACCTCAAGCGCGGCGCGCTGAGATTGAGTCTTCGCCGCGCGGATTGCCTGTTTCAGCGCCGCTTCATCATAACGGGCTGCGGGCAATCCATGATTGGTGGCACCGCGATAAGCCGCAAGAAGCGCCGTGCGACGTTGACGATCACGGTTGCCCTTCCCTGTCCAGATCGGCTTGTACGCGCGCTCTTGATAGAACGCGGCAACAGCCGCATCATCGGACGCCGCCTCTGCAATTGCTTGCTTGTAGGCTGTGACTTGCGCCGATGCTGGACCGTGGGACGCAAAAACTAGGAAAATCGCGAGCAGCGCTGAAAATAAGACAGCGGCCCAGGCGCGGAGAACAATCGACATGATGCGGTCCTGACGGTGATTGAATGAGGTCTTGCGCCTGTGTTTCGCAAAGCCTTGGAGCCAGCGTCTATTCACAATTCTGCCACAATCGTCACTCAGGCTCAGGCTGTGGCTAAAACCCCACGCGGTGTTGCATGAATGCCAAAACACAACGGCGTCATGAATTCATGCGCAAAAACTTGCCAATCCTTAGGGAACTTTTCTCAGGAGCGGAACAAAGGCTTGGGATACGATTCGAGTTGTGGCATATAGCCGATGCGCCAACTGGGGATGTCGTATCAGTTCAACTGAGACGGCAGGTGCAATAAAAGACGACGGGATACGAGGCACATGGCATCCATTCGATCAGATCGCGTTTCGCGGCGCGGATTTTTGCAGGCATTTGCAGCCACATCTTTGGTTGCAGCACCCACCTATTCCAACGCCGCAGGCTTCCTGCGTGGTGCAGGTGATATCCGTCGCATCAAGATGTATTCCGGTCGAACCGGCGAACATATCGACATGATCTACTGGATCGAAGGCAAGTACATCGCCGACGCTCTGAAAGAAGTGAACTACTTCATGCGCGACTGGCGTCAGGACCAAGCCACGGGGATGGATACGCGCACCGTCGATATCATCGCGGCGTCCCGCAACCTTCTGGATACGCCTGAACCCTTCATGCTTTTGTCTGGCTATCGCACGCCTCAAACCAACGCGATGCTGCGCTCGCGCTCGTCCGGAGTGGCCAAGCGGTCTCTCCACATGGAAGGCAAAGCTGCCGACTTGCGGATGAACGGGCGCTCTGTCAGCCAAGTGGCGCGCGCGGCCGCATCGTGCTCTGCTGGTGGCGTTGGCCGCTACTCGGGGTCGAACTTTGTGCATGTCGATTGCGGTCAGGTCCGCACCTGGGGTCGCTAAGGCCCAACGTTTCACAAATCGAAACACTCCGCGCTAAAGGGTCAGGATTGTCCCTAAGCCGTTGGCAATACGCCTTAAATCTCTCAAAAATTTGACTGAATCACGCCGCGCTGCAACATTTTGCCTTGGGTGGGACGCTCTGCGTTTGTGAGGTTTTTAAAATGGCGGGACGGTGTCCGTTTCTTGCTCAGCTTGAGCAAATGCCGCGTTTGACAGAAGCACGTTACGAAGACGGCCTCGGCGAGTTGTATGAAACAACTGACCCGATTGAGGTGTCTCGCGCGATTTTTGATCAGGACGGCGATATGCCGTCATCGCAAAACATCTCGACCCTTTTCACGACATGGGGCCAGTTTCTGGACCATGACCTGAGCCTGACCCCTGAAGGCCACGTCGAACAGATCGAGGTTGATGCCTTTGCGCATGGTGTGGGTCGGTCCGAGTTTATGGACGGAACCGGCGAAACCGGCCCGCGTGAATTTGGCAATGCCATCACATGGCAGATCGACGCGTCGATGGTTTATGGTTCCAACGCGGGTCGAGAAGCCGATGTGCGCAGCTTTGAAGACGGCAAGCTCGCCGTCACCGATGACCCGACATCAACGCATGGCCTCTTGCCAAAAGCGACGCAGGATACGGTCATGGCGGGTGATATCACGTCTGATGACCCCGTTTTCCTTGCTGGCGACGTCCGCGCCAACGAAAACCCAAACCTGCTGACCCTCCACACCCTTTTTGTGCGCGAGCACAATTACTGGGCCGAGCGCTTGGGTGAAGAGAACCCAGACTGGGACGATCAACAGATTTTCGAAGTTGCGCGCAGCATCGTTGAGCACAACATCCAAAAGATCACCTATGACGAATGGCTGCCGCATCTGATCGGCAACGTCATACCTGACGATCTGGAACATGACCCGGATGTCGATGGTCAGATCAGTCTTGAATTCTCAACAGCTGCGTTCCGCTTTGGCCACACGCTCGTATCGGGGCATATGCCGCGCCTGAATGATGACGGTACTGTCTTTGAAGACGGTCATCTCGCCTTGATGGACGCGTTCTTTAATCCTGACGCAGTCAAAGACGGCGGAATTGACGCCCTGATCCGCGGTCAGGCTGCCGAACATGCCCAGGAGCTGGACACCAAGGTTGTCGATGACCTGAACTTTTTCCTTGCGACACCAGACGGAGTGTCGGGTTTCAGTCTTCCGGCTTTGAACCTGATCAGGGGTGCCGATCACGGCATGGGCTCCTACGTAGACGTCCGCGCGCAACTGATCGGTGACATTGATCCAGAAGCGCTCGACCCGACTGATTTTTCGATCCTGACGGCGGATGAAGAACTGCAGGCCGAATTGGCCAGCGTCTATGACACGGTCCATGATATCGATCTGTGGGTGGGCGGTCTGGCCGAAGACAATATTGATGGCACCCTGATGGGCCCCCTCTTCTCTCATATCCTGACCGATCAATTCATGCGCACGGCGCAAGGTGACGAAACCTTCAACCAGCTTGATCCGCGCCTGACCGGAGATCTGCTGGACGAGGTGTTGGCATCGGCAAATATGTCATCGGTCATCTTGCGCACGACCGATATCGACCTCATTCAGGATGATCCGTTTGTTGTTGCACCGCGCGGGTTGATGCCCACCGATGCCATTGAAGGCACCTGGATGGATGATGACATCGACGTCACCGCATTGGCCGTCGATGGCAGCATCCGCACAGAAGATGGTGATGACACCGTCAATCTGATCGGCGGCTCGACCGTCGCCGGGAAAATCGACACAGGTCTTGGGGATGACGTGGTCGCGATGTCCTCTGGCTCGGTCCGCTATGATATCGACATGGGCCCCGGCGATGACAACGAACAGGTCCTGTTGTCCGGCAATGCCATCGTGGGTGATGATGTGCGGTCTCAGGATGGAAACGACCGGATCGAATTGACCAACATGGCCCGCATCACCGATGATCTGGCGACCGAGGGTGGGAATGATCGGGTTCTCATGGACGGCAAGTCAAAGGTCGGCGGTTCCATCCGCACCAAGGACGATGACGACATCGTGGTCATGTCCGAACAGGCCAGCGCCGGTCGCGTTGCGCTGGGCAGCGGCGACGATGTCATGATCCTGAGCGATGATGCCCACACCGACAGCGTCCATGGTGGCTCTGGCGAGGATGTGCTGTCCCTTGGGTCGTCGACCTATCGGGTTGAGTTTGACCAAGACGACGACAGCAGTGGCACCGTGTTTTTCACGGATGCCGAAGGCGCGGATACAGGTCGCATCCTGGACTTTAGCGGCATCGAGGACCTCGCTGATGCCATCGCCACGCAGGACTCCGATGTCCTCGTCGGCACTCTAGGCCGCGATACCATTCACGCAGGAAGCGGCGATGACCGCGTTCTGGGCCTCGATAGTCGGGATACGATCATGGGTCAGAGCGGAGATGATGACATCGACGGCGGCACAGGACATGATCGACTGAACGGAGGATCAGGCGATGATACCGTGTCCGGCGGGTCAGGAGACGACCGCATAGCCGGCAATTCTGGCCACGATGTTCTTGGCGGCGGCGCAGGCGACGACATGCTACGCGGCGGGTCAGGTGACGATGTCCTAGACGGCGGCTCGGGTGACGACACATTGATGGCCGGATCCGGCGATGACAGCATGACAGGTGGCGCAGGAAGCGATCTCTTCAAGCTGTATTCCGATATGGACGGCAGCAACCTGATCACTGACTTCGGCGAAGGCGATAGTCTTTGGATCACCCGTGCGACCGAGGACGAAATCATCACCGTCCTGTCCGGTCAGGGCGATGGTGACGATACGCTGATCACCTCGGACATGAATGCAGATTGGCAGATCCTCGTAGAGAATACCGATCTGGATGAGGACGACATTAGCCTCTTCTAAGCCAATTGAGCGCACCACTCGGGCCGCGCCACCGGTCCCGGTACCCCCAAAAAAAAGGGCGCCTCTCTGGCGCCCCTCAAGGTTTGTGTGAAGCTGCTTATTTCCAACCAACTTCGTTAAAGATCATCTGGGCCATCGGCACGTTTTGCGCCACTGCCGACAGGTCCACATCATCCGGGCGGAACAGACCAAGCGCTGCAACTGATGGGCTGATCGCGACGCCAGCAACGGCTGGGTACTCATCGTTGCCCGCGCTGAAATATTGCTGTGCCTGATCAGAGGCGAGGTATTCCATGAACTTGATCGCGTTGTCTTTGTTCGGTGCGTTCGCCGCAACACCGCCACCCGACAGGTTCATGTGTGCGCCTTCATCGTTTTGCGCAGGGAAAACCCAACCAATATTGGCACGGGCGTCCTCTGGCAGGCCAGAGACCTCTTTGCGGATCGCACGGGCAAAGTAGTAGGTGTTCGAGATCGAGATATCACATTCCCCCGACACAAGACCGCGCAGCTGGTCGGTATCACCGCCCTGTGGGTCACGGGCAAAGTTTGCAACAACGCCTGCCGCCCAATCCTTGGCCGCCTCTTCGCCGTAGTTTTCAATGACCGCGCTCAGCAGGGTTTGCGAATAGACGTTGGTCGACGACCGGTGGCAGACCATCCCTTGGTAGGCTGGATCGGCCAGATCGACATAGGTTTGCGGCGGGTTTGCGACGTCATTCTTGTCATAGAAAATGATCCGCGCGCGCTGGGAAAAGCCGAACCACTGATTGTCGGCATCCTGAAGGCTTGCCGGGATGCGGGCCTCAAGCACGTCGCTTTCAATCGACTGCAAAACGCCGGCATTCTTGGCGCGCTCAAGACGTGATGTGTCGACCGTCAACAGAATGTCGGCGGGGCTGTTGGCGCCTTCAGCTTCCATCCGGGCAATCAATTCATCGGCTTTGCCTTCGATCCGGTTGATGGTGATCCCGGTCATGTCCTCAAAATCCGAATACAACCGTTCATCGGTGTCATAGTGGCGCGAGCTGTAAAGGTTCAGCTCTCCCTCGGCATAGGCCGCAATCGCCGAACCGAAAGTTGCGGCAACCGCAAGCGCGAGAATGGACGTCTTGGTTGTGGTCATTTTTGAACCCTCCGTAAAACCTTATTCATTTACTCAACTACTAGATTCGACAGCAAAGGCAACACTATTTCCGACAAAAAAAATCAGCTTTGAAGGCTACCGTCAGAACATGCTGAAAACATGGCAAATTCACGCTGTGAGCCAGACGCGCGCACAAAGCGTGCCTATGACCAGCACATCCAAGAATTGGCATCAAAAAGGCGGTAAATTTTCAGGGGATTGGCGGATGCAACAGGACTCGCAGTCCTTTCTGCTCTTTGACCGCCTTATCGCGGCGCGTCTCGACCTCGCCTCGACGCCGCGAGCAGGCGCAGATGTTTCCGCGTTTTCCGTGTCGAATCTTGTTGCGATCCCCGCAACGCGCGGAGGATGAGCCCAAATTAAACAAATTAAGCCGCAAGGGCGCCACCGGCGGGACATGGGTGTGTTGCAGACGTAGCGCGTTCGCTATGTCCCTTCGCGCGGTCATCACCTCAACGCCCTGCCCACGGCGCACCAGTGGCTTGACTGCTGCCGCTCCACTCATTTGGTGGGCTGCGCCTCAGGCCACGCAGGCCTTGTTACGTTTCGCTCGGAAAACACACCTTCGCGAGCCCTCATGATCCGTAATTTGCACAGGACCTAAGCGGGTCAATCCGTCCCAAGAACTGACTTGATCGTCGCCTTTATTTCAGCTCGCGTTGAAGGCTTTGGGAGGAAGCGTATGTGCTCGTTGTTGCTGACTTGGTCTCTCGTGATGTGACCGGAATGGATGAGCGTCGGAACACCACGTTGGGCATATTCTTCAGCGACTTCTCTGCCGCAACCGTCCGGCAGATTTGCATCGAAAATGGCGAGGTCAACGCGTATGTCGCCAAGGTTCCTCAAGTCATTCAGTGTCCCGACAACTGTCACCTCAGCGAATTCCATGCCTTGCAGGATCGCCTTGAGGCCAAGCGCAATGACGAGTTCGTCTTCGACTACGAGCGCGTGCATCAATTATCTCCTGAAACTTTGCCTACTTGACGCGAAGCTCGAACGTAATGTCGAGCGTTCCCGGAGCGGCCTCTCTTACGATCGAGCCTCCGCCCATCTGAGCGGCCCCGTCCAAAAGAGATGTGCCAAAGCCCGGGGCATCATCGTTATAGTCCAATCCTTCGCGCGCTTCTTGCCACTTGACCTGCAACATATCTTGCCGGGTCTTCTGCCATTCTATTGTCAGTGAGCCATCTGGCGTCGAAAGCCCGCCGTATTTGAACGCATTGGTCGCCAATTCATGCACAACCAGAGTGAAGGCATTCAGTGTATCCGCAGAGATGGTCTGCTCGGGCCCGCTCAGGACTGCGCGGCGATCTGGATCGAATGGAAGAAGAAGCTCTCTGAGCAGTGCTTCAACCTCGATCTGATCAAAAGAGACATTCTTGCGTGCCATATCATAGGCGTTTGCCAGCGCAGTCACCTGTGAATCGAGACCGTCCACCAGTTCTTCAACGTCTGAGGTCGAATTTGCCGACATCCCGATCAAAGAGGTGATCACACCAAACAGGTTTTTGATACGATGGCTCATCTCACCGACGAACATCCCCTCCCGGGAGGTACGGACGATATCGGTGATATCAATCGTCGGCCCGATGACGCGGATGCCATTATTCGGCGTTTCAACCCGCGAGCCGCGTGTCCGGAACCACTTGGTTCCCTGTTCAGGATGCTCGATCCGAAAGTCGAATTCGTACTCGGTGCCATCGGTAATTGCGGCTTCAAGCTTGTTAAAGGCGATGGCTTTATCAACGTCCGGCATGAACTGAAATGCGTGACCAACAGGATACTCACCTTTTCCTGCCAGACCGAACTGCGCGGCCAAGGTGCTATCAACCGAAACCTGCTGTGTTTCTGGGTTCAGCTCTGCAAAGCCCATCTTGGCTGTCTCCATCGCAAGCCGTCGGCGAAGAATTTCGCTTTCAAGCTTTTTGCGCAGGACCGTCCCCTCGGTAACGTCACGGATTGTAATGGTTGCGCCACTCCCTTCACCGGTCGTCTCAACATACGGCGTGATCGCGATGTCATAATATATGCCAAGGACGGCGCTTTGGCCTGTCACCGTTTCCGGCTTGCCCGTATCGACGACAGATTTGACCATGTCGAGAAAGCCCTCAGGGGCAAAGTCCATCCGCAATTCGCTGATCAAGCGGCCATAGTCGGAGCTTCTGACGCCGATGAAATCACGCGCGTAGTCGGTTGTTCGGCGAATGCGCAACTCTTTGTCGACCATCACGATCCCAACCGGGGATGAGCTGACAAAGTTTGCAATCTCGGCGTGAGCAGAAGTTAGCTGATCGATCTTTTCCTTTAGCTCTTGGTTCGCAGTCGTAAGTTCTTCGTTCGCAGACTGAAGCTCTTCGTTCATCGAGAGCATCTCTTCGTTTGAGCTCTTCAACTCTTCATTAGCTGTATCGGCTTCTTCGGCTACGGCCCGCCTGCGATCCCGTTCGCGTTCAAGTTCCGCATTCAACCTTGCAAGCCGCTCATCCACGGTTGGCTGCGCGATTGCATATTTCTCGGTGAAGCTTTGCAAACGGTCCGTTTGGATGAACAAAATCCCGTACTCACCGTCAGCCAGCGGTTCGCAAATGATGTCGAATTTCGCTTTGCCGAACGGTGTGATCGCTTCCTGATCGACTAGGGCTCCGCTCTTTTGCGACTGTGCCGTGTCCTCAAGTAATGCCACGACGGTGTCTCTCAGGGAACTCCGAACGGAGTTGTAGATCGTCCGGTTCGCGGTGGTATTGGTCTCCAGAACCAAGCCGAGTTCACCGTGTGTGTCCCGAATTCTTCCCGACTGAGTTACAATAATAAACGGCGGAGCGTATTTGCTTATGACGCTATCAATGCCTGAAACTCGAGTTTGAGGGCCGGTCGCGACATCGGGGCTTTCGATGTCCTCGGTCTTTCTTCGCATCTCTGCCCATGGTTGGCCTATGATCGGCATCCGTCCTCTTGGGCCGTAGGATTGGTAGATGCGGTGTTCACTGTCGACGACCGAGAACAGATCATCGGCACGGTTCGCAGTCTCGGAGTTCCCCAGAAACAAGTAACCATTTTGATTGAGCGAGAAATGAAACGTTTTGAATGCTTCCATCTGTGCCTTTTCGTTCAGGTAAATCAGCACGTTTCGACAAGACACGAGGTCCATGTTCGAGAACGCCGGCATCATCAGGAAGTCGTGTTGCGAGAACCGAATATTTTGCCGAAGAGCGTTCGTGAACTCATACCGGTCATAGCCGACCTGTCGCGTGTAGCGATCACGGTATTTCTGCGGGATTTTCAGGTATTCCGCTTCGGAAAACGTCAGTTGCCGCCCGGTTTCAACCACCTTAGCGAAAATATCGGTGGCGAAAATCTGAACGTAAAGCGGCTTCGCGTGTTGTTCGATCAAATACGCGACGCAACACGCAATCGAATACGCTTCCTGACCCGACGAACACCCCGGCACCCAAATCCTAAGATCGTCGTTGGCGCTCTTTTTGGCAATGATGGGTTCCAAAGCCTGTTCCACCAGCGCGTCAAAACTCTCCGGATCACGGAAGCAGGAGGTCACATTGACGTAAAAATCGTTCAGCAGCGCAACTTGCTCTTCGGGATGTGCTTCGAAGAACTCGAGATATTCGTTCGGCGCGAGCTTCCTGATTTGTAAGCGCTTTATCAGGCGCCGCATAAGGGTCCCGCTCTTGTAGGACCGGAAGTCCACGTTGAAGCGTTGGTATAGCCTCTGGATGATGGTTTTGAGCGGTGCGTGGTTTGGCTCAGCAATCTTGCCGCCAGACCAATCTAGGGCTTCATGACCTTTGAAATACTCGGTTATGGCTGCAACAATGTCTTGTGCTGGAAGGACTTGGTCAACATTGCCTTCGATCATCGCGGCGACGGGCATGCCGTCGTATTGCGCTGCCGAAGGTTCCTGAACAATCGTCAGGCCTCCTGCGGATTTTGCCTGACCAATTCCATAGGACCCGTCGGTGCCCGTGCCGGACAGAATGACGAAAGCGGACTTTTCGCCGTTTTCTTCCGCCAGCGATTTGAACATGTCGTCAATCGGACGTCTGACTCCGCGGGGCTCTGGAAACGGATCCAGTTTGAATTTCGAGTGCGCAATTGATGCCGTGAATGCGGGCGGAATGACGTAGATATGATCCGGACGGACTTCGCCGCCATCTTCCATATGGGCAACGGGAAGTGGGGTTTTCCGCGATAGCAGGTCAACCAACAGGCTTTCTCTGTCTGGCTGAAGATGCATCACAAGAAGATACGCAATCCCATCGCCCATCTTGGCTTCACTCAGCATCGTGGTGGCGGCTTCTAGACCTCCTGCGGATGCGCCCACGGCGACCACGGGAAATTCAAGTGTTTGCAAGAGTTAACCTTTCCCTCACATCATGTCTCGTAGCTTGGGTAAGAACAGCACCCAATCAACACACACTACGATCGTGCCGGCCCACCAAACCGCACATGCCATTGTTGTTGCACAGCTTTATCGGCAAGGCCAGAAATTGTTCATGCAGTGGATCTAGCTGGTCACGGGCCGGTTTGAGGCAACGTCCATAAAAACGATTTTGTGCTCATTCCTTGTGCGACTACTGTCGATTCCTTCACGAGACCAACAGATCAACCTGCCCGCATCGTGATGCCTGGGTGATCAAAGGTCACTCATTTCCCCCGCAAGACTATTGAGTGCGTCAATCAAATCGTGATCAGTGACAGGCTTGGTCAGGACTGTTTTCTCTTTGAGATAGCCGGGAAAATTGTGTTGTTCGCCGTAGCCCGTGACGAACAGAAACGGGATCCGCCGCGCGAGGAGTTCATCAGCGACTTTAAAGCTGGTCTCACCGTTGCTCAGGTTGACATCAAGTAGAGCAAGGCCGGGAGAAACCTGTTCTAGGTAGGCTACGGCGCGTCTGACGTTTGGAACCATTTCGACATCGGCAAATCCCACATCCAAAAGGGTCTGCTTCAACTCCCTGGCGATCATGAAGTTGTCCTCCAAGACCATTACACGGCGCTCTTTCAGAGAGTTTGAGTTGCTTGCCGGTGCGGTGTCCTCAGTCGACCCGTTGGGCTTTTCATCGCCGCCGATACTGCTCAATGCAGTCCCGGGCAGAACGATCCTAGCTTCGAGACCAGTTGGCGCAAAAACGACGTCTGCCGTACCACCCATTTCATAAGGCACAGCCTGTTGAATTAGGGTGGTTCCGAACCCAAAGGCTTCGGGTTTCACCACGGACGGGCCACCTGACTCTTTCCAGCTAAGCTTTAGTCCGTCGTCGGTCTTGCCCAACTGAATTTCCAGCCGACCATAAGGTGTTGAGAGCGCCCCGTATTTTACGGCGTTGGTGATCAACTCATGTATCACAAGGCCAAAGATCGGCGCGCTGTCAGCACGAATTTCGGCGTCGGTTCCCAGCACCTGCATTTGCGAAGAATTCTCTTCAACGTGAGGGGCCGCTTCCAGCTCGATTATGCGGCGGACAGAAACCGCCGTCTGTGCTGAGCCAGCGCCAATGTTATGCGCAGCAGCAAGGGCGAAAATGCGAGCCTCCAGTGCGTGTGAATAACTCTCGAGTGACCCGCCTGCGCGTCGTGCTTGGGTGGAGACGGATTTAATCAACGACAGAATATTTCGGACGCGGTGGTTCAGCTCGTTGATCATCAGGTTCTGCTGCCGCGTCAAATCAGCAAGAAAACTTTGTCGTTCCGCAGCACTGAGCAACGGCCATAGCTGGCGCATCAAATGCAGGTCATCTTCGGACCAAGGCTTTGATTTGCCCCTGACCTCCTCAAGGTATGTTGAAAACGAATTTCTGGGTTGAATTCGAAGTTTGCTCTCCACAACCTCCACGGTCTTGGATGGATTGCCTGCCCAATGGATTTTGTCCGAGATTTCGCGTCGGAAAACCTGCAAGCAGCGTTTATCTTCGAAAACGGTAACCAGCGCCCCGGCAAACCCGCTCAAGTGTGGCGAAAGCTCGGGCAAGGCTTCGGTCAAAGCCGTTTCCGCCAAGACCTGACTGGGGTTTTGGCGGGCCTTTTGGGACAATGCATCGATCACGGCAGTTTCAGGCACGTCACCAAATGAGAAGTATTCCGACCCGTTGGTCATCGCGACGCCAACAACATCAAGGGTCTCGGCAATTGACGGGCCAACACGGTTTAGCATCCCTTGAAGGTCTTCACCGCTGCTGAGTTCGTCTTTCACGTCCGACTGAAGATCGTCGATCGCGCGTGAAAGACGAATTTCTTCCTCTCGTTGGATGAGCTCCAGTTTCAACCTCAGGATCGGCATAAAGGTCAGAAGCAAATGGCGCAGATTTGCCGGCACGACGTCGGGCTTCACACTGTGAAACGAGACATATCCCCAAAGCTGGTCCTTCAAGATGATGGACAGCGTCATCGTGGCCCCCACCCCGAAATTCTGGAGGTACTGCATGTGTACGGGCGATACCCCACGCAGCAGGGCATGGGTCATATCAAGCGGCGACTCATCAGGGCTTTTCGCAAGCAACGAAATGGGCTTCTGCGAAACGTCCGCGATGACCCTTAGCGGCGTGATGCGCATAAGCTCGCGGGCTTGAGCCGGAATGTCATGGCTTGGGAAGCAAAGACCAACCAAGGGCTCGACAAGACTACTACGAGCCTCTGCGAGAACTTCTCCGTTCCACTGATCATCGAACTTGATGATAGACACCCGGTCAAAACCAGTGAGGTGCCGCAGCAGTTCGACGGTTGTTTCAAACAGCTCGGTGAGAGTGCTGCAGAACTCAATTTGTTGAATCAAGAGAGCGCGATCGCGTTCTCGGCTGGGTTCGAGGTCAGACGGGCCGAGCGGTTCAATCTCTAGCACGCACCGCGCGCCCGCCTTGCAAGCATGCACCGAATATGGTGCGTCGTCTTTTTCGTACTGTCCAAGGAAACGGCGACCGTCGGCAAAATCCTCGGTGCCGATTGCGTTTCTCAACCCATGCCAGATCGGAGACCCTAGCAGGGACGCAACCGTTTCTTCAAATAGGTCGGCGACAGGTCTACCAAACAGCTCGCCGCTATTTTCGCTCGCTTGGCAGATGGCCCAGTCTTCCACGTCGCAAGCAAGCAAGAAACCTATGGGCTGGATTGTGCCGGGTATGTGCGCGGGTTCGGCAGCGCATGTCTCAAGCGCTTCCTGCATTTGCTCGTCAGTGAGGTGCAGCGACATGGGCGTCCTATCTAGGAAGCACTCAGCAGTGCTTCCTTCCGCAAGTTATTTACCTC
This sequence comes from Shimia ponticola, assembly GCF_007995215.1. Lineage (GTDB taxonomy): Bacteria > Pseudomonadota > Alphaproteobacteria > Rhodobacterales > Rhodobacteraceae > Shimia_B > Shimia_B ponticola. The sequence continues at coordinate 214,743 of NZ_VCDK01000003.1, forward strand.
GAAATTAAGATACCCGCGCAAAGGTCAAGTCACAGACCAATAGTCCAAGTGTTGGTTTTGGACCCAGACCCTATGCCCCTAGGACTGCAATAGCCGTTCTACAGAAGATAGAAGAACGTCCTCTGTCACGGGCTTTGCAAGCGTCTCAGCGGCCCCAACGGTTCTTGCAGTGGTTTTGCTTAGGAGTGCCAAATCACTGGGCTTGGTTTCTGCAAAGCTCCCGGAAATCGCAAGGACCGGAACCCTGCTGTCTTGCAGTTGCTTGATGTGAGAGATGAAGGTTATCCCACCTTCGTCGCGATCACCGTCCTCTCCGTAGATAAACAGATCGGCGATAACGATGTCGTATTTGGCCTGTTGGAAGTGCTCAAAGGCACGCATCACAGATGTTACTACGTCGACGCTGTGGCCAGCACCGGTCAGCATCTTCTTGTAGCTGGTCGCAAGTGGTAGGTCGTCTTCGAGAAGCAGAATATGTGCCAAACCTGCACTTCCTTTCTTTGCTCCCTGCCCTTTCAAATAGGACTGTAGGACAAGAACGCCATTTCTCTCATCTTATCATGGGTTTACTGCCTAGCGGTCAAGACCGTGCAGCAAAACGCAGATTCTTCAAACAGGCGTGTTGCCGCATCTCCGAAGGGTTACACGGTCAAAATTCAAACTGAGCAATCAAAGGCAACGCTTATGGGCTCAAAGTATTCGGCAAGCGTGGTAAAGCCGTCAGCGGATTCTTTCGCGGCTCAGGGCTTACGCCCGCCTAGGGGATCACCCGCGCCGCATCGCGCGTTTTCAGCGTCCGCCTGCTAAGGGATATGACTGGGTAAGGGGTGTTTCCGGCGAGCGGCATGTATTTTTTTGGAGGCTTCGACAGACAGTGAGGCGGGCACTTGGCGAACTCGCGCGTTGCCTAGGCCACGTGCTTTTGCACTTTGCCGTTCTTTTCAAGCGCCGCCGGCACCCCCGCGATGACTTCATCCACAAGAAGGTTGGAAAGATCCGCTGCCAAGACAAATCGGAAATACACGCCCTGAGCTTTTTTCCAGGTAGCGTCGTATAACCTTGTCGGGTTTGCGTCGCCCGATACTACGGCGGGATCCGAACCATTTCACAATTCTTCTAGGTAACGCTGGCCTTTTCTCGGCAATCCCAAGGCTATCAGTATGTCAAGAGATCGGTACGACCTTGCTCGGTTCGACGTGTTCGAATCGTCGCGGCCGTCGTCGTCGCGAAAAATAAACGCCTCGCCGAAGTTCGATGCTCATATTTGCCACTTTATGACCCCGATAGCGGGACAGCAAAATTCCGGCAACGAAAGGAATTTGTGTACCAAATAGGTTCGGTATCCTGACCTGCTTCCCCGTCCTCCCAATTTTCTCAACGAAAACAGCGGCATAACGACATAATCATCTGAAGCATTTGGAAAATTTGGCGGACCCAAGAGGATTCGAACCTCTGGCCTCTGCCTTCGGAGGGCAGCGCTCTATCCAGCTGAGCTATGGGTCCTTGTCTCACCGGCTATAGCGATCACAACGGGACAGCACAACCGTCCGCGAACGGATGTGCAGCAAGATGTTTCACGTCCTAAGCGAAAAGCTCGTGGCAGAGTTCAAGAGCCTCAACCAAAGTGTCGACCTCTTCAGTCGTGTTGTACATAGCAAAAGACGCACGGGCCGTGGCGGGCACGCCCATGTGCTCCATCAACGGCTGTGCGCAGTGATGCCCTGCCCTGACCGCGATGCCCTTTTTGTCCAGCACTGTCGAAATGTCATGAGCATGCGCCGCACCATCCAACGTAAAGGAAAAGATCGCGCCCTTGTCAGGCATCGTGCCTTGCACGTTGAGCCAGTTCAAACCGCCCAGTTTCGTGGCAGCGTAGTCGCGCAATGTGTCTTCATGCGCGGCAATCGCGTCCATGCCGACACCCATCATGTAGTCGAGCGCCGCACCCAAACCGATCTGCTGCACGATCCCCGGCGTGCCGGCTTCGAACTTCATCGGTGCATCGTTCCACGTCACCGTGTCTTTGTGGACCTCGCGGATCATGTCGCCGCCGCCAATGAAGGGGCGCATCTCGTCCATGCGCTCTTTCTTGATATAGATCGCACCAGACCCTGACGGGCCGTAAAGCTTATGCCCAGTGACAGCATAGAAATCACAATCAAGATCCGTGACGTCGACCGGCATGTGCGCTGCGGCCTGTGATCCGTCGGCCAAGACCGGCACACCTTTTTCATGCGCTGCTGCCGTGATGGCCTTGATGTCCACCTTAGTGCCAAGGACATTGGACAGGTGTGTCAAAGCCACCAGTTTCGTCTTTGGCCCGATCGCATCAATCACAGCTTGGGTGTCCAGGGCACCGCGGCTATCGACATCGACCCACTTCAGAACGACGCCCTGCCGTTCGCGCAGAAAATGCCACGGTACAATGTTGGCGTGGTGCTCCATCACGCTCAGAACAATCTCATCGCCAGCCTGCATGCGCGGCATCGCCCAGCCGTAGGCCACAAGGTTGATCCCCTCGGTCGTGCCAGAATTAAAGACGATTTCGTCCTCTGACGGCGCATTCAGGAACTTGGCGATTGTGCCACGGACACTTTCGTATTTGTCGGTCGCAAGATTAGACAGATAGTGCAAACCCCTGTGAACGTTCGAGTATTCGTGTGAATACGCCGTAGAAATGGCGTCGATTACCACCTGCGGCTTTTGTGCCGATGCGCCGTTGTCGAGATACACCAATGGTTTCCCATTCACCTCACGGCTTAGGATTGGGAAGTCTGCTCGGATCTTTTGAACGTCATAGGTCATACGGACGATACCCCGACAAGTGTGAGAAGAAACGACATACCCAAAGTCACACCAACAAACGCCATAAACAGCAGGAACGCAGCACGGCCAACCGACCCAAGCTGATGCAATTCGTCAATAAAGACGAGCAACACCCAAATGATCACCAGCGTTAGTGCGACCCCGAACAATGTCCCCAAACCGGGCGACATAAGGATCAGAAACCCCTGAACCACCTGCCCGGCCAGAAACAAGGCCTGCATCCACGCCATGACAAGGATTGAGCTTGGCAAATCCCCTGTGCCCTTCATGGCCTGACCGGTGAAGTAGATCATGAAGGCCAGAATGGTGGTGAGACACATCATCATCCCTGCCACGATCCCGGGTTGAAGAGGCATGCTCTCTGGTGTCAGGCGCAATGCCTCGCCACCAGACATCAGAAAACTCAGGATCACGCTTAGAACAACGGTCAGGCCAAGCGCCGAAAACGCGATGTCACGCGTGGGGTTAAGGCTCAGCAGCACACGCGCCGCCTGACGCGGGTTGGTAAAGCTTTCGCCTATCAAGTTGAGAAACGCCGTCATGCAGCCTGCCCTGCGGGAGCGCGTTCGGCCTCTCGGAAATTGAGCGACCACATTACGATGAAAACGCCAAACCAAATCGCCCCAACCACGGTATTTTGGATGCCGTCGCCAATGAACCCGGCCACAAGCCCCGACAGCACGATGAACGGTGATGAAGCCAAAAGGCTCCAGAACAGCGCAAGCCGTGCGTTATACCAGCCGCCTTTGGGTTTGAACGGCAAGGCCAGAATATGTGTCAGAGCCCCCAGCCCGTACATGACGAGCGGCAGCAAAAAGAGCAGCGCAAACAGGTCATTTGAAATCAGCTCCACCAATGGCGTTTCCGTCAGATGCGCTTCACGCGCACGGGCGGGCCACCGGCTGATGAACAGGATCAAACAGCCTGCGAACAGGATCGCAATCGCACGATCCTCTCTTTGACCAGCATCCAAAAGGCGGCGCATGACTTTGCGCGGCCTCGTGTAGCTTTGAACGATATCGCGTGTGACCGGCACCTATGCCCTCAACCACTGTTCAAGGCGTGTCTGCACCATTTCGGCCAATGCCTCGTCGTCAATCTCTTCCAGCGCTTCAGCCAGGAACGATAAGGTCAGAAGGTTGATCGCCTCGGCATGCGGCACCCCGCGCGACCGCAGGTAAAACAGCGCCGCCTCATCAATCGCGCCGGATGTCGAGCCGTGCGAACAAGCCACGTCATCGGCGTAGATTTCGAGCTCCGGCTTGGCCAAGAACTGGCTGTCATCATCCAGCAAGAGCGATTGGCTGATCTGGTAACCGTCGGTTTTCTGCGCGTGCGGTTGAACGAGGATCTTGCCCTGAAACACGCCCACGGCCCCGTTGCGCAGGACCTTCTTGAACACCTGACGGCTTTCGCAGTTCACAGCATCATGAGTGATATAAACCGTGTCGTCGTGGTGGACGTTGCCATCGCCCAGACATGCGCCAGCCACATGGGCCACAGCGTCGTCGCCTGTCAGTTCCATTATCGTTTCGTTGCGCGTCAACACGCCTTGCGCAGTCAGGCCAAAGCTCTTGAACGTGCTTTCATTGCCAAGCCGCGCAAAGGTGTTGGTCAGCGTATGACGGTCGGCAACCGGCTCTTGCATCCGCAGGTGGTGGAAAGCGGCTTTGTCGGCGATATCGACCTCAAGCATCACATTGGACCGGGCGCCTGCGGTGCCCTCTTCCAGCAAAGTGAGGCTTGCGCCTTCGTCGACTTTAATGACGTGGTGAATCATAGCGTCGCCACCGTTCGAGCGATAGCTGATGCGGATCGGGCGTGACGCCGCACCACTGACCCGAATAACCAGCCCGTCGCGTGCGGCTGCAGTATTCAGAGCAGCCAGCGGACGGGGCACGCTGCGGTAAAGCGCGGCACCGTCTTTGGCGGGCGCGGTATTCGCCGCGTTTTCAAGAACGCCATAAAGGCCCTTGGCCCAGTGCAGATCAACGTCCGCCGCATCGACCAGCGTCTCGATGGTTACACCCTCGAGCATCATGTCGTCCGACGCATCCGCGTCCAGCACGCCATCCACAAAGGTGATCGTCAGCGGTTTGGCCGCGTCGAATACGTCAAGTGTGTCAGTCGACGTCGCAAATTCTGCCGCCTCTGTTGTGTAGGCCGCCGGATTGGTGAACTTCCAATATTCGTCGCGGCGCACGGGCATCCCCAGCGCAGCAAGGCGCACGCGCGCCTCGTCCTGTGCCGCCTTGGCCCAGGCACCGTCAAACGGCGCAGGCAGCGCGGACAGCGTTGCCTCGGTCAGGTCCTGTTTCGCTTTGGGCAATGCCATTACGCCATCTCCGCCAAAAGGTCGGCGTAGCCGTTGTTTTCAACTTCCAGAGCCAGCTCTGGGCCGCCGGATTTGATGATCTTGCCGTCAGCCATGATGTGAACGACATCCGGTTTGATGTGATCGAGCAGGCGCTGATAGTGCGTGATGACAAGGAAGGTGCGGTTTTCGTCACGCAGGGCATTCACGCCCTGAGACACCAGTTTCATCGCGTCGACGTCCAGACCCGAGTCCGTTTCGTCAAGAATACACATCTTGGGTTCCAGCATCGCCATCTGCAGGATTTCGTTGCGCTTTTTCTCACCGCCCGAAAAGCCCACGTTGACCGGACGCTTCAGCATGTCGGCGTCGATCTTGAGGTCTTTGGCCTTGGCGCGCACGACCTTCAGAAAATCGCCTGCGCTCAGTTCCTCTTCGCCGCGCGCCTTGCGCTGGGCGTTTACCGCTGTGCGGAGGAAGGTCATGTTGCCGACACCCGGGATCTCGACCGGATATTGGAACGCAAGGAAAAGGCCCGCCGCCGCGCGCTCTTCTGGCTCCATCTCAAGAATGTCTTCGCCGTCCAGCGACGCTTCGCCTTCGGTCACTTCATAGCCGTCGCGGCCTGACAGGACATAGGACAAGGTCGATTTACCCGAGCCGTTCGGCCCCATGATCGCGTGGACCTTACCGGCCTCCAGTTCAAGGTTCACACCTTTGAGGATTTGCTTGTCCTCTTCTTCCAGGCTCACGTGCAGGTTCTTAATGCTCAGCATGGGGTCCTCATACAGGCTAAGGCCCCGGTGGTGCGCTGCACCCGGGGCGAAGTGTTCAACAGATAGGTGGATTGCGCCCGAAGGCGCGTGTTTATGCGTCCGCGATCAGCGGAACGATATGGGTTTTGGTCAGGTCGAGCCCCGTTTCCAACGCGGGCACGGCAAGCCCGGACCAGAGTTCTGTCGGCGCAGGCACCTGCTCGGCGCCCATGGCGGGCGCAAAGAGAAAGCACGCGGTCGCTGCCGCTGCAAATTTCGGCATCCAGCCAACCACAGCCAAAATGCGCATCCCGACGATGCCCAGTGCCACGACAAGCAATAGATCGGCGACGCGTGTGTCGCCCGGAATGGGAAGCGACACTTCTGCATTCGTCAGTGCAGCAGATACCGGCGCAGTCTTGAGAATGATCGTACAAAGGATCGACACCAGCGCCACGGCCATCAGTGAACCGGCCATTCCCGAGCTCCCGCTCAGCTTGCGCTTGCGCGGCGGCGGAGCCATGGGTTTCGTCCCCTCGGCATCCTCGGCCTGCTGGATCGTCTTGCCGGAGTGAATGCGCTTCAGCCGCTGCTGGAATTCCTGATTTTGCGCGTTCTGTGACACAGCCATGCACGATCCCTCCCTCTGTCGATGACAGACGGGCTAAATCCGCAAAGGGGCCGGAATGCGGCAGGTTTTGGGAATTCGCGATCATTTCCAAAGCCCTAGAACTGTGTTCCCGAAGAGCGACCCGAGAAAGCCGCTGACGGCTGCAATGGAAACGACCTGCCAAGCGGCAAGCGCATCCGTGATCATGTCGACCACAAAGGCCAGCGACGCACAGAAAACTCCGGTCAGGATGGCGGCAAACAGTCTGATCATTGCGCCTGCCCCCGCTTGCTCCACACCCAAAGCGCAAACCGCAGGAGCGCAAGGCCAAAGATCGCTGCCCACATCGCAACCGAGCTGGACGCGCCCAAGGCCATCGCCGTCAGGAACGCACCGCCCAACACGACCAGACCGATCACCAGCCACACAAAAACGGGCAGATGACCGCCTGCATTCGTGCCTTGGCGTGTATGGCTTGTATGTTGAGCGCGCGACATGGATCAGCCCACCGTCACCGCTGTGCCGGAGGCCGACACCATCAGCATGTTGTTGATCACTTCGTAATCCAGATCGACGCCGACGACGGCGTTGGCCCCTTTGGCCGCCGCGCGCTCTTCCAACTCGCGCAGGGCGGTTTCGCGGGCCTCACCAAGCGATGCCTCATACGCGCCCGAGCGGCCACCAATGATATCGGTGATCCCAGCGAACACATCGCGGAAGATGTTCGCGCCCAAGATCGCTTCGCCCACCACAACGCCGTGGTAAGCCCGAATGGTTTGGCCTTCAATCGAGGGGGTAGTTGTGACGATCATATCCGTTTTCTCCCAAGCGCTCATGCGGCAATGGCCTGCGCGGCCGTTTGCGGTTTGGCAACGACCATCAGCGACAGCCCGAAAGGATAGCCCCCCTTCGCCACACGCCGCGCTTCGCTGGCGAACAGGCGATGGAACAGACGGTTCACAAAACCCGACGGAACAGACATCCCGCTGGAAATCGCGGGCCGCAGAATGCGGTCCTTGAGCCGGGCGATCAGCGCCAGCGGGAACAGGATCGTGTTGAAATACCCGACCTGCTCAACCTGCCAGCCAGCTTCTTCAAACGCGCTGCGCAGACCATCCGCGTTGTACCGGCGGAAATGGTGCATAGCCTCGTCATGCTGGCTCCACAGCCATTGATAGGCCGGGACGGTCAGGAAAAGCCGCCCGTCGGGCGACAGGTTTTCCCGGATCGCCACCAGCGCCTCAACATGCGGCTCGACATGTTCAAGGACATCAAACATCCCAACCACATCATAAGTCTGCCCCGCAAACACCGCTGCATCCGGCAGCGCCCCGTCACGCACATCAACACCTTCAAAGCGTTCAGCAATCATTGCGCGCCCGCCCGGGTGCATCTCGACCGCCTCGACCTGACCGAATTCTTGCAGCAATGGAATGTTCACACCCGACCCTGCCCCGATCTCAAGGATCCGGGCATCGCTGCCCCGCGTCAGGTAGCGGTCGAACACAGCCGTCAGGATCGCAAGACGGCCCTGATACCACCAATGCGTCGACTGGACCTTGTGGGTTTCGGTGTAGCTGATTTCTTCCATCTGGCTAGCCAGCTTGGCGTGGGTTTTACCCCACAGACCCTTCCAACGAAATCGCCACTAGCTGCTGCGCTTCCATGGCGAACTCCATCGGGAGCGCTTGAAGCACTTCCTTGCAGAACCCGTTCACGACCAGTGCCACAGCCTCTTCCTCATCCATCCCGCGCGAGCGGCAGTAGAACAGTTGGTCGTCATCCACCTTGGACGTCGTGGCCTCATGTTCGACCCGTGACGAGTTATTCTTGACCTCGATGTAGGGCACCGTGTGCGCCCCGCATTTGTCGCCGATCAGAAGGCTGTCGCATTGCGTGTAGTTGCGGCTGTCCTTGGCCTTTGGGTGCATCGACACCAGACCGCGATAGGTGTTCTGCGCCTTGCCCGCGCTGATGCCTTTGGAAACGATCCGCGACTTGGTGTTCTTGCCCAGATGCACCATCTTCGTGCCGGTGTCCGCCTGCTGCATGTTGTTGGCGATGGCGATGGAGTAGAACTCACCCTGCGTGTCGTCGCCGCGCAGGATGCAGCTTGGGTATTTCCACGTCACGGCAGAGCCGGTTTCTACCTGCGTCCACATCACCTTGGCCCGGTCGCCCCGGCAATCGGCGCGCTTGGTGACAAAGTTATAGATGCCGCCCTTGCCCTCTTCATCACCCGGGAACCAATTCTGCACGGTGGAATACTTCACCTCTGCATCCTCCTCGATGATGATCTCGACCACGGCTGCGTGAAGCTGCGCGGTGTCACGCTGCGGCGCGGTGCAGCCTTCGAGGTAGGAGACGTAGGACCCTTTGTCAGCAATGATCAGCGTGCGTTCAAACTGACCGGTGTTTTCCGCGTTGATGCGGAAGTACGTCGACAATTCCATCGGGCAGCGCACGCCCGGCGGCACGTAGACAAACGAGCCGTCCGAAAAGACCGCCGAGTTCAGCGTCGCATAGTAGTTATCCGTGACCGGCACGACCGACCCCAGATACTTTTTCACCAGTTCCGGATGCTCGCGGATCGCTTCGGAGATCGAGCAGAAAATGACACCAGCCTTTTTCAGTTCCTCTTGGAACGTCGTCCCTACGGACACCGAGTCAAAGACCGCGTCCACAGCGACCTTGCGCTCTTCCTCCGGTGCCTCAACACCGGCCAGCAGCGCTTGCTCTTTCAATGGGATTCCAAGCTTGTTGTAGGTTTCCAGCAGCTTGGGGTCGACCTCGTCCAGCGACTTCGGCTTTTCAACCATGCTCTTGGGCCGCGCATAGTAATACTGATCCTGAAAATCGATCTCAGGATAGGTCACCATCGCCCAGTCGGGCTCGTCCATCTTTTCCCAACGGTCGAACGCACCCAGACGCCATTCGGTCATCCACTCGGGCTCTTCGTTCTTTTCCGAGATCAGGCGCACGATATCTGGGTTCACGCCCTTGGGCGCGTACTCCATCTCGATCTCGGTTTCCCAACCATGCTTGTATTTCCCGGCAAGCGCGGCGACCTTTTCAACGGTTTCCGCTTCGACGCCTTCCTTGGCGGTCATCTCTGGCGCGACGGCTGTGTCATGTGCGTTCATTGCGGTCATTCCCCTATGCGGCTTTCGCCCGGATTTTCTCGTATTTCGCGGCCCATGTATCGGCGAACCGCGCGATGTCTTCTTCTGTCGTGGCGGGCCCGATCGAGACCCGGATGGCCTGAGAGGCCAGTGCTTCGTCGTATCCCATCGCCGTCAAGACACGGCTGGCGCGAACCTTGCCGCTGCTGCAGGCTGACCCGGCGGAGACTGCAAACCCCGCAAGGTCCATCTGCATCACCTGAGTCTCGCCTTTCCATCCTGGTGCAATGAAACACGCAGTGTTGGGAAGCCGCGACGCGCCTTTTCCGACAAAAATAATCTCCTTAAAGCGATCTTCCAGAGTTATTTCTAGAATATTTCTAAATTCTTCAACCCTGGACCACACGCCCGTCTCAAGATCGCGTTGCGCAGCGGCCGCCGCCGCTCCAAATCCTGCGATCCCGATGACATTTTCGGTCCCAGACCGGCGGCCCATCTCTTGTCCGCCGCCTTTGATCTGGGCAGGCACATCAACACCCTGCCGGACAACCAACGCCCCGATCCCTTTTGGCCCGCCCAGCTTATGCGCCGAAATCAACGCCATCTGCGCCCCGGACCATGAAAACGCCACAGGCACCTTGCCAAACGCCTGCGTCATATCTGACAGCGCCAAGCCCTCTGGCAGCGACTGCATCACGCCGGTTTCGGAATTCGCCAATTGCAGGACTGACCGCGACGGGTCTTCTACCCTCACACGGCCATCCGCATCGACAGGCAGGCTGTCATCCACCCATGAACCGACAGCATCATGTTCCACCGCGGCCCCATGTAGGCTGCGGCCCGCCAGCGCCAGCGCTGCGGCCTCGGTCGCCGAAGAGGTAAAAATCACGTCCGCCCCAGATGCGCCCATGGCATCCGCCACCTGAGCGCGTGCTTTTTCCACGATGGCTTTCGCGGCGCGGCCTTCGGCATGGACAGAGGACGGGTTCCCCATCACCTCCATGGCCGCGATCATGGCGTCGCGGGCCTCGGACCGCAAAGGCGCGGTGGCGTTATAGTCTAGATAAACACGCTGCACTTAGCTGCTCTTCATCTTTCTACAAAAACTCCGGGGGAGACGCGCGATACGCGCGGCGGGGGCAGCGCCCCCTATTCGTCCACCACTTCAAAAAGCGAGGGCACCGCCGGGCATGGCGTCAACTCGTTCTTCACCACATCGCTCAGCCGGGTCTGGTGCAAGAACACGTAGACATGCGCGCTCAACCCCTCCCACAACCTGTTCGTCATAGATTGGGCCCGGCTACCCGACGCACCGCCTGAGGCGCCTGCGCCTTTGTGCATCGCGCTGACGGTCTCATCCACTGCGCCCAGGATTTCAGATACGCGAATATCACTGGCTGGCCGCGCCAGACGGTACCCGCCGCCAGGCCCGCGCACGGATGCCACCAGTCCCGCACGGCGCAGCTTTACGAAAAGCTGCTCAAGGTAGGCCAGCGAGATGTCCTGCCGCTTGGAGATTTCACCGAGGGAGACAAGCGCATCCTGCGACTGCAGCGCCAGATCGGCCAAGGCAACCATCGCGTAGCGCCCTTTCGTCGACAGCTTCATAATGCCCCCTCACGCCACTTGACCGGTCCACGTCACCCTGCGTTGAAAAACGCTATCGGATTGACCTTGGCATCACCCTTGCTTAACTGCTTTCAGCACGTTCCCGGACCCGTCCGGATTTAGAACAATTCTAAAGTATAGCGCCCAGCAGGGTCAACCCACGACCGTCTCTGTCCGGCACTGCAAACAAAGGACCCAGATGCCCGAAGTCATCTTCCCGGGACCCGAAGGCCGGCTTGAAGGCCGCTATCACCCGCAGAAACAAAAAGACGCCCCAATTGCCATCATCCTGCACCTGCATCCGCAGTTCGGCGGAACGATGAACAACCGCGTCGTCTATAATATGCACTACGCGTTCTACAACATGGGCTTTACGGTCCTGCGGTTCAACTTCCGCGGTGTTGGGCGCTCGCAGGGGGAATATGATCAGGGCGTTGGCGAACTCAGCGATGCCGCCTCGGCGCTGGATTACCTGCAATCGATGAACAACAACTCCAAGCATTGCTGGGTCGCTGGCTTCAGTTTTGGTGCGTGGATTGGGATGCAGCTCTTGATGCGCCGCCCCGAGATCACGGGATTTGTGTCCGTTGCTCCGCCTGCCAATCTTTACGACTTCTCGTTCCTTGCGCCCTGCCCGTCCTCAGGCCTGATCATCAACGGCACCGCAGACCGCTTTGCGCCGCCAGCCGATACCGAGGTGCTTGTGAACAAGCTGCATGAGCAAAAAGGCATCACGATCACCCATGAGCAAATCGAAGGGGCAGGTCACTTCTTTGAAGATCCGCATATGGATACGCTGATCGACACCACGACCTCCTATGTGCAGCGCCGCCTGACAGAAAACACACGATAAGGCGGCGAGAAGCTCATGAGCACCATCGACTCTTTGGCCTCCAAGCTGGCCGATGATGTGCTGGCCGCACAGGAAGAGACGGGCAATGACCGTCTCTTTGTCGAAATCGGTCAGGTCTTGGCGGCAGCTTCTCAAACGCTCGAAGAAGCGTTCCTGACCGAATGCCGGGTGCGCATGGCCGAGCAAAAGGCCCGCGCAGCGCTTGAGCGAACGCTTGCCGCCCATCGCGGGGCACAGTGACACGGCTTGATCAACAAATCGCCTTCCTGATGGAGGCGGACAAGCTGAAACAGGTGACCAGAGCAAACACGCTTCTGGATCAAAGCCGACAGGAAAACACGGCAGAGCATTCGTGGCACGTTGCGATCTGGGCCGTGCTTCATGGGCACGACATCGATCCTGCGGCTGATATTGGTCGCGTCATCGCGATGCTACTGATCCATGACCTGGTTGAGATCGAGGTTGGAGACCATCCGATCCACCTTGTCACTGACTGGGATGCGGTCGCGAAGGCCGAAGACGCAGCAGCAGAACGCATTTTCAGGCTGTTGCCAGAGGATCAAGCCGGCGTCTTCCTTGGCCTTTGGCGCGAGTTTGAGGCGGCTGAGACACCCGATGCGCGGTTGGCCAAGATCATCGACACCACACAGCCCATCTTTCAGGTTCTGCGCGCAGAACCTTGGGACCCAAGTCACGTCGCGATTGTGCGTGAAAACCTCAGCACCGGGCGCGCAAGGAACCTCGCGCGCCGCTGGCCAGAAGCCGCCGAGACGGCGAAAGCCTTGCTTGCAGGACAACCGACACCTGACAATCGCCTGGCTCGAACGCTGGATTTCCTCAGTGACATTGACCGGCTGAAATCCGTTGACCGCGCCACCCTGATTTCAGGGGGTGCGCGCCGCGAAAACTCCGCCGAGCATTCGTGGCACCTTGCTTTGATGGCTTTGGTGCTGGCCACCGACGCAAAGGTATCAGCGGCTGAGGTCGTGCGCATGATGCTCGTGCATGACATTGTAGAGGTGGACGCAGGCGACAATCCAATTTTTGCATCCTACGACCCGGCCGACATGGCGATGCAGGAACTGGCTGCGGCAGACCGCCTCTTTGGTCTTTTGCCCGCACCGTTGAATGCGGATTTGCGCGCTGTTTGGGACCGGTTTGAGGCAAATGCGACGGCGGAGGCCCGCTTTGCCAAATCGCTCGACCGGTTCCAACCACCGCTAATGAACCTGAACACCGGCGGTGGCAGTTGGGTAGAATATAACGTCACCTTTGACATGGTCGCTGAACGGGTAGGCGCAAAGATCGCCAGCGGTGCGCCTTGGTTGTGGGCGTGGATCGAGCCGCAGGTAGAAGGTTTTTTCAGAGAACGCGCGTCCCGGACTTGACCTGAGGCCTCGCCCCCAAAAGGGCTGCACGTTCATCGAGCCCTCGGGTCAAGCCCGGGGCGCGGCTCTGAATATTTCTCCTGCGGCAAAACAGTATACAATCGCATACCATATTGCTTGCGACGGTCTGATCCGTTATGGCGCAGCCAACGCAAACGTACCCGAAGAGAAGGGACCTTCATGTCAGATTTCACCGGAACCGACATTGTCTATACCACCGTGGACGAAGCCCCGGAACTTGCCAGCGCATCCTTGCTGCCAATCGTGCGTCGCTTTGCCAAGGCTGCGGGGATCAATGTCGAAACCCGCGACATCAGCCTTGCTGGCCGTATCATCGCAACCTTCCCAGAGGTTCTGACCGATGCGCAGAAACAAGATGACCACCTCGCCGCGCTTGGCGAATGGGTCAAAACCGCCGACGCCAACGTGATCAAGCTTCCAAACATCTCGGCTTCTGTGCCGCAGCTGCTCGAAGCGATCAAAGAGCTGCAGGACAAAGGCTACGCCCTGCCCGACTATCCGGCTGATCCACAAACCGACGAAGAAAAAGCCGTGCGCGCACGCTATGACACGATCAAAGGGTCTGCTGTGAACCCGGTTCTGCGCGAGGGCAACTCTGACCGTCGCGCGGCCAAAGCCGTAAAGAATTTTGCCAAGGCCAACCCGCACCGGATGGGCAAATGGGTTTCCGACAGCAAGACCCATGTCGCGTCGATGGCCGGGAATGATTTCTACGCCAATGAGACATCGACAACCGTGACGGAGGCGCAGGCTGGTCCCGCAAAGATCGAACTGAACGGCAAAGTTCTAAAAGACGGCATCGAGCTTGCCGAAGGGACCGTTTGCGACGCGTCGTTCATGTCAGCAGGCGCGCTGCGTGCCTTCCTGCGGTCCGAAATCGACAGCATGGAACCCGGCGTTCTGTTCTCGTTGCACATGAAAGCCACGATGATGAAGGTCTCCGACCCGATCATCTTTGGCCACGCTGTATCGGTATATCTTGAGCCCTTCTTCGCCAAGCATGGCGACAAGCTGAAAGAACTGGGGGCCAATCCAAACGGTGGCATTGGGTCGATTGAGACCGCAATTGCCGGCAACGCGGAATTGGAGGCTGATCTGAAAGCCGCCCTGTCCGCTGGCCCTGACATGTACATGGTGAACTCGGACAAGGGCATCACCAACCTTCACGTGCCATCGGACGTCATCATCGACGCCTCCATGCCAGCCGTGATCCGCGCAGGTGGCAAAGGTTGGGGTCCTGACGGCAACGAAGCCGACACCAAATGTGTGATCCCGGATCGCTGCTACAGCTCGGTCTATGACGAGACGATCAACTTCTTCAAAGCCAACGGCGCGCTGGATGTGACCACGTCGGGTACCGTGCAGAACGTTGGCCTGATGGCGCAAAAAGCCGAGGAATACGGGTCGCACCCAACCACCTTTGAGATTGCCGAGGCGGGCACGATCAAAATGATCGCAGCCAATGGCGATGTCCTGCACGAGCATGCGGTTGAGGCTGGCGATATCTGGCGCTCTTCCACCGCGAAAAAGCTGCCGATCGAAGACTGGGTGAAGCTCGCTATGGATCGTCAGGCCGCAACCGGCGCGCAGGCGATCTTTTGGCTGGATGCCAACCGCGCGCACGACGCGCAGTTGATCGAAAAGGTGAAGCCAATCCTTGAAGCCGCTGGTGTTGCAGACAAATTCCAGATCATGGCGCCACGCGAGGCGACCCGCCTGACGCTGGAAACGATCACCAAAGGTGAAGACAGCATCGCAATCACCGGCAACGTGCTGCGGGATTACCTGACCGACCTTTTCCCAATTCTTGAACTGGGCACATCGGCCAAAATGCTGTCGATCGTGAAACTGATGCAAGGCGGCGGTCTTTTTGAAACCGGTGCTGGGGGTTCCGCGCCCAAACACGTGGACCAGTTGGTCGAAGAAAACCACCTCCGCTGGGATTCGCTGGGCGAGTTCTGCGCGCTGGGCGAAAGCTTTGACTTCCTTGCGACAGCCAAGAGCAACGCCAAGGCGGCCGTTCTGGCAAAGGGTGTCGAAGCGGCCACACAAGGCGTGCTGGACTTCAACCGCTCGCCCGGCCGTAAAGTTGGTCAGCCAGACAACCGTGACAGCCACTACTGGTTTGCTCGTTATTGGGCAGAAGCCCTGGCCGCGCAATCGGATGACGCCGACATCGCAGCCGAATTTGCACCAGTTGCCAAGGCATTGGCCGAAGGCGAAGAGGCGATCGTCGGTGAACTGGCCGCCGTGCGCGGCAAGCCTGCCGATATTGGTGGTTACTACAAAGCGGATGCTGACAAGCTTGCCGCTGTTATGCGTCCAAGCGGCACGCTGAACGCCATCATCGGCTAAGGCCGACACACCGATGCAAGATCAAGAACCGCCCGCTAAACAGCCGGGCGGTTCTTTCGTTTCAGGGCTGGACAACCGCCGCCTGTTCCGGTCCGCATGACCGCATGCGACGCGCATTCCGTGTAATCCTCGCCTTGTTCGGCACACTGGTGACTCTGCTCGCGCTGCTATGTGCGGCAGCAGGCATTTACTTTGCCTTCTTCGCCACCTGCATCGATACCGCTGACTGCAAGGATGTCGATACGGTCGTCATCCTGATGATTTACGCGACACTGTCGACAGGCATCGTCGGCGTTGGCGCGCTTTGGGCCGCTTGGGCAATGAAATGACTTGCCCGCCTGCCCGGTCCGATCCACCTATGCGCCATGGCAGAAACAGAACCACATAAACGGCTGGAACACTCGTGGCTTGAGGACGCGCAGGCCTTTGTCCTTGGCACGGCACTCTGCGCTCTGGGCGTTCAACTGCTCACGCATCTGGGGCTCATTACCGGACAAACCGCCGGGTTGGGGGTCTTGATCAGCTATGTCTCTGATTGGCCCTTCGGAGCCGTGTTCTTTGCCGTCAACCTGCCCTTCTACGTTTTGGCTTGGATGCGGATGGGGCCACGGTTCACGATTAAAACCTTTGTGGCGGTGGCCATGGTCTCGGCCATGACCGAAATTCTTGGCCCTTTGGTCACGTTTGATACCGTCCATCCCATCGCCGGAGCCTTTCTTGCGGGCGCGGTCATCGGTATGGGTCTTATCGTGCTGTTCCGACACGGCGCATCCCTTGGCGGGATCGGTGTGCTGGCACTTTTTTTACAGGAACGGGCCGGAATTCAGGCCGGTTGGACGCAGCTTGGCTTTGACGCCCTTCTTTTTGCTGCCGCCTTCGCGGTACTGGATCCGTGGCTTGTCGTCTTTTCGCTGTTGGGCGCTGTCGTCGTAAACTTGATTATCGCCGTTAATCACCGCAAAGACAGGTATGTCGGCCGATAGGAGCGCTGCGATGCCCGTCACGTATATCTATCTGATTCTTGCCATCGTGGCCGAGACAATCGGCACGACCGCGTTGCAGGCGTCGCAACAGTTTTCGAGGCTCGGTCCGTCGGTCATCGTTGTCGTTGCCTACGCGGTGTCGTTTTACCTTTTGGCGCTGGCGCTCAAGACCATACCCGTTGGCATCGCCTATGCGGTGTGGTCCGGCCTAGGCATGGTGATGATCGCGGCCATCGGTTGGATCGTATTTCGCCAATCGCTGGATACGGCGGCCATCATTGGCCTTTCAATGATCCTGGGCGGGGTGCTTGTCATCCACCTGTTTTCCAACAGCGTGGGACACTGAACATGCAGCCTGAGTTTTGGCACGCGCGGTGGGCGGCTAACCGCATCGGCTTTCATGAAGGCCGGGTCAACACGCTGCTGGAGCAGCACGCAGAGCACCTGCCGACGCGGCCTGACTCAACGATCTTTGTCCCGCTCTGCGGTCGCGCGGTCGATATGCTTTGGTTGCGCGAACGCGGCGCAAGGATCATCGGCTCTGAATTGAGCGAGACGGCCGTGCGCGAGTTCTTTGAACTGGCCAACCTGCACCCGACGATCACACAACACGGACCTCTGACAGCTTTTGAGGCCGAGGGCATCTTGATCTATGCCGGTGACGTGTTCGAGCTGAGCGCGGATCAGCTTGGTCCGGTTGACGCCACTTACGACCGCGCCGCTCTTGTTGCGCTGCCTGAGGACATGCGCAGGCGTTATGCCAAGCATCTGGTGACATTGACGAACGCCGCGCCGCAATTGCTTATCTGTTTTGAATATCCCGAGGGCGCGATCACGCCGCCGCCGCATTCGGTGCCGTTGGATTGGGTCACGATGGCCTATCAGGACACCTACACCATCCGCGAATTGACCCGTGGTGCCATCACCGGGAACCTGAAAAACGAAGTCTCCGGACAGGAATACGTTTGCTTGCTGACCCCGCGCTGATCCTTGAGTTCCAAAGGCCTTCGAACGCAATTGCGCATGACGGCATAAAAAATGGCCGGGAACCAAGGTCCCCGGCCAGTCTCGCCACTCAAGCTCAAATATTGATACCGCTCGGTTTTCTGCCTGCGGCCTGAGCGTCGTTCGGAACGAACGCATCCGTTCCTGTCTCGTCCGGGGCAGACGTATCTGCCCCGGTATTCTGTATCAGCTACAGCCGGATGTCCCGCCGCAGGTGTTGCACTTCATGCAGGTGCCGTTGCGCACCAGCGTGTAGTTTCCGCATTCGCCGCAAGGATCACCTTCATAGCCTTGCATCTTGGCCTTGGCCGAAGCGTCCATCGTGATCGTGCCCGAAGTCAGGGCCGTCGCAGATGGGCTGGATACCTCTGGGACCAGCGTCGCCAATGCCGCGACGGGATCAACGGACGCATCGAGTGCCACTGCACCGGCCTGCCCGCCTTGGTACACGGTCAACTGCTGTGGCACACGGTTGCGGTGGTAGCCGGTCGACACCATCTGCTTGAGCACTTCGACCGATTTCACGGCAGCAGCGTCCGACGGCGTTTTGACGTTCGACACGCCTTCTGCTTCGCCACGGCCCAGATCGTCGAAAGTCGTGCCTTCGGGCTTCACATGGGCCAGTTCGGTGCGGTCCAGATAGGACACCGCCAGCTCGCGGAAGATGTAGTCGAGGATGGAGGTCGCGTTCTTGATGCTGTCGTTGCCTTGCACCATGCCCGCAGGTTCGAACTTGGTGAAGGTGAAGGCATCCACGAACTCTTCCAGAGGAACACCGTATTGCAAGCCAACCGACACGGCGATGGCGAAGTTGTTCATCATAGCCCGGAAGCCAGCGCCTTCCTTGTGCATGTCGATGAAGATTTCACCCAGCTTGCCGTCTTCGTATTCGCCGGTCCGCAAGTACACTTTGTGCCCGCCAACGATGGCCTTTTGAGTGTAGCCGCGACGCCGCTCTGGCATCTTTTCGCGCTCTTGGCGGATGACCTCTTTGACGACGACTTTCTCGACGATCTTTTCGGCCAGCACGGCGGCCTTTTCGTTGAGCGAGCCGGTCTCGAGGATCTCTGCCGCCTCGTCATCGTCCTCAACCAGTGCTGCAGCAAGTGGCTGCGAAAGCTTTGATCCGTCACGATAAATCGCGTTTGCCTTTACGCCCATCTGCCATGACCGCTCATACGCCTTTTGGACGTCTTCAATGGTCGCGTCGTTTGGCATGTTGATGGTCTTCGAGATAGCGCCCGAGATGAAGGACTGCGCCGCTGCCATCATGTCGATGTGGCTGTTCACGGACAGGAAGCGTTTACCCTTCTTGCCGCATGGATTGGCGCAATCGAACACGTTCAGGTGCTCTTCTTTCAGATGCGGCGCGCCTTCCAGCGTCATGGTTCCGCAGACGTGGTCGTTGGCGGCCTCAATATCGGCCTTTGAGAAGCCCAGCGACACCAGCAGGTCGAACGTGGGATCGTTCAGCTTTTCGGCTGGAATACCCAGAACGTCGGTGCAGAACTCTGCACCCAGCGTCCACTGGTTGAATACAAACCGGATGTCGAAGGCCGAAGGCAGCGCTGCCTCGATCTTGTCGATCTCGGCTTGGCCAAAGCCATGCCCCACCAGCGCGGTGTGGTTGATGCCCGGCGCGTTGCCCAGCGACCCGTGACCCACAGCATAGCTGATGATCTCGCCGATTTCCGACTGGCGGTAGCCGAGCGTTTCCAGCGCCGATGGCACCGAGCGGTTGATGATCTTGAAGTAACCGCCACCGGCGAGCTTCTTGAACTTCACCAACGCAAAGTCAGGCTCGATCCCTGTGGTATCGCAGTCCATGACCAGACCGATGGTCCCGGTTGGTGCGATCACAGACACCTGCGCGTTGCGGTAGCCATGCTGGATACCCAGTTGCAGCGCCTGATCCCATGCTTCCATCGCGATGCGGGGCAATCGAGTGTCGGGGCAATTTGCGTGGTCGAGCGCAACAGGCGTCACATTGACTTTGTCATAGCCGTCGGTCTTGCCGTGTGCCGCGTTGCGGTGGTTCGCAATCACGCGCAGCATGTGGTCCTTGTTCTTGGCGTAGCCCGCGAAAGCGCCCAGTTCCCCTGCGATTTCTGCAGATGTGGCGTAGGACACGCCGGTCATGATGGCGGTTAGCGCACCACACAGCGCGCGGCCTTCGTCGCTGTCATAGCCGTAGCCCATGTTCATCAGCAGACCGCCGATGTTGGCATAGCCCAGACCCAGCGTGCGGAAGTCGTAGGACTGCTGCGCGATCTCTTTCGATGGGAACTGTGCCATCATCACCGAGATTTCGAGCGTCAACGTCCACAGACGGGTCGCGTGCATGTAGTCTTCGACTTGGAACTCACCGTCCTTGTAGAAGGTCAGCAGGTTCATCGACGCCAGGTTACAGGCCGTATCGTCGAGGAACATGTATTCCGAGCAAGGGTTTGAGCCGCGGATTTCGCCATCTTCGGGGCATGTGTGCCAGGCGTTGACGGTGTCGTGGTACTGGATGCCCGGATCGGCACAGGCCCAGGCGGCGTGGCCAACCTGCTCCCACAAATCACGCGCCTTCACGGTCTTGGCGACCTTGCCGTCCACGCGGTTGATAAGGTTCCAGTCCGCGTCTTTTTCGACGGCATAGAGGAACGCATCGGTCACGCGGATCGAGTTGTTGGAGTTTTGGCCGGACACCGAGTTGTAGGCTTCACTATCCCAATCCGTGTTGTAGGTCGGGAATTCGATGCTGGTGTGGCCCTGCTTGGCATAATCCAGCACGCGCTTCACGTAGGTCTCTGGGATCTGGACCTTTTTCGCGGCGCGCACGGCGGTGCCGAGCGATTTGTTGACCTTTGGGTCATAGGCATCTTCTGCTTTGCCGTCCCATTGGCCGATCGCAGCGAAGATGTCGTTCAGCTTTTCTTCGTGCATCTTTGAGCCTGCGACGATGCTCGCCACTTTCTGCTCTTCGATGACCTTCCAGTTGATGAAGTCTTCGATGTCCGGGTGGTCTGCGTCACAGATCACCATCTTGGCGGCGCGGCGCGTGGTGCCACCCGATTTGATCGCACCGGCTGCCCGGTCACCGATCTTCAGGAAGCCCATGAGGCCCGACGATTTACCGCCGCCGGACAGCCCCTCGCCCTCACCGCGCAGCGATGAGAAGTTGGTGCCGGTGCCCGAGCCGTATTTGAAGAGGCGTGCTTCGCGGACCCACAGGTCCATGATGCCGCCATCATTCACCAGATCGTCTGAGACGGACTGGATAAAGCAGGCGTGTGGCTGTGGGTGTTCGTAGGAAGATTTGGATTTCGTCAGCTTGCCGGTCTTGTAATCGACATAGTGGTGACCTTGGGCCGGACCGTCGATGCCGTAGGCCCAGTGCAGACCCGTGTTGAACCATTGCGGGCTGTTCGGCGCCGCACGCTGGGTGGCCAGCATGTGGCGCATCTCGTCGTAGTAGGCGCGCGCATCTTCCTCGGTGGTAAAGTAGCCACCCTTCCAGCCCCAGTACGCCCATGCGCCAGCCAGACGATCAAAAACCTGCTTGGCGCTGGTCTCGCCACCCATCTCGGCGTCGTCGGTTGGCACGTGGCGCCACAGGAACTCTGGCACGCCTTTTTCTTTCACCGGCTTCAGGGCACTTGGGACGCCCGCCTTGCGGAAATATTTCTGGGCGATGACGTCGCTGGCGACCTGGCTCCATTCGGCAGGTACAGAGATGTCTTTGGCTTGGAACACGATGGTCCCGTCCGGGTTCCGGATTTCCGACGTGGTGGTCGTGAACGCGATACCTGCGTAGGCATCTTCTCCGGCGGTCGTATACGTCCGTTCAATCTTCATGATCTGCCTCATGTCCAAGCCCTGTTGCGGGCCAATCCAAACCTGCGCCGGTCACAAAGACACACCTCACCTGTCCGGTGTCGCCACCGCCATTACGTCGCTTGCGCTGGTGTAGTTATGTCCCTGCCAAACCCACTATATGTTGTGCTGTTCTGTCCGGCTCGCACAATCTGGCGTATGTCCTACTAAAGGGTCAACGACAATTTTTCGGAAATTCGCAGTTTTTGTCGTTGACGTAAGACGGTCATCTGAGTCGTGCATCTGGTGGGTGCGATTCATCCACAACACCAGATATTGATACTCCAAATCAGCCACCCACAACAAAGCCTTGAAGTATCGACAGTTTTCTTGAACTCGGACCGGCACCACTCCATTTCAGGTGATATGAAGCTTCGATTATCCCCCCGCCCGATCGCGTTTGGCATTTTTGCAATAGTGCTGACTGGCTGCGCCCAGCCACCATATGTTGTGCCAAAGGGACAAGAAGGCCGTCAGGCCGCGTTTTTCGCGGAATTTCCTGAAAGGCTCTTTGAGATTGCGGAAGAGGTCTGTGATGCGCCGACAGAGACACTGACAAAACGATCGGAAACCAGCATCGAATGTGAATCGCTCCCAACTCCAGAAGCAGCGGCGGCGCTGATTCTTCGGTTCGATGGCGACATTCAACGATTGCCGACGCTTGTGAACACTTTGGAAGCCACGGCGCAAAATGACGGGTTTTTGGTCGAAGCAGAGTATTTCTTTCGCGTGCCACAACTGGGCGCTGACTCAGTGGTCGTGCGCATCCCACAGCGAGACGCAGATCGCGCCATTCAACGCATCTTTCGGATGGCTGGCGGTCAGATCACCCTGCCCCCGGTATAGCGCGACATCGGGCGAAAAGCGTGGCCATTCAGTTTTTTGAGGAACTGGTCGGGGCGGCAGGATTCGAACCTACGACCCCCTGTACCCAAAACAGGTGCGCTACCAGACTGCGCCACGCCCCGACCGTGGGCGGGTGAATACGCAAGCTTTTCTGATTTGAAAAGAGGTAACCTCAGCTTCCGCAGGGAAAAGCTGCACCTTTTTGATCAATTGAGGGGTGTTGAAGGACGTCACCAGCATCAATACCCAGCTGCGCAGACAATCCACCATTGATTTCCAGCACATATTGCACCGAGTCGCCCCCAAAGATCGGGGTTTCATCCAGCGGGATCGCATTTTCATGCACGCTTACGATCGTGCCCGATCCGTCCATAAAGATCATGTCGAGTGGAATCAGCGTATTGCGCATCCAGAACGACACGGATTGCTCAGCCTGATAAACAAAAAGCATGCCTACACTCGTCGGCATGCTTTCAACATTCATAAGACCTTGGCCACGTTCTGCGATGGTATCGGCGACCGCCACACGGAATCGCACAACCGAGGTTTCATCAACCTGAATCAACACTTCGTCTTCGACACAGGCCGCGGCGGTGCCTGCCATCAGGAAGAACGCCGCGATCAAACTGGAACAGCGGTTTCCCAGCTGTGAACCATCGCCGCCATCCGACCGCGTTTTCCATCCAGTACTCGTAAACATATCGCTTCACCCGGTTGCAAATCCGCGAGCCCAGACCGACGCAACACCTCGATATGGACAAATACATCTTCGTCATTGCCGAAGATATTTGCAAATCCAAAGCCCTTGGCCTTGTCGAACCACTTTACCCGCGCAGGTTCGAGCTCAAGCTGCAGAAGGTCTTTCTCTTCGTAGCCTTCGATATCTGCCAGCGCGACCGGTTCAGCGACTGCTGGCGGCGCCAGAGACAGGACTTCTACCGCCTGAGAGCCACGCTGCGTGTCCTGAACCAAAACCTCGATTTCGACACCGTCGGCAACCGAAGATTGACCAAAGTTGCGCAGAACATTGGCATGCAAAAGGATGTCCTGACCGCCTTCGTCGGCGACGACAAAGCCGTAGCCCTTCGAGGGATCAAACCATTTGATGGTTCCGTGGACATGCCGTCCATCATCTAAGTCTTTTCGTGTCATGTGTCCGTTATTGTTCGCTTTGTTCATGACAACGCACTGCTGGCGCGCCCGGTTACGTTAAGTTGTAATCACAAAAAACCTTCAACACACAACCGGTTGTAGCCTGTCTTTTGGACAGTCTAGCCGGCTTTCCGCCCGCTTTTACGGGTTCAGACGTGTGACATCCCACGGTGCATCGGGGGTCTCCCGATACCATCGGAAACGGTCGTGCAACCGAAACTCACCATTAGCCCAGAACTCGATCTCAAACGGCACGATACGGAATCCACCCCAATACTCTGGACGCGAGGGTTCATCCGTAAGTTGCAATTTGGTCGACTCCAGGCGTTCGATCAACTCGTCACGCGACGTCAACGGCCGTGATTGACGCGACGCAATCGCGCCATAGCGGCTGCCCAGAGGACGCGAGGCGTAATAGGCGTCTGCCTGCGGACCATCCTCTTTCGTCACTGTGCCACGGATACGCACCTGTCTTAGCGTTGTTTTCCAATGCAAGCACAAGGCTGCGTGGCCCGAACCCAGGATCTCCTGGCCCTTTGCGCTGTCGTAGTTTGAATAAAAAACGAATGCCGCGTCTTCGATTTCCTTCAGAAGGATGATGCGCACATTTGGCCTACCCGCGGCGTCAACTGTCGCCAACGATGCCGCATGCGGGTCATTGGGTTCAGTGGCTGCGGCCACCTCCATCCAATCCCGAACCATTTGAAATGGATCATCACCGGCAAAGATACCGGAGCGGTCCGTGCTGCGGTCCACGACTTTCCCACTCATGGCGAATTCCCTTCGTCGCGGTGTTTCCCGTTCCACCGCTTCTTGATGGCGTATGGCCTATGGCCTAAACCGCGTCAAACACTGGACGGGACAAGGACAAAGTCAATGGATCAGCTAATGACAGGGAAACGCGGGCTGATTATGGGGCTTGCCAACGACAAATCTATCGCATGGGGTATTGCACAAGCCTTGCATTCGGCGGGTGCAGAGATCGCCGTGACCTATCACGGAGCACCAATGCTCAAACGCGTGACCCCGCTGGCTGAGCAGTTGAATGCGCCCATCGTATTGGATTGTGACGTCTCGGACGCGGCCTCGGTGGCTCAGGCTAGGGATGAAGTCGCCAAGCTGTGGGATAGCATCGACTTCATCGTTCATGCCATTGGTTTTTCAGACAAATCTGAGCTTCGCGGTCGCTATGTCGACACCAGCCGCGACAACTTTCTGACCACAATGGACGTTTCTGTTTACTCGTTCACGTCGGTTGTCCAGGTGTTCGAACCGCTGCTTGCGCCGGGGGCATCCTGCCTGACGCTCAGCTATTTTGGCGCGGAAAAAGTCATGCCGAATTACAACGTGATGGGCGTCGCGAAAGCCGCGCTAGAAGCATCTGTCATGTATCTCGCGGCTGACTTGGGGAAATCGCAGGTTCGCGTGAACGCCATCAGTGCCGGCACAATCAAGACATTGGCCGCGTCGGGGATTGGCGATTTCAGAAAAATCATGAACCACACCGAAGGCAGCTCTCCACTGCGCCGCTCCGTCACTCAGGAAGAAGTAGGAAAATCAGCGCTTTACCTTCTATCTGATCTCGGAAGCGCGGTCACGGGAGAGGTCCTGCATGTCGATGCCGGATACCATGTCGTCGGAATGCCACCCTTGGAACAGGACGACGCCTGACGTGGGTTTCTGGGCGTTTTTCACCCTTGCCACGATCCACGCCGTCGCGGTCATGAGCCCCGGCCCCACATTTGTTGTGCAATTACGCACATCAATAACCGAAGGCGCGACCATCGGCGCGGTCACCGCGTTTGGCTTTGGCATTGGTGCCGCGATCTGGGCGGCGGCAGCGCTTTTGGGATTGGCCGCCTTGTTTCAGGTGGCGCCCGCTGCGTTGACCGTTCTGAAGGTGGCAGGTGGGCTATTTCTCGCATTTATTGGCATCGTGATGTGGCGTCATGCACCTGAGCCCGCGCCCATGGATCCAGGCGCTGCGAGAACGCGAAGACTGACGCCTTGGAGAGCTTTGCGGCTTGGCATTCTGACATCGCTCGCCAATCCCAAGGTCGTCGTGTTTTTTGGGGCCGTTTTCGTTGGATTGGTGCCTGCGACTGCAACATGGATGGATTTTGCTATCATTCTTGCACTGATCATCGCGGTCGAAAGCACGTGGTATGCGTGCCTCGGCGTGGCCTTTGCCGCGCCGCCTGCCCGGCGCGCCTATGCACGCGCCAAAACCTGGATTGATCGCGCTTTTGGTGGTGTTTTGACCGCCATGGGCCTAAGGATCATGGTCAACTAAGGGAGAACGCCATGAACGACCGTCTGCCCCACGAAAAGGGCTTTCATGTCAGCTGGGATCAAATCCACCGCGACAGCCGCGCATTGGCATGGCGTCTGGACGGAAAAGGACCGGATGACGGCGCTTGGAAGGCGATCGTGGCCATCACGCGCGGCGGCATGGCACCCGCGATGATTATCGCACGCGAGCTTGACGTGCGCACGGTCGATACGATCAGCGTCAAGAGCTACGATCATCAGGCGCAATCGCAAGCCGTGGTCCTGAAAAGCCCGGATAAAGAGATGATGGGCGACGGGACCGGTATCCTTGTGATCGACGATCTGGTCGACAGCGGCAAGACTTTGGAATTGGTGCGCGAATTGTACCCCAACGCGCATTTCGCGACAGTCTACGCCAAACCCACCGGCGAGCCCCAGGTTGACACCTTTGTCACCGGCGTCAGCCAGGACACCTGGATCTTCTTTCCGTGGGACATGGCGCTGCAATATGTCGAACCCTATCGCGGGAAGGACTGATATGGGCGCACCGCGCACGGCCCAGACCTTTGCGCCACCGGTGATGGAGGCGCGCCGTTGGTTGCAAGGTATCGAGTTTTCCTCGGATCGCCCGCTGATCAATGTCAGCCAAGCGGCCCCGGTGGACCCGCCGCCTGCCCCGCTTCTCGAAGCGATGCAGCGCGCGCTCACCGAGGACGATACCCATCTTTATGGCCCGGTTTTGGGACTGCCAGCGCTACGCGCGGAAATCGCGGCGCAGTGGTCGGCGGCATATGGCGGTGCGGTCCGCGCCGATCAGGTCGGTATCACGTCGGGCTGCAATCAGGCGTTTTCGGCGGCTATCGCCACGCTTTGCGGCGAAGGCGACAACGTCATTCTTCCGACTCCCTTCTACTTTAACCACAAGATGTGGCTCGATATGGCGGGCGTCGATTGCGTCCCGTTGGATGCCGGTGACAGTCTTCTGCCTGATCCGGCGGTTGCCGAGGCGTTGATCACGTCAGAGACCCGCGCCATCGCCCTTGTGACACCAAACAATCCGGGCGGTGTAGAGTATCCCGCGGAGCTCGTGCGTGCATTCTTTGATCTGTGCAGCAAGCATGGCATTTCACTCATCGTCGATGAGACCTACCGCGATTTCCATGCTGAACCTGGCGCGCCGCATGATCTTTTTACGCGCGACGGGTGGGATCGCACGCTGATTCAGCTTTACTCTTTCTCCAAGGCCTACCGCCTGACGGGGCATCGCGTGGGCGCCGTCGTAACCAGCGCGGCGCGACAGGCCGAGATTGAAAAGTTTCTGGACACGGTCAGCATCTGCCCCAATCAATTGGGCCAGAAAGCAGCACTTTGGGGGATGCAGAATCTCTCACAATGGCTGGCTGGCGAGCGTGACGAAATTCTCGACCGCCGCGCTGCCATCGCAGAAGAGTTTCCCAAGCTTGCAGATAACGGCTGGGAGCTATTGGGCGTCGGGGCATATTTCGCCTATGTCCGCCACCCGTTCGATTTGGCCAGTGATAAAATGGCGGAACGTCTGGTGTCCGAGGCAGGCGTTCTATTGCTTCCGGGAACCATGTTTCACCCGCCAGAGACACCGCGCGCAGCGTCTGAGCTTCGGATCGCCTTTGCAAACGTGGATCGCTCAGGCATTTCAACGCTTTTTGATCGCCTCGCGCAGTGGCATCCCTAAGCCCGCTTGTGGCGCAATCCGCGCCGCGATATGCACGCATCTAAACATCTTGAGGGAGCGTAAGGCATGGCCAAAAGCCTGAGAAAAAAAGCCGGTGACGTCGCAGTTTGGGTCATTCTGGGCCTGCTGATCGTCGGCCTCATGGGCTTTTCTGTCGGCAATTTCGGCAGCGCGCGTCAGGCGATTGGCTCGGCGGGCGACAAACCGATCTATGCACAGGCCTATTTCGACGCTTTACGCTCTGACATCCAGCAGTTCGAGAATGCGACGGGTCAGAATATCAGCCTTGTCGAAGCACAATCGCTGGGCCTGCAGCAGGCGACCTTGCAGCGCGTCGTCACAGAACGCGCGCTTGAAAACGAGGCGGCAGAACTGGGGCTATCCATCGGGGACGAACAAATCCGCGAACAGGTCCTGTCATTTCCCGCGTTTCAGGGGCTGACCGGCGGCTTTGACCGTCAACGCTATGCCGACATTCTGGCCCGCAATAGCCAGACTGAGGAAACCTTTGAAACGCAATTGCGTGAATCTGGTGCGCGTGAATTGCTTCAAACCGCTGTTCTGGCGGGCATCACCGCGCCAGACACTTTCGTGTCTGCGGTTCTGGAATTTGCCACCGAAGAACGCGATTTCACGTGGGCACTGATGACACAGGCTGATCTGATCACGCCCCTGCCAGAGCCGACAGAAGACGACCTGCAAGCGCAGTATGAAAGCGACCCGGCGGCTTACACTTTGCCCGAGACCAAACGCATCAACTACGTCTGGCTGACGCCTGACATGATCCTCGACGATGTACAGGTAGACGAAACCGATCTGCAGGCGCTCTACGAAGAACGCCGCGCCGAGTTTAATCAACCTGAACGCCGCCTCGTCGAACGTCTGATCTTCGGCAATGCCGAACGCGCCGAGGAGGCACGCGCGCGAATCGACGCCGGCGGCAGCTTTGAAGACGAAGTCGAAACGCGCGGCCTGTCTCTCTCTGACGTGGATATGGGCGACGTCCTGCAATCCGATCTGGGCCCCGCAGGAGAGGCCGTTTTTGCTGCTGATGCCCCCTCTGTGGTTGGTCCTGTAAATACGTCGCTTGGCCCCGCGCTCTTTCGCGTGAATGCCGTCTTGGCGGCTCAAGAGGTTCCATTCGAAGAAGCGCGCGATGCGCTTCAGGACGAATTGGCGCTGGACCGCGCCCGCCGCATGATCGACGCGCAGGTAGACGAATATGAAAACGAACTCGCCGCTGGCGCCGAGATCGCAGAACTTGCGGACACGACAGACCTGCGCGCAGGCACGATAGACTGGTTCCCGGGTGTGGACACCGACATTGCCGCCTATGACGCGTTTCAACAAGCTGCAGCAGCCGTGCGAGAGGGTGACTTTGCAGAGATCGCCGCACTGGATGACGGCGGTATCTTTGCCATGGAACTGCAAGAGGTCATAGCTCCGCGCCTTCAACCACTTGAAGACGTACGCGAAGCGGTAACTGAGGATTGGCGCGCTGCCGCCACTGTGGCGGCTCTGTCCTCACTCGCAGACACACTCTCTCCGCAGATTGCAGCCGGTATGGATATGGCGACGCTTGGCCTGACGGCATCGGTCGAAACCGAAATGCTCCGCAGCGGATTTGTGCCTGATACACCGCCCAATTTCCTCGAAACCGTCTTCTCGATGGATGTCGGTCAGGTGGAAACGGTGGCTTATGACGGGCGCGTTATCTTGGTGCGGCTTGATGCGGTCAACGAAACCTCGTCTGACGATCCCGACACAGCAGCCTTGGCCGGTCTGTTGGAACAGCAACTGTCACAAAGCTACGCCCAAGATCTGTATTCCGCCTTTAGCGCAGGCGTGGTGGGGCAGACGGACGTGTCGCTGAACCAGCAATTGATCAACGGCTTGCACGCCCAAATTCAGTAAAGACCTCAGTTTATGGCCCTTGTTCCCGCCTTTGACGCCTTTGCCGCCGCCTATGACGCAGGGCAAAACCAGGTCGTATATACCCGTTTGGCTGCCGATCTGGACACACCGGTTTCCGTGATGATGAAGCTCACGGGCGCGGAAAAGGACAGCTTTGTCCTCGAATCCGTCACCGGTGGCGAGGTGCGCGGGCGCTATTCCATCATCGGGATGAAGCCGGACCTGATCTGGCGCTGTCGCGGGACGTCCTGTGAACTGAACCGGCAGGCGCGCTATGACGACGACGCATTCGTGGCCGAGGGTACCGACCCCCTCACCTCCTTGCGCGCGTTGATCGCCGAAAGCCGGATCGACCTGCCAGCTGACCTACCGTCTGCGGCCGCGGGCCTCTTTGGTTATCTGGGCTACGACATGATCCGACTGGTCGAGCACCTGCCAAATGTGAATCCCGATCCGCTGGGCCTGCCTGACGCTGTGATGACACGCCCTACGATCATTGCGGTACTTGATGGGGTCAAAGGTGACGTCATCATCGTTTCGCCTGCCTATGCCAATTCCGGGCTCTCCGCCAAAGCCGCTTATGCGCAGGCGGCAGAGCGTGTCATGGACGCCGCCCGCACACTTGAACGCCCCGTCCCACTGACATCGCGCGAGATGAGCGGCGGCGAAACCGTTGGCGAGCCCAAGTCGAACTTTACCAAAACGGGCTATCTGGCCGCCGTGGAAAAAGCCAAGGACTACATCAAGGCTGGCGATATCTTTCAGGTCGTACCCGCCCAACGCTGGGCGCAGGATTTCCGCGAACCGCCATTTTCGCTGTATCGCTCCATGCGGCGGACGAACCCCTCGCCTTTCATGTTCTTTTTCAACATGGGCGGGTTTCAGATTGTTGGGGCCAGCCCTGAAATCCTCGTGCGATTGATGGATAATGAGGTCACGATCCGCCCCATCGCAGGCACACGCCAT
The DNA here is from genome assembly GCF_007995215.1 of Shimia ponticola. Classification (GTDB taxonomy): domain Bacteria; phylum Pseudomonadota; class Alphaproteobacteria; order Rhodobacterales; family Rhodobacteraceae; genus Shimia_B; species Shimia_B ponticola. The sequence continues at coordinate 245,304 of NZ_VCDK01000003.1, forward strand.
CGCGGCGCGACACCCGCCGAGGACAAGGCGCTCGAAGAGGATCTGTTGGCAGACCCAAAGGAACTGGCAGAACACCTGATGCTGCTTGACCTTGGCCGCAACGATGTAGGGCGTGTGGCCAAGATCGGCACGGTGCGCCCGACCGAGAAATTCGTGATCGAACGCTACAGCCACGTTATGCACATCACGTCGAACGTGGTGGGTGAACTGGCAGAAGATCAAGACGCTTTGTCAGCATTGCTTGCTGGCTTGCCGGCCGGAACTCTTTCAGGTGCACCCAAGGTTCGGGCGATGGAAATCATCGACGAGTTGGAACCGGAAAAACGCGGCATCTATGGCGGCGGGTGCGGGTATTTCAGCGCCAATGGTGAAATGGACATCTGCATCGCGCTCCGCACGGCAATCGTCAAAGACGGAACCCTGTATTCGCAGGCCGGCGGCGGTGTGGTATACGACAGCGACCCAGAGGCCGAATTCCAGGAAACCGTGAACAAGGCCAAATCTGTGTGGACGGCAGCCAAGGATGCGGCGCGCTTTACCAGCGGCAACGCCTAGCGGCTGATCACGTCGTAGATCTGGAACCGCCCGACCTGTGCCGACAGCCTCAGCGGCGCGGTGGCAACGAGCGCGGCGGGCAACGGCTCCATCGCCAAAACCTTGTTGAACTTGGTGTCCCAACCCTGCGTGTAGGGTTCCTTGCGGCAGGTACGCGATCCCGGCTCTGGTGGCGCGGACTGAAAGATCGCGCAGGCGGGGTTTGCGTGCATGGTTGGCGTTGCGTGGTCGGCCCATTCCAGGCGCAGCTGCACGGCATGAACCCCCTGGAACAAGGTCGGCATAAATGCCTTTTGCGTGGCCGTTGCATAGCCTTGGACGTGCCACAGCCGTTCGTCGTTGAAACGCCCCGGCGCGCGCACCGGCAGCACACGATCCCCCGGCTCGACCGTTTCAGACATCACCGCCATAAGATCGCGCATTTCTTGGTCGTGCATCTGGAACCAATCGTTGATCTGGGCACTGCGCAAACCTGTTGCGCCCAGCACAGCCGCAGCCAGCAAAACAGCGCGCCCAAATGCCATCTCGGGCCATCGGGTCGCGGCAATCGCAATCAGAATCATGACAAAAACAAAGCGGACGTCGACCATCGCAACGCCGCTCAGCCAAACCGGTGCTGCCAGCGCGACGACCACCATCACCGCAACAGGCCCCCACATGACCCGCGCCATGGTCAGCCCAATACGTGGAAGCACAGCGGTCGCCAGAGCCGCATAGAGCGCCAGCGTTATCAACACGGCATGGGCATTCATCGGTCCGACATCATCATCTGCCAGCGCGAAGATCGGCGTCAAAAACCGGTTCAAACGATCCTGCAGCGTGCCAAAGTCGGTATAGCTGCCTGCCGGGCTGGCGGGCCCGGTTAATATTCCATAGGCCAACCACAGCACCGGCAAAACAAAAGGCATTCCCATGATGGCACCGCGCGCCAGAGCTGCCCATGTGCGGTCCTCTGCCAGCTTCTGAAGCTCGCGCCCAAAGGCCAACGCCCCAAGGACGCCAAAGGCGAAGAAATGCATCAGGAAAAGAACCGGCGCGATGGTGGCAAACACCAATGCCCTCAGCCAAAGCGCGCGCGTTTCTAAGCGCAGATAGAGCGCGAATGCATAGATCGCGAAGGGCAGCGTGAAACTATAGTTCTGAAATCCGAACAGGAACGTGCAGTTATAAACCATCAGTCCGGCAGCCAGAGACCATGCCGTCCACCGTCCATGCACGACCCGCGCCAGAACAAGTGTGCTCAGTAACAGATTGGCCGCCGAAAAGCTCATCACCCAGTAGGAAAAAGCAACCGCATCTCCGGGATACCCCAGCAAGCGCCAGAGCAGATCAGCTGCGGAATTCGGGACGAGAACAAATTGCGTGGTGTAATACTCGGTCAACGGCCCACCGGCTGCCACATCGGCCATAATTGTGTGCCGCGCCATGTGGTTCGGAAGGTCGGTCAGCGGCAGGTACTGCGCCCCCAGCAATGGATAAAGCAGCAAACACAGGATCACCGCCACGCCAAGAGCGACCCACGAAGCATCTGACAAGCGCGCGCGCAGATCGGCGGCCGGGGAAGCGATGTCTGACGCCGTCGACATGCCCTACTCCGCTGCCACGCGCAGCGGCGCGCGGTCAGCCTGGGCCTTGGACGGGCGCGCGATTTCATCGACGATGAACCGTGGCCGCGCCTTGGTCTCCATGTAAATCTTGCCGATATACTCTCCGATAACACCCAGCGCGATCATGTGGACGCCGCCCAAGATGTAGATCGGCAGCACGATTGATGTCCAACCGGGCACAGTGGCCCCCATGCTCCACGCAGCCAGCGAATAGAGCGCGTAGCACATCGAAAGTGCCGCAACGAGGAAGCCAAGGATTGCGATCATGCGCAACGGCTTGATCGAAAAGGACGTGATCCCTTCTGCGGCCAGCGCCAGCATCTTGCCAAGCGGGTATTTGCTTTCGCCCGCGACACGCTCCGCCCGGTCATAGGTGACGGTTGCTGTCTGAAACCCGATCTGGCGGACAAGCCCGCGCAGGAACAAGTTCCGTTCCTGAAAGCTATCAAGCGCGGCGATGGCCTTGGCACTCATTAGACGGAAATCAGCATGATCCGGAATGATATCGACGCCCATCAATTGCAGGACCCGGTAATATCCGCGCGCTGTCAGGCGTTTGAACGCCGTGTCGGTATCACGCGCCGCGCGCACACCAAAGACGATCTCGGCCCCATCACGATAGGCATCCAGCATCTGTTCGACGACCGTTGGGTCATCCTGCAAATCGGCATCCATGGATATGGTGACATCGGCATCTGCATTCAGCAGCCCCGCAAGCAACGCCGCCTGATGGCCTTGGTTCTTGCTCAGCCGCAGGCCTGTGGCCCCATGTGTTTTGCGAGCCGCTTCGATTATCTCCCATGTCCGATCGCGTGATCCGTCATCGACCAGCAAGATTTCGGCGGGCGCTGCGATGCGTCCAGAGTCCAGCAAGCTGTCCGACATCGACCGCAGCGTATCCAACAACGCCGGCAGGGCCTCTTCCTCATTGTAGCACGGGATGACAAAACTCAGGGTCGGAGCCGATTTCATGTGAACACCATCCATTTCATCCCGACAAAGAGCATCGCAGAATAGGTCACCGCACCGATGGCCTGCGCCACCGGATAGGCCAGCCCAAACTGCGCGCCGCCGACGGCGACGGCCAGATTTGCAAGGAATGCCAAAGCCACGAGACAGACAAATCCCAAGGCCGCGCGGCGAACCGCGCCTTGGTGGCGAAAGGTCCAGCGTTTGTTCAGGGCAAAGGAAACTGCCCATCCTATGCCGTAGCCCACGCAGTTGGCCAAAACGATGCTCGCATCCAACCCGTAAACGCAAATCAGGATCAGCCCATAACCAAGCCCGGTATTCACCACACCGGTCACGCCATAGCGCCAAAGCTGCCCCCAAAGGCTGCGATCTGGATATGTTGGCTGAGCTGCGCTCAAGGTCCCACCCGTTTGCCTGTTTCCAATTTGGGAACAGTCAATCACCGGAATGCGGCACAATCTTGGCCGGTTTGCGCCGTTTCAGCGCTTATTGAGCCTCTGTCTCCAGAAGGACAGCCGAAGCAGGCGCAAGGTTCACGCGCTGCGCGCGGTCCTGCTGAGACCAGATCAACAAGGCAGAGATCGTGTCAGCGCGCAGTCGCGCGAGCAGGATCACCTGCCCCTCCTGCCCGGCCCGAAACGCGGCCTGATCCAGGAACCGGGTGATCACGCGCGCGTCCTGACCGCTGCTGTCCAAGTCACGAAAGACGGTGCCGGTCGGCACGCCTGCGCGGCGCGCCGTCTGAGCGGTTGAATTCAGACCTTGTTCAAACGTGACAAGCCCGTGGCCCGTCTCTGCAAGGATGTCAGCAACCTGAGCCACAACCCGGCGGTCGCCGCCAAACCCATTCAACGATCCGTCCAGAACGGTCGCCGCCGCAGGCACCGATTGCAGGTAGGTCTGAAAGGCTGTTTCCACATCCGCCGGGGCCGCCCCCGCCGGAAGATCGGCAATTAGCGCTACTTCATGACCTGCGGCACGATAGGCCTGCATGGCCTGCAGTGCATCCGCCCGTCCGGCGGGCAAAGCAAATGTCAACGGCCCCTCAAAGCCTTGCAGGGCTGGCAATGCTGCGGCGTCGGCATTTTCATCAATCAAGATGATCGACACCAAAGGGCGGTCATCAAGCCCACCCCAACGGTCGGTCACAGCATTGGTGTCAATTGCTCGCGCAACCGGATTGGTTTCGGCGGTATCTCCGATGGACGGCAAACGATTGGTAGTGACGTTCGTGGCACGATCACCAAACCCACCGGCACTGGCTTGAGGCCGCGGGGCGTCATCCAGTGGATCCGCATCAGTCTCTGCCGTGTCCTCGGTGGTTGCCTCTGGTTCAGGCTCCGCAGTCACGACGGGTTCCGCATCATCCTCTTGCACAGAAGTGTCGGTGGCGTCGCTTTCCTGCGCCTGATCCTTATCGCCGGAAGGCGTGTCAGATGGCACCGGCGTTTGAGAAGCCTGCTCTTGTGACACGTCACTGGAAGGTGTGGTTTCAGGCGAAACCTCTGGCGCTGCCTGCGGTTCCGCTGTCGGCAGGGATGTTGCTTCCTCGGTCGACACCTCTGGTGTCGCCGGGGCCTCAAGCTGAACCGTGACGCCCGAATCCTGCGGCGTCGCTGGTGGAGGAGCCAGTTCTTGCACGTCCCCCGTCACAGGCACATCCGCTGACGCCGTGACATCTGATCCCAATGTCGGGGCCGGTGGGGCCGCCGGTGCATCGACCATCGGGGCCGTCCCGGTGTCAGGAGCCTCTTCTGGCTCGGCGGCGACTTGAGCGGGCTCATCCTCTTTCGCGGTGTCGAAAGCAGAGCCTGCCGGAACCTCAATCACATCCGCCCGCGGCGGCGTGGCTCCGGGCGTTTCGCCCAGCAAAGACGCCACTGACAGCACGGCGCCGCCAACGACAAATCCCCAGAATGCGCCGAAGATTAACCCGCGTCCCATGGTTTGCTCTCACCCTCTTTGCGCGCGGTCTGACTCAATCGGACCATGACCTGCGCCTGGGGGCCTTGACGCCCCTTTTATTCCCAACGCATCTATACCGCGTTGGGGCGTCCTGTGGATAGCCCTGATTAAGAATTGCCCCAACCTGGACGGGATCATGCTTCTTCTCATCGATAACTACGACAGTTTCACCTACAACCTTGTCCATTATCTGGGCGAGTTGGGGGCCGATGTCGAAGTCTGGCGCAACGATGCGCTGACGGTCGAAGACGCGATGGCCAAGAACCCGGCAGGCATTCTCTTGTCCCCTGGTCCCGGCACGCCAGAACAATCCGGCATCTGTCTTGGCATGGTCGAAGCCGCAGCCAAGAGCCGCACTCCGTTGATGGGCGTTTGCCTCGGGCATCAATCCATCGGACAGGCATTCGGCGGCAAGGTCGAGCGCTGCCACGAGATCGTCCACGGCAAGGTTGGCACCATGCATCACACCGGTCAGGGCCTTTTTGAAGGTTTGCCAACACCGATGCAGGCCACCCGCTATCATTCGCTCATCGTCGACCGCGCGAGCCTGCCAAATAGCTTGACTGTCACAGCCGAGCTGGATGATGGCACCATCATGGGCTTGCAGCACCACGAGCTTCCGATCCACGGGGTACAATTCCACCCCGAAAGCATCGCCAGCGAACATGGTCACGCCATGCTGCAGAATTTCCTGAACACCATGAACACACCAAAGGACGTGGCAGCATGAGCGACGCGATGAAACCCCTGATCTACGCGGCCTCCGAAGGGCCGCTCAGCCGCGCACAGGCTCAGCAAGCGTTTGAAATCCTGTTCGAAGGTCAGGCTACTCCGGCGCAGATGGGCGGCCTGTTGATGGCGATGCGCGCACGGGGCGAAAGCGTGTCGGAATACGCCGCAGCAGCAGCGGTGATGCGTTCGAAGTGCAATGCGGTGAAAGCGCCTGATGGTGCGATGGATATCGTCGGAACTGGCGGTGACGGTATGGGCACGCTGAATATCTCGACCGCGACAGCCTTTGTCGTGGCGGGCGCTGGCGTGCCAGTGGCCAAACACGGCAACAAGAACCTGTCGTCTAAATCGGGCGCCGCAGATGCTCTGGGTCAGATGGGCGTCAACGTCATGGTTGGCCCGGAAGTGGTGGAAAGGGCGCTGGAAGAAGTCGGCATCGGCTTCATGATGGCTCCGATGCATCACCCGGCAATCCGACATGTTATGCCTGTGCGTCAGGAACTGGGCTGCAAAACGATCTTCAATATCCTCGGCCCGCTCACAAACCCTGCCGGAGCCAAGCGGCAGTTGACCGGGGCCTTTGCCATCGACCTGATTTTCCCGATGGCCGAAACCCTGCAACAACTCGGCGCAGAAAAGGCATGGTTGGTGCATGGCTCGGACGGCACCGACGAAATCACGATCACCGGTCCAACGTCTGTGGCGGCGCTGGATGGCGATGAGATCACCTCTATGCAAGTCCATCCAGAGGACGCCGGCCTGCCCGTCCACCCGCTCAGCGCGATCCTTGGCGGCAAGCCAGAGGAAAACGGCGTGGCGTTCCGCGCGTTGCTAGAGGGTGAAACCAGCGCCTATCGCGATGCGGTCCTGCTGAATGCGGCAGCGGCCTTGCTGGTGGCGGATAAGGTCAGCGACCTCAAAGACGGCGTGGCCATGGCCGCCGAAGCCATCGACAGCGGAGCAGCCAAAGCCAAGGTCGAAGGGCTGGCGCGGGTGACGCGGGGCGAATGATGAGCCCACGAGGCGCGTGCGCGCCAAGCCCGACCTCGGGTCGGCCATTCAGCATGTCGTATCCTTCGTTCTTTGGAGCATCGACGCCGCTCATACTGCTGTCTGATCAACAAAAGCCCTCCCGGGGGGGAGGTCGGGCTTGGCGCGTGCGCGCCGGGGTTGGCGCAGCAGGCCAAGGTTTGGCGGCATGAGTTTGCCGAGCAATTCTTGGAGCGATCTCGGCTTTTTTCACCAAGAATGGCCCGCCCTCCAAACCAGCATCGCCGCCGACCCTCGCGACATCTTTCCGCCGGAAGCGGCCCGTTTCCGCGCTCTTGATCTGTGTCCGCCGGAAAAGACCCGCGTCGTCATTTTGGGTCAGGACCCCTATCACACCCCAGGCAAAGCCGACGGGCTCGCCTTTTCTATCCCCGATACCTTCGGTGGACGCCTCGATGCTCTTGGCAACATCTTCAAAGAGATACAGACAGACCTCGGTTTCATACGCACCCGGACCGACCTGACCGATTGGGCCAAACAAGGCGTTCTATTGCTAAATACTGCGCTCTCCGTCCCGTCCGGAACCGCCAAAGGCCACGCCAAAATCGGCTGGGGTCCATTAATCGAGCAAGTCATCACCGAGACCGCAAAACGCCCAACCGCCTACCTTCTCTGGGGCCGCGATGCCCAATCACGCGCACCGCAGGGCGACCAGCATCTGATCCTGAAACACACCCACCCCTCCCCGCTTTCTGCCTATCGCGGGTTTTTCGGGTCGCGGCCATTTTCAACCATCAACGAATGGCTTATCCATCGCGACGAGCCGCCCATTGATTGGGTCGGAAAGGGAGACGACCAGACATGAGCACGCCGACCATTCTGGATAAGATCAAGACCTACAAGCTCGAAGAGGTCGCTGCCGCGAAAGAGGCGCGCCCCATGGCCGATGTAGAAGCCGCAGCCGGCGCAGCGCCAGCCGTGCGCCCATTTGCCGAGGCCCTGCAAGACGCCTCGCGCGAGGGATATGGCCTTATCGCAGAGATCAAGAAGGCGTCGCCGTCCAAAGGGTTGATCCGGGAGGATTTTGATCCCGCAACACTTGCCGCGGCATATGCCGCAGGTGGCGCAACCTGCCTGTCGGTCCTCACCGACACGCCCAGCTTCCAAGGCGCGCCAGAGTTTCTGGGACAAGCGCGCGAGGCCTGCGAACTGCCCGTGCTGCGCAAGGATTTCCTTTATGACACCTATCAAGTGGCCGAAGCCCGTGCATGGGGGGCTGACTGTATTCTGATCATCATGGCCTCCGTCAGCGACATGCAGGCGCAAGAGCTGGAAGAGGCCGCGATCCGCTGGGGGATGGATGTACTCGTCGAGGTTCACAACGAAGAGGAACTCGATCGTGCCGCCGCGTTGAAATCGCCCCTTCTTGGCGTGAATAACCGCGACTTGAACACGTTCGAGGTATCGCTCGACACGACGAAACGCCTTGCACGTTTGGCAGAGCCGGAACGTCACCTTGTGGCCGAAAGCGGGCTGTTTACGCCAGAAGACCTCGCTGACCTTGCCCAGTTCGGCGCCCGCAGTTTCCTGATTGGTGAAAGCCTCATGCGGCAGGACGATGTGACCGCAGCAACCCGCACGATCCTTGCCAATCCTCTGACAGCGACCCCTTTCTGATGGCCGAGCTTTCTCACTTCGACGCCTCCGGGCAGGCCCATATGGTCGATGTCTCGGAAAAAGAAATCACATCGCGCATCGCGGTGGCTGAGACGACCGTAACCATGGCCTCGGCAACTATGGATCATGTTCTGGCCGGGACCGCCAAAAAGGGCGATGTGCTCGGTACCGCACGTCTGGCCGGGATCATGGCGGCCAAGAAGACAGCCGACCTCATTCCGCTCTGCCATCCTTTGCCGATTACAAAGGTCGGCATCGAACTGACCCCGGACGAAACGACATCGACGGTGCGTATCGAAGCAACGGTGAAAACCACAGGTCAGACAGGCGTTGAGATGGAGGCTTTGACAGCCGCCTCGGTCGCGGCACTGACGCTTTATGACATGCTCAAAGCCGTCGACAAAAACATGGTCATTAGCGGCACGCGCGTCATCCTGAAGGACGGCGGCAAATCCGGCCGGTACGAGGCCGTATGATCTCGGTGACCGAGGCGCTCGACGCGCTTTTTGCGTTGGCCGAGCCACTAAACATCGAAACAGTTGGTCTGCGCGCAGCGAATGGCCGGGTTCTGGCCCAAACCGTCCATGCCCGCCGCACGCAACCGCCGTTTTCCGCCTCGGCCATGGATGGCTACGCAGTGCGCAGCGTGGATGCCGACGAGGGTGCTGTTCTGACCGTAATTGGCGAAGCCGCCGCCGGCCATGCCTATGCCGGCAGTCTTGGTGCCGGAGAGGCCGTGCGTATCTTTACCGGTGCGCCCCTGCCCGCCGGCGCAGACCAGATCGTGATCCAAGAGGACACCACGCGCACCGGCGATACGATCACAGTGACCTTCCAAGGGACCAAAGGCGACCACGTGCGCCCTGCTGGTGGGGATTTCGCAGAAGGCACAGCACTGGACGCGCCACGGCGGTTGAGACCAAATGACATCGCGCTGCTTGCCGCGATGAACATCGCAGAGGTCCCTGTCACGCGCCGCCCAAAGGTTGCCATCATGGCCACTGGCGACGAATTGGTCATGCCCGGTGAAAGCCCCGGCCCCGATCAGATCATCGCATCCAACAGCTTCGGGCTTGAGGCGATGTTGCGGAACGCCGGGGCCGAGACGCGTATGCTCCCAATCGCACGCGACACTGCAGACAGTCTTGAATCGGCCTTCCGATTTGCACGCGGGGCCGATCTGGTCATTACCATCGGCGGCGCATCTGTGGGCGACCATGATCTTGTGGGGCCCGTGGCTGAAAAGCTTGGGATGGATCGCAGTTTCTACAAAATTGCCATGCGCCCCGGTAAACCTTTGATGGCTGGCCGACTGGGACGCCAGATGATGATCGGTTTGCCCGGCAATCCGGTCAGCGCCATGGTCTGTGGACAAGTCTTTGTGCGCCCCGTGATTGATGTAATGCTGGGACTGCCTGCGCAGGCTGCCACCCGACTTGCCGCGCCTCTTGCCCATGATATCCCGGCGAACGGACCGCGCGAACACTATATGCGCGCCGTGATCAAAGACGGTGCTTTGACGGTTTTCGAACGTCAGGATAGTTCCCTGCTGAGCGTTCTCTCGAACGCCAACGCACTCGCGATACGCCCGCCCAAGGATGAGGCGCGAAAGGCCGGTGATGTTCTGGACTACCTTCCATTGTCCTGAGCGGTTGACACAAAACAAGAACATCCTTAGAACGAACGCAAAACGCCCGTTCTGAAGATGGTTTTTTGCGGGCCGAGCAGTGGAGGCCCATGATGCTGACGCAAAAGCAAAAAGACCTTTTGAACTTTATCAATGATCGTTTGCAGCGGGACGGCGTGCCGCCCAGCTTTGACGAGATGAAAGAGGCGCTGGATTTGCGCTCGAAATCCGGAATCCACCGCCTGATTACGGCGCTTGAAGAGCGCGGTTTCATCCGCCGCATGGCCCATCGCGCCCGCGCCATCGAGATCGTGAAACTGCCTGAGGCCATGGGCGAACCACCGCGTAGCTTTAAGCCACGCGTGATCGAAGGGGATCGCCCCGACAGTACGCCACCGGCAGCCATGTCAGTTGGCAGCGCCGCAGCAGTCGAGCTGCCCAAGATGGGTAAGATTGCAGCCGGTGTCCCGATTGAGGCCATCAGCAATCAGCAAGATACCGTTGCCGTTCCCGGCCACATGCTCTCGGGTCAGGGCGAACATTATGCGCTTGAGGTCAAAGGCGACTCGATGATCGACGCCGGGATCAACAATGGCGATGTTGTCGTCATCCGCGAGACATCAAATGCAGACAATGGCGATATTGTGGTGGCGCTTGTCGATGGTCATGAGGCAACGCTGAAACGCTATCGCCGCAAGGGATCGACCATCGCGCTTGAGGCCGCGAACCCGGCCTATCAAACCCAGATGTATTCCGAAGATCAGGTTAAGGTGCAGGGCCGCTTGGTCGGTTTGATCCGCACCTACTAAACCTTGCTTCGATCGGTTCAATTCGACCCGGCGATCAAGGCCCAAAGCCGTGCAGCTTGCGCGGCTTTTTCTTTGCGTGCCTGCGGGTCGTTCCAGATACGGCGCCCCGTATGGGACCGCGCGGTCGTGATATGCAATGCGCCGGCTCTTTCCTGCACCGCGATGGCTCCAGTCTGACGAAGATGCTCTGGGTCCCACAACGGGCACCCCGGCCAGTGATCAAGCGCGATATTTGTAACAAGCACATCATCTTTGCCACAGGTCACATCGCGCGCGGCGACACCGCGCACCACAATGAAACGGGTGTCTCCAATTTCGAATGCCTGCCCCCCATGTCGCGCAGCCTCTTCTTGAACTGAGGCATCCCCGTCATTTTCAAGCCAGACCCGCGCAGCAAATCCATCACCACGCGCGGTATTCAGAACGCGCCCACTATCCGTGAGCATCCCGGCCAACCCGCCGCTTGACGCAATCAGCAATGGCGGACGTTCATGGTTCACCCAGAGGACACCGGCGATCAGACATAGAACCGCCCCCAACCATCGCTCGCGCCCTTGCCAAATCACCACAAACACCGCCCCCATCGCGAGGATCGGCAGCACTTCAGGCGGCGGTGCTTGGACACGCCCCACCGCGCCCGGCCAATCTGAGACGGTTTGTGCCACGGCAATGATCCACGCCAACCCTTTGTCCATGACAAGAAACGGCACCCAAGACAGACCCAACGGCCACAGCAAGGCTGCCACGACAGCGGCTGGCATGATCAACGCGCCCATCAACGGAACCGTCACCAGATTGGCGATCAATCCAAAATGGGAGACAATGTTGAAATGGGCTGCCGCCAGCGGCGCTGTCGCGCAACCAGCGATCAGGGACGACAGAAAGACCGAAACCGCAGGCCGCGTCCATGTCGGCCCGATGCGCGCCCTGCCCGCCAATCGGCGAAACGCCACAACCAAGGCTGTCGTGGCGGCAAAGGACATCTGAAAGCCCGGCGACATCAGCGCCTCGGGCTGCAAGGCCAGCACGATGATCGCCGCAACGGCAACGGCGCGCAGCGTCAATGCCCGCCGATCAAACAAGACCGCCCCAAGCGCTACTGCCACCATCACAAAGGCACGCTCGGTCGCAACGCTCCCGCCAGACAACGCAAGATACACCGCTCCTGCACCCAACGCAGCCCCAGCCGCGAGCTTCTTGCTCGACATGCGCAGCGCCAAGAACGGGATCAACGCCAGACCACTGCGCACGGCGCCAAACACAAAACCAGTCAACAGCCCCATGTGCAGACCTGATATGGCAAGGAGGTGGGCAAGGTTCGATTGCCGCAACGCCTCGACGACGTCCAGGCGCATGGCACTCCGATCGCCCACCACGATTGCCGCTGCGACAGCACCGGTGTCACCCGGCATCGCTGCTTGAAGGCGCTGACTGATCGCCATCCGCAGGCGGAAAACTACCACGCCGATCCCCGGCTCCGGCGCTGCAAAAACCAAGGCAGGCGTTCGCGTGTATCCCACCGCGCCGATGTTTTTGAACCAGATGTGGCGTGCAAACTCGAAGCCTCCCGGCTCTGCCGGTCCCGGCGCGGGACCAATATGCGCGGCCATCACAACCGTCGCGCCCGGTATCGGCAAAGGTATCTCATCTTGCCCATGCAAGGTCACGCGCACGCGATCCGGTGTGCGCGCGGGGATCATCCTCTCAAGCCTGACCCGGTCCAGGGTCAGGCGCACCTTGTCAGATGACGAACGATCAATGCCCACCACGCGCCCCTCGACTGAACCGTAATAGCGATATTCAAGCACAGGCGTTGCAACCCAATGGGCACGCGCACCTGCCAGTACGAACCCCAAGGCCACACAGGCCAAAGCGCCCCAGACAGGACCCCATCCGTGCCGCGCCAAGACCGCAAATACGATCAGGATCAGCCCACCTAGTGTCGCGCCGCTTAAGACCCAAAAGCCCGGCTCCGTGGGCAGCGCAAAGAACACGCCGATGCCCACCGCCATACAGACCGGCACAAAGTGAAGCAATTGCCCACGCTGCCTTTGAAGCGCTGCGACGAGCGGCACTGTGACCGCCTGCCACGGGCGTATTCGAGGCCTCGTCAGAACCGCTTCCACTTGTCACTCCGCGTTGGGACCAATAGATCACCGCCAACGTGGCAACTCTTGGTTAGCAATCTGTTAATCAGACCGCCCTCACCCCTTTCAGGAGCTCACCCATGACCGTCGTGACCCGGATCGCCCCGTCGCCCACAGGCTACATGCATATCGGCACCGCGCGGACCGCGCTGTTCAACTGGCTCTTTGCTCGCAAACATGGCGGCCAGTTCCTGCTCCGGGTCGAAGACACAGACCGCGAACGCTCCACCCCAGAGGCCACGGATGCAATCCTGCGCGGGATGGACTGGCTTGGTTTTGACTACGATGGCGAAGCCGTCAGCCAATTTGCCCGCGCCGACCGCCATGCCGAGGTCGCGCATGATCTGCTAGCCCAAGGACATGCCTACAAATGCTTTGCCACGCAGGAAGAAATCGCCGCCTTCCGTGAAGAGGCCAAAGCCGCCGGAACCTCAACGCTTTATCGCAGCCCTTGGCGCGACGCCGATCCATCCTCCCACCCCGACGCGCCTTATGTGGTCCGTCTAAAGATGCCGCGCGACGGAGAGACAGTCATTGCCGACGCTGTTCAGGGCGATGTGACGTTCAAGAACGAGAACCTCGATGACATGGTTCTGCTTCGCTCGGACGGCACACCTGTCTATATGCTGGCCGTTGTTGTGGATGATCACGACATGGGCGTCACCCATGTGATCAGGGGCGACGACCATCTCAACAACGCGGCGCGTCAGATTCAGATATACCGCGCCATGGGCTGGGCCGAGCCGGTCTATGCCCATATCCCTTTGATCCACGGCCCCGATGGCAAGAAACTGTCGAAACGGCACGGCGCGCTTGGTGTCGAGGAATACCGCGACATGGGCTATCCAGCGGCCGCCATGCGCAACTATCTCGCGCGTCTGGGCTGGAGCCACGGCGACGACGAATTCTTTAGCGATGCGCAAGCGCGTGAATGGTTTGACCTTGAAGGCATTGGGAAATCTCCCGCGCGGTTCGATTTCAAAAAGCTCGACAACCTGTCGGGTCAGCACATCGCGGCCTCTGATGATGCTGCGCTGCTGCACGAACTTGAGGGTTTCTTGGCTGCGACCGGCCAAACTGCCCTGACTGAGGCCCAAAAACAGGGTATGGCCAAAGGTATGTACACCCTGAAAGAACGCGCGAAGTCTTTTCCGGAACTCATTGAAAAAGCGCGTTTTGTACTGTCTAAGCGCCCAATCACTCCAGACGAAAAAGCTGCAAAATCGCTTGATCCGGTATCCATTGGTATACTGAATGAATTGACGCCGCAGTTGCGAAATGCTAGCTGGTCGCGAGAAGACTTGGAGGCGGTCGTTGCCAATGTTGCAGCGGCCCACGACACCAAACTTGGCAAACTCGCCGGCCCTCTTCGGGCGGCACTTGCCGGGCGCAACGTCTCTCCGAGTGTGTTCGATATGATGCTGGTTCTGGGCCGTGACGAAACCATTGCACGGCTAAACGACGTGGCAGCTTAACGCAGAGCCTTTCTATAGGGCTGCTGACATGAATGTGTCATACTCGCGTGGCTGTGTCGTGCCGGATCCGGACAGGACAAGCTAAGTTGGGGACCGCAACCCCATCGGCCAAGGAAGGGACAACGTCCATGAAAGACACGCAAAAAACAGCGACGCTGACGTTTGACGACAAGTCGATCGAATTGCCGATGCATTCGCCGACCGCTGGACCAGACGTTATTGATATCCGTCGCCTGTATGCCGAGGGCGGCGTTTTTACCTACGATCCGGGCTTCACCTCGACCGCTGCCTGTGACTCGACCATCACCTTTATCGACGGTGGCAAAGGCGAACTGCTGCATCGCGGTTACCCGATCGACCAACTGGCCGAGAAATCCCATTACCTCGAAGTTTGCTATCTGCTTCTCTACGGCGAACTGCCATCGGCTGCAGAACTGGAAGAGTTCGAAACGCTCGTGACGCGTCATACGATGCTGCACGAGCAAATGATCAATTTCTTCCGTGGGTTCCGCCGCGACGCTCACCCTATGGCCATCATGGTGGGTGTGGTTGGCGCGATGTCGGCCTTCTACCACGACTCGACCGATATCAGTGATCCACATCAGCGCGAGGTCGCAACCTTCCGCCTGATCGCCAAAATGCCAACAATCGCGGCGATGGCGTACAAATACACGATCGGTCAGCCGTTCATCTATCCGCGCAACGATCTGGATTACGCATCGAACTTCTTGCGCATGTGCTTTGCCGTCCCTGCCGAGGATTACGAGGTCGATCCGATCCTCGCACGCGCCATGGACCGTATCTTTACGCTGCACGCAGACCACGAACAGAACGCATCGACGTCGACCGTGCGTCTGGCATCGTCCTCGGGCGCCAATCCGTTTGCGTGTATCGCGGCCGGCATCGCATGTCTTTGGGGACCTGCCCACGGTGGCGCGAACCAAGCCTGTCTTGAAATGCTGGGTGAAATCGGCAGCGTCGACCGCATCCCCGAATTCATCGCACGCGCGAAGGACAAGGATGATCCATTCCGTCTGATGGGCTTTGGCCACCGCGTCTACAAGAACTTTGACCCACGCGCGAAGGTGATGAAGCAATCGGCGGACGAGGTTCTGGACCTCTTGGGTGTTGAGAACAACCCACGTCTCCAGGTCGCGAAAGAGCTTGAGAAACAGGCCCTCGCCGATCCGTATTTCGCGGACAAGAAACTGTTCCCGAACGTCGATTTCTACTCAGGTATCATCCTTGACGCGATGGGCTTCCCGACATCGATGTTCACGCCGATCTTTGCCTTGGCACGGACTGTTGGATGGATTTCCCAGTGGAAAGAACAGATCAGCGATCCAGCGTTGAAAATCGGTCGTCCGCGTCAGCTCTATATGGGCGAAACGATGCGCGACTACGTCAACATCGAAAACCGCTAAAGCGCGGACATTTCAAAGCAAAAAAGGCGCATCATTTGATGCGCCTTTTTTTCTTGTGTTTCGTGCTTGGCCCGGGACTTCAGAGAACTCGATGGAACGCCTACGGCGCAAGCCCCAGGGTTAAGCCCGGGGCGACACTGCTTACCGTCCCTCGTATTGCGCAGGGCGCTTCTCAAGGAAGGCCATCACGCCCTCGCGGAAATCACGGGTCTTGCCGCAATCGCCCTGCAGACGCGCCTCAAGCGCGAGTTGCTCGTCCAGCGTGTTGTCAAACGCGCCTCGGATGGCCGTTTTCACATGCGCATAGGCCTGCGTTGGCCCCTGAGCCAGATGTGCCGCCCGCGCCTGCCAATGCGCCTCAAACGCATCATCGGCCACCGCTTCCCAGATCATGCCCCAGTCGCTGGCTTGCTGGGCGGTGATCTTATCGGCAAAAAGCGCTGCGCCCATCGCCTTGGCCATGCCCATTTGACGGGGCAGGAAATAGGTTCCGCCTGCGTCCGGGATCAGGCCGATCCGCGTAAAGGCCTGCAGAAAAAACGCGCTCTCGGTCGCAATCACCACGTCAGCCGCAAGCGCCAGGTTTGCGCCTGCACCTGCCGCCGCACCGTTCACAGCGCTGATGGTTGGCACCGGGCAATTATAGATCGCGTTCAACATGGGGACATATTCGTCCCGCAATGTCCGCTCTAGATCAAGGTTCGCGGCGTTCGAGCGATCACCCAGATCCTGCCCCGAGCAAAACGCTTTGCCAGAGCCTGTCATCACGACAACACGTGCCTCTTTGGGGGCGGCTTTCATCGCATGCGTGATTTCGGCCCGCATCTGTGTGTTCAACGCGTTCATGACATCGGCACGGTCGAACTTGATCACCGCCACATCGTTGCGAATGCGCAGCTTGATCGTTTCATAATCCATTGGGCGGTCCCTTCTTTCCGTTGGCGTCAAGATAAGAAGGCCAGCCCCAACCGAAAAGGCAGACGGCACGTCAGAGTTCAGATTTTTCGGACTGTGGCCCTGTTTAGGCTGGGTCGTCTTTCAGCAATTCGGCCAAACGCGCCTCTTCTTCGGCGCTTAGAGGGGCCGTTGCGTCGCTGCGCCCACGACGACGCGCCAGAAACAACCCGCCCAACACAAGTAAAAGAACCGCTGGCCCAACGCCCCAAAGGATCAGGTTCGCGCCGCCCGTGTCAGGACGCAGAAGAACATACTCACCGTAGCGCGCCACGATGAAATCCACCGTCTCTTCATTGCTGTCGCCTGCCACCAACCGCTCGCGAACCAACAAACGAAGGTCCTTGGCCACATCTGCATTGCTTTCGTCGATGCTCTCATTCTGACAGACAGGACAGCGCAATCCGGCGCTGATTTCTCGCGCGCGGTCTTCCAGCATCGGATCGGAAAGAACCTCATCCGGTTCAACGGCCAGAGTGGGCGCAGCTGCCAAGCACAGGACAAGGATCAAGCGTTTCATCATTCCGCAGGCACCGCCGTTGCTGAACCTTGCTTGCGCGCACCAGCGGCCACCCGTAACCGGCGGTCTGTCAGGCTCAGCGCGCCGCCCAACGCCATGATGATACAACCCAGCCAAATCCAGTTCGCCAGCGGTTTGATAAAGCTGCGCACAGCCCAGCCGCCGTTCACCTGCGGCTCACCGATCACAAGATAAATGTCGCGCATCAGACCATTGCGAATGGCGGCCTCTGTCGTGCCCATACCGGCCACTGGATAGCGGCGACGTTCGGGGGTCAGCGTCTCGATCAGACGCCCATCCTGCCGTACCTCAAGCCACGCCATGGTCGAGAAATAGTTCGGCCCTTCGATGTTTTGTACATCGGCCAGAGTGATCTCGTAGCGATCCACTTCAAAGGTCTCGCCCACCTGCGCAACGCGGATGTCTTCGACCTGATAGGCCAAGAGACCCGCGATCCCGATGGTGGTAATCCCCATACCGGCATGCGCCACGGCCTTGCCCCAGTCAGAGCGCGGCAGCCGCAACAGGCGATCCGCCTTACCATTGGCGCGCTGCCACAGGTCAACCACAGCCCCCGCAACGACCCAGACACCCAGCGCGATCCCCAGCGGCCCGCCCGCCGATCGGCCGGTCTGCATCGCCCAGATCAAGGCCAGCACAGCAAAGGTCAGCACCACGACATAACGCAGCTTGAACGCCATCTTGCCCAGCTTCGCCCGCTTCCACGGCAGGATCGACCCCAACGGCAAGATCAGCGACAGCGCCACCATGAACGGCGTGAAGGCCATGTTGAAAAACGGCGGCCCGACCGACAGCTTGCGATCAAAGAAGATCTCGGCAATCAGCGGCCAGATCGTGCCTACAAAGACCACCAGACACGACACCGCCAAAAGCACGTTATTGGCCACCAGCGCGCTTTCGCGGCTGGCCACGGCAAACACCCCGCGCGATTCCATGACCTGCGCCCGCGCCGCAAAGAGCGTAAGCGCCCCACCGGTAAAGAGCGCGGTGATCAGCAACAGATATGTCCCCCGCTCCGGGTCATTCGCGAACGCATGGACCGAGGTCAAAACGCCCGAGCGCACGATAAACGCTCCGATCAGACAGAAGCCAAAGGCCAAGATGGCCAACAAGATTGTCCAAGCCTTCAGCGCCTCGCGTTTCTCAACCACGATCGCCGAATGCAGCAACGCCACGCTCAGAAGCCAAGGCATAAAGGACGCGTTTTCGACAGGATCCCAGAACCAGAAGCCGCCCCAACCCAGCTCGTAATAGGCCCACCACGACCCCAGCGCGATGCCGATGGTCAGAAACAGCCACGCCGCCAGCGTCCAGGGACGTACCCACCGGCCCCAGGCCGCGTCCACGCGGCCTTCCAGCAAGGCGGCGACGGCAAAAGAGAACGTGAGAGAAAGCCCAACGTAACCGAGGTAGAGAAACGGCGGGTGAAATGCCAAGCCGGGATCCTGCAACAGCGGGTTCAGGCCCGTTCCGTCAAACGGCGGCTCGGCCAACCTGTCAAACGGGTTCGATGTGAAAAGAATGAAGGCGTAAAAAGCGACGCCAACCGATCCCTGCACCGCCAGAACGCGAGCGCGCAATGTATCAGGCAACCCCTTGCCAAACCACGCCGCAAGCGCGCCGAACAGAGCAAGGATCAATACCCAAAGCAGCAGTGATCCCTCATGATTGCCCCAAACGCCGGTCACCTTGTAGATCATCGGTTTCAGCGTGTGCGAGTTGGACGTAACCACCCGCAAGGAAAAGTCCGAGACCACGAAGGCATAGGTCAGCGCTACGAATGAAAACGCGACCAGCAGGAACTGCGCCGTCGCTGCGGGCTCTGCCGCCGCCATCCAACCCACATGCTTACGATGGGCCCCAACCAAAGGCACAACAGTCTGAAAAATCGCCAGCGCAAAGGCCAGGATAAGCGCGAAATGTCCGAGTTCTACGATCATGCCCCTGTTATATCGCCTCAGTATCCTCGCGGAAATGGGGATGCCTAATCTGTCGCAGGGGAACTCATGCGATTTCTTCCACCTTATCCGCGACGCGAGAGCCGCCAATCCTCCAACGCGGCGTTTTCGGCAAAGCGCGTGGCCAGCTTCACGTCCGGCACACCGTCCTCGACATCGTCAGTCTGCCCGTCGAGGTCGATGCTCAAGGCCCCCGCGGCGGCGGCACTTTGGGCCAGGGACTTCTGAAATTCCTGCCCTTTCAACTGATGCCGTGCCCCAAAATAGAACGACACAACTGCGCCCAACAGCCACCAAAGTGGCTCTGGCACCAGCGCAATGCCTTGCATCCGTGAGGCAAACCACTCCGGGTCCCACATCGCCGCTACGAACAACCCAAGCGTCCCAAGCGCCATGGCTGGCCGTGGAACACGGTTCAGCCCATCAATGAACTGGTCAAAAATCGACTTGCGGGGGTGCGTAAATTCGGCGGCAAATTGGTGCAAGGCCGCCCTGCGTGCCGCGTGATCACGCCCGGCCGTGTCTTCGGCGTTTTCGCGGAACACTTCGATTGTCTCCTTCAAAGCCCCCTCACCGCCGCCAAACAGAAGCGAGAAAACCCGTTCGATCATGCCCATGTCGCCGTCCTTTTGCGGTGTTGCGCAGGTGTCAGGTGATAGCGCGATGAAATGAACTCTTCGGCGCGGGTGATCCAACCGCCTTTGCCGCCGTCACGCCTGCGCGCATATTTGCGCGAGGCTTTGCGTCGATCCGCCAGTGCGTAATAGTAATTGCGCCGCTCGATCCCATAGGCATCGACCAAATGCGCCGGTGCCACCGCCATCGCCAGCGCCGCGGCGCTCAGAGTTTTTGACCCCAGCGCCCCGTCAACGGCCACTTTGTAGCCAACCTTGGCGAGCAGGCGCTGAAGGATCTTGATCGCATTCGCCCCGGCATTGACCTGCATGTCAAAGACCGTGGCTTGCAATGGCTGCGGAAGATCCGCGATACGCGGTTTGACAAAGTAATGGTCGATAAAAATGCCGACTGCCTGCGCCTTGGTCAGGCGCTTGACGTCATCGCTGCTGACCGTGCCGTCGCCCGTCAGGTCCAAACCCAATCTGCGCATCGTATGGATTGTGACGCCGTATTTCGTGGCCCCACCCGGATCATCCGGGTCGTTCACATACCCGCCTTCGCGGGCGACAATCTCTGTCGCGATGTCTTTGACGGTCTGCATTCACCTGCTCCCATGGCCCAATGGGGCGCAAAGGTCAGGCGAAATGGTTAATTGGTGACTGTCTCACCGTACGCTTCGCCATCGGGGCCCTTGTATACGCCCTGCTCTTTCAGAGCATCGACAACCTCTTTGGGCATATACGTCTCGTCATGGCGGGCCAGAATCTCTGTCGCTTCAAACCGCCCATCGACGAACCGCCCGGTACCCACCATGCCTTCGCCCTCGCGGAAAAGGTCCGGCAAGATGCCAGTATAGGCCACGGCAACCGACGCGCCGCCATCGGTCACGGAAAACGTGATCGTCTCGCCCTCACCCCGGATCAGAGTGCCCTCCTCGACAAGACCACCGATCCGAAACACCTCATTGGGTTGCGGCGGGGCCTCAACGACCTGCGACGGTGAACGAAAGAAGTTAATCCCGTCCCGCATCGCGTACCCCACCAACGCGGTCGCGCCGACAAGCGCGATCATCGCAATAACGATCACCTGAATGCGGCGCTGTTTCTTGAGACTGCGCATTACGGATACAACGGCGCAGCCATCAGGCCTGCCGTCTCCTCTTCGCCCAGCATCAGATTGGCGTTTTGCAACGCCTGACCGCTTGAGCCTTTGCATAGGTTATCCAGCACCGACACCACGATCGCACGCCCCGGCAGCCGATCACCCACAACGCCGATATGGCAGAAATTCGAGCCACGGACATGTTTCATCTCTGGCAACTCTCCAAACGGAAGCACTTCCAAAAAAGTTTCATCGTCATAGGCGTTTGCAAGGGTCTGATGGATCACGTTTGCATCGCCGCGCACATATGACGTGATCAAGATGCCCCGGTTCACAGGCACCAGATGCGGTGTGAACTGAACTTTGACCTCGCGTCCGGCAATCGCGCTGAACTCCTGGTCGAATTCGCCCAGATGCCGATGTTTGCCGCCAGCCGAATACGCGCCCAACCCCTCAGACAGCTCAGCGTGAAGCAGGTTTTCCTTGAGCGCACGACCTGCACCTGACACGCCTGCCTTGAGGTCCATAATGATCTCATCAAGATCAATCACTCCGGCCGCAATCAGCGGACGCAGCGCATATTGACCCGTCGCAGCGTTGCAGCCCGTTCCGGCCACCAGTCGCGCGCCCTCGATCTGGTCACGGTAAAACTCGGTCAGGCCATAAACCGCTTCTTCCTGCAGGTCGGTGGCCGAGTGCGGCTTGCCGTACCATGCCTCATAGTCGGCAGGATCGCGCAGCCGGAAATCTGCGGACAGATCAACGACTTTCACATCCGCAGGCAATTCGCGAATGACCGCCTGCGACGTCGCGTGAGGCAAAGCGCAAAACACAAGGTTCGCACGATTAAAGTCGATCTCGTCGATCTTTTGCAGCTTGGGCAGATTGAGGTGGCGTAGATGCGGGAATACCTGCCCCATTTCTTGCCCAGCCTTACGCTCTGCGCTGAGGGCCACGATATTCATCGTCGGATGCGTGGCAATCAAACGGACAAGCTCTGCTCCGGTATAGCCCGATGCACCAAGGATAATGACATTATGCGACATGGTTCACGCCTTTCTTGACAGACGAGTTAAGTGAGAAAGATCGACGGCGCAATTGCGCCAAATGGCCCCTGCTCAGGCGGCCTGAAATTCGATCTTTCGTCGCAGGAACTGGGTCGCACGGTCGCTGACACGCCCCGGATCACCCGTGGTCAGATATCCCGTTGCCTGTCCCTGCCCCAGCATGTCCGGATGACGGGTCAAATAATCGGCTAGGCTTTCCGCCACCAGTTTGCCTTGAGAAAACACCTTTACCTCGGGGCCAAGCGCCGCTTGGAACTGTTGTTCCATTAAAGGATAATGCGTGCATCCAAGGATCGCTGCATCCGGATGCGGCATTTTTCGCTTCAACGCATCGACATGGCTTTTGACCAGCGCCTCCGCAAGGATCAGGTCGCCATCTTCGATCGCATCGACGACGCCACCGCAGGCCTGTGCCTCGACATCGACGCCAATCGCTCGAAACGCCAGCTCTCGCTGAAACGCACGGCTGCTGACCGTTGCCGGGGTTGCAAAAAGCGCCACGTGCTTCACAGCCACCTCACGCGGGGGCGAGTTATCGCCCCATTGCCGCTCGGTCAGCGCCTCGATCAAAGGCACGAAAACCCCAAGAACGCGCTTGTTGCGTGGCACCCAGCCCTCTTGCATCCGCCGCAAGGCCGCCGCGCTCGCGGTATTGCAAGCAAGGATCACCAGATCACAGCCTTCTTCGAACAAACGACCAACCGCCGCCGTCGTCAGTTCATAGATGTCATCCGCATCCCGCACCCCATACGGCGCATGGGCGCTGTCAGCGAAGTATTTGAACGGCACATCCGGCAACCGCGACTGCGCCGCGTCCAGCACGGTCAAACCGCCCAGACCTGAATCAAAAATGCCAACAGCCATTAACGGTACTTGTCCTCGAATTCATAACCCTTTGAATTCGTCTCTACCGGGCGCGGGCTCAGCTTGTAAGTCTCTGAGCGCAAATATTCCATCATCGCTTTGCTGTCCTTGGCGCGCGCCTCAAGCTCGGCTTTCGGGAGCGGCTGCCCCACGACAATCTCAACTGGCTCATCTACGCGGGCCTTAAACTCGCGGATCAGGAACGCCATCCGCAGGGTATAATGCAGATGCGACGCAATCTGGAACAAACGGCTGTTATGGCCATCAAAGAAGATCGGAACCACCGTCGCGCCAGATTTTGACACCATCCGCGCCGTAAATGCGCGCCACCCCGGATCCATGGGACGTCCAAAAGGCTTCACGGCTGTAGACACTGTGCCACCGGGGAAAATCCCAATCGCCCCGCCTTCCCGCAGATACTCAAGCGATGCTTTCCGGGTCTCAAGGTTGGTCCGCATACCTTCCTTCGTCTCTTCAAACGAAATCGGCAGGATCACACGATCCAAATCCTTGGCCTTGCGAAACACCGAGTTTGCCAAAATCCGGAAATCGCCCCGAATGCTGGACAGGATGTTTCCCATGATCAGGCCATCGAGAATGCCATAGGGGTGGTTCGCGACCACGATCAGAGGACCGTCTTTGGGGATATTATCCAACGCGCCGCCGACCACCTTGATGCTCAGCCCATAGCGCTCGACCATGACCTGCCAGAAATCACGTCCAGCGGCGACTTCGTCCTCATAGCCTTTGGCGCGTTTGATTAACCGCAGGCGACCGGTCGCGTTTTCCATCGCCCGGATCAGCGCACGACCACCTTTGGTCTCGGCAGAGTGCGAATAAGAAATCTCTCTGGCAACTTGCCGTTCTTCAGAGCGATGCGCGCGCATGATCCTCATCCCTGTGTTGCGCCCGTATTTAGTCGTCGTATAGCCCGCGCGCTAGCCCCAGAACGCCGCGCCTATTCGGCAGCAGCACTCAGTTCTGGACCACCAGCATCAATCACGGCTTTAAGCTCCTCCCGACGCTTGGCCGCCGCCTTGGCATTGGCCTCTTTCACAGGCCCAAACCCACGGATTTGCAGCGGCAATTCAGCCAAAGCCAAAATCGCATCCCGCGTCTCGGGCGTCAGCTTGTCCTTAACAGCCAAGATGTCAGCGCGGTACTCACGCACCAAAGCCCGCTCCATTTTCCGCTCGGCGCTATAGCCAAATGGATCAAAAGGCGTCCCACGCAGTACTCGCAGTTTGGTCAAGCCGTCCGACACACGCGCCATCCAACTTCCAAACTCACGCTTTTTGGGACGTCCGTTCGCGGCTTTGCCGGGTAGGAATGGCGGGGCAAGATGATAGGTCAGTTTCAGATCCCCATCAAATTCCTCCGCGGCCTTGTCCGCCGTTGACTGCAACAGCCGCGCCACTTCGTACTCATCCTTGTAGGCAATCAGCTTGTGATAGCCTTTCGCCACCGCGGCCTTTAGGTCTGCATCTTCAATACTATCCACAAGCTTGCGCCATTTGCGCACGGCTGCCTTGCCGCCCCAAGCCCGAAGGTTGGCTTCGCGCGCGCTGAAGGGGTCATCCGCAGATGGCAGCGCCACGACCTCGGCGGCAAGCAAGGTTTCAACAGACTGAGCATCATACGCCGCCCAACGGCCCAGTTCGAAGGCTTGGATGTTCTTTTCAGCCGCCGCGCCATTAAGTTCGATAGCCCGAATGATCCCCTCTTTCGACAGTGGCAAAAATCCCTGCTGCCATGCGGCGCCAAAGATCATCATATTCGAAAAAATGCTATCCCCCAGCAACTTACGCGCCAAAGCTGATGCGTCGAACGTTGAAAACCGGTCCTGAAGCCGCGCCGCAAGCGACAATTTCAGATCCTCGGTCGGGATGGTGAATTCGGTATTGCGGGTAAAATCCCCAGTGATGATTTCGTGGCTGTTTACAACAGCGCCGGTCCGGCCCGTTGACGTCAAACCCAGCGTTTTGGCCCCTGCCGATACCACCAAATCGCCGCCGATCAGCACGTCACATTCACCTGTGGCAACGCGGATCGCGCTGATGTCGGAGGGTGTTTCCGCGAGACGGCAATGAATATGCACGGCACCACCCTTCTGGGCCAATCCCGCCATCTCCATCATGCCTGCGCCTTTGCCGTCGATATGCGCGGCCATCGCCATCACAGCACCGATGGTGACCACCCCCGTTCCACCAACACCGGTGATCACCACGTTATGCGTGCCGTTGATCTCAGGCAGCACTGGCTCCGGCATGTCAGGGATATCAACCGAGGCCGTTGGCGCTTTCCTCATCTTCGCGCCTTCGATAGTCACAAAAGACGGACAGAATCCGTCAACACAGCTGAAGTCCTTGTTGCACGACGATTGATCAATCGCCCGCTTACGCCCCAACGGCGTCTCCACAGGAACGATTGACACACAGTTCGACTGAACCCCACAATCACCACAGCCCTCACAGATATCCGTGTTGATAAAGACGCGCTTGTCAGGGTCCGGGAACTGTCCGCGTTTCCGCCGCCGACGCTTCTCTGCCGCACAGGTCTGAGCGTAGACAATCGCGCTCACGCCCTTGACCTTTTGCAACTTTTCTTCGACCGAAATCAGCTGATCACGGGTCGATTTTTGCACATTTGCGGGAAATTCGCTCAGATCAGGGTCTTCCTTCGGATCGTAGACCAGATGGACTTCCGGCACCCCCATCGCCACCAATTCTCGGCAAATCTGCTGCGCCGTCAGGTCGCCGTCATTCTTCTGTCCACCGGTCATGGCCACCGCGTCATTGAACAGGATTTTGTAGGTGACATTCGTCCCCGCCATCAGCGCCGCGCGGATCGCCTGAACGCCCGAGTGATTATACGTCCCGTCACCGATATTCTGGAACACATGATCGCGCGTCGAAAACGGCGCTTCTCCGACCCAGTTCGCCCCTTCACCGCCCATCTGGGTAAAGCCCTGCGTGTCGCGATCCATCCACTGCACCATGAAGTGACAGCCAATGCCCGCATAGGCACGACTGCCCTCTGGCACCTTGGTCGAGATGTTATGCGGACAGCCTGAACAGAAATACGGCAGCCGCGCGGCCAGTTCCGGCGCATTGTCCGCGCGGACAGCGGCATCAAGTTTGCCCAAACGCGCACTAAGCTCTTCTGACCCGCGCCCTTCAATTTCAAGAATACGCCCGATCTTGCGCGCTGCATCGACTGGATCAATCGAGCCCCAAGAAGGGAAAAGGTAGTCGCCGTTTCCGCCAAATTCGCCATAAACACGACGCCCCTGCCGGTCGTTAAAGATGAACTCTTTCATCTGCACTTCCAACAGCTTACGCTTCTCTTCTACCACGACAATCAGGTCCAGACCCTCGGCCCACTCGCGGTAGCTTTCCACGTCCAGCGGCCATGTCATGGCGACCTTATAGGTGGTGATCCCCAATGCCTCGGCACGATCACCATCAATGCCCAGCAACCCGAGCGCATGCTGCAAATCCAGCCAATTCTTACCGGCGGCGACAAACCCGATCTTGGCTCCGGGTTTCCCCCAAACCCGCTTGTCCATCCGGTTCGCACGGGCAAAGGCTTCGGCCGCCTGCCGCTTATACCGCATGATCCGCTCTTCCTGCGCGACCCAATGGTCGATCAAGCGGATGTTCAGCCCACCTTCCGGCATCTCGAATTCGGGCGTCACAAACTTCAAACGATGCGGGTCACCATTCACAACGGCCGTCGATTCGACCGTATCCTTCATGCATTTCAGCCCTGCCCAAACACCGGCGAACCGACCCATCGCATACCCGAAGAGCCCCAGATCCATGATCTCTTGCACCCCAGCAGGGCTGAGCACGGGCATCATGCTGTCGACCATTGTCCATTCCGATTGATGCACAGTGGTCGAGCTTTCCCCAGTATGGTCGTCGCCCATCGCCACCAGCACGCCACCATGTTTCGACGTCCCTGCCATATTCACATGGCGAAAAACATCACCGGTGCGGTCGACACCCGGCCCTTTGCCATACCAAAGGCCGAAAACACCGTCATAGCGCCCTTCGCCACGCAACTCTGATTGTTGTGTCCCCCACAGTGCCGTCGCTGCCAGATCCTCATTCAATCCGGGCTGAAAGGTCACCTGCGCGGCGTCTAACTGCTTCTGCGCGCGCGACATTTGCATATCGACCGCCCCCAAGGGCGAGCCTCGATAGCCGGTCACATATCCAGCCGTGTTCAGCCCATCCGCCTTGTCCCGTGCCGCTTGCATGAGCATCAGCCGCACCAACGCCTGCGTACCGTTCAAAAGCACCTGACGTTTCGTCAGGTCATAGCGATCTGCCAGTGTCACGTCTTGACGGGCCATCGGTATCCTCCCAGATGATGACTACACCCAAGATAGGTCAAAAATGCTGACCTACAAAGTCAATTCAGTGTGTGAGAATTTTTTCCTGTGTGTTACAGGGGTTAACGAATGATGACGAACACTGTTAGCGATCACGCGGAGTAAACGCTCACCATGGATTGGGACAAACTCAGAATCTTTCACGCCGTCGCGGATGCCGGGTCTCTCACCCATGCGGGTGACACACTTCACCTGTCGCAATCCGCCGTTTCACGTCAGATTCGCGCGCTTGAGGAAATGCTGAACGCGACGCTGTTTCACCGCCACGCGCGTGGGTTGATCCTGACCGAACAAGGCGAGCTCTTGTTTGACGCAACCACCGCGATGAACAAACGCTTGGATGCCGCCGCCGCACGCATTCGCGACAGCGAAGAAGAGGTCTTTGGCGACCTGCGCGTGACGACCACGATCGGATTTGGGTCCCTGTGGCTCGCGCCTCGCCTGCCGCAGTTGTACAAAGCCTACCCGGATTTGCGGATCGATCTCATGCTTGAGGAACGCGTGCTTGATCTTCCGATGCGCGAAGCCGACGTGGCGATCCGGATGAAAGAACCCAGCCAGGCTGACCTTATCCGCAAAAAACTCATGTCGATCAAAATGCGTCTTTATGCGACGCGCAAATACCTCGACAGCGCCGGCACACCCGAAAAGATCGAAGACATCGCCAAGCACCGACTGATTTGCCAGAACCCCGCGTCTGTTCAGGTCAACGCAGGTGCCACGATGGTCCAGCACCTCATGACCTTCAACATTCAGTCCCTATTGACGGTGAACAACTACTTCGGAGTGCTGCAGGGGGTGATCCATAACCTCGGGATCGGGGTTCTTCCAGACTACCTTGATCTCGAACACGAAGGCCTCGTGCATGTTCTGCCCGAAGTCGACAGCTCGGACGTGCCGGTCTTCCTTGCCTATCCAGAAGAATTGCGTCACTCCAAGCGCATCTCGGCGTTTCGTGATTTCGTTCAGGCAGAAATCCAGATGCGGCGCAAATCACTCAAGGTTCCTGCCTGACACGCGCCCATGCGCCAAATAGCTATGCATTTCGCGCATAGCGGGATTGCACCGATTATCGCTTCAGCAGACTTGATGAAAAACCCGGCATTCCCTAAATCAAACCTCGAAGGCGCTGGCTTACGCCGCCCTTCAACCTCCCTGTTGGACTTGCGCCGGGTCGCCTCATCTAATGAGCGCCCGGCATTTTTTTTGCCGCAATGGCATGCAATGCCGCGCCCCTTAACCCTTCCCCATTCCGGATGAACCTTCTATGACACCGCCAACTTCGGGCGGGAAAGATGATCATGCAGGAACCGGCACTCACAGATGACCTGATCACGGCACATGGGCTCAGCCCCGATGAATATGCCAGCATTCTGGACATCATCGGTCGCGAACCAACTTTCACAGAACTTGGCATCTTCTCGGCCATGTGGAACGAGCACTGTTCCTACAAGTCGTCCAAGAAATGGCTGCGCACCCTGCCGACCGATGGGCCACAGGTGATCTGCGGTCCCGGTGAAAATGCCGGCATTGTCGACATCGGCGACGGTCAGGCCGTGGTTTTCAAAATGGAAAGCCACAACCACCCCTCCTACATCGAACCCTACCAAGGCGCGGCCACGGGTGTGGGCGGTATCCTGCGCGACGTCTTCACCATGGGCGCGCGTCCTGTCGCGGCGATGAATGCGCTTTCCTTCGGCGAACCGTCTCATCCTAAAACCAAATCGCTCGTCTCTGGCGTCGTCGCGGGCGTCGGTGGCTATGGCAACTGCTTTGGTGTTCCGACGGTCGGTGGAGAGGTCCGCTTCGACCCTGCCTATAACGGCAACTGCCTCGTCAACGCATTTGCGGCAGGCCTCGTCGATGCTGACAAGATCTTCTACTCGGCCGCCTCAGGCGTCGGCATGCCTGTCGTCTACCTCGGTGCCAAAACCGGCCGTGACGGCGTCGGTGGGGCAACCATGGCCTCGGCTGAATTCGATGACACGATCGAGGAAAAGCGCCCCACCGTTCAGGTTGGTGACCCCTTTACAGAAAAGCGTCTGATGGAAGCCACGTTAGAGTTGATGGAGACCGGCGCGGTGATCTCGATTCAGGACATGGGCGCCGCTGGACTGACCTGCTCCGCGGTCGAAATGGGTGACAAAGGTGGCTTGGGCATCAAACTCAAACTCGACGATGTGCCTCAGCGCGAAGAGAACATGACAGCCTATGAAATGATGCTGTCGGAATCCCAGGAACGCATGCTGATGGTTCTGAAGCCAGAGCTGGAAGACGCCGCGCGCGCCGTGTTCGAAAAATGGGACCTCGACTTTGCCATCGTCGGCAAAACCATCGCCGAAGACCGCTTTTTGATCGAGCATCAAGGCCGCGTCATGGCGGACCTGCCGCTGTCCAAACTCTCGTCAACTGCGCCCGAATACGACCGCCCTTGGGAACCGACCCCGCAGGCAGACGATCTGACCGACGTCCCACAGATCGACCCAATCGACGGTCTGCGCGCCCTGATCAGCGATCCGTCCTATGCGTCCAAGGAATGGGTTTACGAGCAGTATGATACGCAGGTCATGGCCGATACCGTGCGGACACCGGGTCTCGGTGCAGGCATCATCCGGGTGCACGGCACTGACAAATCGCTGGCCTTTACCTCGGATGTGACGCCCCGCTATGTCGTCGCCAACCCTGTCGAAGGCGGTAAACAGGCGGTGGCAGAGGCGTACCGGAATCTGACGGCCACCGGCGCGACGCCTCTCGCTACCACGGACAACCTGAACTTCGGCAACCCTGAAAAGCCGTCGATCATGGGCCAGTTCGTCGGCGCGATCCAAGGCATCGGTGAAGCCGTCGCAGCGCTCGACATGCCAATCGTCTCAGGCAACGTGTCTCTCTATAATGAAACAGACGGTGCTGCGATCCTGCCGACCCCAACCATCGGCGCGGTTGGGTTGATCTCTTCGGCGGATGATATGATCGGCGGCGTCGTGCGCGACGGTCATGCCGCCCTTGTTGTCGGCGACACGATCGGCCACCTCGGTCGCTCCGCCCTTTTGTCGGTTGTGTTCAATCGCGACGAAGGCGATGCACCTGCCGTCGACCTCGACGCCGAAAAACGCAATGGCGACTTCATCCGCGCCAATGCGCAATGGATCACGGCCTGTACCGATCTTTCCGACGGCGGCTTGGCATTGGCAGCCTTTGAAATGGCCGAAGCCGCTGGTGTTGGCATCATACTTGACGCTGACGACACGCCGACTCTCTTCGGCGAAGACCAGGCACGCTACCTGGTTGCCTGTTCACTCGACAAGGCTGAAGAACTGATGATTGCAGCCGCACAAGCCGGTGTTCCAATTACCAGCGTGGGCCGCTTCACAGGAGATATGGTGAAAATGGGAACGACCTCTGCACCGCTTGCAGAGCTCTCAGACCTCTATCGCTCATCGTTCGCAGCGGCGGTCGTTTAGGCACGCCCACACTTTCTATGTTTCAAAAATACTCAAACGCCGCGCCGGACAAAGGCGCGGCACCTATCGGCTTGTCGGGGCCTTGGCCAGCTTCTACATATGAAATGATCAGGTAAGGAGCACCCAATATGCCCATGTCCGCGCAGGAAATCGAAGACCTGCTTCGTGAAAGCTTCCCCAATGCCGACATTCAGGTCAGTGGCGACGATGGCGTTCATATGTCAGCCATGGTCGTCGATGAAAGCTTCCGTGGAAAGAACCGGGTTCAACAACAGCGCGCCGTTTACGCCGCCATGAAAGGCAAGATGGACGGCGCCAATGGCGAGTTGCACGCGCTGGCGCTGACCACCCGCGCTCCGGATTGATGTCGTCCGCGCTCTTCATAACGGCCATCTGCGGCGCGATCATCGCGCTTCTTCTTGCACGCACGCTTTATGTGTTGCGTCAGGAAAAGGGGCAGAAAATTCGCGGCTCCGAACCCGGCACCGGCCACCACACGATCTACGCTGAGTACTATTCCGGATTCAGCGGCCACTCCACCAGCTACGAAATCCCGCGCGACCCACAGGCCTATGCCCGCCTGTTTGTTCCCGCGCAATCAACGCCCTCCGACAAGGACACCGATAAATGACCGCTCACGATCAAATCCAATCCACGATCACAGACAACGACGTTGTCCTGTTCATGAAAGGCACCAAAACCATGCCGCAATGCGGGTTCTCTTCGCGTGTGGCAGGCGTTTTGAATTACATGGGCGTGGATTTCGCCGATGTGAACGTCCTTGCTGACGACGCCCTGCGCCAAGGCATCAAGGACTTCTCCGAATGGCCGACGATCCCACAGCTATATGTCAAAGGCGAATTCATCGGCGGCTGCGATATCGTGACCGAGATGACGCTCTCCGGCGAGCTCGACAAATTGCTGGAGGATAGCGGTGTCGGCTTTGACAAAGAGGCCGCTGACAAGATCCGGGAAGCAAACGGTTAACCCCGCGCGACCAGATCATAAAATGACAAAAGCCCCGGACGATCCGGGGCTTTTTCTTTACTTTCCAATAACTTGCTCGGCAAGCCAAACGTCAAGCGCTGGCACGCTCTTCGACCTCTGCAGCCACGGCTTCGGCCTGTGCGGCCAATTCAGCGAGGGCATCGGTCACCCGTTCAGGGACAACCGGCACTTCGACACGCTCTGGCGGCGGCGCGGGGCGATCCTGAAGCTCGCTGATCAGCGCATCGCGTCGCGCCAACTTATCCTCGGCCTCGCGAACCCGGTCTTCCATCGCTGCCGTGCGGTCAGCAAGCAGAAGGCCCGCCATCAACAACATGCGGTCTGCAGGAATACGTCCGGCCGATCCGACAATGGCTGCGGCTTCGCGGTCCAACATACCAGCAGCGGCCTGTAGAAAATGCTCTTCGCCCGCCTGACAGGCGACAACAAACTCGCGCCCTCCAATGGTGACAGAAATATCAGGCATGGTCAGACCCCTCCACGATCGGCTTGAGGACATTGAGGATCGCACCCGCCTCTTCTGCATCAGCGCGACGTGCGGCGCGCAGCGCTTCCAGTTCTGCCATCATCGCCTGATTGATCAAACGCGGTTCTCCGACGTTTTCCTCATTGGCTGCGCGCAAGGCGCTGTTTGACTGGCGCAAGGCTTCGGCCTTGGCTTTGATGTCCGCCAGTGATTGCTCCAGCCGCGCGACCGTTTCAGTCGCCTCAGACAGTTCGGTCTCAAGCTTTTTGACGCGTTGCTCCTGACGCCTGCGGATCGTCTTGACCCGCTCTTCCAGCTGGGCGTTCGCAGTTTGCTCGTCCTCCAACTGAGCGCGAAGCTGCGCGACAGTGTCGCTATCGTCGGCGGCCGCGTCCGCATCCGCGTCGGGTGTCGCCGTCGTTTCGGGCTCGGGCTGCGCTGGTAACTGCGCGACCCCTTGCCGAATACGCTCAAGCGCCTGCGTCAGCCGCGCCTCTAATTCCAATATTTCGCTCATGCGCCTGTACCGTTCCGGGTGATGTGTCTGATCATTCATCCATCCCCATTATTCTGCTTTGGCTCGTCGCGCCTTTTGGGCCGAATCGAACTCCTCTGGTAGCAGCCTAGGCGACATCGCCCCGCTTCCGCAAATTGACTTGCGCGCGCGTCATTCGCAAAGCTGATTTTCACGCAATGCCTTTTGGCATCTGCTTGAACTTCTGCTTTGACTTGGTACACCGCGCGCGAGCGCTCACATCTAAGGATTGCCCCATGGACCTCACTGCACTGGCCGCCAAGAACCCAGACCACTGGCGCAAGGCCGCTGCCATTCGCGCGCTGACGCTGGACGCCGTTGCCGCTGCCAATTCCGGTCACTCCGGCATGGCGATGGGAATGGCCGATGTCGCGACCGTGCTGTTTGAAAAACATCTGAAATTCGACGCCTCCGCTCCGAACTGGCCAGACCGTGACCGGTTCATCCTGTCGGCGGGTCACGGCTCGATGCTGATCTATTCGTTGCTGCACCTGACCGGTTATGCGGACATGACGCTCGATCAGATCAAGAACTTCCGCCAATGGGGCGCGATCACCGCAGGGCATCCTGAATATGGCCACGCAACCGGGGTCGAGACGACCACAGGTCCTTTGGGTCAAGGTATCTCAAACGCGGTCGGATTTGCTATTGCAGAAGAAATCCTGCGCGCACATTGGGGCGCCAAGGTTCAGGACCACCACACATACGTCATCGCTGGCGACGGCTGCCTGATGGAAGGTGTGAGCCAAGAAGCGATTTCGCTTGCTGGTCGTCAGGAACTGTCCAAGCTGATCGTTCTTTGGGACGACAACAACATCACCATCGACGGCACCGTCGACATCGCGGATCGCACTGACCAGCTTCAGCGCTTTGCCGCGTCGGGCTGGGATGTGATGGCCGTCGATGGCCACGACCCGGTCGCCGTTGACACCGCGCTGGCGGCAGCAAAGCAATCGGCTAAACCATCGCTGATCGCCTGCAAGACCCACATCGCTCTGGGTCACGCTGCACAAGACACCTCGAAAGGCCACGGTGCCCTGACGGACGCCGACCAGTTGAAGGCCGCCAAAGACGCCTATGGTTGGGACCACGGCCCGTTCGAAATTCCAGCCGACGTTAAAGAAGCATGGGAAGCCATCGGCAGCCGCGGCAAAGCCGAACGTGAAGCGTGGGAAGCGCGTTTTGAAAAACTGTCTGCGAACAAACAGGCCGAATTCACGCGAACCTTCGCGCTTGAACCTGCGAAGAAACTGAAATCCGTTGTGCGCAAGCTGAAGAAAGAACTCAGCGAAACCGCACCTAAACTCGCGACACGCGCCGCGTCCGAGAAAGTGTTGGGCGTGATCAATCCGATTGCTCCTGAAACCGTGGGCGGTTCGGCGGACCTGACAGGATCGAACAACACCAAGACTGCTGATCTCGGTGTCCACCTGCCAGAGAACCGCAAAGGACGTTACTTGCATTACGGCATCCGCGAACACGGAATGGCTGCGGCCATGAACGGCATGGTTCTGCATGGTGGCATTCGCCCCTACGGCGGCACGTTCATGTGCTTCACCGATTACGCGCGCCCGTCGATCCGTCTGGCTGCGCTGATGCAAGTGCCTTCGGTCTTTGTCATGACGCACGACTCTATCGGTCTGGGCGAAGATGGCCCAACTCACCAGCCGATCGAGCATCTGGCGATCCATCGCGCGACGCCGAACACGTATCTGTTCCGTCCGGCTGATGCGATTGAAACGGCTGAATCCTGGGAAATCGCTCTTTCGGCGAAATCAACGCCGTCGGTTCTGGCGCTGTCGCGTCAGGGTCTTCCGACCGTTCGCACCGAGCACAAGAACGCCAACCTGACGGAAAAGGGCGCTTACGTTCTGGCTGATGCCGAAGGCAAACGTCAGGTCATCCTGATGGCGACCGGATCAGAGGTCGCAATTGCCATGGCTGCGCGCGACATGCTGCACGCCGAAGGCATCGGGACACGCGTTGTGTCGATGCCGTGCTGGGAACTCTTCGAAGAGCAAGACGACGCTTACCGCCGCAAGGTCCTGCCAGCAGGCCCAGTCCGCGTGGCAGTCGAAGCAGCTATCCGCTTTGGGTGGGATCGGTGGCTCTATGGAGAGCGCGGCAAACGTGAAAAAGGATCCTTTGTCGGCATGCACGGTTTCGGTGCCTCGGCTCCGGCAGATGTCTTGTACAATGAATTCGGCATCACGCCGGAAGCCACGGTCGCCGCTGCAAAGGCTATGCTGTAAGAACACTGCCAATCGGCACAAGTCCAATAAAAGGGGGTCGGCAACGGCCCCCTTTCCTTTTCCAACACGCCGAGAATCGCCCATTCGTGCGCGTTAGCGGTAAAGGTTCAAAGCCCCCGCCGGGGCATATACCAAAGGGGTAAAGCCACCCCCTTTCAGGTATACAATTGCATGCAATTGTTAGCGCCATCACCTATGTTTTCGCTAACATACTGATACTTCACGGCTTTATTTCTTTTGATATTCACACATGGCTGTTAGAGCGAGCGCAGTATTTGCAGGAGCGGATCATGACAGTCACAGTTGGAATTAATGGTTTCGGGCGTATCGGTCGCTGCACGCTGGCCCACATCGCCGAAGCCGCGCGCAACGATGTTCAGGTCGTAAAGATCAACGCGACCGGTCCGATTGAGACAAACGCCCACCTTCTGCGCTATGACAGCGTGCATGGCCGCTTTGCTGGCGATGTCCGTGTCGACGGCAACACCATGGACCTCGGCCGCGGTCCGATGCAGGTGTTCTCGACTTACGATCCGCAAGAGCTTGATTGGGAGGGCTGCGACGTCGTCCTGGAATGCACCGGCAAATTCAATGACGGTCCGAAAGGCAGCGTCCACCTCGAACGCGGCGCGAAAAAGGTTCTGTTCTCGGCTCCTGCAACCAATGTCGACAAAACAATCGTCTATGGCGTGAACCACCGCGAACTGACAGACGCACACAAACTGGTGTCGAACGGCTCTTGCACCACAAACTGCCTTGCACCGCTGGCCAAGGTTCTAAATGACGCGATCGGCATCGAGCGCGGGATCATGACGACGATCCACAGCTACACCGGCGACCAGCCGACGCTCGACCGCCGTCACAAGGACCTGTACCGCGCCCGCGCAGCTGCCATGGCGATGATCCCGACCTCAACCGGTGCGGCCAAAGCGCTGAAAGAAGTCTTGCCGGAACTCGAAGGCAAGCTGGACGGCACCGCCCTGCGGGTTCCAACGCCGAATGTGTCAGCCGTTGACCTGACATTCGAGGCCAAGAAAGACGTCACCGTCGAGGACGTGAACGCAATCGTGGCCGAAGCAGCCGCAGGCCACATGGGTGCCGTGCTGTCCTATGACGATGAACCAAAGGTGTCGATTGACTTCAATCACACACCGCATTCTTCGATCTTTGCACCTGACCAGACCAAGGTTGTCGGCGGCCGTACCGTGCGTGTATTGGCTTGGTACGACAATGAATGGGGCTTCTCATGCCGGATGGCCGATGTGGCCGCAGCCATGGGTCGCCTACTGCACTAACGCGGTGGCCTTTGCGCCCCGCATATCCAAACGGGGCGCATGACAAATCAGCTGGCCACCATCCTCGGGATCATGATCGCCGGCGCGCTCTTGTTTGATGTCGTGATCAACGGCGGCGCGAGCATCGTCTTCCTACTTCAAAAACTTTTGGAATTGATCGAATGGGTGGCGTTCTGGCGGTAGCCTGAACGCGGCTCTGTCTCGGTTGGGTATCACTGCCCATTGACGTTGGCTGCAGTTCATGGCCTAAGCACACCAAGAATTGTTAGCGCTAAACTAACAATGCAACCGAGTCGAATTATATGCTGCTGCGTCTTTGGGGGACACGGCAGATCGAATTAGGAGGGCATTTCATGGCTGTGACTGTCGCAATCAACGGGTTTGGACGCATCGGACGAAACGTCCTGCGCGCAATTATCGAGTCGGGCCGCACCGATATCGAAGTCGTCGCGATCAACGATCTGGGCCCGGTTGAGACAAATGCCCACCTGCTGCGCTACGACAGTGTGCATGGCCGGTTCCCGGCGACCGTAACCACCACGGAAAGCACCATTGATGTGGGCCGCGGCCCAATTGAGGTGACCGCAATCCGCAACCCCGCAGACCTGCCATGGGGTCACATTGATATCGTGCTGGAATGCACTGGCATCTTCACCAGCAAAGAAGCCTGCCAAGCCCACCTTGAAAACGGATCAAAGCGGGTTCTGATCTCGGCTCCTGGCAAAGATGCGGATAAAACCATCGTTTATGGCGTGAACCACGACACACTGACATCCGACGACATCGTCGTGTCTAATGCGTCCTGCACCACCAACTGCCTGTCGCCTGTGGCGAAAGTGCTGAACGACACGGTTGGCATTGCCAAGGGTTTCATGACAACCATCCACAGCTATACGGGCGACCAGCCAACGCTCGACACCATGCACAAGGATCTCTACCGCGCGCGCGCCGCTGCGATGAGCATGATCCCGACATCGACCGGCGCAGCCAAAGCCGTGGGTCTGGTCCTGCCAGAGCTGAATGGCAAGCTGGACGGCGTTGCAATCCGTGTGCCGACACCGAACGTATCGGTCGTCGACATGACGTTTGAAGCCGAACGCGACACGACTGTCGAAGAGATCAACGAAGCCATCCGTGCCGCCGCTGGAGGGCCTTTGAAAGGCATCCTTGGCGTGACGGACGAAAAACTGGTCAGCCAGGATTTCAACCATGATCCACATTCGTCCATCTTTGCGACCGACCAGACTAAGGTCATGGAAGGCAAGATGTGCCGCATCCTGAGCTGGTATGACAATGAATGGGGCTTCTCCTGCCGGATGGGCGACACCGCTGTCGCCATGGGCAAATTGCTCTGATGCATTGCAGGCGCGGCACACGATGACGTGACGCGCCCTGCACCTAAGGCACAGCAAAGCATTGCAAAAATTGCAGAGCGGCTTTTCCCAAATCAGGCCTACTGCTGCGCCGCAGCATTCTTAAGTTAGCGATAACGCAAGTGGATGGACCGCTTGTAGAAAATGACATCGTTCACTTGAGAATGGAGCAGCAACATGAAATCGCTTTTTGACGCCGTCGCAAAACGCCGCCAGTACCTTCGCACCGTCTCGGAAATCGAGTCGATGCCGCTGGACGTGGCGCTTGATCTGGGTCTCTTCCGTGAAGACGCCCGCACAATTGCATCCAAGGCCGTTTACGGTCGCTAAGGCACCGGAAATAGCGACGCACATGGCCGTCCCCGCCGAAATTTTGGAGGGGCGGTCTTTTTCGTTTTGGCGGGGTTATTTTGCGCCGAGGCGCTCTTGCAACGCAGCTTGTACGGCTGGTGTCACAAAGCTTGAGACATCGCCGCCAAGGCGGGCGATTTCCTTAACCAGTTTCGATGCAATGGCCTGATGCTCGGCCTCGGCCATGAGGAACACGGTCTCGATACTGTCATCCAGCCGCCGGTTCATGCCGACCATCTGAAATTCATATTCAAAGTCCGCGACCGCGCGGAGACCGCGGACGATGACCTGTGCGTTCACGTCACGCGCACAGTCAATCAACAGGTTTTCAAACGGGTGGGCGACAAACTCGCAGCCGGTTTGTTTGGACAGGTCGTCGAATTCAGCCTCGACCATGGCCACCCGCTCTTCGAGGGAAAACATCGGTCCCTTGTCGCGATTGATCGCAACGCCAACAACAAGACGATCCACAAGGACAGCGGCGCGTCTGATAATGTCCAGATGCCCCAAAGTGATCGGGTCAAACGTGCCGGGATATAGCCCAATACGCATGGCGGCGCCTCCTATTGCCGTCATCGTGTCATTGGCGAGACCCAAGCAACATTATTGCGCGGGCGTCAACCGCCCTGCGCGCTTCGTGCGACCAAAGGGCCACAGGATCAGGCATTGCCCATGATCATGTCGGTCAGCGCTTCTTTCTCGCGCTCAAGAGATTTCAGTTGGGCTTTGACCACGTCACCCAGCGAGATCAGGCCAATCATGGCACTGCCATCCATCACGGGCATGTGCCGAAAGCGCCCTTCTGTCATTGAGGTCAGCACATCTTCGGCGCTGTCATTGGGGCCGCAGGTCTGCACCTTGGCGGTCATCAGGTCAGCAGCTGTTTCATCAAGACAGCCCTGACCGCGCCGCCCGACTTCGCGCACGATGTCGCGTTCGGACAGGATGCCTTCCGGGCTCGTGCCGTCCGTGGACACGACGACTGTCCCGATCTTTTTGCCGGACAGGATGGTGGCAACGCGGGCAACCTTTTCCTTGGGGCTGACCGTCTCAACACCTGCTGCGGGTTTGCTCCGCAGGATATCTGAAACGCGCATTTACTCCTCCTTCATGCCGGCAATCGTTGGATTTTCAGCTTAGGCGGGTGTTTTCCGCTGCGTCAAGCTTACCGAGGGCCTGCCGCATCTCTGAGACGAGCGCATTTGCAAAGCGACCTAGCCGATCAGAGGCACGGTCATCGGCGTGGCGCACAAGGTGAAACGCCCGCGTGAAGGCGATCTGGTCAGGCAGAACAAAACGCAGATCAGGCGCGGCGGACATCGCAAAATCATGCACGACGCCAACCCCACCGCCCGCCGCAAGCATCTGCAGCTGTACTGCCGCCGAAGACGAAGCCAACGGCACCCGTGTCACTCCAAGGTCAGACAGATAGTCCAATTCGCGGTCAAAGATCATGTCGGGGATGTAGCCGACAAATCGATGGCCATGCAGATCGTTCGGCGTAGTGATCCCCGGGTGTTTGTCGAGATAGGCATTCGAGGCCGCCAGATGCAGGCGATAATCCGCGATCTTTTGCACCAGCAAACGGCCTGCCGTCGGCGGGGAAACCGTAATGGCAAGATCGGCTTCGCGGCGCGACAGGTTCACTGAGCGGGGCAAGGCCAGGATCTGTATATCGAGGTCGGGAAACCGCGCGGCCAGCCGTTCACAAATTTCAGGTAACAGGAAATTTGCACACCCGTCAGGTGCGCCCAGACGGATCGCTCCGGATAGCCCCTGCCCCGGATCGGTGATCCCGGCCAAACCGGCCCGCAACTCCGCCTCCATCGCCTCGACACGCGGCAAAAGCTCTGCCCCCGCCGATGTCAGCCCATAGCCC
This sequence comes from Shimia ponticola, assembly GCF_007995215.1. GTDB lineage: Bacteria > Pseudomonadota > Alphaproteobacteria > Rhodobacterales > Rhodobacteraceae > Shimia_B > Shimia_B ponticola. The sequence goes on from NZ_VCDK01000003.1 coordinate 285,406, forward strand.
TGCGGTGATTTAACAAAGAGAGCACGATCCATCGCCCCCTCTAGCCGGGCGATATGACGTCCAACCGTTGCTGGATCGATCCGCAGTACGCGCGCTGCGGCGGTCAGCCCACCTTCTCGTGCGACGCACAGGAAAATACGCAAATCATCCCAACGGCTATCCATGTTGCACCTGTGATTTTGCAAAGCCTTTTGAGCCAATGCCTGTGTTTTTGCAGCGTATGCAAGGCTAAACTCGCGTCGAACGGGATGGAGGACCGACATGCAAGAACTGAGCCACTATATCAACGGCAGCCATGTGAACGGCACATCGGGCCGATTTGCCGATGTGATGAACCCAGCTACGGGCGAAGTGCAGGCGCAAGTCCCGCTCGCGACAACCGCCGAGGTTGACCGCGCCGTTGAAATCGCCGCTGCCGCGCAACCAGCATGGGCAGCGGTAAACCCACAGCGCCGTGCGCGCGTGATGATGAAATTTGTCAGCCTCTTGCATCGTGATATGGACAAGCTGGCCGAAGCGCTGAGCCGCGAACACGGAAAGACGCTGCCAGACGCGGCAGGCGACGTGCAACGCGGATTGGAGGTTGTCGAATTCTGCATCGGCGCGCCGCATCTTCTGAAAGGCGACTATACCGACAGCGCAGGTCCCGGCATCGACATGTATTCGATGAAACAGCCTTTGGGTGTCACGGCGGGCATAACGCCGTTTAACTTCCCAGCGATGATCCCAATGTGGATGTTCGCGCCTGCCATCGTGTGCGGGAACGCGTTCATCCTGAAACCCTCGGAACGCGACCCATCGGTCCCGCTGATGCTGGCTGAGTTGATGGAAGAAGCAGGCCTGCCAAAAGGCATCCTTCAGGTCGTAAACGGCGATAAGGAAGCAGTGGACGCAATCCTTGATAACCCAATCATTCAGTCGGTGGGCTTTGTCGGATCAACACCGATTGCCGAGTATATCTATGGCCGTGGCTGCGCGAACGGCAAACGCGTGCAGTGTTTTGGTGGTGCCAAGAACCACATGATCATCATGCCGGATGCTGACATGGATCAGGCCGCAGACGCGCTCGTCGGCGCTGGCTACGGCGCGGCGGGCGAACGCTGCATGGCGATTTCGGTCGCGGTCCCGGTCGGTGATGAAACCGCTGATCGTCTGATCGAGAAACTGGTTCCGCGCGTTGAGGCACTTAAGGTCGGGCCCTACACCGCGGGGAATGACGTGGATTACGGTCCAGTCGTCACAGCCGCTGCCAAGGCCAACATCGAACGCCTCGTGCAATCGGGTATCGACCAAGGGGCCAAGCTGGTTGTCGACGGTCGTGACTTCAAACTGCAGGGCTACGAAGACGGGTTCTTTGTCGGTGCGCACCTTTTCGACCACGCGACCAAAGACATGGACATCTACAAGACCGAGATCTTCGGCCCTGTCCTGACAACCGTCCGCGCGCAAAGCTACGAAGAGGCCATCGGCCTCGCGATGGATCATGAATACGGCAACGGCACCGCGATCTTTACCCGCGACGGTGACACCGCGCGCGATTTCGCGAACCGGATCAACATCGGGATGGTCGGCGTGAATGTGCCCATCCCTGTGCCCCTAGCCTACCACACCTTTGGCGGGTGGAAGAAATCCATGTTCGGGGACCTGAACCAACACGGCGCGGATTCGATCAAGTTCTACACCCGGACCAAAACAATCACCTCGCGCTGGCCATCCGGCATCAAGGAAGGCGGAGAGTTCAGCATCCCAGTGATGGAATAACAAAATCACGCGCGTGGCCCGGGTGACGTCCGGGCCATGCGATAGCCGCTAGATGTGGGCGGCGAGATGCTGCTCAAGTTTCGTCAAAAGCAGGTCATTATCGAACCGCTCTACTGCGGTCAGCCGCGCGTTCATTGCCACGCGCGCCTTTTCTTCGTCAGGCATCGTCAGCGCATGCTCCAAGGCATCGCGATACGCTTCAAAGTCATGTTCCTTGACCATCCAGCCACTTTCGCCGTGGTCAATCGCCTCTGGAATGCCGGCATGATTGGTCGTCACCACAAGACATCCGGTTGCCATCGCCTCTTGGATGGCCGTTGGCAGGCCTTCTGTGTTGCCATTTTCGGCTGTGATTGAATGCTGAACAAAAACCTCGGAAGTCGCCAGCAATTGCCGGACCTCTTCATGCGGCAGCGCTCCGGGAAGGTGGACCTTGTCCTGCAATCCCATGGCATTCACCAGATCAACCGCATCTTGCCAAAGCACGTCTCCGCCCACCATCGTCAGCGTGGCATGCGGCGCTTTTTCAAGCACTTCTGCAAAAGCCTTGATGGTCAGCAAAGGAGCCTTTTTCTCGACAAAACGTCCAAGCGCAAGGCAGGACCCCGGCACTTTGGGCTGCGGTTGAAAACGGCGCACGTCAACGCCAGAGGGGATCACAACAGAATTGGGGTGCGCAAATCCAACACTTGCAAGGTTATCCAGCAGGAATTGCGACACCGAAATCACGCCGGTCAGTTTTGGAAGCATGTATTTGTAGGATTTGACGATGTGCTTCTTGCGGATGCGGGATGACGCGTCACTGCCCCTGAAATAGCAGAAGATGGGGATACCGACCTCATTGGCGACGTCGCACATGAACACGCCCTCTGGCCCGAATTCTGCGAGGATCACGTCAGGAGCTTCGCTGACCAAGAATTCCTTGAGTTTGCGTTTGGCCCGACCAAAGGGCATGCGCGATGCACCGATCTTTTTGCGGTTATAGCCATGCACAAACGGTTCCGCGATTTTGTCGCCAAATGACCTGCGGGCATCGGCGCGGGCAAAGACGGTTTTGCCGATTGGATCGGCACTTGACCATTTGCCGGTGACAACAATCGTATTGCCGCCGAACAGCTTGCGGATGTGGCGGTTTACAAAGGTTTGCCCCTCGAAATAATACACGCCCACAGCGACGCATGCTTTGAGGTCAGCGTCGGTCGCGTTTTTTGTAATGACTTTGTCCATGAACCTCTGGGACCCGCCTTATGCGCATTCAAACTAAGCTGCCGCAGCGATCATGGGCCGGTGACCTTGTCCATGAGTGGCGCCTTGAACGCCGGTACAGACGCGATGCCAAAAAAGGCTATCCATTGCTGCTGCGGATTGCCGAAAAGCGTTTAGGCTATCGTCCTGATATTCACAATCCAAAGACCTTCAACGAAAAGGTCCAGTGGCGAAAAGTCTACGATCAAAACCCGCTGTTCCCGATCATTTCGGATAAGCTTAGACTGCGGGATTATCTTGCCGAGCAGTTGGGAAATGCCACTGCCACTGACATTTTGCCAGAGCTGTTGCTGGTTACAGATACGCCCCAGACCGTTGATCTGACGGGTTTACCCGATGCGTGGGTCGCCAAGGCCAACCATGCTAGCGGCTGGAATATCTTTGCCACGCCAGACGACCCAATGGACGAAGCGGCGTTGCGCCACGAAATGACCCGCTGGCTGCGCCTGTCCTATGGCAAGAAAAAGCGGGAGTGGGCCTATCAGAGCATCCCGCGCAAGATCATGTTCGAAAGCTTCATGGAAGGCAGCGATGGACGCGCGCCAGACGATCTGAAATTTGTGATGTTCGGCGACAGTGTTGGCTATGTGATGTGGGAAGACGACCGCTTTGGAGACCATTCCCAGCATTTGGTCGACGAACACTGGACCCCCCTAGATTTCACGACGAACGAATACGCACAACGCGACTTGCCGCCCCCGCCCGACGGATATGCCGAAATGCTTTCGATCGCGAAAGCAATCGGGAAAGCGTTCGACCATGTCCGTGTCGATTTCATGTTCACCAAAGATGGCTTTGTTCTGAATGAGCTGACGCTCTATCGGGGAAGCGGGATGAAGGCGTTTAACCCCGTGTCTTTCGACCGACTCTTTGGCGATATGTGGACACTGCCCACGGTTTAGGCGTCATCCTCGCCGCGTTTCTAGGGTTGCTTTGACGCAGCCCTCCGTTAATTTAACACTTGTTCAATTACTGGAGGGGCCACGTTGGATTTTGCTCTGACCGAAGAACAAACGGCGATCTATGACATGGCGCGCAGCTTTGCGATGGATGAGATCGCACCGCACGCAGCACAGTGGGATCGTGACGGCTCGATCCCAAAGGATTTGTGGCCCAAACTGGCCGAGCTTGGCTTTGGCGGGCTCTACGTTCGTGAAGAAAGCGGCGGATCGGGGCTAAGCCGTCTGGACGCCACGCTTGTCTTTGAAGCACTCAGCGAGGCCTGCGCATCTGTTGCGGCATTCCTGTCGATCCACAACATGTGCGCCGCGATGATTGACAAGTTCGGGTCCGACGACCTGCGTGATCGCTATCTTGCGCGTGCGATCTCGATGGAGACCTTCTTTTCCTATTGCCTGACCGAACCCGGCAGTGGGTCTGATGCCGCCGCGCTCAAGTCGCGCGCGGATCGTACCAATGAAGGATATGTTCTGAACGGGACCAAGGCCTTTATCTCGGGCGGAGGATATTCGGACGCCTATATCGTCATGTGCCGCACAGGAGACGACGGACCAAAGGGCATCTCGTCGGTGATCGTTGATGATGGCTCGGACGGTCTGAGTTTTGGCGGATTAGAGGATAAAATGGGCTGGCGCAGCCAACCGACCCGCCAAGTTCAGTTGGACAATTGCAACATTCCTTCGGGCAATTTGCTGGGTGAGGAAGGCAAAGGTTTCACTTATGCGATGATGGGGCTTGATGGCGGGCGTCTGAACATTGCGGCCTGTTCTTTGGGTGCCGCGCAGGCGGCGTTGTCTCAGACCATCGACTACATGAACGAGCGCAAGGCGTTTGGCCGTCCGATTGCAGATTTCCAGGCGTTGCAATTCCGGTTGGCGGATATGGAGATTGATCTGCAATGCGCACGTACTTTCCTGCGACAGGCAGCGTGGAAGCTGGATAACGCCACGCCTGACGCGACCAAATTTTGCGCCATGGCCAAGAAACAGGTCACCGAGGTGGGCAGCCGCGTCGTGGACCAATGCCTGCAATTGCATGGCGGTTACGGATATCTTTCTGACTATGGCATCGAAAAGCGTGTGCGCGATCTGCGTGTGCATCAGATTCTCGAAGGCACCAATGAGATCATGCGCATGATCGTGTCGCGGGATATGCTGCGTGCATAGGACAAATCCGGGACTGCGAAAGACACTATGACAGACGTCCTGATCCGCAAGGATGGCCGTGCGGGCCACATCACGCTGAACCGCCCCAAGGCGCTGAACGCGCTCACTTGGGACATGTGCCTTCAGATTGAGGCGGCGATCACCGATTGGGCGTCCGACGATGGCGTTGCGCTTATCATCATTGACGCCGAGGGCGAGAAGGCCTTCTGCGCGGGCGGTGACATCGCAGAGATGTACCGCACGGGCACCGAAGGCGACTTTGACTATGGGCGGCGGTTCTGGACCGATGAATACCGCCTGAACGCCAAACTTGCCCGCTATCCCAAACCAGTCGTCAGCTTCCTGCAAGGGTTCACCATGGGCGGCGGTGTGGGCCTTGGCTGTCATTGCAGCCATCGGGTCGTTGGCGACACCAGCCAGATCGCCATGCCAGAGGTTGGAATCGGTTTGGTTCCTGACGTTGGTGGGTCCCTGATCCTTGCCCACGCGCCGGGGCAACTGGGTGACTATCTCGCTCTGACCGCTGCCCGCATGGATGCAGGCAATGCGATTTATGCGGGGTTTGCCGATCATTACGTTCCCGAAGACCAATGGAACGCGCTCAAGATCACGATGGCTGAGACCGGGCAACTGCCGGGCTTTGAGCACCCTGCCCCAAACGCGAGCTTTGCGGCACATGATGCTGAATTAAAACACTATTTCAGCGGCGCGACCCCTGCGGATATCGCGCGGGCGCTGGCGGTGTCAGATGATGATTTCGCCGCCTCGGCCCTCAAGGCGATCAAGCGGCATTCCCCGCTGGCCATGGCCTGTGGATTGTCGATCATTCGCCGACTGCGATCGACCGATGACATCACGCGCGCCCTGGAATTGGAATACCGCTTCACATCGCGCGCGATGGAGCATGGCGATTTCATCGAGGGCATTCGCGCTGCGATCATCGACAAGGATCGGAGCCCAAATTGGCGGCACACATTGGATAAGGTGCCGGCGGTTGACGTGTCGGCCATGCTGCACCCCTTGGGGGCGGATATTCTGAACTTGGAGGACCCCGCATGAAAATCGGATTCATTGGACTGGGCAACATGGGCGCGCCGATGGCCGCCAACCTTGCTGATGCCGGTCACGCGGTGACCGGGTTTGACACCGCGGCAAAGCCCGAAGGTTTGACATTGGCCACAAGCGCAGCGGAGGCGGCAAGTGGCGCTGATGTGGTCATTACGATGCTGCCTAACGGTGATATCCTGCGCGCAGTGGCGGATCAGGTGATCCCGGCCATGACCCCTGGTGCGGTGCTCTTGGATTGTTCGACAGTTGACGTGGCTTCGGCCCGCGATGTGGCGGCGCAAGCGGCGGATCATGGGAATCAGATGCTAGATGCCCCGGTCTCAGGCGGCATTGGTGGCGCGCAAGCCGGAACGCTGACCTTTATGGTGGGCGGCCAAGAGGACGCATTTGCCACCGCCAAACCGCTTTTTGATATCATGGGACAAAAGGCCGTGCATTGCGGCCCTGCTGGAAACGGACAGGCGGCCAAAATCTGCAACAACATGATCCTTGGCATCACCATGATCGGTACCTGCGAAGCCTTTGCTTTGGCTGATAAATTGGGGCTGGATCGGCAGGCGATGTTCGACGTGGTCAGCACCTCTTCTGGCTATAGCTGGACGATGAATGCCTATTGCCCAGCTCCGGGAGTCGGCCCCACAAGCCCGGCCGACAATGACTACAAACCGGGCTTTGCGGCGGCACTTATGCTCAAGGATTTGCGCCTGTCACAGCAGGCCGCAGAGGGAGCGGATGCCGATACGCCGCTGGGTCAAGCGGCCACAGAATTATATGCGCAATTCGTGGAAGCCGAAGATCAGGGCCACATGGATTTCAGCGCAATGTTGCCACGTTTTGAAAAACGCGGACGCGGGTAACGGTACTGTGGCCTATTGAATGACCGACTGCGTCACTTCCGACTTGGATTTGGAACAGCCAAAGACTTCGATAGGCTGCCCCGCATGCGCCTTGAGCGCGAGGGCGGCAACTATGGCAAAGGACAAAACGGCGGCTTTCATGGCGATGGTCCGAATAAGTATGATGCTTAAAGGCTATGTAAATCTCTTTTACATTGCAACCGCCCAGAGGTCAGGTTTCCATACCTTGCACAAATCCGCCGATCCCTTGCGCGATTGACCTGTTGGGGATTCCCGTTAGGCTCGGTCTCGTGTCGCCGCAGCACGTTTGAACAAGGAGACCTATCATGGCCACAACCACTGTTGTCGGCATCTTCATCGTGGCATTTGCCGGGTTGGGGCTGCTCTGGCTGATCCGTTCAGGCAACTGAACCACCTAAAGGTCCGCAATAGAAAAGGCCCGCTTCGCAGCGGGCCTTTTGCTTTCTGTGATCCCTATTCGGCGGCTACCTTCTTGGCGTTGCTGCGTTTCGGGTTCAGCATGGGTTTGAGGTAATGGCCGGTATGGCTACCTTCGATCTCTGCCACTTGCTCGGGCGTTCCGGTCCCCACGATTGTACCGCCACCATCCCCGCCCTCGGGACCAACATCAATGATCCAATCGGCGGTCTTCACGACGTCGAGGTTGTGTTCGATCACCACCACGGTGTTGCCCTGATCGACCAGCTCATGCAGCACTTCGAGAAGTTTGCGCACATCTTCAAAATGCAGACCCGTGGTCGGCTCATCCAAAATGTACAGTGTCCGCCCGGTCGAGCGTTTGGACAGCTCCTTGGCCAGCTTCACTCGTTGGGCTTCGCCGCCTGACAGCGTCGTCGCCTGTTGACCCACCTTGATATACCCAAGACCCACACGCATCAGAGCATCCATTTTTTCGCGGATGGATGGCACGGCTTGGAAAAACTCCTGAGCATCTTCCACAGTCATATCAAGGACATCGGCGATGCTCTTACCCTTGAAGAGAACCTCCAACGTTTCGCGATTGTAACGCGCGCCATTGCAGGTTTCGCAGGTCACGTAGACATCCGGAAGGAAGTGCATCTCAATTTTGATGACGCCATCGCCCTGGCAGGCCTCGCACCGCCCGCCTTTGACGTTGAAACTGAAACGACCTGGTTTGTAACCACGCGTTTTTGCCTCTGGCAGCCCTGCGAACCAATCGCGAATTGGAGTGAAGGCCCCGGTGTAAGTCGCTGGATTTGAACGCGGAGTTCGCCCGATAGGGCGTTGGTCAATGTCGATGACCTTGTCCAGATGCTCCAACCCCTTGATCGTCTCGCAAGGCGCTGGCGTCTGCCGGGCACCGTTCAGGCGCATAGACGCGGTTTTGAACAGCGTTTCGATCGTCAGCGTTGACTTACCACCGCCGGAAACACCCGTGACACAAACAAATTTGCCAAGCGGAAATTCAGCGGTCACGTTCTGAAGATTATTGCCTGAGGCTTTGACAACCTTGATGGATTTGCCTTTTCCCTTACCCTTGCGGCGGGTCGCAGGCACCGCAATCTCGCGACGGCCGGCGAGGTAGTCACCGGTCACAGAGTTGGGGTTGTCGATGATCTGCTGCGGGGTACCGTGGGCCACCACTTGTCCCCCATGAACACCCGCGCCCGGACCAATGTCATAGACATAATCGGCTTCGCGAATTGCTTCCTCATCATGTTCAACGACGATGACGGTGTTTCCCTGATCTCTCAGGTTTTTCAAGGTGGTTAGCAGGCGGTCATTATCTCTTTGGTGAAGGCCGATGGATGGCTCATCCAACACGTAGAGAACGCCTGTGAGGCCAGAGCCGATCTGAGATGCCAGCCTGATCCTCTGGCTTTCACCGCCAGACAGCGTACCACTTGAACGTGACAGCGTAAGGTATTCCAACCCCACATTATTCAGAAACCCAAGGCGTTCGCGAATTTCCTTGAGAATCGCGCGCGCGATTTCGTTCTTTTGGGCCGACAGGCTATCAGGAACGCTCGCACACCAATCCGCGGCTTCGCGGATCGACATTTCGACGATCTGACCAACATGCTTACCGGCAATCTTGACGGCCAAAGCCTCAGGCCGCAGACGGTAGCCTTCGCAGGTGCCGCACGGGCGGTTGTTCTGATACCGTTCAAATTCTTCACGGATCCACGAACTGTCGGTCTCGCGATAGCGGCGCTCCATATTCGGCACGACACCCTCGAAGGTGCGCTTGACCTGATAGACGCGCCCGCCCTCGTCATAGCGGAACTGGATTTCTTCGTCGCCCGATCCGTAGAGAAACACCTGCTGCACATGCTTTGGCAGGTCTTTCCAAGGCAGGGTTTTATCAAATTCATAATGCGCGGCGATGGCGTCAATCGTTTGAAGGAAATACGGGCTTTTACCTTTGCGCCAAGGCGCCAACGCGCCATCTGCCAGCTTCATGTTCTGGTCCGGCACGACAAGGCGTTCGTCAAAGAACAGCTCAACCCCAAGACCGTCACAGGATGGACAGGCTCCAAAAGGTGCGTTGAACGAAAACAGGCGCGGTTCGATTTCCGGAATGGTGAATCCGCTAACCGGGCAAGCAAAGTTTTCCGAGAATGTTGTCCGCTCTGGATCGCCCTCTTTCGGGGCGGTTTCCAAAATCGCGATGCCATCGGCCAGATCCAGCGCGGTGCGAAGCGAATCCGCCAGACGTGTTTCCAGCCCCTCGCGCACGACAATCCGATCGACCACTACGTCGATGTCATGGCGATACTTTTTGTCCAGCGTCGGTGGCTCATCCAATTCGTAAAACTCACCATCGACCTTTACGCGCTGAAAGCCTTGCTTCCGCAGGTCGAGGAATTCTTTTCTATATTCGCCTTTGCGGTCGCGGATGATCGGGGCAAGCAGATAACCGCGCGTGCCCTCTTCCATCTTCATGACGATATCGACCATGTCCTGAACCTGCTGGGCCTCAATCGGCTCACCGGTTGCAGGGGAATACGGGGTGCCTGCACGCGCAAACAAAAGGCGCATGTAGTCGTAGATCTCGGTCACTGTGCCCACGGTGGAACGCGGGTTTTTGGACGTTGTTTTTTGTTCGATCGAAATGGCCGGGCTGAGGCCGCTGATGTGATCCACATCAGGTTTTTCCATCATATCAAGGAACTGGCGCGCGTAGGCCGACAGCGATTCAACATAGCGGCGCTGCCCTTCGGCGTAGATCGTGTCGAAGGCCAAAGAGGATTTCCCCGATCCCGACAGCCCCGTGATCACGACCAATTCGTCGCGCGGAATATCGACGTCGATCCCTTTGAGGTTATGCTCGCGCGCGCCGCGGACTTCGATCTTTTTCAGTTCTGGCATGAGCACCCCCAATTGACTTGCAGAACATAGGGCGCAGGCGCTGGCGCGCCAACCCGAAAAGGTGAACATTTAATGAACACGCAGGCGCTATGCGGGCGTCTTGATCCCGCGCCGCAACGTCAACACAACCAACAACCCCGCTATCGAGATCGCGCCCAACAGGGTCAGAAGGCCGTTCAGCGCGCCCAAACTGACCGCGACGGCAAAGATCGGCGTTCCCAATCCCGTGCCGACATTCCCAAGCTGAGCAATCGCTCCGGTGGCCAAGGCGCGATCCCCGTCGGAGGCATTCCAACGCGGAATCGCCGCAAAACAGGCCCCGGGCACCAGGCCCATCCCGATAAAAAGCACATAGGCCGGCCAGATCAGGCCGATGGCAAGGCCGACTGTCCCGCCGATCAGGCAAAGATAGCCCAAAACCATTACATAATCCGGCGTCCATCGCCGCCCCAAGGCACCTGCGGTAAGGTTTCCCAGCAAAGAAACCAAAGGCAATATCCCTGCCAAGGCGGGACAATCGAGCGCCGGAGGAAGAAACGTGACCACGGCGACAAAAAGCACCGTATAGAAAACAAAGATCAGCCCCGGCGCACGGATGTTCGGCTGGCTGTAAATCTCGACATGGGCCCGAACAAACGTGATCTCGCGCGGCTCTGGCGCGCGGTTAGGCAACAGGGGCCACAGGATTGTCGCCAAGATCGCCAACCCCGTGCCATGCATGGCGAACAGCAGCGATAGACCACCCGTGGTCATGATCGGTGGAATGACAACAGACCCAACCGCAAATGCCACGCCAAAGAACATGGCCCAGATCGACATCACCATGGGCTGATCCCGTGGTGTCGCAATCGCGGCCATGATGGGCGGGATCGCGACCACAAGGGCAAGATGCGATACCCCTTCGAGCAGCCGGAGAACGAACAAAAGCCAAAATGGCGGCAATAGGGCTTCGGATAGGCTCAGCAATGCGCCAAGCCCCAACGCGCCTAGGATCACGCGTCGCCCACCCAACCGTGCAACGACCGCGCCCGCCACAACACCAAGGAGAATTCCAACAAAGCTAACCAGCGATACAAGGATCGCGATAACCTCAATCCGCCGGTCGTAAAACGCGACCAGATCATCGAGGACCAGAGACACTTTGATGAATTGAAGCGCTGCGAAGAGCCCGCAGATGAACAAGATGGCGACAAGGCCCCATTGGGTGCGGTCAGCCTCTTTCAACGTGTCGGCCGCATAAGGGCGGGAATTCCTGACTGTGCGAATGCCAAGCCCCCTGCCATTCTGACAGCCTCTGCAAAAGGCTGCCCATTATGACCCAACTTCATATTCTTGCTTTCATTTCAGTTGTCTGGCTTTCCGTCGCGGTGAGTGCTGCCGCATTGGTGGGCTGAGGACGTTCAAACTCCAGACCCGGCTCATCCGCAATTCGGTAGGCCACATTTAGTCTTTCGCCTGATCTGATATGGGGCTGCAAATCAGCGGTGGCCACAAGGTTCAGACTGCAATCGTTTTCGTTCAGCCATAGATCGCCAAAGGTCCGGATACGCGTGAAGATATTCAGCGTCATCTCGTCGTCGGGAACTTCTGGGATCGTGATAAAACCTAACGGTATGCGCCCGCCTTCTTCGGGCAACGACCATGCTTGGGCACCGCATAGGTGAAACACGCTTCCCAGTTGGATACGCTCCGGCGATGTTGGATCTGTGTTTCCTTTGGCATCATCCGCTAAGAAGATCGCGCGCGGATCACACACAGTGAGATCAAGGTGGATGTCCTCAGGTACGAATAGTCCGCCCTCTATCAGGTGGCGAGACAAGTGCCGGGTGACCTGAACCTGAGGTTCCCGCAACAGCGCCCGCTGCAGGACCTCGGTGACGATGACGTGAAAGCCGGTGCTCGGTTCGTACCGGGCCGCATCGCCCGTGACCCATTCATCGACATAATCCAGCGCATGCAGCGAGTTATAAAGCGTCTGGCTCGCCAGTGTTGAGGTGTCGTGAATATCCAAAAAGGTGAACCCGACCTCATCCGCTGCAAAATACGGTAATTGCAGCGTGGCGAGGGTCGCGAAAGGCCCGGTCCCAGCATAGAGCACGCGCAAGCGATCTTGCGGAAACCTTCTTTTGGCCTCTTGCAGCGCCTGTTTCACTCCCAAGGCGAATTGGCGTGTGCGCAGGTGTTCTCGCAGGCACATCGCTGCCTCATATGGGGCGATGGCCACACCAACCTCGGTTCTGGTTTCCTGAAAATCGTCGCCGTGACGCTCGGTCGCCGAAATTGGCGTCAGTGACACGATGTCGGTGAGTTCCCGGTGCAAATCCTGCGCAGCGGCAAGCTGTTCGCCCGGGCTTGATGCATCGCCCAGCAACTGGTGTGTCAACTGGGCGAGCATGTTGCGTGTGGGTATGTCTGCCATCGAAGCCTCATCTTTTGGGGCACGATGGCTGAGCTTGACCTAGAAGTGAATAGCGCGATCCCACGCGTCCAAAACACTTTCGTGCATCATCTCAGACAGAGTCGGGTGCGGGAACACGGTTTCCATCAGGTCTTCCTCCGTGGTTTCCAGCTTTTGCCCCACGACATAACCTTGGATCATCTCGGTCACCTCGGCGCCGACCATATGCGCGCCCAGCAATTCGCCGGTTTTCGCATCGAACACGGTTTTCACCATGCCCTCGGGTTCACCCAATGCGATCGCTTTGCCGTTGCCGATGAACGGGAAGCGACCAACCTTGATCTCGCGCCCGCTCTCTTTCGCCTTGGCTTCGGTCAGACCGACGCTTGCGACCTGTGGATGACAATAGGTGCAACCTGCGATGCTTTCGGGTTTGATCGGGTGGACGTTGTTCTTGCCAGCGATCAATTCGGCGACCATCACGCCTTCATGGCTGGCTTTGTGTGCCAGCCAAGGTGCGCCAGCGATGTCGCCGATGGCGTAAAGCCCCTCCACACCCGTGCGGCAGTATTCGTCGGTCACAACATGCGTGCGGTCGATTTTCACACCGAGCGCCTCAAGGCCTAGGTTTTCGACATTGCCCACGATCCCAACGGCCGAGATGACGGTATCAACGTCCATTTTTTCGACTTTACCGTTCACCTCAATGTGCGCGGTGACCTTATCCTTGGCGCGATCAAGTTTCTTGACCATAGCCTTTTGCAGGATCTTCATGCCCTGCTTTTCAAACGACTTCTTCGCGAAGGCGCTGATTTCTTCGTCCTCGACGGGCAGGATGCGGTCCATAACCTCGACCACGGTCGTTTCCGCGCCCAAGGTGTTGTAGAAGCTGGCAAATTCAATGCCGATCGCGCCCGAGCCAATGACAAGAAGCTTTTTTGGCATGTATTTCGGAGTGAGCGCCGCCTTATAGGTCCAGACGCGTTCGCCGTCGGCCTCAAGTCCGGGCAACTCGCGGGCGCGCGCGCCGGTGGCCAGAACGATGTTCTTGGCGGTCAGCTCCTCGGTGCCCTTTTCGGTCTTGACGCTGACCTTGCCTTTTCCGGTGATCGTGGCCTCGCCCATGATGGCGGTGACCTTGTTCTTTTTCAGAAGATGCCCGACCCCGCCATTCAACTGCTTGGCCACCGCTCGCGAGCGCGAGACAACTGCGTCGAGGTCGTAGTCAATGCCCTTTGCGCTCAGGCCGAATTCCTTGGCGCGGTGCATCAGGTGGAAAACTTCGGACGAGCGCAGCATCGCCTTGGTCGGGATACAGCCCCAGTTCAGGCAGATGCCACCCATGTGCTCGCGCTCGACAATGGCCACCTTGAGACCAAGCTGTGCGCCGCGAATTGCGCTCACATAGCCGCCCGGACCTGCGCCGATTACGATCATGTCAAAGGTTTGTGCCGCCATTTCCGCCCCCAATTTAAGGTCGATGAAAGAATTTGTTTAACGTTAAACTATTCTTTCAGGGCGAACAACGTGACAAACTGCCATTACGTCACATAACAGCGTTGTGCCCGATGCATGGCGTTGCACCGGGCGTGTGTGCGCCTGATAGCGCTGGTTGGAATGGTGGAGCTAGCCTAGCCAGCGACGGCTTCCAGCATCTCGCGATAGCCATTGGATTTGACAAATGTCTGTTCCGGCGGCGTCGAGCGACGCTCAAGCGCGTCGTTGCGTGTTGGAAAGCGGCCAAACTGACGAATGACTTCGCGATGCGCCTTGGCGTGCAACAGATTGCTTTCCCCGCTCTCTGGCATGCGCGTCAAAATCAGGCGCACAGCCCGCTCTTGGTCGCACAGGTTTTCGGAATGCATAAGAGGCAGGTAAAAGAACTGCCGCGCAGGTTCGTCAATCTTCATGTCCCACCCCCGGTCAATCGCGACCTTGGCTGCGGCACGGGCGTAGCGATCTGACGAAAACGCCTTGCCGCTTCCGCGAAACATGTTGCGGGGAAGCTGGTCCATCAGGATCAGGTAAGCCAGTGTCCCAGACGGATATGTCAGCCAAAGAGCGTAAGACCCCTCCATCGCTGCCGTCCAAGCATCTTCAAACCGTTCGCGGCACAACGCATCCAGCGCCTCGCCGCCAGCGTACCAACCCTTTTGGCCGATCTCATCAAGCCAGAATGTCAAAACGTCGTCAGGCGTGATCATGGTAGTTCCCTCTTAACGCCAATAGCCCCCACGAGAATCATTGCGCGTTAAGCGCCCGAAACGCAAGTATGTTATCCTGACGCACCCACCTCTTCGGCGATTTCCTGATCGGTTTCGATATAGACCTCTTGCGCGACCTCCAGCGCAACCGGCGATGCGGTTGGCAGGATGGGCGCATAGGTGGTCGCCTCATAGTCGTCATCGGCAAATGCTGGCGCCCGCTGAGTCATCCGGAACATGGCATAGGCTGCAAGTCCAAGCATCAGGGATGCGATGAAGAGAAAGAAGCCGTTCGGCCCCAATGCCCCCATCACGTAGCCTGTGATCAGCGGGCCAGCGATGGCGCCCACACCATTGATGAACAGCAGACCGCCAGAAGCGGCAGGCATGTCTTCGTATTCGATGTAATCATTGGTGTAGGCCAAGAGCAGGGCATAAAGCGGGTTCGAAGTTCCACCCACAATAAAGCCGACGACCAAGAGCGTGTAGAACGAGCCCCCGAACAGGAAATAATACAGCGCCGCAGCGCCCCCGATCGCCGCACAGGCAAGGATCAGGATACGGCGATCAATCCGGTCTGAAACAAAGCCGATAGGAAACTGCAGGACCAGGGCGCCCACGTAGATCGTCGCAATAAACGTCGAGATTTCACCGACACTCAGCCCGATCTGCGTCGCAAAAACGGCTGCCATCCCGAATTGGGCCGAAAAGACACCGCCCAGCAAAAACATGCCCACACAGCCCAGAGGCGAGGTGCGATAAAGCTCTTTCAAAGACATCGGCTTGGTGCTGTCGAACGGCGGCGTGGGCGACACACTCAGCAGGATCGGCGTAAAGGCGAGGCTGACGAGGATCGACGGGATCACGAACAGGATATAACCAGACGGATCGCCCAGAACCAAAAGCCCCTGTGCTGCCACAACACCCGACATCTGGACGATCATGTACATCGACAGGGCCTTGCCCCGGTTTTCGGTCGTGGTCGCGTTGTTGAGCCAGCTTTCGGCAGTCACATAGAGACCGCAGAAACAAAACCCGATGACGACACGGCCCAACGTCCAAGAAATAGGGTCGGTCAGCACGGGAAAGGTAATCAGCGTGGCAGAGACCAGCGACCCCAGCGCGGCAAAGACCCGGATGTGCCCGACGCGTCGGATCAATTCTGGTGTCATGCGGGACGACACGAGAAAGCCAGCGAAATAGGCCGACATCACGACCGACATCTGAAGCGTCGAGAACCCTTCGATTTCGCCACGAACACCCAAAAGGGTCCCCTGAAGGCCGTTGCCAACCATGAGCAGCATCATTCCAAGCAACAGCGCCCATGCGGAGTTGAGAACCTGTAACATGGCACGATCCTTTGCTGCCTGTTTGGCCGCCGCTTACGCCTGCCGCCGCGCGCAATCTAGCGCGCCACGACGCCGCACAGTCGTTTTCGGATCACGATGCCAAATTCGGCCACAGAAGCGAGGCATCACCATAGCTAAAGAACCGATAGTTCTGTGCGATTGCATGTTCGTATATCGCATCAGTTCGGTCTTTGCCCACAAATGCGGCGACCAGCATCATCAGCGTCGATTTTGGTAAGTGGAAATTGGTCATCAGACCATCGGCTGCGTGAAACTCAAACCCGGGCGTGATGAAGATATCTGTGTCACCTTCCCAGGCGCGTGTCTGGCCACCACGCGCCGCCGTTTCCAGCAAACGCAGCGCCGTCGTGCCAACCGGGACAACCCGATCTCCGCGCGCTTTGGTCTCTGCAATCAGATCAGCGGTCTCTTCGCTCACGCTGCCCCATTCGGCGTGCATCTTGTGATCGCGGATGTCATCGACCTTGACCGGAAGAAACGTCCCTGCCCCGACATGCAGCGTGACAAAGGAATGATCCACGCCGCGCCGTTCAAGGCTTGCCATAACGCCGTCGTCAAAGTGAAGCGACGCTGTCGGCGCCGCCACGGCCCCCTGCTCGCGGGCAAAGATCGGTTGATAGTCGTCTTTGTCTTGTTCATCCGCCGGGCGCTTGGCGGCGATATAGGGAGGCAGAGGCATTTGCCCCGCCTGTTCCAAAGCCGCGTCAAAGTCGCCTTCTGCATCAAAGCGCAAGCGCGCCTGCCCGTCCGCCTTTTCGATGAGGGTCGCACGCAGGGTATCGGAGAAAACCACGATCTCCCCTTCGGCCCATTTGCGCAAAGGTTTGACCAAGGCCATCCAACAGCCATCGGCCTCTGGCGACAGCAACGTGACCTCGATCTTGGCTTCGACGACGCCTTGAGCGCTGTTGCGTGTGCGCGTGCCAAACAGGCGCGCAGGGATCACCTTGGTATCGTTAAAGATCAGCCTGTCGCCCGGATAGAGATGATCAGCAAGGTCGCGGACAACTGCGTCGCGTATGGCGTTTTGGTGGGACACCAACAGGCGCGCAGACGATCGCGGGCGCGCAGGGCGCGTCGCAATCAGCCGTTCAGGCAAATCAAAATCGAAGTCTGACAGTTTCATGAGACCTGCGTCAGTTATTGGCCCAGCTTGGGCGGAGGACGGCGGAAAATCTCTCTGAACATGGCAGGCGTCAAGACCGAGAATGGGTTGACCGCGACGTCAGGCTGATCAGGGGTGCCGCGCAGGTTGAAGTTGAACCCAATCAAGCCTTCGCCCCGACGCGTGAATATCGAGCCGATCCCGTTCAACAGGTAAAGGGGAGAGATAACACCCTGGAAGTCCAACCTATTTGATCCCAATGCATAAATGCCGTCCAAAGAGACTCCCAAGGATGGACCTACCGCGCTGCTTTGACTGACGATGATCTGCTCGGGAGTTAGCCGGAAGGTGGCCTCGGTGGTCGAGAAAGCAAGCCCATTTCCGTCCAGTTGGCGCAGAAGTCCCACAACGCTGATTGCGTCGATCATTTCCGCCATGATCGGCAGGTTCTTGACGCGGATCGACTGCATTTCGATGCGACCGTCATATTGCCCTTCACCCGCGCGCGGAGTGAGCGTCATTTGCAAGGCTCCGCCGCGCACGTTTTGCACAAATCCGGCGTCGCGGATGATGGCGCCAGCGTCGTCCCCTTGCAGACGGACCGTTGGCCCGTGCGTGCCCGGTTCCAACCGCCCGGTGATGCGCGCGCCGCCATTGATCAAACCCTCGAAATTGCCTGTCAGCCCCCCTGCAGTTCTCAGATTGGCGCGCACATTTCGCAGGACAATACCGCTTGTGATGCGCACTTGATCAAGGCGGACGTCAATAGGCCCGCCATCGCCGTCTGCTGCCGCGCCGCCTCCGAACTCTGCATTGCGAAGATCAAGGCTCCCGCCGCCCAGCAAGACAGCCGGACTTGCGCCAGCGCCCCGGTTCTCCAAGGTAACAGGCCCATCAAACCAATCACCAACGGTCAAACGCGCAAGGTCAACGCCCTGAAACGCGCCGCCGTCGCCCAATCTCAGGGCACCCGTGGCCGATAGGCCTGGCCCGGAAAGCTCGATACGGTCGACACCGGGCGATCTGCCCAACGTCCCAGAAACACGCAATGCGCCCCGTGTGTCGGGCGATTTTCGCCAGCCCACCTGCGGCACGGACACGGCAATTCCAGCAAGATCTGAGATCAGATCGAATTCAGGCGGTTGCCCGGGCGGAAGCGATACGGTCAGATCACCTGTCCCAACCCCTTCAACGCTGCCGGGTGGCAGATTGATGGCAAAAGCGTCCAGCGCAGCAGGCGTCAATTCGACCTCACCCACCACCTGTGATCCGACACCCGGGGTCCCAAAAGGCTGCCGCCAAGCGCCTTCAAATGCCACGCCATCCAAGATTCCAAGCCCGCCGATCTCGATCCCACTGCGATCAACGCTCAGGTTCAGGCTATCTGCCGCAAAGACCCGGTTCTCGATAAGGGTGGTCGATTGAACATCCTGCAAGGTGCCCTTCACATCAAACCCGACTTCGTTGCCCTGAATGTTCCCTTTGACCGGGAATGACACCACGGCAGAAACCTCAGCCGTGCCGTCAGCCAAGGTCACGGGCTGATTGGCCTTGGTCAAAAACTGAAACGGGCGCTGATCAAGGATGGACAGGGTGGCCGGGATTGGGCCGCTGGTATTCAGCGTCAGTTGGGCCTGCCCAGGTCTCACGCGGAGGTCCGGAATGACGAACCGGCTGTTGCGCGCCGTGACGGTGCCTCCTTGGGGGGCCGTCATCTGCCCCTGATCAATCAGCACCACGGCTGTGTTCTTGGCCAGTTGCACCGCCCCGCGCGCCTGTTCCACCGGTGGCAGGTTCGGCATCACACGCACGGTCGCATCCTCGTAGAAATGCGTCAGGCCCAGTTCAAAACTGCCGCCCGCGCGGGCACGCAGCACCGCTGTGATGTCTGTGAATGTGGCGTCGAGGATATTGTTCGACAGCCAACGGCGCACCCCCGGTGTCGCGGCTTCGGGCCAAAAGGCAAACAGGCGCTCTGGCGAAAGCGTATCGACACGCGCATCAAGCGAGACATCCCAACCATCGCTGCGCCCGGCGATCAGACCTGTGAGCACGCCAAGACTATCTCCGTCACGGATCAGGGCCTGCCCGATCTCAACCGTGAACGGATCAAGACGGAGCCGAAAGTCAAAATCGCCCGCGTCTATTGATCGGGCCTCCTCAAAGACATCGGCTGGGTTGGCGGTCAGTTCGGTGACCTGAAACTGTCCGATGATCTCTTCGGGCACCGCGCCATTGTAGGCTGTGAAAAGCGCGCTGCCCGCCGCACGTACCCTGCCCCAACCGCTGTCGATCAGAACCTCTTCGAAAGAAAGCCTTTGCTGGTTGGGATCAAAGCTTAGGTTCAAACGCGCATCCGAGAACGGCACAGGTCTGGTGCGCAAGGTCGGTTGCAACACCCCCTCGCTCAACTCAAGGCTGGCAAACAAGGGGCCGAGGCCTTCGGCAGATACCGTCACCTGAAGCGAGCCAGACAGCGACGCGTCCACCACACCCAGAAATGAAAGGGCGGCAGCTTGGCTTGCGATATCGGCCGCAGCCGCGTCTTCGATGATGGCCGCCATGTCGACAGCCCCGGTTGCCCGGTCGCGTTCAAGCGTCAAGGACAGCGCCGCCAAATCCTGCCGCCCGGTCAAAAGCGCGACTTCGGACGTAATCAGCAGGCTCTCTTCATCCTGAACCAAGCGCATGGATCCGCCATCGCCGGTCCAAATCTGTCCGCTCATGGCATCGGTGTAATTCACCGTCACCGACTGAACGCTGATATCCTCGATCCGTGAGACGGCGTCGCGATCCAGAAAGCGGTCGATATCGGACATCAGCGTGGCCAGCGACACTGATTGATCCACGCTGCCTTCACCAAAGCCCAAATCAAAGCTGCCATCTGCGCGCCGATCCAGCCGCAAGACCGCACCAACCATCTGGAGCCGACGCAGATCGACATCGCCGCGCAAAAGCGGGTTCAAGGCAATATCACCCTGAAGCCGCTTCAGGTCTGCGAGAGGTACATTGTTGGCGTCAAAAAGCGCCACATCCGACAAATAGATTTGCGGTCGAAACCGGTCGCTCAGCCCGACTTCGATCTTGCGAAACGTGATCCGTCCTTGTGGCAAAAGCAGGTTCACACGTTCAATGACTTTGTCCGTGATCCACAGACCCGCGTTCATCGGCTTGGCCTGCAGGTATTTGGCCCCGCCAAAGACGCCAGCGGCCAACACCGCAAACAAAGCGACCAACACCCAACGCATCCGCTTTGGGCGGTGCGGCGGGCGCAACTCTTTGGTCACATGACTGTCGGCCTGCTCTGTCACGCTGGCTGGGTCTCCTGCCGGATAGAATTGTGCAACTTCCCGAAACGCACTTTAACTTCCTCTCGCCTGTCCTAAAACCTTGTTCACCACCAGAATTTAGGAGGTCTCCTTGCTTGAGATTGGCGATACCGCTCCGGACTTTACACTGCCACGTGATGGCGGCGAAACAATGACATTGTCAGCGCAACGGCCGGGAAAGGTTGTGCTGTACTTTTATCCCAAGGATGACACACCCGGCTGCACCAAGGAAGCCATCGCATTCACAGATCATCTTCAGGCCTTCGCGGATGCCAACACCACCATCATAGGCGTCAGCAAGGACCCGGTGTCCAAGCACGATAAGTTCATCGCCAAACATGAGCTGAAGGTCGCGCTTGTCTCTGACGAGGACAGCGACGTGTGCGAGCAATACGGCGTCTGGGTCGAAAAGAACATGTATGGCAAGAAATACATGGGCATCGAACGCGCCACGTATCTGATCGACGGTGACGGCAAAATCGCGCAGATCTGGCGCAAGGTGAAAGTGCCGGGCCACGCCGAAAAGGTGCTTGAGGCCACGCAAGCCATCTAGCCAATGCGTCCCGGGCTTGACCCGGGACCTCGCGCCTTGGATAGCGGGGCCATGACCCAGACTTTGACACAAATGGCTACCGAGGTTCTGACCACAGCCGATGGTCGCGCCAAGACAGAGCTCTCGCGCAAACACGCGGCAACTTGGTTTGCAGCCCGAAAGGACGGCAACGACATTCCGGTTGGAACCGCGACCCCGCCGTTGCGCCCTTCCCGCCCCGCAAAACCGGAACTCCTTGATCCGCGCGACGTGCCGCGACGCAGGCCGGGCAGTCCCGAGGGCCGCAAAGCCTTGTTGCACGCGGTTGCGCATATAGAGCTTAATGCCGTGGACCTGCACTGGGACATCATCGCCCGCTTTGGTCATATTCAAATGCCTGTAGGGTTTTATGACGACTGGGTCCGTGCCGCAGACGAAGAAAGCAAGCATTTCAATCTGGTATCAGATTGCCTTGAAGCGATGGAAAGCTTTTACGGAGACCTGCCTGCCCATGCCGGCATGTGGCGCGCTGCAGAGGACACAGCAGACGACATCATGGGCCGTCTGGCCGTAGTCCCAATGGTCCTTGAAGCCCGCGGGCTGGACGTCACACCGGGCATGATCGACATCTTCAAACGCGCGAAAGCCGATGACGCCGTTGCCGCGCTTGAGGTGATCTACGCCGAAGAGGTCAGCCATGTGGCCTACGGGTCCAAATGGTTCCACTACCTGTGTGGAGCGCAAGGCGAAGACCCAAAACCGCTTTTCCACGCTCTGGTCCGGAAATACTTTCACGGCAATCTCAAGGCTCCATTCAACGAGGAAAAGCGCGCAGAGGCTGGCATTGCGCCGGATTTCTACTGGCCGTTGGCAGATCAAATCCCGCCGCGCCCTGGCTTGACCTGATCCTCTGGGGTGTCGTTTAGGCAAGCCGATCTGACAAAAACCGGATCACGTCATTGACCTTTCCCCTCGTCGGGCTGCCCTGTTTGTCGACCAAATCAGCCGTCAAACATGAATGTGGAAACCGCATCGGGCCGTTGGGGTTACGATCCTTATCCCTCAATTCATGATCATCGACCCGCGCGGGGCCAAACACCGCCTGAATGGCCTCGATCCGTGCATTCCGGCAGACCCGGTCCCCCGCAAACCGCAATGTCATGACATCCGTCTCGGACGCTGAGAGCGCTGTACGTTCCTGATCCGTCAGTTGAAGATCACCGTGCTGATTGCGATGGAGCGACAATGGCAGACTTGGCTGGCTTGCCACCGGTGCCGTCACCCAAGGGTCAAGCGCCATCGAAATGGCAAAACCGCCGCTCATGCACATGCCCACAACTCCGATGCCCGGCCCGCCGACCTCGGAATGCAGCACCTGACCCAGATGCCGCAGCCAAGTCGTGATCGGACCGGACCGGTTGGCCCTGAGCGCCCCCATCTCGCGGCTGATGCACAACCGTGCTGCCCCCTTTACACCACCGACGGGCGCAAGCGGCCGCTGACCCGTGCCATAAAGATCGGGACACCAGACGATAAATCGCTCAGCCAACCAATGCGCCAGCCGCCAGAATTCAGGCGTCATGCCAGGCAGTTCATGCAACAAAACAACGCCCCGCGCGCTGCTGACATGGCCTGTTTTGTCGACGGGTCCCTTGGCAAAAATGCTATGCGTGATCCCTTCGTGAGAGATTGCGCGGTCGAACGGAAATGGCTGCGTTTGGCTGTGGCCCAGCCGGTCTTTTCTATCGGGCATGATCTGATGCGCTCCTTGGCAAACGCTGCCTCACCTTCAACGCAAGACCCCGCCCGTCCGAAACGGCATCTGCAAAGACGCCGGAAATCGGCGGTAACCCGCCAGAATCCAAGGAAATTGCCACAATCCTGCCGCAAACTGTCTTCAAATTTGTTGCGAGCCTGTAACCCGCCCGGTACAAGCGCGGAGGCTTTTGGGGAAGAGCCGCGAACCAACGAACTGCGTGGCTGAAGCGGGGCAAAGTGAATGAAGCGTATTGTGCATAAGCTGCATGTCGCACTTGAACGGAAATTACCGGAAAAGCGGCTGTTTCTACGCACCGATACCGAAACGCGATTTGTCCGTCTGGCCCCTGAAACACAACTGATCGGTTGGGTCGGATCTGCGGGCATCGTCGCATGGGCCATCGTGGCCACTGCCATCCTCTTGATGGATAGCATCGGGGCCGGCAACTTCCGCGAACAAGCCAAACGCGAACAGGCCGTCTACGAAGAGCGTTTGAACAGCCTTGCCGTTCAGCGTGACGCCCGCGCCGCCGAAGCCGTTGCCGCCCAAGGCCGATTCAACACGGCGCTTGAACAGATTTCGCAAATGCAGTCCGAGCTTCTCGCTTCGGAGGAACGCCGCCGCGAACTGGAGCGCGGGATTGACGCGATGCAGGTGAAACTGGCCACCGCGTTGCGCGAGCGTGAGACGGCGCTGAATGAACACTCTGCCCTTCTGGCAACGCTTGAGGAAAACGGTGGCGCTGCGCCAGAAGCTAACCGCGCCGCAGAAGTTGAATCGACATTGGCGTTCCTTTCGGACGCACTGGCTGACACAGCCGTCGAGCGTGACACGACCGCGCAAAACGCGAGCGTTGCACTGGATTACGCCGCCGAAATGGAAACCGAATTGCGCCTGCTTGAGGCCCGCAACGACGAAATCTTCCGCCGTCTGGAAGAGGCCATGAATATTTCGGTCGAACCTCTGGACAAGATGTTCCGCCGCGCGGGTCTGAACACCGACAGCCTCATTGAACAGGTGCGTCGGGGATATTCCGGTCAAGGTGGACCTCTGACACCGTTGACCATCTCGACCAAAGGCGGTCGTGCCAACCCGGATGCCGCGCGCGTGAACGGCATTCTCGGCGATCTCGATGAGATGAACCTTTACCGCATCGCGGCACAGCTCACGCCCTTTGTGCTTCCGGTGAATCCAGCGTCAGTGCGCAAGACATCGGGCTTTGGCCCGCGTTGGGGCCGTATGCATTACGGCACAGACTGGGCGGGTCCGATCGGCACCGACATTAAGGCGACGGCTGACGGTGTTGTTGTGCATGCTGGCTGGTCATCCGGTTACGGACGTTTGATCAAGATTCAGCACGAATTCGGGATCGAAACGCGGTATGCACACCTATCCAAGATTCGGGTCCGCGTCGGACAGCGCGTTTCGCGTGGACAACATATCGGAGACCTCGGTAACAGTGGCCGTTCCACTGGACCTCATCTACACTATGAAATCCGGGTCGGCGGCAAACCTGTTGACCCCATGATCTACATCAAGGCTGCACAAGATGTTCTCTAAAAGCAAAATCAACGAACCCGGCTCGGCATCCACCGACACGAGCAAAGCCGAGCGCCCCGCCGCTGCGGCACCAGAATTCAAAAGCTCCGCCTCTTCGGCGCCCGCGGCGACGCCAAAGGCAAAGCCGCCGGCATCCATCCTTTCATCGGACTTGCACGTTCAGGGCAACCTGCGCACCACGGGCGACATTCAGGTCGAAGGCACCGTCGAAGGTGACATCCGTGCGCACCTGC
Organism: Shimia ponticola; assembly: GCF_007995215.1. Lineage (GTDB taxonomy): Bacteria > Pseudomonadota > Alphaproteobacteria > Rhodobacterales > Rhodobacteraceae > Shimia_B > Shimia_B ponticola. Next base: position 310,328 of record NZ_VCDK01000003.1, read on the forward strand.
TGACTGTTGGCGAAGGCGCCACCATCAAAGGCGAATGCATGGCCGACGATGTTGTCGTGAACGGCCGCATCATCGGTCGCGTGCGTGGCCTGAAAGTGCGTCTGACATCGACTGCCCGCGTCGAAGGCGACATCATCCACAAAACCATCGCCATTGAGTCCGGCGCCCATTTCGAAGGCTCGGTTCAGCGTCAGGACGATCCACTGGCAACCTCGGGCAAACCCGCGCCCAAGGCAGCCACCAAACCGGCTGCGGCGGCTGAAAGTTAAGCTGTCGACATGGCACTTTCTTCAAAGGCGTCGCAGGATCATCCTGCGGCGCCTTTTTCGTCCCGACCGGCCCTATGCGCGCCTGAGCGGCGTCGCCTGATCCTTATCGCAGCGATCCTCGCCTCTGCGCTTGGCTTCATAGACAGCACGGTCGTGACCATCGCCTTGCCTTCCATGCGCGACAGCCTCTCGGCCTCGCTGCCGCAGGCGCAGTGGTTTCACAATGCCTACATGCTGTTTCTCGCCGCCCTGATCCTGGCTGGTGGGGCACTTGGCGACCGGTTCGGGTTGGCCCGTATCTTCACGCTTGGGATTTCGGTCTTTGTCCTGGCCTCGATTGTCTGCGCGGCGTCGGTGACGCCCCCAATGATGATCGTGGCCCGCGCCCTCCAAGGCATCGGAGCCGCGCTCATGGTGCCCGGGTCGCTTGCCATCATCAGCCGTGCGTACCCAAAGGAAGACCGCGGGCGGGCCATCGGCATCTGGGCCGGGGCCTCGGCGTTGACGACGGCGCTTGGCCCGATCATCGGCGGACTTGCCCTGACCTTTGGCGGAGAAGAGGCATGGCGCGCCATCTTCGCCATCAACCTACCCTTGGGCGCATTTGCTGTCTGGCTCCTGTGGCGCGCGGTCGAGGCCGACCCGACCAAGGCGCAGACGCGCGTCGATCTGCCGGGGATTGTCTTGGCCACAGCGTCGCTTGGCCTTTTGGCCTATGGGCTAACACGGTTGCAAGAAGGGCATGACGGAACCTTGCCGCTTTTCACTGGTGCGGCGACATTCCTGGCTTTCCTCTGGGTCGAAGCGCGTAGCAATCAGCCGATGATGCCACTTTCACTCTTTGCCATTCCGGCCTTCTCGGCGGCCAATGCAGCGACCTTTCTGCTCTATGCCGCTTTGTCGATCCTGTTCTTCTTCTTGCCAATGACGTTGATCACCGCATGGGACGTGACACCGATTGAAGCCTCGGCGGCCTTTGCGCCACTGTCTGTCTTCATGTCGCTGCTTTCAGGTCGCGTCGGACGTCTGGCCGACCGCATCGGTCCCGGGCCTCTGATTGCAACGGGCGCTGCCATCGTTGCGGGCTCTTACGCAGCTGTCGCGTTTGTTACACCGGCACAAAACTATTGGGGCGGTGTCTTTCCGGCCATGTGTTTCGCAGGTCTGGGAATGGCTTTTGTCGTGGCGCCCCTATCAACCGCAGTGATGACCAGCATCGATGATGCGCAAAGCGGCGTGGCCTCTGGCGTCAACAACGCTGTCAGCCGTATGGCGGGTTTGGTCGGGGTTGCAGCTGCGGGTGCCATCATCACAGGCTTTTACCTCGGCGCTGGCGGCACGCTCAGCTTTGGCGCGGATTACGCGGATCCACTTCACATCTCTGCCATGACGCGCGCGTTTCAGCAGATTTGCTATGTCGCGGCAGGAATTGCAGCCTGCGCCTCAGCCACCGGACTCTTGATCAAGCGCGCGACCTGACCCCTTCTATGTTTTAAAAATACTCACATCCGGCGCGTGCCAAAGGCGTAGCGCCGGATCAGTCTTCGGCAGTGGCTTCTGCCCGGCTCTTGCCAGCGACGTCCATGGCCAGTGTGGCGGCCATAAATCCGTCCAGATCGCCGTCCAACACGCCCTTGGTGTCTGACGTCTCATGCGATGTGCGCAGGTCTTTGACCATCTGATAAGGCTGCAGAACGTAGGACCTGATCTGGTTGCCCCAACCGGCATCACCCTTGTTCTCGTGAGCTTCGTTGATGGCTGCGTTCCGCTTGTCCAACTCCAACTGATAGAGCCGCGATTTCAGCGCCTTCATAGCGATATCGCGGTTCTGGTGCTGTGACTTTTCCGAGCTTGTCACAACGATCCCGGTGGGCGCGTGGGTGATCCGCACGGCCGAGTCTGTCGTGTTCACGTGCTGACCGCCCGCGCCCGAAGACCTGTACGTATCAATCCGGATATCCGCCGGGTTCACCTCAATCTCGATATTGTCGTCGACAACGGGATAGACCCAGACCGAGCTGAAGGACGTATGCCGCTTTGCCGCGGAGTCATAGGGCGAGATACGTACAAGCCTGTGCACGCCGCTTTCCGATTTCAGCCAGCCATAGGCATTTGGTCCGCTGATCTTATAAGCCGCAGATTTGATCCCGGCTTCTTCGCCGGCGCTTTCGGACTGTAGTTCGACCTTGTATCCCTTCTTTTCCGCCCAGCGGACATACATCCGCGCCAGCATGGACGCCCAGTCACAGGACTCTGTCCCGCCCGCACCTGAGTTGATTTCAAGGAATGTGTCATTGCCGTCGGCTTCACCATCCAGCAACGCCTCGAGCTCTTTCTCTGCCGCCTTTTCCTTCAGCGCGAACAGGGCCTCTTCGGCATCCTTGACGACCTCGGCGTCATCTTCCATCTCGCCCAGTTCGATCAGCTCCAGATTGTCCGACAGATCGGTTTTGATCGAAGTGTAGGTATCCAGCTTATCTTGCAGCGCCTGACGGTCGCGCATCAGCTTTTGCGCGCGCGCCTGATCGTCCCACAGATTGGGATCTTCGATCATCGCGTTGAATTCTTCCATCCGGTGCGGCGCGGTCTCAAGGTCCATCCGCTGGGCCAGCAGCTCCAGCGATTTTTCGACTGCCTCTACAACACTTTGAATTTCTGCGCGCATCTTTGCCTCCGGCTTGGACCGCAGAGATAGCGGGGTCAGGCAACCTTCACAAGATGGCCCGGTCGCGATGTGTGGCGGGCCAGTGTAGGGTGCGTGATCTCACGCACCGGGCGTCAGTAAAGTCCGCCAGACGAAAGAGATCCAAAGGACGCTTTCGGAGCCACTGTGACGGTCTGACCATCCGATGTGGTGATTTCCTTGGTCTCTTCTTCAGCCCCATAAAGCTGAAGGTCCGAGGACATCGCAAAACCGCCGTCAAACGCCACGCCAAAGAGCGGCTCTTCGCCTTCGCGGAAATACTCTGCCACGACATTTTCGCCGGTGGCACCATCGCTCAGCCGCGCACCTGTGTTGCGGTCAATATTGATGAACACGCCGCCCGGCGGCACTTCGAACTCACCGCCACCATATTTGGCGGTGGCCTGTTTCATGAATTCATTGAACACCGGGCCACACATCGACCCACCGCCCGCGCCCTGCCCGAGTGGTGCAGGATCGTCAAAGCCGATGTAGCAGCCGGCGACGATGTTCGAGGTAAAGCCAACGAACCAGACATCCTTGGCATCGTTGGTTGTCCCGGTCTTGCCAGCTACAGGCACGGTGAGACCCACGGTCTTGCGCGCTGTACCACGGTCGACGACGCCCTTCATCATCGACGTCAGCTGATAGGCGGTGATCGCGTCCATGACCCGTTCGCGGTTCGACCCGATGCGCGGGGCATAACCGGCCTCTAGCACAGGCACATCGCAATCGGTGCACACGCGCTTGTCATGGCGGAAGACTGTCCGGCCATAGCGGTCCTGCACTCGGTCGACCAGCGTCGGCTCCACCCGTTCGCCGCCGTTGGCAAACATCGCATAAGCCGCCACCATACGATAAAGCGTTGTCTCTTCCGAACCGAGTGACGCGGCAAGGTATTCACCCATGTCGTCATAGACGCCAAAGCGCTCGGCATAGTTTGCCACGGTCCCCATCCCGACCTCTTCAGCCAAACGGATGGTCATCAGGTTCCGAGACTGTTCAATCCCGGTCCGCACAGGCGTCGGGCCATAGAAACGGTTCGACGCGTTCTTGGGTCGCCACAGGCCCTGCGGTGTGTTGATCTCAATCGGGGCATCGATGACGATCGTCGCGGGAGTATAGCCACTGTCCAACGCAGCCGCGTAAACAAAAGGTTTGAACGACGAACCCGGCTGACGGCGCGCCTGTGTCGCGCGGTTGAACACCGAATGCTGGTAGCTGAAGCCACCTTGCATCGCCAGAACACGGCCACTGTTCACATCCATTGCGACAAAGCCGCCTTGAACCTGCGGAATTTGACGCGCGGTCCAGCGGATAAATGATCCATCGCTGTCGCTGGTCATTTTGCGGACATGGATCACGTCGCCTACTTCGAAAAGGTCGCCAGCGCCTTGGGCCCGGCGTCCAAGCGACCCGTCATCAAGCAGCTTGCGCGCCCAAGTTACGTCGTTAGCCGGGATAAAATGACCGTCCGCGTCTTCGTCGACGTCTTCGATACCGATACGTGCCGATCCGCCTTGGATGCCTAGCACGACAGCAGGATGCCATTTGTTTTCAAGATGAATATCGCGGGAAATGTTAACCTTGCGCAGCGCGTCGCGCCAGCTTTCTTCCGTGGCCAAAACGTCTTCTGGAAGGCGGATGCCGGTGCCGCGCCAGATGCCCTGCCCCCGATCATAAGACTCCAAACCACGCCGCAGGCTCTCAGCCGCTTCGACCTGCATTTGCGGGTCAATGGTTGCTCGCACAGAATACCCGCCGGAGAAAAACTCCGCCTCGCCAAAGTCGCGCGTCAACTGGCGTCGGATTTCATCTGTGAAGTAATCGCGCGGCGGCAAGGCGCTCTTGAAGCTTTCAAAGTCGCCGGATTGCACGGTGCGCAGTGGTGTATTTACGGCCTGCTCATATGCAGCAGTCGTGATGTACCCGTTCTCCATCATCTCTTTGAGAACAAAGTCCCGACGCGCTGTGGCACGCTCGCGCTGGCGGACGGGATGGTACTGCGACGGTGCCTTGGGCACGGCGGCCAAATAGGCCGCTTCCTCGGGTGCCAGTTGGCTCAACGGTTTGTTGAAATATGTCTGCGCCGCAGCCGCCACGCCGTAAGAGTTCTGACCCAGGAAGATCTCGTTGAGATAAAGCTCAAGGATCTTGTCCTTGGACATGGAGTCCTCGATCCGTGTCGCAAGAATGATCTCTTTGATTTTGCGTTCTGCCGATCGGGAGCCGTCGAGCAGGAAGTTCTTCATCACCTGTTGGGTGATCGTCGAGGCCCCGCGCAGGTCTTCGCCCCGAGACCGAACAGCTTCGACAAAGGCCGCCGCCATACCGCGCGGGTCGTAGCCCCCGTGTTCATAGAAGTTCTTATCCTCGGCGCTGATAAAGGCTGCCTTTACCAAAGGTGGGATGTCTTCGGCTTCGGCGAACAAGCGACGCTCAGTCGCGAACTCGTCGATGATGCGCCCTTCACCCGAATAAATCCGACTGATCGTCTTGGGGGTATAGCTTGCGAGTTCGTCATAAGACGGAAGGTCACGGCCATAAATATAGAACACGGCACCAATCGACAGCGCGACCATCATCGCGCCCAGCGTGGCAGCCGAGAAAACCGAGCCAAAGATGCTTAGCACGAACATCCAGACGCCAGTGATGGCGCTGAAGATCCAATTGATAACGGATGTCAGACGGCGGTGACCCATGGGACCCCTCATGATGCAAGCCTGCGACCAAGTCACAGTCTTTTCGCAGTTTTTCAAGCCTTCCGCAAATCACAGACGCCTTATTGGCGGTTCAACGCGCGTTCCGTTTCGTCAGTCACCAGCCAGCCCAAAATCCCCTGCGCCAAGCCGGCAATGATCCGCCCCCGCTTTTCGGGGCTTTGAAGCTCGATCCGGTCGCGTTTCGAACTCAGAAACCCGACTTCGACCAAAACAGATGGAACGTCCGCCGACCGCAAAACTGCAAAATGCGCTTCGCGGCTAGGGCGCGTGTTGATGCGTGCGCCAGCATCGGCAAGCCCGTCAATGATCGAAAGTTTCAGCCGCTCAGACCGTGGACCAGTGTCCTGTCTTGCAAGGTCCAGCAACACGGTCGCGATCTGGTCGTCCTGTCCGCTTAGGTCCACGCCGGACAAGATATCGTCACGACCGCCACGTTCGGCCAGCAAGGCCGACGCGCTGTCCGACGCGTCCTCTGGCAATGTGTGCGCGGTCGCGCCTTCGGCATAGCCCACTTCCAAGGCATCTGCGTGGAGCGACACAAAGGCATCCGCCCCCACCTGACGTGCCAAAGAGGCCCGTGCAGGCAGGCCGACAAACACATCACTGTCCCGTGTCAGATGAACTTCCACGCCTTCGCGCCGCAAGGCCTCTCGCAACTCGCGCGCCATCAAGAGCATCAGGTCGGCTTCGTTGACACCGTCCCGCTCTGCTCCGGGATCAACGCCACCGTGGCCGGGGTCAAGGACGATAACCGGGGTCACGTTGCCATCCGACGGTGCGGCTGCGGCAACCGGCTGTGCAGCTGCGCTTGCTGGAATGCCAGCTGCGGCGGCAAAGGCCTCGGCAGATGTCGTGCGCAACCGCAAGGCAAGCCCGGCATCCCCATCCGTGGTCCGCATCTGCGCCTCTTCAATGGCCATCGGCTCACTCAGCGTGACGATCATCCCGGACCAGCCGGGGGCCAACGTCCCCGCACGAATTCCAGACAGACGGTCGGTCAGCATGTCTTCAACCGGCAAACCGCCCCATGATACCTCGGAAAGTTCGATGACCAATTGCCGAGGATCATCCAGCGTATAAACCCGAAACGGTACCGGGATGCTCAGGCCAAGTTGAAGCGTGGTTGTCCCTCTGCGGTCCTTGGCAAAGCTGCGTTCGGCATCGACACGTGCTAGCGCGCTAAGATCCTGGGCAGTAGCCAGACCCGCACCACCCAATGCCAATAACCAGACCAGAAGACCTGCCAAAACCGCGCGCATCGCGCCACCCTGCTCAATATTTTTTCGTTCTGTTCCGGTTACCACAGGCTGCGCCCGGCACCTATCCTTTCGACGCAAAATATTGCGTGAGGCGGGCCAGCCCTTCCTCCATATCGGCGGTGGACCGCGCATAGGACAAGCGCAAGGTCTGATGCCCGCGTGCGGCGTCGAAATCGAGACCCGGCGTCACCGCCACTCCGGCTTCGCTCAGGATATTCTGAGCCAGGTCGCGGCTGTCAGTCGTCCATTCCGAGACATCCAAATAGATGTAAAACGCGCCATCAGCGGGCGAGATCACTTTCAATCCGGCCTTCTCGAGCCCGCCAAGCAACAAAGCGCGGTTGGCGGCATAAACCTTGAGGTGCGCTTGCAATTCTTCGTGGGCATTCAGCGCGCCGAGCGCCGCAACCTGACTGCTGTGAGGCGCACAGATAAACATGTTCTGCGCGAGGCGTTCGACCGTGCGCACATGATCGGGCGGAACGACCATCCAGCCAATCCGCCAGCCCGTCATGCTGAAATATTTCGAGAAGGAATTGATGACGTAAACATCATCGGTGACCTCAAGCGCGCTGATGGCACGATCGCCATAGCTGATCCCGTGGTAAATCTCGTCTGATATCAGCGCGCAGTTTGTGTCTGACGATGCCTGTGCCAGCGCTGTGAGCTCGGCTTTCGACAGCATCGTTCCAGTGGGGTTTGCGGGCGACGCGGCAATCAGGCCCTGCAACCCTGCCATATCGCTAGGTTGCGGCTGAAAGCCGTGCGCCGCCTGCCCTTCGATTGCGACAGGCTTTAGCGACAGAGCACTGAGAATTTGCCGATACGACGGATAGCCTGGCGCTGCCAAGCCGACCTTGTCACCAGCATCAAACAGCGCCGTGAAGGCCAAGAGAAATCCGGCTGATGAGCCGGCGGTGACAACCACGCGCTCTGGGTCAAGATCGATATCGTACCATTGCCCGTAAAGCTGCGCGATCCCGGCACGCAGTTCGGGCAAACCCAGCGCAACCGTGTATCCAAGAGGGCCAGCCGCCATCGCATCAGCGAGTGCGGTGCGTGCGGCCTGCGGTGCTGCCGTTGCGGGTTGCCCCACTTCCATATGGATAATTCGACGCCCCTTGGCTTCTTCTTGCCGAGCAGCCTCCATCACATCCATCACAATGAAGGGATCGACGGCGCTGCGCCTTGATACGCGCATGAATATCCTCCTACAGTCCGGCCAGTGTTCTGATCGTCAGGAGCGGTCTCGTCAATGTTGCACTCTTTGGGACGTCACCTGACCCGTGGGATCATGGTTCTGGCGCTTGTGGCAATGGCCCCGATGGCGCATGCGGTCGGTCTGCTGCGCGATGCCGGGATGGAGCGCGCATTGCAGGAGCTTGCACGCCCGATCCTGAACGCTGCGGGTCTCAGCCCCTCTCAGGTCCGCATTCTGGTCGTCAATTCAGACACTTTGAACGCCTTTGTCGTCGACCAACGGGCGATATTCTTGCATGCCGGTCTGATCATGCGGCTCAAAACTCCAGAGCAGTTGCAGGCCGTGATTGCGCATGAAGCGGCACATATCGCCAATGGGCACATTGCCCGCCGTGCCGCAAATGTGCGCAACGCCAGCCGGAGCGCGGCAATTGGCTTGATCCTTGGCGCAGCCGCTGGCGTGGCAGGTGGAAACCCCGCCTTGGCCGGTGGGGCCGCCGTGGGTAGCGCAGGCTCGGCCCAACGCGTGCTTTTGGGCCATACCCGCGCAGAAGAAGCCAGCGCAGATCAAAGCTCGATCCGTCTCTTGCTGGCCGCAGGCATCGACCCAAAAGGCGCGCTTGAGGTGTTGGACATCTTTCGCGGCCAAGAGGCGCTGAGCGTGAGCCGCCAAGACCCTTACAGCCGCTCTCACCCGCTGACTTCTGACCGCTATCGGGCGGTGCAGGCACTGGTAAATGCAAATCCGCGAACTCCAGCTAACCGCGATGCGGCTGTTTACTGGTTTGCGCGGGCACAAGGCATCCTGACCGGTTTCAAACGCGCGCCCAGTTGGACGCTGAACCGGGCGAAAGGCAAAGGTGATGTCGACACCATGCGCCGCGCCATCGCCTACCACCGGCAACCGAATAAGACGAAGGCGATCCGCGAAGTGAACGCGCTTGTCTCCGCCCGCCCCAACGACCCCTATTATCGCGACCTGCAAGGTCAAATTCTGTTGGAAAGCCGCGAGTTCTCGGCAGCGATCCAAGCCTATCGCAACGCCGTCAACCTCGCCCCGAATGACGCCTTGATCCTTGGCGCGTATGGCCGCGCGCTACTGGCGCCAAATACGCCTCGCAACAACGCAGAGGCCCTTCGCGTGCTGATCAAGGCGCGTGGCTTTGACGGGCGCGACAGCCGTATCTTGCGGGATCTTGGGCTTGCGCATGCGCGCGCCGGAAACAACGGCCTTGCTGCGCTGGCGGGGGCCGAACGGGCCGCCTTGGTCGGTCGGCGTGACAATGCCGTCACTTTGGCCCGCCGCGCCTCTGGTCTTTTGCCCCGTGGCAGTGCAGGTTGGCAGCGCGCACAGGACATCCTTCAAACCGCAGAGAGATTAAGATGACCAAGCTTTCATCGCTGGTGGCTGGCCTTTTGGTATCAGCCAGCCTTTGGTCCGCCCCGGCCCACGCTTTCGATATCGAAAACATGACCGACACCGAGCGCGTCGCCTTTGGTCAGGCCGTGCGCGGCTATTTCCTTGAAAACCCAGAGGTCATGCTGGAAATCATCACCGCGCTTGAGGAAAAACAGGCAGCCGTGCAGGCCACGGACGATGTCGAACTGGTTCAGCAAAACGCCGAAGGCTTGTTCAACGATGGCTTCTCATGGGAAGGCGGCAACCCGGACGGCGACATTACCATCGTGGAATTTATCGACTATCGCTGCGGCTTCTGCCGCCGTGCTTTTCCAGAGGTCTCTGAGTTGATCGATACTGACGGCAACATCCGTTTGATCGTCAAAGAATACCCTATCCTCGGTGACGAAAGCACCTTGGCCTCGCGCTTTGCCATTGCGGCCAAGATCGCGGGTGGCGACGACGCCTATAAGACGGTTCATGATGGGCTGATGGAATTCCGCGGCTCGATCAATCCGGCTTCTCTTGAAGCCTTTGCACGGGATGCCGGTCTGGATGCGGATGCCATCATCGCAACCATGCAACTGCCGCGCGTTGACGAAATCATCGCGGCCAACCGCGCATTGGGTCAGCGTCTGGCGATCAATGGCACACCGACATTTGTGTTCGGCAATCAAATGATCCGCGGCTATGTGCCGATTGATGGCATGCGCGAGATCGTCGCCGAAGAACGCGGTTAAGGCTTACGTCACCCGCAGTCCCGGCCGCAGAGCCGGGACCTTAATTGCGCTTATCCAAAGTGGGTTATGCAGGTTAGAAGCCGCTATTCTGCGGCTTCCAGCTCAGCCGCCGCATCCAATTCAGCGGCCTTCTTTTCAACCTGCTCGACGATGTGGTCGATCATCTTGTCGTTGTCCATCGCGTGGCTTTTGGCCCCGGCGAGATAGACCATGCCGCGCCCATTGCCGCCGCCCGTGAACCCGACATCGGTCATCAAGGCCTCGCCCGGTCCGTTCACCACGCACCCAATGATCGACAGGCTCATAGGTGTCTTGATGTGCTCCAGTCGCTTCTCAAGCGCCTCGACCGTCTTGATCACATCAAAACCCTGACGCGCACAGGACGGGCAGGAAATAATGTTCACGCCCCGATGGCGCAGGCCAAGGGATTTCAGAATGTCGTAGCCGACCTTGACCTCTTCGACCGGATCGGCGCTCAGGCTCACGCGGATCGTGTCGCCCAAGCCCATCCACAGCAGGTTGCCCAGACCGATGGCCGATTTGATCGTGCCAGACATCAAGCCGCCCGCTTCGGTAATACCCAGATGCAGTGGTGCCTCGGTCTGTTCCGCCAATTGCTGATAGGCGGCAGCGGTCATGAAGACGTCAGACGCCTTCATCGAAATCTTGAAATTCAGGAAATCGTTGTCTTCCAGGATCTTGATATGATCCAGCCCGCTTTCGACCATCGCGTCGGGACACGGTTCGCCGTATTTCTCAAGCAGGTGTTTCTCAAGCGATCCGGCATTCACGCCAATCCGCATGGAACAGTTATTGTCTCGCGCCGCCTGAATGACCTCGCGCACGCGTTCCGGGCTTCCGATATTGCCGGGATTGATCCGAAGGCAAGACGCCCCCGCCTCTGCGGCTTCGATCCCGCGTCTATAGTGGAAATGGATGTCGGCTACGATCGGCACAGGACTTTCCTTGACGATCTCTTTCAGCGCCTTGGAGCTGTCCTGATCCGGAACCGAGATGCGGACGATATCAGCCCCGACCTCAGCCGCCGCCTGCACCTGCGCGATCGTGCCCTTGATGTCCGTTGTCACCGTGTTGGTCATTGTCTGAACGGTGATCGGCGCATCCCCCCCAACCGGCACATTCCCCACCATGATCTGGCGGGATTTGCGGCGGTAGATGTTGCGCCACGGGCGGACATGGTTCAGCGACATAGATGCGGCTCCGTCATGCGGGCCAATGGGCCGGCACTGTCAATCTGGATTTACACGCAAGCTACACGGCAGTGTCTTGCGCCGTCAATTCAGATGTAATGGATTTGCTGAGGCTCGCAACGGAGTAGATGCCAGATGCAACACAACGGCGCAGGCCGGATGGCTATTGCACCAACCCGGGGATACGCGCAGCATCCACAAGGGAGTAGTTCGCTTGAATCCCCTCAAGCGACACATCGACGTTCCGCGCAGTCGACGCACCCGGACCCACTGGGCCAAAGACCATATCGCCGACCTGAAAATAGAGCGAACCAGAGTTACCAGCGCGCAGCGACCCGTCTAGCCCCTCTGGCAAGGTCTGCACCTGACCCGGCGCAATGATTCCTTCATAAACAACGTCGCCGTCGGCGTTCCGGACCCTGACCCAACTGTCATTGGCCGAAATCAGGGACACCGCATCAACCGGCGCCGTTTGAAGCGCGACCGGTTTCGGCAGAACATCAGGCGCGTTCAGGTCCTGAAGCAGATCAAACAGCGCCTGATCCTCCTCGGGGGTGGCTGGCGTGTAGAGCGCGTTCAAATCGGTCGAAGCAAGCAACACGTCGCTGACCGGCCCTGTACCTTCACCCGCCGGCCCAACGATGGTGCCATTAACCTTAAAGTACAAAGACCCCGAGTTTCCGGCCCGTAGGATCGGCGTTTCTTCCGTCACGGGGATCGCGTATTCCTCGCCCTCGTTCAGGATTTTCTCGAACAAGACGCTCTGATCTGCGGTCTGGACCCTGACCCATGTCGGGGCGACCGCAAACAACACCACCTCTGGTGTCGGACCATCAACAACCTGAACCCCATCAGCCGCGCCGACGCTGGGCAACCGGTCTTGTGTCGCTGCAAATACGCCTTGAGCATCCGGGTTCAACGTCGCAATGGGTGCATCCCGAGCGACGAGCACCGGCACATCCAGTGCCGGCGGGCGATAAAGCCGATCCAAAGTGTCGGATGTCGGTTGCGTAGTCTCGGCAACGACAGAACCCGCAGTCGCAACCGGCCCAGCCAATGGATCAAGCTGAACGATGGCGGTTGGTGGTTGTTCAATGGGCGCGACATCGACGCGCTGCACCTCTTGCACCACCGCCCACGCGCCATAGCCAAGCCCGCCGATCATGGCCAAGAGCACCAGAGACGACCCAATCGCGCGAGGCTCCACCGTCTCAAGGAAGCGAGATTGTTCCGGAGTGAACGGAACAGCAGGCTTGCTCAGCGGATCAACCGGACCCGCTACCTTGGCGTCGCGGGCCTTGCGTGCAGGCAGCGCTTCGGCGGACATCCCGTGGACAGGTTCGAACCCGCTTTCTTGGCAAAACGTATCAAACGCCCAATCCGGGTTTAGGTTGAGGTAACGCGCGTAAGACCTGACAAAACCAGCAATAAAGCCAGGCGTATCAAAGGCGGATGGGTCAGCATTTTCAATTGCCGCGATGTAAGATGCTTTGATCTTAAGTTCGCGTTGAACGTCGAGAAGGCTTTTGCCCATGGTCGCGCGTTCGCCGCGCATGACATCGCCAAGCTTGAGGTCAAAGTCATCAAACCCTTTAGGTTCAACAACCTCCTCCTCTGGTTCTGACTGTCCCCAGCGGCCGATCATGCTCTGCTCGCGTCCCACAAAGAATTTGCCGCGATTCCCCTCGCGGTTACCCGATTACCCGCGCAAATAGCACGAGATCACAAAGAATGCACGTCTGTATATGGGGTTAGGCGGTTAGTTGCGCGCGATTCAGCTCACACATGGACCAGAGCTGATCCATCGACTTGACCAGATGGTCAACCTCTTGTGGGCCATGCACGGGGCTTGGTGTAAAGCGCAACCGTTCCGTCCCACGCGGCACCGTTGGGAAGTTGATCGGCTGACAGTAGATGCCGAAATCATCCAGCAAACGGTCAGAGATCATTTTGCACTTCACCGGATCACCGACATGCACCGGAACAATGTGCGACCCGTGATCAATGATCGGCAGGCCCAGACCCTTGAGCCGCATTTTCAGGATCTTCGCCTGCATCTGATGCTGATCCCGGCGGGTCTGGTCTGTCTTGAGATGCGCAACACTGGCGGCACACCCCGCCGCCACAGCGGGCGGCAGCGACGTCGTAAAGATAAAGCCCGGCGCGTATGAACGGATGGCATCACACATTTTCTCTGACGCAGCGATATATCCACCCATCACGCCGTAGGCCTTGGCCATAGTGCCGTTGATAATGTCGATGCGGTCCATCAGACCGTCCCGTTCGGCGACACCTGCCCCACGGGGGCCATACATGCCAACGGCGTGAACCTCGTCGATATAGGTCATCGCGCCGAATTCATCGGCCAAATCGCAAATCGCCTCAATCGGGCCGAAATCACCATCCATCGAATAGATAGACTCAAACGCAATCAGCTTTGGCGTCGCCGGATCATCCGCCGCCAGCAATTCGCGCAGATGCTCAACGTCATTGTGACGGAAGATCCGCTTGGCTCCGCCATTGCGGCGCACGCCTTCGATCATGGACGCGTGGTTCAGCGCGTCCGAATAGATGATCAGACCTGGAAACAGCTTGGGCAGGGTCGACAGCGTGGCATCATTGGCGATGTAGGCACTGGTAAAGAGCAGTGCCGCCTCTTTCTGATGGAGGTCAGCCAGTTCAGCCTCAAGCCGTTTGTGATACACTGTTGTGCCGCTGATGTTGCGCGTGCCGCCGGAGCCCGCACCGGTCGCATCCAGCGCCTCGTGCATCGCCTCAAGCACGACAGGATGCTGCCCCATGCCTAGGTAATCGTTGCCACACCATACGGTGATCGGAACCTGAGTGCTGTCCGGCCGCGTCCACATGGCATGTGGAAACGCCCCCTTTTCACGTTCGATATCAATGAACGTGCGGTAACGCCCTTCGTCATGAAGCTTTTGCAGGGCGGCGTCGAGATAGGCGTTCTGGTCCAAAAGGGTGACTCCCCGGTGTGTGTTCGATGCTTATATGTTGCGGTCTAGAACTGTTCCAAGTCTCAAATTGCCGCGCCTTTATGCGTCCTGCCTTGATATGTATCAAAACCCGCTGGACGCCGTTCTCTCAGTGGATAGGGTTTCCGAAACAGGACGTTAGGAGCCCTTGATGATCGACGCCGTACTTGCCCGCATTGATGCCGACCTCGACCCCTCGCTGGAGCGACTGATGGAGCTTCTGCGTATCCCGTCGATCTCTACCGATCCGGCCTATGCAGAGCATTGCGATGCTGCCGCAGATTGGCTGGTCGAGGATCTCAAAAGCATCGGTTTTGACGCGTCCAAAAGGCCAACACCCGGCCACCCGATGGTCGTTGCGCATCACGATGGCGACGGACCCCATATTCTGTTCTACGGCCACTATGACGTCCAGCCCGTCGATCCGCTGAACCTGTGGCACCGCGACCCGTTCGACCCGGCTATCGAAGATACGCCAAACGGCAAGGTGATCCGCGGCCGCGGGACGGCCGATGACAAAGGGCAATTGATGACCTTTATCGAGGCCTGCCGTGCGTGGAAGGCGGAACACGGCACCCTGCCCTGCAAAATCTCGGTGTTCCTTGAGGGTGAAGAGGAATCAGGCTCGCCATCTCTGATTCCGTTCATGAAGGACAACGCAGAGGAACTGACCGCCGACATCGCAATGATCTGCGACACCGGGCTGTTCGACGAAAACACGCCGGCCATCATGACACAGTTGCGGGGGATGCTATCGGGCGAATTGACGATCACCGGCCCAGACCGGGATCTGCATTCCGGAATGTATGGCGGCCCGGCCATGAACCCCGCCCGCGTGCTGGCCCGCATCATCGCCGCGCTCCATGATGATGAGGGCCGCGTCACGGTGCCGGGGTTCTACGACGGCGTCCCGGAGGTCCCCACTCAAATCAAACAACAGTGGGAGGCGCTGGGGTTTGACGCAGACGGTTTCCTTGGTGCCGTCAGTCTGTCGGAGCCTGCAGGCGAAAAAGCCTTCAGCCCGCTTGAACAAATCTGGTCGCGCCCGACCTGCGAGGTGAACGGCCTGAATGCGGGCTACACCGGCGAAGGGTTCAAGACCGTCTTGCCGTCGATTGCCTCGGCCAAAATCTCCTTCCGCCTTGTCGGCACGCAGGACCCCCACGCAATCAGCGCAAGCTTCACCAAGATGGTGAACGACATGCTCCCCCCAGACTGCACCGCCGAATGGACCGACCACGGCGCCAACCCCGCCTCAATCATGTCCATCGACCACCCGGCCTTCGAGGCTGCCCGCACAGCGCTATCTCAGGAATGGCCCAACCCAGCAGCGTTCACAGGCGGCGGCGGGTCGATCCCGATTGCGGGACACTTCAAAACCGTCCTCGGCATGGATGCGCTATTGATCGGTTTTGGGAAGGATGACGACGGTTTGCACAGCCCGAACGAGAAATACGATTTGTCGAGTTTTCATAAGGGGATGCGCAGTTGGGCAAGGGTGTTGAATGAGGTGCGTGGGTTGTGACTCCGCTCACCTTCTAAAACAGAAACTCTTCAAGGCCTATCTGCGAGAGCTGAACATCCATAAGCGTTATGCTCACCCCTTTGGAGTCCTTACCGTGTTGGAACGGCGGCTCTAGGATTTCTATCCGAACGTCATCTTCGTCTTGCGCCATCGAAACGACGATTGGTGTATCTCCAAAACCCAAACGACCGCCATGCGCCGAAATCACATGGAGTCCCGAGATCACAACGGGGACATGGCCCTGTGCAGAAAAGGCGCTAAGGTCGATGGTATCTTCACCAATCCTGAAATCCGTTACTGTATCATGCCCTGTCTGCGGCTCGAAAACGAACACGTCGCGACCATCACCGCCAGTAAGGAAATCATCTCCTTCCGCACCATTTAGGGTGTCATCGCCCTCGTTGCCGAATATGGCGTTTTCGTCCGTATCGCCGATAAGGTCATTGCTGTCTTCATTGCCCATGATGCGTTCATCGTTAGCTGTCACGTAAAAAAAGAACTCGTTAGCTTCGCCAACGGTTGCGTCCGACACATCAACGGTCGCGTTTTCAGCACTCAGGATGACAACGCTCATCAACTCCTCTGTCTCAAACAAAGAGTCGTTCAAAACATCAACGTTACCTGTAGCGGATAAGCTGCCCGCTGGGATGACTAATTGTGTTTCTGTCAGTTCAAGGTCTTCAGAACGAATGCTAGCGTCGCCAAGACCCACGGTTACAACGACATCGAGTTCGATGATTTCGCTAAGTCGCACTGTAAAAGATACCACATCGCCTTCGTTATACTCAGCAAACGGAAAAGGCGCGTCCATTGAGACAAGCGGTTCGGTTGGTGCGTCACTTTCTGCGACATCAACTATGAATTCCGCGAATGTTCCCACACGCCCCGTTTCGCGAACGTCAATGGAAGCGTTTTCAACTTCGACAATCTCAAACCGAAGCAAGTGTGATGGCTCGAAGAGTTGATCGTCCTCAATACGGACCTCGACTGTTGTGCTTGTCTGACCAGGCTGGAAGACGACCGTTGGCATGAGAAGTGTCGCGTCTTCTGCATATTGTGACCAGCTTTCAGCCAACCGAACTGTCACAGGAACATCACTGGCCTCACTCAAGAGCAACGTGAGCGTGAGAACATCTCCTTCAACGACATCGGGCACGCTTCCGTCTCGGTCAAATGAAACAATTGGCCCGTCTGGCGTATCATTCCCTGCCACATAGAAAACAAACTCGTTGTTATCCCCAACGCCTTCCCGTGGGCTCATGTCGACAGTCGCACCAACAGCTTCCGATATTTGGATGTGCATAATCTCATCGGCTTCGAAGACATCGTCGTCTTCTACGCGAATACGCAGAAATTGTGATGTCTCTCCCGGCGCAAAGCTCAATGAAGTATCTAGAATGCTAAGGTCGCCGACCCGTATATTTCGAAATGCATCTTCAAAACTGACGTCGACCACATTGGCCGCAGCTGCGGACAATTGAACTTCAATGCTGATGATGTCGCCTTCTTCAAAAACCGGGACTGAAGGAGGCAGAACAAAGCTTACAAACGGACTATCAAAAGACAAAACGAACCCTGTTTTCTTATGTCGGAGGAATATAGTGAACCATTGAACTAAAAATTGCCAGGTTGCTCGTGAAGAACCCGCAGGCTTCGATTGCCTCTACTTCCCAAAAACAATTGGAGCCACTCGCAGAAATCAGAAATTGCTTCGTTTTGCTGCTCGCAAACCAACCATGGGTGTTCACCCCTCTAAGCAGCATGTGACCGACGCCGAAGCAAGTGAGATTACGATTTCAATCAAAGGCTAACAATTAGCAAGACGGTCATTCAAATAGCGCCGAACCGAGGGGTGGCGCAATCGCGCCGCCCCGTGGGGGCGGTTCGGCGCGGCGCAACGGTTCCCGTTGCGCGAGACCTAAGTTCGAAGCGAAGCGCAATGCGCACAACGGAACTACACGCTGTTGCCCACGCACTGCCCAACACCTCCCCCCACAAACATTTGCACAGGACTCCCCCCGCAAATGCCCTAAGCTCCTTTGAAACCGCCCCCTCACAGGAGCCACGACATGATCCTTCGCGCCACCAGCCTCGCCGCCTTGCTCGCCACCTCTGCCCATGCAGACGTCACCATCTCCCACGGCTACTCGGCCTTTGGGGACCTGAAGTACCCCGCTGATTTCACACATTTCGACTATGCCAATCCCGACGCGCCCAAGGGTGGTACGATGAGCCAGCGGCAGCTATACGGCACGCCGACCTTTGACAGCCTCAACGTCTGGATCATCAAGGGTGACAGTGCGCCAGAGGTGCGGCACCACGTTTATGACAGCTTGATGGTGCGGGCCTATGACGAACCGGACGCGATGTATGGCCTGCTGGCGGAAACCATCGAATACCCGGACGACCTGTCCTACCTCATCTTCAACCTGCGGCCCGAGGCGCGGTTTCATGATGGCACGCGGGTGACGGCGAATGACGTGGTCTTCACGATTGAAAAGCTCCAGACCGAAGGCCACCCCTATTACCGCAACCTGCTGAGCGATGTGGAAAGCGTGCAGGCTCAGACTTCGACCCGCGTGCGGTTTGATCTGGCAGACGGCGCTGGCACGTCGCTGCCCGCCTCAATCGGCGAGCTCATGATCCTACCCGAAGCGTTCTATGACGCCAACCCGTTCGATGAAACATGGATGACCCCGCCGCTCGGTTCAGGCCCCTATGAACTGGTGGATGTTGAGCCAGGCCAATCCCTGCTCTTTTGCCGGGACGAAGATTATTGGGGCGCGAACCTGCCCGTGAACGCTGGCCGCAACAACTTTGACTGTTATGCCTATGAATACTTCGTCGATGACATCGTGGGATTAGAGGCATTCTCGGCGGGCGAATATCACATGCGGGTTGAATTCCGCTCGGCCTCATGGGCCACGGCCTATGACTTCCCCGCCGCGCAAAAGGGGCATGTCAAACAGATGCTCCTGCCGGATGCCCGTCCGTCCAATGCGCAAGGCGTCTGGCTGAACATGCGCAACCCGGTGCTGCAGGACAAACGCGTCCGGCAGGCGCTGGACCTCGCCTTCAACTTTGAATGGACGAACGAGGCGGTGTTCTACAACACCTACGCCCGCAATGAGAGCTTCTTTGAAAACACCCCCATGAAGGCGACCGGCCTGCCGGAGGGCGCAGAACTGGCGCTACTCCAAGAGTTCCGCGACCAACTGCCGGACACCGTATTCAACCAACCCGCCTACGTCCCCGGCCCCGGTGCCGCGACCCTGCGCGACCGCCGCGCATTGCGTGAGGCATCGCGCCTGTTGGACGAAGCAGGCTGGACCGTTGGCGATGACGGCATGCGCCGCAACGCAGCCGGTGAAACGTTGCAATTCGACTTCCCCAGCAGCAGCCGGGCGCTGGACCGTATCTACACACCCTACACGGAAACGCTGCAATCGCTTGGGATCGACGTCGTCTTCGACATCATTGATCCGGCCACAATGGCCGAACGCCGCCGCCAATTCGACTTTGACATGGTTCCGGTCGCTTGGGGCGTTGCCACGAATCCGGGCGCGGAACTCCGCGCCTTCTACAGCTCGGCCACCGCCAATGCCGAAGGCAGCAACAACCTGACAGGGCTTGCCGACCCGGTGGTCGACGCCCTGATCGAACGGGCGGTCGCAGCGGAGACCCGCGAGGACCTGACCATCACCGTCCGCGCCCTCGACCGCGTGCTGCGTGACAAACAAATCTGGGTTGGCGGCTGGAACCTTGGCGCACATCGTGTGGCCGTCTGGGATATGTTCGGCATGCCCGAAAACCCTGTACCCTACGACTTTAACCGCGGCGTGGATTTCTGGTGGATGGATGCGGACAAACGTGCAGCCTTGGAGGCTGCCGGAGCTTTATAATTCTGGAGATAAGTGGCGCGGTTGACGGGGCTCGAACCCGCGACCCCCGGCGTGACAGGCCGGTACTCTAACCAACTGAGCTACAACCGCGCACTTGCGTCAGGTGGGATCATTCGGGGCGGTGGCGCGGTTGACGGGGCTCGAACCCGCGACCCCCGGCGTGACAGGCCGGTACTCTAACCAACTGAGCTACAACCGCTCGCCCATGTCTGATCCCTCAGACGTGTTCGCGGGTGATATGCGCCCCCAACTGCCCCGTCAAGCGGCAGAATGATGGGGGCGCACAGTTTTTCTGACTTAATGTCCGGCCATCACCGATTGGGCAGCGGGATGAACTCTGCATTGTCATTCGGCGGCAGCTGAAAACGGCCATTTTGCCAGTCCTCGTTGCGCCAGGCTTCCTTGGCTTCCTCGATCTTTTCCTTGGATGAGGCGACGAAATTCCACCAGATGTGGCGCGGCCCCATCGTCTCACCGCCCAAGAGCATCAGACGCGCACCGGTCTGGCCTGCCGTGACGCTCATCCGGTCTCCGGGACGAAACACCATCATCTGACCTGCCGCGTAGGTTTCACCCGCCACGTCAATCGATCCGTCGACGACATATATCCCGCGATCCTCATGATTATCCGGCAAAGGCAGCTTGGCACCGGCCTTCAAGACGGCATCGGCATAGAACATCTCGGATGCCGTCTTGACCGGAGCGCTCTCGCCATAGGCCCTGCCAAGGATCAAGCGCACCTCTTTGCCCTCACCTTCCAAAAACGGCAGCGCATCCTTGGGCGCGTGTTCAAAGGACGCCTCGGCATCCTCCTGATCTTCGGGCAATGCGACCCATGTCTGGATGCCAAAGAATGGCATCGGATCCGTCTGTGTTTCATCATCCGTGCGTTCGGAGTGCGTGATCCCTTTGCCCGCGACCATCCAATTCACTGCGCCGGGTTCGATCCAGCTATCGGTGCCAAGGCTGTCTCGGTGGTGCATCCGTCCGCGATAGAGGTAGCTGATGGTCGCCAAACCAATATGCGGATGCGGACGCACATCCATCCCACGGGTCGGGAGGAACTCTGCCGGTCCCATCTGGTCGAAGAAAATGAATGGGCCCACCATCTGACGTTTCGGGGCCGGCAGTGCCCGGCGCACCTCAAAGCCGCCTAGATCGCGGGCGCGCGGGACGATGACGGTTTCGACAGCATCGACGGCGTCGCCGGTGGGAATGTCGGGATCAAGTGCTGGGTTCCAACTCATGGGAAGTCTCCTATCGGGTTGCCCAATAGATAAAGCGTTACTCACCGCACGGAAGGGCCGCAAAGATATATCTATTGTTCACTCATGCACAAATCTGAAAGGCACCGCTTCCTAGCGCACTATTTTGCACATCAGGCCAAAGACGGTTGTGGCAGATAGGCTTGGCCGACATCCAATCGCTTGCGAGCGGCGATAACATGCGCCTCGGCCTCCGGGTCAACTTCACGCCATAGCTCGGCGGCCCGCAATGCCAGCGCCGTGGCGTTTATCCTACGGGCGGTGTGATAGGCGTCTTCGAACGCTGCCGCCGCTGCACGGTCGTCGCCTGTTTGCCTTGCGAGGCGCCCCTGAACGCGCAAGACCTCTGGCCGCGAAATCGTTTCACCTGATTGAATGATCAATGCATCCGCCTGATCCAGCAGATGTTGCGCCTGGTTGATATCGCCAGCCCCTAATGCGGCCTCAGCCGACAAAGTTGTAAACCAGCCTTTCAACATCCGCGATTTGGATTGATGATATTGATCCAAACCTTCATCCAAGAGCACCCGTCCGCCGTCAGGCTCACCGGTTTCGACCAGCGCCCAACCTTTGAGGATGCGTGCGACACCGCCATGGAACGGGAATTCATGTTTGTCGGAATGCTGGATGCAGCGATCCGTCAATTCCATCAACGCCTCGAACTCTCGCTGCAGATGAAGCGTGAAACTATTGAACGAAAGCGCACGAGCGAGAGAGAACGGCTGATCATGGGCGACCGCGTCTTCGAGCGCGCTGTCGGCCATGATGGAAGACCCGACTTGGTTTCCCATCATCCACTCGGTGGACGCCAAATAGCACAAACAGGCCAGTCTTGGCGTATCGCCAAAAATGGACACCTCGCTGCCTTGCGCCTGTTCGGGGTCGGCAATGGCGGCCCTAAAGGACCGACGCGCGGTCGCAAGATCTCCCCGGAGAAAAGCGGTTGCGCCGGTGGCGCGCTGCGCCTCAAGCGTAGCCCATGCGCCCATGCCGGTCGCCAACGCGACAAGCTCCTTAGCCAGCCCCGCTGCGCGCCCGTACTCGGCCCGCATGTGATGGAACAACCATTGTCCACCCAATGCAGTAAAGCGCTCTTTTGGATCATTCAGCTGTTCTGACAGTTCGCGGGCGCGGTCGTATATGTCTTGGACCGTCTCGGCACCGTATCCTTCGAGTGACAACTGTAATGGCCCAAGGGCCAACAGCACTTGGGTTTCAAACAGGATAGCACCGTCTTGATCTGGGACCTTGCGGACCAGTTCCAGCGCGGTGGAATAAAGGCTCACGGCCTCTCGATGCGCCGACTTTCGAACTGCCGCTTCGGCCGCCTTTCGCCACGCTTGCGCAGCCTCCCACTCTGAACCGGCCGCCGTCAGATGGCTGGCGAGGACCAGCGGGTTTGCGTTGGGTCGCGACTGAAGCACACGCGCGATCGCGGCGTGTGCTGTTTTTCGTCGGGACTTTGGCTGAGACTCGTAGGCCTGCTCCTGCAACAGAGCATGTGCAAAGCCAAACATCCCGGGCTGATCGCCTTCTGCCGGTTCCAAAATGTGGCAATTCACAAGCGTGTTCAGCGCCTCGTCGATATTGCGGGCGCTTTGCCCGGACGCGGCATGTAACACCTCGCGGTGGAACACCCGTCCCAGACAGGACGCAAATTGCGCGACGGGTTTTGCAGACCCCGTTGAAGCGAGCCGCGCCATCAAGACACCTTGCAGCGTTGGCGGAATATCAAGCCGGTCATTTTCAAGCGCGCTGGAGCCTTGGGACAGCACCGCCCGTGTCAGTTCCGCCGCAAAGAGCGGTACGCCGTCTGAGGCCGCCACGATTTGCGCCAAAAGCGTTTCATCAAGCTCAGCGGTTGCCGCCACGCCACGCACGAGGTCATCAGAGGCTGATGCGCTCAGCCGCTTCAATCGAATATCCAAGCGCTCGGCATCCGCCCAGTCGGGGCAAAAACCCGGCCGTCCGGTGGTCAGCACAAAAACGTTCAGCTTATCTAATCCAGCGAGGTAATGCAGGAAATCAATCGTTGCCGTGTCGGCCCAGTGCATGTCCTCGATCAGCATGACGAGCGGTTTCTTGAACGACAGCGCCTGCAAACCTTGCCCCAGCGCCTGATACCAGCATTTGCGCCGGGTGCCCGGGCCGACACCTTCTGGTTTTTCAGCCAATCCCAGAAGGTCACCAAGGTCTTCGACAAAAAGAGACGGATTTGCGCGTGATTCAAGCGCCAAACGCTCGAACGCCTGCTTGCGGTCGGCGACGGACGCCTCGGGCGACGCGCCGGCCTTGGTGTTTAGGTAGTCTATGACGGGCGTCATTGGGCTTTGGCTATGGTACTCCCAGCATTGCAACGGCACCACGCGCAGCCCCTCATCGTCACATTGCCGAAGGAAATGAGTCACGAGATGGCTCTTGCCGATCCCTGCCTCGCCTTCGACATGCATGAAGGTTGCAGGTTGCTTCGGCTCCATTCGGGTCAAAAGCTGCGTCATCTGATCCAGCACGTCATCGCGCCCGACGACGGCAGGACGCCCCACAGGAGCGACCCAATCCAAGGGGCGGCGCGGTTTCATGACCGCTGGTGGTGAACGTAACGCAAAAACCTCAACCGGATCACGGAACCCACGGATTGCCTGCGGCCCCCGCTGTAACGCCATGACCTGAAGATCGCCAACCAAGGCCCTTGTGGCCGCGTCCGCCAGCACCTCACCCGGTTCGGCCAGCGCCTCAAGACGCGCCGCAAGATTGGGAGGCGTGCCGAAAATCGAGTCGAGCTTCAACTCGCCCTCGCCCATCTTTTGTCCCACCAGGACAATCCCGGTTGAAAGACCCACGCGCGCCGCCAGAGGCGCGTCATCGGGACCGATCAACTGTGCTACGTCGCGGACAATGTCGAGCCCAGCGAACACAGCCCGCGCTGCGGCGTCCTCATGAGCTTGCGGCCAACCGAAATAGGCCATCAACCCGTCGCCCATGTAATTGGCGATATGCCCACCCCAGCGCTCGACCACGGTTTGGCACGTCGTCATGTAGCGCTTGGTCAGCGGCGCAAGGTCTTCTGGATCAAGCTGATCTGCAAAATGCGTGAAGCCGACCAGATCGCAAAACAACACGGTGACCTGACACCGCTCGGTCGTGTCGCCATCGCGTTTCGTTGGGACCGGGGCGATGCCTTTGATCGCACCCAGAATGCGCCGGCGGTCCCCAAGGGCAATTCCCATTTCTGACAGATCGGCATCAGTGAGGGATGTCAAAACATCCAAATCAATGGCGTGCTGTTCAAACAGACGTTGAAACCTGTTCAACCCTCGCCCAGCCAACCAGCTTTGAATATCTGTGTCGGTCATTTTCGCACCCCTACGCGCAATGTACGCACGGACACATTCCTGAGGCGAGTCTTCTGTGGCTTTTTGACCCGATTTTAAGCAGTTTTTCCGGGCCTATAGCCCCACAAGCACCGCCGCGATGGCCAAATAGGTCATTTGATGGGCGAGTTGATCATAGCCAAGATGGCTCCAGAACCGGCCATCGGCAGGGTCCAGCCCCAACCGTTGGCCGGTCTGCGCCTTAATGAAATCGATGTGATAATGCACCGCGAATTCCGCGATGCTGAGCCAAACCAAGACGCCCAGGGGCACGCCCAATGCCAGCAAAATGGCTGCCGTCAAACCGGCATGGAGACCAGCATGTGCCAGTCCGCCCGGATGCCCGTAGCGGCCTTTGCCGGCAATCATCCAGTCGGATTGCCAGACGAAATCCGCAAAACAATGCTTTATCTGAAGCGCAACCAGCGCATAAATCAGAAACATATGTCTCTCCACGCAACGCGATTGCCTTGGCTGGTTCGGGCCAGCAATCATCAACTTACCACCGCCCTCATGAAACATGCGTTCCGGGCGCAGACATATGTCCGAACGCACATTGCACCGCCTGAAATCCGACCCGATGTACGTATGATTGGCAGTGCGATCGCACCGCCCGCGACGGGCCCACATTAGTCCCGCTTCGCATGTCCTGCCGGGATTTACTCGCAGACACGACCTCTAATTTGACAGTATTGCATGATATGATGCGCATACCTGCCTCCAGAGGGGAAAAAACGCATGCAGGTGCACCCCCCTTGGACCCAAGCGCTTGCCAGAATCGAAATCAGCCCTCTACTCAGGTCCAAAGTCATCTGACACGGCAGACATTTTGTGACGACGCGCGACCGCGCCATCCGCGAACTGGCCTGCAACCGGATACGCATAAAAGGGTGGGACATGGCACGCGACTATCTGAAAAAGGCAACTCTGACGGCTAAATCCGACGCGAGCAAAACACACGAGATCGTCACCGGTATTCTGGATGACATCGAACAGGGTGGCGATGCCAAGGCGATGGAATATGCCGCGAAGTTCGATCAGTATGAAGGCAATGTCCTTCTGACACAGGATGAGATTGCCGCCGCTATCGAACTCGTCCCTGAGAAGCTGAAACAGGATATCCAATTCGCCCACGACAACGTGCGCCGCTTTGCCGAACTGCAGAAAAGCACGGTGCATGACGTTGAGACTGAAATTGTACCCGGCTTTGTCGCGGGGCAAAAGGCGATCCCGGTCGACGCCGCCGGTTGCTACGTCCCTGGCGGGCGCTACAGCCACATCGCATCGGCCATCATGACGGTCACAACCGCCAAGGTTGCAGGATGCGGCCACATCACAGCCTGTTCCCCGCCCCGCCCCGGCATCGGTATCGCACCAGCCATCGTCTATGCGGCCCATATCTGCGGCGCGGACAAGATCATGGCCATGGGCGGCGTTCAGGGCGTTGCGGCAATGACATTCGGCCTTTTTGGCCTGCCAAAGGCGAACATCCTTGTCGGCCCAGGCAACCAGTTTGTCGCGGAAGCCAAGCGCATCCTCTTTGGCCGTGTCGGCATCGACATGATCGCTGGTCCGACAGACAGCCTGATCCTTGCTGACAAAACCGCTGATCCGCACATCGTCGCGACCGATTTGGTGTCGCAGGCCGAACACGGTTACAACTCGCCCGTCTGGTTGGTCACAGATGACCGTGAACTGGCGGAAAAGGTCATGTCCATGGTGCCCGGCCTGATCGATGATCTGCCGGAACTGAACCGCGAAAATGCCTTCGCTGCGTGGCGCGACTACGCAGAGGTCATCATCTGCGACGACCGCGAAGACATGGCCGCCTGTTCCGACGAATACGCGCCCGAACACCTGACAGTGCAGGCCGATGACCTGGACTGGTGGCTGGGCCGCCTGACCTGCTACGGCTCGCTCTTCTTGGGCGAAGAAACGACAGTGTCCTACGGCGACAAGGCCACCGGCACGAACCATGTGCTGCCGACTTCCCGCGCGGCGAACTACACCGGCGGCCTGAGCGTCCACAAATACATGAAGATCGTCACCTGGCAGCGCGCGACCCGCGAAGGGTCGCGTCAGGTCGCGCAGGCCACCGCCCGTATTTCCCGTCTTGAAGGCATGGAAGGCCATGCCCGGTCGGCTGACGTGCGTCTGGCCAAGTACTTCCCCGGTGAGAATTTTGATCTCTCCGCCGATGGGTGATCCGCTCGCGCTGTTTGATCTAACCGGTCGCGTCGCTTGCATCACAGGTGCAAGCTCGGGACTTGGTCGTCGCGCAGCACAGGTCCTTGCTGCAGCGGGCGCTCAGGTCGTCTGCGTCGCCCGCAGGCAAGAGGCACTCGAAGCAGTGGTCTCCGACATCGGCCCAAGCGCCACATATGTCGCCGCCGACGTGGCCGACCGAGCAGGGCAAAAGTCTCTCTGTGAAGACATCACGCGCGCGTTTGGCAGCCCAGACATCCTTGTCCACGCTGCGGGCATCAATACCCGCGAGGCTGCAGATGACGTGACCGATGACGGCTGGGACACGACGCTCGCTCTCAACCTCTCAGCGCCGTTTTTCCTGTCTCAGCACCTTGTGCCTGCGATGAAGGCCAAACACTGGGGCCGTATTGTCAACTTTGCGTCCCTGCAAACGACCCGCGCCTTTCCGGGCGGCATCGCTTACGGCACGACCAAGGCAGGCATCGCCCAGATGACCCGTGCGATGGCCGAAGCATGGTCCAAGGACGGCATCACCGCCAACGCCATCGGCCCCGGCTTCTTTCCAACCGAGCTGACCAACGCGGTTTTCAGCGATCCTGACCGCGCGGCGCGGAACGCTGCCCAAACCTGTGTTGGGCGCAACGGTGAATTGTCTGATATGGATGGGCCTCTATTGTTCCTGTGCTCAAATGCCTCTGGCTATGTCACAGGACAGACGCTGATGGTCGATGGGGGGTTCACCGCGAAATGAAGGCGCTGGTCTATGACGGGGTCGAAACGCTGACACATCGCGATGTGCCGGATGTTGAACCAAGTGACGGCGAACACCTGATCCGCATCGCCTCGGTCGGGATCTGCGGATCGGACATGCACGCCTATCTCGGCCACGACGCGCGTCGCCCTGCTCCACTGATCCTTGGGCATGAGGCAGCGGGCGTGATTGTGGGCGGGCCGCAGGATGGCCGAAGGGTCACCATCAATCCGCTGGTCACCAACCCTGACAGCTCCATGAGCCGCGCGGGTCGCGAAAACCTGTGCCCTGACCGTCAGATCATCTCGATGCAGCCGCGCGAAGGGGCGTTTGCGCAATACGTGGCGATGCCCGACCGCAACCTCGTGACTGTTCCGGATGACGTTCCGCTCGCCAAGGCCGCCCTTGCCGAGCCACTCGCCGTCAGCTGGCACGCCGCCCGCCTCGCGCTTGAGGCCCTGCATCCCGATATGCCGCGCACGGCATTAATAATCGGCGGCGGTGCAATCGGCCTCGCCGCCGCCCTCGCCTTACGCGCCATGGGCGTTACCGACATCATCATATCCGAGCCCAACGACACGCGGCGGACCTACCTGACTCAGACCTGCCGCGAAAACGCTGTCGCCACCCCGGATGGTGAATACAGCGTCGCGATTGATGCCGTTGGCTACGCAGCCACACGCGCGACCGCATCCCGGCTGACCGCTCCCGGTGGTGTCATCGCCCATATCGGGCTGGGCGAAGATACAGGCGGCCTCGATATCCGCCGGATCACACTTCAGGAAATCACCTTCATCGGCACCTATACCTACACCGCGCAGGATTTCCGCGACACGGCGCAGGCCATCTTTGATGGTCGTCTGGGTGCGCTCGACTGGACGGAAACCCGACCGCTGTCTAATGGGGCGGCTGCCTTTGCGGACATTCGAGCAGGCCGCATCCCGGCGCCAAAAATCCTGCTTGATCCCTGGGCCTGATGGCGGCGGCAGATCACATCCATTGCGCCGAGGACGCGCGCCGCATTGCGAAGCGTAAACTGCCATGGATGATTTTTGACTATATCGACGGAGCGGCAGGCACGGAAAACGGTCCAAACCGCAATCGCGCCGCGCTCGACGCCTGTACTTTGCGCCCGCGCATCCTGCGCGATGTGTCCGACCGATCCGTTGCGACGACCCTCTTTGGCGCGCCCGCAGACCGCCCGTTCGGCATCGCGCCCATGGGCATGTGCAACCTGTCCGGTCCCGGCGCGGACCTGATGCTCGCCCGGCTGGCCGCGAAACACCGGGTGCCACACGGCGTCTCAACCGTCGCCTCGACCCCGCTGGAAAAGATCATTCAGGTTGCCGACGGCCACGCGTGGTTCCAGATTTACTTCAGCGGCGACGGCACCGGCACATTCAAACTCATCGACCGCGCCCGCGCCGCTGGCTACGAAACACTCGTTGTGACCGTGGATGTCCCAGAGGTCGGACGCCGCCCGCGCGAACTGCGCCACGGCTTCAAAATGCCGTTCAAAATTGGCCCACGCCAGTTCCTTGATTTTGCCCTGCATCCCCGCTGGTCCATCAGCACACTCATGGCGGGCAAGCCCGACATGGCGAATTTTCAGATGCCCGGCTACAGCTTTGACCGAACTGAAAGCCGCGCGCGCGCCAATTGGGAGACGCTCGACAAAATGCGCGACGCATGGCCCGGGAAACTGGTCGTCAAAGGCGTTTTGGATGTCGAAGATGCCATCACCCTGAAATCCCATGGTGTCGACGCGATCCAAGTCTCATCCCACGGCGCGCGTCAATTGGACAGCGCGCCTGCACCGTTCGAGATGCTGCCGAAGATTCGCGAGGCAGTTGGCCCAGACATGCCCCTGTTTTTCGACAGCGGGCTGCGCTCTGGCGAGGACGTGCTGAAGTGCCTGACCCAAGGCGCAGACTTCACATTCCTAGGCCGCATCCTGCAATTTGCCATCGCGGCTGGCGGCGAAGCGGGGCTGAACCGATTGTGGGAGGTCTTGACCGCAGAACTCGACATCGCGCTTGCGATGACAGGGCGGACATCATTGCCGAGGCAGGGAGAGAATGGTGGGTGGTGAGGGGCTCGAACCCCCGACATTTTCGGTGTAAACGAAACGCTCTACCAACTGAGCTAACCACCCGACGGGCTGCGTGATAAACCTGTGACCGGTCCGCGCGCAAGGGCGAATTTTAACCAGATCGCAAACAATTGGATTTTCGCCTGGGTTCGCCCGAAAATTCAGTCAAACACCATGCCACCTGGTGTCGTGCGACAATGGTTTGAGAAACCGTTATTCCTGCAATCGGTGGTGTGCCCCATCCCGCAGGTGAAACACTACGCCCTGCCCGCCAGGCAGGTCGCCCAAACTGTCGATGTCTCGCCCAAGGTGCAGCGTACGGATCATCCGGCTTGTGATGCCATGGGTCACCAATACCGATGGCCGCTTCAGCTGCTGGAGGAATCCCAAACAGCGCGCGCGCAGCCCTTCGAACCCTTCACCGCCGGGGGCGTGGTCATACATCTCAAGCACACCATCAGGGGTGTCTTTGGCATCTGGAAAGGTCGGAAGATCATCCCGCAACATCCCAGACCAGTCTCCAACTTTAATCTCGGAAAGCTCGGGATCGGTCCGCAGGTTGGCTACAAAC
This sequence comes from Shimia ponticola, assembly GCF_007995215.1. Classification (GTDB taxonomy): domain Bacteria; phylum Pseudomonadota; class Alphaproteobacteria; order Rhodobacterales; family Rhodobacteraceae; genus Shimia_B; species Shimia_B ponticola. The sequence continues at coordinate 340,490 of NZ_VCDK01000003.1, forward strand.
GGGGCCAAGGCGATAGCCGCTGTCTGAAAGGCGCGGCCCTGCGGGCTGACGATGATGTCGAACCCGTCGAGATCGATGCTCGCCATAATGCGGCCTTGGGCCTCGGCCTGTGCAACGCCTTTGACCGTTAACGGCGAATTCAACGCCCCTTGCATGCGGCGCTCGGCATTCCACGCCGTCTCACCGTGTCGTAGCACGTAGATCTCAGGAAAGGGCCAAGTCATTGAATCCCCTCGTCAGGCCGCACCGAAAAAGGAGGAAGTGGTGGGTGATAAGAGATTTGAACTCCTGACATCTTCGATGTGAACGAAGCGCTCTACCACTGAGCTAATCACCCGCCGTGGCGTGTGGTTTAGCCCGGTGCCGTGTCAGGGGCAAGAGGCGAGATTACTCTGGCGCAGCAGTTTTTCGGCGCACGCGGGTGGTGATGATCTTGGCACCTTGCACATCCTTTTGACGCTGAATTTTCACCTTGCCCAACGGCTCGATGTTCAGCCCCTCACCGCGTTCCAACGCTTCACCCATCACGGCAAGAGCCGCCTCAATCGCGGCCTTGGCCATCGCCTTTTTCACGCCACTGCGCTGCACGGCTTGATCGATCAGGTCCTTTTTCTTGAGATCGGCTGTAGCGACAGATGCCTCGACCTTCTTTGCGGCGGTCACACCCGCCGGGGCAGCAGCCGACTTGGCCGCACGTGATGCCGTGGCCGCAGGAACAGCCTTGGCCGCCGAACGCGCTGGCGCGGCAGTCCGCTTTGCCGGTGTCGCCGAGGCAGCAGAAGTCTTGGATGCAGGCTTGGTTGCTGTGCTCGCCGTAGATGTCGATGTCTTGCGTGCGGATGTGGCTTTGGCCATGTCGTGAACCTCAATTCCTGCGTGTTTTGATTTCTGCTCAACTCGCTTTTAACACAAAGTTTCGTGTTTGCCACTTCGGCCACCCCAATAACTCGGAAACCGTAACCGCCCGGTAACCACGTGCGACGATGCCTTCCAGCACCGCTGGCATCGCCTGGATCGTCGGAGAATGAATGTCATGTGCCAATAGAATTGCCCCCGGTTTGACACCCGCAAGCATGCGCTGCGCAACAATCTGCGCGCCCGGTCGGCGCCAATCCTGCGGATCGACAGACCACAGGATCGTCGGCAATTTGCGCCGATGATACAGCATGTGGCGTTGCCGAAACGTCAGTGCGCCATAGGGCGGGCGCATAGTGACAGGCACCTTGCCGGTGACGGAATAGATCGCGCGCGTTGTGTCATCCATTTCGCGGATCACCGACTGGTCCCCCAGATTGGCAAGAACGGGATGGGTCCAGGAGTGATTGCCAACCTCATGCCCTTCCGCCAACATGCGCTGGACCAGCCCCGGATGCCGACGGACGCGATCCCCGATCACATAAAACGTCGCCCGCATTCCGCGTGCCTTTAGCATGTCGAGCAGAACAGGCGTCAGGCGCGGATGTGGCCCGTCATCAAATGTGAGTGCAACAGCGGCCGAAACTGTACGCACCGCCATAACAGTGGCGGCCTCACCCGTCTGAACATCGCCCGGCAACTTGATGACTGGCGGCACTTTGGCAATTGCCGGTCCTGCAACAGCGGCCGCCACTGCGCCCATGATCAGACCGCGTCTCGTTGGTAAACTCATGAAATCCCCCCGGATTTCACAGCAACCTGCCATGCAGATTGGTCCCGATCTAGCCCGAACCCAAACACGCCCCAATTTCGATGGGGGTAACCCTGTGGAAAACCCACGGCCTGCACACCCGCGTCTGCCGAGACGCAGGTTGACTTGACCCAACGTGGATAACACACCGCTGTGACCCCTACACGGACGCAGCCCCATGCCTCATCCAACGCTTTGGCAAGAGATCAGATCAATTGCCGCCCTCAGCTTTCCCATCGCCATCTCTCTGGCTGCGGCAACCCTGATCACCGTGGTCGACACGATCATGATTGCCCCTCTTGGCACCGTGCCTTTGGCCGCGGCATCGATTACCGGCACCTTTCTCATCGTCATGTATTCGGGTCTCTTCGGCTTTGTTTCGGCCACGGGCGTGCGCATGGCCGAGGCCCACGGAAAATCCGACCCCGACGCGCTGACTGATGCCACCCACAGCGGACTGGTTGTCGGGCTTGGGACTGGTCTGATCGGGATGGGGCTGATGCTGACGCTCTTGCCGCTCCTGCCCTACGCAGGTCAACCTGCGGACGTTGTGGCCATTGTCCCGGGTTACTGGACCGCGATGGCGGTGTATTTCATCCCCTTCACCCTGTTTTACATGCTCAAAGGTCTTTTTGACGCCGTCGACCGTCCTTGGGTCGGCGTGATCCTCGCATTCGGCGCGGTCCTTCTGAACATGCCGGCAAACTATGTGCTGATCCACGGGATTGGCGGCTGGGAGGGGTTCGGCCTGCTTGGCGCGGGCCTTGCCAGCCTCTTGTCCGAAACAGTCAGCCTGATTGCCGCCGTGATCATCTGGCGCAAGTCTGCGGCCTTCGCGGCCGCCCGAACCAAAGCACTCAGCACATGGTCCGAGATCCGCAAACAGCTGCGCGAGGGCACGACCATCGCATTGGGATATGTCGGCGAAGGCGGCGCATATGCAGTCGTGGGCTTCATGATGGGATGGTTCAGCGCCGCTGCCTTGGCGGCACATCAGATCGTGAACGCCGTTGGCGGGGTGCTCTATATGGTGCCGCTTGGCGTTGCGATTGCCGTGTCGATCATCATCGGCCAAACCGTCGGCGCCGGAGCGACAGCGCGCCTTCAAATGATTGGCCGCGCCGCGATGATCTTTATCGTCGGCTGGATGACGCTTGTGATGGTTTTCATCCTGATCGCACGTGGCCCCATCACGACCGCCCTTTCGGATGATCCGGCGGTTATTGGGCTCGCGATCACGCTCTTCTTGATTTCGGCCCTGATGCAAATCGCAGACGGCATCCAAAGCACAATGCTTGGTGCCTGTCGCGGCATGACCGACAATGCCATCCCCGTCCTGATCACGATGATCAGCTATTGGGTCCTCGCACTGCCGACCGGCTATGTTCTGGGATTTTGGCTGGATTGGGGGCCAGTGGGCGTCTGGATCGGCTACAGCCTTGGGCTGGCCATTGCCGCAACGCTGGTCACACGGCGCTTTTTCCGCAAGGCCCACATGCTGCAGGCATGAAAAAGGGCGCCGCAAAGGGCGCCCTTTCTAGCTCTCAGGATGGCGTCAGTGCTTCACTGCATCAGCTGCCGCTTGATCCGCGGCCGACGCAGCTGCCGCCGCAGCAGCCGCTTCTTCTGCCGCCTCGTCCCATTCGATGGGCTCAGGCGCTTCGACCAATGCCTTGGCCAGCACTTCGGACACGTGGGTCACAGGAATGATATCCAGCCCCTCTTTCACATTGTCCGGGATCTCGGCCAGATCCTTGGCATTCTCCTGCGGGATGAACACCGTCTTGATCCCACCGCGCAGCGCCGCCAATAGTTTCTCTTTCAAACCACCGATCGGCATCGCGTTGCCGCGCAGGCTGACTTCACCTGTCATGGCGATGTCACGCCGCACCGGAATGCCTGTCAGCACCGACACAATCGACGTCACCATGGCCAAACCCGCTGATGGGCCATCCTTTGGCGTTGCGCCGTCCGGCACGTGCACGTGGATGTCCAGCGTGTCGAACTTTGGCGGCTTCACACCGATTTCAGGCGCGATGGAGCGGACATATGAAGACGCCGCATCAATCGACTCCTTCATGACGTCGCCCAGCTTACCGGTCGTTTTCATGCGGCCCTTTCCGGGCAGCTTCAACGCCTCGATATGCAGCAGATCGCCACCGACGCTGGTCCACGCCAACCCGGTCACAACACCGACCTGATCGCTTTCCTCGGCAAGCCCATAGCGGAACTTCTTCACTCCAAGGAAATCATCGAGATTTTCAGGGGTTACAACAACCTCCTCAACCTCTTTCTTAACGATCTTGGTCACGGCCTTCCGCGCCAGCTTGCCAATCTCACGCTCAAGGTTCCGCACGCCTGCCTCGCGGGTGTAGGTGCGTACAATCTCTTGCAGCGCCTCAGGCTCCAACGTGAACTCCTTAGCCTTAAGCCCATGGTTTTTCACCTGTTTCGGGATCAGGTGACGATGGGCAATCTCGGCTTTTTCGTCCTCGGTGTAACCTGCCAGCGGAATGATCTCCATCCGGTCCAGCAGCGGCCCAGGCATGTTGTAGCTGTTCGAGGTCGTCAGGAACATCACATCGCTCAGGTCATATTCGACCTCAAGGTAGTGATCGACAAAGGTCGAGTTCTGTTCCGGATCGAGCACCTCAAGCATCGCCGACGCCGGATCGCCCCGGAAGTCCTGACCCATCTTGTCGATCTCATCGAGCAGGATCAGAGGGTTCGTCGTCTTCGCCTTTTTCAGCGCCTGAATGATCTTGCCGGGCATGGAACCGATATAGGTCCGGCGGTGACCGCGAATTTCGCTCTCGTCACGTACACCACCCAGAGAAATCCGGATAAACTCACGCCCTGTTGCCTTGGCCACGGATTTACCAAGCGAGGTTTTACCAACGCCAGGAGGTCCCACCAAACACAGGATCGGCCCTTTCAGCTTGCGCGAGCGTTGCTGCACGGCAAGGTACTCAACGATCCGCTCCTTGACCTTCTCAAGGCCAAAGTGATCGTCATCCAGCACCTTCTGCGCACGGCCAAGGTCCTTTTTCACACGGCTGCGTGTCCCCCACGGAATGGACAGCATCCAATCCAGATAGTTGCGCACAACCGTGGCCTCAGCCGACATGGGCGACATGTTCTTGAGCTTTTTCAGCTCGGCATCCGCCTTTTCACGGGCTTCTTTCGAAAGCTTGGTCTCGGCGATCTTGGCTTCCAGCTCGGCAACTTCGCCTTCGCCCTCTTCGCCATCGCCCAGCTCCTTCTGAATGGCCTTCATCTGCTCATTCAGATAGTACTCGCGCTGCGTCCGCTCCATCTGGGATTTCACGCGGGTCTTGATCTTCTTCTCGACCTGCAGAACGCTCATCTCGCCCTGCATCAGGCCAAAGACCTTTTCCAGCCGCTCGCTCACGCTCAACGTCTCAAGCAGATCCTGCTTTTGCTCGACCTCAATGCCCAAGTGACCCGACACAAGGTCGGCCAGCTTTGCAGGCTCACGGCTATCCGCGACAGCAGCCAGCGCTTCTTCGGGAATGTTTTTCTTAACCTTGGCGTAGCGTTCAAACTCTTTCGCCACAGACCGCACAAGCGCTTCGGTCGCGGTCTCATCGCCGGGCATTTCGGTCAGATACTCAGCCGACGCTTCAAAGTAGTCGTCGTTCTCGTGGTATTCGGTGATCCGCACCCGTGCACGGCCTTCGACCAGCACCTTGACCGTGCCATCGGGCAGCTTCAGCAGTTGCAGCACATTCGCCAAAACACCGGCACGATAGATGCCATCAGATTCCGGATCGTCCTGGCTCGGGTCAATCTGGCTCGACAGCAGGATTTGTTTGTCTTCGCGCATCACTTCTTCCAGGGCGCGAACTGATTTTTCGCGACCCACAAAAAGCGGCACAATCATGTGTGGGAACACCACGATATCGCGCAGAGGCAATACCGGATAGCTCGATGCCAACATCTCTTGCATTTTGGTTTCCTTATCCTCGGCAGCTCATCCCGCGTCCCATTCTGGCAACGTCAGGCGGCTCCATTTCGGTTGAGTTGAATTATGGCCGCATGGGGCACTTTTCAACCGCACTTGCTCTTTCGGTCATCTTGCCCCCTTGGCCCGGGCGCTTCAAGCGGACAATCACGAATTGGTGTCTTCCTTTTGCTCGCGTGACGCCCATCCGACCCGTAAAACATGGGTATGAAACGCCTTGCCCTCTTGTTCGCCTGCTCGCTGATTGCTGCCTGCACAAATCCGATACCCAGCGGCGAAACGGTCTCTTTCACCGTGACAGGTCGACAAGCGGCACAAACGCTTGATCGCCTCGATCCGATGACAGTCCGCACATTCGCGCGCAGTGGCCTAGCGCGGCAGGAACTCACGGCGCTGCCTTGCACGGCAACAGGCACGGGCCTGCGTGCAACGTTCATCAGCCCGGCAACTTTGGCCGTCCCGACCTATCGCGGCCGCACGGACCCGATCACCGTATCCTGCCGAAGGCGCAGCGATACGGTCCAAAGCGCAAGCAGAGTGGTCAGCCCAACCAACCAGACAGAAGAAGACCTCGACACAGGCCTGCGCATTGGCGTGTCGTCCTCAGAGGGTCTTGATGTGCGGCTCGGTGTGTCCATTCGCGACAAAAGCCGCGACCGTTTCGACTACCCGTCATCGGTTCTGATCGATTTTCCCGGCTGAGAGGTTTTCTTCGGAGCCGCCCTCGCTTGCGGTCAGGTGGACGCGGGACAAGAGAATTGCCAAGGAAAATCACCGAGGGGCCCCAACAGGCGTTGGGGATACGGATGATTATCCTTGGCAAGGCGCTTGGCCAGTGTCAGCCAGACCTCATGCGCGGGCGGGTCTGAAGGTTTCCTTTGGTGGGACCCGAAGCTCTCAGCAAGCTCTCGACACGCTCTCGACACTGGCCCGCCACCACCTACCTCCCCGGACAAACGCAAACCGCCTGAGGCCCGCATGACATCCTTCCTGCCCGCTCTTTCCCTGATCCTGACGGCCGCGCTGTTTGGCGGCATGGTGCTTTACAGCTTTGGCTTTGCAGCTTTGGTGTTCAAACTCTTCGATCAGACACAGGCGCGCTACGCCCTGCGTCACGCCTTTCCACCCTATTACCTTGTGGTGATGATCACCGCAGCGCTTGCTGCGGTGCCCAGCGCCTTCGTCAATGCGACGACAGCAATCATTCTTGCGCTGACGGCTCTCACCACTCTCTATGCCCGTCAGATCCTGATGCCGCAGATCAATACGGCCACGGATGCGGGCGAAACGGGCAAGTTCAAACTCTTGCACGGCGTCTCGGTCATCTTGCAGTTGATCCAGATTGCCGTGGTTGCCTATGCGCTGACACTTTTTGTCTGATCGGGGACGGTGGGCGGGGCGCCTTTGCCGTCAGGCAAACAGCGCCACACACAGTCTAGTGCGGCTCGCTCAAGGTCCCACCGCCTACAACGGCAGGCACTCCTGTCGTCGTCGGACATGACGTGGATAGCCCCCGCGCCACGCGCACAGCCAGATAGGCAAAGGCCTGCGCCTCAAGCATGTCACCATCCAGCCCGACCTCTTCGACGGGTTGCACCGGACAGCGCATCGCGGCCTGCAGCATCTCCATCAACGTTGCGTTCTTGCGCCCGCCACCGGTCACAAGCACCCGTGACGGCTGGGTAGGGCACAGCTCCATTCCCACGGCCACACTCATGGCGATCGCCGCCGTCAGCGTCGCGGCGGCATCGGCGTCAGACAGATGCGCAACATCCAAGACCTCTGAAAAATCATTGCGATCCAGTGATTTCGGCGGCATCCGATCAAAAAAAGGATGCTCCATGAAGCGTCCGATCACGGCGGCATCCACGTTGCCAGAACGCGCGAGCGCGCCCCCTTCGTCCATCGCCACACCGCGTCGGCGCATCATCTCGTCAGAGAGCGGCGCATTCGCCGGGCCCGTATCAAAGGCCAAGAGGACACCCTGCGCATCGGGTCTGTCGCTTTGCGGATCGACCCAAGTCAGATTGCCCACCCCGCCAAGGTTCAGGAACACCACCGGCTCTTCGGCGTCGATCCACCGTGCACAGGCCCAATGAAAAAATGGTGCCAGCGGCGCACCCTGCCCACCCATTGCGACATCTGCCGTCCGAAAATCCCATGCCACGGGCCGTTCCAGCACATCGGCAAGCTGCGCACCGTCGCCTGCCTGATAGGTTCCCTGTCCGCCGGGATCATGGGCCAGCGTCTGCCCGTGAAACCCGACAAGCTCAATGCCGTCAAAGCCCTGGGCCACTTCGGCATGGGCCGCTTCGACCAATGCGGCTGCGTCATCGGCGCGCCAGCTGCCCAGCGCGGCACGCAAGACAGCCTGCTCCTCTTCGGCATAAGGCCGATAGGCCACCGGACCGAACTCGAGAATATCGACCCCATCGGTCACCAAAACAGCTGCATCCACGCCATCAAGCGACGTGCCCGACATCATGCCCAGCGCCTTGATTGGCCCACTCTTCAACATGGTCTTTCCCTACCCGTCACCCTCGCCTATAGACTGCCGCGCAGACGCATCCGGAGCAAGCAAATGACGTACCATCCCAAATCAGACTTCATGTCCGTGATGATGGAGCGCGGCTATCTGGCTGACTGCACGGATTATCAATCGCTGGACGAAGCTTTAGTGGCAGGCGTGACCCCTGCCTATATTGGCTACGATGCGACTGCACAGTCCCTGCATGTCGGCCATCTAATGAACATTATGGTCCTGCGCTGGCTGCAAAAGACAGGCCACAAGCCCATCACGCTTATGGGCGGCGGCACGACCAAGGTCGGCGATCCATCCTTCCGGTCTGATGAACGCCCCCTGCTCGGGCCAGAACAGATCGATGCGAATATCGAAGGTATGAAGCAGGTTTTTGCCAAATACCTGTCCTATGACGACAGCCCGACCGGCGCATTGATGCTGAATAATGCCGAATGGCTCGATACTCTGAACTACCTCGATTTCCTGCGTGACATCGGGCGGCATTTCTCGGTCAATCGGATGCTCTCGTTCGAGAGTGTGAAGTCGCGGCTGGATCGCGAACAATCGCTGTCATTTCTCGAATTCAACTACATGATCCTGCAGGCCTACGACTTCCTGGAGCTCAACCGCCGGTACGGCTGCCTGCTGCAAATGGGCGGAAGTGATCAGTGGGGCAATATCGTCAATGGCATCGACCTGACCCGCCGCGTGCTGGATCAGGAAATCTACGGCCTCACTACGCCGCTGCTTACGACGTCCGACGGGCGCAAAATGGGCAAATCCCAAGGTGGCGCGATCTGGTTGAACGGCGATATGTTGTCGCCCTATGAATTCTGGCAGTTCTGGCGGAATACGACCGACGCCGACACTGGCAAGTTCCTCAAGATTTTCACCGAACTGCCTGTTGACGAGTGCGACCGCCTTGGCGCGCTTGAAGGGTCCGAGATCAACGAAGCCAAGATCATCCTTGCCAATGAGGTCACGACACTTCTGCACGGAGCAGAGGCCGCCGCGAATGCTGCAGCCACCGCAAAGGAAGTGTTCGAAAAAGGCGGCGTCGGTGACGATCTGCCAACGCTTACGTTGACCGCTGACGAATTGGGCGATGGCCTTTCGATCGTTCAGGCTCTGGTGAAGGCGGGGCTGGCGAAATCCGGCAAGGATGCCAAGCGGCTGATTGCTGAAAACGGCGCACGCATGGACGACCAACCTCTGACAGACGCAGGCACGATGTTGACCGCCTCGGATCTGAGTAGCCCCATCAAGCTAAGCGCTGGCAAAAAACGCCATGCTCTCGTTCAGTTGGGCTAGAATGATCTCGCGCGACCAACTCGCGGCTGGGCGTTACAGCCCGTTTGGCCAATAGGATGGTCCGCGATTACTCTGCCTTCATGCCCGGCGCGGCTGTTCCACAAAACGAGCCAACACCGCTTGAACGCTTGGGATGGGGGCCGGCCTTCTCGCAACAGATCGAAGCGGACGCTCTGACGGCCACGCCACCCGTCCGCGTCGTGGCCGTGCATCGCAGCGGCCTTCAGGTTTTGGGGGACGGCATCCAGACCAAACTACCTCCAATGGCGGAAGCCACCGTCGGGGACTGGGTGCTCTACGACGCCAATAGCCCACGCGACAGCAGGGTGCTGGAGCGTAAAAGCCTGATCAAACGCCGCGCACCGGGTCACGACCGCAGCGAACAATTGATCGCAGCCAATATCGATACGGTCTTTGTCGTCACCTCTTGCAATCAGGACTTCAACGTCGCGCGTCTGGAACGCTATTTGGCTTTGGCATTTGAGGCGGGGATTGAACCTGTGATCCTGTTGACCAAACCCGACCTGACGGACGACGCCCAAAGCTACGTTGAGCAAGCCAAGGCGATATCTGACCGTGTCGCAGTTCTGGCGATCAATGCCAAAAGCGATCAACCCGCTGAGGCACTAGCCGATTGGTGCCGCAAAGGCCGGACTGTTGCGTTTCTAGGATCGTCGGGTGTGGGGAAATCCACCCTGACCAATGCGCTTTTGGGGGCGGACGCCATCGCCACCCAAGGCATCCGCGAAGATGACGCGCGCGGTCGTCACACCACAACACACCGCGAATTGCATCAGATCCCCAGCGGCGCAATCGTTTTGGACACCCCCGGAATGCGCGAGTTGCAGTTGACAGACGCCGCATCTGGCATCGCAGCCGTGTTCGAAGATATCGACGACCTTGCCGCCGCTTGTCGGTTCAATGATTGCAAACATGAGGGCGAACCGGGTTGCGCCGTGCAAGCCGCCGTGGCTGACGGAACGCTTGATCCCGACCGCTTGGAACGCTGGCGCAAACTTCAGGCAGAAGATGCGTTCAACTCCGCCACTCTGGCCCAGCGCCGTGGCAAAGACCGTGCTTTTGGCAAAATGGTCAAGAGCGCGATGAAGGATAAATCAAACCGCCGCGGTTAGCGGTCGTCGAACACGGCCTCAAAACCCGGCGCGTCACCTCCCCTGGCCACGACCGATCCCAACCGTCCCAACTCATCCGCGCATTTGGCTCCGGCCCCGTTGCCGCCCGTCAGGATCGTCATGCGATCAGACATCCGCGCGATGTAGGGATAGCCTGTGGCTGTGAATGACACAGCGCAAGCCTCGGCATGCGTGGCACTCCATTCCACATCGGGCACGACATCGCGCAGATGCTGCACCAGTCGCGCTCCGGCCTCGGTACCACCGGCGCTTTGAAACCACTCTGTCATCTGGGTGTTTGTCTCAAGCCGGGGCGAGTCGATCTCTCCTCCGATCTTAATGAGCCAGCGACCGTCCGGGTACTTCACAGGCGGCAGCAGATAGAGGTCGTCCTCCACGTCCTCAGGCACCCAGATCAGGGTTGGCATCTGCGGAATGGGGCCTGCCACCTCGGCGAATGCGACCGTGCGCGCGTAGACCCGCATGGCCGGACGCGCAGGCAATAGACCATCGGTGCGTGCATATCCCCCGGTCGCGACAACGACCTGACCGGCAGAAAGCTGCGTGCCATCGGCCAAAGTGACCGTCCCATCCTGCAGTGCTGTAACTGTCTGACGGATCACCGTGGCACCGGCCCTAACTGCCAGGATCTCCTGCGCCTCGCGCATCGCACGTGGATCAATCCATCCGGCATCATTGGGTTCATAGGACACTACCGCATCATCTGGCAGCGCAAACCCATACCGGTGTCTGACGTCCTCTGCTGTCATCCGCTCTGCGCCCCAGGTCTCTGCGCTCTTTTCAAGGCCCTTGGTAAAGCCGGACATCCCCGGCGAATACCGCCCGGCCATCATGCCACCTACCGGGTGAAAGAACGGCAGCCCTGACCGCTGTTCGATGTCGCGATACCTCTCAATGGACGCAGCAGAGAGGTCTGACCACACCGGATCATGCGACACCCGGCGCGTGATCCGAGCAGCGTCGTGATGGCTGGCAAAGGGCCCGGCATGGCTCGCGCGGTCGGCAGGCTCGTCTGGGCCGATCAATGCAACCGTCGCCCCGCTCTCAGCCACCCATCGCGCACAGGCCGATCCCATCAGCCCGCGTCCGAGCACCACAAAATCATAGGTCTCCATGGCCGGAACCGTCGCACAGCTATCATCCAAGTCAATCGGTCTTGGATCGTCTGCAAAGTGTCGAGGCGGCGACGGGTTGCGCGCCAGAAACAGTGAAAAATCGCAATTTAACTTGCTGACTAATGGTCAGGCACGCGTTTTTGCCCAATATTTGTGCAACCTGTGATTCAAATCCCTTGATTGGACTCACCCATGCGTGGTGGGATTGGAGAAAAAACAAAAGACAATAATAGGGAACCAACACATGGCTTTGAAACCACCCTTGATGGACCTGGACATCAAGACCGCAGATAGCGGGTTCTACGCAGGATTTTCCGCATCAGTCGCCGTGATCTCCAAGATCATCGTCGCCTGCCTTGTGATCTGGGCAGTCGTGTTTCCGGAACAGGCTGGCGCAGTTCTAAACGCGATCAACAGCTTCATCCTATCCAACACAGCATATTGGTACGTTTACATCGTGGCGGCCTTTGTTCTGCTGTGTCTCGCCTTGGCCATTTGGCCTGCCGCCGGACGGCTTAAACTGGGCGTCGATGGCGATACGCCTGAATTCTCGAACTTTTCGTGGTTTTCGATGATGTTCGGTGCGGGCATTGGTGTCGGCATGCTGACATGGGCCGTCGCCGAACCTGTCTATCACTTCCAGAACAACCCCGACGTGATCAAAGGATTGGTCGAAGGCGGCACCGAGGAAACCATTCGCAGCGCCTATAAGTGGTCCTTCCTGCATTGGGGCTTTGGTGCTTGGGCCTGTTATGCAGTGGCGGGTCTGGCGCTTGGCTTCTTCTGCTACCGTCGCGGTCTGCCGCTGACCATGCGGTCGTCTTTGACCCCTCTCTTTGGTCGCAGCCTTGCGGGTCCACTGGGCAACATCATCGACATCGTCGCCGTTGTGGCCACCATACTTGGCGTGGCGCAAACGCTGGGCTTTGGCGTGGAACAGTTCGTCGCCGGGATGCAGCGCATCGGGATCAATGGCCTGATGACCGAAGGCGGCAATGCGAACACCACCGGTGTACTTGTGGCGATCGTCGTGATCATGGGCCTGTCCACCCTGTCCGCGCTTTCTGGCGTCGGCAAAGGGATCAAGTGGCTGTCGAACCTGAACATGGGGCTGTCGATCTTCCTACTGGCCTTCTTCCTGCTCTTTGGCTCGACCTTCTTTGGCCTGCAGGCGCTGGTTCTTGGCATCTTCGATTACCTCGTTGCACTGCCATCCATGTTGTTCACCGTCTGGCGCGGTGACGGCACAGAGGGCTCGGTCGCGACCCAGCTCGAAGGCTGGCAAGGCGGCTGGTCGGTGTTCTACTGGGCATGGTGGATCGCGTTCGCTCCCTTTGTGGGTCTCTTCCTTGCCCGTATCTCCAAGGGCCGGACGATCCGCGAATTTGTTCTGGGCGCAATCATCGTTCCATCGCTGATGTGCTTTGTCTGGTTCACATGGGCTGGCGGCACCGCGATTGACCTTGAACTGACCGGTGGGGCCGACGGCCAGATCATCGGCGCACCTGACGGGGACAAGATCTTTGCAGCTGTGATCTACATGTTGCCTGATCTTCTGGGCTACCTGATGTCGCTTGTGATCGTTGTGCTGCTTCTAACCTATCTGGTTACCACGGCTGACTCTGCTGTTCTGATCGTGAACACGATCAACGCCGCGGGCGATGAAGGACCAAAGGCGAAACCCCATATCTACTTCTGGGGCATCGCTTTGGGCGCTGTTGTCGCCGCGCTTCTGATTGCCGGGGGTGCGGGTGGCGGTGGCCTGCGGGCAATCCAGACCGCGATGGTCATCGGCGCGCTGCCGTTCTCTGTCGTGATGGTTCTGCAAGCCATCTCGCTGGTCAAGGCGATATACAATGATGCCCGTCGCGAACGCGAAGGCATCCGCACAACGAACGAAGACCTCGAAGCAACACCCGCCGAGTAGGCAGGGGGTCCGCGCAAGGTGGAAAGGGCTCGCTTCGGCGGGCCCTTTTCATGTTTGCAAGTCGGCTTGCGATCTTGGGTGTCGCCCCACTTTGCCCGGTCTGCCACCTTGGGTCTCAAAGAGGAGTATTGAGATGATAGGTTTGGGATGCTGGCCCCTGTCCGGCGAAATGTACCTTGATGGCAAAAGCGTGGGCTATGCGAGCTGCGACCCTGATGAGGCGACGCGCATTTTACATGCCGCGCATGATGCCGGCGTCACTTTGTTTGATACCGCCCATGCCTATGGTGCTGGCCACGGCGAACGCCAGATCGGCGCAGCCCTCAAGGGACGCGATGTCACCATCGTGACGAAAATCGGCCTTGGCATTGATGAGGGCACAAAGACCATCACAGGTCTGCGCACCGCCCCTGCCGAGGTGAGCGCAGCGATTGACGAAAGTCTGTCACGGCTGGACCGCGACCACATCGACTGCGTGCTTATTCATCCCAATGACATTCCGATCCCGGATGCCGAGGCGATGTTCGCTGAACTGGACCGTGAGGTCTCATCCGGGCGCATCGGCAGCTTTGGATGGAGCACTGATTTCCCGAACCGCGCAGCCGCGCAGACCGCCTACCCAGCGGCGCGTCATGTCGAGCATGTGATGAACGTCTTTCTGCGCGCCAGAAATCTGCGCGCCGTGACAGAGCCCGCCGGGATCATATCACTGATCCGTTCGCCCCTTGCCATGGGATTGCTGGCGGGACGCTTTGACAATGACGCGCGGATTGCGCCGGGTGATGTCCGGGTCGAAAGCCACGGCGGCATGGACTGGTTTGAAGGGGACCGCGCGCATCCCCGCTTTGCCGAGCGGCTGGCAGCCGTGCGAGAGCTGCTGCAAAGCGAGGGGCGCACGCTGGCGCAAGGGGCGCTGTGCTGGCTTCTTGCCCACGGGGACCACATCGTTCCCGTCCCCGGCGCGTCTTCGGTCAAGCAAGCCGTGGCAAATGCCGAAGCGATGCAGTTCGGGCCGCTGCCGGATCGCGTGATGCAAAAGATTGCATCCCTGATCCCGGACGAAGACGGCCCGCCCCGCCCGCTCTGACCCGTAAAAATCTGACCATGCCATGCCCATCCGCGTTTGTCTCGGATGTGCATGCCAGGTGCATCGCGAGTGTCTGCGCAGGTTTAGCCAAGCCGGCCAAACCCTAGAGCGCCAAAGGTCTACATCGGAAGCTGCACACCACCGGCAACCCAACCGCCATCAGCAGCAAGGATTTGACCATTCACATAGCGACCCGCATCCGAGGCCAGATAGAGGCAGGCCAATGCCACGTCTTCTGGGTCGCCCATCCGCTTCATCGGCACGGACTGAATGACTTTCTCACGCATCTTCTCGGTCGGCGCGAGGCGATCCATCCCTTCGGTCCCGTCGATCGGTCCCGGTATGACGCTGTTCACACGCAGGTTGTCCGGACCCCATTCGATCGCCAGACACTTGGTAATCATGTCCACACCGGCTTTCGCCGCGCAAACATGAACCTGAAACGGCATGGCCTGAACCGCCTGTGGCGCGCTGATGTTGATCAGGCTACCTGGCCGCGCCATGTTCGGGTGCGCAGCACGCATCACATGGAAGGTCCCCATGAGATCAATGTCGATGACAGACTTGAACCCATTGGGCGAAATTGCCACGGCTGGCGCTGGGAAATTGCCCGCCGCGCCCGAAATCAGCACGTCGATCTTGCCGGCCTTTTCTGCGAAATCATTCAGCGCCGCGCTCACATCCTCAAAACTGCGCACGTCAAAGGCATAACCCAAAGCCTTGCCTGCATCGTTGCTCAGTTTTTCGACGGCGGCGTCCACCTTGTCTTGTTTGCGGCTGGCAACGCCCATGCGCGCGCCCGCACGCGAAAACGCCTCGGCGATACCCAGGTTGATGCCGGACGTGCCGCCAACGACAAAGACGTTCTTGCCAGTGAAATCAAACGATGCCGTGCCGGTCATGGCGGCCCCTCCCAAGGTAATTGACGTTTCCGTCACCTAACCCCAAGCATACGCGGCTGGCCAGAATGTCGCGGCGTCACGGCCTGTCAATAACTTGGCCCCGTGGGGGCGCTACGCGCTGACTAAACGCTGCCATTCTCGACAAAGAAATTCTGCCCCGTGCAGGCGCTTGCATCATCTGAGGCAAGGAAGAGAACCATGTTGGCAACCTCGTACGGCTCGATGAGCACCGGCTGACACTGGTTCTGGCGTTGGGCCTCCAGAGCCTCTGGCGTGGCCCAGAGCGTCTTTTGCCGTTCTGTCATGATCCAACCGGGAACGACCGTGTTCACGCGGATGCGATGTGCGCCGAGATCCCTCGCGAAACTCCGCGTCATGCCATGCACCCCGGCCTTGGCAGAGGTGTAGACAGGCATTCCGCCCACCGCCTCCCACCAGCTATTTGAGCCCATGTTAATGATCGACGCGGGCTGTCCGGCCTCGATCATCGCAGGCGCGCAAGCCTGAGTGGCAAAGAACATGTGGCGCAGGTTTGTCGCGATGCGTTCGTCGTAATACGCCTCGTCCACGTCCTGCCAATCGTGACGATCATCCCGCGCGGCGTTGTTCACCAGAACCTTGGGCGCGCCGAGGTCCGCTATCAGTCTGGCAAAGGCGTCTTTCAACGCGGAGATATCCCGCAAGTCAGCGGCCACATGGGTGGCACCTGTCTCATCCGCCATGGCGGCCCCGCCTTTGATATCGAAATCGACAAACCCGACGCGTGCGCCCTGACGCGCAAACCCACGCACGATTTCAGCCCCGATGCCAGAAGCTCCCCCCGTCAACAGAACGGTTCGGCCTTTCAGGCTTGGATAAATCGCTTGGTTTTCCATAGGTTTGCACTTTTCTCTTCAGCTACCCAACATCCAGTCACCATCAGGCCAGAACGCGTGATAGGCAAAGGCAAACATCACGTCATGCGGAAGGTTTTCGCCCGTCTCTGCGTCAAAGACGCGAACCGTACCGACATCCTTGCTATCGGCGATACTGCGTTGATCCAGTGCAGAGGCCTGCCCCGCATTCCAGGTCAGGCGAATACCGGCCTCCACGACCTCGCCTTCAGCAGCGAGCCGTGTCATAGGCCACGCCCGGTCGCCCACACGCACGACCCGCACAAGAGGCGGAATGTCATGCGGCGGCATCTCTCCGCTGAACAGGAATGGCCGCGCAGAGCTGTCATAGCGGACATAGGGGTTGGCGCCGTAGGCGCGGTTGAACCCGGTCGGCTGCGCCATCACAATCCCGTCGGGGTTTCGCGTGCGGAACTCATCCCAGCTTTCCATCCATGTGGGCAGCGACGTCAGTTCGACGCCGGTCATCTCTCCCACGATCCCTTCGCCAATGGCCTGCTGCCACCAGCTTTGGGTTTCGCGGTCATACATGATCATGTCCGAATTGCGCAGCTTGCCCGACACGCCAAAGCTCAGGACCTGCCCGTCCACACGACGATCAAAGGTGATGCCTGAATTACACAGGGGGCAGAACGTGACAGCGACCGGCACATTGCCGACCGTATCGTTCACGATCTCATGCCACGTCAGGTAACGGATCGGATAGGCGCGCGGGATCTCGCCCTCAATCTCAACCGCGATCACCGGCTCGCGGCCGCCGATGCGGTCCTCGTCTCCGACGCGGATAAACTGCGGGTCATCAATCGCTGGGATACCATCTTTTGGCGGGCCGCCAGACATGACTTCAGTCCAGCTTTGGATAGCATTGTTGGCGAAATCGGTGTCAGGCCATTCTACGTTCCAAAACCGAGGTGCCTCTTCTACCGGGGCCTGCGCCGTTGCCGCCGTTCCAACGATGATCGCCAGCGTTGCAAGCATCCGTTTCATGTCCGGTCCTCCTGTTTCCTTGCACCATATGTCGCAGCTTGTGACGCTAAGGCAAAGCACCCGGCGCTTGGTTGACGCGGATGTGAGCGCGTGCCACCTCCTCGTCAAAGAACGGCGCAGGGGATGCGCCTATTCCCACATTGAAAGATATGGAGGACACGGATGCGCGACGCAGCCTCTGAACAAGCTATGGCGCAGGAGCATAGGGTGATCATTGGTGATGGCGTGACAGCCGCAGCCTTTGTCGAAACGGCCCAGTTGAAAGCCGGCGATCACCTCACCGTCATCGGTCCTAACGCAGACGGACTGGGGCGCGGGATCGCCTATGCCGCCGAGACCGAGGAAACGCCTTGGCGCTATGCCTATTTGCTCAATTCGCCCGCTGATGACATCGACCCTGACTTTGGCGGCTGGCTTGAGGACCGCTGGGACGCGCTGCGCGACATGATGCAAGGGCGTTCGCCCAATTGGGTGGCTGCGGCGCAACCATTGGTGGATCGGGGCGACATTCGCGGTCTCAACGTGCCACGAGCCGTCTATGGTGACTTTCTCGAAGAACGTGCAACCAGCGCGCTTGAGGTTCACCGAGCCAATGGCGTGACGGTTCAATTCATCAATGCGGCGGCAGATCGGCTTGAGCAGACCTCAGACGGGTTTTCCGTTCATGCGGGTGAGCAGATCGTTCATGCAACATCGGTTGATGTGGCCACGGGAGGCCCCGCCACCCAACGCATTCCCGGCGATGACGGTCCTTACAGCGCGCCGACCCTTTTCGGACAAGAGCCTCGGATCGCCGAGCATATCCGACGCGGCGCCGAAATCTGGTGCATTGGGACGAACGCCACGATGCTTGATACATTGAGGCTGTGCCAGTCGCTCATCCCAGAGGATCAAATCCGGTTCGTCGGCTGTTCGCCCCGTGGTGCCCTGCCCGAGCCGCTTGTGCCGCAAATGCCGCGTCGGATCACCCTGCCACAACTGGCTGGTCCCTATGAAACGGCAGAAGCTTTTCTGGAAGACGTCCGTCAAAACATCGAACGCGCGCAGGCCACCGGTGACAAGATGATCGAACTCCGCGCAGGCTTTCGGTCTTACTTCATCGAACATGGTCTCAAGTGGTTTTTGCCCGACATGGATGAGGCGCGTAAGGTCCCCAAGACCCTGCGCCACTGGTTCCGGTCGGGAACACGCGACACGCTAGAGGATTTTGCCCGTTTAAGCCTGTCTGGCCACACCCGCATTCACCGCGGTGCCGTTCAGCGGATCGAAACCGAGGGCGATCATGCTGTCGTCGTGACCACGAATTCAAAAGGTCAGGAAGAGCGGCACGCTGCCGGGTTCGTGGTGAACTGCTCTGGGTCGGCAATGGCATTCGACCCGTTCACGGAAGACCTGCTGACGAAGGGATGGATCAGCCGCAGCACCGAAAGCGGCGGCATTGTTGTTGGGTCCGGCTGCAAAGCGTCGGTCCCCGGCTTGCGCTACCTGTCGCCCGCTACGACCGAGATCGGGGACGAGGTCATGCCGATGCCGCTCTATGACGCGAACCTTTTGCGCGTCTGGGCGCGACGGGCGAACGAGTCCTAAGAAACGAAAAGCCCCGCATAAGGCGGGGCTTTTGCTTTATTCGGTCACAACAACCTGCATCATCCGGTCGGGTTCGCCCCGGATCGCACCGCTGCGCGGATGGCCGCGTTTGATGTTGTCCAGAACGTCCAATCCTTCGGTGACTTCGCCGACAACGGTATATTGCCCATTCAGGAAGTATCCTTCGTCAAACATGATGAAGAACTGCGAATTGGCAGAGTTCGGATTCTGGCTACGCGCCATTCCGACGACGCCCCGATCAAAGGCAACGTTTGAGAATTCCTGCTCCAGATCCCCTTGATCCGAGCCGCCCGTACCAGCACGGCGGGCATTGTAGTCATCAGCCTTGCCAAATTGCACATCGCCGGTCTGCGCCATGAATCCGTCGATCACCCGGTGAAAGGCGACGGTGTCATAGGCACCCTGCGTGGCCAAGGTGGTGATCCGTTCGACGTGGTTCGGTGCCACATCTTCGAACAGGTCAATCTTGATCGTACCGTTGGCTTCGCCAGCAACGGTCATCTCGATCCCCGTCGCAGCAGCCGTGGACCCCATCAGAGCAAAGAGCGCAGCAAGCTTACGCATCTGCGGCCACCTTGACGCTGATCATGCGGTCAGGGTTCGCTGGCGGCTCACCACGGGTGATTGCATCAACGTGCTCCATGCCCTCAATCACGCGGCCATAGACCGTGTATTGACGATTGAGGAAGTGGTTATCCGAGAAGTTGATGAAGAACTGGCTGTTGGCCGAGTTCGGGTTTTGGCTGCGCGCCGCGCCAAGTGTGCCACGGTCATGTGGAACGCCCGAAAACTCTGCTGGCAGGTCTTTCTTGTCCGAACCGCCGGTCCCGGCCATGCGGATGTTGAAATCCTTTTCCATGTTGCCATTCGCCACGTCGCCGGTCTGCGCCATGAAGCCGTCGATGACACGGTGGAAGGCCACATTGTCATAGGCCCCTTCGCGCGCCAGTTCCTTGATGCGGTCGCAGTGCATGGGCGCGACGTCCGGCAGCAGCTCGATAGTGACGGTGCCGCCCTTCAGTTCCATCAGGATCGTGTTCTCGGGGTCTTTGATCTCAGCCATTTGGCGCTCCTGTTCGATGATTTGGCGGGACCCTATGGCGCGCGGACGGAAAGTGAAAGAGGCATCGCGTCAAACGTGACCAGGCCATTCATCGGTTGACCTGACCACGCCAAGGCGGTCAAACACCGCGCAAACGCCCAAGGAGGATCGCATGGCCTGGAAAACGCTGGATGACATGGATTTGCAAGGCAAGGTCGTGCTGACCCGTGTGGACATCAATGTGCCGATGAAGGACGGGGAAGTCACCGATGCGACACGGATTGAGCGGATTGTACCGACGGTGAAAGACATCCTGTCGAAAGGCGGCATGCCGGTTTTGTTGGCGCATTTCGGGCGCCCGAAGGGCCAGCCAAACCCCGACATGTCCTTGCAGCAGCTTGTTCCGGCGCTGAACACGCATTTGGGCACAGAGGTCACATTTGTCGAACGCCCCAGCCGCGAATTCATCGACGCGCAGGACGCAGGTTCTGTCGTGCTCGTTGAAAACACGCGGTTTTCCAGCATGGAAGAAGCCAATGATCCGCGCATGGCGCAGTTCCTTGCCTCGCTCGGGGATGTCTACTGCAATGATGCTTTCAGTGCCGCACACCGGGCCCATGCTTCGACAGAAGGTGTCGCGCGTTTGCTTCCCTCTTGTGCCGGACGTTTGATGCAGGCCGAATTGCAGGCCTTGGAAGCCGCTTTGGGCGACCCTGTGCGCCCCGTCGTTGCTGTGGTCGGCGGTGCCAAGGTGTCGACCAAACTGGACCTGTTGGGCAACCTTGTTGGCAAGGTCGATCATCTGGTGATCGGTGGTGGCATGGCCAATACGTTCCTGGCCGCACAGGGCATTGATGTCGGCAAGAGCCTTGCCGAACATGACATGACCGACACCGCGCGCGAGATCATGGTGAAAGCCAAAACAGCGGGATGCGAGATCGTTCTTCCGTCAGATGTGGTTGTTGCGTGGGAATTTGCCGCCGGAGCCAACAATGAGACGGTGGCGGCGGATGCATGCCCCACCGATGCGATGATCCTGGATGCCGGTCCAGAAAGTGTTGCGCGGATCGGCGAGGTTTTCGCCAACGCCAAAACACTGATTTGGAATGGTCCGCTTGGAGCGTTCGAGATCGAGCCTTTTGACAAGGCGACCAATGCCGCAGCCGAAGCCGCAGCGACACTGACGCAGATGGGCAAGCTCACTTCAGTTGCCGGTGGTGGCGACACCGTCAGCGCCTTGAATCAGGCCGGTGCCGCCGAGCGCTTCACCTATATCTCGACAGCGGGCGGAGCGTTCCTTGAGTGGATGGAAGGCAAGGAATTGCCAGGTGTCGCTGCTCTGAGTGCCAGCTAAATCGATCTGACTGCCCGTTTCTGCGCGGATTGCCGAAAGTGCGCTGGCTGTTCGCGCTAACGTCATTGAATTGTTCACTTTCTCTGCTTAGGCCGCTGGAAAGTGACTTTGAAAGGGCATTCAGATGGTTGATGCAAAGCAGGCCGAACAAATTCGCGGTGGTCAGGGTTTCATCGCGGCACTGGATCAAAGCGGTGGCTCAACCCCCAAGGCGCTGAGGCTCTATGGCATCGAAGAAGATGCCTACGAAGGTGATGATCAGATGTATGATCTGATCCACGAGATGCGGTCCCGCATTGTGAAATCCCCCGCCTTCACAGGCGACAAGGTTGTCGGCGCGATCCTGTTCGAAAAGACGATGGATCGCGATATCGACGGCACCCCATCGCCCAAGTTCCTATGGAACGAGCGCAAAGTTGTTCCGTTCCTGAAAGTCGACAAGGGGCTAGAGGCCGAGGAAAACGGCGTTCAGATGATGAAACCGATCCCTGATCTGGATGATCTGCTGCCCCGTGCAAAGGGACTGGGCGTTTTCGGCACCAAGATGCGCTCGGTGATCAACGCCGCGAACCCGGAGGGCATTCACGCCCTTGTTCAGCAGCAATTCGAGATCGGCAAACAGATCCTTGCACATGGCCTCATCCCGATCGTTGAACCCGAAGTCACGATTTCGATCGAAGACAAGGAAGCCGCAGAAGAGATTTTGCGAAGCGAGATCCTCTATGCGCTAGGTCAGTTGGAAGAAGGACAGGAAGTCATGCTGAAGCTGACGCTGCCCGAGACATCGAACCACTACATGCCCATGATCGGTCACCCGGCGGTTATGAGCATGGTCGCGCTCTCTGGCGGGTATTCGCGCGAAGAAGCCAATAATCGCCTATCGACCAACCACGGCATGATCGCCAGCTTTTCGCGGGCGCTGACCGAAGGTTTGTCGGCACAACAGTCAGACGACGATTTTGACGCCATGTTGGCTGACACCATCGACAGCATTTACCAGGCGTCGATCCACGGCTGATCTTGCCCCCTCTGTGTGAGAGGGGGATTCACACATTGATTCGGGTGTGTCATACTGCGGCCACCGCCCCGACAGAGGGCGGAGGTAACGAGGCCGCCATGACACATTCCACACGTCCAAACCTTGGACTCTTTGTTTTTCTGGGCATTGCAATCACCCTGTCGCTCTATTTCATGTTTGCGGCTGTTCAGGGCGATTACGGCGTGTTCAAACGCGCCGAAATCGATGCAGAAGCCGTTGAATTGGCAAAGGAATTGGAAGGTCTGACGGCGCAAATCGCTGTACTTGAGAATAAGACCCGCCGCCTGTCATATGACTACCTCGATCTGGATCTGCTCGACGAACAGGCACGCGACGTGCTGGGCATGGTGCGGGTCGATGAGGTTGTTGTTCAATAAACTTCCCCTGCGGCAAAAGTAACGGTCGCGCCCCTCTGCAAGCTCCTGTATAGATAGTTTAACATTAAACTACTTTGGGAGAACGGCATGGCCGCTGCGCGCAAAGGTGCAAAGGTAAACGTCTCGAAAGACGACCTGATGCACTATTACAGGGAAATGCTCCTGATCCGCCGTTTTGAGGAAAAAGCTGGCCAGCTTTACGGCATGGGCCTGATCGGGGGCTTTTGCCACCTGTATATCGGACAAGAAGCTGTTGTGGTCGGCCTCGAAGCGGCCGCCGAGGAAGGTGACAAACGCGTAACCTCCTATCGTGATCACGGGCACATGCTGGCCTGTGGCATGGACCCCAAGGGCGTCATGGCTGAGCTGACCGGTCGCGAGGGCGGCTATTCCAAGGGTAAAGGCGGCTCCATGCACATGTTCTCGAAAGAGAAACACTTCTACGGCGGTCACGGCATCGTGGCGGCGCAGGTGCCGATTGGTGCGGGCCTCGCCTTTGCGGACAAATACCTTGGCAACGGACGCGTCACATTCGCCTATTTCGGCGACGGTGCTGCGAACCAAGGTCAGGTCTACGAGACCTACAACATGGCCGAGCTTTGGGATCTGCCTGTGGTCTTTGTGATCGAAAACAACCAATACGCCATGGGGACAAGCGTCAAGCGCTCGACCAAGTCACCCTCGTTGTGGGAACGCGGCGCCGCATACGGCATTCCGGGCGAAGAAGTTGACGGGATGGATGTGCTGGCCGTGAAAGCCGCCGGGGAAAAGGCGGTCGCGCACTGCCGTGCTGGCAAAGGCCCCTACATCCTTGAGGTCAAAACGTATCGCTATCGCGGTCACTCCATGTCGGACCCCGCAAAATACCGGACCCGCGACGAAGTGCAGAAAATGCGCGATGAACGCGACCCGATCGAAGCTGTTCGTTCGATGCTTTTGACCGGCGAGCATGCAACCGAAGATGAGCTCAAAGCCATCGACAAAGAGATCAAAGCCATCGTGAACGAAAGCGCTGAATTCGCAAAAGAAAGCCCCGAGCCTGCGCTGAGCGAGCTTTGGACAGACATTTATGCAGAGGCGGAGGCGTAAATCATGGCAACTGAAATTCTCATGCCCGCCCTGTCGCCGACGATGGAAGAAGGCACGCTGGCCAAGTGGTTGGTGAAAGAGGGAGACACCGTTGAAAGCGGAATGATCCTTGCCGAAATCGAAACCGATAAAGCCACGATGGAATTCGAGGCGGTTGACGAAGGCGTCATGGGCAAGATCCTGATCGCCGAAGGCACCGAAGGTGTGAAGGTGAACACCGCAATCGCCGTACTTCTTGATGAAGGCGAAGACGCGAGCGCCGTGCCAGAAGCGGCCAGCGAAAAAAGCGCCCCTGCCCCCGCTGCGCTGAGCGGCGAAGAAGGCAAGATCGCTGCAAGCGCACCGGCCATGCCTGTGGAAAGCAAAGCTGTCGAGCCAGACGTGCCAGAAGGCACCGAGTTCAAATCGCAAACGGTGCGTGAAGCGCTGCGCGACGCGATGGCCGAAGAGATGCGCGCCGATGAAACCGTCTATCTGATGGGTGAAGAGGTCGCTGAATACCAAGGCGCCTACAAGGTATCTCAAGGTCTCCTCGATGAATTCGGCGCGAAACGCGTGATCGATACCCCAATTACCGAACACGGCTTTGCCGGCATCGGCGTGGGGGCTGCATTCGGCGGACTTCGCCCGATCGTTGAATTCATGACGTTCAACTTTGCCATGCAGGCGATTGACCAGATCATCAACTCGGCTGCCAAGACCCTTTATATGTCTGGCGGTCAGATGGGTGCGCCCATGGTGTTCCGTGGTCCTAACGGCGCGGCTGCACGGGTTGGCGCACAACACTCGCAGGATTATGCGGCATGGTATTCGTCCATTCCGGGCCTGAAAGTGGTGCAGCCCTACTCTGCGATGGATGCCAAGGGTCTGCTGAAAACAGCGATCCGGGACCCCAACCCGGTGATCTTTCTGGAAAACGAAATCCTCTATGGTCAGTCGTTCGACGTACCTGTTCTTGACGATTTCACCATTCCATTCGGCAAGGCCCGTATCTGGCGCGAAGGCACTGATGTGACGCTCGTCAGCTTTGGCATCGGCATGAAATACGCGCTCGAAGCGGCGGATCGTTTGGCCGAAGAAGGCGTCAGCGCCGAGGTCATCGATCTGCGGACACTGCGCCCGCTGGATTACGGGACGGTGATCGAGTCGGTTAAGAAGACCAACCGCTGTGTGACCATCGAAGAAGGCTTCCCAGTCTGTTCGATTGGCAACCACCTGTCGGCCTACATCATGACCCACGCATTCGATTATCTGGACGCGCCGGTTCTCAACTGCGCAGGCAAGGACGTTCCGATGCCCTACGCAGCGAACTTGGAAAAGCTGGCCTTGGTGACGACGGATGAAGTCATGGAAGCCGTCAAACAGGTCACGTACCGCTGATGGATGTTCTGGGTATCGAGCCAATCAGCCGGTCCTATCGTGTGCGTGTGAGCTGCGATGACCGGCAGATGATTGGGCTCGTCCCCGAGACATTGATAGGCGCGCTGCCAAGGCATCAAGATGCCTATGAATGGATAGCGCGCCACGCAGTCCCGATTGAGGCTGCATTGAATAAACTCGCTGCGGGGCAATCGCCCCGCCCCCCTTACGACCAACTTCGCCTCGCGGAGGAGAGCTGAGATGCCAACCGAAATTTTGATGCCTGCCCTGTCGCCTACGATGGAAGAAGGGACACTTGCCAAATGGCTGGTCAAAGAAGGAGACGAGGTTTCGTCTGGCGACCTTCTGGCCGAGATCGAGACAGACAAGGCGACGATGGAATTTGAAGCCGTCGACGAAGGTGTGATCGGCAAGATCCTGATCAGCGAAGGCACTGAGGGCGTGAAGGTGAATTCTCCAATTGCCGTTCTGCTTGCAGACGGGGAGAGCGCCGATGACATCGGGGCGGCCCCGGCGGCTGCGCCGGTCGCTACTGACCCGCCCGCTGCCGCAGAGACCACAGCGGAAACACCCAGCGCAGCAGCCCCTGCCCCTGCTCCCGTCGCAAATGACGGCAGCCGTGTGTTTGCGTCGCCTCTCGCGCGCCGGATCGCTGCCGATAAGGGCATTGATCTGAAATCGCTGAAAGGATCCGGCCCGCACGGTCGCATCGTGAAAGCAGACGTCGAAAACGCCGAGGCAAAGCCAACAGCAGAAGCCTCCGCTCCAGCCGCATCTGCAGCGCCAGCCTCTTCAGCTGCACCTGCTGCCGTCGCAACCGGCCCCTCGACCGAGGCCGTCCTCAAGATGTACGAAGGTCGAGACTACGAAGAAGTCAGCCTCGACGGGATGCGCAAAACGATTGCCGCGCGGCTTACTGAAGCCAAGCAGACGATCCCGCATTTCTACCTGCGCCGCGATATCCGCCTCGACGCGCTCTTGGCGTTCCGCAGCCAGTTGAACAAGCAGTTGGAAGCACGCGGTGTGAAGCTGTCGGTGAATGACTTTATCATCAAAGCCTCGGCGCTTGCGTTGCAGGCGGTACCTGACGCCAATGCCGTCTGGGCGGGTGATCGCGTTCTGAAAATGAAGTCATCCGATGTGGCCGTGGCCGTCGCCATCGACGGCGGTCTGTTCACTCCGGTCTTGCAAGACGCCGATATGAAGTCTCTTTCCGCCCTGTCTGCGCAGATGAAAGACCTCGCTTCGCGTGCCCGAGACCGCAAATTGGCTCCGCATGAATACCAAGGTGGCAGCTTTGCAATCTCGAACCTAGGCATGTTCGGCATCGACAACTTCGACGCCGTCATCAACCCGCCACACGGCGCAATCCTTGCTGTGGGCGCTGGCGTGAAAAAACCGGTCGTCAATGACGAAGGTCAGGTAGAAGTTGCTACGGTGATGTCGGTCACGCTGTCAGTTGACCACCGTGTCATCGACGGTGCGCTTGGCGCGAACCTGTTGCAGGCGATTGCCGATAACCTTGAAAATCCGATGACAATGCTGGCCTAAACCAGAAATCCTGTCGGCAGGCTTTGAAGTCTGCCGACCGAGCTATCAGCCCCCCAGAAGTTGGTTCATGGAAACCGATGGCTGGGAACATCCCGCCTCTCCAACGATGCGGGCTGGCACGCCGGCCACAGTCTTGCACGCTGGAACTGGATCTAACACGACGGACCCTGCTGCCACGCGGCTGCAATTGCCAACGTGAATGTTGCCAAGAACCTTTGCCCCCGCTCCGATCAGCACACCGTCACCAATCTTGGGGTGACGATCATCATCCTCTTTGCCGGTGCCGCCCAGCGTCACCGAATGCAACATCGAGACATTATCCCCGACCACCGCCGTTTCGCCGACCACGATGGAATGTGCGTGGTCGATCATGATCCCTTTTCCAACCCGCGCTCCGGGATGGATATCCACCCCAAACACTTCTGAAACACGCGCCTGAATGAAATAGGCAAGGTCATGGCGATCATGCTGCCAAAGCCAATGCCCCAACCGATACGCCTGCACCGCTTGGAAACCTTTGAAATAGAGCATCGGTTGGATCAGCCGATGGCAGGCCGGGTCGCGTTCCAAGACTGCCACAAGGTCCGATCGCGCCGCGTGTCCAATGTCGCTGTCAGACTGGTAGGCTTCGTCCGCAATCTCACGCAAAATTTGGACTGACATTTCACCTGACGCGAGCTTGAGCGCAAAGCGATAGGCCAAGGCCTTTTCCAGAGACGCGTGATGCAGAACGCTGGAGTGAATAAGCCCTCCCAGCAAAGGTTCAAGAATGACGGCCTGTCGGGCCTCGTCCTGAATTCGGTCCCAAACGGGATCAACTGGTGCAACTTGATGCTTTGTCTGGGTCATGGTTCTACGCCGCTGCATGGGTGTTTGGTGAAAAGATAAGTGACTTTTGCAGATTGCGAAAGTCCGCCGCTCAAATTCGCACCCCCCTGCGTTGGGGTTCAACATCACCTCGTTGCGTTTATAACGACCCTCGCCCCCGGCCCAAACCGCGCGGATACCTGGGCAATTTGCAGTGAGAAATCCCCAGTGACGCCATCCTCATCCATCATCTGGTTAGAGTAGAACCAGATGTCCTGCCCCACGGTCTCCACACGCAAGGTTTCACCTGCTGACATCACCTGGATCACATATGTTTCGCTGTCTTCGCCAAGGGGAACGTCAAGCTCGCTCCAAAGATCGCCATCGATGCGTGTGCGTCTGATCCATGACACTTGCTTCCCATCCACATGGTCCTGCACCTTCGGGAACACTGGTGCGTAGGGCCTCAGGCCGTTCCCCTCGAAGGCCGTTGTCATTTCCTCAAACGCGGGATCATCCAACGTCCGGTCCGAGGGGCCGACGCGCAAAAACTGCGTTACACCACGCGCGCTTTGAGGCAGCGACAATTGTTCGATTGATCCATCCAGCAGGACAAAGACAGAGCCAACAGGCCATACATGGGGGATTTCGCTATCCGTCCCGGCCTGCCCGCGCAGCAATCCTGACAGGACGTATGTGTCAGGCGCAATCAGTTCGGCGGTCTCGAACTGAATGACCTCCCACCCGTTCGCTGTGCCGTCCCCGACGGCAGCAGCGTTGCCACCGTTCAATAAGGCTTCGCGCGTGATCGACGACAGCGCTCCGTGGGTAAGTTCCACCACCAACGTGTTACCACGATCCGTCACACCAATTGGACCACGCCGCAGTTCCGATTGGGTACCCCCCAAGGTCGCAGCCGTCGGCAATACACGGTCGAGAACGTAATCATTTCCCGTCGCCGAGCGGTAAACGGCGGCTCCACCCGGCCATTCACTTGATGTCGCAGCCACATACGGCGCATGCGGGCTTTCATCCCCGGTCAACAAAGGCAAATCCAAGAAGACAGAGAACACAGGGGCTGACGTCGCGCTTGGCGGCTGACCAATGCTATCTTCGATCTCATAAGCGGGCTCGTAGACTTGGGCATCAACCCGCACCGCTTCGACTTTCAGGCTTTGAGTATCCTCGACACGATCAATACGAAACGCACCCATTCCGCCGGCCTCAGGCAGCGTCACGACATCCCCAGCCCCGAGATGGCTTTGCGATGGAGGCAAACTGAATTGAACGGTATCGCGCGCGATGCGGGCCTCCGACAACCATCTGTCCGCAATCGCCTGTCCTTCACTGCGCGTCAAAGCCAGATCAAGCTCATTCTTCGTGAGCGTGAAGCTTCGCTCATCCGGGAAAACGGCTTCTGATGCCGCCAGTTCAAAGTCACCGTCGGCATCGACATAATTGACTTGAACCCGCCCGCTCACTTCGGGGAATGCAGCACGCTCCTGAACAAGAACAGGCGTGTCCTCGTCGCTGAACACCAGCTCAGCGGGGTCCAAGGCCGCTGCGCTCTGCCCAGTCCGATTCTCGAAAATCAGCGTTCCGTTTCTTTCAATCGCGTCAAAGCCAAAGGCCAGCATAAGCGGCTGAAGCGCCGTCCGGGCGTCGGAGGCCTCGGCTGTGTGATACCCACGGACGAATCCAAACAGGCGTGACACGTCGTAATCGGTCACACCAGAGGCCTCACAAATCTCAGCGACTACTTCAGCGAGCCCCCGCCCCGTGGCGCGCCCGGTAATCCAATGGCCGCGCGCGTGATTTGCCGTGTCAGACCAAGTTTCGCCCAGTTGCGGAAAAAGTGGATAGGGCCGCGCGTCCCATGCCCAGACATGGGCACGCGACATATCAACCATGGGGCCGTCATAGACCTCGGAAAGGGGGTTGTGATCCCCGTCGTTCCAATAGCCATGCAGCGCCCGAAGGTATTGAAGCTGGATAAGCGGATCGCGTCGTCCCGTGGAATAGTACGGCAACGCAGACTCTGAAGACTTTGGATCGAGAAACTTGTTTGGTTGGTTCGTTCCCTTGTCAACGGCGGCGCACCCGATCTCGGTGAACCAGATTGGTTTGGATTGCGGTTCCCAGTCGGTCGGGAATTGTTTACGCGTGCCGTTGACGCGATCGTGGTGATACGTACCCCACCAATTTCGAATGTCCTTGTAGCGAAAAACCCAAGGTTCCTGTTCGGCCCCGTCTTCGATGGCAACACGATTTTGTGCGTCGCGGTCAGCCTCGGTGGGATAATACCAATCATAGCCCTCGCCCCCAGCGACGTTGCCCATCAGGTAGCTAAGATCATGCTCAGACCCGAACGCGGCGTCCGCGTGGTCCGTCCCTTCGCGCCAATCGGACAGCGGCATATAGTTATCGATGCCGATGAAATCGATGTTCGGGTCCGACCACAGGGGATCAAGGTGAAAGAAAACATCACCTGATCCATCCTGAGGATGATACCCGAAATATTCCGACCAATCCGCAGCATAGCCAATCTTCACGTCGGGCCCGAGGATTTCGCGGCAATCCGCTGCTAGTGCTTTCAACTTCTGAACCGCTGGAAAGCTGTTTCCCGCGCCCCGGATTTGCGTCAGTCCGCGCATCTCCGACCCTAGGCAAAACGCGTCGACCCCGCCCGCAAGCTTACACATATGCGCGTAATGCAGGATAAAACGGCGGTAACTCCATTCAGACGGACCGTGATAGGTCACCTTATTTGAATGACGCGTGAAATCCTCCGGCGTGGCGATACCAAAAAAGGCCTCAACCTCAGCCTCAGCCGCGGCAGAACCATCCGGTGAACCCGCGACTCCTGGCGCAAGCGAGGTCGTAATGCGCCCGCGCCACGGCAAACGGGGTTGTCCCAACTGCCCTCCATAGGGATCTGGCAGGCTGTTTCCCTCGGTCTGGGTCATCAGGACGAAGGGATAAAAAACCACGTTCATCCCGCGGTCTTGGATGTCACGAATGGCCTGGATCACGGACTGATCGGTCGGCGTTCCGCCATAAAGCGGCTCTTCCTCTTCAAACGGCACGAACTCGGCACCAGACCGAGACACTCCCGACACCGTCCAAGGCATCTTGGGGGCTTCAGTCTGTTTCTGTTCCACACGTGGCGTCAGGCTGCATGTTCCGCACCGCAGATCATCCCCAAACCATGAGACAATCATCGAAACCGACTGACACTTTGGCAACTGATGGTTCAGCATCTCCATGGACGCCTCAAAGTCAGTGCTCTTTCCCACCCCCCGTCGGTTGGCGGTGGTGACTTTCCCAAAGCCACGGTCATACGCCACAGCGGAGGTTGCCAGACTGTACTCACCGCTTCCCGGCATCAACGCCACGGCCCGCACAGCATCTGCCATGTCGTCAGGAACAGCCTTCTCCGATGCCTGCGAAGGACGGGTGACCTCAAAACTAAACTGCGGGACCCTGTTGCCGAAGGGCTCCAATTCGAGGTCTTCCATCACGACATACGCCGTTCCACGAAACGCCGGTGTGTTTTCTACGCCTTGGACAGCGGCGATCTTGGGGTCAGGCAATTGCATGCAATCGCCTTTGTAAACGCGCATGTTCAGCGTCTCGGGATCAACCTCTTCGCCATCGGCCCATACGCGACCGATATGCGAGACTGCGCCCTGACACACAGCGACGGCCAACGACACCGAATATGTGTAGGTCGTCGTCTTGGTCTTGGGTCCAGACGCGCCACCCTTCCCGCCTCCGGAACTCTCGGTGACTTTGCGCTCAAGAAACTTCGTCGCCCAGATGGTCTGCCCGGAAACGCGCATGCGCCCATAGACCTGAGCAATCGGGCTTCCTTCGCTGGCCCCGCTTAGTCTAAAACGGTCAATTCGCGCGGTTTCCACGGCGCGACTGCCGTTACCCATCAACCGCTGGTCGATGGCACGCCCAACCGTGGCCCCGATGGCTCGCCCCAAAATAACCGAGGACAAACCAAAGGCAGAGCCGCCGACAACGCCTCCAAGGGCCGCGCCAGCAGCGGATAGTACGACGGTTGCCATATCAGACCTCTATTCAGGAAACGCGAAATACGACACCACGCGGCGTTGCCACGGAGTGCTCAACGGGCTTTCGATCACGCCGTGCCGCATGTAGGCGTGGATAAAGTGCAGATTTGGATCGAGGCTGGAAATCACACCAAGATGCTTCGCGACCATGCCATCGCGCATCCGAAACAGGACAATCGCACCCGGCTCTGGTCCATCCAACTCTCGCAGATGTTCACGCGCAGCGCGCCACAACGCCTCGTCCTGCTGCGGCTCAGCCCAATCCATCGTATAGGCTGGAACATCCGCTGGGATTTCACCGGCCAAATCGCGCCAAACGCCAAGCACGAGGCCAAGACAATCTGTTCCAGCACCCCGCGAAGATGCTTGGTGGTGGTACGGCGTCCCGATCCATTCGCGTGCGGCCTCAGCAACTTTCAGCCCGCTCATACCAGCCGACCACCGTTGTTCTTGCCGCTCTTTCTCGGAACGGTCGTGATCCAATCATCGCCAGGAATAAACGGAAATCCTCGAAAATTTAGAATGTTAGAGAACTTTTCTGCACAAGTAGATGAGCGTTTGTCACACCCCGCAATCAGCCGCACCGTATCACCTGCGGCAACGCTCGCCCTGATCGGCTCGACCAGTCCGATGACCCGCTGATTTTCGGAAATCGCGTCGCTTCGAATGACACCCGTCAAACCCGCGCCAGCCCCGGTCACGACATCTAAACGTCCCCGCTCAAACCACTCCGGATCAAAGGCCAGGTTTTCAAACCCAAAGGTCTTGCGATCCCTCATCTCGGCGATCGGAACTTGTACCGAGAACGCCGCCCCCAACGCGTCAACCTTGCAAGTCTGATCCCCGAAGACCGCGGAGCAGGTCTTTAGGTATGAACGCCCCTGAGGCTGATTCAGCGCCTCGGTCAGGCCGCGCAACTCCGCCTCGAAACGTCCATCTCGCCGCGTGATCTCTCCGATAGTCCCGGCAAAAAGAACCTTTCGTTCAGCAACATCCGTCCAGTTGACCAGCCATGCCGTCACCAGAGCACCATCATAGAGGCCAGCGGTGATATCGGCGTCGGTGATCCGGTCATCCGTAAGCGCACCCAGCGCCTCGGTATTGTCGACAGACAGGCCTGTGGTCTGAACAACCGCACCTGCGGTCAACCCGCCATTGGCGTCAAACGACATGCCTTCAAAACTCAGGGGTAAATCATGATCCGTGAACCCAAACCGGGTGCCATCCTGGCGCTCCAGCAACCACGCCCGGCACACCGTCGTGAGGCCGGTCTTCAAATGCGCATGAAGCGCGTCTGTGCCACTCATATCCTGATCTCCACGACCGGGATCGACGGAACACCGCCAGCCTCGAAATTCTCGACAGAAGCCTGAAGAAGCCCGGTATCAAAGCGAACCGGAACGTCGAACTCAAACCCAGCCGTAACCTCTGCCTCAATGTCAGGCGCGCGGTCGAAAGTGATCTCTCCAGTGGAATAATCGACCGTGTAATCAATGCCTTCTTGCAGTTCCTGCTCAGCAACGCCAACCCGAACGCTGCCCAGGACCGGTTTCCGGACAGGTCGCACATAGCTTTGCTCGCCCGACCGATATGTTTTGGTCAATTGATGCACGGTCGTCATGCCATCACCCATCCCGATCAACTGATCATCGAAGCCAAGGTCTTTGGATTTTGCAGCCGACCGAAAATCCGCCCAGTCCTTCCATCGGAACCCAAACATCTGCCCTTGCCGCGCCTCAAAGAATGCCAACACGGTTTCGACATCGTCCAAGGACCTAATTCCGACACCTGCATCATATCGCCTGCGTGAGTGGCTCCATGGCGTGTTGCGTTCTTCGAACCCGTTGGCGAGCGTGACAATCTCTGTGCGCCGTTCCGGCCCACCCAACGCGCCAAAGCTCAGAGCCGTTGGAAATCTGACATCATGAAACATGGCGCTGCCCTCAGGTGTTCCGCTGGCCACGGCCAAGCGCACGGCTCACAGAGGCTGCGATTTGGCTCTGGCTTCGTTGAAAACCGGCAACGTCAGGGGTACTGATGTTGATGGTGATCATGTTTGCAGTCTTGGCGCCCTGCGCCTTTACCCCCAATGCGCCATCAGGCCCGCGGCTCAACGGCATGATGGCCTCGGGCCCCGCCTCTCCCATCAGGCCCATCCCATGCTTCATCGGAAAGGTCGTCGCCCGCGAAACCACACCGCCTTTGGCAAACGGCATCACCTGACCCGCCGAAAACGCGCCACCTTGGGCAAATCCCGCTCCACCAAACAGCCCACCCAGACCATTCACAATCGAATTGCTGATCCCTTTCGTGACGGGGGAAATTGCCGCGTTATAGGTTGTGTTGATAATCGACTTTGACAGGTTCTTGAGCGCATCTGCCAAACTGTCGCCCTGGAACACCAACCCATCAAAGGCAGAGCGCAATCCCCGGTTCAGTCCGGTTTCAAGCGTCTTCAGGTCCGTCCCGGTCACGGCAAGCGTCGCGCGCATGCTCTCAAGCTCCCCGGAAAACGCCTGTGTCATCGACCGAGCCGCCTCGAGCGAAACGTTCAACTGGTCGACCTCAGCATCGAAATTGGTGAAATCCGTCATGTTGATCCCTCTTCTTCCTTCCCGTTTCCTTGGTCAGGAAAGCGCTCCATCAACGCTTCCAATCCGGCCATGCGCATCGGTGCTTGCCCATCTACTTCGCCAAGCATGAGACGCAGCTCCGCAGGCGTAAGCGCCCAGAAATCGCTCGGCTGTAGTCCAAGCTGCCGTGTTCCCACGCAAAACAGCGCTCTCCAGTCAAACTGCGTCACGGTTCGGCGAAGGTCTCGAATGCCACGACCAAAAGACGTGCGGCGACCCGGGCCGCCTCCGCCATTCCACCACCGACCTCAGCGGTCAGCAGGTCAGCCTGATCGCCTTTCCACCCGCCCCCTCTCAGGCCGGCTGCCACCAATGCCAAAATGTCTCGTGCCGAAAACCGCCCTTGCTCAAACCGTTCGACAAGACACAGGATGCTATCCTCGCCCATCGAATGCTCCAGCTCGGCCAAAGCCCCAAGCGTCAGCTTGCAGACATGCCGTCGCCCATCCAGCACCAGCGCCACTTCTCCGGCAAATGGGTTGGCCATTAGATAACCGGCTCCACAAAGGTCAGCAGCCCGGCTGAAGCGAGGCTCAGTTCAAACGTCGCTTCGCCGTCATAGGTGCCTGCGTACTCAATCCCCGAGACCTGAAAAGGTCCTTCAACTGTGCCAAAATCAGGGATCACGATCTGAAACTCCGGCGCCGTCCCACTAAAGAAAAGCTCGCGCACACGGGCATCTGTATTCGCGTCCTTGAACACACCGGACCCGCTGATATTCGCGGTCTTTGTCCCCGCTCCAGCCAACAGTTCACGCCAGCCTTCCGGACTGTCGAGGCTGGTCACATCAACCGTATCGGTGCCGAAACTCACACGCGTCGCGCGCAATCCTGCCACTGTTTCGAACTGCTGTGTGCCGTTCATATCGACCTTTACCAAAAGGTCCTTACCGTTCTGAGCTACCATGGCTCACGCTCCATCTTGTTTAGGGGATCAAACGCCATCAATGCGGGCGCGAAATCTCAGGTCGATCCGGCGGATGTTGTCATTTGTGCCCGACCGTCCGGCTTTGGCCTTCAGAAACCAAAGGCCGACAAGCGTGCCGCGCGACAGCGACAGCTCCGCACCGATCAATGCGTCGCAGACGGCGGCGGCCACATCTTTGGCCTCCTGAAAACCGGATGCCTGACTGACCACCGAGATGACAAAATCATGCCGTGCGCCGTGGCCGTTCTGGTCTGATCGATCCAGCACATCTTCCGGACCAAGGCTGACGTATAGATCCGGGATCGTGCCTGACGGCACCGCGTCGTAGACATGTGACCCAACAAGCGCATTTAATGCCGCGTGAGCCATTAGTTCCTCAAAGACGGCCTGCTGTAATGCCGAAGAGCCCGCATAACTCATGCCGCCTCCTCCTCAACTGCGTTACAGATCAGGTAGTGACCACTAGCATCGGCTTCGGTCACCGCTAGGATGCTGAATATCCGCGTCCCATCGCGAAACCGTTGATCCGCTTTCGGACGCGACGCGGCGCCATAGGGCGCAGCCCGCACTGTGATCTTGAATGGCACCCGTGAGAGCGTTGCGAAATCGACACCGAACTCGCGCCCACTCCCTGCGCGCAGCTGCGCCCACATCATGCCAAGCGGTTGCCACGTTTCCGAAAAACCTCCGGCTCCGTCCGGCGTCCGCACACGCTCTTCGAGCGATAAAATCCGGTTCAGCTTGGGCTGGCTCATGCTCGTGACCCCGCCAAAAGGCGCACAGTCTTGTAGCGTTCGATCAAAACCGCCACGCCATATGGCATGACCGATCCACTCAGCGCAGTGTCACTGCGGTTTTCGTAATAGTGCGCAGCGAGCAGGAACACCGCCTGCGCAAGATCGGCTGGAAGATCACCAAAGCTCGCCGCAAAGCCGCCCTCAAAAACCACCTCGGCAGCGCCATTGCGCGGAATGGTCGGCAGCGCCCCACGCACTGGAACAATTCTCGGACGTTGGTGATCACGCTCCAGACGATAGTCGCCCGGATCAACAACGGTTTCATTTTCATCGGCATCAATCAGCACCAGTTCAAGGATCTGCCCAACCGGCGCAATGGGTAGCGCCTGGGCAGTAGAATCCCGCCAATGCGACAACGTCCACGAGAACTCGCGCGTCAAAAGAATTTTGCCAGTCCGCGCCTCAATTGCCGCCATCGCAGCCCGCAGAAAACTGACCAAGACCGGATCTTGCACGGCATCATCCGAAAACCCTGTCCCCAGCCGCAGATGTGCCTTGAATTCTTCGACAGGCAGGGCCGCATCCGGCGTGCTTGTCTCTTCCACTAACATCATGGAATGTCTCCAAAATCCGGTGTCGTCCAGAGAAGACGCGCGCCGCCTTCGCCGCTCGGACGGAGGGGAACTGCTAGACAACAAAGGCTGCAATGGCGCGCGTCAAACCGGGGAAGCTACTTCCACTGAGCGCTTCCCCTATCGCCTCTTCAGGAAGAGGCGAATTTCAGAACTTTGATCGCTGCAAAGTCGCTCACATCGCCACCCACGCGCTTCGTTGCGTAAAACAGGACATGTGGCTTGGCGCTGAACGGATCACGCAAAACGCGCAGGTCAGGACGTTCCGCAATCGTGTAGCCGGACGCAAAGTCACCAAACGCGATGGAATAGGAATCCGTCGCCGCATCCGGCATGTCTTCGGCGATCAAGACGGGGTAGCCCATCAGTCGCGCCGGCTCACCGGCAGCAAGCCCATCGGACCAAAGGAAACGACCATCATTGTCCTTCAGCTTGCGAACGATGCCTGCAACTTTGGAGTTCATGACGAATGTCGCATTGGCCCGGTACTGCGCACCCAGCGCGTAGACGAGATCGACGATTGCGTCCGGTGTCACATCCCCATTCGCACCGGAATTGACATAGCCAAGACTGTTCCACGCCCACGCAGTATCATCGACAATAGTGTGGGTCAGGAAACCGGTCGGCTTATCGACCCCGTCGCCGTTGATGAATGCATCTGCTTCGGCGCGCGCAAACTTATCGGCAATCCGCCCCGCCAGCCAGCCTTCAATGTCAAAGGCACTGTCATCCAAAAGACGCTGCGATGCTTTCGGCAGGGCTGACAATTCATGCAAGGCAATCGAAATACGGTCGATCGTCGGCGTTGCCGTCTCGGTCACTGTCGATGCTTCGGTCGCCCAGCCTGCACCCAGTTCACCGTGATCCACCAGAACGTCATAGGATGTCGCTTCGACATTCACGACGTTTGCGACGGCGCGGATCGAGGCCGTCGACGACAGAACCGACTGAATCGTTTCCGATGTTTGCGGATCGACAAGGTACCCACCATCGCCGTTTACCAGCGTCGACATCGACTTGCCTTCAATCTCCAGACCACGCAGGCCGTCATCATCGCCCGTCCGCAGATAAGCGTTGAACGCTTTTTGGTGCGGGGCTTCTGCCGGTGTCGACGACAGCGCCGGACGGGTCAGAGTTTTTCGATCAAGCATGGTCAGTCGCTCTTCCTGCTTTGTAAGCTTTGAATTCATGTCGGCCTGGAACGCGTTGAAGTCATTCATGAAACCGCTCAAGGCGCTCTTCACTGCCTCCGCCGGAGACACAACTTCCCCGGCCCGAGCCTTCGTCTCAGGTGTGCTCATGTCACGGGTCCTGTTTGCTCTTGGGTCTAAGGGTGCCGGTTTGGGGTGTTGTCCCGCGCCAGCGTCTCACGAGCCGCTTCGAAAGCGCCCGCAATTTCGCGCAAAACCGTATCCAGCGGGGCGTCGGTCTCATTCCCCTTGGACCCGACCCGCGCCTCCGGCAGCATCGGAAATGTCACAAGCGACACTTCCCAAAGCTCCAGTTCGGACAAGAGCCTCTGGCCCTTGTTTGTCTTCGTGGCCTTCACGGTGCGATAGCCAATGGATAGTCCGTCAATCGCGCCCGCTGACAAAAGCGCCGCCGCCTCGCGCGCCTTCTCGACGTCGCCCAGAAGGCGTCCTTTGACAAACAGCCCCGTCTCGTCCTCGCGAACCTCATCCCAAACACCGATGGGCTGCGTCGGATCGTGTTGCCACAGCATCTTTACTCCACGACCTGCCGCCTTCAGCTTGTCCAGAGAAGCAGCATAGGCCCCCCGCTCCACAACATCGCCGCCATTGTCAGCCTTGCCAAAAAGCGATGCATAACCTTCGATCTTCAACCCATCATCCACGGTGATCGGCGTCTCGATCCGGCAGAACTTGTGCTCAAGGCCCATGGTCTGGTCTTTTGTCATCATGTCTTCCTTCATGGTGTCACCGCCATCAGCGATTGAAAGGCCTGGGCAAGAACGGCTGCGACCACGCCATAGACGGTCAGCCACAACCGCCGTTCCAGCCGCACCATCAAATCGTCGATCCGATCCAGCCGTTTGTTCAGTGCTTCGAACTGAAATGCCGTCACGCGCTCATTCGCCTCAATGCGGGCAGCCGGGTCGTAATGTTTCGGGTCATAAGCAAGCCGGAACTGTTTGGGTTCTTCACTCATCCACCGCCTCCAACGGCGGCAGTCCCAGCAACTGACGCTTTTCCGCGTCCGTCAGAAAGGCCGCATTGCCGACCCGCGCCCATTGGGCATCCCGCTCGGACGCCAGCGCTGGCACCTGATCCAGATCAGGTTTCAACTCCACGGCTTCTCCGGTGAAGGCACTCAGCCAATCCGACAATCGCGCCGTCACCTTCTGAGCCAACGGCAATACAGTGATCCGATAAAACGCCCGATGCGCCTCTTGATAGTTGGCGTAGGTCGCCTCGCCAGGGATGCCAAGCAACATCGGCGGCACACCAAAGGCCGTCGCGATCTCCCGCGCCGCTGCTTCCTTGGTCTTTTGAAATTCCATGTCAGATGGGGAAAAGCCCATGGGCTTCCAGTCCAGGCCACCTTCAAGAAGCATGGGCCGCCCCGCATTGCGCGCGCCTTGGTGATGCATCTCCATTTCGCTCACAAGGCGGTCGTATTGGTCAGGGCCCATCTGCCCCATGCCATCGGCACCCTTATACACGATGGCACCTGACGGCCGCGCTGCATTGTCCAGCAACCCTTTCGACCACCGCGTCGCCGAATTGTGGACATCCATCGCCGTCGCCGCCGCCCGCAACGGGCTTAATCCATAGTGATCATCTTGTGGATGAAACGCCTTCACATGGCAGATAGGCGAGACGAGGCCCGTCGCATCAAACCGATGCTTCTTGGCACCGACCGTATACTCATAAGCCACCGGCCACCCATCGCCACCGGGCACCAAGGCCATGCGATCCGACCGAAGGACATGCAGTTCCACAGGCGCGCCTGTCTCCCCGCACACGGCCTCGACATAGCCATTACCCGTCAGCAAAAGCTGCCCATAGAGCGCTTCCAACAGGTCGGCACGTGTCTGAAAGCCGTTGGGTTTCGACATCAATGACAAAACCGGGTGCGCGTCAAAACGCTCTTTGTGATCCTGCAAAACCAAAGGCAGCGCTGCAGCTGCTTCAGCAATCAACTTGACCGCACGAAACCCCACCGGATTGCCAGTAAAGCCACTCTTGGTCAGCGACACCATATCGCGCGGCGACCATGCCACCCGCCCGGAGGTCTGATAGGCGATCACTGGCCCAGTGGCCGATGCCTTTTGCTCCGGCACGGCCTCAGCGCTAGAGGATCGAAAGAAATTCAGCATAACCTGCTCCTGCTTGACGGGCTTGGCTGCGTTCAGCTGCGCCCCTGCGGCTCAGGAAAGAACATGCCACCAACAGGTTAATCCGCGCTTGGACCACCGTGCGGTGGTCCCAAGATCGCGCCCGAGCCCGTCTGCTGTTCAAAGCGTCCGCATGCGGGGTTCTTGGAACTTGCGGGCAGGCTCGATCATCAGGTCTGTCAAAGCCCAGACCAACGCATCGACGCGGTCAGGTGATCCCTGCCCGGCGAAACCCTGCGTCGTCATTTGGGTCATTTGATCTTCCAGCGATCCGAGTCCTCGCGCGTGATACACACGCCCTTGCTCATAAAGCGCTGCAACCGGCTCTGCTCGCGCGACCTTGCCACGCGACGCATGGACCCCACGATAGGACACCAACGGATCAACTTGCCGCACAATGGTCTCTACCATTGCCCCACCTTGGTTGATCTCGGCAACCAGCCGATCTGCGCCGTTGGCCTCCAGCGCATCAACGGCCGCCTTAGCCCAACCAAGCGGGGTCTGGCCTATAACGGTCGCATCCTGCAACACATAGGCCTGCCACGTCGAAGGCGGCCCTTTCGTAATTGCCCCCGCAACCACAATCCCGCAGTCATCGCCATCGCTGCTCGCTGGCGGATCAACGGCCACAACAACCCTGTCCAGTTCAGGCAGGATATCGACCCCAATCGCCTCCAGCGACGCATGGCTCCACAACGCACCCTGCGTGTCCTCCAGAAGAACGCCGTCCAACTCCTGCCGTCCCAATCGTGTCCCGGCATACCGTGCACGCACCTCTTCAAGGAACGATCCAGCCAAATTGGCCCGGTTGGCCTCGGTAGGCGCAGTCGTGACAACCGTCGTTGGCATCCCGAGAATGCGTTTCAATGTCGGTTCATTCCTCGGCGTTGTGGTAACGACCTGCCGTGGCGAATTGCCTAGCCGAAGTGCAAATTGCAGCATGTCCCAAACATCACCCGCCTTGCGCCACTTCGCGATTTCATCCACCCACGCCGCGTCAAATTGCGGACCGCGCAGCGCCTCGGGTTCCTGTGCTGAAAACGCCCACGCAACCGCACCGTTCGGCCAAACCAACCTGCGCCGCGTGGCCTGCCACTCCGGCCTGCGATCGGGCGGGGAACATGCCAAAATCCCGCTATCACCGAACACCATAACTTCGCGAACCTGATCAAAGGTCTCCCCGATCAACGCAACAGCCTTGGAGCGCCCTTTGCCGAGCGGGGTTGCGCCCTCAACCTCCGACCTTACCCATTCGGCACCGGCGCGGGTTTTCCCCGCGCCACGCCCTCCCATGATCACCCAACTGCGCCAATCTCCATCAGGTGGCATCTGATGCTCGAAAGCCCAGAAATCCCATAGAAATGGCAGCGCACGCAGTTCGTCTTCAGTCAGACTCTCCAGAAACGTCTGTTGTGCTTCCTGCGGCTCGGAGGCGATCCAAGCGGCCCCCGATCGAACGCCGCACCGCGTCAAAGTCAATTTCTCCTTCGGC
The DNA here is from genome assembly GCF_007995215.1 of Shimia ponticola. GTDB lineage: Bacteria > Pseudomonadota > Alphaproteobacteria > Rhodobacterales > Rhodobacteraceae > Shimia_B > Shimia_B ponticola. The sequence continues at coordinate 382,146 of NZ_VCDK01000003.1, forward strand.
CAATCGGCCTTCTTCTGCTCTGATTTGTTGATCAAGCTCAATCTCCGCTTCTCGAAGTTGCTTGGACACCGACATCATCTCACGCTTAAGCTTTGGCAGCTGTGCAAGCTCACCAAATTCACCCGACCGCAGATCGGCCAGAACCTTTTCAACTTCTTCGATGTATCGGTTCAGCGACATGACAAGATGCGCTTGTCGCCTCAGCGCAGTTTCGCCCCGTGGGGGCGAACCCGTAACTTCCATTTGCCCCAAAGCCTCTCATGCATAACCGCACGAGCCAAAATTAGAAAAGCAGTCTACGGGTGTCCGCAAGGCCGCTCGGTCACTCTGCCTAGCAGGCATACTCTACCCTAGGGCGAGCGAAATATCAAGATTTCTCGCGAACGCAGGGCACGAAATGCGCCCGCTAAATCAGTGAAATTTTTACTTTTTCCCCACCGGGCATTCGTGCGGGGCCTTACTGGTTTGCCCGCTCTGCCTCGATTTGGCGCCAACGTGCGACGTTCCGATTATGCTCTTCGAGCGTCTCTGCAAACGCGTGCCCCCCGGTGCCATCAGCCACAAAGAAGATATACGGCGTCTCATCGGGGTTCAGCGCAGCCTCAATGCTCGCCGCACCAGGATTTGCGATTGGCGTTGGCGGCAGACCATCGATGACGTAAGTATTCCAAGGGGTTTCGCCCCGAAGCTCGGACTGACGCAAACCGCGCCCCAAAACGCCTTGCCCGCGCGTGATCCCATAGATGACCGTCGGGTCTGTCTGCAGACGCATGCCGCGGTTCAGACGGTTCACAAATACGCTTGCCACCTGCCGGCGTTCATCGGCAACGCCCGTCTCTTTTTCGATGATCGACGCCATGATCAATGCTTCGGCAGGGTTGTCGTAGGGGAGCCCATCTTCCCGCGCAGCCCAAGCATCGGCAAGTCGGGTCTCTTGTGCCGCAAGCATCCGAGCCACGATAGCGGACCGTTCCGTCCCCGGCGTCACTTCGTAGCTATCAGGTGCCAGCGAACCCTCTGGCGGAATCTCATCAACCGCGCCTTGCAGGATATCCAGTGATCGCAGCGACGTAATGATCTGCCAGGACGTCACCCCCTCGGCGACAGCCACGCGAAAGCGTGTCCCTGTCGACTCCTTCGCCGCCTCATATTCTGCAGGGGCTTCGTCCGCTGCCGGATCAAAGACGGCCTGTTCGACATACCGGCTGGTTTCCGGGTCCAGATCGCGGACCTGCACGCTCGTGCGATTGACGCCAATGCGATAAACCACCTCGGTCCCACAGGTGCTCTGGCCACCGACGGTTACGGTGGTCAGGATATCCTGCATCGTGGCACCGGGCTCGATGAGGAAACTCCCGGCTTTCAGATCGTCTGCTTGCTCGGTGTAATCCGCCGCCAACCGGAAAATCGCCTTGTTCGAGATTGCCCCTTCCGACTCTAGTTTCGACGCCACACGCGTCATGTTCGAGCCGGGGTCCACCTTGAGGCAAATGGCACGGGACAGCGGCCCTTCGGCTTCATATTGGCCCATCCCCCACAGGATCAGACCGCCGATCAGGAACAATCCCACGACAAAGAAAGACAAGGCATTCGAGGCGATATGGCGCCACATGGATCAGACCTTCCCGAAGATCACGCTCGCGTTCGTGCCGCCAAAGCCGAACGAATTCGACAGGGCGTAGTTGATCTCGCGCTCGACCTTGGCGTTGGGCGCCAGGTCAATCGCCGTTTCAACGGCAGGAGTGTCCAGATTGATCGTCGGCGGGGCAACCTGATCACGAATGGCCAGGATGCTGAAAATCGCTTCAATCGCGCCCGCTGCACCCAGCAAATGGCCCGTCATCGACTTGGTCGACGACATGGTGACCGTTCCAGCCGCGTCACCCATCATGCGCTCAACAGCACCCAGTTCGATGACGTCCGCCATCGTCGACGTGCCATGTGCATTGATGTAATCTAGCTGTCCGGCTTCGATGCCCGCACGCTTCAACGCAGCGCGCATAGACCGCTCTGCGCCATCGCCGTCCTCTGACGGGGCCGTGATATGATAGGCGTCCCCTGACAGACCATAGCCAAGAACCTCGGCATAGATCGTCGCGCCGCGCGCTTTTGCGTGTTCGTATTCTTCAAGCACGACAGCCCCAGCGCCTTCGCCCATGACAAACCCGTCACGATCTTCATCGTATGGCCGGCTTGCCTTTGTTGGGTCTTCGGCACGTTTTGTCGACAGCGCCTTACAGGCGTTGAAACCCGCAATCCCAATTTCAGAAATTGGGTTCTCACCACCACCCGCGATCATCACATCGGCATCATCCAGCGCAATCAAACGCGCCGCATCGCCAATGGCGTGCGCCCCTGTAGAACAGGCTGTGACGACCGAGTGGTTCGGCCCCTTAAATCCGTAGCGAATGCTGACCTGCCCAGCCAAAAGGTTCACCAGCGCGCCGGGAATAAAGAAGGGCGACACGCGCCGTGGCCCGCGCTCATGCAACAGAACCGAGGTCTCCGCGATTGATGTCAAACCACCAATGCCCGACCCCATCAGAACGCCGGTACGCTCCAGCGCGTCATCGTCTTCCGGCGTCCATCCCGCATCTTTCACGGCTTGCTGAGCCGCTGCCATGCCATACAGGATAAAGTCGTCGACTTTCCGGCGATCCTTTGGGTCCATGTATGTGTCAGGATTGAATGTGCCATCGCTGCCATCGCCAAACGGCACTTCACAGGCATAGGTCGTCGTCACGCGGCTTGTATCAAAACGGGTGATCGGACCTGCGCCGGACACGCCATCCAGAATGCGCGACCACGTCTCTTCGACCCCATCGGCCAAAGGCGTGACCATTCCCAACCCCGTCACGACAACTCGACGCATGACAGCCTCCGTTCTTTGTGCTTTGCGCGATATAGGACCGCAGGGAACCTACCTGCAAGTCAAAGCGGCGCAATCGTCCAAGGCGCGCGGAAAATCAGCGCTGCACCGCCAAAAGCAAAACGGCGCCCGTTTGGACGCCGCCTCGCTAGAACACTCAACCGATGCTTACGATTCAGTCGCTTCGGTGATGAATTTTGTGGCGTCCTGGAACGTCTGGATTGTTTCAGCCGCGTCGTCAGGGATCTCGATGCCGAACTCTTCTTCGAACGCCATCACCAGCTCAACGGTGTCGAGGCTGTCTGCGCCCAGATCGTCGATGAAGGAAGCGGCATCAACAACCTTGCTCTCTTCAACGCCCAGGTGCTCAACAACAATCTTTTTAACGCGGTCTGCGATGTCGCTCATGATTACGTCCTCATCGTTCGTGGCCCAAAGGCCTGTCATTCTCTTGTCATGCTGACAAGACAGTCAGCAGCCAGTTGCTCCATAGCCTGTGCGAGCGGGCCAAGCATCGGAATCTGCGCCGCCTATAACACAGCAATCCCCAGTGGCAAATCCTTTGTCACCGGTTGCTGGTCTAATCGGCGCCCGCTGAAAATCGGTGTGTTTCCACCCAGTTTCAATCCATCAGAGGGCGGGAATACCACACCTTGCAATGCTTAAATCATCGCCATGCCGCCATTCACATGCAGCGTTGTCCCAGTGACATATCCCGCCTCTGCGCTTGCCAGATAGACAACAGCAGCCGCGATCTCTTCTGGATCACCCATGCGTCCTGACGGCACCTGTTTCAGAATTGCGTCTTTCTGATCATCGTTCAGTTTGTCGGTCATCGCCGTGGTGATAAAGCCCGGCGCGACGCAGTTTACCGTCACACCCCGACTGGCGACTTCATAGGCCAACGACTTCGACATGCCGACCATACCGGCTTTGGAGGCCGCATAGTTGCCCTGCCCCGGATTACCCGTCGCACCGACAACCGAACTGATGTTGATGATCCGGCCCCAACGAGACTTCATCATCCCGCGCAACACGCCTTTGCACAGCCGCATGGTCGAGGTCAGGTTGATATCAATAACGCTCTGCCATTCGTCATCCGACATCCGCATGAACAAGTTGTCGCGTGTCACACCCGCATTGTTCACGAGGATGTCCAACGCGCCCATCGCCTCGATGGCCTGTTTAGGAAGCGCCGTGACGGCTTCTGCATCGCTCAGATTACAGGGCAGCACATGCGCGCGTTCGCCCAACTCAGCGGCCAAAGCCTCAAGCGGTTCGACCCGCGTCCCCGACAATCCCACGGTTGCGCCAGCAGCGTGCAATTGCTTTGCAATCGCGCCGCCGATACCGCCAGAGGCACCCGTCACAAGCGCGCATTTACCCGTCAAATCAAACATGTCTTTCTCCTTCACGCGTTCAGGGCAGCGATATTCTCAGGTGTGCCGATTGCCGCACAGCTGATTGAACGCTCAATGCGCCGGATCATTCCAGACAAAGCTTTGCCTGCACCCACTTCCCAGATTTCATTCACACCTTGGCTGTGCATCCACGCCACGCTTTCACGCCAGCGGACAGACCCGGTGATCTGCTGCACCAACAAATCGCGGATGTCGTCCGGCGCGCTCACACCTTCTGCGCGCACATTCGACACCACCGGCACGACCGGGGCTGAAATCTGTACATCTGCCAAGGCTTCTTTCATGCGCTCTGCCGCAGGGGCCATCAGGCTGCAATGGAATGGAGCGCTGACTGGCAACAATACGGCACGCTTGGCCCCCTTCTCCTTGGCAAGCTCTACCGCGCGTTCTACGGCGGCCTTGTGACCCGACACGACAACCTGTCCGGGGTCATTGTCGTTGGCCGCCTCGCAAACCTCATCGCCTGCGGCCTCTGCCGCAACAGCGGTCACCGTCTCGTAATCCAACCCAAGCAATGCGGCCATGGCCCCCACACCGACAGGCACCGCATCTTGCATCGCCTGACCGCGCACCCGCAAAAGCCGTGCGGTATCCGCCACGGTCAACGCGCCCGCTGCGGCAAGCGCGGAGTATTCACCAAGCGAATGACCGGCCACAAAAGCAGACTGATCAACGCTAAACCCTTCCGCTTCGAGGGCACGCACCGTGGCAAGGGAGGTTGCCATCAAAGCCGGTTGCGCATTCGCAGTCAGCGTCAGAGTGTCCTGATCACCTTCCCAGATGAGCGCGCTCAGCTTTTCTCCCAGCGCGTCGTCAACCTCGTCAAAGACTGCTTTTGCCGCAGGATAGGCATCCGCCAGATCCTTGCCCATGCCAATCGCCTGAGCACCCTGCCCCGGAAACACCATTGCGCGCATATTGCCCTCGTCCCTTGTTGTCTGATCCGATTAGCGGCTTGCCTGCTCTATGAAAAGGGCCGCTACGGCAACCGCGCGCATATTCACCATCTTTGTGCGTAGGGGGCGGTGATGAATTGAACCGCAATGCACTAGGTTACGACTCAGGCAAGATTGCATCGAAGGACACCACATGGCCCTGACCAACAGCTCTGACCGCTATGGCGGCGTCACAAAGACCTTTCACTGGCTTACCGCCCTTTTGATTTTTACCGTTATTCCGCTTGGCGTGATCGCGCACAATCTGCCCTACGACACCGCAGAGCAACTGGCCCGCAAGGCGTGGCTGTTTTCCATGCATAAAACCGTCGGCGTGACGATCTTCTTCGTTGCCATCGCCCGCATCCTCTGGGCTGTTTCTCAACCAAAGCCGGATCCCGTCGCGGCCCAGCCTGCTCCCTTGGAGTTTTTGGCAAGCCTCGCGCATTGGACGCTCTATGCGTCGCTCATTCTTGTGCCGCTGACGGGTTGGATTCACCATGCGGCCACCACCGGCTTTGCGCCGATCTGGTGGCCATTTGGCCAGAATTTGCCGTTTGTACCCAAGGACAACATCGTCGCCGAACGCTTTGCAACACTGCATATGTTCTTTGAACGTGTTCTGGTGGCATCGCTCCTGCTTCACATCGCCGGCGCGCTCAAACACCATGTCATAGACAAGGACGCCACTTTGCGGCGGATGTGGTTCGGAAATACCGCGGCGGCTGGCGCAACCGGCCACGGCAACGCCGTTCTGCCACCACTTGCGGCCTTGATCATATTCGCCGCCGTCGGCACCGCCGCAGCCCTCCAACCTGTCGAAGACGGACCCGCCGTGCCTAGCTTGCAAGCAGTCGTAAGTGATTGGCAGGTGCAAGACGGCGACATCACCATCACGATCACTCAATTCGGGGCCGAAGTCGGAGGCAACTTCTCTGACTGGACCTCTGCGATTGAGTTTGATCCTGACGCGCCCGGACCGGTGAAGGGCAACGTGACGACCACGATCAACATTGCGTCCCTCACGCTTGGATCAGTCACCGATCAGGCGCTCGGCCCTGACTATTTCGCGGCTTCAGAATTCCCCACAGCAACCTTTACCGGTGATCTTGTGGAAACCGACGGAACCTATGAAGCGCAAGGCACCCTGCAAATTCGCGACGTGACCGAGCCACTGACCTTTCCGTTCGACCTTGTCATCGAGGATGACACCGCCACCGTCGACGCGGCACTCTCGCTCAACCGTCTCGATTTCGACATCGGGCAAAACATGAATGACGAAAGCTCGCTGGCGTTTGGTGTCGATATCAACATCACGTTGACGGCGACACGCGCCGATTGATCTGAACGCACAAAATCCAACGAAAAAAGGGCCGCAAATTGCGGCCCTTTTCTTTTGGGTGTGGCGGTAGCTTAGCCAGCCTTCTGCGCTTCGATCGAGATCATCACATTGACCTCATCTGAAACCGGGCCAGCGAACATGCCGACGCCAAAATCCGTGCGCTTCAATGTCGTTGTCGCGTCAAACCCTGCCCATTCGGTCTGGTTCAACGGATTTGGACCAGCCTTGTTCAACTTCGCGTCCAGAACCACCTCTTTGGTGATCCCGTTCAGCGTCAGATCGCCCGTGATCATCGCCGTGTCTTCGCCCGTGACTTCGATCGAGGTAGACGAGAATGTCACCAGTTCTTCGTCATTGGCATCAAAGAAATCCCCTGACATAAAATGCGCGTCGCGCTGCTCCCAACCGGTGAACATGGACGTCACAGGCATCGACACGTTCACACTGCTGTTGGCAGGGTCTTCCTGGTCAAACATGATCTCGCCTTCAAAGCCTGAGAACATGCCAAAGGTCGTCGAAAACCCGAGGTGGTCATAGTTGAAGACGATCTGGCTATGGCTTGAATCAAGCATGTATTTTTCAGGTGCAGCAACTGCACCGGTGGCCAGCGTTGCAATGGCGGCGGCAAGGGCGAGGTTTTTCATGGAGGATATCCTTTGTTCCGAAAGATACCCTGGAGTATGGGGCGGCTCTTGCTCAGTGCAATTGACGAGCGGTCAACATTTCGCGTGCGCAAGCGCACCAAAGGAAATTGAACCTAGCCCAATTGTGTTTCGACGTCCGGGTCCAGCTTCAGCACGGCTAGGATTTCGCCCTCTGGCGCGTGCAGATGCAACGCATGGTCACGGACATACATCGCGCCCAGATCGCTGAAGCGGTAGAACTTTTTCAAGAGGCTCTTGCGACCACTGCGTTCCACCACCCGTACTTCCTTGCGGATCAGGTCGACATGAACCTCCGGTGGTCGTGCTTTGCTGTTGCGATAACAGGCGATGGCCAGCATCAGGAGCCCGACGGTGACACCGCCCTTCATCGCGATAAGATCCATGTCAAAACTGGATCCAGGCATCAGCCAAAGCGCCAGAGCCGCGAAGACCAGAGCCTTCGCAAACACACCCTGCAGAAGCCGGCCCAGCGCTGCCAAGCCGTTATGCCCAAACCGCGAAGGAAGCCGGTAGCCCCACTTCGTGTTGTCCATCCGGACAGTTCCACGTGCACTTTGTTCAAAATCTGCAAACGACATTTGCCTCACCCGATACCGTTTCGATTTGATTAACAAACAGTCACAAGGTGGCGGTCAAAAGGCCGGACTGCGAAACTTCCGGGTCCAAGAAACGGCAGGTCACAGGCAAAGATGCGTCCAAACTTGGGCAGCCCCTACAAGACACCATCGCCCTTGCGCATAGGCACCCTCTGTGCCAATACGCGCCATCCGCGAAAGACATGAACCGGCGATCCTCTCGTGCAGGGCCCGCGGAACCTTGGCCCCGCTATGAAGTCGCTCAGACAATTAGGAGACGACATGCCGCTCTACGAGCATGTTTTTATCTCGCGCCAGGACCTGTCCAGCGCGCAGGCAGAAAGCCTGGTTGAACACTTCTCGACTGTACTGGCTGACAACGACGGCAAAGTGCTCGATTCCGAGTACTGGGGCGTCAAAACGATGGCCTACAAGATCAACAAGAACCGCAAAGGCCACTATGCCTTCCTGAAAACAGACGCACCTGCGCCTGCTGTGCAGGAAATGGAACGCCTGATGCGCCTGCACGAAGACGTCATGCGCGTGCTGACCATCAAGGTCGACGAGCACGCCGAAGGCCCATCGGTTCAAATGCAAAAACGTGACGAACGTGACGGCCGCCGCGAGCGCCGCGACGATCGTCGTTAAGAGAAGGGGATAAACCATGGCCGCAAAACCATTTTTCCGCCGCCGCAAGGTCTGCCCGTTCTCCGGTGAGAACGCGCCAAAGATCGACTACAAAGACACACGTCTGCTGCAACGCTACATCTCTGAGCGTGGCAAGATCGTGCCGTCCCGCATCACCGCAGTATCCGCGAAGAAACAGCGTGAACTGGCCCGTGCCATCAAACGCGCCCGCTTCCTCGCCCTGCTGCCCTACGCTGTGAAGTAAGGAGAGAGATCCATGGATATCATCCTTCTCGAACGTGTGTCCAAGCTGGGCCAAATGGGCGACGTCGTATCGGTCAAAGAAGGTTACGCCCGTAACTTCCTGATCCCGACCGGCAAAGCCCTGCGCGCATCCGACGCCAACAAAGCTCGCTTCGAAGAGCAGAAGGCACAGCTGGAAGCCCGCAATCTGGAAACCAAGAAAGAAGCCGAAGATCTGGCAGGCCGTCTCGACGGTCAGCAGTTCATCGTGATTCGCTCTGCGTCGGATTCCGGCGCGCTCTACGGCTCTGTCACCACACGTGACGCGGCTGACGCAGCCACCGCTGATGGTTTCTCGATCGACAAGAAACAGGTCGCTCTGATCAACCCGATCAAAGAGCTCGGCCTGCACTCGGTCGCTGTGAAACTGCATCCAGAGGTCGAAGTTGAGATCAAACTCAACGTTGCCCGCTCGCAGGAAGAAGCCGAACTGCAAGCCTCCGGCAAATCCATTCAGGAACTTGCCGCCGAGGAAGAAGCAGCCGCAGAATTCGAAATCGCGGAACTCTTTGACGATATCGGCGCAGCCGGCATGGACGAAGACGACGACCCACGTGGCGCGGCCCCTGCCGATAACGCCGAAGGCTCGGACCCGATCGAAGACTAAGTCTCGATTGCTTCAGACATCGAAAACGCCGCCTCATTCGAGGCGGCGTTTTTTAATGGATGCGCAGCCTTCAACCCGCGCACAAATCCATAGAGAGCCATGTCATATTCCAACCATGGCGCGAAAACCTCCCGCGCGAGCGTATTGCCCCGTGACAGAACCCGCACCTGCCCCGGATTGCGATGCACAGGCTTTGGCGCATCCGCCATTCCACAACGCGCCATGACGGCACGTTGAAAAGCGGCCTGATCTTCACACAGTCCGACACAGGCAAAGCCTGACAGTTCCCTCTCGGCAACTGACAAATCCGCCTGCTCCAACCGCTTTTCCATGGCATCCATGCGCCCCGAGCGCAGCATGCGTACCTGATAATTGTCGAAACTCGAAAAGTGCCGCTCGCGTTTCACGGCGTTCATAAAGGTCCGCAGGGATCGGACATCCTCAAAATCCGTTTCCACAACTAACTCGGCCACGCGAGCCAGCGCTTGTCCCCCTGCTCCGGGCGGCAGGCGCTCGCGCCCGTTTGCATAGCGCGCGACCCAATTCACATGGCTGACCAACCTATCCCACGGTCGCCGCAGCATGGTGGCACGGTCAAACACATCTGTTCCGCGGTAAAGCGTCCATGCCCAAAGAGGTACGTGCCCCGACACGCAAGGCACAGTGAGTGGCGGCAAACGGCGCGCTGACAAATCAGGCAGCAGATTTTCCACGTGGTCTTGTACCGCTTGCACCCCAAACACCTGCCGCAAGAAGGCATTTGTGCTGCTGCCAGCGGTCTTGGGAATATGCAGGAAAAACAGCGGACTTTGGCCCGGCTGCGGCGAAAACATCAGCGGACGCGCGTCGTCATGCAGATCTAGTGCCATGAAAAAACCCCCGGAACCCATCGGCCCTAGGGGTTTAACTCAGACAGTCTTAACGACGCCTTATGCGGCTTCGTCTTCCAGCGATTCAACAGCCTTTTGCAGGTCGTCTTTCGACACTTCTTTTTCTGTCACGTTAGCCAGCTCAAAGATGTAGTCGACAACTTTGTCTTCGAACAGCGGCGCCCGAACCTGTTGTTGCAGCTGTGGGTTCTGTTGAACGGCTTCAAAGAACTGACGCTCTTGGCCCGGATACTGACGCGCTTGATTCAGGATCGCTTGGGTCATCTCGCTGTCGGTCACTTCGACTTCGGCTTTACGCCCGAGTTCTGCCAGCAAAAGCCCCAGCTTCACGCGACGCTGAGCCAGTTCGTTGTGCTCATCGGTAGGCTCGATTTCCGGGTGATCGTGACCCTGAACCTCTGGGTTCTCTTCGTGCCACAGCTGGTGCGCGATCTGGCCTGCTTCGGCCTCCACCAGCGAAGGTGGCAACTCGAAGGTCACCAGCTTGTCCAACTCGTCCAGAAGCGCGCGCTTTTGCACAGCGCGCGACGCACCTGCAAATTCACCTTCCAGCTGCTCGGAAATCCGCGATTTCAGACCTTCAAGGTCTTCAGCACCGAACTTCTTCGCCAGTTCGTCGTCAACTTTGGCCGCGACAGGTTTCTTCACCGCTTTGACTTTGCACTCAAAGACAGCGTCTTTGCCCGCCAGATTGGCCGCGCCGTATTCCTCTGGGAATTGCACGTTGACCTCTACCTCGTCGTCCGCTTTCGCGCCGACCAGTTGGTCTTCAAAACCCGGAATGAACGAGTTCGAACCCAGAACAAGTGGATAGTCTTCAGCGGCGCCACCATCGAAGGCTTCGCCGTCAACCTTGCCAAGGAAATCGATCACAACTTGATCGCCGTCTTTGGCTTTCGCGCCGGATTTACGGTCTTCAAAGTTCTGAGCGGACTCTGCCAGTTTATCCAGCGCTTCAGTCACGTCTTCTTCGGCTGCCTTGGCCACCAGCTTCTCAAGCTTGATCGCCTTCATATCGACATCTGGCACTTCTGGCAGCGCCTCATAGGACATCGCCACCTCGACGTCGTCGCCCGGCTTCCAGTCATCGCCTTGCATTTCGACCTTTGGCTGCATCGCAGGGCGATCGCCGGAGTCTTCGAAATGGGTCGACATCGCGCCGTCGATCGATTCCTGCAAGGCTTCGCCCAGCACGCGGTCGCCATACTGCTTTTTTAGCAGCGGCAGAGGAACCTTGCCTTTCCGAAATCCTTTCATCTCGATTTCGGGCTGAGCCTCTTTCAGTTTTTCGTCAACTTTGGCGTCAAGTTCCGCAGCACTCAGTGTGATCGAGTACGCGCGTTTCAGCCCATCATTCAGTGTTTCGGTGACCTGCATGTCGTCCTTATCCATTGCATAAAGGCCGCCGAGGCGTCGGCGGCGGTCGAAAGATAGCGCCATCTAACGAAGCCATCTGCACACCGCAAGCAGACTCTGTTGCTTGCCTTAATGAGCAGCCATTTTCGAGGAACTTATGGCTTGGGCAGCGGTCGTTCTGGCGTCCTTTGAGCCAGCAACACCACAAGCGCGATAAGCACAATCGTCCCTGATACCGCCGCAAGAATAATCCATCCGAATTGGGCAAGCATCGCGCCAGCACCGAATGCTGCAATCGCCGACACCAACCCAATCGCCGTGTCATTGAGCCCCTGTGCTGACGGCTTTTCGCGCTCAGTAAGCGCGGCGTCCAACATTGTCGTGGCCCCGATGAACCCCAAGTTCCACCCAACGCCCAACACGATCAAAGACAGATAAAAATGACCGACCGCCAAGCCCGTCGCAGCTACGACGGCGGACACTAAGATCACCAGCAATCCCGCAGTGGCCACACGCTTTGCTCCAAATCGCTGGATCACAAATCCGGTCAAGAAACTCGGTGCGAACATCGCCACAATATGCCACCGCACAACATCACTCGCCGCAGCCTCGGTCAAACCACAGCCAACCATCGCAAGAGGCGTGGGCACCATCAAAAACACCATGATCCCTTGAGACAGAGCGGCGATTGCAATCGCCCGCCGCACCTCAAACCGATTCAAAGCGCCAAGACCCACTCGCCATGACCCGGCCTCCGATGCCGTCCGCCGCGCCTTGATGCGCAAAAACCCAAGCGGCAGCAGACCGAGAACACCGATTGCGGCCACGGCCAGATAGGCCCCAGCAAAAGGCGGCGGAACAAGCGCATCGCGAAAGGCTATGAACGCCTGCGGTCCAAGCAACGCTGCAAACAGCCCAGAACTCAGCATGAAAGAAATCGCAACCGGCCGCCACGTAGGGGCTACCACTTCGCTGGCAGCAAAGCGAAAGTACTGAAATGACGCCCAACCTGCCCCCATCAGGAAATGCCCAAGACAGAGCATCACAAAGTCTTGCCGCATCAGTGCAAAAATCGCGAGGCAGGCCCCGACCGAGGTCAATATGCCACCAAAAGCAAAGCCAACACCGCGTCCAAGCCGCCCCATCAGCATCGAAAATGGCCCTGCCGCTACCAATGCCGCAAGGGTCTGAACGGATGATGGAAGCGTCGCCAAGGCCGCGCTCGGCGCAAGTTGCAGCCCAGCCAAACCGCCAAGTATCAATTGTATCGGGAACGCCGTAGCAAAAACGGTATTCGCAACAATCAAGGCAAGAAAGTTTCGGTTCCGCAGAAACTGCAACAAGGGCATCTACGACGATCCCTTTTTTGGGCGAAGCATCACGCTTCGCAAACTAGCCCCCGCGCGCGCCCCGTAAAGCAACGGTTCACGTGTTCGACGTTCACCCCAGACTTAGGAAAGTGGTGCCCCCACACGGACTCGAACCGCGGACCTACTGATTACAAATCAGTTGCTCTACCAGCTGAGCTATAGGGGCACTGCGCGGTCTCTTAGTTCAGGCTGCGCAACTGTGCAAGAACCAACGCGCAGTTCCTTGCACCCTCTTGCAACCTTTCTAGCGGGGTCTGATAAAGCAGTCATCAAAGCACTGGCTGCCGAGGGCACATGGAACTGGTTTATCACATTGGAGCACACGCAACCGACCACGGTCGGCTGGCATCGTGCTTACAGAAAAACCGGGATCTGGTGGCCGCCCAAGGCATCGCGATTCCGCGTCCGGAACTCTATCAAACGGACCTGCGCAACGCCGTGGCGATCGCCTTTCGCGAGGATCCGCCGCCGCCGTCACGCGATCACCTGATCGAAACTCTGCTGGATGGACAAACCGCTGACCGGATCGTCATGAGCAACACGCGCTTCATCTCGATCCCGGCGCGAATCTTTGAGGACGGGGTGCTCTATCCGGTTCTGGAACGCCGGTTGATGGCGTTGGACCGGCTGTTCCCGGATGACGAACTCGAGTTTCACTTTGCCATTTGCAATCCGGCGACCTTCATTCCCGAAATCCTTGGGATGCTGGACGAAGCCACCCATGCGCGCATTCTCAAGCAACTCGATCCCTTTTCGATCAAGTGGTCGAACATGCTCAGCCGAATGCAACAGACGTTGCCGCATGCCCATATCACTGTTTGGTGCAATGAGGACACGCCCCTGCTGTGGTCCCAGATCATTCGCGAAATGTGCGGCGTCGACCCGACAACACGCATCGCCGGCGGCTTTGACCTGCTGGGCGAGTTGATGACAGCGGAAGGCGTGCAGCGCTTTCAGGCCTACATCAAATCTCACCCACCGCAGACCGAGGTGCAAAAGCGCCGTGTGATCGCGGCCTTCCTCGACAAGTTCGCCAAGGAGGACGTGCTGGAAGAGGAACTGGATGTTCCCGGCTGGACAGAGGACACGGTGACGGCCCTCACAGATGCCTATGAAGAAGATGTCTACACCATCGAACGGATGCACAGCGTTAACTTCATCGCACCCTAACCTTCTGGCAACAGACGCTTTTCCCGCCTGAGGAGAGCGGGCTTGATCCGACTCACTCTTTGATCAATCCTTTGGGTATTGAACAAAGGATTTTAGGCATGGCTTTCTGGCGGGCATTTTTCGCTGCCGTTGCTTTGGCGTTTTCTCCAATAGGCTTGGGGGCGCAGGGCACAGCGGATCTCTTTCTACAGCCGCAGTTTGACGATCGGTTTTCCCAAGACAGCATCCCAAAGCTGCCTTACGGCGCGGATATCGGCAGGACTTTACAACCGCTCGAAGGTCTGGGCGCCTCGATTGGCGTCCCGCAGGGAGGCAACGTCCGGATCATCGACGTCGATCCATTGGCCAACTCGGATTTCGGGCGTGCCTTGAGGGCGCAAGAACTCAGCAACGCCCTCGAAGGCGCGGCAACTGCGCCCGGGTTGATCACTGAGGATATGCTCACCACCAATCCCGAGGTGTTCGCCGGGCGATCAATCGGCAACCTGGGCACATTCTCAGCCGACGGCTTTGGCGTTGATGACGGCATCATCCTCAACCTGTCGCCTCAAGATGCAGCACGCCTGTCAGAGCTTGCTGCGCGGACAGGTACGCTCAGCCTTGAAGAGTCGCTTGAATACCAGCAGCTCTTGGAACGCGGGATTGGCAACCCGGATCCCGGCACACCTACGCAACCTGTGCGGTGGCCTCCGCGCACTCCGGTTGGTGGGCCGATCATAATCGTCGGTTCGGACGAGCCCATCTGCGACCCGCCGCCAGAACTCATTCTAGCTTGCAAGTACCTTGATCCCGAAACTGATGGCTATACGGAGTTGTGCAGATGCGACAGCTAATTACCGCCGCCCTAATCCTGATCTTCGCATTCTCCGCTCCGTTGCTGGCACAAGAGGCCGGCCTCAGCGCGGAACAACGGCTGACGATATTGACGCAGGCGCTTGAACAAGCAGACGCCAGAAACTCCACCCTCGAAACCCAAAACAACACACTGCGCGCGCAACTTGCCCAAGCCAACAAGCAGGCAAATGCGGAAACAACCGAAGGCTTCAATCAGGTTGTGCAACGCTACAACCAAAGCTGGATAGACTATTACGAACACGAAACCCTGCTGCGAGCACATGCGCGCTACGCACTCATGTGGCAGCTTTTGTCCGGCTATTTCCTCTTGGCCGTTGTGGTCGCTGTGACGGGCCTGGGCATATACCTGTCTTACAAAGAGGTCATGAGCGCTGTCGAAGCGCCCAACCAAATGCTTACCAAGCTTGAAGAAGAACTCGCTGAAGGAGCCGGAGGCACCGCCGAGCAACAGGCCGTTGCCGCGCAAAAGACCGAACTGGTTCTTAGTTTCCAGAAACTTCAGGTCACTTCAGCCGTGACAGGGGTTGTCATTCTGACCCTGTCACTCGGTTTCCTGTATCTCTTTGCCCAGTCGGTCCTTGAATTGGAACCACAGGACTTTGCGAGCGGCGCGAAACCTGTGGCGGAAGAAACCACGCCGGATGACGAAGAAAAGGACGACACAACCGGCTAAGCCAGCCTTAGCTCATTCCCAAGGCTTCTTTGTACATCTCAAGGACGGCTTCCTCTTCCGCGATGTCATCCTTGTCGCGTTTGCGCAGCGCGATGACCTTGCGCATGACCTTGGTGTCATAGCCACGCGCCTTGGCCTCGGCCATCACCTCTTTTTGTTGGTCTGCAATGTCCTTCTTCTCGGCTTCCAGACGCTCAAAACGCTCGATGAACTGGCGAAGCTCGCCTGCGGTGACACGATAGGAGTCCGGGGTAGGATCGGTGACGGCGTCAGACATGGGCGACCTTTCATTTCATCAAGAGGTAGATCAACGGACCACGGGATTACCTGCGCGGCTTGCCCTCAGCAACCCCACAAACCCACTCTGTTTGCGACGGGATGCCTCTTGCCGAAATCGCGCTGCTCTGGCAGGCAGCGCCGAAACCGCAATCGGAGATCGCCATGTCTGCTCTTGTCCCCGTTGGCACCGCCATCACCCTGCTTGGACTGGCAGGTCTGGTATTCTGCATCGTGTCTGTTGTCCGCGCGCGCCGGGCAAAACTGGACGATGCCGAAATGAAGGCGCGACTGCAGAAAATCGTGGCATGGAACCTTGGCGCTCTGGCCGTGTCAGCAATCGGGTTGATGTGCGTTGTCTTGGGCCTGTTCCTCGCCTGATCGGATTAGCCGTCGAAGCGGTTTCCATTGATGGCTGCGTGCTTCAGCGTTTGTGACGGCGTCCAGAACGCGTCCTCCTTCGCCAACGCCTCTAGATCACGCTGAACCGACAACAATCCTGACAACTCGGCCGCTTTCAAGGGCCCACCCTTATGCCGCGGGAATCCAAAGCCCAAGGCCATGACCACATCAATGTCGCCAGCCGACCGGGCGATCCCCTCGCCCAATAGCTTTGACCCTTCATTGGCCATGGCAATCAGACAACGTCGTTGGATGATTTCAGCCGAGTAGGATTGTGTCGTAATCCCCTTGGCCACGCGTTCTTTTTCAATCAATGCCAAAACTTCTCGATCACGCTCTGCTTTGCCGCTGTCAGCGTTGTAGCGGTAGTACCCGGCACCGGCCTTTCGCCCAAAACGCCCTGCCTCACACAGAAGATCACCGATGCGCACATAGCGGGCTTCCGGATCACGCTGAGTGGCCAGCCGTTTGCGCCGCGCCCAGGAGATATCCAAACCGGCAAGGTCAAGCACCTGATAGGGCCCAAGCCGAAAGCCATAGGCCCGCATTGCAGCATCAATGTCATAGGGACTTGCGCCATCCTCCAAAAGGTAGTCAGCAGCCGTGCGATAGGCTGTCAGCACTCGGTTGCCGATAAAGCCGTCGCAAACCCCAGCCCTGACAGGCACTTTCCCGATTGATTTTGCAAAGGCAAAGGCCGTTGCCTCGACTTCCGGCGCCGTTTCTTTGCCGACAACGACTTCACACAGTTTCATGACCTCGGCTGGCGAAAAGAAATGCAGGCCCACAACCTGCCCCGGACGACCAGACGCCTGCGCAAGCATGTCGACATTGAGGTAAGAGGTATTCGTGGCAAGGATTGTCTTGGGCGATGTGGCCGCGCCAAGCTTGGCAAAGACATCTTTTTTGAGAGCCTCATCTTCCGCGATGGCCTCAATGACCAATTGTGCGGTTGCGACCATACCAAATTGCGTCGTGACGATACTATGCTTGCTCAGCCCATCCAGCATCGATTGCGGTAGTTTTTTCCGCGAAACTGACCGCTCAACAACCGAGCGTAGGCGCGCTTCGGTCTTGGCGGCGGTGTCTGCGTTTTGTTCGATGATCGTGACGGCCTTGCCTCTGGCTAGGCAGGCCACGGCAATCCCTACCCCCATCAAACCGCCGCCGAGCACCGCAACACGCTTCAAGTCTGTTGGGGCAGGCAATCCAGAACGCGGCTTGGCGGCCAGCCGTTCAGCGAGAAACAGATGACGCAAGGCCGCCGCCTCTGGTGTATCCCGCAACTCCAGAAATGCGTCGCGTTCCAGCGCAAGACCCGCGTCAAAGGGAAGAAGCGGCGCAGCCTCAAGACAATCAATCGCCCTGCCCGCTGCCATTGTTGGCGCATCGGCGTGCACGCGCCGTGCCTCTTCAATCGCCTTTTGATAGCCTACCCCGTCAGAGAACTGTTCACGTCGGTTCCGCGTTGGTCGCGGCGGCTTTCCGGCAAGATCACGCGCGAGGGCGCAAGCATCTGCTATGAGGTCACCTTCGCTTATGGCATCGATCAAGCCCCGCTCTCGTGCCACCGAAGCCGGGACGGGTTTGCCCGTCAACACCACGCTCAAGGCCGTGGAGACATCCGTCAGCCTTGGCAGGCGCTGGGTTCCCCCGGCGCCCGGCAAAAGGCCAAGACCGATTTCAGGCAGCCCAACCTTGGACTGCGCGGTCGCGATACGCGCGTGCGACGCAAGACCCAGTTCAAACCCGCCGCCCAGTGCCATGCCATGCAGCGCGGCAACCACCGGTTTGGACGACGCCTCAATCGCGTTGCAGACATCCGGAAGATGTGGCTCGACCGGAGGCTTCCCAAATTCACGGATATCGGCCCCTGCCGGAAAGGTGCGCCCGGCAGCCGTCAACACAATCGCTGAAACGCTGTCATCGGCCTGCGCCCGATCCAAAGCGCTGTTCAAACCCAACCTCACCTCAGCGCTCAAAGCATTTACCGGTGGGTTATCAATGCTTAGAACGGCCACCCCCTCGGTGACCTCATATCGGATAATGTCGCCCATTTTTTGGGTCCTGCTCGTTTTGTTTGGCCAATAGTGCCAGCTTTCGCGCGCAACTCAAGCCTTTCGACCGCCTAACGGCTGGACCGGCGATGCCGTGCGCCTTAGACAGCGGCCATGGATATCCGTCAGATCACACCCGAATACGCCGTCGCCCCGCAAATTGAACCCGCCGATCTGCCTGCAATCGCTGCAGCGGGTTTCACAACCATCATTTGCAACAGACCCGATCACGAAATTCCGGTCGAATTGTCGGCTGAGGTCATGAAGACCGCGACAGAGGCCGCTGGGCTCACATTCGTCCTGAACCCTGTTGTGCACACAGGGTTGACGATGGAGATTGTGGAACTTCAGCGCGACACGCTGGCCAATGCCAGCGGACCGGTGCTTGCATATTGCGCGTCAGGCAATCGCTCGACCATCGTATGGGGTTTGGGTCAGGCCGGGACCTTGCCAACGGACGAAATCATCAGCCGCGCATCTGACGCAGGTTACAATCTGCACGGTTTGCGTGGACAACTGGACGCCATGGCGGGTTAACCCGCCAGATCACTCAGCCGCCAACGCCACGCGCGATGGGAGCGACACACGGAACGCGCCACCGCCCTGGCCCGGCAAATAGGCAATTTCGCCACCGAGGTTCAGCACGATTTCCCGGCAAATGGCGAGCCCTAGGCCAGCCCCCCCGGCGCGCGCGCCATCCGACAAACGTGAGAATTTTTCAAAGATGACCTCGCTATCTGCGGGTGAAATCCCTTTGCCGTTGTCGACGAAGTCGACTTGAAGCACGTCACCCACGGAACGCACCGATATCTTTAATTCGGGTTTGTCCGCGTCGCAGTATTTCTCTGCATTTTTGATCAGATTGATAAACACCTGCGCCAACCGATCCTGATCGGTTTCAATCACGCGCACCTCGCGCGCGGGATTGCGCTTGATCGTCAGACGGCCTGTCAGCGCGGCAGCAGAAATCGACCGATCAATCAGCGCACCCAAGTCACCCGCTGAAATGTCCAAGGCGACCGTGCCGTTTTCCAGCACCGACAGATCAAGCAGATCATCCAGCAGTCGTGTCAGGCGAATGGTCTCGCGGAATATGATGTCGGCGTACCGTTTGGTATCGTCATGCTCCAAAGACGGGTCCTGCAAGATTTCAGCAAATGCGCGGATCGAGGTCATCGGCGTGCGCAGTTCATGGCTGATTTGGCTCAGGAAGGTGTCTTTTTGTTCAGACAAAGCCGTGAGCTTTTCATTCGCCTCCCGCAGCTTGCGCGCCGTGCGGGCAAGCTCATCTGACTTCGCCTCCAACTGATTGGAGTATTCCATCATCTGCTGGGTCTCATCGGCCACGGCCATCAAGTCTTCGACCGAGACTGACGCACGTCCCACGATTTGCCCCACCATCGCATGGGCGGTCGCCGCCCCCACGGACCCCGCAAGTTCACGTTCCAGCTTTTCTAGGAACTCCGGCGTTGGATCGGGAAGATAGCCGACCTTGCCTTGCTTATTGGCCGCATCTGCAAAAAGGCGCTGTGCGTCTCGTCCACCAATGATCCGCTGCGCCATGATCAGCAAATCCTCGGATTCAACACGGCTTGCCTGCCAGCCTTTGGTTTCGCGTGACAGGTGGAAGACATTTATGAATTGTGCGCCCTGCAGCCGCTCCAAGGCATTGGGGAAAGTGAAGAGTGACACACCCACAAAGGTCACTGTGTTCAAGAGCATGGACCACAAGACAGCATGCACAACCGGATCCAAGCCTTCGATCCCAAAAAGCGCTTGCGGCCTGAGCCACCCGACCCCCCACGGACCTTCTGCCAAGAGTTGCTCTGACAGAATGGCCCCAGCGCCAAATGACGGCAAAAACAATGAATAAGCCCAGATCGCAGCGCCCAAGAGCAGACCGACGGCTGCACCCCTGCCATTCGCACCGCGCCAAAAGATACCCCCCAGCATCGCCGGCAAAAACTGTGCAACGCCCACAAACGAAATCAAACCGATGGCGGCCAACGCCGCGCCGCCGCCGGACATGACGTAATACATGTAGCCAAGCGCCAAGACAGCCGCGATCGACGCCCGTCGCGAGACGATCAAGACAGACCGCACATCGCCGGACACGCTGACATCCTTGGGCTGCAACCGGAGCCAGATGGGCATGACAATGTGGTTCGATACCATTGTCGCCAAGGCAATGGACGCCACGATCACCATTGAGGTCGCCGACGAGAACCCCCCAAGGAATGACAGCATCGCCAAGCCCTCTTGCCCCATCGACAAAGGCAATGTCAGCACAAACAGGTCTGGGTTCGCGCCTGCAGGCAAAACCTCGAGCCCGATCACGGCGATCGGCAGGACAAAAAGGCTCATCGCCAGCAAATATGCGGGGAAGGCCCAACTGGCGGTCGACAGGTGACGCTCATCTGCGTTCTCGACGACCAAAACCTGAAACATACGAGGCAAACACAGGAACGCGGCGGCAGACAGGAAGGTCAGGCCGATCCAACGCCCATTCGTGACCTGCCACTGGGCAATCGGCGACGCATCGATGCGTTCCATGACGCCGCCAACGCCGCCCGCAATCCCCCAAACAACAAAGACGCCCACGGCAATCAGGGCAAAGAGTTTCACAACTGCTTCCACAGCGATGGCCATGACCACGCCGTGGTGACGTTCGTTGGAGTCGATCTTGCGCGTGCCGAAAATGATCGTGAACGCAGCCAAACCGCCAGCCACCCAAAGCGCGGTCGCGTTCAAAGATGGCGGCGTCCACGCTTCGCTCGACTGGGCTGCAAATACTGAGAATGACAACGTGACCGACTGCAATTGCAACGCGATGTAAGGTGTGGTGCCGACGACAGCCAAAAGTGTCACGATCACGCCCAAGACTGTAGATTTACCAAACCGCGAAGAAATCAGGTCAGCGACAGAGGTGATCCGCTGCGATTGCCCGATCCGCACCAGTTTCCGCAAAAGCAGCCACCACCCGATCATGATCGCCGTCGGACCAAGATAGATCGTCAGAAACTCAAGCCCGGACCGTGCCGCATAGCCGACCGCCCCGTAAAACGTCCAAGCGGTGCAATAGACTGACAGCGAGAGCGTGTAGATGTAAGGCGAACGTAGCCAACCGTCTTTGCCCGCGGCTGCCCGTCGCTCTGCCCAGAACGCCACCAGAAACAGGATGGCCACATATCCCAAGCAGACAGCAACGAGGAAATTGAAGGGGACCACTGCCTAGTCCTCGTCTTCGATCCGGGCCAAAAACGGCGCGAGCATGGCCGCCGCAATGATGACGCCAGCCCAAACACAAAACACATAAACGGCAGCATTTGAGGTTTTAGCAGGGTCGGCCTCGCCCCCCTGATCCACCCCCCATAGCATTGGTATCATCATCAATATGCCGCCCAGGACGGGCAATATGCGTGCCGCGTCGGCAAGCCGCCTGCGCCGAAAACCATCCTGCGGAAGAAAAAAGGATATCTTGGGTCGCTCTGCCATGGCGCCCTTGGCCTAGTCGCCCGCCAACGCGCGCACGCGCTCAAGCACGTCCGAATTGGAAAACGGCTTGGTCATGTAGTCGCTCACGCCTGCCTCTTCTGCACGTTCGCGGTCCTTGGTCTGACCTCGGGCCGTCAGCATAAGAACGGGAAGATTGCGCGTGTCATCCTGCCCCCGAAGATCACGCAGGATCTCAAAGCCAGAGCGGTTCGGCAGCATGGCATCAAGGATAATGACGTCAGGCATACGATGCGCCACGGCCGCCATCGCGGTCGCGCCATCAGAATGCGTGTCCACATGCCATCCGTCACGGGACAGGATAAACCGCACCGCTTCGATGATATTGGGTTCATCCTCGATCAGAAGGACGCGTTTGCCCATCCGTCGATCCCCTCCCTAGCTGTTTAGCCTTTTTATTAATCAGACTATGCGGCTGTTTTCACAGCAGAGTCAAAACCCATCTGCAAGGATCGACGGCTCCCTACGGGCCGGACATGCCTCTTTTGGACACACCCTGCACGACATACCAACGTCTAATGCGTCAGAGCCCGGGTCCTCGACTGGTACGAGCAGCATCGTTGATCTCAAAATTGGATCTTGCCCATAGGCTGTTGCAGCGTCCGGGGCCGCCACGGCGTATCCGCGAAGCGTCTCTCCCTTTGCCCCAAGACTGCGCAATGCTGCCGCGATAGGCATATGCGGGCGCGACAAAGCTCCGAACAATGGCCACAGCGCACAGGCATCGCCGTAACGAGGCAAAGGAAACCCTTCGAGAGACCGGCGCAACGTCAGTGTCCCCGAAGCATCGCACTCAACAAGCCCGACTTTGCGTCCATGGAGCGGGATCTGGGCCAAGCGCCGCAACACGGTTTGCATCGGCACGCCAAGCGCATGCGTCAGCCTCAGAGGATCGAGCCCTTCTTGCCGCACCATCGCCAGGAGCGTGTCCGTTGGCACCCGTGCGGCCTCGTCCCGTAGACGCGCAGCATAGCGATCCAACAAGGCTTTGCCTTGGGCCGTTCCCTCAAACCCGGTTGGCTCGCCGCCCGCCTCGACATTCGGAAGGTAGAATTCACGCGCTCCAAGATAGCTCTCTAATTCCTCAAGCGGTGTGCTGTTGGAACTTGGCCCGGACTGCGGAGCGTCGAGATAGGTCACCAAAGCCTGCGAAGCATCGCCCAGACGGACTGCGTCTTCCATGATGTTCTTATGAAATCGGTCCTGCCAAATCGCCTCAACCGGGTCCGGCCCCGTCAGGATTGAGGCAGATGACCGGATCGAGGTGACCATCGACAGCATCTCATGCAGAGACGCCGAAAGAAACGGATCATGGGCCAAGCGGTCCGACAGCGCCGAAACGGTGTTTTCGAGGGCTTCTATCTTGCGGCCCTGCTCTGCGATGACGCCTGCCCAAGCTGGATAGCGTCCGGCAAATTCCTCGGTCGTTTCCAGCTCTGGCGCAGCCTGCGCGGCCATGGCGGCAGCGCGCAGGTCATTCAACAGACTGACCTCTGCGCCATCCGCCAGAAGCGCGGC
This sequence comes from Shimia ponticola, assembly GCF_007995215.1. Lineage (GTDB taxonomy): Bacteria > Pseudomonadota > Alphaproteobacteria > Rhodobacterales > Rhodobacteraceae > Shimia_B > Shimia_B ponticola. The sequence continues at coordinate 405,570 of NZ_VCDK01000003.1, forward strand.
ATCGGTCTCCAACGCGCCAGCAATATCCAGCAACAATTTACCCGCGATTCTGCGCCGATTATGTTCGATCAGGTTGAGGTAGGACGACGAAATGCCCACCTCACGTGCCAGCGCAGACTGCTTTTTGCCCATGGCAATGCGGCGTTCCCGAATGCGTGTCCCGGCCAAAGAGCGTGTACCACCGGGTACGGAAGTTGAAAAACTGTTCATTTTCAGCGCGTTTCTGCAGTGCGTCGAAAATTAGTTTACACACCAGACGAGACTTGTGAAGATTTTTTCACAGAAAAATGCTGTGTTCATAGGCACTTGTTGCCTTGTTTTCCGGATTCAAGTCATCTTTTGGGCACACTGTAAAAAAGTGTGCGGTCTGCCGCGCCGGGAAGAGGAGCCCGAACCAGCAGCCCTTCAATCCAAATGGGAGGATTATATGTCCAAACTCAACCTGACCCGTCGTGGTGCGCTCAAAGCAGGCGCAGCCGCTGGTGCGGGCCTTGCTCTGCCAACCTATCTGTCGGCAGCTGGCCACGCTGGCTTTACCAACGCTCCTGGCGACAGCAGCGTTACGCTGGGTTTCAACGTTCCACAGACTGGCCCTTACGCAGACGAAGGTGCAGACGAACTGCGCGCCTTTGAACTGGCGGTCGAGCACCTGAACGGTGGCGGCGACGGCGGCATGCTGAACACCTTCTCGTCCAAAGCTCTGGACGGCACCGGCATCCTGGGCCGCAAGGTCGAGTATGTGACCGGCGACACGCAAACCAAGCCTGACGCAGCACGCGCATCGGCCCGTTCGATGATCGAAAAAGACGGCGCCATCATGATCTCCGGCGGCTCATCCTCGGGTGTGGCTGTTGCTGTGCAAGCGCTCTGCCAAGAAGCTGGCGTTATCTTCATGGCTGGCCTGACGCACTCGAACGACACTACGGGTAAAGACAAGAAGGCGAACGGTTTCCGTCACTTCTTCAACTCGTACATGTCCGGTGCAGCACTCGCGCCGATCCTGGCCAACAACTACGGCACCGACCGTAAGGCCTATCACCTGACCGCGGACTACAACTGGGGCTACACGACCGAAGAAGCGGTCCGTACCTCGACCGAAGCCATGGGTTGGGAAACTGTTGCAGCGGTTAAGACGCCACTGGCACAGACCGACTTCTCGTCCTACATCGCTCCGGTTCTGAACTCGGGTGCGGACGTTCTGGTTCTGAACCACTACGGCGGCAACATGGTCAACTCGCTGACCAACGCAGTTCAGTTCGGCCTGCGCGCAGCAGAAGCCAACGGCAAGAACTTCGAAATCGTTGTTCCTCTGTACTCGCGTCTGATGGCGAAGGGTGCTGGTGAAAACGTGGCCGGCATCTTTGGTTCGACGAACTGGCACTGGTCGCTGCCAGACGAAGGTTCGCAAACCTTCACCCGTTCGTTCGGCACCAAGTACGGCTTCCCACCGTCGCAGGCGGCACACACCTGCTACGTGCAGACGCTGCTGTATGCGGATGCGGTCAGCCGCGCCGGTTCGTTCAACCCATGCGCCGTTGCAGAAGCTCTGGAAGGCTTCGAATTCGACGGTCTGGGCAACGGCCCAACGCTTTACCGTGCCGAAGACCACCAGTGCTTCAAAGACGTGCTGGTCGTGAAGGGTAAAGAAAACCCAGACAACGAATTCGACCTTCTCGAAATCGTTGAAGTCACCCCTGCCGCACAGGTCACGTATGATGCGTCGATCTTCGGTGGTGACTTGGGTTCCTGTAACCCAGGCGCATAAGCCTACCCGCGCCCTGCCCGCATGTCGGGCGGGGCGCACCCCATGTGTACTCTCCCAATAAGAACCCCGCGCCGCGCTAAGTTCCGTTAGCCCCGCGCGCGCCCAAAACCGCTGGACCCAGGGGGGCCAAATGGATCAGATAATCCTTCAAATCCTGAACGGGCTGGACAAGGGCAGCGCCTATGCGCTGATCGCTCTTGGCCTGACGCTCATCTTCGGCACGCTGGGTGTCGTGAACTTTGCGCACGGCGCGTTGTTCATGCTCGGCGCATTCTGTACCGTGACCCTGTCGCGCATGCTCTCGCTCAGCCACGAGGTTGTGGACGAAACACGCACCGACTTCCTCGGCAACCCGCTCAAGGTGGACGTGCCTTACTTGTACGACATCTTCGGCGAGACAACGGGCGCCGCGATCATCGACTGGGCGGTCCCTCTCTCGATCCTCTTTTCGATCCCGATCATGATCCTGATCGGCATCGCGATGGAACGCGGCCTGATCAAGCATTTCTACAAACGCCCCCACGCCGACCAGATTCTTGTGACCTTTGGTCTGGCCATCGTTTTGCAGGAAATCATCAAGTACTACTTCGGTGCCAACCAGATCCCGACCCCTGCCCCAGAGGCATTTGTCGGCTCGTTCGATTTTGGCGCAGCCATCGGCTTTGATCCGAATGCGATTATCTATCCCTACTGGCGTATCGTGTACTTCTTCTTTGCGATGACACTCATTGCCGGTGTGTTCGCCTTCCTGCAGTTCACCACCTTCGGGATGGTCGTCCGCGCAGGCATGGCCGACCGCGAAACCGTGCAGCTTTTGGGCATCAACATCGACCGTCGCTTTACGATCATGTTCGGCATCGCCGCTGCAGTCGCTGGCCTCGCGGGTGTGATGTACACGCCCATCGTTTCGCCAAACTACCACATGGGCATGGACTTCCTTGTCATCAGCTTTGTGGTCGTTGTGGTCGGCGGCATGGGCTCGCTTCCGGGCGCTGTTCTGGCCGGGTTCGTTCTGGGTATTCTCGAAAGCTTTGCGTCGATGCGCGAAATCATCGAGCTGCTGCCCGGTATCAACCAGGTGGTCATTTACCTCGCCGCAATTCTCATTCTGCTTACACGTCCCCGTGGCCTGCTTGGTCGCAAGGGCGTCATGGAGGACTGATCCATGCTAGGTCTCGATAAAAAAGACTTCACCCTTTTGCTGATCGTGTCGGCGCTGGTGCTTCTTGCTCCGCTCCTGCTGAACCCCTTCCCAGAAGGCAGCGCGATGGCACAGTTCAACGCAGGCTATCCCGACCTGATGCAGCGGTTTGTGATCTTTGGCATCTTTGCCATCGGCTTCAACATCCTGTTTGGTCTGACCGGCTACCTGTCCTTCGGCCACGCAGCCTTCCTCGGTGCCGGCTCCTATGCCGGGATGTGGATGCTCAAGCTGCTCAGCATGAACGTGATCCCTGCGATCATCTTCTCGACGCTGATCGCAGGTGCCATCTCGTTCCTGATCGGCTGGATCTCCTTGCGCCGCTCGGGCATCTACTTCTCGATCCTCACGCTGGCCTTCGCACAGATGGCGTTTGTTCTGGCAGCCTCCGTCCTGACACCGATCACCGGTGGTGAAACGGGCCTGCAGCCTGCCCTGAGCGACCCGCGAATCCTGCCCGAGTTCCTTGGCGGCGGATCGGTTACAGCCGATGGCAACATCCCCAAGCCATCCCTCTTTGGGATTGAAATGACCGCATCGTCCGAAGTTGCTGTTGGCAACTGGCTGTGGACACTGAACTGGGGCTACTACCTGTCCGGCTTCATGATGCTGGTGGCCTTCTACATTGCCATCCGCATCTTCCGGTCGCCATTCGGTTTGATGCTGAAAGCGGTCAAATCGAACCAACAACGGATGAGCTATACCGGTCTGAACACCCGTCCCTACATGCTGGCATGCTTTGTCATATCGGGCATGTATGCCGGTCTGGCCGGTGGTCTGATGGCCGCAATGGACCCACAGGTGGGTGCAGAGCGGATGCAGTGGACCGCATCGGGTGAAGTTGTTCTGATGACGATCCTTGGTGGTGTCGGCACGCTGATCGGCCCCGTCCTTGGCGCAGGTCTCATTAAGTACTTTGAAAACATCTTCTCGAAGATCAACAAAGCCACGCTTGAAGTCTGGTTCGGTGTCTTCCCTGACTGGATGACCGACCTGATGGTGACCATTGTCTATCCGTTCATCGGCAAAGGCTGGCACCTGACCCTGGGTCTGATGTTCATGGCCGTCGTGATCTTCCTGCCCGGTGGGCTTGTGGAAGGTGGTCAGAAAATCGCCAAGCTGTTCTCGCGCAAGAAAGAGCCCGAGACGCCTGGCGGCGAAGCGAAACCGGCAGAGTAAGGAGACAGATCAATGGGTATCCTTGAAGTCAAAGGTGTCGGCAAACGCTTCGGCGGCCTGCAGGCCCTCAGTGAAGTGAACCTCAGTGTCAAAGAGAACACCGTTCACGCCATCATCGGCCCCAACGGGGCCGGTAAATCCACCCTTCTGAACTGCCTCGTGGGCAAGCTGATCCCGGACACCGGATCGGTCATGTTCGACGGTCAGTCCGTGCTGGGCCGCAGCCCACACGAGATCAACCAGATGGGCATCAGCCGCGTGTTCCAGACGCCAGAAATCTTTGGTGATCTGACCGTCATGGAAAACGTGATGATCCCTTGTTTTGCGAAACGTGATGGGTCGTTCGAACTGAACGCAATTTCACCAACGCGCAAACATGGTGACATCCGCGACATGGCCGAACAGATGCTGATCGACGTGAACATGCAGGACAAACGCAACATGCAGGCGTCCTCCATGTCGCGTGGTGACAAGCGCCGTCTGGAAATGGCGATGTGTCTTGTTCAGAAACCCCGCCTTCTGCTGCTGGACGAACCCACAGCGGGTATGGCGCGGGCCGATACGAACAACACGATCGACCTGTTGAAAGAGATCAACGAGACGCGTGACATCACCATGGCGATCATTGAACACGACATGCACGTCGTCTTCTCGCTCGCTCAGCGCATCACCGTTCTCGCTCAGGGCACACCGCTGGTCGAAGAGACGCCTGATAACATCAAAGGCCATCCAAAGGTGCGCGAAGCGTACCTTGGTGAAGCTCAAGTCTAAGGAGTGGCGACATGAACCAACCGTTCAATCCCAACGCCAACCACGCCGCCACGGCGCCTGCGTTCTTTAGCGTCTACGACATGCACGCCTACTATGGCGAAAGCTACATCGTCCAAGGCATCAGCTTTAACATCCACGAGGGCGAAATCCTCGCCCTTCTGGGTCGGAACGGCGCCGGCAAAACCTCCACGTTGCGGGCGATTGCTCGCATCGGGGATCCTCAAGTGACGCAAGGCGAAATCTGGCTCGACCACAAACCGCTCCATGACATGACCTCTTATGAGGCATCGCAAGCGGGTCTGGCGCTGGTTCCAGAAGATCGCCGGATCATCCCCGGTCTGACCGTGGAAGAAAACCTGCAACTGGCGCAGATCGCTCCGCCAAAAGGCTGGAACCTCGATCGTATCTACGACCTGTTCCCGCGCCTTGGCGAACGCCGCAAGCAAGAGGGTGTCACACTGTCGGGTGGTGAGCAGCAGATGCTGTCCATCGGGCGCGCACTCTGCCGTGACATCAAGGTGCTGCTGCTGGATGAACCCTATGAAGGTCTGGCTCCCGTCATCGTACAGGAAATCGCCAAGACACTCGGACACATCCGGGATCAGGGCATTACAACAGTGATCGTTGAACAAAACGCCGTCGCCGCTCTCAAACTCGCCGACCGCGCGGTGATCCTCGACACCGGCACAGTTGTCTATGATGGCTCTGCGCAAGAGGTTCTGGACGACGAAAAACTGCGAGCCGAATACCTGGCCATCTAAATCAGACGCCCGGGTCGCAAGGCCCGGGCGTTTTTAACTGGGCGAAACCGCCCACCAGAAAAACACGACCTAGGGGGACTTCCATGCAGGACGAAGCTGCCAAAACATTTCCGCCGAACGCTGAATTCAAAGCCAAGACACACCTCGACGCCGCCACTTATGACGAGATGTATGCCGCGTCGATCAACGACCCGGACGCGTTCTGGGGCGAACATGGCAAGCGCATCGACTGGATCAAGCCCTTTACCAAGGTCAAGAACTCCACCTACGCCCATCCCGACGTATCGATCAAATGGTTCGAAGACGGCACGCTGAACGTCGCAGCGAACTGCATCGATCGTCACCTTGCCACGCGTGGGGATCAGGTCGCGATCATCTGGGAAGCGGACGATCCGAACGTTTCCAAGAGCATCACGTACAAAGAGCTGCACGAGCAGGTCTGCAAACTGGCCAACGTGTACAAGGGCATGGGCGTCGGCAAAGGGGATCGCGTCATCCTCTATATGCCGATGATCCCGGAAGCTGCCTACGCGATGCTGGCCTGCGCCCGGATCGGTGCCATCCATTCGATCGTGTTTGGTGGCTTCTCCCCCGACGCGCTGGCCGCCCGCATCCAAGGCTGTGAAGCTTCGCTTGTCGTGACGGCCGATCAGGCCCCACGCGGTGGTCGCAACACACCTCTGAAGGCCAACGCTGACAAGGCGATGGAAATCTGCGGCGACGTGCCAATGCTGGTCGTCGAACGCACTGGTGAAGACGTCGGCATGAAAGAAGGCCGCGATCACTCCTACTCCGCATTGATGGCTGATGCTTCGGCCGATTGCCCCGCAGAAGAGATGAACGCAGAGGATCCGCTGTTCATCCTCTACACCTCGGGCTCGACTGGGATGCCCAAAGGCGTGCAGCACTGCACCGGCGGCTATCTGGTCTACGCGTCGATGACGCACCAATACACGTTCGACTACCACGATGGTGACATCTTCTGGTGTACCGCTGACGTTGGCTGGGTGACTGGCCACAGCTATATTGTCTATGGCCCCCTCGCGAACGGCGCGACCACGCTGATGTTCGAAGGCGTGCCCACCTACCCCGACGCAGGCCGTTTCTGGGCCGTTTGCGAAAAGCACAAAGTCAATCAGTTCTACACGGCCCCCACCGCCATCCGCGCGCTGATGGGCCAGGGCAACGAGTTCGTTGAGAAATACGACCTCAGCACCCTGAACCTGCTGGGCACCGTGGGCGAACCGATCAATCCGGAAGCCTGGAACTGGTACAACGATGTTGTCGGAAAAGGCCGCTGCCCCATCGTCGACACATGGTGGCAGACCGAGACCGGCGGCCACATGATGACCCCAATGCCAGGGGCGCATGCCACCAAACCTGGCTCGGCCATGAAGCCGTTCTTTGGCGTCAAACCCGTCGTTCTTGAACCGACCTCCGGCGAAGTAATCGAAGGCAACGATGTCGAAGGCGTGCTTTGCATCGCCGACAGCTGGCCGGGTCAAATGCGCACCGTCTATGGCGATCACGAGCGTTTCGTGAAGACATACTTCAGCGACTACAAAGGCTACTATTTTGCCGGCGACGGCTGCAAACGCGATGCAGACGGCGACTACTGGATCACCGGTCGCGTCGATGACGTCATCAACGTTTCTGGCCACCGGATGGGCACGGCAGAGGTCGAAAGCGCGCTTGTAGCGCACCCCAAAGTGTCCGAAGCGGCAACCGTCGGGTACCCGCACGACATCAAAGGCCAAGGCATCTACTGCTACGTCACCCTGATGGCGGGCGAAGAGCCGTCAGACGAGCTGCGCGCCGAGTTGCAAACCTGGGTCCGCAAAGAAATCGGCCCCATCGCCAAACCGGACCTTATCCAATGGGCCCCCGGCTTGCCCAAAACCCGCTCTGGCAAGATCATGCGCCGCATCCTGCGCAAAATTGCCGAGAACGATTATGGCAGCCTGGGCGACACCTCGACGCTTGCTGATCCTTCAGTGGTCGATGATCTGATCGAGAACCGTCAGAACAAATAAGGACGGTTCGATGCTGATCTTGACGGCCCGACATGCCTGTCGGGCCGTTTTCGTTTGCGTCCCCTTCGCATGGGGGAACGTCCGTTGCCCCTTCCCCTCTGTGGTTGGTTGACCTATAGGCACGTCGTTACCACATTTCGTAACAGCGCAGTTCACGCGCCAAGGACAGAAGAAGCGGGGAGTTATGGCCAAGGCATCTCACGACGGGGACGTCGCATTCATCAAGGCTCTGGCAGAGTTGCTAAGGGAAAACGACCTGACCGAGCTTGAGGTCAAACGTGACTACGCCGAGGACGATAGCCTGAATGTACGTGTCAGCCGCGCCGCACCTGTGGCTGCTGCTGCACCGGCACCAGTCGCTGTCGCAGCGCCAGCTCCAGCCGCCGCCGCACCGGCGCCTGCCGCGTCAGCACCTGCCGCAGAGGTGTCAGACGACCCGGCGTCGCATCCCGGCGCGGTCACATCCCCCATGGTCGGCACCTGCTATCTTCAGCCTGAACCAGGCGCACCCAGCTTTGCCTCCGTTGGCCAACAGGTCAAAGAAGGCGACACGATCCTGATCATCGAAGCCATGAAAACGATGAATCAGATCCCCGCGCCGAAATCCGGCACGATCAAACGTATCCTCGTCGAAGACGGCAGCCCCGTGGAATTCGGCGCACCATTGATGATCATCGAATAATGTTTCGCAAGGTTCTGATCGCCAACCGGGGCGAGATCGCGCTTCGTGTCATACGGGCCTGCCGGGAAATGGGCATTGGTTCAGTTGCTGTGCATTCCACCGCTGATGCGGATGCCATGCATGTTCGGATGGCGGACGAGGCCATTTGTATCGGCCCTGCTCCGTCGCCACGGTCCTACCTGAACATCCCGGCCATTATCAGCGCGGCTGAAATCACCGGGGCGGACGCCATCCACCCCGGCTATGGTTTCCTCAGCGAGAACGAAGGTTTCGCACAGGCGCTTGAGGATCACGGCATCACGTTCATCGGCCCAACGGCTGAACATATCCGCGTCATGGGTGACAAGATCACCGCCAAAGACACGATGAAGGCATTGGGCGTGCCCTGCGTGCCCGGCTCGGACGGTGGCGTGCCAGATGTCGAAACCGCTCTGAAACTGGGCGAAGAGATGGGATACCCGGTCATCATCAAGGCGACAGCCGGTGGCGGCGGGCGCGGGATGAAGGTTGCCAACTCTGCCGAAGAGATGCCAACCGCGTTCTCGACCGCGCGCGCTGAAGGCAAGGCCGCCTTTGGCAATGACGAAGTCTATATCGAGAAATATCTGACCACGCCCCGCCACATCGAAATTCAGGTGTTTGGCGATGGCAAAGGCAACGCCGTTCACTTGGGCGAACGTGACTGTTCCCTCCAACGCCGGCACCAAAAGGTGTTTGAAGAGGCACCTGGCCCCTGCATCACTCCGGAAGAACGCGCCCAGATCGGCAAAACCTGCGCCGACGCCGTGGCGAAGATCAACTATATCGGTGCTGGCACCATCGAATTCCTTTATGAAAAAGGGGAATTCTATTTCATTGAGATGAACACCCGCTTGCAGGTCGAACACCCGGTAACCGAAGCCATTTTTGGTGTCGATCTGGTGCGTGAGCAAATCCGCGTGGCGGAAGGTCTGCCGCTTTCGTTCTCGCAGGACGAGCTTGAAATCAACGGACACGCCATTGAGGTGCGCATCAACGCCGAAACCTTCCCCGGTTTCGCGCCCCGCCCCGGCACCATAAATGCGTATCACGCCCCGGGCGGTCTGGGCGTACGGATGGATAGCGCGCTTTATGATGGCTATTCGATCCCGCCCCACTACGACTCGCTTATCGGGAAACTGATCGTTCACGGTCGCGACCGACCAGAAGCGTTGGCGCGTTTGAACCGCGCTCTGGGTGAATTGATCGTGGATGGTGTGGAAACCACCGTGCCGCTCTTTCACGCGCTTTTGCAGGAAGAGGATGTTCACACGGGCGACTACACGATTCACTGGCTGGAGAAGTGGCTGGCGGCAAATTACGACGCCTGAAGCCTGTGCTTTGGTGAAACCGGTTTCTCGCCTATCATTTGACCATGCGTGATGACAGCCTTCCGCTGACGCCTGAGCTTTTGCTGCGGGCCTATATGGCCGGGATTTTCCCGATGGCGGAAACGCGTCATGCGACGGATGTGTTCTGGGTCGATCCTGAACGGCGCGGCATCATTCCTTTGGACGGGTTGATCCTGAGCAGATCGCTGCGCCGGACAATCCGGCGTCAGAATTACGATATCCGTCTGAATACCGACTTTGACGGCGTCGTGCGCGGCTGTGCGGCACGGGACGAAACCTGGATCAACAATGAGCTTCACCAGCTCTATTCGCAGCTGTTCGAGGCGGGATTTGCCCACGCAATCGAGGTGTGGATGGATGGTGAATTGGCCGGCGGCATCTTTGGCATTGCCATTGCCGGGGCTTTCTTTGGTGAAAGCATGTTCTCAGCAAGGCGCGATGCGTCAAAGATTGCGATGGTGTATCTGGTGGACCTGCTGAAACGCGGCAATTTCAGCCTGTTCGACACGCAGTTCACCACTGATCACCTGCGCAGCCTTGGCGGCACCGAAATCCCTCGGTCGCAGTATCAGGCGAAGCTAAAGCAAGCGCTTGCACGGGAAGCCAGCTTTGTCGCTCCCGGCCTTGCCGTCGACGCTCAGGACGTCTTGCAGCGCAGCACCCACACGTCATAGCGGGGATGATCCAGCGCGTTCAGTGCAGGGCTGGACGCGATCATCCATCCTTCAAAAACGGTTTGGTCGTCACCGCGGTCTTCGATCTGCAACAAAGCAAACGCATCGCCTGATGGATTTCCCGTGGGGTACCGACACTCGGTCAAACGAATATCCAGCGACCCAAGCCGCGCGATCTGGCCTGAAAACATCTCGACATCCTCAAGCTGGCCGGATGTCTTGTCCAACAGGCGAATGATCGCGCCGGGCCCAATTGTCGCCTCTTGCGCGTAAGCTGCCCCGCCGAGAGATGCCGCCATCAATGTCGCAAACAGTCGGCTCAATTCTCGCCTCCGAACACGCGCAGCAGGAGAGTGATCAGACCAACGGCGCCTTGCGTGTCGCTGAACGTGTCGCCCGGCTCAAGGTTGAACGGCGATCCGCCCGGCTGAATTTCCACAAAGCTGCCGCCCAGCAGACCCTCGGATGAGATCAGGATGCTGCTGTCATCGGGCAATTGGTATTGATCTGACACGGCCACAGTCATGTCGGCGCGAAACGTTTGGGGATTCAGTGTGATGTCCGTCACAGTTCCGACCTTCACGCCACCCATGCGAACATCGCTGCCGATGGCGATCCCTTCGACAGAGCTGAAAGACGCGCTCAACGGATATTGCCCACCCGACACCGACGGTCCGGAATTTCCGGTTGCGAAAAACAGAAACGCCGCTGCGACAATCAGAACGACGGCACCGGTAACAACTTCAACCAGGTTTTCCCGCATTATTCAGGCGTCCAAGCCTCGTAATCGGTCCGCTCAACCGGTTCGCTACGGCGCAGGGACCCGGCGGGTGCATAGGCCATGGCGGTGCCTGTCAAGTTTTCCTGATGCGGTTTTTCCCATGACTTGCGCGGCACTGGCGCCTTGGTTGGTGGCTCTTCCCATGTCCGGTGCAGCCACCCGTGCCATTCAGGGCTGACGCGGCTTGCTTCAACTTCGCCGTTGAAAATCACCCAACGGCGCGAGCCATCGGCGTTCTCGTAAAAAGTGTTGCCCTGCTCATCTTCGCCGACCTTCTTGCCGTGGCGAGCGGTGAAAATCTGTGTTCCGATGGTTTGGTCGTTCCACCAGGTCACAGCGCGAAGAATGGTGTTGAGAATGCCCATCATGGCCTCCTGCTAGGGTTGCTGCGGGTATGCCGCAACATGGGGACGACGTCCAGTGCCAGCGTGGTCGCACAAATGGCTAGCTGCCGGTGTAGGCAGTGACCTCAATCTCGATCTTGTACTTGGGATCAATCAGGTTGCATTCGATCATCGTCGCGGCGGGCGGATTGGCACCGAAGGTCGATGACAGCAGTGGCCAACAGGCTTCGAAGTCTGCCGCACGTGGAAGATAATACGTCACACGCACGACCTCGGCCATGCTAGCTCCAGCTTTTTCAAGCGCGTCTTCAATGATGCTTAAAGCGGAAGCGCATTGATCCTGAACCGCCTCGGGGACATCCGGACCAGCGGCAACTGTCCCGGCCACATGAATCCAGTCACCCGCTACAACCGCCCGACAATAGCCGATCTTTTCCTCGTACACGCCGCCTGATTTGATGCGTTTGATCATAGCTGCCTCATCCAACGAAAACGGCGCAGGAATGTCCCGCGCCGTTCGTTTGTCTCATATGTCGTCGGCCTTAACCAGCGGTGGCTGGCTCTTTAGTCGCTTCTGCGTGAATCATCAGCGGAGCCGCGTCGGCGGTCACCGCATCGTCATTCACAACGACCTCTGACACGCTTTCCATGCCGGGCAGATCGAACATCGTATCCAGCAGGATGCCTTCCAGAATGGACCGCAGACCGCGCGCACCTGTTTTCCGCTCGATCGCTTTTTTGGCGATGGCCTGCAACGCATCGTCGGTGAAGGTCAGCTTGGTGTCTTCAAGCTCGAACAGGCGCTGGTACTGTTTGACCAACGCGTTCTTAGGTTGGGTCAAGATCGTGATCAGCGCGTCTTCATCCAGGTCTTCCAACGTCGCAATCACCGGCAAACGGCCCACGAATTCTGGGATCAGACCGAATTTCAGCAGGTCTTCTGGCTCAAGCTCTGTAAAGAGCTCGCCTGTGCCCCGATCATCATTGTCACGTACATCCGCACCAAAGCCGATGGCTTTGCCTTTACCGCGCTGCGCGATGATTTTGTCCAGACCAGCAAAGGCACCGCCGACGATGAACAGGATGTTCGTTGTGTCGACTTGCAGGAACTCCTGCTGGGGATGCTTGCGTCCGCCCTGTGGCGGGACCGATGCAACCGTCCCTTCCATGATCTTCAAAAGCGCCTGCTGCACGCCCTCGCCCGACACGTCGCGCGTGATCGAAGGGTTGTCAGACTTGCGTGTGATCTTGTCGACCTCGTCGATATAGACGATGCCGCGCTGCGCGCGTTCGACGTTGTATTCGGACGCCTGCAGCAGTTTCAGAATGATGTTCTCGACATCCTCACCCACATAGCCCGCTTCGGTTAGCGTCGTCGCATCGGCCATGGTGAATGGCACGTCCAGAATACGCGCAAGGGTCTGCGCCAGCAGCGTCTTACCGCAACCGGTCGGTCCGACCAGCATGATGTTCGATTTGGCCAGTTCGATGTCGTTCGACTTCGAAGCGTGGTTCAAACGCTTGTAGTGGTTGTGGACAGCAACCGACAGCACACGTTTCGCGTGCCCCTGGCCGATCACGTAATCGTCCAGAACCTCGCAGATTTCCTTGGGCGTCGGCACACCGTCGCTGGACTTCAGACCGCTGGTCTTCGTCTCTTCGCGGATGATGTCCATGCACAACTCAACGCATTCATCGCAGATGAAAACCGTTGGCCCCGCGATCAGTTTGCGGACCTCATGCTGCGACTTGCCACAAAAGCTGCAGTAGAGGGTGTTTTTGCTTTCGCTTCCGGAATTGCTCGCCATGGCGTGTACCTTTCGGGGCGCCGTTCGCCCCATCTGATGCTGTCTTCCGCGCCCTATTCGCTGGGCGTTGCCGGGGGAAACCGGTTTCCCGGAACAGTAGGGCCTGTATCCCCCGACCACAATGCCAAATTGGCTTACTCCTCGGCGTCACCGCCCGAGGCTTTTTCCACGATCTCGTCAACGTGGTTCCATTCCTTGGCTTCTTCTGCGGTCATGAAATTGTCCCGCTCAAGCGCCTTTTCGATGGTGTCAAAGTCGTGGCCCGTGTGCTTGACGTAGATGTCGTACAGCTGGTTCCGTGTACGCCGCGTTTCTTCGGCGTGGATGAAGATGTCCGTCGACTGGCCCTGGAACCCTCCGGACGGCTGGTGAACCATGATCCGGCTGTTTGGCAGCGCAAAGCGTTGACCCTTTTCACCGCCAACGGCCAAAACCGACCCCATCGACGCCGCCTGCCCCACAACCAGTGTGGTCACGGCGGGACGGATATATTGCATCGTGTCATAAATCGACAAACCGGCTGTCACCACGCCGCCGGGGCTGTTGATGTACATGCTGATCTCTTTCTTGGGGTTTTCAGCCTCAAGATGCAGCAACTGCGCGACGATCAGGTGGCTCATCCCGTCATGGATCGGGCCATTCACGAACACGATGCGTTCGTTCAAAAGGCGCGAGAAGATGTCCATCGCGCGTTCGCCACGGCTGGTCTGCTCGATCACCATGGGAACAAGGTTGTTATAGGTTTCGATGGGGTCTCTCATGTTCTTCCTGCCTGTGATGTTGGGGAAGTGGATGGGGCAAAATAGCTAAGGGAGTCTTAGTTCCGCGACCAATGGGGTACAAGTGGCCTATATCCGGGCAAGTGCGCAAACACAGGGTCAAAAAACACAACCGCGCGCAACCGCCAGACTTAGCCACGTAAGATCGTATTCCCATTTGTAAACCTCACGCGCTCATAGATGCGCTTTGCTTGTCAGGTTGCACGGAACGCCTAGCTGATGCGTCAACAGACACAGGAGCGCCCAAAATGACGCTGACCTTCGAGCCGACCCGCACCGCTGCATTGAACCGACTGTCAAATTTCCTGCCCCACACAGGGCGCGATTACGCCAGTCTGCGGAATTATGATCTGCCAGGGCATCCGCATGTTTCCGGGCTCTCGCCTTTTATCAAGCACCGGTTGATCACCGAAGAAGAGGTTCTGCAGGCCACCCTAGGCCGCTTTTCACTCAGCACAGCTGAAAAGTTCATCCAAGAAGTCTACTGGCGCACCTATTGGAAAGGCTGGCTGGAAATGCGCCCATCCGTCTGGACGATGTATCAATCCGGAGTTCAGGCCCAATTGAACCGCGTCCAAACAGAAAGCGGCCTTCGGCAAGAATGGGAGGCCGCCTGCAAAGGCGAAACCGGCATCGAATGCTTCGATCATTGGGCCAACGAGCTGACCAGTACCGGTTACCTCCACAATCATGCGCGCATGTGGTTCGCCTCGATCTGGATTTTCACACTGCGCCTGCCTTGGGAGCTTGGGGCCGATTTTTTCATCCGGCACCTGCTCGATGGTGACCCAGCATCCAACACATTGGGATGGCGCTGGGTCGCAGGGCTTCAAACTGCTGGCAAAACCTATCTTGCCCGCACTTCAAACATTGCAAAATTCACCAAGGAGCGTTTTCGCCCGCAATACCAATTGGCTGGCGAGGCCCAACCAGTCGAAGGCTTCCCAAATCCAGAGCGCGCGCCCCTGCCCTTGGCCGATAGTTTGGACACCTCAGTGCCAACTGTCCTTGTCCTGACTGATGACGACCTGAGCCCCGGCTTCATGCTTGATCGTGGCCTCTCGCCAGTCGCGACCGCGGTCGTTCCAACTTATAAAGGTCGCTCGCCGCTTGAAATCGCCGATCACATCCCTGCGTTCTTCAAATCCGCGACGGATGACGTCACCGATCGTTACTGCGCACGTCTTGGTACGGTGGACACGATCGCGCCAGAAGACCTGCAAAGCTGGGCTGCCAGCCATGGTGCGGATCACATGGTCACCGCCTATACGCCGGTGGGATGGACCAACGACGCCCTGTCACGAGCGACCGGTGACATCCCCCTGCGCCGCATCCGCCGCAGCTACGATGAATCCGCATGGCCCTATGCCACCGCCGGCTTCTTTAAGTTCAAGGAAAAGATCCCGCGTCTTGTCGGAGAGATCAAAGGATTGAAGGCGGCCTGATCCCCTGTTGCATGGCATTGAACCCGGGACGGTTTCATACCACAAACAGGCCAACGAAAACGAAGGCCCTGACATGACAGCCCCCTTAGCCGGTCTCAAAGTCGTCGAACTCGCCCGCGTTTTGGCTGGGCCATGGATCGGTCAAACCTTGGCCGATCTGGGCGCCGAAGTGATCAAGATCGAAAGCCCCGAGGGCGATGAAACGCGCACATGGGGACCGCATTTCATCGAACGCGATGGCGACCGGACAGCGACTTACTACTACGCCACCAACCGGGGAAAGACCGGGCTGACTGCGGATTTAAAAACAGACGCGGGGCTCAAGAAAGTCAAAGACTTACTGGGCGACGCTGATGTCTTTATCGAGAACTTCAAAGTCGGCGGCCTTGCCAAATACGGGCTCGACTATGCGACCCTTTCGCAAACACATCCGCGCCTGATTTATACCTCGGTCACAGGCTTTGGTCAGACCGGTCCCTACGCGCACCGTGCCGGTTACGATTTTCTTATTCAGGGAATGTCGGGGATCATGGACCTGACGGGTGAGGCAGATGGCCCACCCCAGAAACCGGGCGTGGCCTTTGCCGATATTTTCACCGGGCTTTACGGTGTCATCGGCATCCAAGCGGCCCTGCGGGATCGCGAGCAGACTGGGCTGGGCCAGCACATTGATCTGTCCCTGCTGGACACGATGACCGCCATGATGGCCAATCAGGCGTCAAGCTATCTTGCGACCGGGATCAGCCCCACACGCATGGGCAATGCGCATCCTTCGATCGTGCCATATCAGGTTTTCCCGGTACAAGACGGCCATATCATCATCGCCTGCGGAAATAGCGGACAGTTTCAGCGCCTGTGCACGGCCATTGATCGTGTGGACCTTGCCGAGGATACTCGCTTTGCAACCAACCCGCTGCGGCTCGATCATCGCGATGAGTTGGTCACTGCGCTTACCGAGGTCTTTTCGAACTGGCATCGCGATGAGTTGCTGGCCGCCTGCGAGGCCCAAGGCGTCCCTGCCGCCCCCATCAACACTCTGGGCCAAGCGCTTGAAGACCCTCACATAAAGGCACGCGGACTGCGCATTTCGCCGGAGGGGATCGCCGCGCTTCGCACGCCGCTGAAATTCTCGCGCTCAACACTCACTCACACCAAGACTGCACCAAAGTTGGGACGGGATGACTGATCCCCTGCGCTCCATGGGGACGGACCTATGCCGTCTGTTCTGATCACGGGTGCCTCCGATGGCATCGGTCGCGCCCTTGTCGAATGCTACCGCAGCAAAGGCTGGACGGTGATCGCCCATGGACGCCGCCAAGCAAGCCGCGTTGCGCCGCAACTTCCCGCGCAGGTCAAATATGTTGAGGCGGACCTGAACATGCCAACCGAGGATACGATTGCTCGGGTAGCGCAGGCCACGCCGGATAGTCTTGATCTTGCGATCTTAAACGCAGGCATGGGCGTCGTAGCACCGCCGGAAAGGACAACGCCGGCCCAGATCAACGATATGATTGCGGTCAATACCACCGCCCCGCTCCTTTTGGCACAAGCCCTGTTTCCCAGATTGCAAGCAGCCCAAGGCAAGTTGACCTTTATCGGCTCTACTGCCGCCCGAGGTGCACATCGCGATTTCGCGGTTTATGCGGCGACCAAGGCAGCACTCTCCGGTGCGGCGCGATCGCTGCGTCTTGAATGGGAAGGCCGCGTTCCGGTTCAAATCATCCACCCCGGCCCCACAGCGACAGGCATGCACGACAAGGCAGGCCTCGGCGATATCGCGGCCCGCAAGTATTTCACCGCGCCCGACCGCGTCGCGCGCGCCATTGAAACCGCAATTGAGGGCGACAAACCCTCTGTGCGTTTCGGTCCCCTGTTCATGCTGCGTCACGCAATCGCGGGATCACGCACATGACGACAGTGATCACAGGGGCCGCCAATGGGCTGGGCCGCGCGTTGGCTTTGGCCTGTATCGAACGAGGAGAGAGCGTTCTTGCCATCGACCTGGATGCAGCGGCGCTTGCAGAGATTGACGGCGCGCAACCGCTTGCATTTGACCTTACAGCGCCCGACGCCGCGCAATCGATCATCGCGGCATTGGAGACGCCTGTAGCCTGCATCATTCATTGCGCAGGCATCAGTGGCACCGGCAGGTTTGAGGATATTCCCGCCGAGCACCACGCGCGGATCATGGCGCTGAACTTCACCGCGCCGGTTCAGATCACAGCCGCGCTGCTCGCTGCAAACGCGTGCGCACCGACCGCCAAGCATGTCTTTGTCGGGAGCCTGTCGACCTTTACCGGCTACCCTGGTGCGACGTCCTACGCGGCCTCCAAGGATGGGCTCAGCAGCTTTACCCACTCACTGCGCAAATCATTGCCACGCGGAATGTCGTCGCACTGCGTCTATCCTGGCCCGCTGCGGACCGACCATGCCGCGCGTTATGCGCCAGATAACAGCGAAGCCACAGTCGCACGGCGGCAGTCACCAGAGGAGGCAGCAGCGCTGATCCTGACTGCCATGGATCGCCGGCGCCGGGCGATCTTTCCCGGCTGGAAAACCCGTGCTTTTGCTTTCGCAGGCCGCATTCTGCCGGGTCCAGTTGGGCGCACCTTGCGACAATCGCTTTTTGAGACGTTGAAAGAGCCGAAACTCTAGGAGTGTCTCTCGTCCACAAGCCGCCGGATCAATCCCGATGCTGCCATCAGGAAACAATTATAAAGGGGGCAGTGTGAAACGACGGATCATCCTCGCCGTTCTTTTCACCGCACGGCTGACCATGGGCTTTCAGGATCAACCCCTCGCGGCTCTGTCCCCGCTGATGCCCAAGGCCCGGATGTTCGGCATGGGTGTGTTTTTTTTGCGGTCTATTATCTGATCATTATGCTGGCCCCGCGTATTGTAGGCGGCATCGCGGACTCTGCAGGTGACGCGAGGATTGCGATCAACATTGGGGCCGGAACGTGTGTAGTCTATTTGGTGTGCATAGTTTTTTCCACAGTACGGCGCGACGGCTACGCCGCAAGGCAGACCGCTGCCCTACAAGAAACCGGCCCCAAACAACGCAACGCTGGTCACCGCCCCAATAACCGGTACCGCAAAAGGCACGCGTAGACCCACATGCGAATTGTCGCCGCGCAATTTCAGCCGGATCAAGGACAAGTTCACCAGCAGGAACACCGCTAACACGATCTGCGACGTCCTCTCAGCGAGCGCTTCGATCGGGAACACTTGCGTCAGCACCATGATTATTCCAGCAACCAGAGCGGTCGCTACCACCGGCGTCTGCGTCCGTCGGGCGACGCGGGCCAGCAGCGCAGGCAAATGACCCCGATCCGCCAATCCATAGAGAACCCGCGATGACATGATCATCTGGATCAGGACGCCATTCACGGTCGCCACCACTGCAATCGCGGCAAAGGCGGACTGAACGCCCTCAGGCGCATCTGCGAACACCAACACCAGCGGAGCCTCCGCCGAAGCCAGCCTTTCAAGCGGAACGACGGATAAAACCGACACGCACACCCAGACATAAAGCCCCGTTGCCACGACCAATGTGACCGCGATGGCACGCGGCATGGTGTGCACCGGATCTATCACCTCTTCGGCCACATTTGCCATGTCTTCGAACCCGACGAAGGCAAAGAACGCCAGAACGGTCGCCGCCGCGATCCCGCCCCAATGTGCGCCGCTCAATGGCGGCAGCATGTCTGACAGACCAATACCCACAGCGTCTGCGGCAAATTCTGCCCAGGCGATGACAAGACACAGCCCCGCGATCTCGATCACCGTGATAACGGCCGCGACGGTCACGGATTGTGTGATCCCCCACACCGCCAGTCCCGCCATGGCAAGGACGACGCCCAATGTTGCCACGGCCCCAGAAATGCCGAGCAAGGCCCCCAGATACTCCGCCGCGCCAATGGCCACCGCAGAGGCCGACACAATCCCCGACAAAGCGACCAGAAGGCCCACGATCAGTGTCAGCCCGCGCGTCCTGAACCCCGCTTCCACGTAGGCTGCTTCACCTGCACTGACGGGAAATCGACCAGACAACTCCGCATAGGATGCCGCCGAAAACGCCACGATAATGGCCGCAATCAAGAACGACACCGGCGCGTATGCGCCCGCCGCCCCGGCGGTCGCTCCAACCAGCACGTAAATCCCGGCCCCAACCGTCACGCCAAGCCCGTAGAGGATCAACAAGGGCAGCGTCAGCGCCCGGTGCAGCTTGCCCTCGCGCATAGAAGAAGTCCCGCTCATCTTAGCCTCCGAAACTGGCCATCCCATCTTCGCAGACTTGCGGGGTGAAACCTTGATCCAAAACAAAAAGGGCCCCGAAAGAGGGGCCCCTTTCATTGGTTTCTCGGAACGATCAGTTCAACGCCGCATCCGTGATTTCGTGCGTCCATGCACCCTCTGGCTCTTTGGTAATAACCGGGTCCGATCCGCCTGCCAGAAGCGTCGCGACTGTCCGGTCAAAGTCTGCCGGGTCCAGCGCCCCATTCGACCCAGCAGTCAGCTTGGCGATCTCACCCATCATGTACTTCTGATGCTCTTCGGTCTGTGCGCCGGTTTCATCATATTCAAGGATGATTTCGGCGGCGGCATCCGGATTCGCTTCGGCCCACTTCCAACCTTTCATCGAGGCTCGGACAAAGCGCACCATCTTGTCCTTGAACGCCGGGTCCTCAAGGTTTTCTTCAAGCACGTAGATGCCGTCCTCAAGCGTCGCGACGCCCTGATCTTCGTATTTGAAGGTCACGAGTTCGTCTTCACTCACACCCGCGCTCAGCACCTGATTGAACTCATTATAGGTCATCGTGCTGATGCAATCGGCCTGCCGCTGCAGCAGCGGATCGACGTTAAAGCCCTGCTTCAGAACCGTCACGCCATCTTCGCCCCCATCTGTCGGGATGCCCTCTTGGCTCATCCAGCTCAGGAACGGGTATTCGTTGCCAAAGAACCAGACGCCAATAGTCTTGCCGCGGAAATCCTCCGGGCTGGTGATGCCGGTATCCTTCCAGCAGGTCAGCATCAGACCGGATGACTTAAACGGCTGCGCGATATTGACCACGGGCAGACCCTTCTCCCGCGCAGCCAGCGCGGACGGCATCCAGTTCAGCATCGCATCCGCGCCGCCGCCAGCAAGAACCTGCGGCGGTGCAATGTCCGGACCACCAGGCAGGATCGTCACATCCAGATCTTCCTCGCCGTAATAACCGTTTTCCAACGCCGCGTAATAGCCCGCGAATTGCGCCTGCGTGACCCATTGCAGTTGTAGCTTCACTTCATCCGCCGCCATGGCCGCTGTCGCCATCAGGCTCGCTGCCGTGCCCATCAATAGCTTTTTCATGTCATCCTCCAGGTTGGTTATCTGCGTTGGGCCGGATGCCAGAAGGTCACGACCCTCTCGATTCCAGCCACGAATCCGTAAAAGGCGCTTCCCGCCAAAGCCGCTACGACAATTTCAGCCCAGACCATGTCGAGGGCAAGCTGACCCACACTGGTCGATATGCGAAAGCCCATGCCGACCGTTGGACTGCCAAAGAATTCAGCAACAATCGCCCCGATAAGCGCAAGAGTTGTGGCCACTTTCAGCCCATTAAAAATAAACGGCATCGCCGCCGGCAACCGCAGCTTCCACAGTGTCTGCCAGTAGCCCGCCGCATAGGTCGCCATCAGATCGCGCTGCATGGCCGTGGCCTCGCGCAGCCCAGCGACTGTGTTCACAAGCAGCGGGAAAAAGATCATCACCACAACAACCGCCGCTTTCGACTGCCAGTCAAAACCGAACCACATCACGAGGATTGGCGCGGTCCCAATGATCGGCAGAGCGGCGAGGAAATTCCCCACAGGCAACAACCCGCGCCGCAGAAAATCCGAACGGTCTGCAACGATCGCGACCGAAAACGCTGCCACGCAGCCAATGATAAACCCACCAAGCGCGCCTTTAAGGATGGTTTGCCGAAAATCAGCCCAGAGAATGTCCGTCTCACTGGCAAAGGTCACCGCAATCACGCTCGGCGCAGGCAGGATCACAAGCGGAACGTCCAGCCCGCGCACAATCAACTCCCACATCAGCAGGATCGTCAGACCAAAGATCGTCGGCACAAGCCACTTCACAGCCCTAAAGCCCTGCCGCGCCAGCCAGACGTTCAGCGCCCATGCACCCGCCCATATCAGCAAAGCCAAGAGGACTAGCGCCATGCCCACCCCTTCATCTTTCCAAAAATACTCAAATCCGGCCGTCCCATCACGTCAGCCCCATCCGTTTAAGCGTCACCCTCTGGATCAGTCCGACGATCCCGACGAGCACCGCCGCACAAATCGCCGCCGCAAAAAGCGCTGACCAAATCTGCACGGTCTGCCCGTAATAGGACCCGGCCAGCATCCGCGCGCCGAGACCGCGCACAGCGCCCGTTGGCAACTCACCCACAATGGCTCCCACCAACGACGCGGCAATTCCGATCTTCAAAGACGCAAACAGGTACGGCATCGACGCCGGCAACCTCAGCTTCCAGAACCCCTGGCTCCCACTCGCCGCATAGGTCCGCAGCAGGTCCAACTGCATGGGGTCCGGCGACCGCAGCCCTTTGACCATGCCGACAACCACTGGGAAGAAACTCAGATAGGCGCTGATGATCGCCTTGGGGATCAACCCCTGCAGCCCGACCGAATTCAAGACGACTATGATCATCGGTGCAATCGCTAGGATCGGAATGGTTTGCGACGCAATCGCCCAAGGCATTACGCTGAGATCCATCGCGCGGTTATAGACAATGCCTACCGCCAACAATACGCCCATCACAGTCCCAATCGCAAAGCCCACCAAAGTCGCCGACAAGGTGATCCAGCCATGAAACACAAGGCTACGTTTCGAGGTGATCTTCTTTTCGACCGTGGTCTCCCACAGTTCGATGGCCACCTGATGCGGTGCTGGCAGCCTTGGCCTATCCTGCGCCCACACACCTTGCGACACGACGCCAAAGTTCCGCGTTACCAGCGACCACCCCGACATATCGCGCCGTTCAGCGGCGGTTTCGGGGCTCACCACTGCACCGGCCCGCTCTGCATCCAGCACCGCCTGATGCGCGTTCATCGGCAACATGGCGAAGTACCAAAGCCCGATCAGCCCGGCGACCACGACCAGTATGGGGACAAACGCCCTCACGCGCGCGATGCCCGCAATGCCCAGAGCAACCCAAAGGCGATCAGGGCAATCCCGACGATGAGATTGCCCCCAATCAACAGATCATAAATCCCCAACGCCATCAGCACGATGGCAAGACCCAGAAACACAAATTTCCGGTTCTTCTGGAAAAAACTCAGGCCGCTATTTTGATCATCACTCATGTCGTCAGTCTTCCACGTGTCCCGCACGCAGCCCTTCGCGGACGCGATGCGCAATCTCGATAAACTCCGGGCTGTCCCGGATTTCCAAAGGCCGCTCTTTTGGCAGCGTGCTGTCAATCACATCCGTGATCCGTCCCGGACGCGGGCTCATCACCACAATCTTGGTCGACAGATAGACCGCCTCGGGGATCGAATGGGTCACAAACCCAATCGTCTTGCCCGTCCGGTCCCAGAGCTTCAGCAGCTCTTCATTCAACCGGTCGCGCACAATTTCATCCAGCGCCCCGAACGGTTCATCCATCAACAGAATATCCGCGTCAAAGGCCAAAGCCCGCGCAATGCTCGCTCGTTGCTGCATCCCGCCAGAGAGCTGCCACGGAAACTTGCCGCCGAACCCTTCAAGGTCCACCAGGCTCAGCACCCGCTCGATGCGGTCCTTCTGGTCAGCTTTGGAATACCCCATGATTTCAAGCGGTAGTGCGATGTTCCTTGCAATCGTGCGCCAAGGATAGAGCCCTGCCGCCTGAAACACATACCCATAAGCCCGCGCCCTCCGCGCCTCATCCGGGGTCATGCCGTTGACGGTCAGCGACCCACCCGTCGGCGTCTCAAGCGCCGCCACACAGCGCAGGAATGTCGTTTTCCCACAGCCCGAAGGCCCGATGAAGGACACGAAATCCCCCGCATGAATATCCAAATCCACGCCCTTCAGCGCGTGCACCGGCCCGTCATTCGTCTGAAATGTCAGATCAAGCTTCGACGCACGCACCACAACGTCCCGGGCCTGACCCGGGACCTCGTCGATCAAAGGTGCCACTTTTGTTTCTTTTGCCTCAGCCAACTTTGGTCTTCATGCTCATAGGGCGGTCCCCGGCCGCGGGTGGGGGTGAAGCCCCCGCCCCCCGAGGATCATTGTGGGGCGGTCGGGGGCTGCCCGGCGGTTCCCACCGGGCGGTCCACTTAATCAGCGCCTTTCTAGACGCCGGTCGCCGGAATACCCGTCCGCTCCACCGGACGCGGCGCGGTCAACTCCTTCCAAGTCGACAGCGCCCGGTTCACAGGCGTATTCGCCTCGCGCGCTACGAACTTGCCGTGCCCTTCCCGCGTTTTGATCTCACCATCGGCCACGGCCACGTGCCCGCGCGTCAGCGTGTAGCGTGGCAGGCCTTTGACCTCGTGACCCTCGAACACATTGTAATCGATTGCTGATTGCTGGCTGCCGGCGGTGATCGTCTTGGACTTCTCCGGGTCCCACACGACCAAATCGGCATCCGCGCCAACCAGCACTGCGCCCTTCTTGGGGTAGCAGTTCAGGATCTTCGCGATATTGGTCGAGGTCACCGCCACAAACTCATTCGGCGTTAAACGTCCGGTGCGCACGCCATGTGTCCAGAGCATGGGTAAGCGATCCTCTAGGCCGCCGGTCCCGTTCGGAATTTTTGAAAAATCACCGACGCCCGTGCGCTTTTGTTCGGTCGTAAAGGCGCAGTGGTCCGTCGCCACGACGGACAGCGACCCGCTCATCAAACCAGACCATAGGCTGTCCTGATGCTTCTTGTTCCGGAACGGTGGCGACATCACGCGCCGCGCGGCGTGGTCCCAATCGGCGTTGAAATACTCGCTTTCATCCAGCGTCAGGTGCTGGATCAGCGGCTCACCCCAGACGCGTTTGCCTTGCATCCGTGCGCGCCGGATGGCTTCATGCGCTTCTTCGCAGGAGGTGTGAACAACGTACAAAGGCACACCTGCCATATCGGCAATCATAATCGCGCGGTTCGTCGCCTCACCTTCCACCTGCGATGGTCGTGAATAGGCGTGTCCCTCTGGCCCCACATTCCCCTCAGCTAGCAGCTTCGCCGTCATCTCGGCCACCACATCGCCGTTCTCGGCATGGACCATCGCGATCCCGCCCAGCTCGCTCAGCCGGTTGAAGGATGCGAATAGCTCATCATCATTGACCATGAGCGCGCCTTTATAGGCGAGGAAGTGTTTAAACGTGGTGATCCCGCGATCCTTGATCACGGTCGCCATGTCGTTGAACACCTGTTCGCCCCACCAGGTCACAGCCATGTGGAACGAGTAGTCACAATTCGCGCGGGTTGATTTGTTGTCCCAGCGTTTTAGCGCGTCATGCAGGCCCTCGCCTTGGTTCGGCAGGCAGAAATCGACGACCATCGTCGTGCCGCCCGCCAGCCCCGCGCGCGTGCCGCTTTCAAAATCATCGCTGGAATAGGTGCCCATAAAGGGCATCTCAAGGTGCACATGCGGGTCAATCCCGCCGGGCATCACGTAGCAGCCCGTCGCATCCAGCACCTCTGACCCGCTGAGATTCTCGCCGATCTCGGTGATGACACCACCCTCGACCAGAACGTCAGCCTTATAGGTCAGGTCCGCCGTCACGACGGTCCCGTTCTTGATGACAGTACTCATGCCACCTCTCCCCTTTGTCTTGGATCAGGGGTGGCGCAAACCGCCCCTATTTGAAGCAGTCGCCGTTCCCCGGCCCACGGCGCTCCATGCCCGCGCGTGTGCCGTTCACCAGCGTGATATCGTAAAAACACCCGTCCGGCCCGCGCCAGATTTGCTGTTCGACGTTGGCATCGGCTGCCAAATTCATCGACGTCGTTTCGGGTTCCTGCATCGTGCAGCCCGCCGCCGCCAGCGCCAGAGCGCCAACAATCCCAAGTTTCCAAGCCATTTGTCATTCCTTTCGGGACAAAATCCGTTTCCGCCCAACGGTTTGGGCGGCAGGTAGCTTGGGCGGTGGGGACGCTTTGGTAAACGGTTGGGTTGGAAACAGATTGTTGCGGGTGGTTGAGGCGCTTCCCGTCCCGGGCTTGACCCGGGACCTCGATGTTCAGTGCGGAACGTCTGCGGTCAGGTCCTGCCAATGTGGATTGGATTGCATTATAAGGTCGATCTTCCACGCACGCTGCCAACCTTTGATCGAGCGTTCTCTGCGCAGTGATGTTTCGAACTCGTCGTGAACTTCGAACCAAACGAGCTTGTTGATCTGATACTTGGAAGTGTGAGTGGACATCCCAGCCCGATGTGCCTCCACTCGCTTGAGCAAGTCGCGCGTTCGACCTGTGTAAATCGCGCCGTTCGGCCTCGAAGCCATTATGTAAACAAAATGCGCCATCATCAGACGCTGCGCTAGCAAGGTTAACAAATCTTAAATCAATCAACGCAACCGCTGCGCGCCACTCATCGAGGTCCCGGGTCAAGCCCGGGACGCGAGGCACTCCACGTCCCGGGCTTGACCCGGGACCTCGATCCGTTGGGACACGCATCAGCCTTGAATCCCCGCCGTCTCTACAACTGCATGAAACAAAACATCCGCGCCTGCAGTTGCCCATTCCTTGCTAATCTCTTCAGCCTCGTTATGGCTCAACCCGTCCACACACGGGCACATGATCATCGCAGTGGGATAGAGGTCATTGATCCAGCACGCGTCATGACCTGCGCCGGACACGATATCCATGTGCGAATACCCCAACCGCTGGGCAGCATCGCGCACCGCGCTGACACAGCCTTCGTCGAATGCGGGCGGATCAAATTGGCCAACGATTTCGCAGGAAAACTCAACGCCGATATCTGCACACAGCTTCGGCGCCTTCTCCATGAACTCATCGACCATGTCGTTCAACTTATCCAGAAGGTGGGTCCGCATATCGACGGTAAAGACGACCTTCCCCGGAATGATGTTGCGGCTGTTGGGATAGACATCGATATGCCCAATCGCGCCGACTGCGTTGGGCTGGTTCTTCATCGCAATCCCATGCACCATCTCAGTAATCAGAGCCAAACCCCGACCAGCATTCTTGCGCATATGCATGGGCGTAGACCCGGTGTGGCTCTCTTTGCCTGTCACCGTGCATTCAATCCAGCGCAGACCCTGCCCGTGGGTGACGACGCCGATGTCCTTGCCCTCGGCCTCTAGGATCGGCCCTTGTTCAATATGCAGTTCAAAGAAGGCGTGCATCTTGCGGTCACCGACCGGCTCATCGCCCACCCAACCGATCCGCTTCAGCTCATCCCCGAACCGTTTGCCGTCGGCATCCACCCGGTCATAGGCCCAGTCTTGCGTGTGTTTTCCAGCAAACACGCCAGAAGCCAGCATGGCTGGCGCAAACCGCGTGCCTTCTTCATTTGTCCAGTTCGTAACAACAATCGGGTGCTTGGTCTGGATGCCCAGATCATTCATCGACCGAATGATCTCGAGCCCGCCCAAAACTCCTAGCACACCGTCATATTTCCCGCCCGTAGGCTGGGTGTCCAAGTGGGAACCGACATAGACAGGGAGAGCATCTGCATCGGTTCCCTCTCGGCGGGCAAACATGTTGCCCATCGTGTCAACGCCTAGGGTCATGCCAGCCTCTTCACACCATTTCTGAAATAGCGCACGGCCCTCCGCGTCTTCGTCTGTAAGCGTCTGTCGGTTATTGCCGCCCGCAATGCCGGGACCGATCTTGGCCATCTCCATCAGACTGTCCCAAAGGCGATCGCCATCGATTCTCAGGTTTTCGCCGGGCGCTGAAGGTTTCGTGGACATCTCGACTCCCAATTCTTGCGGACGCAAGGGCGCGGGCCGGACCAGGATCTTCCGACGTGTCGCACCCCCCGCGACACTTACGTCTCGACCATTTGGCAATTTGACCAACTGGTCAAACCCACGCTACCACGGGGGGGGCTTGCGTCAAGAATTTCAGCAAATCAGCATATGTTTTGTGCAACCGCCCAATGCGCAGGCGACCGCGTTGAGCCATGAGGCAAAAGATGACCGCTAAGGACAACAAGCCCCAGACCCGCATACAGCGCAAAAAGCATGCGCTCATTCTGGACGCGGCGCTGGATGTGTTTTCAACCGATGGATTTCGCGGGGCCACGCTTGATGCCATCGCCGCACGTGCCGAAATGTCAAAACCCAACCTGCTTTACTACTTTGCATCCAAAGAGGCGATCCATACGGCGCTGTTGTCACGCTTGCTCGCCAATTGGTTGGACCCGCTTATCACGCTCAACCCGTCCGGCGACCCGCTTCAAGAGATCCTGAGCTATGTGCAGCGCAAGCTGGAAATGGCGCGGGATTACCCGCGAGAGAGCCGTCTCTTTGCCGGTGAAATCCTGCGCGGTGCGCCGCATATGGGCGACGCACTTCGTAGTGATCTACGCCGTTTGGTCGATGAAAAGGCCACTGTCATCCAAGGCTGGATTGACCAAGGCCGGCTTGCGCCACATGACCCACATCACCTGATCATGTCGATCTGGGCACAAACCCAGCATTACGCGGATTTCGATATTCAGGTCCGTGCTGTTTTGGGCGATGCCGATTGGGCCGGTGCAGAAGCACATCTGAAACAACTGTTCACGCGGATGCTGACGCCCACCTAGCAGCGTCGGTCATAAGCCGCCTTGGAACCAAGCCGAGCGTCATCAGTTCTTCTGTCAAAGGAGACTGCAATGACACACAAGCTGAAACTTCAAAGCAACGATCCGATCACACCAGACACCTATATGCTGACCTTCGACAAACCGGCGAATTTTGATTTTGAACCGGGACAGGCAGCAGAGCTTTTTCTTGATAAGGGTGGCCTGCGCGACGAAGGCCGTCCGTTCACGATGACATCTTTGCCGCAGGATGCGACGCTGCAATTCGTCATCAAGACCTACCCCGAGCGCAATGGAATCACACAGCACATCCCGACCTTGGCCGAAGGCGACGACGTGACCTTGGATGGTCCATTCGGCGCGATTTCGGATCAAGGTGCGGGCACATTCATCGCCGCAGGCGCGGGCATCACACCCTTTATTCCGATCCTCAAGAAGCACGCGGCAGAAGGCGTGGGCGAAGACATGCTGGTCTTTTCAAACCACACCGAAGCCGACATCATCCTGAAAAAGACTTGGGACGCGATGCCAGAGCTAGAGACCAAGTATATCGTGACGGGCCAAGAGAATACCGATCATACTTCGGGCAAGATCGACAAAGAAATGCTGCGCGACATGGTCGAGATCGATGATCGCCCGGTCTACATCTGCGGCCCTGGCGGTTTTGTCGATGATGTGCGCTCCGCGCTGAAGGAATTGGGCAAAGACGAAAGCAAGATTATCACCGAAGACGGTTGGTAATACTGAGGGGGCGGTCACACCGCCTCCGCTCCAAGACCCAAAGCACTAACGCGCGAAATCCATGTCCTAAAACCGGTTTTTGACGTCCTAAAACGGGTTTCAGGACGCCAGCACCCGCAAGACCGGGCCATCTGACCTCACATTCCAAAACGGACAGGAGGTTCCGATGACCCGCATCTTCACCATCATGACCACTTGCGCAGCCATCGCTCTGGCCGCGCAAGCCGCTGCTGAAACTGGCTTTGTGCAGTTCGACCTGCAGACTGATCACCATGCCGCCCCGCTGGATGCCGCGATGTTCTATCCCGCGGCGGCAGGTGGCGACCCGATCACCTTTGGGCGCAACCCTGTGTTCACCGGCATTCAGGTCTCGCAGGACGCCCCGATCGCGGATGGCAACCATCCGATTGTTCTGATGTCCCACGGATTGGGCGGCAACTATCGTGTGCTGAGCTGGTTGGCACGGGATTTGGCTGAAGCAGGCGCGATCGTCATCGCGGTCAACCACCCAAACAGCACGACCTTTGACGTGGACCCGCAACTGTCGCTGCACCACTGGACCCGCGCGCAGGATATGTCCGCCGCTCTCGACCACGTGATCGACACCTATGGTGATTATGTGGACACCAGCCGCGTCATGGCATCCGGCTTTTCCTATGGCGGCTGGACGGCGCTCAGCTTGGGTGGCCAGACCGGCAATCATGCGGGCTATGTCAGCCACTGCGAAGAGGATGCCGAAGCCTCGACCCATTGTCAGGACATCATCCGAGCGGGCGGAGATCTGGCGGCCATCCCGGCAGAGGACTGGAACGCCAGCTACCGCGACGACCGTGTGACCCATGTTGCCGCCATCGACCCGGGCCTGATCTATGGGGCCGAAGCTGTTAATGGTGCGGGAATGGAGGCCGACGCCCTTCTGATCCAACTGGGGAGCGGTGAAAACCGGCACTATGCGACCGACATCGACCGCAGTGGTTTTGGCGACGTTGTCGCGCACGAGCGCGTCACAATCGACCCGGCGCACCACATCTCGGCGCTGATGACCTGCCGTCCGGGTGGCTGGTTGTTCCTGAAAGTGACCTTTGATTATCCGGTCTGCGATGACCCACAGGGGTCAGACCGCGCCGCCGTCCACGCCCAGATAAGCGCGGAGATGATCGAACACTTTGGTCTGGTGCCACAACTGGCGCAGGTCGCTGCAGACTAGGCGTTGCCCAACTCAATCGGTTGCCCGTGCGGTGTTGCGCGGGCAGCTGCGTGCCATTGTGCGGTCAGGTCGGAAACCTGCCCCGCATCGGCAATACCGTCTTCCAGCAACACGGTCTCAAACGCCGCCAGCCACGCCGAATAGTAGGCATCGTTCGACACTTCGGACTGATCCGCCAGCTGCGTCCCCAATGCCTCGGCCCAGCGGGACCAGTCCAACTGACCGGCTTCGTTCAGCGCCACCGTCATGGCAAAGACCTGCGCCTGCCACGGTGCATCAAACGGGCGGTCGGGCTCACGCATGGCTCAGATACCGTTCAAAGGCATCAATCGTGACCTCGGTGTCCGGCTCTGCACCGGCACCCCAGAGCGTCTGACCGTCAAACGTCACCCCATAGAGCCAGCAAGGCTGCTCACCCTGACCATGCGCGGAACTGTCCGGATAGACGTGGTAGCCGCGAATGCCGGTCACGGTCCCGACCTTGCCCATCGCATAGGTGGGACGCCGAGTATGGGTTGTCACCTGATCGCCGGACAGCTTTACCCTGTCTCCGACAGAAAATGCAGGCTCGCCTTTCGCGCTCCGATCCACAGGTCCGCCGGTTTTCAACACGCCCATCATCTTTTCCGCGGCCATCATTCGTTCGGGCCGTAGACCCGGCTGCAGCACTTCGCCCTGCGCTAGTTCCTCGCGCGTGACTTCGCCATGGTCCACAAGCAAATTTTCCAGCGCGGTCAGCCAGATGTCGTAGTAACTTGAAGTCAGATACTTCGCAGGCGGCAGACATTCCCGCGCATGGCGGCTGCTGTCCAGATTCCAATGCCCCAATGCCCCGGCGCATAGCGTCAGGCCCAGCGCGGTCTTCTCCCACTCGGCATGGAACACCGGCTCATCGGCTTCCGACTCAACCGCGCCAAACCCTGCACGCCCGCCCATATCCTGCGGCCCGTTCATGTCACAGGCTCCTTGGCCAGCCCGGTGCCAATCATGCTGTCCCGCGTCACGAGGTCTGCTAGCGCCTCCGCGCTCCAACCTTCCGTTCCTTCGGGCCGCACCGGGATCACAAGATACCGAACCTCAGCTGTGCTGTCCCAGACCTTGACCTTGGTGCTTTCTGGCAAAGTCACGCCAAATTCGCTGAGAACCTTTCGCGGCTCACTCACCGCCCGCGACCGATACGGCGCGGATTTATACCAAACTGGCGGCAAACCCAGCACCGCCCAAGGGTAACAGGAACACAACGTGCAAACGACCATGTTGTGTGTATCGGGCGTGTTCCAGAGCACCTCCATGTGCTCGGCCTGACGCCCGGCAAATCCCATGCTTTCGATGGCTGTGGTCGCATCATCTCGCAGCGCCTGTGCAAAGTCAGCTTCGGTCCAAGCCCGCGCCACAACCTGTGCGCCGTTCCTCGGTCCGACTTTGTTTTCGTAAGTATCGATGATCAGATCGACCGCCGCAGGGTCGACCAAACCCTTGCCCACCAAGATGGTTTCCAACGCGCGCACGCGCGCCTCCATCGGGTCAAGGTCATTGTCGTGTGAATGGTCATGCATGGGCCAACCGTGGCCCATGCATCAATTTCGCGCAAGCAGGATCAGGACCCCGAAACGCAGCCAGAGATTGATTCACCCACGCTTGCCATGAGTGCGGGATAGAAACCGGGACCCGGCTCGATTTTGGACCCCAGCGGATCAAGGATAGCTGATCCAACCTCGGTGCCATCAGTCAGAGATGCCACCAAATCGGCATTAAACTGCGGTTCCGAGAAGACACAGGACACGTTGCCATCGGCAATCAGGTCGCGCATTTCCGCAACCCTTGCCGGACCCGGATCCGCGGCTTCGCCATCAGCAATCGAGGCGACAACATCAAAGTCGAGCGACACCTCAAGGTACTGATAGGCGTCGTGGAAAACCATGTAGTTCTGCTCACCGAGGCCTTCGAGCGTCTCGTCGAGAGCCTCTTGGGCCGCTGCGATTTCGGCCACAGCTTCCTGAGCGTTGGCGGCATAGGTCGCGGCGTTCTCAGGGTCCATGATGGCGAGCTTCAGCGCGATAGCCTGTGTCCAGACAGCCGCGTTCCCGGGGTCCAGCCATGCATGCGGGTCGAATTCGCCGTGATGGTGGTGACCGTGGCCCGCGTGATCTTCGTGGTCTTCGTGATCATGGTCGTGATCATCGTCCTTCGCGGCCATTTCCTCATGCCCGTGGTCGTGGTCATGATCATCTTTGGCTGCCGTTTCTTCGTGATCATGATCATCGTCTTTCGCGGCCATTTCTTCGTGGTCATGGTCGTGATCGTCGTCTTTGGCCGCGGTTTCTTCATGGTCATGATCGTGATCGTCGTGATCATGATCATCGTGGTCGTCGTGATCATCGTGGTCATCATGACCGTCCATGACCGCGATTTCACGGAACGGCAGAACAGTCACACCTGGCACTTCCAACAACTCAATCGCTTCGGCATCCGGTGCCAAGGTCGGGACTGCATCCCCAAGCCAAGGTGTAAGTCCCTCGCCGATCCATACGACCAGATCAGCCTCGGACAGCGCCCGTGCCGAGGATGGCCGCATCGCATCGTCATGTGGCGACGCGCCGGGCTGGACGATGAATGTCGGCTCCGCCACACCATCCATCACCCGCGCCACAAGCCCGTGGACGGGAAGAATGTCGGTGACAACTTTGGGCGCTTCGGCGAACGCAGCCGTAGACCCGATTAACAAGGCAAATGTAAGTGTATGTTTCATGTCGCGCGTTATGTTATAACATACATGATCTTGGCAAGCCTCAAATGACTATGGTAAGCGGGCCCATGGCAACTTCTCACCACACGCATGACGCAAGCAGCATTGCAAAGGCCCTGACTGAGGTCGAAGCCTATTGCGCTGAGCAAAAACTCAAGCTCACTCCCGTGCGCCGCCGTGTGCTTGAAATCCTCCTGCAAGAGCATCGGGCCTTCGGTGCCTATGAGGTGCTTTCGCAGCTGCAGGCCGAAGGGCTTGGGTCGCAGCCCCCCATCGCCTATCGCGCGCTGGATTTTCTGGTGTCCAACGGCTTTGCGCATCGCGTCGAAAACCTGAACGGATTTGTCGCCTGTGTTCATCCCGGAGAGGATCACGCGCCAACACTCTTGGTCTGCCGCGACTGCAAATCGGTGTCCGAAGCTCCCGCCAGCCTTATGACCGATGCCTTGGGCCGCGTCGCGGCGGAGTCCGGATTTTCGGTCGACCCCTCCAGCGTTGAAGTGCAAGGCGTCTGTAGTGACTGTCAGGAGGCCACGAAGTGAGCCTCATTACGGCGAAGGGCACCGGCATTCGTCTTGGTGGCCGCACGATATTGTCCAATGTCGACTTCTCGATTGCACCCGGAGAAATCGTGACCATTGTCGGCCCGAACGGGTCCGGCAAATCGACCTTGTTGCGTGCCCTGTTGGGTGCCGTGGCGCCCTCATCGGGAACCGTGGTTCGCAAGCCAGGTTTACGGATCGGGTATGTCCCGCAAAAGCTGCATATCGATCCGTCGCTGCCCATGACCGTGCAAAGGTTTTTGAATCTGCCTGATCGTGTCAGCAAGAAACAAGTTCGTGCCGCTCTGGAACAGGCGGGCGTCCCCGAGATTGCTGACAGACAAATGACCAACCTCTCAGGTGGTCAGTTTCAACGGGTTCTTTTGGCCCGTGCGCTGCTGTGCAACCCTGACATCTTGGTCCTCGACGAAGCCACCCAAGGCCTTGATCAGCGCGGCTCGGCAGCATTCTACCAACAGATCGCCGAGGTCCGCGGGGCCATCGGCTGCGCGGTTCTTATGGTGTCGCATGAGTTGCACGTCGTGATGGCCGCGTCGGACCGCGTGGTCTGCATCAATGGTCATATCTGTTGCGAAGGCACGCCAGAGGTCGTGGCCACCGCTCCGGAATATCGCGCGCTCTTTGGCACGGGGACCCAAGGCGCTCTGGCGCTGTATCGGCATGACCACAACCACAGCCACGATCATGGTCATCACCACGACCACCATCACGAGGCCGCCGAATAAATGCTGGACGACTTTCTGGTGCGCGCCGCCCTTGCCGGTCTAGGCGTCATGATCGCTGCAGCCCCTTTGGGCTGTTTCGTGGTTTGGCGGCGCATGGCCTATTTCGGTGATGCTGTGTCCCACGCGGCCATCCTTGGCGTCGCGCTGTCCTTTGGGTTCCAGATTTCCATCTTTGCCGGTGTCCTGGTTATGGCGGTCGGCATGGCGCTTTTGCTCAACCTGCTCTCCAGCCGGGGCCACAGCTATGATGCAGCTCTGGGGGTGTTGGCGCATTCCGCCCTCGCTGCGGGCCTGGTCGCGGTGTCCCTGCTTGGGACCGTGCGGATCGATCTTATGGCCTTTCTATTCGGCGACATCCTTGCCGTGGATCGCGGCGAATTGGGTGTGATCTGGGCCGGAGGCGCTGTGGTTCTTGGGCTGATCCTGTCGCGATGGAACGCGCTCTTGACTGCCACATTGAACCCGGACCTTGCCCACGCCAGTGGCATTAACCCCAAACGCGCGGACCTCGTGATCACGCTGGCGCTCGCCATCACGATCGCAGTGGCGCTGAAGGTAGTCGGGGCGCTGTTGATCTCTGCATTGCTCATTATCCCCGCCGCGACAGCACGCGTGGCAGCGCGCACGCCGGAGGCCATGGCAATCATCGCAGCGGCTTTGGGTGCCGTTTCGGTTTTGGGCGGCCTATGGGTGTCCTTTCAACTCGACACGCCGACGGGTCCAACCATCGTCTGCGTTGCGGCTGGGCTTTTTGCTTTGGGCAACATTGCACAGGCGGTACGGGGCGCTGCCCGCTAGACCTGACCGACCTTGAGAGCGTCGCGCAGTGTTTGAATGTGGTGCGCAACAGCACCGCGTCCAAGCCGTCGTTCCGAGGCGTGTTTCGGATTGAGGCTCCAATAGTTGTTGTGCGTGACCCATCTACGTTTGTGCCCCGCCATGGGGCGGCCATTCGGGGAGACAGGCGGCAGAACAGGTTTGTCGACCGCACCGATCATGCGTGTCGTCGGTGTCTTTGAGCCAAAAATGTGGCGGACGGGACCGGATACCAGATCACCTTTCACTATCGCCTTTACCGGAGAATAAATGTTGGTCCACTTGGTCAGCGCAAACATGGCGCCATGATGCGGAATGCGGGGTGCGCCGGTGGGTTGATCCACGCCTTTATTGACCTTGATCCCTGGCCTGTAGAACGCACGCCAATCCTTTGATGTTCGGTCATATTCTAGAATTGGCGGGCATGTGGGAAACACCCGCCGCTCCATGTCATAATCCAGCGCCTTCGCATCACGAGCCAGCATGAATTCCGCATGCGTCAAGGGCGATCCCAAGGTGATAAAATCGCTGACACGCCATAGTCCGCCTTGGTCAAGATGCTCATGGCGAGCGGCATCAATCTTGCCGTGGAAGTCATTGGTATCCAACACTGTTTCTGGACCGGCCTTGGCATGCTCGGCTTGCAGCAACCTTTCCAAATCATCCCGTGCAGGCTGCGCCGGGTTTGCAGACAGGCCAGCCTCGTCGATGTGCCGGTTAATGCGTGCGAAAGTATGGCTAAGGATGTCATAGGCAACGATTGTCCCGAGCGAATGTGCAACCACACTGACCCGTTCAAACATCGGCTTGTCTTTATCATCCTTCGCCCGCAGGATTCGCTCCAGAAAATCAACGCCTTGTTGGCGTATCTTCTGTCGAGTTGCGACGTTGTTTGGCTTGGCCATGACATAGCGCGCAACGTCCCCGAACCGCGTCAGGACGAGTGCGTTCGCAACAACCGAAACAACGGCAGCGATAAGTCCCCAAACAAAAACAGACCACCCCAACCGCTCAATCCCGAATGCCTGATTGTAAAGCCCCACGATCATCGCGCCCAGCGCCGCCAGCGTTGCCGTCCATAGGATTACCCAGATGGTTTTGACCGGGGTCGGCACCTGATCGGGGCGACGCAACAACAGGTTGGCGACCCAAGGGATCACATCACTCCACTTGTTATGGGCCATGTGATGAGCCCAGTAGAATTCAAAGAAATCAACGCGCGTACCGGTTTGTGCGCTTTCCGTTGTGATCCGTCGCAACTCAAAAGAATTCGACATCTCGTCGGGCTTGCTCCACGAGCGATTTGGCACATTCACACGGGGGGTTTGACCGGTGAACGGATCTGGTCTCCCTGGATCGACAAGGTCGGGGTCCGAAGTCCATACGGCATCAACAAAGCCCCGTAGCGTCTGCATCGGGGTCTGTTCGCCCATGCCATGCACCAAAATAACCGCGTGCCGCGCCATAAATCCCCCATCGGCCTTTTCCGGCCAGATTTTTCAACCAATGGGGTAACGCTACGGCAGCGAACGGTTGAAAGCGAGTCTTTCGGAAATGGGGTTTGCGACAGGCGATTAAGTCCTGTGAAGCGCCACCCTTGGACAGGTCGGAAGACCCCGCGATCAAGCCGCGCTGCTGCTATGTCGACCGGCCTTGATCATGACGTCTGACAATGTCGCATAGGCCGCGCCCCACGCCTCTTCCTCTGCGGCTGTCAGGCCACCAGGAACCACTTCCTTCAGCGAATGCAACAAGGCGTGACCAACCGCCTCGAAATGCTCTGGCTTCGCACCATAGTGCGCATGGCGTGTGCCCAGCGCCTGCACCTCGGAAAGAAACGTCTCAGAGGTCCCCAACTGCGTCACAATCAGGTGCAACATGTCGGCCAGTTTGTCGAACTGCCCGGACATATCCTCTGGAAATAAGGCACGCGTCTTAGGGGCCTGACGAAAAAGCTCGGCGTAGAACGTCTTCACCAGATGCCGTCGAAACGGGAACACCCGACCAAAGCTCAGTGAGATCTGTTTGACCTGTTCTGGCGTCATGACCACCCTCCATATCCAGAGTTCGTGGTATCAGCGACAGGTTTCCAACCTGCTAATGTCTTATCCACGACCGGAGCCAAACAGATTTCAATTTCATCGGCCCCTATCGCAATATCGGGAAACTGTCGCGAA
Organism: Shimia ponticola; assembly: GCF_007995215.1. Classification (GTDB taxonomy): domain Bacteria; phylum Pseudomonadota; class Alphaproteobacteria; order Rhodobacterales; family Rhodobacteraceae; genus Shimia_B; species Shimia_B ponticola. Next base: position 442,882 of record NZ_VCDK01000003.1, read on the forward strand.
TGCGGCGGTCGGCGTCCGCATCCAAATAGTCAGGGTTATGCGAGGCAAGGATGCTGTCCACCCGCGCGCTTGCGCGCGCCCATGCGTCCTGTCCACCGGCCACCTGCCATGTTCTGGGATCGTCACGGTCCCACAAAACTGGATAGTGGTAGTCCCTCTCCATCGCTGCATAGGTCTGAGCTGATCCGAGAAAATGCCCCTCTCCCAAAACCGCGTCGCGAATGGCCCGATAGCCCAAGGTCTCTTCCGTAACTTCGATCCCGCGCAAGGTGCGATAAACAGCGCCGAGCATATCGTTATCCAAAACAAACGCCTCGCAGCTTGCGCCCAAAAGCGCCGCTGTCATCCCAGAGCTTTCGTAAACCAAATTGCCGCCAGCTAGCCCCGCCGCCAACGCCGTAAGCGCCTTTTCGGCCCCATACTGCGCGTCCAAGGCTTTGGCATCTGACATCGACGCCGCCACACCGGATGGAAGGCCAAGCCAATTGGACAGTTGCGCTGACGCAGCATTCAAAACGGCGGTTTCCCCGCCTCCGCCCGAAAAAGCACCAGTGCGCAGATCAATCACCAAAGGCCAATTCGAAAACACCATGGGGTATCCAGGGTGGATCGCATGGACCATCACCAAGCTCGCGAGCGTCTCGGCAAGCGATTGCGCCAGAAAACCAGCCAGCGTCGCGGGTGCGGTTGCACCAGACTGCGCGGCAGTGATGCAGGAAATTGGGATGTTATGAGCGATACATCCATAGGTCACATCCACTGCGTCCTCGCCAAACCGCATCGGAGAAATCACTGGACTAATGTGGGTTTTCAGAAAGGGCCGCGCGCTGAATTTCCCGTCACCACCCGCCGCAATGTCCAGCATGCCCACAATCGGAGCGATGTGTTCAGCCAGCGTAAATGAAGTCGCCACCGGTTTGGTGGTGTTCTTCAACAGGGCATAGGCCGTGTTCACATCAAGTTCGAAGGGATCGGCCACATCGGTCGCAACGCAACACCGGGTGAACCAACTGACGTTTTCCAACGTGTCCTGAAGGCGCGTGAAATCGTGCAAATCGGCCAACGTCGATGGCCGGTACTCACCGGTAAAGCGATCCAGCGTCTGAACTGCGGCCCCCCCAGTGCCGAAATGCACAGCGTTGCCGCCAACCTCGATCGTGCGGTTTGGATCGCGACCGTGCAGAGGGAACCGCTTTGCTGCCTTGTCAATCGCCTCTTCGACCAACGCGCGTGGCATGCAGACACGGTCAGCTTTCTCATGCGCTCCTGCGGCGCAGAGGTCATCGCGCAACCGTTCTGGCACCTCGCCCATACCCAGATCAGCCAAAAGCCTGAGGGCCGTGTCGTAGATCGCCTGCAGGTCGGCATCAGAAAGCGGGCGGTATTGACCGCCAATTTGGCCCGGTGGGCACGGGTTTGGTGGCGGCGCGGCGCGTTGTTCGACCTTTTCGCGGCGACCACCAGAACGGCGGCGTTTGGTTTGAGCTGTCATGCCAGACCTCCTGTCCCACAGGAGGCTTGGTCACACACATCAATGCGCGTCTATTTGCGACCAATGCAAATGTTTAGCCAATCACCTGCGGAATCGTCACAAACGCTTCGCGCAGCGCGTCAGACCAACGCTGTGACAACGCCTGAAACCGTCCATTGTCGGTGCCGATCCGTTCCTCGGTTTCAAAGGCGTAGGTATCCTTGCGCAGAACTGAAATATCCAACGGCATCCCAACGGAGAGATTGGAGCGTAGGGTCGAGTCCATCGACAAGAGCGCTGCCGTCGTGGCGTCGGCCAGCGGCACCTCAGGGGTGATCACGCGATCAAGGATCGGTTTGCCGTATTTGTGCTCACCGATCTGGAAAAACGGGCTGTCATCTGTAGCCTCGATGAAGTTTCCGGCAGAGTAGACAAGGAACAGGCGCAAAGGCCCACCTGCCCGCTGACCGGCGCAGATGATGGTACTATCCGAGGCCTCCCCGCGCGCGGCGAGGCCGGGACCATATCTGTCCTGAACGATCCGCATCGCATCACCGACAATTTCGGCCACCCGGAACATCGAGGGCGCTGAATACAGCGTTTCCAATCCGTTTTCAGGTTTGTCGATGTTCTCTTGCAAAAGCGACATGACCGCTTGCGTGATCGCCAGATTGCCTGCTGTCATCAGCGTGATGGCCCGCTCACCCGGGACCGTCCACGTGAACATCTTCTTAAAGCGTGAGATATTGTCCAATCCGGCATTCGTGCGCGTATCGGATAGGCAAATCAGGCCCTCGTTCACCTTGATGGCAACACAATAAGTCACTGGCAGCTGCTCCTTGTATGCACGTTTGATCCACGCCCCCAGCGTGTGACCCGCGTGCTTTTCGTTTTTATGTATCAGATACGTCCGGCGCGATAATCGGACCAAAACCGAAATCCGAACCTATCGAGATAGCTAGGTTGTTGGAGCGTACAATCATGTCGGTCAAGTATTCATGAAGGCCAAAAGCGATAATCGCATCCACGTCAGTCTTGCGCAGATCATCCCGCAGACCCCGAACCTGAGTCAGGCTCTGATCGGAAAACGCCCCGCCTTCGTGCAAATGCTCAAGCTCACGCGCGGCCTCGTCCATACAAAACCGGAGCGACCGAGGCGAACTGGCATTCAACAGGAGAAAGTCGATGACCCGCCGGGACTCGACCGGTGCCTTGTACACCCATCGATAGGATGACCGAGCCCCTGCGGCGCGTAGCAAATTGTTCCACTGGATTTGATCGACGGAGGAGCCGATTGGATGATCCGCAGGCATCAGGACGTGGTATTTGACATCCGCAAGCCGTGCGGTCGCATCGGCTCGCTCAACAGATTGGCCAAGGCTCAGGAAACAAAAACGTTCATCGCGCAGCATTGTTGCCGAAACTGCGCCGCGAAACAGGGCGGTGAATTGCTGAACCTGACCGATGGTGTCGGCAACATGGCGGAGCTTGCAGGCTTTTTCCGGCAGGTCGCGCGTTTCACGCCAGGCCTCGTTCGCGGCGGTCCAGATACCGGCCGTGATCGACCCACGCTGCGCGCGCGCGTTGGCGCGGGCCTGAGCGAAACAAGCCTGAAGTGACGATGGATTGGCCGGGTCCATCACCAGATGGTGCATCGCCTGTGCGGCTGTCACCTGTTCGATATCTCCGGGATAAGTCGCCCGGCATCCCGCGGCGATCAGGATCGCGGTCCATTCATTTGTCCCGATGCCGGCCTTCCCAGCGAGGGTATCAAGCCGTCGTCCGGCTTCGAGCAAACGGGCCACATTGTCGGCACGTTCCATATAACGTCCCAGCCAGAACAGCCCTTCTGCAGTCCGGCTAAGCATCTGGCGTCTCCTGCAACACCCACGTGTCCTTAACGCCGCCGCCCTGTGACGAATTCACGACCAAAGAGCCTTCGCGCAAAGCCACCCGCGTCAGCCCGCCGGGTACCAGCTTGGGCTCGTCTCCGGTGATGACGAAGGGCCGCAAATCAACATGGCGCGGTGACAAACCGTCATCGGTCAGAACCGGCGCAGTCGACAGTTCTAGGGTCGGTTGGGCGATGTAGTTGGCTGGCGTCTTACGCAGCTTCTCGGCGAATTCACTGCGCTCTTCCGGCGTGGCTTTGGGGCCGATGAGCATACCGTAGCCACCTGACCCTTGCACTTCTTTCACGACAAGCGTGTCAATGTTTTCCAGCACATAGTCGAGCTCATCGGATTTGGCGCAGTTGTAGGTCGGCACGTTGTTCAGGATCGGCTCTTCCTTCAGATAGAACCGGATCATGTCAGGCACGTGGATATAGATCGCTTTGTCATCGGCGACCCCAGTGCCCGGCGCATTCACAATGGTGACGCCGCCATTGCGGTACACATCCATCAGCCCCCGCACGCCAAGTACGCTGTCTGGGTTAAAGACGTCCGGGTCGAGAAACGCGTCATCAATACGGCGGTAAATCACATCGACGCGTTCAGGCCCTCGAATGGTGCGCATCCAGACCTTGCCGTCCTCGCAATAAAGGTCCTGCCCTTCGACCAACTCGACCCCCATCCGGTCCGCGAGGAACGAATGCTCGTAGTAAGCAGAGTTGAAATATCCCGGCGTGAGAATGGCAAGGGTCGGTGGCCCGTCGCAATTTGGCGGGGCCAAAGCCGCCATCGCCTGCGCGAGCACCTCTGGATACTCTTCATTTGGGCGGATCGAGGCATCTGCAAATAGCTGCGGGAACATCTGCATCATGACTTCGCGGCTCTCTAGCATGTAGCTGACGCCAGAGGGCGTGCGGCAATTGTCTTCGAGCACGTAGAACTCTTCTGGACCCGTCCGCACCACATCCACACCGCAGATATGTGACCAGATATCGCCAGGCGGCCTTACACCGATCATTTCCTTTTCAAAGGCCGGATTACCCGTCACCAGCGTCTCGTCGATCAAGCCTTCCTTGATGATCTTCTGTTCGCCGTAGATGTCGGCAAGAAACGCGTTCAATGCGCGGCACCGCTGGATGCAGCCTGTCTCGACCACCTCCCATTCCTTGGCGGTAAAGATACGCGGCACCATGTCAAAGGGGATCAGCCGTTCGGGGTCACCGCCCTCGCCATAGACGGCAAAGGTGATACCGACCTTCCGGAACAAAGCCTCGGCCTCGGCTCGGCGTTGCAACAGTGTTTCGATGCCTTCTTCATCAATCCACCGCGCAATTTGTTCATATTCCGGACGTGTACCGTCGTCGCCTAGCATTTCGTTAAACATGCGCCTACCGTCGGTTAACACTCGGGCGAGCGCAAGGAAGAAGCGTGCTGCCACCGGCGAAACCCAATTTCCGCGCAAAGTGATCAATAAATGAGCATCCAAGTCGCCCTCAACCACCGCACGACCTATCGCTATGACCGCTTTGTCAGCCACGCGCCGCATATCATCCGTCTGCGTCCGGCGCCGCATACGCGCACCAAAGTCCTCAGCTACAGCCAGCGCATTGCGCCGGACGAGCATTTTCTGAATTGGCAACAGGACCCTTTCGCGAACTATCAGGCGCGTGTGGTGTTCCCCGAGAAATCGGATCACCTTGAGGTCGAAATTGATCTCATTGCGGAACTGGAGGCGATCAATCCCTTCGACTTCTTTCTTGAAGACAGCGCGCAAGAGGCGGATTTCACCTATGATGCGGCCCTAAGAGCCGATCTTGCACCCTACCTGACGGCCCCAAAAATGACACCGGCCTTCAAGGATTTCCTGGCTGGTGCCCCCGGACCCAAAGGATCGACCATCGACTGGGTCGTCGCCCTGAACCAGTATGTCGAACAGGCCGTGGGTTACGTTGTGCGCATGGAACCGGGCGTGCAAACGCCCGAAGAAACGCTGACCATCGGCAAAGGTTCGTGCCGCGACAGCGGATGGATGCTGGTGCAAATGTTTCGGCATTTCGGCTACGCAGCTCGGTTCGTTTCCGGCTATCTGATCCAACTGACCCCCGACATCAAAGCCATCGACGGACCCAGCGGACCAGACGCCGACTTTACCGATTTGCATGCATGGGCAGAAGTGTACCTGCCCGGTGCGGGTTGGATTGGACTGGATCCGACATCGGGCCTGTTCGCGGGTGAAGGTCATATTCCGTTGGCGGCGACCCCGGCCCCACGTTCGGCAGCGCCGATCTCGGGTGCGGTCGATCCCTGCGAGGTGCAATTTGACTTCGACATGTCCATTACCCGGTTCAAGGAACCGGTGCGCCAGACGAAACCGCTGAGCGACGCGCAATGGAGCGCCATTCAATCGGTCGGAGCCGCCATAGATGAACGTTTGGACAAAGGCGCTGTGCGCCTTACGGTGGGTGGCGAACCGACATTTGTGGCAGCCAACGACCGAGATGCCGACGAATGGACCGTTGACGCCGTTGGCCCAACCAAACGCAGCTATGCTGATCGTTTGATCCGGCGTCTGCGTGACCGCTTTGCCCCCGGCGGCGTGCTGCATTACGGACAGGGCAAATGGTATCCCGGCGAGCAATTGCCGCGCTGGTCATTTGAGCTTCACTGGCGCGGCGATGGCCTGCCGCTTTGGGATGACCCCGGCCTGATCGCCACGGAAGGGTCCGACCGCGTCGCGCCCGCCGCCGCGCGCAGGTTTATCGAAACACTCTGTGACCGGCTCGATATCCCTATTGATCACGCCATTCCAGCTTATGAAGACCCGGTCGAATTTGCTCTGCGCGAACAGAACCTGCCTGAAAACGCGACACCAGAAACAAATGAGATGGCGGACCCGGAACTGCGGCGTCGTCTGGTACGCGTTTTTGAGAAGGGTTTGCAGGACCCATCTGCCTTTGTCCTTCCGCTGCAACAGGCACAAAGCGAGGCCGTCCCCCCAACCTGGCTCAGCGAGATTTGGAAAACCCGGCGCGGTGCACTGTTCCTGATCCCCGGCGATAGCCCGGCCGGTCTGCGGCTCCCGCTTGAGGCGTTGCCGGTTTTGCCGGACGGGGTTGCGGCGGTACCGTTTACGCAAGACACCATGCCGAACCGCCCTCCGCTTCCACCGCGTTTTGGTGCCCCGCCCCGGTTCCAAACCACGCGGCACGATCCCGCAGAAAACGACGCCCCGATTGCAGTAACCACAGGCGGTGCCGTTCGAACCGCGCTTTCGGTGGAACCACGCAACGGCGTTCTCTGCGTTTTCCTGCCACCGATGCACAATGCAGAAGGTTACCTGTCGCTCCTGAATGCCGTGGAAGACACGGCACGCGCCTTGGGCCAACCGGTTCACGTCGAAGGGTATACGCCACCATCAGATGCGCGGTTGAATGTGATCAAGGTCACCCCTGATCCCGGCGTCATCGAAATCAACATCCACCCAGCCCACAGTTTTGCCGAGCAAGCCGCCGTCACCGAGGCGCTATATGAGGAAGCGCGCGCAATCGGCTTGGATACCTCGACCTTTCAGATAGATGGCCGCGTCGTGGGCTCTGGTGGCGGCAACCATATCGTGATGGGAGGCGAAACCCCGGCAGACAGCCCGTTTCTGCGGCGGCCTGATCTTTTGGGGTCGATTATCCGGTTTTGGCAAAATCATCCGTCGCTGAGCTATCTGTTCTCGGGCATGTTCGTGGGGCCAACGTCTCAGGCGCCTCGGTTGGACGAGGCGCGCCATGACAGTCTTTATGAGATGGAAATCGCGCTGGAGCAGATGACCCGACAGGCCGATTGCCCCCCGTGGCTGGTCGACCGACTGTTTCGCAACCTGCTGATCGACGTCACTGGCAACACGCACCGCGCAGAGATTTGCATCGACAAGCTCTATTCGCCGGATGGGCCTGCGGGTCGCTTGGGCCTGATCGAGTTTCGCGGGTTCGAGATGCCTCCGCATCCCCGTATGGCCGTCGCCCAGAACCTCGTGTTGCGCGCCCTCATCGCGCGATTCTGGGAAAAACCCTATGATGGACCGCTCATCCGTTGGGGCACCGAGCTGCATGACCGATATTTGTTGCCGCATTACCTGGCGCAGGATTTTGCCGCCGTGTTGGGCGACCTGTCGGGACATTTCAGGCTGAAGTTCGATCCTGAATGGTTTGATGCTCAATTGTCTTTCCGTTTCCCGCTGGCCGGGACCGTCGATGTGGCAGGGGCGCATCTGGAATTGCGCAACGCCATCGAACCTTGGCCCACCTTGGGTGAAGAAGGCGCAATCGGCGGGACCACGCGCTTTGTCGACAGTTCTATGGAACGTCTGCAACTTCGGATTACCGGCCTGCCGCAGGGCGTGGTGCCAACGGTAAATGGCGTCGAGATCCCGATGCACGGCACCGACCAAGGCCTGATTGCGGGGATCAAGTTCCGCGCCTGGTGGCCAGCGCACTGTTTGCATCCGACCATTCCCCCCCACGCCCCCCTGACCTTTGACCTTGTGGATCAAAAGACACGCCACTCGCTGGGCGGGTGTACCTATCACGTAGCCCATGAAGGTGGGCGCGCACATGAAACGCGGCCCATCAACGAACTAGAGGCGGAAGGTCGACGTTTGGCGCGCTTTACCCAGTTTCACACGCCGGGCGAAATCACGATCCGCCAAATTCCGCGCCAAGGAGAGTTCCCCCACACCCTTGATCTGCGACGCCTCTAGAGGCGCATTCCACGCGTAAGTCGACGGCTACCATAGCGGCCCAAACTTTTGGTAATGCAGCGCCTGCAAAACGATTGCGTTGGTGTTCAGTGTATAGATCTCATTGATCGTGCCGTCGGTCTCGTAGAGTCCGGCAGGAAACCCTTTGTCTGGGTCGGCAGTCGCCATCACGCGTTCGCGCGCCATCGCCGTGTAGTCTGATGGCATTAGAGCGTGCCAAGCAAAGCTGGCCTTGGTGCTTTGTGTGCGCAGATCATCGTGAAACGTGCCGTCCTCTGTCACCACGCCCCATGGCCGCCCGTTGGCAAACACCGAGGCGTAGAGGAAATGCGGGGCCTGATCGATGTGATCTTCGGAGACCATAGTGACGAGGCCGGTTTCCTGATGCCGCCTCTCCTGCGCGGACAGGATCGACCGAGCGAGCGTCGCGCTTTCGGCATCAAACCCGAATTCCAGCCCAATCAAGACGTAGGGTTCGCTGAGCACTGGCGTGATCGCTCCAAATGACCGCGCCCTGCGCAGATCGGTCGGCACTTGCTGTCCCTGAACTTCGGTCCAAGAAACGACCCGCTCTGCCGACGCCGCACGCAGGACATCCAGCCCCCAAAGCGCGGCGGCACGCGCCGCATATTGCTCATAGCCAATGCGCCCTTCCTGAACACGCACATATCCGCCATTTCCATCCAATTCGGACCCCCACAACTCGCCCTGCGCGGCCATCGCTGTCAGATCCCAACTGGTCAGGATCGCACGGATTTGTTGTCCGTGATGTGGATAGTGTTTCTCGACCACGCGGAGCGCCATCAGGAACCGCCCCATGTCCAAAGCGGACCACCCGATGCCGCCATCAACGTCCTGATTGCCATAGTTCACCATGGCCAGCGTCTGCGTGTTGTAGGCCTTGTTGGGCAGGCGCCCGTCAAAAAGGGGCAAGGATTCCAGAGCTTTCAGCAGTTTAGTGATGCGTGCTTCAAAGGCCTCTTCTGACACCAGCCCCAATCGAACGGCTGATACCAGCCCAAGCAGATACGACCCTTGGTCCCACATTGTCGTTGACGGATACCCATCGACCGAATTCACAAATCCCGTCTCGGGGTGCGTGTTCGCCGCGAGATATGTCCAAGCGGTTTGGGCGGCGATCATGTCCGCATGGCTGAATTCCTGGCTTGGCCCTGCAAGAGGCTCTTCACCGTCCAACGGGATCAGTGTCGAATTTTGGAACGAAAGCCGCGCCAGAGCATCATCGAAAAACAAGGCAAGGCTTGCCGACAAAAGAAGCCCGGCCACAAAGACAATCGGCCCACGCGGAACGGTCGCCGGTTTTGTATGAACAGTTTGCATTTATTCTCAGGCTCCTAGTGGTCTCGGCCCGGTCGCGACAGGAACCGTCTGATCAGGAACGGCATTGGATTGGCGGCTCTCAAAGCCGTTCGATGCCGGTCGCCACATGGCCGCCGCGACAGGCGCGGCCAAGGCCGTCGCGTTCCATGCCATCCAAGCGCAATTGACCACCAAAAGGGATGGCGTGTGCGCAACGGACCCGCCCCTGTGCGCCCAAAGCCCGTAGGCAGCAGCCAACGCCATCACGCCGAGCAGCAAGAGTTGCGGCAAGACAAAGCGCAAAGCGCCCGAGAAACCCGGTCTCTTTGGCGTTGGTCGAAAGCGAACCTTTTGCCCCAGCGCCGTCTGCACCATGGCGCGCAAGGTGATGGGCAACGTGGCCACCGATAAAATCCGCCCTTGGGTCCCATCCGCCCCGTTCGAAGCCGCGACCAAAGCAAGCTCATTCGCAATGAGGAACGGCACAAGGTGAGCAAAGAAAACAAGGGAATATGCATCGACCGGCGCCGTGCCGGTGAACAGCGCCCAGACCGGTGCCAGCAACAGGATGAGCAAGACAGGCGCCGAAAGATAGCTCCAGAACGTGGCTGCATAGTGAAGCTTGGTTCGCCACGGCATGCCCGGCTGGAACAGCGGGTTCGCATTCCAAAAGATATCCAGCGTTCCACCGGCGTATTTCAGCTTTTGCGAAGCCCAGGCATCCATGCTCCAGGGCGAAAGCATGCGCGCCTCGATCTGCGGATGAAACACCGATTTCCAGCCCATGCTGTGCATCCGGATTGAGGTAAAGATGTCCTCGGATACGTGAAACCGGAACGGCTGCATCGTTGAGGTTGCAGGCGACAGCCATCGCTGTTCGGACGGCGCGGTCAAAGAGACAGTTTGACGATCTGACACCTGATCCTCGAGCGCATGCGCAAAGATTGCGTCACGCCGATGGATCGACGCAGCGCCGCAGCAAAACGAGGCGCCGTTGCGATTGCGCCGCCGTTGGATCACATCAAAGAACATTGAACTGCCGCTCATGAACGGGTCGTCCCCCGGCCCCACACGCCCGGTCAGCCAGCGCAACACCGGTGCTATCCAACGCATCCATGACGGAAGCGCATCGGCCCAAGGTTTGGGTGTCGGGATGTCGTAAAACCAATGCGGGGTCTGCACCCACGCGACGTCTGGTTCACTGAAATAGCCAAGAGTATTCTTAAGAAACGATGGAAAAAGCCGCGTGTCGGCATCACACACAACCACGAACTCCCCATCCGTGCGCAGTAGCGCGTTTTTCAGGTTGCCGGCTTTGAAACCCACATTGTCGGACCGCGTGATGTATCCGACGCCATGACGCTGCGCGATAGTCTTCATGATATCGCGATCACCGTCATCGAGAATGTAGACGGTGACCTGCCAGTTTTCCGGCACCTGCACGGCCTTGGCCGCCAAAATGGACGGTTCCACAATCTGCGGGCTCTCATTGTAGGTTGTTACAAAGATGTCGACCGAGGCTCTGTCTGGTCCTGAACCCAAAGCCGCACTTGGCGGTTGGTGGGGGGTGTCCTGCTCAGCCCAAATGTCGTGAAAGAAAAGGAGCGTTCCCAAGAACATGGCCGTTTCCGCGCCCGCAACAAGCACCGAGAAAACCGGGGCACTCGCGTTCAAAGACGCCCCCCACCGCCATGACAGGTACCAAAAACCCAAGCCGATCGTCAGCCCCGCCAGCGTCTGCCAGATCATGGTCCGGGCAGCACCAAAGTGGGTCTGCTCCGGCGGCTGAACAAGTTCGAACTCGCGAAAGTAATCGTCGCGTATCTCCGGCGTGTCACCCTCAGAGGCCGCGCTTAATGAATCGTGCACTCGGGTCATCCTGCCTTTGCAATCTCGCTTGGCACACCATGCTGAGCACCGCCGTCGACACCCTCAAGCGGTGGCCCGGGCCGGGCGGCTTGCGTGGCGATCGGATGGTGAATGGCCCAGTCGTCGGATGCGATCATACTGTCCACCCACGCAGTCTTGGAGGCCGTGACCCCCGGCAAGAGCAAGCTGTTTGTCATATGCGCGCCGCTACAGGCGGCATTCGGCAACAACACGTTCACGCCTTTCAAACGGCTATTGCGTGTCACGCGTGCTCCGGCCCCAAGATAAAGCGGTCCGGATCGGTCAAGCCGGCGCGGCAGGCGGGTGTTGGCTTGCACCCAAAGCCCAGCCTCAATTTCTGTTGCAGCGGGATCCAACGTCGGAAAACGCCCGGCCATGGCGGCAGACCACGCGGCAAAATAGCTTTGGGGATGCATCACACTAAGCTGGTGGCCATACTGCGTGACACCCCTAACACTACATCCCATTCGCTCAAGCTCGCGCCAACAGTTGAAGCCAATGTCTTGACCAGCCATGTCGCGCAGCGCCTGACCGGCGTTTGGAGAGACAACGGCAATGGTCGGATCGCTCGTTGACTGAGCAAGGGACTTACCGATGGACTTAAGAGTCAGGGTTGTTACGTCACAACCTGACTGCTGGTGGGCATCAACAATTGCGGGCAAATCGCAGTCCAGCAAAGCATCGCCAAGCAAAACAACGGTCGTTTCGCGAAACCCGCCGAACTGTTTTGCATGTTGAACCAGCGGGTTCAGGTGCCCTTCCACGCTTGCATAAAACAGGTTCTGATGCTTGCGGCCGCCGTTTCCAAATCTTGCAGCGATCGAATGCACATCGGCTTCTGCCGCCAGGATCGAGACATGCCGGACCCCAAAACCCGCAGAAAAATTCAATCCGTGCTCAAGGACCGGTCGTCCCATGACATCAGACATGGCCGCCGTTCCGGAAGGGCTTATCGCGTTCATCGCCGATGCCTCAGGGCACAAAACCACCGCGGACACACCGGACAGACGGTGACGTCGAAAGGCCGGATGAGAAAGCGCGCGCTCAAGGCTCACAAAACTGCGCACGACGCGATCGGCCCCGACATCGGCCAACCTTTGCCGGACCGCAGGTTGACCACCATAAACTCCAAGAAACGCGTCCGGCAACGCCCGCGCCGCCAGCTCCAGCAGCGCTGCAATTTCGGACGCACGGATCCGACCCAAGGCAGAAATATCGATGAGGATCGCCGGATGACCTGAAGCCACCAGTGATCGTACAATATCTACCATGCCGGTGAATGCCGAACCGGGGAACCCGGCTTTGCTGACCTCAAGATTGGCGATGCTGCCAATCGGTGGCTTGACCGCAATCATACCGTGCTCCGCTTTTGGTGGACAGGAGGGTGGGCTGTATCGCGGTGACTGTCCCGTCTTGAAAAGGGCAACGGGCCAAGTCCGATGGTCCACGCCAAAGGTCTCGCACGTTCAAGAACGAGCACCAGCGCCAAGGTCGCTGAAATGCCGACGACGATCTTGATGAGAACCTGCTCAAGCGGCGCAAAGCCCTGATCACGCAGAGCGATCTCAATGAGGTCCAGAAAAATCGGATGGCACAGATAGATCCCGAAAGAGTATTTCGCGATACGGCTGATGGCGGCGGGCCACGTCCTGTGGGCCAAGACCATGCATCCGGAAAACAGCAATGCAGGAAACAGGAAATCCGCCCAATACCCAGCCGCGTATCCGTGCGGCCACGTCCCTGTATCCAGCGTCTTGATCATGGCAATGATCTTGATCGCGAATAAAAACATGCCGCTCAGACAGATCAGACCAAACCATTGGCCATTCTCAGGACGCGCGCCCCATCGGGTCCAGAGACCGACCAAGGCCCCTGCTGCAAGCCCATAGCCGGCATAGGTCACGATCTTGACGCTTCGCAGGGCATAGTCGAACCAAGGCGCGCCCATGTAGTTCGCCCATAGGAAACCGTCGATTTCACGTTTCACCACGAGGCAAACGAGGATCCCGAGGCCCAACCAGGGGTGCGCTTTGGCAAGCTTGAACACCGGGTAAAGCAGCAGCAGTCCAAAGAGCGTGGGAATGAAATGCATGTGGTATTTCGAGGTGCCAAGCAAAAGGAACGAAAGCCACGTCGACGGCTCTTGCAGCCCGGCGATAAGGTCTTCGAAATAGCCGAATTCCTGTGCCTTGATCAGGCTGTAGAAGGCGTAAAAAACGGTCCAGAACGCAAACGGCAGAAGTAACCTTCGCGCCTGTTCCATCATCGTCGCACCGTAACCGCGCGGTCGTCGCCCAAGCGCCAACAATAGCAGAAAGATCGAGATCATCAGGAAAAGCTCGGTCCGAGCGGTGTAAATGATCGTGCGTATGATCAACGGCCCCACACGGTCAGACACGTCCCATGCAGGAAAAGGCTGACCATTGGGATCGGCTGTAGCGTGAAGCGCAACCATGGAAACGCCCGCTGTCAACCGAAGCGCATCTAGCCAGACCAATCTGTTATTCGACACCTGAACATCCCCGTCACAACTTGGCCCTTTGGTGCGCCATGACGTCCAAACAAAGTCTAAACGGCGTTGAGAAAATCGGCTCGATTGGCAATTTTCCAATCTTTACCTGCTGTTAAGGGGTTCGTTGCTAGCAAGTACGCATGGAGGCGCGGATGGCAAGACTTACACGATTACTATGCGCAGGTGGGCTCGGAATGGCGTTTGCCACAGGCGCAGCATCGGCGTCAGACCCATGTCATGCCGCCGCGTGGGAACGCCCGGCTGGATGCCCGCGCAATGACAAGGTCGCCGCCCTCCCGGCGCAGGTGCGCCAGAACAACGTGTTCTTTTCTTCCGGCGGCAGCACGCTTGATACTGACGCTCAGCAGCAATTGATCCTCCTGGCGGCAGCGCTCGCCACAGATGCGTTCCTTGGATCCTGCATTCGGCTCGTTGGCCACGCCGACGCGATCGGTGATGCGGCAGTCAATGAAACAATCGCTCTCGAACGCGCAAATGCCGTCAAAGCCTACTTGCGCGAACAGGGACTTGGTCCTGCGGTGACACTTGAAACTGTCTCAATGGGAGAGATTGAACCGATGGCTGGCTTTGCGGACGATGATGCTTTGCAACGCCGTGTCGCCATTTGGGCACGTCCCTGCAACGTCCGCAATTGAACGCGGCCGAGGCGAATGCTCCAACGCGACCTATCCGGCCACCGGTAATTCGATTGTGCGCCCTTCAATGGCGGACTGTTGCGCAGCCAAGGCGATCTCGACCGCGCGCGCACCGTCGGTCAACGTCACCTCGACCTGCCCTTGTCCGCGCACGACGGCATTGAACCGCTCGTGTTGATAAAAGGTGGACCCGTTATGGTCCCCGGCCTCCAAAAGCGTTTCATCAACGGGGATATCACGCTCTGATGGATTTTTAGGCGATCGGGGCGAAAACAGCAGCTTGGGCACAGGCGCCGGGCCTAGCGCATCGGGCCAAAACCGCCCTGGCCCGGGCACGAGGCACTCGATTTTGCCATCGCGCCCGACGGCTGTGATTTCCTCTTGGTAGTGGCTGCCTTCTGCGAACATGCACAGGTCCAGCATGGCGCGTTTACCATTAGCAAAGTCGACAATAACGAACGCATTGTCCCAAATATCAGGCACCTCGCCCGCATAGCTTTCGCCGGTATGGTTCACGGCCTGCCCGCCCGAGGCCATGACGCGCACAGGTTCGGACTGCATCGCCAGACACATGATATCGAAGTGGTGACAGCATTTTTCGACCAAGGTGCCACCAGTATTGCGATTGAAACGGTTCCAGTTGCCAATTTTTGGCAGGAACGGAAACCGATGTTCCCGGATCGTCAGCATCTCGATCCCACCTGTCGCGGCCTCAACCTCATCCAAGAAGGCAGCAATGGGAGGCATGTACCGGTATTCCATCGCAACCCAGATCGGAGCTTGATACCGGTCGCGAAAGACCTTGATCCGTTCACCCTGCTCGGGGTTCGTGAAAAGCGGCTTTTCACAAAGGATCGGAAGATGCCGCAGGGTCGAGATTTCGAACAATTGATCGACATGCAGATGATTGGGGCTGACGATCACCAGCGCGTCCACGTCGTCGCCATCCAACAGGTCAGGCATGGATTGCGCCACCCGCGCCCCACCCGCACGGCGCGACGCCTCTTGGGCCAGTTCAGGCACCGGATCGAGAACCGCCGACACCTGGCCGTGCGGCAAAAGGCCGATGTTCTCGATGTGCTCCATACCCATCATGCCACATCCGACGATGCCGTAATTGACTGTATCCATACCGTTTTCTTTCTTGGTGTTATCGGTTTCGGGAAACGTAATGCGCACGTGAAGCGTCGAACCATGTCTGCGACACCTCTACGAGGCCAAGATCATCTGACCACCCTTTACGCGCCACATGGGCGCAGGGTGTACCCGGCGCGATATTCAGCAACGCCCCATCCCAATCAGGAACGTGGCCCAGCCCGACGCGGTCTTCGGTTCTGGCAATTGCCACACCCAAGTCGCGTTGAAATGTCAAATAGAGCGATTCCGAGAGGTCATGCGCTGTAAGCTCATGCGCGCCTTCGGCGTCCAGCCAGATTTCCTCAAGCGCAACCGGCTCTGCATCCAACAAACGAACCCGCCGAATGCGCAACACGTGGGAACAACCTGTTTCGGTCTTCAGGTCGTCCGGCCGCAGTAAGGATTGCGCCGAGAGTATTCGCGCCGTGGGTAGCCCCCCGCCTTCGGGCCGTTCCAGCCTGAAAAATGCATAGACCGAGGCCGCATCATCCTTGCGGCACACATAATTGCCGGACCCCTGCACGCGGTTCAGCATTCCCAGTTCGGTCATCCGGTCCAGCGCACGGCGCAGCGTCCCCACCGAGACATTCAAATCGGCGGCCATATCGCGTTCAGGCGGCAGCCGCGCGCCATCCGCCAGCCGCCCAGCCACGACCTCTCGGATCAGCAATTCGCTGATCTGCAGATGTTTTGGCAGGCTTCCGTGATGCTCCACGCCGCTTTGGTCCGTTTGCTGATCCAGAGTTGATCCGGGCGTGATCTTTAGATTGATACAGTATTGATGCAATCCCTTTTCGGTGTTACCGAGTCGGAAAGTTTCCGCTAACAAACGTGGCCGCCTATGACCGTTGTACCCGTGACATCCCCTGATCTGACCGGCGCAGAGGTGTCGTGGTTTTCGGCTTTGTGTTCGGATGACTATCAATTTCTGGGCGTCCCGGACGGCAACCTGCGGTCTAGCTGGGAGCACTGCCGCGACATCGCACTTGAGGCCGAGAAGCAGGGCTTTCGCAACATTCTTGCGCCTTCCTCTTATCAGGTGGGTCAGGACACGCTGAGCTTTGTTGCAGGCATGGCGCCGCTCACGTCCAAGATGAACTTCCTCGCCGCGATCCGCTGTGGTGAGATGCAGCCGATCATGTTGGCCCGCACCGTTGCTACGCTGGACCACATGCTGCAAGGGCGGCTGACACTGAACGTGATTTCATCGGATTTTCCCGGTGAAGTGGCCGAAAGCAGCTTTCGCTACCAACGCTCCCGCGAAGTCGTCGAAATCCTGAAGCAGGCATGGACGCAGGACGAGATCAACTATCAGGGTGAGGTCTATAATTTCGAGGGCCTGACGACCAACCCGGCGAAACCCTATCAGACCGGCGGACCGCTCCTTTACTTTGGCGGCTACTCGCCAGCCGCGCTGGAACTCTGCGGTCAGCACTGCGACGTCTATCTCATGTGGCCGGAGCCCAAGGAAAACCTCGCCCAGCGCATGAAAGACGTGAACGAGGTTGCAGAGCGTTACAACCGGACGCTCGATTACGGTCTGCGCGTTCACATGATCGTCCGCGACACCGAGGCCGAAGCCCGCGAATATGCCGACTACATCGTGAGCAAACTCGATGATGAATACGGCAAACTGATCCGCGACCGCGCGCATGACTCGATTTCACTCGGTGTCGCGCATCAGGCCAAGGCGCGCGAACTGGCCGACAAATTCGGCTATGTCGAACCGCATCTGTGGACCGGCGTCGGCCGGGCGCGGTCTGGCTGTGGCGCGGCACTGGTCGGATCAGCGGATCAAATCCTCACGCAGATTGAAGAGTACAAGAAGATGGGCATTCGCGCCTTCATCTTCTCAGGCTACCCTCATATCGACGAATGCAAGCATTTCGGGCGGCTGATTATGCCAGAGCTTGAAACCGTCAGCCTACCGCATGCTTACGGGCGTGTGCCAACATCAACACCCGCAACGCCACTTGGCGTAGGAGAACGCGTCTAATGGAACGGATCACTCTGTCCCCCGGCTTTGAAATGAGCCGTATCGTCTATGGCATGTGGCGTCTGGGTGATGACACCGACACCTCGCCTGCGCACGTTCAGGCGAAAATCGAAGCCTGCCTCGAGCAAGGCATCACCACGATGGATCAGGCCGACATCTATGGCGGGTATGAAGCCGAAGAGATTCTCGGGGCAGCGCTGAAAGCGGCCCCTGCCCTGAAGGACCAGATCGAGATCGTCACCAAATGCGACATCGTGGCCCCTGCGGGCCGCTACAGTGATGCCCGCGTGAAATACTACGACACGAGCCGCGCGCATATTATTGCTTCGGTCGATCACAGCCTGCGCCTGATGGATGTCGACACCATTGACCTGCTGCTCATCCACCGCCCTGACCCGATGATGGACGCGGCTGAGACGGGCGCTGCGTTGGACGAAGTTGTCGCGTCGGGCAAGGTCAAGAATGTCGGCGTATCGAACTTCAAACTGCACGACTGGAACCTTCTGCAATCGGCGATGGATACCGCTCTGGTCACAAACCAAATCGAAATCAGCCTCATGGCGCACGAAGCCTTCACCAATGGCGATGTTGCATACCTGCAGGAACGCGGGATCAAGCCGATGGCATGGAGCCCGCTGGGCGGAGGAAGCCTATTCAATGACGCAGGCATGATGGCGGCGCTGAAAAAGGTCGGCGATGCGCATGGCGTCGATGAAACAGCCGTTGCCGTCGCGTGGCTCTTGGCACACCCTGCACAAATCATGCCGGTGATGGGCACGAATAATCTCAGCCGGATCAAGACGTTTTCCGATGCAATGAAGGTCGAAATGGATCGCCAGACCTGGTTTGAGCTCTACACTCAGGCCCTGGGTGACGAGGTCCCCTAATATGGACGGAAGCGGGGGCCATTTCATGACACGGATCACACCGACAGCGGACCCAAAAGGGTTCCGCAACGCGCTCGGGCGGTTTGCGACAGGCGTAACTGTCGTGACTTGCCACGGCCCCGATGGACCGATCGGCATCACCGCCAACAGCTTTGCCAGCGTATCGCTCGATCCGCCGCTGGTTCTTTGGTCACCGGCCAAATCCAGCAGCCGCCACGATATCTTCGTCGGCGCCAAAAGCTTTGCGATCCACGTGATGTCAGACGATCAGGCAGACATCTGCACAGGCTTTGTCAAAAACTGGAGCGCCTTTGACGGTCTGGACTGGTCCACCAACGTAGATGGCACGCCGCTGATCAACGGCTGTCTGGCCCGTTTTGAATGCACACAAGAGGTCTGCCACGATGCAGGCGACCACACGATCATCATTGGCCGCGTCACCGCAGCCGAGATCGGATCAGGTAACCCGTTGATTTTCGCGTCCGGCCAATACGGACGCTTTACCCGGGGCTAAGGCCCCGACATAGTGCTGTTAAGAAGCCCGCGCATAAGGGCTCGGACAGTACGACTTGGGAGGGCGCCATGGCGCTATTGATGGGGGTACTCTGGCCCCTGCAACGCATCAATGATGTGTTGCTGGCCATTGGTCGTGTTGTGGCCATGTCGGCGCTGGCCGTCATGGTTCTATTTATCCTGTATCAGATCGTCATGCGCTACGTCTTCAACGCGGCCCCGAACTGGACCGAGGAAGGTGCTCGGTTCCTGATGCTTTGGATGACCGGCCTGATCGGGCCGCTGGCCTACCGTCAGGGCGGGTTTGTGGCAATCGACATGCTTGAACGCGCGATCCCCATGTTCTTGTCGAGGCTGCTGGTTCTGGTCCTGCTGATCTTGATCATGGGCGTGATCGCGCAATGCGTCTTGCTGGGCTGGGACAACGTCAACAGCTTTATCGGGCGAGGCAGCTCTGCGACCCTGCGTCTGCCGCTGGATTGGTTTGGCGGGACAGCAATGAAGTTCAAGAACTCATGGGCATTTGCCTCGCTTTTCGTCGGGTTCTGCCTGCTGGCACTGGTCAACATCGAACTGATCCTGCGCCAACTGATCACCATCATCGGGGGCGCTGATCGTCTCAAACCCCTCGCAGAAGCGGGGCCGATTGATTGATGTTGACAATCTCCGCCCCCCTGCTTCGTCGGCACCACGAAGCGCGCCACGCAGTCCCGGACTTGATCCGGGACCTCCAACTCGAGATCACTGAGGCCCCGGATCAAGTCCGGGGCTGCGGGAGGACCTACCCATGCTGATCTGGTTCCTCCCCGTCTTCCTGCTGCTCTTGATGATCGGCATGCCCGTCATCTTTGGTCTGCTTCTTGCACCCGGCGCGCTCTTGGTGCTGGACGGTCAAACGCGCGATCTCGCTGTGCTTTATCGCAACCTTTACAATGGGATGGACAGCTTTCCTCTGATGGCGCTGCCGTTCTTCATGCTCGCTGGCGAGATCATGAACCGGGGCGGTATCACCACCCGACTGGTCGAGTTCTCCCAAGCATTCATGGGCCACCTGCGCGGCGGTCTGGCACATGTGAACATTCTGTCGTCGATCCTGTTTGCGGGCCTTTCCGGCTCTGCGGTCGCGGATACTTCGGCGCTGGGTTCCACCCTGATCCCGGCGATGGAGAAAAACGGCTATTCCCGCAAATTTGCCGCCGCCGTTACGGCTGCATCCTCCGTCATCGGCCCGATCATTCCGCCCTCGGGCATTATGATCATCTATGCCTACGTGATGGGCGAAAGCGTCGCCGCTTTGTTCCTTGCCGGGATTGTACCCGGCATCCTTGTCGGCGTCGGCCTTATGGTCACCGTGCGCCTGATGGCGGACCGCTATGACCTGCCCAAAGCCGAACGCATCGTGCAAAGAGGCGCGTCGATCAGTACCACGGAATACTGGGTCAGCTTTGCGTTGATCCGCCTGAACCTTGGTGGGCTGATCTGGTGGATCGGGTCGTTTCTTCTTCCAGAAAACCCTGTCGCGAGTTGGGCGCTCTTCATTGTGGCGCTGCTCATCGCGCATGTCTTGCTGCTTCAATACCGCAAGGCGGTCGACAACGACTTCCGCACTGTCTGCAAAAAGGCTGTGGCCCCGCTTCAAACACCAATCATCATCCTCGGCGGCATCCTAGCCGGTGTGATGACGCCGACCGAGGCCTCGGCCATCGCAGTCGCCTACGCGGTTATCGTCAGCTTCTTTGTTCTGAAGTCTATGAAGCTCAAGGATCTCGGACCGATCTTGTCGCGCTCGGCCCTTGCGACCTCGGCAGTTCTGTTGCTGGTGGGCGCAGCCGTCAGCTTCAAGACAGTCGTCGCCCTCTCCGGCGCACCTCAAATTTTGGCGGAATTCATTCTAGCTCTTTCCGAGAACCCGTTGATCCTGCTTTTCCTGATCAACATCCTTCTGTTCATCGTCGGCATGTTCCTTGATGCGGGACCTGCGATCATCATCCTCGGGCCCATCCTTGGACCGATCTTC
This sequence comes from Shimia ponticola, assembly GCF_007995215.1. Lineage (GTDB taxonomy): Bacteria > Pseudomonadota > Alphaproteobacteria > Rhodobacterales > Rhodobacteraceae > Shimia_B > Shimia_B ponticola. The sequence continues at coordinate 463,920 of NZ_VCDK01000003.1, forward strand.
CTCGAACTTGGCGTTCATCCTGTCCACTTTGCGATCATCATGTCGGTCAACCTGACCGTGGGTCTTGCGACACCACCGATGGGACTGGTCCTCTTTGTCGCGTCTACCGTCAGCCGGGAAAAGGTCGAAACCATTGCCAAGGCGATCCTACCGTTTCTCGCCGTTGAAGTCGCGGTGATCTTCCTGATCACTTACTTCCCGTTCATCTCAATGACGATCCCGCGTCTGACGGGATTTGTGCAATGATCCGCAACACACCAATTCCGGGGAAAACCCGGGAAAGACCTCAACAACATGGGAGGCTATCATGCTCAAAGGTCTAACCAAGGCAGCACTTGCTGCCACGCTCCTTGCTTCGTCGGCTGTCGCCGGCTGGGCAGCGGGCCATGCCGAATTCACGATCCGTGCGACGGCGAATTCGAACGAAAACGACGAAGACTATGACGGTCTGGTCGTCTTCAAAAACTACGTCGAAAGCGCCTCGAACGGCAAAATCGGCGTTGAAATCTTCATGGGCACACAGCTTTGCGGCAACGGCACAGAGTGTCTGGGCGGTATCGCAGACGGCTCGATCGACGTTTACGTGTCGACCTCGGGTGGCGCAGCTGGCCTCTTCCCATTTGTTCAGGTTCTCGACCTGCCTTACCTGATGGCTGACGACCGTGTGGCAGAAGCCGCTCTGGCCAACGGGTCTGAGTTCATGAACCACATGCAAGGCGCAGTGATGGAGACCTCGGACGGCCTGATGCGTCTGATGACCATCGGCAACACCGGCGGCTGGCGCAACTTTGCGAACACGCAGCGTCGCATTGCCCAGCCATCCGACATGGAAGGTCTGAAAATCCGCACCGTGGTCGCAGACCTGCCACAGGAACTGGTTCGTGCACTGGGCGCGTCCCCTACTCCGATCCCATGGCCAGAACTGTTCACATCGTTCCAGACGGGCGTTGTTGAAGGCTCGAAGAACGGCATCACCGACATCATGGGCATGAAGTTCCCGGATGCGGGTCTGCAATATGTCACGCTGGACGGCCACGCCTACATGGGTGCGCTGTGGTTCATGAACAACGAAAAGTTCATGTCCATGCCAGAGGACCTGCGCACCGTGGTCGTTGACGGGTTCTATCAGCTCCAGCAGGCAACCTTTGCCTCGCCAAAGCGGAAATCCATTCAGGCATATGCTGACTTCGTTGCCGGCGGTGGGGACCTCTATGTTCCAACCCCTGCAGAAAAGGCTGCTTTCAAAGAAGCTGCCGCACCGGTCTTTGACTGGTTCAAGGACAATGTCGACGGTGGCGAAGGCGCATTTGATGCTCTGAACGCAACCGTGGCAACGGTCGAAGAAGAACTGAACGCTGTCCGCATGTCGGGCATCAAGTAAGATACCTGTCTGCGCCCGGACCAACCGGGCGCAGACGCATACGCGCTATCTTGCGAATTCCGGTCGCAGAGGCGGCTGTGTTGCATAAATTTCATTTTATATGACCCTCAGCGCATGATATGCGCCCGCGCAAACCCTATTGCGAGGCGCAGACATGACGACGACCCTTCCCGACGTACATCAGGCCGAACCCATTCCCCAAGCGGCATGGGAAGAGGTTCAGGCGCTTCTGACCTCTGCAGATCTGTTTCGGTATACCGCACCAGAGAATTCCCCTGTTGCCCGCCTTGAAACTGCTTTCGCAGAAAAACTGGGCGCGAAATACGCCGTGGCAGTCGCGTCCTGTTCCGCCGCCTTGTTCTTGTCGCTCAAGGCGTTGGGCCTTCCACGCGGCGCAAAAGTCCTGATCCCGGCGTTTACGTTTGCTGCCGTTCCATCATCAGTCGTCCACGCCGATTGCGAGCCTGTGCTGATTGACGTGAAGGATAACTACCGCATCGACATCGAGGACTACCTGCGCAAGCTGCCAGATGCTGATGCGGTCATGATCAGCCACATGCGCGGTCACACATCTGACATGGACGCCATCATGCAAGCCGCAGATGCCGCAGGCATCCCTGTGATAGAAGACGCGGCCCATTCGCTGGGGACGCTTTGGAATGGCCGCAAGATCGGAACGATTGGCAAAATCGGCTGCTTCAGCTTTCAATCCTACAAGATGCTGAACGCAGGCGAAGGCGGTATCCTGATTTCTGAAGACGCCGACCTGATTGCGCGCGCCGTGATCATGTCCGGGGCTTACGAACACAACTGGAAGAAACACCCCGTTCTGCATGATGCCTTTGCCAAGTGGCAAAACGAACTGCCGCTCTACAACACGCGGATGTCGAACCTGTCGGCGGCTGTCATCCTTCCGCAATTAGACGAACTTGAGCGTCGCTGTGTCGATGGTCTACGCAACCATGACCATATGGCAGACCTGCTGAACGCCACGCCATATTTCAACGTCCCACCTGCCCTTCCGCAGGAAACCCGCGCACCGGACTCAATCCAGTTCAACCTCGTTGGTTTTACCGATGATCAAGCCCGTGGCTTTGTGCAGGAATTGAAGGATCGCCATCTCGGCGCTCAGGTCTTTGGACTGTCGACCGACAACGCCCGTGCCTTCTGGAACTGGAGATTCATCGGGCCACAAGGTCCGTTGCCACAGACAGAAGCGATGCTGGTGCGGGCCTGCGACGTGCGGCTGCCCGTGCGGCTGTCGCTGACTGAGGTTGAGGCGATTGCAGAGGCTGTGATCGCGGCGGCGGAAACCGCCAAGATGGCAAAGGCGGCGTAACGCTTTTTGACGTCGAGGTCCCGGGTCAGGCCCGGGACGTCATGCACTCCGCGTCCCGGACTTGATCCGGGACCTCGCCCCCACGAGGCGCAACCGACAACAAATTGATATGTTTAGATTGTGCGTCGAATTTGCATGGGTTGTGCGATGCAAATTCAGCGCTAATGATTACCGGAACGGATACATCCACACCTTGTAATCATCGACGAGAACATGCGCCTTTTCAATTTGCTCAGACGTCATCTTCTTAACGACTTCTTCCTGGCTGATCGCGGCGTCAGGATCGCCGCCGATCGCACTCAGCTTGTACCACATATAGGCGCGGGTCAGGTCCGGTTCGGGCATGCCAAGACCGACCTCGTAGTACCAGCCGACACCACTTTGCGCGCCCGCATGCCCCTTCATGGCGCTGCGCAGGTACCATTCGAACGCGCGGGTGAAATCCTGTTCGACACCAAGGCCAAGCGCGTACATCACGCCGATCAGTTCCTCGGCCTCGGCATTGCCGCTGCGGGCAGCGGGCCAAAGCGCCTCGCGCGCCTCTTCGAACTGCCCGGCCTCCATCATGTCGCGCGCCTCTTCGAGATCGGCCAAGGCCGGCGTGGCGAGAAGAACGAGGGCGGCAAAAAGGCTACGCATGTTGCGGCTTTCCTCCTGTTGGCGACACCTGTCGCGGCCATGGATGACTATCGGTTGGGACCAGAGGATTATCTGGAGTTCGACCCAAAGCAAGCCCGCATTGGCCAGTTGCTGTTTTATGACAAGATACTGTCCGGCAACAGAAACATCAGTTGCGGCACCTGCCACCATCACGACCATGCAGGCGGCGATGGCGTCAGCCTCGGCATCGGCGAAGGCGGCAGCGGAGTAGGACCTGATCGCACCCCCGGGACAGGCTCGGACCGCATCGCAAAGCGGGTGCCGCGCAATGCGCCAACGCTTTGGAATCTGGGGCACAAAGACATCCACCTTCTGTTCCATGACGGGCGGCTGTCGGTCGACGATATCTATGGGAACGGCTTCAACTCCCCGGCGCAGGAATGGCTGCCTCAGGGGCTCGATAACATCCTTGCCGCGCAGGCCCTGTTTCCGATGACGGCGCAGTTCGAAATGGCCGGAAACCCCAAGGAAAACGAAGTGTCCGGCGCGGTCCATGACCGGATCGACAATGCATGGCCCATCATCGCCAAACGCGTGCGCATCATCCCGGAATACGGCGAAATGTTCGTTGAGGCGTTCGATGATGTTGAAACGTCAGAGGACGTGACCATCGTCCATATTGGCAATGCGCTGGGTGCCTTCATGGGCAGCGAATGGCAAAGCCATGACAGCCCGTGGGACGCCTACCTGACTGACGGCACACCCTTGCCCGAAGCCGCCGAACGCGGTCGCGAAGTGTTCTTCGGCAAGGGAGAATGCAGCAGTTGCCATTCCGGGCCGCTGTTCACCGATCAGGAATTCCACGCCCTGTCGCTTCCTGCCTTTGGCCCCGGCCGCACCCGACAATGGGACCCGATGCCCCGCGATGTGGGGCGCATGGCCGAAAGCAATCGCTTGGAGGATGCCTATCGCTTTCGCACCCCATCATTGCGCAACGTGGCCCTGACAGCGCCCTACGGACATAACGGGGCCTATCCAACCTTGCGGGGCATTTTGGAGCATCACCGTGATCCGCTGGTAGTCAAAGCAACGTGGACAAAGGACACGGCCAAACTGCCGGAGGCCCCTTGGCTCGCTGCCATAGATTTCGTGATCCAATCCGATAGCCGCGAGATGGAGCGTCAGCGCCGTGCTTTGGATTTGCCCGGCCTTCCCCTCACCGACGCCGATCTGGATGACCTAGAGGCGTTCTTGCACGCATTGACAGGCAAAACCGCCGATACCCGTCCCTTGGGCCGTCCTGACCGGGTGCCAAGCGGGTTGCCGGTAGATTAGGTTCTGATCAGTACGCCAAGGTCGGCGACATTCGTCCCGGTCCCGCCGGTCATCAGCAAATCCCCGGCAAGCGTCAGCGCGGCATAGGCGTCATTGTTTGCAAGCAAGGCCTCGGGATCGCCGCCAGCGGCGCGAATACGGTCCACTGTGCCTCCGTCGACAATCCCGCCTGCCGCGTCCGTCGGGCCGTCACGACCGTCGCTACCGCCTTGCAGAAAGACCCAGCCGGTCTGACCCTGCAAGGCCATGGCCACACGCAGCGCCAGTTCCTGATTGCGCCCGCCCTTGCCGGAGCCTGTCAGCACCACCGTTGTCTCGCCACCGAACAGGTGAACCCCCGGCGTCGTCACAGCTGCAATGCGCGCCGCCGCATCCCCAACATCGCCGACCAATGGCTCTTCATGCACAATGGCTTGCCCCCCGGCCTGTTTGGCCATGGCGGCCACCGACAGGGCATTGGAACCGACAAGGATGTTCTCAGCCTCTGGAAGCGGCCGATCTGTTTCCCTCTGGCTTTGCAAATGCGCGCGGACGCGCTCTGGGACGCGATCCCACAAACCAAGATCACTGAGGATTGCACAGGCGCCCGAAGCATCTGTCAGCGGCGCAACCGTGGGGCCGCTGGCAATGGCACGAAGGTCATCGCCCACAACGTCGGACAAGATCAGCGCGCGCACCCGCGCCGGGGCAGCAGCCCTTAACATGCCGCCGCCTTTCAGACGGGAGAGCTGCTGGCGGACTGCATTCATGAGGTCAATCTCTGCACCTGATCCAAGCAACAGCTCGTTGACGGAGATCTTGTCCTGCAGATCCAACCCGTCCGCTGGCGCAGGCAATAGCGCCGAACCGCCACCGCTGATCAAACACAGAACCTCTGTACCCGCGTCAGCCGCTTGAAGGATGTCTTCGACGGCTTCGGCGGCTTCGACGCCGACGGCATCCGGGACCGGGTGACTGGCGGCAAAGACCTCAACGCCTGCCATTTGGCGCGCGTTTTCAGGATTGGTCACGACCACGGTCGCAGACGGTTCGGAGCCGAAAGCCAACGCAGCCTCGACCATACGCATTGCGGCTTTGCCGACCGCGATAATTGGCGCACCGGGCTCGGGTGGTCGCGCCTGCAGGGCCTGTGTCACCGCGTTGAACGGATCTGCTGCCGCGACACCCGCGCCAAAGATTTCCTGGGCGAAGGCTCTCATTTCATTGGATTTTGTCATATTCACCTTGTCGTCAGACCCATGTCAGCTGATGTTCGCGCAAAAGCGCGGTCAACAGAACCCGCGCCTGTTCGCGGTGGGCACGGTGAAGCAATCCGGCGCTGTCAGAGTCGCCCCGTTCAATCGCATCCAGAACCGCCAGATGATCTTCGTTTGATCGCCGGGGCAGCGGCCGCAATCGCAGGGTCACCATACGGGCTCTGCGCACCTGATCGGTATAGCGCGCGGCCGTTTCGGCAAAACGCGCGTTGCCGGACGCCGCCAAGAGACCCTCGTGAAAGGTGTCATCTGCTTCGGCCCATGCCTCCAGATCACCTGCGGCCAACGCATTTTCCATATCCGCAATCGCGCGCCGCATCGGCGCAAGATCGGCGGCATCAAGTGCCCGGCTTGCAGCCCGCGCCGCTGCCGCAGACTCAATCGCCGTCAGCACCTCATAGATGTCATTCATGTCGTCCGCAGACAGCCCCACGATGCGGGCACCGCGACGCGGGCGCAGGGTGACAAGCCCCTGATCCTCAAGGCGCATCAGCGCCTCACGCACTGGCGTGCGGGACATACCCAGACGATCCGCCAGTTCGGCCTCAAGGTGATCGGAGCCGGGCGGCAACGCGCCTTTGAAGATAAGGGCTCGCAAGGCATCGGTGGCGCGCGTGGTTGCGGTTTCGCTCATCAGGACACCTCCACTCTGCGCTGTGTCGCCGCCGACGTGTAAACAGCCTCTTCGATCTGTCTGACCGTCAGGTAATCTGCTGCTTCGTTTTCAAGCTGACATGCGCCTTGCAAGGCACGCACCACATGATCATTCAGCGCATAGACGCAATCACCGGCAAAGCCGGGCCAATCGCGGGCCTCGAGCAGGTTTTGAGCGGAGAGATCGCCGAATTTTCGGTACCAAAGACTGCCGTCGCCCCGCAGGTCCATCGTGCCTTCAGTGCCTTCAAACAGCGCCTCGCCCAGTGTGGTGCGGCAATTCTCGGCTGCATGATCGAGCAATCGGTTCCCGTCAAACAGGGCGCGCTTGTTGTCGGCGAAATCAAACAAGATATGCGCGGCGTCTTCGCCCTTGATCACGGGGTTCATTCTGCGCGTGTCTGCATAAACGCCACGCACAGGCCCCAGCAGATAGCGAAACGTATCGATCCAATGAACGGCGGTTTCGTGGACCAAAAGCCGGGGCATGGTCTGGAAATAGGGTTGACGATCAAGATAGGCATTTGGCCCCTGACCGTCGCCGGTGCGCAGCCGGAAGGTGATTTGATGAACCTCACCAATCAAACCCTCTGACATGGCCAGGTGCGCGGCCCTGTACCAAGGCTGGAACCTGAAATTCTCATGGATCACCAAGGCGACCCCTGCGTCGCTTGCCAAATCCGCAAGTGCCTTTGCTTTGGCGACCGATGTACTGAACGGCTTTTGGCAGATGACCACCTTGGGCCGCGCCGCCACAGCAATCCGGACAAGCGGATCATGTGCCTCAGGCGGTACAACCAGATCGATCACATCGGGGACATCCGGCGCGGTTTCGTCCAGCAACGTCTCAAGACTGTCAAAGGCAGGAACGCCGGTGGCACGCGCTTTGTCCAGATCGCGATCGGCCACGCCAATCAACTTTGTGCTTGGGTGGCGCTGCCATGCCTCGTGATGGAATGCGGCGAAATACCCAGCCCCGACGCAGGCAACCGAAAATGTTGGGTTCATAGTCAATGTCCACGCCGACAGACAAATTGCACATCATTAACGTATACGTTAATCCATGCATTATGCAGGAGCAATGGGGGACGATATGTTTGCAGTGGTTGTTAGGTTTCATTTGAAACCGGGGACGATGCCGGATTTCCTGCCTCTCATGATCCGGAACGCACAGCAATCGCGGCAAACCGAACCCGGCTGCCACCAATTCGATGTGCTGAGAGACGCGGCCACCCCGGCCGAGGTGTTTCTCTACGAGCTTTATTCCGACGAAGCGGCGTTTCAGCTTCATCTTGAGACCGATCATTTCAAGCAGTTCAACGCTGCCACGTCTGACATGATCGCCGACAAAGACATTCGCACCTATGACACGGTCACCCAATGACTTGGGAGGTCTACGCCGTCAAATATGCCGAGCGGAACAGTCGCACGCGCGCTGACAGTTTCATATTCGATGACAACCATGATGCGCCGCATGCGATGGACTACTTCATCTGGGTTTTGCGGCAAGGCCCACGCACAATTCTGGTCGATACGGGCTATGACGCCAAAGAGGCCGCTGCCCGAAACCGGCCCATCACCATCGACCCGCGTGAGGCGCTTAGGCCGCTTGGCATCAAGCCAGAAGATGTGACCGAAGTCATTGTCACACATCTGCACTATGACCATGCAGGTGGTCTGCATCTGTTCCCGAACGCGACACTGCATCTTCAAACTGCCGAAATGATCTTTGCCACCGGTCCGTGCATGTGCCACGAAACCCTCCGCAATCCGTTCACGGCAGACCATGTCTGCGAGGCGATCAAACGTCTTTATACGGGCAAGGTTGTCTTTCATGACGGTGAAAGCGAGATTGCCGAAGGCGTGAGCGTGCACAGGATCGGGGGCCATTCGCGCGGATTGCAGGCCGTGCGCGTTCTGACCCAAGCCGGTTGGCTATGTTTGGCGTCTGACGCCGCGCACTATTACGAAAATGCGCTTGCAAACAAACCTTTCCCCATCGTTGTTGACGTCGAGGATATGCTGAGCGGCTTTGCCAAATTGCATGCGTTGGCCTCACGACCCGGACTTATCATTCCGGGGCATGACCCTTTGGTGCGCGACCTGTTCGACGCTGTTGCCCCCAACATCTATCGGCTCGACCAAGGGCCAAGGCGCGAACCTGAAATTTAGAGCATCATTTCAGAGCAGTCGTGCCATCTAGTGTGGCGATGGCTTCCTAAAGCCGACAGGATAGCGGGCCATCCCACGGTTGAGGTGGCCGTTCCGCACCCGAGCGCCGACCTGAATTCCAACTTATGTGCGCTAGGTCGCACAACTTCCCGCTGAGCAAGGTTACGCTAAGGCACGTCAGCAGACCGGGGAGCCATCGACATGAGCTATCTCTCATTGCCTAACCTCGCCTTTTCGGGGCGGTTTCAGGCGGATACCTCAACCGTCAACAACAACGTCTTCTACTACAACACCGAAAAATTCGACCCCAGCTATCAGGCGAAGGCTTTGCTGGTGAACGATGAATACCCCGCGGTCTATGGCTACTGGAACCCGGAAGGCACCGGTGCATTTCGCCTGATCGACGCCAAAGTAACCAAGGCCCAAACATCCGTTGATGATCCGGGCACCGATGATGTCGCTGTTGGGCTCTTCATCAACGCGCAAGAGGCGCGAACATCTGCCAAACTCGTCGATCTCGACCCGCAGTGGCAATACGGATCCATGATCTTTGGCCTGCGCATCATTCTGACCGATGGCACAACCGAATACATGCGCGGTGACTATCGACCGGCGCCATTCCGGGACATCTATTTCGGACGCAAGCCCGCAGGTCACGGCGTCCAAGGGTCTGAAACCGCATCAGCCAAGTTCACCAGCATCCTCGAAAACGTCGAATTCACGGAAGCCGCCGAGAAGAGCCCGATCCTGATGGCCCTCAAAGCCAGCGCCGAGTCCAACGACGACCGGCTGTCGATCAACCTGATGACCGGCGGCTTCAGTAAGCAATCGACCTACGGCATCATGTGCGGTTCAATCGGCCCTTGGGAACAAGGCGACCCGCTGGCCTTTGTCGCGGGTCGCAGGTTTTCGATTGATAAGGCCGGATCGGCCTATAACGGCATGTGCAATTCAAACGGCATCGGGTTTTTCGACGCCCAGATCAACGGCACGACCCTAAGCGCGGATTTATCCAACGCCCTGCCTCAAGACGCGGCCAACCAAGCACGCAACATCGGTGACCTGGGTTTTGCGATCATCACGGTGGCCGACGAAGTGCGTGACATCGGCAAGCGAACCGGCACCGCAGAGCCTGTGATCAAGACAGGCGCATATGTGGGTGCGGATGATGTCGATCTGATCGGGACAATTCCCTACACAGCCGACAACTGGTTGTTCACAACCAGCGGGTTGTGTCAGCTCACCATGACGGAAGAGCAGACCAAGCTTGCCGCAGAGCGCCCCCTCGCCTTGGTTGAATGCCGTGAAGACGGAAGTTTCCGGATCATGTCCCGCGAAACGCCCGGCGGATTTTTCGTGCGGGCCGACAACTTTGAATTTCGCCTAGACCCCGATTTTGCGACGCCAGCGAGCGACCACGTTCACATCTTGGGCCTGCAATATGGCGCACCATGCGCCAACCTGCCGATCAGCATCGAACCGCAGCCGCGCACGTCCGGCGGCAGCAACTTTGACGGACCGGATCAGCCCTCTATTCCCATCCCCGACGTGAATTTCCCAGAAAACAAGATTTCGATTGCCGATCATGTCACCACCAGCGACGCTGGCTGGGTCAGCGTTCCGTTCGTCGCCCGAAACCCCGATAATCCGAGGGAATATGTCGACGGTCAGATCTTTCAGATCAACTACGGCCCCGCGATTAATGGCCCGTTTCCTGCCCCGATGTTCGAGATGATCGTGGCCCATGTGCGCGATGCTGTGCACGTGCCGGATGATCCCGATTGGGAAACGGACGTGGCCCCTTTCATGCAGCAATACGACAATCTTTATCCGGTGATGTCGAAATGGCTGTTCAGTCTCGCCGATCCGGACGTCGTCAAAGATCATGCCAAGATCCTCGCGTTCGCCTTTGAACGACCCTTTGAAGACCCCAACCACATGCCGGTCACGCGCGATATGTCAGCGGGCAAACGACAAATCATTCTGAATTGGCTCGCCAAACGAATGCAGACCGCCCCTCCGCAGGTCATGCCCAAATCTGATCCGCCGCCAACAATCGAAAACAGGGGACCAGCCCCGGTGCCATTGGCCAAGGTCACCGCGGCTGATTGGCAGGCTTTGCATGATGCTTTGCCTGCGCATGACGACGGCAAATCCATGGCCGCGCGAAACTATGCGCTTACGCAAATCGCAGCGCTGAAAGGTCGTGACACATGAAAATTGACCCAACCTACGTGCAGCAGGCGCGCGACGTCGAAACCGTCGAAGAGCTGCGTGCCTTGGTGCAAAAGGCCATCGAACTCGAACATGCAACGATCCCGCCGTATCTGTGCGGCTACTTCACGCTCAAGCTTGGTACCAACGAGGCCGTGGGCGACATCATACGATCTGTTGCCATCGAAGAGATGTTGCACATGACCATCGCGTGCAATCTTCTTTTGGCGATTGGCGGACGCCCTCGCATCAATACGCCTGACTTTGTGCCCAGCTATCCGGACGGTCTGCCCTTCGGTATTGGCGATGAGGAAGAGCCTGACGGAGATGAAAAGACCTTCAAGGTTCACCTGCGCAAGTGTTCGCGGATGCAGGTCGAAGACGTGTTCATGAAGATCGAAGAGCCGGACCAGATACTCGACATACCCGATGTCGACATGTTGGGCGAAGAACAAAGGCATTTCGACACGATCGGGGATTTCTACCTGTTCCTGATCGCCGCGATCGAGCGGTTGGGACCGTCGATTTTCAAAGATGGTCATCCGCAAATCATCGCCCGCAAATGGTTTCCGAATCCCAAGGAGATGTTTGAAATCACCGATGTCGAAACCGCATGCGAGGCCATCCGCGTCATTGTTGATCAGGGTGAAGGGTCCAAAGACGACCCGTTCGACGAATTTGGCGAGCCGTCGCACTACTACCGGTTTCAGGAAATCATCAAAGGGCGCAAACTCATTCGCGTGCCGGATGCAGACCCGCCCTATGCCTATGCGGGCGAGCCCGTCGTGCTGGATGATTTGGATGTCTGGAACATGGACACCAACGCATCCATTTCGAAATACAAGCCCGGCTCGATGTCCGAGCGGATGGCAATCCAGTTCAGCTACTCTTACACGCGCGCCCTGAATGCGCTGCACGACACGTTCAACGGACGGCCCGAAGCGCTCGATGATGCGATGGGCATCATGTACGAATTGCGGCTTCTCGCGCAGCAGGTGCTTTCCACCCCGGCAGAATGGGCTGACGCTTCCAACAAGCAGCAGGCGCAGACCGGGCTTTCATTTGAATACAGGACGACAAACACATGAAATTCTTTGCCTTTTTCACTGCGCTTACAGCGCCCGCAGCCGTCATTGCCGGTGGGCTTCAGGTCGCGACAGAAACGGAAGCTGAAACCTACGGCCCAACGAAACAGGCTGACGCGGTCTATGCCACCTTTGGTGTCCACAACCCTCCGGCCTACAGCCCGTGTCAGGTGCCGGGTTGCGTCTATCACCGTGCTGAAGGTGAGCCGTCAAATCCATTGTTCCCGCCGCAGTGGCAATCTGAATGGACCATGTACACCGTCACCGCTGGCTATCAGGACAATCCACCGCCTTATCCGTTGGACATCGGCTCGGTCGATGGATTGGAATACACAACCTCTTACGGTGCGACCTTTTATGACAGCACTTTCGAGCATCCGGACTTTCCCGGTGAAGGCGCGATGATGGAGTATTACGACGAAAAGTGCCTACCCATTTTTCCCATCGACAACAGCTTTAGCTGCGCCTTCATTTCACTGGGCGATACCGCCTACTTCCTGACTTACGATGACCGACCAGAGGGGATGCCGGACTGCTGCCTCTTTTCTTCATTGAACCATCCCCCACGCCGCGATTTTGTAAAGCATTTGCCCTACAGCGTTGCCGACAGCACGCGGACCTACCTGCCGGGCGTTCAGGCCTATTCACTGACCACGCCGGGCCCCGGCGGTGCGCCCATCCTGTTCGGCTATGCCTTCAATTCGGCCTATACGGTAGATGATGCTGCAGACGCCACGCTCAAAACGCCGTACCGGCACCCAAACCAGTTTTATTTCTCAGGTTCGCCAACGATCCCGCCAAACGCGCCCATCGTGACGCAGATCTACACCGGGTTTATGTCAACCCCGCCAACGCCCGAGGACACATGGAACCAAGTCGGAGACATGTGTACTGCCGAACCTCTGCCGAAATGCAAACTCTTCAGCGGCGGATAAGACGGTAAAGAGCCCATGCAACACCGGGCACACCAACAGATGCGGCAAACACCCAAAGAAAGGTATTTGTCGTGGCCGCAAACGCTCCGAGCGCCGCATAGGTGACCGCCACCCCAAAGTTGGCGAGGGTCGAAGCAGCCCAGAACACCTGAGGACGCATCTCGGTTGCTCCTGCAGTGATGGTCATGGCCTCTGACAGCACAGGAACAGCGCGCGTCGCCACCAGGGCCACCACCTGCCCACGTCCGGCGCGCGGCAAATCATGGGCGCCCTGCGTGCGTCTCAGGATCGGCAGCCCGGCGACACGACCGATCCAATAGCCCAGTGCGCTTCCCATCAAGAGGCCCGCAAAGACGGCACCCGCCCCAGCCCAAAAGCCAAGATACGCGCCCGCCGCAGCGGCGATCAAACTGGATGGCAACGGGAGAAGAATATCCAGCGCCAAGAGCAAAACGACCACCATTGCAACGAGGGCGTGGGCCTGTGGCTGCGCAAAGAACGTCGTCAAACGCAATTCGATTGCATCGCCGAAGGCCATGAAAGGCAGGATGATGGCAAGAAACAGGATTGAAGCCGGAACAAGATAGGGGACGCGCGCCATATTTGCCTTTCCACGCTGTACAGCTTTGGGTGGTTTCAGTGTGATCGTGAAACGTCCGGCTGAACAAGACAAATCATGCTAGGGGCGCAAAGGCAAAAAAGTGGCTGACGTGCGAAAAATCAGAAAATCAAAACCTTGCCACCAATCATCGTAGCCGATGTTGCACGCCAGCCCTGACGATGAAATTACCCGTCAATTGTGGCAAAATCGGGCGAGAACTTGGGCCGCTTTTCCCAATTAGGGCAGCGCCTACAATCGGCGGGGGAAATGCGTTGATCTTACCGCGAAGGTGAGCGACCACGCACAACCAGCGGTTATTCCGGACCTCAGCGTCCAATGCGCAAGGAATCAAAAGCAAATCACTTGGCGATCCGAGTCGGCTGGCGCACGCTCAATCCTGCAATGCGTTCTGAAACGCCGCAAGGAATGGCGAAACTAGGTAGCTGGCAAGTGTCGTTTCACGCGCCGCCAATGAGATCGACACCGGCATGTCCTCACTCAAACTGACATCCGCCAGAGCGTCTTGCACCAAAGCCAAAGCATCCCCTTCGAAAGTCGCGCGCCCTTCATAGCTGATCGGCTGCCCCGCCTCATCCAAGTTTGCACGTGGCGATATGGCGGTCACACGCACGGTGATATTGGGCATCGCCCTCTGAGGCAGGCTTGGGATCACCAGCTTGCCTGTCATGCCGGGCGTGACCTGATCAATTTGATGCGGGGGAATGTGAAACGCGACATGTGGGCGTTCCAGAGGTTGGGCAAGGCTAACGAGCGAAGCCCCGCGTTGGACATACATGTTCTCGCCCAGGAAATGCATCTGCGTCACGGTTCCGTCGCTGGGTGCGAGTATGACAGCCTTGGAAATGCGATCCTCCAATTCGACGATCCTTGGTTCAAGCTCGTCCAAAACAGACAGGTTCGCCTCACGCTTTGCTGCAAGCTCGACCTTGAGGGCCAGCGCAGCAGCATCCGCTTGCGCCTTGGTCTGTCGCGCCTGATCCCGAAGAGCCAGCAAAGAGGCAAGGTCAGACTGCACTTCACCTTGGATGATTAAGAGCCGTTCTGCCTCGGCCTCTTGTTCAGTCTTGGGAACAAGGCCTTGCTGCGCCAACCGGTCCTGCCGTCCAAGGCGCGCGCGCATCAGGTCTGCCTGCTGGCGCGCCACTGTCACCTTTTGATCCAAAACTGTTGCCTGTTCGCGCAGGCTACGTGCGCTTTCTGATTTGGTTTTGTGCTGCCCAGCAGTCAGCTGATGCTTCAGCTGCAGAGCAGCGCCGGCACCAGATTGCGGCATTGATAGAAATGCGTCTTCATCTGCAAAGAACGCATCAATCGCGGCGTTTTCGGCTTGGATACGTTGACGCCGCGTGCGCAGGCCCTGCAAAGCCGCGCGATCCAGCCTGTCATCCAATCTGAGCAGTATGTCACCCGCGCGCACCCGCGCATGTTTTTGGATGTAAACCGCAGTGACCTCTCCGCCATAAGGATGTTGCAGTTCCAATGTCGGCTGCGCGGACACAATGGTGCCGCTTACATGGATCGTTGTTGCCAAGGGGGCCATCACGGACCAGACGACAACCATGATAATAAAGGCCGCAACAACTGCGCTCGCACCGAATAGCGGCCGCGTCACCGAGCGTGGCAAAGTATCCGACAAATCGCTCAATTGATTGCACTCCCGCTCTGGCGCGTGGAATTGGCCTCGCGCGGTACGCCGCCTTGCATGGCCACCCGAAACACAGTTGCGTCCTCGGCTGACGACACCTCAAATCGTTGGCTGAGCTTGCTGACCGTCGCCAACGCCGCCTCTTCGGGAGTAAGATCGCCCAAGAAAGTATCTGACGTCTGCATCCGTGCGCGCACGGTTTCCAGCGTTGTTGCCGTTTCGGACCCGTCCGGTCCGGTCATCTGCAGCTCGCAATGCGTGTCATCGACAAAGGTAAAGGAAAACCGCGCATGGCGGAGTTCATCCTTTGGGGCTGCGGCGCGCGCCAGATTGAAAAGCTCGGTCGCAATCAGTTGCGCCTTTTGCGAAAACTCGGCGTCGCTGGCCCGTGTGAATTGCGCATCGACCCAGTCCGACAAATCCTGCAACGCGGCTTCAAGCAGCGGCAGTTCGATGTTTCGGTTGTTGGCGCCCAAACGACCGAGAACCTCGGCCCGCGGTCCCAAGTCGACGCAACGCCCATGCTCAATCCGCATGACCTTGTCGGCAAGCCCCATGATGCCCGAGCGATGTAGCACCATCACAATCGTTGTTCCGGCGTCTTTGAGCCGCGCCAGTGTCTGCGCGAGAGCACGTTCCCCGTCCGCATCCAAAAGCGCGTTCGGCTCATCAAGAAAAAGATACTTTGGCGTGTTATAGACCGCGCGGGCCAAGGCAATGCGATGTGCCTGCCCTGCCGACAACATATGCGCATCGGTCCGCAAATCCGTGTCATAGGAGGCGGGCAAAGCCGAGATCAGACCATGCACACCCGCAAGCTTGGCAGCAGTCAAAACCTTGCTGTCATCGCGCGGCATGGAGAAACACGCGATGTTTTCCGCAATTGTGCCGGGCAAGAGCGCCGCGTGTTGCGGCACATAACCGGTGGCCTGATAAAGTGTTGCTGCAGACAGTGCCTTGACCTCGCTTTGATCAAGAAAGACCGCCCCGATCGGTGCAGGCTCTGTGCCTGCCATTGCAGCCAGCAAGGTGGATTTTCCCGATCCCGAAGCCCCCACAATGGCAAGGCATTCCCCTGCCTTGAGCCTGAGCGAGATGCGATCAAGCCGCGGAGGCGCACCACCGCCGCGTGGCACGACAAGCGTATCTGCAGTCAACTCGCCGCTGAACTCCGAAACTTCGGTGACCGTGCCTTCTTTCGTCGCTGGCATCGCCACCAAGGCACGGAAGCTGTTCAAGGATGCTTTGATCTGCGGCATTTGGGTCAGAATGCCCTCGATTGTGCCGTATCCCTTAGCCAGAATAATGGATGCAGCAATCATGCCGCCCGCTGACAACAGATCAGCGGTCACAAGATAGGCACCGAGACCCAAGGCCAGAACCTGTCCTGCGCTGCGCACGAATGAAGCCAAACCGGTATTCATACTCAGCGCCGCTTGCCGCGCATCAAGATGTTGATGCCGCTGACTTTGAAGGTTAACGAACCGCTGACGCAAGTTGTGGGCGATCATCGCCACGCCAGCGCGCACGCCAAACTGGGACGCATCCGTCAGAACCTCTTGTTCTTGCGCGGCCAATTGCCCTGCAGCGCGCTCCTTGGGCTCAACCAACAACTTTGCCAGCAGCCGTCCCGCGCCCGCCATCAAAACCATCAACAAGAGCAAAGCCACAAAGCTTGGATGCACAAACCAAAGCGCAATCAGAAACACTGGCATCCACGGCAGGCTCAAAGCAGCGATGGCAGCGCTTCCGCTCAGAAAACGCGAAAACTGAGCGACGTCTTCGATCACGCTCTGGGGCTGGCTTTGCTGCGGCAATAGAGCCGCTGTCGCGCCCACACGTTCTGTCCATCTCGACAGTCTGCCAAGACACAGATCGCGTGCGCTTTCGACCATAGCTTGCAGCGCGAGTGCGCCAAGCGCGAGCAATCCAAGCAACAGAAGCGTGGCTGTGTTTCCGCTCGGAATGACCCGGTCGAGCACCTGCATCATAAAGAGCGGGCTGACCAGTACACCCAAGTTCGTCACAAGGCTGAACACCAGCAGTGGCAAAGCCAACCGGTAAAGCTGAGAATAAGCATTCATGATCCGGACGTGCCCCCGCCACCCGTCACAGGATGAAGTTGCTCTCGTCCAGGTCCTCTGCCTCTACCGACTTAAGGAATAGGCGGTCGCCTGCATCGCCACCACCCAGCGCAGCAAGGTTGATTTCGGTGGCCCAGCCTTTGTCGGACATCACGGTTTTGAGGTCGTCATAATCGATGCCATAGGCAGACAGATCAATCTGGTCATGATCGGTTTCAAAGTCGTGGATAATATCCTGACCGCTGCCGCCGGACACGACAAACGTGTCCGCGCTGTTGTCGCCGCGCCAATGGCCGCCCCACATGTGGTCATTGCCTGCTCCGCCTTCGATCACGTCGCGGCCTGCCCCACCGACCAGTTTGTCGACGCCATCGCCGCCGGAAATGACATCATTGCCGCCGCCGCCGTGCATGTAATCCCTGCCCGCGTCGCCAGACATCGTGTCGTCGCCCGCCTGCCCCAGCATTTTGTCATCACCATCGCCGCCGGACATGACGTCATTGCCGTGGTTTCCAAACATGCGGTCGGACCCTTCGTCACCAAAGAGCGTGTCTTCGCCCTGCCCGCCATGCATTCGGTCATCGCCAAAACCGCCATGCATCTCGTCATCGCCCGAGCCGCCACGCAATCTGTCATCTCCGCCCTCCGAGGGGGTCAGCTCTGGACTGCGTAAAAGCACCGCTGCATCCGCATCGATGTCGGCGAAGGTGTCCACGGCGCGGGGGTCCATCGTGCCGTCGTTGGACGACGTGCTTTCTGCCTCGGCCATGAATTCGGAATAGGCTTGGTCTGTGTCCCAGTTCACGTTGACGCGAAAAATTCCACCCTGCGCGCCGGTGCTGGCATCCAGATCATGATCGCCACGGTTGAGACCGTAATAAAGCGTGCCATCCCCATCCATAAAGACGGCTCCATAAGCCCCCTTGGCCATCCCGGATTCCATTGTGTCGCCATAGAGCGTTCCGGTGATTGGGACTTCCTTGAATGTTGGCTGCCCGCCGTTTTGCACGGTTGCAACATCAATCTGCACAACCTTGCCCGCCTCACCGTTACGACCCGGCGACACCACAGCATAGAAATGCCCATCCTGCGCATTAAAGGCGAGGTCGTAGGTCCGATCCGTGAACAGACCGTTGGGCAGGTTGTAGTGATCAATGACCGGATTGCCGTCAGCGTCCAAATTATCGATATCAACCACGCTGATGCGATCCAGTGACGAATGAAATGTCCAAAGGTTGCCGCTGGCGTCAAAGTCGCCAACGTAGTCGGCGTAAACCCCGTCGCCCACGCGGAAGGATGCGCCGCTTGCGTCGATCATCACGATGTCCGAATTCGACACAGGGTTGCCAAGACTGTCAAAGCCAGCCGATTTTGCGACGCCATAGATCAGGTCATCTTCGACGTTAAAGCCAACAGCATTGACCTTGAATCCAGCCCCCGAGCCCACATCGACATATTGCTGGCTGTCGACATCAAAGGCTTTCAGTTGCCCACCTATTACTTGATAGAGCGTCGACTGACCTGGCGCAAAGGCGTCGACAGGCACCTCTTGCCCACCGACCTCAACAGTTTTTTCGTAGGATGCAATCGGGCCGCTGAAATCATAGAGGTCGTTCACCTCCGGCTCGACGGCGCGGAAGGATAGCTCGCCTTGGCTGCCCGCGCTGACGACATCGACCTCGTATCTTTGGTACGCGCCTGATGTCGTCTCAATGGTGTCCACAACCTCGCCGTTCCAGAGCACCTCTACCGCACCAGTCGAATACCCCGCCGACAGGTTTGCAGCCAATTCGAAGGCGATCGTGTAGCTTTCCCCGGCCACGGTCCCCGCTGATTGTGAAATCTGTGACTGACCATCGATGTCGGTGAATTGCCAGCCAGATGCGTCCCCATAGTCGGCAAATGACGTCGCTGAACGGTCGGTGTTGGATAGCAGATTGCTGTCATTCAGATCGCCATAGATGACGTCGTCACCCGCGCCGCCATTGATCAGATCGGCGCCCATGCCGCCTTCGCCATAGTCATCACCGCTGCCAAGGTTCAAGGTGTCGTTGCCGTCTTCGCCAAAAGCGCGGTCGTCATCCGACCCTGCGTTCAAACGGTCATTGCCCGCGCCACCAAACAACGTGTCGTTGCCCCGGTTCCCAAGCAAAACATCATTGCCTGCGCCCGTGCATATGACGTCATCGTAGGCTGGAGTGCTACTGAGATCGGTGACGACAACCGCCGCTGCGTCGTAGACCCATTCACCATTCACATAGGTCCATTCGGCACCAACCATATCACCGGCAGCGAGATCGTTTCCTGCGCCAGTGCTGATGTCATCGCTGCCCGCGTTGCCATTCACGCGATCCGCATTGTCCAACTGCTCGCTCAGCGTGCTGCCATCATCGCCCTGATAGCCATCGACGATCTGGTCATCGCCTGTTGAGCCAACAAAGTTCGCGTCCGCGTTACGGTCGGTATCAGACATCACACATCCCTTGGTCCTGAGAACGAAATCAGGGCCAAGGCCTAGAGGCGATGCCTTAACGCGCCGTTATGCCAAGCAGGTGGTTCGCGAAAAATTGGTTTTACGGTTAAGAGGCGCTGAACAGGTCAAAAGGTTGCGGAGTGCAAATCCCGCACCAAGAAACGCGCCTGCCGATCAACGTCTTGCGGCGTGAATGTGATGACCCGTTCTTCTCCTGGCAGAAGCGGAAAGGCGTTGTCTGAGAACCGCCCTGCAATGTCGGCCTCGACGGCCACAAACAGGGCAAGGCCCTCGGCCCGCAGTGTCAGGGTGGTCTCTTCATTGTGCGAGACGCGCATTTCAATCTTCGGAGCGGACAGGTTGTAGGCCTTGAACGGACGCGGCGCATAGCATTCTGTCCACTCCGTTCCGTCGGCGTCTGTCCACCGAAGGTGCAACAGTTCTTCATCCGAAATCGGGTCCAAGAGGATCGGATCACTGGCCGCGTTTTCAGCCAGCTGCATAGAGCCATCGAACAGAACACGCGTTGCCCCGTGGGTTGTCATGGCGGTCACGGTGACTTGGGTCTCCACGTCATCGGGATGATCGTTGACCATGTGCAAAACTGGACCCTGATCACTTGGGACAATCGTCGCAAGAACGGGCGCATAGAAGCGTCGCGCCATGTGATGCAACAGCTTCCATCCCCCGCCATAGTCCAAAGAAGCCCAAGAACAGACTGGCCACGTATCATTGAGTTGCCAGATCAATGTACCCATGCAGTGCGGTCGCAGACTCCGCCAGTAGGTGACAGCGATTTGGATCGCCAGCGCCTGTTGGACCTGCGAAACATAGACAAAATTCTCAAAGCTGGTCGGGAACCGGAAGTAGCGGAACATCGTCTCGGCAATCCGCGCGTTGCCGCCCGCGTTCTTCTGATGGCTTTCCATGACCGGGGCCGCGATGTTGAAGTCGGATGGGTCGGCAAAGCCGCGCACGACATCCATCGAGGGGTAAGACTGAAATCCGAACTCTGAACAAAACCGGGGCTTCACATCGCGGTAGTGTTCGAAGTCACGGCCTTCGTGCCAAACCGACCAAAAGTGCATGTCGCCCGCACTGTCATCATGCCACGCATCGCCGAATGACAATGGTCCAGGGGATGGTGATGACGGCCACCAATTCACCTCTGGATCAACAGATTTCAAAGCCATCTCAATGGATCGGTTCAGCCGATCATAGGCCACGAGGTAGCGGTCACGGTCCTCGACGCTTTCTTTGTACCACGTCAGCGCGCCGATCAGTTCATTGTCGCCACACCAAAGCGCCAGCGATGCGCGGTGTTGCAAACGGCGTGCGTTATCGACGACTTCGCGTGTGACCTCGTCGAGGAAAGCATCGTCGGCAGGGTACAGCGAACAGGCGAACATAGCATCCTGCCAGACCATGATCCCCAACTCGTCACACAGGTCGTAGAAGGCATCGTTTTCATACCAGCCGCCGCCCCAGACGCGGATCATGTTCATATTTGCGTCGACCGCAGACTGCAGCAAATCGCGCAAGGCGTCTGGGTCGGAATTGCCCGGAAGGGCATCCTGCGGAATCCAGTTTGCGCCTTTGGCAAAGACCTCGCGACCGTTGACCCGGAATAGGAATGACCGTCCAATCTCGTCGGGTTCAGACACCAACTCGATGGTGCGCAAGCCTACGTTTCTGGTGGTTTGTGCCGCGTCACATTCGATGCTCAACTGATGCACGACCGATGCAGGTGCGTCGCCCCGTTGACCCGCGGGCCACCAAAGCTCGGGATCATGGATTTCGAAATCAAAGGTTGTCCGATCCCCAGAAATCGCGCCGCTTGCGGTCTGACCGCACAGGGTGGCTTTGGCGACCTCTGGCATACCTTCGAGCAAAGCCGTGACACGGACTTTTGCCAATCCGGGTTCATGATCCTGATGCACCAACACGTCCGCAATGCGGACCGGAACCACCGGCTCTAGGTGCAAGTCGCCATAGATACCGGATGGCATGAGCGCCGCGTTCCAGTCCCACCCAAAATCGCAGGCGGGCTTGCGCAGCATATTCCCGTTCGGGACAGGGTAGTTCTTGGTGTAAGGCACAAAATACGGCTGTGCCTCTTGGCGCGCATTGGCAATCCGCGTCGGCGAGTGAAAGGTGATGCTGATCTGGTTCACTCCAACACTCAGCACGTCGGAGACATCCACGCGATACCGGCGAAAGGCGTTTTCCGCCTCTAGCACCGCCTGATCATTCACACGGACGGTTGCGACGGTATCCAATTGCGACAGGCACAGGACCTGCGCCTTTTCAGTTACTTGGAACTCGCGGGTCACCGTCCAGTCACGGTCAGCAATCCAGCGAACATCGTATTCGTTTTGACCCCAGTACGGGTCGGGGATCAGGTTTGCCTTCGCGAGTGTGCTGACGATGTCACCGGGTAGCGACATTTGACAGGCATAAGACTTCGTTTCGTCCTGAAGCGACCATTCACCAGCGAGATTAATCATGATCGCATCACCTTTCGCGCGGAGGCCTGAGTTTAAGTGCCGGGCACTGGAAACGAGGCGTCGCGCCAGTCCGCCCCCACGAACTGGCGCGACTGCGCCAGCCCTCAGGCTGGCGCTATTTGAAAAGGCGTGGGCTAAAGGTCAGAGCCTCAGCTCGCTCGCCGCATCAAAGAAGTTCGCCTTGGCCGGATTGATCCCGATTTCGATCTGGTCACCGTCGGCAATCTTCATCTGACCGTCCAGCCGCACGCGCAGGCGCTTGCCCGCAAAATCGGCCCAGATCAGCGTGTCGGACCCCATCGGCTCGACCAGTTCTGCGGTGACAGTTGTCCGGTAGGCCGCGTCTTCGACGTCGCGGCCCGAGGCCACGTGTTCGGGACGGATGCCCATGATCGCCTTGCCGTCGATCTGGCCTCCTGTGAAGTCATAACCTTCGGTCGGAAGGTTGACGTCACCCATCACAAACCGCCCACCTTTCAATTCGCCATCAAAGAAGGTCATGGAAGGCGACCCAATAAAATCGGCCACGTATTTATTGACGGGGCGGTTATAAATCTCATCCGGGCTGGCCAGCTGCTGGATCACCCCACCCTTCATGATGGCGATCCGGTCGGCCAAAGTCATGGCTTCCACCTGATCGTGCGTCACGTAGATCATGGTGTTTTTCAGATCGCGGTGCAGTTCCTTCAACTCCACCCGCAAGTCCGCGCGCAGTTTCGCATCAAGGTTGGACAGCGGTTCATCGAACAGGAACACGTCCACGTCCCGCACGAGCGCGCGGCCGATCGCAACACGCTGGCGTTGACCACCAGACAGCGCGGCAGGTTTCCGGTTCAGAAGCGGCCCAATCTGCAAAATCTCGGCTGCCCGATCCACGCGCCTGCGGATCTCATCTTTGGGCACCTTGGCGTTTTTCAGGCCAAAGCTGAGGTTCCCCTCAACGCTCATCTGCGGGTAAAGCGCGTAGGACTGGAAAACCATTCCGATGCCGCGTTCGCTGGGTTCCGCCCAGGTGACGTTATTGCCCTTGATGTGGATTTGCCCACCGGTGATGTCGAGAAGACCGGCGATGCAATTCAGCAGTGTCGACTTCCCGCAACCGGACGAGCCGAGCAAAACAAGGAATTCACCATCGTAGATATCAAGGTTCAGGCCCTTCAGGACATCAACGGCCCCGAATGACAGATCAAGGTTCTGGATGCTGACTGAGTGCATCTTCTTTTATCCTTTCACGGCGCCGGCAGCGATGCCGCGCACGAAGAGTTTGCCTGAGACGAAGTACACGGTGAGCGGCACGAGACCCGTCAGGATCGTTGCGGCCATGTTCACGTTGTACTCTTTCTCGCCAAAGGTCGAATTCACGATGTTATTGAGCTGAACCGTCATCGGGTACGTCTCGGGACGTGCGTAGACGATGCCAAAGAGGAAGTCGTTCCAGATGCCCGTGATCTGAAGAATGACAGCCACCACAAGGATCGGCACCGACATCGGTAACATCACCTTGAAAAAGATACCCCAGAACCCTGCGCCATCGACGCGTGCGGCCTTGAACAACTCTTCCGGCAGCGAACTAAAGTAGTTGCGGAAAAGAAGCGTCAGGATCGGCATCCCGAAGATCGTATGCACAATGATCAATCCGACCAAATCGCCATAAACACCCAGATTTCGCAGGATGATAACGATGGGATACAGCATTAGCTGATACGGGATGAACGCACCGAAGATCAGGATGGTAAAGAACACGTTTGCCCCGCGGTAGGGCCAGTTGGCCAACGCGTAGCCATTCACCGATGCCACCGCGATCGACACGATGACCGACGGCACAGTGATGATGACCGAATTCCAGAACCCGCGGCTCAGGCCGTCACAGTTCAACCCGGTACACGCGGTCGCCCATGCCTTGAACCAAGCGTCCAAGTTAACGGCATCTGGAAGCGCGAACACATTGCCTTGCCGGATTTCCGGCAGCGTTTTCAACGACGTGACAATCATCACATAAAGCGGTGCGAGATAGTAGAGTGCGAGAATGATCAGCGTGCCGTAAACAAAGACAGAGCCGAGCGTCCACGTGTTCTTTGGCTTCGCGCCCGAGGGCGTGTTAGTGGAACTAGCGGCCATTGCGACGTCCTCCGAATTCGTAAATCGACCACGGCACGATGATGATCAGGACAAAGCACAACATCATCGTAGAGGCGGCAAAGCCCTGCCCCAGATTCTGGTTCCGGAACATCATTTCATAGACGTATTTGGCCGGGACCTCAGTTGCGAGACCTGGTCCGCCTTGGGTCTGAGCAACGATCAGGTCGAATACTTTGATAATAGCAGTTGCGACCAGAACGATCGCCGTCACAAAGATTGGACGCATCATCGGGATCACGATGTAGACATAGGTTTTCCAGGCCGGAATGCCGTCCACGCGAGCGGCTTTCCACACGTCCTCATCAATGCCACGCAATCCAGCGAGCATGATCACCATGACAAGGCCGGTGCCCTGCCAAAGCCCGGCCATCAGAACCCCATAGATTGCCCAATCCGGGTTCGTAAGAGGCGCAAACGTAAAGCTTTCCCAACCCCAATCTCGGACCACTTTTTGCAGACCAAAGCTCGGGTTCAACATCCACTGCCAAGTCAAGCCAGTTACGACAAATGACAGCGCGTAGGGATACAGGAAGATGGTGCGAAACACGTTTTCGCCGCGGATCTTTTGGTCCAGCAGGGCGGCCATCAGGAAGCCCAAAAACAGCGAAAACGCCATCATGCAAAACCCGTAGATGGCAAGGTTTTGCATGGAGATAATCCAGCGGTCGGTGTCCCAGAGCCGATCATACTGATCCAGCCCCACCCAACGCCACCGTGGCAGCAGGCGCGACCCGGTAAAGGAATAAGCGACTGTCCAAAGGGTACAGCCCACGAAAATCACAATCGCCGTCAGCGCCATCGGGATCGAGGCAATTTTTGACGACATGTTTCGAAGTAGTTGATTTGGGCGCGTTGCGGACGCCATCGTGGACCCTCCCCAGAAGTCTCAGACAGGGACCGGCGCGGTGTGCGCGCCGGTCCCCAGTTTTCAGGCTAGGCCCGCGCGATTAGTCTGCGCGTGCGATGATGCCTGCATACTTCTCTTGGACTTCAGCAGCGGACATGTCGCTGTTCCAGAACTGAACGATCAGGTCGTTGACTTGGCCGATGGTGTCTTGGCTCAGCGCGATGTTTGCGCCCGCCAGGATTTTACCGTCTGCCAGAAGGCCCAAGCCTTTATTCATGCAGTCGTTGGCTGCCGAAAGATCGACGTCACCGCGCACTGGCAGCGAGCCTTTCTTCAGGTTGAAGTCAACCTGCACCTCTTTCGAAATCATCAGCGATGCCAGCTCAAGCTGTGCCGCTTCGACGTCTGCGTCCGAGTTCTTGGGGAAGTAGAACGCGTCACCACCCAGCGACAGAACCGGGTTCACACCCAGACCTGGCAGACAGGTGTAGTCTTCGCCAGCAACGGCCTCAGCCACAGCGAATTCGCCTTGCGCCCAGTCACCCATGATCTGTGCGGCCGCTTGGCCTTCGATCACAGCTGCAGTTGCCAGGTTCCAGTCGGTGACGGTGATGTCAGCGGCCAAGTCACGCGCTGCAGCAGCAGCTTCGAAGACAGCGGCGTAGGCTGGGCCTGCGGCGACATCGGCGTCTTTGGCAACGTTCACTTGCTCCCAAGCTTCTGGGCCAGCGATTGCAACAGCCAGCACCTCAGTGATTGCACCGGCTTGCTGCCACGCTTGTGAACCAACCGCGAGAGGCGCAACACCCGCTTCACGCAGAGCCGGAGCGGCTGCAACGAATTCATCCCAGTTCGATGGAACGTCTGTGCCCGCTTTCGCAAACGCATCGTTGTTCAGCCAGATCCACTGCCATGAGTGAATGTTCACAGGCACACAGTACAGGCGGCCATCATATGTGCAGGAATCCAGCAGAGATGACGGGAACACAAAGTCGCGCCAACCTTCTTGTTCCGCCAGATCGGTCAGGTCCAGGAACAAACCTTCCTGGATCAGGTCTTCGGTCTGACGGCCGTGGTTAAACTGAGTGGCGCCCATTGGGTCACCGCCCAGCAGGCGCGACACAACAGCCGGAATGGCGTTCGTACCGCCGCCGCCAGCAATCGCGCCGTCGACCCACGTGTGGCCCGTTGCGTCAAGAGCTTTGGCGAACTCGGCTACAGCCGCAGCTTCACCGCCGGATGTCCACCAGTGGACAACCTCAAGCTCTGCTGCCGTCGCCGCGCTAGCGCTAACAAGCGCAGTGGTGGCCAGCACCTTAGTTAGGTGTTTCATTTATTCCTCCCTAGAATTTATGCTTTGACGTAAAGGCATTTCATTTTACAAATCAACAAAAATCTAAAACGATTTAGGAAGTTGTTACGGGTGGCTGCGCAACACGGCTTGCAGTCCGCATCATCCCTACCAACCCGGATTGATGAAACCGTAAGTGACTGAAAGAAATGGCGAAAAAGAGACCGACACTTAAGACGATCGCACAAATGACCGGTTTCGCCGTGCCAACCGTGTCGCGTGCGCTCAGCGATGCCCCTGACATTGGCGCCGCCACAAAAGCCAAGGTTTTGCAGGTCGCTGAAGAGATCGGGTACGTCCCGAATCATGAAGGTCTCAGACTTCGCACGGGCAAGACGATGAACATTGCCCTGATCCTGGCCACGCTTGATCAGGTGACAGATAAATACGGTCTGTTGATCGGGTCAGTCGCCCGCGCGTTGCGCGGAACAGGATATACATTGTCGATCACACCGTATTCGCCCGAAGACGATCCGTTGGCCGCCGTACGGCAGGTTGTCGAAGCCAAACAAGCCGACGCCATTATTGTTGAGCGGATCATGATCGACGATCCACGTATCCGGTATATGGCTGAAACAGAGTTTCCGTTTGTGATGTATGGCCGCACCGATGTGCCCGGGACATTCCACTATTATGACTTTGACAATCACGCCTTCGGGCGTGCGGCCGCCCAGTCAATGCTGGATCGCGGACGCAAGCGTCTTTTGGTGATCCCGCCGCCACCAGATCAAACCTATTCGCGTCACATCATCGAAGGCATCCTGAGCGTCACAGCCCCGCTGGGTGTTGAACCGGAGTTTTTGCGCGGGGTGCACAATCTCAAAGGTCGAGAAGACGCATACGCGACGGTCCATGACCGGTTACAGCTAGGCCCACTGCCCGATGGCATCATCTGTTGTGCAAGCCGTGAGGCGATCGTTGCCTTGCGCGCGATGCGTCGTCTTGGCCTAAAGACCGGCGTCGATATTGATGTTTTTTCGAAGGAAAGCGCCCCTTTGCTGTCGGATATCGACAGCAAGGTCATGACCTATTTCGAGGACGTGGAGAAAGCCGGTGGTTTTCTTGCGAAAGCGGCCATCAGATTGATCGAAAACCCGACGGCGGCTCCGCTGCAATTCGTGGACCGGTATGATTGGCAACCCGAGCCCGCTCCGGTTGCCTGATCCCTACATCGTGTAGTTCAACCCAAGACGTCCGCCATCGACATAGATGGTCTCACCGGTGATGTAGCTGGCTTTCTTGCTGGCCAGAAATGCCACTACATCCCCGATTTCGCGCGCAGTTCCCGCCCGCCCCAAAGGCGTGCGCGACATTGCTTTTGCGAATGCATCCGGGTTGGCATTGACGCCCGCCATCATGGCTGTGTCGATCGAGCCCGGCCCAACCGCATTGACGCGAATGTTGTGCGGCGCAAGCGCCAAGGCCGCCACTTTGGTCAACTGCATGACACCGCCCTTGGACGCGCAATAGGCCGGGATCGCAGGGATCGCGACCTGCGCATTGATGGACGACATATTGACGATCGCGCCTTCGATGCCCGCATCAATCATCTGCTTGGCCACAGTCTGGGTTCCAAGGAAAACGCCGGTCAGATTGATACCGATGACAGTCTGAAAATCCTGAAGCGTGTAATCCAAAAAATCTGCTGGCATCGCCACGCCGGCATTGTTGACCAGAACATGCGGCACTCCATGATCGCGCGCTATGGTGTCAAACAACGCCAGAACCGCGTCAGGGTCGCCCATGTCGCAGGTCATCGCCACGGCATCGTCCCCAAGGCCCTTGGCGGCGGCTTGCACACCTTCGGCGTTGATGTCGACCAAAATGCAGCGATGACCGTCTTCCGCCAAAGCTTCGGCGCAGGCGAGGCCAATTCCCTGGGCACCGCCCGTGATGACCGCGATAGGTTTTGTCATGTGATGTCCCTCGGTTCATTGGGATTTTTGCGGGCAATGCACGCGCGCCGCAGAAATCGGATTTGCTGCGGATAATGCACCGGTCACAGCTGTCTGCAACAGATCAATTCCCGACGCGCGCCGATGCCGTCCGGTTAAGAGCCCTTGTGACCCCTTACTCTTTCGCGCCGGTTTGAATCCAATGCCAGCTGGATGCACACATCTCGTCAAGCGTCCGCTTTGCCTCGAAGCCCAGCAATTCACGTGCGCGGTCGACCTCAGCGCACAGTACCGGGACGTCGCCGTCACGCCGATCTGTGACGACATGGGGCAGCGTTTTTCCGCAGGCGCGGGAATAGGCCTGCAGCATGTCAAAGACCGAACTTCCGATCCCTGTGCCGAGGTTGACGGTATGGCCCAGATTGCTTGCCATCAGCGCATCAAGAGATTTCACATGCCCCATGGCCAGATCGCACACATGCACATAGTCCCGCACCCCCGTGCCGTCAGGCGTGTCGTAGTCGTCACCAAACACGTTGAGATGCGACAATTCTCCGGCGGCCACTTTGGCGATATAGGGCATCAAATTGTTCGGAATGTCGGACGGATCTTCGCCGATTGTGCCGCTTGGATGCGCACCTACAGGATTGAAATATCTAAGAATGCCAAATGCCCAAGCCGGATCGGCGGCGGCGGCCTGTTCGAGGATCTGCTCACTCATCAGCTTGGTAAAGGCATAGGGGCTGGTGTAACTGCGGGGCGCGGATTCAGGGATCGGGATAATGTCCGGATCGCCATACACGGTCGCCGACGACGAAAACACGAGCCTGCGCACGTCATGGGCATCCATCAGCCTGAGTAGGGTCGTGAGACCACCGACATTGGTTTCGACATAGTCGACGGGGTAAGATACGCTTTCGCCCACCGCCTTCTTTGCAGCAAAATGCACGACCGCATCGAATTCATGAGCGTTAAAAACGCGTTCCATAAACGCATCGTCCAGAACCGAGCCTTCGTAGGCCTCGACCTTGTTCAGACCTGTCAAACGCCCCAGCCGGGTCAGAACCGATGGTTTGGAATTTGAAAAATCATCAACGATGACAACAGAGTAGCCTGCCTCAACCAAGGCAACGAACGTATGTGACCCAATGTACCCTGCACCACCGGTCAAAAGAACTGTTCTAGTCATGAAAGCCTAACGTGGATTTGCGCGTTCCACGGTCAGCAAGACCACAGTTTTCCAAATCAAGTAAAGGTCGAAGGCCAACGAACGCCTAGAAATATAGTTCATGTCCCAGCGCAGTTTGTGACGCGCGCCGCCGAGTGTCTCGGTATATCCCAACCGCCATTGCGCGAGCCCCGTGATCCCCGGTTTCACACGGTGTCTTTGCCAATAAAACGGCAGGGCGCGGGCATAGTCAGATGCGAACTCGATCTGTTCAGGGCGCGGTCCTACCAAAGCCATGTTGCCAAGGGCGAGGTTTACGATTTGAGGCAATTCATCGAGATGCGTTTTTCTGAGCCACCGTCCAAACGGCGTCAGGCGGGCCGTTTCACCGCCTTCGAATGCGGCCTGCCGCCGCTGACCGGTCATCGTGCGAAATTTCCAAAGCGTAAATGTGCGACCATGCAAACCGACGCGGACCTGCGAAAAGAAAAGCGGCCCCGGGTTCCATACCGGATTTAGGGCACACAGCACGCAGGCGAGCAACAGACATAGAGGTGCCGCGACGACAACGGCCACGAGGTCTATCAATCGAGAAACTTGTCCAAAGGGAACGCGAGCCTGCCTCCCCCACGATCTGCCAAAACCATGTGCCCGCGGCGTCATGCTGCCCGCGCGGGGCTATCTTGCAGCGGACGCTCAACTGCCTTGCCGCCCTGGCCACGCTTGAGGTTCTGATGCAACGCCTGACCATAGCCAGACGTCTTCATCTGATCCGCAAGGTCAAAGAGCATCTGTGCCTCGATCCAGCCCTGCCGATAGGCCGTCAGATCTGGGGATCCGATCAGGTCCCCCGTCGCCTGCTGTCGCGAACGGACATGCTGCGCGGCTGAAAACAGGCCATCATGTGTGCCCGTATCCATCCAGCAGGCCGCGTTATCGGTCGGCAATTTCAGCAGCCGCAGTGCGCCTGCCGACAGATACAGGTTCAAAAGGTCAATGATTTCAAGCTCACCTCTTGCCGATGGCGTCAGGGTCTTGGCCCAAATCGTCGCGCGCGCATCACAAACGTAGACGCCGGTCACAGCCGTGTTTGTTGTTGGGTTCTGAGGTTTTTCTTCCAACAAAACGACGTGACCCGAGGTGTCGACATGTGCCAGGCCAAACCGTTCGGGATCAGGCACCGAAGCCCCCAAAATGGTCGCCCCGGCCCCACGCGCCATCGCGTTGCGCAGGACGCTCGGCAATTGCGGTACATCAAACAGGTTATCGCCCAGGATCAGCACTGAAGGCGCGCCATCCAGGTAAGCATCTGCCAGAAGATAGGCTTGCGCCAGGCCATCGGGGCGTGGCTGTGCGATATAGGTCAGGTCGATACCCCACTGGGCACCATCTCCCAGCAGGTCGCGATAGTCGCTGTGATCTTGAGGCGTGGTTATAATGGCAATGTCGCGCAGCCCCGCCTCCATTAACGTGGTCAGCGGATAATAAATCATGGGTTTGTCATAGACCGGCATCAGCTGTTTCGACGTGACGCGCGTGGTTGGCCAAAGCCGCGAGCCGGTTCCACCGGCCAGAATGATCCCTTTGTATCCGCGCATCTCAGGCCACCTTTGCGGCGGCTTGCAGGTCGCGCACAACAGAAGGCAATGCAGTGCGCCAATCGGCTGGCTTGATCCCAAAGGCCACTGCCAAGGAATGACAGCACAACCGGCTGTTTTGGGGTCGTCTCGCGATGGCGGCATAGGCCGATGTGCTGATCGGGACCACATCAACGCCGAGCTTGGCTTCGGTCAGGATTTCATGCGCAAAATCCGCCCAACTCAGCGCTTTGTCGCCGCAAAAGTGGTAGGTCCCCGACAGCTCGGGACGCGCGCAAAGCGAAGTCGCAACGGTCATGGCCGCCCGGGCAAGCGCATCGGCTGGAGTCGGTGCACCGATCTGATCATCGACCACCGAAAGCTGCGGGCGCGCCCGAGCGGCGCGCAGGATGGTCGAAACAAAATTCCCTATCCTGCCAGAAAACACCCAAGATGTGCGAAGAATCGCATGGACCCCGCCTGACGCCCGCACCGTATCTTCGCCAGCGAGTTTTGAACGGCCATAAACCTGAATGGGCGAAGGCGTGTCCTCAGGTCGCCAATGCCCCCGCCCGGATCCGTCAAAGACATAGTCGGTCGACAGATGAACAAGTGGGATCCGTTTCTTGGTGCAAGCCATCGCCATGGCCGCAGGCGCGCGGGCATTTACAACAAACGCCTCGCCAGTGTGAGTCTCTGCCCGATCGACGGCTGTCATGGCCGCGGCATTGATCACTGCATCCACCTCGGCGCGTTCAATAAGTCGCGCACAGCCTTGGGGGTTGGTCAAATCAGCCTCTGCGCGGTTAAGCGCGACAACGTTGTCGTGTTTCGACAGCGCATTTCCGACCTGTCCCGTGGCTCCGAAAACGAGAACTCTCATGCCACGTCTCCCAGGGGTACAGCGTGGTTGTGTTCGGTCATCTCTGGGCGCGGGACACCCCGCAGATGCCAATCAATGGTCTCAGCCAAGCCATCCTCAAACCGCGTTTCCGCGCACCATTCCAATTCTCGCGCCGCGCGCGTGGTATCCATGGCGTAGCGGAAATCATGTCCCGGACGGTCCGGAACATGTGTGATCAGGTCTGTATACCTGCCCGCGATAGGACGCTTGACCTGCAGCTGTCGGCACAAGGCGCGCACAAGATCAATGTTGCGCAATTCAGTCCCCCCGCCGATGGCGTAAGCCTCTCCGACCCGCCCCCGTTCCAAAACACTCAACAAGCCGCGCGCATGGTCATCGACAAAAAGCCAGTCGCGCACCTGCTGACCGTTTCCGTAGACCGGGATCTGTTCGCCCGCGACGGCACGGGTAAGCGCCAGCGGGATCAGCTTCTCTGGATATTGGCCAGGGCCATAGGTGTTGGAGCCGTATGAGATCAGTGTCGGCAGGCCATAGGTTGCATGCCACGCCCGCACCAGATGATCGGCACTTGCCTTGGTCGCGGCATAGGGGCTGTTGGGCGCATATTTGCTCTGGTCGGTAAACACGCCATCCTCGCCCAGCGCGCCAAAGACCTCGTCCGTGGAAATCTGGTGAAATCTGAAATCCGCTGGCTGGCCTTGATCCATCCAGTAAGCGCAGACCGCTTCCAATAGGGTGAAGGTCCCGACCACATTTGTCTGCACAAAGGGACCCGCGTCCTTGATCGACCGGTCCACATGGCTTTCAGCGGCCAGATGCATGATTGCATCAGGGTGGTGATCTGACAGCACACGCCGCATTGCGGCACCATCAGTCACGTCCGCAGGAACAAGCGTGTAGTTGGGCATTTCATCCAGGTCCCACACGGCCGACAAGGATGCCGCATAGGTCAAGGCGTCGACATTGATCACGTGATGGCCTTGTGCAACCGCTGCACGGACAAGTCGCGCACCAATGAATCCGGCTCCGCCGGTCACCAAGATCCTCATGCTGCATCTCTTTCTATGTCGGTACAGGAAAACGGGCTGTGCCAATCGGCCGTTCGCGGTGCAGCGGCATCGCGCGCCGATAACACAGCGTCGCCTGCGGCAATGCCCCAAGGTATGGCCAAATCTGGACAATCAAACGCCACGGCACCGTCAGCCTCGGCCATGTAGGGCGCAGATGTCTTGTAAAGGACGATGGTATCCGGGGCGCGCGTCACAAAGCCGTGCAAAAATCCCTTGGGAACAAGGATTTGACGCCCGTTTTCAGCCGAAAGCTCTGCCCCAGCCCATTGGCCATAGGCGACAGACCCTTGTCGGACATCGACGGCCACATCAAAGATCGCCCCTTGAACCACGCGGACCAATTTGTCCTGCGCGTAAGGCGGTGCTTGATAGTGCAAACCGCGCACCGTTCCGACCTTGCGGCTATAGGATTGATTGTCCTGAACAAAGTTCAGCGTGATCCCGTGTTGGTCCAGCGTGGCAGCATTCCAGCTTTCGCTGAAATGGCCGCGCGCGTCGTCAAACCGATCAGGTGTGATCAGATACACCCCCGTCAAACCCAGACTTTCCACCTTCATCGCTTACCCCCAACTGGCCATTGCCGACCCATCATCATGTGCTGGCAAACCTAGGAAGAAAGCGGTGAACAGGCCGTAAACCATAGTGGATCCAGCCCGCGCGAAAGCGCGGCATTTGGCTCAAATTCGCGCTAATGCGAACGGCCAGAAGGCCCGGATCGAAAGCGCCCTCGTGAGAAGCATGTCGCAAACA
Source organism: Shimia ponticola (assembly GCF_007995215.1). Classification (GTDB taxonomy): domain Bacteria; phylum Pseudomonadota; class Alphaproteobacteria; order Rhodobacterales; family Rhodobacteraceae; genus Shimia_B; species Shimia_B ponticola. The sequence goes on from NZ_VCDK01000003.1 coordinate 497,884, forward strand.
GACAAGTACTGGACAGTTTTGTACAGAAATCGGCGCGCAGCTCCACTTAGCCTAAAACGCAAGTCGACAGATCAGGGAACGGACACATGAAAGACCAATATCGCGTTGTGGTGATCGGAGGGGGCGTCGTCGGGGCTTCGGTAGCCTACCACCTGACCAAGTTCGGGTGGACCGATGTGGCGATCCTTGAACGCAATGTTCTGACAGCTGGATCAAGTTGGCACGCGGCGGGTGGCATCCATGCCCTGAACGCGGACCCGAACATGGCCTCGCTGCAGGCCTACACGATCGATCTTTTGTCCGAAGTCGAAGAAGAAAGCGGAATCGACATCGGTCTTCATATGACGGGCGGCATCAGCGTGGCCTCTGCACCAGAGCGCTGGGAATGGCTGCAATCAGCCTATCGCACGTTCCAGACCATCGGCATCGAAGACTGCCACCTGATGACGCCCGAAGAGATCAAGGCGAAATGCCCGATCATGTCCACCGACGGCATAATCGGCGGGCTGTGGGCCGACCGCGAAGGCTATATCGACACAACAGGCACCGTGCATGCCTACGCCCGCGCCGCCAAGAAGCGCGGTGCAGACATCATCGAACACAACAAGGTCGAAGAACTGCATTGGAAAGGCGATCATTGGGAGGTCGTGACAGCGAAGGGCACGATCAAGGCCGAGCATGTTGTCAATGCAGGCGGCCTCTGGGCCAAGCAATGCGGGCGCATGGTGGGGCTCGACCTGCCTGTGTCACCTTTGGCGCACCACTATTTCCTGACTGAAACCATCCCAGAGATTGAAAAGCTGGACTTCGAGATCCCAATGATGGTGGACCTCGAGGGCTTCACCTACGTCCGGCAGGACAAAAAGGGCATCCTCGTCGGCATCTACGAGACCGACCACAAGCACTGGATGATGGACGGAGCGCCCTGGAATTACGGGATCGAACTACTCCAAGAAGAACCCGACCGCATTGAGCGCGAACTGATGATGGCCTTTGACCGTTATCCCTGCCTGAACGATGTGGGAATCGAAAACTGGGTCAACGGTGCCTTCACCTTTAGCCCCGATGGCAACCCGCTGGTGGGCCCGGTTGAAAGCGTGCCGAACTACTGGCTGGCCTGCGGGGTCATGGCGGGCTTCCTGCAAGGTGGCGGCGTTGGCAAGACACTCGCCGAATGGATGATCTACGGCGATACCGAGGCCGACGCATGGTCGATGGATATCGCACGTTACGGGCCACAGCATTCGAACAAGGAATACATCAAACAAACCACGGGTCAGTTCTACTCGCGTCGCTTTGTCATGAGCTATCCGAACGAGCAATTGCCCGCTGGTCGGCCACTACGGATGGCTCCTGCTCACAGCGACATGACCGCCGCAGGTGCGCGCTGGGGGTGCTCTTGGGGGCTTGAAACACCGTTGTATTTTGCGCCGGATGATTTTGAGGAAACACCATCTCTCAACCGCTCCGACGCGACACCGCATGTGGCAGCAGAGCACAAAGCCATCCGCGAGGCCGTGGGCCTGCTCGATATCACCGGGTTCTCGCGATATGAGGTCTCGGGTCCGAATGCCGAAGCGTGGCTGGACAAGATGTTCGCGACGAAACTGCCAAAGCCGGGCCGTGCGCGACTGGCCGTGGCTCTGTCACCTGAGGGCAAGCTGAAAGGCGACCTCACGCTCTTTAACTGGGGTGACGGGACGTGGTGGATCATGGGGTCCTACTACCTGCGCAGCTGGCATATGCGGTGGTTCAACGATCATATGGCCGACGGTGTCACGGTCACGGACATGAGCGACGCCATTTGCGGGTTTTCGATCTCTGGACCGAATTCGACCAAAGTCATGCAGGCCCTTCAGCCTGACATCGACATGAAGTTCATGCAATGTCAGACGCTTGATCTGGGCCTGCTGCGCTGCAAGGTCGGACGCCTCTCGGTCACTGGTGAAATGGGCTACGAAATCCATTGCGCCGCCAACGAGCACATCGCGCTGCGCCGTATGCTTCTGGAAGCAGGCGCCGACCAAGGCATTCGCGAGGTTGGCTTCAACGCGCTCTTGTCGACCAGGATCGAGAAAAGCTTTGGCATCTGGTCGGCAGAATTCACGCAGGACCGCACACCGGGCATGACCGGTATGGATCGCTGGATCGATTGGCAAAAACCAGACTTCCTCGGGCGCGAAGCCGCGATGAAAGAGCGCGATGCAGGACCATCGCAGGTCCTTGTCACGATTGGCCTAGATAGCCCAGCGGCAGATTGTGCAGGGTACGAACCAGTGTGGTCGAACGGCAAGAGGATCGGGTTCACCACGTCAGGGGCCTACGGACACACGGTCGGGCATTCGGTTGCCATGGCCATGGTTGACCCTGCCTATGCAGAGCCGGGTACGGAACTGTCGGTCCATGTCGTCGGTATCGAACGGCAGGCCAAAGTCCTTGCCCCATCGCCCTACGATCCGGAAGGCAAAGCGATGCGCGGCTGATCCAATCTTCTTGCTCAAAAAACTTCCGCCGGAGGCATTGGTCCTGAGCGACCCGCGCTCCGGCGGATGCAGAACACCAAACTGTCCATATGCGGAACAAATTTCTTGAGAGAAATTTGCGCACCCAAGGCCAAAGGAACGCCTCATGACCGATCAGCCGCGCAGCAAATCCCGCCGACGTCGCAGCGCTGATCCCGGTCCGCGCCCGTCTGCCCGGACAACCAATTACCGGCAGCTTCGTAGCCCGCTGCCCACCATGAATGCTGTGTCCGAGGATGAGGCCGCGAATATTCACGCCAGCGCGATGACGGTTCTGAAAGACCTTGGGATGCGCGTCTTGAATGCGGATGCGGTCGAGGTCTTCCGCACGGCGGGCGCGCGCATTGATGGCGACATGGTCTTCCTGGATCAGGACATCATCGATGCAGCGCTGGCGAGTGCACCGAAATCCATCCCTTTGATCGCTGGCGCGCGGCACCGCGATCTGACGCTTGAACTCGGCGCGCTGGTCTTCCAGCCCGGTGCAGGCTGCCCCCATGCGACCGACCTGCTACGTGGACGCAGGCCCGGCACGTCGCAAGACTTTCGCGAGCTGATCCAACTTACACAAGCATTCGACGCGCTGCATATGCTGCCGCCGCTGGTCGAGCCGCAGGATGTGCCCACTCACCTGCGCCACTACGACATGACACGCGCCATGCTGACGGGTTCAGACAAGTTCCCGTTCGTCTTTGCGCGCGGCACGCCGCAGGTGATGGACTGTTTTGAGATGATCCGCGAGTTCCGCGGGCTGAGCGATGCAGAGTTCAAGGCGAACGCTCACTGCTACACCATCGTCAATACGAACAGTCCCCGCACGCTGGACATTCCAATGGCGCAGGGCCTGATGGACTTTGCGCGTGCGGGGCAGATGTCCATCGTCACGCCTTTCACGCTTATGGGGGCCATGGCTCCCATCACTGTGGCCGGGGCCATCACATTGTCCCACGCAGAGGCACTGGCTGCCATCACCCTCGTTCAGCTGACCAATCCCGGCGCGCCTGTGTCCTATGGGACCTTTACCAGCAACGTCGATATGAAATCCGGTGCACCGGCTTTTGGCACACCAGAACACTTCCACGCCTCCCTACTCGCCGGTCAGATGGCGCGCATGATCGGGTTGCCATGGCGCAGCGCGGCAGGCTCTGCCGCCAATATCAATGACGCGCAGGCGGCCAATGAAACGCAGTTTGGCCTTTGGGGATGTCTACTTGCGGGCGCGTCCGTCGTCATCCACTCAGCAGGATGGCTCGAAGGCGGGCTGACGATCAGCTATGAAAAGCTGATCACCGACATGGAGGTCGTCAACATGGTCGCCGACCTCTGTGCGGGCATGAAGGCTGGCCCGGATGAGATCGGTCTCGACGCCTTGCGTGAGGTCGCGCCCCAAGGTCATTTCTTTGCCACCACGCAAACCATGGCGCGCTATTCGACCGAGTTTTATGAGCCCGTAATCGCGGACTGGTCCAATATCGGCCAGTGGGAGGCCAACGGCGCACAGGATGCCTCGACCCGAGCCACCGGCAAATGGCAGGAATTGCTGAAACAGGCTGGCCCGAACATCGATCACAACCGCGTCGCTGACCTTGATGCCTATATCGCAAAGCGCAGTGCCGAAGGCGGCGCGCCGCCGGAGTCATGAACCGCCCCACCCCAACCCTGCATCGGGACGATCCCAATGCTGAACCGCTTGTCGGCAATGTCAAAGCCACGCGTGCCGACTGGCTGAACCACGCGCGGAATATCCTGATCACCGATGGCGAAAAACAGGTGAAGATTCTAACGCTTGCCAACCGGCTCGGCGTGTCGCGGTCATCATTCTACTGGTACTTCAAAAGCCGCGAGGACCTGTTGGATGCCTTGCTGTCAGACTGGGCCGATACCAACCCGGGCGCAATGGTCCGACAGGCGTCCCTGCCCGCTCGATCCATCCATGCAGCGATCTGCAATTTCTTTCATTGCGTGGTGAACCCGGCCTTGTTCGACACCGCTTTGGATTTTGCCGTCCGCGACTGGGCCCGCCGCGCGCCGCATGTGCGCGCACGGCTAGATCAGGCAGACCATTCCGTGATCTCGGCGCTCCGCGATATGTTTGCCCGCCACGGCTATGCCGACCCCGAGGCCATAACCCGCGCGCGCGTGCTGTTTTACATGCAATTGGGCTATCACTCTGCCGAAGTTTCAGAGCCGATGGTTGACCGTATCGCGCAACTGGGCCCCTACCTTCAGGCCTTTTCAGGCACCGACCCGGACGCTCAGGTTGTTGCTGATTTCACCGCCTACGCCCTTGCCGCTGAAAAAGGAGAGCTTCCATGACCGAAACCGCAGACGTGATCATCATCGGAACAGGCGTGATTGGCACCGCAACGGCATTTGAGATTGCCAAGACCGGCAAATCCGTCCTGATGATCGACCGCAACGCACAAGTGGGACATGGGTCCACCGCCGGGTCCTGCGCGATCATCCGGATGCATTATTCGACCTTTGACGGGACCGCGTTCGCTTGGGAAGGCTATCACTACTGGCGCGATTGGGCCGATTATCTCGGTGTGTCTGGCGAACCGCTTGCCGAATTTCGCGAGGTTGGATGCCTTGTCATGAAAACCGATGCCAACGGGCAGTTGGTCAAGCATATGGAGAACTCAGCCGCCCTGAACTGCCCATTCGAAGAGTGGGACAATGCACGGATCATGGACCGCCTGCCTATCTATAACCTCGATGGCTACGCCCCCGCGAAACGCTTGGATGATCCAGCATTCGGCACGACAAACGGGCGCAAGATGAACGGTGCCGTGTTCTGGCCGCATGCGGGCTATGTGAATGACCCAGCGCTTTCGTCGCAAAACCTTGCTGCAGCAGCTGCAAAACATGGTGCGCGGACTAAAATGAACGCCACAGTGACCGAGATCCTGACCGAAGGTGGCAAAACCAAAGGAGTGGCGCTGGCTGATGGCACAGAGGTTCATGCTCCGGTGGTGGTCAACGTGGCCGGTCCCGGATCGTCGATCATCAATGCCATGGCAGGTGTCACAGATGAGATGACCATCAGCACCCGTCCGCTGCGGCAGGAGGTGGTGCATGTTCCCTCCCCACCCGGCTTTAACTTTGAGGATCAAGGGACAATCGTCAGTGACAGTGACATCGCGCTCTACTGCCGTCCGGAACACGGCAACCATATCCTGATCGGGTCCGAGGATCCCGAATGCGATCCACATCACTGGACCGATGACGACCAGAATTACGACCGCAACTTTACCGATCAGTGGACGACACAGGCGCAACGCTATGCGCAGCGCGTGCCAAGCCTTGGCATTCCGTCCAACATGCGTGGGGTTGTGGACCTCTATGATGCCTCAACCGATTGGATTCCGATTTATGACAAATCCAGCCTGCCAGGTTTCTACATGGCCTGCGGCACCTCCGGGAACCAATACAAGAATGCGCCCATTGCCGGAAAACTCATGGCCGCGCTGGTGGACTACTGTGAAGGCGGCGTTGATCACGACACCGATCCGATGTCGTTTGAGCTGCCCTACATCGGGCGTACCATCACCGCGGGTTTTTATTCACGGAAACGCGCCATCAATGACGAAAGCAGCTTTTCAGTGTTGGGTTAGGCTTAGGCAACGCGTGTGCCGTTCGACCACGTTTCGATCACGGCAGGCGCGCCGCCTACCCGCCTGAACCTGATCAGATCGGCCCGCAGCCCAACCTCCAACCTGCCCCGGTCGTTCAGCCCCAGATACCGCGCAGGGGCTTCTGTCACCGTTCCGATGCCGCGCGCCAGATCGTTCCAGCCATCGCCCAGTTGCACCGCACCCATCAGCAGGGCTGCAGGCACGTAATCCGACGACAGGATGTCGAGCCGGTCAAGCGCGGCCAGATCCGTGGCAGCCACATTCCCGGAATGCGACCCGCCCCGCACGACATTGGGCGCTCCCATGATCACTCCGATGCCTGCATCGTGGCAGGCATGCGCGGCTTCCACGGTGGTTGGGAATTCGGCTATTCCGATGCCATAGCCCGCACTCACGGAAACCTGCTCTGGCGTTGTGTCATCGTGGCTCGCCAACACGGCCCCGTAACGACGCGCCGCTGCGACAGCACCTGCCTCATGCGGCTTCTGGATACGGGCCTGCAGGTCCATCAAGAAGGCGATGTAGTCCTGAAACTCCTCCTTCTCGAACCCGTATTTTCCGCGAACGTAAAACTCGAACTTGTCCAGATCACTGAACTGACGCTGCCCTGGCGTGTGATCCATCAAAGACACCAAACCAATCCGGTCTTCGGCATCGAAGGTGTCTAATTCCTCAAGAAGGGTCTCTGAACAAATCTCGGCGCGCAGGTGGATGTGGTGGCTGACCTTGAGAAGGCCTGCATCCCGCGCCGCCAGTATTTCATCGGCAAGTCCGCGCGCGTATTTCGGATAACGGCCATGGCCCGTGCTCAGGATGGAGCCGACGCGAATGGCATCAAAGACCGTCGTGATCCCGACGCTGGCCAATTCGCGGTCATGTGCAATGATTGCGGCAGCATGTGGCCAGTCTACCTTGGGTCGCGGACGGATGTGCCGTTCCAGATTGTCGGTATGCAGCTCGATCAAACCCGGCGCAATGTAGTCACCTTCGCAATCAATGGCCGCTGTTGGCACATGTCCCCCAGTGTCGATCGAGGTGATGCGATCGTCCCGGATGACCAAAGCACCGTGAACAACCTCGGTCGGCAGGATCAGTTTTGCATTGGCAAAGATCGTTTCAGTCATTTGCGGGCCTTCCTTGCCGCTTGCAGTCTCGGGCATCCTGTATTCGGGGCCTGACGCGCTCTTGGTTCATGCTGCCGTTTTCTCAAGAAACGTGTTGATGTGCGACAGGATTAAGTCACGGTCGTCCAGATGTGCCATGTGTCCGGTCTGAATCCTGACGGAGGTCGCGTGGGTCTGCATGTCCTCGAATATCTGGCGCATTGTGGCGTTGGTAATTGTCGTGCGCTCGGCCCAAAGCGCAAGGATTGGACAATGCAGCGCCGCCAATGCAGGCCGCGCGTCATAGGCGATGGCCGCTTTCATTGCGTCGCGCAGACCGCCCCGCGTCATCCGTGCCATTGCAGCGCGGGCAACAGCACGTCCCGGGCCCGGCGCGGTGCGGCGGGCGATGACACGCGCGATGCCTTTCGGCCCGGGAACCCGCGACGTGATTTCTGCGAGCAGCGGCGCAAACCGCAGAAATGGGCCACACGGCAGCCAGAGCGGTGCGTCGATCATCACCACCCCTGCGCAGCGCGGCGCCAATTGGCGCGCCATTTCTAGGGCGATCATGCCGCCTAAGGAATGCCCGATCAGAGTCACACGCCCCTCCGGGAGTTTCGGCAAGAGCGCAGTGGCATATGCGGGAACATTTGGTGAGGTCCTTGGCACCCCGGCATGACCGGGCAAGTCTAGAGCCATCCCGGGAACGTCACCCCAAGTGCCCGCGTCCATCCCCGTTCCGTGCAACCAAACTGGTGTCATGATGGCCAACAGCGGCGCGCACGTCCGAACACGCATCGCTCGGGGTTATTACCTTGGGGTTTTGACATCGTGCTCGCATTGCCTGCCAGTATTTAACCAAACAAATCTAGACCCTTCCGCGCGCTCCTGCGCAAGCGCCAATCGAAGGGGCAATCCCGTTCACTTGAGCGGGCGCGCGGCTGATCGCCGTCACGTTTTTGAGGATCGCGACTACAGGGCAACCCATGAGTTTTGGCACGTCGTTCTCTCATGCAGAGTAATCCTCTCTGGGCTCTTGCGACGCTCTATCTTGACACGTCACGGTTGCGCAGACTTGATCCTTTGAGCGCAGAGTACGTCCCCCAGCCATTGACGTAGAGGTAAGTTTTGCACATGAGTGCTGCCGGGGGCCTCGTCCTGCACGCGGCGGTGAAAGGGCAAATATCGTGTCAGACTTGCAGGCGTTGCTGGACCATCCACTATTCGCGGGCGTCAAAACGCTTGATTTGCCAACGAATAGCGTCACGCGCATGCGTCTGGATGATGGTCAAATGCTGTTTGATCAGATGGAACGTTCGCGGGACGTTTACTTTCTCATGCGCGGTGCCGTTCTGGCTGTGTTTTGGGCGCCTGACGGCAAAGAGTTGATCTTTAATCGCATGGCGGCCGTCGATTATTTTGGAGAGATCGCAGCCATCGACGGGCAGGAACGGTCGCTTTCGGTTTATGCCAGTGGTTGCGCTGAAGTTCTGATTTTGCGCCGTGACGCATTCCTACAGGTGCTTGATACTGAAAGCATGGTTTGTCGTCGCGTGATGACGCGCCTTGTGGGCCGCGTGCGCGAGTTGACTCAGCGCACGTCGCAGCTGTCGACGCAAAGTGTGGACCAAAGGGTCAAGGCCTTCATCGCGCGCCGCGCCATGGATGCGGGCGTTTTCAAACCGGGCGGCGAATTGCGTGGGCTCCCCACTCAATCCGAAATTGCCGGATTGATTGGGGCCAATCGCGAAGCCGTCTCACGCGCAATCTCGGACATGAAACGCTCTGGCGTGATCAAGGCGGGCCGCCAACGCATCACGCTTGTTCAACCGAACGAATTGATCGAGGCGGCAGCGGGATAAACCCTTGTTAGCGGCCCCTGCCCCTCAGGGGCACTTCAACGCTGCAAGATCTGCAGCCCTGCCGTTGAAGACATCCGTGTCCACAGCCCCTGAGACACCCGCGTCCGAGCCTGATTGGCTATGCTGCCAAAATACCCAAGAGGTTGCGGTCTTTGGAAGGTTGATCGTGTTCGAATACTCAGCCAGCCAAAGCGGATAGGTTGAGGTATCGAATTTCAGGTAAGTATCCCAGATGCTTTTGTTTGAATACACAATCGGCTGACATCCAGTCGCCTTCTGGACCTGCGCGACAAAGGATTGAACATCAGCGGCAAGGTTCGTCACCGAGCCCTTGGGCGGCGTTTCAACATCGACGACGGGCGGAAGCTGACCGGAGACATCGCCAATCTGACCGAGGAAATGCGCGGCCTGTGCGTCAGGGCCTTCTGACGTCTCGTAGAAATGGTAGGATCCGAATGACAGGCCCGCCGCCATGGCACCTGTTTTGTTCTTCGCGTATTCCGCGTCCTTGGTGCGTTCGCCTTCGCTTGCCTTGGCATAGACAAACGCGAGGCCGTCACCCGCGAACTTCGAGAAATCAACATCCCCTTGGTAATGCGACAGGTCTACGCCCCGCACTTCGGCGTCTGCGGGGCTCGTGATCTGCAGCGGTGGCTGCGATGACGGGGCGTTCTGGGCCGTGTCCTGCGCGGCGGTGTCGGCCGCGTCTTGTGGGATTTTACCCGTCTGTGTGACGATTCCATAGGCGACAATCGCCAAGCCGGCACCGATCACGATCCATTTTCGTGCGCTCATGTGTTCGTCCTTAGTTCTTTGGGGACGGTACCAGATTAAGCGGCCTTAGGCAGAAAGCTTATGCGCTGCCGCACATTGGGAGGGATTGCCCCAAAGCTAAGCACCGCCCGCACATTTTTGGAACGATCCATATTGACGGGATCGATCTATTTTGGAACATTCCAAATCGATTCATTGCGACGGGAAGGTCATCGGCATGAAATGGGGATTGATCGGCGCCAGCACGATTGCGTCGGAACAAATGATCGGTGCCATCCGCTCGGTCACGGGCAACACCATCACCAGCGTCTTAAGCAGCAGCGCCGCGCGCGGTGCGGACTATGCCAAGGCGCATGACATCGACCATGGAACAGCTGACCTTGATGACCTGCTTGGCCGATGCGACGCTGTCTACATCTCGACCACCAATGAAAAGCACAAAGACCAAGCGCTGGCCGCGATTGCGGCAGGCAAGCATGTGTTATGTGAGAAGCCGCTCGCCATGACGGTCGCCGACGCGGTCGAGATGGTCAATGCAGCCAAGAGTGCGGGCGTTGTTTTCGGCACCAATCATCACCTGCGCTGTATGGGCATTCACCGTCGTATTCGCGACATGGTGCAAGGCGGTGACATCGGCGACGTGCTCAGCGCGCGGATTTTCCATGCCGTGATGCTGCCAGAGGCCCTGCGGGGCTGGCGGATCAATGATGCATCAGCGGGCGGTGGCGTAGTTGCCGACATTACGGTCCATGACGCAGACACCCTACGCTTTCACCTCGGCGAAGACCCCGCCGAAGTGGTGGCAATGACCGCCGCACAGGGCCTCGGTAACGGGGTTGAGGATGGCTGCATGTCCGTTTGGACAATGCCGTCAGGCGCCATGGTTCAGGACCATGTCAGCTTCACCCACCCTTTCGCGGGCAACGGCATAGAGATTCACGGCACCAAAGGATCGATCCGGGCGCAAAGCGCAATGAGCGTGATGTGGTTGCAAGGCGGCGGAACGTTCGAGCTGACCGACAAGGACGGAACGCGCATGGTCGGCGCAGAAGGCGGCAGCCCCTATGACTACGCTGCTGACCGATTTACGGCGGCCTGCCGTGGCGAGGGCGCGCCAGCGGCAGACGGTGTGGACGGTATCAAATCGCTTGCCGTCGCCATGGCCGTCGTCACTGCGGCGCAATCGGGCCACCGCACCGCAGTCGACTACGGAGGCGTGTAAGCGATGTCCAAGATTGTCAGTGCAGCTGAGGCGGTTTCTCGCATCAAAGACGAGGATGTCGTCACCGTGTCATCTTCGTCGGGCCTTGGATGTCCGGACAAGGTGCTTGCGGCGCTTGGAGACAGATTCCGGGCCGAAGGGCATCCGCGTAACCTGACCACTCTGCACCCCATCGCGGCAGGCGACATGTACGGCATCAAGGGGATGGATCACATCGCTCAGGATGGGCTTTTGTCCCGTGTTTTGGCGGGCTCCTACCCATCCGGCCCCTCGTCGCTCGAAATGCCCGAAATCTGGAAGATGATCACCGAAGACCGTGTTGCCGCGTATAACGTCCCATCCGGTATCATGTTCGACATGCACCGCGACGTGGCCGCGCGCAAAGCGGGGGTGCTCACGCAGGTCGGACTAGACACCTTTGTCGATCCGATCCGCGAAGGCTGCGCGATGAACGCCAAAGCCGAGGCGGCCCCGATCGTGCATCGCCACGAAATGTTAGGTCAAACATGGCTTCACTTCCCCAACATTGTGCCAAACGTTGCCATCATCCGCGCGACCACGGCAGATGAACGTGGAAACCTGACCTATGAACACGAAGGCGCGCTTTTGGGCGCTCTGGATCAGGCCATTGCCGTGCGCAATCACGGCGGACTGGTCATTGCACAGGTCAAACGTGTAACGGCCGCCGGCAGCCTGCGCCCACATGACGTGCACGTGCCCGGTCATCTGGTTGATCTGGTCGTGATGGACCCCGACCAGAAACAGACGACCGAAACGCTCTATGATCCCGCGATTTCAGGCGAGATCATGCGCCCCTGGGACAGCTTTAGCCTTGCCGAGGCGGGCATTGAAAAGGTAATCGCGCGCCGCGCAGCGATGGAGTTGCGCGCGGGCATGTCTGCCAATCTGGGCTTTGGAATTTCGGCTAACGTGCCGCGCATCCTGTTGGAAGAAGGGCATCCGCAGGCCGTCACCTGGGCCATCGAACAGGGTGCGGTCGGGGGTGTACCGTTGACAGGATTTGCCTTTGGCTGCGCGTCGAATGCGGATGCGATTGTGCCATCACCGAACCAGTTCACCTATTTCCAAGGAGGCGGATTTGACGTGTCTTTCCTGTCCTTCCTTGAGGTTGACCGCGACGGCAACGTCAATGTCTCGAAACTCGGAAAGAAACCTTATCTGACGGCAGGATGCGGCGGCTTCGTCGACATCACGGCCCATGCGAAAAAGATCGTCTTTTCAGGCTATTTCGAAGCGGGCGCAAAGCTGGATGTCAGCAACGATGGCGTTCGCGTCACGCAACCCGGCAAGTTCACAAAGATGGTCGAGACGGTCGAACACGTGACCTTCTCGGGGAACCGCGCGCGCGCGACCGGTCAGGATGTGATTTATATCACCGAGCGCTGCGTGATGCGCCTTGATGCCGATGGGCTCATCGCGGTCGAGATCATGCCGGGCATGGACCCGAAAACCGACATCATTGCCGCATCTAATGGACGTGTGCGCGTTTCAGAAGATGCTACGACCATGCCGCTGAGTTTGTTGGCTGATGGCCCCATGGGGCTCGCGCTATGAGTAGCGTTGACCTGATCCGTCATGGTCCGGTTGCCGAGTTGCGGTTGAACAATCCGGCCAAGTTGAACGCGCTGACCGTTGGAATGCTCGACGCCCTTGAAGCACATCTGACAGCGCTTGAGGCGACATCAGGCATTCGGGTGATCCTGCTCACATCTGAAGGTGAACGCGCCTTCTGTGTGGGGGCCGACATCAATGAATGGGCCGACCTGCCGCCGATGGAGTTCGCACGGATCTGGGTCAGACGCGGGCACCGCATCTTTGATCGGCTCGCAGCCCTGCCCATCCCAACGATTGCGGTCTTGCAAGGCCACGCCTTTGGCGGTGGGTTGGAATTGGCGGCGGCCTGTGACCTGCGCGTTGCATCCCCAAAGGCGACGCTTGCCCTGCCGGAAACAGGTGTGGGGATCGTCCCCGGTTGGTCCGGGTCGCAAAGAATGATCAAGCTCTTGCCCCCCGCGATCGTCAAAGAAATGGCGTTGACGGGTCGCCGCCTGACGGCAGAGCGGGCAGCGTCGCTTGGATTTGTGAATGCCGTTGCAGAGGATGCGCGCGGCGAAGCGGACACCATGGCTGCCGAGATTGTATCGAAATCTCCGGAGGCGACCGAGATTGCCAAATACATGCTGTCTGCAGCCATGGGCGAAGACAGTGCATCGGTGATCGAGGCCTTGGGCAGCGCCGTGATGGCGGCATCGCCGGACAAGGCCGAAGGCGTGGCTAGCTTTCGGGAAAAGCGCCCTGCCCGGTTCAATAATGGCTGAGACCGAGGCCGATATCGTGATCATCGGCTCCGGCATGGGCGGGGCCACGATGGCCGCTGCCTTGGCTCCGACGGGTCGGCAGATCGTGATCCTTGAACGCGGCGATCATATGCCGGACGTACCGGAGACACGCGATGCCAAGGCGATCTTTGCCGATGGCCGCTTTCGCCCGGACGAGGTTTGGGAAACGCCCGACGGCACCCCCTTCAATCCCGGCAATTTCTATTTTGTCGGCGGAAATTCAAAGATGTATGGCGCGGTATTGATCCGCTACCGTGCGGAGGATTTCGAAGAGCGTCAGCATCTGGGCGGATCTTCACCGGCTTGGCCAATTTCTTATGCCGCTTTGGAACCTTGGTACCAAATGGCCGAAGAGATGTACCGTGTCCGTGGCGACGCCACACAGGACCCCAGCGAGCCGCACCACAGCGGCACGTACCCCTATCCGTCACTGCTAGATGAACCCGCCATCGCCGAGACCCGGCGCAGGTTACGCAAGGCCGGAGTCACGCCCTCAAGCCTGCCGCTCGGTGTGGATATCGACCGATGGCTCGAGGGCGGCCATACGCCGTGGGACGGGCACCCAGACACAAACGGCGGCAAGATGGATGCTGAAAGCGTCGGGCTTGCCGAGGCTCTGCGCCATCCGAACGTCACGCTCTTGCGCAATACTCGAGTGAACCGCCTGGAGACTGCCAGTGATGCGCGCATTGCGCGGGTCCACTTTACTCAGGACGGCGACAGCCATGCGATCAAACCCAAGGTGACGATCCTGAGTGCTGGGGCGGTGAATTCGGCAGCGCTTCTCCTCGCATCTGCCAATGATAATTTCCCGAACGGGTTGGCGAACCGATCCGACATGGTCGGGCGACGCTTCATGAACCACAACTGCAGCGCTCTGCTTGCACTACATCCGTTCCGCCGCAACCACTCTGTTTATCAAAAAACGCTGCAATTCAATGACTTCTACCTCGGTGGCGGGCCGGATGGCGCGCCGCTGGGCAACGTACAACTTCTCGGCAAGATCACGACGCCGATCCTGACATCACAAGCAAAGCTGCCCCGACCAGTCGCTGCTTGGCTCGCAGCGCGATCGGTGGATTGGTATGTGATGTCCGAAGACCTGCCTTCGCGCGACAGCCGCGTAACGCTCCGCAACGGGCGGATCGTTCTAGATTGGAAGCGATCAAACTGGCAGGCGCATGAAGCGCTGGTGGTTAAAACCAAGGAAGTCTTGCGCAAGGCTGGGTTTCCGATCCTTTTGTCGAAGGCGTTTGACCGGCGCACGCCGTCTCACCAGTGTGGGACAACGGTTTTTGGCGCCGATCGAGCTTCATCGGTGCTGAACTTGCACTGTCGGGCGCATGATCATCCCAACCTATTCGTGGTCGATGCAGGGTTCTTGCCTACCTCGGCAGCCGTCAATCCAGCTTTGACGATTGCCGCCATGGCATTGCGCGTGGCCGAGCATGTGAAGGAGGCCGCATGAAACGCGCACTGATCACAGGTGGCCAGCGCGGGATCGGGCTTGGCATTGCCAAGGCGCTTGAGGCGGCCGGTTTCGAGATTATCCTGATGGCCGAGCGGCCCGAAGATCACCCAGAGGTGAAAGACGCACTGCGGAATGTCGCCTCAGCCCACTATGTGCAGCACGATATGGCTGATGTCGCAGGCCTGCCAGCGGCGCTTGAACACGTTGGACCGGTTACGACGCTGATTTCGAACGCCGGGGTCCCTGCCCTGCATCGCGGCGATTTGCTGGACATGACGGTAGAGAGCTTTGACCACACCCATAGGATCAACCTGCGCGGGGCGTTTTTTCTCGCACAGGCGGTTGCACGGCAGATGTTGAGCCTGCCCGCGAACCCCTATCGCTCCATTTGCTTCATCACTTCGGTTTCGGCGCACATGGTCAGCGTGGAGCGCGCTGAATACTGCATGTCGAAAGCCGGAGCCTCCATGGCGGCCAGCGCCTTTGCGGCGCGGCTTGCCCCGGAACGGATCGGGGTCTTTGAACTTCAACCCGGCATCATCGCGACCGACATGACCGCAGGCGTGAAAGAGAAATACGACATGCGCATTGCCGACGGATTGGTGCCTGCGCACCGTTGGGGGCAACCCAAAGACATTGCGGAAACCATCCTTCCGCTGGTGACAGGCCAGATGGCCTTTGCCACGGGCGCGGTCATCCCTGTGGATGGCGGATTGAGCATTCCACGTTTGTGAGGACTGGCATGGGATACGACTTTATCATCGTTGGTGGCGGATCGGCGGGCTGCGTTTTGGCAGCGCGCCTGTCCGAAGACCCAAACGCGCGTGTGCTCTTGCTTGAGGCAGGTGGGCGTGCCCGACATCCGCTTTACGCGCTGCCAGCAGGCTTTGCGAAGATGACGTTTGGCATGGGGTCTTGGGGCTGGGAAACCGTTCCGCAGAAACACATGAAAAACCGGGTGCTGCGTTTCACCCAAGCGCGTGTCATAGGTGGCGGATCGACGGTCAACGCCCAGATTTACACCCGTGGGAACGCGTTGGATTATGACGAGTGGCGACAATTGGGATGCGATGGCTGGAGCTATTCAGACGTCCTGCCCTACTTCCGGAAATCCGAGGATAACGACACATTCGACAACGAATATCACGGCAAGGGCGGACCGCTCGGGGTCTCTCAACCCTCTGCGCCTTTGCCGATTTGCGAAGCGTATTTCAAAGCCGCCGAACAGCTGGGCATCCCGTTTAACGGCGACCTGACAGGCGCTGCGCAAGACGGTGTCGGGTATTACCAATTGACGCAGAAAAACGCGCGCCGGTCGTCAGCCGCCACAGCGTTCCTGAACCCCGCCGAAGCGCGGCCCAATCTGGACGTTCGCTATGGCGCGCAAGTGCTTCGGATTGTCACTCAGGCTGGTCGCGCGACCGGTGTTGAGGTTGCCACCGGCACGGGCACAGAAATCCTGCAAGCTGATCAAGAGGTTCTGTTGTCATCCGGAGCTATCGGGTCGCCAAGGATGCTGATGCTGTCTGGTATCGGCCCAGCCGATCATCTGCGCGATGTCGGCGTAGATGTTGTGATCGACCAACCCGGCGTTGGGTCGAACCTGCAAGAGCATCTGGACCTGTTCACCATCTGCGAATGCACGGGCGATCACACCTATGACAAATACGCCAAAATGCCATGGTCCGCGATTGCCGGTGCCCGCTACCTGCTGACCCGCGGCGGGCCGGTCGCCTCAAGCCTCTTTGAAACGGGCGGCTTTTGGTACGCCGAACCTGACGCCCGCAGTCCTGATATACAGTTCCACCTTGGTTTGGGATCGGGCATCGAGGCAGGCGTTGCCAAGATGTCGAACCCCGGCGTTACCCTGAATTCTGCCTATTTGCGTCCACGTTCCCGAGGGACGGTGCGGTTGGCGAGCCATGATCCAAAAGCCGCGCCGCTGATTGATCCGAACTATTGGGAGGACAGCCATGATAGGGACATGGCGATCAAAGGGCTCAAACTGACACAGGACATACTGCGCCAAGACGCACTGAAACCATATGTCAAACAAGAGGTCATCCCCGGACCAGACGTGCAGACGGATCAGGATTACTTCGATTATGCATGCGCCAACGCCAAAACCGACCATCACCCCGCCGGCACCTGCCGAATGGGCAGCGACGAGGCCGCTGTTCTGGACACGCGGTTACGGTTCAATGGCATTGAGGGTCTACGCGTGGTCGACGCCTCGGTCATGCCGCGTCTGATTTCTTCGAACACCAACGCACCGACGATCATGATTGCCGAAAAAGCGGCGGATATGATCAAGGCAGATCACGGGATGGCGACATGAGACTGCCCACCTATGATGCCGGATTGGCCAATTACGAACCGGTCGCTGATCCGCTCACGCCGCGCGCACCAAAGGCGGCGTTCAACCGTATCGCCTTTGCAGCGGCGCATGTGGTTTCGGACCCCATGGCCGAACGCGATCCTTGGATCGGGCGTCCTGCCGTGGATTGGGACAATACGCTCAGGTTTCGTCATACGCTCTGGGATCAGGGACTGGGTCTTGCAGAAGCGATGGACACCGCACAGCGCGGAATGGGCGTCGATTGGGAAACAGCCAAAGAGTTGATCCAACGCACCATGACAGAGGCCAAGGCGCATCCGCTTGCCCCTCGCGTCGCGTGCGGCGCGGGTACGGATCAGGTGGCGACCGAAGACCTGACAACCGAAGCCGCTATAATCGCCGCCTATTCGGAACAGATGGAGGCTATTGAAGCAGCTGGTGGGCGGATCATCATCATGGCCAGCCGCGCCATGGCCGCGTTGAAGGGTGGACCGGACAGTTATGCCAGGGTCTATGACGCGCTGATCACTCAGGCGGCAGAGCCGGTGATCCTGCATTGGCTCGGCGATATGTTTGACCCTGCCCTCACCGGCTATTGGGGGGCTGATGATCTGGATGCCGCAGCCGATGCCGTCCTTTCGATCATCACCACACATGCCGACAAGATCGACGGGATCAAGGTGTCGTTGCTGGAGCAAGACCGCGAAGAAGCATTTCGCGCGCGCCTGCCAGAGGGTGTTCGGCTCTATACCGGCGATGATTTCAACTATGCAGCTTTGATCGAAGGCGATGGCACGCACCACTCAGACGCCTTGCTTGGGATTTTTGCTGCCATCGCGCCTGCGGCATCGCAGGCGTTGGAGGCCTTGGCGCAGGGCGATCACGCGACCTATCACGCGCACCTTCATCCGACCGTACCGCTGTCGCGGGAAATCTTTCGCGCACCGACCCGGTTTTACAAGGCGGGCATCGCGTTTCTGGCTTGGCTGAATGGCGCGCAATCGCATTTCATCATGCCAGCAGGCCTGCATTCGTCCCGCGATATCACGCATTATGCAGAGGTCTTCCGGCTCGCCGATCAGGCGCGGCTGTTGACGGACCCAGACCTTGCGGAGTGGCGGATGGGCGCGCTCTTGGCGATGCATGGGATAGACGGTTGAGCAAGAAACCCACCATCAAGGATGTTGCGGCACATGCAGGCGTGTCGAAATCGACCGTTTCGCTGGTGTTGCAGAACTCGCCACTGGTAAAAACGCAGACGCGAGAAGCAGTGCAAGCTTCCATGCTGGCCTTGAACTATGTGCGCAATCGTGCGGCCGCGTCCCTGCGCGGGGGATCGACGGGTTTGGTGGGCCTTGTCATTAATGATCTGCGCAACCCGTTCTTCACCGAATTTGCAACTTCGGCTCAAGAAGCCTTGGCCGAGGCGGGCTTTGCCACCGTCATCGCGAACACGGATGAGAACGCGCAGACCCAGCACCGGGTCATCGCCTCAATGCTGGAACACGAGGTTTCAGCGCTGTTGGTATCGCCCGCCTATGGGATAACCAAAGACACCTTCGACGCGATGGCACGGGCAGGTTTGCCAGTGTTGCAGGTCCTGAGGCAAGTCGATCCACGGGCCAAGCATTTCCCGTTTTTCTCTATGGACTACGCACATGGCAGCACATTGGTGGCGCAGCATCTTGTTGACGAGGGTTACCAAAAGATCGCCTTCGTCGGCGGGATCGCGCGGCGCCAAATCACCGAGGAACGTCTGTCAGGATACCTCAGCACGATGGACACGGCCGGACGCGAGCCCACCGTGCTGTTCGGTCGCGCAACGCGCGATCTCGGGTGGCAGCTGGCCGATGAACTGATCGATGCGGGCGTTGATGCGGCGATGTGCTTTAACGATCTCGTCGCGCTTGGCCTATCTGCGGCTCTTGCGCAGCGTGGGCATCGGATGGCCGTAACAGGGTTCGATGACATCGAGGAATGCGTGCAGGTGTATCCTCAACTGACCTCGGTTCATTGTGACGTCAAACGCTTTGGCAGGCGCGCGGCGGATATCCTACTGGCGTGGCACCAAGGCGGTGAGAAACCCCGCGACCTGCCCCGGCAGCCTGTGCATCTTGAGGTGCGCGCCTCGTCTCAAAGGAGTTCTGCATGATCCTGCACTGTGTCTTTGTGAATTTTCGCCCAGATGGCGACCCCGATGAACAGCAGGCGGTCCTGCGGGGCCTTGGGGACCTTCAACCGAATATTGACGGGTTCGAAGCTTACCACTTTGGACCGAACCTTGATTTCGAGCGCAAGACCAAGGACCACCGCGACGGGTTCATCTGTACCTTTCGCGACCGGGCCGCGCTTCAGGCCTATTCCGACAACACCGCGCATAAGGCGTTGGGCGCGCGACTTGTTGCACAATGCGTAGGCGGCGCAGACGGTATTCTTGTCTATGACCTAGAGGTCTAAGGCACACGCCGCCCGGCGCAGGGATCACACCACAGGCGGCAGACCGACGGCAGCCCGGCCTTCATCGGTTTTGATCGAGAAATCCGTGCCTGCATATTGCGCGGCTGCCGGCGTACACAGGTAAGCAATGGCCTTGGCCACATATTCGGCGGGGATATGGACGCCTGGATCGAGTTGGCTAACTGGGTTGATGCCGCTGTCTTTGATCTGGACCTGCATATCCGTCGCCACCGTACCGGGCGACAGGCCCACGACCGTGATCCCGCGATCTCCGTGTTCCTTGTGGCCGCATTTGGTCAAAGACAAAACGGCGGCTTTTGTTGCGCAGTAATGGCTCCAGCCCTCAAGCGCGCCGGTCGCGGCACCAGATGAAATGTTGATGATCGTCCCGTCACCCGCCATGGCCGGGATGGCGTGGCGCATCCCGTAATAGACGCCTTTCAGGTTCACATCGACAATCTGTGACCAGGCCTCTGGATCGCTGTCTTCGATCCGCGCGATGGGATCGATCAGGCCCGCGTTGTTCACGAGAACATCCAAACCGCCAAACTCATCAGTGGCGCGTTCGATGAGCGCGCGAACCGCAGCCTCATCGGCAACGTCGCAGGCCTGCGCAATGGCTTTACCGCCGGTCTCGGTGACCTCGCTCACGACGTAATTCAATGCGGCTTTGCTACGCGCGGCCGCCACGACATTGGCACCCAGCGCCGCAAGATGGCGCACGGTGGCTGCACCGATACCCCGGCTCGCGCCCGTGATGATAATCGTCTTTCCGGTCAGATCTTTCATGAGGAGTTCCTTAGGCATTTTTACTTAGGTGCGCGCCGGGGCGCAGCGGGTCAAGGCAATCGGCGGAGTGCAGTTTTCAGCTATTGCCCGATGACGCAGATCTATTACGACGGTATATGCAAGAAAAGATGCCACCTTTCCTCAGACTCATGCAAGAACCGCACGAATGGACCTAGATGCACTCAAAACCGTCCTAACGGTTTCGCAACGCGGCAGCTTTGCTGCGGCCGCCCGCCAATTGGACATGGACCCATCATCGGTCTCGCGTGCCGTTGCCGGGGTTGAGGATGATTTGGGCATACGGCTTTTTCACCGCTCAACACGTCGGCTGTCTTTGACCGAAGAAGGGCGCATCTATGTCCTGCGCCTCGCCCCCCTTGTGGAAGGGCTGGATGAAGCCGCCGAACAAGCCAAGGCACAGTCGGTGGAACCAGAGGGCGTTCTGCGCATCACCGCGTCGAATGCCTACGGCTACGAACGCCTTGTCCCGCTGATTAAAGTGTTTCAGGACACCCATCCGAAACTGGTGCTTGATCTGATCCTCACGGATGATCCCGTCGACCTGATTGCAGAAGGCATTGATGTCGCGATCCGTCTTGCCCCGTCTGTCAGCGGAGATCTGATCTGCGCGCGCCTTCACGGGACGCGGTACATGGTCTGTTCAGCGCCCGGCCAAGAGAGTGTAACAACGCCAGAAGATCTTCGATCGATGCCGTGTTTGCGCCAGAACCTGCCGGAGTTTCGAGACGCATGGCGGTTTCGCCAAGCCGGTGACGAGCTGACCGTTCCTGTGACTGGCCCAGTCTTGCTGTCTAGCCCATTGGCCTTGCGGCACGCGGCGCGACAGGGCTTGGGGCCTGCGCTGTTACCTGATTGGCTGGTGGCGAATGATTTGCGTCGTGGACGGCTGATGAACCTGTTCCCGGACTGGCAGGTTACAGCAACCACATTCGATACGGCTGCGTGGCTGCTCTATCCATCCAGACGGCATTTGCCCGCACGGACACGCGCGGCGATCACAGTGTTACGACAGGCCCTCGGTCGGGGCGGCTTCCCGGCTCCCCACTGAGGCAGAGGCACGACGCGTCAGCACCTGACGGCGCACAAACGCCGCGATGAACATCGCTGTCAGGATCAAGATGATCGTCGGTGCAGGCGCGCTGTCGATCCAAAAACTCAGGTAAACACCTCCGCACATCGAAACCACGCAAACGGCAACCGCCACCCAGAGCATCGCGACAAATCGACGAACCAGCAAAAACGCAATCGCTCCCGGCGCGATCATCAGGCCGATAGCAAGGATCAGCCCCACAGCCGACAGTGTCGCGACAATCGTCAACGACAGCGCAGCCAAAAGCCCGTAATGCAGCCAATTCACGCGCAGCCCGACCGCCCTTGCATGTGCCGGATCAAAACTGTGCAGCAAAATATCCTTCCAGAAAACGATCAGGCCGAGCGCGACGACAACCGAAATCGCGCCTGCGGTCCAGAGGTCCTGCGCGCCCACACCCAGCATGTTGCCAAAGAGGATGTGATCAAGATGGGCACTGGTGTCTATGCCAACATAAAGGACGATCCCCAAGGCAAACATGCCTGAGAAAACGACCCCCATAACGGTATCTGATTTGATCCGGCTGTTGGTCGACAGATATCCGGTCGCAACTGCGCAGGTCATTCCGGCCACAAAGGCCCCAAGCAACAGTGGTGCGCCGATGATATAGGCCAGCACGATCCCCGGCAGCACCGCATGGCTGACGGCATCACCCATTAGCGCCCAGCCTTTCGTCACCAGAAAACATGACAGGATCGCCGTCGGCACCGATACGATGATGGACACCAGAAAGGCGTTCTGCATGAACGGAAAAAGAAACGGCAGCATCAGGGATGAGAGGTCCATGCCGCCTCCCCGACACGTGGTTTCGCAGAGCTATTCAGTGCCTCGCGCGCGCGGCGTTTGGCGGCCAGCATTCCGTGCTTTGGTGCCCAGACAAAGGCCGCCAGAAAAACCAGCGTTTGCAGCAGCACGATGATCCCGCCGGTCGCGCCATCAAGGAAGTAGCTAAAGTAAGCCCCAAGGAAGCTGGTCACCGCACCAATGGCGATAGATGTCAAAACAAGGCGCGGAAACCGGTCACACAGCAAATAGGCTGTTGCGCCCGGTGTAACGACCAGCGCGATGACAAGAAACGCCCCCACGGTCTGCATGGCGGCCACAACGGATGCAGACAGCAGTACGAAAAACACAACCTTCAGTGCTTGAGGATGCAAGCCAATGGCCCGGGCGTGGTTTTCGTCAAAGAAGGTGACCATCAGGTCCTTCCACTTGAGCCCTAGCACCAACAGCGTCACCGCACCGATCAGAGCCAGCTGGACAGTATCAGACGGCGTGATCGCCAGAATATTGCCCATCGTGATCGTCTGAACGCTAACCGACACCGGGCTGAGCGAGACGATGAACAGGCCAAGCCCGAAGAAAGATGTAAAGATCAGACCGATGATCACATCAACCTTGAGGCCGGAGCGTTCCGACAGAAAAAGCATCGCTCCTGCCGCCAAACCACCCGAAATAAAGGCGCCCAGCGCAAAAGGAAGCCCGAGCATATAGGCCCCTGCAACGCCAGGAACGACGGAATGCGCCAGCGCGTCACCGATCAGGGACCAGCCCTTGAGCATCAGGTACGCAGACAGAAACGCGCAGACCGCGCCCACCAACGCAGACACCCACATCGCGTTGAACATGTAATTGTATGTGAATGGCTCGATCAGCAATTCCATCACGGGGTCTTCTCCCGCGTCTGGGTTTTTTCGCCGTATTGCACAAAGGGACGTTCATCATCTGACAGGATGGTGATTTCGCGCCCGTCTTCGTCGTCATGCAGGTCCGCGCCACCGAGGGTGAAACGCCGGAGCACGCCACCAAATGCGACCTTAAGGTTTTCATGGGTGAACACCGTCTCGGTCGGGCCGTGGGCAAGGATCGTGCCTTTGACCAGGATCGTCCTGTCGCAAAACTCTGGCACCGACCCAAGGTTGTGGGTCGACACCAACATGACCCGGCCTTCATCGCGTAACTCACGCAGCAGGCGGACGATCTGTTCTTCGGTTTTCACATCAACGCCCGTGAATGGCTCATCCAGCAGGATGACCTGACCGTTTTGCGCCAGCGCGCGGGCGAGAAAGACGCGCTTGCGCTGACCACCGGACAACTCACCAATTTGACGGTGCCGAAAGTCCTGCATGTTCACACGTTCAAGCGCGTGATCTACGGCGTCACGATCGGCCTGCGATGGCCGCCGAAGCAGCCCCATATGCCCGTAGCGCCCCATCATCACAACATCTTCGACCAAAACCGGGAAGTCCCAGTCGACCTCTTCGTTCTGGGGGACGTAGGCGACAATATTGCGTTTCAGCGCTTCGCGAACCGTCAAGTCCATGATGCTGATCTGACCTGATGCGACTGGAACAAACCCCATCAACGCCTTGAAAAGCGTTGATTTCCCCGCACCATTCACCCCGACCAGAGCCGTCACAGTGCCTCGCGGGATCGCAAAACTGGCGTCGCGCAAAGCGGTGTGGCCGTTGCGATAGGTGACACTGACCCCGTCGACCGCCAAACCCGGCTGGTCGACCTGTTCATGTGGGAGTGCCTCCAAGGTTGCGGCTGGTGGTGTCATAGGCCCTAATTCATAGCGCTGGTTAATCCGTCGGCCACAGTCGTCGCGGTCACACGCAGTAGGTCAAGGTAGGTTGGCACCGGACCGTCAGCTTCGCTGAGCGAGTCCACATAAAGTACCCCGCCATAGGCTGCGCCTGTTTCGCGGGCGACCTGCTCGGCCGGGGCGGTGTTGACGGTGCTTTCGCAGAATACGACGGGTATGTTGTTGTCAGTGACACCGTCGATCACGGAACGCACTTGCTGAGGCGTGCCGACCTGATCGGCGTTCATCGGCCAGAGATAGAGTTCCTGCATGCCAAAATCCCGAGCGAGGTAGCTGAACGCACCTTCGCATGTCACCAACCAGCGTTGGTCCGCCGGGATAGCGGCCACGGCCTCTCGCAGGGGTTCGATCGTGGCTCGCAATTCGTCACCATAGGCAGCGGCATTGGCGGCGTAGACCTCGGCGTTTTCAGGGTCCTGCTCGGCCATGGCGGCGGCCATGTTGTCAATGTAGATCAGCGCGTTATCCAGACCCATCCAAGCGTGGGGATTGGTCTTCCCTTCGTAAGAACCTGAACCAATGGCAATCGGCTCAATGCCTTCCGAGACCGTCACTGAGGGAATGTCGCCCAAATTGTTCAGGAACTGTTCGAACCACAGTTCAAGGTTCAGGCCATTCCACAGAATGAGGTCCGCATCGACCGCATTTACGATATCGCGCGGTGTCGGTTCATAGCCGTGAATTTCTGCGCCGGGTTTTGTGATCGAAACCACCTCGGCCGCGTCCCCGGCCACGTTCTGGGCCATGTCAGCCAGAACGGTAAAGGTCGTTACAACCTTCATCTTGTCATCGGCCATCGCCGGGATGGCAGTGGTCAGCGTCAGAAGGGTCGTCAGGGCAAGTGTCGAGCCTCGGGTCATGTCAATCTCCGGCAACAGGTGTCCTAGTCTGATCTGTAAATGCAAATCACTTGCAAGAAGTCAAGGAACTTGCGAATTATTCGCAATAAAAGAGAATGCCGCGCGGAGATTTCCGCGCGGCGTATGGGAACCTTGCCCAAGAACCGGGCAGGCATGTCTCTGCGAGGGTGGAGTTAGGCCCCCGACTGAGACCCCAAAACCTGCATGCGTGTGACTTTGGAGCCGCCTTTGACCGACACCTCAAGCGTGAACGGGCCTTTCGGCAATTCGCCAAGATCCACCCACCACGTATCAAGGGCCGTTTTCTCAAGGACGCGACGATTGCGTTTCAGAGAGAGCTTCGTTGTCTCACCATCAGGAAAGCGGAGCTTGAGGCTTACTTTCTCTGGCATGCCATCGATCGCGCGGAGACCAAGAAGCGATGGCAAGTTGTCCATCTTTTGTTTGGCCTTGCCGCCATCAAGCGCGATGGTCGCGATGTCGCTCGTGCTCGAGTCAGAGATCAACGCGCCAAGCAGTTGGCGCAGCGTGGCCTCGTTCAGTTGATAGGTGTACGGAAATTCCCAAACGATCATGCTGGGCTGCTCGGCTGCATAGTCACCGCTCAGCATATACTGCTCCAACGGGCCAAGCATCCCACCACCAGAGACCGATACGTTTTTGACCGGACGCCCCAGTGCCGCCGAAATCGCATCGGCAGACTGATATTGGTCGCGCTTGTAGCGATCCGAGAAACTGGTGCCGGCCAGGACGACCGCATTCTCGGTGTCCACGTCGTCCAACAATCCACCGACCGACGGTAGGAATGCCGTGTAGTCATAAACCGGAGCCTGTTCTTTTTGTGGGTCTACATCACAGGTTGCGCGGACAATGTCGGCAAGCGATCCACGCTCTTGAAACGTCTCGACCACGGGCAGTTCATTGACATCAAATGCAGGTGAAGCGTTGGCGTCCAACGCTTCGGCCAAGGCCAAGGCGGAATGAGCAGCACCTGTGTTCGTCCAGTGCGTGTCACGCGAAAAATAGTACGAAGACCGGATATCGGCATCTGAAATCGCGCGCGCCTGAAGGTCTGGCATCACGACGCCGGCCGCGCGCAATTGTTTAACCATTTCCGCAAATGAAGCAGACTGTGCGGAAACGTCAAAGGCATCTGCGCGCGTTTGATCAACAATATCCTGACCTGCAACAACAGGTCGTGGCGGTGCGATAAGCATAGCAAACGTGG
This sequence comes from Shimia ponticola, assembly GCF_007995215.1. Taxonomy (GTDB): domain Bacteria; phylum Pseudomonadota; class Alphaproteobacteria; order Rhodobacterales; family Rhodobacteraceae; genus Shimia_B; species Shimia_B ponticola. The sequence continues at coordinate 524,230 of NZ_VCDK01000003.1, forward strand.
TGCCGCGTGCGTCGAATTCCTGCACGATCCGAGCCATCAGCGATTGCTCGACAGAGGACAGTTCATAGCCGCCTTTGAATTGATCCGATCCGAAAATCCAGCCTGTATCGGCGTCGTTGTGGATCGGCGCGAGCCGTTTGTATTTCTTGTCGAGTTCCGCTTCTTGCAGCATTTGCGCGCAGATTGGTGCGGAACCCGCTGAAGTCGCAAGAAGGGAGATGCCGGTGGCTACGGCAAAGGCGCGGATCGGTGAAAGGGAAGTTTTCATGGGAGGGACTCCTTGGTGGAATAGTTTGTGTCAGAGGTAACGTTCAGGGATTTCCCAAACGACGAATTGAGGGGCGAGATCTTGGATCGCGCCGGTTGTCAGGGCATCCGTCATAGGAGCGAAGGGTCCCTGCCCCTCGACAGACAGGTTGACGACATCAAGCCCGGTCGCGCGGCTGAGCGCGCCTGCGAAATCGAACTCGGTGCGCGCCGAAAAACTGGTGCCGACCAAGACGATGCCGACCTCGACATCACCAAACAGACCTGCGCTTGGCTGTGCGACGGTCGTGGTGGTCGAAAGGTTGATGGTTTCCTCGGCAATCCCGGCCCAGCGCGCAAAAGGCCCGGTTTCGACGAAAGGCATCAAATCTGCGCGGAACGGTTGGTCAGGTGTGATCGCTACTTCGAACTCAAGATTGCCAAGTCCGGCCAGTCCAGCATCCTGTGCAATGACTTGCGCGGCTTGATCCGCACCAAAGGGGCTCCAATGCGTGTCTGTCCGGAGGAACGTGTCTTCAGCGCCGCGCGCCTCGGTCAACGCGGAATTCAGATCAATCGCCGGGAAACCAAGTTCGCTAAGCGTATCGCGCGCCGTATCGAAGCGGGTCTCTAACTGCGCCCCACGTTCGCGCGGCAGCTTGTCTGCGTAGACGCGCGCCTTGTCGGGCACGATCACAGGGATCAGGGTGATACCTTGATTTGCCAGCGTCTCTTGCACCGTTTGCAGCGTTTCGGTCAGAGGAACGGCATTGGTCGCAGGACGAAATTCTTCGGCCGTGAATAGCCATTGATCATCGCCAATCACAACGTCCGGCCCGGTCTGACCGAAAGCCGCAAGCGTCAGAGCGTTCATCGCGCCGCGGGCCACATCATTCAGTGGCAAAGTGTCGGCAAACCGGTCCTCATACGCCCGCTGATAAGCGCCGCTGAGAACACTGAGGTCTGGGGCGGGACCTTCGGTTGTCGAAAGCCCGTAAAGAGCCGGTATCGCCAAAGCCGATGCAAAAACCCAAGGCAGTGCGGTGGAATAGATATCACGTTGCATGGATCAGACCTCAGAATTGAAAGTAGAGAAACGGTGAATGCAGGCGGGCGCTGAGCACCATCGTCGATGCCGTCATGAGCACAACGGTGGTGCCAAAGCGCAAAGCGGGCCATGAGATGTCGGTGCGCATGGCGCGGCCCATCGTGGCGATCACACCGCCAATGAAGAGCGCCCAAAGCTCAATCGACTGCGTGGCGTAGAGGTATTGGGACGACAGCCCAAGTTCGCCCAAGCCGAACATGCCGCGATACATCGTCAGCGCCACTTGCAACGTCTCGGCCCGGAACAAAACCCAGCCGATCATCACAGCGATCATCGTCGTCAACCAGGCAAACGGGCGTGGCAGCAGGGTCTGACCCACACGCACGCCGGCCAAACGCTCGGCAGCCAAGAGCAAACCATGCCATGCGCCCCAGAGAACAAAGGTCACGTTCGCCCCGTGCCAAAGCCCGCCCAGAACCATCGTCAGCATCAGGTTACGATAGGTCGCCAGCGCGCCGTGACGGTTCCCGCCCAGCGGAACATAGAGGTAATCGCGCAGCCATGCCGACAGGCTAATATGCCAGCGCCGCCAAAACTCGGTGATCGAAGTGCTGGTATAGGGCGCGTCGAAGTTTTCCATGAAGGTAAAGCCGATCATCAACCCAAGCCCGATTGCCATGGACGAGTAGCCTGCGAAATCAAACAGCAGCTGGATCGAATAGGCTGCGACACCCAACCACGCCTCGGCCATGGAAGGATCCGAGAGGGCAAAGGCGCGATCAGCCAAGGGCGCCACGGTGTCCGCGATCAAAAGCTTCATCGCGAGACCTTCGACAAAGCGGCGCACGCCCATCGCGAATTTTTGCAGGCTGTGTGTGCGTTCAACGAATTGATCCGCGAGGTCCTTGTAACGAAGCACCGGACCGGCAATCAGCTGCGGAAAGAGCGATACGAAGGCAAGATAGTCGATCAGGGTGCGTGCAGGCGGCGCATCGCGGCGGGACACGTCAACGATATAGCTGATCGCCTGAAAGCTGAGGAACGAGATGCCAATCGGCAGAATGATCGCATCAAAGGCGTAGCCTGCCCCGCCAAGCGTCTCGCGCAGGTCACTGGCGATGCCCATGACGAAAACCGCATATTTGAAGTAACCCAGCGCCGCGAGGATCAGAGCAACACCGATGCGCACAGCCCATTTGCGGGTGGCTTCGTTCGCCGTAGTTGCGGCAACGTGCCCAGCGCCATAGCTCACGACCGAGATCGCAAAGACCAGCGCGAGGTAATCCACGCGCCACCACCCATAGAAAGCATAGCTCGCGAGCAGGATCAGGACCGAACGTGCCCGAACCGGGGCAAGGTAGTAGGTCGCCAGAAACAGCGGCAGAAAGCCGAAAAGGAAGATTTGCGAGGCGAAAATCATTGACCTGCCTCCGCAAAGACGGGGCCGTATGTGTCTTTGATCATTTCGACACTGCCGTCCGGCAGCACCACAAAGGACAGGTTTTGCCCACGGCGCAGCACGACATAAAAGGTCGTTGCATCCGAGCCATACGAGACCCCAAGCGTGACCGACAACGGATTCACCGCGCGCGTTGCTGCGGCACCCACAGCGACATCACCCAGGACTTCTGGACCGCCGTCCGCGACCGACAGAGCAGCAGGCAGTTCGGAACCCAAGTTTACCATCGACAGGTAGACTTTGCCCGGCTTGTCACGGGCTGGCTCTTCGACGACGCTCAGGACCTGTCCTGCGGCCTCAAAGACCGTGTAATGTGCGCCATCTTTGGCCTCTGGCAGCACGCCCGGCGCAAAGGCAACGTAGACATCCTCTGGCAACTCAGTTGTGGGTACTTTGCGCCCGAGGATCGTGAGGCTCTCAGAGCTTGCCCCAAGGACACGAACAAAGGCCGCCCCCTTGGGCACGACAGCGCCATACAGACCATCTTCCCGCTCGGCCAAAGCCGCCTGCGGAAGGCAGCTTGCCACTGCACACCAGACTACGATCAAGAAACGTTGCATCATCACCAACTCCTGCGATTTCGGAGAGGTTTAGGTGAATGACCGCTGTCTGCGGGCGACGCCGACGGATGATTTTTCTATCCTGAGGTATAGACGCCCAACCTTCTGTGCAGCGTCAGAGGGCAAGGAAAGCGGCTGTCAAGAAAACGTGACAGAACAATGCCGATCACGCCCCAAACGGCCTTGAAGTTCCGGGCCAAGTGAAACAGGCTGCAGGTTCAACAGGAAGGTCTGGGTTGGGATTGGTTTGACTATGGCGCGTGCTGGCCTTTTTGCGGCTGTCTTACTTGTCGGAATCGGCATCGTCGCTTGGGTTCTAATGACCCCGACCGGGGATCAGATATCAGAAACCGACGCCTTCAGCGCGCCGGGGTTGGAACCGATGACGCTTGATCAGGCGCAAAACGACTTTTTCCGGCTGACTCCCGCGCTGCTCTTGGTTGTTTATCAGGCTTTCAGCGAGGTTCAGGAAGATTCCATCTATGACACGCTGGCCAGCGTCACCCATGGTGATGCGCTGGAATACCTTTATCTGGAACGTGTCGGTGCCATGGCTGGTGGCGGGCTTGAGGAAGAAGCCGATCAAGAAATCCACGAGATCAACTTGCTTTATACAAGCGTCATGCGCGAAGACACCGCGCTGAACATCGACGCTTCTTGGCAGGTCATTGGTACGGTCGGTCATGCCGAACACCTGCACGTGCGCGGCAACACATATAGTGCGGCGTTGACCGTCTCACCAATTGACGGCGCTTGGCGCATCACGGATTTCAACCTGCTCGACGTTGATCGCGACAGTGCGGGCGAAACCTTTGAGGCACCAGCGACAAACTGATGATCACGGTTAAGGACCTCAAGTTTGGCTATGCGGGCGGCGGGTTTCGCCTGAGTGTGCCAGAGTTCAAACTGGACAGCCGCGAGCGCTTGGCGATTGTCGGACCAAGCGGCAGCGGGAAAACCACACTCCTCAATTTGGTTGCGGGCATCCTCACGCCGAAAAGCGGAGATATTGACGTCGATGGGACCAAGGTGTCCGATCTTTCTGACGCCGAGCGTCGCCGGTTTCGCGCAACGCATATGGGGTTTGTCTTTCAGGACTTCGCTCTGCTGGATTATCTGCCTGCGCGGCAGAACATTCTTTATCCCTATCGGATCACCCCTGCCCTGAAACTCGACAGCGCGGCACGCGACCGGGCGCAAGCACTGGCCGATGCCTGCGGGATCGGGGACAAAATGGACCGCCACCCATCAGCACTCAGCCAAGGCGAACAACAACGCGTTGCTATCTGTCGCGCGCTGGTCACGCAGCCTAAACTCATCCTGTCGGACGAGGCCACCGGGAACCTTGATCCCGACAGCAAGGCGCGCATTCTCGATCTTTTGTTTGAACAGGCGGCTGAGGCTGGGGCAGCCGTGCTTGCCGTGACGCACGACCACGAATTGCTTCCACGGTTTGAACGTGTGCTGGATTTCGCCCAGTTTCGCGAGGGGGCCGCCGCATGAACGCGCTGTTTCTCGCCTTTGCTTACCTTCGCTACCACTGGGCACGCAGTTCCGTTCTTGTCGCGGTTGCGGCTCTGATCCTGTTTGTGCCTGCGGCGACCCAAATCCTGTTGTCCACAAGCGAACGCGCCTTGGTTGCACGCGGCGATGCGACGCCGCTCTTGCTGGGTAGCCGTGGATCGCAGCTCGATCTCACCATGTCAGCACTGTATTTCTCGGACGAGCGTCCGGACCCGGTGCCCATGGCCGAGGTCGAAACCGTTTGGGACAGCAATCTTGGTGTTCCAATACCGGTCCACACTGCGTTTTCGTCCAGCGGGTTCCGCATCGTGGGAACGACATTGGATTATTTCGATTTCCGGGGCCTTTCGCCGGTCGATGGTCGCGGTTTGTCCATCCTTGGCGACGCGGTGATCGGCTCTGAAGTGGCCGAAAGCCTCGGCAAAGGCGTCGGCGACACCTTGGTTTCCGCACCAGAGAACCTCTTTGATCTGGACGGTGTATATCCGCTGGAGATGCCGATTGTCGGTGTTCTGCCGCAGACAAATACGCCAGACGACAGCGCCATTTTTGTCGACATCAAGACCGCTTGGGTGATCCAGGGGATCGGCCACGGGCACGAAGACGTCGTGACCGCTGCCGAGGTCGCATCGGGAACGGCGGCCATCGCCAACGCGGCTGTCGTTCAGTACCAACGCATCACCCCCGACAATATCGACAGTTTCCACTTCCACGGTTCGCAGGATGGTTTTCCAGCGACGGCCGTGATTGTCGTCCCGAATGACACCCGCTCTGCCACGATCCTGAAAGGTCGCTATCTTGATAGCGAAGGCCCGACACAGCTGATAGAACCGGCTGGGGTCATTCAGGGGCTGGTGGATCGGATTTTTCGGATCAAATCGCTCTTGGACGCCGTGACCGCCATCATCGCAATCGCCGCCTTCGCAGCGATTGGGTTGGCGGTCTTTCTCAGCTACCGCCTGCGCGCCCGCGAGGTGGCAACTGCTGTAAAATTGGGCGCTCGGAAGGGCATGGTTCTGCGCCTCTTGGCAGCGGAAACCGTGACGCTATTGTCAATTTCAGCAGGTATCGCTGCCCTCGGCGCGATCATCGTGTCCCAGAATGCCGAGGCTTGGGTGGGATGGCTTCTCTCGCTCGGATCGTAATCAACAGGAGGTTTTATGAAACAATATCTTGTGACAGCATCGTTTGCTGCTCTCATGGCTGCGACACCTGCTCTGGCGCATTATGGCATGATCATCCCAAATGATCCGATGATCAGCCAAGAAGACGGTCGCAGTGTCGACCTGACAATGTCTTTCTCGCATCCGTTCGAACTTGATGGGATGATGCTCGACAAACCTGCGGCCTTCTCTGTCACGCACGAAGGCAACACCACCGATCTCTTGGGCGGGTTGCAGGACGCCACCGTAATGGAGGATCAGGGCTACACGCTCGAATACCGGCTGGACCGCCCCGGCACCTATGTTTTTGCCATGGAGCCAAAGCCCTATTGGGAACCTGCCGAGGATGCCTTTATCATTCACTACACCAAGACCTACGTGACCGCCTATGGCGATGACGAAGGCTGGGATACCGAACTGGGTCTGAAGACAGAGGTTGTGCCTTTGACCAAACCCTTCGGTCTGTGGGAACACAACGTGTTCCAAGGCATCATCAAAATGGACGGCGAACCAGTGCCTTATGCCGAGGTCGAAGTTGAGTATTACAACGAAGACCTGTCCGCGACCGTGCCTGATGAATTGATGATCACCCAAACGGTCAAGGCGGACGCCGACGGTGTCTTCACCTATGCGCCGCCATCGTCGGGCTGGTGGGGCTTTGCTGCTCTGAACACAGCGGATTACACCATTTTGGAAGAAGGCTCTGGTGAAGAGAAAGCTGTCGAGCTTGGTGCTGTGATCTGGGTCCATTTCGAAGAATGGACGGGCAATTGATCCGCGCAGCAGCCGTTGCCGCAACACTGGCCATCGCCCCAACCGGGACGATGGCGCATCAACTGGTCGTTTTTGCATCTGTTGATTGTCAGGTCGTGACCGTCGAAGCCAAGTTTTCGAATGGACGCGTCGCGCAGGCGGGTGACGTTCGTGTGCTTGACGGCGAAAACACGCTCCTAATGACGCTTGAACTGGGTGAGGATGGCACCGCTGTCGTGCCACTCGACAGCGTCGACCATAGCGGCGGTCTGGTGATCGAAGTCGATACCGGCGGACACGACAACTATTGGATCGTGACGCCTGACGACATCACACGCAATTGCGGGAGTTAAATTTGAAACGCTTTGCACTGGGAATGGCTGTCGCAGTTCTGGCGGCGACAACAGGATTGGCACAGGACCGTCCGCAAATCGCGACGGTGAACTATCCTTTGCAATACTTTGCAGAGCAGCTTGCCGGGGATGCCGCCGATGTTCTGTTCCCGGTCCCAGAGGACGTGGACCCGTCGTTCTGGCGGCCGACGATCAGCGATATCAGTACGATCCAAGGCGCTGACTTGATCCTTTTGAATGGCGCAGGGTTTGCCACCTGGATAGATCGTGTGTCCCTGCCCCGGTCGCGTGTCGTGAACACGTCAGTGGCAATCGAAGATCAATTCATTGTCACCAAAAGCATCACCCACAGCCATGGCGACGGCGGCGAGCATTCGCACGAAGGGCTGGCGGCCTATACCTGGCTCGATCCTACGCTGGCCTCGGCTCAGGCCGAAGCGGTCGCAACGGCGATTGCTGGCAAAGGGCTGGTCCCGGTCGAGGATGTCGCCGAACGGTTGATTGCATTGCAAGCTGATCTGGCCGCGCTCGACGCGCGCACGGCAGAAGCACTTGCTGATGTAGGCGATGTGGCCATCATCGCGACGCACCCTCGCTATCAATACCTCGCGCGGCGCTATGATCTGAACATCACCTCTCTGGAATGGGAGGCTGGGGCGATGCCGAGCGATGCAGAGCTTGCAGAACTGGCCGACGAAGCGGCGCAAACCGGTGCAACAGTCCTGATCTGGGAAGACACGCCGCCAGATGCCGGATTTGACGCGGTCACCGATTTGGGTCTGCGTAACGTGGTATTCTCACCGCTCGCGACCGCAAACGGTGACGCCGATTTCATTGCATCCTTTGATGCCTACGTTACGGCGTTATCAGATGCACTGCAGGCACAGCCGGGAAACTAACGTGTGATGCGTCATGAAATGCAGGTCGGTGACAACACCGACGCCATTGCGCAGGTGTTTCGAGAAAGCTTTGCTGCGTCCGAAGGACCGGAAGAAGGCGATAGGATCGCGAGCCTTGCCGCCCGCCTAATGGCAGAGACACCGGTGGAAGACTTACGCGTTGTCACCGCTTGGGATGATCTGGGGCCATCGAAGGTCGTCGCAGCCATCCTCTTTACCCGGCTGCGATACCCCGACCCGCGTTGCGTCTTTCTTTTGTCGCCCGTGGCGGTTCTACCGGATTATCAGCGCAAAGGTGTCGGGCAGACCCTGATCACCGCTGGTTTGCAAACCTTGCAGTCAGAGGGCATCGACATCGCCGTGACCTATGGAGACCCGGCCTTCTATGCTCGGATCGGGTTTCAGCAGGTCACCATTGATCAGGTCCCTGCACCGTATGCGTTGGCCTTGCCGCACGGGTGGCAGGCGCAAAGCTTGCGCGGGGACGATCTAACCCCGCTCGCAGGTCCTGCTCAGGCCGTCGCCGCTTGGGCCGACCCCGAATTGTGGTAGCTGGACATCGGCACAACGCCCGCTGACGTGACCTTGGATTTCGACCATTTCACGAGGATCACCGCGCCGCTGTCGACTCCATGCTCGCTTAGGTCCGAAACCAGCGTATCCAGCGTGGATTTGATCAGCCGCTCCGTCGGTTTGGACACATCCACGCAGACGTCGATTTGGCCCATTGCCGGAAACCCTTGATCAGCCAGCCGGGCCGCGATCCGATCTGCCTGACGGGTCGCCATGTAAAACGCCGTGGTCGTACCGGGCGCCGCCAAACGCGTGCAGTCCGGCAGCGCATTGTCGGCGCAGCCTGTACCGGTCGACAGCACAAATGTATCGGTTGCGCCACGCTCAGTAAGGCTTTGCCCCAAGGCCGCACCCGCCGCCGCAGCAGCTGTGACACCTGGGACGAGGTCAATCGCGATGCCCGCCCGCTTCGCGGCATCAAGCTCTTCGGTCGCGCGGCCAAAGATGCCCGGATCACCGGATTTCAAGCGGACCACGTTGCGCCCTTTGCGCGCTTCGGCGACGATCAGCGCGCAGATCTTGTCCTGGGGCCACGCATTCGCGCCAACCTGTTTGCCGACAAAGACGCGCTCCGCATCCCGGCGCGCAAGTTCAAGCACATCAGGATCGACGAGCCGATCGTAAAAGATCACATCCGCTTCTTGCAGGCGTTCCACGGCCCGCAACGTCATCAGATCGCGCGCGCCAGGTCCCGCCCCAACGAGAGAGATATGACCCTGCCCTGTTTCCTTTGGCGCGCCACCTGCGGCGATGGCCGCTTTGATGTCTCGCGCGGCTTCCCGCTCGGCGCCCCGCGCCCACTGTTCACCGGCTTTGCCTTTGAATACCCAGGCCCAGAATGCACGACGCTGATCGCGTGGCACCTGCCGCGCAACGCTTCCTCTCAGCCGTCCTGCCAGAGAAGCGAGCCCCCCAAGATTGGTTGGCAGCATCCGTTCAAGCTTGGTCTTGATGTCGCGCGTCAGCACCGGCGCGGTGCCTTCGCTTCCGATGGCGACGACAATGGGGTCACGATCCACAATCGCAGGTGTGGTCATGTCACAGAGGTCTGGCTGATCGACCACATTGACCGGACACCCGGTCAGTTTCGCAATGCCGTGAGCAGCCGCATCAAATCCGGGACACCCAGTTCCGACAAAGATCATCGCCGAATCCTGAAACAGCTCGGCCGAAAGCTCGGTCGTCTGCTCCGCGCGCCCTGAGTCCACGAGGCCCTGCAATTCGTCTTCGAGCGTTTTGGCCACGAGGATCAGCTTGGCGTCGGTCTTGAGCAAAAGGCGCGCCTTCTGCGCAGCTTGTTCGCCGCCCCCCACAATGACGACCTTGCGGCCTGTGGTACGGATGAACATCGGAAAGGCTTTCATGGCTCTGCCCTCTTCCTAGGCCGCAGTCTGCTTTGATGCGGTGTGGTTGGCAATTGTGTCCAGCGCGGCATGCGTCGTGGCCTCGATTATCATGCGCTCGAACGTGTCCGGTTTTTGTGCGTGCCATCGGGGCGAAAGCGCGTGTCCTGTCGGCTCTGACAGACGGCGGACAACCTGCATCGCTGCTGGATAAGAGGCCTCCCAAGACGCTCCAGCGCGAAGGCCGAATGCTGCAATGGATTTCGCCGGATTTAGTTCAAACTCCCCACCGCCGCCTTTAACGACAGTCAGCGCGTCCCACCCCAACAAGGCCGCCGCATCTGCCTGCAACAACCGATAAGACGGGTGAAAAACGCCTTGCACACTTGCACGCGCCTGCGCCGGATTCAGCAGCCGGCACACGGTATTCACGCAGGACCGCAAGCCAAGAACGCTGCGCAGATTCAGCAGCCGAAACAAAGCAGGATGTGCTTCTTCCAGAGGCAGGTAAGCGATGCCGTCGGTCTCAAGGCACCGCGCCGTGGCGTCCGGCGTCGTAGTTTGGCGGATGCCCAGCGTGGCAAGCCCTGCCCGCACTTTGGGGTCAGACCCGTTCCATCCATGCAGCAACACGGTATGTCCTGCCTCGGCGACCTGCTTTGCCGAACGCAGGAACCAAGGCGCGCCGCGCGTGCGACCGGCGGCGTATGTAGGCCAGTCCAGATCAACGGATGGCAATTGCGGCATGGCGATTTGAGCGGCACTGGCGAACCCGGCAATCTCTTCGGCGGTTTCTCCCTTCATCCGCAAAAGCATCAGGATGGCACCGACCGCTTCGGGTGCTGCCTCCTCTTCAAGCATCAACGTCATCGCATGCCGCGCTTCGTCTTGCGTCAAAGACCGAGAGCGACCCGGCCCGCGCCCCAGTATCCGGACATAATCGGCCAACATCATTCTGCCGCTTCCCGAAAGGTGACGCGGGACAAAAGTTGAGACAGTTCTGGACGGCAAGAACCACAATTCGTGCCCGCGCCCAATGCCTCTCCGATGGCGTCGACGCTCAGCAAGCCCTGGGTTTCGATCGCCTCAAGAATGATGTTCATCCCGGTGCTAAAGCAAGCGCAGACCACAGGCCCGGGATTGGGTACATTGGCTGGCACCCGCCCAATCACGGCCGCCTCGGCCGGTTCACCGGGCAAAGTAGCAAGATAGTCGCGCATCACGGCGACAGGCTCGGACGCAATGTACAGGGCCCCGACCAAGCGTCCGCCCTCATGCAGAACGATGCGGGCTGTGCCGCGCTTTGCATCCTCGAATAGGATGGCTTCGGCGTGCGACGTGCCGAGGACCGCACGCGCGGTTGCTTCCCAATTCTCGACCGGTCCTGTCCCAGCGATTTCGGCACGGAAACCAGCATCGGTGCGCGCCAGCGCCCAGTAGTCGCCAATCGGGGTCATAGCGCTGGACGAGATGGCAAATCCGTACCAATCCGCTTGAAACCGCTCGACAGCGACTGTGCTTGCCTTGCTCTCTGGCTGGCCGGAAACGGGGTCTGTGTTCGGCGCAACAAGATCATCAATGCGCGCCGACGGCGCTGTCTCACCCGTCCAATGGATCGGTGCAAAAACCTGACCCTCTTGGACGTCATTCGTGATCCGAGCACGAAGAATAGCCTGACCGTTGGCATTTTTCACGCGCACGAGGTCGGCGGACCGCAGACCAAGCCGCGCCGCATCCTCTGGGTTCAGATCAAGGAACGGCTCTGGAAGATGCGATGAAAGACGCGGCGATAACGCCGTGCGTGTCATGGTGTGCCACTGGTCCCGCAAGCGTCCCGTATTCAGGCGGAGCGGGAAGTCCTCGGATGGAAGCGAGGCGGGTGCACGGGCGCTGACTGGAACCATCCGCGCTTTGCCATCTGTATGAAAGAACTGACCATCGGCAAAGAACCGACCACCTGTTCGCTCGGCGGTCACTGGCCAACGCGTTGGAACAAGGTCTTCGTATTCGGCGTCTGACAGGTCCCCAAGTCCAGAGATGTCGAAGTCGCGCCCAAAGCCCGCAGCGATGCCGGACAAAATGGCGTATTCCCGAAAGATCTCTGCAGGAGTGGCGTAGTCAAAGGCAGTGTCAAAGCCCATGCGCCTGCCCACTTCGGCAAGGATATCCCAGTCGGCACGTGCCGCCCCCGGTGCCGGCAGAACAGCCCTTTGACGGCTTATGGTGCGGTCTGAATTGGTGACGGTGCCGTTCTTTTCTGCCCAAGCCGCTGCAGGCAGCAAGACGTCAGCCAAACGGGCAGTGTCGGACTGAGCTGTGATCTCGCTTACAACGGTAAAGGGACAGGCGGCGATGGCAGCGCGAACACGGGCCGCATCCGGCATCGAGACCGCGGGATTGGTGTGAATGACCCAGAGCGCCTTGATCTGCCCCTCTTCGACCGCCTTGAACATATCGACGGCTTTCAGGCCCGGTGCGCTCGGAACAGACGGTGCCTGCCAGAAATCCCGCACGGCGGTGCGGTGATCGGCATTCTCAAGATCAAGATGGCAGGCCAACATGTTCGCCAAGCCACCGACCTCACGCCCGCCCATGGCGTTGGGTTGTCCTGTGACTGAAAACGGCCCCATGCCGGGACGACCAATCCGTCCGGTCGCGAGGTGACAGTTCAGGATCGCGTTCACCTTGTCGCTGCCGGAAGTCGATTGATTGATGCCCTGCGAATAGACAGTCACAACGCGCTGAGTGTCGATCCAAAGGTCGTAAAAGCGGTTCAGGTCGTCTTCGGATAGCCCGGTCATTGCCAAATCGTCGGAACGGGCCGAGGCGATAGCGTCATCCAGACCATTAAGGTGGTGGGCAAAGTCTGATGATATCTGTCCGCGCTCGGCAATCTTGGCCAGAAGGCCATTGAATAGCGCTGCGTCGCTGCCCGGGGCCAAAGCAAGGTGCAGGTCTGCATCCTCACAGGTCGCGGTCCGACGTGGGTCGATGACCACGATCTTGGTGCCGCGTTCTTTGCGAGCCGCCAGCAGGCGCTGGTGCAGAACCGGATGGCACCATGCAAGGTTCGATCCGGTCAACACGACAAGATCGGCCTCTTCCAGATCCTCATAGGTGCCAGGAACGGTATCGGTCCCAAAGGCACGTTTGTGCCCCGCAACCGAGGACGCCATGCAAAGACGCGAATTGGTGTCGATATTGGCCGAGCCGATAAATCCCTTCATCAGCTTGTTTGCGACGTAATAATCCTCTGTCAAAAGCTGACCAGAGACGTAGAACGCCACGCTATCGGGACCGTGCTGATTAATGGCGTCGCGGAACGTATCGGCAAGCAGCGCCAGAGCCGTGTCCCAATCGGCGTCTTGGCCGCCGATTTGCGGTGACAAGAGCCGCTGTTCCAGTCCCACTGTCTGACCCAAAGCCGATCCTTTTGAGCATAAGCGCCCCCGGTTAGCCGGGTGGTCCGGATCGCCCCGAACCGCCAAACCGCCCTGCCCGTCGGGACGCAGCAACACTCCGCAGCCCACGCCGCAGTAAGGGCATGTTGACCGTGTTTCAGGCATGCCCGCGCCGTCCATCAGGCTGCACTCCGCGCAATCAGTTTGGACCCGTCAATCCAGACTCGGTCCCCGTCGATCCGCACCGCATAGGTTGGAATCGACGCATCCTCGCCATTTGCCTGCCCGGTGTTCAGATCAAACACCCAGTTGTGAAGAGGACAGGTGACAGACTGCCCATGCACGATCCCTTCTGAGAGCGGCCCGCCTTTGTGCGGACAGGTATCCGAGGCGGCAAACACTTCATCCTGCGCGGTCCGAAACAGAGCCACGCATCCAAGCTCTGTCTTGATCTTGCGCGCGCCGCGCAGGGGAATGTCGTCGATGTGCCCGATGTCGATCCAGCTCATTCCGCTGCCTCCAATGTCAGGTCGGCCAACGGGGCATAGTCCGCTGCCTTGGTTTCCGCGTGCTCGGCCCACGGGTCATGGCGATAGATGGATTGGGACAGTTCAAACCGCTCGACCAATGCGCGGCGGTTGTCTGCATCATCGACAATCCGCTCTTTGACCCAGTCCATGCCGACCTTCGCCAGCCATTTGTAGATCCGATCGAGGTATTTGCCGTTCTCGCGATACAGCTGAGTGACAGCGATGACCGTTTCGATGGCCTCTTCTTCGGTCGGGACCGAAACCAACAACTCGGTTTCCTTGACGTCCATGCCTGCGGCACCGCCGATGCTGATCTGATAGCCACTGTCGACACAGACGATGCCAATGTCCTTGCATGTCGCTTCGGCGCAATTGCGTGGACAGCCCGAGACCGCCAGCTTGAGTTTATGCGGTGTCCAAGCGCCGTGCAGAACCTTCTCAAGCTTGATGCCAAGCCCAGTGCTGTCCTGGGTCCCAAACCGACAATGATCCGTGCCGACACAGGTTTTCACTGTGCGCAAACCCTTGGAATAGGCGTAGCCTGAAACCATTCCGGCCTTGTTCAGGTCGGACCAGATCGCAGGCAAATCCTCTCCTTTGACACCGAGCAAGTCGATGCGTTGACCGCCTGTCACCTTGACAGTAGGCACATCGTATTTTTCCGCTGCATCGGCGATGGCGCGCAGTTCGGAGGGCGTCGTGACGCCACCCCACATCCGCGGCACAACACTGAATGTGCCGTCTTTCTGGATGTTTGCGTGGCGACGTTCATTCACGAAACGTGATTGCGGATCGTCTTGATACTCAATCGGCCAGTCTGCCAGCAGATAGAAATTAATCGCCGGGCGGCAGACATGGCATCCATTGCGCGTCTTCCATCCGAGTTCTTGCCACACCGCATCTTGGGATTTCAGCTCTTGGGACTTGATCAGACGTCGCACGTCCTCATGCGTTAGGTCACAGCACCCACAAATGGGCTGCGCCGTTGGCAATTGAAAATCGTCGCCCAACGTGACCTGAAGCACCTGCTCGACCAAACCCGTGCATGTCCCACAGGACGCGCTGGCCTTGGTCGTGGCCCGAATGGCTCCAAGATCGGTTGCGCCATTTGCGATGGCGTCGGTGATTGTGCTTTTGCAAATGCCGTTGCAGCCGCAAATCTCCGCATCAGGCGGCAATGCTGCAACGGCTGAGAGCGGGTCCGAGGTATCGCCCCCCTGATAGGCAGGTCCAAAGATCAGCGTATCGCGCATCTCTTCGATCGAGGTGCCGTCCTTGATCAATTGGAAGAACCAGTTGCCATCGGCCGTATCGCCATAAAGCACCGCACCAACGAGCGTTTCACCTTCGATGACCAAACGCTTGTAAACACCGCGCGATGGGTCGCGGAACACGATATCCTCGCGGCCTGCGCCATCAGCAAAATCACCTGCAGAAAATAGATCGCAGCCGGTGACCTTGAGCTTGGTCGAAAGTGATTTCTGAACAAACGCCGCCTCTTGACCCAAGAGCGTCTGCGCCAGAACCTTGGCCTGATCATAAAGCGGCGCGACAAGGCCAAAAAGCGCGCCGTCATGCTCAACGCATTCACCAACGGCAAATACGTCCTTGTCAGACGTACCCAACTGATCATCGACGTGAATGCCCTTGCCAACAGCAAGACCCATCTCTGACGCCAGCGCCGTATTCGGACGAATGCCGACCGCCATCACCAACAGGTCACAAGGCAGCTCTGTGCCATCATCCAGAACGAGCGCTTTGACCTGCCCGTCTTCGCCGCGAATTTCCTTTGAATTCGCTTGAAGCTTGATCGTAATCCCCTTGGATTCAAGGGACTTTTTCAAAAGGTACCCCGCCGCTTCGTCAAGCTGCCGCTCCATGAGGTGGCCCATGATATGAACGACGGTCACATCGACACCGCGCGCGGCCATGCCTGCTGCGGCCTCGAGGCCCAAAAGGCCACCACCGATGACCACGACCTTATTGCCCGCACCCATCTTCATCATGGCTTCGGTATCTTCGAGGTCACGATAGGCAATGACGCCATCAAGGTCGTGCCCGGGCAAGGGAATGATGAACGGATTGGACCCTGTGCCAAGGATCAGTTTGTCATATGGCACAGCGCCGTGTTCACCCAAAACGACCTTGGCCTCGCGGTCGATGCTGACAACCTTTTCGCCAAAGCGGCAGGTGATACCGCGCTCTGCGTACCATGCGTCATCATGGGTCACGATCTCTTCGTATGTCTGATCCCCGGCAAGCACCGGCGACAGCATGATACGGTTATAGTTGCCGCGTGGCTCGGCGTTGAAAAGCGTGATGTCAAAGGCGTCCGGTGCCGCCTCGGTCAAGTGCTCCAGCACCCGACCCGAAGCCATTCCGGCACCCACTACAACCAGTCTCTGTTTCATGGCAGTCACTCCGCAGCGATGGCTTTGGGGGTGGCCGCAGCCTTTGGCTTTGGCTTGGCCCCGTGTTCGTATTCTTCAAGAAAATCAAGCACGTCTTGCCGGTATTTGTAGTAATCCGGGTGCTCGAGAAGCGCCTTGCGTGTTCGCGGGCGTGGCAGGTCAACATTGACGATCTTGCCGATGGTCGCCTGCGGTCCGTTGGTCATCATCACGACGCGGTCCGCCAGCAAGATCGCCTCGTCCACGTCGTGGGTCACACAGATTGCCGTCACCTTCGTGCGCGACCACACCTCCATCAACACTTCCTGAAGTTCCCAGCGCGTCAGGCTGTCAAGCATCCCAAAAGGTTCATCGAGAAGCAGCAGCTTGGGCGAAAGCGCAAAGGCGCGTGCAATACCGACACGCTGCTGCATGCCGTTCGACATCTCGCTTGCGGGCTTGTCCATCGCATCCGCCAGCCCCACCCGTTCGAGGTAATAATCGACGACATCCTGCTTTTCTTCGCGGGACGCGCGCGGATAGACCTTGTCCACACCAATCGCGCAGTTCTCTCGCGCGGTCAGCCAGGGGAACAGGTTGGGCGATTGGAAGACCACGGCACGTTCCGGATCTGCCCCTTCGACATGCGTGCCGTCCAGCTTGATCGCCCCTTTTGAGATTGGGTTCAGTCCCGCCGCCATGGTCAGCACCGTCGACTTGCCACAGCCTGAATGGCCAATCAGCGAAATAAACTCACCCCGGTCGATCTTGAGGTCGAAATCCTCGACCACGGTCAACGGTCCCTTGGGCGTCGGATAGATTTTGTGCAGCATCGAGAAGTCGAGGAAGCGATTATCAATCAGCCCCTTCTGCGCCTCGGCTACCGCACTCGGCACGCCGTGGATTGGCGTCACATCGGGCAGCAAACGAGAGCCTTCAACCTTGGCCTCGATCCCCACATCCATCAGGTATTTTGTGACGTCGGCGCGCAGTTTCTTGAACGTTTCATTCGTGTTCATCGCCATCCGGTCGCGCGGGCGCGGGATGGTCACTTTGAACTCTTCGCCGAGGGTCCCGTCGGGGTTTAGGGCAATGATCCGGTCTGCCAGAATGATTGCTTCGTCAACGTCATTGGTGATCAGGACGCAGGTCTTCTTATCGGCTTCCCAGATGTGTTCAATTTCATCAGCAAGGTTGGCGCGGGTCAGCGCGTCAAGCGCGGACAAAGGCTCGTCCAACAGCAGCATCTCAGGGTTCATTGCCAGCGCTCTGGCAACATTCACCCGCTGGCGCATACCGCCCGATAATTCAGCAGGACGCCGGGATGCGGCGTGGCTCAGCCCCACCATCTGAATGTAATGGGCGACCTTCTCGTCCTTTTCTGATGAGGACAGCTTTGGAAACACCGTGTCGACCGCCAACCGCACATTTCCCGTCACCGTAAGCCACGGCATCAGCGAATAGCTTTGGAAAATGACGCCGCGATCTGGGCTTGGTTCCGTGATCTCGGCACCTTTGAAGGTTGCAGTGCCCTTGGTTGGACGTTCCAGCCCGGCCATCATGTTGATCAGCGTCGTCTTTCCGGTGCCGGAGAAGCCGAGGAGGACCAGAAACTCCCCCTCTGCCACATCGAGGTCGATGTTCTTCAACACATCGGTCCGCGCCGCGCCTTCACCGAAAGACTTTGAGACGTTTTCGAGTTTGAGAATGCTCATCTGGCTCACCGGTTATTTGTGAAGGTGAAGAGCGACTGAAGCGCGTACATGACCCGATCCAGCATGAAGCCGATGATCCCGATGGTCAGAACAGCCACCATGATCTTGGCCAGCGAGGACGACGATCCATTCTGGAATTCATCCCAAACGAATTTGCCAAGGCCAGGGTTCTGCGCCAGCATTTCAGCGGCGATCAGCACCATCCAGCCCACACCGAGCGACAGACGAAGCCCGGTAAAGATAAGCGGCAGCGCCGATGGCAAGACCAGCTTGGTGATTTTGGTATAGGTGTTCATTTTCAACACCTTCGAGACGTTCACGAGATCCTTGTCGATGCTCGACACGCCCAGCGCGGTGTTGATCAGAGTGGGCCAAAGCGAACAGAGGGTGACAGTGATCGCAGAGGTCAGGAAGGATTTGGCGAACCAGCCGTCTTGGGTCACGTACACGGCAGAGACGACCATGGTGACAATCGGCAACCACGCCAGCGGTGAGACGGGTTTAAAGATTTGGATAATCGGATTGAGCGCGGCGTTAGCAGTGGGTGACAGACCGGCCATGATGCCAAGCGGGATCGCGACAACAGATGCGATCAAAAAGCCGAAGAACACCGTTTTGATCGACGTCCAGATTTGCTGATAATAACTCGGCGCTCCGGTATAGGCGCGCACAATGGGTTCCTGCCCCTGCTGGGCACGACGTTCATTCAGCTTGGCGACCTGCTCTTCAAAACGCTCGCGGCTGGCCGCTTTGTTTTGCGCATCCTCGTGCAGATTAACGGCCTCTTCCCAAACCTGTGCCGGACCGGGAATGGCCCCGAGAGAGGTTTGAACCGTAGGCGCCAAGGCCGCCCAGAGTGTCAGAAACCCGGCAATGGCCAATAGGGGAACGCCCAAAAGCCTCCAGATTTCGGACACTTGTGCCTTGGGGTTGTCGCCCGCAATCGCTTTCAGGATCGGCGTCAGCCAAGACACCCCGATGACCTGAAACCATTTGTCGGCGGCGTTGATGCGGGTGAAACGGCGTTCGCGACGTGCTTCTCGTGCGGCGTCGGCTTGGAAATCTGGCTCTGCTGTGCTCATTGACCTGTCTCCGGGATGAGGTGGCGCGGGCGATCCTGTGACCGCCCGCTGCATGGGTTGGCCCGAGGGTTATCCCTGGATGTTCTCGCCCACGACGACCTGGTCGCCTTTCAGACCGATCGGCAGGCTCTCGAGATAGGCATTTGGGAAGCGGCCATCATATGCGATGCCGTCGATGATATCGGCGGCTGGCGTTGGCTCTTTGTAGCCGTCGCTGTCCCATGGGAAGTCCTGAGCATTCGCCAGACCGTCATCGACCAGCGATTGCGCGGCTTCCAGATAGATGTCCGGGCGGTAAACGCTCTCTGCGACTTCCTTGTACCATGCATCGGTCTGAGGCTCGGCAATCTGACCCCAGCGGCGCATCTGCGTCAAATACCAGATGGCGTCAGAGTAGTATGGATAGGTTGCGTTGTAGCGGAAGAAGACGTTGAAATCGGGGATTTCGCGGACGTCGCCTTTCTCGAACTCGAAGGTGCCGGTCATCGAATTAGCGATGACTTCGTAATCCGCGCCCACATATTCTGGACGGCTCAGGATCTCGACCGCCGCCTCGCGGTTGGCGTTGTCGTTTTCATCCAACCAGATCGCAGCCCGGATCAATGCCCGTGTCAGCGCCTTGGTCGTGTTCGGGTTCTCCTCGACGAACTCAGCCGTCAGACCAAACACCTTTTCAGGATTGTTTTTCCAAAGCTGATAATCGGTGATGACCGGAA
This sequence comes from Shimia ponticola, assembly GCF_007995215.1. Classification (GTDB taxonomy): domain Bacteria; phylum Pseudomonadota; class Alphaproteobacteria; order Rhodobacterales; family Rhodobacteraceae; genus Shimia_B; species Shimia_B ponticola. The sequence goes on from NZ_VCDK01000003.1 coordinate 543,985, forward strand.
CGCCGATGCCTTTGAACACCGCCTGCTGGTTCCATGGCTCACCCACGCAATACCCGTGGATGGTGCCGGCTTCGAGTGTCGCTGGCATTTGCGGCGGCGGGGTCACGGACAAAAAGACATCCGCCCCGATTTGTCCCGTGATGTTCTCTGGGCTGTAGTAACCCGGATTGATCCCACCAGCGGCCAGCCAATAACGCAGCTCGTAATTGTGGGTCGAAACCGGGAACACCATGCCCATGTTAAAGGGCTCGCCCTTGGCGTTGAACTCTTCGATGACAGGGACGAGGGCTTCTGCCGAGATGGGGTGCTGCGGGCGGCCATCATCCATCGACGGAATGTTGGGGCGCATCATGTCCCACACTTCGTTCGACACGGTGATCCCGTTCCCGTTCAGGTCCATCGAGAAAGGCGTCACGATATGGGCTTCGGTGCCATAGCCGATGGTCGCGGCCAGAGGTTGCCCTGCCAGCATGTGCGCGCCGTCCAACTGCCCGTCGATGACGCCATCAAGAAGTACTTTCCAGTTCGCCTGCGCCTCCAGGGTGACGAACAGACCTTCGTCCAAGAAGTAACCCTGCTCATAAGCAACAGCGAGCGGTGCCATGTCGGTCAGTTTGATGAACCCGAAAGTCAGTTCGTCTTTTTCCAGTTCAAGCAATTCAGCGAAGGCGGGCGACGCCATCGCGGTGGTCGCAGCCAAGGAAAGGAGGAGTTTCTTCATGGGTGTCCCCGTAATTTGCCCAGCGCCCTGAAAGCCCTGAGTGACAACGAAAAAAAGGCCGTTCACTTGCCTCCGACGAAACCGGAAGGAAGTGAGCGACCTTGCTCAGAATAACCCTGTCAGTGGGTTGGAATTCAGTGCGCCTGCCATCATCGCCAAACGCAGGTTGACTATGCCGCGCTGCAGAAAGCGGTGCCAGTCATTGCCGCGCAACAGACACCCTCATTTCTCGGATCGTCTGTTTTTTGTGCAAGATTCATGGGTAAGGGTCGAAAACTTGACCGTCGAAAAACCCGTCCGGCTGTAACACCAGCTTACCTGCCGCTGACGCAACGGCTGTCGGAGCGAGAATCGATCCTTCAACCTTGGCTGATGCGCCTGGCATATCGTGGCCCGGAATGCTCAGATGCTGACGATGCAGATCGGGGCGCACAACGCGCCGCAACGTGGATTCATCAAGAACTGTTCCGCCATGGGTCTTTTGCAACCGCTCAGAAATCCAACGGGCTTGGCTGATCCACGGAAATGTCGCGGCACCGCGGTGAAACTCTAAAAACCCATCCACACGGCGGTGATCGCCTCGGCTCGAAATCATCAATTGTCCGGACAGGGCCCGATCAATCAATTCGGCAGAAACGTCCAGATAGGCCTTGCGCGACAGCAGATCGCTCGCAGACGCTCTGACCTCGGGTTTGGCCAGCCACCGCCCCGCCTTCCAGACGGCGCGCATCAAGCGGCCCAAAAGATCCGGTTCTGTCTCGGCCCAGTCAGTCCGGACCGCGAGCACCTTTTCAGGTGAAAAGTTCCAGATCGCCTTGGCGGGCAGCAATAAGGCCGCAACCCCGGCATCGACCGAAACCGACCCCCAAGGTTCGCCGACACAAAATGCATCGACCTCGCCAGCGGCAAGCGCCGAAGCCATCAAGGGCGGCGGCACGGTGCGGATTGCAATGCCCGTGTTGTTCAGCGCGGTCCCAGCGGCCCAGTAGCGCAGCAATTCGACATGCATGGAAAACGGGAACGGCACGCCAAAGGTCAAAGGTCGGTCACAGACCTCGGCCAACGCGGATGCTGCCGCCTTTGCGTTCGCGAAGTCAAAGGCAAAGCCATTCGCGCGCAGTTTTTCCTCTAGCGGCTTGCCGACGCCAATCACGTTCCCATTCACCGATAGGACCGACACGGTGGACAACGAGGTCGCCGCGCCGCCCAAGCCCATGGCCAAGGCAATCGGTACCGGAGACAGCATATGCGCCGCATCTACACGGCCAAATGCAAGCATATCGCGCACAGATGACCACGACGGCGCAGCGACCAAATCAAGCGCAATGCCTTCGGTCTGCGCAAATCCCATTTCTTCTGCGATGATCAGCGGCGCTGCATCGACGAGGGGCATGTAGGCGACGGAAACCTTGACTTCTTTCATCCCAAGAGCCCCGCTGCAGTCACCAGTGCCTCTGCCACATCCGCAACGCGACGCCCCTGGTTCATCGCCGTCTTGCGCAACAGGGCATAGGCCGCTTCTTCGTCTATGCCCTTGGCCTTCATCAAAAGCCCTTTGGCACGATCAATCACCTTGCGTTCTTCCAAGGCACGCCGGGTTTCTGCGAGCTCTTCTCGCATCTGACGCACCATCGAAAAACGCGCGATCGCGGTATCCATGACTGGCTTTAATCGACCGGGCTCTAGCCCATCGACAACATAGGCGGACACCCCTGCCTCGACGGCCGCTTCGGCCAGACCATCGGCATTCCCGGACACGAACATGGCCACAGGACGCTCCAAAGGCCCTGATGCCAGCGTCATCTCCTCCATCATGTCTCTGGTCGGATTATCAATATCAATCAGAACGATATCCGGTTGATGCGCCGCGATCTGACGCGCCAATGCGCTGGCATCCCCGATGACCAACACGTCGCAGGCACAGGCATCGTTCAGCGCATCAACAATCGCAATCGCACGATCCCGGTCCTGCTCGACGACAACAACTTTCAGGCTGTTTTCCATGCCATGGGCGTGAAGCGATCAGGTCCGACAGACAAGTCGCAACGCGCCGCGATCAAGACCCATCCAGAACCCCTGCCCGATTTTTCAGCCGCGCGCCTAATTTCACGGCACCTCATACAATCAGGTCAGCTTGTGTCATGAGCGGCTCAAGCTGAAATCGCAAAAGGTCGGCATGCGATCAATCCGAATCTATCTGCCACCACAAGGTCCGTCTAAAGGGCGAGTGCGTCCAGCAGAGCTTCACGTTTTGCCTCGGCCTTTGGCAGCGATTGCACCACCTCTCCACGCTGCATGATGTGGAAATGGTCAGAGTTGAGGTAAGCAAATTCAAAATTCTGTTCGACGAGGATAATCGCCAAATTCCCGCGATCCCGCAGAACTTGGATCGTGCGACCGATCATCTGAATGATATTCGGCTGAATTCCTTCGGTCGGCTCATCCAGCAGCAAAACCTTGGGTCGCGCGATCAATGCGCGGGCTATGGAAAGCTGCTGTTGTTGCCCCCCCGATAGATCGCCCCCGCGCCGCGTTCTCATTTCAGCGAGAACTGGGAAGAGATCAAAGATGTCGTCCGGGATGGTTCGATCCGCTTTCGGAAGACAGGCAAAACCTGTTTCGAGGTTTTCCTCAACGGTCATCAGCGGGAATATCTCACGGCCTTGTGGGACATACCCAACACCGGCCTTTGCGGCCACCGCCGCACGCCCCGACGGCAGAGCCTTGCCGTCCAATGTGACAGATCCGGCTGAGAACGGGTGACGCCCTGCAATGGCCTTCATCAGGCTGGTCTTTCCCACCCCGTTGGTGCCCGTGACACAGGTCACCTGCCCCAACGGTGCTTGTAGCGTGATGCCATTCAGTATCTGGGATTGCCCGTATTTCAGGGACAGGTTTTCAATCGCCAGCATCGCTACGCCCCAAATAAACATCCACGACCGTTTTGTTTTTGGTCACATGATCCAGCGAGCCTTCGGCCAGGACCGATCCTTCGTGCAAAACGGTAACTTTGCAATTCAGCCGCCGCACGAATTCCATGTCATGTTCGACAACGATCACCGCCCGAGTCTCGGCTGCCTTTTTTAGAATGTCAGTCGTGTGTTCGCGTTCATGGGCCGTCATGCCCGCCGCCGGTTCATCGACCAATAACAGGCGCGGTGATTGTGCCAACAGCATCCCGATCTCAAGCCATTGCTTTTGGCCATGGCTCAACTCTCCTGCGGGGCGTGCCAAATGGTCGGTCAGATTGATCTCTTCGGCGATTTCTTCCAGCCGCGCAGCGCCTTCGCGGGTTTTCTTGTAGAACAGGACCGAAAACGGCCCACGGGGGTTCTTCAACGCCATGGCCAGATTTTCGCGCACGGTCTGGGCCTCGAACACTGTGGGTTTCTGAAACTTGCGACCGATCCCAAGCCTCGCAATTTCGCTCTCGGACATCCCAATCAGCGACCGGCTGTCTTCACCAAATCGAATGCTTCCTTCATCGGGTTTGGTCTTGCCCGTGATGATGTCCATAAAGGTGGTTTTGCCCGCACCGTTTGGGCCGATGACGGCACGCAATTCGGGCTCTCCGATTTGAAGGGACAGGTTGCTGATCGCCTGAAACCCATCAAAGTTCTTGGAGATGCCTGACATTTCAAGAAGCGAAGTCATGATTTGCGCACCAACTTGTCAAAGAGGCCACCGATGCCCTTGGGTGCAAAGAGTGTGACCAGAACAAAGGTCCCGCCCAGCAGCACCAACCACCAATCGACCCATTGGATCGTGTAAAAGCCAAGGTTGATGCTGGGCGCGCCACCGCCCGTGAACCAACTGGACAGAAGCGAGACAAGCGCTGCGCCAATCACGGCACCATAGAGCCGCCCGCGCCCGCCGATGGCGACCCAGACCGCCAGATAGATCGACGCGATGGGGGCGATCTCCGCAGGGTTGATAATGCCGGCCTGCGGGTAATACAGCGCGCCCGCAATGCCCGCCACGATGGCCGTAATGGTAAAGACGAAAAGCTTATAGCTCTCGACATGATAGCCGAGGAACCGCACGCGGCTCTCATCATCGCGGATCGCTTGGATGATGTTGCCCAGTTTGCTGTCGGTGATCCACGCAAAGAGAAGATATCCCAGAGCGAGCGCCAGAGCCGAGGCAAGAAAGAAGGCCAGTGAGACAACATCCTGCCCGCTGTCCGCGAGCCCGGGGACGTTCTGCAGGCCCGAGAGGCCATTGTTGCCCCGCAGCCCGCTATCGTTCTGGAAGAGGTAGAGCGACAGCGCGAGCGTCATCGCTTGGGTCAGGATCGACAAATAGACGCCGGTGACCCGGCTGCGAAACGCAAGCCAGCCAAAGATCAGCGCCAGAAGCCCCGGCACCAGCACGACGAAGGCCAGTTGGATGAACAAGCTATCCGCGAAGGCCCAGATCAACGGGAATTCCGACGATCCGACCACGCCGAAAATCTGATTGCCGATTGCGTCAGATATTTCCTGCGGCGTTGGCGGAATGACCTGTCCGGCAAGGCTTTCGGCGACGATGATCTCGGTGCGGGCATACATCAGCCACATGCCAATGGCGTATCCGCCGATGCCGAAAAACGCGAAGTGGCCAAGGCTCAGGATGCCGCAATAGCCCCAGACCACATCCATGGCGATGGCGATAAGGCACAGGCACAGCGTCTTGCCCAGCGTCTTAACAAAGGAGGTCGAGATCAGTCCTACGCCCGTTGCCTCGGACAGCACAGCGACCACGGCTGTGAACAGGCCGAGCGCCATAAGGAGATACAGCACCGATGGATTGCGGGCGACAAAGGATGTGCGGGGTGTGTGTTCCTTGGTCATGGATCAATCCGCCGCGGCGCGACCCTTCGGGGCAACGATACCCTTGGGCCGGAACTGAATGAACAGGATGATGAACAAGATCATGTAGGTTTGCGCCGCCAAGGTATTCGACGGATTCAACCATTCGATGCCCTTTTGCAGAAAGCCGATCAGACCGGCCCCGGCCAGTGTGCCAAAGACCGAGCCGACCCCACCCACCACAACGGTCATGAAGCTTTGCACAATATAGTTTGCGCCCATTTCCGATGTGACCTGCGCATAGAGCCCGATGCCCACGCCTGCGACACCCGCAATCCCCGAACCGAGGCCAAAGGTCATCATATTGATCCTGTCCGGGTTGATCCCCATCGAGGCCGCCATGCCGGGATTTTGGTTCACAGCGCGCACTTCCAGACCGAGCCGCGTGCGGTTGAGAATGAACAACAGCAAACACAGGAAGAGCAGCGCAAACACGAAAATCGCAATTCGGATATAGCTGATCTGGATGTTGTCCGAAATCACCAATGCGCCGCCCAACCAATCAGGCGAGGTCAGCGGACGGGCCTGCGTCCCAAAGATGTTTTTGGCGATTTGCTGAAGCGCGATGGAAATACCAAAGGTCGCCAACAGCGTCTCCAGCGGGCGGTGATAGAGATGCCGGATCACCAACCGCTCCATGGCAACACCTGCGCCAAACGTGACTGCAAAGGCGAGCGGCAAGGCGACAAGCAGCGACACCGTGTAGTCCGGCACAAAAAGCTGCACCACATACCCTGTATAGGCGCCCATCATGATGAATTCGCCATGGGCCATGTTGATGACCCCCATCTGGCCAAAGGTGATGGCCAGTCCAATGGCCGCCAGAAAGTAGATTGATGCGAGCGACAGCCCATCCAGCGCCAGATCAAAGGTCTGTTCCAGCCCCACCCTAGTCTCGATTGCGTCCAATGTGGCCCGCGCGGCATCGGTGACCGTGGTATCTTCTTCGCTGTAACGCTCAAAGAAGACCGCGTTCTCAAGGGCCACCGTGATGTCGTCTTGCGTCACCAGAGGTGGCACGGTGCCATCCGCCGCAAGCGCGCCATAGGCCATGTTTCTCATGTCTTGGTCGCCGAGTTGGGCAAGTGGAACCCCTCCTACGCGACCATCGACGATATTGGCCTCCAAAGCCGAGCGCACCGCGCCTACAGGCACAATCGGTGGGGCAAGTCCGGCGTCGACCAACTGGCCATAACTGGCAGTGGGGTCCTCCATCGGGTCAAGGATACGGGCGATGTTGCCCTCTGGCGTGTCAGTTGCGACACCCGCATTTGCAGACAGGATCTGACTTAACACCGCCCGCGCTTCGACTGAGGTATCGGCGGACAGGCTCTCGATCGCGGCGACACGGGCATCCGTGTCTTCGCCAAATCGGGCCGTCAGAAACGTGATTAGCTGCTCTTTGCGGGCGCGCAGGGCGGGATCGTCTTCGCCGGCAAGCGAGGCAACCAACGGCTCGAGCTGGCTGGCTTCACCGCGCCGGGCGATACTGTCGAGGGCGGATTGACGGCGTGCCGGGTCTGGATCGGACAGCTGAAATTGCACGAGTGCAGTCCCGATGACACGACGGACGCCGCCATTGGGGCGCAATTGGGTGAAACCGTCTTCGGATGCTGTGCCAGTCTCACCGCTATCAATATCGCGAAACGTCAGATCATCGCCTTCCTCGGTGACGATGACAAAGAGCCCGGTTGCATTGTTGCGCCAAACGTTTCGTTCGGCCCATTGTTCTAGAAATTCAGGCGCCTGAGGAAGGCCAGATGCCACCAAGTCATCAAGTACCACGCTGACAGACTTGCGGGATGGCTTGGCCACCTCCTCGGCGTGGGTTTGCAGGATGGATTGTACATCCTGCGACGCGGCGACACTGACTGAAGCCAACAACCACGTCAGGCTGATCAAAACTCGGATCATGAATGAGTGCTTTCAGTCAGGTGAGCCCGGGGACGAAAGGCCCGAGCGGATAACCCGCCCGGGCCAATAGTCTTAGTAGTTCGACGTCAACTGAACGCAGGTCTTGGTCTCGGTGTTGTACATCCCGCAGCCGAGGTCCTTCCAATCAGAGACCAGCACGGCGGATTCCGGCAGGAAGTCGGTCCACGCGTCACCAGGAACCTCTTCGGTTTGGGAGATGATATCGAACTGGCCATCCGCTGTAATCTCACCAATCAAAACCGGTTTGGCGAGATGGTGGTTCGGCAACATTACCGCCGTGCCGCCGGTCAGGTTCGGGAATTCCTGCCCGTACATCGCCTCGCGGACCGCATCGACATCGGTGGTACCCGCGTCGGTCACAGCGTTAACCCACATGTTGAAGCCGATGTAGTGCGCTTCCATTGGGTCGTTGGTCACGCGCTCTTCGCCCATGGCCTCTTTCCAAGCGGCGACCCATTCAGCGTTGGCTTCGGTGTCAGCGGATTGAAAGTAGTTCCACGCCGCCAGATGACCGACGAGATTGGACGTATCAAGACCAGACAGCTCTTCTTCACCCACCGAGAACGCGACAACCGGGATATCGTCTGCCGAAATGCCCGCGGCGGCCAGTTCCTTGTAGAAGCCGATATTGGCGTCACCGTTGATGGTAGAGATCACGCCCACCTGAGAGCCGTCGGCCCCGAGTTCAACCACATCCGCCACGATCGTTGACCAGTCAGAATGACCAAATGGAGTGTAATTGACGAAGATGTTTTCCTCAGGAATGCCGGCGTCAATCAGGTACTGTTCGAGGATGTTGTTGGTCGTTCTGGGGTAGACATAGTCCGTGCCAAGCAGAGCAAATTTCTCGACCCCCAGCTCTTCCAGGAAATAATCAGTTGCTGGAATGGCTTGCTGGTTGGGCGCGGCACCCGTGTAGAACACGTTCTTGGAGCTTTCCTCGCCCTCATACTGAACCGGGTAGAACATCAGCCCATTAAGCTCTTCGAGAACCGGCAAAGCAGATTTGCGCGACACGGATGTCCAGGACCCGAAGATGACGTCGACTTCGGACACCGTCAGCAACTCACGCGCCTTTTCGGCAAACAGCGGCCAATCGGAGGCCGGGTCAACAACAACTGCCTCAATCTCGCACCCAAGCAAACCACCGGCGGCATTTTGCTGCGCGATCAGCAGCTCCATCGTGTCTTTGAGCGTGGTCTCAGAGATCGCCATCGTGCCAGAGAGCGAGTGGAGCACCCCGACTTTGATCGGGTCGGCGCAGTCCTGTGCTGAGACTGATCCCGCGATCAGGGCGGCAGCGGCCGCACCAAGGGTGTATTTGGTAACAAGTTTCATTTGGGCATCCCCGTTTGGCGTGCGGAAAGCCCGATACCTTGACGATCTCGCGCCAAATCACCAAGTCTGATCCACACAGCGTTTGCTGTAGCTGCGGGCGGGTCGGATCCTGCAAGACTGTCCCGTCCGTAGCGCTCCATTTCGAAGCTGGGGTGAACACACACCCTGTCTGCCGCTTCACACAAGCCACAGATGTTTCGAATTCCCTGCCCTTCAGAACGGTTGCCGTGTTGATGAGTGTTTTTTCAGCAGGCTGCCCGAAAACTAATCATCGCATTGATGCCGTAGTCGGCGCCACATCAGCAAAACACCTGAGCCAAGCCAAAATTGCCCCGTCATTGACGAGGTTCAAAGTGGCGTCGATGCATGCGACCATGGGGCATCGGATCGAAAATGCGTGCTATCTCTTCCCGTGAAGGCGCCAATCTCTGATCTGCCCCCCGAGGCTCAGTCATTTATAACGAGTATAGGGATCTTGTTTCGATATTCGTCGTCGTTGGTTGGGGCCAACATGCCGGGCGCGGACCCCTGACATTGCTCAAGCGCCCGGCTACTATCTTCTGGCTGGTATGCCGGTCCATCGCATCGTTTGCAGCGCCTTCAACGGTCCACCGCCCGCCGAATTGAGCTGGCTCGTTGGTCGATTAAGGCGTCTTTTGAAAATCCGTCCAAGCCCATAAACGATACATCCTTCCCGACGTCTCATGGATGCGTACCGTGACCAAGGAAGACGGTGTCAGAAGATGGCTTAGAGCGATACGCTCAGAACCTGCGGTTCGGACAGGTTTTTGCCCGGAACGACATTTACCAGAGCTTATTCGTTCAGTGCGCACTCGTCGAACACGAGCTTGTCGTTCTTACCCGTGCTGCGGAAGCCAGCGCGATGAAATACTGGTCTGTCGCCAAAGTCACGATCCGAGGCGGGCTAGTCGTTCATCGCAGCGAACATCAGTATTTCACGTTACAAGGGGCTCTCAATACCTTCTGCGAGCTGACCGGTGAAAGTTTGGGGGACCGCTTCGACGACAATACGTGACAAGCGCGCCATGGGCGTTGATTTATTTGTCGGCCTATTGCGGATGTTTGACCTGTTTAACGGCACGGCAATTCATTTGGCGGAACCGGACCTTTGAGTACCGACACGTCAGACTTACGAAATCTCCTTAAGCGACCATTGCTTCGTTCGGGGGTTCCTTTGCGCCGGTCATAAACGCAACGGCATCGGACATTGTATAGTCCTTTGGATCGACCACGCAGAGCCGCTGGCCCAAGCGGTGAATATGGATACGGTCCGCAACTTCAAAAACGTGCGGCATGTTGTGGCTGATCAGTATGATCGGGATACCGCGGGAGCGCACATCCAGAATGAGTTCCAGCACTTTTCGGCTTTCCTTTACGCCAAGTGCAGCTGTCGGTTCGTCCAGAATGATGACTTTGGAGCCAAAGGCCGCGGCACGGGCCACGGCGACACCCTGCCGCTGACCGCCCGAAAGGGTTTCAACCGCTTGGTTGATGTTCTGGATGGTCATAAGACCCAGATCCGTCAGCTTCTCGCGCGCTGCCTTTTCCATCGCGGGTTTGTCCAACTGACGTAGCAGCGACCCGCGCAAGCCTGGTTTGCGGATTTCGCGACCCATGAACATGTTGTCGGCGATCGACAACGCGGGGCTGACGGCAAGGGTCTGATACACCGTTTCAATCCCGGCGTGCCGTGCATCGTTAGGGGAGGAAAAGCGCACGGCACGCCCTTCGAGCTCGACCGTGCCGCTATCTGGCACAACCGCCCCGGATAGCGCCTTGATCAGTGTCGATTTGCCTGCGCCGTTGTCGCCAATGACCGCCAGGATTTCACCGGGGTAAAGATCAAAGTCGCAGTTATCGAGAGCCACCACTTTGCCATACCGTTTGGTGAGGTTCCGGCCTTTGAGAATGGGTTCCATTACGCTGCTACCTTTCTGATCCACTGGTCGATGCCGACGGCGAGGATGATGAGTGTCCCGATCAACATGAAGGTCCATTGAGGGTTCACGCCTGCCATCCCGAGGCCCAGCATGAAGACCCCGACGATAAGCGCCCCGAAGAACGCGCCCCAAATCGAGCCCCTGCCACCGAAGAGAGAAATACCCCCAATCACCACGGCCGTGATGGATTCAATGTTGCCTTCCAGCCCCGTGGATGCACTGGGCGAAACCGAGGCAAAGCGCCCGATCAGCGACCAGCCTGCAACTGCGGCAATCGCACCGGCGAGCATATAGACAGACATCAGCGTCCGCTTCACGTTCACACCGGCGAGTTCCGCCGCGTCTGGGTCATCGCCCACCGCATAGACATGGCGTCCCCAAGCCGTGGAGCGCAGCATATAGGCCAGCAGCACCGTCAGTGCGATGAGTGTCAGAACGCCATAGGTGATCTTCGTCTGCCAGATGATGTCCAGCATGAATTGACCCGTATCGTTCGGGCGAATGCGTTCGTAGGTGATGCCGCGCAGGTTTTCGATCCACGTGACGAACTGTTCGTTTGGCTTCAGGCCGAGCCACTGCAACAAAGGCGCTTCTTCGCGGATCGTGCGGGCGCGGATCGTTTCGTTGCGGGAATAGATATAGTTGGCCGCCAGCACGATTTGCCAGACGCCAAGCGTGGCAATGAAGGGCGGTATCTTGATCCGCGTGACCAACCAGCCAGAGACACCGCCAATCGCCGCTCCAGCCACGATGCCACAACACACGGCAACGGCAGGCGGAAGGCCGTAGTCAAAGGTGAATTTGCCCATGATGACTGAACAAAACACCGCAATCGCGCCGACAGACAGGTCAATGCCAGCCGTCAGAATGACAAGCGTCTGCGCGAGCGCAAGGATGCCAACCACCTGAATTTGCTGGAACACCAAGGTCATCTGCGGCAGGAAACGCGGCCCGAGCCAACCGGCGAAAATCATGATCGCACAGACCAGAACGATCAGGGGGACCAAAGACGGCGTCTTGTGCAACGCGCTCTGAAATCGCATCAGCAGGGATTTGTCCTGCACTTCGAAATGTGCCACGTCCTGAGACGCGCCTTGCAATGCGGCTTCGTAATTGTCTGCCTTGTCCGACATGTTCTTCCCCCCAATACACGCTTCGCGTGCTTCTTTTTGAAAGGGCGGACCGTGGCCCGCCCTGACGTATGTTCAGATTGGGCGCTTCGGCCCGCTCAGATCAACCCCAACAGAGGTTGGTGCCTTCTTCGACCGAGATGCTTTCCACACCTTCGACTGGGCTTCCTGTCACCAGAGCAACGCCGGTATCAAAGAAGTCTTTGCCCGGGGTGTTTTCAGGCAGGGTGCCATCTTTGGCGTATGCCGCAATTGCTTCGATGCCGAGCGACGCCATAAGCAGCGGGTACTGCTGCGAGGTCGCCCCGATCACACCATCGGCCACATCGGCGACACCAGGACAGCCACCGTCAACCGAAACGATCAGAACATCATCCTGACGACCCACCGCGACAAGCGCTTCATATGCGCCAGCGGCAGCTGGTTCGTTGATCGTGTAGACCACGTTGATGTCCGGATCAGCGGCCAGGCAGGTTTCCATGGCGGTGCGGCCGCCCTCTTCGTTGCCCGCAGTCACCTCGTTACAGATGATGCGCTCATCGGTTTCATCGCCCCACATGTTCGGGTCAACGACGTCCACACCAAAGCCGGTCAGGAAGCCTTGGTCGCGCAGAACGCCAACGGTGGGCTGGCTGATGGCGAGATCTAGCATTGCGATCTTGGCGTTGGCAGCATCGTCGCCCATTGCCCCTGCGGCCCACTGACCGATCAGCTCGCCAGCAAGAAAGTTGTCAGTGGCAAAGGTTGCGTCGGCCGCGTTGATCGGGTCGAGCGGGGTGTCGAGCGCGATGACAAGGATACCAGCGTCGCGTGCGTCCTGAACCGGCTCGACGATTGCGGCGGTGTCAGAAGCAGTGATCAGAATGCCCGACGCGCCGTTGGCGATGCAGGCTTCGATGGCCGCGACCTGGCTTTCATGGTCGCCGTCAATCGTACCGGCATAGGAATTCAGCGTGATGCCCAGCTCTTCAGCTTTGGCTGTCGCGCCTTCGCGCATCTTCACGAAGAACGGGTTGGTATCCGTCTTGGTGATCAGACAGGCAGACGTCCCGTGGCCAGCAGCCATCGCTGTGCCAGCCGACGTAATTGCGGCAAGAGCGGTGCCAATCAAAAGCTTGTTCATAGTGTCCTCCCAGACGTGTTTGCGCAGAGCCTCCACTCTGCATTCAACGGATTTGGGTCCGCCATGCGCCATAAGAGTTCAGATTCGAATGAGCGTGTCAATTAGTTAGTTAACTTTCCTTATTAAACGGAATCGGCTATTAACAAGGTTGGAGGAGACCTGTATCCCGTGCCCATGGACGACGGATTTGTGAGAGAGATCAGCACTGGGCTGAGCCAACGCGGCGTGCGCGATCACAACGAACGGCTACTGCTGTCGCTGATCCAGCGTCACGGCGGGCTGCCGGCGAGTGACCTATCCAAACGCGCCGGTTTGTCGCCTCCGACCGTGTCCAGCATTCTCCGCAGGCTGGAAGGCGAAGGCCTTGTTCTGAAGGGCGAACCTGTTCGGGGCAAAGTTGGAAAACCGTCAACACCCATGCGCCTCGCAAAGGACGGTGCCTTCTCATTCGGCCTCAAGATTGGCCGTCGGTCTGCCGAACTTGTCCTTATGGATTTTGTTGGCGAAACCCGTGACGAAAGGCTGTTTAGCTATAACCGCCCACTGCCCGACGATATCTTCAGCTTCGTCCAAGACAGTATCACCGACATCCGCGCCAAGCTGAGCAAAGATCACCTCAGACGTATATGTGGGATCGGTGTGGGCGCCGCATTTGAATTGTGGAACTGGCCAGACGAGGCGGCAACCCGCCGCGCCGAATTCGCGGAATGGCAAAGCGTCGATCTCAGGGTCCAATTGCAGGAACTGACAGGGCTACCTGTCTCGCTTGTCAACGACGCTACGGCGGCCTGCCAGGCAGAACACACTTTTGGCCGCGGCAAAGAGTTCCGCGACTACGCCTACTTCTTCATTGGCGCGTATATCGGCGGTGGAATAGTCTTGGACAACACGGTCTACGAAGGCCGCCAAGGCAATGCAGGCGCTTTGGGGTCACTGCGAAGCATCGGACCCAACGGTGAAAGCATGCAACTGGTCGAGATGGCCTCGATCCGCCAATTGGAACAACGCTTTCACGAAGTTGACTTAGACCCGCGACACCTGTGGTCGGACCCAGAAAGCTGGACGCGCTATTCTCGGTATGTTGATCCATGGCTCCGCCAAACCGCGCAAGAGCTTTCAAAGGCTGCGTTGTCCGTATGTTCCGTGATCGACTTTGAGGCAATCCTGATCGATGGAGCCTTTCCAGAGCCCATCAGGCACGATCTAGTGGACCGTGTTCGACGCTATGTCACGACCCAAGACACCCGAGGTCTGATCGCTCCGCAGATCGAAGCAGGGTCTATTGGCCGCAAGGCCCGCGCCATCGGCGCAGCGACCCGCCCGATGGACATCCAGTTTATGCTTTAGGCTTTGCAAATTCCGATCGTTGGTCAATTTGTGCCCGCTTGGGCGCGAATGATCGCTGAAATCACTACAGCTTCGATGTCTGCTTAGAGCAATTCAAGCATTGGAATTCTCAGTCGCGGCGAACTTCCGATCTCCACCCAAAGCGGACATTGGTAGCCTGGACAAATGGCGAGAAGCGGAAACGGGCATGGCGTCGAAAACCGTTGTAATCCCGGTTGAGGCCAATTCAGCATCATGCGCCATCAAGGCTGGAAGGTGGGGCCAATCGACCTTGGGCTACGGTTCGATGTGCCATTCGACATTGTCTGTATAAAGCTAGACCAGTGCAGGCAGGACCGGATTATTTTGGCAATCCACGGCGCTCGCAGGAATCTGATCCCCCTCGCAGATCTCCGAAATCATACCTTGTTCAATTGTGATCGCTCCGATTACCACTCGGTCAGGCAAAACAAGTTGTGCATTTGCGAGGCAAAGATCTGCTGACACAGTCCTGTCATCTGGCTGGATCAGAGCGGCGGCCGGGAAAAGGGGATCCATGTCATACTCTCGATTTGCGATCTATTATGTGGCCCCGGAGGGGACGCTGGCCGAGTTTGGAGCGTCTTGGCTGGGGTGGGACATCGCGCGTGGCTGCGTCGTCCCACTGATGGATCATCCCGGACTAGCTGCGATTACTGAAGCACCACGGAAATACGGGTTCCATGGCACTTTGAAGCCGCCGTTTCGACTGGCCGACGGTGCGTCCGAAGACGGCTTGCACACCGCTCTGAGCGACATGGCGCGGATGCTGCCTCCTGCGCGCTGCGATGGGCTGGAGTTGCGCGTTCTGGGCGGCTTCCTCGCGCTGACGCCGCGCGGAGACCTACGCCCTCTTCAGCAGGTTGCCGAGACCTGCGTCATCGCTTTGGACAGGTTTCGGGCGCCGTTGACCGACGCCGAACTTGCGCGCCGCCGCAAAGCGAACCTTAGTGACCGACAAGAGGCGTTGTTGCGCGATTGGGGCTATCCCTACGTGATGGACCAATTCCGATTTCACCTGACCTTGTCGGGCAAGATTGCGAAAGCGGATATGCCTGCTTGGACCAAGACGGCGCGCGATGCACTGCCTGACCTGCCTCGGCCATTCGTCATTGATCAGGTTGCTCTGTGTGGAGAACGCTGTGACGGGAGATTTGAAGTTATCCATCGCTACCCCCTGACCGGTTGAAGCTGACCAAGCGTCGAAAGCCTTCGACAGGGACGGCCTCACAGTCCTCCCCAGCCAAGTTCGGTGCACGGGTCATCACGCGCTGGACAAGGTTCATTGATGGCAAAGCCTTGCAAAGGCTTCCCATTACGCTGTCCTTGCCGACACCAGAGGGGCCTAAGGTCGTGGACACAGGCCCCCGTGTTTTTCCACTTACTGCCTTATCGGACTGCGCCACGAAATGCCCGCCGATGCGCGGCCTCAAGCGACCGTAAGGGGGTGGTCCAATCTTGGGGGCTTTTGGATCGGAAACCGGTCGCATCCATGCGTGTGAAATATCCCCGCCTGAAAGGAGGGGTGCCGATCTTAGAACAAACCTCGCCAAGAGCATATCCTGAAAGGACGCCGAAATGACCAAGCGAGCAAACGAGAAGAACGAACGTCTGAAACGCCAGTTCATGGAATATCGCAAGTATGCACGACAGCTTTCCGACAAGACGCTCGACAGAGAACTCGCGGCACTCGAATGGTTCGACGTTTGGAATGGGCGCAAGGATTTTATCAAGTTCCAGCGCGATTGGGCTATGGGCTTCCGCGACCACCTTGAGCGCGCGAAAACTACCAAGGGCCAACCATTGGGCAAGTCCTCGGCGCGCGCCATCATGGCAACGCTGCGCGAGTTCACGTTATGGCTTTCGCAGCAAGATGGCTTCCGAAGCAAAGTTAAGGCGGCGGATGCAGAGTATTTCAACCTGTCTCGCCGTGATGAAGCCGAAGCCCGCGCCGCACCAGCCCGCCCAGCGCCCAGCGTGAAACAGGCCAAGCGCGCCTTGGAATCGATGCCCGCCAACACACCGCGCGAGATGCGCGACAAGGCGCTATTTGCATTGTTGTGCCTGACGGGCATCCGCGTCTCGGCGCTGATCAGCTTGCGAATTAAGCATGTCGATCTGGCGGATAAGTCCGTGACGCAGCCCCCCCCCGCGAGGTGGCGACGAAGTTCGGGAAATCCATGCACACCTTCTTTGCAAAAAAGTTCCCAAAGGCCGAAGCGGCGCTACGTGCATGGAGCACCCACCTCGAAGACGTTGTTTTTTGGACCGGCCGATCCTTTGTTCCCGACAACCGCGTTGACAGCCAGCGCTGCGCATGAATTCGAAGCCGACGGCTTCGAACGTCGAGCTTGGAAAAGTACTGAACCCGCCCGAAAGATCGTCAATGCGGCGTTCACTGCCGTTAGCCTGCCAACCTTTGGCCCCCACGCCGTCCGCCACATGCTGGCCCGCGACGCGGCGAAGAATTGCAAGTCTATTGCTGAGATCGTCGCTACCTCACAAAACCTTGGACACACAGACGTCCTGACGACATTGCGCAACTACGGTCAACTCGACCGCGACCGAATGCGCCAACTGATCACGGGCGAGTCAGAGGCAGGCGTGCTGGAAGACTGAAGAACGCGATGTCAAAGCACAACCAAGCGTGGGAACAAGTCTGGGAACGGCCACAAAATATGGAACTAAATTCTTACATTTCAGATATTTGCACGAATTTCATGGCGGAGGCTCAGGGATTCGAACCCTGGGAGGACTTTCACCCTCGCCGGTTTTCAAGACCGGTGCATTCGACCACTCTGCCAAACCTCCGGCCTGATGTGGTGGGCGGGGTGTAGCGATCTGGTTTGATTCTGAAAAGGCCACAAACAACAGGTTTTTGACCGCGGACGTCTTGGAGACTTTGCAAATCACCTGCTTGTCGCTAGTCTGTGCGCAACGGGATCACCCGATATCAGCAGTGACCCCCCGAAAAGAGGGGGCCATGGACGCGAAAAAGCGTTCGCAAAATTGAGGCTTTGAGATGACCACAACAGGTTTCATCCGTCTGTGCGCGATCAGCGCATTTGCCCTGACAGCCGCCTGTCAGGACATGAGCGGTTTTTCGATGAACACACCCGCAGCAGAAGACGAAGGTGGGGCCGAGGTGACACGTTCAAACTCGACACGGCTGATCGAGCGGGATGTCGAGGCACCAGATGTATTTCAGGTGACAAGCTCCGGTCTTTGGGATGGACGGCCATCGCTTGGCGGGGTGTGGGTCGCGCATCCAGATGCCAAAGACCCCGAACGCGTCATCATCCGGAACGAAGAGAATGGAAAATTCGTCATCGGCGCGCTCTTCCGCAAGGAACGCGACACGCCGGGTCCTGCGCTTCAAGTGTCGTCGGATGCGGCTGCCGCCTTGGGCATTTTGGCAGGCAGTCCAACAGGCCTGAACGTCACGGCGTTGCGCAAGGAATCCGTTCCCGAGCAAAACGATAGCATCGGAGCCTTGCCTGTTGCGGCTGAGGTGTCCTCTTCAAATCTCGATGATCCTATAGCCAATCAGGCTGCTGCAGCCATTGAAGCAGCGGCGCCAAATCCACAACCGATCCCCGGCACGGATACGGCAGACACAGCTGTAATCACCAAGGCCGCGGCGCAGACTCCGGCCCAGACCGCCGCTCCTGCCACGACCGCCAAGTCACCCCTGTCGAAGCCTTACGTTCAGATCGGCTTCTTTTCGGTCGAGGCCAATGCGCGGCGAACCGCCGACAATTTGCGCAGTTCCGGCGTGGTTCCGTCGGTTGTACCCGGTGAAAGCAACGGAAAAGCCTTCTGGCGGGTCATTGTGGGTCCATCCAACACATCTGCCGAACGCGCAGAGGTCTTGAAAACCGTCAAGTCTAAGGGCTTTAGTGACGCATATTTCGTGACCAACTAAGGCGGGCCCCTCACCCCGCCGAAACGGCACCAAAGGGGAGAGCAGAATGGTCCTTCGCATCCTTGCGACGCTTTTGATCTGCGCGGCATCTGTCGCGCAGGCACAAACCTTCGATACCCGCGCGACCTCGGCCTACGTCGTCGATCAAGGTACTGGCACCGTGCTGCTGGCCAAGCGCGCAGATGAGCCGCTGCCGCCAGCCTCCATGTCCAAGCTCATGACGCTGTTCATGACCTTCGAGGCAATTCGGGACGGACGCTTGTCGATTGATGACCGCTTGCCGGTGTCCGAACACGCCATGTCTTTTGGTGGCTCGACCATGTTCCTCGACACAACCGACCGCGTGCGCGTCGAAGACCTGATCCGCGGCGTCATCGTGCTGTCCGGCAACGACGCCTGTGTTGTGCTTGCAGAAGCGCTAAGCCCTGACGGCACCGAGGCAGGCTTCGCGCGGATGATGACGGAACGCGCACGGCAATTGGGCATGACGAATTCGACCTTCGCGAATTCCAGCGGGTGGCCCGCTGCAGGGCATCGCATGTCGATGAAGGATCTCGCCATCCTTGCCGATCGCTTGATTAAGGATTTCCCGACCTACTACCCGCTCTTCCAAGAGCGAGAGTTCGCATTTGACGGGCGCGCGCCGTCGAATACCCGCAACCGCAATCCCCTGTTGGGATTGGGGATCGGGGCGGACGGTCTGAAAACCGGCCACACGCAAGAGGCGGGATATGGTCTTGTCGGATCGGCGCGCCAAGGGGATCGGCGCGTGATCTTCGTCATTTCTGGGCTGCAATCCACGCAGGGCCGCGCCGAAGAGGCTGAGCGGATCGTCACATGGGCCTTTCGCCAATTTGCGGAGCAAGAAGTAACGCGCGCAGGAACCCGATTGGCCAGCGCAGATATCTGGATGGGCGCGGCCCCGAGTGTCGGCTTGACGGTCTCTGAAGACCTGACGGTTTTGATGCCTGTTCTGGGTGAAGACGTCCTGAGCGCCGACGTCGTCTATCAGGGCCCTGTCGAAGCCCCTGTGACAGCAGGTCAGCAACTGGCGGAGTTGGTCATCGAACGCAAAGGCCTGCCAGAAACGCGCGTGCCGTTGGTGGCGATGTCTGACGTGGAACGTGGTGGGTTCGGCCCGCGCATCCGCACCGCTGTCGAGGTTTTGCGCAACCGCTTTGTCGGAAGCGTCGACGCGGGCGCGAACCCATCTTGAGCAGTCCTTCAAATACGCAACGCGGGCAATTCATCACCTTTGAAGGGATAGACGGGTCTGGAAAATCAACTCAGGTCCGCAGCCTGGAGGCTCGCCTGAGTGCAAGTGGACGCACCGTACTGCGCACCCGCGAGCCGGGCGGCTCACCGGGTGCCGAAGACATCCGCAGGCTTCTGGTGGAAGGAGACCCCGAAAAATGGAGCCCGGAAACAGAGTTGCTCCTGTTCACTGCTGCGCGCCGCGATCACCTCGAAAAGACGATTGAACCGGCTTTGACGAAAGGCGAGGTCGTGATCTCGGATAGGTTTGCGGACTCGACCCGCATCTATCAGGGCGCAACGCGGGGTGATCTCCGCCCTATGGTTGATGAGCTGCATCGCCTCATGATCGGGCGCGAGCCGGATCTGACCATAATCATCGACATGGACCCTCAGGCAGCTTTGACACGCGGCTTGGCACGTGGATCAGGCGAAGACAGGTTCGAGGATTTTGGTCTGCCTTTTCAAAAGGCACTGCGCGACGGGTTTCTCAAGCTGGCGCAAGAATTTCCTGAGCGTTGTGTTATCATTGATGGCAATCATCCGGTCGAGACGGTTGAAGAAGCTGTCTGGCGCGCGGTAAGCCCGCGCCTATGAGCGATCTGCCCGAACCAGACAAACTGCCTGATGCCCCCCATCCCCGCGACACGCTTGATCTCTTTGGTCACGACGCCGCGCAAGCCAACTTTTTGGATGCGTTCATCACGGGGCGCCTCCACCACGCGTGGATGATCACAGGCCCCAAAGGGATCGGCAAAGCCACTCTGGCTTGGCGGATCGCGCGTTTTCTGCGTGCCAATCCAGAGGCCGAAAATGATGGGCTGTTCGGCGCGCCCCCTGCCCCGACGAACTTAGTTGTCGATCCAGACCACCCAACGGCGCGCCGAATGGCGGCAGGCTCAGAGGCGGGTCTTTATGTCTTGCGGCGCAGCCCAAACGAAAAGGGGGACCGCCTCAGTGGCGAGATCCGTGTCTCGGATGTCCGCAAGCTCAAGGCCTTTTTCTCGCTTTCGGTCGCAGATGGCGGGCGGCGTGTGGTGATCGTAGACGCCGCCGACGAGATGAACACTAACGCGGCCAATGCGCTGTTGAAAGTGCTCGAAGAACCCCCTGCTAACACGACCTTGCTGTTGATCGCGCATCAGCCATCGGCGCTTTTGCCGACGATCAGGTCACGATGCCGCGTGCTGCGCTGCGACCCGCTGGGACCGGACGATATGACCGCGGCCCTCAGACAGGCGGGAATTGCGACTGAACAGCCTCAGGCGCTCTCCGCGCTGTCGGGCGGGTCCGTCGGGACGGCCATCCGGCTTGAAACTCAGGACGGGGTCGCACTGTATTCGGCTTTGGTCTCCATCCTCGGTCAGGTGCCGAACATCGACCGGCAGTTGGCGCTGAAACTGGCTGATACCGTCACGGCGCGCACCCCCGAACGCATGACCCTGATCCTTGATCTCTTTGATCTCGTTCTGGCGCGTTTGGCTCGCACGGGCGTCATGGGCGTCCCGACGCCATCGGCAACCGAACAAGAGGCCGAAGTCTTTGCGCGTCTGTGTCCGAATGCAGCGACCGCGCGGCATTGGGCGTCAGTCTCACAAAGCCTTGTTGATCGCGCGCGGCGCGGAGCCTCGGTGAACCTTGACCCTCCGTCGCTCATCCTTGATATGCTTTTCCAGATCGAAGCCGAGGCGCGACGGGCTATCTGACGTTCAGAAACCGGTCGTTCGTTCCCTGTCCGAAAGACACCCGCGTCTTGACCGAAAGGCAGGATGCATCCGCAAGTGAGGCCCTCAGGACCACCATGACCACGCCCCCCTCCATCGTTGATAGCCACTGCCATCTGGACTTCCCCGATTTTGGGGGCGAACACGATGCGATCATCGAGCGTGCCCGTGCGGCAGGCGTTACGCGGATGGTCACCATTTGCACCAAGCTGCGCTGCGAACCCGAGGTCCGTGCCATTGCGGACGCCTATGACGGCGTGTTCTACGCCGCTGGCACCCATCCAATGAGTGCTGCGTCAGAGCCGATGGTCACGGTTGATCAATTGCTGGATCTGACCCGCCACCCCAAAATGGTCGGGATCGGTGAAACGGGGCTAGATTACCACTACACCGCCGAAAGCGCCCGCGTGCAGCAGGAAAGCCTGCGCATCCATATTGAGGCCGCGCGCGAAAGCGGCCTGCCTCTAATCATCCATTCGCGCGCCGCTGACGAGGACATGGCACAGATCCTGAGCGAAGAGCACAAATCCGGCGCATTTAGCTGCGTGATGCACTGTTTTTCGTCGTCGCCGGAACTGGCCAAGTCCGCGCTGGACCTTGGCTTTTACTTGTCGATGTCCGGCATCGCGGCATTCCCCAAAAGCCAAGAGCTCCGCGATATCTTCGCGACAGCCCCTGTGGACCGGGTGTTGGTCGAAACCGATGCACCTTACCTTGCGCCGCCGCCCTTCCGGGGCAAGCGCAACGAACCCGCCTATACCGCTCACACCGCCAAGGTCGGCGCAGAGGTGTATGGCATGGACTACGCCGACTTCGCCGCGCAAACGTCCGCGAATTTCGACCGCCTGTTCACCAAGGCCGCAGCCGCCAAAGCGCAGGCTGCATGAGACGTTTTACGATCCTTGGCTGCGGGTCGTCTGGCGGCGTGCCACGCCTCGGTGGCCAATGGGGCGACTGTGACCCGACAGAGCCCAAAAACCGGCGCAAGCGCTGTTCCCTGCTGGTCGAACAGGACGGACCGCATGGCACCACCCGCGTTTTGATTGACACCTCGCCTGACATGCGGCAGCAGCTTCTTGATGCGGACGTGGGTGAACTGCACGGCGTGGTCTACACCCACCAGCATGCTGATCACGTCCATGGCCTCGATGACCTGCGCATGATCGTCTTCAACATGCGCAACCGGCTGGACGTCTGGGCCAACAAACGGACACAAGAGGACCTGATGGCCCGTTTCGGCTATGCCTTCGTGCAGCCTGAGGGTTCACCCTACCCGCCAATCCTGAACATGCACACCATCGACGGCGCGTTTCAGGTGGATGGCCCCGGCGGGCCAATTGATTTCACGCCTTTTGACGTCGAGCACGGCTCGATCCTGTCGCTGGGCTTTAGGATGGGCGACGTGGCCTACCTGCCGGACGTGTCCGCCATCCCCGACGCCGCCTGGCAGGTTCTCCAAGACCTCGACCTCTGGATCATCGACGCACTGCGCCGGACCCCGCATCCCAGCCATTCGCACCTCGCCCAGACGCTGGACTGGATCGCGCAACTGGCCCCCAAGCGGGCGGTTCTGACCAACATGCACAATGATCTGGACTATCGCACCGTCGCGGCAGAGACGCCGGACACCGTGATGCCTGCTTTTGACGGCATGACCTTAACGGCGCACGGCTAGGCCCATGCAGGCCCTGCTCACCGTCATCCTGCCCGTCTTTCTGGTCATCGGCTTCGGCTACCTCGCCGTCGCCGCGAAATGGTTCAGCGACGCGGGCACCGACGCGCTGATGAAGTTCACCCAGACCTTCGCGATCCCCTGCCTGCTGTTTTCCGCCATCGCGCGGCTGGACCTGAGCGGGGTGTTCGAATGGGAGCTGCTGGTCAGTTTCTATTCCGGGGCAACCGTGGGATTTGTCGCGGGACTTCTCGGCGGTCGCTACCTGTTTGGCCGCAGTTGGCAGGATAGCGTCTCCATTGGTTTCTGCTGCCTCTTCTCAAATTCTGTCCTTCTCGGTCTCTCCATCATCGACCGCGCCTATGGCGCCGCCGCGCTTGAGGCCGCCTTTGCCATCGTCGCCGTGCATTCCGTCTATTGCTACGGGTTGGGCATCACGGTGATGGAGGTCGTGAGGTCAGAAACCCGTCGCCCCCTGCCCCTGATCCGCACCGTAACCCGCGCGATGTTCCGCAACGCGCTGATCCTCGGCATCGCGCTCGGCTTCGCCGTCAACCTCTCTGGCCTGCCCCTACCCGCAACGCTGAACGACGCGCTGGAAATGATGACCCGCGCCGCCCTGCCCGCGGCGCTCTTTGGCCTCGGCGGCGTCCTTGTCCGCTACCGCCCCGAAGGCGACCTGAAAACGGTGCTGTTCGTCTGCGCAGTGTCACTCGCCGCCCACCCCACAGTGACCTACGCCGTGGGAAGCCTGCTGAACCTGAACCCCAACGCCCTCCGCGCCGCTGTGCTCACCGGTGCCATGCCGCCTGGCATCAACACGTTCATCTTTGCGAGCATGTATGGGGCGGCAAAGCGGGTAGCGGCTACGGGTGTGCTGATCGCAACTGCGCTAGCGATTGGGACGGTTTGGATTTGGTTGCAGGTATTGGGGTGAAGAAAGCAGCCTCAAAATATTTCCACGCTGACAGAGCTGTTGTGCAACGATTGGAAAGTGACGTCCAATTCGATTCTGAAACTAAGCTCCAGAGGCCATAGGCGACCTCTACCTACTCCTGTACTAATAGGCAGAAGACTGGCCTAACTAACAGATTCTATGGTTAATAGAATTAGAGGTTGCTCGATTGGAGCTTGGCACATTGACATATGATGATCTTCAAACATTCCTTGCTACAAATTGGATTTGGGCCGCCACCGCCGCCGGCACCTTTGGCGTCTTGACCAAACTAGCCGACAAGTTATTAAAAGCTGACCAAAAAGAGACAATAGCACTTTGGTTAATGGGTGCTGATAGCGAAGAAAATTGGGCGCGGTCATTCTGCGCCTTATTCGATAGCGTGTTTGGTCCCAACCATTTGAGCATGAGATGCGTATTAACTTCCTGTGTCGCCTCACTGGTTGCCATGGTTGGTATCTGGATGCTCCTGAGCGAAGCGAAGTTACTGGAAACCCGCGTCAAGGCGGAACTTTCGCTTGGTGAGCTACTAATTTTAGGGATAACAATAAATCTCTTGGCTGATTATCTATCGCTTTTAGAAACGCGCCTCCTGCTAGAAAAGTTAAAGAAGAACTGTTCGTTTTTGTTCCAATGTAGCATTCTATTAATTGACCTTGCATTTACGTCTTCAATTATTTTTGCCACAATTTGGATATACTTTCACTCACCACTTTACGAAGGCGAGACTCAAGAGTTTTCCGAGATTTTGGGCCTATTTTCCATATTCTCTGTGTTCTTTTACTCCACATTCCTAACTAGTGTCTGGACGTGGGGTTACATTACTTCATCCTGGTTAATGCGAGTATTTGTCAAAACGAAGTTAAGTTCACAAATTGAGTTAAAGAATGCAATGAATTGGTTTGCCGTAACCGGTAGCTTTTGTGTGGGCGTGGTCGCATTTGCTGTAGCGACGCCATTTCAAGAAAGCGAGGGCGGCCTTTCTCACATGGACAAGGCTCTTTGTTCAGTCTTCCCCGGTCAAGTCTGCAACAGAATAGCGGAATTGACGGTAGACGAACAAGCACAGCTTAGACTAGTTCTGACGGCTTGTAGAGGAGGTGTAACCGAGAAATGTGTCAGCGACGCTTGGGAAATGGTTGGCACCTCATTTGAGACAGGTCTTGCGCCTTTTGATCTAGCTGGAGAGCAGAAAACCTATCAGTTGCTTCTAGCTTCGTGCGAGGGGGGAGATGTCAGCGGCTGCGAATTTCTAGAGTCTATGGGTTTTGGTGCTAACCCGGATTTAGACCAAACTATTGCATTTCTTGAGCCAATTTGTGATCTTGGACATGCAGAGATGTGCTATTCACTAGGCGTTCTGCACGCGTCCCGAGCCTTTGACGTGGCAAGTTATCAAAGTGCGCTCAAAGCCTATGGCGAAGCGTGTGAACTCGGAGAACCAGCAGCATGCCGAAATGCTGATGAGCTACGAAGCAGGTAGAGTAATTTCACACTGCTACAAACAACACTACGAAACCGAGACGACTTCCAGAACGATTAAGTGGCCAAATGCCGCGCTGACTTCTGAAATCCATTTCTTCTGCGGAAAGCAGATATTTGCCCGAAGAGTGGACTCTTGCAGTGAGTTCAGCTCACAATGCAAAAGCCCCCCCGCGTTTCCGCGAGGGGCCATTTCCACTCAACCAACCACCTATCAGTAATGCACTGACAGCGCGTCGATTGGTGCTTTCTTCGGCGGTGCAAACTTGGTCAGGTCGATGCCCTCAACCGCCGTTTTGTATTCCTCCAGCGTGGGCGTCCGCCCCAAGATAGCCGACAGAACCACAACCGGCGTCGACCCCAGCAGGCTCTCGCCCTTTTTGGTTTCGCTATCGGCCACAACGCGGCCTTGGAAGAGGCGCGTGGAGGTGGCCAGAACGGTGTCGCCTTTGGCGGCCTTTTCCTGGTTGCCCATGCACAGGTTACAGCCCGGACGTTCGAGGTAGAGGATGTTCTCATACTCGGTCCGTGCGGTTGTTTTCGGCGCGTTGTCGTCGAATTCGAACCCAGAGTATTTCTGCAGGACGGCCCAGTCGCCTTCTTCCTTCAACTCTTCGATGATGTTGTAGGTTGGCGCAGTCACGACCAGTGGGGCCTTGAACTCGATGCTGCCATTGGCCTTTTCAAGGTTGCGCAGCATTTGGGCCACGATCTTGATATCGCCTTTGTGCACCATGCAGGAGCCGACAAAGCCCAGATCGACATGCTTTTCAGCGTTGTAGAACGAGATGGGGCGGATCGTGTCGTGGGTATAGCGCTTGGACACGTCGATGTTGTTGACGTCCGGGTCTGCGATCATCGGCTCGATGATGGCGTCCAGGTCGACCACAACCTCGGCAGCGTATTTCGCGTTATCATCTGGGCGCAGCGCAGGCTTTTCACCCGACTTGACCTCGGCGATGCGTTTATCCGCCTTGTCGATCAGGCTTTGCAGCATGCCATTTTCATGCTCCATGCCCTTGTCGATCATGATCTGGATGCGGGCCTTGGCCAGTTCCAGCGACCCGATCAGCGTCTCGTCATCCGAAATACAGACCGAGGCTTTCGCCTTCATCTCGGCTGTCCAATCGGTGAAGGTAAACGCTTGGTCCGCCAGCAGCGTACCGATATGGACCTCGATCACGCGGCCTTGGAACACGTTGTCGCCGTGCTGTTCCAGCATCTGCGCCTGCGTGGCGTGCACCACGTCGCGGAAGTCCATGTGATCGGCCATCTGGCCTTTGAACGTGACCTTCACGCTTTCAGGGATCGGCATCGACGCCTCACCCGTGGCCAGCGCCAGCGCCACGGTGCCCGAGTCCGCACCAAAGGCCACGCCTTTGGACATCCGGGTGTGGCTGTCGCCGCCGATGATCACGTCCCAGTCGCTGACGGTGATGTCGTTCAGCACCTTGTGGATCACGTCGGTCATCGAGTGATAGACGCCTTTGGGGTCACGGCCTGTCACCAGCCCAAAGTCGTTCATGAACTTCATCAGGCGCGGCGTGTTGGCCTGTGCCTTCAGGTCCCAGACCGACGCGGTGTGGCATCCCGACTGATACGCACCATCGACCAGTGGGGACACAACCGTCGCCGCCATGGCTTCAAGCTCTTGCATGGTCATCAGGCCGGTGGTGTCTTGCGACCCCACGATGTTCACACCCACACGGACGTCTGATCCGGCATGCAGCACCTTGCCCGGCGTCGTGCCGCGGGCATTGGCGTTAAAGATCTTCTCAACCGCGGTCAGGCCCTGGCCCTCGTGGCTGATTTCTTTCGATGGAGCAAAGGCGGATTTCAGCGGCACACCCAGCGTTTCACAGGCGAATGTCTGCAGCTTCTTGCCAAAGACGATGGCGTAAGACCCGCCCGCCTTCATGAACTCGACCTTTTGCGGAGTGAACGAACCGGACATATCGACCAGTTCTTCGGATCCATCCGCAGAATAGAGCTTTTTCTCTTTGGTGTTGATCTTCAGAACGGTGCCAGTCTCGACCGAGTATTTCTGTTCGAGGATCGGGTTGCCGTCGTTGTTCAGGATCGCGTTGCCGTCTTCGTCAACTTTCTTGACCCAGTTCTTCAGGTCGACCCCGATCCCGCCGGTCACGCCAACGGTTGTCAGGAAGATCGGCGAAATGCCGTTGGTACCGGCCACAACAGGCGCGATGTTCACGAACGGAACGTAAGGCGAGGCTTGCTTGCCTGTCCAAAGCGCGACGTTGTTCACGCCCGACATCCGCGACGACCCCACACCCATGGTGCCTTTTTCCGCAATGAGCATGACGCGCGCGTTCGGATGCTTGATCTTCAACGCTTCGATTTCCTGCTGCGCCGTTTCCGAGATCATGCATTTGCCGTGCAGCTCACGGTCCGCACGACTGTGCGCCTGATTGCCCGGTGACAGAAGGTCAGTCGAGATATCGCCCTCTGCGGCGATGTAGGTCACGACTTCGATCTCTTCGTCGATCTCTGGCAGCTTGGTAAAGAACTCAGCATCGGCGTAGCTTTGCAGGATTTCCGTCGCGACGGCATTGCCCGCCTCATGCGCGGCCTTCAGACGGTCCGTATCCGCATCATAGAGGAACACTTGAGTCTTCAGGACTTCGGCTGCGTCCTTGGCAATCGCGGCATCATCGCCCAGCGCAAGGTCCAGCAGGACTTCGACCGACGGCCCACCTTTCATGTGCGACAGCAGTTCGAACGCATAAGTGTATGGGATTTCCTCGACCTCAGCCTTGCCCAGGATGATATCCTTCAGGAACGCCGCCTTGACGCCCGCTGCGCTCGTGGTGCCGGGCAGCGTGTTATAGATGAAGAACTTCAAAGAGTCGGTGCGGTGTTCGCTGCCCGTGTCCTTGATGTTTTCGATCACTTCCGCCGTGAGCGCGCCATCATCAATCGGCTTTGGGTTCAGACCTTCGCCTTTGCGCGTTTCGATTTCAGCGAGATAGTCGGTGTACAAGCTCATGGCAGCCTCGATAGATGTGTCCGGAATCAAGCTTTGGCCCCTACTCAGCATCCGCTGTCGCATGGCTTTCCGCTATTTGTATACCGCCGTATACCGAACCTATCTCTGAGGCAAGTTACAAAACCGTCGCACGCATCCCTGGTTAAAGGGCGAGGCGGCATTAGGCGCCTGCGAACTCCCGAATGGCTTTGGCAAGTGTCCCATGCAGCCGATCCGCCATGTGTTCGGCCGTTTGTGCGCCATACATCCCGGAAACAGCCGGCCCTGAGATCGCGATGTATTGCACCATACCGATCATCTGCGACAGCCATGCCATCACATCCGCATCTTCAGCTTCGCCCCCGCCTTGGGCCTGTTTTACGATTGCAGACAAACGGTCCAGATAAGGCTTTAGCGGCCATTTCCTTGCGTCTGGGTTGCTATCGAGCAATGCGCGCACAACCAGGCGCACGTCTCCCGGATCCGCGCGCGTCGACGTCAGGAATGCGTCAAAGTATTGCGTAAGATGCAAGACCGGGTCGTCGTCATAGGACGTTTCTATCTGGGACATCAGCCGGTGCGAAAGGCTGGTCAAAACCGCTGCGTAAAGCGCTTCCTTGGTCCCGAAGAAATGCAGCAAAGCCTGTTTCGTCACGCCGCCAGCGCGCGCCACGGCTGCAAGGCTGGTCCCATGATAGCCATGCGCCGCGAACATGTCGGTCGCGATGGCGATATAGCCGGCACGCGGATCTTTTGGTTGTCCCATGGTTTGTCCTGTTTTCTATGCCGCAGTCCTATCATCGGCTTGACCGCTTACCAACCGGTAAGCTACTTACCGAACGGTAAGCGACGAACTCAAGGAGCCGCATATGGACCGCACAACAGAGCTTTCTCTGATCCGCGAGATCATCGGCCTTTCAGAGCAAAATTCACCTTATCTGGATGACCAGATCGCGCATTCCCCAATCAGCCGTTACGCAAGCCCGGAGCGCTTCGAACGCGAACAAGCGCTCATCTTTCGGCGCAAGCCTGTCGTTGCAGCCCAAAGCTCTGAATTGGAAGGCCCCAACTCATTCCTTGCGCGGTCTTTTCTGGGGTTACCGCTGCTTTTGACACGCGACGCTGAGGGCGCAGTCCACGCATTCCTCAATGTGTGCCGACACAGGGGCGCCAAGCTGGAACATAGCGAAAGCGGCTGCAAACGGGTGTTTACCTGCCCCTACCATGCGTGGAGTTTTTCCAATTCGGGCGACCTTCGCAGCGTCCCTCATGAGGCAACGGGGTTCCCAGACCTGCCGCGCCCCGAACGCGGTCTGCGCCGCCTGCCATGCGCAGAGGCCCAAGGGTTTATCTGGATCATCGCGAACCCCGATGCAGCCGACATGCCTGACATCGACACATGGCTCTGTGGGCTTGAACAGGACTTTCGGTGGATGGACTTAAGCGGCCACCGCATTGCCGAAATCGAAACGGTAGAGATCAAGGCAAATTGGAAAGTGCTGATCGAAGGTGGGCTAGAGGCGTATCACTTCCGCATCGCGCACAAAGATACCATCGCGCCCTACTTTCCCGACAACCTTTTGACATACCGCCAATTCGGCCCACATATCCGCGCCGTACTGCCCCGCAGATCCATGCCCGATCTACGCCAATCCAAACCAGAAAATTGGGATATCCGACGGGACGCAAACCTCCTCTATCTTGTGACACCCAATGTGCAGATGCTCGCCCAACAGGATCACGTCATGCTGTTTCATTTCGAACCGCTTGCGGTCGACCTGACGCGCATTCGCATGGCCACAATGGTGCCTCGCTCCTCGCCCGACACTGCCGAGATGCGACAGCATTGGGCCAAAAATCAAAAGATCACGGTCACGGCTCTGATGGAGGATTTCGTCTTGGGCGAGGACATCCAATCTGGCTTTGCGTCTCGCGGAAACCCAAGCCACCTGTTTGGACGTTTCGAGGGCGCGCTCAATCGTTTCAACCTTACGGTTGAGGAAATGCTGGCGACCTGAAGCCACGCTGTCTCAGAGGTTTCCTAGATTTGTGGTGCGGATGGAGGGACTTGAACCCCCACGCCTCGCGGCGCCAGAACCTAAATCTGGTGCGTCTACCAATTTCGCCACATCCGCATCTGCTGTGCAGGGTGTCCCGTGCAGCAGCGCGGCGGGTGTAGCAAAGCCGCAAACGGGATGCGAGCAGAAAATGCGCCCGATCCGGAACACTAGATTTGTACCGAAAAAACAGGCGACAGGCGCGAATCGCCACGTTATTGTTTCCAAAAGAGCAAAAAACCAAACATTGGGTGCAGTATGGAACATCGGACAGCCGCCGCGCGGCAAGGGTCTATCCTTGTCATGGAACAACCCGTTTCAGGCATTCCCCTGGGAACAGAAATCGCAACAGCAGACGGCATATTGCCGATCGAACATCTCACATTGGGTGATCGCGTCATCACCCGTGAATACGGAATGCAGTCGCTGACATGGGTTGGACACCGCTACGTGACCTGTGACGCCGTCCGGCTTTCAGAAAATGCTCTTGGAAACGGACGTCCGGCTCAACGGATGTTTCTTCCATCAGGCCAAAGGGTGCTGGTGCGTGATTGGCGCGCCAAGACCCTCTATAACACCCGCACGGCTGGCGTCCGGGCGCAACGCCTGGTCGATGGCACGTATGTCCGCGACGTCGGTGCGCGCAACCTCCGGCTTTTCTACTTGGGCTTCGAGCGTAGCTGCACGGTCTATGCGGGCGGGTTTGAAATGCTCAGCCATGTGCCATCCGACATGCCGCGCATTCCAGCACATTTTAGCTTAAAGGCCTAAATCACGCAGCACGCTTGGCAGCGTTTCGGCCAGATCTTCGGCGATCAGGCCGGGACCAAATTTGCGCGCGCAAGCGGTGTGAAGCCAAGCGCCCTGCGCCGCCGCTTCAAACGGATCGAGACCACGGGCGAGCAGTCCTGTGATCATCCCTGACAGCACATCTCCGGCCCCCGCTGTCGCCAGCCATGGTACCGAGGCCTCACGCACAGTCGCATGCACAACACAACGCCCGTCAGGTGTCGCTATGACCGTGTCCGCGCCTTTGAAAAGCACCACGCAACCGGCGCGCGCCGCGGCGGCGCGGGTCGCATCCACCTTGGAATAGGCCGGGCCGCTATCGGCTTCGCCTGCGAGACGACCGGCCAAGTCCGGGAACAACCGAGCGAATTCGCCGCCATGCGGAGTAAGAACACAGCGCTCCGGCAATAGTGGCAAGAGCTCTGACGTCTGGGCAATGGCCGTCAGGACGTCAGCGTCCAGCACCAGTGCAGGACCATGCACTGCGCCTGCCGCGACCGGAATGATTTCCGAAGCACGCGCCACACCCATGCCCGGTCCCATGCACACGGCGTTGATGCGCTTGTCGCCGAGAATATCGGCCATAGCTGTCGCATCATCACATCGCTGGACCATGACAGCAGTCAGATGCGCGGCGCATTCCATCACTGCCGCGCCCGGCGGAGCGACCGTCACAAGCCCCGCACCGCTGCGCAATGCGGCCTGCGCAGAAAGACGCGCCGCCCCGGTTTTGGCCATGCCACCCGTCACAACCAACGCATGACCATGGTCAAACTTGTGGCCTGAACGCTTTGCGAGAAGTTCCTTATCAGGAGCCGCCTGCGACACCCCAACGCCCACAGGGACCGGCGCACCGATATCAACGACATGGACCGCCCCGCAGTGATCCGGGCCGTCGCCCAGCAGATGCCCCAATCGGAGCGTCTGAAACGTGACCGTCAGATCGGCTGGCAAGACCGCGCTCCCCACCACACGACCACTATCAGCGCAGAGCCCCGTTGGCACATCCACAGCCACCCGCCGCACGCCATTCGCCTGCAACTTTCCTTGCACAGAAGGCTCTGCCAGCGCTTCAAATGCACCGGTCACCGGACGGGAAAGACCACCGCCAAAGCCTCCGTCCACCAACAGAGCGCCTGAGCACGCAGCCTCAATCAGTCCAGGTACATCCTCTGACGCATGACACACCGACCCAATCGCGATCCACGCCTCGTAATTGGCCCGCGCGTGCGCAGGCAAACTGTCGGGATCCCCAAGCAGATATACCTGCACGGTCCAACCTAACCCGTGCAAAAGGCGCGCAACGACAAACCCATCGCCGCCATTGTTCCCAGGCCCGCATAGCACGGTGGCCATCCGCCCCGGCGCAACGTCTCGCTCTTCATCTTTCGCAAACAACTCCGGGGAGCGCGAGGGGCTGGCCCCTCGCTTTCTCGTGCAAGCCTTCCACTCATTTGGCGCGAAATCGGGCCAGTGGTCGAAAATGGCGGCCACAACGCCACGTCCGGCGCGCTCCATCAACTCAAGCCCTGTGACCGCGCCAGAATCCATCGCCAGCACTTCAATGGCGCGCATTTGTGCAGCGGTCAAAACTTCGGTCATTTTCTTCGCATCCCGATTCAATTCAGCCCAGAACGCGGGCATTATGCCTAAAATTTAGGCAATCACTGCATCACCATCCCCCCAATGTCTGCACAGGTTCGGTGTCGAATTGAGCACCGGGTAGGAACATGGTCTGTCCGGCTAGAAATAACCGCAAAGTGGGAGAGCGGGACATGAAAAAGATCGAAGCGATCATCAAGCCTTTCAAACTCGATGAAGTCAAAGAAGCGCTTCAGGATGTTGGTGTTCAGGGCCTATCCGTCATCGAAGTGAAGGGTTTTGGTCGTCAAAAGGGCCACACCGAGCTGTATCGCGGTGCCGAATACATCGTCGACTTTCTCCCAAAGGTCAAAATCGAGGTCGTGCTCGCCGACGATCAGGTTGACGGCGCAATCGAAGCCATTGTTGACGCGGCCAAGACCGACAAGATCGGCGACGGCAAGATCTTCGTTTCGACCGTCGAAGCCGCCTTGCGCATCCGGACCGGCGAAACCGGCGAAGACGCGCTGTAAATCATATCTACTCCGAACGCTCCAAAAGGGGACCAAACCACATGAGCAATGACGCAGTTCTCAAGCTGATCGCCGACGAAGGCGCAGAATACGTCGACATCCGTTTCACTGACCCGCGCGGCAAGCTGCAGCACGTGACGGTCATGGCCGACCAGGTTGACGAAGACTTCCTCGAAGAAGGCTTTATGTTCGACGGCTCCTCGATCGCGGGTTGGAAATCCATCGATGAATCCGACATGAAACTAATGCCGGACACGACTTCGGCCTATGTCGATCCTTTCTTTGCGGAAAAGACCATCTGCATCCACTGTACCGTCGTCGAGCCAGACACCGGCGAAAGCTACGAGCGTGACCCACGCGGCACCGCAGAACGCGCAGAAGCCTATCTGAAAGCTTCCGGCATCGGCGATCAGGCCTTCATGGGTCCAGAAGCTGAATTCTTCCTGTTCGACAACGTGCGCTACAGCACCGCCATCAACAAAGTGTCCTACGAAGTCGACGCCATCGACGCTTCGTGGAACACCGACACTGAATACGAAATGGGCAACATGGG
Organism: Shimia ponticola; assembly: GCF_007995215.1. GTDB lineage: Bacteria > Pseudomonadota > Alphaproteobacteria > Rhodobacterales > Rhodobacteraceae > Shimia_B > Shimia_B ponticola. The sequence goes on from NZ_VCDK01000003.1 coordinate 577,919, forward strand.
CCACCGCCCTGGTGTCAAAGGCGGCTACTTCCCAGTGCCACCAGTGGACGACGGTCAGGACATCCGTTCCGAAATGCTGTCGACCATGAAGCGCATGGGCATGAAAGTCGACAAACACCACCACGAAGTGGCATCGTGCCAGCACGAGCTGGGTCTGATCTTTGACAGCCTGACCAAACAGGCTGACGAATTGCAGAAATACAAGTACGTCATCCACAACGTGGCGGCTGCCTACGGCAAGTCGGCAACCTTCATGCCAAAGCCAATCGCGGGCGACAACGGCACCGGCATGCACGTGAACATGTCGATCTGGAAAGACGGCAAGCCTTTGTTTGCTGGCGACCAATATGCTGACCTGTCGATGGAAGCTCTGTACTTCATCGGTGGTGTCCTGAAGCACGCGAAAGCGCTGAACGCATTCACCAACCCATCGACGAACTCCTACAAGCGTCTGATCCCAGGCTTTGAAGCGCCTGTTCTGCGCGCCTACTCGGCACGTAACCGGTCGGGTTGTGTGCGTATCCCATGGGCAGAATCGCCAAAAGCGAAACGCGTCGAAGCACGCTTCCCAGACCCAGCAGCAAACCCATATCTGTGCTTCGCAGCTCTGCTGATGGCTGGCCTCGACGGGATCAAGAACAAGATCCACCCAGGCGAAGCGTCGGACAAAGACCTGTACGACCTGCCACCAGAAGAACTGGCAGAGATCCCAACGGTCTGTGGTTCGCTGCGTGAAGCTCTGGAAGAGCTACAAGCCGACATGGACTTCCTGACGGAAGGCGACGTGTTCACCAAAGACCAGATCGAGGGCTACATCGAGCTCAAGATGGAAGAGGTCACCGCATACGAGCACACGCCTCACCCGGTCGAGTTCCAGTTGTACTACAGCTGCTAATCACCTCTCCCTGTGATTTGCATCAAAGGGCGTCCTTCGGGACGCCCTTTTTCGTGGGTCTCGGAACCATGCCCCTTGCTTTCCCGCGATTGCAAAACAGGCTGAGAGTTCTTGGTCTCTGACCTAATCGGTGATGGCTGCGCTCTCTGTTCGAGTTGGAAGACGACGCGGGTCAAACCGGCGCTCCGGCTTCCAGAACTTTGCGCCACTCCAGAATATCATAGGATAGCCGCAGGCCCGTGGGCCAAAACGGATCAGCGTGCACCAAAGCTTCAACCTCGTCACGCGTCTGCGCCTCGACAATCCACATCCCGCCAAAGCGCGATGTGTCACCGAAAAACAAAGTCCCCGCGTCGCGGACCCGGTCTGCGTTTTCCTTGAGAAACGCCAAATGCTCCGGAAAGACTTCGGTCCGTACGCTCTTATCGGTGGCCGGGTTCTCTTGGAACAAAACAGCGAAAGTCGTTGTCATCTTGCCCTCGAACAGGCCTGGGTTAGCACGATGCCGAGCGTAGCAACTGGATTGGTTTTGGGCGAGCCTCGCCTACCTGCCCGCCAAAGAAATCGGCGATTCCTTTTCTACCAAACGCAGGCTTGCCCGTCCGATGGCCCCTTATGACGCCATGACCGCGGATCGACTTAATCGAGCAACACCGTTCATATTGTGTCGCGGCCAGAAACAATAAGGCCCTTAAGTCATTCCATGGAATGGCTTTTTTGGAATTATCTTTACTCGTGGTTAACGCCCCGGCAGGCTCTTCACCTATTCGTGAAGCCATTTGGTGGGAGCTGCCCCATGCACCTGATCTCAAACACCGGAAGCGGGTCAAACCCAAAGTTCACACGGCGCGCCATCCTGCGCAGCCTTGCGGCCTCGGCCGCCTCTGCTGCTGTCTTGCCGGCGGGTTTGTCGATTGTCGGGTCGCCCGCCACGGCGCAGGCCAGCCGTTCTTACATTGCCGGTGTTGTCAGCCGGGGCAACATGACCTCGGTCTGGCAATGGACGGATGCCATGCTTCAGACCGTGCGCGACCGGGCTATAGCCCCGCCGCCTGCGACACGACTTTTGGCAACCGGACACATGGCAGGCTTTCTTGCACGTGCGGCGCTTGAACCCGGGCGCTACGCCCAAGGCTACCGTCTGGCCGAAGCTCCTGCTGGTGCGGATCCAGATGTCGCATACGGCGCCGCGGTTGCGACTGCGATCCGCAATGTGACCGGGGTCGATACACGCGGTGCCTTGAACCAGTTTCTGAGCGCCTATCCAGACGGCGAAGCTAAAGGCCGAGGCGTCACATGGGGCGAATACGCGGCACGCGCGTTGACCCATGCGCGCCGTGACGACGGGTACAAATACCGCGAAAGCGCCGTTTTTGAGCCCCGCAAAGATGAACTGGCGTGGCAACCCACAGGCCCCCATTTCGGCGCGCCCAACGGACCAAAGTTCCGCCAATACGCGGACGCATTGTTGCCCGGTTGGGGATATCTTACACCATGGTCCATGGGTGACATCACCACGATGCGACCAAGCCAATTCCCATCCGCCTCAAGCCGCGAATTCGCACGGCAATTGGACAAGATCAAAGCCCTGGGCAGCCATAACTCAACCATCCGCACCGACGATCAGTCCGAGGTTGCGTTCTTCTGGGAAGACGGTCCACGCGGTGTCACACCCCCCGGTCACTGGCAGATTATCGCAATGCAAGTCCTGCAAAACCGCGGTATGGACGGTCTGGAACAAGCCCGCGCCATGGCGCTTTTGTCGATGGCACAAGCCGATGCGGCCATCGCAACGTGGGACTGCAAATTCGAACAGGACATCCTGCGTCCGGAAACGGCCATTCGCGTCGGCGTGCCAGGCGGGTTGCACGACCACATGATCGACCGCAATTGGATGACGTTGATCCCGACGCCGAACTTCCCGGCCTACACATCTGGGCATTCCACGTTCTCGGCAACATCAGCGCAAATGCTTAAACGCATTATCGGCACCGACCGTGTTCGCTTCTCCGGGCAGGCCCCCGACCTGATCAACTGGCCAACTCAGCTCACCGGGGTCACGCGGTCATGGACATCTCTCAGTCAGGCTGCCGCCGAAGGGGGCCATTCCCGCGAATATGGCGGCATCCATTGGGAGGCTGACGACACCGAAGGTCAGGCAGCCGGTCGGCAGGTGGCAGACCACGTGTTCCGCCGGATGCTGCGTCGCACATAAGGGCGGCTCGGCAGAAAAAGGCTTCTCTGCAGCACCGCTCAGCTGTTCGATTGACGCATCAAAGCGCTCCGCGCAGTGTTCCCACATGCGTTTGGTTCTGATTGTCTTGCTTGCCCTCGCCACCCCATTGGCTGCTCAGACCCGGTCCGAGGTGACGCAAGGGTTCGGGATTTGGCTGAACGAAACAGTCTGGCCCGAGGCCCGCCGCGCCGGAATCACTCGCGCGACGTGGAATAGCTACGTCTCGGGCCTCACGCCGGACTATGAGATACCGGAATTGGTCATGCCCGGCCAATCCGCGCCAACACACCAATCCCAGGCCGAATTTCGCAGCCCGGAACGCTATTTCAATCAGTCCAACCTCTCGGCAGCCACGCGCGCGGGTCGCAGTCTCGCGCAAAAGCATGCCAACACTCTGACCCGCATCGAACGTCAAACCGGCGTGCCGGGTCACTTTCTCCTCGCCGTATGGTCGCGCGAAAGCGCCTACGGCCGGGCCGCCCTGCCCCATGACGCCCTGCGCACGTTAGCGACCAAAGGTTATCTCAGCCGCCGCCCCGACTACTTCACCGCTGAATTCATCGCCGCGCTGGACCTGATCCAACGCGGCGTCCCGCGTGAGCGGATGCGCAGTTCCTGGGCGGGCGCTTTGGGCCAGCCGCAGTTCATGCCGTCCTCTGTCCGCCGCTTCGCGCGCGACGGGGATGGCAATGGCACCGCAGACATTTGGGGATCCGAGGCAGACACGCTGGCCTCGATCGCGAACTACCTCAAGCAAAGTGGATGGGTGAAAGGCCGTGATTGGGGGTTCGAGGTGACCTTGCCCTCCTCAGTCCGCTGCACACTCGCCGGTCCCGATCAGGCACGTTCGATCAGGGATTGGGAGGCCTTGGGTATCACACGGGTTTCGGGCCGCCCATTTCCCTCAAACGAGCGCAATCAATCCGCCTCTCTTTTGCTACCTGCAGGCACCAGCGGCCCGGCCTTCCTCGTCACGCCCAACTTTTTTGTCTTTAAAGAATACAACGAGAGCGACCTTTACGCCCTTTATGTCGGTCACCTGGGCGATAAAATCGCCTTCAACGTCGGTCCGTTCTCGGGCCGTTGGGCCGCCCCTCCCCGGTTGACCCGTGGCCAGATCGTCGATTTACAACGACGCCTCGTGAACGCGGGCTATGACGTGGGCGGGATAGACGGCCTTGTCGGCTTCAAAACCCGGCGCGCCATCGGCCGTGCCCAAGAAGCACAAGGGCAACAACCTACATGTTGGCCAGGGTAAAGATGCATCGAAGAGCGCAGCCCCGGATCAAGCCCAAGACTGCAGTTCGCTTATCACGCTCGTTCTCTTCAAAACCCATGTATGGATCGAAAACACCACTGCCCGGCTCTTGGGCAGCCTCACCATACACTGCTTTTCCGTCCGAAAGTGCAGCGCCGCCCTATCCGGTTTGGACCGTGGTTCGACGGAAGACCTTGGCTGAGACAGGGTCGGGTCTTGATACCAAAGCTGATTATACCGCCACAAAGGCCGCCCGACCTTCACACCGTCAAAGAGCCGTTGCACCCGACGCGCAGTATCGGATGTGTATTCACTGACCGGATCATGGATCGCCGTCAGTGGCCGCCCGATCTTCTCTTCCCACGCTTCCGAACCCCGTAACTCAGCCCAGAATCGACCTTTTGGGTCGCAATTATCCCTGACAGCACAGCCCACTGCAGCCCAATCATGGAATATCAAGGGAGGGCACACCATGAATCAGCATTTCCGTGACACGCGCAAAATCGATCCGAACCGGGGAGCGCTCTTGGGCGACAACACCCCGAATGACAACGACAGGATCGAAATTGGCCCTACGCAGCTTGCGTTTGAGGAATGGGCCGAGGCTGGATTGGAGCTTCCCGATTTGCAGGCGATGCGCGCCTTCCGCCTGAAACGCCTGACCGACAAGATCGTCGAGCGCGGCTATGGCGGGGTGCTTATGTTCGACCCTCTCAACATCCGCTACGCGACCGACAGCACCAACATGCAGTTGTGGAACACCCACAACCCGTTCCGGGCCTGCCTTGTCTGTGCCGACGGTTACATGGTGATGTGGGATTACAAAAACTCGCCCTTCCTGTCGGAATTCAACCCGCTGGTCCGTGAACAACGCAGCGGCGCGTCGATGTTCTACTTCGCCAATGGCGACAAAACCGAACACGCCGCCAATGAATTCGTGCCAGAGGTCATCGACCTTTTGCGTGAGCATTCCGGCGGCAACATGCGTCTGGCCGTGGATAAGATCATGGTCGCCGGATACCGCGCGTTCACAGCACGCGGGGTCGAGGTGATGGAAGGTGAAGAGGTTACCGAACACGCCCGCGCCGTCAAAGGCCCTGACGAGATCAAAGCCATGCGCTGCGCCTCCCATGCCTGCGAAGTCTCGGTCCGCGCGATGGAGGATTTCGCGCGCGCGAACATGGGCGACGGCAAAACCTCCGAGGATGACATCTGGGCGGTTCTCCACGCCGAGAACATCAAACGCGGTGGCGAATGGATCGAAACCCGGCTGTTGGCAACCGGCCCCCGGACAAACCCATGGTTTCAAGAATGTGGCCCACGCATTCCGCAGCGCAACGAGATCCTTGCGTTTGATACCGATCTGATCGGCAGCTATGGCATCTGCATCGACATCAGCCGCACATGGTGGGTGGGCGATATGACGCCGCGTCAGGATATGATCGACGCCTACCGATTTGCCGTCGAACATGTCGAAACCAACAAGTCGATGATCAAACCCGGCCTCAATATCGAAGACTGGATCATGCAAAGCCACCGGCTGCCTGACAAATATCAGGCGCGCAAATACTCATGCCTCGCCCATGGCGTCGGGCTTTGCGATGAATGGCCCCTTGTCGCCTACCCCGACAAAATGGTTCCCGGTGCGTTTGACCACGACCTCGAACCCGGAATGACGCTTTGTGTCGAGGCCCTGATCGGCGAAGAAGACGGCGATTTCTGCATCAAGCTTGAGGATCAGGTGCTGGTGACTGAGGACGGATTTGAAAATCTGACCTTTTATCCGCACGACGCCCGACTGATGGGGAATTCATAGCGGCGTCCATCTATTGTCCTCGGAATTGGATCAAAGCCCTGACGAAAGTCTATTCATTGCATAGCTCTTGTTGCGCGCGAGAATGGCGCCTGCGCCAAAGCCAATCAGGGGTGCCTCAAGGCCAAGCCAGTTGGCTGGGCATAGACCGTGTATGAACAGCCCCTAAACCGCAGTCCCCGCTGCGCTAAGAAACTCACTCTCGATCGAACCGCCGTTCGTCGTTGTTCCAGCGGATGCCCTTTGGGAAGTTTCGCCGCCGGAATGCGTCGTCCAGGCCCAGCGTGCGTACGCGACGCGAGAACGTTCGCAGCGGGATCGCGAACCGGTCGCCGAACCCGTCGACCAGGACCCATTGCGGCGCGGAGGTTTTTCCATGGCGTCCGATATGGCGTTGACCATAGACAAAATTGTTGGGGTTCGCATCGCCGACACACACGCTGACGTCGTAAAGCCGTCGAACAAAGGCATTGAAGCTGTTTAGCAAGTCGTCCGTCAATTGCCCGCGTTTGACCAAACGCGCCAGCGTCGGCGCATTTTGCCCATCTTGGTCGGTCACCCGTTCGGTCAGGCAGCCAAGGCCCAGATTGGTCTGGGTGAACCCGTATAGGTGCGACACCGGACTTTCGAAATCCGCGTCAAAGATATGGGCGAAATGCAGGCGGGTGTATTCAGAATACTGCTTGATCAGGGGACGATATCGGGCGCTTGGAAAATAGCGCTGCGTGATATGGCCAAACGACCAGCCCGGAAACTCGTGCGCGTGCCGTAAGCGGATTACCTTAATCAGCCGATCGTCGCGGTCAGGATGCACATAAACCGTCCGCTCACCGCCTTGCGCGACCACATCCTCTGGGCGCAACTGGATCATCGCCTCACGTGCTGCGTTGTGTTGGGTCGACTGAAATGCCGTGTCGCTCATGACCTTTTCACCTGCCTTGGCGGATCGCTGTGTTCGGGCTTCGTGAAATATGACAGTTTAGCGACAAATACCAATAGGCAGGCTTAAACGCTGACACCGAAACCTTGTGCGCGGCCCCTTGGTCACAGACGCCGCAGGACGAACAATTTCGTCAAACTTTCCAGAATTGGTCCCGATTTGAGCACAATTCACGGCGACAACGGCGTCATTGTTTCACCGCTGTGTGGAGTCATCCATGGCACAGATGCCAAGATCACATGATGTCGTGAATGCCGCCCCTCCGGGCGGCCAAAATGCGTTGTCCTCCCCGGTGATCCCTCACATCCCAGACCTCATCGACGTGCCTTCAGATGGGCAAAGCGATACGCTCGGAGCCTTGACAGCTCAGATGCAATCGCTGATCGACGGTGGCCACTATGCAAACGCGGACTTCATGTATCTTGCCGAGGATCGCGTGGTTATGGCCTTCGAAGATCGCAGCGTCGCGCCGCCCCAAGGGGCCAAGGCGGCCTATTCCATGGTTGTTGTCGACGAAAACCTGACCGTCATCAAAGATAAGTCCTTCGCCATCGATGAAATTGATCCCGTTTCGGGCATAGAACTGCAGTTCTCGGAAACCGGTCAGGTCGGTGTCCACATCAGCTTTGTCGCGGACGCCCCACCTCAGGATGACGTCCATGACGTTGAAGGCCTGACCAAACATCACATGGCCGGAACCGGGCGCAGCGAACAATTCCGCGCCGATGACGTCGACACCGTCATGCATGGCTTTGGCGGAGACGACCGTCTGCGCGGCGGGAATGGCGACGACGAAATGCACGGCGGTCGCGGCGACGACAACATGCGCGGCGCGGGCGGTGACGATTATCTCGATGGTGACGGCGGAGATGATTTTCTGCGCGGTGGCGACGGCCAAGATACGCTGCGCGGCGGTGCGGGCGACGACACACTCTATGGCCAAGACGGCGATGATACATTGTTTGGCGGCCACGGCGCCGACATGCTCTCAGGCGGCGCAGGCAACGATATGCTGAACGCCGGTAAAGGCGACGACCTGTTGGAAGGTTGGCACGGTGATGACAGCCTATATGGCAAACACGGCGACGATGTTCTCCGCGGTGACAAAGGCAACGACCTGCTCCACGGCGGACGCGGCAACGATGTTCTTGATGGCGGAAAAGACGCCGACACGCTGATCGGTGGGCGCGGCGACGATACGCTGACAGGCGGCAAGCATAGCGATCTGTTTCAATTCGGCGGCCGCTTTGGTCACGACACGATCACCGATTTCACACAAGGCGAAGACCAGTTGTCGTTCGCAGGGTTTGATGGCGACCTGTCCAGCCTGATGATCACGCAAGAAGACGATCACACCCGCATCGGCTGGGGCAAAGGATCTGTTTTGCTTGAGAACACAGACGCAGACGAAATCGATGTAGAGGATTTCGTCTTTTAGGGGTCTGCGGCCTGCAACACCGCTCACACCTCTGTTCCCCGGCTGTAACACCCCTTTCGTCGCTGCGCACTTGGCCCCATCCTAGGACGACGCCGCCGCAGACCCTGCGATTGGCTCGGACCAAAGGAGCTGCCACAATGCCGACAGAACGGATCACATTTTCAGGTCATGACGGCTCGACACTTGCGGCTCGACTGGACCTGCCGGACGGTCCTCATCTTGGCACAGCGCTCTTTGCGCATTGCTTCACCTGTTCAAAGGATATCCCCGCCGCGCGGCGCATTGCGTCCCGGCTCGCGGCCTCGGGCATAGCTGTGCTGCGGTTCGACTTCACCGGTCTTGGCCACTCTGAAGGAGAGTTTGCAAACACCACCTTCACCTCAAACGTGGCTGATCTGCGCGCCGCGTGCGCCTATCTGGATCAACGCGGCATGTCCCCAGGGCTTCTGATCGGACATTCGCTGGGCGGTGCAGCAGTGCTCAAAGCCTCCGAGGGTATGGATAGCGTCCGCGCCGTCGTGACCATCGGCGCACCGTTTGATCCCGAACATGTCACTCATAACTTCGGACAGTCGCTGGACGATATCGCCCGTGACGGGCGCGCTTTGGTCAATCTGGGCGGACGCCCATTCACCATCACGCGGGACTTTGTCGAAGACGTCAAAGCCGAAAACCTCGCCGAACCGATCCGCAACCTCGGCGGTGCGCTCTTGGTCATGCACGCCCCACGGGACGCCACTGTTGGGATCGAAAATGCGGAGGCGATCTTTAAGGCAGCCAAACACCCCAAGAGCTTTGTCACACTGGATAATGCAGACCACCTGATGACCGACGGCAACGACGCCGAATATGCCGCCGAGGTCATCGCCGCATGGTCGAACCGCTACCTGAAACTGCCCAAGCTCGCCGCCCCGATCGGCGCGCCTGAAGGTGTTGTGCGCGTTGCCGAGGCGGACAAAAACGGGTTCCTGCAGGACGTGACCCATGGTCCTACGCATCATGCGTTGGCGGACGAACCCATCGCCTATGGCGGCACCAATCAGGGCATGTCACCTTACGGCTTTCTGTCGGCAGGATTGGGTGCCTGCACATCCATGACTATCCGGATGTATGCCCGGCGTAAGGGCTGGCCGCTCGAGCATGTCTATGTCGACGTGACCCATGACAAGGTTCACGGGCAGGATGCCGAGCCGGGTGCCGCACAGAAGGTCGATCAATTCGTACGCCACATCTTCCTGGCAGGCCCTCTTACGGCCGACCAGCGTTCGAAACTGCTCGACATCGCAGATCGCTGCCCTGTCCATCGCACGCTTGAAGGGGGTGCCAGCGTCAAAACCAAGCTGGTGGATGAGGCCAGCAAAGACGTCGCCTGAACTCACCCAGAATTGCCAAACAAAAAGGGCGTCCGAACCGGACGCCCTTTCGAAAATCGCTTTTGCTTCGCTTAGCCGCGAGCGTTGCCCACCAGCTTCCAGACTGCGGGAACCAGCAGAGCAGCAAGAACCAGCTTGATCGCGTCGCCAACGAGGAACGGCGTCAGGCCCCATTGCAGGATCGGCTGGTCCCAGCCGTAAAGTTGACCCAGCCAAACCAGACCGGGGATGTAGATCAGCGCGTTACCGATCAGCATCGCCAAAGCCATTTTGCCCATCGAGCGGTCCCAGCCCTGACGCGCGAAATAGCCCAGCGCCAGCGTCGCAAGGACATAGCCCACGAGATAGCCGCCCGTGCCGCCAAGCATGTATTCGATGCCGAACTTCTCAGCCGACGAGCCGGCAAAGACGTCATAGCCCAGCGCGCCAACAATCATGTAACCCATGATCGTCGTAAGGCCCAGACGCGGGCCGTAGGCCGCGCCGATTGTCAGCACCGCGAATGTGCCCATGGTGATCGGAACGGGCCACATCGGCACTTTGATCTTTGCAAAGATGGCCAGCGCAGCAATGCCCACAATCACAAGCACGGCTTGTTTCAGCAGCTTCGCGGCACCTTCAGTCGGGCCAAAGGTTTCGGTCAGAACCTTGTCATAGGTTGCGGTCGTCATGGGCGTCCCTTCCATATCCGTTTTTTCGGGCATACCGCCCTTTATGCTGCACCTGCAAGGGCCTTGGCCCATGATAGCGCTTACATACCGACGAATGGGGCGTAACGCGTGATCATGGAATAGTCCTTTCGTGGCCCTGTCACGCGCCACGTAGCCGACCAGTCAGGGAAAGCACGCAGATCATAGCTCACGCGATATGTATCGGGATCACACCAATGATCTGCAACCATGTCGTCAAACCGCAAGCGGTGAAACGCGCGCCCGTCGTCAAAACGGATATCAAATCCGCCTTCAACCGGGTGCCAAAGGTATGTGCGCGTCGCCTCAAAGGATTGCCCCCCCATGCTGAGGGTTCCAATCTCCTCATAGACCCAATCGGCCCCAATGCTGGCGGTCCCGGCAAACTGCGCCTCTGATCCGTCAGCATGACTAATCACACGCGCAATGCGCCATCTCCGTTGAAAATCAGCGTGTCTCATTCGGCCTGCACGCGCCCTACCGTGATATGCCCTCGGTCGGAGATAAACCGAAGCACGGTGCCGTCGCTATCCATATCATAGCAATCCCAACCGGCATTCGGCGGCCATTCGCTGCAATACTGGTCGCCTTGCACCCGCCAGGATCCCCAACTCTCTTGGCCCGCGTCATACAGCGTCCGCCCAGAGGCATAGAACGTCTGCACTGCGCCGCCATCGTAAACCAAGGTGACATCATCCAAAGCGGCAGTAATCTCTGCCCCACTCAATGGCTCAAACTGCTGCGCGCCTACGGGCGCAGCCGCCAATACCAATGCAATCCCGGCACAATGCGCAACAGCCCTCAGCCTGAACAAGCTACATTGGCCCATCAGGCGCATCGCGCCAGAGCCCGCCATCCCAGACACCGCCTGTGTGGCCCAACCCCTTGGATCATCCATGCGTCAGTCCTGCGCGTTGTTCTTCCCTGACGCAAAGTCTAAGAGGCCCGCAACAGTAAGCCCACCCAAAAAGGCCGTGACATGATCCCTCGCTACTCTCGCCCCGATATGGTCGCCATCTGGAGCCCAGAGACCAAGTTCCGCATCTGGTACGAGATTGAGGCCCATGCCTGTGACGCGATGGCAAAACTCGGCGTAATCCCACAGGAAAATGCGGATGCGGTGTGGAAAGCCAAGGATGTCGAATTCGACGTCGCACGGATCGACGAGATCGAAGCCGTCACCAAGCATGACGTGATCGCGTTTCTGACCCATCTGGCCGAACATGTCGGCAGCGAAGAGGCGCGGTTCGTGCATCAGGGCATGACGTCCTCTGACGTGCTCGATACCTGCTTCAACATCCAGCTGGTCCGCGCGTCCGACATCCTGATCAGGGATATCGAAGGTCTGCTTGCCGCGCTCAAGAAGCGCGCCTACGAGCACAAGAACACCATCCGCATCGGTCGCAGCCACGGCATCCACGCTGAACCCACAACGATGGGCCTGACCTTTGCACGCTTCTACGCCGAAATGGACCGCAACCTGTCGCGGATGCGCGACGCGCGTGCCGAGATTGCCACCGGCGCTATCTCTGGCGCAGTCGGCACCTTTGCCAATATCGACCCGGCCGTCGAAGAACATGTCTGCGATCAGCTCGGCCTCGTCCCAGAGCCGATCAGCACACAGGTCATTCCGCGCGACCGCCACGCGGCGTTCTTTGCGACGCTGGGTGTCATCGCGTCCTCCATCGAAAACATCGCGGTTGAGATCCGCCACATGCAACGCACCGAGGTATTGGAGGCCGCCGAGTTCTTCTCAATGGGCCAAAAAGGCTCAAGCGCGATGCCGCACAAGAAGAACCCGGTCCTGACCGAAAACCTGACCGGCCTCGCCCGCCTTGTGCGCATGGCGGTGGTGCCTGCGATGGAAAACGTGGCGCTCTGGCACGAACGCGACATTTCGCATTCCTCGGTTGAGCGGAATATCGGCCCCGACAGCACGATCACTCTGGACTTCGCCCTGTCGCGCCTCACCGGCGTCATCGACAAGCTGCTCGTCTACCCTGAAAACATGTTGGAAAACATGAACAAGTTTCCGGGCCTCGTGATGTCGCAACGTGTGCTACTGGCCCTCACCCAAGCAGGTGTGAGCCGCGAGGATGCCTACCGCCTCGTCCAGCGCAACGCGCTCAAAGTCTGGGACACCCGTTCCGACTTCCGCGAAGAGCTGCTGGCGGACGAAGAGGTCCGCGCAGCACTGAGCGAGGAAGAGATCAACGAGAAATTCGACTTGGGCTACCACACCAAACACGTCGACACGATCTTTGCCCGGGTCTTCGGCGACGACTAGGTACAAATTGGGGCCTGCCGTCAGGCAGGCCAGAAGTCTAGCAATCTGACGTCAAATCCATTGAATCAACGGATCCTGGTGACTACGGTTTCTTCATTCAGCAGAAAACGGATTGATTATGACCAGTGTTTCCCCGGACTTCGATGCCTTTGAAAACGACCTCGTCGCGCTTGGAGTGTTTGGAACAGAACCGAAAAAATCCGACCGACAAATCCTGTTTATCGACAGCGTCATCCACCACTCTTCGGGCTTCGTGGAACGGACAGGCGCAAAGCCGGGTTCCGGAAACTACCTTCGGATCTCGGGCCGACCATCCCCCAGCAGCGATGTCGAAAGCGCCGTTGTCTATTTCGTACCGCCTGACCAGATCCGCGCGCCACGGTATCAACCCACGTTGAAACGCATCGACCTTTGGTTGAATGCGGACACGATGGCCATGACACTTGCGCAACTAACACATTCACAAAGATATCTGTTTGTCGGCACGTGGCCCAATGGTCATGTGTATGGCGACATCCACACTGTGCCCTAATCCATCGGAAACATCCTGACGCTTGCACCGCCGTCCAGCGTGAGGATTTGCCCTGTCATGTAGCTGCTGGCCTCTGACGCAAGGAACACGCAGACGCCGGACATCTCGTCCGGGCGGCCCCAGCGTTTCAGCGGGATGGTCCTGTTGATCATCGCGGCCCACTTGGGGTCGTCCCCCAGTGGCAGGTTGACCTCGGTTGCGATCGGTCCGGGCGACACGCCGTTGACCGTGATGCCGTCCTTGCCCAGTTCGACAGCCAGTGACCGCACAAGCCCGGCCAGTCCTGCCTTCGTGCTCGGATAACCCGCATCGCCCGGCATCGCCATGTCCTGCGCCAGTGACGTCATCATCACGATCCGCCCCCATCCGGCGGCCTGCATATGCGGCGCCACACAGCGCGCCAGATGATAGGGCGCAATCAGGTTCGCTGCGACCAGACGCGCATAGCTATCTGTATCCAACTCTGCCAGGGGCCGCCTGTCACGCGCGGCGGCGATGCAGAACAGACCGTCGATCCGACCGAATCGGGCGATCAGCGTGTCGACAGACGACGCCACAGCGGCATGGTCGGTCACATCAAACTGCACCGGCACACTGCCGGGTACACGCGCGGCCAGCGCCTCCAGACGCGCCGCGTCTCGGCCGTGCAGGACAACGCGCGCCCCATGCGCGGCAAGCGCCAAGGCAACCTCGGACCCGATCCCGCCGGTTGCGCCGGTGACAAGGATCACCCGCCCCGCCAAATCAAACAAACCCTGCACCACGTGTTCCGCCTTTCCTTCCTGCCTTAGCATCCCGATCCGGTGCGGCACTGCCAAGGCTGAAATAACGTATACGTTGTTGCATTCATTGATCAGTTGTCAGATTGTACGCCCATGAATTAAGAGGAGCGGCAGCATGAAAATCGCGGTGATCAAAGGCGACGGGATCGGTGTGGACGTGACCGACGCGGCGCTGGCCTGTGTCGATGCCGCAATTGCCGCCACCGGGGCCCCGGCCCTTACCTATGACCCCGTGAACGCAGGCGCAGGCTACTTCGCTGAAACCGGCCAAGACATTGAACCGGGCGGCGAAGACCGCTGTGCAGGTGCTGATGCGATCTTCCTCGGGGCCATTGGCCTGCCCAGCATCCGCCACGCAGACGGCACAGAAATCTCCCCCCACCTGCGCCTGCGCGATCGATTTGGTCTCTATGCAGGTGTCCGCCCGGTGAAAGCCTATCCCAACGCGCCCCAACGCCTTGCCGACCCGCGCGCTGCCGGGATCGACATGATCATCCTGCGTGAAAGCACCGAGGGTCTGTTCTACTCCGCCGCCGCCCACGGGCGCAGCGACATCCGCGAGGATGAAGTCCGCGACACCCTCCGCATCACCCGCGCGACGACTGAAAAACTACACCGCTTCGGCTTCCGCCTCGCCCAACGCCGCAAGTCCCGCGGCAAACAAGGCAAACTCACATGCGTGGACAAGGCCAACGTCTTTGCCTCCATGGCCTTCTTCCGCAGCATCTATGACCAAATCGCGGCTGAATTTCCGGACATCCAGACCGACTACGCCTATGTCGACGCGCAGGCCCTGAACCTGATCCGCCAGCCATGGGATTATGACGTCATGGTCATGGAAAACATGTTCGGCGATATCCTGTCTGACCTCGCCGGGGGCCTCGTCGGCGGCATGGGCATGGCCGCCTGCGCCGAAATCGGCGATGACCACGGCCTCTTCCAACCCGCCCACGGCAGCGCCCCCGACATCATGGGCCAGGACAAAGCCAACCCCCTCGCCGCCATCCTCAGCGGCGCACTGATGCTGGAGTATCTAGCTGAGAAGTCAGGGGATGAGCGGTATGCTGATGCGGCAGGCCGCATCGAAGCCGCCGTTGACGCAGGCTTCGCCGCCAACGCGCTCAGGCCGATGGAGTTCGGCGGCGATATGGGGACGAAGGCGGTCACGGAGGGCGTGTTGGAAAGGGTTTGATGGCAGACGATTTCGAACGCTCTTGCGCATCGCAGCGCATGGCTGGTTGATACCCAAAGTGCATGATGCTGCGCCGATCAAGAAAGCCTGCTATCCTTATTTTATTGAATAAAAAGGAGCATTCGTAGATGGCCGATCCCTTTCAGAACGTAGATTCAGCAGGCGAAGAATTCATTGCAGCATTCGCCGACTCGATGGACGCCCGACAATCAGACCCACAGATGGAGAGCATCGTTGCGAGCTATCTCTCGAAGTTAGAATTCGCGGAAGGAAGCGTCACCGTCGAGGTCGGAGCGGGTGCTGGGGCCGTGACACGTCGGATCGCGGCTCATGCCAAACCTGAACAAGTCCTAGGCTTTGAACCATCCTCCGGCTTTGTCAAAGTGGCAAGGGATCGAGCGAAACAGTATGCCAACATCACCTTTGAAGTGGCGGACGGAACTGATCTACCACTTGATGACGGCTCGGTTTGCAACCTCATTTTGCATACCGTTCTGACCCATGTCGTGGACCCCGCCCCGCTCTTGCAAGAGGCGCGGCGTGTTTTGAAATCTGACGGCAACCTTGTTGTTTGCGATGCGGACTTTTCAAAAGCCAGCTTGAGCAATAGCGCGAACGACCCTCTCGACTCTTGCGCACGCGCCTTCGTCAACGAGTTTGTAACTGACCCTCACATCGTGGCCAAAATGCGCTCTTTGATGATGGCTGCAGATTTCGAGGTGACCGATTTTGATGTGCAGAGCCGAACGATTGCTGACAACGATCAAATGCTACCGTGGGTCGAAGAACCGGCAAAGCGGATGCTTGAGAGGGGCGAGATCGGCCAGGAATTATTTTCCGGTCTGGTAGCTGAATACAAGCGCCGGGCATTAGCCGGAACACTGTATGGGTATCAGGTTTTTGCCACTGCCATCGGCAAGCCAGCTTAGAACGCCTTTGGGCCCGTTTGCTTGCGTGGCCTCCGCTTTCCATATGAGACAGGGGACAATGTGCTGGGACGATTGAAGGGTTGCTCGGCCCCAAACTGCCGCCCCCTTCACACCCTCGTGATCCCCATCTCCCCACTTTTCTTGAACCGCCTTCACTCTACCTTCGACCAAGACGCACGAAACCCATTCAGTTTATCAAGGAATATCCAATGCTTCGTACGCTTCTTGTCCCCGCCCTTTTGCTGCCCACGCTCGCCTTTGCGGCGGGTGGCGGGTCTTCGACGCCGCCAACGTCGACCAACACCACCAAAGTGTGTGAACAGGGTTACGTCTACGACGACAACACCCGCTCTTGCTTGGCGCCGCAGGAAAGCAGCCTGACCGATGACAACCGCTATGACGCGGTGCGTGAGCTCGCCTATGCGGGCCGTTACGGTGACGCGCAGATCGTGCTGTCCGCCATGGATCAGGCCGATGACCGCACGTTGACATACTGGGGCTTCACCCATCGCAAGATGGGCAACACAGACCTCGCCATGGTCTATTACAACGACGCCATCACGACGAACCCCGACAACATCCTCGCACGGTCCTACATGGGTCAGGCGCACGCGATTGCGGGTGACAAGGACCTCGCCATGGCGCAGCTCGTTGAAATCAAGGCGCGCGGCGGACGCGAGACCTGGGCCGAGAAATCGCTTGAATGGGCGATTGAGCGCGGTGTGGGCTACTCCTACTGATTGCATGACGTTGCGGGCCGCACGATGTGGCCCGCAGCCCCCACATTGCACCCGGGCTGTCAAAGCCCTAGATCACCGGCGCAAGGACGCCGATGAAACAAGACCCAATTCCCTTTGACGCTGGCCACTGGGCCGAGAATGCCGCGCTGGTCACGGCGATCAGCGTTTTGCGCCTGCTACCCTACCGCGCGCGCCTGAATGCGATGAGCTGGATCGCTCGTCGCATCCTTGGCCCGCTTGCTGGCTACTCATCCCGAGCGATGGAAAACCTTGCGCGCATCTATCCAGACCTTCCCGCGTCCGAACACCGCCGCATCACAGATGGCGCACTCGACAGCTTTGGTCGCTCGGTCATCGAAAACTACAGCCCTGAATTTCGTGACACCATCGCGCGACACACGCTCGAGGGTGATGGCGTCGCCCCAGCGCTCGAAGCGCTTGAAAACGGTCAAGCGATCATTTTTTCCTCGGGCCACTACTCAAACCACGAGGCCACGCGCACCGCGCTGGATCAGGCGGGGTTCGACGTCGCGGCCTTCTTCCGCCCGATGAAAAACGCCTATGTCGACCGGCATTACCGCGAGACACTGGCCAAGGTCTCTGGCCCGCTCATCCCGCAAGGCAAGGCCGGCAATGTCGCGCTTGCCCGCCACCTGAAAAAGGGTGGTCAGGTGTTTCTTCTGCACGATGTGCACCTCGATAAGGGACATGACTTCACCTTCCTCGGGCACCCGGTGAAGCAAACGTTTTCTCCCGCAGAACTAGCCCTGCGTTACAACGCGTTGCTTGTTCCCTATTTCGGCACCCGCAAACCCGATGGCATCAGCTTCAAGCTCGAACTCGAAGCCCCGATCCCCCATGGCGCGCCGGAAGACATGATGCGCGATCTGGTCGGCCGCCTTGAACGCCGGATCGAACAGGACCCGACCCAATGGCACTGGATCCACCGGCGTTGGAAACAAAAGAGAAAAAAGAAGAAAAAGGCTTGATCAGGTATGCGGCACCAGCTTGGTCCGCGCCATGACGGCGGCAAGGCTCATTCCCGCAATGATGTGCCACATCCCCCAAAACGCGGCGACCACGGCCATGCCGCCCAGCCCGTCAAAAAAGCCAAAGATCAGAACCAATCCGAGGCCAGAGTTCTGAATGCCCGTCTCGATCGTGATGGCGCGTCGGTCAAAGGCTGACAAACCCATCATGCTGGCCAAGGTATAACCCGCCCCCAGAGCCATCGCGTTGTGCAGCAAAACCAACGCCGCCACCGCAGAGGCATATTGCAGGAACAGGGCCCAGTTTGATGCCAGCGCCAGCACAACGAACGTGATGAAAATCCCCATCGACAGGTATTGCAGCGGCCCTCGCAATCGTTCGGCAATCGCGTGTTGTTTGGTGTTCAGGTAAATCCCCAAGACAAGCGGCAGCACCAGCATGCAGCCCACGGTGATCGCAACGGAAACCGGATCAATCGATGTCGCGCGAAGAATTTCGCGGGTCGGGCCGTAAAGGCTGCCCCAGAACGCGATATTGAGCGGCGTCAGAAATATTGCCAGAACCGTCGCGCAGGCGGTCATCGACACCGATAGCGCTGAATTTCCGCCCGCCCGATGCGTGATGAAGTTCGAGATGTTGCCGCCGGGACAGGCCGCGACCAGCATGAGGCCAAGGGCAATCGACGGCTTGGGCTGTGTGGCAAGCACCAATCCAAAGGTCAGTGCGGGCAGCAGCACAAACTGCGAAAAGAGCCCGGTCAGCAAGGTCTTAGGAGACTTCGCCAAACGCTGAAAGTCGCTGGTGCGCAACTCCAACGCGATCGAAAACATGACAATGCCAAGAATGGCATTCAGCACCATCATGCTGGCTGGCGAAAAATTCAGGACCACAGCGTCGATCTCTGCCAATTTCGTATCGCCCATGAATTTATCCTCCCGGACCACTCCCCTCGGCCTTATTTCTGATGCAACGTGCGACCTGCCGTGATGTCAATGATTGCATGTTCGGCCAGACAAAGAGACCTTCGCGGCAGAATCAGCCCAAGGATGCGACCCATTCTCAGCCAATCCCCCACAGACCCCATGGAGGTCCTACTGCGCGCACGTTTGCGCATCCCCACAGGGGCGGACCTTCGGATCAGGTCTTTGCTGGCCTTGCTTGAGGCCATTGACAGCGTCAGCCGCCTGACCACGGGACGCGCGTTCTTTGCCATCCGCGAAAGCCGCAAGATGCTGGTCACGCTGGATGGCAAGACGGGGATTGATCTTGTCAGCGCTCTTTTGGGGATGGAAGGCGGCACAAAGGTGACCGCCCGTGGGTTGGAGCATGTGCCGAAAACCGGGCCAGTCGTCATCGGTGCCACGCATCCGATTGGAACCTTTGATTTTATCGCGCACGCCGCTGCATTGCTTGACCATCGCCCTGACATAAAGGTCGTTGCCGGGCGAGAATCCGAACGTTTTCTGGGCTCCGACCTGATGATCCCCGTCGATCTGGACCGCAAGGACAAGGTCCTTACAGCCCGGAACACATTGCAGGGAATGCGGGAACATCTGCATACCGGTGGGGCGCTGATTGTTTTTGGGTCCGGCCGCGTCCCCAAGATGAAACGCGGGCTTCTGGTCGAGCCACCGTGGCGGACTGGCATCACCCGGATCTCAGCTGAATGCAGCGCGCCCATCGTTCCAGCGTCAACGGCAATGCGCAATTCCATGCACTATTACCGGACACGGCAAATCGCGGCGTTGCTGGCCGGAGGAAATGACGACTTCGGGCGTCGTGTGGCGTCCCTGCGGTACCCGTCAGAGCTGTTTGCAAAACTCGGCGGCACCTACGATGTGCACTACGGTCCGGTCCAAGAGAGCGGGACCGAGCCGCAAAAGCTCAAGTCGCTCGCCGAGTCCCTTGTGCCGGGGCTGTACGAGACCGCGTAGAGAGTGCGGGAGGGAGATCAGCCATTTCCGCAACTCCCGGCGGTGAAGGCATAAATCCCACAATGATGGTCAAATCGCGAACGTTCTGAACGATTACGCAAATTTTGTCGAATAAAATTCTAAAATCCATCCTTCCTGCGCCTAACTATCGTGAGATCTCCAATCTCAGCTCGGTATACTGAGAACAGGACTCATACTCAGGGGAGGCAAACATGCGTGTTGGAGTTCCCACAGAAATCAAGGATCACGAATACCGCGTCGGACTGACACCGGAAAGCGCCGGAGAGGTGGTTCGCCACGGTCATGAAGTCATGGTTCAAAGCGGCGCTGGTCTGGGGATCGGGGCCACTGACGACGATTACAGAGCGGTCGGAGCCCAGATCGTCGATACCTCGGACCAGGTGTTTTCCAAGGCCGAGATGGTGGTCAAGGTCAAGGAACCACTGGCATCGGAACGCGCCCTGCTTCGCGATGATCAGATCCTGTTCACTTACTTGCATCTAGCACCGGACCCAGATCAGACGCGCGACCTGTTGGCGTCTGGGGCGATCTGTATTGCCTATGAAACCGTCACCGATGCCACGGGTGGATTACCGCTTCTCAAACCCATGAGTCAGGTAGCCGGGCGCATGTCGATTCAGGCGGCGGCGCATTGCCTGGAAAAAGCACAATCGGGGCGTGGTGTCCTGATGGGGGGCGTGCCCGGAGTGCTGCCTGCGCGGGTCACGGTGATCGGCGGCGGTGTTGTGGGCTTCAATGCCGCACAGATGGCCGTCGGCATGGGCGCGGACGTCACCATTCTGGACAGAAGCCCCAGAGCGCTCGAAGCTTTGTCGCGCCATTTTGGCGTTCAGGCCAAAACGCCGTTTTCCAACGCGACCACTATTCAGGACTGCGTCAGCACATCAGACGTCGTGATCGGCGCGGTGCTTATTCCAGGCGCTGCAGCCCCGCGTTTGGTGACACGCGATATGCTCGGCACGATGAAGCGGGGTGCTGTGCTGGTCGATGTAGCGATTGACCAAGGCGGTTGTTTTGAGACTTCAAAGCCGACAACCCACTCTGACCCGACCTTTGTGGTTGATGATGTGGTGCATTACTGCGTGGCTAACATGCCGGGGGCTGTGGCACGGACCTCTACCTACGCGCTGAACAATGTCACCCTGCCCCATGTGCTTTCGATCGCCGACAAAGGCTGGCGCGCAGCGCTCGGTGACGATGCCAATCTTGCCGACGGCCTCAATGTCTGGAACGGTCAGGTCACGAACGCAGCGGTGGCAGAAAGCCTGAACCTGGACTTCGTTCCGATCACCACGGCGCTACACAGTTAGGAATATGAAAAGACCACGTGCCGACGTCCGGTTCGTGGTCTCTTACTAGATGACATGTCGACGGGCCCAAATCACGGGCCAGTCAGGTCTCTGTCCTTACTCGACCTTGGCTGCTGCCATGATCGCGCCGGGGCCCTGCCGTTGGACGATGATCACCGCTGGCTCACCATTTGGAATGTCAGCCGTCAGCGTCAGAGGAGATTTCCCGTTCCATGCATCAAGTGCCGTCCATGACGTCACAACATTGGCATATGTCAGCGTCTTGCCTGCGTTCTCACCGCGTTTGATATCGACCGTCGCTGATGGGTTGTACGTCACAAGCTGAACCACCATCGCCTCGGTCGCACCCGGCACAGCCCCAATCATGACGGTCGCTTTGTCGCCATCGCGCGTTGCGGTGAGATCAACGGAGGCTTCTTTCATCATATGCTCGGTCAGCTTGGCCGCCACTTGTTCAGGCCGCGTCCCGACGACGTGATCCACACCGCCAATGACCATCTGCGGCGTGTAGACGGTGCGCGAGCCCGCTACACGCGCATACGCCTTTTGGCGCTCGGTATAGGCCGGGCTGGCAAACTCGTCCTTCCAGCCGATGTAATCCCAATAGTCGACATGAAGTGCCAACGCGATCACATCGTCCTGCTTCGCCAATTCATGCAGAAACGCATCCGCAGGCGGACAGCTTGAACAGCCCTGGCTCGTGTACAACTCCACCACGGTGGTCGTCTGAGCCTGAACGGATGCCGCCATGGACATCACAGCAAAAAAAGCTGTCGCGATAAGCTTGCGCATGAATGGTGTTCCTCTCTCTACGCACCCTGACCTAGTGGACACCCAACTCAAAGACCAATCAAGGATATGCGAGGAGCTGTCACACCTCGCATGACCGTGACCCGCAAGCCGCAAGTTCAGGCTGCGAATTTTGAGAATTGTTGCGTGCTCATGCAGTTTTCGCAGGCATCATGCGGGCGGTTGGCCTGATCCGCGCAAAGCCTGCCGCTGACGGCATCAAGGTCGCGCACTGACAGCAACTGGTCGGTCCGGATTCCAAAGTGGTCCTCGACAAAGGCGCACGGTGCCACGCGGCACGCTTCGTCTATGAACAGAAAGTCGCGCGCGACCTGACAGGATGTGATCGGCAATTGCCCATCCTCAGCAGATTGCAGGATGCGATCCACGTAGGGATCTCCGCCAAGGATCGCGACACCCCGCTTGTGCATCCGCTGGCGCAACGCTGGCAAAGCGGCCCGCAGCCGCGCCGCATCCTGAGGGCGCAAGCGGTGTGCTGGAAAGAATTCCGGACGATCACGCCCACCCAACTGATTGAAGGTGATCGTCCGCACCCCCCAACCCGCCAGTGTCTCGCACAGCGTTTCAAACTGATCCACAGTCTGGCGCATCAGAACAACATTGGCCCTCACCATCAGATCAGGGGCCGCATTGACCAGTTCGGGCACCCAGCGGGCCAGTTTGGCAAATCCGCCGGGCCAGCCGCGCAACTCTTCGTGCCGGGTGCCGATGGCGTCCACGCTGATCGTGATTTCGTCAAACCGTTCGGCCAAGGTGGCCCGCATCCTTCGTGAGCCCAAGGTGGTCCCATTGGTCGTAAGGCTTTGCCGCAGCCCGGCGTGCGCCGCACGCGCCGTCATGGTCTCAAAATCCTGCCACATCGTCGGCTCCCCGCCCAGCCAGCTCAGTACGACAGGACGCCCTGGCCGCCATTGCCCCAACAGGTCAATCATACGCGCCACCTCCTGCGTATCCACGACGGAACGGGGAAAGGCCAAACGCTTGTCATAGGCGCAAAACGGGCAAGCCAGATTGCAGGTATTCATCACGCGCCACAGCACGACGAACGGAGATTGGGTCATTGAGACCTCCAAATTTTCAACGCGACTCCACTAAATTGCAATTTGCAAGTTGCATGTTGCTTGCATCTAAGTCAAGGCTTGATCCATGCACGATCATCCCCTGCCCATCCTGACAGTCGACGTGGTGCTGTTGTCGTTGCGCGATGGCGCGCTTCAGGTCGGTCTGACCCGGCGTGACAAGGACCCGTTCCAAGGCGAGTGGGCCTTGCCTGGCGGCTACATCCACACCGACACCGATGCTGACACGACGGCCACCGCACGACGGGTGGCGCGCGACAAGGCAGGGCTGCAAGACGTTTATTGCGAACAACTGGCCACGATCTCGGGCCCAGAGCGTGATCCGCGCGGATGGTCAGCCACGGTGGTGCATTATGCTTTGGTGCGCGGTGCTGTTCCGAAAGACAGCCCGCTCAAATGGCGTCCGGCGGCTGCGCCCGGCCCTTTGGCGTTCGATCATAATGGCCTGATTGCCGCAACGCTTGAACGGCTGCGCGGCAAGGGCGCCTATAGCAACCTGCCCGCCTTCTTTTTGCCGGCTGCCTTTACGCTCTCTGAATTGCGCAGCACCTATGAACAGGTCCTTGGGCAGCCGCTGAATGACGCCGCCTTCCGCCGCAAAATCGAGGAATCGGGTTTCGTAACCCCCCTGCCCGGTCAGCTCAGCAAGGCAACGGCGCGCCCAGCGCAACTCTATGAATTGACTGACACATCCCTCAAATTCAGCCACCGGCGCATCTAGGTCAAAGCCGCGCGCCCCCTTGAACGTGGGGCAGTCGTCATGCACATCTGAGTGATCCACCCATCCGCATTCGCAGCAAAGGAGACCCCGATGACCATTCAGGTTGGTTCTGATACTGCCAAAACGCGCCGTACACTGTCCGCAGGCGGCGCATCATTTGCCTATTATTCGATCCCAGCCGCGACCGAGGCCGGGCTAGGTGATTTCTCCCGCCTGCCAGCCGCGCTTAAGGTTGTTCTGGAAAACATGCTCCGGTTTGAGGATGGCGGCCGCACGGTCAGCGTGGACGACATCAAGGCTTTCGCCGAGTGGGCGGACAAAGGCGGCCAGAACCCGCGTGAGATCGCCTATCGCCCCGCCCGCGTGCTGATGCAGGACTTTACCGGCGTACCCGCCGTGGTGGACCTCGCCGCGATGCGGGACGGCATCAAGGCATTGGGCGGCGACCCGCAGAAGATCAATCCGCTGAACCCTGTTGACCTTGTGATCGACCACTCGGTCATGATCGACGAATTCGGAAATCCGCGTGCGTTCCAGATGAACGTGGATCGCGAATATGAACGCAACATGGAACGCTACACGTTCCTGAAATGGGGCCAATCCGCGTTCAACAACTTCCGTGTCGTGCCGCCCGGCACCGGCATCTGCCATCAAGTGAACCTCGAATACCTCTCGCAAACCGTGTGGACAGATCAGGATCAGAGCGGCGAAATGGTCGCCTATCCTGACACGCTTGTCGGGACCGACAGCCACACGACCATGGTCAACGGCGCAGCCGTCCTCGGATGGGGCGTCGGCGGGATCGAGGCCGAGGCCGCGATGCTGGGCCAGCCCATTTCGATGCTGATCCCCGAAGTCGTCGGCTTTGAGCTCACCGGCAAGATGGTCGAAGGCACGACCGGCACCGACCTTGTGCTAAAGGTCGTGGAAATGTTGCGCGAACGCGGCGTTGTCGGCAAATTCGTCGAATTCTACGGCGCTGGTCTCGACACCCTGCCACTCGCCGACCGGGCAACCATCGCCAATATGGCCCCGGAATACGGAGCGACCTGCGGCTTCTTCCCCATCGACAATGAGACCCTTCGCTACCTGCGCCAAACCGGCCGGGACGAAGACCGCATCGCATTGGTCGAAGCCTATGCCAAGGAAAACGGCTTCTGGCGCGGCGACGATTACGCGCCGATCTATACCGACACGCTTCACCTCGACATGGGCACAATCGTGCCAGCCATCTCGGGCCCCAAACGCCCGCAGGATTTCGTCGCCCTCACAGATGCCAAATCGGCGTTCACCCGCGAAATGGCAGAAACCTTCAAACGTCCGATGGACAAAGAGGTCGCCGTTGCGGGCGAGGATTACACCCTGTCCTCCGGCGACGTCGTCATCGCATCCATCACCTCCTGCACCAACACCTCAAACCCCTACGTGATGATCGGCGCAGGCCTTGTGGCGCGGAAAGCCCGCGAGTTGGGCCTCAACCGCAAACCTTGGGTCAAAACCTCGCTCGCTCCCGGCTCTCAGGTCGTCAGCGCCTATCTTGAGGCCGCAGATCTTCAGGATGACCTCGACGCCATCGGCTTCAACCTTGTGGGCTATGGCTGCACGACCTGCATCGGCAACTCGGGCCCGATTCAAAAGGAACTGTCAGACGCCATCGCAGAAGGTGATCTGGTCGCAACCTCGGTCTTGTCGGGGAACCGCAACTTCGAAGGTCGCATCTCGCCCGACGTGCGCGCGAACTATCTCGCGTCGCCGCCATTGGTCGTGGCATATGCGCTCGCAGGCACGATGGATATAGACCTGACAACCGAACCGCTGGCCCAAACCCCGGACGGCAAAGACGTCTACCTCAAGGACATCTGGCCCTCGCAACAGGAAATCGCGGAACTGGTCGAAAAGACCGTGACGCGTGCCGCCTTCCTCGAAAAATATGCCGAGGTCTTTACCGGTGACGAGAAATGGCAAGACGTCATGGTTCCTCAACAGGAAACCTACGACTGGCCCGCGACCTCGACCTACGTCCAGAACCCGCCTTACTTCCAAGGCATGACCATGGACACAAAAGAGATCGAAGATATCAAAGGCGCGCGGATTATGGCCCTGCTGGGTGACATGATCACCACCGACCACATCAGCCCTGCGGGATCGTTCAAGGAAAGCACCCCAGCAGGTCGCTACCTCACTGAACGGCAGGTGCCGCCGCGCGAATTCAACAGCTACGGGTCGCGCCGCGGCAACCATGAGATCATGATGCGCGGCACCTTCGCCAATATTCGCATCAAGAACGAGATGTTGGATGGCGTCGAAGGGGGCTACACGCTTGGCCCTGACGGGGAACAGACCTCGATCTACGAAGCGGCTATGGCGTTTCAGGAACAAGGTACGCCGCTTGTTGTCATCGGCGGAGAGCAATACGGCGCAGGCTCGTCGCGTGACTGGGCAGCCAAAGGCACAGCACTCCTTGGCGTGAAGGCCGTCATTGCAGAGTCATTTGAGCGCATTCACCGCTCAAACCTTGTCGGCATGGGCGTGATCCCATTTGAATTCACCGGCGGCGTCACCCGCAAAACTCTGGGCCTTGATGGGTCGGAAACCGTAGATATCCACGGGCTAGAAGGCGTCCAGCCTCTGCAAGAGGTCCCCGCCACCATAACCCGTACCGACGGCACGACCGAAGAGATCACCCTCAAATGCCGGATCGATACGGGCGTTGAAGTCGACTACATCGAAAACGGCGGCGTCCTGCACTACGTGCTGCGCAATCTGGCGAAAGAGCCTGTGGCGGCGGAATAGGCCGCATATTCTTCTTGCTGCAATAACTTCGGGGGTGTGGGGGCTGGCCCCCACTCCCACCTCGCAGGTAAATCAAGCTTTGGGATCGGTGTCCTGCTAAAACGGCAGCTGGACACCGGCTTCTTCGAGAACCGGCTTAATCTGCGCCTCATAGGTGCGCACCGTCACTGGTCCGGCGACACGGGCCAGAACGGTTCCGTCTCCGTCAAGCACATAGGTCTCAGGCACGCCGTACACGCCCCAATCGAGAGCGACGCGACCGGTGTCATCCTGCGCAATCGCCTCATAGGGATCGCCCAGTTCATCCAGAAACGCCAACGCCTTGTCAGGGGCATCCTTGTAATTGATGCCGTAGATTGGCACGCCCGCATCGGCCAGCGCTTGCAAATTCGGGTGTTCGACCCGGCACGGCGCACACCAGCTGGCCCAGTAGTTGACCAGCTTGACCTCGCCATCCGCAAACACCGCGTCGGTGAACGGAACCTTACCAGACAAAGGTGTCAGCGCCACAGGCGGGGCAGGTTGCCCGACCATGACCGAGGGCAGGTCATTCGGGTTTTCCCGCTGCATACCCATGTAGAACGTGACCGCCAGCGTCGCGAAAATGATCGGCGGCGCAACCATCAGCCAGTTACGCATCCATAGCCTCCTTGCCTGCGCGCGCTTCGGCCGCGTCCAGTTCGGCTTTCACCCGCCGCGCGCGCATCACAGTCCACAGGATGATCACAGCGAGCAGAAGCAGCGACACTGCGTAAGCCGCCGTCACCTCGACCGCGTATTTCCCAAGTTCAGGCATCATGCCATCTGCTCCCGCCGGATCAGCACACCCAGACGCCTCGCCCGAACTTCTGCCCGCGCCCGCACCAGCGTCAGCGCCAGAAACAGGAAAAAGAACCCGGCCATCGAGACCGCCAGCGGGATGAAATAGATATCATCCACAGACCGTTCGCCCGTTACCACAGGAACCGACGTGCCCTGGTGCAAGCCTTGGTTCCAAAACTGAACGGCGTAACGGCTCAGCACCGCAAAGACCGATCCGACCATGGCCAGAATGGATGTCAGGTCGGCAGCTAGGTCCTGATCAGACACAGACTCCCACAGGGCAATGTAGCCCATGTAGAACAGGCACAGGATCAGGAACGATGTCAGACGCGGGTCCCAGACCCACCAGGTCCCCCACATCGGCTGCCCCCAAATCGCGCCCGTCGCCAACGCAATCAGCGTCATGGTCAGACCAATAGGCGCCGCCGCCTTGGCCACCAGCGCGCTGACGTGATGCCGCCGGATCAGCCAGATCAGCGAGGCCACAAACATGAGGAAATACCCGTTGATCGCCATCAGCGCCGACGGCACGTGCAGGTATATGATCTTAACCGTCGATCCCATGCGGAAATCGTCACCGGTAAAGAAATATCCCCAGACCAGACCCAGAACCGTCAAACCGATCCCAAGGCCCCAGATCAATGGCAGCGCCTTGCCGGTCCAGCCCATGAAGGCGCGCGGATTTGCATATTCCCAAATTGACATGTGTCCGATGTAACCGCGCTTCGCGAAACAGAAAAGGGGGCTTACCGAAGTGTGACCTTTAGCGCCGCAGCGCCTGCAAATGGTAGCGCTGCAATCGCGCCGAGGCTGAGTGCCGCCAGCAGGATCAGCGGCGTTTCATAGGCCAACCCTGCCGCCCCGCGCCGCGCAGCTTCCGCCCCCAAGATCAACGTCGGCACGTAGAGCGGCAACACCAGCAGCGACAAGAGCAAACCACCTCTCTTGATCCCCACGGTCAGCGCCGCACCAAATGTCCCGATCAGCGACAGCGCAGGCGTGCCCAAAAGCAGCGACAGGCCGAGCGGCCAATACCCACCGGGCGCAAGATTGAGCAATACACCCAGAGCCGGGGCCAATACTGTCAGAACCGCCCCTGTGGTGATCCAATGCACCGCCGCCTTGGCCATCACAACACTTTCCAGCGGCAGGCCAGATAGCGCCAGTTGCTCCAGCGTGCCATCTTCCCAATCCAGCGCAAAGACGCGGTCCAGTGTCAGCAGCGCCGCCAGAAGCGCTCCAATCCAAAGGATGCCCACTGCCACGATCTGCAACTTACCCTGATCAGGTCCAACCGCGAACGGGGTCAACACGACAACAACAAAGAAAAACGCGAGGCCAAGGCCAAAGCCTCCGCCCGATCGCAGCGCAAGCGCAAGGTCCCGCCGCAACACCGCAATCATTCCAGCGCCTCGCCAAAGGCTTCAAGGGTCGCTACCTCTGCGGTGGCCCGGAATGGCGTTAAATCCAGCCGCCCGGTCTCCATCGGCAACGGCACATGCGACGTCAGGATCGCCATGCCACCCTGTTTGAGATGTGCGGCGACCGCATCCGCCAGCATCCCCTGCGCGGTGCTATCCAGTGACACAGTGGGTTCGTCCAAAAGCCACAGGGGTCGACCGGACAAGACCAGCCGTGCGAGGCCACAGCGACGTTTTTGTCCGGCGCTGAGCGTTCCACCAAGCCGCCCCCGCAGACCGCCCAAATCAAACGCCTCGATCGCGTCCTCAACATCCCGTCCACGATAGACCCGCGCCCAGAACCGCAGGTTTTCTTCGACGCTCAGAGTCGCCTTCACCCCATCAGAATGCGCCGCATAGGCAACTATCTCGGGATCAGGCAAGCCCTGCCCGCCCAGAGAGGGCTGCAAGCCAGCAACGGTGCGCAGCAACGTGGTCTTGCCCAACCCATTCGGCCCGCTCAGTGCCACCGCCTGACCCGGTGCGACACTCAGAGACACACCATGCAACAACGGCACACCCCCGCGGGCAACGGTCAGATTGGTGATGGCAACAGCGTCCAAGAGACTTAGACCGGCAACACGGCCAAGCCGATCCGGCGACCTTCACCCAATAGCACGTTGAATGTGCGGCAAGCCGTTGGAGTTGCCATGACCTCAACCCCTATCCCGGCGTCTTCCAAGGCTGCACGCAAAGGCGCAGGCGCATAGGCTATCTCTGGTCCGGTTCCCAGAAACAGCACGTCGATATCGTCAGCGGCCGCCAGAATAAGCTCAAGGTCATCCGTCCCGCCCCAAGCAGTCGCCCCAGATGGCAACAGCAGCATCGGACCTTGAACGACCTCTCCTGCGACGCGGAAAAAACCGTCGCCATAACCCTCGACATGGGGGCTGGAATAGCTGGTCACTTCGTTGAACTGCATCTGTCTACTCCCAAATCGGCAGGCCCAGCGCGATGGCCGCCGCTATGATCCCATAGGCTACCGTGCGGTATACCCGTTCGCTGCCCGGAGTGAACAGTTTTTGACCCAGAACTGTTCCCAACCCATAGGCCGGCAGCAGGATCATACCCAGCCAGATCGCCGCCCCGGTCAAAACGCCCTGCAAGGCCATAAGCGGCAGCAAAAGGATGCTGGTCACGGTGAGAAAGACAATCGTATTCGCTCGGCTGCGCCCTGCACCATCCGCCGATGACAGTTGAAAGAGCACCACAATCGGCCCCATCAAGCCGGTCAGCCCCCCAACCAGCCCGGTCGCCGCACCAATCCCCAACCTAGCAGGGGTCGTTGCGTCCGTTTGCCTGCGCCAGCCTGCGATCAAGGCCAGGAGCGTGACGGTTGTCACCCCAAGCACCAACCAACGCACAAGCGTCACATCAAAATTGGCCAGTCCGTAGAGCCCAATCGAGGCAGTTACAGAGGCCGCAATAATCAGCTGTACAGTCGCAGGCCGGTCGCATTCACGCCACGCCCTTGGCACCACGGTAAAAAGAGAAATCACAGCCGAAACCGAAAACGCCGCGACAGCCAGCGGTGGCTCCAGAAAAACCACCGCGACCGGCATGAATATCAGCGCCGCTCCAAAGCCCGCAAAGCCATAGACCACACCGGCAACAAACGTGACCAGCACCACCCAGACGAGCCCCGGCACCATCAGCGCCGTGGCAAGCCCGTCAGGCATCGATGTCGCCAAACCGTGTGCCTGCGCTTGGGTCTTTCTTGGACCAATCACGCTTCACGCCCAAAAAGAGCAGGATCGCAGACGCCACAAAGATCGACGAATAGGTCCCGACAATCACACCCCAGATCATCGCAAAGACGAACCCGCGGATCACGTCACCGCCCAGCACAAAGAGCGAAATCAACGCCAAGAGCGTCGTGACCGAGGTCATCATCGTCCGGCTCAGCGTCTCGTTGATCGAGATGTTCAGAACTTCGTTCAGCGGCTTTTTCTTGTACTTACGCAGGTTCTCACGGACCCGGTCGAACACAACCACCGTGTCGTTAAGCGAATAGCCCACGATGGTCAAAAGCGCCGCGATGATGGCGAGGTCGAACTTGATCTGCAATTCGCTGAAGATGCCGATAGTCAGGATCACGTCGTGAACCAACGCGGCCACCGCACCCAGCGCAAACTGCCACTCAAACCGCAACCAGATGTAGATAAGAACCGCGCCGATGGCCAAAACCACCGCCAGCGCCGCCGTCTGGATCAGCTCGCCTGATACCTTCGGCCCAACGCTTTCCACGCTGGGAAAGGGCAGCTTGAGGCCCGGATCAACGGCTGCCAAAGCATCTGCCACGTCATTGATGACAGCGGGCGACACAGCCTCGCCGCCTTCTTGGGCTTGAATACGGATTTGGGCGACGTTCTGATCCGGGCCGAAGGTCGGATCGAATACCTCAGAGATCGCCACATCGCCCAACTCAAGCGCCGCCAGCGCCTCGCGATAGGCGGCCACATCGACAGGCTGCGTGCTTTCGGTCCGGATGGTCGTCCCACCGCGGAAGTCGATGCCGAAGTTCAGCCCTTGAAAGAGGAAGGACGCAAAGGCGACGACCATCAGCAAAGCCGAAATGCCCAGCCACAGCTTCCACTTGGCAAAGAAATCAATCGACGTCTGTTTGGGAACCAGTCTCAGTCGCATGGATCAGACCTCAATCGTTTTCGGGCGTTTGCGCTCGAACCACATCACGACCATCACACGCGTCACGAAGATCGCCGTGAAGACAGACGTGATGATCCCCAGCCCCAGAGTAATCGCAAACCCGCGCACTGGACCCGAGCCCATCGCATAGAGGATCAGCGCCGTGATGAACGTGGTGATGTTGGCGTCGACAATGGCGCTCAGCGCCTTTTCATAGCCCAGATCAATCGCCCGCGCCGGGCCTTTGGCTGTCTTCAGCTCTTCGCGGATGCGTTCGAACACCAGCACGTTGGCATCCACCGCCATACCAATCGTCAGAACGATCCCCGCGATCCCCGGCAGTGTCAGCGTCGCGCCGACAAGGCTGAGCAAGCCAAAAATCAAACCGACGTTGATGATCAGCGCAATGTTCGCGAAGATCCCGAACAGGCCATAGCTCAACGCCATAAACACGAGGATCGCCGCAAAGGCCACGATACAGGCAATGGTCCCTGCGTCGATGCTGTCTTGCCCTAGGTCTGGACCAATTGTCCGTTCCTCAAGGAACTCCAGCCCCGCAGGCAGCGACCCCGCCCGCAGCAGGATCGACAAGTTGGTACTTTCGACCACGTCAAAGTCACCGGTGATCTGCCCCGACCCGCCGCGAATGGCGGTCTGGATGACGGGCGCGCTGATCACCTCACCGTCCAGCACGATGGCAAAGGGTGATCCGACATTCTCAGCCGTGTAATCGCCAAACTTGCGCGCGCCTGACGTGTTGAAACGGAAATCCACCGCAGGCCGTCCGTTTTGGTCAAACGACGGCTGCGCGTTCACAAGGTCCTCGCCTGTCACGACAGGCGTTCGCTCCAGCACGTAGAACGCCGAAAACCCGTCAATCGACGGCAAAATCTCATTGCCCGGTCCGGGGTTTGTTTCGCCATTCTCGGTGCGCGTGACAACGGGTTGGAAGGTCAAAAGCGCAGGTTTCCCGATCAGTTCCTTGACCTCTTGCGCCGACCCAATACCCGGCACCTGGATCAAAACCCGATCCGCGCCTTGGCGCTGAATGGTGGGTTCGCGCGTGCCCGCCTCATCAATCCGGCGGCGTACGATTTCCAGCGTCTGCGCCATGGTGCGCTGGTCGGTCGCCTGACGTTCCGCCTCGGACAGAGACACGATCAGGTCGGTCCCGTCGCTTGTCACTTCAATGTCGTTTTCCAAGGCACCCGTCAGCGATTGCACAGGATTGGCCAACCCGCGCGCAACCTCCATGGCCCGCGCCATGTTCTCCGGCTGCGAAATCCGCACGCGCAGCTCATTCCCGCTGGAGGGCTGCAACCGAATGGTGCCAATGGTGTCCCGCTCAGGCCGCAACGCATCGCGCAACTCGGGCCAGAAGCCTTCGAGCCGCGTCTCGTAAACCTCTTCGAGCTTCACCTCAGCCAGCAGATGCGCCCCGCCCCGCAGGTCAAGACCAAGGTTCACGAGGCTAGACGGCAGGTACGATGGCCAAAGCCCCGCATCCGCGGTGTTTTCATCGGTCACAAACCCCGCCTCGATCCGCGCCTCGGCATCGTTCGAGCGCTCGACGCGGTCGTAAAACCCATTCGGCAAAGCCAGGATCAGACCCAGCGCACAGGCGGCCCAGATCAGGACCCGTTTCCAGGCGGGGATCTGAAGCATTACTTGCCCTTCGCGGGTTCGGTTTTGTTCAGGACCTGCGCGATAGTGTTTTGCACGACTCGCACTTTGACACCTTCGGCCAGTTCGACCTCGATCTCATTGTCCTCTTTCACCTTGGCGACCTTGCCAATCAGCCCACCCTGAGTGACCACCTGATCGCCCCGGCGCAGTTCTTCGACCATCTTGGCATGGGCTTTCATCTTTTGCTGCTGCGGGCGGAACACCAGCAGATAGAAAATCGCGATGATCAGGATTGGAAACAGCAGCTGTCCAAAGGCTTCCATTGGGCGTCCTCGTCTAGGTCGGGGTCTTGGTTTGGATGGCAGTTAACGATGGGGGGCGGCGAAGGCAAGGAATGGTGGGGGAAAAGGTGGGTTTTTGGGTTGTTTGAAGCGCTGAACGCAGGCCCCGACCGAGGGTGGGGGTGAAGCCCCCGCCCGTGGGGGCGGTCGGGGGCTGCGCGATGGTTCCCATCGCGCGGTGCGCTTGATCGAAGCGAGGGCAAAGCGCCAACTCACAAGAGAGGGCCGGTTCGGGCGCGGCCCGGTGGTCCCCACCGGGCAAGACACCCGAACAAACGCAACACAAAACCCACCGCAGTCCCGGACCCCGATCCGGGACCTCACACCCCACACACCACCACTTGCCGACCCCACCCACACGCGTAGGCTGAGTGCATGGATTCGTTTAACGATTGGCTCACGTCCTGGGCAAACACACCCTCCCTCTGGATCATGGCAGGCTTCGCCGCCCTCTTCGGGCTCACGCTCCTGATCCTGCAATCGGTCAAACCAACACCCCGGCGCAAAGTCATCGACGCCAACTGGCTCGGCAAAAACTACCCCTTCGTCGTGTTCGGAGCCGTCGCCACCCTCCTCGCCGCCGCCACCACGTTCTACCTCTTCGAGATGGGCCTAATCGTAGGTCGCGCAGTAAACATCTTGGGAGACGAGATCGCTGACGGTGAAATCGAACCCGAAGACTTCCGCAACTACGCCTACGGCATCGCGGCTTTCGTCGGCGTTCTCGCTGCGTCCGCAACTCTATTTTTCCAACCAATTCGCCTGTGGCTAAACGAACGAAGTGCCCAAACTGCCGAACAAGGAATGATTACTGACCGCATTAACAAAGCTGTAGAGGGGCTTGGTGCGGAGAAAACAATCAAGGTAGCTCGGACGCAAGATGGCCAAGAACAACCGGCGGCTGAAATGAGCGTACCTAACCTAGAAGTGCGGATCGGATCATTGTTCTCCTTGGAGCGGATAGCCAAAGATAGCCTAAGAGACCACGTTCAAATCATGGAAATGATCAGTGCGTATGTACGGTCCAATGCATCCTTACCCGACACAAAGAACGCCTCGGACAGTCCACCATCAAGACCAGACATCCAAACGGCCGTTAGAGTAATGGGGCGTCGGAGTCCTCAACAGATTGAAACTGAGCGGGTTCAATCGTTTTACCTCGATCTAAGTTACTCGTATCTGGGCAACCTTGATTTCAGCCTGGGGAACTTCGAAGGAGCGAGCTTTCTTGGCAGTAACCTTTGCTACGCATCGTTCTATAAATCGAACCTCGCGCGGTCATCGTTTCATTCATGTTACTTGTTCGGCTCTGTTTTTGGTCAGTCCGACTTGTCCAACGCGCGCATTTCGCACTGTGATGTGACACTTGCACATTTCGCAGGTGCATCTGTCCAGGGTCTATTCACAGATGGGACGGACATGACAATGGCGGCTAGCCCCGTAGAAGTTAGCGAAAGCTTGCCAGGCATGGAAAACGACCGCACAAATTAAGCAAACCCCGCACCCCCATGTGCGCCAGTCGTGTATGTATGGACTGTGCATGGGTTGTGCATCACTTGCGCCCCCACCGTAGGGTGCGCACTGCGCACCATCACCCCACAGGTTAACACACCGCCCCTTCCCCCCTGCGCACCAATCCGCTATCGCTCCGCGCAACATCAAAGGAGGCCAAGATGCACGACATCAAACTGATCCGCGACAACCCGGCTGCGTTCGACGCAGCACTGTCTCGCCGTGGGGATGCGCCTGTGTCGTCGGACCTTTTGGCCATGGATGAAGCGCGCCGAGCGGCGATCCTTGCCGCTGAAACCGCGCAGGCGGATGCCAACAAGGCCGCCAAGGAAGTCGGTGCCGCCAAGGGGCGTGGGGATGAGGATGAATTCCAACGCCTCCGCGCGCTTGTCTCTGAAAAGAAAGCGGAAATCGCCGCGCTGAATGATGAGGCCAAGGCACTGGATGCCAAGCTGACCGATGCGCTCGCCCGGATCGCGAACCTGCCTTATGACGATGTCCCCGAGGGTGCAGACGAAAACGATAACGTCGAAGTCAATCGCTGGGGCACGCCGCGCGACTTCGGATTCACACCCAAAGAGCATTTCGACATCGCAGGCGTCGCCGCGTCCATGGACTTTGAAACCGCCGCCAAAATCTCTGGCAGCCGCTTTGTCCTTTTGTCCGGTGCTGTCGCCCGCGTCCACCGCGCCTTGGCGCAGTTCATGCTCGACACCCACGTGACCGACAACGGCATGACCGAAGTGAACCCACCCGTGCTCGTCCGGGACGAGGCGATGTATGGCACGGATAAGCTGCCGAAATTTGGTGAAGACAGCTACCGCACCGAAGAGGGCATGTGGCTGATCCCAACCTCTGAGGTGCCGCTGACCTATATCGCCGCAAACCACGTGATCGAGGAAAGCTACCTGCCCCGCCGCTACACCGCGCATTCTCTGTGTTTCCGGTCCGAAGCCGGCTCCGCGGGTCGCGATACCTCTGGCATGCTGCGCCAGCACCAGTTCGAAAAAGTCGAGATGGTGTCGATCACCCATCCGGATCATTCCGAGGCCGAACAGAAACGCATGCTGCGCTGCGCCGAGGACATCCTGGAACGGCTTGAAATCCCTTACAGAACCGTCGTTCTGTGCACGGGCGACATGGGCTTTGGCGCACGCCGCACCTATGACATCGAAGCCTGGTTGCCTGGCCAAGACACCTTCCGCGAAATCAGCTCGGTCTCGACGACAGGTGATTTTCAGGCCCGCCGCATGAATGCTCGCTTCAAACCGACCGAGGGCGGCAAGCCGCAATTTGTCCATACGTTGAACGGATCGGGCCTTGCCGTCGGGCGTTGCCTCATCGCCGTTTTGGAAAACGGTCAGCACGAGGACGGCTCCGTCACCTTGCCCGCAACGCTTGCGCCTTATCTTGGTGGCAAGACAATGATCACCGCCGAGGGAACCTTGGCGTAACGCCGGGGTTTCCCATACATGCGCGCATATTTGACGGCTCTTGCCACCCTCGCCTTCGTGACCTCGCCCTTTTGGTCGGGGTCGTTTTCCGGGTTTTCAGCCGGGCAGACCCCCATTGAACAAACCAACCCGCCGATTCAGCCTGCGGGCTATGCGTTTTCGATTTGGGGCGTGATTTACATCTGGCTGGTGGTGTCTGCCTCCTTTGGCGTCTGGAAACGCCGCGAAGACCCAGCATGGGACGCCGCGCGCCCTGCGCTGATCGCCTCGCTCGCCTTCGGAACACCATGGCTCTGGATCGCGCAGAACTCGGTGATCTGGGCGACCGTTTTCATCTGGGGCATGTTGATAACCGCGCTTTGGGCATTGTACCGCGCGCCCAAGTCTGACGGCCCTTGGTTTGCGTGGCCGATCGGCCTTTATGCCGGATGGCTGACTGCTGCCTCATTCGTCGCGCTGGCGGTCTTGCTGGCGGGCTATGGGATCGGGCCGGACGCCACGACATGGGCCATGATCGGCATTCCCGTGGCCGCTATTGTGGCACTGAGTGCGCTCTGGGCCACAGGGTCTATCCCCTACGCCGCCGCTGTGATCTGGGCGCTGGTCGCGATCACAGTCAAAAACGCGGATGATCTTATCACCGTCGCGGCCCTTGCCGGTGGCAGTGCAGCACTCCTTGCGATTGCTGCGTTTCTGCGCAGCCGTCGCCCTGCCATCGCGTCCTGATCCCATGGCCACATCACCCAAACCCACACTCGAAGTCCGCGCCGCGAACCGACAAGACATCCCCGGCATCGTCGCCTTGTCCAAGCGCGTCTATACCGAGGAACCACCTTACACCGCAGGCATGATCTCTGGACAGGTCAACGCGTTTCCCGGCGGGAATTTCGTCGTGCTTTATGATGGCGAGATCGTCGGCTATGCCGCCTCGACGGTGCTTCGCGAAGCCACGGTCATGGCCCTGCATACATGGAATACCGTGACCGGTGGTGGCTACGGCAGCTTGCACAATGCCAATGGAGATTGGCTTTATGGGGTTGAGGTCATGGTCGACCCGGCGCGCCGTCGTCTCCGGATCGGCAACCGTCTTTATCAGGCGCGTGAGCGGCTTTGCACCGATCTGGGCCTCAAGGGCATTGCGTTTGGGGGCCGCATCCCCGGCTTCCGCCGCAATCGCGCGAAGTTCCCCACGGCTGACGCCTATGTTGAGGCCGTGAAATCCGGCGACCTACGTGACCCGGTGCTGAGTTTCCAGATGAAACAAGGGTTCGAGGTCATACGCGCCCTGCCCGGCTATGCGCCCGATGACCTGCCATCCGGTGGGCATGCCGCGCTGATGGCCTGGCGCAACCCGAACTATGCCGAGATCATCGAAGACCAACCCGTGACGCGCCCTGACCCGGTGACGGTCCGGGTCGCAGCGGTCCAAATGGACGCCCGTACGATCACCAAACCGGAAGAGTTTTACCACAGTGTCGACTACTTCGCGCGCGTGGCATCCGACTATGGCGCAGACTTCGTGGTTTTCCCGGAATATGTGTCACTGCAGCTTTTGTCCTGCGAAAAGCCGCGCGCGCCGTCGGATGCGATCCAAAGGATGGTCGAGCATACCGACGAGTTCACCAAGCGCCTGAAACAAATGGCGATATCTCGCAATATCAACATCATCGGTGGCTCGCACCCGACCCAGACGCCGGACGGTGATATGCGCAACACCTGCTACGTGTTCCTACGCGATGGCGCGGTGCATGCTCAGGAAAAGCTGCATCCAACGCCTGACGAGCGCAGCGCATGGGCCATCACGGGCGGCGATGTCATCGACGTGATCGACACCGATTGCGGCCCGATTGGCGTGACGATCTGTTATGACTGTGAGTTCCCGGAGGTCGTGCGCAGGCTTGCCGACGAGGGCGCGCGCATCCTGTTCGTGCCTTACAACACGGACACGCGGCATGGGCATCTGCGTGTAAGGTATTGCGCCCAGGCGCGCGCGATTGAAAACCAGATGTACGTGGTCACCGCGGGAATGGTTGGCAACCTCGACAATGTATCAAACATCGACATCCAATATGCGCACTCCGCCATCCTCACCCCCTGCGATTTCCCCTTTGCACGAGATGGAATCGCCGCCGAAGCGAGCGAGAATGTCGAGATGATCACCGTGGCCGATCTGGACCTGTCGCAGATCCATTGGGCGCGGGCGCACGGGTCGGTGCGGAACCTGCGCGACAGACGGACGGATTTGTACCGGACGCGTTGGAGTGATGGGGGCTAGGCTTATCCGCGCGGAACAGCTGCTCTAGCTGCCTGCGCATCGCCTCCGGCCCCGCGATCCACTGCGTCGGTGTTCATTTACTCAGCAGGCACCACACCGCTCGCGCTGCGCATGTCCTGCATCAACGGTGGGAAAGGCACCATCCGGCTGTTCGGCTCATCATAAAGCTTCCATCGCAGGCATTTGATCGCCTCCCACAAACCGATCTTGGTGCTCTCGATTAGACCTGCCGCTTCGAGGTCCTGATGGCAGCGCTTAATATGATAGCTGGGAATGTTGGCGTTCAGGTGGTGCAGGTCGTGATACGCGATGTTGAACGTCATGAAGTCAAAGAACCAACCGAAGTTGAGGACAGAAGACCCTTTCAAAGCGGCGGTCTCAAAATCCATATCGGGCCGACGACCCCATTCGATATGCTCGAAATTATGCACCACGTAGGGGATCAACACGCCCAGCGTGCAGCCGATATAAATCGCGCCAAGAAGCACACCAAGCCCGAGCCAACCGGCCCATAGATACACGCCAAAGAAATACGCCGCGATCATAAGATCGTGCAGGATAACGTCCCAAATGCCCGTCTTGAAGGCGTGTTTCGGGAACCGGCGCAGCACCATGTACATCAGGAACGGCCCGGTAAAGACCAACGTGAAGGCGCTGCGATACAGACGGTACTGCAGCTTTTTCCAAAGCGGCGCGGTCTCATATTCGGCCACCGTCATCACATGGATTTCAAAGGCGTCACGATGATCTAGATCACTCACGTAGGCGTGGTGCCGATTATGGGCGTATTTCGTGGCCTGATAAGGCGTCAACGCAATGGGTGATAACAGGGTGCCGACGACATCATTCAACCGACGACTGGAAAACAGCGTTCCGTGAATGCAGTCGTGTTGCAGCATGTAAATCCGCACGCCGGTTGCCGCGATCACCAGCATCAGTGGAGCGGTGATCCACCAATTTGGCGCAAATGCGATCGCGCCGTATACGGCGGCGCAATAGGCCGCGACGGTCCAAACCAACTCAATCGTCGCGATCCGATCGTCGCGATCTGTATATTGCCTGCAAAACTCTCTGATAGTCATAAGTGTCCCGGAAAAAGAAATGTGTATCAATAAACTGACGACCAAAAGCTAGCCGTCAGCACACTGATAAATCAAGACAATTTCCGAAAGGCGCCCTAAATCCGGCCCACACCCTAAGCCAAGGAGCCCCTATTGGCCCGGCGGGTTGCCACGCCCCTTGATATGTTTGCGCAAACGCGATGGGGTCGATTTCTTTTTGTCCTTGTAGGGATTGGCATCCCCCTGCCCGCGCATCGTCAACCGGATCGGGGTCCCCGGCATGTCAAAGTCATCGCGCAGCCCGTTGATCAGGTAGCGGTTGTAGCTGTCCGGCATCTTGTCGGGCGCCGAACACATCACGACAAACCCCGGCGGGCGCGTTTTGGCCTGCGTGGCATAGCGCAATTTGATCCGGCGGCCCGCAGGCGCAGGCGGCGGGTGCGCTTCGATCATGGCAGTAAGCCAGCGGTTCAAGGCAGCCGTCGGCACACGGCGGTTCCAAACATCATAGGCCCGGATCACAGCCGCCTGCAGACGGTCGAGACCCCGCCCGGTTTTGGCTGACACTGTGATCAACGGCGCGCCGCGCAGCTGCGGCAGAAGCCTGTCAAAGGCCTCTTTCAAATCGCGGAGCTTTTCCTGTTTGTGGGGTTCGACGTCCCATTTGTTGACGGCCACCACGACGGCGCGTCCTTCGCGTTCGGCTAGGTCCGCAATGCGCAGATCCTGTTGCTCAAACGGGATCGCCGCATCGAGCAGGACAATCACAACCTCTGCAAATTTCACGGCACGCAGGCCGTCACTGACCGACAGCTTCTCAAGCTTTTCCTGCACCTTGGCCCGCTTGCGCATGCCAGCGGTGTCGAAAATGCGGACCGGGATGTTGCCCTCGTCAGAGGCCCATTCCATGGTCAATGAGATCGCGTCACGCGTGATTCCAGCCTCTGGTCCGGTCAACAAACGGTCTTCGCCGAGCATCTTGTTGATAAGCGTCGATTTGCCCGCATTGGGCCGTCCGATGACAGCCACCTGAAGCGGCCGTCCGCGAGTGACCAGAGATGCCTCTTCTTCAAGGTCAGCGTCGATGACAGGCGCTTCTTCCTCATCGCGACCTTTGAAGAGGTCCTCGAATGGGGTCAGAGCAGCGGCAAGGTCAGCCATCCCTTCACCATGTTCGGCGGAAATTGGTACGGGCTCGCCAAGACCCAGAGAGTAGGCCTCCAGCATACCCTCTTCTCCCGCATGGCCTTCGGCCTTGTTTGTGACAAGGATCACGTGCTCGGCGCGCTTGCGCAGGATATCGGCAAACATTTCGTCCGAGGCCGTGATGCCGGCGCGTGCGTCCACCATGAACAGGCAAACGTCTGCCATATCGACGGCGCGCTCTGTCAGGCGGCGCATGCGTCCCTGCAGGCTGTCGTCGGTCGCGTCTTCGAGACCGGCGGTGTCGATTACGGTGAATTTCAGGTGGCCAAGCCGCGCCTGACCTTCGCGCAGGTCACGCGTCACGCCGGGCTGGTCATCAACCAGCGCCTGCTTGCGCCCGATGAGGCGGTTGAAAAGTGTGGATTTGCCCACATTGGGCCTGCCCACAATGGCCAGCGAAAAGGTCATGGGTGTCCTCGGAACGGATAGACCGGCTCCGTTACATCATCAAAGGCTCAACGGAAAGCCAAGAGTTGTCCACGCTTGGAAACCACATAAAGCGTGCCACCAGCCACAGCAGGTGCAGAGGCCGCCCCGCCCTGAATTGGCAGGGTCTGTACGAGACTGCCACTTGCCGGATCAAAAGCCCGCAAAAGCCCGTCCGTCGAAGCCAGCCACAACTGACCACCGGCCAAGACGGGGCCGTAATGCGCAAAGATGGCGCGCTTCCTGCGGTCTCGATCAGAGGTGAAGAACGGCAACTCACGCTGCCAAGCAATCGCCCCGGTGTCGCGGTCCAGACGCGTCAGTTTATTGTCATCGCTGACTGCAAAGAGCGCGGTTCCGGCAACGACAGGCACGCCATATGCACCGATATTCGCAGTCCAGCGCCGCTCGCCTGTGCGTAGATCAAGAGCGACCATGCGCCCCGACGGGTTCGCCGTGTAGACGGTCTCGCCTGCGATCACAGGGTCGGAGGCGATATCGCTGATCTGGCCAAGAGCCGTGCCTTTACGGCTGCCGAGCACGGCCGCATTCCAAAGGCGCACGCCGCCCTGACGGAATGTGCCGACCAATTCGGCAGACGGGAACGGGAATACAGCCATCGTGTCGTTGACCGCCACGCCCGGTCCGCCCAAGAGATTCGATCCGCTGGGGGTTCCGATCACCTGCCAATCAATCCGACCGCTATCGGCATTGATCGCCCATGCGATGCTGTCGCGGGCGGCAAGATAGACGCGGCCATCGAAATAGGTTGGCGCAGCACCGCCGAAGGCATCGAGGTCCTGTGTCCAGATTTCACCGCCGCTGGCCGGGTCGAGCGCGACAACCTCACCAAAACCGGTGGTGGCAAAAACCATGTCATTGCCAAAGGCCAGACCGCCGCCGCCACCTTGCGCGGCGCGTTCTATAGACGGTGTGAGATCAACGGACCAAATCCGCTCACCCGCAGTGTTGGTCGCAGAAACGGTGCTGGTGCTGTCCATGGTGTAGATCAGGCCACCGGCAATAATTGGCTCCGCCGTGATGCGGTTGCGGCGACTGTCGCCGTCTCCGATGCGCGTTGACCAGACCTGGGCCGGAGTTTTCGACAACGCCGCATGTGGCATCAAGTGCGAGGCTGATCCAGCGCGATGGGTCCAATTGGCATTTTGGGTGACACTGGGCAAACGCACGGGCGTTGCGGCAACCTGAGCAGCTTGCTCGGCAATGATGGCATCTTTCGAAGGACCGATGCGCACCTCTTCGCGCGGACCGACCAGTGCAGGGTCCTGTTCGGCACAGGCAGCGAGCAAACCCGCCAATCCCAGTATCAGACCAGTACGATGGCCCAGCTTCTTTAGCCCATCCAGATACGTTGCCACCGCTTGATCCGCCTGCTTATTATTGGCCGTTGGCCAAATCGTTAGCATCGAACGGCAGATTTGCCAACTCGGGCGTCGCGCCAAGTGCGGTGATCAACTGAACCAGCCTTTGGCGTTGCACACCGCTTGTTTCCGCATCCTGCAGCAGCGCTTGCAAATCGGCCACGGCAGCGTCGGTGCCTTCGGTCGCAATCTTGTCCAGCGCAATCATTTCCAGAGCCACCGTCCGGTATGGGCCACCGGGCCGGGACAGGAATTGCAAGGTCAGCGCGCGGTCGGGGTCATCTGAAGGCCCGATCAAAAGCGCCTTGATAGAGGCGAGATCGGCGTAGATCGCATCGTTCTCTGCGTTTTCCGCAATCGCCTGCAGGGTCTCGACGGCCGCAGCGACATCTTCTGCTGCTTCGAATTGGGCCGCTGCCAACAGGCCAGTCACGACGCTTTCGGGACCAGAAATCGCGGCGAGGGTCTGCGCGCTTTCAGCCGGGTCAGATACCTCAAGCGCGGCCGTAATTGCATCGCCCTTGGCTTGGGCTGCGGCTGCGGTCGTGGCCTTGCGGTATTCATTATAGGCGGTGCCACCCACGATGCCTGCCACGACCAATGCCGCGATCCACCCGTACTTGCGCAGGGCGTCTTTCATGCGGTCGCGGCGCAGTTCCTCATCAACCTCGCTGATGAAGCTGTCGGTATTGCTCATTGGGGCCTCCACACCAGTTGCGGCTTGATACAGCGACTTTCCAAAGGAGGGCAAGACACCCCGAAATGCATCAAATTAGGCGCAGATGGCTGTAACCTGCGCTTTGATGTCAACATTCCCTCGCGAAACCTTGAAGCGCTTTGGTGTACGCCCTATTCTGAACTCATCGGTTTAGTGCGCCCTTTTCACAGGGCAGCTGCTCCGCAGAAGAATTTATGACAAAAGGTTTCCCGGTCATGCGCCTCCTTCCGATCCTGACCGCCGTTCTGGTTTGTGGATTTCTCTACATGCTGGTTTTCGAGCGTGAGACGCTCCGCAATCTGGGCTCCAGCCCCGCTGAGGCGGCGATGGCCGAGCCGACGGCAGAACCCGGCGCGGATGAAGTCGCCACCGAAGCAACTGAGATTTCGGATACCCCGCGTGTCCGCGTCGTCGCCGTGAATTCGACCGCTCAGGATATCGACAACGCAGTCAAGGTCCGTGGCCGGACAGAAGCCGCGCGGCAGGTGGACGTGCGCGCCGAGACAACCGGCCTCGTCACGTCCGAGCCGCTTCGGCGCGGCGCGATCGTCTCGCAAGACCAATTGTTGTGCGAACTCGACCCTGGCACGCGCTCTGCTTCATTGGCCGAAGCCCGCGCGCGCCTATCCGAGGCCCGTGCCCGCGTTCCTGAAAGCGAGGCGCGCGTGATC
The DNA here is from genome assembly GCF_007995215.1 of Shimia ponticola. Lineage (GTDB taxonomy): Bacteria > Pseudomonadota > Alphaproteobacteria > Rhodobacterales > Rhodobacteraceae > Shimia_B > Shimia_B ponticola. The sequence continues at coordinate 622,281 of NZ_VCDK01000003.1, forward strand.
GAAGCGCAAGCCCGGCTGGAAGAAGCCCTGATCAATGACAACGCGGCATCCCGCTTGTCCGAAGGTGGTTTTGCTTCGGAAACCCGCGTGGCGTCGACCAAGGCCACGGTGCAATCCGCACGTGCAGCGCTGCAATCCGCGCAATCCGGGCTAAGCTCAACGCAAGCCGGGATCGAAAGCGCGGCTGCGTCTGTGGCTGCTGCCGAAAAGGAAATCGAGCGTCTGGAAATGCACGCGCCGTTCGGTGGTCTCTTGGAAAGCGACACAGCCGAATTGGGTGCGCTTCTGCAAACAGGCGCTCTTTGTGCCACGATCATCCAGCTTGATCCAATCAAGCTGGTTGGGTTCATCCCCGAGATCGATGTCGACCGGGTCGAAGTCGGCGCACGCGCCGGCGCACAATTGGTTTCTGGCCGTCAGGTTCAGGGCGAAGTGACTTTCCTGTCCCGCTCGGCAGATGAAACCACCCGCACTTTCCGCGTCGAGGTCGAGGTCCAAAACGATGATCTGTCGATCCGCGATGGTCAGACGGTCGAAATCCTGATCGCCGCCGAAGGCACCAAGGCACATAAGCTGCCGGGGTCTGCATTGACGCTGGATGATGGGGGCAATCTGGGCGTTCGGATCGCCGATACAGATGATTTGGCACAATTTGTGCCTGTCACATTGCTGCGCGATACGCCCGATGGCGTCTTGGTCAGCGGCCTGCCCGAGACCGCGCGCGTCATCACCGTGGGTCAGGAATACGTCACGGACGGCGTTCCCGTCGATGTGACGCTTGAGGAGGCGCAATAACATGACGGGTATCGTCGATTGGGCCGCATCACGCGCCCGTATGGTCATGGCATTCATCCTGCTGTCCCTTGTGGTCGGCGGGTTTGCCTATGTGTCGCTGCCCAAAGAAGGCGAACCGGATATCGATATCCCGGCTGTCGTCGTGTCGATGCCATTCCAAGGCATTTCCGCTGAAGACAGTGAAAAACTACTGGTCAAGCCGATGGAGGCAGAGCTTGCCTCGCTCGACGGGCTTGAAAGCATGAGCTCCACCGCCGTGGACGGCTACGCCAATATCGTGCTCGAATTCGAATTCGGGTGGGACAAATCTCAAACGCTCGCTGATGTGCGCGACGCGATGCAAAAGGCCGAAGCGAATTTCCCAAGCGGTGGCGATGCCTACACCATCGAAGAGATCAACTTTTCCGAATTCCCAATCCTGATTGTATCCCTGTCCGGGGCCGTGCCGGAGCGCACGCTTTTGCGTGTCGCCAAGGACCTGCAGGACCGGATTGAAAGCATGGATGCCGTGCTTGAGGCGTCGCTTGCGGGCCACCGCGACGAGATGCTTGAGGTGATCATCGACCCGCTCAAGCTTGAGGCCTACAACGTCACCGCGGGCGAATTGATCAACGTCGTAGTCAACAACAACCAGCTGATCCCGGCTGGTGCGGTGGATACCGACACGTCTTCTTTTGCCGTCAAAATTCCATCCTCCTTTGATGAGCCTACAGACGTCTTCGATCTGCCGGTCAAAACGAATGGCGACCGGGTCGTCACGCTCGGTGATATTGCCGACATACGCCTGACGTTTCAGGACCGCGAAGGCACCGCCCGGTTTGATACTGTCAACACGGTCGCGCTTCAGGTCGTCAAACGTAAAGGCTTTAACCTGATCGACACCTCCGCCGAGGTCCGCACCTTGGTCGAATCTGTACAGGAAACGTGGCCGCAAGAGTTGCGCGACAGCGTTGATGTGACGATTTCCAACGACCAAAGCCGCGTTGTGGCGTCCATGGTCAGCCAGCTTGAAGGCTCGGTGCTGACAGCCATCGCGCTTGTGATGATCGTGGTGCTCGCTGCGCTTGGCACCCGCCCTGCCCTGCTTGTGGGTTTTGCGATCCCGACGTCGTTCCTGCTCTGCTTTGCCTTCCTCGCCGTCATGGGGATCACGATTTCTAACATCGTGATGTTCGGCCTGATCCTTGCGGTTGGTATGTTGGTGGATGGGGCCATTGTTGTTGTCGAATACGCCGACAAGCGTATCCGCGAAGGGGCCGGCCCGATGGAGGCCTATACCGACGCCGCAAAACGCATGTTCTGGCCCATCGTGTCGTCCACGGCGACAACCCTTTGTGCATTTCTGCCCATGTTGTTCTGGCCGGGCGTGCCAGGTGAGTTCATGGGGATGTTGCCTGTCACATTGATCTTTGTTTTGTCCGCGTCTTTGGTCGTCGCGCTGGTTTATCTGCCGGTTCTGGGCGGCGTGACAGGACGTGTCAGCCGCACCATTGTGAACATTTCCGAAGCATTGCGCCGTGCCCTGCCGTGGGTGATCCGCGTGCTTTTGGTGCCACCGGCCATCATGGTGATGTTCATCGGCGCGATGCAGACCATCAACCCATCCTACCTGATGGGTCCGGATGCAGGTGCCACCGGCTATCTTGCCGGAGCGGTCCTATTCGTTCTGGGCTGCATCCTGACGTCTATCGTCATGGGCGCCGCAGAAATCCGTCGTCGGGAAAGGCGCGTCTATTCGGGCCACCGCCGGACCGGGTTCGGGATGTTCATCAAGTTCATCGCGGGCAATCCGATCATGCCGATTGTGGTCTTGGTCGGCGTCGTGATGATCGTCATCAACGTGTTCTCCTACTTTGGCGAGAACAATAACGGTGTCGAATTCTTTGTGGCGACTGAACCCGAGCAAGCCATCGTCTACGTGCGGGCACGCGGGAACCTGTCGCTTGAAGAAAAGGATCGTCTGCTGCGTCAGGCAGAAGAGGTCATTGTTGCCCATCCGGCGGTGGACTCGACCTTCTCCTTTGCGGGCGCAGGCGGCCTGAACTCGAACACAGGCGGTGCCTCAGGGCCATTGGACACGATTGGTCAGGCTCAGATCGAATTGATCCCTTGGGAAAACCGTCCCGTGGACACAGAGATCACCCGACTGTTGGGTGTTGTGCCATTCGAGACCGCTCAGGTTGACCCACGGTTTGATGGCGACCGCGTTTTGAACGAATTGGAAACCGAACTGCGCATGATCCCGGGCATTCAGGTCGAAATCCTGAACCTCGCCATGGGTCCGGCCAGCGGCAAACCCGTTCATTTGCGCATGAAGGGCGACAGTCTGTCGGTCATCGAAGAAGCCGTGTCGGTGGCCCGGACAAAGTTTGAATCCACCGCAGGATTGATCGACATCGAAGACAACCTGCCCCTACCCGGCATCGATTGGCAGATCGACGTGGATGTGGAACAGGCAGGCCGTTACGGCGCCGACGTGGCAACCGTGGGCGGTATGGTGCAGCTTGTGACGCGCGGCATCCTCTTGGACACGATGCGCGTCGACAGTTCCGACGAAGAAATCGAAATCCGCGTCCGCTTTCCAGAAGATGCGCGTGTTCTTTCGACGCTAGACACCTTGAAGGTCCGCACGCCACAGGGGTTGGTTCCACTGTCGAACTTTATCAGCCGCGAGCCTGTCCCGCGCTTGGGTCAGATCAACCGCGTCGATCAAAAACGCTACTATGATCTCAAGGCCGACGTAGCGCCAAACCTGGTCAAATTCACCGCGCTGGATGGTGTTGTTCTTGGATACGGCACGCCCGATCCAGCAGGGGAATTTACGCTTCGGGGTGAGACCTATCGGTTGATCTCTGAAGGGACGTCTTCGCAACCCGCCGATCTGAACCGGGTCTATGACACCTTGATCGCAGACGTGGAAGAGACCCTGCCCTCTGCGCTGAATGACATGCCAAGTCGCGAACAGTTCACACGTGATTTCGCCGAGGGGCTTTCGAACCTGCCTGATGACTTTGGCGTCGGTGCGATCCCGGTCACAGCCAATGAACGTATCGAAACCCTGAACGAGTGGCTTGCCACGAACCCGCTGCCCGTTGGCATAGAATTCGAGTGGACCGGCGATCAGGAAGACCAAGAAGAGTCGGGCGCGTTCCTGCAGAATGCCTTCGCCGGGGCCCTCGGCCTGATGTTCATCATTCTGCTGGCGCAGTTCAATAGCTTCTACAATGCGACGCTGGTCTTGCTGGCCGTGGTCTTGTCGACGACCGGGGTCCTGATTGGGATGCTGGTTATGAACCAGCCGTTTTCGATCATCATGACCGGGACAGGCATCGTCGCGCTTGCGGGGATTGTCGTGAACAACAACATCGTTTTGATCGACACCTTCCAGGAATACAGCCGCTACATGCCAAGGATCGAAGCCATCGTGCGCACCGCCGAGGCCCGTATTCGTCCTGTTCTGTTGACGACGATCACGACGATGGCGGGGCTGGCGCCGATGATGTTTGGTCTCTCGCTCGATTTCATCGGGGGTGGTTACACCATCGAAAGCCCGACATCTCTGTGGTGGATCCAGTTGGCCACTGCCGTGGTTTGGGGACTGGGCGTGGCGACCATGCTGACGCTGGTCTTTACGCCGTCGATGCTCGCCCTGCGCGTTTGGGCCACGACCTATGTGATCTGGTTCGCAAACTTTCTCGGTCGCATGGGATCACGCCGGACCAGTCGCATTGCGCGTGATTTCGCCCTGAAGCGCGAAGCCCGCAGGGTGAAGAATCCAGAGATCATCTGGGAAGACACGCCGCCACCAGCGGCGACACCCGCAGAATAATTGGAAAGGCCCGGTTCACGACCGGGCCTTTTCCTTTGGTCCAAATAGGCGTGATTTTTTCCGGCTTGAGACGGCCACCTCTCAAGGTCGTGGAGAACGCGAATACGGGTGTATAGGCGACCTTAACACGCGCAAACGCCATTGCATCATGCAGACGAGAGCCTAGGCGGCGGCCTCTTCATCATGAAGCTGCAGATGCCATAGCTGAGCATAGCGTCCATCACGCCGCAGCAATTCGTCATGCGTGCCCTCTTCGACGATCACGCCAGCCTCAAGCACCACGATCCGGTCCGCGTCGATAACGGTCGACAAACGGTGCGCTATGGTCAGCACCGTGCGCCCTTCGGAGGCGCGGGCCAAAGCATCCTGAATGTCCCGCTCGGTTTCCGTGTCGAGTGCGCTTGTCGCCTCATCGAGCAGCAGAATTGGCGGGTTCTTGAGAAGGGTGCGCGCAATACCCACGCGCTGTTTTTCACCGCCTGAGAGTTTAAGACCCCTTTCACCGACGGTCGTGTCATAGGCCTCTGGCAGGCTCATGATGAAATCGTGGATTTGAGCAGCCTTTGCCGCTGCCTCTACCTCGGACCGGGTTGCGCCTTCGCGCCCGTAGGCAATGTTGTAGTAGATGGTGTCGTTGAACAGCACCGTGTCCTGCGGAACCACGCCGATGGCGGCGTGAAGGCTGTCTTGGGTCACGTCGCGTAGATCCTGACCGTCGATGCGGAAGGCGCCGTCAGACACGTCATAGAACCGGAACAGCAAACGCCCGATGGTCGACTTCCCAGAACCGGATGGCCCCACGATTGCGACGGTTTCGCCGGGTCGGACACAAAGGTCGATGCCTTTCAGAATGGGCCGGGCGGTGTCGTAGGAAAAGACAACGTCATCCAATTCGATCTGCCCGCCGGTCACATCCAAATCGGGGGCATCGGGTTTATCTTGCACCTCTGGGGTTTCCTCCAGAAGCGAGAACATCATCGCCATATCCACAAGGCTCTGACGGATTTCGCGGTACACAAAGCCCAGCATGTTCAGCGGCATCATGATCTGCATCATGTAGGCGTTGACCATGACGAAATCGCCCACGCTTTGCGTCCCCGCTGCGACGTCGCGGGCGGCCATCACCATCACGACAACCAATGCCCCGTTGATTATCAGCGCCTGTCCCAGATTAATGAAGCCCAAGGAATATGACGTGCGCAGTGCTGCGTCTTCATACCCCTCCATGGCGCTGTCATAGCGCCGCGCTTCGCGGCCCGCCGCGCCAAAGTATTTGACCGTCTCAAAGTTGAGCAGACTGTCGATGGCCTTTTGATTGGCGTCGGTGTCCTGTGCGTTCATTTCCTTGCGGATTTTCACGCGCCACTCGGTGACGACCGTCGTGAACCAGACATAGGCAATGATCGCGATGACGATAACGACGAGATAGCGCCAGTCAAAGAACACGACCAAAGCCGCTGAGATCAATGCAAGTTCAAGGATCAGCGGACCGATAGAAAAGAGCAGAAACCGGAGAAGGAAGGACACTCCCTTTACTCCGCGCTCCATCACCCGGCTAAGACCGCCGGTTTTGCGACTGATGTGATAGCGCAGCGAAAGCCTATGGATATGTTCAAAGGTTTCGACACCGATCACTCGAAGCGCGCGCTGTGCGACCTTGGCAAAGACGACATCCCGCAATTGTTGAAACAGGATGTTGAGAAAGCGGGTCATGCCATAGGCGATGGTCAAACCGACCGCGCCCATCACGAATAACGATGGCCCATCGGGGGCTTCGCCTGCCAGCGTGTCCACAGCCAGTTTGTAGAAATACGGGGTGGCGACGGCGATGACCTTGGCCAGCAGAAGCGCGCCAACAGCGATCACCACGCGCTGTTTCACCCATGTCTGTCCTTTTGGCCAAAGGTAAGGTGCGACCTTGGCTATGACCCTGATTTCGGCCTGATGGTTTTCGGACTCTGGATTGTCGCCAAGCGATTTCACGATTTAGAACGCACCCCTTGGCAGCAGTTTAGTTGGGCAAATCAAAGACCTGTCCGGGATAGATCAGGTCAGGGTCGCGAATGCGATCCCGGTTAGCTTCGAACACTTTCACAAATAAGGTGCCTTCGCCATAGCGCTCGCGCGCGATTGCCCAAAGCGTGGCCCCCGGCTGCACGGTCAAAACATCCTGCGTGACAATGCCGGTGTCCAGTTGCTCGGCCTGAAGTTCTGCGACGAGTTCGGGTTCTTCGCGTTTGAAAGGCGTTTCGATGCGCGACAGGACATTTCCATCGGTATCGAGTTCGTCCACGCGGAGTTGGTAGACGCCCGTATCAACCGAAGGCAAATCAGTGCGCCAACGCCCGTCGGGTTTGATCCGCGACACGGTCACAGGCTGATCGTCAAGATAGACCCGCACGAATCCTTCGCTTGTGCTGCGGCCCCCAAGGCTCACTTCGCCAGCTTGATCATAGGTGATGCTATCCAACGCGACACTGATCAAAGGTTGCGACGATTGCAGGACTTGAACGCCCTCGCTATCCGCCAATAGAACGGATGGCGCAGCGGGTGCTGCCTCTTGTTCAGACGCCACTTCCGGTTCTGGTTCAGGTGCGGCTTCTGCAACAATCACAGGCACTTCGGCCTCTTCTGTGGCGGCTTCAACAACTTCTTCAACAGCTTCAGGGTCTTCTACAGGCGCTTCAGCGACCTCAGCCTCTTCCACGGGGTCCGCCTTAGGCACTTGCGGCGCATCCACGTTTGCAGCAGGTGCTTCAGCCACTTCCACAACAGTCTGTTCGCCATCGACCGATGGCTCTGCGTCTTCTACAGGCTCAGCTTCAGCTGTCTCCAGGACGTTTGGCTCGGGTTGCGGCGCCTCAGGCGCTGGCGCCAGGTCGGCCACTGCCTCGGGTTCTGGGCTTTCTTCTTCAGACGCAACAACTTCCGCCTCAGCGACCTCGGTCTCTGGTTGAACCGAAGGCTCATCGACGACCGGTGCCTCTGGAAGTGCCGCCACCTGCGTGTCGGCGGGCGCAGCAAAGGGCGAGATCACGATTGTCTGGTCCGACCGGCGTGCGGCATCGCCTCTCCCGGCGCGTAGTTCCATGATACGCGCGTCGTCAGAAGGCTCCACAGACAGAAATGCAACAAAGCGCCCCGTGCCATCGGTTGTCGCGGTCCCAGCCACCACGTCGTCGATCAGGATGTCGACCGCTTCTCCTGGTTCAGCCACACCGGCGACAAGCGTCTGACCATCGTTTTCCACCTGCACCACATCAAAGGTTGGGTTTGGCAGAACCGTTTCTTCTTCTGCGGTGCTTTCAGCTACCGCTTCGGTCTCGGCCGGTTCCGCTATGGGCGCAGGTTGCGCGGCTTCAATGACCTCAGGCGTTGCCGGGGAATCATTGGGTTCCTGAACTGCAAACCAAGCCACACCTCCGACGACAGCGACCACAGTCGTTGCCGCCCCCGCGACGGTCGTGCCAGCGCCAAGCGCAAGTTTTGCCATGCAATTCCCCTTTGCCGGGGCTTTTATTCCCGTGCCCCAATCGTTGCGGCGACCCTAGCGGGTCCGCTAAGCAGGGTCAAAGCTTCCCAATCGTGAGTCCCCCATGGCCCAAATACCTTTTTCCGTCTGTGTTTTTTGTGGCTCACGCAGTGGACGCGACCCTGAGTGTGAACAGGCCGCAAAGGACTTTGGGTCCGCTATGGGTGGCCAAGGGTGGCGGCTTGTCTATGGCGCGGGCGATGTTGGCCTCATGGGCACGGTGGCGAAGGCCGCTCAGGACGCGGGCGCGCAAACCTTTGGGGTCATTCCCCAACACTTGGTCGAGCGCGAGATTGGCAAGTACGATCTGGATTCATACGTCGTGACAGAAACGATGCATGAACGCAAAAAGGTCATGTTCATGAATGCCGACGCCATTGTTGTGCTGCCCGGCGGAGCGGGGTCGCTGGACGAGTTTTTCGAAGTTTTGACCTGGGCGCAGATTGGTTTGCACAACAAACCAATCGTGCTGGTGAATGTCGGTGGCTATTGGAACCCGTTGATCGACCTCATCAAGCACACTGTCGATCATGGGTTTGCGGGCGAAAGTGTTATGTCCCTATTCTCAGTTGCCGACAGCAGCCGCGACGCCATTGCAATGCTGGACCAAAAAGCCACCCAATAAGCAACGAAGGCCTGCGGCGACCTAGAAGGTCCACCGCAGGCTGGCCAGCGTGTTATGCTGCCAATTCTTCTTTGACGATGTCTTCAATCTCATCGACGGGGTGGTTCGTGAGAACCTTTGGAATCTCACCGATCAACTTGTCTGAGACTTCTTGATGAAGCTGCTTGCGCAATTCGCCGAGCGTCGCAGGCGCGGCGGCAATCACCAGTTTTTCGAAGCGGCCTTTGTGTGCCTGTTTGTACAGGATGTCGGACAGTTCAGAGGCGAAGCGGTCCTTGGCCAGTTCATGCCAATCCGTGTCGTCCAAGGCAGATCTTTGCCCTTGCCCGTTATCGGGCATGCGGCCCGGACGGTTCGCGGACTGGTCGATGTCCTTCGGATTGTCCTGCTCTTCTTCGCGGAACACCTCAAGATAAGGGTCTTGCCCGTCGGTTTTGTTGAAGAGAAACAAAGCCTTCTCACCGTCGGCAACCACAACCCATGTGCCTTGTGCAAGATCAGTCATGCTGCGTGTCCTCCCCTTCTGCAATCTTGTCGGATTTTGTGACGCGGGTGGTCTCGTCTTCACCCTTTTCCACGCGGCGCAGCGCAGCCTTGGTGCCGACCTGCCGGGCCAGATTGCCATCGCTGCGGCCCTGCTGACCGGGTGTCGCATCGTCGCCGATAAAGTCATCGGTTTCGCGTGTGCCGTCTTTGCTTCGGTGGCGCTCTACCATTGGGAACTCCTTTTTACTTTGCAAAAGGAAAACCCGAACCCCGCCAGAGGGTTCCGAAAAAGGAAAAGGGCCGCCCATTGGGGCAGCCCTTTCAATCGTTTGATGTCGTTGCGCTTACATACGCGAAGCGACGTTTTCCCAGTTCACCAAGTTGTCGAGGAAGTTCGTCAGATACTTTGGACGCACGTTGCGGAAATCGATGTAGTACGAATGCTCCCACACGTCGCAGCCGAGCAGTGCCGTTTGGTCAAAGCACAGTGGGTTCACACCGTTTTCGGTTTTGGTCACAGCCAGCGAGCCGTCAGCGTTCTTGACCAGCCACGCCCAGCCAGAACCGAACTGACCAGCACCGGCAGCCGAGAACTGCGATTTGAATTCGTCGACCGAACCAAAGTTTTCGACCAGCGCCTTTTCCAACTCGCCTGGCATCTTGCTTTCGCCTGGCCCCATCATTTCCCAGAATTGATTGTGGTTCCAAAGCTGGCTGATGTTGTTGAAGATACCATTCTGGGCGACAGCGTTCGCGTCGTAGGTGCCTTTGATGATCTCTTCCATCGACTTGTCGGCCCATTCGGTGCCTTCAATCGCTTTATTGCCGTTGGTGACGTAGGCGTTGTGGTGAAGATCGTGGTGATATTCGAGCGTTTCTTTCGACATCCCTTTGTCAGCCAGCGCGTCGTGGGCATAAGGGAGATCGGGCAGTTCGAAGGCCATGGGCGGCTCCTGTCGTCAAAAAGTTATACTAGGCTTATGTTGATGGCGACGAAAGAACGTCAAGGGCAGAAGCCACGATCCATAGATTCTCGACAATTCCCACCAAATCGGTATCATTGGCATCAAAGCCGCAACAAATAGCGGCAGGGTAGATCGCGACCGGACACCTGACGTTCATCAACATGCGACAAACCCAGGCAAGTGAGAGCGGTGACCGGATCGGCATCAGCAAGAGGCAGTATCGCGCGGATCGTTTTTAGACGCCGACGCTAGTGAGAGGCAGTATGGCCCCCAAGCATAAGTACACGTTGTTTTCGATGATGAAGGATGAGGGTCACAACCTCATCGAGTGGGTCGCGTATCACCACATGATCGGCTTCGACAATATCTGCGTCTACACCAACAACTGCAACGACGGCACCGATGAGATGCTGATCCGTTTGCAGGAAATGGGGTACTGCCAGCATTTTGAGAACAACGTGCCAGAGGGCGGCAAGCCGCAGCCAAACGCGCTGAAACTGGGGTTCAAGAACCCCGAGATTCAGGACAGCGAATGGATCATGATCATGGACGCGGATGAATTCGTGTCCATCAAGTGCGGCGACAACACTATGCACGCGCTCATGAAAGAAATCCCCGAGGATACATGGGCCATCGCGATGACGTGGCTATTCTTTGGTTCAAACGATGTGCTGGATTGGAACCCGGGACTGGTAACCGAAAGCTACACGATGTCCGCGCCGCCGGCGTTCCGCAAAGGTTGGGGCGTCAAGACGATGTTCCGCCCGGCAAAAGACATTAAATTCGGCATCCACCGACCCAAGGTCAAAGGTGGCGACAGCAACCCAGAGGCCATCGCAACCATGCTGGACCGCAAATGGGTGAACGGCTCGGGCAAGGAAATGCCCAAGGAGTTCAACCTGTCCGGCTGGCGCTCAACACGCCCCACGATTGGCCGCGACTTGGTCGAACTGAACCACTACGCCGTGAAATCCTACGAGGCCTATCTGCTCCGCCGTATCCGCGGCAACGTGAACAACAAAGTCGGAAAGTATAACGGTGAGTATTTCGCGATCTTTGACCGCAACGAACAGCCCGAGTTGAACGTCCACAACATGGCCGAACGCACGAAGGCTGCGATGGCCGAGTTGCGCAAAGACGACAAGCTGCGCGCGCTTGAAGAAAAGGCGCTTGAGTATCAGGCGGGCCGCGTGAAGGTCCTGCGCGAAACCGGTGAATATGACGAATGGGTCGCTGAACTGCGCGAAGCAGGTAAGCACACCGTTGATAACCTCAACGAGGTTCTCTTTACCCACCACCTGCCCAAGGCATGGCAGGAAAAGATCAAGGAAATGCAGGCCGCTGGCATTCCAAATAAGGAAATTGCCAAGGTTGTCGCGTCCTCAAAACTGGCCCGCAAAGCCGACCGGCGCGAGGCCATGGCCAAGGCGCTTGAGGCCAGCGGATCGGATCAAACTGTGGATGTGTCCAACACGCGTTCTGAGACAGAGGCCAAGAAGGCCGAGGCCAACAAGCATGACGTCGATGTCGACAAGTTGAAGGCGGGTTAGGACGATGACCTCCCCTACCCCCAAACCCTGGCGTCGCATCATTTGCTGCACGATGAAAAATGAGGGTCCCTACCTTCTGGAATGGATCGCGTACCATCAGGCCATCGGGTTTGACGGTTTTATCATCTGCTCCAACGACTGCACCGACGGGACCAACCTGATGCTGAACAGGTTGGACGCGATGGGCCACATCATTCACATCGACAACCCGCAAGGTCCAAACATGGACCCGCAGCGGTCCGCCTATATCAAGATCCGCCATCACCCCGAATATGCCAATGCAGAATGGGCGCTCGTGATCGACGCGGACGAATTCCTGTGTGTGAAAACCGGGGATCAATCGCTCGATGCACTCTTGTCGGCCTGCGACGGTGCAGATGCGATTTCGATCAACTGGAAAACCTTTGGCTCGGACGGCGAAGCCGAGTTTTCTCCGGAAACGCTTGTCACCCAGCGCTTCACCAAGGGTTCGACCGAATACAAACCGGAACGCGGCCTGTTCTGGGGCTTCAAGACGCTCTTTAAGCAGAAGCTGTTCGATTACCTTGGCGTCCATCGTCCGCGCTTCTTCAAGCATCAGCCGATGCCAGAAGCAGGAAGCGTGAAATGGGTCAACGGATCAGGCCAAGATACGGGCGATCGCTACTACGCCAAGGGCTGGCGCTCTGGTCCGGCGACGGTTGGCTATGCTCATGCGCAGATCAACCACTATGCCATCAAGAGTCGTGAGGATTTCTTGCTCAAGCGGCTGCGTGGCACTGCTAACTCCAAGAACAAATCGCGCATATCGATGGAGTATTGGGAAAAATACGACATCAACACCAATGTCGACACAACGATACCGACCGATGGCCTGCGCAGTCGCATCGATGCATTGCTAGAGGATGCCGACCTTGCAGCCCTTTACCGTGCCTCGATTGACAGCGCGCGGCGCACCATTGATCGGGAAAAATCGTCCGAAGACGTTGTTGAATTTCTTGCTGCCGCCAAACCCCAGAAAAAGGAGGTCGCCGCATGACCGCGACTAAAGCTCCGGGAACAACCCGTCCTCGCCACGCAGCGAAAAAGATGACACCGGGTCGGTTCATTTGCATCGGCACCCACCACAAAACCGGCACGGTCTGGATGCGCAAGGTGTGGAAAAAGATCGCGGCAGATCAGGATATACCGTTCTTTCCAGTCTATCGCCCGCGCAAGATGGCGCTGTTGCCGGAAACCGGACCAGCCATTCTTGTGAATTGGCATTCGGGCTTTCCTCAAGAGCTTATGGATCATCCGGACGCGCGGTTCATGCACATCATCCGTGATCCACGCGATGTGCTTTTGTCAGGGATGAATTATCACCGCGTCGCTGGCCTGGGGAACGAGAAATTCCTGCGCGAAAAACGTGACGATCTGGGCGGTGCGAATTACCAGGACTACCTCAACAGCCTACCGGACGATTTGGCGCGGCTGCGGTTTGAGATGGGCGAAAAGCATGATGCCACGATCAAGGAAATGCTGGCCTGGGACTATAAGCATCCGCATTCCGTGGAACTGAACTACGAAGACCTGATCGACGATGATGACTGCGATATCTTCCGCAAGGCTTTGACCCGTATCGCGCCAGAGGGTTTGGACATTGACCGTGCGGTTCAAACCTACTGGGATCATTCCTTGTTCGGAGGGTTTGCCAAGAAAGAGGATCGAGGTGGTGTTCCGCCGGTTCATGTGGCCTCTGGTAAGCCGTCGCGCTGGGTGAACGAGATGCCGCGCGAAGTCGCAGAGGACTATGTGGCCAAGTACGGCAACGACCTGAAGGCGTTGAAATATGAGACGTCGCTGAAATGGGTCGACGCCTGCATCCCGGCCGATGACATCAAAATGGCGGGTTAAGTCCCGCCATCCTGGGCAAAACGGTCCCGGAGCAACCGGGACCTGCCTTTTTCCAGATCAGCTTGCGAAATGATCAACCGGCGCGTCGCGGCTGGCCACCGTCGTCAGAACGTCCCAGATGTAATCCTGCACCGATCGAAATCCGATCAGGGAGAACGCGGTCTCATCTTCGGCCCAGAAAGCGCAGGCGACCTGCGCCATCCGTGTGCGGCGGAATTGGCCCGCCTTGAACATGTTTGGTCGCAGATCCACGGGGCAGACCTTGGCCAGAACATCCCGCGCTGCTCCGCCAGAGATGCGGAACACCGCACGCGCGTCTGACACATCGGTCACCATGTGGTGGGTGCCAGCCAGCCCTGCATTCAGCGCATCCACGATGCCTTTGGCATCGGCTTCGGCGCAGACCACCAGGATTTCATCCGAGGACATCCACGCAACCGTCCGTCCGGCACCTGTGGATACAGTGCCGCGATCGGGCACGCTCACACCCGTAGCAGCCACCACAGCCGCTTGAAATCCGGCATCGGTCAAGGTCCCGCGCACGCTGATCATGCCAAGGCCCGTGACCTGTTCGATCCGGGCCAATCCGTCAAAATCACGTTCAGACATTCTGCTTGGCCCCTTCTTTGTCATAGAACACCGGATCGACGATCTTGGCCTTAACGACCGTGCCATCGACACGTGGGAAATCCAGCACCTCGCCCATGCGGTCGGGTCCGTGGTGGACCAACCCCATGGCGATACCTTTGCCCAGGGTTGGCGAATGGTAGGTCGAGGTCACGCGCCCGATCATGTTGCGCTGACCGTTGGCGTTGGTGCCTTCTCCAACTGCGTAGGCTCCGTCTGGCAGGACTGAGCCATCTGTGGTTTCCAGCCCCACCAGCTTCCAACGGTTCGGATCGGCCATATGGCTGCGCATCTGGGCGCGTTTTCCAAGGAAGTCGTCTTTCTTCTTCGAGATCGCCCAATGCAGGTTCAAATCCTGAGGGATAACCGTGCCGTCAGTTTCATCCCCGATCATTATGAACCCCTTTTCGGCGCGCATGATGTGCAACGCCTCGGTCCCGTAAGGCATCACGCCGAACTCTTCACCGGCCTCCAACAGCGCATCCCAGAACGCGCGCCCTTGGTTTGCGGGCACGGCGATCTCGTAGGAGAGCTCCCCCGAGAAGCTGATCCGATAGACCCGCACATCAAACCCGCCGATAGTACCGTCTGCCCAGCCCATGAAGCTCAGCGCATCGGCACTGACATCCATGCCGCCAAGTTTCTCGAGCACCTTGCGAGCGTTCGGCCCGACGACGGCGACCTGAGCATATTGCTCGGTCACATTGGCGGTATAGACCTTCCAGTCCCACCATTCCGTCTGCAGCCACTCTTCCATGTGGGCGTGAATGCGATCAGCCCCGCCCGAGGTCGTGTGGCAGAGCCACGTGTCGTCGCTAATCCGCGCAACGACGCCATCATCGCTGAGGAACCCATTTTCGGAACACATCAGTCCATAACGGCAGCGCCCCGGTTTCAGGTTGGACATCATGTTGGTGTACATCATGTCCAAGAATTTGCCTGCGTCCGGGCCTTTGACGATGATCTTGCCAAGGGTCGAGGCGTCCAGCAGCCCCAGCTTTTCGCGCGTGTTCAGCACCTCGCGATGCACGGCTTTCTCGGGCGTTTCATCGCCCCGGAGGAAGCAATAGGGACGCCGCCAATGGCCGACTGGTTCCCAATGCGCACCGTTGGCGTCGTGCCAGTCGTGCATCGGCGTCTTACGCAGCGGTTGAAAAATCTCGTGCCGTGCCTCACCCGCAATCGCGCCCATGGAGATCGGCGTGTAAGGCGGGCGGAAGGTTGTGGTGCCGACCTGAGGGATATCTACTCCCAATTCCTTGGATAGGATCGCCAGACCGTTGATATTGCTGGTCTTCCCTTGATCGGTCGCCATCCCAAGCGTCGTGTAGCGCTTGGCATGTTCGACGCTCTCAAAGCCCTCTTGCGCGGCCAGTTGCACGTCGCTGACTTTCACGTCGTTTTGGAAATCCAACCATGATTTGGACCGCAGCTTGTGTGCCGCGCCTTGCGGCATCAGCCAGATTGGTTCGATTGCGTTTTCAGCCGTGTTCGCCTCTGTTGGTGCAGCAGCATCGGTCTTGCCCCCGCAGCGGGAGACAACCTCCGCCGCCTGCGCCGTTGCATCGGCCAGCACATCACTGAGCGCGCCATTGGCGGCCCCGGCGGTGATGACAAAAGGATTGCCATCATGGCTTGTCGGTGCGCGGTCACCATCGGGCCGGAACATCGCCAAAGCGTCATCCCAGATCAGCTTGCCGCCGCAATGGCTCCACAAGTGGACCACAGGTGACCAGCCGCCCGACATCGTGACGCAATCGCAGGCGATCTCTTCGAGAATCGAGCCTTCGCCCGCCTGCGCGCAGATGCCGACGCCGGTGACGCGTTTGCCGCCTTTGACCTTGGCGATGGCTTTGCCGGTCTCGACACGGATGCCAAGCGCCTTGGCCTGATCGCCCAGCGCCCCGGCCCCGCCGGTCCGCGCGTCGATGATCGCCGGAACCTCAAGCCCCGCCTCCTTCAACGCAATCGCAGTGCGGTAGGCGTCGTCGTTGTTGGTGACGACAACGGTCCGGTCTCCGATGGAGACCCCGTAATTGACCACATAATCACGGACGGCGCCCGCAAGCATGACGCCCGGAATATCGTTTCCGGCAAAGGACAAAGGCCGCTCAATTGCGCCGGTCGCCGTGACGACTTGCTTTGCCCGCACGCGCCATAACCGGTGTCGCGGACCTGCAGCCTTGGGCGCATGATCAGTCAAACGCTCATAGCACAGCACATAGCCATGGTCGTAGACGCCCGCACCCATGCAGCGTGCGCGCAGGGTCACGTTTGGCATATCGCCCAGCGCAGCGACTGTCGTATCGATCCAGTCCTGAGCAGGTTTGCCATCAATCCCGGTCCCATCGACGGGCGCACGTCCGCCCCAATGGGGATCTTGCTCAACGAGCATGACTTCCAGACCGGCATCAGCGGCAACCTTGGCCGCTTGCAGACCCGCGATGCCGCCACCGATGATCAACACATCGCAGAAGGCATAGAAATGCTCGTACGTATCCACGTCGCGCGCCTTGGGCGCTTTGCCCAGACCAGCCGACTGACGAATGAATGGTTCGTAGATGTGTTTCCAAAACGGCCGCGGGTGAATGAACATCTTGTAGTAGAAGCCCGCAGGCAAGAAGCGCGACAGGTGGGTGTTCAGTGCGCCGACGTCGAATTCCAGCGAGGGGAAGTGGTTCTGCGACGCAGCTTCCAGCCCATCAAACAGAGGCGTCGTCGTGGCCCGCGCATTGGGTTCAAATTTGCCCTCGGCCCCGAGGTTCATCAGCGCGTTAGGTTCTTCGGCTCCTGACGCTATCACACCACGCGGGCGGTGGTACTTGAACGACCGGCCCATAAGCATCTGATCATTGGCCAAGAGCGCCGAGGCCAGCGTGTCACCCGCATAGCCCTTGAGCCGCTTGCCATTGAACGAAAAACCTTGTTGCGCGGAACGGTCAATCAGCCGCCCGCCTTGGGACAAACGCGTGCTCATTGCGCTGTGCCTCCAAACTTGCGCCACGACCAACCGGGGCGCTTTTTGTCCAGAATGTCGATGATCTCTTTGGGCGGCTCAGTGGTTTGGGCCGAATAGGTGCCGAACACTTCAAGCGTGTTGGTGCAGCGCGCGGCGTGGAACCATTTCCCGCAGCCATAGCTGCAATGCCAGCGTTCGAAATGCACACCTTTCGGGTTCACGCGTTCAAAGAGATAGGTCTCCATCTCTTCGTCGGTGGCCTCTGGCCCCGCGCGTGTGATGTGCGCCTCGCCATGGGCGTGAAGTTCGGATTCGTCTTTGGTCTCGCCACAATTGGGGCAAGTCAGGATCAGCATGATGCGCCCTCCGAAACGGGGCGCTGCTGCGCCTTAGAAGAAGTAAACCTGCTCGGGCGGTTCAGACGCGCTGCCAAAGCCTTCGCCCGAGAACATGACGCCGCCCAGAATGATGGCCACAATGCCGACGAACGCGCCTGCGCCGAGCCCTGCAATTGCTGCCGTGTTGCGTTTGATCCAAGCCATGGTTCACCTGCCTTTCGTTGAGAGGCAGATAGGTATGATTGAGGTGCGGTCAACATCAATGCGCCACCCCCGCAGCCACGCTTTCGTCGATGAAGCGGCCTTCGCGGAACCGGTCGAGGCCAAACTCGGCGGTCAGCGGTGAATGACCTGTCGCCATCAACTCTGCAAAGCCCCAGCCGGAGCCCGGGATCGCTTTGAACCCACCGGTGCCCCAGCCGCAGTTGATGAACACACCCTCGACCGGCGTTTTCGACAGGATGGGCGAGCGGTCGCCTGTGACGTCCACGATCCCGCCCCATTGGCGTAGCATTTTCAGGCGGCTGATCATGGGGAAGGTTTCGATCAGGGCGCGTACGGTTTCCTCGATGTGGTGGAATGATCCGCGTTGGGTATAAGCGTTGTGGCCATCTGTGCCGCCACCGATGACCATTTCGCCCTTATCAGATTGGCTCATGTAACCGTGGACAGTGTTGGCCATGACGACCACGTCCATGCAGGGCTTGATCGGCTCTGACACCAGCGCCTGTAGCGGAACCGATTCAATCGGCAGCCGGAAACCCGCCATGTCGGCCACGACGCCCGAATGGCCCGCGACGACAATGCCCAGCCTATCGCAATCAATCGCGCCCTTGGTGGTATCGACGCCAACAACCTTGCCATTCTCACGGCGCACGCCCGTGACTTCGCATTTCTGGATGATGTCCATGCCCATGTCCGAACAGGCCCGCGCGTAACCCCACGCCACCGCATCATGGCGTGCCGTTCCACCGCGCGGCTGCCAAAGGCCGCCAAGCACCGGATAGCGTGGCCCTTCAATATGCATGATCGGGCAGAGTTCCTTGACCCGGCGCGCGTCGATGTATTCCGTCGCCACACCCTGCAACGCGTTCGCATGCGCGGTGCGCTTATACCCACGCACCTCATGCTCGGTCTGCGCCAGCATGATCACACCACGCGGGCTGAACATCACGTTGTAGTTCAGGTCCTGGCTCAGATCTTCGTAAAGGCTGCGCGCCTTTTCATAGATCGCCGCCGACGGGTCCTGCAGATAGTTCGAGCGGATGATCGTCGTGTTGCGGCCTGTATTGCCACCGCCCAGCCAACCCTTTTCGAGGATCGCGACGTTTTTGATCCCGTGGTTCTTGCCCAGATAGTAGGCAGTGGCCAAGCCATGCCCGCCCGCGCCGACGATGATCGCGTCGTATTTCTTCTTTGGTTCCGGGCTACGCCACGCGCGTTCCCAGCCGGTGTGATACCGGAACGCCTCTCTTGCGATGGCGAATGCTGAATAGCGTTTCATTGACTGGCGACTCCTTGTCCGGCGGCCCATGACACCTTGATGCTGTGTAGGCGGTCTCGCTTTTTCTGAGCGAGCCACATGCGGCAAAGAACGCACATATGCGACATGGCCGCACCACCTTCCCCTCAGTCGCAAAGCCGCTTAACTAAGCGCGTGATCAATCGGCGGGGCCTATGACGTATTTCTGGATGATCTGTGGGGTACTGACCCTTGGAATCGGGGCCATGCTTTGGCGGGCGATGAACCGTTCCGATCTGTCGGGACAGGCCATTCCGGACATTGAAATCTACAAGGCACAGTTGGCAGAGGTCGAACGAGACGTCGCGCGTGGCGTGTTGTCGGAAAGCGAAGCCGATCAACTGAGGACCGAAGTCAAACGCCGGCTTTTGAATGCAGACAAGTCCACGTCGGGCGCAGAGTTTCACGGCGGGGGACCGTCGCTCTTGGGATATGTCGGGCTTGCCGGGGTGGCGGCGATTGCGGTCGGTACGTATTGGACAATTGGTGCACCGGGTTATGGCGACCTGCCTCTTGATCTGCGGAAGGAACTGACGGCAGAGGCCGCTGCCGCGCGCCCGTCACAGGACGTCGCGCAGAGATCATTTGCAGAAACGCAGTTTGCGCCGCCCGCCTCGCCAGAGTTGTTGGCCTTGGTCGAGCAATTGCGCGTTGCGATGCAGGACCGGCCGGATGATGTGCGGGGGCTTGAGCTATTGGCGCGCAACGAGGCGATCTTGGGCAATTACGATGATGCCATCGCCGCGCAGGAGCGTCTGATCGCAGTCAAAGGGGATGCGACAACGGCCCGTGATATCGCCGATCTGGCCGAACTTATGATCGTGGCGACGGGCGGCTACGTTTCGCCCCAAGCAGAAGAGCGGCTGCGTCAGGCCTTGGCCGTTGATCCGACGCTCGGGGCCGCGCGCTATTACCTTGGGTCGATGTATGACCAGACGGGGCGGCCCGACGAAGCGTTTCGCATTTGGCAGCGCCTTCTGTTGGAAGAGCCCGATAACGCACCGTGGAGTCAGCCCATTCGCGACCAGATCGATGCCGTTGCTCTGCGTGCAGGTGTGACACGTTATGAACAGCCGCCGAGCCAGACACGGCGCGGTCCCTCTGCGGCTGACATTGCCGCCGCCGATGACATGAGCCCAGAAGACCGCACGCAGATGATCCAGAATATGGTCGCAGGTCTGTCTCAGCGCCTCGCGGAAGAAGGCGGTCCGCCATCTGATTGGGCGCGGCTGATTGCGGCCTACGGCGTTCTGGGCGCCAGGGAGCAAGCCGAGGCGGTGCTGATCGAAGCTCGACTGGTGTTTCAGGGCAATGATGGCGCACAGGCTTTGTTGGACGATGCCGCTGCCCGTGCGGGGATCACGGAATGATATGCGAGACGGTCGAGGCATTCCTGCCGGAATTGCCGCGTGCCGCGCCGATTGCGGGTCTTGATCTGGGCACACATACGATTGGTGTGGCGCTGTCGGATCGGCTGTTGGCGACAGCCACCCCGATGCTGACCATCAAGCGCAAGAAATTCACCCAAGACGCAGAGCAGCTCTTGGCATTTACCAAGCAGCGCGAGGTTGGCGGACTGATCCTTGGCCTGCCGCGCAATATGGACGGCTCTGAAGGGCCGCGTTGTCAGGCAACACGCGCTTTTGCCAGAAACCTGTCCAACCTGACCGACCTGCCCATCACGTTTTGGGATGAACGACTGTCGACCGTGGCCGCAGAACGTGCATTGCTTGAGGCGGATACGACACGTAAACGTCGCGCAGAGGTCATCGACCACGTCGCTGCCGGGTTTATCCTGCAAGGAGCGCTGGATCGAATCCGGCATATCCGACAACAAGAGGCGGCGCAGCAGTGAGCAGTAAATCAGAAGAGGTGTGGGTCCGGGCCGAGATTGAGAGCCCCTGCATCAAGCTGTGTTCCATTCATCCGGAAGAACGGATTTGCATCGGCTGCCTCCGCAGCATGGACGAAATCGGCAGCTGGAGCAAAATGACCCCCGAAGAACGCATGCGCATCATGGCCGAACTGCCGCAGCGTGCACCACGCCTTCGCAAGCGGCGCGGTGGGCGCACGGCGCGGACAGCCTAGCCCTTTGTGTCTAGCCAGCGGAACACATCGCTGAATTGCGGCCGGAAATAGGCGACCTTGCGCTCCTGCCCCGGCCCATTCCAAGGACGAACGCCGTGCAGCATATGGCGATGTAGCAACATGGCCTGGCCCGGAACGGCGCGCACATCGACCGGTTCGATTGTCTCGAAAACATGACGGCGGGTTGCCTGATAAACATCGGTCAAGTCGAATTTGGAAATATCATGTCCGTGACAGGCCTCGGCAAGGGCAGCCCTCATAACGTGATGACTTCCGGGCCAGACAACAAGCGGGGATGCCTGGCATTCGTCAAGTGGAAGGCCCAGAATAAAGGCGTGTGGCTCTCGCAGATAACGTCGGCGATCTGGGCCTTCGGGCAACAGACCGTCGACATGGGCCGCATTACGGTTGAGCCTGAACCTGTGGGCGGCATCGCTTTCATCCGCGTCCTGCAACGGATAGCCGGGATACACAATCGATAGCTGCGCCGGGTGCCAGATAGAGGGCGCGTCAACAATCCCCTCCCACGCGCCCGTCAACGGAACGCCATCCACACTGCCGTCGGGCGCGTTTGGCAAGGCATCGACGCCAACAAACCAAGTGTCTCCATGCCGCAACCACTGCCGCCGCATATCTGGATCGCACGCTATCTGCTCAGCCTTTTGAGCGGCAACTTTAGCCCAACGCAGCACGGTCTCGCTATGGTCGAGAACGACAATGCCATCGCGGTCAAAGTCGGAAAGTTGATTGCGCTGCTGCATCCCCTTGGTCACGTCACTGCGCTACGTCGGGCTGGTGCATGGATGGCACCGCAGCACAGGCGGCTTGCAACACATCTAGCCCGGCCCCGGGTCGAGTTGCACCTTCTGACAGGATCCGCCGCCATGCGCGCGCTCCGGGCTGCCCGGCAAAGAGACCAAGCATATGTCGCGTGATCTGGTGAAGCGACCCGCCCGCTTGCAAATGGTCGGCGATATAAGGCTCCATCCGTGCGATGACTTCAGCACGAGAGGTCGGGACACGATCATCTGACCAGATCTCGGCATCCGCCGCCCCGAGAATATCATAGGGCGTATGATAGGCCGCGCGCCCGATCATGACGCCGTACATTCCTTGCATCAGGTGCGATTTGGCATCGTGCAACCGGTCAATACCGCCATTGATGGCGATATCCAGTTCCGGAAAATCGGCCCGCATCCGATGGACCAACGGATAATCCAACGGAGGCACTTCACGGTTTTCTTTCGGGCTCAAGCCTTTCAGCCACGCCTTTCGCGCGTGCACGATGACGTGTTTCACCCCTGCCGCCTGCATCGTCTCCAGGACCCGCGGCAACACCTCTTCCGGGATTTGATCATCCACGCCGATACGGCATTTGACCGTGACCGGAACAGTGCTGACAGCGGCCATCTTGGACACACAATCCCCAACAGTTTCCGGTGTCTTCATGAGCACGGCACCGAACGTGCCGCTTTGCACACGGTCAGACGGGCAGCCAACATTGAGGTTCACCTCGTCATAGCCTTCATCGCAGGCCATGCGGGTTGCCTGTGCCAATTCGTCGGCATCCGATCCCCCCAACTGAAGGGCAACAGGATGCTCGGCATCAGAAAACTGCAGCAGATGCCGCGCATCCCCACGCACGAGCGCAGCCGAAGTGACCATTTCGGTGTAGAGCAGCGCATGTCGGGACATCTGCCGGTGGAAAAACCGGCAGTGACGATCCGTCCAAGCCATCATCGGGGCGACCGATAGTCGTGCGCTGTTATGTGTGCTCATGTGCGTCACTTAGGTTTTCTCGGAGCCTCGACACGGAAGATGCTTGAATACTCGTCTGCGTCGACCGACCAACGATTAGTACACCGCAAATAAGGAAACCATCGAGTTGCAGCAAGGCCGCAGCGCGACGCGCGGCACATGCCACGGCAACCCGGAGTCCAGTTCCAGAGTTTCGATCAGGACAGCGGCAAGAAAACAGTGCGCTCACGCACTTCGCGCTTTATCGTTCTGCGGCACACCAAGAGGGCAAGGGACCAGAATGCAGGACTTGGGACGTAATCTAATCGCCGGTGCGTGGAGCGACGGCATTTCGACGGTTGAGAACCGCAATCCTTCGGACCTGAGTGATCTTGTCGGTGTTTTCGCGCAGGCCAGCGGCGACGAACTGGACGCCACGCTCTTGGCGGCGCGTCAAGCTCAGGCAGAGTGGGCCGCCTACGAAATGGAGCGCAAGCAAGCTGTCCTTATGGCCATTGGCACCGAATTGATGACTCGTGCCGAGGAACTCGGAACCCTGCTCAGCCGCGAAGAGGGAAAGCCGCTCGCCGAAGGCAAGGGTGAGGTTTACCGCGCGGGACAGTTCTTTACCTACTACGCCGCTGAATGCCTGCGCCAGCTGGGCGAAAATGCGGACTCGGTACGACCGGGGGTCGAGATCGATGTGCGACGTGAACCTGTGGGCGTTGTGGCGATTATCTCTCCTTGGAATTTCCCGACCGCCACCGCGTCTTGGAAAATTGCCCCTGCCCTGTGTTACGGTAATGCTGTGGTCTGGAAACCGGCCAATATCACGCCCGCCTCTGCGGTGGCGCTCACCGAGATCATCGCGCGGCAAGACATCCCAAAGGGTCTGTTCAGTCTTGTCATGGGCTCGGGGCGAGAGATCGGCCAGAGACTTGTTGAAAGCCGCAAGGTCGACGCGATTTCCTTCACCGGGTCTGTCCCTGTTGGCAAAGGCATCGCTGCGGCGGCGATTCAGAATTTGACCAAGGTCCAGATGGAGATGGGGTCGAAAAACGCATTGGCGGTAATGGATGATGCTGACCTCGATCTGGCGGTCACACTGGCGCTTGGCGGCGCGTTTGGCGGAACAGGTCAGAAATGCACGGCCTCGTCGCGTTTGGTTGTGCATGAAGCCATCCATGACGCCTTTGTCGAAAAGCTGGTCGCCGGGACGCAGGCCATGAAAGTTGGCCACGCGCTTGAGGCAGGCACTCAGATGGGACCTGTCGTCAGCCAGCAGCAACTGGATGAAAACCTTGCTTATGTAGATTTGGGCAAATCCGAAGGTGCAGAACTGGCCTGTGGCGGTGTGCGGCTCGATATGCCGCATGACGGATTCTACATGAGCCCAGGCGTGTTCCTGAACACGTCGAATGACATGCGTATCAACCGAGAAGAGATGTTCGCGCCTCTGACGAGCGTCATCAAAGTCGGCAGCTATGACGAAGCGCTTGCCACCGTGAATGACACAAACTTTGGCCTGACGTCCGGTATTGTGACGCAATCGTTGGCGCGGGCCACGCATTTCCGGCGCAACGCGCGGACCGGCGTCGTCACCGTGAACCTGCCCACGGCGGGCACCGATTACCACGTGCCTTTCGGCGGGCGCGGCGACAGCTCTTATGGCCCGCGCGAACAAGGCAAAGCCGCGGCTGAGTTCTATACCACGGTCAAGACCGCCTATATCAGCGCAGGTGCCGTATGATGCGCCCCGTTCCGCTGATCGACGGGCTGCAATATGTGAATTGGTCCGAAAAGGCATTTCGCCAGCTCCGCGAAGGCGATGTTGATGCGATCCATGTGACCATCGCCTATCACGAGACGTTCCGGGAAACGGTTCTGAACTTTGAGAAGTGGAACCGCTGGTTCGAACAATACCCGGACCTGATCATGAAAGGTCAGTGGGCCAGCGATATCGACACGGCGCGTGACACGGGACGCACGGCGGTGTTCTTTGGGTTTCAAAACCCGTCCCCGATCGAGGATGACATCGGTCTCGTTGAAATCGTCCACACGCTTGGCGCGCGTTTCATGCAGTTGACCTATAACAACCAATCCTTGCTCGCGACTGGATGCTACGAAGCCGAAGACACCGGCATCACCCGCATGGGCAAGCAGGTCATCAAGGAAATGAACCGTGTTGGGCTCGTGGTGGACATGAGCCACTCAGCTGACCGTTCGACCATCGAAGCCGCCGAGATGTCCGAGCGACCCATCGCCATCACCCACGCCAACCCGCATGAATGGGCCCCTGCCCTGCGAAACAAGCGTGACGATGTGATCCGCGCGGTGACGGAAAACGGGGGTATGCTCGGGTTTTCGGTCTATCCACACCACCTCAAAGGCAAGTCAGACTGCACCCTTGAAAGCTTTTGCGAAATGGTCGCCCGCACGGCGGACAAGTTCGGCGTGGAACATCTCGGGATCGGCACAGACCTGTGTCAGGACCAGCCAGACAGCGTGGTGGAATGGATGCGCGTCGGCCGTTGGAGCAAGGAAATCGACTATGGCGAAGGGTCCAAGGCCGCGCCCGGTTTCCCGCCGATGCCGGATTGGTTCCGAGACAATCGCGATTTTGGCAATATCGCCAACGGCCTGCGCTCTGTCGGTCTTTCCGAAGAGGAAACCGGCGCGATCATGGGCGGTAACTGGTATCGGTTCTTTGCAGAGAACTTCGGGCCGCAGAAATAGGTAGCGCTCACCGAGGTTTGCGCCTGTGTCAGTTTAGGTAGCGACCCACTACGGATCGACGTGACCATGGCGATCCGGGACGGTCCGATGTGACATGGACAACCGAAAAGCGCCTGAGACGCCGCGGCAGGGACCACCCAGCCGCGGCGCCAGAGGCAAACGTCTTGTTGGATGACGCTCAGGTCTAAAGGTCAATTTCGGCGTGCGGTGCGCCGTCCGAGGTCCGGTCGCGTGAATATCCGTCTGGTCCGATGTCGACCCTGATCTGTTTACGCAGGTTCGAAAAGCTTTCAAACCGTACAACATCAATCGCCTCGTCGAGATCAAGAACCAGCCGATACCAACCGGGCTTGAGCGCCTCGCATTGCCGGACCGACGCCGTGAAAGGCTGCGATAGATAGCTGCCTGACACGCGATCTCCGCCTGCCCAGCCCTTTGGCGCCACGTCCCGGATTGCCGCATAGAGCGCATTCCAGTCGCGAAACCCGTGCTGTTGCGCAACCGCTTCAAGCGCTTGCGCATGGCTCATGGGACCAGAAGTGGTGTCAGCCTTTGCCCGAAGGCGCTTGGCCTGCTGCTTGGCTGCAGCAAGTGATGGTAAATCTGTGGTCATGCCACGGCCTCCTTCCGTGTAAACAATCCCCAACGCAGGGATTGATGTTTGGACAGATGCAACAGGACCGCGCCTGTGAGGATCAGCAAGAGCACCTCAGCCGTTGGTGCGGCCCACCAGATGCCCGGTTCGCCGATAGCCCCGGCAAGAACAAAGGTCAGGGGGATCGCGAACAGATAGGGTTTGGAAAGCCCCAATAGCGCCGCGCGCCCCGCGTCACCAAGGGCCTGAAAATGCATGGCAATCATCATCAACGGCCCTGCGAGAACGAACCCCGCAGACAGGATCGGCAGGATACGTTCCACTTCGTCCACAACCGGGACACTATCGACAAACGCGGCCCCAATCGGAGCAACCAAGAAGGTCATGATCGCTTGCATGGCCAAGCAATAGACCAGTGACGTCACCACAGCCAAACGCAGGCTGGCATCGCTGCGCGTCAGGTGTCCGGCACCAAAATTGTTGCCAGTGATTGTCTGCATCGCATGTGCCAAACCCAAAAGGGGCAGAAACGCAAAGGTGATCAGCCGGGTGATGACGCCGTAAGCGGACACTGCCGCGTCATAGTTTGCCGAGTCGACCCATTGGAGTGCTACGATGATGGCGGTGGAACCCAGAGCCAGCCCAAGGAAATTGAGGCTTTGCGGGGCGCCGAGGGCCAGCATTCGCCCCCACCCAATCCAAGGCGCGTGATCGCGCAGCGCCGCGATACCAAGCGGTGTCTGGTCAGTGAGTCGAAAACCAAGAATGACACACAGGGTGAGTGCCTGCGCCAGCGCGGTGCCATAGGCAGATCCGGCCACCCCCAGGTTCAGAACGCCGATGAACACATAGTTGAATGCCATATTCGCCACAGATGCCAAAAGGCTCATCGCGGCCATGAACATCACGTGTCCTTCGTTTCGCAGTGCATCGGAATTGACGGCCAGAACGAACATGAGCGGCGCGGCAAAGATCGTGATGCGCAGGTAAACCAACCCAAGATCGGCCAAGGTGTCTGAGCCGCCGGCTGCCAACCGGGCAAAACTCTCTCCGCCTACCAAAAACAAGAGGATGAGCACCAAGCCAAGACAAACCGCCAGCCCATGCGCCGCTGCAAAGACCGCGCGCGCCGCAGCTATGTCACCTGCTCCGAGTTGGCGCGCCAGTTTGCTCGACATGCCAGATGACACCAGCGTGGCCAGCGACACGACCAACATGTAGAGCGGAAACATCAGGGTCACCGCAGCTAGGGCCTCAGACCCCGCGAAATGCCCCAGAAATAGCGCATCGACGACGGCGAGGAGCCCGTTCATGCCCATCACAAAGATGATCGGCAGTGCCGTGCGCAGATAGATTGGCCCTAAAGGGCCGGAGAAGAACTGATTTTGTTGGGATGACATGACCCCGTGACCTCTTTGCTATCGTCGCGCAAAGACTGGACGGGGCCCGCATTACCATCCGCGCGACTGATGCCGAGGATGAGGAAGATCACATTAACAGAACTTCACCGTGACGGTATGTCGGCGGGCGGCAGGTGTCTGGAACCTGAGCGGCACCTAGGCAATGGGGTGATCCCTGTCAACTGCGGGCGATGTCAGACCTTCAGAGACCGCCGTTTGATCCGATCCGACAAACCGCGCGCCAACTGATCGAAAACCACGCGTATACGCGGGCTTGTTTGCAATTCGCGATGGGTGACCAACCAGATTGGAAACTCAAAAGACGGAAAATCCTCTAGCACGCGTTCAACGCCCGGCTCGCTTTCGGCCAGAGCCTCAGGAAGCATCGCCATGCCGAATCCTGCCTTGACCAACTGCCAAGCCACGACGCCATTCTCGCTCGACATCACAAAGCTCTCTGGTCGCAAGGGAATGCCCATATTGTGAAACGGTGCCATCAACCGCTCTGGGTCCGCATTGCCGACGAAATCATGATCTGCAATCGCGCGCATCGTCGTGGGGCGACCGGCCCGATCAAGGTATTCCCGCGATGCAAAGAGGTTGGCGCGGAAATCACCCAAGTGCCGCGCGATCAGGTCCGGCTGTTCAGGGCGGACATGTCGAATGGCTATGTCTGCCTCGCGCCGCGTGAGGTTTTGCACATCGCTGCTTGCCAAAATCTTGACGCGCACACCGGGTGCAGCCGTGCGCAGCGGCTTCAGGACCTGTGGCAGGATCGTGGCTGACAAAAGATCGGTTCCCGTAACGGTAACCTCCCCGACCACATCCTGAGATTTGCCGTCCGCGACCATCGAGATCAGCGTTGCAGCCTCGCCCATGACACGCACATGATCCAGCAAATCGCGTCCCGCCTCGGTCAGCGTCAGGCCACGCACGCTGCGCTCAACAAGGGTGACGCCCAGCGCCTCTTCGAGGGCTGCGATCTGACGCCCAATCGTTGGCTGCGTGCTTTTGAGCACCCGCGCTGCGCCGCTGAACGATCCCTGCTCGGCCGTCGCCAAGAAGGCGCGGACCTGATTCCAGTCAAAAGAAATTGCCGCCCAGTTCATGCAAAAACGTATAGCAAATGTAGGATATTCGGCAATCGTCCATATACATGCGTACAGCTAAAAGTCTGTCCATCACCTCCACCCCATGACCGTCGCGTGTCATGGCCGAATGGCAGATAACTCATCATGCGTCTTCTCTCCCGTGCCGATTGGCTGTTCCTCGCTGGCATTTTGATCTTTTCCTTCATTCCAGCGGTATTCGGATTGTTCCGGATTCCCGGGCTTTTGCTGGGGCTATCCATCATCCCTGCAAACCCGCGCGCCGTGATCGATCCGGCGCCGATCATCCTGCACGTCGCATCGAGTTCCATCTTCTGCCTGTTAGGTGCGTTCCAATTCCTGCCGCGCCTGCGATACGGACGACCGATCCTGCACCGACGCATGGGGCGGGTGTTGGCCATTGCTGGTTTGATCAGCGCTCTGACCGGGCTTTGGATGACGGTCGTTTACCCGTTTCCGGAAACACTTCAGGGACCTTTGCTGTTCTGGGTGCGGGCATTGATCAGTGTCGCAATGGCGGGATGCATCGTCCATGCGGTTTGCGCAGCCCGCAATCGGCAGTTTCCGCTACACCGCGCCCAGATGCTGCGCGCCTATGCCATCGCGCAGGGTGCTTCGACGCAAACCGTTCTGTTCATCGTTGCTATGGCCGCAACGGGGACCGAAACGCTCGGGTTTTCCCGGGATGTACTGATGGTATCGGCTTGGGTGCTGAACCTGATCTTTGCCGAGCTGCTGATCAGACGCAGTCCGCGCGGTACGCGGCCTGCAATAGCCACCCCACCGGCAGAATAAAACATCATCTTCCCCACCCTATGGAATCTCACCATGCGCAAGCTTGATCCCCACACCCTGTTATCCACGCTTTGGCTGTTCATCCTGCTGAACATCATCTTTCGCGACATTCATCAGTTTGTCTTGAAGTCTCATCTCGAGATGCTTTTGACCGGATATTACAACGGTACACTGATCACGGATCAGCTGATGCTCATGGGAGGGTTTTTGGCGCTGGTGCCGATCTCGATGGTCCTCATGTCGCACATTCTCGAACGGGATTGGCTACGGCCTGTGACAGCCATCGGCGTGCTCTTTACCGCAGGACCGGCGTTGATCGCCCCACCCACCGACATGGATGACGTTTTGCATTTTTTGGTCGCGTTTTGCGCATTGACCGTGATCAGTTGGATCACTTGGAAATGGCCATCTCCTTCGGCCCGGACCGTGCAGTCATGATACAGCCGATGCCACGTCCCCTTGCTGCCCCGCTATCCGCGCAGCACCCACGGCCCCGCCGCCGCATTATCACCGCTGTCATGCTTGTCGGGGTAGCAGCGATTGCCCTTGCCGTTCGGCTGGACGTTGCCCCACTGCTCACGGCCTTGCATGAACAGGCTGTGACCTCGCACACAATGCGTTGGACCTTTCTGGTGATCTATGCGGTGCTCTTGGCCTTGCCATTTGTGCCCGGTGTTGAGATCGGCCTCGCGCTTTTGATGCTGTTTGGCGCGTCGTTTGCTCTGCCTGTTTATGTGGCCACAATCACGGGCCTGACACTGGCCTACGGTGTCGGACGGACCCTGCGCCGCCTAAAGCCGACGGCAGGACTTGAAGCAGCCCTGCAGCCGAACGGCGGCTTGTCGGGCCTCGGACACGCGACGTGGCTGGGGCCATTGCTCCGGTTTCGCTGGGTTGCGATTGCGCTCTTGATCAATTTTCCGGGCAATACGTTGATCGGGGGCGGTGGCGGAGTTGCAATGGCGTCCGGCTACTCACTCGCTTTACGTTGGCCTGCGTTCATTGGCTGCGTTGCCGTTGCAGTCGCGCCTGTCCCTGCAATGGTCGTCCTCGCAGAAGTTGGTGGGGTGTCGGATGGCCTTGGGGCGTGGCTTGCATCACTTATCACTTCTTGATGGCTCCTATGGGAAAGACCCTCATGACCCAGTCTCCGCCCAAATTGTTCATTCTATGTGGCAAGATCGCATCTGGTAAATCCACGCTTGCGGCCAAACTGGCCGAGGCGTCAGGCGGGGTGCGGATCGTCGAAGATGAGTGGCTGCATGGCCTATACGCCAACGAACTTCACGGGTTGGATGATTACGTCCGGTGCACCAACCTGCTGCGCGCGGCTTTGACCGGCCATATCGTGCAATTGCTGAATTTGGGTGTCTCGGTGGTTTTGGATTTTTCAGCAAACACGCCGACGCAAAGAGCGTGGTTTCGGGAGTTGATCGACCAAACGGGCGCGGCCCACGAATTGCATTGGCTCGATGTGCCGGTTGAAGTGTGTCGTGACAGGCTCGCAGCACGCAACGCATCGGGATCGCATCCGTTTCAGGTGTCTCCAGAGCTCTTTACGAAGGTCACCAATGCTTTTCGACCACCCCACGCCGATGAAGGTTTCATCATCGTCAGGCACGACGTCTCATCCCTTGATGGATCAGCGCCCTTCCCAACTGACGCGCAAGGGTGAACTTTTTCATCCCTCGTCCGTTCATCGGTTACGACCTACGTGCCATCCGCTTTTCATGTCAAAGCAGATAGACGCGTTGGCGTTGCTGTGCGACCATTGATGCGATGGTGTTTGACTCATTTGAGTCGGCTGAAAAGGGAACGCGGTGCGGGCTTCTGCCCAATTCCGCGACTGCCCCCGCAACTGTGAGCGGAGAGCCATCCCGAGACAAACCACTGGGCCAACGGCCCGGGAAGGTTCGGGAGAGCGACGACCCGCAAGTCAGGAGACCTGCCATCTACGGCGCGTCATGTGACGTACCGCAGCCACCTTAACCCGGGCGGGGCGCTCCGGGAACGGAGAGACGCCGTATGGATCATTTGATCCCTGACAGATCACCGTTTCCTGCATTGCCCTGCCTTTTGCGCGGAGGGCGCGATGATATTGGAACGCACGATTTTCCAACTTGATACCGGCGATATGTCTGAAGACGAGGCCCGGCAGATGGGCCAACTGGGCTATATGCAGTGGATCGCGGGTCTGGAGCCGGATGCGGATTACGCGAAGGCCGCCAACGTCGCCTATGACAAAGCTGTGCCGTTCATGGTGCAATCGCCCGCCGTTGCGGCTTTTTGCGCGCTGTTGAAGGCCTCGTTGGATGCGCCCTTGAAGCCGCTACCTCTGTCCATGCCGCCGCGGCAGCGGCGCGGAGGGGCGCAGGGCCGCCGCGCCGGTCGTCTCCCACTTTGACACCGGCACCGAGAACGCGATGCGCGTCTTCCCACCCCAACGGATTGTTTGCCTAACCGAAGAGACAGTCGAGACGCTGTATCTTTTGGGCGAACAGAATCGCATCGTCGGGGTCTCAGGCTATGCCGTCCGTCCCAAACAGGTACGGCGCGAAAAGCCTCGGGTGTCGGCCTTTACTTCGGCTGACATCCCCAAAATCCTCGCGTTGAAGCCTGATCTTGTTCTGACATTTTCGGACCTCCAGGCCGACATTGCCGCCGACCTGCTGCGCGAAGGTATCCCTGTCATGGGACACAATCAGCGCGATGTGGCCGGTATCCTCGCCATGATCCGTCATTTGGGTCACACCGTTGGCTGTGGCGACCGCGCCGAGGCGTTGGCTGATCGATACGAAACCCGCCTGTCCAGCATTGCCGCGCGATATGCTGAAAACGCCCGGCCTCGTGTCTATTTCGAAGAGTGGGACGATCCCATGATCTCGGGCATCGGCTGGGTGTCGGAGTTGATCGGGATTGCAGGTGGCCAAGATGTTTTTGACCATCTGGCCGCCGAGGGAAAGGCGCGGGACCGGTTCGTCACTTCTGGACAGGTGATCGCCGCTGCGCCGGACGTGATCATCGGTTCATGGTGCGGAAAGAAGGTTCGCCCTGAGCGCATTGCGGAACGGCCCGGATGGCACTCCGTCCCTGCTGTTCAAAACGGGCGCATCTACGAAATCAAGTCGCCGCTGATACTGCAGCCGGGACCGGCTGCATTGACCGATGGTTTGGATGCCATCGTGCAGGCACTATGGCCGTCGGAGTGAGTCCATTTCCCGATTCCGCCCATGGCGCTGCTCCTCAAGACGTCGATCGGCAAGAGAGACAGTCGTAACCGCACGGAGCAGGGTTGTTTTCTTCAAACTGGAACAGCCCAAGGGTGCGCGGTATTGGACGACACCTTATCATCGGCTTCAAGCAGTCATGGGTTCAAAGCAAGAGGGAACGCGCCGCCGCAAGCTGTTGTGTCGACCTGACGTGACCTCGCCTTTCGCAGTGCTGACGCTCTTTGCGCCCTGCACCTGTCAGGGGCGACAGGAACGCCGTTCTAGCCGCTTGTTGGCCAGGATGGATGCAAATCATCAATTGTGAACGGGTGGCGATGCCGGCGCCCACCGCGCAAATGCGGGTGATCACGCGGCAGATCCGGATGCTCATGTTCAACCTCAAGCGGGTCATCCTTGGGCCATTGGCGCAGCGCGACGAGGATCCCCCCGGTCGCCAAGGCCGCAAGCACCGCGACCGCCAGCGCCGCACCACCAACCGTCATCAACAGCCCCGCCAACGGATAGGTGATCAGCCAGCAGGCATGCGACAGCGCAAATTGCGCGGCAAAGATAGCCGGGCGGTCCTCTGGCTGCGCGGACCGACGCAAAAGGCGGCCTGACGGCGTCAGAACTGCGGAATATCCCAAACCGATCAGGCCCCAACACCCGAGGATCAGGAGCAAAGACAGGCCGAACGCCGCCTGCCCGCCCAGAAGGCCAAGCAGCCCCGCAACCATCGCGCAGGCACCGGCCGTCATCACCGGGCGGTCAGCCCAACGATCTAGCAGCCGAGGCAACGCAAGCGCAGCGACCATCGAGCCACCGCCGAACGCGGCCATCGTCACGGCCACTGCGGTGTCAGTCATGCCCAAGCTGTCCTTAACAAGCACAACCGTATTCACCAAAACCATGGCTCCGGCCGCCGAGACCGCCATGGAAAATCCAAGGAGCCCACGCAGGCGAGGCGTCGCCAGATAAATTCGAACGCCCCGCGTCGTGCGATCATAAAACGGTCGGGGTTGGGCCGGTTTCGGCGCTGGCAGTGCGACTGACAGAACAAGCAAAGCCGAGGCAAGGAACCCCACGGATGTCCCGACGAACAGTGCATCATGCGAAACGATCAGGAGAAGCAGAGCCGCCATGGCAGGGCTGAGCAGAGACTCCAGATCATAGGCCAGCCGTGACAGGGAAAGCGCCCGCGTGTAGCGGTCTTCTTCCGGCAGGATATCCGGGATCGTGGCCTGAAAGATGGGCGTAAACCCGGCAGATGCAGATTGAAGGATCAGGATCAGCACGTAGACTTGCCAAGTTTCGGTTACGAACGGCAACGCCAAGGCGACCGCCCCGCGTACAAGATCCAGAGCAATCAGAACCTTGCGACGGGGCAATCGTTCGGCAAGCGCCGCCGCGATCGGCGCAACCGTCACATAGGCCACCATCTTGATCGCAAATATCGTTCCCAAAAGCAGCGCAGCGTTTCCACCCGCCAGTTCATAGGCCAAAAGCCCAAGCGCCACGGTCGCAAGCCCGGTCCCCATCAGCGCAACGATCTGCGCAAGGAACAACCGGCGATAGGTCTTGTCCTGCAAAACGCTCAGCATGGTATTTACTCTGGCTCGGAAACCACACAATGCAAGGGCGGCGAGGCCAGCCCAATGCACAGCCTGTGACGGGATGCGGCCTTTTCATGCCCAATCCTGCCAAGTTATCCTGCCCAGAGGCGCGGTACAGACGCCGCGAGAGGAGCCAACGGCGTGCCAACCCAAACAGATGCAACACTCCAAGCTGAACCAGCTTCAACCAGCCCAGCAATGGCAAAAGCTGCATCGTGCTGCGGTGGTGGCGCGCCGGAGGTCACGGTTCCAAGCTGCTGCAAGTCGGACGCAGCAGGTACCGCACCGTCCCCACGGCGCATAGATTGGCTCCTTTGGGGTTCTGGCACGGTCATCGTAATAGGCTACCTCGCAGGGTTTTTTTTGCCGCACGATGCGCGCTTTGGGCTTGGTATCTTTGCCCACGGCATACAGGACATGATGCACCTGATGTGGTGGGGCATCCTGATCGGGATGGTGGCTGTTGGGCTGATCGACCGCGTCCCGCGTGAATTCGTAATCGGCATCATCGGACGCAAACAGAACAGTCAGGGGCTTCTGCGCGCGGTGGCCGCTGGCGTCTTGCTTGATTTATGCAACCACGGCGTGCTGATGGTCGGTGCAAAGCTCTATGAACGCGGTGTAAGTCTCGGCCAAGTCTTCGCATTCCTGATCGCCTCCCCGTGGAATTCACTGTCTCTGACGATCATCATCGGCGTGTTGATGGGCTGGGGGTGGATGCTTGTCTTCCTCATTGCGTCGCTGGTTATCGCGCTCTTGACCGGGCTCATCGTCGAACGGTTAGAGCGGGCTGGCCGGGTGCGACCGAACCCAAACAGAATTGACCTGCCAGACGATTTCCACGTCTGGCGCGAGGCGCGTGCCGGGCTTCGCGCAACACAGTTCGACACCGCCTTTTTTCGCGATGTGGCGCGTCGGTCCCTCACTGCCAGCCGCATGGTTTTGCGTTGGCTGTTTCTCGGCGTGGTGTTGGCGGCCTTGATACAGGCAACTGTCCCGACCGATGTCTTTGCAACATGGTTCGGTGCCACGGTCTTTGGATTGTTCACGACGCTGGTGGCTGCCACGATCATCGAAGTGTGTTCAGAGGGCTCTGTTCCCATCGCGGCTGACCTGATGACGCGTGCTCAGGCACCGGGCAATGCCTTCACGTTTCTGATGGCTGGTGCTGCCACCGACTACACCGAAATACTTGTCCTCAAAGAGGTCACCGGCAGATTGCGCGCCGCGTTGCTTCTTCCGCTTTTGACAGTGCCACAGGTGGTTGCCATAGGCTGGGCCTTGAACGTGGCCGGGTGAACGCCGGGTTTTGAGCGAAGTGTCCGCCCTCTGCGATTGCAAAGCACGCAGGCCAGTTGGATTACCAATGATCGGTCAGCAAGTTCCGAGGGTCAGTTACGTGCGCATCAGCAGCCTGTGCGGTTGTATCAGGGAAAAGGTACGGACGCATTGCGCGCGCCAGATATGTCGTTTGCCAAAGCCGTCGCGTAGAATTCCGTGTCACCTCCAGCGCCGCAGAAGTGCCAAGCTCGACGATGGCTGAGGCACGCGCCGTTGTTCCTGCCCCGACAAATGCACCCGTAGCTGCGCGAAGCTGGGCTTGGCCGCCCTCAGTCAATTCCACATCAAATCGCTGCCCCGGCTGGACCAGACCTTGATCGCTTTGTCGGACAAGCGTGCCGGGAAACACCCTGTCCGCGAAACCCGGCCACTCCAATCGCACCTGCACCGGTAAACCAACCTTCAAGCTTGTCCGCGCGCTTTGATCACCGAGGACCTCAAGCGCGAAGGTGGGGTTTTCAGACCGCGAGACCTCGATAATCGTGATCGGCTGTCGGGCCACATGGCCTGCGCCGGGGTTTCGCACGCGGGTCACAATCCCACCGACTTCTGATGTGATCAGCGTTTTTTCCAGAGCTTTTGTACTGTATTCACGACGTTCAAGCAGATCGGAAATGCGCGCGTTCACAGCGCGCAACGCTGACGCCTTCTGAGCCTTCGCCGCGACGTCAACTTGGGCCAATTGAGCCATTGTCGCACCGATCCGCGCCTCGAGATCATTTTGTGCCAAAAGAACTTGAACACCCGTCTGCGTGGTTGCCAAACGCTGATTGTCTGTTCCGCCAAACGCCGGCGCGGGCAATGCCGCGTCTAGCAAAGACCGCCGCCGTCCCAAGATGTCCAACGCCGTTTCAAGCGCGTCACGTTCGGAAGACTGAGCGGCCAAAATGGCAAGACAGGACTCTTGCGCCGATTGAACCCGCGCACCCAGTTCTGGGTCAGGATCTTTGGTGCTCAACCAGTCTTCTACACTTGTCAAAAACGGCTCTGAGGCCGGATGCAAAAGACAGTGGCGTTCATACCGCGCCGCGATCAAATCATGTTCCAGCGACTGCAATGTCGCGCGCGCGGCCACGCCATCAAGCCGCGCAAGGGTTTGCCCTGGGCGCACCAGTTCGCCTTCGCTGACGATGATGTTCTCTAAATGCGCGCCACGAGGCAGGATTATCCCAATCGGCGTGGCCTGCGGACGCAATACAGCCTGCAAAGTCTGTCGCGATGGGATCTGGTGAACAGAGAGCCAAAGCAGGCATGCCGTGAGCAACCCAAAGACGAAGAGCGGCCCGAGCATCACCCAGACAAGGCGTTTTGGCCCCAATGGCGAAGCACGCAGTTTATGGAGCGACCTACGCACTAGAGGATGGTCCGGCCTGGTTCTTGCGCGGATCATAGGTGGCCACACGCACGGTCAGGACGCGCCGCCCGTCATTCAAGGATTGTTCAACCGCCTCGCTCAAATGGATCAGCTTGGCCAATGGCGATTTCTTCGGCCCCGTTTCTCCGACGGCTTCACGTTCGGCAAGCTCGATCCGCCCAGAGGTCAACAAAGGGGAATTGTCCGTCAGTTTGAGCAGCGCATGGCCTTCGAAATGCTTAAAATCAAAATATACGCGTTCACTGCCATCTGTGGTCGCATCCTGACAGGACAGAGCCAGCAGTTCTGCAGCCACGGTACATAAGCTGCGCCGGTTGCCTTCATCGCCATTGCGCTTGAAATGCGAACGAATCCAAGCCGTAAGCGTGTCTTCGCTCTCCAGGTGGCGGGGCGTGACAAACCGAACCCATCCGGACGACAGCCTGCGACGGATTTCGGTAGCTGGCGCGAAGTCAAGAACACGACCGTCCTGTAGCATCAGCAGTTTGTCACACGCCTCAAGCAAGGCACGATGTTCGCTCACAATGACAAAGCTGCGCCCGGCACGGCGCTCCATCTGGATGCGGTCTAGCAGTGAGGCCAAAGACTTCTCCGACAACGCATCCTCAGGGCGGTCGATCAGATAGCAAGCAGGGTTCATCAAAAAGGCGCGCGCAAGGCTTAATGCCTTTTGGTCGCTGGCCGACAAAAGCGTTGCATTTGGCGCGGACCTGATCCGATCCACAGCGTCGCTTGAGAATACAAGGCTTTCAAGGCATCGGCCCGCACGATCAGTTGCGTCTTCACCCCGGAAACAGGTCAGGTTATCGTCGCCCGTCGTGGGCAACATGCGCGGCTGGCTTGGGACATGGACCATAGCCACGCCACGCTGTTCATTGCTCCGCGTCCAAACATCCACGCCATTATAGGTGACCCGGCCCCTGACATATGCGTCCTCTAGGTCGAACGGGTTCAGCAGGCTCCGCAAAAGCAGGCTTTTACCTGCGGCAGCATCGCCGATCACGCCGATCACTTCGCCAGGTGCCACGTCGAAACTGACATCCTGCAACAGGGCCGGACCTGCCGCGTCCTCGACCGTAAGCTGTCGAACATGCAGACCCGCCACCTTTGCGGCATCCTGCAGCTCTTCTGCGTCGGCGCCGAAGGTTTCGACGCGGGCTGTACCGCCCCCGTGGTTCGGATCCGGTACAAGACGCACCTGAGCGAACTGCCCCATGGCACCGACCGCCCAGAACGTGATCAACCCGACCGCTGCAATGGCAGGCATGCTGAGCACGCCTTCAGCCGTCAGCCAAGACGCCAGACCAAAAGCAATTGCCATGGCCATCCATGCAATCACGCGCGTGACCTGTGGCGCGAGCGCGTGATCCGTCACGCTGCGTCGGGCGAGGTCATACCCAACTTCATCACGTCCCGTCAGAAACGCCGCCGCCTCGGCAGACCTGAAATCCCAAAGACGTTCAATCTGCCCCCAGCCGGACAAAGCGTAATGCGTCACCCAAAGAAAGATTGCTCCTGAGACGCTGGGGACTGCGAGCAAAGGATGCAGGACCGCAAGCGCAATGGTCAGCAGGACGGCAACGCCGGCTTGCGCCAATGCCTCGGTGCGCATCCGCGCCTGTCGGTAGCCCGCAAGCGCCCGCGCATGCGCGTAATCAAGGATGAAGCCCCCCAAGACCGCAACCAGCGCAAGCGCCAAGAGCATCGGGGTGGCAAAAACCTCACCCTCCAGAGCGACAAGAGACTGCATGAAAATGGTCAAGACGGCGACTGCCAGCAAACACAAAGCCGTGCCGATGGAGAACAGAAAAGAGACATATCGCGCCCAATTCGGCGTACCGCGATCGGCAATCTGACCCGCTGTCATCTGTCCGCTACCGGACACTGGCGTGGCCGATCCATCCCGTATGTGGGTTTTAAGGTCATCATCCGGCTTCATGCGCGCCCCCTTGGACAAAGTCCGGCCATGGGTAACGCACGGATGCTTAATAACTGATTTCCAAATTCAGGCATTTGCGCTTGTCGGAATGTTAACCACTCGCGCGCTACCACCGTCCGCGATCCACCTGATTTGGAAGGCGTGATGGGAAAACAAGGACACGAGGAAAGACGGACAACCGTTGGCTTTGCGACTGCATTGTTCCTTGGGGCGGCGACGACCGTCGCCTTGACGGCGTGGACCGTGGGGTCTGCTGCGCGGGCACTTTTCCTTGCACAGGAGGAAGAAATCATTCCCGTGATCGCGGGTAGCGACCTTGACCGCCTGCCCGCGCTGATGCGCGGCAATCGATTGGCCGACACAACAAGCCGCGTCCGCGGGCAAGAGCCACGCCTGAAACCGCCACGCATGTGTGAAATGAAAGCCGATTACTATGAATCCCTGGATCGCGGCGACGATCAGGTCGCAGGATACACTCGGCGCAACGGCTATGTCCGCCCGTTTAAGACACGCCGTGGATTTCTGGACGAGCGTGAAATGCGCGCTGCTCAGGTGGCTTGGCATTACTTTGACAAGTTCACTCAGCCCGAAACCGGACTGGCCAATTCGGTGGGCAACTATCCGTCGACCACACTTTGGGACACGGCCTCTTACATCGCGGCGACAGTGGCGGCCTACGAACTTTGCCTGATC
The DNA here is from genome assembly GCF_007995215.1 of Shimia ponticola. GTDB lineage: Bacteria > Pseudomonadota > Alphaproteobacteria > Rhodobacterales > Rhodobacteraceae > Shimia_B > Shimia_B ponticola. The sequence goes on from NZ_VCDK01000003.1 coordinate 662,014, forward strand.
GAGAAGACTGAGTTCGACCGCCGGGTGCTTCAGCTTCTGACCACGATCAAGGGGCTGGAGCTATTCCGCAAGGAAATGCCGAACAAGGTGTATCACACCAAAACCGGCGAAAAGGTCGATTACACCAACAAACCCGGTGAAATCGGTTTCTCGGCGTTGGATATCGGACGTTTCCTTGTGTGGATGCGCATCCTCAAGAACCGCTACCCTTATCTGGGCAACACCATCGATTCCACGTTGCTGAAGTGGGATTATTCCAACGTGGTCGATAGCGAAGGCGTCATGCACGGTGCATTCGTCGATAGCGACACAGGCGAAACCGTCTATGCGCAGGAAGGCCGACTGGGATATGAAGAATACGCCGCCAAGGGCTTTGCGCTGTGGGGGTTTCGCCCGGTCCTGGCCCATCGCGCAGAACCGTTTTTGACGGCAAGCATCTTTGGCGTGCAGATCCCTTATGACGGACGTGACCCGCGCATATTCCACTCGCAAAACTACGTCGTCACCGAATCCTACCTTCAGGATGGATTAGAGCTGGGCTTTGACATGCCCTATGACGATAGCAGCCCGGAATGGCTTCATTCCGACGGTTGGCGCGCCGAGTTTGCGGACCGTATCTATCAGGTGCAGGAAAATCGCTGGCGCCGCACCGGGTTCATGACCGCGCGGTCAGAGCACAACGTCAAAGGCCCGCCCTACTTTACCTATGACACGATTTTCAGCGACGGCTATCCTTGGAACACGGTGACCCCGCGGGGGGATTACGTTCCCGATCACGCCGCCGTCGCGGCCAAGGCGGCCATCGGGCTTTGGGCACTGTGGGACACGCCTTATACAGACGCACTCTTTGACGCGATCATCGAACTCTATGACCCGGAAAACGGCATGTATGAGGGCCTTTATGAACGGGGCCAGGGACGCGTCGAAATCTTTACCGCGAATAATAACGGTATCATCCTGACATCCCTGTTGCACAAGGTGCAGGGTCCGATCCTGACCGCCTATACCGGCGAAACAGAGGTTTGGTATACGGCCTTCCGCGATCAGGACATCCGCGAAATTCGCAACCTTCCAGACCCCCCACTTGAAAAGGATTGGCTGCCCGCCCTTCGGCATTCGATCCAGACGGAGGCAGACTACTGATGACACCAACTCTGATCAAAACACTTGGCGCGGGGGTTCTTGCCTGCGGTGTGACTGCGCTTGCGTCTTCGGGGCCACTATCGGCCCAGACCGTGACCACTGAACCTGCGGGCGCACAGGCCTTTTCCCCGGAAAACGCCATCTTAAACACGGCAATCCCGTTTAGCGTTGGCGCGCGCGAGGCCCAACAGGCGCTGCGCGGCTCGTTCGGTTGGGCCACCTTTCAGGAAGGATTGGTCCAAGGCAGCTATTTCCGGTTCGACCCGGATGGCTATGCCCGATTTTCGCCTTCTCCACGGCTGGATACGGATGTCTTCGAAGTCATTTGCCGCCCGCGCACCTATGTTTGCATGGCCCGCAAAGGGCCCATGACGCTTACGCTCAGTTCAACCGGACAGGTGCAGCTCAAGCTTGAGCAGTCGACGACGCAGGATCAGTTCTTTCTGAATGACGGCTTTGCCGAGTTGCAGATCCCCGCGCGGATCATCGGCACGCTGGATCAACAGCTTGAAACGCTATTGGGATCAGGCGGAACGCTGGTGACGCGCCGCAATGGTAATGTTTTGGAAGAAGTTCCATTGACGGGTTTCCCGGTCGTGACCGCCTACCTGCGCTGGTTGGTGGCGCGTCAGGATTATGCGGTGCTGCCTACGAATTGGCCTGTACCACGAACGGGTGGCCCGAACCCTGACGCGCTGACGCAACCGGTGAACTGGAATGGTGCCGGGCGCGCAGTCGCGGTGCCGGTTGCCGTCGATCCTGCACAAATTCCGGCAGACTCTGATGCGGCCTTACCCGCCGAACAAGCGATCCAAGATGTAAACAGCGCCGCCAACATGCCACTGGCAGGTACAAACCCAGCGGCACCTAGCGACGCAACTCTGGCGGCCCTTCAGGCCGAAGTTGCTGTCCTTCGAGACATGTTGATCGCCCAAACGGGTGCCGGAGGCACACAAATGCCGGCGGCCTTTGGGACGGCATCCCCCCTCAACAGCGCGCCAAGGACCCACTGGACGCGCGATCCGTCGCTGCAGTCTGATCTGTTATCCCTCGAACAGGAGTTGGGCGCGATGACCGACCCGCAAGACCCAATGCCAGCCGACGCGCCGCCAGCCATGCCCGAGGATTTCGGTGAAGAGGCGCGGCATCTGCATTACCTGACCGTGAGCATGGGCCTTGATGCCAAGACCGCGCTGATGATCCTGCAATTGCGGGCTTCGGATGAAAGCCTGATTGAGACGAGCGATCCGCCGACAGCAGTTGACCTGCTCTCAGGGCTAACGCCCGCGCTTCCGCTGCCTTCCGATATGGCAGTGCAACACGCGGCGCAGCTGGAGAGCAGCCGTTCAGGGTCGGCCAGTGGCGACGACTATCAACCATTGACTGATTACTTCCGCAGCCTTGCCAATTAGTCCAGCGGGTCAGCGCAGTTTTGGGTTCAGGGCGTCGCGCAGCCAATCGCCAAGCAAGTTCACACTCAAGGCCAGTGCAAGCAGCGTCAAAGCGGGAAAAAACAAGATCCACCATTCGCCCGAGAACAGGAATCCTTGGCCGATCCGGATCAAAGTTCCAAGCGAGGGTTGTGTCGGTGGCGCACCGACGCCTAGGAAACTCAGCGTTGCTTCGGCGATGATCGCAAGCGCAAGCGAAATCGTTGCGATCACAAGCACAGGAGACAGCACATTTGGAAGGATGTGACGCACCATGATCGGCACGGGGCGTCGTCCGATCAGGCGCGCAGCCTGAACGTAATCCTTGCCCTTTTCAACAAGTGTGGCCCCACGCACAACCCGTGCGAACTGCACCCAATCGCTCAGACCGATGGCGACGATCAGCACCCAGATCGCCATTTGATCGCGGTATTCGATCGGCGTGACACCTTTGGCGATCCCGAAGATCAACATCGCCACAAGGATCGACGGAAAGGTCAGCTGCACATCCGCGACGCGCATGATGATCGTTTCTGTCCAGCCCCCGACATAGCCAGCCAAAAGGCCCAGCGCGATACCAAGCACCATGGCAAAGGCCACCGCAGCGGCCCCCACAAAAAGCGAGATACGCATGCCATAAAGAATGGTCGAAAACACATCCCGTCCCTGATCGTCGGTGCCCAGCAAAAAGGTTTCGCCTGTAAACGCGTTCGGCGTCATCGGCGCGGTGAAGCCGTTCATCAGGTTGAGCGATGCGGGATCAAACGGATTGGTCGGCGCAATCAGCGGTGCAAAGATCGCCGAGAGGATCAACAGAACAGTCACCCCAAAAGACGTGACAGCCACCGGTGACTTGCGGAACGAGTAAAAGAAATCGCTGTCCAGAAACCGGCCAAATGCCGTCTTTGGCGGCGCCTTAGCAGCGGGCGTCTCAATCGGTGTATCGGTCATAGCGCGCTCCTACCGTCCGATCCGCAGACGCGGATCGATCGCCAGATACAAAAGGTCCACAATCAGGTTGATCGCAACGAACATCACCGAGATCAGCATCAGATACGCCGCCATCACTGGGATATCCACGAACTGGATTGCATTGATGAATAAAAGCCCGACACCGGGCCATTGGAACACCGTCTCGGTGATGATCGCAAAGGCGATGATCGCGCCAAGTTGCAGACCAATGACCGTGATGACCGGCACCATCGTGTTCTTCAATGCGTGGCGGAAGTACAGTGCGCGGTCCTTCAATCCCCGCGCCCGGGCAAAGCGAATATAATCCTGTCGCAGTACCTCTAGCATCTCGGAGCGTACAAGCCGCATGATCAGCGTCATCTGATAAAGCCCCAGCGTGATAGACGGAAGGATCAACGCCTTTAACCCGCTCTCGGTCAGGAACCCGGTGCTCCACCACCCGAGATCGACGACCTCCCCGCGTCCAAAACTGGGCAACCAGCCAAGCTCCACAGAAAACAGATAAATCAGTAAGATACCAATCAGGAAGGTCGGCAAAGACACCCCGATCAGGGACGCTGACATGATGAAATTGGCTGCAAACCCGTTTCGTCGGATAGCCGTAAACACGCCGAGGGCAATGCCAAGCAGGATAGCCAGAACACCAGACACAGCCGCCAGTTCCAATGTTGCTGGTGCACGTTCAATGATGATTTCGGCGACCGGTCGTCCCTGACGATAGCTCACGCCAAAGTTGCCCTGCACAGCCCCTTCGAGGAATTTGTAGTACTGAACGACAAAAGGCTGATCGAGGCCAAGCTGCGTCCGTAGGCGTTCGATATCCTCAATGGTCCTTTCCTGCCCAAGCATGTTGTCGATCGGATCGCCCACAAAGCGGAACATCGAAAACGCAACAAGACCCACGACCAGAAGGACGAGGACCGATTGGAGGACACGGCGGATGATGAAAGAAATCATGGGATGATGTGATACGGGCGACGCGCCGGGGTCAAGGCGCAGCCTAGGGTCAACCGCGCGCCCGCATCAATTTTGTCAAACCTGCGGACGACCACAGCGTACGCCCCCAATCAGGGATCAGTTCACCGTCACCCAGCGCAGGATAAAGAAGTTGTCTGGACGCTGGACCATCTCGATATTCGATGCCGTTCCCCAGATCAGCGGCTGAACGTACATCGGCACATAGGCGGCCTCGTCCTGAAGGATGCCTGCGACCTCGTCCAACATCATCTGACGTTTGCTATCGTCGATCTCGGACTGGATCATCGGCAGCAAGGCATCGATGCGTTCGTTCGAATAGCCGCCAAAGTTCCAGCTTCCCAACCGCTTTTCCTCGTTCGGGGTCGATGCGAGGAACCGGATCGGGTGTTCGGCATCAAACGTACCCGGGCTCCAGCCCAGCAGGTACATGTCGTAATTATCGGCCCGCAGTTCCGGCCAATAGTTGGATACCGGCATCGCATCCAATTCGGCATTCAATCCCACCTGCGCCAGCATCCCCGTCGCCGCCTGACAGACAGCCTCGTCATTCAGATAGCGGTTGTTTGGGCATTTCAGGCCAAAGGAAAACCCGTCGGGATACCCCGCCTCTGCCAGCAACTCCCGCGCGCGGTCCGGGTTGTATTCTGGGCGTTCTGCCAGACCGTCCGAGAATCCGCGCATCGCCGGGCTGACGAGTTGAGCGACCTCTTCGGCATTGCCGCGCATGATGGTCTGCAGGATCGCAGGAACATTGATTGCATGCGCCACCGCTTGACGGACACGCACGTCAGCAAATGGGTTGGCGTCGGTGACGTCTGACGAGAACTTGAGCGTCTCCGCCTCATGCGGGAACCCGAACATGATCACGCGGGCCTCAATGCCCTGAATGACGCTGACATCATCGTTGCCCTGCAGACGCGCCACATCCTGAATGGGCACCGGGTTGATGAAGTCGACATCGCCGGACAGCAGCGCCGCCAGCGCAGTCGCGGGGTTCTGGACCGGGGTCAGAGTCGCGCGGGTGATGTTGTGTTCGACCTCACCCCACCAGCCATCAAAAGGCTCAAGCACGGTTTCAAGGTCGGGTTGACGCGACACAATGCGGAAGGCGCCTGTGCCATTCGTGTTCAACGTGGCAAAGTTGCCTTGTTCCTTATCCGGAAATTCAACCAGATGCTGACGCGCCCAGTCGCTGTCCATGATCATCCAGTTTGCGATGCTGTCCGGGAAAATCGGATTGGGGGCAGAAGTCATGATCTCAACAGTGAAATCATCGACGACGCGCACCTCGGATACTGGCGCAAACCAACTGCGCACGTCGGACGCCTCGGAAGAGGCACGTTCGTAGGAAAACAGCACGTCCTGCGCGTCAAAGGCGTTGCCGTTCTGGAACGTCACACCTTCGCGCAGGAAAAACCGCCAGCCTTCGCCATCGCCAATCGGCTCCCACGACGTGGCCAGCGCAGGTTCGATCGACATATCCTTGCCGCGGCGCACCAGCCCTTCGTAGACGTTGTTCAGAAAGCCCAGCACAGGTGCCGAGCTGACCGCGTGCGGGTCCATCGTCTGCGGGTCGGTTGTGACCGCCCATGAAAAATCTTCGGCAATAACAGGTGATGAAAGCGCGGTGGACACAGCCAGAGCCGCAGTCAGGGTACGCATGGTCTTAGTTCTCCCCAAGGTCTTGATTACCAAATGGTAGCGCCCACAACACTCACATCAATTCTACGCGCATCGCCACCTTTGCCTGCACGGCACCGATCACATCCGCGTGTCACACGAAAAAGGGCCACCCAATTGGGCAGCCCTTCGTCGGTTTGGATCAAGAGCGCTTAGTTCATTTCAAAATACTTGAACTTGGCGGTGTCATCCGGTGCCACGACCGTCTGAACGCCGGACTTCATGCCCCAGTTCAGCACCTGGTGGTGGATAGGGATGTAAAGTTGTTCGTCCTGAACAACTTGCCAGATCGCGTTGATATCCGCGTTCCGCGCCTCAAGGTCGGTATTCGACGCAAGCGACACGATCTTGTCGTTCAGCTCAGCATTGTCGAAACCCGTGCCGTTCCACGACCCGTATTTGTCCGAACGACCATGCACGAGGAAGTTGAAGATGTATTCCGAGTCATAAGTCGGAACACCCCAGCCCAGCATGTAGAAGTCGGTTTCGAGGTTCGCGATCAACGGGAAGTGCTGTGCCTTTGGCTGTGCGTTCAGGTTCACCGTCACGCCAATCTGGCCCAGCATACCAACAGCCGCCTGACAGATCGCTTCATCGTTGATGTAGCGGTCATTCGGGCAATCCAGTTGGATCGAGAACCCGTCACCATAGCCAGCCTCGGCCATCAGCGCCTTGGCACCTTCGATGTCCGTGGTCGAGCTGCCGTCCATTTCGGCGTTCCAGCCGTTCACGAACGGAGGCGAGATCATGCCAGCCGGGGCAGACTGACCGCGCATAACGACCTGTTGGATCGCATCACGGTTGATCGCCATTGACATTGCCTTGCGCACGCGAACGTCGGCCAGAGGGTTCGCACCTTCGACGCTGTCATTGGCCAGATCATCGGCACCCATGTTCATGCCGAAGAAGATGACGCGGTTCTGAGGCGCGGTGCGCACATCAAGACCGTCTGCGTCACCCACACGGGCAAGATCCTGCACAGGCACGTCTTGGATGAAATCAACCTCGCCCGACAGCAGCGCGGCAACACGGGTCGCGGCGTTCTGGATCGGGGTATAGATGATCTCGGTCACGTCCATTGGGAATTCTTCTATGCCCCAATAGTTCTCGTTGATCGTCAGGACGGTGCGGACGTCAGGTTCGCGGCTGACAAGGCTATATGGCCCGGTGCCGTTCGCGTTCTTGGCGGCAAATGTGTCTTCCCCACCTTCATAGTCCTGCACCTTGGTGGCGTTGTTCGCCTCGGCCCAATCCTTGTCCATGATGAACATGTTTGTCAGGTTGTTGGGCATGATCGGGTTTGGACCGTCGGTGACAATTTCCACCGTCATGTCGTCCGGCGCGCGGACTTCGACCACGGAAGCCAAGAGCTCTTTATAGTCAGAATCCTCTGTCATCGCGCGATCAAGGCTGAACTTCACATCCTCGGACGTGAAGGCCGCGCCGTCATGGAACGTCACGCCTTCGCGCAGTTTGAATACCCAGACATTCGGGTCATCGGCGGACGGGCCCCATTCCGTGGCCAGTGCAGGCACAATTGCACCTGTCATGTCGCGCATCACAAGCGGTTCCATGATCTGGTGGGCCAGCGCCGAAGTTGGACCTTCGTTCTGAGCGTGTGGGTCGAGCGTCAGCGCATCACCGGCACGCGCCCAGCGCAGCGTCTCGGCATTGGCCAAAGCAGTGGTCGAAAGCAGCAGAGCCGCCGACAAAAGTGTCGTCGTGGATCTCATGGATCTCCTCCGAGTTGGTTTTGGGAGGCGGGTGATTTTGTCCCCGCCCTGTGCCGACAGAGTGGCCGATAATTTTCGGGTTGCAAGTCACTTTGATGGTTTGAGGCCCTCTTGACCCGAGGTCGTCTGCCTGCGAACCGGGCAATTGACGCCGAAAAGAGCAGTTACCGCGACAGCGCCTCTTGCCACGCTGGCCTCTGGCTGGCACCCCTAAAGGACACTCATGCGGGACCTTTTATGAGCCTTCTCGACATCCAGAACCTGACCGTCGAATTCCCGACGCGCCGAAAGACATTCGTCGCCGTCGATCACGCGGACCTAACCGTCGAACCGGGTCAAATTCACGGTCTGGTCGGGGAATCAGGCGCCGGGAAATCCACTATTGGCGCGGCGGTGATGGGCCTGCTTGAGCGGCCGGGTCACATCACAGGCGGCGAAATCGACTTTCAGGGCGATCAGATCAGCGGCTTGGACACCAACGCCATGCGCAGCCTGCGCGGCAAGAAAATCAGCATGATCTTTCAGGATCCGCTGACCTCTTTGAACCCGCTTTACACCGTGCGCCAGCAACTGGTCGAAACCATTCTCGAACACTTGGATGTCAGCCGCTCGGAAGCAATTCAGCGCGCGCGCGACCTGATTGATCGCGTGGGCATCCCTGATCCCGACACCCGGCTCGACCAGTACCCGCATCAGTTTTCGGGCGGGATGCGGCAGCGCGTGGTGATTGCGCTGGCGCTCTGCTCAGAACCGGATGTCATCATTGCCGACGAACCGACCACTGCGTTGGACGTGTCGGTACAGGCGCAAATTCTTGATCTGATCAAAGAGCTGGCCCGTGAACGTCAGGTTGGCGTGATCCTGATCACCCACGACATCGGGGTCATCGCAGACACCACCGACAAGGTCACCGTCATGTATCTGGGCAAGGTCGTAGAAAGCGGCCCAACCGACCAAATCATGGGCGCGCCACAGCATCCCTACACCAAGACACTCATCGCCGCCGTCCCGCGTCCGAACCTCAAACTGCGCCGTTTCCCGCAAATGAGCTATGATGGCCGCGAGACGAAGTTTGCGATCGAAGACCTCGCGCGGTCGTGGCCCAAACCGGATCACGATCCATCCAAACCGCTCGTCGTAGCGCGCAACCTGACCAAGACGTTCATCAAACGGCAAGGCATCCTGCCATGGGATCGCGACCTGTTCACCGCCGTTGATGATGTCAGCATCAGCATCATGCCGGGCGAAGTCTTTGGCGTTGTGGGCGAGTCCGGCTCTGGCAAATCCACCATCGCGCGGATGATCTGCGGCCTTTATGGACTTGATGGCGGTGAGGTCAGCTTTGACGGCACGATTGTCAGCAACCCCAAAGACAAAGAGGCGCAAGCCGATTACCGCCGCCGCATTCAGATGATCTTTCAGGACCCCTACTCATCCCTGAACCCACGCATGCGGGTGGACGCCATCATCGCGGAACCGATCCTACATCACAAACTTCTGTCGGGCCGGGCTGTGCAGGAGCGGGTGGACGAATTGCTGGAGCGAGTGGGGCTTGGCGCGGAGGCAGGTCAACGCTATCCAAATGAATTCTCCGGCGGTCAGCGGCAGCGGATTTCCATTGCCCGCGCCTTGGCCACGCAGCCTGAGTTCCTGATTTGTGACGAACCGACCAGCGCGCTTGATGTGTCCATTCAGGCGCAAATCCTTAACATTCTGAAGGATCTACAGGAGCATCTGGGCCTGACGATGCTGTTCATCAGCCATGACCTGCCCGTTGTGCGTCAGATGTGTGATCGCGTGGCGGTCGTCAAAGACGGCAAGTTGATGGAGCTTCAAGCAACCGACCAACTCTTTGCCAACCCGCAGACGGACTATGCCCGGGAGTTGCTCAGCCTCATGCCGCGCCTCGACACTTTGTCGACTGAAGGTCTCAGCGAACTCGCCTGACCCAGCAGCCCCTTGCGCTTTGCTGTTGTCGCTGTCCAATGTGGCGGCGAGAAATCTGAACACAGGAGCGACCTTGTCCTATTCGTGTGCTGTCATCGGTCTGGGCTCTATGGGCTTTGGCATGGCCCAATCGCTTCACCGTGCAGGGCTGGAAACCTATGGGTTTGACCGCGACGCAGAACGCGAGTCCCGGTTTCAGAGCGAAACAGGCCGCGCCGCATCACTTGCCTGCGTTGCTTCAACGATAGACGCCGCCGCCATTGTCGTCGTGAACGCCGCACAAACAGAGGCGGTCTTGTTCGGCGATGACGCGCTCGTGCCACGCATGAAGCAAGGCAGTGTGATCGTGGCCTGTGCGACCGTAGCGCCCGATTTTGCCCGCGAGATGGAGCGCCGCTGCAGCGATCACAGTGTCCAATACCTTGATGCGCCGATCTCTGGCGGGGCCGTCCGCGCCGCCAAGGGCGACCTTTCTGTCATGGCCTCAGGCTCACAGGCTGCGAAAGACGCCGCAAAGCCCCTGCTTGATGGGGTAGCGTCGACCGTCTTTGACCTTGGCGAGAGCGCTGGCGCAGGCTCGGCGATGAAAGCGGTCAATCAATTGCTGGCCGGCGTCCACATCGCGACAATGGCCGAGGCTTTGACATTCGGGCTTGCCCAAGGTGTCGCGCCCGAAACATTTCTGGATGTCATCTCGCAATGTGCCGGTACGAGTTGGATGCTTGAAAACCGCGCGCCGCACATCGTGGACGGCGATTATACACCGCATAGCGCGGTCACCATCTGGCCCAAGGACCTTGGTATCGTGACTGAAATCGCCAATGAGAAGGGATTGCAGACACCGATCACCCAAGCCGCGCTTGCCCAATTCAACGCAGCCGTTGCCATGGGCCTGGGTGCCGAAGATGACGCCGCCGTGGCCAAGGTCTATGCAAAGGCTGCGAACCTGACACTTCCATCCAAGGACACAGAATGACGACGCTACTGGGCTGCATCGCCGACGATTTTACCGGGGCCACCGACCTTGCCGGATTGCTGGCGCGTAGCGGTGTTCAGGTCAGCCTGAGGATCGGAGTGCCGGATGCGCCCCCCGCCGATACCGCCCCGTTTGAGGTAATCGCGCTGAAATCCCGCACAGCCCCTGTCGAAGCCGCCAAGTCAGATGTGCTGCGCGCTCTGAATTGGCTGCAAGCCGCTGGAGCCCAACGGTTTTTCTGGAAATACTGCTCAACCTTCGACAGCACGCCCGACGGCAATATTGGTCCGGTGGCCGAGGCATTGATGAACGCGCTGGACACGGATCAAACAATCTACTGTCCGGCTTTCCCAGAGAACGGGCGCGCGATCTTAATGGGTAACCTCTTTGTCGGGGAACAGCCGCTGCACGAAAGCCCGATGAAGGATCATCCGCTGACGCCGATGCGCGACAGCAATTTGATGCGCCTGCTTGAACCGCAGGTGACACGCCCTGTGGGACTTGCCAATAGACTGGTCGTTGATCGTGGCGTCTTGGCTCTGCGCGATCGTTTGCAGGACCTGAAGGACAACGGGGTCGCGCATGTGATCGTCGACGCTGTGTCAGATGCGGACCTGCCGATCATTGCCGAGGCCTGTCGTGACATGCCGTTGATGACAGGCGGTAGCGCCGTCGCCATGCCCCTGCCCCAACTTTATCTGCGCGACGGCACTTTGCCAGCAGATGCACCGAAAGCCGCGAAACCGGATAATCTCGCGGAAAGCGGGATCGTCCTGTCCGGCAGTTGCTCTGCAATGACCCGAGCACAGGTACAGGATTATGTCGCGACCGGCGCGCCGGCGTTCAGACTTGAACCTCTCACGCTCGCCGATCAAGGCGCAGATGCGGCACTGACGTGGCTTGGGGAACAGGATTTGAGCCGTCGCCCACTAATCTATGCAACGGCAGAACCCGATCAGGTCCGCGCCGCCCAAGAGAAGCTTGGAACGACCCGCGCCGGTGAAATTGTAGAACAGGCGTTGGCCGCCTGCGCCACTGCGGCTCGCGACGCGGGCGCCGGCCGCATCGTTGTCGCTGGTGGCGAAACATCCGGCGCCGTCACGCAGGCCCTTGGCGTCAGCCAGTTGGACATCGGTCCCGAGATCGCCCCCGGTGTCCCGTGGACCTATTGCACGACGGACGGCAAGCGCGTTGCCTTGACGCTCAAATCCGGCAATTTTGGCACCGAGACCTTTTTCACCGACGCCTTTGAAAGACTGGACACCGCATGAGCGCAGAAAGCCGCCTTCGCGAACAGATTTGCGTACTTGCCAAGTCCATGTTCGACCGGGGGCTGACGGGCGGCTCGACGGGCAATATATCGGCCAGAACCGATGATGGCGGGTTGCTCGTGTCGCCAACGGGGACAAGCTTTGGACGACTTGATCCAGGGCGTCTGTCTCGGTTTGATGCATCAGGGACGCTCATCGACGGTGATCCACCGACCAAAGAGATGCCGCTGCACACAGCATTTTACGACACACGGTCATCGGCAGGCGCCGTAGTCCACCTGCATTCCTGCCACTCTGTTGCGTTGTCAATGATGCCAGACGTTGATCCTGACAACTTTCTACCTGCTTTGACGCCTTATGCGGTCATGAAGCTGGGCAAGGTCAAGCTGCTGCCATTCTTCTTACCGGGCGATCCGGCCATGGGCGATGCTGTGCGCGGATTGGCAGGTAAACGCTCGGCAGTCATGCTCGCGAACCATGGCCCGGTGGTGGCAAGCAAAGATGTCGAAGCCGCCTGCAACGCCATCGAAGAGCTGGAAGACACGGCGCGGCTTGCCATGATGCTGCGCGGGGTGAACGCGCGCGGGCTGACGGATGATCAGGTTCAGGCTCTGGTCACGAAATTCAACGTGGAGTGGGACGACTAACAGGCGTCTGAATATCCGCGATCACACGAAGGCATCGGCGCAGGGCTTCGCGATCTGCTTCTGGCACTTTGGCCATGAATATCTGATCGTATTGTGCCGCCTGTGCGCTGAGGTCCCGAAATGCCGCCTGCCCTGTTTTGCTCAGCCACAGGTTTTCGATCCGGCGATCCACTTCATCGCGTTCGCGTTGCACAAACCGTTTCTCTTCTAGCGCCGCAACAGCGCGGCTGATTTTGGTTTTATGGATGCGCGCGCTGTCCGAAATCTGTTTGGCCGTCATCATGCCGTAGTGACCCAAATGGAAGAGAACCCTCCATTCCGTGCGCAGCATGCCGTAGCGGTCTTTGTAATAGCGTTGAAATTCAAGGCTCGTTGCATCCGCCGCCTCGTTCAGCAGGTAGGGCAAAAAATCCTGAAGATCGAAGGTCTCAGTGTCGGGCATATCAACGGATTAAATGTTGTTAGTTACAAAACCAACTAATACGCCTTGCGCGTTGAGCAAGGATGGCCCCATGAACGACGCCTCAAAACCGCACGGACTGATCAGTGCCGCCACACCAGCAGGCACGAATCCCGGTTACATGCCCGGCTTCGGGAACGATTTTGAAACCGAGGCGCTGCCCGGCGCCCTGCCCCAAGGCATGAACAGCCCGCAAAAGTGCAATTACGGTCTATATGGCGAACAGCTTTCTGGCACGGCGTTTACCGCGCCCAGCCACCAGAACGAACGCACTTGGTGTTATCGCATTCGTCCGTCGGTCAAACACACCGGACGCTTTGAACGGATCGACCTGCCCTACTGGAAATCTGCGCCGCACATTCCGGCTGATGTGACATCTCTGGGTCAATATCGTTGGGATCCAGTACCCCATTCGCAGGAACCGCTCACGTGGCTGACGGGCATGCGCACAATGACGACTGCCGGAGACGTGAACACCCAGGTCGGGATGGCCAGCCATATCTACCTAGTGACGCAAAGCATGGAGGACGCCTACTTCTACTCAGCGGACTCCGAACTATTGGTAGTCCCCCAAGAAGGGCAGCTACGGTTTTGCACCGAGCTTGGTGTCATCGACGTCGCGCCGCAGGACATCGCCATCCTGCCGCGCGGATTGGTTTACCGGGTCGAGGTCCTTCAAGGCCCCTGCCGGGGCTTTGTCTGCGAAAACTATGGTCAGAAATTCGCCCTGCCCGGGCGCGGCCCGATTGGCGCGAACTGCATGGCCAACCGGCGCGACTTCAAGACGCCCGTCGCAGCGTTCGAGGATCGCGAAACGCCGTCAACCGTCACGGTGAAATGGTGCGGGCAATTTCACGAAACGCACATTGGCCACAGCCCGTTGGATGTGGTGGCATGGCACGGCAACTACGCGCCCTGCAAATATGACCTGAAGACCTATTGCCCGGTCGGTGCGGTCCTGTTCGACCACCCGGACCCGTCGATTTTTACCGTCCTGACTGCCCCCTCAGGCGTCGAAGGCACGGCCAACATCGATTTCGTCCTGTTCCGCGAACGCTGGATGGTGGCCGAAGATACCTTCCGCCCACCGTGGTACCACAAGAATGTCATGTCCGAACTGATGGGCAACATCTACGGCCAGTATGATGCCAAGCCGAAAGGCTTCATCCCCGGAGGCCTATCGCTGCACAACATGATGCTGCCACACGGCCCCGACAAAAACGCATTTGAAGGGGCCTCAAACGCTGATCTGCAACCGCACAAGCTCGACAACACGATGTCCTTCATGTTCGAGACACGGTTTCCCCAACACCTGACGGAATTTGCAGGCAAAGACGCGCCGCTTCAGGACGACTACATCGATTGCTGGGACAGTCTTGAGAAGAAATTCGACGGCACCCCGGGGAAGAAATGAGAGTTGCAACCGTACCAGAATTGGGCGGCCTGATGATCGTCGACGCGGGACATGAAACCTGCGTTCCAGCCCGCCAGACCTGTCTGCAGTCGGCGTTGGTCGTCGATGATTTTCGCGCAACGAGCAGCGGCAGACATGAATTTGATCCGGCTGCTTGCGCCGCCCCGCTCCTGCGCAGTCACACCTTCCTAGATGGCTCGGCATATGTGAACCATGTCGATCTGGTCAGGCGCGCACGCGGGGCCGAAATGCCAAAACGGTTCTGGACCGACCCTTTGATGTATCAGGGATGTGCGGTTTTCGACGGACCGACGACACCGATCACCGGTGATGCCGCATGGGGCATAGATTTTGAGGCGGAGGTTGCCGTCATTACAGGCGACGTGCCGGCAGGTGCTTCACCGGATGATGCGGCAAGTGCCGTCCGGCTGATCACGATCCTGAATGACGTTTCGCTCCGTGGGCTGATTCCGGATGAGCTGTCCAAAGGGTTTGGGTTTGTGCAATCCAAACCGCCGTCTGCCTTGGCTCCCATCGCCGTGACGCCCGATGACTTGCCCGGCTGGGACGGCCGGAAATTGAATGGAACAATGTGTGTCGATCTGAATGGAAGCCCCTTTGGCCGGACCCAAACCGGCGAGGATATGACATTCGACTTCGGCCAGTTGATCGCGCACGCGGCCAAGACGCGCCCCTTGCCCGCCGGAACTGTCATTGGCTCTGGCACGATTTCAAATCGGGACGCATCGCACGGACCGGGCGCGCCTGTGGCAGAAGGTGGGCGCGGCTATAGCTGCATCGCGGAGCAACGCATGGTCGAAACCTTGACCACCGGTAGCCCCAAGACTCCATTCCTGACCCAAGGCGACCATGTCGAAATCTGGTTCGAGGACGCAGATGGTAACAATGCCTTCGGCACAATTTCGCAAAAGGTAGAAACAACATGAGCAAAGCCTTCGCCTCTCAGGGCGACATGACTGAAAAAACCATCACCTTTGACGAGGTGGGCCGCGACCTCTGGGCCTTTACGGCCGAAGGGGACCCAAACTCGGGCATCATCATCGGCGATGACAGCGTCATGGTGGTCGAGGCGCAGGCGACCCCGCGTCTGGCCGAAAAAGTCATCGAAAAGGTGCGCTCTGTCACCGACAAGCCGATCAGCCATTTGGTCCTGACCCATTACCACGCGGTCCGCGTGTTGGGCGCATCTGCCTATGGCGCGTCGCAGATCATCATGTCCGACGCGGCCCGCGCGATGGTTGCCGAACGGGGGCAAGAGGATTGGGATAGCGAATTCCAACGCTTCCCCCGCCTGTTCGAAGGCCATGAAAGCATCCCCGGCCTGACATGGCCGACCACAACCTTCTCAGACAGCATGACCGTCTATCTCGGCTCCCGCCGCGTGGACATCAAACATGTGGGTCGCGCGCATACAGCGGGCGACGCGGTCGTGCATGTGCCGGACGAAAATGTCATGTTCACAGGCGATATCGTCGAATACCACTCCGCCTGCTATTGCGGCGACGGATACTTTGGCGACTGGGGCGGCACGCTGGATGCGATCAAGGCGCATGAGGTCGACGCCATCGCGCCCGGACGTGGAGACGCGCTGGTTGGGCGTGACATGGTGGATGCCGCCATCGAAAGCACCCGTGATTTCGTCGAAAGCACCTATCGCCCGGCCGCCCGTGTAGCCGCACGCGGTGGCACGCTGAAGGAAGCATGGGACGCCGTCCGCGCCGAATGTGATCCTAAGTTCAGCGACTTCGCGATCTACGAACACTGCCTACCCTTTAACGTCGCCCGCGCCTATGACGAGGCGCGCGGCATCGCGCACCCCCGCATCTGGACCGCACAGCGCGATCTAGAGATGTGGGAAGCGCTGCAAGGTTAAGGAGGCCCCATGGTCGCCCCGCGTTACGAGACGGTCAAAACGCTTTATCCCTACGCTGCGGTCGCGGCGCAAACCGCGCCTGCGCAACGCCATCCGGTGGTCGTTGTCGGAGGCGGACCGGTAGGCCTCGCGCTTGCGCTTGACCTCGGGCAGCGCGGCACGCCTGTTCTGCTGCTGGACGACCACGAGGGGCCGGGACTTGGGTCCAAAGCCATCTGTTTTGCCAAACGCACGCTCGACATCGCACACCGTCTTGGAGCCGCCGGACCGATGCTCAAAAAAGGCGTCGTGTGGAACGTGGGCCGCGTGTTCCATGGCGACGGTCAGGTCTTTGAGTTCGATCTGCTGCCAGAGGACGGTCACCGCCACCCGGCCTTCATCAACCTGCAACAACCCTGTTTTGAAGAATACCTGCACGCCGCGATCACCTGTGCTCAGAAGGCGGGCGCGCCCATCGAAATCCGAGGGCGTAACCGCGTCACGGGCCTGACCGACCATGACAATCATGTCTCGCTTGACGTGGACACCCCCGACGGCGCGTATACTGTCGAGGCCGACTATCTGATTGCCTGTGATGGCGCGCGCTCGCCGATCCGCAACCACCTTGGCCTGTCCTTTGATGGTCGTGTGTTCGAGGATAACTTCCTGATCGCAGACGTGCGCATGACGGCTGACTTTCCGACCGAACGTTGGTTCTGGTTCCAGCCACCATTCGAACATGCCGGCCAATCAGCGCTGCTGCACAAACAGCCCGATGACGTCTGGCGGATCGACTTTCAGCTGGGCTGGGACATTGACCGCGATCTCGAGTTGGACCCCGACCGCATCCGCACCCGTGTCGATGCGATGCTGTCGTCTCAGACAGGCACGGTTCCAGACTACGAACTGGTCTGGACGTCGATCTACACTTTTCAATGTCGCCGGATGAAATCCTTCCGCCAAGGTCGGACATTCTTTGCAGGCGACAGCGCTCATCAGGTTTCGCCCTTCGGGGCGCGCGGGGCAAACTCTGGTGTGCAGGATGCCGAGAACCTCGCGTGGAAACTCGACCTCGTGCTCAAGGGAGATGCCCCGGACGCACTGCTGGACACCTATTGCAGGGAACGGGAGTACGCAGCGGATGAAAACATCCTGAATTCGTCGCGCGCCACCGACTTTATGACCCCGAAGTCCAAGGCAAGCACATCGTTCCGCGATGCCGTTCTGGAGCTTGCGGGCCGCCATGCTTTTGCAAGACCACTGGTAAACTCCGGGCGCCTATCTGCCCCTTGCGTCTATGACGGCCTTCCCGGCTTTGGCCCCGATGCCCTAGATGGTCCGGCAGCAACCCGGCCCGGCGCGGCCTGTCCTGATGCGCAAATGGGCAATCGATACCTGTTGGATCAGATCACCGGTGGGTTCCAGATTATCACAATCGGAGACGTGTCTGTCGGTCCGGATGCGCCTTGCGCGGTTTTGAGTATCACAGATGTCTCACCCAGCCTGCGCGCGCGATTTCTTGGCGACGCACCCACAGCCGTTTATCTGCTCCGCCCCGATCAACACATTATTGGACGCTGGCCCACGTGGGATGGCGCTGCGATCACTGCGGCCCTCGCTTCCTCCAAGGGTAAACAATGCCGCTGAACCTCGCCCCGAACATCCCTGACCCGGACGGGTTCTATGATGAACTGCTCGCACAATTCGAAGGCTTGTCGGATGAGGACGCAGAGGCCTTGAAATCCCGGCTGATCCTGATCCTCGCCAACCACATTGGCGACCGTGCAACCCTGACCGATGCGTTCGCAGCGGCAAAGGCGCGCTAAGAGAGAGCGGTCGAACTGCATTTGCGCAAAAACGGGTTCGCAATCGTGCAAACTACGGCGTAATCTCTTGTAATTATTTGACAATCTGAACAGGTAAAAACCAAAGCGGGCATTGTCGCTTGGAAAACAACTGGAACTACTAATCGTATCTCTTACCCTCGGAAAGATATGATTGAGAAACTGAATATTAGACCGTCTAAGCACCTGATATCTGTCCTATTTTTATGGATGTCTTGCTTTTCAGCTGCAGCACAAGAGACAACCCAAGACCCGCTCATTATCCCGTTCACTCCGGGACCGCCGATGATGGAATATTGGCCGGACGGACAGAGATCCGGCTTTTTCATTGAGCTTTCGCAGGAGATTGCAAAAGAGATCGGCGTTGATATCGAGTTTCGGGATTACCCGTCACCGGCCGATGTCGTGGCTGCCATGGTTGCGGGTGAAGCACATATGCTGGCGGGCACTACGCGGCGCGGAGTGTTGCGCAGGTCTACGGTATTCTCGGAGCCGGTCGCGCGCGAAGAAATGCGTTTGGCGGTGTTAGCGGAACGCGCCGACGAATTCTCCGAAGGCACTTACGCGAACATGCGCATTGGGATTGTCAGAGCCGTGTCAGGTTCTGCGGAAGTCACCGATCTTGAACAAGTTGAACCGGTCGAGTTCGTTACCACGCCAGCGGCGGAAATGGGCCTTTTGCTTGGGCAGGTCGATGGGCTGTTGGTGCCTAATGCAGCCGTTTACGACATCGCGCGCAAGTCCGGTACAGATGGTCGCATCCGTTTCGTAGGCGATCCCATCCGCAGTTTTGAACGTGTGGTCGCGCTTCACGAAAGCCGAGCAGATTTGATGCCTGCCATCAATGATGCCATCGCGCGGATAGAGGCAGACGGTCGGCTAGAGGCTCTGCGACAGCAGTACGGCATCACAGTTCCGCCGCCACCGCCGGATGTGTTGACAGTCGGCGTGGCACACTTGCCGCCTTATATAATGACCAAGAATGTCGATGAGGTGTCTGGTTATTTTGTCGAAGTATTTGAAGGGATCGCAGAACGCGCTGGTCTAACCTACCAGTATAAAGAGATCCCTCTGCAGGATTATCTGCGCGGTCCAAATGCGGCGGGCGTCGATATCATCCCAGCGTCACCGACCAGCGAAACCGCGGTGGACACAATGGATTTCTCGACGCTTATCCACCGCGAGACGATAAGCATCGCTTTTTCTGCTGATGATGATCGCACCTCTATCAGCGCTGAAGACTTGGTAGATCTGAGGATCGGACTGGTTGACACCAGCATCACGAGAGAATTTGCGAGAGTTGCAGGCATCAAAGATCCAGTTGTCTATGATGGTTTGAAGGACATTTTTGATGCCTTGGAAGCAGGTGAAGTGGACGGCTTGTTTGCCCCCACTGCGACCCTCAAAACAAAGCTGAAAGCGCGCGGATTAGACGAAGAGTTTCAGGTTTCTGACCAGCCTATCCTCACCTTCGATGCCGCCGTTGGGCTGCGCCCGGGCCTTGGTGTCATCCGCGATCAGTTGGACGTCGTCATTCCCGGTTTTCTGTTTTCAGAGGAATTTGATGGGATACGCGATAAGTATTTTGGTGAGCCGGTTTTCTGGACGGAGGAACGAATAAACCGTTTCCTTTACCTCGGTCTTGGTTCGCTGCTGCTAGGGCTTGGGGCAATCGGAGGTCTCTGGTTGCGCGGTCGTGCGCTCAAGTCCGCGCGAAATGAAATCAGAACAATCTTTGACGCTGCGACCAGCGGCATCATTGGGCTGGATGAAAAAGGCTCGGTCATACGGATCAATGCTCAGGCGCGCAAAATGCTTGGCCTGTCAGCTTCGGTGCCATTCAAATACCCAAGGCCCCTCAAATTCCTTGATGTTGAAAAACTGTCTTTCTTAGATGCCAGCGGTGATCCAATCGGCCGTGCCATTGATGGCGAAGACTTAGAGTCAGAGATCGTATTGCTTGATCATGGCACAGGTGCAGACAACCGGAGCTATGTCCGTGTCTCAAGCGGGAAAACAACGAATGATACCCGTTCGATAGACAGCATCAAAACCGTTATTGTCTTGGATGATGTGTCCAACGAAGAGCGCAACCGTCAGGTTGTTGAAAGAAAAGGCCGCCTAGACGCTTTGGGCCAGCTTACCGGTGGCATCGCCCATGATTTCAACAATCTGCTAGCGTCACAGCTCATGGCCCTCGAGGCCGCATCAGAAACAAAAGACGATGCAACTCGAGCCGCGATGCTGAAACTATCCATGGATTCGATCATCCGCGGACGCACTTTGACGACACGGCTATTGTCCTTTGCACGCAAGCAACCGGGCACCGCATCGTCACAAAACACCGCAAAAATCCTAAAGGATTTTGAAACCTTGGTTCGCCCTCTTTTGGAGAAGAAGGTCTCACTCGCGTTCACCAAAATCGACGAGGACCTCTTTCAGTTTTGCGACCCCGCGCAGCTTGAAACAGCGCTGATGAATTGCGTTCTGAACAGCAGAGACGCGATTCTGCGCGGGGGCCAAGGGTCAAAAATCACGATATCTGCCCGCTCGGTGGATTGTGCCGCTACAGGCTCTTGGCAGGACGATCAAAGCAACGGGAAAACCGCTCGGTGTGTCGAATTCGCAATCACCGATGATGGGCCGGGCATGAATGCCGAAACGTTGGCCCGTTGCACAGATCCGTTTTTTACCACCAAAAGCACAAACTCTGGGACCGGTTTGGGGCTGGCGATGGTGTTTGGTTTCGCGCGGCAAAGCGGAGGCAGCCTGAGAATCTACTCAGAAGTAGGCGTCGGCACCACGGTTCAGATCCTTGTCCCACGTGGCACCGATAATGGCGGCAAGGAACAACCCGTTGAGATTGGGCGTTTGCCGCTGGGCAATGGCGAGACCATCCTTGCTGTGGACGACGAGGGAATACTGTTGGAGTTGGTCAAGACGGCATTGGAGGAACTCTCCTACAACGTCGTCACCGCTAAAAGCGGTGACGAGGCATACGAGCGCATACAATCGGGCCAAAGCTTTGACCTGCTCTTGACGGATGTGATCATGCCGGGCGCACTTGATGGGTTTGAATTGGCCAAACGGACTCGCGAATTGTTGCCTGACAAACCGGTGATCTACATGTCTGGCTACTCGGGGTTCACAAAGGACGAAATGGGGACTGTGACGGCGCCGATGATACAAAAACCCGCCACAAGGACCGAAATTGCCGAAATACTTAGCAAAACTCTTAAACATGGTGTATCCTGACATGGTGAAAGTAGTACGTAAGCGGTTGGAAACGAGACGAGAGTTTGTTAAGGCGTCCTCCGCCAGCCGAGAACAAGAGGAGTGACGACCGATGGTCACTGCGCCTATGGGAAAAGGTGAGACCATCCTTGTCGTCGACGACGAGGAAATGCTGCTATCGCTTCTGCAGCAGGGTCTGGAGTCAATCGGTTACAAAGTCATCACCGCAAAAGATGGCGAAGAAGCCTTTGAGATAATCAAGAAGGGCATACACTTCGACCTGCTCTTGACCGACATCATGATGCCCGGAGCGATCGACGGCTTTCACTTGGCCAACATTTTGCGCTCGATCGATCCGAACAAACCGGTAGTCTACATCTCGGCCTATATTGGACTGACCTTTGATGAGCCTGAGATGGTCGACGCGCCGCTTATTCAGAAGCCCGCGACCAAGGCCGAAATTGGTGCCGTTATCGGCAGCGCGCTTGGCCACAAAGCCGCTTGATCCGCTTTCCGCCACCGAACAGCACACGCTTTAAGCGCCCAGCGCCCTGCGCGAGCTAGGCTGTAAGGTACCGAACCAAGCAGCGTCTAAGCCACCCTTTGCGTCGTATTGTTTGGGGTTTCATGGTGCGGTCGGGGGGACTCGAACCCCCACGAGTGTTACCTCACAGCGACCTCAACGCTGCGCGTCTACCAATTCCGCCACGACCGCGATCCTGACTGGTGCTGTGCGATACAAGGTCTAACAAAACTTGAAAAGGCCAAAATCGCTGGAAACGGCAGTTTTCACCGCTCGACAGGACCATCGCCGCACAACCTTGGCGGGCATCGACTGCCGCAAAAAACACCGCCATATCAAATCCTTGAACATGAACGGCACCTTACCCTAGAGTGCCCGGGGGACGGGGGTACATTTTCATGCGATATATCGGAAGTGCTGATGCCAATGGCGTCATGCGGTGGGACCTTGATGGGAACCGCTTGGACGAAGCGGGCGAGAACTTCATCGACCTGTTCACCAACATAGCGGTCGCTTTTTTCAACGGCATGGACATCAGCATTGGCGGTAGCGTGTCGCAGGTCCTGCTTCAGGATAACGTCGAAGTCAGTGACCTGTCGGCCAGCACGGTCACTTTCACAGCCCCTGAATTGACCGACCCCGTTGAGAGCCCCGGCATCGTTCAGCCGTCGCCCTACTCTGCTGTCGGGTCGTTGACATTCCTCGCCGGGTCCACCGTGACAGCAACAAGCGCGACTTACGACACCGACGTGAATTTTGGTACTGGCGTTGTCCTGACGGGATTTCACCAATTCAATAGATCAATATTCACAAGCGGTACTGGCATACAGGCGTCGGACGGTCGTCTGATCTTTAACGGCTTCATGTCATCCGACATCACCTATTCCACGACCCTGGCGACCGATTACGTCCAGTTCAACAGTCAGTTCACCGGCAACATCTACAACAATGGCTCAACTGCTCTGAACGTCTTTGTGGGCACGACGGGCCTCGTGGGCGGCGGCCTGTTGCCCGTGCAGTTTGGAGGCACGGGTGGCATCGACCTGACCGTCAATGGCTCGATCATTGGCAGTTTCACGATGGGATCAAACGACGACAAGCTGGTTCTGTCCTCTGGACTTGCCATATTCGGCACAGGCCACTTCGTCACCATGGCAGGCGGCGACGACGTGTTCGAGATTTACTCCGGGGCCTGGGACAGCAGCCACACTCTCTTTATGGATTCGGGCGACGACACCGCACTTATTGCTGCGGGGTCCGAGTTTCTGGGCTTCCTTGGAATGGGAACGGATGACGATGTCGTCACGGTCGAAGGTTCACTTGGCAACGCGACAACGACGGCGATCGTAAGCTTCGGCTCGCACAGCACGACCAGGGATGTGTTCAGTGCCACCAATGTCGATGTCTACGCGGATATCTCTTTCGACGGGAACGGCGAATTCAACCTGACCAACGCGACCTACACCGGCAATCTGAGCGGCAACCTGATCGGAAGCTTCGTAAGTATGACGGTCAACATGGTGAACTCAACGCAGTTCGCTGGTGGCACCATGACGCTCGGCAGTGGCAACGACATCGTGAATGTCACCAACAGTTACCTAAACGGAGGCATCAACACCGGCGGCGGAAGCGACACGGTCACGGTGCGCGACTCGAACGGATTCAGCACCATCAATCTCGGGGATGGTAACGACTTTCTGCTCATGGCGAACTCCACGGGGGCGGTCTTCGACTTTGGAGATCAAAACGACATCGCCGATATCAACAACTCTACGGGAACCTTCGACCTCGGGGCCGGTAACGATTTTGCCCTGATCGGTGACCAATCCGGCGGCAATGTGACCGGCGGTACAGGTGTCGATACGTTCATCTTTGATGGCACCGGCGGCGACATGACGATCAACGATTGGGAGGAAGGTGAAAGCATTGTCGTTGCCAACCTCTTCGGACGTGGCGCCATGATAAACGTCTATCTGAACGGTTTCCTCGTGGACACGGTCTATGGCGGGGACACGCGCGCCGGGAACGGCAACCGCGCCAGCGTTGACATGGATGTCAGGCTGTACTCGGAAAGTGCTGAAGTGACATTTCGGACCAGCTTGAGTGGGTTTAGCCTTGGCCCCGACGTCACTACAACACGCCTCACAATTGAAGGCGACATGGACGCGCTAGACCTGGAAGCCTTCAGTTTTGTAGGCCTGACATTGGGCTGACCCAATGCTGCGGTCAAAGACCTTGCATCCGCGGGCGGCTGCGATCACCTAGACCCCATGGTCGAATGGAAGATATCCCCCGGTCTGACGGACTATGAGGACGCTCTCGCAGCGATGGAAGCGCGAGTCGAAGCGATCCATGCCGGCACAGCGTCCGAGCTTGTTTGGTTGCTCGAACACCCGCCTGTGTACACGGCAGGAACCTCTGCAAATCCACAGGACTTGACCCATCCGGAGCGTTTTCCGGTTTATGAGGCCCGGCGTGGTGGTCAGTACACCTATCACGGCCCCGGGCAACGTGTGGTCTATGTGCTGCTCAATGTCGGCAAGCGCGGCCATGACGTGCGCAAATTTGTGCAAGACCTCGAAGCGTGGGTGATCTCCACCTTGGCAGAGTTTTCCTTGACCGGACACATCCGCGATGGCCGCGTGGGTGTCTGGATTGAACGTCCCGATAAGCCTTTGATGCCGGACGGATCACTCGCAGAAGACAAGATCGCAGCAATCGGCATCCGTCTGCGCAAATGGATCAGCTTTCACGGGATCAGCATCAACGTTGAACCTGACCTAGAGCATTTTGACGGCATCGTGCCCTGCGGGATTTCCGAACACGGGGTGACAAGCCTTGTTGATCTGGGACTTCCTGTTTCCATGGACGATCTGGACGTCGCACTGCGCACCACATTTGATCAGTTTTTTCCACCTGCAGACTAAGCGGTAGCGATGGCTGACCTCGTTGTCCTGCTGGCCATCGCTGCAATTGCCCTTTGGCCTTACGTGCGCATCCACCCGATCCAAAAACACCTTGGCGAGGCGCGGTTTGGCACAGAAACCCTAAGGCTGGACATGCAAACCTGCGTCTTCCATTGGCAGACGCCGGGCGGACCGACACACCAATCTGAGAAATACTCTGCAAACAGGGTAGTGTCTGGGACCGGTCAAAGCCTAAGGATGCCAGCGGCTCGAACACTTGATCCGGCTCGCCCCCTCCCACCCTCTAAAGCCCTCCGATCAGCGACACTTGCAGCAGTTCGAGGTGCATCAAACTTCTGTCTTTTTCGCTCACGCAGGCTAATATCCCGCTCAGTATTACGGATACCCGCCAATTTTTTCGAAAGACGCTCATGGCCATTCTCAGCCCGGTTGCCGAAGCAGCCAGTTACGAATTGTACGACGCAGACACCCTGCTTTGGCTTGACGAAAACCTACTGGGTCAGCAGTTCTCGAATGGGGACAGTTTCTTTCTGAGCGCTCCGACAAATATCCAATTTGTCTTTAACTTCTCACCGATCGTTTTCTTGCCCAACGTGAACGATTTCATCGTCGGTCCTAGCGTCTCACGCGTCGATTTCAGCGGCACCCTTTTTTACATGGACGGTGCATTCACTGGGCTTTCCGGTTCCGGCACAACGTTCGAGGTTGCTCAGGATATCGGCTTTGGTGTCACGGGCAGCTTTACGGTTTCGGCGCTGTCGACGCTTGAGGTTCTTGGAAATTTCCAAAATTCGGGCCGCGTTGATCTTTTTGGTGCGATGATCATCGGCCAATCAGCCGATATCGACGTGGCACTCAAAGGCAATAATGCCGCCGTACGGATCGAGGGCGACATGACCGGCCTCGTCACCACGGATGCGGGATCCGGCACGACACGCATCATCGTGGACAGCGGAGGAGAGTTGACGGCCGACCCTGTAGACAACATCAGCTTTTTCGTCATCGACGCGAATAGCATCGGCACCGACTCCGTCGTCGTGAACAACTCCGGCACGATCACCGGCCTCGTCTTTCTGTCCGCCGGCAACGATACAGTCACCAACGAAAGCGGCGCGGTCGTCAATGGGTCCGTTGCCCTCGGTGGCGGCGGTAACGCGTTGACTAACCGGGGGCAGATCACGGGGGACGTCACCGGCGGCGACGATGTGGACATTCTCGTACTCACCCATGGCAGCAACATCGGCGGCGGGATCAATCTGAACGATGGCAACGACTCTGTCGGGACCACCGGCTTTGGCGCAGGGAGCATCATCGTAGATGGCCCCATCTTTTTGGGCGACGGCGACGACAGCTTTGCAGGTAGCTTCTCCAATGTTGGCTTCGACGTTGATGGGAACGCAGGCGATGACACGATCACCGGCTCACAATCCGCCGACCGACTTAGCGGCGGGACCGGCACAAACACTCTGAGCGGTTTGGGCGGTGGCGATACCTTTGTCTTCAACGTCGAAAGTGGATCGACCAAAATAACCGACTTCAGCACGCTTGAAACCATCGAAATCCGCGGTCTTGTCACCGAGGATTTTGTTGGTCGCATGACAGTAGACACCGGCAAGGCCGACACGCTGTTTTTCGGGTTCGAAGGCCGCATGACAGCGGCGCGTCAACTGGTCGAAGTCGCGGTCTCGGAGATGGGCGACGACACCATCTTGCACATCACATCCGGACTAAACGGCTATAGCCAGACCCACCGTGCGGATTTCGACCTGACGATCACGCTTGAGGATTTCGACATTGGTGATTTCGAACTCGGTATGCTCGATTTTGTTACCAGCGAATTTCCCATGCCATTCGTCTGATCCGGTGCGCGAGCAGGTTTGATATTGTTCGGCAAACGGTGCCTCGGGCGAGCCTACTCAGCACTGTCTGTTCCGAGGGCTGACCCAGCTCACACGCATTCAAAAACGTGAATACCTGCGCCAAGACGTCCCACCTGTGGGGCGCATCGCCGCGTTGCGCACATCGGTACACTTTCTTAGAACGGCAGCAATGTTTTAGGCGCAGTGCGACTCGCGTGCGCCGTCCGCAATGCAACGAGGGAGAGCCTATATGGCCGACGCAGCCGTCCACGGGCACGAGCATGAGGATCAGAGGGGCTTTTTCACCCGCTGGTTCATGTCCACCAACCACAAAGACATCGGTATTCTGTACCTGCTTGTCGGCGGTCTGGCGGGTTTCATCTCGGTCGCCTTCACCGTTTACATGCGCATGGAGCTCATGGAGCCCGGCGTTCAGTACATGTGCCTTGAAGGCGCGCGCATGACCGCTGCTGCGGCAGGCGAATGTACACCGAACGGTCACCTCTGGAATGTCTTGATCACCGGGCACGGTATTCTGATGATGTTCTTTGTGGTTATCCCTGCCCTCTTCGGCGGGTTCGGTAACTACTTTATGCCACTGCAAATCGGCGCGCCGGACATGGCGTTCCCACGCCTGAACAACCTGTCGTTCTGGCTTTATTTTGCAGGCACTTCGCTGGCTGTCATGTCGGTGTTCTCACCTGGCGGCAACGGCCAGCTGGGTTCCGGCGTAGGTTGGGTTCTTTATCCGCCGCTTTCGACGAACGAAGCAGGCATGTCGATGGACCTCGCGATCTTTGCGGTTCACCTGTCGGGTGCCTCGTCGATCCTTGGCGCGATCAACATGATCACCACCTTCCTGAACATGCGTGCCCCTGGCATGACGCTCTTCAAGGTGCCGCTCTTCTCATGGTCGATCTTTGTGACCGCATGGCTCATCCTGCTGGCTCTGCCAGTTCTGGCCGGCGCGATCACAATGCTGCTGACAGACCGTAACTTTGGCACGACGTTCTTTGATCCTGCCGGTGGCGGTGACCCGGTCCTGTACCAGCACATCCTGTGGTTCTTCGGCCACCCGGAAGTGTACATCGTCATCCTGCCTGCCTTCGGTATCATCAGCCACGTGATCGCGACCTTCTCGAAGAAGCCGATCTTTGGCTACCTGCCGATGGTTTGGGCGCTGGTGGCAATTGGTGTTCTGGGCTTCGTCGTCTGGGCGCACCACATGTACACCGTGGGCATGTCGCTGACGCAGCAGTCCTACTTCATGTTGGCGACCATGGTCATCGCTGTGCCGACAGGCGTTAAGATCTTCTCGTGGATCGCAACGATGTGGGGCGGTTCGATCGAATTCAAAACGCCAATGCTCTTTGCAATCGGTTTCGTGTTCATGTTCACCGTTGGTGGCGTGACCGGCATCGTCCTTTCGCAAGCAGCCGTGGACCGTGCATACCACGACACCTACTACGTTGTGGCGCACTTCCACTACGTGATGGCGATTGCGGCAGCATTTGGTATTTTTGCGGGTTGCTACTTCTACATCCCGAAAATGACTGGCCGCATGTATCCAGAGTTCTTGGGTAAGGTTCACTTCTGGGCGTTCTTCATCGCCACGAACATCACCTTCTTCCCACAGCACTTCCTGGGTCGTCAGGGCATGCCACGCCGCTTCATCGACTACCCAGAGGCATTTGCCTACTGGAACTACTGGTCGTCGATCGGTGCATTCCTGAGCTTTGCTTCGTTCCTGCTCTTCATCGGTATCATGGCTTACACCGTGTTCGCCGGTCGCAAGATCAACGCAGCAAACCCATGGAACGAATGGGCCGACACGCTGGAGTGGACGCTGCCATCGCCTCCACCAGAGCACACGTTCGAGCAGCTGCCAAAGCAGTCTGACTGGGACAAAGGTACAGCGCACTAAACGTGCCATGCCATTGAAAAAAGAAAGCCCCGCCAGTTTGGCGGGGCTTTTTCGTTTTGCGTCACAGGAAGGATTGGGCTTCGCCGAAGCCTTTCTGATGCAAAGGCGCGGGGCGGCTCTCCAAGCCAAACGCGTCGCTTCCCCTCTGTAATCCACAGCCCCGCTCCAGCGGCTTTGTGCATTTCGACGCATAGACCCGGATGCCCGACGCGCTAAGTTTGTGGCATCAAAGACGAGGGACCTATGCCCTATCGCTGGGACGACACACAAAACGAAACAGACCTGCAACTGTGGCCACACCGATCGCTGAGCAAATCGGGCTTCAAATGGTTCATGGGCTCTACGCTTCTGCTCATTTGTGTTCCGCTTGTCTCGGTCATGGGAACTGTCGTTCTGTGGGGTCTCTTGCCGTTTTTCGCTCTGACCATTGGCCTGATGTGGTTTGCGTTGGAAAGAAACGACAAGGATCGCTCCATTCTGGAAACGCTGCATATCGATCCCG
Source organism: Shimia ponticola (assembly GCF_007995215.1). Taxonomy (GTDB): domain Bacteria; phylum Pseudomonadota; class Alphaproteobacteria; order Rhodobacterales; family Rhodobacteraceae; genus Shimia_B; species Shimia_B ponticola. The sequence goes on from NZ_VCDK01000003.1 coordinate 691,351, forward strand.
ACCGGGTCGAACTGGTGCGGGACAATCCGCGTGCGGCCAAGCAAAGCTGGGACTGCAATACGCACTGGGCGTCATTGCATTTGCATCCGTCCAAGGGGCCTGTGCCGAATTACCTGACCTTGCGCGGTAACGGTCGCGAGGTTGAATTAGGGGCCTTTCTGAGCGAGGAAGAGCGCCTGGAGCTTTATGAAGAGCTTCAGGATCGACTGACCTCGTTTCGGACAAGGATTGGATGACAGATACCGTCAACCTGACGCCCTATAGCCGCGCTCTCAGGCCAAGTTTCTGGCACAAGATGCGTGTGCGTATCACTCGGCCTCTCGGGCTGGCTGAACGCTTTGGCAACCTGTCCGAACCAGAGCGTATCGCCTTGCGCAACCGCACGCGCAAGACAGGTTGGACAACATCGCCCAAGGTGATTTTCGCCACCGCCGTAATCGGTAAGGCCAAGGCGCGCGACTGGAAACGCGTCAATTCTTTGCTGGCGGCAACGGCTGTGTCGGTCTTGAACCAGACCGATCCGCACTGGATCTGGTTGGTCACAGGGCAGGACATGCCCGATCTTCCGGATGATCCGCGCGTCTTCTGGGTCCCTTGGAACAAATCCATGGAAGGACATGACCAAAGCCCTAAGATGGTCGATCTTGTCGATCAGTTTCCAGAATTGAACATACCCGAAGGCATCCTTGTCCCACTGGATGGCGACGACCTGATTTCAAAACATCTGGTGGCCGATATGCGCGCTCTCCCGCCATCGGGCGCGTTGTTTGAAAAGGGCTACATGTATGACGCAGAGACGCGGCAGGTTGCTTTGACCGACAGGCCGGGCCTTGGCGATTTGCGCAATCGGCCCCTGTACAAGAACTGCGGAACCTGCATCGCCCTGCCCTATCAACCGGGCAGCGCCGACATCGAAGTCCTGCGCGCAATCATGTGGCTCTCGCACAGACACTTTGCATGGTATGCGCGCCTTTACGGGCTGTCCCTGCCACCGGCGAAGCGGCCGCTGGCAGTCTACATGTTGGGACATGGGCAAAACGCGCTTCTTCGGCGCGGTCGTGGTGGGTTCAAGCGCCGCTTTATCGAACGCCGCGCAATCACCGACCCGGACGAACGCGCGCGGATCGCAGAGGAATTCGCGCTTCAGCTCTAGGTACCGGTCAGGCCCAAGGCCTAGCTCAGGTGGCGTTTTACGATGCCGCCGACCTTGGCGAAGTCGACTTGGCCCGTGTATTTCGATTTGAGCGCGCCCATGACTTTGCCCATATCGCGAATGCTCTCGGCGCCTGTGTCGGAGATTGCAGCGTTGACGGCGGCCTGGACCTCTTCGTCGCTAAGCTGCTTTGGCAGATAGTCGTTGATGATCGCGACTTCGCCGAGTTCCTTTTCCGCCAGTTCCAGACGCCCGCCCTCTTCGTAGATGCGCGCGCTTTCTTGACGTTGCTTGACCATCTTGCCGAGGATCGCGAGCACTTCTGCGTCGGGCACGCCGTCATCTTCGCCGTCGGCGCGCGCGGCGATGTCGCGATCCTTGATCGCGGCATTAATCAGGCGCAGAGTCGCAAGACGGTCTGCTTCCTTGTCTTTCATCGCCTGTTTCAGGCCATTCATGATCCGTGTGCGAAGGTCCATGGTCGCGTCTTCCCCAAGCTGCTGTTTGGTCCCCGGTAAGCGGGGCGATATAGGGCCGTTCGAAGGAAATGACAACCTGAGGCCGTTTGCGCGGGCTTGCCCCCTTGACCGGGCGGGGGCACGCCCTTACCACACCGCGAATTTGACCAAACGCTGCCCGCCATGGAGAGACCGATGACTGATGCACCCACTGCATGCCTTGTTCTGGCCGATGGGACGGTCTTTTACGGGAAGGGCTTTGGGGCCACCGGAGAAACGCAGGCTGAACTGTGTTTCAACACGGCCATGACCGGCTATCAGGAAATCATGACAGACCCGTCTTATGCAGGCCAGATCGTGACCTTTACGTTTCCGCATATTGGCAATGTCGGTGTGAACGCCGACGACGATGAAACCGCCGATCCAGTAGCCGATGGCATGGTCGTCAAATGGGACCCAACAGAACCGTCGAATTGGCGCGCTCAGGACGAGCTGGGACCTTGGTTGGCACGGCGGGGCCGGATAGGCATTGGTGGTGTCGATACGCGACGGCTGACCCGCGCCATTCGCCAGCAAGGCGCACCGCACGTGGCATTGGCGCATGATCCAGAGGGCAACTTTGATATTGAGGCGCTGGTGACCAAAGCCCGCGCCTTTGCCGGACTGGAAGGGCTCGACCTCGCCAAGACGGTCACATGCGCCCAAAGCTATCGCTGGGATGAGAAACGCTGGGCTTGGCCAGAGGGCTATACCAAGGTCGAAAACCCACCACACAAGGTCGTGGCGATCGACTATGGCGCAAAACGCAACATTCTGCGGTGCCTCGCGACCGTCGGCTGTGACGTTACTGTTTTGCCCGCGACAGCGACAACAGAAGACGTGCTGGCCTTGAACCCCGACGGCGTGTTCTTGTCGAATGGCCCCGGCGATCCCGCAGCCACAGGCGAATATGCGGTCCCAATGATCAAGGGTGTTCTGGACCAAACCGATGTTCCAGTTTTCGGAATTTGTCTGGGCCACCAGATGCTTGCTTTGGCTCTGGGCGCGACAACCGTCAAAATGAACCACGGGCACCACGGCGCAAACCACCCGGTCAAGGACCTGGAAACCGGTAAGGTTGAGATCACTTCGATGAACCATGGGTTCACGGTGGACAGCCAAACCCTGCCCGAAGGCGTGGTGGAAACCCATGTCAGCCTGTTTGACGGGTCAAACTGCGGCATCCGCATGTCCGATCGCCCCGTCTATTCGGTGCAATACCACCCCGAGGCAAGCCCGGGACCTCAGGACAGCTATTACCTCTTCGAGCGTTTCGCCGAGGCGATGGCAGCGCAGAAAGCCTAAGCGCTTAACTCTGCATTAACCGCTTTTCGTCCACCCTACCGCCCAGACAACACGCTAGGCGGAGAGAAGGATCGTGGGCGCAACCGGCCTAAGACTTGTGGCGGGTGAGCCGACAATCGGTGGCGCGCTTTCGACACCGCCAATTGAGCCGGCGCATGCGTCGCGCGATGCGCTGGATGTCTTGATTTCATGGGGGCGCGTCACGGCGGACGATGCCTTGGACGCACGACTGCGCGCGCGGCGCGTCGGTGCGGATTTGGACCATGTGCTTATCCAGCGAAACGTCGCCACGGAAGCCCTTGTCGCTGCTGCACAGGCCGATGTTGAAAATGTATCTTTGGCCGATCTTGTTCAGACACCGCCAGATCCACGTTTGATCGACATCCTCGGAGCGCAAAGGGCCATTCAGTTGGGCATCGTGCCATGGCAGCGGGCAGGAAAGGCGGTCTTGGTGGCCGCGCCGACACGGCGCGCGTTTCAGCGGGCCCTCCCAGAATTGCGGCGGCGATTTGGTCAGGTCCTGTTGGTGATCGCGCCACGGAGCCAGATCGTCACAAGCATTGCACAGGTCCGAAAAATGCGCCTGACGCGAAAGGCTGAAACACTCGTGCCTGCACTGCAATCCTGCCGTAGCTTATCACTCCCTAATTGGCAGGCGGTCACCATCGTTTTTGCCGCTGTGACACTGTCGCTGTGCCTGATTGCACCGGGAGTCGCCTTTGCGATTTTGACCGGCATCGCTTTGACAACTCTCGTGGCAAGCATGCTGCTCAAGGCGGCGGCGGTGCTGTCCGAGTTGCGCCATCCGACAGCGCGTCCGCCCGCCATTACGGACGTTCCATTGGCGCGCCTGCCCCAAATTTCGGTTATGGTGCCGCTTTATAAGGAACGCGAAATCGCCGGACATCTTGTGGAGCGGTTGCGGTCGCTGAATTATCCCCGTGAACGCCTGGAAGTTATCCTCGTGACCGAGAGCGACGACCAGACAACGCGCGACACACTCAATCGCACACAGCTGCCCAGCTGGATGCGCGTCGTCACGGTGCCGGACGGTACGGTCAAGACGAAGCCGCGCGCGATGAATTACGCGCTCGACCATTGTCAGGGGACGATCATCGGCGTCTATGATGCCGAAGATGCACCTGAACATGATCAACTTCTAAAGGTGGCCGCACAATTCGCCAAAGCGCCGCCAGAGGTGGTTTGCCTGCAAGGGGCGTTGGACTTCTACAATCCGACCGAAAACTGGCTCTCACGCTGCTTTGCCATGGAATATGCTGCGTGGTTCCGCGTGATCCTGCCCGGTCTTGCAACGATGGCGCTGGCCATTCCGTTAGGTGGAACGACGCTGTTCTTTCGGCGCGATGCGTTGATCCGGATGCGTGGCTGGGACGCCCATAACGTCACCGAGGATGCTGACTTGGGCATCCGACTTGCCCGCATGGGCTATCGAACCGCTCTTTTGCCGTCGACGACCTTCGAAGAGGCGAACAACCGACCTTGGGCGTGGATCAAACAGCGCTCTCGCTGGCTGAAGGGGTATGGGATCACCTATGCCGTCCATATGCGAAACCCAAAGGGCCTTTGGGTCGATTTAGGCGCATGGCGCTTTCTCGGGTTCCAGGTTCTTTTCCTCGGAACGATCACCCAATTCCTTTTGGCACCCGTTTTATGGACCTATTGGCTGCTGATCTTTGGGCTCCCACATCCGACGGCTGACTTGATCTCGGCAAATGGTGCGATCATGTTGACCGGCCTCTTCATTCTGAGCGAGCTTATCAACATTGCGTGTGTCGGGCTTGGCGTGGCGAGGACCCGACATAGGCGAATGATGCCGTGGATTCCAACCCTGATGGCCTATTTCCCACTGGCCACCGTCGCAATCTACAAAGGCTTTTCAGAGTTCTTTGGCAGCCCGTTTTACTGGGACAAGACCAGCCACGGCAAATCCAGGACTGTGAAACAGGCTATTCCGCCGCCGCATCCAGACGCAGCCGGGTCATGAACGCCTGAGACAGGTGGTTCTTGATCGCTGCGCTGGCGGCTTCGCCATCACCTTCACGCATCGCATCGACAAGGTCCTGATGCTCTTGCAATGCGTCGGCGCCGCGCCCTTCAACAGCCAGCGAAGTGTTGGCAAGCAGCGCCATAGAGCGATGAACCATGTCCAGTTGCTGCACAAGGAACCGGTTATGGGACGCAAGATGCACCTGTTTGTGGAACTTGCGGTTGGATTGCGACAACTTCATCGGATCATCGAGCAACGCCTGGTCTGAATGGATCATTTGCTGTAGCACTGCCAGTTCCTCTGGTGTGGCATGCTGGGCCGCCAGACGCGCAGCGAGCCCTTCAAGCTCGGCTCGGACGATATAAAGCTCGGACAGTTGGTTGTGATCGAGCGACGAAACAATCAAAGAACGGCCATCGCGTGACAGCAGGGCCTGCGTTTCCAATCGTTGCAACGCCTCGCGGATGGGTGTCCGCGACACACCAAAGCGTTCAGCCAATTCGCTTTCGACAAGACGATCACCCGGCTTGTAAATGCCAATATCAATTGCTTCGAGGATCAGGGCATATGCGTCCCGAATTGGTGTTTTAACGTCCATCTTGCATCTTCCGTCTGACCTAGTGTCAACTTATGCCCATCTCTAAAGTGTCAAGCAAGCATGGACTCTGGACCCACATGCAAACTCGGGCTAGCTGAGCGGCATGACACACGCGATTTCAGACGGGTTTTCCCACGTTAGGACTTGGGTCTTTGATCTGGACAACACCCTGTATCATCCTTCCGTCCGGCTCTTTGATCAGATCGAAGAGAGGATGCGCCAGTACATCGTCAACCGACTGAAAGTTACCGAGTCCGAAGCAGACCATTTGCGTGCAAGCTATTGGCAACGCTATGGAACCACGCTTGCCGGGTTGATGGCAGATCACCAGATCGACCCGATGGAATTTCTATACGACGTGCATGACATATCGTTTGCCGACCTTGTGCCGAACCCGAATCTGGCCAAGAGCATTAGGTCCCTACCGGGCCGCAAGATCATCTACACAAATGGCGACGAAGCCTATGCACGGCGGGTGCTTGACGGGCTAGCCCTAGAACAGGAATTCGAGGCCGTTTTTGGAATTGAACACGCGAATTTTGCGCCCAAACCGCAAAAGCCAGCCTTTGATCAGGTCTTTGCCATGGCAGGCGTCAGCGGTCCTTCAGCCGCCATGTTCGAAGACGTGGACAGGAACCTCGAGGTGCCACACGCCTTGGGAATGCGCACAATCCTTGTCCACGGCACATCGGATGCGCCGCATATCCATCACGAAACTGATGACCTGACGGGTTTCTTGTCGCAGATCGTGTGATCCGATTGGTCGCGGCAAAAACAGTGCTTAAGTTTGGCTCATGACTGATATCCTCATTTCCGGCGGCGGCGTTGCTGGTCTGACAGCAGCCGCCGCGTTCGGCACCGCCGGGTTCGATGTGCTCTGCGTTGATCCCGCACCGCCCGTGACAGACCGCGATGCCGATGGCGCCGATCTGCGCACGACGGCATTCCTGCAACCTGCGCAGCGTTTCTTGGAGGAGGCAGGCGTCTGGGCGCACCTCGCGCCGCATTCGGCGGGGCTTCAGGTCATGCGGATCGTAGATGCGGGCGGCACCGCGCCCACAGCCCGTGCCACGCGGGACTTTGACGCTGCCGATATTTCCGACGCACCATTTGGTTACAACCTTCCCAATTGGCTGATCCGCAAAGCGTTGCTGGATCGACTGGAAGAATTGCCAAATGTCACCTTCCGCACCGGCGTCGGCGTTTCACGACTGACCGCCCGCACATCCGAAGCCAAGGTCGCGCTCTGTGACGGAGACACCGTGACCGCGCGCCTTGTGATTGCCGCTGATGGTCGAAACTCACCCTGCCGCGAGGCTTTGGGCATTGGTGTGACGACCCATGACTTTAGGCAAATGGCTTTGACCTTTGCCGTCGCCCACGAAGGGCCGCATGACAACGTATCGACCGAGGTTCACCGCACGGGCGGTCCCTTCACGTTGGTGCCTTTGCCGGATTATCAGGGCAAGCCGTCATCGGCCGTGGTCTGGATGGAGACCGAGGAAAACGCCAAGGCATTGCTCGCCCTCGACGAAGACGCATTCAACGCAGCGGCCACCGAACGCAGCGCTGGCGTGCTCGGATCTCTGACATTGATCAGTCGCCGCACCACCTGGCCCATTATCAGCCAAGTGGCGCATCAGTTCTACGGCCCGCGCACCGCCCTTGTGGCAGAGGCCGCGCATGTCATGCCGCCCATTGGCGCGCAGGGCCTGAACACGAGCCTGAAAGACCTGCAAGCCTTGCTTGACCTGTGCCGCGACGCGCCGGAAAGCATCGGCGACGAAACCATGCTGCGCAAATATCACCGTGCCCGCTTTGCCGATGTGGCCGGTCGAACGCTGGGTGTAAGTGTGCTCAACAAGGCCTCTATCGCAGCCCCCCAACCGCTGCGAGACGCCCGCGCAGCAGGTTTGCGTCTCATCCATGACGTGAAGCCCGTGCGCACGGCCCTTATGCGGCTGGGTTTGGGAGTTTAGGTCCATCGCGGCCCCGGATCAGGTCCGGGGCGCGACGCCCTTAAAGGACCTTATCAGCCACAGATTTCAGCCGCGCCACCGTGGCGTCAACATCATAGAGCTTGTCCAGCCCAAAGAGCCCGATCCGGAAGGTGCGGAAATCCTCTGGCTCATCACATTGCAGCGGCACGCCGGCGGCGATCTGCATGCCCTCGGCCGCGAATTTGGAGCCGTTGTGAATGTCGGCGTCTGACGTATAGCAGACGACAACGCCGGGTGCGCCGTATCCGTCGGCGGCGACCGATGTAATGCCTTTGGCCGCCATCATGTCACGCACTTTGGTTCCCAGTTCCCACTGCGCTTCTTTCAAGCGATCAAAGCCATACTCGCGTGTTTCCAGAACCGTGTCGCGGAACGCGCGCAGCGCATCTGTTGGCATGGTTGCGTGATAGGCATGTTTCCCCGCCTCGTAGGTTTCCATGATCGCGAGCCACTTACCCAGATCGATGGCAAAGCTGTTGGATTGAGTTGCCTTCACACGCTCCACGGCGCGCTCGGAAAGCATGACCATCCCCGCCGAAGGGGTGGATGACCAACCTTTTTGCGGGGCCGAGATCAAAACGTCGACGCCGGTCGCCTTCATATCGACCCATGCACAACCGGACGCGATACAATCCAGCACCATCAGCGCACCCACCTCATGGGCGGCATCAGCCAAAGCAGTGATGTAGTCATCCGGCAGGATCACTCCGGCAGAGGTTTCGACATGGGGCGCAAACACGATGTCGGGTTTGTCCGCACGGATGCGGTCAACCACCTCTTCAATCGGAGCGGGTTGAAATGGGGTTTGGCTGGCATTGCCTTGGCGGCGCGCCTTCATCACCGTCGTTTCCGATGTGAAGGTGCCCGTTTCGAAAATCTGGCTCCAACGATACGAGAACCAACCGTTGCGAACGACCAAGGCGTGGGCGTCCTGACCAAATTGTCGGGCCACAGCCTCCATCGCAAATGTTCCGCCACCCGGGATCAATGCAACCGCATCGGCCTTGTAGACCTCTTTCAGGTTGGTTGAGAGATCGCGCATCACATCGCCGAATGCGGCGCTCATATGGTTCAGGGAACGATCTGTGAAAACGACCGAAAACTCATCGAGACCTGTTGGGTCAATTGTATCCAGCAATGCCATCAAAGCCTCCCAGCATTTTGTTGCTTTCGATGGCTAGAGGCGCGCGTTTCGAAATGCAAAGTCTACTTATGTATACAGGCCAATGGTTTGGGCCGCGCCTGAAGCTTATCGGAAATCTGTGGTCTTAAATCGGTCCGGGACGACGCTCTTCTGACAAAAGTACGTTGGCCTCAACATCTCCAACACCGGGCAATGTCATGATCCTTCTGCGCAAGACGCGCTCAAAATCGCTTAGGTCCCGGGCAACCACGCGCAGACGATAGTCATAAAGACCCAGAACATGCTCAACCGTTTGCACCTCTGGAATGGCAGACACCGCGCGTTCGAAATCCTCAAGGCTGACGCGTCCCTTTGTCGCCAGTTTCACACCCAGGAACACGCTGACGCCAAAGCCCAGTTTTTCGAGGTCAAAGCGGAGCGACCGGCCCGTGACAACACCTCCCTCCTGCAATCGCTTGATCCGCCGCCACGTGGCCGGCTGGCTCATCCCAAGTTCACGCCCCAGATCGCCTGCATTTCGGGTGGCGTCCTGCTGCAACAGTCGCAGCAAGGCGCGGTCGGCGGGATCAAGTGATATGCTCGTCACAGCGGCAACTCCCGCCGGTCGAGAACCGAAGCCACCTGCATCAAAGCCTCAATGTCGGCGATATGCGGCAGCGTCAGGATGCTGTCGCGATAAAGCGTCTGATAATGCGTCATGTCGCGGGCAATCACAGACAGGCGAACATCGACACGTCCTAGAAATGTCTGGATCTCGATCACTTCCGGCACCTTGCGGGCCGCAACGAGGAAATCGTCAAAAGCGCGGGTCTGGGTTTTGTCCAAAGTGATGCGCAGGCTGACCTCAACCGCATATCCCAGCGCTTTCCAATTTATGATGGCCTCTGTCCCAAGCAGAACACCGGTCTGACGCAGCTTGTCCAAGCGTCTGGTGACGGTGGCTTGCGGTACCCGCGCAGCATCCGCCAGCGCGGAAATGGGCTGACTGGGATCGCCCTGCAAATGGCGAAGAATGCGACGGTCTATGTCATCAAGCATGAATTCTTCATAGCATGAGAGTTTGAAGAATGAAAATCACGCGTGTCGGGCAATTAATGGGTCATTTAGCGCGTGAACGCCTGACGGCATCCCGCTACACCGTCCCCATAGCCAAACAGGAGACCAAACCATGCGCGTTTACTACGACCGCGATTGCGACATCAATCTGATCAAGGACAAGAAAGTAGCTATCCTTGGCTACGGTTCCCAAGGTCACGCCCACGCCCTGAACTTGCGTGACTCCGGCGCGAAGAACCTTGTCGTCGCCCTGCGCGAAGGCTCGGCATCGGCGAAAAAAGCCGAAGGCGAAGGCCTGAAAGTTATGGGTATCGCAGAAGCCGCTGCCTGGTGCGACGTGATCATGTTCACCATGCCCGACGAACTTCAGGCAGAAACCTACAAGAAATACGTCCACGACAACATCAAGCCGGGTTCCGCAATCGCATTCGCCCACGGCCTGAACGTGCACTTTGGCCTGATCGAGCCAAAAGAAGGCGTCGACGTCATCATGATGGCACCAAAGGGCCCCGGCCACACGGTGCGCGGCGAATACGTCAAAGGCGGCGGTGTGCCTTGCCTTGTTGCCGTCAACAACGACGCCTCGGGCAAAGCGCTCGAAATCGGTCTGTCCTACTGCTCCGCCATCGGCGGTGGCCGTTCGGGCATCATCGAAACCAACTTCCGCGAAGAATGTGAAACCGACCTCTTCGGTGAACAGGCCGTTCTGTGCGGTGGTCTGGTTGAGCTGATCCGCTGCGGTTTCGAAACACTGGTCGAAGCAGGTTACGCGCCTGAGATGGCCTATTTCGAGTGTCTGCACGAAGTGAAGCTGATCGTGGACCTGATCTACGAAGGCGGCATCGCCAACATGGATTACTCGATCTCGAACACAGCCGAATACGGCCAATACGTGACCGGTCCACGCATCCTGAACTACGACGAAACCAAAGCCCGGATGAAAGACGTTCTGACCGACATTCAGCAGGGCAAATTCGTCCGTGACTTTATGCTGGAAAACGCTGTGGGTCAGCCAACGATCAAAGCGGCACGTCGCGCCAACGACGAGCACATGATCGAAGCCACCGGCGAGAAACTGCGCGCAATGATGCCATGGATTTCGGCAGGCAAAATGGTCGACAAGACAAAGAACTAATGAAAAAGGCGGGTGCCCCCGTATTGGGGCACCCGCCTCTCCGTGGTCACTCCACGAAATCTTGTGACGCTCTACGGCGCGCGGCGGTCGCTGGGCGCATCCACCGCCAGCGATGATTTTGGGATCGAGTCGTCATACTGACGCTCTTTGGTCTTGCGGCGCGACCACATTGCGCCCAGCACGATGAGTGCGAAGGTGGCGATTGGAAGGATGATCACCAGTGGAAAGCTTTCCATTTTTCATCTCCTTAATTCGTTTGGCGCGGACCGATTGAAAGCACAACCGTGAACACCGGAAATAGTTCCAACCCCACTCTGCAAAGCTGGCTGATGGTCTGCATTCTCGGCGTGACGTGGGGCTCGACATTCCTTGTCACGGAGCTTGCGCTGGAAGGGATCAGCCCGTTTTGGCTTGCCGCTGGGCGACAGGTGATCGGTGCCTGCGTGATGGGTGTCGTGTGGATGCTGCTACGCTCTCCGGTGCGTCTGGGTAATGATCAACGCCCGCGATGGCCGTATCTAATGATTGCCGGTGTGACCTCGTCAGCGCTGCCTTTTGCGCTGTTGGCGTGGGGTCAGCAATACGTGACATCGGGCTTTGCCGGCGTTTCGATGGCGGCAGTCGCGCTCATTGTTCTGCCGCTGGCGCATTTCTTTGTTCCAGGCGAAAGGGCTGGCCCCCGCAGGATCATCGGATTTGTCATCGGGTTCATTGGCGTTTGTGTCTTGATCGGCGCGCGCGCATTCGACAGCTCTGGCGCTGCCTTGGAACCTTATGGCCGCTTGGCCTGCTTTGGCGCGGCGACGTGTTATGCGGTGTCATCGATCCTTCTGCGCAAATGCCCACCCATCCATCCTATTGCCATGGCGACGCTGTTGATCTTCGTCGGCGCCGCTGTGTCGATCCCGGTTGCCTGGGCTTTCGAAGGCCCACCGCCCTTGCAGGACAACCTACCGCCAAACGACGCGTTGATTGCCCTTGTGGGTCTCGGCCTAATTCCGACAGCGGCGGCCAATTTCCTGCGGGTCTTCGTGATCCGGACGGCAGGTCCGGTGTTCATGAGCATCACGAACTACATCGTCCCGATCTGGTCTGTGCTGGTCGGTGCATGGATTTTGGCCGAACCTGTGCCCGCTTCGTTGGGCCTATCGGCCGTGTTGATCCTGTTTGGCGTGGGCCTTAGCCAGTCGCGCGCTTTTGCGGCACTGCTCCGCCGCAACGCCTAAGGCGCGTGTATCGCTTGCCAGATCTTGAGCGCTTGGGCTGTGGCCTCGACATCATGCACCCGCAGGATTTGCGCGCCCTGAGCGACGGCGGCCAATGCAACGGCAACTGAGCCATGCACCCGCTCATCGGCTGCTTCGACATTTGTCAGGGTTCCGATGAATCGCTTTCGGGACGCCCCGACAAGCACCGGAACACCAAGCGAATGCAGAACACTGAGATGCGACAGAAGCGCGAGGTTGTGCTCTAGTGTTTTGCCAAAGCCGATACCCGGATCGACGATGATCCGCTCTGCCGGGATGCCAGCGGCCAATGCGGCATCCACGCGCCCCGCCAGATGTGTCAAAACCTCTCCCACGACATCTTCGTAGGTGGGATTGCGTTGCATCGTCTCCGGGGTGCCTTGCGCATGCATCAGACAGATTGGCACACCTGCCTCTGCGGCCACGCTGGCCATGTCCGGATCAAACTCCATCGCCGAGACGTCATTGATCAGAGACGCGCCGGCTTTCACAGCGGCTTTCGCGACTTCGGACTTGCGCGTGTCGATCGAGATTGGGACCGACAACACGCGGCTCAGTTCGGCAATCACCGGAACCGTGCGATCAATCTCTTCTCCGACTTCGACATATGCCGCGCCGGGGCGTGTGCTTTCGCCGCCAATGTCCAATATCGTTGCGCCTTGCGACACCATCTGTATCGCAGCGTCGACGGCGCCGCCAACATCGGTGAGCCGTCCACCATCGGAAAAGCTATCTGGCGTGACGTTCAAAATGCCCATGATCTGGGGGCGGTCCATCGGCAGACCGCAGATCGCCGCGCGCGGTGACGTCAGTTTGCGCAAAACCTCTGGATCAAGATCGCCAACCGCACAAACACCGCCCGGCAACCGCTCGACAGTGTCGAAGCGGCACCATCCCCCTGCAAGGCACGCCTGCCCTGCAAGCGTCGGAAGCGCGCGATAGATCGGCGATTGGCTCACAGCGCGACCTCTGAAATCGCCGCGAAACGCGCCTCAATTGCGTTTTGTTGGGGTTCCATGCCGACAAACACGATTTCGGCTGCGTTCATTTCACCTGCGAACCAAGCCACCAAAGCGGGAATATCCGTCACACTTACTCCCGGCCCCTCCACGGAATCGAGTACAAGCTTAGACGGAGCCCAGACACTGATCTGATCATTCCGCAGACCCCAATCGAGTTCGGTCCGCGTTTCCACAACCACGCAGCGGTCATCATGGCTTGCCAGGACCCACGCATTTTGTTCGATCGCGAGAAGATCAATGCGCCGTTGCACCATTTTATGGTTCGGCACACGCACCGCTGGCGCGTCGTTGAACCCGACGCAGAGGATGACGGGTCGTTCATGACGTTCCGCCACATCGATCCAGTCAGTCAGTCGGTCCGACGCAATGGCGGCATTCGACAGGCAAAGGATGATGGGTTCAGGCGTATCAGCCAGCGCGCGAACACCCTGATCCGCGGGTTTGGTTCTGGCAATTTCGACGCCCAATGTACCGGGGCCACGGTCCAGCTTTTCAATGCGAACGAATGCGCGCAAAGCCTGCGGTTCCAATAGAATTCGGTCCGCCACACGCTCGGCCAGGGTTTCGAGAAGGTTCAATCGCTCTTCCGACAACTCGCCTTCGATTGCCTCGGTGATGCGGTCATAAGACAGGATCAGGTCCACATCATCCGCCAGATTTGCGGGAAGTGGCGCAACTTCGACCACAACATTGAAACGAATGCGCTGAGTGACCCCGCGCTCGGCTTGAAACGCACCGATTTCAACCTCAACAACATGATCCCGGACCGAGATCCGATCACGCAAGTCTGGGGCGGTGGCGGCTGCGCGCTCCGCAGGGTGGGCAAAGGCCAAAGTCACATCATCCGTCACGGCGCGCGCTTTCATTTGTTTCTTTGCCCGGACCTAACCCAATCGCATTGCGGCGAACAGTCCGAGACCGACACCGACGCGCGTGAACCGGCACAAGATGTGTCCGCTTAGATGCGAGACACGGCTCGTTAGCCTTTACGGTAAAACTTGTGGACACCGATCGTCGCGGTGTGCTCGAACACGCGGCTCCAGCGTGGGCGCACGGCAGTCGTGTGATAGTATAGCGCGCCGTCCGTCAGGTCGCCTGCACCACCATCCATCGCGAGGCGCGCGACTTTGCCCACCATTTCATAGGCGCGCGGTTCGTGGATGGTTTCGGCTTTGCCGTCGCAGGTGTAGGTGAATTGGCAGGCGAACTTACGGCCTGTCCCTTGATTGATCACCTTGCAGATGGAGTTCGGAAACGCGGTGCTTCTGACACGGTTTAGGATAACCTCAGCAACGGCAAACTGGCCGCGCACCGTTTCACCGCGCGCTTCAAAGTACAATGCCTCTGCCAAGCACTCCCACTGCTTGCCGCCCTTCGCCACAGGCTGAGAGCGCAGCCAAGCCTTGGTGAAGGTGATCGCCGGACCGTCCAAAGCAGCTGGTTTTTCGACCGGCGGACGCATCAGGTTGGCAGTGCTGGTTGGGTCCAGGGTGGCAAGTGTGCGCACCTCAAGAGACATGGCACGATCCAATGCACTGCTGCCCTGAGCCCATCCGATAACAGGCGATAGCAGAAGAAATAGAGCAGCTAGAATGACTTTGTCGGCAGACTTCATCTAGGACATCCACGATTGCTTAATCGCGTGGCATTAAGCAAATTCATGCGCAGAGTCCAGTTTGGCCCCTGCGCGGCCACGTGACGCGGATCATGTAGGGCGTGATTCAGAGATTCAACATCATCTGGTAGTCAATTGATCTTCAATGGCAATTTGCGCTGCGGCAAGGCGCGCACCCGGCACGCGAAACGGCGAGCAAGAGACATAGTCGAACCCTGCGGCACGGCACATGCGAATCGCCTCGGGGTCGGCACCATGTTCACCACAAATCGAAAGTTTGACGTCCGGACGCGCGGCGCGCCCGCGCTCCGCGCCCAATTGCAACAACTCGCCCACACCGTCGCTATCAAGTCTGTGAAACGGGTCCTCAGGGTACACACCCTTTTGCACATAGGCCGACATGAAGCGTCCGGCATCGTCGCGCGACAGCCCATAGGTCATTTGTGTTAGATCGTTCGTCCCAAAACTGAGAAATTCCGCATTCTGCACAATTTCGCCCGAGCGTAGGGCTGCGCGTGGCGTCTCGACCATGACGCCCAGCGAATAGTCGACATCAACACCCGTCTCGGTCCGGACCTCGGCCGCCACGGCATCCACCCGTTTCTTGACAAGCTCGACCTCGCGCTTGGCTGAGATGAGCGGGATCATGATCTCTGGAGAGATGTTTCCAACCGCGATTGCCGCCTCCAAGATAGCGCGGGCTTGCATGTCATAGATTTCGGGAACTGTGATGCCCAGACGTACCCCGCGCATGCCTAGCATGGGGTTGTATTCGCTGAGTGCCTCAATACGGCTCTCGACTTCTTTGACCGGCAGGTCGAGCGCACTGGCCAGTTCGCGAAGCCCGCGGCGGTCCTGTGGCAGGAACTCGTGCAAGGGCGGATCAAGCAACCGCACACAAACGGGCAGCCCCTTCATGATCGTGAACAACTGCTCAAAATCGGCACGTTGCATCGGCAAGAGCCGGTCCAAAACCGCGCGGCGGTCTTCTGCACTGTCGGCAAAGATCATCTCGCGCATGACAACAAGACGCTCGGCTTCAAAGAACATGTGCTCCGTCCGGCACAGCCCAATGCCGTCGGCAGAGAACCCGGCAGAGCGCAAGGCCTCTTCTGCCGTGTCGGCGTTGGCGCGAATGTCGATGTCGCGCATCTCATCGGCCCAAGTCAAAAGGGTCGTCACACTATCGTCCAACCCGGCTTCTATCATGGGCACATCGCCGACAATGATATCGCCGGTGCTGCCATCGACTGCGATTACGTCGCCTTCTTTCAGGATCGAGCCTGCGCACAGAATGCGACGCTCACCCTCCTGAACCGTCAAATCCGACGCGCCCACAACACAGGGCAGCCCAAGACCCCGGCCGATCACCGCCGCGTGGCTGGTGATACCGCCCCGCTCGGTCACGACGGCATCGGCTGCATGCATGCCTCGAATGTCCTCTGGCCCCGTTTCGCGGCGCACGAGCACACACTTTTCCCCACGCGCCTGAGCGGCTTGCGCGGCAGCGGCGCTAAAGACCACCTTGCCAGATGCGGCACCGGGGCTGGCTCCGATCCCGCGTGCCACAACATTCCGCGGCGCATTTGGCGCGATTTGGCGGTGCAAGAGTTCCGAGAGCGTGGCTGGTTCGATGCGCATCAGCGCCTCGGCCTTTGAGATGATGCCATCCTGAGCCAAGGCAACGGCGACGGTCACCGTCGCACGCGATGCCCTCGGAAGACGGATTGCATCCAGAATCGCAATTCTTCCGTCTTCGAGCACGAACTCGATCTGCATTTCTTCGCGCAGACGTTGTCGCGACAGATCACCCATCCGCACCAAATCGTCAAAGGCCTCTGGCGCGCGCTCTTGCAGCGACTGGCCCCGACTGTCCCGCGCGAGATATATTGCAGCACTATCGGCGTTCAACGCGTCCCGCCCTTGGGATTGCGACAGGTAGCGTCCGGTGACCTGCGGCGCACCGGTTTGATCATCGACAAACTGGATCACGCCAGCGCCACTTTCTCCGGGGCCAACACCCAAAGCCATCGCTTGAATCACCAAGCCCAGACCTGCGTCCGCAGGTGCTCCTTTGGCCTGACGCAATAGCCGCGCCGACGTGCCGTTCCAAGCGCGCGCCATCGAGCGCAGAACACCGCTTAATTGTTCTGCAATGTCTTGAGGAAAAGGCTCTTCGGCCTCGTCCTCATAGGCCGCCAGCGCCCCTGCCAAGGCGACGGCGTCAGGCTCATCCGGTAGATAAAACGCGTCAGGGTCCAAACGCGCGACATGTACGGCGTAGGCCTGAATAAAACGCAGATAGAGCGTGGTCGCTGCCGTTTCTCCAACGGTGCGTGACAATTCGGCGTGACGAGCATTGTTCATGCCGATGTTCAAAATGGCACCCGGCCCACCCCAATCCGCGTGCTCCGACGACGGACGCACAGACAAAAGGGCATCCTTGTCAAAAGGCTCAAGAAATGCGGTCACGTCGCGATGCTGCCCGTCCGCGATGGCGCGCACAGTCTCAAAGCACAGTGCCACCGTTGTGGGGACCGGCATGTCCAGCCGGATCAACCGCTGCAGGCATTTCGCACGCCCACCGTGCCACGCTGCTTTCATCGCGGCGGTCGGTGTGATGGGGACTATGTCCTTGATCTCATGGTGTTGCTGCATTGCGGCATTCCTTCTGCGCGCAAGGCTAGGCATTTAACGATTCGGCGCAAGTGCGACGGTGCGTAGGGGTCTTTGTAACGCAGGCACGACAGTTGACGCGCCTGCGGCTGACTATCCTTCGATCTTGCTGAGATCGGCGACCTGACCAACCGTCTGGCGGATGCGGCTGAGCAGATTCAGGCGGTTTCGACGGATGATCGCGCTATCTGCATTGACCTGAACGGCCTCAAAGAACGCATCAATCGGCGCGCGAAGTGCCGCCATGGCCGACATGGCCGACGCAAAATCCTCGGCTTCCATCGCTGGCTTGATTGCAGCATCCGCCGCATCTAGTGCCGCAAACAGCGCGCGTTCCTCGTCCGCTTCTGCGAATTTCACGTCTGCCCCGTAAGAATACTCCACACCGTCCTTTTCCTCGGCCTGCGTCAGGATGTTGTTCGCGCGTTTGAAACCTTGGACGAGGTTTTCGCCATCGTCGGTTTTCAGGAAGGCCTGCAGCGCTTCGGCGCGTTTGACGAGGAGAACGAGGTCATCGTTGCCCGGCATTGCGAGAGACGCATCGATGACGTCATGCGAAATGCCGCGGTCGCGGAGGTAGACCTTCAGGCGGTCGTGGAAGAACGACAACAGATCTGCACCCAAGTCAGCCAAACTTGGCAAACGCCCATCTTCGCCTTCGGTCAGTGACAAGTTACCCTCGACGAAAATCTGACGCATTGTTTCAAAGGATAGCTCTTCCTCAATGACCTGATCTTCAGCCAACACGATCATAGCCGGATGCCATCTTGTCGAATCTTCTCCGGCGTCTTGGAATTCATACAACTTCCAAGAAGCACCCATCCGCCGGGCGACTTGAACTAATTGTCTCTCGATAAATGCGCCCAAAGAAACCCGACTCTCGGTTTCTTGAAGGATCCGAATAACACCCAATGCAGCACGGCGCAGCGCAAATGGGTCCTTCGACCCGGTCGGCTTTTCATCAATCGCCCAGAAGCCGGTCAGCACGTCCAGCTTTTCAGCCAGCGAAACTGCGACAGACACCGCTGCGGTCGGCACATCATCAGATGGCCCCAGCGGCGCGTAATGCTCTTCGCAGGCCGCAGCCACCTCAGGTTCCATTCCTGCGGCTTCGGCGTAGTAACGGCCCATCAGCCCCTGGAGTTCAGGGAACTCATAGACCATCTCAGACGACAGATCGGCCTTGGCCACCCGCGCGGCCTTCTCTGCCAGATCGGCATCCGCACCGACGACTGGAGCCAGTTCCCGCGCAAGAGTTGCGATCCGGTCGATCCGTTCGGCCAGCGTGCCCAGCTTGTTGTGGAAGGTCACGTTTTTCAGCGCGTCCTGCCAGTCGCCCATGCCTGCCTTGGCCACGCGCAGGTCGTTTTCCCAGAAAAATTTGGCATCCGCCAAACGCGCCGCCAGAACCTTTTGATTACCCGCAAGGATCGTCGCGCCGTTGTCGGCGGTTTCGCGGTTGGCGACCGTTACGAACTTTTCGATCCGGCCTGTCTTTGGGTTTTTCACCGAGAAGAATTTCTGATGCTCTTTCATCGAGGTCTGCAAAACCTCTGGCGGCAATTCGAGGAACTCTTCATCAATGTTGCCCATCAGGACAACGGGCCATTCCACCAGCCCGGCAACTTCGGCCAGCAACCCGCGATCTTCGACAACCTCCAGCCCATTGGCAAAGGCGGCGTTGGTCGCGTCGTGCCAGATCATCTCGGCCCGTTCATCCGGGCGAAGAACGACCTTGGCGCGTTTGAGCTTGGCTTCGTAGTCATCGAATGACGACACAGCGAACCGATCAGGCGACAGGAACCGATGTCCGCCAGTGGTGTTGCCCGATGCAAAACCATCCACCTCCAACGGCACGACCTCCGCGCCCTCTTCATCCGCCAGGATGCACAGGATCGACTGCAAGGGACGCACCCAGCGCAGGCTGCCGGACCCCCAGCGCATGGATTTGGGCCATGGGAAGTTGCGGATGGTGGCGGTCAGAACCTCTGCGATGATCTCGGCTGCCGGGCGGCCGGGTTTGGTCATCTTGGCAAAATAGACCTGACCTTTCTTGTCATCGCGGATTTCAAGATCATCCAACGTCAGGCCAACACCACGCAGGAAGCCTTCGATGGCTTTCTCTGGCGCACCGACCTTTGGACCTTTGCGTTCCTCGATCACGGTCGGGCTCTCGGCCAAGAGGCCATTCACCGTCAGGGTAAGACGGCGCGGCGTCGCAAACGCCATCGCACCGGCATAGGTCAGGCCCGCCTCGACCAGACCATTCGTCACCAGCTTTTGCAGGTCTTCGGACGCACGCTTTTGCATGCCCGCCGGGATTTCCTCGGAAAAGAGTTCGATCAAGAGATCAGGCATGAGTTCAGTCCAATTCCCGTTCGGGGCATTCGTCGCCTTTAGGCGATCCGTCATAGAGTTTGTCGCCGCAGTCGTTGATCTGCTGCCACGCATAGCCGCGCCCATCGTCAAAGATGGCGACGACGCGGTCGATGCCGTATTGAATGTTGCGCTGACCGGTAAAGGCCGTGGCGCTGCCATCGGCAAGGGCCTCGGCAATCGCAGGGGCGTCGAAACAGTCGAACCATCCCGGCGCGTTCAAAGGTTCGGCTTCTTCAAACGTCTCGTAGGTTTCCGTCAGCATCGCCGTGCTCATCGGTGTCGTGAAACACGCGCGATAGCGGATGGGCGACGAATTGGCATCGATGCCTTCGAACCCCTCAAAGATGATCTCTTCAGGCTCACCCGAGACAAGCGATGTCAGTTCGACGCTGCCCGCCTCGACATCGTCATAGTATCCATAAACCGTCGCGTAATACGCGCCGCCGCCCATGGCGATCGCCGCAATGAGGATGAGGATGCCCACGATCTTACCGCTCACTCTGCTGCCTCCGGCACCCATCCGGCGGCCTTGGTCTGCACGAAGGCATCCGCGCAGCGTTTGGCCAATGCCCGGACACGGCCGATATAGGCCTGGCGTTCGGTGACAGAAATCACGCCGCGCGCGTCCAGCAGGTTAAAGATATGGCTTGCCTTGATGCATTGGTCATAGGCCGGGTGTGCCATCACGATGCGTTTTCCGGTCTTGGGGTCGTCGTAGTCCGTGTCAAGAATGCGCGCGCATTCAGCCTCGGCATCCTTGAAGTGCTGCAGCAGCGTGTCGGTGTCTGCGACGTCAAAGTTCCAACGCGCGTATTCCTCTTCGGTCTGCTTGAACACATCGCCATAAGACAAAGCAATCGGCGCATCGGGATCGTTGAACGGCATGTCCATGACGTGATCGACGCCCAGGATATACATCGCAAGACGCTCCAGCCCGTAGGTCAGCTCGCCGGACACGGGGTGACAATCATGCCCGCCGACTTGCTGGAAATAGGTGAACTGCGACACTTCCATACCGTCACACCAGACTTCCCAGCCAAGGCCCCATGCGCCCAGTGTCGGGCTTTCCCAATCATCTTCGACAAACCGGATATCGTGCAGGTCCATGTCAATGCCGATGGCTTGCAACGACCCAAGATAAAGCTCTTGCAGGTCGGGCGGCGACGGTTTGATCAGCACCTGATACTGGTAGTAGTGCTGCAACCGGTTCGGGTTTTCACCATAGCGCCCGTCGGTCGGGCGGCGCGACGGCTGCACATAGGCCGCAGCCCATGGTTTTGAACCCAATGCGCGCAATGTCGTGGCCGGGTGAAAGGTGCCTGCACCGACCTCCATGTCGTAAGGTTGCAGCACGGCACAGCCCTTGGACGCCCAATAGGTTTGCAGGCGTAAAATGATCTCTTGGAAGGACCGAGGTGTATCTGTCGACATGGGCTGAAGCTCCGCGATTTGGCGGCCTGCCTACCGCCCTGCCCCGGTCCGGTCAATGCGACGCGGACAGCCTGATTGGCCACCATGCTGCGCAGCCGCACAAAACACCGCCTATGGGGTCATTCCCGGCCTGATCACATAGATTTTGCGTGTGCATCGCCCCGATTTCCCGCTATCAAATGCGCGGGGACGGCAAGAATAAACCAGAGGGTATTATGAAACAGGTGATTGCAGCTGCATTGATTTGGCTGGGGACCGCAATTTGTGTGTTTGCACAGGAACTTGTGTGGATTCAGGTCGAAGCGCAGCCAAATTTGCGTGCAGCCGAAGATCGCGTGCGTAGCTATGCAACGCGCCTTCCGGATGTGGCCGGATTTCAGCAATCCTCGAATTGGTATGTGATCGCTCTGGGTCCCTATGATCGGGATACGGCAGAGGGACAACTTCGCACCCTGCGCGTACTTGGCGAAATCCCGCGCGACAGCTTTATCGCCCGATCCTCTGCATATCGGAGCCAGTTTTGGCCCATCGGGCAAAATGCACTCGCCGCAACCGCCCCTGTCACACCAGCGGCTCCTGCGCCTACGCCTCAGGTGGAATCAAACGAGACCACCGCAGCCGCTCCGGAGCCGGACGCGCCCGTCGCGGTGCCCGACGAAACCCTGCGCGAGGCGCGGGCGTCGGAGTCCCGCTTGACCCGCGACGAGAAAAAAGAGCTGCAGGTCGCGCTCCAATGGGCCGGGTTTTACCGCGCTGCGATTGATGGATCATACGGGCGCGGCACTCGCGCCGCTATGCGTGAGTGGCAGGAATTCAAAGGGCTGGAACCCACAGGTGTTCTGACGACACGCCAGCGCGCGACCCTTTTGCGGGATTACAACGCTGTGCTCGAAGGCATGGACATCGCAACCGTGACCGATGCCCAGGCCGGGATCCAGATCGACCTGCCCTTGGGCGTCATGGCCTTTGAACAGTACGAGCCACCGTTTGCGCATTATCGCCCGACAGGCGACGTCACGGCGCATGTTTCGCTGATTTCTCAACCGGGCAGCGATGCGCGCTTCAGAGGTTTGTACAACGTGCTGCAAACGCTCGACATGGTGCCAACGGACGGCCCACGCAAACTGAACCGTTCCTCATTCCAAATCGAGGGTCAGGATGATCGTTACCACACGACCGTTGAGGTCCGGTTCGAGCGCGGAGAAATGAAGGGCTTCATGTTCGTCTGGCCCGCAGGCGACGATCAGCGCCGCACCCGTGTGTTGGACGCTGTGCGCGCCAGCTTCACACCCATCCCAGGTGTGTTGAACCCAGACCTTGTTGAACCGACCGAGGATCAATCCGTTGATCTTTTGGCTGGTCTTGAGGTGCGCCAACCCGCCCAAACGGCAACCGGGTTCTTTGTGGATGGCGCCGGAACGGTCCTGACCCATGCAGCCGCGATCGACAACTGCGGTCGCGTGTCGATCTTTGGGGAAACCGATATGGATGTCGTGTTTGCCGACAGCGCGCTTGGCCTTGCGGCCCTGCGCCCGCAATCGCCCACAGCCCCTATCTCCTACGCGACATTCCAAGGCAGCGTTCCACGGTTGAAGTCCGAAGTGCTTGTGGCCGGCTATTCCTTTGGTGGGCTTCTTGGCGCGCCGACGCTGACAACCGGCAGCCTTGAGGATTTGCGCGGTCTGGGCGGAGAGGACACCGTAAAACGGCTTGCGATTGAGACGCAGCCCGGTGATGCGGGCGGTCCCGTTTTTGACGGAGGCGGCAAAGTTTTGGGCCTTCTCCAACCCATGCAAGACGGAGCGCGCAAATTGCCGAACGGCGTGGGGTTTGCGGTTGATACAGACACCATCCGCGCCCGCCTGCAAGATGCTGGAATTGTCCTGACAGAAGGCACGGGCACAGCCGCGATCAGCCCGATCGAGCTTGAGACAATGGCCGCAGACATGACCGTTTTGGTCGAATGTTGGCAATAGGCAGGCCTTAGCCTGCCAGTATTTCCGGTGTGAGATGGATCACCGTTGGGCCGTCAGCCGAAAGCGCGCTCTTAACAGCCGCTTGCATGTCCGACAGGGACTGCGGCGCACAAGCATCCGCGCCGTATGCCCGCGCCAGCGCGCAAAAGTCGGGGTTGCGCGCGATAACGGCATTGGGCGGGATTTGCGCGCCCTGCATGCTTTCTTCGATCTCTTTCAGCTTTCCATTGTCCCAAACAATGATGGGAAGCGGCAAGCAAAGTTCGACAGCTGCGCCCAATTCCTGGCCCGTGTATTGAAAACCGTAGTCGCCTGCGATGGCCAGTGTCGGCAGGCCTTTGCGGGCCACGGCACCTCCGATGGCAGCAGGTAGCGCATAGCCCAGAGTTCCAAAGCCCGTGGGATGATGCCAATGGCCGGGTCGCGGCATGTCCCAGACCTCTTTCGCGACATAGGCGAATTGGGTCATGTCCGAATAGATCATCGCATCCTCGGGCAAGGCTGCGCGCAATGCGTCGCAGATCGCGACAATGCCTGGACGCTCGGCCTCGACCTCGGCACGCCATTTGGCGCGTGCCTCTTGCACCTCTTTCGGGGTCCAGCCCGCTTCGGCATCGGCATCCGGCAGCTTGGCCAGCAACGCCTTCACAAAGGCCGAAGCATCGGCGCGCACCGGGTGGCTTGCACGATGGTGGTCGTTCAGAACAACGGGATCACAATCCACCCTGATCATTGGCGCATCATGGCCCAGATCACGCCGCCATAGATCGACCTCGGCCAATTCGGAGCCCAGAACCAAGAGCAAGTCAGCAGAGGCAATGACATCCGCTGAACTCGGTCGCCCAAGATAGCCGCCAAAATCCAGATCGTAGTCGGCAAACAGACCGCGACCTGCGTAACTGGAAAAGGCTGCTCCGCCGAGGCGTTTGGCCAACATCAACACATCCGCGTGACGCGCACCGCCTCCGGCAATGATCAGCGGTCTCGCTGCGGTTTGGCTTAGCTCCAGCACGGTCGGATCAATGCGCGCTGCATCTGAGGTCATGGGTGTGGCGCCGGCAGGTGCGGGGTCTGAACGCCCTTCCAATTTCGCAATCGGCACATGAACCGCCTTGGCCCGAGGCCGCGAGGTCTGGAACTCTGACAAGGCGCGGTCGATCAAGCCATAGGCCGAGGCAGCATCCATTGCCGTCTCGGACCAATCGCACACTGTACGCGCCGCGCCTGCCTGATCCAGCATTTGATGCAACTGGCCTTTGGTTGCGGCGACTTCATCAAGGCAGGACGCAATCGCAAGCACAGGCACACTGTCGGAATAGGCCTGTCCCAACGCAGTCATGGCATTGGTCAAACCCGGTCCGCTGATCAGATAGCAGATGCCCGGCTGATCCGTTGCACGGGCATAGCCATCCGCCATAAAACCCGCCCCCTGTTCGTGGCGCGCCAGAACATGTTTGATCCCGGCCTCTTCGATCCCGCGATACAGTTCTTGGTTATGGACGCCGGGGATACCAAAGATCACCTCGACCCCGCGATCCTTGAGCATATGCGAAATTTGGGCACCCAGTGGCCGTTGCATGACTTACCCCCTCCAGAACGTGCGGCTGAAGATGACAAAAACTGCCATCAATTCGAGACGCCCCAAGACCATCGCCCCGGCGAGAAGCCACTTGGCCGTGTCGTTCAAGCCGCCAAAATTCCCAGCAGGTCCGATCTGATCGCCAAGGCCGGGACCGATATTGGCCAACGCAGCCGCGGCGCCGCTGACCGAGGTGATGACATCAAGCCCGGTCATCGCCAGCAGGACCGAGAAAAGGCCAAGCGACACCATGAAGATCACGAAAAAGGACATGACCGAGTTGATGACGTCTTCGCTGACAGGGCGACCTTCGTAGCGCGGCGTGAATAGACCCGACGGAGAATAGATTTGGCGCAGTTGGGCGGCGATAGAAGCAAAGAGCAATTGGTAGCGGAAGACCTTGATCGAACAGGATGTCGATCCCGCGCAGCCGCCGATCAGTCCGACAAAGAACATCAAAACAACCGCAAAAGACCCCCATTCCATGTAATTTGCGCTGGCAAAACCTGTGCCGGTCAAAATGGACGTTACGTTGAACAGCGCTTTGCGAAACGCCTGTTCGGTCATCGCCTCTGACCGGAGCCACAGCCAAAGTGTCAGAAGCACAGCGATCGCGGCCAGGGCGGTGAGCATCCCTCTGATCTGACTATCGACCAAAATCGGGCGCGCCGAACCATTGAGAAGTTGCACGTAACGGACAAATGGCAATGCGGCGAGGATCATGAAAACCACGGCCACATATTCGGCACCGGCGTTAAATGCGCCGAAGGACGCATCATGCGTCGAGAACCCACCCGTCGCAACGGTCGTCAGCGCATGCATGACGGCATCAAATGTGGGCATACCGACAGCCACAAAGCCCAACGCACACATCCCGGTCAGAACAACATAGATCACCGAAATGCGTTGCGCGATTTCTGTTGCGCGCGGCAGGATTTTGCCCAGCGTATCAAAGCCCTCGGAGCGGAAGATCTGCATCCCGCCCACGCGCAGTTCCGGCAGGAACACCATTGCAACGACGATGATACCGACACCACCTAACCACTGCAGAATGGCCCGCCATGCCAGCAGTCCTTCGGGAAGCCGATCCAGTCCTGTGAACACAGTCGACCCGGTCGTCGTGATGCCCGACATGGCCTCAAAGAAAGCATCGGTAAAGTTGGCTTCTGTTGCGCCGAGCATGAAGGGAAGTGCCCCAAAGAGCGGAAGAGCGACCCAAACGCTTGTCGTCAGCAAAAAGGTCTGTTGCAGCGACATCCCCTGCCCGATGCCGTTCTGCGTCGCCAATGCCAAAAATCCGCCTGCAAGGATCGTGATAGCCGCAGACTGAAAGAACACAAAGGCATGGCCTGTGCCGTACCAAAGGTCCAAGCCAAACGGCACAAGCATCGCAACGCCCAGCGCCGCCACGAGCAGGCCAATGACATAGATCACAGGGCGCAGGTCAATCATGCGGCAGGCTTGGCGGTCAGGTTGCGCGCTGTCAAGCGCGCCTTAGCGTGAGCCGCGCTTGGGATATGGGCTCGGTTTCGGATCTTCGAGCGCGGTCAGCACCTCGGTCACACGTTTCTTGATTGTGGGCGCGGTCTTGGCGCTTGCGACGCGGTGCGCAAATCCGCGCCGCGTGCCGGGCGTCAACCCCTCCCAGACCTCGCGTGCATTTTCGTCATCCATCAATGCATTTTGCAGCGCGGGTGGAACGTCCACGGAATCCGGGTCATCCAACCTGAAGGCAACAGTCACCGGATCGCCTAGACTGATATCTGCCGTTTTTTGGCGTGTCTTGTTCACGATGAAATAGGCCCGACCGTCCGAGGTTGGGTGCAGACCGCCTTTGAACGGGCGACCGCAAAGCTCGCCGATCACACGCGGACGCTTGGATGGGGCGACGGGCAAGGCGGATATCACATCGGGTGGAAGGAACACGACGGTATAGCCCATCGGCGCGTAGCGATCCAAAACGCCCACAAATTCGAAGGGGAAGAAGAACTCCATCGGAGAGGGATGGCCCGGAAAAATCCGGGCCAGTGACCTTAGCCGACGTGAAAGAGCGTTTGGAACATGCGCGGATCAAGGCTTTCCTGCGCGAATGTCTCGCCCTCGGTCAGAACGCTGACCGCGTCGTGGCTGTGCAAGCTTTCCTGATGGCTGGCAACCACGCGGAAATCTCCGATGCGATTATCGACAAGGAGTTGTTCGCAGAAGGAGCGCGCTGCATCCTCGACAAAGATCGGATTGGCCGCGTTCAATTCGGCAAAGGCCTGTTCGTCTTCGCGTTTGACCATGACCTGCGTTTCCGTCGGAACAGCCTTGCGGCACAGGTCGATCAAGTCTTCGAACCACAGGCACGGAGCCTTAGGATCGACAACTACCGATACACGCGCCACCGAACGCTGCGAATGTGGCGTGGCCAACTGACCGCGCGTCGCACGCGCATGTTCGGACAGTTCCAAAGAGCATGGGCAAGTCGAGCTATAGACATAATCCAGATGCACGATCCGTTTGCGGATGCCAGCCGTTTCCACCAGCTCAAGCGCGATATCGTAATACTGGTAGCCTGACAGGCCTGAACGGAGACTGTCGACCTTTACGGGGAAGGAAAACCGCATCTGAATGCGGGCATCAAAGCTTTCAAGGTCGGTTTTGTAGTCATCGAGCGCGCGCTCGGTCACGTCGAAACTGAACGTCTCTTCCGCGTGGCGATAGAAGGTCCGCATGATGCGGGACATGTTGATACCCTTCTTCTCAGCCTCAAGGCTCACTGTGCCAGTGACTGATGTCTCAAGCGTAAGGTTGCCATTGTCACGCGTGCGAAAGCCGATGGGCAGGCGGAAATTCGAAATACCGACGTGCTGAATCTGCTGGCGTGCGCCGCGGATCAGGCTGGACGGACCGTTTTGAAGGTCAGGCAGGGTTGTCTTGTAAACATCATCTACGCGGAAGGCGTCAGGATAAACGCGCGACAAGAGCGGGTAGTCACCTTGTTCGTGCCCCGGCACCAGCGTCGAAATCTGAGGGTCGAGGTCTTCAACCTCGACAGCCGTTGCCGCACCAGCCCAGCGTCGCAGGACCGCCAAAGCGGCTTCAGCCTCTTCGCGGCTTGGTTCATGGGCCATATCTGGTGAATGGATGTTCATGGCAATTTCCCCCTTCGCTGGGTGCGGGCCAACGTCTCCTTACATAGGAGATCACGCACGTCTGTTTCAACCTTTGCTTAATCAATACGCCGGGTTGGCCCGTATGGATCAAAAGAAGACTGGGAATTATTTACGAAGGTTCAATGACATGAACGTGCGCGACAGCGACACCTCGTTGCGTATGATCGTCTCTGCTGGACCAGCGATCCAGCCATGCCGCAGAAAAAACGACCGCGCGAGATGGCTTGCATCCACGGTGAGTTCCGCGATGCCAAGGCTGACTGCCCGGTTCAAAAGCGCCGCATAAAGAGCATCTGCCGTGCCTCTTCCCATTTCATCGGGCAGGACAAAGGCAAGGTCGATGTGCCCCGCCCGCGTCATCGACATGAAGCCAACAACCTCGCCATCCCGAACCGCGACAAAGGTTTCTGCATTCAAAAGCTTTTCGCCAAGTGCCGTAGAGTCAGGTGTTTCTGGGGCCCACGCACGCCTTTGCGCATCGGAATAGTACCGGACCGCACCGTCGCGGACCGCACGGAAATAGACTTGCGCGCAGGCCGCCGCATCATCGGGCTGAAACGGCCGGACCTGCATTGTCAGTGCGCGTCCAAGGCCGCCGTCAAATCGCTGATGAGATCATCGGTAGCCTCAAGCCCCACCGAGATACGGATCAGACCTTGAGTGATGCCAAGAGCCGCCTTTTGATCATCGGGCAGCCTTTGATGGGTCGTTGTCGCCGGATGCGTAACAATAGACTTTGCATCGCCAAGATTGTTCGAAATCGTGAAATAATTGAGCGCATTTAGCACGGCAAATGTCCGTTCTTTGCTGCCGCAATCGATCGACAACACAGTACCGCCTGACCCGTGCATTTGCTCTGCCACGATCCGATTTTGCGGATGCGTGGCCAGCCCCGGATACAGCACACGCTCCAGATCATCGCGCGCCGTCAATGCCGTCGCAATTGCCTGCGCAGAGGCGGCCTGTGCGCGCACACGTAGGTCAATCGTCTCCAAGCCCTTGAGCATCATCCACGCCGTGAACGGCGACATCGAGCCACCGGTGTGCTTCATGTAGGGTTCGACGGTTTTGCGAATGAACTCTTGCGTGCCAAGGATCACACCGCCCAGCGCACGGCCCTGACCATCGACGTGTTTCGTCGTCGAATAAACAATGACATCTGCGCCCATTTCGACCGCCTGTGAAAAGACGGGCGTCGCGAACACATTGTCGACAACAACTAGCGCACCCACTGCGTGAGCCAGTTCCGCGACCGATTTCAGGTCTACAACCTCGAGCGCGGGGTTCGAGATTGTCTCAAAGAAGACCGCCTTGGTGTCTGGGCGGATAGCGGAACGCCATTGGTCCAGATCAGTGCCGTCTACAAAGGTTACCTCGACCCCGTAGCGAGTCAGCACCTCTTCAAGGATGTAAAGGCATGAACCAAAGAGCGCGCGGGCCGAGACCACATGATCACCTGCCTTCAGCATCGACGTCAGCGCCCCGTTGACTGCGGCCATACCGGACGCCGTGGCAAAGGCATCCTCGGTCCCCTCAAGCGCGGCCATGCGGTCTTCGAACATGCGCACGGTCGGATTGCCATAGCGCGCATATATGAACTCATCGTCGCCTGCTTGCAGGAACCGGGCCTCGGCCTGTTCTGCCGTGTCATAAACAAAGCCTTGGGTCAGAAAGATCGCTTCGCTGACTTCGCCATATTGGCTGCGGCGAACGCCGTGGTGGATGGCCTTGGTGCGCTTATCCATTGTGATGCCCCCTTTTTTGGACAACAAAAAACCCCCACCGGAACAGGCAGGGGTGACAAACATCGTCCCGACCTTTTAGCGGCATATTTAACGTGGCCCGCAATCCGGTAACAAATCGCCACAAAAGATGGATACGCCCGCCTTTTGAGGACGTCAAGCAACGGCGGCATGAAATGCTGCATTGCCGCATTAGTCAAAAGGTCGGGCTTTTTTGCCGACGGCCTCCCCGCTCAGCCTTGGTTTTCATCCTCAATCAAATACGGCTGGAGCGTCATGATCTGCCACCAGAGCAGTAAGAACAGGGCAATTGGAAAACCGAAGGTCTCGATCTTGACCCAGGTGTCCGTGCTCATGGTGCGCCAAACGATTTCATTGGCCACCGCGAGCACCAGAAAGCCCAGCGCAAGCCGCTTGGTCAGGATCATCCATCCCTCTGGTCGCATCGGCATCATCTCGTCCATGACATAGGCCAGATAGCTTTTCCCCTGTGCAAGCCCGATGCCGAGGATCACAGAAAAGAATCCGTAAACCAGCGTCGTTTTCATTTTGAAGAAGCGTTCGTCATTGAACCACGCGGTCAGCCCGCCAAAGAAGATGACCATGAAGGCTGTGAACAGTTGCATCCGTGAGAGTTTGCCCGTCAGGGCCCACAGGATACCCATCGACACCAGAAGGATCGGAACGAAGACCAGCGTGGCGATGATGAACCCGGAATAGTCGGTGCCTGCGATCGTGAACACCTCATTCCTAATCCGCAGATAGATCACGAAAAACGCGATGGGCGGGCCCAGTTCGAGGATGAATTTCAAGGTGGGGTTCAGTGTCTTTTCTTCGCTCATGCGCCTGTATCTACTGTTTTATCCGCCGAATTCCACAACCACTGCGCCCAGCGCGATCAACGCCATCAATGCCATGCGGCGTGGTCCAACCGCTTCCTTCAATATGACCCAGCCAATAATGGCCGCAAAGACGGTCGAGGTTTCGCGCAGGATGGCGGCCTCACCGACCTTGTCGAGGCGTGTGGCAAGGATCACGCAGCCAAAAGACCCAAAAGCGATCAGCGCGCCCACGAGCCCCCGTGCCAGCAAAGGCCCCGGTGCAGGTCGATCCGGATCGCGCCGCCATCTCAGATAACCGATCAGGGGAAAGTCGATAGCCGTGACAAAGAAAAACCACGCGAGGAATGTAAACGGATCAGGTGTCATGCGGACACCCAACGCATCCCAAGTGGTATAAAGCGCAACAAGCAAGCCCGTTCCGACCGCCAACCAGAGCGCAGGCACAAGAGTGTCCCGATCCACGTCGATCTTGGCCAAATTATAGAGCGCCAGACCGAAAATCCCGGCAAGCAAGATCAAGACGCCCAGCCACTGAACCAGCGTGAAGACTTCGCCAAAAAGCAGATATGCGCCGATCACTGTGAAAAGCGGCCCTGTGCCTCGGACGACCGGATAGACAACGGTATAGGCCCCGCGTTCATAGGCCAAGGCCATGCCGAGCTTATAAAAAAAGTGGATGCAAAGCGCGCCGGCCAGAACGCCCCACTGCGCCCCCTCGGGCCAAGGCACGAGGAACAGAGCGACCGGCGCCGACAGCACAAAGATCGACGTGTCGATAGAGGCTCGCGTCAGCCAGGGATCATGGCGCCCTTTTTGCAGCGCACCAAAAGCTGCGTGCAGGATGGCCGACATCAATGCCAAGAACATCGCGATGCGCGTTCCGGCCTCGGTCCCTTCGATCGACAGGATGTACTCTGTCATGGGGTCAGGTGCGGACCTGCAGCGATGCCAGCGTCCGGCTGGCGGCGCTCATTTGGCCAAACCGGTCAAGGCGGCGGCAAATTCCTCTGGGTCGAAGGCGTCAAGATCGTCGATCTGCTCTCCTACACCAATCGCGTGGATGGGCAGACCGAACTTGTCCGCCAAGGCCACCAACACACCGCCTTTGGCCGTGCCGTCCAGCTTGGTCATGACCAGCCCGGAAACATCCGCCATCTTTTGGAATGTTTCGACTTGGCTGAGCGCGTTCTGACCGGTGGTCGCGTCCAGCACCAACAAAGTGTTATGCGGCGCGTCGGGATCCTTTTTGCGAATGACACGTACGATCTTGGCCAGTTCTTCCATCAGGTCGGTGCGATTTTGCAGTCGCCCGGCAGTGTCGATCATCAAAAGGTCTGCGCCATCAGCCTCGGCTTTGGTCATCGCGTCAAAGGCAAGGCTTGCGGGGTCCGATCCCTCTGGCGCGGTCAGGACCGGTACACCTGCACGATCCCCCCAAACCTGAAGTTGTTCGACCGCTGCTGCGCGAAAGGTGTCGCCCGCTGCGATCACAACCGATTTCCCGGCTGAGCGGAACTGGCTGGCCAGTTTGCCGATTGTGGTGGTCTTGCCAGAGCCATTTACGCCCACGACCAAAACCACCTGCGGTTTTTTGGGATAAAGCGGCATCGGGCGGGCAACGCCATCCATGATGCGGGCGACCTCGCCCGCCAAGAGCTCTTTGACTTCGGTGGCCGACACCTTCCGTCCAAAGCGTCCTTCGGCCATGTTCGCCGTGACGCGCAGCGCCGTGTCCACGCCCATGTCCGAGGCGATGAGCAATTCCTCCAGCTGTTCCAGCATGTCGTCATCAAGCGCGCGGCGCGGTTCGGCAACAGCCGTCCGCCCCATTAAGCGACCAAGCAAGCCTGGACCGCCCTCTGCCTTTGAGGCCGGTTCAGGCTGCGGCTCTGGCTCGGGTTTAGGTTGAGGCGTCGGTTGAGGTGCGCGGACAGGTTCTGCCGGTGGCGTGGGCTCGGGCAATTCCACCGGCTCGGGTGCGACCGGTTGAGGATCGGGTTGCGGCTCTGGTTGCGGCGGCAGTTCCGGGGCAGGAGCTGGAGCAGGTGTTGGCACAGGTTCAGGCGCTGGCACATCGACCGGGCTCGCCTCTGGCGCAGGATCGGGGTCGCTGACTTCGCCCCCCTCTTCGATGATCGCATCAAGGCCCTCTTCAAGCTTGGAACTTGATTTGAAAAGCCGGTCCTTGAGCTTGCCGAAAAATGACATGAGGTCTTCCTTGTAGGTCTTGATCTCACCTAACCCTCCCGGCGCGTGGGGAAAAGGGCGTTGACACAAATGCCTGAACTGCGCGTCATGCAACCATGGCGCGTTTGGTTGTTCTTTTGCTTCTTGGTTTGGCACCGTTCGCCGCTTTTGCGGCCCCGGATGGGCCGGGCAAACAGTGCTCAAGCGCCGAGTGGGGCCATCAGGAATGCATTCGCGCCGCGCATTTCGTGTTTGACACTTGCCAGATGCTGGAAAGCCAAGCGCAGAGGCATGGGCTTGATCCCGGCTTTTTTGCACGCCTGATCTGGCAGGAAAGCCGGTTTGATCCGAATGCCCTGTCACCGGCCAACGCGATGGGCATCGCGCAATTCATTGCCTCAACCGCGAAACTTCGAGGGTTGGAAGATCCCTATAACCCGGCGGAGGCGCTGGAGCATTCCGCGCAATACCTCGGTGAGATGCAACGCCGCTACGGCAACCCCGGCTTGGCAGCCGTTGGCTATAATGGCGGCGAACGGCGAGCCGAGGGACTGATCGCCAAAACCGGCGGGCTTGCGCGCGAAACCATCAATTACGTCCAGATCATTACCGGCCTGACCGCCGAAACATGGCGTGATACGCCGCCTGCCGCCCATGACTTCCGACTTGATCCTAAGCTGACCTTTCAACCGGCCTGTCATGCGCTGGCCCGTGATCGACGGCTGACAGCCTTCAAACCACCAGCGCCGAAACCATCAGCGGTGAAACCATGGGGCGTTCAACTGGCCTTTGGGGCATCCAAGGATGCTGCGAACCGCGCCTTTAAGCGAAGGGTCGCGCAGTGCCCTTCGGTCCTGCGCGGCGAAAAGGTCGACCTCATTCGCGTCGAGAACCGCGTTCAGGGCCGGCCCGGCTATTACATGGCCCGCATTGGACGCAATTCGCGCGAAGCAGCCGACACGCTCTGCCGCAACATCGCGCGCGCGGGGTGCCTTTGCCGTGTCTATCGCAACTGACGCTGTGAATTGATCCTGCGCAAAGCGGCGCATCGCCGACCTTGGTAGCTTTGGGCAAAGGAGAGGACACACCAATGCCCGCTGCGACGACCAAAGCCGATCTCTTGGCCGTGACAAAGAAAGAGTTTTCGAAGCTGATGAAGGTGATCGATGACATCGCGGAAACGACTGCTCTGCGCAAAGACGACAGCGACACTTCAATCAAGGATGTGATTGCCCATCGAGCCCATTGGATTGACCTGTTTCTGGGCTGGTACAGCGACGGTCAATTGGGCCGTGAAGTGTGCTTTCCAGCCAAGGGCTACAAATGGAATGATTTGAAACGATACAACGCAGATCTGCGCGAAGCACAGTCCGATATGGGATGGTCCGAGGCGCGGCAGCTTCTGCGGTCGCGCTACGACCTTTTGCTTGATTTCATGCACCAACGTACCGAAGCCGAGCTCTACGATGCCAAAATGCTGGGCTCGAACAACAAGTGGACCGTTGGCCGCTGGGCCGAGGCTGCCGGTCCAAGCCATTTCCGCTCGGCTGCGAAATACGTGCGCAGTGCCCTGCGTTCGGCGGGCTAGCCCGGCGCAGCGGCCGCGAAACAGATCATAGCAAGGTAATAGGTCGGCCAAACCGCAAGGCTGAGCGGGATCTGCAAACGCGGCGACGGCGTTGCAACAAAGGCCTGAAGAGCCAGCAGCGTGTCCGAGAGTACAAAGAGCGCGAGTCCCAAGAGTACGGTTTGGTCAACACGCGTATCGCCAGAGGCAATCATCAGCCCAGCGATCCCCATGGCAAAAATGATGGCGACATAGCCCATTACCGGACCTCGCAAGTCGCCCGCATATCGCCACAAAAGCGGCACCATCACACCGAGCAGCCCGACAAGTGCGATCATTCCCCCGATCCGCGCAGCCCCGATTTCGACGCCAAGGTCAAAAAACACTGCTATCAGAAAGACATGCGCCAAGGCGAATGCGCCAATGCCCAGCAGGAACCAGCGGTCCCCGTCTTTCGACAGTGCAATATCCCCGAGCCAAGCAAACATGACCGCGAATGGGATCGGGCTGTCGCCGACATCGTCGGCAAAAACCCACAACCAACCAAACAGGATGCCCATCGGAAGGGCCTTGGCCAACGTCTTGGCCCGCGATGCGGGCCGCCAGGAAAACCCAAGCCAATAGATCAGCGACGTCACCGGCCCCAAGGCCGATGCCATCAGGAACAACGAGAAGCTCAAATCTCGTCCGGGAAATGCTTCATGGTCAATTTGATCGGATTTGGCGCGGCTTGCCCCAGCCCGCAAATCGAAGCGTCGACCATCGCTTGGCTCAGCTCTTCCAGCAGCGGCTGATCCCAGCGGTCAGCCTGCATGAGTTTCACAGCCTTTTCGCAGCCCACCCGGCAAGGTGTGCACTGACCACAGCTCTCGTCTTCGAAGAACCGCAACATATTCAATGCAGCGGCGCGGGCGCTGTCCTGATCAGAAAGGATCACGATGGCCGCAGACCCGATAAAGGTGCCCTGCGCCTGCAAGGTGTCAAAATCCATCGGCACATCGTTAATCGACGCAGGCAATAGACCGGCCGATGGACCGCCAGGCTGATAGGCCTTGAAGGTATGGCCCTCTAGCATGCCGCCTGCGGCCTCGATCAGATCAAGGATCGTTGACCCGGCTGGCAGAAGGTAAACGCCGGGTGCGCGCACACGACCAGAGATCGAATAGCTGCGCAGGCCTGTGCGACCGTTC
This sequence comes from Shimia ponticola, assembly GCF_007995215.1. Taxonomy (GTDB): domain Bacteria; phylum Pseudomonadota; class Alphaproteobacteria; order Rhodobacterales; family Rhodobacteraceae; genus Shimia_B; species Shimia_B ponticola. The sequence continues at coordinate 726,858 of NZ_VCDK01000003.1, forward strand.
TTTTCAGTGCTGTTGAGAACCTGAGGGCCTTCACGGCACACCTTGGCCACCCAATAGAGCGTCTCGACGTTATGGACGAGCGTTGGCTTACCAAAGATGCCGACCTGAGCCACAAAGGGTGGGCGGTGGCGCGGGATGCCACGCTTGCCCTCGATGCTTTCGATCATCGCGCTTTCTTCGCCGCAGATATAGGCTCCGGCCCCGCGTCTCAGATCGATGTAGCCGGGCTCAACAATGCCGGCAGCTTCCAGAGCGGCAATCTCTTTTGCCAGGATATGCAACACGGCGGGGTATTCGTCGCGCATGTAGATAAACGCTTTGTCTGCCTCGACGGCCCAAGCGGCGATCAGCATCCCTTCAAGAAACAGGTGCGGCGTCCGCTCTAGGTAGTAGCGGTCCTTGAAAGTGCCGGGTTCTCCTTCGTCTCCGTTCACAGCGAGATACCGCGGTCCGGCATTGGCGCGCACGAAGCCCCACTTTTTGCCGGAGGGGAAGCCTGCCCCGCCAAGCCCGCGCAGACCAGAAGCCAACACATCTTCTTGCACGGCCTCCCAGTCACCATTGGCCCGCAAGTCTTTGAGTGAGGCATAGCCGCCCGCGTCCAAATAGGCCGCGAGGTCTTCGTATGCCGGAATGTCAGGGTGGGTATGCCCTGCGCTGATGGCCTGTTGCACCTTTTCGGGTGTCGCATGGTCGATATGGTGGTGACCCAGTTCCAGCACCGGCGCGGTATCGCAGCGCCCCATGCAGGGCGCGCGCAGAACACGCACTTCGGTCGGGTCCAGCCCGTCTTCCAATGCGGCTTTCAACTGCTGTGCCCCCGCCAATTCGCAGGCCAGCGAGTCACAAACCCGAATCGTCAGCGCAGGTGGCGGGGTTTCACCTTCTTTGACGACGTCGAAATGGGCATAGAACGTCGCGACCTCGTACACCTCGGCCATGCTCAGGCGCAGTTCTTCGGCCAAGGCGCGCAGATGCGCAGCACTCAGGTGACCGTAGCGATCCTGAATGAGGTGCAGGAATTCGATCAACAGATCAGGTTGCCGTGGCCGGTCCCCGAAAAGCGCCCGGACGTCGGCCAGCGCGCCATCTTCGTACTGACGACCCTTGGGTGTCCGGCGTCCCTTTCCGGTCGCGGATTTCCAGATCCCCTTGTCGCCATCCAATGCCATGTCATGCCCTCCTGCCGATGGACGTACCTTAACGTTCCGCCTGACACGCCACGCCCACCAAAAACGACATCTTTGACCGCATTGGCGTTCACCGACGCTTTTCCAACGCCAGATGTTTCGCATTCGAAACATCTGTGGCGGTCTTTCAAGGGACTTCGAAACACCCTGTTCACAGGATCGCGTGATCCTTGGCCGTGAAAAATGTATAATATCAGCTTGTGGAGATGGAGTGCACCGGATGAACCGGAAAGTAGGAGCGTTCGCGCTTGCGACCTTGTTGCCAATCCCTGTGCTGATTGCAGCCGGGATTTGGGGCGGATGGGTCATGGCGTTTGCCTGCGTCTACCTGAGCACCCTCACGTTCCTCTTGGACGAGTTGATCGTTTTCGCTGCGGAAGACAGCCAACCGGGGGTTGAGTTCCCCGCCGCCCGATGGCTGTCGATCTTGCTTGGGATGTTACATATTCCCGTACTTTTGTTCGCTGCGGCCACGATATCTGGTGCGTTCGGTGCAGGTCCGATTGAACAGGTTGCAGCATTATTCGCCTTTGGGCTGTATTTCGGACAGGTGTCCTATTCCAACGCGCATGAGTTGATTCACAGCGCGCGGCGGCTTCCGTTCTGGCTTGGAACACTGGTGTATTCCAGCACCCTTTATGGTCACCACGTCACCGCACATCGCCATATTCACCACCGATATGTCGGGTCTGATGATGACCCGAATACCGCGCGTCTTGGCGAATCATTTTACGGATTTGCAGCCCGCGCATGGACCAGTTCCGCGCGATTGGGGCTGAAGGTGGAGAACCGAAGCCAGCGCGCACGGTATGGCCGGATCAAGCCGCTGCGACACATGTACGCCGTCTACGCGGGGATCGGCCTGACCATGATGGTCGGCGTGACCTGGGCGTTTGGAGTTGCCGGGCTGATCTCGTTTCTGTTGCTGTCCATCTATGCCACGGCGCAAATCCTGCTGGCGGATTACGTACAGCACTACGGCCTGAAACGCGCATCCCTGCCCAATGGCAAATTGGAACCGATCGGCGTCGAACACTCGTGGAACGCGCCGCACCCGGTTTCAGCGGCGCTCATGTTGAATGCCCCTCGGCATTCGGATCATCACGCACACCCGTCAAAGCCTTTTGAGGCACTGGACCTGCCGGAAGAAGACGAAGCCCCAATGCTTCCCTATAGTCTTCCGGCAATGTCGACGATTGCCCTGTTTCCCCCGTTCTGGCGCCGCGCCATGGACGACCGCGCGGCTGAATGGTCACGCGACGGTGCTGTGACGGCCATGGCAGCCGAGTAAGCTCAACACACCAAATCGTGGGTGGCAGTCCGCCGTGCGCTTTGGCACTGTGTAGGCATGCGTTTGATGTCCTTTGCCCTTGGGGTTTGTCTTGCTCTGTTCAGTACGGCGTTTGTGCATGCAGATAACGCAACGCAAACGCCTCTGACTGCTTCCCAATTCGAAGCCTACACCACCGGGAAAACGCTGACCTATTCACGTCTGGGCAGCGAACCCTATGGCGCAGAGGAATATCTTCCCGGTCGTCGGGTGCAGTGGGCCTTTGAAGGCGACAGTTGCAAGATGGGGCAATGGTACGAAGAGGCCGGGCAGATTTGCTTTGTTTACGAAGACAACCCGGCTCCGCAATGCTGGAGTTTCTTTCTCCGCGATGGCGGACTGGTCGCCCAATTCGAAAACGATGCGGCGTCCGCACCGCTCTATGAGATCGCGCAAAGTGACGAGCCGCTGTTCTGCCCCGGACCCCAAGTCGGCGTTTGATTTCCGAAACTCAGGGCAGAAAGTTGGGCTCTTAGAAAAGGCTACCCTGCTCTGGCGGCTTGGGCTTTGCAGCACGCTTTGAAGGTGCGCTCCCGATGGACAGTTTGCCATCGGCGAACTCGATCTCTATCGCCTTGGCACCGTCGGCATCGGTTTTGCGCGTCGCCACCTTTCCATCCGCGTGGATCACGGCATAGCCACGGTCAAGCGTGGCCTTGTAGCTCAGGGTTTCACGCAAGCGATCCAAGGCATCAAGCCGGGCGCGTTGGTCTGACACCCCCTGACGGGCAACACTTGCCAGCCGTCGAGATAGATTTCCGAAGCGCTCTTGTGCCTGCTCAAGACGGCGGTTGAGAACGGTGGCGTTCAGCCCACGCGCATCCAGCTTGTCCCGCTTGGCACGCGCGGCACGCTCCAAAGCCGGGGCAAGTCGCGTACCAAGCCCCTCGATCTTGCGCCGATCCTCGGAGACGGCGCGCCGCAAAAGCGACGGGTTCAAAGCCCCGCGTTGTGCGAGCCGGACGCGACGGGCCTGAACGGCGAACGTAAGAGCCGCTGGCAGACGAGCATCCCATAAGTCCAAGCGCTGGCGGGGAGCGGCCAGCAATGCCTCTGGGCGTGGTAAGGCACGGGCCAGATTGCGCAGGTGATCGGCGCGACGTGTGCCGCCCTGCTCTTGTGCACGGCGCAGGCGCGCCTCTTGCTCGGACACCCAAGCAAGCAGGTCCAGCCGCACCGGAACAGCGATTTCGGCTGCCGCGGTGGGCGTCGGCGCACGCCTGTCGCTGACAAAGTCGATCAGCGTCGTGTCCGTTTCATGCCCAACAGCCGAAATCAACGGAATGTCTGACGCCGCTGCTGCACGGGCGACAACTTCTTCGTTAAACCCCCAAAGGTCTTCGATTGAGCCGCCGCCACGTGCCACGATCAAAAGATCCGGACGCGGCAACGCCCCTCCGGACGTCAGCGCGTTAAAGCCTTCTATGGCGCGCGCAACTTCTGGCGCGCAAGCCGCGCCCTGGACGGCAACGGGCCACACCAGAACCTTGCGCGGGAAACGGTCGCGCAAGCGGTGCAGGATATCGCGGATCACCACGCCCTGAAGCGAGGTCACAACGCCGATGATCTCCGGCAAATAGGGCAGCGGCGATTTGCGGGCGTCATCAAAAAGGCCTTCAGCCGCCAGCGCTTTCTTGCGTTTTTCCAAGAGCGCCATCAGCGCGCCTTCACCTGCCACGGCGATGGTCTGTGCATTCAGAGCGAATTTGGATTGAAACCCGGATGCCGTCATGCGCCCTTCGGCGACCACCTCCATCCCCTCTTCTGGCATGACGCCAATACCCGGGATTTGCCCCTTCCAAGTCATGCAGCTCAGGACGTTGCGCTCGTCCTTAAGATCGAAATACAGATGCCCCGACCGGGCCTGAACCACGCGCCCAACCTCACCCCGGACCCGGACCCAGCCCAGTTCACCTTCGATCAGGCGTTTGACGGCACCGGCGATTTCACCCACCGAAAACTCGGGGGTATTGCTGCCGGGTGTTGGGTCATCAAGCAGGTCCATATCTGGCGTCTCTTGTCATGAGGTGGCCCCAAGCCTAGAACGCGCGCGACCAAAGGGGAAGACGCGATGAACATCCTTATCCTGGGCGGCGGTGGCCGCGAACATGCGCTGGCCTGGGCCGCTAAGCAGAACCCCAAATGCGACCGGCTGTTTGCTGCGCCGGGGAATGCAGGCATGGCCAATATCGCGGAATGCATCAGTCTGAATATCGAGGACGGCGACGCAGTTTTGGCCTTTGTGCATCTGAACGCGATTGATTTCGTGATCATCGGGCCGGAGGCGCCTTTGGCCGCAGGCGTGGCCGACGCGTTGCGCGCGGCGAATGTGCTGTGTTTTGGGCCGTCCAAGGCGGCGGCTCAGCTGGAGGCCTCGAAACACTTTACCAAATCCGTCTGTGATGCTGCTGGCGCGCCTACGGCGGCCTACGCGCATTTCACGGAACTTGAAGCGGCCCGCGCCTACGTGACCGAGCAAGGCGCACCCATTGTGATCAAGGCGGATGGGCTTGCCGCCGGTAAAGGCGTCGTTGTGGCCATGACCGAATCTGAAGCCCTTGATGCGTTGGACGACATGTTTGGCGGGGCCTTTGGAGCGGCCGGGGCCGAGGTTGTCATCGAAGAGTTCATGGAAGGCGAAGAAGCGTCGTTCTTTGTCCTGTGTGACGGCGTGGATGCCCTGCCAATCGGGACGGCGCAGGATCACAAACGTGTCGGAGAGGGCGACACTGGCCCCAATACCGGCGGTATGGGGGCCTATTCCCCGGCACCGGTTCTGACGGACGCGGTGGCCCGCGCCACGATGGAACAGATTGTGCGCCCGACACTGAAGGAGATGTCGCGCCGGGGAACGCCTTACCAAGGCGTGCTTTATGTGGGCCTGATGATCAAGGACGGCGCACCGCGCCTAGTGGAATACAACGTCCGCTTTGGCGACCCGGAGTGTCAGGTTCTGATGATGCGTCTGGGCGCGCAGGCTCTGGACCTGCTGCAGGCCTGCGCTGAAGGGCGTTTGTCCGAGGCCAAAGTGCATTGGGCCGACGACCACGCGATGACAGTTGTCATGGCAGCGGACGGCTATCCCGGCGCCTATGAGAAAGGCTCTATGATCAGCGGACTCGACGGACTTTCGGCGTCGAGCCGGGACATGGTGTTTCATGCTGGCACCGCCAACAAGGACGGCGCCATCGTCGCCAGTGGCGGTCGCGTCCTGAACATCACGGCACGCGGCGCAACACTGCAAGAGGCGCGCGACCGTGCCTATGCGATGGTCGATCAAATTGATTGGCCTGAAGGTTTCTGCCGCCGGGATATCGGCTGGCGCGCGCTCTGAACTCAGCCGTTGAGGGGGCGCTGCCCCCGCCCTTCGGGCCCCCCGAAGTTTTTGAAGCAAGAAGATGCTCAGCAGGTGGCTTGCTTTGGGTCCAGGGATGCCCGGCCTGTAAAAGGCCCGATGTCCCGCGATGTCAGACCAGAGGCAGTCAACTCGACCGCAAGGACGCGTGTCCAGTTCGCGTTCGCCACCAGCATCTCGGGGCGGCCGTCGCACACGCGGATGCCGCCAGAGATGTAGTCTTCGCCGATGCGGTGGTTCGTGACACCGGGCAAAGATGCGATTTCCTTGAGGCTTACGGTTTCAGCGTCGGAGCGAGACACACGCCACACGCGCAGAGTCTTGGCAAGATGAGGCCGATCCACATAGGCGATCTCGACGGCCTCGTCCCCATCTAGATCGGCGGCCCCGACGATGCCCAGCCATCTAAAGCGCGTTCCGATGAACGGGGTCGCGGCAATCTGGATCAGGTCATCGCCATCGCCCGCGTAAATCGCCACGCGGGCACCTTGGCGTTCATGCGACTCGGTCACGATCACCTCGGGGCTGCCATCGTCATCAATATCGGCAAGGCGCGGTTCGGTGTCTTCGAAGACAATCTGGTCCGGCCATTTCAGGCGTGCGCGGTCACCATTCGCAAAGGTGACCTCAAGCGTCTCGTATTCGATCGCGTCCCCAAGAACAGCGTGGGGATACCGATCCGTTGGGTCCATATAGCGCGCGCTTTCAATGGGAGACGCGACAGCGCCACCAGCCACACAGACCAGTGTGAGCGCCGCGCCGCGCGCAAGACCGCGCCAGAGGCGATACAGCAGACGCGGCGCTTCACCTAACATCAGATCTGCTTTTCAGGCATCTGAACCACCAGACCATCCAGGTCATCGGTTACCTTGATCTGACAGGTTAGGCGTGACCGGCTTGGGTCTGGCTCGTAGGCGAAGTCCAGCATGTCTTCTTCCATCGGGTCTTTGGCTGGCAGCTTTTCAACCCAATCTTGGGCCACATAAACGTGGCATGTGGAGCACGCGCAGGCTCCGCCGCAATCGGCTTCGATTCCGGGAATGTTGTTGTCACGTGCGCCTTCCATGACGGTCAGACCAGTGGCAACTTCGACGACATGCTCTTTGCCGCCATGCTCGATATACGTGATTTTGGCCATGCTGGCGCTCCTTCCCAATACCTGTCGATCCAGTGAGATAATCCAGCGCCACTGACTTGCCCAGCAGGATTTGCATTCTGCGAATTGGGCTAGACAGAAAAAATCAATGTTCTATTTTTGTTCTCATGCCTCGCTATCCTTTGACAGACTGGCCGCGCCCTCCGGCGGCGGTGCCGAATGATTGCCTTCACATGGTGCCGTCCGGGGCACGGTGTGTGGTTGCGGGGCTTGTGTTGGTGCGGCAGCGGCCCGGGACTGCCAAGGGGGTGATTTTCATTACGCTTGAGGACGAAACAGGCGTCTGCAACGTGATCGTCTGGCGCAAGATTTATGAGAAATTCAGGCGCGCAGTGATCGCCGGGCGAATGCTGCGCGTGACCGGGCAAATGCAGCGCGAAGGCGAGGTCAGCCATATCATTTCCGAGCATATCGAAGATATCTCGTACATGCTCGATGACCTTTTGCAGCCAGACATCGCCCGTGCAGGGGATCAGCCCTAGCGAGAACGCCAATTTTGAGCTAGCGTAGCGATCAGAGGTCAAAAATGGCCCCCGCAACATAGGCGGATCAAGAGCAGTGATCGCGTGGAAACCCGTAGCCCTATTAGGGGTCAGCCTGTCCATCTTGGTGGGCTGCGAACCGATGTCGCCCGTCACTCGGGCGGACCCGGAACCCTTGCGCACGCGCATGGAGGGGCCTCCCAACGCGAAAGAGGACGAATGCTGGGGGCGGCTGACGACGCCCGCCATTGTCGAGACCGTCACGGATCAAATCCTGCTGCAACCCGCCGAAATCGGCTCTGACGGGACTGTGCGCCGTCAGGCGGTCTATAAAACCGAGACGCGGCAAGCGATCATTCGCGAACGCGAAGATCTATGGTTTGAAACGCTTTGCGAAGAAGAACTGACGGTTGAGTTTGTCATGTCATTGCAGCGCGCCCTGAAAGCGCGTGACATCTATTCCGGCCGCATCAACGGGGACCTCGACCCGCGTACGCGCCGTGCCATTCGTGCCTATCAAAAACCCCAAGGTGTCGACAGCGCGATCCTGACCCGCGCCGCCGCGCGCCAATTGGGCCTGTTGGCCTATGGGCGCGATCGGCTGATCAATCAGGGCTAGACAGCAAAAAGGGGCCCTAAGGCCCCCTTTTCAAATTCTGTTGGCAGAAATCAGTCTTCCAGACCCAAGGCGACAAATCGCGGATCGTCGCCACGCCGCACCAGAAGCAGCAAGGATTTGCGGCCTGCCTCTTTTGCGGCGCTGACCCGCTCTTCAAAGTCGCTGAGTGTTGTGACCTTTTGCTGACCTGCTTCGGTGATCACGTCACCGGCGCGCAGACCTTTTTCAAAGGCTTCCGACTCCTCGTCGACCGTCACGATAACCAGACCTTCGACATCGCTCAGGCCCATTTCATCACGCATGTCATCGGTGAGAACGCGCAGTTCGATGCCCGAAAGGGTCAGTTCCTCAGGTTCGGCTTCGGCTTCTGGCTGTGGTGCGGCAGCCGGAACAGCTACGGCGGTTTCACGACGGCCAAGCGTCACCTGCAGGGTCTCGGTCCGCCCGTCACGCAGAACGACGACGTCCACAGTCGCGCCAACGGGCGAGTTGCCGACGATGCGCACAAGACCACGGGTGTCTTCGACATCGCGACCGTCAAAGCGGATGATGATGTCGTTGGTCTGCATACCGGCTTCGCGCGCCGGACCCTCTGGCACGTCGGTGACCGCTGCACCTTCTGTGCTCTCAAGGCCCATGGCTTCTGCCATGTCAGGGCTGACATCCTGGATACGAACACCCAGCCAGCCACGGCGTGTCTCGCCAAACTCTTGCAGCTGATCGACAACGCGCGTCACGACGTTTGACGCCATCGAAAACCCGATCCCGATCGAGCCGCCATTGGGTGACAGGATCGCGGTATTCACGCCAATCACCTCGCCATCCATGTTGAACAGCGGGCCACCAGAGTTACCGCGGTTAATCGCTGCGTCGGTCTGAATGTAGTCGTCATAGGTGCCGCTCAGCGCACGGTTGCGGGCGGACACGATACCTGCCGAGACGGAGAAGCCCTGCCCCAGCGGATTGCCCATTGCGACGACCCAGTCGCCAACGCGCGCTGTGTCACTGTCGCCAAATGGAACGAATGGCAGCGCCTCGTCTGCTTCGACTTTCAGCAGGGCGATATCGGTGTTGGGATCGGTGCCAACCAGCTCGGCCTGCAGTTCTTCGCCCGAGAAGAACTCGATCATGATTTCATCGGCGCCTTCGATGACGTGATTGTTCGTCACGATGTAGCCGTCCTCAGAGATCACAAAGCCCGAACCCAGCGCGCTGGAGCGGCGCGGGCGCTGACCATTATCTCCACGGCGATCTTCGAATTCGCGGAAGAAATCCTCAAAGGGTGAGCCTTCTGGGACAATGCCGCGCGGACCTTCGTTTGTGCGTCCCGCGACGACGGTTGCGGTCGTGATGTTCACGACCGATGGGCTGATCTGTTCGGCCAGATCAGCAAAACTGTTTGGAAGTGATTGGGCTTTGGCCGCAATGGCCTGCGCCATCAGCAAAGCCATCGCCATGACCACGGCAATCAGACCGCGCTGTGCGTAACTCGGCGTTGTGTCTGATTGGGTCAGGGCAAGTGCATGACGTCTTGTCATTGACTACTCCTCGGTAATTCCGGACGCGCCAGAGCGTCCGGCGGGTCTTGATGATGATGAGATGTATGGTGACACGGATGCAACGCAAATGTCAGAAAAAGGGTTTCACCTACACGTGACTTGTCCGCGAGCGCGCGTGAACAGTGCGCATCCTTGAAAACATTGAATAAAACGGGGGCGCGCAGCGCAAACGCTGCGCTGATGGTTTTTTTGCGCGAGCAGGGAAAATCGAGGGTCACGGCGGCGTGACACCTGCCCTTACGTCAGAGACCGAGTGACACTGCGCCAAGCACCAGCACCACGCCCAGCGCCAATGCCAGAAAGCCAACGACCCGGCGTTGATCAATGGGGAGTTGGCGCAAAGCTTCGAGCAGGTCTTCAACGACAGAAGGGGCCAGTGCGTACACCAGCCCCTCGATCATGAGGACAAGCCCCAACCCTAAGAGTAGCCAACTCATTGCGTCGGCGTCGTCTCTGGGTCTGTTTCTGCCTCCGGCTCCGCTTCAACAGTCGGAGCTGGTGGCAGGGTGTTTTGGGCACCTTCCTGCAGCTCCTCGGTCGCCGCTTCGACGGCCTGGGCGATTGCCGCAGGGGTCAGGTCAATCCCGCGCGGGTTATCGTTGCGCAGGTAGTTGAAGAAGTCGCTGTCAGGCGACAGAACCATCGTCGAGTTACCTTCTTGCAGCGACCGCTGGTACGCCGTCAGAGAGCGATAGAATTCAAAGAATTCCGGCTCTTGTCCGAAGGCACCTGCAAAGATGTTGTTCCGGCGCGCGTCCGCTTCACCGCGAATGATCTCGGCTTCGCGGTTTGCGTCGGAGACCAGCTCGACAACGGTACGATCTGCCTGTGCCTGAATACGCTGTGCGGCTTCGCGGCCCCGTGCGCGTTCGTCGGTCGCTTCGCGCACACGTTCTGCACGCATCCGATCAAAGGTTGCGTCAAGGTTTTCAGACGGCAGGTCTGTTCGCTTCAAACGTACGTCGACCACAGTCAGGCCAAGCGCCAGTGCTTCGTCAGCCGACGCGTTCCGGATGCGCAGCATCAGGGCAGCACGGTCAGATGACAGAATGTCATTCGACGTCACAGAACCCAGAGTTTCCCGCAGAGCAGCGCGCAGAATGTCATCCACACGGTTGGCGGCCTGAAGTTCACCGCCAACGCCAACGGCTTGACGGAAACGTTCGACGTCGGTGATCCGGTAACGCGCGAAGGCGTCAACGACCAGACGACGGTCATCAAGTGGCGTGACCTCAAGCGGGTCAACGTCGATCGACAGGATACGGTCGTCGTAGCGAACGACCTCTTGGATGAGCGGGATCTTAAAGCCAAGACCCGGCTCTTCTTTGACCTGCACGACGCGACCAAATTGCAGAACCAGCGCTTTCTCACGTTCGTCGACAATGAAGAGAGACGACAGCGCCAGTGCGATTACGACGACAACGCCGGGCAAAAGGAATGTTGCAGCACGCATCAGTTAGACCCTCCACGGCGAAGTTCATTCAGCGGCAGATACGGGACAACGCCTTGTCCGCCTTCTGCACCACCGGTTTCATCCAGAATGATCTTGTCCACGCGGCCAAGGACCTCTTCCATGGTTTCCAGATAGAGACGCTTGCGGGTCACTTCTGGTGCCTTCAGGTATTCTTCCAAAACCGCGCTAAAGCGGGACGCTTCACCTTCGGCCTCGTTCACAACGCGCGCACGATAGGCTTCCGCAACTTCCAGTACCTGTGCCGCCTCACCACGCGCTTCCGCGAGGACGCGGTTGGCATAGGCATCGGCTTCGTTGCGCAGACGGTCACGTTCCTGTTCAGCAGCCTGAACGTCGCGGAAGGCGTCGATCACGGTTGCTGGCGGGTCGGCTTTGTCAAAGTTCACACGGATGATGTTCACGCCGGATTCGTAGCTATCCAGCGTCGCTTGCGTGATCTCTTCCAGACGTTGTGCAATGACGGCACGGTCCCGGTTGAGGATCGGCGCCAGGTCAGACTGGGCGATAATTTCACGCATGGCCGATTCAGCCGTTGCTTCAATCGTTAGGAGCGGATCAGCAAGGTTAAAGAGGAACAGCGCGGGATCCGAGATGTTCCAAACGACAGAAAAGTCGATGTCGACCACGTTCTCGTCACCGGTCAGCATCAGACCTGCATCCGATTGCGTGCGGCCCGTACCGATCTCGACCGATTGTTCGCGGGTCACCGGAATGACTTCGGCGGTCACAAACGGCCAAGGCGCAAAGTTCAGACCGGGCTGGCCGGTTGAAGAGTACTCACCCAGAAACAGCTCAACAGACTGTTCTTCTGGGCGCACGGTGTAGAACGACGAAAAGAGCCAAAGCGCAAATGCTGCGATCAAACCGAGGATGATGGTGTTGCGGTTAATACCACCGCCACCGCCGTCGCCGGAACCGCCATTGTTCGAGCCGCCTTTGCCGCCCATCAGGACGCGCAATTGCTCTTGCCCTTTTTTGACGATTTCGTCGATTTCAGGGATTTGTGGGCCGTCGGGACCTCGCCCACCGCCACCGGGTCGGTTGCCGTTGCCACCGCCTGAAGGGCCGCGACCACCGCCGCCCGAGTTACCGCCGCCGCCCCATGGGCCGCCATTGTTTCCAGCCATCTAGGTGAAAATCCTTTCTGGTCTTCCGATTGGTTGAATACCTGTGTGTCAACAGGGATTTTTCAAGCCGTCCTTACAGGAACCTTCATCGTTACAAGTTCCTCGGACATTGTTGGGTGAACCGCGCAGACACGGTCGAAATCCTCTTTGGTTGCGCCCATTTTTACGGCGATCCCGGCAAGTTGGATCATCTCGCCCGCATGATCTGCGACGATGTGACAGCCCAAGACTTTGCGGGTTTCCTTGCTGACGATCAGTTTCATCAGGACGCGGCCCTTTTCGTCGATAAAGGCCTGTTGCATCGGGCGGAAAGAAGTCGCGTAAACCTCGATCTCTTCCTGCTCCCGAGCCTCTTCTTCCGACAGACCGACGGTCCCGAATTCCGGCTGAGTGAACACCGCAGACGGGATCAAGTCGTGGTCAACCGGAGTCGGGTTGCCGTTGAACACGGTCTCGACAAAAGCCATGCCTTCGCGGATCGCTACCGGCGTCAGGTTGACCCGGTTGGTGACATCTCCGATCGCATAGATCGAAGGCACATCGGTCTGGCTGTACTCATCCACGATGATTTCGCCGCGTCGCCCGATCTTCACACCCACATCTTCCAGCCCAAGGTCCTTGGTGTTCGGTGTCCGGCCCGTGGCAAAGAGCACCTGATCAAAGACCATCTCGCCGCCATTTGTCGACTTCACCCAGATTGGCCCGGCGGTGCCGCGTTTGCCGTCCCATTTGCCTTTCCCATCCGGTGGTTCGGCACCAGCTGCGGCATCGCTCGCGGTGCCGCCTTCCATCTCTGGGTCATGGTCCTTGGCCAGCTTCATCTCGATGATGTTCGTGCCTGTATGCAGATCGACACCCCGGTCGCGCATGCCATCAGCAATCAGACCGCGCGCCTCATCGTCAAAACCGCGCAAAACCTGCGCGCCGCGATAATATTGGCAAACCTTGACGCCCAGGCCGGTCATGATGCCCGCAAATTCGCAGGCGATATAGCCGCCGCCGACGATCAGCATCGTTTCGGGCAGTTTCTCTAGATGAAAAATGTCGTCGGAGGTGATGCCGTATTCCGCGCCCGGCATGTCCGGCACGGATGGATGGCCGCCGACGGCAATCAGGATGTGTTTGGCTGTCTTGGTCGTGCCGTCCGCCAATTCGACGGTATGTGCATCAGCCACTTTCGCACGTTGATCAAAGGTCTCGACGCCGGAGTTCTTCAGCAGGTTGCGGTAGATCCCCTCTAGGCGATCAAGCTCGCTGTTCAACCGCTCATGAAACGCGCCCCAGTTGAAGGCACCAGTCGATATTTCCCAGCCATAAGCAGCCGCCTCTTGGAATGCTTCGGAATAGGTCGAGGCGAACACCATGAGCTTTTTGGGAACACAGCCCCGGATGACGCAGGTCCCGCCATAGCGGTCCTCTTCGGCCAGCGCGACTTTGGCACCTGTTGCACCGGCAACGCGGGCCGCCCGGACACCGCCAGAGCCGCCGCCGATGACGAAGAGGTCGTAGTCAAATTTGCTCATTGGATCGTCCGTCTTTTCGTTTGTTCCTGTCAGTCCGCTAAGTCGGTGAACAGGTTATCGGTTTCCACGAAGTTGATTTTTTCTTCGTGGACTGTGCCGTCATTTATGTCTTTGACCTCAACGCGCCCATCCCCATGGCCGATCACAGCGACGTCACAGATATCCATGAACAGCCCGTTTTCGACGATCCCCGGGATCTGGTTCAGCGCGAGGGCAAGCTGTCGTGGGCTTCCAATGCGCGTTAGGTGCAGGTCGATAATGTAGTTTCCCTCGTCCGTCACAAAGGGCGCATCACCGTTCATGCGTAGGCTGGACGATGTGCCCAGCACGTCCATCGCGCTCAGCATTTCTTCGACCAAGGCCTTACTGGTCTGCCATCCGAACGGGATCACTTCGACTGGCAAAGGGAAAGCGCCAAGCGTGTCGACCTGTTTGGACACGTCTGCGATCACGATCATCTGGTCACTGGACGTCGCGACAATCTTTTCCTGCAGCAGCGCACCGCCGCCCCCCTTGATCAGGTTCAGGTCAGCGTCGAATTCATCAGCACCATCTATCGTCAGATCAAGCCAGCGCGCCTCGTCTAATCCGACGACCTTGATCCCGACATCCCGCGCGAGTGTGGCTGTGCGGGTCGACGTCGGGACACCGGTGATGTCCAAACCGTCATCGCGCACCATTTCGCCGAGGCAACGCACCAACCAAGCCGCCGTGGAGCCGGTCCCCAGCCCCACTTTCATGCCGTCTTCGACAAACTCCGCAGCCCGTTTTGCGGCCGCAAACTTGGCGCGGTCGATTGGGGAAAGCTCGCCAGACATACCCATTCCTTGTTGATGCGGCTCATCTATAGGCCAAGGAAGGCCGGGGGGTAAGGGGTGAGCCAGAGAAACCGCAAATTCAGTCGCACCGCAGGTCGCCCTCGGGCCATCTCCGCACAAAGGTTGCGCAAACGACGCTCCCAAGGTCGCATTTTCACCTGCCCTGCTGCGCCTGCCAGCCTACATCCAACTCATGTTTCTGTCTGTCTTTGATATGTTCAAGGTCGGCATCGGCCCGTCTTCATCACACACCATGGGGCCCATGGTGGCAGCGGCGCGGTTTCTGGACTTGATGCGCAACAGCCCGTTTCAGTTTGCGGGGCTAAAGGCGTCGCTGCATGGATCACTGGCCTTCACGGGCGTCGGACACGCAACGGATCGGGCGACCATACTGGGCTTGGCAGGGTTTGAACCTTCAACCTACGACGCCAACGCCGCCGAGACCGCTCTTGCCCAGATCAAAGCCACGGGTCGCGTGACGCCACCCGGACTTCCGGAACTGACATTTGCACCACAAGACGATCTTGCCTTTGATTTTGGCCCGGCCCTGCCCGGCCATGCAAATGGAATGATCCTTCAGGCGACAGACGCCCAAGGCGACGTGATCCTGCAGGAGACCTACTATTCCGTAGGCGGCGGTTTCGTGATGACTGAAGGTGAGTTGAACGCAGGTGACGCGCCTGATGACGGCGCGCCAGTCCCCTATCCTTTCACCACCGCTGCCGAAATGCTTGAGATGTGCGCGCTGACCGGTAAATCCATTGCTGGCCTCAAACGCGCTAATGAATTGGCACGCATGTCACCCAACCGGCTTGATGAGGGCATCGCCCGGATTTGGGAGGTGATGAACGCCTGCATCGACCGGGGGCTACACATAGATGGCACACTGCCCGGTGGTTTGGGCGTGAAGCGACGTGCCAAGGGAATCCATGATGCCTTGCAAGCCGAGCGTGGCATGAACCTGACCGCGCCGCACACCATCAACGACTGGATGAGCGTTTACGCCATGGCGGTGAACGAAGAGAATGCCGCTGGCGGTCAGGTCGTCACGGCCCCCACCAACGGAGCCGCAGGCGTCGTTCCGGCGACCATCCGCTACTGGTTGGATCATGTGCCTGGTGCTGCACCGTCAAAGGTGCCTGATTTCCTTTTGACCGCTGCGGCGATTGGTGGATTGGTAAAACACAATGCCTCAATTTCGGGCGCGGAATGTGGGTGTCAGGCTGAGGTCGGCAGCGCTTCGGCCATGGCGGCCGCTGGGCTTTGTGCGGTGATGGGTGGGACGGCGGAACACATCGAAAATGCCGCCGAAATCGCGCTTGAGCATCATCTCGGCATGACCTGCGACCCGGTCAAAGGCCTGGTGCAGGTGCCTTGTATCGAACGCAACGGGCTTGGCGCGATCAAGGCCGTGTCTGCAGCTTCGCTATCGCTGCGCGGGGATGGTACGCACCTTGTTCCCCTGGATGCCTGTATCGAAACGATGCGGCAAACCGGCATGGACATGAGCGAGAAATACAAAGAGACCTCGCTCGGAGGTCTCGCGGTCAATGTACCAAACTGCTAGCGCGGGCTTTCCCATTGACACGCGCATGCATAGCATCGGCGCATGACTGACTCTGACCGCCCAGCGCTAGGCATCGTCTTGATGCTTGGCTTTTGCCTGCTGATCCCCTTTGCGGACGCCATTTCGAAAATTCTGGGCGCGACCTTGCCTGTGGTCATGATCGTGGTCGCACGTTTTCTGTCTCAGACCGTCCTGCTGTCTCCCCTCGTGTTGGGAAAATCGCCGACCATCCGCAAGGACCAGATCGGAGCAATCGCCATTCGCGCGGCGCTTCAGATCATTGGCATCTGTCTGATGTTCTTTTCGTTGCTCTACCTGCCACTGGCAGACGCCATCGCAATCGCATTTGTCATGCCGTTTATCCTGCTGTTGCTGGGATGGTGGTTTCTGGACGAGGTTGTTGGCAAAGCGCGCCTCACGGCATGTGCGGTGGGCTTTGCGGGCACGCTTATGGTTGTGCAGCCCAGCTTTGCCGAGGTGGGGTGGCCGGCCGTGATGCCGATCGGCGTGGCAATCGTTTATGCCTTGTTCGTGCTGCAGACACGCCGGCTTGCCCAAGACATCAGCGCGATTGAACTTCAAGCCGCCTCAGGTGCGATTGCGACGGCGGTCCTCGTGCCTTTGCTGGTGGTCGGAACGGTCCTTGGCATCCCCCAGCTTGGTTTTGAAATGCCAACGGCGTGGGAATGGACCTTGCTTGCGACCACGGGTGTGGTTGGAACGCTGGCGCATCTGTTGATGACGCTATCGCTGCGATTTGCGCCTGCGGCCACGCTTGCACCTATGCAATATCTTGAGATCCCCTTTGCCGCCGCCGTGGGATTTGCCATTTTCGGGGATTTCCCAAATGGCCTCGCGCTCCTCGGGATTTGCATCACGATCGCGGCGGGTCTGTTCATTATTTGGCGTGAGCAGCGTCAGTCGTCAGCGATTGGATCACGGTCTCAAGGCAATTCTCCGGCAGAATGACCAAAAGCCCATGACGGTCTGTTGCGATGCTGACTGTCCCGGTTGCATGATTTGACGTGCTGATCAGCCCATCGGGGGCCACATCCGCGCGATCCAGTGGATAGCGCAAGCCCTCGCTTGTTACAGTGCACGGCAAGAGCGGGTAAAGCGCAACAGGAACGCCGTCTGCCAAATCGAGCGACACCCTGCTCGGCGCGATGAAGCAAAGCTCAGTTTCTGACAACAGGATGATTGGGCGCGCGTCATTCAAAAGCGCTGAATAGGCCGCGAGGGTGTGATCCATCCGTTTGCCCAAGAACCCAACTCCGAGGATCAAGCGCGCGTTGGTCGACGCCAGACATTTTTCAAAGTCGGTGCTATCTTGATCGGGAACGTGATGCACACGATCGGGCGGCAGGGACGCGCGCGTCTCGGCGTCGAGGCTATCGAAATCGCCAATGACAGCATCGGGTATGACCCCGGCATCAAGCGCCACTCGGGCACCTCCATCGGCAGCGATGCATGTCGGCGCAAACTGCAACGCCTTGGAAAGCATTTGTGGCGTAGCCTCGCCCCCGCCGATCAGTGTGACAGGGCCGGATTGTGGTGAAATGGGGCGAGACATGGGCAAACACGCAGCGAATCGAGTATTCATCAGCAGATGACCACAGTCCCGCCACGAAAATACACGACAATTTTCCCGGTTCCGGTCCATTCCGGTCCGTCCCGGCTTGGTAAACACTTCGACAACGAGTGGTCAAATATACAAGTGAGTCGTCGCTATGGTTGGCAATAACAAGGTTCTCACCGTCTCATACGGGACCTTTTCCTGCACATTGGAAGGTTTCGAAGACAGCTTCGACACCATGAAGGCGATCGCCGAGTATTTTCGCGATCTCGCCGCAGAAGACCGCTATTTCGGCGCTGAACCACCCCAACCCGACGCAGAAGTGATGGCTCGGATCGCAGAGCGCGAAGTGGCCCGCAATGTTCAGGCGCGCACCGAAGGCGGGCGTGTCCTTTTGCAAACGGCTCCAGCGACCGCAGCACCCGCTCCTGAAACTGAAACCGCGCCTTCCCCATCGAAAGACACTGCCGCCGCAGACGCTGCCCCATCGGTGCACGAACAACCAAACGAGGACATGACCACCCAGCCTGTCTCGGAATTGTCCGCGCCAGAGCAGGAAGCGGATCAAGATACCGTGCCCGAGGCCGCTGATCAGGTAGAGGCCCCCGAACAGGACGCTGCCGTTCAAGCCCGCGCTGCAACTGAAGTAAATGACGCAGGCGACGCTCAGTCCGAAGATGTTGCCGACGAAGATGACGCCGACAGCGAAGCCGCTGCGGTTGAGGCGAAACGCGAAGCCAAACGCGAAGCCCGCGCCCGTCGTCAGGCTCGCCGCGCGGCACGCGCCGCTGAGGCAGAAGCAGCTGCCGAGGCCGCAGAGGCTGAAGAGCAACAGGCCGAAATTCCACCGGCCGAGCTTGAGGCAGACGACGCTGCTCAGGAAACATCCGATGAGGATGACTTGCAGGTGGCTCTTTCAAACGCCGAGCAAGCGGAGCCTGTGCAGGAACCAGAGCCGGATGAAGGTGACAGCCTGACCGCAAAACTGCGCCGCATTCAGGCCGTTGTCGGGACCGCAGCCGTTGCAGGTGGCGCAGTCGCCGCGACCAGCGCAGCAAAATCAGACGACGAATATTCCGAGGATGAACACGCCGAGGATTTTTCTGAAACCGCGTCCGAAGACACGGCGGACGCGGAGGAACCGCAAGCAGATGGGCCCGCACCGGTGCGCGTTCTCAAGATGAAAAAGAAAGATTTCGAGGCCGTCATTGAAGACGGAGCCGTCGAAGAAATCACCGACGAGCAAGACGCAGAGTCGATCTTCTCCGATCTTGATGGTCTTGATGAACTGGCGGAGAAAGTCGACGACGCAGAGGTCGAGAGCACCCTGTCCCGCGAAGAAGAAGATGAGCTGGCACGTGAATTGGCAGCCCTCGAAGAAGAGGCCGATGATCAGCCAGAACCGGCAATCGCCTCCGAGGACGATGGCGCCTTCGACGAGGATGCTCCAGCCCCCGCAAATCGTGGCCAGACCGTTGGCCGCGCAGTTTTGGAACAGCAGGCAGATACGGCCGAAACAGCCGTAAACCGCCTTTTGGAAAAAACCGAAGAGGCCATGGACGAACCCGCAAGCAAAACGCGGCGAAACGCGATCAGCCATTTGAAAGCCGCCGTCGCCGCAACCGTTGCGGAACGCAAGGCTGGCACGCCACGACCTGAAGCCGCGGACAAGGTAGATCAACCCTATCGTGAGGATTTGGCCCGCGTCGTGCGCCCAAAGCGCCCAGCCAAACGCGCCGAGCCTGTTGAGGCAGAAGCACGCCAACAAGGCGACCGCCCCAAACCGGCTCCGCTGAAATTGGTCGCATCGCAGCGCGTTGACGCAACGCAACCCAAAGAGCCTGCCGCCCCCGCGCAGCCTGTGCGTCCACGCCGTGTTGAGGCCAAAGCCGCAACTGAAGCTGCATCGCCGGAATTTGCCAAATTTGCCGCATCCGTCGGCGCAGATGAAATTCCTGACATGCTTGAAGCGGCAGCGTCTTTCACCACTTTTGTGGAAGGCAACGAGGTCTTTTCGCGTCCACAGGTCATGCGGCTTGTGCAATCGGCATTGCCGGACGGGTCATTTTCTCGCGAAGACGGTCTGCGGGCCTTTGGCACGCTCTTGCGGCAAGGTCGTATGAACAAGATCCGCGGCGGTCAGTTCGAGGTCACCGAACACACCCGTTTTGTCGAAGCCGCGCAGGACCATGGCGGCGCACGCGCAGCCGGTTAAATCGAGACACCAGCAATAAGAAAACGGCCCGCTTCGACGGGCCGTTTTTCTGTTTACCTACCTTGCAGGGGTCAAGAGGCATCCTCAGGCGGTGCATCGGGGTCTGCTTGTCCCACACCTTTGAAAACCGCTTTCAATGGAAAGGCCCAGAGCACGCCCAAACCAATATAGATGCCCAATTCGACCAAGATCGGCGGAGCATTCAGCGGGTCCGGAAACAGCCAGTTCATGATCGTCACAGCCGCGACGATGTAGGCTGGCAACGCGACGATCAGAACGAAAAGGGACAAACGCTTGCGCGCTTTATAACTCAGGGCCATGCACCACCTTGTTGTCAAACCAATATGCGGATCAGTCCGCGAACGGGTCAGTCACAAGGATCGTGTCCTCCCGCTCAGGTGAAGTGGAAACTAGGGCAACAGGGCACTGGATCAATTCCTCGATCCGGCGGACATATTTGATCGCCTCAGCCGGCAAATCCGCCCAGCTCCGCGCGCCAGCCGTCGATTCAGACCAGCCTTTGACCGTCTCATAGACCGGCGTCACACGCGCCTGCAGATCAGCCGCTGTGGGCAGATAATCCAGCGTCTCACCGTCAAGCTCATAGCCTGTACAGATTTTGATCTCGTCAAACCCGTCCAGCACATCAAGCTTGGTCAGCGAGATGCCCGAAACGCCAGAGGTCACGCAGGTTTGGCGCACAAGACAGGCATCAAACCAGCCACAGCGACGTTTGCGGCCCGTCGTTGTACCGAACTCATGCCCGCGTTCGCCCAGTCGCTGACCATCATCATCGTCAAGCTCGGTTGGAAACGGACCTTCGCCCACGCGGGTCGTGTACGCCTTGGTGATACCCAACACGTAGTCGATTGAGCCAGGACCAATTCCGGTCCCTGTTGCGGCCTGACCGGCGATGACGTTGGACGATGTCACGAACGGGTAGGTGCCGAAATCGATATCCAGCAGCGCGCCCTGCGCCCCTTCGAACAAGATACGCTTACCGGCGCGGCGCTTTTCATTCAGCACCTTCCAGACAGGCGCAGCGTATTTCAGGATTTCTGGTGCAACCTCGCGCAGCTTGGCGATGAGAGCATCACGGTCGACCGGCTCAAGGCCAAGACCCGAGCGCAAAGCGTTGTGGTGGATCAAAGCGCGATCAACACGCAATTCCAGTGTGGCATCATCGGCAAGGTCTGCAACACGGATCACACGGCGACCGACTTTGTCCTCGTAGGCAGGCCCGATGCCACGCCCGGTTGTGCCGATTTTGGCGACGGAATTCTGGCTCTCGCGCGCGCGGTCCAATTCACCGTGATATGGCAGGATCAACGGCGTGTTTTCCGCGATCATCAGGGTCTCGGGCGTGATTTCGATCCCTTGCTCACGAACCGTTTCGATTTCCTTGACCAGATGCCAAGGGTCCAGGACCACACCGTTGCCGATAACCGAAAGCTTGCCGCCACGGACAACGCCAGATGGCAGCGCATGCAATTTGTAGACCGCACCGTCGATCACGAGCGTATGTCCCGCGTTATGACCGCCCTGGAACCGCGCAATGACGTCTGCACGCTCGCTCAGCCAATCGACGATCTTGCCTTTTCCTTCGTCACCCCATTGGGTGCCGACAACGACAACATTGGCCATGGTCCGTCTCCTTCACGGTCATCTTCCGGGTCGCAAATCCCGCGGCGTCTTAGCTGCCCTGCGCCGCTTGGGAAACCTGATTCTTGACCCACCGCCCATCTCGCGGCAATGGGTCCCTATGACCAAGTTTCTGATGCGCTGGGCATTCGCGTTCCTGCTGACCGCCACAACCTACAACCCGACCGAGTGGAATTTTGTCCGTTGGGCAACCGACTCTTATGCCACCCAGACGTCCTTTGTGGTCCTTGCGGGCCTGATCCTGCTGATCGGATACATCATCTATCTGCGCGCCACGCTTCGTTCGATCGGCGCGTTTGGCGTATTGCTGGTGGTTGCATTGATCGGTGCGCTGCTGTGGGTTTTGTACGACCTTGGGTGGCTCAGCCTTGAAAACGCCAACCTGAATCTTTGGATTGGAAACATCGCGCTCAGCTTTGTGCTTGGCGTCGGGATGTCGTGGAGCATCATCCGACGCGCAATATCCGGGCAGGCCGACGTGGACGATGTCGACGAATGAAGCCCGAGTTGGGGGTTGCGGGCCAGTTCCCAACCTTCTAGATACCCCCAGTCTATCCAAGGGTGCTGATGGCAGCGCCCGCCGCCGACTGGAATGCCGCCTATGGAAAACGTGATCCTGATCATCCTTCTGCTATTGGCCGTTGCGCTGATTGGTGTTGTCCTCTTGCAGCGCTCCGAAGGGGGCGGGCTTGGCATGGGCGGCGGTGGCGGCGGCGTGCAGGCACGTGGCCAAGGCAACGCGATGACACGGCTCACATGGATTCTGGGAAGCGCCTTTATGGCCGCTGCCCTTGCGCTGACCGTCTATTCTGCGCAGCAGGCATCAACATCGTCGGTTGTCGATGTTTTGGGTGTCGAAGTTGAAGAGGACGCAACGCTGCCCGATCTGGGTGACAGCTTGTTGCCTCCGACAACGAACGAACCGCTTCTGCCGACGGCAGAGTAACCAATACCTACAAAACCTAGCGGGTGGCCAACGCCACCCTGCTTTATCTTGCGTCACGATTGCCAAACAGGGCCGAATCCTGTATGGCTCAAATCCCGTGGTGCTTGCCATATATCCGCCGAGGTTTCGGCGTGCAGACTGCGGGAGAGCCTGAATGGCGCGTTTCATTTTCATCACCGGCGGCGTTGTTTCGTCCTTGGGCAAAGGCCTCGCTTCGGCCGCGCTGGGCGCATTGTTGCAGGCGCGCGGCTACTCGGTTCGACTGCGCAAACTCGACCCGTACCTCAACGTTGATCCCGGCACGATGAGCCCGTTTGAGCATGGCGAAGTGTTCGTTACCGATGACGGGGCTGAAACCGATCTGGACCTCGGTCACTATGAACGCTTCACAGGCGTCGCGGCCCGTCACACGGACAGCGTCAGCTCGGGCCGGATCTATTCTACGGTTCT
The DNA here is from genome assembly GCF_007995215.1 of Shimia ponticola. Lineage (GTDB taxonomy): Bacteria > Pseudomonadota > Alphaproteobacteria > Rhodobacterales > Rhodobacteraceae > Shimia_B > Shimia_B ponticola. The sequence continues at coordinate 749,907 of NZ_VCDK01000003.1, forward strand.
CGAAAAGGAACGCCGTGGCGATTATCTGGGCAAAACAATCCAGGTGATCCCGCATGTGACGAATGAGATTAAAGACTTCCTCTCGATCGGAGAGGACGAGGTCGATTTCATGCTCTGCGAAATCGGCGGCACCGTCGGTGATATCGAAGGGCTGCCATTCTTTGAGGCGATCCGCCAGTTCAGCCAGGACAAGCCCCGCGGGCAGTGCATATTCATGCATCTGACGCTGCTGCCTTACATCGCGGCCTCTGGTGAGCTTAAGACCAAGCCGACCCAGCACAGCGTGAAAGAACTGCGTTCAATCGGGATCGCGCCAGATGTTCTCGTCTGCCGCTCCGAAGGTCCTATTCCTCTGAAAGAACGTGAAAAGCTGGCTCTGTTCTGCAACGTGCGCCCAGATAGCGTGATTGCGGCACAAGATCTTAAGTCGATCTATGAAGCCCCACTGGCCTATCACAAAGAGGGACTGGATCAGGCCGTTCTTGATGCCTTTGGGATTTCTCCGGCACCGAAGCCCAAACTTGAACGCTGGGATGATGTATCGGATCGCGTCTTCAACCCAGAAGGCGAGGTCAAAGTCGCCATCGTTGGCAAATACACGCAATTGGAAGACGCTTATAAATCCATCGCCGAGGCGCTGACCCATGGTGGCATGGCCAACCGTGTGAAAGTCAAGGTCGAGTGGGTCGATGCCGAACTGTTCGAAAAAGAGGACGCTGCGCCGCATCTCGAAGGCTTCCATGCAATCCTTGTGCCCGGCGGGTTTGGCGAACGCGGAACCGAGGGCAAGATCAAGGCGGCGCAATTCGCCCGCGAGCGTAAGGTGCCCTATCTGGGCATTTGCCTTGGCATGCAAATGGCCGTGATCGAAGCCGCGCGCAATCTGGCCAATCTTGGCGACGCTGGGTCCGAAGAATTTGACCATGAGGCCGGTGCAAAACGGTTCACTCCGGTGGTGTATCACCTCAAGGAATGGGTGCAGGGCAACCATAAGGTCCGCCGCAAAGTTGATGACAACAAGGGCGGCACCATGCGCCTTGGCGCCTACAACGCTGTCCTGACCGAAGGGTCGAAGGTTGCCGAAGTCTATGGCCAGACCGCCATCGAAGAGCGCCACCGCCACCGCTACGAAGTGGACATCAAGTACCGCGAACAGCTTGAAGACTGCGGTTTGATTTTCTCAGGCATGTCGCCAGACGGACGTTTGCCAGAAATCGTCGAGCACAAGGATCATCCTTGGTTCATCGGGGTTCAGTTTCACCCGGAACTGAAGTCAAAACCCTTTGACCCGCATCCGCTCTTCCGCGACTTTGTCCGCGCAGCAAAAGATGTCAGCCGATTGGTCTAGCCCATGTTCGAACGCCTGTTTCACCTGTTTGACCCTGAACCGTATGAAACACCTCTGCCAGAGGCGGACGCAGAGCACGCGTTCGGTGCGTTGATGGTCAGGGTCGCCAAGGCCGACCACGCGTATCTATACCAAGAGCTCGAACGCATCGATTACATCCTCGCCAAGCGTAACAACCTGTCGGCGGTGGATGCCGCAAAGTTCAGGGCCGGTTGCGAAAAGCTGGAAGAAGCAATGCCGGATACAAAGGCATTGTCCGAAATCCTCGCTCGCGAAGTGCCCGAAGAAGGGCGAGAATCGATGTTCATAGCCTTGTGGCAGGTGTTGTTGGCCGATGGCCTGAAACACCGCAGCGAGGAAAAGGTCATAGATCAGGTCGCCGCGATCCTTGGGATCGGTGCAAACCGAGCAACAGCCTTGGCGGCAAGCGTTCTGCCCGGCATGCCTAACAAGGATGGGACGTAAACCATGGCCAAAGGATACTGGATTGCCCACGGCACCGTGCATGACCCAGAAGCATATGATGCCTATCGGGCCGCAAACGCGGCCCCATTGGCCGAGTTCGGCGGGCGCTTTTTGGTGCGCGGTGGCGAACAACAGCTCAAAGAGGGAGACGCACGGCCACGCACCGTCGTGATCGAGTTCCCAACCTATGAGGCGGCCGTCGCATGTTACGAAAGCGCCGGCTATCAGGCGGCGATGGCTTTGCGCAGCGGTGTTGCCGACAGCGATCTTGTGATTGTCGCAGGCTATGACGGGTAGAAGCCCGCCAATCGACGCCTTATATCCCTGATATGTTTGCAAACCTTCTCTCGCGCCTAAGCGCTCCTGAACCCGACCCTCTCGATGATGGTGATGCACGGCTTGCCCTCACTGCGCTCTTGGTGCGCGTTGCCCGCTCTGACGGAGACTATGCCGATGATGAGCGGGACCTGATCGTCAAGATCGCCACCGAACGGTACGGTCTGAGCCCGTTTGAGGCACAGAAACTGCGCACGGATGCAGAGACGCTTGAGGCGGAAGCCCCCGACACGGTTCGATTCACGCGCGCGATCAAGGATGCCGTGCCCTACGAGGATCGCGCCAGCGTCATTGAGGCGCTTTGGAAAGTCGTTCTGGCCGACGGCGTCCGCGACCATGATGAAGACGCATTACTGAGACTGGTCGCCAACCTGTTAGGCGTCACGGACCAAGACAGCGCCATCGCGCGCCGCCGCGCCCAGGGCTAAACTCGAATGATCGCCTCGCTGCCCATGTATGACGCTCCGGGTCAACAGGCGGCGAACGATCGCCTTTGGACTTTGATCCGGGATGCTTTGCCGTTTGAGGCTCCGGAAAGTCTGACACGCGGAGCCGATTTATGGGACATGTGGACTTCGGATGACCTGCTGCTGTCGCAGACCTGCGGGCTTCCCTACCGCATGTCGCTTTATGACCGCACAAATCTGCTGGGTGTGCCCGACCAACGACTGCCACATGCATCGGCTGGAAATTACTATTCGGTCATAATCGCGCGAAACCCGGACCAATCCATCGAAAACGCGACGCTTGCCTACAACGAAGGACGAAGCCAATCAGGTTGGGCATTTGTGGCGGAAATGAACACAAACCCATCATTGTGCACCGGTTCACATGCCGCTTCGGCAGCCGCGGTCAGAGACGGCGTGGCTGATATTGCAGCGATAGATGCATCAACCTGGCGGTTTTTGCGCGCAAGTGACCCGACACTGGCAGATTTGGTCGAGATCGCACGCACCGAGGTCTCTCCTACCCTGCCCTTTATCACCAACATGGCAGACCACGTGTCGGACCTTGTGGAAGCTTTGACCAAGGCCTTTTCTGCGTTGTCACCAGAGGATGCGGACACGCTGGGCATGTATGGGCTCAAACAGATTCAAGCGGCGGATTACCTCGAATTGCCCATTCCAGCGCCACCGCAGTTTTGACGCGCCTTACCTTAGGACAGCTATCGCTTCACTATTGCGCATGTGCAGGTTTTCTGGCCTAGTCTTCGCTTGAAGCTTGCAAACAGGTGGCCTTTGTCCGCACCCACTCCGGTCATTGAAATTAAAGACCTGCACAAATCCTATGGCAGTCTTGAGGTTCTCAAGGGCGTAGACGTGTCCGCACACAAAGGCGACGTCATCAGCCTGATCGGATCATCGGGGTCCGGCAAATCCACGCTCTTGCGCTGTTGCAACCTGCTTGAAGATAGCCAGGACGGCGACATCATTTTCTGCGGTGATCCCGTCAAATGGCGCGGAACCGGGCTGGCCCGCAAACCCGCCGACCGCAAACAGATAATGGCCATGCGCACAAACCTTGCGATGGTGTTCCAGCAATTCAATCTCTGGGCGCATCTGACCATCCTGCAAAACGTGATGGAGGCACCCGTGACCGTCCTTGGTCATGACAAGGCCGAGGTCGAAGACCGGGCGCGCAAGCTGCTGGCAAAGGTGGGGATCGGCGACAAATGCGATGTCTATCCGGCCCAGATGTCGGGTGGCCAACAACAGCGCGCGGCGATTGCACGAGCCTTGGCGATGGAACCACAGGCATTGCTGTTTGATGAACCGACATCAGCGCTTGATCCTGAATTGGAGCAAGAGGTCGTCAAGGTGATCAAGGACTTGGCCGCCGAAGGACGCACCATGCTGCTTGTCACGCATGACATGGCGATGGCGCGGGATGTGTCAGATCAGGTCATCTTTCTGCATCAAGGCAAGATCGAAGAAGCGGGCCCACCCGCCGAATTATTCAACAATCCGAAATCCGAACGACTGCGCCAGTTCCTGAGCGCGGTCGCGGCTTAACCAGCACTCACAAGGGGAGAAACCATATGAAGCTGCTGATTCAATCCACTGCCATTCTGGCACTGACGGCAGGTGCGGCCTTGGCCGGAAGCCATGCCGAGGTCGTGCGCATGGGGACAGAAGGTGCCTATGCGCCTTGGAACTTCCTCGATGACAACGGCGAAGTTGCCGGGTTTGAGCGCGAACTGGGTGACGAGCTCTGCGCGCGCGCCGAGCTGACCTGCGAATGGGTCACGAACGAGTGGGATTCGATCATCCCAAACCTTGTGTCCGGCAACTACGACACGATCATCGCGGGCATGTCGATCACGGACGAGCGTGACGAAGTGATCGACTTCACCCAAGCCTATACGCCACCAGATCCATCGGCATACCTTGCCACCTCGATGGATGCTGACATCACGGGCGGCGTCGTTGCTGCGCAAACCGGCACCATTCAGGCCGGCTATCTGGCTGAGCAAGGCGTGACCGTCCTTGAATTCGCGACGCCAGAAGACACCATCGCGGCTGTTCGCAACGGCGAAGCTGACGCGGTTCTGGCCGACCAATCCTTCCTTGCTCCGTTTGCCGCTGAAAATGCGGACCTCGTCATGCTCGAAGAGCTTGTCTCGCTTGGCGGCGGTGTTGGCATGGGCGTTCGCGAAAGCGACGGCGAACTGAAAGCCAAGATGGACGCGGCGATCCAGTCCATGAAGGACGACGGCACCCTGAACGAACTGATCACCAAGTGGGAAGTCTCCTCGACTTGGTAAGTCTACAGGCTGCGCCCGCCTGACGGGCGCAGCCACCACCTAAGACCAGGTGATGCCCCGGAACTGGCCGCAACGCATGTTTTCGTTTTGCACAGACCCATCCACGTTAGAGACCGCGCAATGGTTTGCGTGCTATCTGACCACGGGCAAACACCAGCTATTCTATTGGTCATTTTTGACGGTTCTGGCGCTTCTTGCCATCACCGCACCAACGGCTTTGGCGTTTGGCTTTGGCGGTGCGATTGCCGCACGCTCCAATATCCCACCCGTGGCATGGTTTGGTAAAGGATACATCGCCATCGTGCGCGGTGTGCCGGACATCGCGTTTTTTCTGTTTTTTGTCATTGCTCTCGATCAGGGGTTCGAATGGCTGCGCCATCAGATGCTCTGCCCGGACTGGTCGGAACCGATCCGACAGGGCAACGACTTTCTGGTTTGCCCGTCGGCCAAACTCCCTTTGTCAAACGCGCCGCAATGGATTCATGAGGTTTACGGGTTTTTCCTTGCCGTTCTGACCTTTGCGATTGTCTTTGGTGCCTTCGCTGCGAATGTCCTGTTTGGCGCCATGCGAGCAATCCCACGTGGCCAGCTTGAAGCTGCCGAAAGCTACGGCATGACCCCGCGCCAAACATTCTGGCGTATCATTGTCCCGCAGATGTGGGTCTATGCGCTGCCGGGGCTTTCAAACCTGTGGATGGTTCTGATCAAGGCCACGCCACTGCTGTTTCTTCTGGGCGTCGAAGATATCGTCTATTGGGCGCGTGAGCTGGGCGGCACGGCTTTGGAGCGTTTCTCCGACTATCCGCATCCCGATTGGCGGCTGTGGTATTTCCTCGCGCTGCTGATTTTTTACCTCGCCTTCACGCGCGTCTCAGAGGCTGTTCTGCGCCGCATCAACGCCCGTCTGACGCGCGGACAAGCGACCATAGGTGGCACATGACGTGCTGGGAAACCGTTCAGGCCTATGCGTTTCGTTCAATCGGTTATGGTGAGCGATTGCTGCCGCGCGAAGACTTTACGCTGTGCCAGCACTTCACGCTGATTGGTTCTGGCATGATCTGGAACGTCTACTTCGGTGTTTTGGCGCTGCTCGCTGGTTTCTTCCTTGCGAATGCGGTCGCGCTGGCCAAGGCGTCGCGCCATGCATGGGTGTCGAAACCAGCGGATTGGTTCATCCTGATCTTCCGGGGGTCGCCGCTCTTCATCCAGTTCTTCCTCGCATACTTCCTCTTCCTCGAATTGAAACAGGCGGGCTATCTGCCTTGGCTGACATCGGCATGGGCGGGCGCATTGATTGTGCTTTTCCTGAATACCGCTGCCTACTCTGCCGAAATTTTCTATGGGGCCTATCAATCTGTCCCAAGAGGAGAGATCGAGGCCGCAGACGCCTACGGCATGACCGGGTGGAAACGCTTTCGTCGGATTATATGGCCAACCCAGATGCGTCTCGCATGGCCTGCCTACACAAACGAGGCGATCTTTCTGTTCCATGCCACGGCACTGGTGTTCTTCAGCGGATTTCCAGCATCGCGCCAGCAAGGTGATGCGCTCTATTACGCCAATTACTTCGCGGACAAGACCTTCAATCCCTTTGTCCCCTACCCGATCCTCGCCTTCTATTTCATCTTGCTGACCTTGGTCGTGATCGGTTTGTTCGGATTGGCCAACCGCCGGCTGAACAGGCACTTGCCCGTGGTGCCCAAGATCCGCTATCGCCCGCAAATCCTGCGCTGATCAGGCACGGCATGACGGATACGCCCCAAACCCCAAATGCTTCCGCCCGCATTGCAGCCGTGGATTTGAACGGCCAGTTGCGCGGCAAACGCATCCCTGCCGCCAAGACCACCGCGACCATGCAACTGCCGCTATCGGCCTTGAACGTGGACATCTTTGGGGCCGACATTGAGGGTTCGCCGCTTGTGTTTCAAAGCGGGGATGCCGATGGCGTTCTGGTGCCGACCGACCGTGGTCCCGTGCCTATGCCATGGGTGCCTGGTACGCCGTCTTTGGTGCTTGCCACGCTCGCACGCCCAGACGGCACGCCTTTTGCCGGTGATCCACGCCAGGCCCTCATGCGGGTGCTTGATCGCTACGCCGCGCGCGGCTGGACTCCGATGTGCGCGGTAGAGCTTGAGTTTTTTCTCGTGGAAACCGACGGCGCGCTCGCAGCGCCCTTAAACCCGACGACTGGCCGCCGGGTGAAACACCCCGAAATCCTGTCGCTACGCGAGATCGACCAATTCGCCGCTTTCTTTGATGACGTCGAACGCGGCGCGCGGGCCATGGGCCTACCGGATCAGGTGGTGACGTCCGAAGCTGCCTTGGGTCAGTTCGAAGTCACTCTAGGCCACGGCCCCGCCCTGCGGGCGGCGGACGACACCTTGCTGATGCGTGAATTGATCAAGGGCGTCGCGTTTCAGCACGGGATGACGGCGACATTCCTTCCCAAACCTTTTGCCCACGAAAGCGGAACCGGGCTGCACATGCATGCCTCGATCGTCGATCAAGACGGCGCCAACGTCTTCCGTGATCAACCCGCATTGCTGGAGCAGGCCATCGCCGGGTGTCTTGATACCATGAACGCGTCCACGGCAATCCTTGCGCCATTCGCGCCCAGCTATGCGCGCTTTGTCGACAATGCACATGCACCAACGGCGGCGACGTGGGGACATGACAACCGAACCGTCGCGCTGCGCATCCCGGCAGGGCCACCCGAGGCCACCCGTATCGAACATCGCGTCGCTGGGGGGGATGTGAACCCTTATCTGCTTTTTGCAGCGGTGCTGGGTGGCATGCTGATCGGGATCGAAGACGCCCGCACACCGCCACCTGAAACCAACGGCAATGCATATACGGCCGACGCGCCCCAAGCGCTTGCGCCTGATCTTGCGCAAGCCGTCGATGCACTCGATGACCCGGACCTGCACCGCATTCTGCCCACTCAGTTGATCGACAATCTGCGCCGCACCAAGCGGCAGGAAATGGATCGAATGGCCCGGATCTCAGAGACCGAGCTGACGGCGCTTCTGGTAGACCTGCTCTGAACCTCTTTTCATTCGCCTGCGCCTTGCTTAGCGTCAGGCGCAATCAACACAGATGGTGACCCATGCATATCGGCATTTTGCAAGCCGGACACGCGCCAGCCCCCGTCGCCGCCAGCCACGGCGACTATACGGATTACTTCCAATCGCTCCTTGATGGCCATGACCTGACGTTCACCACCTGGGATGTTGTCGATATGGACTTTCCTGACGGACCGGATGCCGCCGACGGCTGGCTGATCACGGGGTCACGCCATGGCGCATACGAAGATCACGAGTTCATCCCGCCGCTGGAAGATTTCATCCGCGCGGTGAAATCCTCGGGCCGCCCCATGATTGGCATCTGTTTCGGTCACCAGATCATCGCACAGGCGCTGGGGGGCACGGTCGAGAAATTCGCTGGCGGCTGGTCCATAGGACGCCGCGAATACAACACCGCCAATGGTCCAATCGCGCTCAATGCATGGCATCAGGATCAGGTGATCAAAGCCCCCGAAGGTGCGCGCACCATCGCATCAAACGATTTTTGCACCCATGCCGGGCTAGTCTACGGCGACACAATCCTGACCTTTCAGCCGCACCCGGAAATCCGGGGCGACATCATGCACGACTATCTGCACAAGGTCGGCACCGATCCCGATCGGTTCCCCCAAGACATGATCTCACAAGCCCAGTCAGATCACGGACGTCCCAACACCGAGGGCGCGATTGCCGATCAGATGGCTGCGTTCTTCCGTGGGGAGGCAACACTATGACCTGGATCACCGACTGCCCGCAGGCCGCACAGGACTATCTGGAGGGACACCGCCTTGATGAAGTTGAGTGCATCATCTCAGACCTTCCCGGCATTGCACGCGGCAAAGCCGTGCCTGCATCGAAATTCGCGCGTCAAAGCCAGTTCTTCCTGCCGAACTCGATCTACTTTCAAACCATCACAGGCGATTGGGGAGAAGCAGCGGGGCCCGAGGGCTTTACCGAACCCGACATGATCCTGAAACCGGACATGAGCACCGCTTCGGCCGCACCATGGACAGGTGACTGGACCCTGCAGGTCATCCACGATGCTTATACGCGTCAGGGTGATCCGATCCCGTTTTCACCGCGCAATGTCCTGAAACGCGTTGTCGGACTTTACCACGACATTGGCCTTGAACCGATCGTTGCACCGGAGATGGAGTTCTTCCTCGTCGCGCGAAACCTGGATCCGGCACAGGCCATTGAGCCGATGATGGGCCGCTCAGGCCGCCCCGCTGCCGCCCGGCAGGCTTATTCGATGAGTGCCGTTGATGAATACGGCCCGGTGATCGACGACATCTACGACTTTGCCGAAGCACAGGGTTTCGAAATCGACGGCATCACCCAGGAAGGCGGCGCTGGGCAGCTTGAAATCAATCTGCGTCACGGTAACCCCGTGAAGCTCGCCGATGAGGTGTTCTATTTCAAACGTCTCATTCGGGAAGCCGCCCTGAAACACGACTGTTTTGCCACGTTCATGGCCAAGCCCATCGCCGGTGAACCCGGCAGCGCCATGCACATCCACCATTCGTTCCTTGATCAGGATGGCAACAACATCTTCTCAGACGAACATGGCGGAGCGACCGAGGTGTTCTATCACTTCATCGGTGGACTTCAGACCCATCTGCCCAGCACGATTGCACTCCTCGCGCCTTACGTGAACAGCTATCGCCGCTACGTGAAAGATCACGCTGCACCGATCAATCTCGAATGGGGCCATGACAACCGCACAACCGGCATCCGGGTCCCGATCTCGGATCCCGACGCCCGGCGTGTGGAAAACCGTTTGGCCGGCATGGATTGCAATCCCTACCTCGGCATCGCTGCGTCGCTTGCGGCAGGCCTACTTGGCATGCGGCAAAAACTGCACCCGTCCGCCGAATATCGGGGCGACGCCTACGACGGAGAAGAGGACATACCCCGTGAGTTCGGCAAAGCCGTCGATCTCTTTGACGCGGCCACCGATCTGCATGACATCCTCGGCCCGGAATTTGCCCGCGTCTATTCGATTGTGAAACGCGCCGAATATGACGAGTTCCTTGAGGTCATCAGCCCATGGGAACGTGAACATCTGTTGCTGAACGTGTGATTGCGGCAGCTTGGCTATGAACCCGCTTTACCGCAACGACCGCCCCGGCACCTACCCTGCCTCCTGGTATGTCGATACGTCTGACATCCCCGCAGAACGACCCGCACTGCGAGGCGAGCGCAAAGCCGATGTTGCCATTGTCGGCGCGGGTTTTACCGGGCTCACGGCCGCGCTCGTGCTGGCCGAGAAAGGCTTTGATGTCATCGTGCTGGATGCGCACCGTGTGGGCTTTGGTGCCTCGGGGCGCAACGGTGGCCAATGCGGGTCAGGTTTCAACATGGATCTCGACGAACTCGAGGCCACTTTGGGCGAGGACACGACGCGCCACCTCTGGAACCTCAGTATGGAAGCCAAGGCGCAGGTCCGGGACCTCGTCGCCAAACATGCTCCAGAGGCGCGGTGGACACCCGGTGTTGCAGACGGCGTCTGGACCAAGAAAGAGGCTGCAGAGAACAAGGCCTATTACGAAAAGCTCTGCGCAACTTATGAGTATGATGCGCTCACATGGCTGGACGGCGATGATTTTCGTGAGATCGTGAAGTCGCCTGTCTACAAGGGTGGCGCACTGGATATGGATGCAGGCCATATCCATCCGCTGCGCTACTGCTTGGGTCTGGCCCGCGCTGCCGAAGCCGCTGGCGTCACCATCCACGAACGAAGCGACGTTCATCACATCGCCGATGGCTTGGTGCAGACCGGTCAGGGCCGCGTTGTAGCCAAGCACATAATCCTGGCTGGTAACGGCTATTTGCCAAACCTGAACCGGCGTTATGCGGCGCGCGTCAGCCCGATCAACAGCTTCATCGGGGCTACCGAACCGCTTGGTGAAAAGGCGCACGACATCCTTGCCCGCGACATCGCGGTGGCAGACAGCAAATTCGTGGTCAACTACTTCCGCCTGTCCGAGGACAATCGCCTTCTGTTCGGCGGGCGCGAGAATTACGGGATCGGATTTCCCAAAGACATCCAAACTCGTCTTCACAGCCGGATGACGCACCTGTTTCCACAGCTGCGCGGTGTGCCCTTTACCCATGTCTGGGGCGGCACTCTGGGGATCACCATGACGCGCGTTCCATACGTCGCGCGGCTGGGTCCCACCACACTTGCCGCAGGTGGCTTCTCCGGCCACGGCGTCGCGCTTACTTCGATTGCCGGGCGCTGCATGGCAGAAGCCATCGCCGGACAGGCGGAACGGTTTGACCTGCTCTCCCAACTGCCGACCCCACCCTTCCCCGGCGGATCACTCTTTCGCGCACCGATCCTCACACTGGCGATGACCTGGTACGCCACCCGTGATAAGCTTGGCCTATGATTAACCCCTTTCGCACCGCGACCGGCCTCTGGGCATGGTTCAAGGCTCCGCCACTTTAGGCACAGCCCTGCTCCTTCTATGTTTCCAAAATACTCCCGCCGGAGGCGAAGATTTTTGAAAAAAATCTGTTTCCCAGCGGGGCAGCGAAAGTCACATGCAATGCAAGATCAATCCCCGAACTCCTGGGAAGCCCGGGCCGACGCCCATAGCTTTTACGGCTTCACAGACCTTCCATCTATCCATGACCGCGGCACGGTTGTCCTGACGCACGGCAAGGGTCCTTACGTATACGACGTCCATGGTCGTCAGTATCTGGACGGCAATTCCGGCCTCTGGAATATGGTTGCAGGCTTCGATCATCCGGGCCTGACCAAGGCCGCACAAGACGCTTATGCGCGCTTCCCCGGCTATCATGCTTTCTTTGGGCGCATGGCCGATCAAACCGTGATGCTCAGTGAAAAATTGGTCGAGGTCAGCCCATTCTCTGACGGCAAGGTGTTTTATACAAACTCAGGGTCCGAGGCGAATGACACCATGGTCAAGATGCTCTGGTTCCTCGGCATCAGTCAGGACAAACCACAGCGCCGCAAGATCATCACGCGCGGCAATGCCTATCACGGTGTGACGGCGGTTTCGGCCTCCATGACCGCGAAACCCTATAATGGACTCTTCGGTCTGCCGCTTGACGGGTTCCTGCACATAACCTGTCCGCACTACTGGCGAGAAGGACGCGATGGCGAAACCGAAGCAGAGTTCACGCAACGCCTCGCGCAAGAACTCGAAGACCTGATCGCCACCGAAGGGGCCGACACCATCGCCGGTTTCTTCGCCGAGCCTGTCCAGGGCGCAGGCGGCGTGATCCCCCCGTCCGAGGGTTATTTCCAAGCCATTCAGCCGATCCTCAAGAAACACGGCATTCCACTGATTGCCGATGAGGTCATCTGTGGTTTTGGACGCACCGGCGAGGTCTGGGGGTGTCAAGCCTATGATTTCATGCCTGACGCGATCATCAGCTCCAAATGCCTGACGGCCGGCTTCTTCCCAATGGGCGCCGTCATCCTTGGCCCAGACTTGACCGCGCAGTTGCAGGAAGCCTCTGAAAAGGTCGAGGAGTTCCCACACGGCTTCACGGCATCAGGCCACCCGGTTGGCAGCGCCATCGCGCTAAAGGCCATCGACCTCATTTTGAATGACGGCCTGTTCGAGCAGTGTAAATCGCTGATCCCAATCTTTGAAAAGGGCATGGCCGAGGTTGCCGCAAACCACGCCAATATTGGCGAGAACCGGGGCAAGGGTTTGATGGGCGCGCTTGAGGCCGTGCGCGATGCCGAGACAAAAACTCCGTTTGAGGGTCATCTGAGCGTGTCAGAAAGCATCGCCAACACCTGCACGGATCACGGTCTGATTTGCCGCCCGCTAGGTCAATCCATTGTGCTGTGTCCGCCATTCATCATGACCGAAGCGCACATGGCGGAGATGTTTGAAAAGCTCGACGCCGCGCTCACTCAGGTGTTCAAAGAGGTCGGCTAAGCCACCCACAGTGTCCCGGACTTGATCCGGGACCCCTCCTTTTCGAAATGCTGCAGCTGCAAACATTCGTTTGACATTTCAACGCGCAATCGCCATGTGCCACTCAACGGATCGCGCCGTCGCGTGAACGGCCCGGCAGACAGACTGCCTCGATCCTGATTTCCCGGTACCTACCTCACGCGGGGGGCCAGCGCCTGATTGGCGGACGGGCAGTCGGCCCGGATCGCTTGGTATCTCGCGCAACCCAACCGTTCCCTCGCGCACCGAACGTGCCGCGAGCCGGTCATAGGTCGTGGGCATCCTTTCGCGCGCGGCCACCGAAAGGACGATCCTGAATGGATTTCAACACGCTGGGCCTGAACCCACGCCTGATCTCTGCCTTGACCGAACAAGGCATCACTGAACCTACCCCGATTCAGTCCAAAGCCATCCCTCTGGCCATCGAAGGCCGTGATGTCATGGGTCTTGCCCAAACGGGCACGGGCAAGACCGCCGCGTTTGGCCTGCCCATGATCCACGCCTTGTGGAAAGTCGGCAGCAAACCGGCCCCCAAGACTGTGCGCGGTCTGATCCTCGCACCGACGCGGGAGTTGGCGAACCAGATCAAAGATAACCTCTGGGGCTACACCAAAGGCTCTCACATCAAGGTCGGTCTGGTCGTTGGCGGCGTCTCCATAAACGCCCAAATCAAACGCCTTGAACGCGGCACCGACTTGTTGGTCGCAACGCCCGGCCGCCTGTTGGACCTGATCGATCGCAAGGCGGTTGATCTGTCCGAGACGCGTTACCTTGTTCTGGACGAGGCCGATCAGATGCTCGACCTCGGCTTTATCCACGCATTGCGCCGGATCGCACCGCTCCTGAACAGCGACCGCCAAACGATGCTGTTCTCGGCCACCATGCCAAAACACATGGAAGAGTTGTCCAAGGCCTACCTGACCGATCCCGTGCGTGTCGAAACCGCGCCTCCGGGCAAACCGGCGGACAAGGTCACGCAAGGCGTCGTTTTCGTCCGCCAACCGCGCAAGATCGATATCCTGATGGAGCATTTGCGCACGCATATGGACGAACGTTCCATCGTGTTCGCGCGGACCAAACACGGCTCCGAGCGGTTGATGAAGAGCCTTCGCGAAGAGGGTTTCAAAGCAGACTCGGTCCACGGCAACAAAAGTCAGGGCCAGCGTGAACGCGCAATCAAAGCGCTGCGCGAAGGCGATGTCATGGTCCTTGTTGCGACAGATGTCGCGGCGCGCGGGCTGGACATTCCTGATGTCCGCGTCGTCTATAATTACGACCTGCCCAATGTGCCGGACAACTATGTTCATCGCATCGGACGGACGGCCCGCGCGGGCCGCGATGGCACCGCGACGGCCTTTTGTGCGCCGGATGAAATGGCCTATCTGCGCGCGATCCAAAAGGTGATGGGCAAGACAATCCCCGTGATCGGCGGCGACCCGTGGGACGCCGACACCGAAGAAGAGCCGCAGCACAATCGCCGCAAACCAACGCGCCGTGGCGGATCACGCAACGCAGGCGGCAAGCCTAAGCAAAAGGCGCAGGCACACAAAAACACGCGCGGCCCGGCTGGAAAACCAGGCAAGCCCAAGGGGCAGGGTCGCAAGCGGTCAGGCCGTTCGCGCAGAGCCGCCTAAATCCCGACAAACGCGACCAGCCCTTCGGCTGGTCGTGCCGTTACAGTTTTGAGAGTTTGTCCTGAAGCTCAGACAGCTGTTTCTTGATCGACTCAAGATCCTCGCCGCTCTCCTCGACAGGTTTGGCCTGCGCCGGGCCACTCGGCCAGCCTGACATACCGCCGGTCATCGCCTTCATGAAGGCTTCTTGCTGCGCCTTCATGGCGTCAAAACCGGGCATGGATGACATTGGGTTCATAGCGCCCATCTGATCCATCATCTTGGACTGACCGTCGCGCAGCATTTCAAAGCTGGCGGCAAGAAACTGAGGCACGACCGAAGACGCCTGAGTCGTGTAAGAGCGCACAAGATCGTTCAGCACGGTCACCGGCAAAACGTTTTCGCCCTTGCTTTCGTGATCCGCGATGATCTGCAGCAAATATTGACGGGTCAGGTCATCACCAGATTTCAGATCAACGATCTGAACTTCTCGCCCTTCGCGGATGAATGCCGCGATATCATCAAGCGTCACATAATCGCTGGTTTCGGTGTTATACAAACGGCGACTTGCGTAGCGTTTGATCAGCAAAGGCTCTCCGCTCTTTGCGTTGGATGGCGCCATAGGATGTCCTCCCCCAATGCGCTGCGGCAGTGCAGAGACGCTACCTCGCGGGCGCAGCACTTGGCAAACAAAAACATTTCGCTGCGCAGCATTGGGCGAAGCGCTCTGTCCAACAGAACAGGGTTTTCCGCAAGGATCGGGTCGGCACGCCCTGCGCGCGACCGTAATTCGTCAGCGTAGCAAAATTCAGGAAAGCCCCATGCACTTTCAGATCAAGCCGCTTCCGGCCGACGCCTTTTCTCATTTGTTTGAATTGTCCGATACCGCACTCAAAGAGAGCGGCGCCGTCCGCGAAGTTGTCACCGCATACCCCGGCACACCCTGTCGTGTCAGCCTTGATGACGCTCAGATCGGTGAAACGGTGATCCTTTGCAATTACAAGCACCAGCCTGCAAAGAGCCCGTACCAGTCATCCCATGCAATCTTTGTCCGCAAGAACGCGCCGCAGGCTGCACCCGCCATAAACGAGGTGCCTAACGTGATCCGGTCCCGACTGATTTCTTTACGTTTTTTTGACAGCAACCACATGATCATCCTCGCGGATGTCATGGACGGCAATGATGTGGCTCAGGCAATCTCAAACGCATTCGAGGACCCCGCAATCGCCTATGCACATATCCATTTTGCCAAGCCGGGCTGTTTTGCTGCGGCGGCGTATCCTGTCAGGTGACACAGGTTTCGGTCAGATTTTCCGTTTTCTTCCAAGAAGCCAGACAAAGAAGACCCCGCCAACCAGCCCCGTGACGATCCCGATTGGCATGTCCTCGGGGCGCATCACCGTCCGCGCCGCGATATCGGCCCAAAGCAAAAAAATCGCGCCGCCCAGCGCAGAGGCTGGCAACACCCGCCGGTAGTCGCCGCCCACAAGCAACCGCACCACATGGGGAACCATTAGCCCCACAAATCCAATGATGCCTGAAAACGCGACCATGACACCGGTGATCAAGGCTCCGACGACAAAGACGATCATCCGAAACCGCGCCACAGCAATGCCAAGTGTCGCCGCGGTCTCATCTCCGACGGTCATCGCATTCAAGGCCCCCGCACGGGATATCAACCACGCTCCTGCACCCAGCAGGATCATCAACGGATAGACCAGCTCGCTCCACTGCGCGCGCCCTAGGCTGCCAAGCATCCAAAAGACGACCGTATGCGATGCCTGCGGTTCGCCAAGAAAGATCAGGATGTTTGCCCCGGCCATCACGATGAACGACACCGCCACTCCGGCAAGGACCAATCGGTCCGCACTCGTGGCATCTGCAAACCGCGACACACCCAGTACAATCGCCGTCGCCCCAAGCGCGCCGAGAAAGGCCATGATCGGCACCGTCATCATGCCAAGGAAAAACCCTGTATGAAGCAGTGCCAAAATGGCCCCAAACGCCCCCCCGGACGAAATGCCCAACAGATGCGGATCGGCCAGCGGGTTCCGGGTCACGGCTTGCAAGCTTGCACCCACGACCGCCAATCCCGCTCCCACCATCATGGCTAGGATTGCGCGCGGAAATCGGATTTCCCAAATGATGGCTTCGCGGCCTTTGGACCACGTCACTTCGACCCAATCAGGAACAACCTTATTCGCGAAAACGCCCCAGACCGTACTCTGCGGGATCGGCACCGCGCCCACAGAAATCGCAAATGACAGCGAGACCAAGAGCACAGCCAACCCACCGCCCACAAAGGCGGCGCGCTGTGTCAGTCCGGTAGACCTTGGTTGGCTCATGGTCTCGCTCACCTAATCACTCACTCCAGAACGCTTCGGCGAGTGTCTTCACCGCCTTGATGTTGCGCGGCCCCGGTGTGGCCTCAACATATTCAAGCGTCACGAAACGGTCGTTCTTGACGGCATCCAGATCGGCAAAGGCAGGGTTGTTCATCATGAATGCGCGCTTTTCCTCAGCGGTCACCGAGCCATAGTTCACGATCACCACGACTTCGGGATTGCGCTCCACAACTTCTTCCCAAGTCACGGTCGCCCAGCTTTTCTCGAAATCATCCATGATGTTTTGACCACCAGCCGCTTCGATCAGCGCGGTTGGCATCGCGTAGCGGCCAGCCGTGAACGGTGTGTCTTCGCCGCTGTCATAGACAAACACGCGCAGCGGATCGCCGGTTTCCAAGCTTCCGGTGAAGTCGGCCAGATCAGCCTTGTAGCCTTCGACCAATTCTTCAGCCGTCGCGCTCACGTCAAAGATCGCGCCGAGGTTCAGCAGATCGTTGTACATGTCGTCCAAGGACGCTTTGTCCTTGTCCATGATGTGGGTGCAGGACTCTGTGAGTTCGTAGACCTGAACGCCAAAAGGCTCCAGCGTCTCTGGCGTGACTTCACCGCCGACTTTCATGCCATAGTTCCAGCCGGCAAAGAAGAAATCGGCGTCTGCGCCGATGATCACCTCTTTGGACGGATACTTTGCGGACAGCTCTGGCAGCTGCTCAACACCGGCGCGCATTTCTTCATCCAGCGTCTTCCAGCCGGAAATGCCCGTGTAGCCCACCATGCGATCAGCCAGACCCAGAACCAGCATCATCTCGGTCAGGTTCACGTCATTCGACACGGCGCGCTCTGGAACAGCATCAAACGTCACGGTGCGGTTGCAGCTTTCGACTGTCGTCGCGGCAGCGATGGTGGTGGTGGCAAAGAGGGCAGCGGTGCCCATAAGGATCGTCTTCATTGCGCGGGTCCTTTAGTGAAGATGAAATGTGAGGTGATCAGAGTTGCTCGGCGCGAGACGTTCGCGCCGGGCTGTGACTTGGAAGGTGTTCGAAACAACCGCTTCCGACAGAACCTCATCCGGAGAGCCGAAGCCCAAGGGATGACCGTCCTGCAGCAGCAGGATGTCATCACAGACCCCGGCTGCGAGGTTCAGATCATGCAGCGACGTGACGATGGTCAGCGGCAGGGTGCGGATCAGCTCCAGCACCTCAAGCTGATGTCGGATATCAAGGTGGTTGGTCGGCTCGTCGAGGATCAGCAGCTGTGGCTCCTGCGCCAGCGCCCGGGCGACCATGACCCGTTGTCTTTCGCCGCCCGAGAGCGTCCCCAGATGGCGATGTGCCAGTCCATGCAAATCCAACTGATCCAGAGCGGTATTGATGATCTCAAGATCATTGGCCCCGGTCGTGCCGCCAAACCCGCGTTTGTGCGGTGTCCGGCCCAGCGCCACGATCTCGCCGACGGTCAAGGCAAAGTCGCTCGGCTGTTCCTGCAAAACGGCCGCCACCCGCTGCGCTGTGGCTTTGGCACTCAGAGTCCAGATATCGTCGCCGCCGACAGACACCGTGCCCGACGCCGGTTTGTGAAACCGATACAGCAGCCGCAGAAGCGTCGTCTTGCCCGCGCCATTTGGGCCGACAATCCCAAGCACACGCCCCGCAGCCAGATCAAAGCTGGTCTCATGCAGCACCTGCGGCGCCTTACGCGACGGCGCCCAGGTGACACCCTGAACGGACAGGCTCGCACTCATGACGCGCGGGCCTCGGTTTCTTCCATCACCATCATGGCAGCAGGCACGCGTGCCAACGTGGATTTCCGCAGCTTTCCCGGGCGATCCACCGAGGAACACCAACCGTCATGCAGGTAGGCATATTGCCGGGCAAAGGCGACGAGGTCGTCGATATCTGCATCGGGATCGATGTCACCGAAAAGGTACGTCGCCTTGCGCGTGCCGTGATAGGCCACTGTGCAGGGACGGTCGCACCCAGCCATGCAGGCCACGCCCGAAACCTCAAATGCCTCGGTGACGCCATCTGCCGCCGCCTCAATCGCGCGGCGGAGCTTATCGATCAGCTCATACCCCGGTCGACAGGTGCTACCCTTGTGCCTGCAAGAGGTGCAAACCGTGATTCTGTGGGATTGTGTCATTGTATTCCCTTCGGAGCCCGCCGCCCCAACGGGAACCGGACCGGAAATACAAGTTTCGTGACGGACCTAGCCGTTCAGCCATCTTCGTAACCCTCGCCAGGCGCCCCGCCTGTTGGTGTTAAATGGACGACACGAAACATCGCGCCGCTGATGGCAGGTCTCCTGACTCGCGGGTCTTGGCTTTCCCGAACCTTCCCGAACCCTCGTTAGGGTTCAGTGGTATCACCGGGGTCGCTCACCGCTCACAGTTGCGGGGGCAGTCACGGATTTAGCGCCTGTTGGCTACACCTCACCGTGTTCCCTTTTCATCTCATCAGCCTTGGGCGTCCGAGAACCATCAACGAAGTTGGTATGCGGAACGGCTACGCGCGGTCAATACGTATCATTGCGGCATGGGACCAAAGGACCTCGTTTCGTAGCCGCAAACGAAAAAGGGCAGACCCGAAGGTCTGCCCAGTCAATCGCGCCACTAGGGAGGAAGTGTGGCGCAAACTGATATGTGACGTGCGCCTTACTTGGCAGCAGTTGCTTTCTTAGCAGCAGTCGTCACTTCGTCGGTTGCTTTCTTGACAGCGGCAGTCGCTTCTTCCGAGAAGTCTTTGCCAGCGGCCAGCATCAGCTCGACGGTGTCCATTTGAACTTTCTTCGCAACTTCGGCGAAGGCAGCCATGTGCTCTGCAGCAGATTCAGCCGAGAACGACGCGAAGTCGGTCATTGCTTTGCTGTAATCGCCAACTTCAGGCTTGGCTTTCGACAGTTCGCCAACTTTCGCGATGGTGGATTTCGTCCACTTCGACGAGATCTCAGTCGATTTTTCGGCTGCTTCCAGAGCAACTTTGCTCATTTTTTCCGACATGCCGGCAGACGTTTTGAACGCGTCTTCCATGGCTTTGGTGTCGACAGGGAATGCCCCCATCATGTCTTGGAACATTGCGGTAAAGTCTTGCGATTTAGCCATTGATCTAATCCTTGCTGCGCGTCCGGGGCCGACCCCCGTTCTCTGCGTCTGCAAACTAGATACTTGCTGCATCGCAGCATTTCAAGGCTTTTTCTGCGTTGCAGCAAAAAATTCTGCCACAAGGTGAGCGCCCCTAGTCGTCGCTGCCCATGTCAGGCTCGGCAACAACATAGGTCCCAGGCGCCTGTGGCAGGCTGTCGTGTTTGCTGCCACCGGGCTTGCGCGCTTTGACCTTACCGTCTTCATTGCGGTCTTGCAGCCACGCGTCCCAACGCGGCCACCAGCTTCCATCGTGGAAATCCGCTTTTTCCTTCCACGGCTCTGCCGCTCGCTTCAGATCCGGGTTTATGTAGTGACCGTATTTCTTTTTGGACGGCGGGTTCACAATGCCTGCGATGTGCCCGGACTCTGACAGAATAAAGGTTTTGTCGACCGACGACATCTTTTGCACGCCGTAATAAGATGACCGCCACGCTGCGATATGATCCGTCTCACACGCAATCGCGCAGACAGGAACATCGACCTCTTGGAGGTAGAGCGTGTCTTCGCCCAGCGTAAAGCCACCATTGGCAAACAGGTCGTCCTGACACAGACCGCGCAGGTACTCGATTGCCATCTTGCCCGGAAGGTTTGTGCTGTCGCCGTTCCAGTATAGCAGATCGAAGGCTGGTGGAGCCTCGCCCATCATGTAGCTTTTGATCGCCGGGCCGTAGATCAGGTCATTCGAGCGTAGATAGCTGAACGTCCGCGCCATGTAGATCGATTCAAGTACGCCCTTGTCCTTACACTCATCGACGATGCCGTTGATGAAATCGTTATTCAGGAACACACCCACTTCACCCTGATCGGAAAAGTCCGTGAGTGTCGTGAAGAACGTGGCCGAATTGATGTCGTCCGTATTGCCGCGCTTGGCCCTGCGCGCCAGCGTCAGGGCAAGCGTCGTTCCGGCAATGCAATAGCCCACGACGTTCAGCTTTTTGACCTTGGCTGCCTTCTTGGCCTCGGCAATGGCGGTCTCATAGCCGTCTTCGACATAATCGAGCATTCCAACGTCGGCATAGCTGGGGTCTGGGTTGACCCAACTGACGACAAACACCGTGTGGCCCTGATCGACCAGCCATTTGATCATCGAATTCCGGTCTTTGAGATCCAGAATATAGAACTTGTTGATCCATGGCGGGAACACCAGAATTGGTGGTTTCTCGACCTCTTCGGTCGTCGGATCATACTGGATCAGCTCGAACAGCCTATTCTGGAAAACGACCCGTCCCGGCGTGGTTGCCAGATTCTCGCCCACGCGAAATGCATCGCGATCAGCCAGCGTCACCAGCAGGTCGCCATGGTTGGCTTCGATGTCTGCAACCAGATTTTCAAGACCGCGCACCAGACTCTCGCCATCGGTCTCAACAGCGCGTTCCAGCGCCTCAGGGTTCGTGCCAAGAAAGTTCGACGGGCTGAACATGTCGACGATCTGGCGGCTAAAATACTCAACGCGCTTCTTTTCGCGCGGCTCAAGGTGTTCGATATCCTGGATCGCCTGACCAACGGCCTCGGCGTTCAGCATGTATTGCTGTTTGAGAAAGTTGAAATACGGGTGCGTGTCCCACATCGGGTTTGCGAACCGGCGGTCAAACGGCATGTCATCTTGAGGCGCCTGCAGCTTGCCTTGTGCCAAGGCTTGCTGGGCTTCGACGTAATGCTGCACCGATTTCGACCAGTAACTGACTTGGTGTTCGATGATCTTTGCCGGGTTGGCCATCATTTCGGTCACATAGGCCGATGCCGCACGCATGAACAACTCATGCGAAGGACCTTGCAACGATTGCGGTGTCGGTTCCTGCTTTTGTGCAACCGCAGCGATAAGCCGTTTCGTAAGCGCGTCAACGCGCTGCAAATTTTCTTTCAATTTTTTAGACGGAGGAGAAATTTCGTGATTATCGGTTGTCATATTAACGATTGCCTTCTACCTTCGCACCTGCAGCAATAAGGTCGCAGGTCCGCTAGGACAAAGCGACCAAAGGCCTCAACCCGACGACAGATCCGGGGGGCACCCCAAGGGACAAGTGATCGGAAGGAGCCGTCGATGCGGTACATGTTAACATATGATCTCATGGAAACAGCCCGGAACACAAACCAATGGCTAGGCGCCACCGCCAAAGCCATGGCGTCCTACCCCGCCGTTGCCATGATGCCCAATCCCGCCATGCAGTGGCTGGCAGCTTGGGGCGAAGTAACCGAGCGCACATTCAGCCGCATGGTCGCCAAGCCGGATTGGAACCTCGACAGCCTGACCACCGATGATGGCAAAGATCACCTGATCGAAATCGAAACCGTTCTGGCGCGCCCCTTTGGAGACCTGATCCACTTCAATGTGCAGGGTCGCAAAACCAAACCGCGCAAGGTGCTGTTGGTCGCGCCAATGTCCGGCCACTACGCCACCCTGCTGCGCAAAACGGTTCATAGCCTCCTGCCCGATTGCGAAGTCTATATCACTGACTGGCACAACGCCCGCGACATTCCTGTCAGCGAAGGCAAGTTCGATGTCGAAGACTACACGCTCTACCTGACTGAATTCATGCGCGAACTGGGTCCTGAGACCCATGTTATCGCTGTGTGCCAACCCGCTCCCCTGACGCTGGCTGCCACTGCCTATCTGGCGGAAGAGGACCCTAAGGCGCAGCCAGCATCCCTCACACTGATCGGCGGCCCTATTGACCCCGACGCAGCCGCTACGGACGTCACGGACTTTGGCGCGCGCGTAACCATGGGCCAGCTTGAAGAAACCATGATCCAGCGCGTCGGCTTCAAGTATTCCGGCGTGGGTCGGCTGGTCTATCCAGGCCTACTGCAACTGTCGTCATTCATGTCGATGAACGCGGAAAAGCATTCAAAGAGCTTCTCGGACCAGATCATGCGCGTTGCGCGTGGCGAAGCCGCAGAGCACGACAAACATAACAGCTTCTACGATGAATACCTCGCTGTCATGGACATGCCGGCAGAGTTCTACCTGTCGACCGTCGAACGCATCTTCAAATCGCGCGACATCGCCCGCAATGACTTTGTCGTCGCTGGCCGCAAGGTCGACATTTCGAAGATCACGGACGTCGCGGTCAAGATCGTCGAAGGCGAAGAGGACGACATTTCAGCACCCGGTCAGTGTCTGGCCGCGCTGGACCTGCTGACGGGCCTGCCTGAGTCGAAGAAAGCCGCGCATCTTGAGCCCGGCGCCGGTCACTACGGTATTTTCGCTGGCAAAAGCTGGCGCAACAACATTCGCCCGCTGGTGCTGGAGTTCATCGACAGCAATTCACGGTCGAAAAAGGTCAAAGTCGCGAACAAGAACGCGGCGGCCAAGTAATCAGTTCAACCGGCCTTCATCCTGCATGGATGGAGGCCGATTTGATTGATCCGCTTCTATTGAAGCACCCACGGCATTAGCATCCACTCGCGCAGGACATCGTTTGTTAGGTCCGGCTGTTCCAGAGTGGGCAAATGTCCGGCATCGCCAAGTATTTGCAGCGTCGCATGCGGGATCATCTCGGCCATGAACTTATGGCGCTGCGGCGGGCATAGAGCGTCAAACTCTCCACACATCACAAGGGTCGGGCACTTGATCTTGCGCAAAGTTGCCTGATGGTCGCGTCGCCTCTGCAAAGCACGGGACTGGCGTACAAAGACGTCTGGCCCGAGAGACTCGGCCATGGCCATGCACAGGTCCAGAATCTGCGCCTTGTATTTCGTTTCAGCCAAGTAATGCGGCTTCATCTCATCACGCATCACGTTGCGCAGCTTGCCTGCCCGTACTTTAACGATCTGCGGTTCGCGCTCCGCGGCCCGTTCCGGTGTCTCGGCCATCGCATTGGTGTCCATCAGCGCCAAGCGTGTCACGCGATCAGGTGCCTTGCGCATGATCTCAAGCGCCACGATCCCACCCATCGACAGACCCGCCAAGGCGAACTTTGACGGTGCGGCGGTCAGGATGTTCGAGGCGATCTCTTCGATGCGTTCCCCAATGTGGATCGGTGCCACCATAACCGCACGATCATGAGACAGCGCATCAATCTGCGGCGCAAAAAGCCGGGCATCACACATCATGCCCGGCAGGAAAACGATGGGTTCTGGTGTCACAGACGCCCACTCGCAATCTTTGCACCTTCACTCAGCGCACCCAGTTTTGCATAGGCGATGTCAGGGTCAACGGCACCAAACCCGGCAAATGTGCCAAATCCACAATCGCTTCCTGCGATCACACGATCGGCGCCAACGATACCCGCAAACTTTGTGATCCGCTCTGCGACCAGTTCGGGATGTTCGACAAAGTTGGTCGTTGAATCGACGACACCCGGAACAAGCACCTTGTCTTCCGGGATCTCTGCCGCACGGTCGCGGAACACGGTCCATTCATGTGCGTGGCGTGGGTTGGATGTCTCAAACAAGAGTTGCGAGGCCCCGACCGACATGAAGGTCGAGAACACCTTGTCCATCTCGATGTCGCAGCAATGGGGGCCTTCGTAGTTTCCCCAGCAGATATGGACCCGGACGCGCGAGGGATCGATCTCCTCCAGCGCGTGGTTCAGCGCTTCGACATGCATGCCCGCAACTTTGAGGAACTCGTCATCCGACAGGTCGTTGAAGAGCATATGCCGCGACAAGGCAAGGTCTGGGCAGTCCAGTTGCAGGTAGAGCCCGCTATCCACAATTGTGCGGTATTCGGCGCGCATGGCATCCGCGAGCGCGGCCAAATACTCTTCGCGAGATGCGTAGAAATCGTTCTGCAAAAATAGCGAAATCACCCCAGGTGACGCAGCATTCATAAACCCTTCGCTCGCCCCGTGTGCGGCCATGCCAGCCTTGAGGTTGGCGATGTCGGCCAACAACTCGTCCTGACCTTTGGATTTCACCTCACCGACGCACATCGGACGGGCATAGGTGGGCGTGCCGCCATCATCGGCCAACCGTTTCAGGAACCCCGGAAACATCTTGAGATCGGCGGGCGCGTTCCGGGGGCTATCGCCATCAAAGCCCGTGTAGCGATCCTTCACATAGGTCGCATAGCTGATCTTGGACGTCTCCCCGTCACTGACGATACCAATCCCTGCCTCAACTTGCCGCGCCACCGTCGCATCGGCGGCCTCGGTCATGGCGGCATCGAATGCGGCCTGATCAAAGTCTTCTCCATTCTCGCGTGCAAAGATGAAATCAACGACCTTTTGCGTGCGTGGCAGGCTGCCCACATGGGTTGTCTTGATCATGGCCTCGTCCCCTTGGTTTGTTGGGCCAACATACCCTGCCGCCCCCTTGCCGCAAGCCGCTTTGCACACCTATTCAAAACAAAAGCGCGCCGCCCCGGGCTGCATCGGGACGGCGCGAGCCTCGCATTTTGATGCCTCGATCCGCGCTAGTTTACGCGATCCCAAAACACCCCCAAGTGACGCGAGACGATCTGGTCATACCGCTCTGATTCCTTCAGTTTTTTCAGCCCGGCATTGAAACGATAAAGATGGGTGGTTCCCCGCCAGTGTTTCTTGGAGATGATCACATGAAGCCCCTGAACCCCAAGAGGGTTCGCCAGCGGCGATACCTGATCACGAAGCCCCATATCCGACAGCGTGGTCCAACCCGTGAACTCATTCAGGGCAACTGCGTCGACCTGCCCGCTCAGCAAAAGACGGAAACAGTCGGCAGGCGTTGCCGGTTGCTCAAGTGCAACCAGGTTACGCGTCAGCCATTGCCGCTCGGCGCTATCAAGATCGAAGGTAAAGTAACCGGCAGGACGGCAGAGCGTTTTGCCAAACAAGTCGCTGTCCTGATCGAATGTCAGGTCCGACCCGTTGGCGACAAACAAGAGCTGCAGCAGTTCGACAATCGGATCCGAGAAATGGAAATTCACACAACGCTCGTTGCCGGGCGTGTTTTCGCAATCCGGACGAAACCAAGGGAAGCCCATGTCGAATTCTTTAGAATCCAGCATCGGGAACAGGTGCTTGGACCAGTCGTCTTCCCAAGTGATCGAATAGGTCACCGGGCTTGGCGTTTCCTCCATCGCCGCGTTCACCAATTCGGTGATCATCCCCTGCCCCGGCCATGCACGGTCGGTGAAGGGGGCATAGTTGCTGCCGGTGATCAGCATCATCTCAGCGTCTTCGACCTGAAGCGGTGTCGCTTCAGCCACAAAGTCCGAACCGTCCAGAGGACATGGCACAGTCAGAACCGTACCCGCCGGAATTTGCAGAGGGTTCGAAAGCGCGGACTGATTAGAGTAAAAGATCAACGACCAGCGCTCGATGTCGCCATAGAATTGCTCGGCAATGGTAAAGACAGTGTCACCGCTATTCACCGAATACTGCGCTGGCTCGCAGGCCTCGGCACTGGTGGCAATCAAAGACGGCACCAAAAGCCCCGTCAGTCCAATCAAAGCGTGTGTCAGTGGGCGTGCCATGGGTTGCTCCTCACGCCTCAATCAAAACTCGGCCCAGATACGCGTCATATGTTCGTCGATGACACGCTGGTATTCGCCGTTATCCTTGATGGTCTGAAGCCCCTCGTTCACCATCGCCATGAGGTCATTGGCCTGCGGGTGCGACTTGTGAGCGATGATATAAAGCCCTTCAATCGCCAGCGGCAAACCGGATGCCACCTCGACCTGTTCGCTCAGCGCCAGTTCTTGAATCTTCGAGCGGCCAGTGAATTCGTTCAGGACTACGCCGTCGACCTTTTCATCCACAAGCATCCGCATGCAGTCGTCGATTGTTCCCGGCACTTCCAAGGTGATCTTGCCATCCTTTAGCCAGTTACGACCGTCCTGATCGAAGAGAAACGTCGAATAGCCCTTCGGGCGGCACAACGTCCGGCCCTGCATGTCAGCATCGCTGAAATAGGCGAACCCTGAACCTTTGCGGACCAGCATCACGCTGAGAAGCTCGAACACAGGTTCCGAGAACACAAGGTTCGCGCAGCGATACGTCGTGGGATCAGCCTCGCAATCCGGTTTGAACCAAGGGAACCCTAGGTCCAGAAGCGCATTGGACAAAAGCGGCTCGTGATGCGCTGACCAGTCGTTGACCCAATGGATAGCATAGCCTTCCGATGGATTTGCCGCCTCCATCGTCTGGGTCACGATATCCGTATAGAGCCCACCGTTTGGCAGACTGCGGTCGGTGAACGGTTTATAATCATCCGCCGTCAGCAGATTAATTTTGCTCGCATTCGCCGCATTGCCGAGCGGCACAACCAAAGGCGACGCTGCAGCACGGGTCACCTCAGTTACGTCGACACCGCCTTCAAGCCCAGTGGGCAGCCCGTCGATGCAGGTGAGGTTTAGCTTCATGCCAACAAAGATACGCGCTGGATCAGCGCCAATGGTTCCGATGTTGGTTTGGTGGATGGCCGACCATTTGCCGACATCCTTGTACAGCGCGTCCGCAATCGCCGAGAGCGAGTCGCCTGGACGCACCTCGTATACACCACCACAACTTTGCGCAGCAGCAGCCCCGCCTACACAGATTCCAAATGCAGCCAAAAGGCTGGCAATGCGACGTCGCATGTTGTCCCCCAAGGATACCCTCAGGCGGGATTAGTGGCCCGCCACCCACATTTCAGCAGATGTGCGTAAAATGCCTTTATATGGTGGGTTGGGTCAACAGCTAAGCAACCTATAGCTGCCAGAAGTCTGCAGAAATACACCGCAGCCTCCCGACCTCAGCATGAATGACCCGTCTGGGACGACAAAGCGCCTTACTCCGCCATCACCTGTGCCCAGAGAGCCAACTCGTCGTACAGCACCCATTCTCGGCGCAGGCCCCAAGGGCCAAACTCGGCATGGCTGATGCCCATGACATGAACCGACTTGCCTGTGGGACGGCCCAGTGCGCCCCAACCGTCATGTGTCCCGGTCAACGACCATCGTACCGCAGCGCGTGGTGGCATCATCGAGTCTTCACGCCCGATGACATGATGGGTTTCGAACTTGGCTGATGGCAGCGCCGCGCGCAGGCCAAGCCAGAACGCATCCGCCGCTTTGTGACCATGAGCGGTTACACCGCCGGGATATTCCAGATGGCAGGCCCGATCATACTCTTCCGGAATGGCCGAGAATTCCGCGGACATGATGCGCTTGAGAATACCTTCGTATTTGGCACCCCAAGGGTTGTCATTTCCACGTCCAAGATACGGACCGTCGAAATCATCCGCCGGAGTAAACACGCCCACCGACCGGCCTTCTGACCTTTCGCGCGCGACCCAGTCCTGCGGGCTCAGGCCCAACTGGCGCACGATCGCTCCGTTGTCGCGGATCAGCCATTCATCGCTGATCTGATTGTCCTTGGCATAGCAATCGGCAATCGCGCGATAGGTCACCGGCTTGCCAGTTGCCGGACCGAAGTGGCCACCCCTGTGCGTCGCCGTGGTCATGATCCTATGCGATGACAACATGCCGGCCTCCGGGTCGCCAGACCAGATCACGTCTTCGCCCAGCAGCACGCGATCAGGAAACTCGGTCAGCGTTCCCATCGTGGCATAGGTCGACGCAGGCTCGCCCGTCGAAATCCCGCCGGGCATCCGCACGATTACGTCCTGATGGTAGTAATCCCGCATCCGCGCCCCAAGGCCACGATTTTCCCAAATCTGTTCAGTGATCTTCAGGATGTAATCCGGAAAGTCTGCGAACTCGTTGCTGAAGCCTCTCATGTCGTCGTCTTTCTTGATGAACCACGCTGAATCAACGTGCCTTCGATTTCGATTTTCTCTGCAGGGCCGTCGCCCTCTTCGATCAGGGATATGATGCGCTCAACGGCAGCTGCCACCATCCGCCCGGAATGCTGACGGATCGTCGTCAGGTCATAGGACGGCCACCCGGCCATCGGCACATCGTCATAGCCCACGACCGCCACATCATCAGGCAACCGCATCCCGCGCCCGTGGCGCAATGCGTCGATCACCCCAAACGCCATATGGTCATTGCCGACAAAGATCGCGTCGACGCCGTGATCCTCCACCAAGGTCACTGCTGCATCAGCCGCCTTGGATCGATCATAGTCTCCCGGCAACACCACCGGATCGACCCCCGCCTCTTGGCAACGATCGACAAAAGCAGAGGCGCGATCGCGCCCTGTCATGGACCCTTCCCACCCCGATACATGGCCAATCCTTTTGTGGCCCCCGGCAAGCAGATGATCCGCCACGGCACGCGCCCCGGCGACGTTGTCGGACGTCACCTGGCTCAGTCCAGATCCTTCCAACCCCCGGTTGAAGAGCACAATCGGAATCCCGGCTGCCTTGCACCGGTCCAACAAAGTGTCACTCAACCCGACCGAGGCCGCGATGATGCCGTCCACCTGATAGTCGGCCAGTTCCTGAACCACCCGATCCACGTCAGACGACCAAGACGCCATGAAGATCAGCGTGTGATACCCTTCGGCCTGCAAGGCCGCCGACATGCGTTCCAGCGCATCGGGGTAAAACGGGTTTTCAAGATACGCGACCACCAGTCCAATTATCCGCGAACGCCCGCTCACCAGACTGCGCGCCAGAACATTGGGTCGGTAACCCAACTCCTCAGCCGCCCTTCGCACCTTTTCAGCCGTGGCCTTGGACGCCGATGCGCCAGAGAACACCCTGCTGACCGCCGACTGGCTGACGCCTGCAAGTTTGGCAACTTCGGACGAGGTAACCCGCTTCATCAGCCTGCCGTCCATCCACCGTCCACAAGGATCGCGGTGCCAGTGATCAAAGCGGAGGCGTCCGAAGCCAGAAACGCCACTGCGCCCATGATGTCCTCAATCTCGCCCACACGTCCCAGCTTGATCTTTTCCTCGATCCATTTCACGCGATCTGGGTTTGAAAAAGTCTGCTCGGTCAGGGGCGTCCGGATGAACGTCGGGCAAATCGTGTTCACGCGGATGCCCTTTGGCCCCAGATCAATCGCCATGCCTTTTGTCATGCCTTCCACGGCATGTTTCGTAGCGGCATAGACGCTGCGATCCACACCGCCCACGTGACCCATCTGGCTGCTGATCTGGATGATCGAGCCGCCCCCATTGGCCGCCATGCCCTTTGCGGCTGCCTGCGCCAGAAAATACGCGCTGCGCACATTGATGCCCATGACGGCATCGAAATCGTCGCGCGTCGTCTCCAGCGTATTGGCATGCCGGGCGATCCCGGCCGAGTTGCACAGCACATCGAACGGCTCGGCCATCGCCGCTTCGACCGCGTCCAGATCACCAACATCCAGAACAATGCCTTGCGCGCTCATACCCGCGTTACAAATGGCACCTGCGGCTTCGTCAACTTGCGCTCTTGTCCGCGCTGCAATCACCACATGCGCGCCTGCCTCGGCCAATGCGACGGCGCATCCCAACCCGATCCCGCGCGATCCGCCGGGGACAAAGGCACGTTTTCCATCCAACCGGAATGAAGGGGTCTTGGGCAATCTCATCAGTCGTCTCCAGGGATTGTCGGATAGGTGATTCCGCGAAACGAAGGAAAGTCCGCGTATCGCGACGCTCGGTCCGGGTCAGGCGTCATGCCCGGTTTAAAGAGCGTGCCTTTTGGAGCGGCATAACTCAGCATCCGGTGCGCCATATGTCCCTCACGCCAATGAAGGTTAAAGGCGGCATTCTTGGGAAAGAAATACACCTCTTGAAACGGGATATGGTCAAACAGCCACCACGCCAGATCGCGCCAATCGCGACCCCGGTTGTACTGCGCGGCGAACCACGGGATGCCGACGCTCACACAAGCCCCCATGCGCCCCTCGCCGTCACGAACATCCCAGATGTGATGGGCATAATTGGCTTCGTTCCGCGCGCATTTCTGCGGTGTCACCTCAGTCGCCCCAAAGTGGTTCAGATTTGGGCTGCGATACCCGGACCGGATATCAATCGGCCCGAAGGTCTCGACCAGTGGGTCAAGGCACATCAGCGCTAGCTGCCGCCCCGCCGCCAATGCCAGGTCAGGGGCCTCCGGCAGGTTCGGCCGGCCATAAAAATTGCTGATTTCCGAGGTCAGAAAATTTCGCATCTCGAAATGTCGTGACAGTCGCTGCCGCCCGAACTCTTCCAGGGCGAGATATGACCTCGGTGCCCTCAAGGTGTGTCCTCACCTTGGACGCCGTTCCATTGAAATTCACCCCTGGGTCCCAACGGTGAAAACGGGTTATGGGCAACCTCCCACACATGCCCGTCGATGTCCGCGAAATGGCCGTGATGGCCACCCCAAAACACGTCCTGAGCTGCCTTGATCACCCGCCCTCCTGCGGCGCGAGCAGCCTCCAGAACCGGTTGAACGTCGGATTTTTCCCGCACGTTGTACGACAAAACGATACCGGAAAACCCGCCTATCTGTTCCGCCTTCATGCCAAGTTCTTTTGCCAGCCCCTCACGAGGATAAAGCCCAAGAACCGATCCAATCAGATCAAAGGCCACGACCCCGTCGGGGCTCTCCACCCGACGCCACCCAAGCGCTTCATAAAAAGCGGCAGACGCCACGATGTCCGAGACTGCGAGCGTGATCAGCGAGACCCGTTGGTCCATCAAGCAAGCTCCCGCATCCGTTCAAAAACATCGATCCCAAGCTGCTGATAGACATCGATCAGGTCCACCAATACCCAGTTTTCGCGGATCATCCCGTTTTCGACGCGCCAGAAATCCAGCGATTTCAAGGTGATGAGCTTGCCCGTCGGCGGCAACCCAAGCCAGCCCGGGTCGGAATGCGTCTGCTTCATATTGGGCCAGCCGGTTACGCCGACATAGTCCCCTTCGGCGAAGAAGTGGTAACCCATGGTGTCCCGGTAGGATCCGCGATCCGGCATCGCCGCAAGAAACGGGATCTGGTGATGCCTGCGGAACCCCTCGATCCCACGCGCTGTGCCGATCCCTGTTGGACCATACCAATGCATCTTCGGGTGCCAGAACCGGTCCATCTCCATGACCTCTGGACCGCCTTCTGCCGGGTGCTTCGACATGTGGATCAACATATCAAGGATCAGCGCCTTAGCTGCGTCGGCGCCTCCGCCATGGGGTCCCAACCCGTCGCAGGTTGCAGGCCCCGGCACACACCAATCCCGCCCAAGAGACGGCGCTAAGGGCCATGCATCGGCCTGGACCATGACCTCCGGGATATCCCAGCCGAACTGGGTCTCGACGACCCTGTTGCCCTCAATGCGAAAAAACTCGTGAAACCGCATATGGACTGTACGGCCGGTCGGCGGGATATCGAGCCAAGGCTGAGAAAAGGTCGCCGTGTAATATCCAGCGTCGCCGACCCAGACGGCTCCGTCATCATCCGTCCCCGAGATACTGATGTAGCGCCGCCGCTCAAGGTCAGGCCATGCTTCGCCTAGCTCTGCAAAGACAGCACGCGCCCCAGCCGCATCCATAGTGCCAAACGGCTCCGGCATCCGACACACCGCCTGCGCCAGCACGCGCTCTATGACATCAAGGCTTCCTGCCTCGAAATCATACAATGCCTGCCCAAATGGCGCGACGGTGGCCTTTGCAGCGGCACGTTCCATCTTCATCTTTCCTTAAATGCCTCCGGGGGAGTCCAAAGGACGGGGCGTCATCCATTGTTCTCAAACCAATGGCCTGGAAATACACCACACCCCAAAAGGGTGGGAGGGCGGGCACCGCCCGCCCAACTCACATCATTCAGCGGCTTCGCGATAAGGCGCGCCTTCGCCATAAGGTACGTTCACCCCGCCGTAGCGGCGCACACGGACGTTGCACTGCTCTGCATGTCCGACAAAGCCCTCAAGCATGCAAAGGCGCGATCCATACTCGCCCACCAGCGTCGCCGCTTCATCCGTCACGACCTTCTGATAGGAATGCGTCTTGATGAACTTGCCGACCCAAAGACCACCTGTATAGCGTCCCGCTTTCTTGGTGGGCAGCGTGTGGTTCGTCCCGATGACCTTGTCGCCATTGGCCACGTTGGTGCGCGGCCCAAGGAAGAGCGCGCCGTAATTGGTCATGTTCTCAAGGAACCAATCGTCGCGATCCGTCATCACCTGAATATGCTCCGAGGCAATATCCTCGGACACGGCCAGCATCTCATCATAGCTGTCGCATAGGATAACCTCGCCATATTCGTCCCAAGAGACGCGCGCGGTTTCGGCGGTTGGCAAGATACCCAAGATCCGGTCGATTTCTGCCATCGAATCTTCTGCCAGCTTCCTGCTGTTCGTGATTAGCACAGCCGGGGAGTTATAGCCGTGCTCCGCCTGACCCAGCAGGTCCGTGGCGCACATCTCGCCATCCACCGTGTCATCCGCAATCACACAGGTCTCGGTCGGTCCTGCAAAAAGGTCGATGCCCACACGGCCAAAGAGCTGCCGCTTTGCCTCTGCCACAAAGGCATTTCCCGGCCCCACGAGCATATCCACCGGCGCGATGCTCTCGGTCCCGATTGCCATGGCACCAACGGCCTGCACACCGCCCAGAACCAAAATCTCATCCGCGCCGCCTTCATGCATCGCAGCCACAATCGCGGGGTGCGGCTCTCCGTTCACGGGCGGAGCCGAGGCGACGACCCGCTTCACGCCAGCCACCTTGGCCGTCAGCACCGACATATGCGCGGAGGCAACCATGGGGAACTTACCACCTGGCACGTAACATCCGACAGAATTGACCGGGATATTCTTGTGTCCAAGAATGACGCCCGGCATCGTCTCGACCTCGATGTCATGCATCGACGCCTTTTGCGCCTCGGCGAAGTTGCGGATTTGCGCCTGGGCAAATCGGATATCATCCATCTCGCGCGTGGTGACCTTTTGCATCGCGGCTTCGATCTCGGACGCGGTCAGTTTAAAGGCCTGCGGCTCGTACTTGTCGAATTTGACCGACAGCTCTCGCACAGCCGCATCGCCGCGCGCTTCGATATCGCCCAAAATACCTTCGACAATGCCGCGCACCTTGGCATCGTCTTCGGCGCGTTCCTCGGCAGGTTTTCCTCGTTTCAGATATTCGGCCATGCGTCGCATCTCCCATCACAGATCGGGTCAGAATCCAGTCATCGCCCATACTTTGCCGGGGTTGCCGCGCGGCCTCAAGTCATTTTTGCATACGTTTGCAAAATCTCTGCGCGAACCCAGTCCGCAATGGTTGCGACGCCGGGCTCGGTCTGGCCCGGGCTCATTGCGTCACCCAGAATGACATGGTGTCCTGGATCATCGCCCGGCCCCATTTCAAGCGCCACGATCCGCGCACTCCACCCCTGCCCCACCTCCCGCGCATAGGCGGGGTCAATCGTTTGATCCCGATCCGAGACCATGATCAGTGCGGGCGCAGTGAGCTTGCGCGGACGGCGGCGATCAAACGCCACCAAGGTGTCACGCAGTGCGATCAGCGCCTCGAACGGATACCGAAAGGTCCACCCCCGCGCATGCGCCTCATTGCGCGGTCGAAACCAGCGTTCGCGCCCGATGATCAGTTTTCCCAAGACCTCGAACCACGGCAGGCGGAACACAGCCCTGGCCAAGCCGCTCTTCAGCCTGAAATTCGGCGACACAAGCACATGCCCGGCGATCTGTTCTGGTTCGTCCTGCGCGGCCAGAACGGCCAAAGGGCATCCGGTGGAGCACGACATCACCAACACCTTCTGCCCCAACATGCGACCGATGCGCAGCGTTTCATGCGCCGTGTCCATCCATGCCGCGAACGTGGCACGGCCCATGGCGGCGCCATCCGCACCATGCCCATCCAGCCGCGTGAAAAACAGGTTCGCACCCAGCGCAGCGGCCAAGCGCTCGGGCACTGGTTGCATCTCAATCGCTGACGCTGAAAACCCGTGGATCACAACAATCGACAGATCTGTCTGAACACCAATCTCACCCGCCCAATGCACCTGCTTTTCACACCCGGCCCGCAGATGCGGAACCATGGCCTCGCGCTCTGCGAGCCATGCCTCCAGCCCGCCAAGATCAGGCCAGGACACGCCGCGCCTTCGGTGCATAGATCGCCAGCAGGCAAAAGATCGACAGTGCAAATATGCCGGCAGGCACCAGCGTCATCGCGTAATGCAACGCATTGACCGCCTCTGGAAGTTGCTCGACCCGCCCTTCCGTCGTTGACCGCCAACCAAACACCGCAAGGATCAGCCCCATCGCACCGGGTGCCAGCGCGTTGGCAAGCTTCTGACCAAATAGCCAGATGGCAGAAAACGCCCCTTCAATGGCCTCTCCGGTCTCGGCGCGCGTGACATCCATAAGGTCCGGATACATCGCCCATGGGATCTGTTGATAGCTCCCATTGGTGAACCCGGCGATCAGGAACAGCCCGGCAACAACCGTGACATTTGTCGACGGCAGCGCAAGATAAAGCGCGAAGAGCAACCCGATATAGGCCGCGAGCCCGACACAGAGCGCGCCTGTTTTGCCGATGCGGTTCGACAGGATCACCCAGACAATCTGGCTCAGGATCGAGCCCAAGACGAACATCCCCAACAAAAGAGACAAAGGCCCCAGCGCTCCGGCCAATCCGGACAAAGGCGTCCCGCCCTGATCCTCGATCAGGTAAATTACGGCAAACGCCAACCCCGCCGTGATCAAGGCCACGGCAAATGTCATCACGCCATAGAGCACCGCCAGAGTGACAAAGGCCCGGTTCGACAGCACAAGCCGCATCATTTTCAGTGGCGACACGCTGGACGGCAGCATGATCCGCGGCGCCTTGCGCGTAATGAAGACGCTCAGCCAGATCGCGGCAATGACAACCGGCGCAACGATCAAAGCCGCCCGCGCATGACCTTCGAGCGAATTGCCCGCCAGCGCAGGCAGCAAGGCCCCACCGATCAAGATTCCGACCGAGGCAAACCCCATGCGCCACGCCACCATCGCGGATCGCTCTTTAGCGTCTTGCGTCATCTCACCCGCTGTCGCGCCATAGGGAATCGACACCATGGTGAACCCAATGGTCGCCATCACAAAGAACCCCGTAAACCAAAGCGCGTTGAAGCCCGGGTCGCGCCCCGGCGGCACGGCAAACATCAGATAAGTACCCGCGGCCAGAACAACCGCCCCGATCACCATCCACGGCACCCGCCGTCCCCAGCGCGAGTTCGTTTTGTCACTCAGATACCCGATAGCCGGATCAGTAATCATGTCAAAGAGCAGCACACCGGTCGCAATTGCGCCTGCCGTCGCCGCATCGATGCCCAAGTAACTTGTCAGAAAGGCCAGCACCAAAAGCTGCTTGATGATCACAAAGACCACGATGCCCATATCGGCAAGGCCCCAGCCCGCCTTTTGTCCCATTGTCAGCGTCATGTGCCCTCCCCGCGCATGCCATTGCACAACGCGTACAGCCCTAGCGCCAATTCCGCCAAACAAAACACCGCGTCACAGGTGCCCGGCCTTGTCCTTCTATGTTTGACAAATACTCCGGGGTCCAAGGGGCAGAGCCCCTTTCGCCGCCGCAGGCGGCGCCCTTTTGGGGTCACAGCCAGCGCAAGCTGGCGAAGAGGGAGGCGGGCGGCACCGCCCCAAGCACTCAGTCGATCACGCTCAGGACGTTTTCAACCGCATCTTCGACCAGCTTCAGCGACACTGGGTCAGAAAACCGGTGATCAGCATCTTTCAGGCAGACCAGACGCATGTCCGGCCCGGTTGCATGGGCCAAAAGCTTCGTCGCCCATTCCATCGGCACATCTTCATCCGCCGTGCCTTGTAGAAACCGCACCGGAAACGGCAGGTGCAACGGATCGCGCAGCACAAGGTTCTTGCGTCCGTCCTCAATCAGTTTGCGCGTGATGATGTACGGCTCACCATAGTCCGACGGGATCGCAATCCGCCCATCAGACATCACGGTCTGACGCTGATCTTCCGAAAACCCCGCCCAATAACCATCTTCAGTGAAATCCGGCGCAGCGGCGATCGTGATCATCCCGGCGATCCGCTCGGGCAACGCCTTCGCCATCAAAAGCGAAATCCAGCCCCCCATGGACGATCCGATCAACAAAAGTGGTCCCTGAGCAACTTGTTCCAGAACCGCTCGCGCATCTGCGGCCCATTCCCCGATACACCCGTCCTCGAACGCACCGTCACTCTCCCCATGGCCGGAATAATCAAACCGCAGAAAAGCCCGCTCGCGGGCCTGACACCAAGCCTCAAGATGTACGGCCTTTGTACCGCCCATGTCCGATTTGAACCCACCCAGAAACACGATGGTCGGCCCGGTTCCGGGGCTGTGATGATAGGCGATTCGACGTCCCGCTTCGGTCGTCAGATTAGAAGGTGCCGTCATGGTGATCCTCGCAACGTGCTTGCTTGCCTAGGTTTTTAGGAGATTCGGGAAGCCGCGTATATGTGACTATTGACTCACGTGACAAATGAGCCACCTATAAGACATGGACCTGATCTTCAAAGCTCTCGCCGACCCGGCCCGCCGCGATATCCTTGATGCTCTGCGCATCAAGGATGGACAGTCGCTCAGCGACCTTGAGACGAATTTCACGATGACCCGCTTCGGCGTGATGAAGCATCTGGGCGTGCTCGAAGATGCAGGCCTGATCACCACCCGCAAGCAGGGCCGCTTCAAATACCACTACATCAACGCCCTGCCCCTGCAGGAGGCGATCGACCGCTGGCTCGACCCTTTGCGTGTCAAACCGGCCGCACGCGGCATGCTCGACCTCAAATCGCGCCTTGAATCCGAAACCACCCCACCCCGTCAGGCTGCAACCGACGGGTCCCAACCTAAAGGACATCCCCAAGTGACCGACATGACCCCAGTTCCGGAAGGAACACCGATGACCGATCCCAAGCCAGATTTTGTCATGCAGACCTTTATCCGCTGCTCTCTGGACGCCTTATGGGATGCTCTGACCGATCCCGATGAGATGGCCAATTACCACTTTCTCGCGCAGGCCATCCGCAAAGAAGGCGACACAACCCATTTCGAATTTGAAGCCGGGCAACCGATGATGCGCGCCCGCGACATCCGTCTCGATCCCAAGAGCCGTATCGAACAAACATTCGAAGGACTTTGGGAAGGCGCAGGAGAACCATCTCGCTACGTTTATCATTTGAAGGAAGAAGGCGACGTCTGCTCACTTACGCTCGAACACTATGACCTCACCTTCCCGGTCGCCTATGGTGAAGGGGTCGCCGATGGCTGGGCCCGCCTATTGGCCGGACTAAAGACCTATCTGGAAACAGGCGAAACGGTCCGCTTCAGCGAAACCGCAACAGGGGTTTGAGCCATGACACCTGAACTCTTCTGGCTCACGCTCACCATGTTGCTCGCCGCCACGATGTGGCTGCCGTTCATCATCGGGGTCAACACGACAGAAAGCGGCCAACAGGTCACCAAGGATGGCCGCGCCAACATCCCGGAAATGGTGCCATGGGTGCAGCGCGCCAACCGCGCCCATCTGAACCTGGTTGAACAGGCCATGCCCTTTGCGGCGCTGGTGCTGTTGGCGCATGTGCTGGATGTGACATCGGGTGTCACAGTTGGGGCCGCCATAGCGTTCTTCTGGTTGCGGCTTGCACATGCTGTTTTCATGATCACGTCAGCCAATCAAATCCCGATCCGACCGATCATCTTCACGCTCGCATGGCTGTGCCCGATGGCGGTGGGCATCGAAATTCTGCGACTGGTCTGATTGCCCACAAACAAAAACGCCCGACGACCAAGTCGCGGGCGTTCTTCCATTCGGTTCGCGGTTGGGCCTTAGCCGCCGACGTAAACCCCAGACTTCGGACGGTAAAACACCTTTTGATTGTGCAGACGGCCCAGCAATCCGGTGATGTCACGCAGTTCTTCGTCAATCTCTTGCGGCTCCACATCAACCGAGCCAGAGATCGCATCCAGCCGTTTCATCGACAGTTCAGTCTTTTTGCGGTGCAGCGCGCCTTCGATCAGCGCGAGGTCATCAATCGTCAGATCAAACTTGCGGTTATAGCTGGCCATGTCGCTCTTGTTCCTAGATTTGTCGCTTGATGAGTTTCCTATCGTAAACACTTCCAAAAAGAAACACCTCTGAACACAAAAAATCATCATGATTTTCATGCGCTTAACTGCGAATTGAACGTGTACTTTGGTATACGTCGCGATCAGGCCTGTTGACCCGGCGGATTTAACCGTCACTTTCGTCCCATGACATCCGACACCCGCACCGACGCGTCCGCGTCTGCGTCCGCCTCTTCCGCCGTGATCACCGTTCTCTCTGCTGGCAACTTTGTCATCGGTATGGGTGCGTTCCTTGTTGTTGGCGTGATCGAACCCATTGCAGATGACCTCTCGGTCACACCCACCGCCGCCGGTGGTCTTTTGACGACCTACGCCTTGGCTTATGCGGTTTTGTCACCGGTCCTCGTGGCGTTGACCGGACA
This sequence comes from Shimia ponticola, assembly GCF_007995215.1. Classification (GTDB taxonomy): domain Bacteria; phylum Pseudomonadota; class Alphaproteobacteria; order Rhodobacterales; family Rhodobacteraceae; genus Shimia_B; species Shimia_B ponticola. The sequence goes on from NZ_VCDK01000003.1 coordinate 789,207, forward strand.
ACTCGGGCGCAGGCGCGTCTTGGCAGGCGGATTGGCGATCTTCGGCATCGCGTCGGCTTTGGCCGCGCTGGCGCCTGACTTTCTGACGCTGAATCTGACCCGCATCCTCGCCGCGGCAGGCGCGGGCGTCGTCACACCGGTGGCTGCTGCTGTGGCTGCGGGGTTGTCTCCGCCAGAACGTCGCGCGCGCACGCTCGCCGCAGTATTCTTCGGCCTGACATTGGCGCAAGTGCTGGGCATTCCCGCCGGATCGTTCGTGGCCTATACATTCGGGTGGCAATGGGCATTCTGGTCAGTGTTCCTCCTTGCCTTGCCCTGCGTTATCGCGGTGTGGCGGACCGTGCCAGCGGGCCTGTCGTTTCAACCCGTGGCACTGCGCAATCTGGGGAGTGTCCTGAAGGATGGTCCGATGATGCTGGCCATCCTTTTTACCGCCACCTTCCTGGGGTCAATTTACGTTCTTTATACCTTCATGGCACCCCTACTGAGCAGTTCCATGGGCTTTGGTCGCAACGGTATCACTGCGGTTCTACTCGTCTTCGGCCTTGGCGCTGTTCTTGGAAACCTTCTGGGTGGGCGCTTGGCCGACAGGTTCGGCGCGGCGCAAACGCTGATTGTGCTTGCCGTTCTGCAAACACTCATGCTGCCGTTCTATTCCTACCTGCCGGTGCCAGCTTGGCTGCTTTATAGTTTCACCTTGATATGGTCGATCGCCGGGTGGAGTTTTGCAGCCGGGCAACAGCTTCGGCTCGTTCAACTCGGCGGAACTCAGGCGCAAGTTGCATTGTCGTTGAACGCCGCCGCGATCTATGTCGGCGCGGCGGTGGGCTCAGCCATTGGCGGCGCAGTCGTTGCAGGCTATGGGGTCAACGCCTTGGGTTTTGTTGCGGGCATCGGATGCCTGATCTCGGTGATCCATATCATCACGTCCTACAAGCTCAGCGGTTGATCCCCGCACGCCCCTGAACAACCATCATGGTGGCGGTCATGGTGGCGATGACCTTGCCACCGTTCGGTCCATGCGCCACGGCCTCACCTTCGGTGAATATCAACGTGCGCCCCGGCTTGATCACGCGCCCGACAAAGCTGAACCGTTCGCCCGCCGCAGGGGCCATCAGGGACACTTTGAATTCTACCGTCAAAACCTCGGCGTCGGCAGGCATCAGGCTCATCGCCGCGTAACCACATGCGCTGTCCAAAGCAGTCGTTGTGGCACCCGCATGGTGAAACCCGTGCTGCTGGACGAAGCTGGGGTTGAACAGCATTCCCAAAGTAACTTGCCCCGGATCAACGGCCTCTAACGTGATGCCCATGCTCTGCATGATCACCTGATCGTGGAAACTGTTGCGGACGCGGCTGTCGTAATTGGGATCAGCGGGCTGGAAAACGGTCTGGCTCATGCCTGCATCGTTGACAGTCGCCCCCGGCTAGGTCAAACGCCAAGTCACGACACATAACCCGCAACCGGGCGTTCCGTAGGCGCCAAACCGATGAGGAGAGCCAGCCACATGGCCCAGATCGCACTCACCCTTCCTGACGGCAATCAACGACACTACGATGCGGGCATTACCGCGGGCGAAGTCGCCGCCGACATTTCCAAATCACTGGCGAAAAAGGCGATCAGTGCGACCGTCAATGGCGCGCACTATGATTTGGCTTGGCCGATTGAGGCGGATGCCGACATCGCCATCCACAGCATGAAAGATGATGTGCAGGCGTTCGAGCTTGTCCGCCACGACCTGGCCCACGTCATGGCCCGCGCAGTGCAGGAAATCTGGCCAGACGTTAAGGTCACCATCGGCCCCGTCATCGAAAATGGCTGGTACTATGACTTCGACCGCGAAGAGCCGTTCACCGATGCCGATCTCGCCACCATCGAAAAGAAGATGAAAGAGATCATCAACCTGCGCGATCCCGTTCGCACCGAGGTTTGGGAGCGTGAGCGCGCGATCCAATACTACAAGGATCGTGGCGAGCCCTTCAAAGTCGAGTTGATCGAGTCGATCCCCGGCAACGAAGACCTGCGCATGTATTGGCACGGCGACTGGCAGGACCTTTGCCGTGGCCCTCACCTACAGCACACCGGCCAAATCCCGGCGGATGCGTTCAAACTGATGCGCGTGTCGGGGGCCTATTGGCGCGGCGACAGTGACCGAGAACAGCTGCAGCGGATTTATGGCGTCGGCTTCCTGAACCGCGATCAGCTCAAGGCGCATTTGACCTTTCTTGAAGAAGCCGAAAAACGCGACCACCGCCGTCTGGGCCGCGAGATGGACCTCTATCACATGCAGCCAGAGGCCCCCGGTCAGGTGTTCTGGCACCCGAACGGTTGGACCATCTACACCCAGTTGCAAGACTACATGCGCCGCAAACAACGCGCTGGCGGCTATGTCGAGGTGAACACACCGCAGGTCGTGGACCGCAAATTGTGGGAAGAATCCGGGCACTGGGAAAAGTATCAAGAGAACATGTTCATCGTCGAAGTGGACGAAGAACATGCGTCGCAAAAGGCGATCAACGCGCTTAAGCCGATGAACTGCCCGTGCCATGTGCAGGTCTATAATCAGGGTCTGAAATCCTACCGCGACCTGCCTTTGCGCATGGCCGAGTTTGGCTCTTGCGCCCGGTATGAACCGTCAGGCGCGCTCCACGGGATCATGCGCGTGCGTGGCTTTACCCAAGACGACGGTCACATCTTCTGCCGTGAAGACCAGATTGAGTCCGAAACGGCTGTGTTCATCGACTTTCTGTCCTCGGTCTACAAAGATCTCGGCTTCACCGAGTTCTCGGTCAAATTCTCGGACCGCCCCGAAACCCGTGCAGGCTCGGATGAGGTTTGGGACAAGGCCGAGGCCGCGCTATTGTCGGCCACCCGTGCCGCCGGGATCGAACCGACGCTGAACCCCGGTGAAGGGGCCTTCTACGGTCCAAAGCTCGAATTCGTTCTGACCGACGCCATCGGGCGTGACTGGCAATGTGGCACCCATCAGGTGGACTTCGTTCTGCCTGAACGCCTCGATGCCAACTACATTGGCGAAGATGGCAACAAACATCGCCCCGTCATGCTGCACCGCGCAACGCTGGGCTCGTTTGAACGCTTTATCGGTATCCTGATCGAAGAGCATTCCGGCAAGCTGCCGTTCTGGCTTGCTCCGCGTCAGGTCGTGGTCGCAGCGATCGTCTCGGACGCAGACGATTATGTGCATGAGGTCGTCGCAGCCCTTAAGGCCGCAGGCGTCCGCGCCGAGGCCGACGTGCGCAATGAAAAGATCAACTACAAGGTTCGCGAACACTCGGTCGCCAAGGTGCCAGTGATCCTTGCTTGCGGTATGCGCGAGGTCGAAGAGCGCACGGTCTCGATGCGTCGTCTGGGTCAGAAGCAATCGGAGACGCTGACCTTGGATGATGTCGTCCCACAACTGGCAGACGACTCCACGCCGCCTGATCTGAGGGGATAACCCCCGTATAAACGCAGTCCCGGTTCACCTCTGGGGCTGCACTGCTTCCGACTTACAGGGAACCACTCTTCAGGATCGCAGTTGTCCATTCGACACTGAGTTGAAAGGGCATCCCATGCGTAAGAACATTCTGATCCTGCTGACCTCGGCCGACATGATGGGCGACACCGGCAAGGAAACCGGTTTTCACTGGGAAGAGTTGTCGACCCCCTACTGGATCCTGCGCGACGCGGGACACGCGATCACGCTGGCAAGCGTGCGAGGCGGTCATCCCCCGGCAGACCCAAGCTCTGCCGATCCAGACGAACGACCAGACAGCACAGACCGCTTCATGAATGACCCGGTCGCGATGGAGGCATTGAAAACCACGCGCAATGCCGACGATATCGATCCGTCGCATTACGACGCGATTTATCTGCCCGGCGGCCATGGCACCATGTGGGACTTTGCCCAGTCCGAGGATGTCGCACGGATCATATCCGCCGTTTATGCAGCAGGCGGCGTTGTCGCATCGGTGTGTCATGGCCCGGCCGCCTTGCTCGGCGCGAAAAAGCCTGACGGTCGTCCATTGGTCGAAGGGCTGAAGGTCAATGCCTTCACCGACGCAGAGGAACGCGCGGTTGGCCTTGATGATGTAGTCCCGTTCCTGCTTGAGACGGAATTGCGCAAACAAGGAGCCGATTATGAGCACTCGGGCCAGTTCGATGCGCATGTTGCGGTCGACACCTCTGGCACTGGGACGTTGATCACGGGTCAAAACCCGGCATCTGCGAAACCGCTCGCGATGGCATTCCTGGCAGAAATCGACCACGCGCAGGCGCAGAAGGTCGCCTAAATCTGCCAAGTGACTCGCGCCGTCACCGGGACCCCGACCTCGGTGACGGCACCCTTCTTTGCAATTATTTCACGCGTCTCGCTGGTCCGTGTGCGAATGTTTGCAACAATTCCCGAAATCGGTAACGAAACCACTCGCGCATCATCACGCGGCTGTGTTGCACGCGCCTGTGAGTGGTATGTCAGCACACCGTTGGGCCATCTCTTTCGTGCACACCACAGTGCACCGAAACACACCGACCAAAAGGAAGAGATCCCATGTCCAACACCAAAAACACACTCGTCGTTGCATCCGCAGTCGCAGCAGCCATGGCCGCCAGCCTGAGCGCCCCAGCCCACGCACAAGCGCAGGAAAAATGCTACGGCGTGTCGCTGGCGGGTGAAAACGACTGCGCCGCTGGCCCAGGCACCACATGCGCCGGCACTTCGACTGTTGACTACCAAGGTAACGCATGGACGCTGGTCCCTGCAGGCACCTGCGCCGACATCGAAGTTCCAGCAGCAACTGACGGCATGGCACGCATGGGCTCGCTCGAAGCTCTGGACCGCGACCTGCCAGCATAAGCTGTCACGCCTCTGGGGCGGGTATCTGCCTGCCCCAGTTCGCCCATTCCGCTTGGTGCCAAAATCCTTGGAATAAGGATTTTTGCCTCCGGCGGAAGTTTTTGCAGCAAGAAGATAGACTAGGGGCTGCGCCATGCTGGATGCCTGTTTCGACACTTTACCGCCATTGCCCGGTGTGGGGTACAAACCCCAACACTACAGAGAAATCCTATCCGAGCCGGGATCGGTTGCATGGCTCGAAGTGCATGCCGAAAACTATATGGGCGACGGCGGACGGCCGCTTGCGCAGCTGCAATACTTGTCGCAACAGTTTCCTCTCTCCATTCACGGCGTAGGACTGTCCATTGGTGGCGAAGGCGATCTTGATCGCGCCCATCTGGACCGCCTGCGCAAGCTTTGCGATTGGGCCAAACCAGCCAGCTTTTCCGAGCATCTGGCATGGTCCACGCATGATGCGCATTTTCTGAATGATCTTCTACCGCTGCCTTACACCGAGGCGACGGTCGCAAGGGTCGCCGACCATGTCAGCCAGGTTCAGGATCATATTGGACGGCGGATGCTCTTGGAGAACCCGTCATCCTACCTGTGGTTTGAGGAGAGCACCCTGTCCGAGACTGACTTTTTGGCAGAGGTGGCCAAGCGTACTGGCTGCGGCCTTCTGCTGGATGTGAACAACGTTTTTGTGAGCGCCACAAATCTGAAAATGGACCCGCGCGCCTATATCGATGCCTTCCCGATGGAGCTTGTTGGCGAAATCCACCTTGGTGGACATGATGAGGATGAGGACGAGCATGGCGCGCCGCTCTTGATCGATAGCCACGGAGCCGAGGTCGTCGACCCGGTCTGGGCGCTGTATGATTACACGCTGGACCACGCGGGGCCCAAGCCCACGTTGATCGAATGGGACACAGACGTGCCGGATTGGCCTGTTCTGCGTGCAGAGGCAGACCGCGCCGCGCAGGCACTGACCCGAGTGCCCGCATGACCGTGTCCCAAACCAGCTTTCGCGCCGCTCTATTGGATGCCGAGCACCCCGCGCCTGCCGGGCTGACCGATGGCCACGGCACCCCAGCGCGGAAACGCTTTGATGTCTATCGGAACAACGTCGCCGTCAGCCTGACCGAGGCTTTGGTCACCGCCTTTCCCAGCATCCATTCGCTTGTTGGCGATGACTTCTTTCGCGCAATGGCTGGCGTGTTCTTGCGTCAGCATCCGCCATCCTCGCCAGTGATGATGTATTATGGTGCCGAGATGCCCGCGTTTCTGGCAGATTTCGCACCCGTCGCGCACCTGCCCTACTTGGCCGATGTCGCACGTATCGATTTGGCTCTTCGCCGCGCCTATCACGCCGCCGATGCTACTGCGGTGGACCCTTCAGCGTTTGGAGCCATAGCGCCAGAGGCATTAGGGGCCGTGGCATTTTCTCTTGCCCCTGCTGTGCAAATCGTCTCGTCGCCTTACCCCATCCACGACATCTGGCAGATGACAAAGGGCGGGTCAAAACCGTCCGCAGCTGCGCAAGACGTGTTAATTACACGCCCGGAATTTGACCCTGTCGTTGACCTCTTACCGCCTGGAGGTGCGATCTTTTTTGAACAAATCGGCATAGGTCAGACACTGGGAGCGGCCATGGAAACGGCCACCGGGCATGTTCCTGATTTTGATCTCGGCGGGCTGCTTGGCCTTGCGCTGACACGCGGTGCCTTGACCGATCTGACGCGTCCACCTGCCAACTGAACGACGCACCACTGAACGACCACAGACAGACACTAGAAAGACCCCAGCCATGATCCGTCTTCCCGCCCCGCTCCAGCGACTTGCAACCCGTCTCGACGATCTGGCTCCGGCCATCCTTCCAACGCTTGCGCGACTCAGCTTTGTTGGCATCTTGCTGGTCTATTACTGGAATTCTGCCGGAACCAAGCTGGGTGACGGGGTGTTCGGCGTGTTCTCGCCCTCCTTCGGGGCCTATGCGCAGATCTTCCCCGAGACCATGGAAGCGATCAGCTATGACGTGTCGGAGCTTGGGCTGTTTCACTGGGCGGTCGTCGTTGCTGGTACGGTCGCCGAATATGTCCTGCCGCTCTTGATCCTCTTGGGGCTTCTCACCCGGCTGGCGGCTCTCGGTATGATCGGATTTGTCTTTGTCCAAAGCTGGGTCGACATCCACGGCCACGGGCTGGGCGCAGATGACATTGGCGCATGGTTCGATGGGAACGCATCTGCGCTTATTCTTGATCAGCGCGCCTTTTGGGTGTTGGCACTATTGATCCTCGTATTGCGCGGGGCGGGTCCAATCAGCCTTGACCGGCTCGTGTTCCGGGCCGCACCGACTGCGGCCTAAAAATGCGCCTTTTCTTCGTCCGGGCGACCGGCTGCGACAGCCAACAGCCCGGCGATCCCGGTCATGGCAATTGGGAAGGTCGTGAAGATGCCCATCCCAAAGGCAAAGAACATCAGACCGGTCGATACGATCAACAGGATACCACCCCATAACGCGCGCGCCCGCGCCATGGCCGCGCCGACAATCCCCAAGATGGGACCCAAGATCGACGCGGTGCGCACCAGCGCGACATTGTCGAAATTGCCAAAGACCTCGGTCAATTCGGCGTGGTTCGATGCCACTTCGGTGTAGCCATAGCTGAAAAAGCCGACGACCAGCCCCAGAAGAGAACCGATCAACCCCAACGTCAAAGCCGCATTTCTCACAGCCAAACCTCCTGTGCGTCAGCTTTCCAGCCAATCGTCATCTTGTCGCCGTCGACAATCAACGGGCGTTTCATAAGCGTTGGGTTCTCTTTAACCAGCTCCAGCGGATTGCGCGCGCGTTCCGCCGCGTCCAGACCGCGCCAGGTGGCCGAACTCTTGTTTACGATCACGGGACCAAACGCGTCTGCGGCCCGCGTCAGAAGGTCTTCCGGCACGCCATCTTTGCGCACATCGATGAAATTTGCGTCAGGCAAAGCCTTCAACGCCTTTCGGCAGCTATCACAAGTCTTCAAACCGTACAGGTCCACGCGCAACACTCCTTGCCTTTTGTGCATTTCACCTAGGTGGTTTCCCGGAGGCACACAACCGTGCCACTCTCAGCGCCGCCCTGAGGTCCGCCGGCGGGTATTTGGAGGAGAAGCGATGCCAAGTGGCACGGTCAAGTGGTTCAACACCACAAAAGGTTACGGTTTCATCGAGCCCGCAGAAGGCGGCAAAGACATCTTTGTCCATATTTCTGCGGTGGAACAGGCTGGCATGACTGGTCTGGCGGACAACCAGCAAGTTGAGTTTGAGATCATTCAGGGCCGTGATGGTCGCCCGATGGCCGGCGAGCTGCGCTCAGGCTAAGGCGGACATTCTGCGACGGACATTTGTAGGGCGGGCACTTGGCTCGCCCCTCAGGCGTGATCCGTGCTAGCTGGAAAGCGATTGACGGTCTTCCTGCGCTGATAGGAAGAACAATTTAAGCGGCGGAGCGCTCGCCACGCGAGTCAACGGATCAGCGCTTCGAATTCACGCCATTCGCCTTTCGACATCCCAGAGGTTTCTTGCGTGACCTCTTCCCCCGCAATCATGCGTTTGACGCAGTCCATAGCTCGTGCGCTTAGCGTTGCGCCGCCAAGGCGGTAATCCTCGAACGCGCGATAGGCCAGCGGCACCCAGTCAGCGACCATCTCGCAAATTGCATCGGCATAGACCCGAATTTCATATTGTGCGTGGGCATCGGCCCGCAGACGCAAAAAGTGGAAGAGATTGTGCAAATCTATCTTCCAGTACCACTGCGTGTAGATGTTGGTCGGTAGGTTCATGCGCGCCAGTTCCCGCGCGAGCCCTTCTTGGCCGTCCTGACTGATCATCGCCTCGTAATTGTCGTAACTCCGTGCGCTGTCAGCTTTAAGGATTTCGAGGACGCGGGCGGCCTCTTCTCCCTGCAAAGTGTCACCCCGGCCTTGGTTGTTCACCTTCGACTGTGCAGCGATCTTGTCAGGCGCGGGAATGTAGAATTCACGATCAAGGATCGAATACCGAGCCGAGTATTCATTCACGTTTGCGGTCCGATGTCGGATCCACTGACGGGCAACAAAAACCGGTAGCTTTACGTGCAACTTGATTTCGCACATCTCGAACGGGGTCGAGTGCCAGTGCCGCATCAGATACCGGATAAGCCCCTCGTCATTGCTGACATGTTTCGTGCCTTCGCCGTAGGACACGCGCGCGGCCTGCACGATGGCACTGTCGTCGCCCATATAGTCGATGACCCGAACAAAACCGTGGTCCAGCACGGGATGCGCCGTATAAAGCCGCGCTTCCATGCCCGCGCTTGTCGCCCGCAAGGTCGACTGGCTTGTGTCCCGTTGGGCGGAAATTTCGGCCTGTTGCTCGGGCGAAAGGGGCATGCGCTGGCTCCATTTGGCGGTTGTGACTCGGGCATACTATATCTTGACCGCGCGCACTGCACCACAACCATATACTGATAATGCAAAAAGCTCGGGCATGCCTGCTGCGGCGTTGACTTGGGACACCATAAAAGGGAATCTGCGGTCCATAACAATCGGATCGAGCGTATGTCATTTCTGGGTAAATCCCTTGCGGTTTTCGGCCTCCTTTTCCTGATGGGATGCGGCGGTTCCAGCCCGTTCATCGAGACTCAGACAGGTGACGACACGACGACACCCGACGACGAAGACACGGTTGCCGATCCCGATCTGCCGCCCGGCACAGCCAATCCGCGCGCAGGGGCATCCATTGAACGCTTTGAGCCGACAGAGGCTGATGGCGGCATTCGCGGCGATGGCTTTGCAACCGACTTTGAACGCAACGACACCGACGACGAATTCACGGTCGACAATTTGGCCTTTGACGGGGCGAATACGTATCGGCGGATCGCCTTTGATGCAGCTTCCGACATTCCCGATGACTTTCAAGCCTACAAGAGCGACGGAACCTTCACCGATACCTTTGGAGATACGGATCAGGATATCGACCAATTCGAACACCGCTTGATCTTCCGCAGGTCCGAGGACGGCAATGTCCAATACGCAATCGTGCGCACGGGACAGTATATTCAATATGGCTTTGGCGGTTTTACCTATGAACGCCGTGGGCGGGTGCGGTTGCCGACGAATGGGCAGGCCGGATATTCCGGCAGCTATCAGGCGGTCCGCGATTTCGAAGGTGCCGGCGGCTTGGAATACGCCACCGGTGACATGACCATGGCCATCGATTTCGAAGACTTCAACGACGGCGATGGCGTTCAGGGACGCGTGACGAACCGCCGTATTTTTGACATCGACGGCAATGACATCACCGCGGATGTGGTCGCCGCCTTGGAAAGCGATATTCCAAGCCTTGTCTTCTCGGTCGGGCCCGGTGTCGGCACGGATGCAGGTGAGATCGTCGGCGATGTCAGCTCGAACATCTTGCAGGAAGACGGCTCTTTCGAAGCCTTTGAAAGCGGTAGCTACTACGCGATCCTTCAGGGTGACGACGCCGAGAATGTGGTGGGCGTCATCGTGTCGACCCATACCGATCCCCGCGCGGAGGGCGTGACGGTCCGCGAAACCGGTGGCTTTATCCTTGAACGCGGTGCGGGCGACTAAGATGCGGCTGGGTCATGCCCTTGCGGGGCTGGTCTTTGCCTGTGGTTTCGTCAGCACGGATGCCGTAGCCGACCCTCGCATCGACATGCAGGCCGCGTGGCAGGCGCAGGACTATGACGCAGCCCTGCAGGCGAGTGACCGCGTGCTTGCCGAAAATCCTGACGATTACATCGCGCTCGCTCTGAGAGCACGCGTGGCACGGATACAGAACAAGCCCGATCTAGCCGAAGCCGCCGCCAAGCGCGCATGGGGGGCGGCAGAAAACGCGCGCCAACGGCATGAAGCCGCGCGCATGGTGGCTCTGACCCTATTCGAGCAGGGAAACTTTACGCCCGCCCAACTGTGGCTGCGCCGCGCAATTCAGAACGCGCCGACCCCAGAGGTCCGCGCAGCAACTGTCGCCGAATTCAAAAAGGTTCGCAGGATCAATCCTTGGCAGGTGCAACTGACTTTTTCGGTCAACAGGTCTGACAACGTCAACACGGGTTCGAGCGAAGAAACATGGAGCGCATATTTCCTCGGATCAGAAGACAGCGGCGGCATCCCCTTTGAGCTTCCGATCCTTGGCGAGCAACAGGCGTTGTCGGGGACAGAATACGTCTATGGCGTCAGTGTCACCCGGCGGCTGGTGCGGCCCGGTCCTTGGCGCACAGAGCTGTCGGCAAGCTATCTTGCGAAAGACATCTCGCTGAGTGCCGAGGCCCGCGAACAGGCACCACTGGCCAGATCAAGCGACTACGACCTGCGCCAATACACCCTTGGGCTTTCAAGCTCGCGGGTAAGCGGCCCCACCAAACATGACATTCAATCTGAACTCAGCCGCGTCGATTATGGCGGCGACCACCTGAGCACGGGCTTCCGGCTGGGCTATACCCATAGCCGCGCCTTGGACCGTGGCCTGGCTTGGCGCACCCAGGCCGCACTAGGTCGCACGCTGCGGGAGGACAGACATATATCGTCCTCTTGGCGGACTGAAATCTCGACCGGGCCGCTTAAACAGGTTGGCAAGAGTATCTGGACAGCCGACGCCATGCTCTTTGATGTTCAATCCGACAGCAACAACGTCGCCCGCGATGGATGGTCTTTTGAGACCCGCTGGGCGCGGACTGATCCTGTCGCCTTTGGCGCGATGCTAAGTGCGGGATTGGAGTTTGGCGTCACTACTTATGACAGCGGCTTTTTCGGGGCCTCTGATCCGCGACGCGACGAACGTATCCACGCCACGTTCGGGGCCGTTTTTTCCGATCTCGACCTGTACGGCTTTTCCCCAAGTCTTGAGATCAGCCACACAAGCACCACCTCAAACGTGACGCTTTACACATTCGACGACACGTCAATCGTCCTCGGTATCAAATCCGCCTTTTGACAGGCGGCGAAAGGGAAGACTGGTGAAACTCAAATTTCTTCACACGATGGTCCGCGTCAAAGACCTCGAGGCCTCAATGGCATTCTACAAGCTGCTCGGTCTCGAAGAGACCCGGCGCTACGACAATGAACAAGGACGATTTTCGCTGATCTTCATGGCGCCTCCCGGTCAACCGGAGTGCCCTGTCGAGCTGACCTATAACTGGGACGGCGATGACGAACTGCCGTCGGACAGCCGCCATTTTGGTCACCTCGCCTACTCGGTCGAGAATATCTACGAAACCTGCCAGCACCTGATGGACAATGGCGTCACCATCAACCGTCCGCCACGTGACGGGCACATGGCCTTTGTGCGGTCGCCGGACAATATCTCGGTCGAACTGCTGCAAATGGGCGATAGCCTGGCCCCAGCAGAGCCGTGGGCGAGCATGGAAAACACCGGCCATTGGTAAACTGGCGGCAAAGGCACGGCACCCGAGAAAACGCGCGGAGACTGTGGCGGTTGATAATGGCCGCCGCCATGGTCGTTGGGTCTAGCCTCCCGGCTTTTTCGGATCAGCCGTGCCGTCAGGCGCTGATCCTCGGGCTTGATGTGTCGGGGTCAGTCGATGAACAGGAATATCGCCTGCAAATCGACGGGCTCGCCGCCGCCCTGTCCAACGCGAAGGTACGCGAACGCATCTTGGCTATGCCTGCCGCGCCGATCCGATTGGCCGTCTTCGAATGGAGCGGTCCCCGTGCACAATACGAAGTCTTGCCGTGGACGAGTCTGGATACGAACACTGCGATTGACCGTGCCGTGGCGCGTATCGCAGCCCAGACACGTCAAACTCAGAACGCGGATGCCACCGCAGGCAACCAAGCCACAGCGCTTGGCAGCGCGATGCGCTTTGCCCAAAGCCGCCTGGCCTCGCAGCGCCACTGCTGGCAGCGCACGGTCGATATTTCAGGAGATGGCAAACACAACACCGGCCCTGATCCGCAAATCCTGCGTGATCGCATGGAAGCCGAAGGGATCATCGTGAATGGTCTGGTGATCGGTGCCGACAACCCCGCCTTCGGCGACACACGCTCCGCTGACATCGGAGAGTTATCCAGCTATTACAATGCGTTCGTGATCACGCGCCCGACAGGCTTTGTCATAACAGCTCTGGGATTTCAGGATTTCGAGCGTGCGATGGTCACCAAGCTGATCCGCGAGATTTCTGTGCCTGTGCTCGGGCAGGCCCCTGCCCCGCAATCAATACGCCCGCCTGACCAAGCCGCGCATCCAGTGGCTTATTTCAGGCGTTGAGGGTCACCCAAGCCATCGGCCAAACCGCCGAATAGCGCACTCAATAAATGTAGCGGATTTGATCTGTCCAATACCGCTCGACCCGACGCAGGGCGACGTTGATGTCTTCAATTCCGTTTGGTCCAAGAACGCCGGTGTTTTCCAACCCATCAGCATGTCGCGCGAACAGGTCACCAACGATTTTGCGAACCTGCTGTCCCTTGGTTGTCAGGCGTACCCGCACAGACCGGCGGTCAACCTCGCATCGCTGGTGGTGCATATAGCCCATCTCGACCAGCTTCTTCAGGTTATAGCTGACGTTAGAGCCCTGATAATACCCACGCGACTTCAGCTCGCCCGCCGTGACCTCATTGTCGCCGATATTGAACAGCAACAACGCCTGCACGGCGTTGATCTCTAGCATGCCAACGCGCTCGAATTCGTCCTTGATCACATCCAGCAGCAGCCGGTGCAAGCGCTCGACCAGAGCAAGTGAATCCAGATAGCCGGTGATGAAACCCTGCGCCTGTGGCGCGCCAAAGCTGCTATGAATGGTCATCAAAGTCTCCGCGTTCGATGAACCTGTTCTGACGCGGAAAGACGAAAAATGGGTTAAGCGCGATTCAAGTGCAAAGATTAGTCGTTAAATTCTGACATAATCCTGTCAATCATGGCTGCATGTTCTGCTGGCGCGGGCTTTTGCCCGCTGACCCATTGATATAGGTCCTGATCGTTTTCGGCCAACATCGCCTCATAGGCATCCAGCTCTGCTGCGTCCAATGACCGAAGGTGCGCATCGGCGAACTTGGTCAGGATGACGTCCATTTCCTTGATGCCGCGCCGGATGGAGCGCATGTAAAGCCGCTTGACCCGCGCTTCGGGCGTCTCAGTCATCATCAGGCGGCATCCTTCAAACGCGTCTCAAGCCGGTCCAGCCGCTTCAGCGCCGCCAGAAGGTCGGCGCGCAGCGCAACGAGATCCTCAAGCGTGACACCAGCCACGGGATCTTCATCCGGTCCACTGACGCCTTCACCTTCACCGGTCAACAGCCAGCTCATCGACACATTCAAAACGCCAGACAGCATTTGAAGTTTGTTGGAGCGCGGCTCTGACACGTCATCTTCCCAGTCGCGCACGGTCTGAAGTTTAACGCCCAGTCGGCGGGCAAGCTGCTTTTGATCCATCCCGGCTGCGTTTCGTGCTCCAGCCACCCGATCCCCGAATGTTGCCTGTTCGGCGCTGTACCAATCGTTCGTCTCGTCGTTCATTGTACCCCTCCGGACCATCGGGCTTGTACCGTTCCGGCGCCATTCGTATGACGCTCTGGTGCGAAACACCACAGGGGGCACCGGATGTCTTTTCTCTCAGCGACACTTGATCGCGTGAAACCCTCACAAACCATCGCCGTGACCCAACGCGCCGCAGAATTGCGCGCGCAGGGCAAGAACGTCATCGGCCTTGGCGCAGGCGAACCCGACTTTGGCACGCCTGACAACATCAAGGCCGCCGCCATCGCCGCTATCAACGCGGACAAGACAAAATATACGGCCGTCGACGGCATCCCAGAATTGAAAGACGCCGCCGTCGCCAAATTCGCACGCGACAACAACCTGACCTACACGCGTGACCAGATCACCGTCGGCACCGGCGGCAAACAGATTCTCTTCAACGCGTTGATGGCCACCCTGAATCCCGGAGACGAAGTCATCATCCCGGCACCGTTCTGGACCTCTTATCCCGATATGGTGTCCCTTGCGGGCGGCAATCCGGTTATCGTCACCACCGGCCCCAACACCAATTACAAACTGCGCGCAGAAGACCTCGAAGCGGCCATCACGCCGAACACCAAATGGTTGATCTTCAACTCGCCCTCGAACCCAACCGGGGCCGGCTACGCGTGGGACGACCTCAAGGCCCTGACAGATGTGCTGATGCGCCATCCGCAGGTCTGGGTTTTGTCGGACGACATGTACGAGCACCTGTTCTTCGACGATTTTGAGTTCTGCACCCCTGCACAGGTTGAACCCGGGCTTTACGAGCGCACGCTCACGGCCAATGGGGTATCCAAAGCCTATGCCATGACAGGTTGGCGCATCGGCTATGCCGGCGGCCCGGTCGACCTGATCAAGGCCATGCGCAAGGTTCAGTCGCAATCAACGTCAAACCCATGCTCCGTCTCGCAATGGGCCGCTGTAGAGGCGTTGAACGGGCCACAGGATTTTCTCGCGCCGAACCGCGCCCTGTTCGAAACCCGCCGTAACCTTGTGGTGGACGGGTTGAATGCCTGCCCCGGCATCACCTGTCCCCGTCCCGAAGGCGCGTTTTATGTCTATCCGTCGATCAACGCATTGATTGGAAAGACATCTGCTGGGGGCCGCCGCATCGAAACGGACTCGGATTTCTGCGAAGCGCTCCTTGATGAACAACTCGTTGCGGTTGTATCGGGTTCTGCCTTCGGGGTTTCCCCAGCCTTCCGTGTCAGCTACGCTACATCGAACGAGGCATTGGCCGAGGCCTGCGCGCGCATCAAGACGTTCTGCGAGGGCCTGCACTGAAGACGAGCATGTAGACGGGGACGCGATGTCGACCGACCTGCCAGAATACTATTTCCGTATCCGCGATAAGGGTGCGGTTGTGTTTCGCATCGACACCCAAAACCGCCAGCGGCGCATCGACATGGACCAGATCGCCGTGGTCAACATCGTCAACGGTCAGATCAAACCCCACGGCCAACGCGAGCTGTCGAACGAAGACGTGGCCGTGATCCAGGATTGGATGGCCGAACGTACGGCCATGCTTAAGGCACGGACCATCGACGACATTCACCGCGCGGTTGATCACCTGAACCACACTGCCCAGTGGGTTCAATCCCAGGCCGAAGACGACGAGTTGGAAGAGGTCACCGATACCCTTCTGCTTGCGATGCATGACTTGCGCTCTGTGCTGGTTCGCAAAAAGGCCGACCGGCTTATGAAAGCGCGCGCAGCGTCTGAGTAGCGGGCTTTTTCGCGCCTACTCTGCGTCCGGAACGGCAGAGACCGGAAACTTCCGCCCCACATGCCGCCAAAATCGCAACATGAGCGCAACGCCCGCGATGCCAAGCCCGACCACCAGCCCGGCCCAAACACCAACGCCGCCCCAGCCCAGTGTGATGCCAAGCACATAGGCAACCGGCATACCGATCCCCCAATAGCTGAACGCCGCGATGATCATCGGCACTTGCGTGTCCTGAATGCCGCGCAACAGACCCAGCGCCGTCACCTGCGCGCCATCCATCAATTGAAAGAGCGCCGCCATCGCAAGAAGCGTCACACCGATTGTGATGATGGCCTCACGCGCCGGTTCATCGCGATCCAGAAACGCCGAGATCAAAGGCTCCGGCAGGCTGAGGAAGACGACCATTGTTGCCAGCGCCATCGTCACCGAAAGCGATACCGACACATGACCCGCCCTGTGCAGATCCGGCAAGGACCGCCGTCCAAAGGCCCGTCCTGCACGCACGGTTGCGGCCTGTGAAATGCCCAGATGCATGACAAATGTCAGTGACGCGATCTGAATGGCAATCCCATGCGCCGCCAGTTCGACCGTCCCGATCAACCCCATCAAAAGAGCGGCCCCCGTGAACAGTCCAACCTCGGATACAGACGTCACGGCAATCGGCCAGCCCAAGCGGAACACCTGCCCAAAGACCGGCCAATCCGACCGCCAGATGCGCGCAAAAAGCGTGTGCTGTGGAAAGTGACGCAGCGCGTACCAAACCACCACGGCAAGGCTGGCCAATTGCACCGTCAACGTGGCCGTCGCGGCCCCGCGCACGCCCATTTCAGGCGCGCCGAAATGCCCGAAGATCAGAACATAGTTCAACGCAGCATTCGGAAGCACCGCACCCGCCGTCACCCAAAACGCGATGCCGGTATGCTCCAGCGCTGAAAGGTAGCTTTTGAGGACCATGATCCAAAGCGCGGGGATCAGCGCAAAACCCGTGATGCGCAGGTAATCCTGTGCCAGACGGGCGACCTTTGGCTCTTGTCCAAGGACGAGCATCAGGGCCTCGGAAAACCACAGCGGGATCAAGGCGAGAACACCAAACAACGTCACGAGCCAGAACGCCATCCGCGTGACTCGGCGGATGCGCTGCTCATCCCCGGTTTCAGAGGCTTCGGCCACCATTGGCGTCGCCGCCCAGCCAAAGCCCGAGATCGTGAGGAAGAAGACAAACCAGACAGACCCAGCAATCGTCAACGCCGCCAACTCGGTCACGCCGTACCACCCGACCATCAAGGTATCGACGGCTCCGATCGCGACCTGCGCAACATGACTGCCGGCCAAGGGCAGCCCCAACGCCAGTACGGCCTTCAACTCTGGTCGGTATGTGGCCCACTGTCCCATCCCTCAGCGCTTAATCTGGCGTGCTGCGTCCCGCAACACTCCTGAGCGGGATTAATACAATGGCCAGACCCCAAGGGCGGTAGCCACATCGCCCCATCCCGTGCAGGATAGGCAGAGCCAAGCAGGAGGTCCCAACCGTGGCAGACGACTTTGCGCAATTGATCCCGGACGCCCGCGACTTCTACACGCGCCTTGCCGCCAATAACTCCAAGGATTGGTGGACGGCTCACAAAACTGAATATGAAAGCCGCCTGAAACGCCCCGCCCTGCTCTTTCTCGACGTCATCGCAGACCATCTGCGCCAAGTCACCGACACGTCGATCCAGACCAAGCTCTTCCGGCCCCATCGCGACGTTCGCTTTTCCAAGGACAAGACCCCTTATCACACGCATCTCCACATGCTCTGGAGCATGGGTGACGATGCGCCCGGCTACTTCCTGGGCCTGTCACACACATACCTGCGGATCGGAGCCGGTCGGATGGGCTTTGAAAAAGACACGCTGCTCCGCTACCGCGCGGCCATCGACGAAGGCGGCCCGCTCCTTGACGCAATTGATGATGCAGAAAACAAAGGTTACACGCCGCATGAACCCGCGCTGAAACGTGTCCCTTCACCCTTCGATAAAGACCACCCAAGAGCCGATCTTTTGCGCCAAAAGGCGTGCTCTTACTGGTCAGACATTGCATGGGACACAGATGACCTGACAGAGGCGACCAAGGCCGCCTTCTCAGACCTGACGCCCCTGACGCAGGCCCTACGCTCTCTTTAGGCGCTTTCCCCTCCTTCTATGTTTTCCAAATACTCCGGGTTCCAAGGGGCAGAGCCCCTTTCGCCGCCGCAGGCGGCGCCCGGTAAGCAAAAACCATTTTATGGTTTTCACGCCTACATGATCAGGCGGACGTCGCCTGGAACTTACCCATCAAGTAAGGACCCGATTTGACCGATGGGTATCTATCTGAGCCATCCAGCGGACGGATCTCCGCCTCCCAATTCGGCTGATGAAAGAACGCCAGCGACTGCCGTCGTGGCTGCCCCGGCACCGCCGCCACCCGGTGCAGGGTCGATACCCAGCGGTTGGCCGTCCAGCGCTCCATCAAATCCCCGATATTGATCACAAAGGCACCCTCAGGCGTTGGAACATCGACCCAGTCTTCGCCCCGCGCAATTTGCAGCCCCCGCGATCCCGGCTGCGTCAGCAGGATCGTCAGCGACCCGTAATCCGTATGGGCCCCGGCGCGCTGTTGACCCGCCTCCGGTGCATCCTCTGTGGCGGGATAGTTGAGCGCCCGAAGCGCCGATATCGGCGCGTCGATATAGGGCGCAAAGAACCCCTCATCCAACTCAAGTGCCGCCGCGAACAGCCGCATCACCCGCTCAGCCAAATCCTCCATCGCGGTGTAATAGGCGACCCACGCCTCGCGAAATCCGGCCATCTCTGGGAACGGGGTTGGTGCGTAGCAAAACGCCATCGCCTCGGCGCTTGCACCGCCCGGCACCGAGAGCGGCCCGCCATTGAAGCTTTCCTTCAAATCGGGCGGCGTCTCGACACCTTTTGAGGCCGCCAACGCCTCGGCCTTCGGCCCAAGATATCCGTAAGGATCCCCTACCACCGGCGTTAATGTCCGCTTCACCTCCATCGGCTGGTCAAAGAACGCCCGGCATGCGTCCCAGACGCCCTGAATCACCGGCTGTGGCACCCCATGGCCCGACAGCACAAGAAACCCGCTTTCGCGGCAAATTCGATCCACATCGGCAGCAATCGCCGCCCTCTGCCCACCTTCAGCCGCTTCAAACGCCGCCAAATCCACTGTCTCAATCACCATAATCTTGTGCCCTTCTTCCAACCGCCCCCCAAACATGGTCTACTGCACCCCAACAAATCAACAAAAGCAGCAGCGCCCATGTCCGACGACCTTCTTGCCGGTAATGACCAAACCTATGACGCCTCCTCCATCGAGGTTCTCGAGGGGCTGGAGCCCGTGCGCAAACGCCCCGGCATGTATATCGGCGGCACCGACGAACGCGCGCTGCATCACATGGTGGCCGAAGTTCTCGACAACTCCATGGACGAAGCCGTCGCCGGTTTTGCCAACCGGATCGAGGTCGAACTCCACGATGACTACGCGATCACGATCCGCGATAACGGGCGTGGCATCCCGATCGACCCGCATCCGAAATTCCCCGATAAATCCGCGCTAGAGGTGATCCTCTGCACGCTGCACGCAGGCGGCAAATTCAGTGGCAAAGCCTATCAGACCTCAGGCGGTCTGCACGGCGTCGGCGCGTCAGTCGTCAACGCGCTGTCGGACTCCATGGTCGTGCAGGTCGCCCGCGACCGCAAAGTCTTTGAACAACGCTTCTCACGCGGCCTCCCGCTTGGCCCGGTCGCGGAAGTCGGCGCAGCGCCCAACCGCCGAGGCACAACCGTCACCTTCCACGCGGACGAAGAAATTTTCGGCAAACACCGCTTCAAACCGGCGCGGCTGTTCAAATCCATCCGGTCCAAGGCCTACCTGTTTTCAGGCGTCGAAATCCGCTGGAAATCGGCCATCGACGACGGCGAAACCCCGACCGAGGCCGCGTTCCACTTCCCCGGCGGCCTCTCGGACTACCTGCGCGAAACGCTAGGCAGCGCCTCAACTTACGCAGACGCGCCATTCTCTGGCACGGTCGATTTTCAGGAACGCTTCGGCCAACCGGGCAAGGTCGAGTGGGCCATCAACTGGACCCCGTCCCGCGACGGCTTCATTCAATCCTACTGTAACACCGTCCCCACACCAGAAGGCGGCACACATGAGGCGGGCTTTTGGGCTGCGATCCTCAAAGGCATCCGCGCCTATGGTGAGTTGGTGAACAACCGCAAGGCAGGGCAGATCACCCGCGACGACCTGATTACAGGCGGCTGCGCGCTTGTCTCTTGCTTTATCCGCGAACCGGAATTCGTCGGTCAGACCAAGGACCGCCTGGCCACGGTTGAGGCACAGAAACTGGTGGAATCCGCCGTCCGCGACCGCTTTGACAACTGGCTCGCTGCCGACACAAAATCCGCGGGCGCGATCCTCGATTTTCTTGTCCTGCGCGCAGAGGAACGCCTGCGCCGCAAACAGGAAAAGGAAACCGCCCGCAAATCAGCGACCAAGAAACTGCGCCTGCCCGGCAAACTGGTCGACTGCTCGGCCACCAGCCGCGACGGGACCGAGATTTTCCTGGTCGAGGGCGACTCGGCGGGCGGCTCCGCCAAAATGGCCCGCGACCGCAAGACCCAAGCCCTGCTGCCGCTGCGCGGTAAGATTCTGAACGTGCTGGGGGCTGCGTCCTCGAAACTCGGCCAGAACGCCGAAATCAACGACCTGTCTCAGGCGCTTGGCGTGGGCCTTGGCACGAAATTCAACATCGACGACCTGCGCTATGACAAGGTCATCATCATGACCGACGCCGATGTCGACGGCGCACATATCGCGTCACTTTTGATGACGTTCTTCTTCACCCAAATGCGCCCGCTCATCGACGCAGGCCACCTCTACCTCGCCTGCCCGCCCCTCTTCCGCCTGACCCAAGGCGCCAAACGCGTCTACTGCATCGACGAGGCCGAACGCGCGCAGTGGATGGAAAAGGGCTTGGGCGGCAAAGGCAAAATCGAGTCCAGTCGATTTAAGGGTCTGGGGGAGATGGACGCCAAAGACCTCAAAGACACCACCATGAACCCGGCGACGCGGAAGTTGATCAGGGTGACCATTGATGAGGATGCGCCGGGGGAAACGGGGGATTTGGTTGAGCGGCTGATGGGCAAGAAGCCCGAGAAGCGGTTTGAGTATATTCAGGAAAATGCGCGGTTTGTTGAGGAGTTGGACGTTTAATTCGCTCCGCCAGGAATCAAGTCGTGTACCCGTACAACTTCGTATTCCACGTCAATCCAAACACCTTTCTCGTCATCTAGGCGTTGTGTAGTCAATAAGTCCACAACTAGCTGATCACCATTGCCGAAGATGTGTTTTCGAGCCAGCGTATCATCATAAAAATCCTTGTCGGTTATCTGCACCGAGCGCGACTTACCGAAAATCAAAAAATCCCACTTTCTCTTTGCGTCGGTGAAGACTGCTTTCACCAACTCAACTACAATTCTTTCATCCAGCCGCTGCCGTTCTGTTCTGCGATCCTCCTCTTTTTCCGCCCTTTCCCGCAAACGGGCAAAGTCAACTCGGGGGATATAAACCAAAGGGTCTTCCTCGTCGCCGTTCTTCCTTTCCAGAGACAAAGAAACAATCTCCGGTAGCTGTTCTAGACGGTCAAATAGACGTGCTAACGGTCTGCCAACTCGGTCCGGCTGCGGAATAGCATCAACAGCATCCAAGACTTCGTTGGGTATTAGGTAGCTGTCATCACCTCGTGAAAACACCGTGTAGTCCTCATAGACGGTCTTCTCAAAACCCTCACTATGCAGATATGACATTATCAATGCCGTCAGCGCAGATACAACCAAACTCTTTGGTAGCTCGGAAAGAAGTCCTCGGGTCGAAGAGCTAATCCATTTGAAGACAGTCCTGAAACTACCATCATGAAATGCGACGACATGCAGTTCAAAATCATCAGTTCCCAACTGACGGGAAAGTGCAACGTATGCGTCAGCAAAATTACCGATTATACGAGGCACTTCTGAGGCAGCTAATGAATTCGCATCGCCCCCAAGAGTTAAAAAGAACTCTTCTGGCTCCGAAATTTGCCTGAGGTCAATTAGCGCCATTTGGCTCATTTAGCAGATGGAAGACTACGCCGAAACACATTTTCTCAAATTAGAAATTTCAGATTAATAGTTTGGGAAAAACACCCTCATCGGGTCGCGAGCCGATGATCCATGCTGGTTCGCCACACTTTATGGCCGCCACTTCGCCTCCGCCCCATCCAACCTCCCAGACCCAACCAATCATCGGGTCGTGGGGGCGACCCGATGAGGGCGCGGGCAGCTTGCGCTGCTGTTCCGCACCCGGGTGCTTAGGACAAAGCCCTTGCCCGCCCTTGTTATACGACCACAAAAAAACCCGCCGAGCTTTGAAGCTCGACGGGCAAACAACGAAGCATGGGCAACAGCACATGTGCCCGGCAGCAGCTTCGTTTAACTCTTCACTTTGCCGAAACTTGGCGCACTCGTGACCCAAACAGACAAAACCTAATCACTCGTTACGAAACCATCTGAGCGCGCAGTCCCCGACACACGAGGGGGAGGAATTGGGCAGGGACTGCGACGCTCAAAAGAGGTGGGAGGAGGAAACAATCCGGAAGCAGGGAGGAACCTCCGGACAAACACACCATTGAAAACAATTATTTTACAGTTACTTGCGGTTGCGCGGCTCGGGGCAGACTGCCAGGATCACGAGGGCGGCGCAGAGGATTAGTTCGATCATTGAAGTGTCTCCTTCGTTGCTGTTGAAAGAGATTTACGGGACCTCGACCGCGATTTCGCCTGACCGGAAGCGCAGATATTCGTGCAGAAGGCGACGCCGCCTACCCCGACGGATAGCGAACTATCTCATTTCTCCGCAAAACGGCCACGCGCGGCTTGCCCCGCCGCCCCCGCGCTCGGGTCAGCACCTCGCAAAAACAGCGAACATGCCCCAACGCACATCCGATCTGACCCGACCTCGCTAAGACAGAGGCCTCAACACCAAGAAAGAACGGAGAGGGTCATGTCCAACTATCCCAAAAGCGGTACGTATGTTTCCGACGACGGTATCTACCAAATCACGATATCGAGCTCGAATGCCGCGAATGGAACCATCGCTGGCACGTACACATCGACCTTTGGCCAATATGAAGCCCCCCATGAGGTCACGATGGCGGGCGGATTTTCATGGGTGAAAAACAACGGAACCGCAGGCACGGCGCCCTTCACCATCCGCTTCCACGGGTCGGACCGTCCCGATGGTTGGGACCGCTCGGTCTACGAAGACTGGACCGGCTTCTACATGTCTGACGACACGATCATTGCCTATGGCAGTCAGGCCTCGGTGATTGCAGCAACCGGCTCTGAAAAAGCGCAGGTTTCGACACAAACGCTGGGCGGCTTCGCCTTTTACCTCAAGACCTGAGGCCTGATGGCTCCGACCGGATCGGTAAACGGTTAGGTCGGCAATCTCGCCAGTGCGTGCGCTTTTAAAGCAGCTATGCCGGGCTAAGGCTCGGCATATTTCACTCAGGGCCACACGCTACCTTTGCACCCCTTCCAGATAGGCCACCAAATCGACAATGGCCCGTGACGTGAGGATCGGTTGCCCGGTCTCGGCCTTTATGATGGCATCCTCGCCATCGAATAAATCCCCAAAAATCCACATGGGCGAACCGTGGCTGACGATGGCTTCGCGTCCGTCGATGCGGAACACGGTACGCTCGGTGGGAAAGGTGCCGTCGTTTCGCGCCGATAGCTGGGTCAGGTCCGGCGGCTGGATGACCAGAGCTCCAGCCATCGGCCCGCGCCCATCGGCGTCGCGCCCGTGACACACGGCACAGTGTTCTTCAAACAAAGCCGCACCGACCTTTGCATCCTGCGCCATTGCCGCCCCGGACCATGCCACAGCCGCTGCTGTCAAAAGCCATCTCATCGCCGTCTCCCTACATCTCTTGGACAGTCTCCAGGAAGGTTGTCAGCGCCAGCAATTCGGCTGGCACCGGCGTGCCTTGCCCATCCTCGGTTTCGACCACCACGGTCGGTCCCATGCCGCCATCGCCAAAGATCGGCATCGGGTTTGCGTGGCCGCTGCCACGGGCGTAGCCGTCAATCGTGGACATCACGAAATCCCGTGGAAACACCCCGCCATTGCGCGCGCTCAGGCCCGTCAGGTCCGGACCGATTTCGCCGCCTTTGGCATCTGCCCCGTGGCAAGCGGCACATTCCTGCGCATAGAGCTGCGCGCCGCGGTCGGCATCCAACCCGGTCTCTGTGGTCATGCTGCACGCCGCGACTAGGGCGGTGAAACACATCGAGGCGTAGAATTGTTTTGTCATGTCTGCTCTGGCTCCCCGTTTTGGTCAGCCTAGCCGCTCTCGGCCGCATGTCACCTTGATGCAGATCAACATCGGTTCTGGCAACGGCCCTAGCAGAGGGACTGCGCAGTCTTTCGCTTGACGCACATGGCCCAACGCGGTTGGCTTTGCTCAAACGCCAAAGGTCCGCGCCATGCCGCTATCCGCCCTCACCATGCTTGCCGCCGGGATCGGCATTCCGATCCTTGCTGCATTGAATGCCGCGCTTGGAAAACACCTTGGCGCGCCGATGGTGGCGGGGTTGATCCTGTTTGCAGTCGCGCTGGTGACGGCCAGCGTTGTTGCGGTGATCACAGGCCCCGGCGCGATTGCGCGTGTGGCGACGGCCCCAAAGCATCTGTTGCTCGCCGGAGTTCTGATTGCATTCTATGTCTTGTCTATCACGGCCATCGCTCCGCGCTTTGGCGTCGGCAACGCAGTCTTTTTCGTGCTGCTGGGTCAGTTGATCTCAGCGGCCGCCATCGATCACTTTGGCCTCTTCGGGGCGACACCGTCCCCTCTGAATACCACACGCGCGGCCGGGATCGCGCTTATGGTCGCCGGCGTCGCCCTGACACAGCGCGCTTAGCCGTCTTCGTTCGGGATCAGATTACCGGCCTCGTCCCAGCGGTAGGGCGGCACATTTGTCACTTCGAAGTCGAGGGCATTCGCCGCGCGCCAATCGGCAAGAAACGTCTCGATGATCACGGTCACCGCATCAAATTCACTCCGGTCTGGATCATCGGCACTATAGCCTACGGATTGAGACCAGATCCCAGAGCGCAGTTTCACATTCAGATCCCGCGTCAAAACCGCCGTTTCCGTGACCGAGCTAAAGATCGACCACCAACAGCCCGTGTCATAGTTGGTATGTGAAAGGTACACCGCCATTTGAGGTTTGCCGGGATGGGTTTCGACTTCGTCCTTGGTCAGAACACGCAGCCCCTCTTCTTCGAACCGGGTGATAACGCGCTCCTGCAGGTCTGCGCCAAAATCGCCTTCCCATCCGCGCGGCCCGGGCAAGCCCGAAAGGTCCACCTGAACTGCTGTCAGACCGCGCAGACCCTCATTCTTGGCCGACTTTGTCAATCGTTTAGGGTTCCATCCATCCGGGACATAGACACCGGCCACCCCTGCGGACTGTGCTGCGCTGACTGCGCAAATGGCTGGCTGGTCGGGATGCGGGTCGGGGACATTCGACGCCGCACTCAGCGCGGCCATCTGCCCGTAAATCCGTCGAATGCGTGCGGGGTTGCCCCCCTGCAGCGGCAAGACATTCAATTTGGCGGTTTCACCACAGGGCGCGTCCGGCTGGCACGGCAGGATAGGCGGCGCGTATTCCTCGCGGATGATCCAGTACCGATCCAACAGGTCGATCTCGGCCAGATTGACGTCAGATGTCTCAAGCTCAGAGGCAAATGCGACGCATCCTGCCCACACCGACAAACCCAGAGCAACCGTCAGACCAAAAAGCTTTGAAAACCGCATCAAGCCCCCATGCATGGCCACGTCTAAAGCCGTCTGCATGGTGACACGCGATGGGTTAACCCGGGTTTAAGCCGCGAGCCCCTGCACCTTGGTCCAAAGCGCCTCCGGCACATCCGCTGCCGTCGCGGGCACGCGGCCTTGCCCCGGCACGCGAGCGCCTTCTTGGGCCGTGACGCTGGCAATAAGCTGCGCAACTGTCCCGTCGAAGCGATCCGAAAACACGGTGGGGTCGATCAGGATATAGGTTTGCCCCAACCGATGGGGTGGCCCGTCGGGTAGTTTCAGCCCTTGCACCTCGGTCGACAGAACCGATCCGGTCAATGCCGCGGCCAGAACTTCAACCATCAGGCCAATACCCCATCCCTTGTATCCCGCTGCGGATTTCAGCGCGCCGCCCACGGCCGCTGCCGGATCGGTCGTGTCGTTACCTTCGGCATCGGTGGCCCAACCGGTTGGAATGGCCTCTCCAGCCTCTTTGGCCATGGTGATCTTGCCCAGCGCCACGGCGGATGTCGCGGTGTCGAAATGGATCGCGACACCACCGGCACCGTCCGGCACGGAAAAAGCGACCGGGTTTGTGCCAAGCACGCGATCCTTACCGCCCGGTGGGGCCACAATGGCAGAGGCATTCGTCGTGCCCAAGGTCACCATGCCCGCCCGTGCGAGCCGTTCCGTAAAGTATCCAAGCGATGTGCACGTATGCGAGCCGCCAATGGAAAATACGGCCGTGCCTGATGCGCGCGCAGCGGCCACAGCCTGATCAAATCCAGCATCAAATGCGGGCTGCGCGAACCCGTGTTTCGCATCCACAAATACGGCAGCAGAGCGCGGTTGCGTGACCTCTGGCAACACCGTTCCATCGACGCGCCCGGTGCCCAACTGGGTGCAATAGCTTTCCAGGTAATAAAGCCCGCAGATCACGTTGCCATGCGCCTCGGCTTCAGCGACGGCCCTGGCGACGCTCTTGGCCACGGCTTCGCTCGCGCCGGCCTTGACCATTGCGACCCGCGCGGTTGTTTCGATCTCGGCGATATCAATCCTTGGCACGATTGTCCCCCTGCTCATGTGTGCAGAGGCGACACTGACCCGCGCCGCAAGGCAGCGCAAGGTCACGCCCGCCTTTTCATGCCGGGATCAGAGTTCGATGATCGCGATATTGTCTGCGGGAATCTCATCGAGCCCATCAACCGTGATGATGACGCCGTTCGACAGCTCCACATCTACCCCGGTCGCGGTTGCAGTCTGGCCTGTGACCGTCACCGGCGCATCGGTGGTTGAGTTCACCACAATCAGATCGTCCATTGGGTTGAAATCACGGATCGTGACTGTTGCGCCCTCTGGCGTGTCGTCAAGGATCGTGAACCGGTCTTCGCCTTCTCCGCCGGTGCCCACATCCAAGGCACCAAGGAACAAGGTATCATTCCCTGTCCCACCCAAAAGGTCATCGGCCTGACCGTCCTGCGCAATTCCCGGTGCCCCCGGCAGACCACCACCGGTCAGGATATCGTCGCCCGAACCGCCATTTACGCCATCATTGCCTGCGCCACCTGTCACGGTGTCATTTCCGGACCCACCGTCGACAAAGTCGTTGCCATCGCCGCCACTGATACTGTCATCACCCGCGTCGCCGAAAATACGATCCGAGCCGCCAGCACCAGACAGATCATCGTCGCCATCCAGCCCATCGATGATCTCATCGGCATCCGTGCCAGTGATCGTGTTGTCTTCGTCATCCCCGTTCAGAGCCAGAGGTTCTTCGTCGTCTTCATCGGTTGTATCGTCCGGGTCGTCACCTTCGTCGTCGGTGTCATCGTCAGGCGTATCGGTGTCGTCATCCGTACCGTCTCCGGCATCAGGTGTCTCGTCGCCGTCTTCACCGTCGCCGTCTT
Organism: Shimia ponticola; assembly: GCF_007995215.1. Lineage (GTDB taxonomy): Bacteria > Pseudomonadota > Alphaproteobacteria > Rhodobacterales > Rhodobacteraceae > Shimia_B > Shimia_B ponticola. The sequence continues at coordinate 817,073 of NZ_VCDK01000003.1, forward strand.
CGCCGCCAGGATCCCCGTTGTCCCCCTCGCCTTCGGTGCCGTCACCACCGTCATCCATCATGTCGTCCATCTCATCCCCTGAGACATCTTCGTCGTCGTCATTCGTTGGAAACAAATCCGGCGCGAACATGAACAAGAGGGCCGCGAGGGCGGGAAAAGCGGAAGCTAACATGGCAAATCTCTCACATAGGTTGGGGGTATTTACCAAAATTTAGCTGAAATTTCAGTGGCTCATTCCGAAACGGATTGTTCAGGACAGCCAGCTAATCCGCCCCATTTCAAGACGCGCGCGGCGATCCATCCGGGCTGCGAGTTCCGGATTATGTGTGGCTACCAGCGCCGCCATATTCTGGGACCGCACCAAACCAAGCAGCGCCTGAAACACCGTATCAGAGGTGCCGGGGTCCAGATTGCCGGTCGGCTCATCCGCCAGCAAAACCTTGGGTCGGTTCGCGACCGCCCGACAAAATGCCACCCGCTGCTGTTCGCCACCGGACAATTCGGCAGGCCGATGGCTGACGCGCTCAGACAAGCCAACCTCGCCCAGCAAATGGCGCGACCACTCATCTGCCACTGTGCGTCCAACGCCCGCAGCAAGTTGCGGGAGCATCACGTTTTCCAATGCCGAGAACTCGGGCAGCAGATGGTGAAACTGATAGACAAATCCCAGCGACGCACGCCGCAATCCCGTGCGCAACCTGTCGCTGCCATCTGCCAGCGCACCTCCGACATGCACAGTCCCCGCATCCGCCGTATCGAGCAGCCCTGCGATGTGCAAAAGTGTCGATTTCCCCGACCCTGACGGTGCCTCCAACGCAACAAGCTGCCCGGCCTTCAATTCAAGGTCCAACTCATCCAGCACTGTGATCTGGTTCGCTTGTCCCTTGTTATAGGTCTTCACGATGCCCTTCAGGGCCAGCACGGCATCACTCATAACGCAGCGCCTCGACAGGGTTCAGCCGCGCGGCACTCCGTGCAGGAAAGATCGTGACCGTGAACGACAGAAACAGGGAAAGCGCGATGGACCGGAACACATCCCAACCCCGAAGCTCGGCGGGCAACTCATAAAGCCCCCGGATCGACGGGTCCCACACGCCGCCACCGGCTATGTAATTGACTGCCGAAAAGATCGACTGAATGTTGAGCACAAAGGTCACGCCCAGGATCACGCCCAGCGTCGTGCCAACCAGACCGATCCCCGCGCCAGTCAGGAAGAAAACCCGCATCACAGCCCCCTGAGATAACCCGATCGTGCGCAACACCCCGATGTCGCGCCCCTTGTTTTTCACCAGCATGATGATGCCCGACACGATGTTCATGGCCGCCAACAGGACCAAAACCGCAAGAATGATGAACATGATGTTGTCTTCAATCGTCAGAGCCCGCAGGAAGCTTCCCGCTGCCTGTTTCCATGTGAATACCAGCGCCCTGTCCCCGCCTGCCTGCAGCAGATCAATGGCCTTGGCGTCTATCATTTCGGGGTCAGCGACCATGACCTCAATCTCGTCGGCCACTCCGTCGCGATTGAAATAACTCTGTGCCTCGGCAAAGGGCATGTAGACGCGTGTCCGGTCGATATCGAAACGCCCGGCGGTGAAGATATACACCACATCATAGGACTTGACCCGCGGACTGACGCCAAAGGCCGTGCGCGCGCCGTTCGGGGATATCAGCTTGATCCTGTCGCCCAACCCAATACCCAACTCACGGGCTACACCAGATCCAATCGCAACGCCCTGCTCAAAATCGGAGAGCGACCCAATCGCCTCTTCCGGCTGTGCAATTCGGGGCACCCCCTGTAGGTCGCTCAGAGTGATCCCATAGACCTCAACGCCGGTATTCCTGTCGCGCAAGTTGGCCATCACCTGTCCGCGCACCAATGGCGCAGCACGGGTCACGCCTTCAACAGAAGCCAATCGAGCCGCCAGCGCCTCATAGTCCGGGATCACCCGCTCAGGCTGCCCTGCCGCATTCAGCTCAACGGCGTTGTAGATCGTCGCATGGGCGTTCGCGCCTAGGATCGTGTCGACAAAGTCGGTTCGGAACCCGGACCGAACCGCCAGCACGATGATCAATGCAGCCACCGCCAGCATGATCCCGATCACGCTGATCCATGTCATAACACTGACGCCACCCTCAGCGCGGCGCGCGCGGGCATATCGCCACGCAATCATCCACTCATGCGCCGCAAACGGGCGCGCTGATTTCGGGTGTGTCGACATCAAGCTGCTCCGCTTCTGCGCCCACGTAATTGATCAACCAGCCGCAGGCCCGCGCGGCTTGGGTCCCGTAACGGATGCATCATAGCCGCCACGCGTCCTTGCCCGAACAGATATACCGCTGGTTCGTAATAGTAATCGCCATCGAACTGGAATGACGGCAAATTCAACGCCTGTGCAAGCTCAAGCGACGGATCGCTCAGCAACGGATAGGGCAGCGCAAGCAAATGCGCCAAATCCCGCTGATCATCGGTTGCATCCGTCGATACGCCAAACACCCCGGCAATGCCGACCGATCTGAGGTCTTCCATTGTGTCGCGCAAAGAACAGATCAATGGCGGACCACCCAGCCCGCCTTCAACCTGCTCCCAACCATCGGGGTAGGCCTCGCCGGGCTGCAACGCGATGGGAAAGGTCACCAGAATTATTGGTCGCGAAAAGGCTCTCAGTTCGATGTTGCGCCCATCGCTCGCAGGTAGGCTCAGATCCGGGACAGGCTGGTCAACGGCGGCCTTCGCATCCCCAAAATACTCGATCTCTGGGGAAGGAAACGTCATTTCTGCGCCAGCCGGCGGCGTAGGTTTAAGGTCATCTGCATCGTGGTCGTGTTCGACGTCGTCATGCTCAGCCGCATGATGCGTCTCTAGCGCAACCAATCTTTGGCGTCGTCTCCGCCGCATAGGCCACGAAAGGACGCTCCAGATCATCGACCAGAGGCCCCAACCTGCAAAAAAGCCCACAGCCGAAAACACCGCGCCTTCGGCGGTCAGGGGCAACGCAGGCTTGTAATCCTCAAGCGTGCGTCCCGCCAAATCCAAATCAATGGCCTGATGAGCCCGGATGAGGCGTTCATAGGCATTGGACTCGCGCAGGCGCTCTAGCGCAGGCGACAACCGGTCAAACAAGGCAATCTCGCCCTCGGCTTTCTCGCTGGCTTGCGCGCCAGAACGGCTCAGCGCGAGGTCGGCAAGGTATTCCTCTCGCGTCATATCCAGCGCCAGCGCGCTGGCTTCCACGGATGATACCTGCTCACCGAGCTGATCTACCTTACCGGCCAAACGCTGCAAATATTGCTGGGAAAACTCGGGGAACTGAGACAACCCCGCCGCGCCCACAAGGCCAGAAACCATCGCCAGAATGCGCAACACTATGAAGCCCTCAGCACCGCCCGGGACATTGACTGTCCTTGGGCGGCAACGCTATCGCACCTGTGGCTCGGTTTCAATTTTCTCAGACGCCAGCGTAGATCGCGACAACCTTCGCAACGGCTGCCTCTGGCGCCAACTCCTCGCTCTCGCCAGTCCGACGATTGGTCAGCTCCACGACACCGTTTTTCAGCCCGCGCGGCCCGACTGTGATCCGCCACGGCAGACCGATCAGGTCCATCGTCGCGAATTTGCCGCCCGCGCGTTCGTTGCGGTCATCATAGAGCGGCTCAAGCCCGGCTTTGGTCAGTTGATCATAGAGGCCTTCACAGGCTGCATCCGCCGCCTCATCGCCCTGCTTCAGGTTCACGATCCCGCAGTGGAACGGCGTCACGCCTTCCGGCCAGATGATGCCGTTGTCATCATGGTTGGCTTCGATGATAGCCCCCAACAGGCGGCTCACGCCAATCCCGTGCGACCCCATATGGACCGGCACCTGATTGCCATCGGCGTCCTGCACGGTTGCGCCCATGGCTTCGGAATACTTGGTGCCGAAATAGAAAATCTGGCCAACCTCAATCCCGCGCGCCACGCGCTGGCGGTCCTCGGGGACGTCTGCCCAAACGGTCTCATCATGAGTTTCGTCCGTGCGTGCGTATTTTGACGTGAACTCTTCCAGCACCCCGGCGCATTGCTCGACATTATCGTAATCAATGTCGCGATCGCCAAAGGTCAGGTCCGTAACGGCGCTGTCATAGAACACTTCGGATTCACCGGTTTCGGCCAGAACAAGGAACTCGTGCGTGTAGTCGCCGCCAATCGGCCCGCCATCAGCACGCATCGGAATGGCCTGCAGGCCCATGCGTTCATAGCTGCGCAGGTAGCTGACCAGATGCCGGTTATAGGCATGCAGCGCGTCGTCCTTGCTCAGGTCAAAGTTATAACCGTCCTTCATGTAGAATTCGCGCCCGCGCATCACGCCAAAGCGTGGACGGCGCTCATCCCGGAACTTCCACTGGATGTGATAGAGCGTCAGTGGCAGGTCCTTGTAGGACCGCACATAGGACCGGAAGATATCCGTGATCAGCTCTTCGTTGGTTGGACCATAGAGCATATCGCGGTCGTGGCGATCTTTGATGCGCAGCATCTCTTCGCCGTAGTCGTCATAGCGCCCGCTCTCGCGCCACAAATCCGCGCTTTGTAGCGTCGGCATCAGCATCGGAATGTGCCCGGCGCGCTCTTGCTCTTCGTGCACGATCTGCTCGATCCGCTTCAGCACCTTAAAGCCCAGCGGCAACCACGAATAAATCCCCGCGCTCGCTTGCTTGATCATACCCGCCCGCAACATCAGGCGGTGCGACACGATCTGCGCCTCGGCGGGCGTCTCTTTCAGAACAGGAAGGAAATAACGGGACAGGCGCATATCAGGCTCCGACTTGCTGCTCTGTTCGCTTAGGCGATGGGCGCGGCAGCCTCAAGCCCGAGTTGCGCTTGGCCCGATTAAGGCGGATCGCCATTGCGCGCCGTCGTATTGAGAATTGGATCAAATATTTCATCGCTCTGACCTGAGGTCACGCCTTTTCACGGCAGTGTGATGCCAGTGAACCAGGCCGGACCCCGCGGCGTAATCCGTGCACATGATCCGACAGGACGCACCCTTCGGGCATTGGATAAAAGCGGGAGACACCCATGAAGACTGCACTGAAAACTGCTGTAGCCGCAGCCACCCTTGCCATCGCCGCCACCACGGCAAGCGCGAATACCATCGTCGACATCGCAGCAGCCGATGAACGCTTCTCGACGCTTGTCGCCGCCGTCAGCGCCGCAGGTCTGGCAGAAACGCTCTCGGGTCCCGGCCCCTTCACTGTCTACGCTCCGGTCAATGACGCCTTTGCAGCCCTGCCAGAAGGCACCGTGGACACTCTGCTTCAGCCAGAAAACCAAGATCAGCTTGTCGCGGTCCTGACCTACCATGTTGATGACCGCAAACTGCTGGCCAACCAGTTTGCCGAAGGCGCGAACTACTACAAGCCAGTCAACACAGCCGAACGCCTGTGCATCGACGCGACCTCTGCTGGCGTGTCCATCGCGGACGGTACTGGTGAAGAAGCCAACGTCATCATCGCCAATATCGAGGCTGACAACGGCGTCATTCACGTCATCGATAAAGTGCTGCTGCCCGGTACCCGCCCTGCCTGCCACTAAGGCGTAGCCATATCGTTGATTGCGGGTCAGGCAGTGTTGCCTGGCCCCTTTTTTATGTCCGGCACGCAGGCCGCGCCATCACGTCAAAGACCGAACTCGGGGGCGTTTGCCCGTCCATTGTCATCACAGCCCGTCTCAGCCGCTCGGCGTCTACTTCGCCCAAAATAGGACTTGCGAGGCGCAGGAATTTTTCTTCAACCTCGCCCATCGTCAGCGGAGCCTCCGGATCACCTTTGGCTTCTGTCACCTCAGACGTCACAACCGCACCTGACGACAAATTCAAATGAACGACAGCAAACCGCCTTGCCGGGAAAGCTGCATCAAACTCGGGCTTTGCCTCGGCTGTCACGTGGCGCGCGAAACGAATAATGCTGGGATCACCAAACCCCTCTGGCCCAATCTCGGCGACACCAATTGTCCCCCGTCGAACCGCCGCTGCAACTGAAAACGGCAGCGAATACTGAGCCTCTTCCGTTGTATTCGGGATGGCCGTGAGGCACGCGGCCTCGTGAAAGGTTTCGACATGCGCAGCCGCCACGTCATCCGGGTTTAGGGTGTGGCGTGCAACCAACCCCAACGCGGCTTCGACCGCTGGCTGCGCCCAACGGCAGACTGGGTAAAGCTTGATGTACTGCTCCGAGATGTACCACCGAGTGCCCAAGTCACTCCAAACCTCGGCCAAATCAGCCTGTTCTATCGTCAGGGCGGGTGCGCCGGTGAACCCGTCACGCGCCAAATAGGCGGCAGATACTCCGGCCATCGCGCCCCAACCTGACCCGTCTTTGACCATCGTCGGGTGCGCGATGCAGCGCATCATTTGGGATCGGGGGCCGTGATATTCTGCGATGCCCAGCGCCTCGCGCGTCTGCTTGGCATTCAGCCCCAAGGCACGGGCCGCAATCGCCGCGCAGGCCAATGCGATCCACGCGCCAGATGTGTGGTAGTCGGAGACCGAGCCATGCAGTGCAATGCCTGCGCGCGTGCCAATCTCGTACCCGATCGCTATCCGCGTCAAAACCTCGTCGGCGGCACATCCCTTGGACACCGCCAGCGTTGCCGCGACAACTCCGCAGCCCACATGCCCTTTGGTGGGCTTGGACCCGTCATGAGCATCAAGCGCATCCGTCGTCATGGCATTCGCCAAGGCCGCGCCAGCAGGCGACACGCGCCGACCATCTTGCCAAAGCACGGCAGCGTCCGCCGTCCCGGCACCAAATTGCGCCACCGCATGTCCACGAATGATCCGCGACAACTCGGTTTCTGAGGCGGCCACTGCAACACCCAAGGTATCCAGCAACCCGCGGCGCGCATCGGCAACAGCTTTTTCGGGCAGGTCGCCGATCTGCGTGTTCAGGATGAAGTGAATTGGATCAGGCATCAATTTCCCCTGTGATGCGTTTATCTTCGACGATTGCGATCCGGAATTGCTGCGCCGCGCGCGACATGCCCGGCGACCGTCAACGACACTGCCATAGCCCGCCCGCATCCCGACCAGACAACCACCGTGCCTGAGATCCAAGGGAACCAAGCCACGTATTAAAGTGTTTTGACCTTGAACCTTTGCCCTGAAAGCCCGACCTTACACGGCAACTGAAATCGGAGCAGTCATGGGCCTTCCTACCCGCACGCAGGCAACATACTGGGGCATCGCTGGCCTGATCTTGGCGCTTGCCCTTTGGTATCTTGGGGCGGTCATTATGCCGTTCATCGTCGGCGCGGCGATTGCCTATTTCCTTGATCCCGTTGCAGACAGGCTTGAAGCGCTCGGCGCGTCACGCGTAATGGCCACGGTTATCATCTCGGTCGTCGCGGTCTTTATCTTCATCCTCGCGGCGTTGCTTGTGATCCCGTCACTTGTCCAACAGGCTCTCAGCCTTTTTGACGCCGCGCCCCAGATTTTCACAAACCTGCGCGACTTTCTGATCGACCGCTATCCAGAGCTGATGGTGGAAGACAGCGTGATCCGGCAATCATTGGCAACCGTTGGCACCACCATCCAGAACCGGGGCGGCGAATTGGTCAATACTCTGCTTAGTTCGGCAGCCGGCGTCCTGAACATCGTCCTGCTTTTTGTGATCGTTCCCGTGGTCGCGTTCTATCTATTGCTCGACTGGGACCGGATGGTCGCCGAAATCGACAGGCTTGTTCCGCGTGATCACCTTGATACGGTGCGCAACATCGCGCGCGATGTCGACAGTGTGCTAGCCGGGTTTGTCCGTGGCATGGGCACCGTTTGCCTGATCCTCGGAACATACTACGCCGTCGCTTTGATGGTGGTGGGCCTGCAGTTCGGGCTTGTTGTCGGGTTTATTGCCGGTCTTGTGACCTTTATTCCCTACCTCGGTGCGATCATTGGCGGATTGCTGGCCATTGGGCTCGCGCTGTTTCAATTCTGGGGGCCGCTTGAGGTCGACGGTGAGATGATCCGTCAGGGCACAGACTGGGTCCGCATTGGCATTGTCGCCGCGATCTTCGTGATCGGCCAGATGGTCGAAGGCAACATCCTGACGCCCAAACTTGTCGGCAACTCGGTCGGCCTGCACCCTGTGTGGCTGCTCTTGGCGCTATCCGTGTTCGGGGCGTTGTTCGGGTTTGTCGGCCTTCTGGTTGCGGTTCCAGTGGCGGCCGCCCTAGGTGTGCTTGCCCGCTTCTTCGTGAACGAGTATCAAAAAGGCCGGCTCTACAAGGGCCTGTCTCACGGACAGTCGAACTCCGACGCCGATTAATCGATACATGACCAACCAAATCCCTCTGCCGCTGGACAGCGCGACGTCCTATGATCGCAGCCAGTTCTTGCCCACTGCGAGCCATGCAGCAGTGCTGGGTATGTTGGCCGCACCCGCATCATGGCCGCAGTCCAAGCTGGTCATCTCAGGCCCGGCATCCAGCGGTAAAACCCATCTCAGCCACATGCATGCCGAAGCACATGATGTCGACCTTCTGACTCCCTGTAGCAGTCCCACCTCTGGCCACAGCATGGCCATCGTTGATGATGCCGACCGAGTGGCTGGAAACGCCGAAGCAGAGGAATGGCTGTTTCACCTGCACAACAACACGCTTGGCTCTGGCGGGCACCTGTTGATGACGGCGGAATCTGCGCCTTCGCGTTGGGGCATCCACCTGCCCGATCTGGCAAGCCGGATGCAGGCCACCCACATTGCCCAGATCGCAGCCCCGGACGAACCATTGTTAGAGGCTCTGCTGCTCAAGCACTTCTCTGACCGTCAGGTCATTCCCAAGCCGGGGGTGACAGCCTATCTTACTAAACACATGGACCGCTCCTTTGCCGCTGCGGCAACGATCGTAGCCCGGATGGAGGCGATCTCGCGCGCGGAAAAGGTGCCTGCAAACCTGACACTGGCCAAGCGTGCGCTCGCTGCCGTGGCGGAAGAGACGCAGGACAGCGATACGCAGTCATAATTCTGTGGCATGGTGCTGTCTTTCTGCGCCCTGCCCATTTCCGGAACGACCTAAAACGATGAACCCAGCAGATTTTCTGACCGCCGATATTCCCGATCCCGTTGCGATCGACGCAGACCTGACCGGACCCAACCGGTTCTTTAACCGCGAGCTTTCATGGCTGGGCTTCAATTGGAGGGTTCTGGAAGAGGCGGAAAATCCCCGCGTGCCGCTCCTCGAACGGCTCCGCTTCTTGTCGATCTCGGCAGGCAACCTTGATGAATTCTATACGGTCCGCGTCGCAGGGCTGCGCGAACTGGCTCGCGCGGGCAACACGACACCCGCCGCTGACGGCCTCAGCCCTGCAGAGCAACTTGTCCTGATCGACGAAAACGCGCGGCGTCTGATGGCACGCCAAAACGAAGCGCTCTCGGCCCTGCGCGCCGAGATGGAGAAGGAAGGGCTGCACATCCTCGATCGGAAAGGTGTGCAAAAGGACGATCTCGCATGGCTGCGCGACACCTTCCTGCGGCAAGTCTTTCCGGTTCTATCCCCCTTGGCAATCGACCCGGCCCACCCATTCCCCTTCCTGCCAAACGAAGGGCTCGCGCTGGCCCTGAAGCTTGAACGCAAATCCGACAAGACGCCTTTGACGGCGCTCTTGCCGATCCCGGCGCAGCTTCCGCGCTTTTTGCGCCTGCCATCTGAAAAATCCGAATTGCGCGCCCTGCCACTGGAAGAAGCGGTGATCCTTCAGATCGACAGCCTTTTTCCCGGGTACTCTCTGAAATCAGACTGCACCTTCCGCATCCTGCGCGACAGCGATCTTGAGGTCGAAGAGGAATCCGAAGATCTCGTGCGTGAGTTCGAGACCGCCCTAAAACGCCGACGCCGCGGCGAAGTCGTGCGCATGAAAATCTCTGCCGGTGCATCAAAGACACTGCGCACGATGATCATGGAGGAACTCAAGGTCACGGAAGAAGAGGTCGTCGACATGGACGGCCTGATCGGTATGGCAAATTTGGGCGAGCTTGTGGGCGATTACCGCCCTGACCTGCTCTGGCCCAGCTTTACACCGCGTGTGCCTGAACGGGTGCTGGATCACGATGGCGATATGTTCGCCGCCATGCGCACCAAGGACATGCTGCTGCACCATCCGTATGAAACCTTTGACATGGTGGTTCGCTTTCTTCAGCAGGCGGCGCGCGATCCCAATGTCGTGGCGATCAAGCAGACGCTTTACCGGACATCTACCGACAGCCCCATCGTCGCAGCGCTTTGCGAGGCAGCAGAGGACGGCAAGTCCGTCACCGCATTGGTCGAACTCAAGGCCCGCTTTGACGAAGCCGCCAACATCCGCCAATCCCGCCGTCTGGAACGTGCGGGCGCGACGGTTGTCTACGGCTTTATGCAACTGAAAACCCACGCGAAAATCAGCACGGTCGTACGGCGCGAGGGATCCGACCTCGTAACCTACACCCACTACGGCACCGGCAATTACCACCCGAACACGGCACGCATTTACACGGACCTAAGCCTGTTCACATGTGACGCCAAATTGGGGCGCGACGCGGCCAAAGTGTTTAACTACCTCTCGGGCTACGCCGAACCGGCCGCGTTGGAAAACCTCGCCCTTTCGCCGACGACTCTGAAACCACGTTTGCTGGAAAACATCGCCGCCGAAATCGAATTCGCCAAGGCCGGCAAACCAGCGCAGATTTGGGCCAAGATGAATTCGCTCATCGAGCCACAGGTCATCGACGCCCTGTACGAAGCCAGCCAAGCAGGCGTGAAAATCGACCTTGTCGTGCGCGGCATTTGTGGTTTGCGGCCGGGCATCAAGGGGCTGTCGGAAAACATTCGCGTCAAATCGGTTGTGGGTCGCTTCCTCGAACATTCACGCATCGTCTGTTTCGGAAACGGTCACGGGCTGCCGTCAAAAAAGGCCAAGGTTTACATGTCCTCTGCGGACTGGATGGGCCGCAACCTGAACCGTCGTGTCGAGACCCTCGTGGAAATCACCAACGGAACGGTCAAGGCGCAGATCGTGAGCCAAATCATGGCCGCAAACCTTGCCGATGTTGCTCAATCCTGGATCATGGCTCCGGATGGCTCTTTCGAACGTGCCAAGGTGGGCGAAGGTTTCAACTTCAATTGCCACCGCTTTTTCATGGAAAACCCATCCCTGTCGGGCCGTGGATCAGCCGGGGCCTCTGATGTGCCGATCCTGACCCACACAGAGGACTAAGTGCCCGATTGACCGAATCCTTTCGGGCGCGCACAACTCGAAACATGGACGGGGACTTGCCTGCAAATAATGATTGGGACCCTTTCGGGCGTCCGCTTTTTGATGATGTCTCAACGCGGGCATTGCACCGCGTTGGCGTGATTGACGTCGGCTCCAACTCGGTCCGCTTTGTGATCTTTGACGGCGCAGCCCGAAGCCCCGCCTATTTCTTCAACGAAAAAGTCATGTGTGGGCTGGGGACCGGCTTGGGCGAAACCGGCCACCTGCACCCAGAAGGACGCGTGCGCGCCGTTGCCGCGCTGGCCCGGTTTGCAGCAATCGCCAAGACAGCCAAAATTCAGGACCTGAGTATCGTGGCCACCGCCGCCGTCAGGGACGCATCCGACGGTGCTGCATTTAGGGATGAAATCAAAGAGGTCACCGGCCTCGACATCTGGGTCATCGACGGTCGCGAAGAGGCCCGGCTTTCAGCGCAAGGCGTGTTGCTTGGCTGGCCAGGGGCCTACGGGTTGGTCTGCGATATCGGCGGCTCGTCCCTTGAACTGGCTGAAATCAATGGCGGCCGCGTCGGCAAGCGGTCGACCTCGCCTCTTGGTCCGCTCAAGCTCGCATCGTTTGAATCCCGCGAGGATCGCAAGGATGAAATCGACCTTCACCTCGCACGGATGATGGAGGAACTCGGGCCGCAAAAGGACCGGCTTTTCCTTGTCGGCGGGTCATGGCGCGCCATCGCACGCATCGACATGGAACGACGCGGGTATCCGCTCCATGTCTTGCACGAATACCGCATGACGGATGACGATGTTCAGGCCGTTGCCGAGTACATCGCTAACGCAGATATTGAGGCGCTTCGCCAAACCTGCGGGATCTCGTCGGCGCGGATGTCCCTTGTGCCACTGGCTTCCGAAGTGCTCGCGCGGCTGATGAAACACATCAAGCCTTACGACATCGCCGTCTCAGCTTATGGCATCCGCGAAGGGCTCCTGTACGAGCAAATGCCCCAGCGCCTGCGCGACCGCGATCCGTTGGTCGAAGCCTGCCGTTTTGCCGAGAAAAAAGATGCTCGCCTCCCCGGATTTGGCAAGCGCCTCTATGAGTTCGTGATGCCACTGTTTCCGCACGCCGATGCCGACCGGCGTCGCATTATAAAAGCAGCCTGCTTACTGCATGACGTGACGTGGCGCGCGCATCCCGACTACCGGGCCGAGGTGTGTTTCGACAACGCAACGCGCGCCAATTTAGGTGGTCTTGGCCACGCGGACCGCGTGTTCCTCGCTCTGGCTCTGATGCACCGCTACCGCAACAAGCGGGAGGGCAGCCGCATTGAACCCATGCTGAGCCTTCTAAGCGACGATGACCTGCACGCGGCAGAGGTGCTCGGCAAAGCGATGCGTTTCGGCGCGATGCTGTGGAACGATGGTGAGACCGAGGCAGCGACGCTGTCTTGGGACGCGGCGACCACGACATTGGGCCTGACGCTGACCAAACAATCCCAACCGCTCTATGGCGAGGTCGCGCAGGCACGTTTTGCGTCACTGGCAGGGGCTCTCAACGCAGAAACTGACATTACTGTTGCCTAGATTTCGACCGGGCCTTCAATCTCTGGCGCGTCCGGCTTGCGGCGAATGATGATATCTCCGTTCGGCAACATCACCGGCGGCTCATAATTCGACAGATCGTCAATCCGCTCCATCAGATCGGCAAAGGCTGGACCCATCTGGTCCATCATCTGTGCAAGCCCCGGCCCCATGCTTTCTGCCAGATTTTGCATCTCGTCCAGCGCAGGCTCCATTTCATCAAGAAGCCCTTCAAAAAACATCTGCGCCCCCCGCTCCATAAGTGAGAGACCAGAGTCTTCTTCGGACATCCCCGCCGTTGGCAGCACAAGCGCAGCAATCAGAACAAACCGTTTCATGCGTAAAATATAGGTCAATCCGCTGCGGATTTCACCTCGATCGGCAAATCAACCGAGACCGGGAAATGATCCGAAGCAGTCAACAGGGCCTCTCGCACCTCTGCATTGCGAAAGCAGGCTGGGTGATCGAACGGATGCCATATCGTCCACTTCGCCCCCGCTCGCAGCCGGTCTGAGACCATCACATAATCCAGAAGCGCCTGCAAATACCGCTCTTCATTCGACAACCAAAATCGCGCCGTTGTCGGCATCGAAAACCGTGCCGTCAGCGCCTTGGCTGCATGCGGATCAAACAGCGCAACGGGGTCTTCCCCGAGCACGATCTCAACCCCTGACCGACCAAATAGCTTTTCGTATTCGTCCAGACCCGGACCATCGTTGAAATCGCCAAGAACGATGACGTCCTCACCATCCGCCAACAAGTCATCCACCCTGCGACGCAACCAGATACACTGCGCCAATTGCTTGCGCCGGTTTGCAATCGAGATGCGCATCACCTCTTCGCGTGTCCGCGCGCCATGCGGAGCCTTGGACTTCGCATGCACGCCGATCATGCGCAGCGTTCGCTCGCCGACCTTTACAGACAATTCGAGCGGCGGTTTCGACCAAACAATCGGATCCCCCACGGCGTCAACATCCACATCCAGCGACAGTTGCTGATCAAAGCGTGGTGCGTTGGTGCTGGCCTGCGGGTCATGGCGCGGCGTCATCTTGGCCGGGTCATAAAGCAGCGCGATTTCTTGCTGCGTGTCATTCGAAAACCCGATCATCGCCTCGCTGGTGCGCAACCCATAGGTCTCTGCAAACCGCTCCAACGCGGGAACCGTCTTTCGCTTGCGGCCATGATCCGGAGCTTCGATAACCATCACTGCATCGGCATCCATGGCTTGAAACACCCGCGCCACAGCATCTGCCTGCGCCGCGCGTGTCACGCCATGGCGACCCGACCGTTCGTCGTCCAACAGCAGATTGCCATCATCATCAAACAAGGCGTCAAACCATTCGACGTTGTAGGTGGCAATCCGGATCATGTGACCTCTAATGCGGCTTCATGGAAATCTCGTCCCATGCCTGATTGATGGCAATCATCCGTTTTTCGGCGATCTTGACCGCCTCCTCCGGCACGCCCCGCGCGATCAGGCGATCTGGGTGCGTCTCGCGCACCAGCGCCCGCCATGCTGCGCGGGCTTCGTCATAGCTGGCATCCGGAGCGATCCCCAAAACATCATGCGGGTCCGGCACGGCATCGGGCACAAATCGCGCGCGCATTCCCCGAAACTCACGTTCATTCAGGCCAAAGATGTCAGCGACCTGATGCAGAAAGTCATCTTCTTTCGGGTGGTATTCACCATCGGCCATCGCGATGTGAAACAACCCCTCCATGAGGTCGTAGAGTGCCTGCATCTCATCGCCGAACATCACCTTGATGCGGGTGGCGTAGGTGTCAAAGCCCGCCACATCCTGCCGCGCGAGGTTGAACACCTTGGCCGCGCCCGCCTCTTCCGCGCGCGGAATGTGGAACACTTCGCGAAACGCTGTGACCTCATCCTTGGTCACATGCCCGTCCGCCTTGGCCATCTTCGCGCCGAGCGCAATCACCGCGATTGCAAAACCCACGGTCCGCTCAGGCGGCGTGCGCAGCTTGTCAAAAACGGCACCTAACCCTTCCCCTTGGGTAAGGGCAGACAAGGCGTCAGCGATGCGGGACCAAATCGACATGGGCGATACGTTAGCGGGAACAGCTGCGGGTGTCAGGACAGGATTTTCTGCGCAAGCACAAGGTCAATGTATTGTCCATTCTTGTAGCCGACCTCAGACAGGCGCCCCATCACCTCAAACCCCATTTTTTCATGGAACGCGATCCCCCCCGGATTGGCCGCGCTCATCCCTGAGATCAGCACATGATGGCCCTCCGCGCGGGCGTGATCCTCAATCGCATGCATCAGCGCGCGCCCCGCACCGCGTCCCTGCGCCTCGGGTGCCAGATAAATCGAATGCTCAATCGTGCGTGCATATCCCGGACCACTCCTAAACGGGAAATAGCAGGCAAACCCCACAACCGCGCCATCCACTTCGGTCACGTAGATCGGATCAATGTCGCGCAGGCCCGCGACCGTCTTTTCAGCGGTCGTAAAGGTCTGAAGCGTGTTGCGAATGACATCGTTCCAGATGTCCGCAACAGAAGTGAGGTCTGCCTCGCCAGCCAGCCGGACAATCATGGCAATACCACCGCACCGTCCGGCCCAGCCAAAGTCACCCGCAAACCCGCGTCGCCGGTCGAAAACCGAACCCGCTCATCTTCAAAATCATTGAAGAGGCTGGCCAGCGCATCTGCCTGCGGGTGCGACACCACCAATTCCGTCAACCGATGGCCCTGATCCTGCAAGGCCGGCATCGGCGGCGGCGTATCCCACTGGATCAACGCGGGCGCGCAGTTGTCGAACGGCAAGACACCGCTTTCCGGCACCGCCATTCGCCACCGCAACGCGCCGCGAGAAAGCTCATGGATCACACCAAAGCTCGCGCCCAATTGGGTAACAGCCGCCTCCAGATCATCGGTCCGCAGCACCCAGTTCTGCATCCGCGTCGGGCCCGCGAAACGGTCCATGTCATACCAGCGGGTCTTTCCCAGCGGCGGCGCGTCCGGATTAACGGCAATCAGTTCCAGATAGTCTTTGGGGCCTAGAGACAGCAGCCGGTTATGCGTGCCGAAATCCACATGCACCCCGCCGGGCAGCCACGGCAGATCAATATCCGCCACGCCCTGCGCCAAGTCTGTCGTAGCCAACACGATGTGGTCCAACTCAAACTGCATCCGCCCCTCCGCGTTTTGCGCATCAAAGGACAAACACCGCAGAGCCACAAGGCCCGGCAACGTATCATTGGGACAGGTGGGCGGGCCCAGCGATCATCAAATGGCATCGTCAGATGGCGGGGTCGCCCTGGCACCTACCCCCGCGTTTCGCGAATAATCCGCAGAATGTCTTGGGCGGCCTCTGGAATATTGGTCCCGGGGCCAAAGATCGCCTTCACGCCCGCGTTTTTCAGGAACTCATAATCCTGCTGAGGAATGACACCGCCGCAGATCACGATGATGTCCTCAGCATCCGCCGCCTTCAGCGCCTCGATCAGCTTCGGCGCAAGCGTCTTATGACCTGCCGCCTGCGAGGAAATGCCCACGACATGCACGTCGTTGTCAATCGCATCCTGCGCCGCCTCTTCCGGCGTCTGGAACAGCGGGCCTACATCGACGTCAAAGCCAATATCCGCAAAGGCTGTCGCGATGACCTTGGCCCCCCGGTCATGCCCGTCCTGCCCCATCTTCACGACCAGCATCCGGGGACGACGCCCCTCTTCCTGGGCAAACACATCCACAGCCTTTTGAATGGCCGCGAACCCTTCGTCGCCCTCATAAGCCGCGCCATAGACACCCGCGAGCGTCTTCACTTCCGCCCGGTGGCGTCCAAATGTTCCTTCCATAGCGAGCGAAATCTCCCCAACGGTCGCGCGTGCGCGCGCAGCCTCGACTGCAGCGGCAAGCAAATTGCCGCCCTCTTCGGCCACGCGGCCCAGTTCCAATAATGCGGCGTCACAGGCCGCCTGATCGCGGGTCGCCTTGATCTTCTCAAGCTTGGCGACCTGCTGTTCACGAACGGCGACGTTGTCGACATCCAGAATGTCGATCTCGTCTTCCTTCTCCAGCCGGTACTTGTTCACACCGACGACAACTTCGTCGCCCCGGTCGACCATGGCCTGGCGGCGCGCCGCGCTTTCTTCGATCTTCAGCTTGGGCAGGCCAGAGGCCACGGCCTTGGTCATGCCGCCCATCTCTTCGACCTCTTCGATCAGCTTCCACGCCTCGTTGGCGAGTTCCTCGGTCAGGGCCTCGACATAGTACGAGCCCGCAAGCGGATCGACGACGTTGGTCACGCCCGTCTCTTCTTGCAGGATCAATTGCGTGTTCCGCGCAATCCGCGCCGAGAACTCGGTCGGCAGCGCAATCGCCTCGTCAAACGAGTTGGTGTGCAGCGACTGCGTGCCACCCAGAACCGCGCTCATCGCCTCGAACGCCGTGCGCACAATGTTGTTATAGGGGTCCTGCTCCTGCAGGCTCACGCCTGACGTCTGGCAGTGGGTGCGCAGCATCAGCGACTTGGGGTTCTTCGGCTCAAACTCTGACATGATCCGGTGCCACAGCATCCGCGCCGCGCGCAGCTTGGCGGCCTCCATGAAAAAGTTCATGCCAATGGCGAAGAAGAAACTCAGACGCCCGGCGAACTTATCCACGTCCATGCCTGCAGCCAATGCCGTGCGAACGTACTCGCGCCCGTCGGCCAAGGTGTAAGCAAGCTCTTGCACAAGGTTCGCGCCAGCTTCCTGCATGTGGTAGCCGCTGATCGAGATGCTGTTGAACTTTGGCATCTCGTTCGACGTGTACTCAATAATATCCGCGATGATCCGCATCGATGGCTCTGGCGGATAGATATACGTGTTCCGCACCATGAATTCTTTGAGAATGTCGTTTTGGATCGTTCCAGAAAGGGCCGCACGATCCACTCCCTGTTCCTCACCAGCCACGATAAAGGATGCAAGCACAGGAATAACTGCGCCGTTCATCGTCATGGAAACACTGATTTTTTCCAGCGGAATGCCGTCAAACAGCGTCTTCATGTCTTCGACGCTGTCAATCGCCACGCCCGCTTTGCCCACATCGCCGACAACGCGCGGGTGATCACTGTCATAGCCTCGGTGCGTCGCCAGATCGAAGGCAACGGAAACACCCTGCTGACCAGCAGCCAGAGCCTTGCGGTAAAACGCGTTGGACTCTTCGGCCGTTGAAAACCCTGCATATTGCCGGATCGTCCACGGACGGCCCGCATACATCGTTGCCTTCACACCACGCGTGAAGGGCCCCTCGCCTGGGATACCGCGATCAAGCCCCGCCACGTCGTCCTCGGTGTAAAGAGGTTTGACCTTGATGCCTTCCAGCGTGTCCCACGTCAGATCGTCCAACGGGCGTCCACGAAGCTCCTTCTCGGCAATCGCTTTCCAGCTGTCATATTTCTCTGTCATATTGCGGTCCTTTCGGCTGGCTGCCCCAACGGAACAGCGCTCATCCGGGCACAAACCCGTGACAATTCAAAAAGAAGACGGTCCCAATCCTTCGCCCCGTGCGAATTCGCGCTTATATGGTGTGGCGAAAGGAAGTGGTCCGTGAAAACACATCTGATTGCAGCATTGGCCGCCGTATTGGCCACCGCAGCCCCAAGTCTCGTTTCGGCGCAAGAGGCCGTCGTCAGCCCGGTGGTTGGTACCGCCGACACGCCTGAGGTGCCGCTTGATCCCGTCGCCGCATGGGAGGCTGACCGTACTGTCATACTCGCCGCGCCGGACGTTGATCTCGACGACTTCAAATGGCGTGCGCGTCCCATCATCATCTTTGCCGACAGCCCGCTTGACCCGGCCTTCCAGACACAAATGGAATACTTTGGCGAAGAGATGGACGAGGTCACAGATCGTGACATCGTATTGATCACGGACACTGACCCAGACGCGTTGTCAGACCTGCGGCGCGCATTGCGCCCACGCGGCTTCATGATGGTGCTGATCGGAAAGGATGGCGGCGTCAAACTTCGCAAGCCTTTCCCTTGGGACATGCGCGAAATCGGCCGCACCATCGACAAGATGCCCATCCGCCAGCGCGAGATACAGGAGCGCCGCGGCGCACGCTGATAGGTCGCACGCCTCATACGGCACCTGCCTGTGCCGGTGTCTCCGCCGGGGCCAACCACCGGACACCATCTTCTGGTCGCTGCAAGACCTCAATATCGCGGGCATAAGCCGCGTCGAGAGCTTCGATGTCTTCGGGCGTGAACAAGGTCACATCCGAGCCACGCGACGCGGCGGTGTTGACCTGCTTTTTGTTGACCTCAAGTCCCTTGCGCGGGGCGCCGGACAGCGTCGCAACAATCCGTTCGCTCACGTCGTTCAGGCATTCCTGCTGCCATAGGACCAGATTGCTGTCCGGGAAACTGCGCCGCACGCTGGCCACCACGGCGGGCCAGCCGTGAACCATCCTGAGCGCATCTTCGCGCAGCTTGGCCGGATCAGGAACCTCGCGCCCGCCACCGTGAATGTAGTTATAGCTCGACGTCCACCACGACGCATAGCTGCGCAGCCCAAGACCAATCATCGAAGGACGCTGCGGAAAGACCTGTGCATAGGCCGCCAGCCGCGCCTCTATGGTGGGATAGATCACGCCTTCGCGCATATTGCGCTCCATCGTGCCGATCATGTTTTCCTCCGACACGATGATCGTCTTAGTGCCCTTGCCCTCTTGCTCTTCAAACCAACGGGTGATGTTGCGGCGGACCTTCGTATGGCGGTTCACCGCCTTTACGGTCGTGGCCTGTCCGGCTTCGTTGCATTGCTCTGTGACGCGCGGAAACTCCTGCATCTGACGCAGGCGGTGCGGCCCCCAATACGCGCATTTGGCGGCGGCGTTTTTGTGTGCCGCCGTCCAAAGCGCGCCCTGGATCAGGGTCGAGCCTGTGCGATGTGCGCCGATATGCAGGACAAACCGCAAGGCGTGGCCTTATTCGAATTCCATGATCACATCATCAACGGCCAAGCTGTCGCCAGCACCTGCGTTGATCTTGGTAACCGTGGCCTTCTTTTCGGCGCGCAGGATGTTTTCCATCTTCATGGCTTCCACCGTGCAAAGCGCTTGCCCTTCCTGCACCTCGTCGCCGACTTCGACATCGACCTTTACAATCAGGCCCGGCATCGGACACAGCAGCATCTTCGACGTATCCGGCGGCAGTTTCTCAGGCATCAGCTTGGCCAATTCCGCCTGCCGTGGGCTACGCACATGGACCTTCAGATCCGCTCCGCGGAACCGAATGTTGAACCCACCTGTGATTTTGCGAACCTTAAGCGCGATCTCCGCACCGTCCACGCTGACACGTGCCAGCGTTTGCCCCGGGGTCCAGTCGCTCTCGACACGCATCACAGACCCATCATCAAAGCTTACATCCGCACCGCTTTGATCGGCCGCGACCGCGACGGCGAACTCCTCACCTTGCAGGGTCGCAACCCAGTTATTCCCAACGCGACGCGTGTGGTTGTCCATGCGACCCGTCACACGCGTGCGGCGAATTTCAGCCACGCGATGCATTGCCACACAGGCCGCCGCGATCTGGCGCAGCTGACCATCATCCAGCGTCACACCTTCAAAGCCATCTGGATACTCTTCCTCGATGAAGGCCGTGGTCATGTTGCCGCTGGTGAATTTCTCATGATCCATCACCGCCGCCACAAACGGCAAGTTATGACCGATGCCTTCGACCTCGAACCCGTCCAGAGCATTGCGCATCGCCTCAATCGCTGCCGGACGGTCCGCACCCCATGTGCAGAGTTTCGCGATCATCGGGTCATAATACATGCTGATCTCGCCGCCCTCATAGACGCCGGTATCGTTGCGCACCGCGGTTTCGCCCTCAGGCGCGTCGCCGTGCCAAGTCCCGGCCTCCGCCATCGGTCCAGCAGCCACTTCGATCGGGGGCCGATACTGGGTCAGACGGCCAATCGACGGCAGGAAACCACGATAAGGATCTTCGGCATAGAGGCGGTTTTCAATCGCCCAGCCCGTCAGCGTCACGTCATCTTGCGTCATTGTCAGCGGCTCACCGTTGGCAACACGGATCATCTGTTCGACCAGATCAACACCGGTGATCAGTTCGGTCACAGGGTGTTCCACCTGCAGACGGGTGTTCATCTCAAGGAAATAGAAATTCCGCTCACCGTCCACGATGAATTCCACTGTCCCGGCAGAGGCATAGCCCACCGCCTTGGCCAGTGCGACGGATTGCTCGCCCATCGCCTTGCGGGTGGCTTCATCCAGAAACGGAGACGGTGCCTCTTCAACAACCTTTTGGTTCCGTCGCTGGATCGAACATTCGCGTTCGCCAAGGTAGATGCAGTTGCCGTGTTGGTCCGCCAGCACCTGAATTTCGATGTGGCGCGGCTGAGTGACGAATTTCTCGATGAAAATCCGATCATCGCCAAAGCTGTTGGCAGCCTCGTTCTTGGACGACTGGAAGCCCTCGCGCGCTTCGTCATCGTTCCAGGCGATCCGCATGCCTTTACCGCCGCCCCCGGCAGAGGCCTTGATCATCACCGGATAGCCGATCTCGTTCGAAATCTTGACCGCTTCCTCGGCATCCTCGATCAGGCCCATGTAGCCTGGTACCGTCGACACCCCGGCCTCCTGCGCGATCTTCTTCGAGGTGATCTTGTCACCCATGCTCTCAATCGCGCCCGCTGGTGGCCCGATAAAGGCCACGTCAGCGGCCTCCAAAGCCTCGGCAAAAAGCTTGTTTTCCGACAGGAACCCATAGCCTGGATGCACGGCCTGCGCGCCCGATTGCTTGATCGCATCCATGATCTTGTCGATCACGATGTAGGACTGGTTGGCAGGCGGCGGCCCGATATGGATCGCCTCATCCGCCATCTGCACATGCAGCGCCTGCGCATCGGCATCCGAATAGACGGCCACCGTCTTGATGCCCATCTTACGCGCGGTCTTGATAACGCGGCAGGCAATCTCGCCACGGTTGGCGATCAGGATCTTGTCAAACATTTGGATGCGGTCCTTTCCGTCGAACGACAAAACCCCCACAGGCGTTCAGCCTGCAGGGGTTCTGAAGAAGTGTAGATTGTCCGGTCTGATCAACCGAACCTGTGTCAGATTTAGTTACAGATGCCTGCGTCGTCGCAGAACACGCCGGCCACACCACCAAGGATGGCGCCGGTCGTGCCGTCATTGCCTGTCGCGTCCGCAACGACCGCACCAGCCGCCGCACCAGCGACGCCGCGTTCCAGATCGTTGTCGAGGCAGCCCGCAAGGGTGACGACAGCAGCAAAGGCAGCAATGAATTTAAGGGCCTGCATAGATTATCTCCTTCATTAGGCGTCAAAATCACGCCACAGACAGTGTAACCTTTGACCAACGCCGGGTTAAGCGCAAAGTTCCCGGCCTCTATCCAGAGCGTTGGGCGATAGTTTGCCGAGCCCATCACCAATCCGCCTCTTCAAAGACTTTTGGGAAACTGGCCCGCGCCCGCGCCTCGTCGATCTTCATCAGTGCGTCATAGCTCTCGGGATCAAACGGATCCTCAGCGGCGATCACCTCGCGCCCAAAGAGCCAGCTCAGACGCCCGGCATCCAGATTGCCCCGTACAAACGGCTCGTCGCCAAACTGCGCCCAAAGCGCGGCCATAAACCCTTCATCCGCCCGGCGGTCCGCTGGACGACGATCCGCGTAGCGCTCGCGCTGAATGATCTTGGTCGGCGTACCCTTGGCGGGACGGCGGATCAGGAACTGATAATCGGTGCCCGGAAGGCGGCCTGGGAAACCGCGATGTTTCTCCATCACACGACCCTCCGGTTGGGGCGGTGATTAGGGGTCGGGACAGGCGTGACCGCCTGCCCCGGGGATGTCTTACTTGTATTTGCCGGTGAAGGTCGGCTCAACGCTGATCGGCGCTGGATCGACGACGACAAATTCTTCGACAGCTGCGTCGTTGGTTTGACGCGCGCATGCCGCTGCGAGGGCAACGAGGCCCAGCATGACGGTAACTTTGATGCTCTTAGACATGGATGTCTCCTGCTTCTGTCCACACGACCGCAGGCGTCTAAGCGCCTTTCTGGCCGTTCATACGAGGTAACGGTCACTTGGGGGTAACCTGTGGCCAGAATAGGGCAAATTGAGGCAAAATTGTATCCGTTGCAGGGCGCTTTCGGGGCCTGTGACGGGAAAGCCGCAAAAAGTTGTCCACATGAGAAGTCAGCCGCAACATATTGTGGAGTCATTAAAAACCCTCCCAGATGCAGGCGCCGTTTTCAATACGAAATGCTTCGAAAAACTGGGTCGCGTCAGGCGTTGGCACGCCAAACTCCGATTCACGGTCCGACAGGCTGATTACAATCTGGACGGGTAAGTCCTCTGCATCCAGTCCCGGCAATACGTAGACTTCGCACAGATGCACAAAGTCGTCGGCGACCTCGGCATAGCCAACGTCACCACCGCGCGCGATGGCGGGCATGACAAAGCGATATCGGGCCCAAAGCGCTCCATCCGCCTGTTCTTCGTAGAAGCTCTCTTGGAACGTCAGCTCTTGCCCCGACGGCACATCAAACGCCGTCGCAGGTGCAGCCATAACCATCAGCGATGTCAGGGTAAGTGTGCAGCCCCGACCCCCGATCTCTCGGGTCCTCCCGGTCAGGGCTGCAAGACCCGCGGTCAATGTGCGGGTAATCCGGTGGGTCCTCATGTCTGCATCCCCCGGCTGCTGCCTTTGGATGCCCAGTTGACCCAGCGGCGACGATTATCCGTATTGCCCAAAAGATCAACGATATTATCGCTAACATGTCGCAGGCTTGGGCGGTTTTTTGAAAATTCTCCGCCCGCGCGGACCGTCAGCCCTGATGGACATGTCATAGTACATACCACTGGACGAAATCCGCGCAGCCCTTGCAGCCTGCGCCACAGGTCCTGCCGAATCTGTAAAGCCAGGCGTAGAGGGTCGCATTCCGGAAACTGCGCCTCCGCGCTCACATCAAAGCGCGGGTTCGGTCCCCGGCTGATCGTGACGCTGCCTGCGTCCCGCGTGATATGCCACCGCTTCAACTTCACGGACGCTTCGCCACGCAGTCAATCTCAACCAGCGCACCAACGGCCAGAGCCGTCACCCCAATTGTCGTCCGTGCTGGCCGCCGGTCGGCCGGAAAGAAACTCTGATAGGTCTCATTGAATGCCGCATAATCGCGTTCGAACTCGGTCAGATAACACCGACACTGCAGCACATGGGACAGATCCAGCCCGACGCCCTGGAGCACGATCTCCAAATTCTCCATCACCTGCCGCGTCTGCGCCTCGATCCCCTCCGGCAACGCCGCATCCGGGGCCTCAGGGTCGGTCGGCATTTGGCCGGTCAAGATCACCCAGCCATCGGTTTCAACGGCGTGCGAGAACGGGGCCACCGGGCGTGGGCCGCCGGAAATCATGTGAAACTGTGGATCAGCCATAGGTCTTCATCTTTCCCAAAAAACTCTGGGGGAGTCCGAAGGACGGGGGCAAAGCCCCCATCAGAGATCAGAGCGGAATGTTATCGTGCTTCTTCCACGGCATTTTCGCCTGCTTCGTCCGAAGCGACGCAAAGGCCCGGCACACCCGGCGGCGTGTCGATTGCGGCATGATCACCTCGTCGATGAAGCCACGCTCTGCGGCCACGAACGGGTTTGCGAACCGGTCTTCGTAGTCCGCCGTGTGCTGCGCGATTTTTTCTTCGTCACCAAGGTCGGCACGGTGGATGATCTCAGTAGCCCCCTTCGCACCCATGACGGCAATCTCTGAGGTCGGCCATGCGTAGTTGAAGTCACCGCGCAGGTGCTTCGATGACATCACCACATAGGCTCCGCCATAGGCCTTGCGCGTGATCACGGTCACCTTCGGCACCGTCGCTTCGCCATAGGCATAGAGCAGCTTCGCACCGTGTTTGATGATCCCGTCATATTCCTGGCTCTTCCCGGGCAGGAAGCCAGGCACGTCGACCAGCGTCAGGATCGGAATATCAAACGCATCGCAGAAGCGCACAAAGCGCGCGGCCTTGCGGGCCGAGTCGATGTCCAGACAACCCGCCAGAACCATCGGCTGGTTGGCGACCACACCCACAGTGGACCCTTCCATACGAATGAAACCGGTAATCATGTTCTTGGCGAAATCCTCTTGGATCTCGTAGAAATCCCCCTCATCCGCGACCTTCAGGATCAGTTCCTTCATGTCGTAGGGCGTGTTCGGGTTCGCAGGCACCAGCGTATCAAGGCTGCTGTCCACGCGGGCCGGATCATCAAAGAACGGACGCGTCGGCGCCTTCTGCTGGTTGTTCGACGGCAGGAAGTCCACCAGACGCCGCACCTCTGCCAGCGCTTCGACATCGTTTTCAAACGCGCCATCAGCGACCGAGGATTTCTTGGTATGGGTCGACGCCCCGCCCAGTTCTTCGGCCGTCACGACCTCATTCGTCACCGTTTTCACCACGTCGGGGCCGGTGACAAACATGTAAGAGCTGTCTTTGACCATGAAGATGAAGTCGGTCATCGCAGGCGAATACACAGCGCCGCCCGCACATGGCCCCATGATCACGCTGATCTGCGGCACGACACCAGAGGCGACGATGTTGCGTTGGAAAACCTCGCCATAGCCAGCAAGGCTGTCGACGCCCTCCTGAATCCGGGCACCACCTGAATCGTTCAGGCCAATCACAGGCGCGCCGTTCTGTACGGCCATATCCATGATTTTGCAGATTTTTTGCGCATGGGTGGCCGACACCGACCCACCCAGAACGGTGAAGTCCTGGCTGAATACATAAACCATACGCCCATTGATCGTGCCCCAACCGGTCACGACACCGTCGCCCGCCGGACGGTTCTTTTCCATCCCGAAATCCGTGCTGCGGTGCGCCACAAACATGTCGAACTCTTCAAAGCTGCCTTCGTCCAGCAAGAGCTCAATGCGTTCGCGTGCGGTCAACTTGCCCTTGGCGTGCTGCGATGCAATCCGGCGCTCTCCGCCACCCATGCGGGCAGCGTTGCGACGGTCTTCAAGTTCGTTCAGGATATCTTTCATGGGCACCTCTCTTGACCGCGCACCCTAAAGGAGTGCTGCACTGCGGAAAAGAAATATCCAGCGAATTTGCAAACTATTTGCCGAGCGAGTTGGAATATTTGCAAATCTGCGAATTGTACCGATGCCATCGACACTTGCGCGCCACAGGCCTAGGTCCGGATCATGACAACCGCCAGCCGCCCCGTTTACCTCAACCGCAACAGCCATCCGCATATTTCCACGCTGATTGCGTTGGCGGCTGTGTCGTCGCTGGCTCTGAACATGTTTCTGCCGTCACTGCCGAATATGACGACCTTTTTCCAAACGGACTATGGCGTCATGCAATTGTCCGTTGGCCTGTTTCTGATGATGAACGGGCTTTTGCAAATCGTCGTTGGCCCACTCTCGGATCGGTTTGGCCGTCGCCCGGTCATCTTGGGCGGCGTCATCATCTTTGCCATCGCATCTGTCGGCTGCGCGCTGGCAAGATCCATCGAAGTCTTCTTGGCCTTCCGGATGCTGCAATCGGTGATCTCGGTCGGGCTTGTCCTGGGTCGCGCAGCCATTCGCGACATGGTGGGTCAACTGCAAGCTGCCTCCATGATTGGCTACGTGACCATGGCCATGTCAGTGATTCCCATGATTGCGCCTGCCATCGGGGGCGAACTGGACACAGCCTTCAATTGGCAGGCGACGTTCTGGGTCATGGCCGGATTGGCCACCATCGTCGGCATCATCACGTGGTTCGATTTCGGAGAAACCTCCACCACCCAATCGGCAAGCTTCGCCGCCCAGTTCAAGCAATACCCCGAATTGTTCACCTCGCGCCGGTTCTGGGGCTACACATTTGCTATGATGTTTGGCGCAGGCACCTTCTTTGCCTTCCTCGGCGGCGGACCTTTTGTCGGAAGCGAGGTCTTCGGCCTCACCCCTGACGTCTTCGGCTATTATTTCGGCGCACCCGCCGTTGGGTATTTTGTCGGCAACTATATCTCTGGTCGCTTTTCCGAACGCGTCGGCGTGAACACGATGATCCTGATCGGCGCGGCAGTGATGGCTACGGGCCTCTCTGCGTCGCTCATCCTCTTCGTGACCGGCACACCCACGCCGCTCAGCTTCTTTGGGTTCATGTGTTTTGTGGGCCTCGGCAATGGCATGGTCCTGCCTAATGCCATGGCAGGACTTTTGTCCGTGAAACCCCATCTCGCGGGCAGCGCATCTGGTGTTGCAGGTGCCTTCATGACCGTGGGCGGCGCGGCACTCTCTGCCCTCGCTGGCGCGCTGCTCGGCCCCGGCACCGGTGCTTTCCCCCTGCTCGCACTTATGGTCGCGAGCGCGATCCTTTCGCTCTTGATGATCGTCTACGTCATCCGGCGTGAGGCACAGGTCACTGGATAGATTTGCAAACCCGCTGTAGGAAAGCGGCCAAGGTTTGCAAACTCAGGACGCTGCAATGGCACGCGAAAAACTCTATGCCGGTGCGAAACTCCGCGAATTGCGTGGCCGACTGAAGCTGACGCAAAAGGACTTCGCCGCCAAACTCGGTGTGTCGCTGCCCTATCTGAACCAGATGGAGAACAATAACCGCCCGGTCTCGGCCTCGGTGGTTTTGGGCCTCGCGCAGGAATTCGGGTTCGACGTCACCGAACTCAGCACCGGCGACAGCGCGCGACTGGTGGCCGACATGCAAGAGGCCTTGGCAGACCCGGTCTTTCCCGACGCGCCGTCCCTTTCCGACATCCGCCTTGCCGCCTCAAACGCCCCTGCGCTGGCCCGAGCCTTCCTCGAACTGCATCGCGCCTACCGCCAATCCAATGAACGCCTCGCGTCGCTCGACGAAGCCCTTGGCCGCGACGACGCCCGCCCCGTTCCC
This sequence comes from Shimia ponticola, assembly GCF_007995215.1. Taxonomy (GTDB): domain Bacteria; phylum Pseudomonadota; class Alphaproteobacteria; order Rhodobacterales; family Rhodobacteraceae; genus Shimia_B; species Shimia_B ponticola. The sequence goes on from NZ_VCDK01000003.1 coordinate 844,744, forward strand.
AGCCCGTGGGAAGAGGTCCGCGACTTCTTTCACTACTGCAACAATTATATCGACGCTGTGGACCACGCCGCCGAGTCATTTGCCACGCAGTCCGGACACCGCGACATCCGCCTCAGCGCGGTTGAGGCCCTGCATCGCCACGGGATCAAGGTCACGTTCGAGGATACCGACGTCATACGCCGCTTCGACGGTGAAACGCTCACCATCTCGAACCACGTTCCCCTTGGGACGCTGCGGTTTCAACTCCTTCTGCAGGTGGCCCTGATCACGCGCGGCGACCTGATTGAGGCGACGCTCGACCTCGCCCGTTTCCAGTCGGACGCCGCCCGCGACATCGCCAAGATCGGCCTTGCCAACTATTTCGCAGGCGCAGCCCTGATGCCCTATCAAGAGTTTCACCGGGCCGCTCAGGACGTCCGCCATGACCTGCAACGGCTATCGGACATGTTCGGGGCCTCCATCGAGCAAGTCGCCCATCGCCTCTCGACCTTGCAACGCCCGGGCCTCAGCGGAATTCCTTTCTTCTTTGTCCGCGTGGACCAAGCTGGCACGATCACCAAGCGCCACTCGGCCACCACCCTGCAATTCGCCCGCTTCGGCGGCGCCTGCCCGCTCTGGAATGTTCACATGGCGTTCGAAACCCCGGGCCGCTTCCTGCGCCAACTCGCGGAAACCCCAGATGGTCGGCGCTATTTCTGCCTCGCCCGCGCGGTCAGCAAACAAGGCGGCCACTGGGGCGCGCCTACCCGGCGCTACGCCATCGGGTTGGGGTGTGAGGTCAACCACGCAGGCGCGCTGGTTTATGCCGACAACATGGACATCACGAACCCGCAAGCATTTGAGCCTATCGGAATCTCCTGCCGGATTTGTGAGCGGGTGAATTGTCATCAACGCTCTGTCCCACCACTCGAACGCCAACTCGACGTTGACCCCAACATCCGCGAGGTCCTGCCCTACAGAGTTGCACGTTAGTTCAGATAGCGCCGGTCCGAGGGGTGGCGCAATCGCGCCGCCCCGTGGGGGCGGATCGGCGCGGCGCAACGGTTCCCGTTGCGCGGTGCACCCGTGCTACTCACGCCAATTACGGCGTCTTCGTCGCCGGAGCAGGCGGCGTTACCGCCCGCGCCCGCTGCGCCTCGCGCCACGCGATATACACCACAGCGCCCAAAATTAGCCCGCCGCCCAAAATCACAAACCCATCCAGCGGCTCATTAAAGATCAGCAGCCCCACCAGCGTCGCCCACACCAACTGCAAGAACGTCACCGGTTGTGTCACCGTCACAGGGGCCTCTCTGAACGCAAATGTCATCGTGTAATGCCCCGCCGTCGCCAGCGCTGCGACAACAAAAAGCCAACCCAGATCGGCCATCGTCGGCGTTTCCCACACCGCCAGAGCCATAGGGGCCAGACCAATCGTCACCGTGATCGACAACATGCCAACAACCATCGTCGGGCTGACCCGATCCGCCATCACCTTGGCAATCAGATACCCCGCCGCGAACATCGTAGCCGTAAACAGCATCGCCAGATGCGCCAGCCCCACCTCACGGAAGCCGGGTCGCAGGATCACCAGCACGCCCACCATCGCCACAACCACCGCCGCAATCCGCCGCGCCGCCAGCTTCTCTCCGAGGAAAATCGCCGCCCCGATCGTGACCAGCACAGGCGCGAGGTAATTCATCGCCGTCACCTCCGCGACCGGCAAAATGCCCATGGCGAAAAACCACGTCGTCACGCCCAGCGAATGCACAACACCACGCAGGCCAAACATCTTCCAGCCCCGGGCATCCAGCCCCTCATCCAGCATGGGCTTGATCATCGGGATCAGGAACACAAGCCCCAGCACATACCGCAAAAACGCCGCCTGCGCCGCCGGCACCCGCCCGCCCAAATGTTTGACAACAGCCGCCACACCGACAAAGCACAGCCCCGTCAGCACCATCCAAAACACCCCATGAAGCGGTCGATTGCGCATAGGTCTTGGTCGCAGGCGTCGGGGTAACGCACAACCCCCTTGGCACAATCCAGAGGACCTGACGCGGAACCCAAAATAACGCGCTGCACTCAAAAAATGAAAGTATCGCAGTCCCGGACCTGATCCGGGACCTCTTCTTATGGGAGGCAAAAAAAGGCCCCGGATCAAGTCCGGGGCTGCGTGGGGGTGCTACCCGTCCCGGGCCTGACCCGGGACCTCGACGTCAAAAGAACAGACCCAGGCCATCGAGACCCCGGTCATGCCCGAGGCGCGCTAGAGCTGCGCCATGACCTCGTCCGAGACCTCGAAATTCGCGGTCACGCGTTGAATGTCGTCGTCGTCTTCCAGCACTTCGATCAGGCGCATGACCTTTTGTGCGCCGTCCAGATCGAGCTCTGTGGTGGTCTGCGGTTTCCAGACCAGCTTGGTTGACTCCGCCTCGCCCAACTCGCTTTCCAACGCATCAGACACAGCCGCCAGATCGGTGTCCGCGCAATAGATCGCGTGGCCGTCGTCGCTGCTTTCGACGTCTTCTGCTCCGGCCTCCAGGGCCGCCATCATGATGGTGTCTTCGTCGCCTGCGTCTGCGGGATAGAGCACCTCGCCTTTGCGGTCGAACATGAAGCTGACCGACCCGGTTTCGCCCAGGTTGCCGCCGTGTTTTGAGAAGGTTGAGCGCACGGTGGATGCCGTCCGGTTGCGGTTGTCGGTCATCGCCTCAACGATCACCGCAATGCCACCGGGGCCATATCCTTCATACCGGATTTCGTCATAGCTTTCCGCGTCGCCGCCTTGCGATTTCTTGATCGCGCGTTCGATCACGTCCTTTGGTACCGATTGGCTCTTGGCTTCTTTCACGGCCAAGCGCAGGCGCGGGTTCTTGTCCGGGTCGGGATCACCCATCTTTGCCGCGACAGTGATTTCCTTCGACAGTTTGGAAAACAGCTTTGAGCGCAGCTTATCCTGACGGCCTTTACGGTGTTGGATATTTGCCCATTTTGAGTGGCCTGCCATGGGTCTCTCCCGGTCCGGTATGCGATGTAGATTGAGTTCGCTGTTCTATAGGCCTTTGGGAAAAGACGGGCAATCCCCGCCTCTGAGGCCCATTGGCGGGTTGTCCGCTGACAATTTCTTGGGCTTGGCGAGGGCAGTTTGGCCTGCTTAGGGTGAGCCAACGCATCAAGGACCCTTGCAGATGACCGACTTTCTCCTCCTCGCCTTTGTCTTTCTGATCGCTGGGGTGGTGTCTGTGCCCATCGCGTCACGGCTAGGGCTTGGGTCTGTTCTTGGATACCTGATCGCGGGCATCGTCATCAGCCCGGTTCTGGCGGCGCTGAATGTCGATGTGATCTCGATCCAGCATTTCGCGGAATTTGGCGTTGTCATGATGCTGTTTCTGGTCGGGTTGGAGCTGAACCCGAAAGAGCTTTGGGCGATGCGCAGCAGGCTCATGGGGCTGGGCGGCGGACAGGTCGGACTGACGACACTGGCCTTCATGGGCGCAGCGATGGCGCTTGGACAACCCTGGACCGTTGCGCTGGCGATTGGCCTCATCCTGTCCCTGTCCTCGACGGCTATTGTGCTTCAGACGCTGAATGAAAAGGGCCTGATGTCGAGCGACGGCGGACGCGCCAGCTTTGCGGTTCTGCTGTTCGAGGATATCGCCGTCATCCCAATGCTCGCGCTGCTGCCGCTCCTTGCCATGCCGGATCTCGTGGCACTTGGCGGTGGGCATGCAGGCGGCGACGGAGGTGATCACGGCGGCGCACCCATGAGCCTAGTTGCCGGGCTGAACGGGTGGCAAACCGCGCTTGTGAACCTTGGGGCCGTCGGGTTTGTCATTGTATTAGGAAGCTACCTGACACGCCCGATCTTTCGCTTTATCGCGCTGGCCAATTTGCGTGAGTTGTTCGTCGCCACGGCCCTGATGATGGTGGTTGGCATCGCGCTCTTGATGTCGCTCGTGGGGCTGTCTCCGGCGCTTGGCACGTTCCTGGCCGGTGTCGTCTTGGCCAACAGCGAATACCGCCACGAGTTAGAGAGCGATATCGACCCCTTCCGGGGCCTCTTGCTCGGGCTGTTCTTCATGACGGTCGGTGCGGCAATCAATTTCGTTCTGCTGTTCGACAATCTGCTCAGCATTCTTGCACTCACCGTCGGTGTAATCTTCATCAAAGGCGCAATCCTTTACCTCATCGCGGTCGGCGCACGGATGCAGGGTGGTGATAAATGGCTGCTGACACTCGGCATGGCCCAGACAGGGGAATTCGGCTTTGTCTTGCTTTCATTTGCCGTTGCGAACGCAGTCTTGCCACAAGGCCTGTCTGACCAGCTTTTGCTGGTGATTGCGCTGTCGATGTTGGCCACACCAGCGCTGTTCATTCTGTATGATCGGGTGATCGCGCCACGCTATGTCGGGGGCGAAGACCGTGATGCGGATACGATTGAGGAAACCAATCACATCATCATCGCCGGGCGGGGCCGCGTTGGCGGTATGGTGGACCGAATGCTGTCGGTAGCGGGCTACAAAACAACGGTGATCGACTACAGCTCGCAGCAGTTGGAGAACCTGCGAAAATTCGGGGTGCAGGCCTATTTCGGCGATGCCACACGGCCCGATCTTCTTAACGCTGCGGGGATCAAGGACGCCAAGCTATTCGTCATTGCGATTGATGGGAAAGAGCAGATCACCGAACTGGTGCGTTATGTCGTGACAACCTATCCGGATGTGCATGTCATGGCGCGCGCGGTGAACCGCCACCATGTCTACGAACTTTACGCCGTAGGGTGCCGCGATATCATCCGCGAAACCTATGACAGTTCAATCCGCATGGGCCGCTCGGCGTTCGAGGCATTAGGCATTCCGCGCGACACCGCACAGGCCATGGCAGACCATTTCGACATGCGCGACCGACAGTCCATGATTTCAGTTGCAGACGCTTATGACGTGAACATCCCAGCGGTCGAGAACGATGCCTACATGACCCGCGTTCGGCAGGTCCTCGGCCCGATCAATGATCAGGTCGGTCAAGAACTGAACAGCATCCGGGACGGCAGCGCACCGGATGAATTCCCGCCTCTACGGGTAGAGGGGCCAGATGAAGGGAATGGCGGCTGAGGCCAAGATCCCGATAGACAGGTTCAGCGGGATGCCGACCTTGAGAAAGTCCGAGAACTTGTAGCCACCGGGACCGTAGACCAGCATGTTTGTCTGGTAGCCAATTGGCGTGGCGAATGAGCAGGACGCCGCGACCATGACGGCCACGACCAAGGGACGTGGGTCCATGCCAACGGCAGCGGCCAGCCCGATGGCGATCGGTGTGACGACCACGGCGACGGCGTTGTTTGATACCGTTTCGGTTAGCACCGATGTCAGCAGATAGATCGCCCAGATGATCAGGAATGGCGGCAATCCGGACAGTGCAGGGGCCAGCGCGTTGACGATCAGTTGCACAGCGCCTGACGCATCCAAGGCCGCGCCAATGGCCAGCATCGAAAAGATCAGCGCCAGCAGACGCCCGTCGATAAACGAAAACGCCTCGTCCGCGTCGATACAGCGGGTCAAAAGAACGATGGCCACGGCGATGACCGACATCATCAGGATCGGCGCAATACCAAGCCCAGCGAACGCCACCAAAAGGGCCAGCGCGCCGAGAACGATGGGCGCATGGCTTCGGCGATAGGCCCGTTCCGAAGGTGTGGTGACATCCACAAGCCCCATGTCATTGGCCAGACGCTGAATGTCTTCGGGCGCGCCTTCGAGCAGAAGCGTATCGCCGACCTGCACGACAAGATCGTCCAACTGTCGCCCGATGTTTTGCGACCTGCGATGCACGGCCAGCGGATAGACACCATAGCGGCGGCGCAGACGCAGATTGCCCAGCGACCGCCCAACCATGCGCGCGCCGGGGGTGATCAGCACTTCGACCGTTTTGGTCTGCACCGACGACAGCTGATCAACCATTTTCACGTCTTTCGACGCCTGCAGCCCCAACAGCTCGGTCATCTCGGTTCTCAGAACCACCCGGTCACCCGCCTGAAGGATGACGCCTGTCAGGTTCCGCCGCAGCGAGGCATCGCCGCGCAGCACGTCGACAAGCCGCACGCCTTCGCGTTTGAAGAGATCAATTTCGCCGACATCACGCCCGATCAGGGCGGACCCCTCTGGCACCGCCACTTCGGTAAAGAATTTCATCTTGGACTTGGAGCCACTGAGCAGCGTCGCCATCGTGTCCCTCTTGGGCAGCAGCATCGGCGCAAAGTAGCGCAGATAGATGACGCCCCAGATCACCAGAATGATGCCAAGAGGCGTGACCTCGAACATCGAGAAAGGCTCAAGCCCCTGATCGCGGGCGACGCCATCGACCAACAAGTTTGTAGAGGTGCCGATCAATGTCAGCGTCCCGCCGAGGATCGCGGCATAGCTGAGCGGGATCAGGACCTTGGATGCGCTCATGTTCATGCTGGCGGCCAGTTGCACAAAGACAGGGATCATGACGACCACAACGGGCGTGTTCGACACGAACGCCGAAGCGATGACGACAAATCCAAGAAGAAAGGCAATGGCGACAAATTTCTGTCGCTTGGCCTGCGCCTCGGCAACAACAGTGAACGCATCGAGAGCCCCGGTCCGCACCAACGCCCCCATTAGCACAAACATCGCCGCAATGGTCCAAGGCGCCGGGTTAGACAGGATCGATAGCGCAGCGTCATAGGGCAAAACCCCCATGGCCAGCATCAAAGCCGCGCCGCCGATGGCAACGACCTCGGTCGGATAGACCTCGCGCACGAAGAGCACGAACATGAGGACAACGACAGAAAGGGCCACCGCGGCTTCGCCGGTTGGCGATAGGTTCAGATACTCGACCATGGTCCGGTTCCCTGTAACAGCCGAACCTGTTTCGCCTATGGCGCAGTGTCACGCAAGCCGTGCTGCGCATCATGCGGCTCGGACGACGTGCTAGGTCTGCGCGGCTGCACAAGGAACAGGCCAACGAACATCAACCCGACAGAGGCCCAGACCCAGTTGGAATAGCTTTCTCCCAACAAGAGGATGGCCCAGAAAACGCCAAAGCCCGTCACCCAATAGCTGACCTGGGCCGCAAAGGTCGGACCGGTGCGCCCGACCAACCAGACATAGGTTGTATAGACGGCCGCGTGGATCAAAGCAGAGGCGGCATGGGCATAATCAGGTGCGCCAAGCGGCAAGGTCGGCACGATGAACTGTCCAGTGCCCAGCGCCAAAGGTGCAGACAGGATGCAGCCGATGATCGACGCCCCAGCCAATGCCTGCACGGGATCGAGGCCGCGCAATCCAATCCGCGCCACCAGATTCCCTTCGAACGCGTAACAGAGCGGTGCCACGAGTGCGACAGGTACCCAAGCGACCATGGAACGGTCAGGAAGGCTTGCGTCAGGGGCCACAATCAAAAGAACGCCCATCAGACCGATGGTCAGGCCTGCTGCGCGCAGCCAACTGAACCGGTCGAGCCCCAGCGCCATCGAGATAGGAAAAGCCAGCATCGGCACGGTTGAGAGCAACACGGACATCAGTCCGGACGGCAAATGCACAACCGCCTGATAGGACGCGGAATTCGGAATGATCGTGCCAATCATGGCGATCATCACATAGATGGGCAGGACGCGTGCGTTGAACGGCAGGCTCTTGCCCTGAATACGGACAATCAGGCCTAGCACAACCGCACCCAGTGCAAGCTGCCAGAAGATCAGCCCAAAATGCTGATAGCCCGTGCTGACGGCGATCTTGGCAAGTGGCTGTGTAATCCCCCAGGCCGCACCGGCAAGGATCAGGACACCAACAAAAAACCAGCGGGATGAATGCATGACAGGACCTCCAGAACGGCGCGCCGCATTTTTCGAAGGGAGGTCCCGACGGCATCACGCAAGTGATGTGCGACGCTTCAGAAATTGCGCCAAACGCCTGTTAGGTCAAGCCGGACCTGCGGCGGCCAGGCGCCCGCCTTGGCGCACCATCTCGATCCGGGTGGCCTTGCCAGTGCGATCATCGGTTTCCACGTAAACGCCGCTAAGCGTCGCGTCACCCGTCGCCGGGGTAAAGCGGCCCTTGGGCATGCCGGTCACAAAGCGGCGCAGAGGTTCGGCGGGCTCCATCCCGATCACGGAGTTGTAGTCACCGCACATCCCGGCGTCGGTCAGATACCCGGTGCCTTTGGGCAGGATCTGCGCATCGCCCGTTGGGACGTGAGTGTGGGTTCCGACAACCAGTGAAGCCTTACCGTCGCAGAAATGCCCGACGCCCATTTTCTCGGATGTCGCCTCGCAATGGATGTCGATGATGCTGGCCTGCGCAGTGCCGCCCAGCGGGTGACGACGCAGGACAGTGTCCAATTCGCTGAACGGATCGTCAAAGGGCCGCTTCATAAAGACCTGACCCAGCACCTGAGCGACCAGCACCTTGCGCCCGCGCGTCGCCTCAAACAGCGCCACACCGCGCCCCGGGGCCGCCTTAGAAAAGTTAAGAGGGCGGATAATGCGCGGTTCGGTTTCGATGTAAGACAGCATGTCCTTTTGATCGAAGGCGTGATCCCCGAGGGTCAGGCAATCGACACCAGCGTCGAGGAGCGTCTTGGCATGCGCACCGGAAAGCCCCACGCCAGAGGTGGCGTTTTCGCCGTTCACCACAACGAAATCCAGTTTCCACGCCTCGCGCAGCTTCGGCACCATTTCGACGATGGCCGCGCGCCCGGCACGGCCCATCACATCACCAAGAAAAAGCAGTTTCATAGCGCAGGGTGCTACGCGATTGCCGCACTCAGGACCAGCGTCGGAAATGAGTATTTTTGAAACATAGAAGGGATCAGGCTGTGCCGTGACCCTAGTTGGGCGTCAGGATGCCCGCTTCGGTGATGATCATATCAAGCGGTTGATCGGTGGGTTCCAGCGGAAGATCATCGGCCTCTTGCGCGGCGAAGGCGAAACCCGCAGCGAGGCAGGCGCCGTTGGCACGCAAACCCTCAAGGGTTCGGTCATAAAACCCGCCGCCATAGCCCAGCCGCCCGCCCTGTCGGTCAAAGGCGACGAGTGGCACAATGACGATTTCGGGCGTCATCCATTCCGGATGCTCCGGGATCATGGCTTTGAAAGGGCCTGGGACGAGCGGCATGTCGGGTTCCCAAAGCGCGAATTTAAGTGGCTGACCTGCGGCCTGAATGACCGGGATTCCGACCGGGCCATGGGCGGCCGCTTCCTCCATTGCCGGGCGGGGGTCGATTTCAGTCTGGATCGGCATGAAACCTGCAACAGGCACGCCGCGATGTCCTGCCAGAAAGCTGGACAGATATGCAGCCTGATCTGCCTGAGCCGCGCCATGGGCGGTCTTGCGACGGGCGAAGGCCGCTTTGCGCGCAGCTGTTTTGATGTCGGTGAGGGTCATAGCAGGACAGCCGCCGCGAGACCGAGAAAGGCGAAGAAGCCCACGACGTCGGTCACCGTGGTCACGAAGGCGCCAGAGGCTAGCGCGGGGTCAATGCCCAGCCGATCCAGGATAACGGGGATCACCGTCCCAGCGAGGCCCGCAACGACAAGGTTGATCACCATGGCCGCGGCAATGACCGCACCAAGCAGGGGCGAGCCGAACCAGATCACGCCGACAACCGCCATCACGATGGCGAAAATCAGCCCATTGATCAGCCCCACAGCGCATTCCCGCCGGATCACCCGCCACACGTTCGAGGCGGTCAGGTCCTTGGTTGCGATTGAGCGCACGGCGACCGTCATGGACTGTGTCGCTGCGTTGCCGCCCATCGACGCCACGATCGGCATGAGAACCGCGAGCGCCACGACCTGTGCAATCGCGTCTTCGAACATCGCGATCACCAGCGAGGCAAGGATCGCAGTCACGAGGTTGATGGCCAGCCAAGGCAGACGATTTCGCGTTGTCCTAATGACGCGGTCCGTCAGTGAGCCGCCCTCGCCCACGCCCGCGAGACGCAGGATGTCTTCTTCGTGCTCTTCGTCGAGCACGATCATGGCGTCATCGATGGTGATCACCCCGACAAGGCGATCATTCTCGTCAACGACCGGGGCGCTGATCAAGTGGTACTGGTTAAAGGCATAGGCCACCTCGCCTTCGTCCTGGTCGGCAGGGATGACGCGGAAACTGTCCTCTGTGATGTCCTTGAGCGGGACCTCGCGGCGCGCACCAAGCAAGCGGCCCAACGTGACATAACCGGTAGGCTTCATCCGTGGGTCAACGAGGATCATGTGATAGAACTGTTCTGGCAATCCTTCGGACGAGCGCAGGAAATCAATGGCTTGCCCCACCGTCCAATGCTCGGGGCCCATCACGACTTCGCGTTGCATCAGTCGGCCGGCGGATTCCTCCGGATAGGAAAGCGACTGTTCCACAGCGACTCGATCGGCGTCTTCGAGAACGTCGAGAATAGCCTCTTGTTGCGGCTCGTTCAGATCCTCCAGCAGGTCGACAACATCGTCACTGTCCAGATCGCGGACGGCTTCGGTCAGGATGTTTTCGGGCAGGAAATCGATGATGTCTTCGCGGATGGACTCATCCAGTTCGGACAGTACATCGCCATCCACGACGCGCGGCGTCAGCACAATCAATTCACGCCGCTGGCCATGATCCAACTGTTCCAGAAGGTCGGCAATGTCCGCTGCGTGGAGCGGTTCGAACAGATCGTTTAGCCGATCAGAGCTTCCTGCGGCCAGCGCAAGCCGCACGGCAGGCGCGAGGCTTTGATCCAAATCGTATCCGTCTTGGTCGTCTATCAGATCGTTCTCAGACATCGGGACGGCTCCTTTGAATGGGCATCGGGCGCATGGGCAACGGGCGCGGCGCATCCGTTTGACCACAAGCCACGGGGCTGATTAGGTCCGGGTATGACGCGACACCTTCTTCTTGGCCAGACGCTATTGTTTACTGGCAATCCGTTTGCCGGCGACTGGCAAGACAGCGTGACCATCGACACCAATGGTGCGGTTTTGGTCGCGCAAGGCAAGATCATCGACGTGGGCGAGCGCGACGCCCTGAGAGCAGCCCATCCAGATGCCGAGGTTACCGATTACGGGACCGACCTGATTTGTCCGGGCTTTGTGGACGCCCATGCGCATTATCCGCAGACGGCGATCATCGCGAGTTGGGGCAAACGGCTTATCGACTGGCTCAACACCTATACGTTTCCCGAGGAAATGAGGCTGGCCGACCCGGAATATGCAGAAGAGATCGCAGATCGCTATTTTGACCTTGTGACAGCGGCGGGAACAACAACGACCTGCAGTTACTGCACATCTGCGCCGACCTCGGTTGATGCGTATTTCCGGGCCGCGCAGGCGCGCGGCATGCGGGTGTACGGGGGCAAGACCTGCATGGATCGAAACGCGCCCGACGGACTTCGTGACACCGCCAAACGCGCCTATGACGAAACCAAGACGCTGTGCGACCGGTGGCACGGACACGATCGGTTGGGATACGTCATCACGCCCCGCTTTTCGCCGACCTCGACGATCGAACAACTGGATGCGTTGGGCAGTCTATGGGGCGAGCGTTCCGATTGCCTGATGCAAACGCATATCTCTGAGCAGGTTGAAGAAGTGGCTTGGGCCAAGGATCTGTTTCCTGAGGCGCGGGATTATCTGGACACATACGAGGCGTTTGGCCTGATCGGATCGCGCGCTGTCTATGGCCATGCCATCCACCTGGAGCCACGTGAAATCGACCGCATCAAAGAGGTTGGGGCCGCCCTGGTGCATTGTCCGACGTCGAACACGTTTATCGGATCGGGCCTTTTCGACATGAGCCTGGCACGGCGCGGTCTGGTGGTTGGGCTTGCAACCGACACCGGCGGCGGTTCGTCATTCTCGATGCTGCGGACCATGGCCGCGGCCTATGAGATCGGGCAATTGCGCGGGACGGCGATGCATCCATCACAGTTGCTTTGGCTTGCGACCCAGGGCTCTGCGCAAGCCTTGCATGCCGGCGACCAGATCGGAGCGCTGAAAGCCGGGCACGAAGCCGACATCTGTGTGCTGGATCTGGCCTCCACCTCTGCCATCGCGCAGCGCCACGCTCATGCGGATGGCCCGTGGGAGGCGATCTTTCCGACGATCATGATGGGCGACGACCGGGCCGTGCGGGACGTCTGGATTGGCGGTGTGCGGCAGGCCGCCTAGGCCATCAATTTCCGGGCCAAAATGTTCTGACGTGCGACGGCCTTGCTAACGTCGAAGCTGGTGATGTGACCCTCCTGCACGACGGCACGACCGTCAACGAAGAGATCACGCACCCGCGTTGGACCAGCCAGCAAGAGCGCGGCGGGGTCCCATGAGCCAGCGGTTTCCACGCCGCCAATGTCCCAAACGGCAATGTCGGCGCGTTTGCCTATAGCAAGCTGCCCGATGTCATCGCGGCCCAAGACCTGTGCGCCGCCCCGCGTCGCAATTTCAAGCGCCTCGCGTGGAGACATCGCATCTGCGCCCTTTGCCAAACGTTGAAGCAACATGGCTTGCCGCGCCTCAAGGATCAGGTTGCCGGTGTCGTTTGACGCCGAGCCGTCGACACCCAAGCCAACAGGCACAAGCGCGTCACGCATCTCGCGCACAGGGGCGATGCCCGAGGCCAGCCGACAGTTCGAACACGGGCAATGCGCCACGCCTGTCTGGGTGCGCGCAAACAAGTCGATTTCATCCGCGTCCAATTGCACGCAATGGGCGTGCCAGACATCCGAGCCAACCCAGCCAAGGTCTTGGGCATATTGGCCCGGTCGGCAGCCGAAGTTTTCGAGAGAATAGGCAATATCTTCGCTGTTTTCAGCGAGGTGGGTGTGCATCATCACACCCTTGTCGCGCGCGAGCAGTGCAGCGTTCCTCATCAGATCCCGGCTGACGGAAAACGGGGAACATGGCGCGACCCCAACACGCACCATCGCGCCGGGGGCCGGATCGTGGAAGGCATCGATCACACGGATGCTGTCCTTTAGGATCGCATCTTCGTCTTCGACCACGCTGTCGGGCGGCAGGCCGCCGTCGCTTTCTCCGATGCTCATCGACCCGCGCGTGGCGTGAAACCTAAGCCCAACCTCTTGAGCGGCGGCAATCGTGTCATCCAGACGCGACCCATTTGGATAGAGATAGAGGTGATCGCTGGTCGTGGTGCAACCCGACAGGGCCAGTTCTGCCAAGCCGACCTGCGCAGAGATGAACATCTCTTCGGGTCCGAACTTTTCCCAAATGGGGTAGAGCGTTTGCAACCAGCCAAAGAGCAGAGCGTTCTGTGCTTCGGGTACGGCACGGGTCAACGTTTGATAAAGATGATGGTGCGTGTTCACGAGGCCCGGAGTCACGACACATCCGGCAACAGAGACCGTGTGATCCCCGCTAAGCCCGTGACCTATCTCCGAGATCACGCCATCCGTTACGCGGATGTCCTGATCCACAAGTTCCCGGCGCGCGTCGTCCATCGTCACGATGGTTTGCGCGTTCTTCAAAACGAATTCAGCCATTCATGCAGTCCTTCAGGATTGCGAGCGCCTGCGCATGGATTTCCGCATTGGCGGCTGCAATGGCGCGCCCGCCATGATGCGCCGCCTCACCGGACCAATCGGTAACGATTCCGCCTGCCGCCTGCACGACAGCAATCGGCGCTTGGATATCATACGAATTCAGGCCCGCTTCGATGACCAGATCAATATGCCCGCCCGCCAGCAGCGCATAGGCATAGCAGTCCATGCCGTAGCGCACCAATTGCGCCTGATCTGCAACGGTGTGGAAAGCGGCCTGTTCTTTGGTCGTGCCAACTTCGGGAAAGGTCGTGAACACCGTGGCCTGTGACAGGTCGCGCGGGGCCCGTGTTCTCAGTGGGACACGTCCCATTGGACCGTCGCACCATGCCTCACCGAACCCACCGACAAAGCGGTCCTTGATATAGGGCTGATCAATGATGCCAAATTGAGGGCCGTCTTTGGTGCCTGCGGCAATCAGCGTTCCCCATGTGGGTGTGCCGCTGACAAATCCACGGGTGCCGTCAATTGGGTCGATGACCCAAACAACACCGCTTGTCCCGGTCTGATCATCAAGTTCCTCGCCGATGATCGCATCGTCGGGCCTGTGTTCAGCAAGAACCTGACGGATTGCGATTTCCGCGTTGCGGTCGGCCACGGTGACCGGATCGTAATCACCGTCAAGCTTGTTGTCCGCAACCAATCCTGCGGTTCGGAAATGCGGCAGCGTCGCTTCGGCGGCGGCGTCGGCACATAAAAAGGCCGCCGAACGGACGGCGGCCTGAAGCTCTGAGCTCACAGCAAGATCATGCATTTCTGAACCTCCGGTTACACCCCGGCTAGGAGTGTCGGACCGGTCGGTCAAGTCATTCGGTACAATCAGGCGACGTCAGACAAGACGCGTGCAAGCTCGAACAAGCGGCGACGCTGATTTTCCGGGATCGAGTAGTAGGATCGCACAAGTTCCAGCGCCTCTTTATCGGCAAGGATATCGCTCGGCAGGCCGGACTCGTCGGACGGTTGGCTTTGCTTGGCTTGGTCCAGACCCTCGAAGAAGAAGCTGACCTGTACGCCCAGCGCATCTGCAATGTCCCAAAGGCGAGACGCGCTTACGCGATTCATACCAGTTTCATACTTCTGAATCTGTTGAAACTTGATACCAACTTGCTCTGCCAGTTGTTGTTGTGTCATGCCGATCATCCACCGGCGCTGGCGAACACGTTTCCCGACATGGACATCCACGGGATGCTTCATCTTCTTCTCCTATTGGCCCTTCACCCGTCTAACACGAGCAGCCACCCCCCACACAACCTGACGTTTTGTCAGCCAAATGATGGTTAACAGCGTCAAAAAGAGGTAGCATGATACACTTTTTCTAGTTTTAGCCTATTTTTTGGGCGATTTTCGCGGCCTGCCCAGGGCCGATTCCTGTGACACCGCCGCGTTGTGATCACCACCCACCTAAGGTAGCGTCGCGCCGAGCAACACAAGTCTAAGAGGTCATACATGCGCGCCCTGCAAGTCGTCAATTTCGACGCGTCACCCGAGCTACGACAACTTGAAATTCCTAAAGCTGGAAGGGGTCAATTGCGCATTCGGATCGAAGCCTGCGGTCTGAATTTTGCAGACCTTCTCATGATGAAGGGCACGTATCAGGAAACGCCGGAACCTCCGTTCACGCTTGGGCTCGAGGTTGCAGGCGTCGTCGACGAGATCGGACCACACGCGTCGGGGTTTGAGATCGGGGACCGTGTCGCTGTCTTTGGCGGGTCTGGCGGGCTGGCCGAATATGGCTGCTTTCCGGCCCCGCTTTGCGTGAAGCTTCCTGACAGCATGGATTTTGCGTCAGCGGCGGCATTTCAGGTCGCCTACGGCACGTCGCACCTCGCGCTGACCCATCGCGCAAACCTTCAGTCAGGTGAAACACTGGTCGTGTTGGGTGCAGCAGGCGGTGTGGGCCTGACTGCGGTTGAGATTGGCAAAGCCATGGGCGCCAAGGTCATTGCAGTCGCCAGAGGCGCCGAGAAATGCGCCGTCGCGGAACAGGCCGGTGCCGATATCGCACTGAACAGCGAAACAACGGACCTCAAAGACGCGATCCGCAAAGCAGGCGGCGCAGACGTTGTCTATGACCCAGTTGGCGGCGACTTGGGCGACGCGGCCATGCGCGGGTTGAAACGCGGTGGTCGGTTCCTGGTGATCGGGTTTGCATCCGGCGACGTGCAAGACGTCAAACTGAATCATTTGCTGGTCAAGAATATTGCCGTCCACGGGTTCTATTGGGGCGGCTACCTCATGTTTGATCCCGGCGCACTACAGCGCTCAATGCAGGATCTGTTCGCGATGTACACCAACGGTACGCTGCATCCCCATATCGGCTTTCAAACGGAACTTGCCGACGCGGTAACAGCCTTGGACAAGCTGCGGCGGCGTGAAACGACCGGCAAGGTCGTTGTCACCATGGATCATGCGGCCCCCTAGGGGCGCGCGTAGGCGGCAGCGACAAGATCAGCCAAGGCGCCGATCGGCTCGCTGCCGTGATTCTCGCGGACATATTGATTGATCATCTGACTACCCAGCTCAGGCAGCGCGCCGTTGTGTGGGATCATCTCGAAATACGATGGATGACTTCCTGCCAGCATGGTGTGCACCGCAAGGTCGGCGCTGACCGAGGCTTCCACAGAGCGAGTGGAATGGCTTTCCACTGCCATTTCCCATGGGATACCTGCCCGATCCAGCGCGCGCTGAACCGGGCGGCGAAAGCTGCAGTTATACTCGTAGGCCAGGCGCAACGGGCGCTGTTTCCAGGCGGAGCCGCCTTTTGCACCGACCCAGACCAGCGGTACATCCGACAAATGACGCGCGCCCTCTGGCAATTCGGTTTCGGTCGTCAGGATGATGTCACATTCGCCATTGATGAACTGCTGCTTAAGCCGACCGGTATAGGACGACATCAACTGAACTTTCATGCGGGGATAATTCGCGCTGAACGTTTGCAGCACTGACGGAATATAGGGAAACACGATGTCATGCGGCACGCCAAGCGTGATTTCGCCCTCAAACTGGCTATCGGTCAGACGCGCGAGAACCTCATCATTCAGGGCCAGCATCTGACGCGCGTAGCCAACGAGTTGTTCTCCCGTGGCCGTCAGGGCAATCGTTCGATTTGAGCGGTCCAGCAGATCAATGCCCAAAGACTCCTCAAGCCGCTTGAGCTGCATCGAGACGGCAGATTGTGTGAGATTGAGCGCCCCTGCCGCGCGGGTGACACCGCCGAGGTCAGACACAGTCACAAAGGAGCGTAGGGCCGTCAGGTCAAGATTTCTGGGCATATCACATCCTGTGATGTTTCATTTCATAATCATTCATTTTCAATATGCATCACTCTCCTCCATATGATCAAGCATGATGATGAGTTGACGCCAAAAGATCAGAATTTGAGAGGAAAAGATCATGTCCGATATCAGCTTGCACCGCCCCGCTGCTTCCGCACGCAGCCAAGGTCTTGGCATTGTGTTTCATTGGCTGGCGGTTGCCCGGTCGCGCCGCGATCTGGCCCGTTTGGACGCCGCTGCATTGGAAGATATCGGCATGTCTGCCAAACAGGCACAGGTCGAAGCCGCCCGCCCGTTGTGGGATGCGCCAAGCCGTTGGGTGAAATCCTGAGCATACTGACAAAAATGCCGCGCTTTTCGAGCGGCATCGGTGCCGGAAACGCTTGAAAATCGACTGTTTCAGTCCAATATTTGCTGGCGAATAGGTTCGAGGGCATGGGGCCCTCGATGCACCCCAAATTGGAGGCACCAATGGCAGACTATCAAACGGTGGGCTCGCGTATTGGCGCCCGCGCGGCCGAAATCGACGCGGGGCTACGCGCCCATATGAGCAAGGTCTATGCGACCATGTCCACGGGCATGCTGATCACAGCAGCCGCCGCGTGGGCCATCGCAGGACTTGCAACAACAACCGATCCTTCGGCTGCATACACGACCGCTGAAGGCGGCATCGCCGCATTCCGTGAAGGTCAGTATTTGACCGGACTTGGCTATGCGATCTACGCATCGCCGCTGCGTTGGGTGATCATGCTGGCACCGCTGGCCGTTCTGTTCCTGGGCATGGGCCCGGTGATGCGGAATTCGTCCGCTGCTGGCGCACGCGTGTTTTTCTATGGCTTTGCGACCCTGATCGGTCTGTCGCTGTCGTCGATCTTTCTCGTCTACACGGCGTTCTCGATCACGCAGACCTTCCTGATCACCGCGATTGCCTTCGCAGGCCTTTCGTTGTGGGGTTACAC
Source organism: Shimia ponticola (assembly GCF_007995215.1). Classification (GTDB taxonomy): domain Bacteria; phylum Pseudomonadota; class Alphaproteobacteria; order Rhodobacterales; family Rhodobacteraceae; genus Shimia_B; species Shimia_B ponticola. Next base: position 862,508 of record NZ_VCDK01000003.1, read on the forward strand.
CACTAAGAAAGATCTCAGCGGCTGGGGCACGTTCCTGATGATGGGTCTGATTGGCCTGATCGTCGCGATGATCGTGAACCTTGTCTTGGGCGCGTTCTTTGGCATCGCATCGCCTGCGCTGATGTTTGCCATCTCGGCCATCGGTGTTCTGATCTTTGCCGGTCTGACCGCCTATGACACGCAGAACATCAAATCCGAATACGTGGCGCACGCGCACCACGGCGACGCGGATTGGCTGGAAAAATCGGGCGTGTTTGGTGCGCTGTCGCTGTACTTGAACTTCCTGAACATGTTCCAGTTCCTGCTGATGTTCATGGGTCAGCAAGAGTAATCATCGCTGCATGGCAGTGACGAAAGGCCGGGGTTCGCCCCGGCCTTTTTTTGTGAGGAGGACGACATCATGCCGATCATCACCGCTTGGGCCGCGCTTTTCTGCGGCGCTTTGTTTTTTGCGCTGACAGTGCGCGTAATCATGGGACGCAGGAGCAGCAAAGTCTCGCTCGGTGACGGCGGCGACCCAATGCTTGAGCGGCGCATTCGCGGCCAAGGGAATGCCGCCGAGCAGATGCCCATTACGCTGATCCCGCTTTTCGCAGCAGAACTGGCCGGCGCGCCAGTGTGGCTTGTTGCTCTATCAGCCTTCGTCTTTTGCGTGGGGCGGTTGATGCACGGCATCGCCTTCGGGTGGATGACATTCAGCCCAATGCGCCTTTATGGATTCGCGCTCAGCCTGTTGGGCACGCTCGGAGCACTGCTAAGCCTCGCTGTTGCTCTGGTGCTCTAGGCACAGGCCTCGCACATAAGCGTCTGTGGCGCGCCGAGAGGTCAGGCGGATCGCCGTTTTTCCTTCTGCGCGCGCGGTCGCAAAATGTGCCTGCATACGAGCTCGGTTCCGACGGCGGGTCCGCCAGATATAGAGCCAGAATTCCCAAGTGTGCCAACCGATGATCTCGGGACAGCCGTCTGGAAGATCTGGGCGGTTGCGGCCGTATCCGACCACCGTGCGCTTTACGACGCGCCAGAATCGCAACCCGATCGGCACATCAAGCCAGATCAGAGTATCAGCGCGTTCGAGTCGCGTTGGAAAAGTTGCCGACAAGCCCCCTTCGATGATCCACTCCTGACCCTCTTCAATTGGGCGGATCATGGCGATCTTTTCCGGCAGCGGCCTTTCCTTCCATCCCGACATCCAGTGGATATGGTCGATATGGATCACAGGCAGCCCTGTGACGGCACCCAGCTTGCGCGCGAGCGTGCTTTTCCCGGATCCGGGTGCCCCGATGACCATGACGCGCTTCACAGCGCCCGCTGCATCCGGATCGCTGGGAAGTCGATCGCGCCCTGAAGTTGCACGGTCATCGGCCCGATCCGCTGGAACGCAACCGAAGCATAGAAAGGTTCAGCCGTCAGCGTCGCCCAGCATTCAAGGTGTTGCAAACCCGCGCCACGGGCGGTTGCAAAGCTATGCTCCATGATCGCACGTCCGATCCCGCGGCGCAGGTGGCGATCATCGGTGACAACATGGCGGATGTCGCCCCACCCTGCCCTTTTGCGATCTGGCGTCCAGCCGCCTGCCCCAAGCACCTGCCCGTTTTCAATGGCAAGGTAATAGGTCCCGCAAGACATCAGCTGAGGCCTTGCACGGGTCATTGCAGGGATTGCGGCGACCAGAACAGAGGGCGGGTAATCCGCCTTGAGAAGACGCGGATAAGTGCGCTGCAACAAGGCGTCGACGTGACCTGTGTCAGCCGGTGTTGCAGCGCGGATGATGAAGTCACCCATATGTTTGATCCTCCAGCATCTTGCTCAGGGCCTGCGCACTTTGGAATTGAGTCGATGGGCTTACAAAAGTGGCGTTACCGTCAAAGAAACGCGCAGACGTGATATCGTCCGCCTGAAAAAGCGGAAGGACATGGGCATGGACATGCGCCACTTCATTGCCTGTCAGCACAAAACCGACGCGCTCCACACCAAAGAGCACCTTTTGAGCGCGGGCAATGCGCTGACCGAGAACGATCATCTCACTGGCCAGGTCGGTGGGCAGATCATCGAAGACCTCGTAATGATCCTTGGTCACAATCTGCATGTGGCCGGAACGGATGGGGCGATGATCGGCAAAGACGATTAGGGTTTCGGTTTCCCATGCCCGGCCACAGTGATCGAGGTCGGCGGCGATGGCACAAAATGGGCATGTTTGCATGAGGCCCTCCTGAAAACGAAAAAGGCCGCGCTTGAAGCGCGGCCTTTTCGTGAAAACTGGTCTGGAAGATCGCTTACTTGATCTTGCCTTCCTTGTACTCAACGTGCTTGCGCGCGACGGGGTCATACTTGCGTACCACCATCTTCTCGGTCATCGTGCGTGCGTTTTTCTTGGTCACGTAGAAGTGGCCTGTGCCTGCGCTTGAGTTCAGGCGGATTTTGATTGTGGTTGGCTTCGCCATGGGTCAACTCCGTCGTCAGGCGCAATAAGGCCCGGTCAAATCTTGAACCCCGCCTTTTACGCATCGCCCAAGGCGAGTCAACAGCGAAAGGCATGATCCTTTCCCGCACAAAAACCTTCACGGATTTTTTGGGCAAATAAACGCGCGGAGGGCCTGTAAGCCGGATTCTGTTCCCCGGATTGCTCCGGTTCGATGACCATTCATCTGCGGCGGGTGTTACCACACGCCTCTAGCTGCCAACCCGATCCTCCAGCCAAGGCGGCCCTGCGGGATCCTATTTGGCATTGCTCCCGGTGGGGCTTGCCGTGCCGGTCCGGTTGCCCGTCCCGCGGTGGGCCTTACCCCACCGTTTCACCATTACCCGGGCATGCCGGGCTGTCTGTTCTCTGTGGCGCTGTCCCTGGGGTTACCCCCGCCGGGCGTTACCCGGCACCGTTGCCTTGTGGAGTCCGGACTTTCCTCGACGTGACTTGCTGCGCAAATCGCACCGCGGCCATCCGGCCCTCCGCGCCGGGGTCGCTTACGCCTGTGCCTTCTGGCGGTCAATGGTGATGCGCTGTGCAACGGCGGATGCGGCGCGCCGGTCCGATTCCGTCTCTGGCCCTTCTGCGCCGGGACGAAACCGCGCGCGAAAGGCCTCAAGCCGTGCCTCAAGACTCACATCCTTGGGATAGCCGATCTGATCAAGGCTGTCTGACAGTGGTGCGTCCGGGCCCTGCGACGCCGCTGCGCTTGCCAACCCCAGACGCGCAAGACGCGCCCAATCAAACCGGCGACCAGGATCAGCCTTGCGTGTGGGTGCCATATCCTGATGCCCGATCACGTTATGCGGTGTGATAGACCACCGCTTTTGAATACCAGCCACCAGTGCGGTCAACGCCTGCATCTGCGGTTCGGGAAACGGTTCGACACCGGTATTGGTCAATTCGATCCCGATCGAGCGGGAGTTGATGTCATCCATTCCCGCCCAATTGCCCGCGCCTGCATGCCATGCTCGGTCTGCTTCTTCGACCATCTGCCAAACCTGTCCCTGACGGCTGATCAAATAATGCGCCGACACTTCATGGGCCGGATCACACAGACGTTCCAGCGCCGCAGCACTGGTTTTCATCGCCGTGTAATGGATCACGATAAGGGCCGGCGTCAGACCGTTTCGTCTGTCACCAAAGTTGGGGCTTGGATGCCAGTGGGGCTTATTGCCGGACAAGGCGATAAGGCGCCGGGTCCCATGCGCAGGCAAATCCATCGCCATCCGGGTCAAGCCCCTGGCGGTCACGCTGTGGACCGCCTCGCGCGAGGAAATCCTGCTGAGCCTGATCGGCGCTTGCGTATTGCGCACAATTGCGCAGGAACTTGGCATCGGTCGAGAAAGCCGAGCGCCGATAGACCGGCTGGCCAACCGAGTTCGTGGTGCTGAGCGCGTATTCCACGATGTTCGGCCCGTTTCCTGATCGCGACGGCAAGGCTGTTGGCTGGATCACCTGATACTGTTCGCGCGCGCGGGCGATGCGGGCTGCATCGCTTTCAATCGACTCTCGTCCCGCAACGGCATCAAAGTTCTGTTCGTCCGAAATCCCGGCTGTGCTGCGCGGTGGCCCGGCTGGCGTTGCGGGATCGGCCAAGGCCTGTTCAGCTGTAGCGATGACGTCCAACGGCTGATCCGTCGAAGCTGTTTGTGGGGCAACACCACCTGCCGCCGCGGCGGCTGCGGTGGTTTCATCATTGATAATCGTCACGCTTTCCACGCGCGGAGCCGCTGGCAAAGGCCGCCCTTCAAGAGCCGCGTCGCGACGGGCGCGCTCGGCTTCATATTGGTCGTAGTTGCCAAAGCCGACACCAGAGCCCGAATCCGGCACAGCCGGATCACACGCCGCCAAGGCCAATAGCGAAATCGCCCCAAAAACCCGTTTCATCACTGAGTTACCCTTGCCCGTAGTGCGTTATGGATAGCCTGATCGGCCTTTCGACGCCAGCGCGGCGCATATTGAGCATCGGCAGCGGTTTGCCGATGCTCTTCATTTGCGTTGCCGGAGTCTGTTTTACCACCAGCGCGTCGGTTTGCCTGCAAAACCGGCGGCCTGCTCCAAAGCATAGGCCGTGTTCAACAGATCGCCTTCTTCCCAGGGGCGGCCGATAAGTTGCAGACCCAGCGGCAAGCCCTTGGAATCGATCCCAGTCGGAACACTGATCCCTGGCAAACCAGCCAGGTTGACCGTGACGGTGAAGACGTCATTCAGATACATTTCGATCGGGCTGAAATCAGCGCCGAGTTCAAAAGCCGAGGACGGTGTTGCCGGTGTCAGGATGGCGTCGATGCCATCCGCGAACACGTCTTCGAAGTCTTTCTTGATCAAGGTGCGAACACGGCGGGCGCGGTTATAGTAGGCGTCATAGAACCCGGCGGACAGCACGTAGGTGCCGACCATGACGCGGCGCTGCACCTCTGGACCAAAGCCTTCGGCGCGGGTCTTTTCGTACATCTCAGTAATGCCGTCGCCTTGCCCCAGCTTGGCCCGGTGGCCAAAGCGCACGCCGTCATAACGGGCGAGGTTCGAGGATGCCTCGGCGGGAGCGATCACGTAATAGGCCGGGAGGGCATATTGCGTGTGGGGCAGTGAGATATCTTTGATCACGGCCCCTGCATCGCGCAGCATTTCGGTGCCTTCGGACCAAAGCTTTTCGATCGCGTCGGGCATGCCCTCCATCCGGTACTCTTTGGGAATACCGATGGTTTTGCCCTTGATGTCACCGGTCAGCGCCGCCTCGAAATTTGGCACTGCCAGTTCGGCAGATGTGCTGTCTTTTGGATCATGGCCGCACATCGTCTCGAGCATGATGGCTGCGTCGCGGACGTCTTTGGTCATCGGCCCTGCTTGATCCAGCGAGGACGCGAACGCAACGATACCCCAGCGCGAGCAGCGGCCATAGGTAGGTTTGATCCCGACAATCCCGGTAAAGGCCGCAGGTTGACGGATCGAACCGCCTGTATCCGTGCCGGTGGCAGCAAGACACAGGTCCGCGGCAACAGCGGCTGCTGAACCACCGGACGAGCCGCCCGGCGTGAGATCAGCGTCTGAATTGCCCGCTTTCCAAGGGTTCACGGCGTTGCCGTAGACCGAGGTCTCGTTGGACGAGCCCATGGCGAATTCGTCCATGTTCAATTTGCCCAGCATGACAGCACCGGCGTCAAACAGGTTTTGGCTGACGGTGGATTCGTATTCCGGCTTGAACCCTTCAAGAATTTTGGACGCCGCCTGCGATGGTACGCCCTTGGTACAGAACAAATCCTTGATGCCCAGAGGAATACCGCACATCGCGGGCGCGTCGCCTGCCTTGATGCGCGCATCTGCGGCCGCTGCCTGTTCGCGGGCAAGATCGGGTGTGTGGTGAACGAACGCGCCCAGCGCGCCTGCGGCGTCGATTTCGCTCAGGCATGCCTCGGTCAGTTCGGCAGAGGTCGTGTCACCGGCGCGCAGCGCGTCGCGAGCGGCGGCGATTGTCAGTTTGTTCAGTTCAGACATTGTTATTCCACCACCTTCGGTACGGCAAAGAAGCCTTCGCGCGCGTCGGGCGCGTTGGCCAGAACAGCCTCGGCCTGATTGCCATCGGTCACGACATCTTCGCGGCGTTTCAGACGCATCGGGGTGACGGACACCATGGGTTCGACACCGTCGACATCAACCTCATTCAGCTGCTCGATGAACCCGAGGATGGCGCTGAATTCCTCTGCCAAGGCAGGCAATTGGTCTTCGTCGACCTGAATACGGGCGAGCTTGGCGACCTTGGCCGCCGTTGCGGTATCGATGGACATGAAATCCTCCGGAAAACGGTATCTGGCGCGGTCTAAACCGGGTTGGCGGCATTGCCAACCATGTGCCTGCGATAAACCTCAATCATCCAACCCAGCATCACACCATTCAGAATATGCCACCAGAAGTGTGACCCCGCCGGAAGATCGTCACAGACGGGCATGTCATAGGACCGCAGCGTGATCGAGATTGTGAGGATCGACGCGCCGATCACCATGCCCAGCGCCGTTTGACGGTTTTTCTGTGCGACCAGCGGGGCAAAAAGGATCAGCAGGATCGGCACGTTCCAATAGAAGTTCGAGATTTGAAAGAACGGCAACCGATCCATCAAAGGCGTGACGACCGCAGCAAAGGGCACAAAGGCCACAACCAAAAGCCCGGCCTGCCACCATGTCCAGCCCAAGAAATCATGGCCAACTGCGTAGAGATAGAGCAGGATAAACAACCCGATGGGTGTGATGTCTGCCAGTGATGCCCAACCTGTCGCGTGAGTGTGGAACAGGAAGGACCCGACACCGATACAGGCGAGGATCACGATCAAGGCTGTCGCAATGGGCAAACCATGCCCGCGCGTCCGATGCCACATCACAAGAGCAGCGATCAAAAAAGCGGCATTTGTCACCGCATTAAGCGGCTCGGACCAATAGGTGAAATCAGTTCTTTCACAATAGATATCGATCTGTTCAAACATGGTCTTAGCCTTTTTTTCGGGCAAACACTCTGACGAATGGAGAATTTATGAAACTCGTCTGGATGGGGCACGCCTCATTTCGTCTGGAGGCCGCAGGACAAATTATCCTGATCGACCCCTGGATCAACGGAAACCCAATGCTCACAGCAGATCAAGTGGAACAAGCGCTGGACGGTGCGACCCATATTCTGGTCACCCATGGCCACTTTGATCACGCGACAGACGTGGTTGAAGTGTCCCAAAAGACCGGAGCCCCGGTCTCGGGCATCGTTGAATTGGCCGGTACGTTACACGATCAGGGCGCCGTGGAGGGATATGCCTTTAACAAGGGCGGCACGGTCGATGTGGGCGACGTGAAAGTTAGCCTTGTGCCTGCCTCACACTCCTCGTCCATGAAGGTGGACGGCACCGGTCGATACATGGGTGCCGAATGCGGGTTCATGATCAAGGCCGAGGGCAAGACAATCTATGTCTCGGGCGACACAGATATCATGGCCGACATGGATTGGATGGCTGACTATTATAAGCCGCAGGTCGGAATTCTGTCAGCGGGTGGTCATTACACCATGGACATGGCCGGTGCGGCCTATGCAGCCAAACGGTACTTTGATTTCGAGACCGTGATCCCCTGCCATTACAAGACCTTTCCGGCCTTGGCGCAGGACGCCGAACCGCTCATCGCCGGGTTGCCTGACGTCAACGTGATCGAACCGGTGGTCATGCAGCCGATTAAGCTTTGAACGATAATGCATCGCCGTGTGCCGCTTTTAGCGGCGCTCGGCAAAGAACGCTTTAAGCTGGGCTTCGGCCTCTTGCGCGTGGATGCCGTCATAGACCTCTGGTTTGTGGTGGCATTGCGCGTGCTGAAAAATGCGCGGGCCCTGAGCGACGCCGCCAGATTTCGGGTCACTTGCCGCATAGTATAACCGCGCGATCCGCGCGGCACTGATGGCTGCGGCGCACATGGGACAGGGTTCGAGCGTCACGTAAAGGTCGCATCCGATCAGCCGTTCGGTCCCCAATGCGGCGCAAGCGGCGCGGATGGCCGCGATCTCGGCATGGGCCGTCGGATCGTGCGTTGCCCGCATCGCATTGCGCGCTTCGGCAATAACATCACCGTCCGGGCCGACAATAACCGCCCCTACAGGAACTTCGCCCTGCCTGGCGGCATCCGCTGCCAATTCCAAGGCACGGGACATATGTGATCTGAACACCATGCCCCTTGGCGTAGAGCAGCAGGCGCGATAGGGCCAGAGGCATGACCGATTTGCCCTCAGACGACAAACCCGAACGGATCGCCAAGCGCCTTGCCCGCGCAGGGGTGGCAAGCCGACGCGTGGCCGAAACCATGATCACCGAAGGACGGGTGACCGTGAATGGCGAGGTCATTGCGTCCCCTGCCCTGAATGTGACGACTACCGACGCCATCACCGTAGATGGCAATCCGCTGGGCGAAGCCGAACGCGCGCGGCTGTGGCTCTATCACAAACCCACGGGCCTCGTGACGACGGAACGCGATGAAAAAGGGCGCGACACGGTCTTTAACAACCTGCCCGAGGACCTGCCCCGCGTCATGAGCGTCGGGCGGCTCGACATGAATTCCGAGGGCTTATTGCTTCTGACCAATGATGGCGGGGTCAAACGCCAGCTTGAATTGCCTTCAACCGGCTGGCTGCGGCGCTACCGCGTGCGGGTCAAAGGCACACCCAAGGACGAAGACCTGCAGCCCCTGCGCGATGGCATCACCATCGAGGGGGAGCGATTCCAGCCGATGATCGTGTCGCTGGACCGGCAACAGGGCGCGAATGCGTGGCTGACGATTGGCTTGCGGGAAGGCAAGAACCGAGAGATCCGCCGCGCTGCCGATGCACTCGGATTGACCGTGAACCGTCTGATCCGGATTTCCTATGGTCCGTTTCAATTGCGGGAACTCAAAGCGGGCGAAGTAGAAGAGGTCAAATCGCGTGTGCTGGCCGATCAAATGGGCTGGACCACAAAGCCAAAACTGCAACCCAAGACAAAGCCGGGACGGCGTGGCAAACCCGCACCAAAGGGACAGACGCCGACAGCGTCACGATCAAAAGGCAAAGCCAAAAGGCATGTCACGCGCCCACAGCGCGGCCCGAAAAAGCCCTGAATTTGCGGCGTTAGATCCTGCGATTCGCCGAGCGCACAGCGTCTTGGGGAATGATTTGGTTATTTTCCCCCGCGATCTGAGTGCACAAATCCCCTGATCGGCAAGAGTCCGCGTTACAAGCCCTTCGAGACAGGTTAATCGTTCAAAAAAGACGACAATTGGGGACCGTCATGATTGACCTATTTACCTTGGAGAACCTCGGCAATCTGCTGATGCTTTGCTTCCTGCAAGCGGTGCTGGGCTTTGACAACCTTCTGTATATTTCCATCGAGAGCCAGCGCGCGCCTTTGGCGCAGCAACGCGCGGTTCGCTACTGGGGCATCATCATTGCCGTGGCGCTTCGCGTCGTCCTCTTGTTTGCGATGGTGCAATTGATCGATGCGCTGAGCGAACCGTTTTATGTCTTCGACTGGGAAGGTGTTCTGACCGGCGGGGTGAACTTTGCGACGGTTGTGTTCCTTTTTGGCGGGATTTTCATCATCTACACCGCCGTGAAAGAAATCAGTCACCTGCTTTCCGTCGACCACTTACATACTGATGTTGAAGGGAAATCCGGGAAATCAGCGGCTCAGGTCATCTTCCTGATCGTGTTCATGAACCTGATCTTCTCGTTTGATTCGGTTTTGTCGGCCATTGCCATCACAGATGTCTTCCCGGTCCTTGCGATCGCGATCTTGCTGTCCGGTGCTGCCATGCTGCTCTTGGCGGATGGCGTGACTGCGTTCCTGCAAAAGAACCGGATGTACGAGGTGCTTGGCCTGTTCATCCTTTTGATCGTCGGCGTTGTTCTGATCGGCGAAGCGGGCGTTGCCGCGGCACATGCCATGGAAACGGCAACGGCCGCCGAAGATGTCGCCAGCCACACCGCACACGACAACGACCTCGCGCTCAAGATCTTTGGCTATGCCTTGGTGCCGATGTCCAAGACGACGTTCTACTTCTCGGTCATCGTTCTGTTTGCCGTGGAAATCATCCAGTCCGGCTACAAGCGCAAACTGGAAGCTGAACGGATGGCATCGCAAAACCATTAAGGTTGACTGGTAGGACGCATCCGGGCGTCATATGTGTGCTGCATCTGCAAAAGGGGGGTGCATGTCGGGACAAGCGCTGCAAAAGCTCAGCTATGTGCTGCTGATCATCTTGATCCTTTACGTCGGTTGGACGGGAGGCGTGTAATATGGCGCAACGCTACGGTGGTAAATTCAGCCCTGACGGGTCACCCAACAATGCGCCGGACGCCCCCAAGATGCCGAGCCCCCAGACCTATGCCGGGGCGCGTCCTCAGTCGGCCGGTGCGCGGACGAATATCCTGTTTGTAGCGCCCCTGGTGCTGGTCTTTAGTCTGTTTGGCAGCGGGGCTGTTGCGCTTGCCATGAACCTTTGCGCAATGGCGCTGATGCTTCTTTCGGCGTGGATGACCCGCGAGGGGCTCAAAGCCGAAGAGGCCTACAACGCCCGGACCATCGCAAAACCGCCCGCCTTGCCCCGCAAGATGATCGCCTCTGTGCTGATGGGTCTTGGGCTGGCTCTGGCCTCTTACGCGGCCTCGGGCATTGTGAGCGCGGTATTGATTGGCGTGATCGGTGCGGGGCTGCACGGGTTTGCTTTTGGCCTTGATCCGATGAAATCCAAAGGCGCCGAAGGCATTGACCAGTTTCAGCAGGACCGCGTGGCGCGGGTCGTGGATGAAGCCGAGAAGCACCTGACCGCGATGTCGTCAGCCGTAGCCCGCGTGGGCGACCGACAGCTTGAAGGCCGCGTTGAACGCTTTCAGGCCACCGCACGCCAAATGTTTCGCACGGTCGAAGAAGACCCACGCGATCTGGCGGGGGCGCGCAAGTTTCTGGGTGTCTACCTGATGGGGGCCAAGGACGCAGCGATCAAGTTTGCCGATTTGTATTCCAAAACGAGAGACCAGGAAGCCAAAGCCAAATTCGTCGCTCTTCTGGATGACCTGGACGCAAATTTTGCCGCCAAGACCGAGAAACTCCTGACCGACAATCACTCGGACATGGATGTTGAAATCAAGGTCCTCCGGGACCGTTTGAAGCGCGAAGGCGTGCGTACCGAATAACAAGGGGAACCACCAACTATGTCAGAAGATATTCGCAAGCGAGCCGAGGCTACTCTGGCCGATGTTGAAAAGGTCACGTCTGTGATCCTGCCAGAACCGTCCACCGCTTTGGTGCCTGTCGCCGACATGGATGATGCCGCGAAGCCCGAGGTCGAAAAGCGCATGCGCGAAATCGACATGAGCGATACGCAATCCATCGTGTCTTTCGGGTCTTCTGCACAGGCCGAATTGCAGGAAATCTCTCAGTCGATGCTGGCGGGTGTGCGCAACAAGGACGTCGGCCCGGCTGGTGACAGCCTGCGCGAAATCGTGTCGACCATCCGTGGGTTTTCGGTGTCGGAACTGGACGTGCGGCGCAAGCGCAGCTTCTGGGAAAAGCTGACGGGCAAAGCCGCCCCCATGGCGCAGTTCGTGGCGCGGTTTGAAAACGTGCAGACGCAGATCGACAAGATCACCGACAACCTTCTGACCCATGAGCACACGCTTCTGAAAGACATCGAAAGCCTCGATGTGCTCTACGAAAAGACGCTAGGCTTTTACGATGAACTCGCGCTTTACATCGCGGCGGGCGAAGAAAAGATCAAAAGCGTGGATGAAAACGACATTCCCGCCAAAGAAGCTGAAGTTGCCGCGGCACCCGAAGATGATCAGGTTATGAAGGCGCAGGAACTGCGCGATCTGCGCGCGGCACGGGACGATCTTGAACGTCGTGTGCACGACCTGAAACTGACACGTCAGGTGACCATGCAGTCGCTGCCGTCGATCCGGCTGGTTCAGGAAAATGACAAGTCGCTGGTCACCAAGATCAACTCGACGCTCGTGAACACCGTGCCGCTTTGGGAAACGCAACTGGCTCAGGCCGTCACGATCCAGCGCTCGCGCGAAGCCGCCGAGGCGGTGCGGGATGCCAATGATCTGACCAACGAGTTGCTTCAGGCCAACGCCAAGAACCTGCGCGAAACCAACAAGGTCGTGCGTGAGGAAATGGAGCGTGGCGTGTTCGACATCGAAGCGGTCAAAAACGCCAATGCCGACCTGATCGCGACGATCGAGGAAAGCCTGCAAATTGCCGATGAGGGCAAGCGCAAGCGCGCCGAAGCCGAGACAGAGTTGCAAACCATGGAACGCGAACTCCGCGACAAACTGGCTGCGGCCAAGGCGTCGGGTACCGGACTTGGCCATTCTGTCGGTACAGCTGCCGGGGTCGAATAACCTGTGATCGGGCGCACGCTTCGTACTTTGACAGCGTTGGGCGTGGCTTTGGCTACGTCGGCCTGTCTGGGGCCTGTGGATGGGGTGACCCAATCCCCTCGCCCGGTCGTGCGCCCGGACATTCCTGCGCCACAGCCTGCGGTCTATGTCCCTTCTGACAGAAGTCAGACTTTGCGCCGCTTTTACACGCGCATGGAAAATGACCTTCAAATCCGTGGTCTGATGCGCACCGATGGGGGTGGGATCGACACGCCCTATACCGACCGGATGGTCACGGATAACTTTCTGGAAATCGCGCTCTTTGACGAACATCCTGCTGGTACAAGCCTCAGCCAGGCCAGTCCGGAGCCGATTGGGTTGCGCCGCTGGGGCGGCCCTGTGCGGATCGGTCTGATCCAAGGTGACAGCGTATCACCGCAAGACGCGGCTTGGCAAAAGTCACAGGCCCGTCGGTATGCGGCCCGTCTAGGCAGGGTTACCAACCATCCCATCACCTATGCCGACCGCAATGCCAATTTTCACGTGCTGGTTCTGGATGACGACGAACGCAGGCAAGCCGGCCCATTGATGCGAGAGCTTTTGCCCCGCATCGACACCGAGACCGTGACGCGGATCGAAACGATGCCGCGCAATGTTCAGTGTCTGGTTGTGGCCTTCTTTGAGCCCGGTGCTGATGACTACACAGCCGCCTTTGCGGTTCTGCGCTCGGAACATCCGCGCGAAAGCTGGCGGTCCTGCCTGCACGAAGAGGTGGCACAAGGCCTTGGCCTGCCGAATGATAGCGACTTCGCCAGACCGTCCATCTTTAACGAGGATGAGGAATTCGCCTTGCTGACCTCGCATGACGAAGTGCTTCTTCAAATTCTCTATGATCCGCGCTTGCGTCCCGGCATCATGGCCGATGAAGCACGGCCCATCGTGGCGCGCATCGCGGCTGAAAAACTGAACAACGTGACCGATATTTCTGCCTTGCCCGGGTCTATCTGACTGGCAGGCCAACCAAACAAAGGGAGGATCCCATGGGGATTTTCGATTTTCTCTCTGGTCAATTCATCGACGTCATTCACTGGACGGATGACACCCGTGACACGATGGTCTGGCGCTTTGAGCGCGAAGGCCATGAGATCAAGTATGGTGCCAAGCTGACGGTCCGCGAAGGTCAGGCGGCTGTGTTCGTGCATGAAGGGCAATTGGCGGATGTGTTCACCCCCGGCCTTTACATGCTGGAAACGAACAACATGCCGATCATGACCACGCTTCAGCATTGGGATCACGGGTTCAAATCGCCGTTCAAGTCCGAGATCTATTTCGTCAACACGACCCGGTTCAACGACCTCAAATGGGGAACCAAGAACCCGATCATGTGCCGGGACCCCGAATTCGGCCCGGTGCGTTTGCGTGCCTTTGGCACTTATAGCGTCCGCGTCACGGACCCGGCTCGCTTCATGACCGAGATCGTCGGCACAGACGGCGAATTCACGATGGACGAGATCAGCTTCCAGGTCCGCAACATCATCGTGCAGGAGTTTTCGCAGGCCATCGCAAAGTCCGGCATCCCGGTGCTGGATATGGCAGCCAACACCGGAGAGGTTGGCAAGCTGATCGCACAGGCGATTGACCCAACGATCAGCCAATACGGCCTGTCGATCCCAGAACTCTACATCGAAAACATCTCGCTGCCCCCAGCCGTCGAAAAGGCGCTGGATGAGCGCACCTCGCGCGGGATTGCGGGTAATCTGGACGACCACATGAAATGGAAAGCGGCCGAGGCCATGACCAAGGGCGGCGCCGCAGGCGACGCGATGGGCATGGGTCTGGGTGCGGCCATGGGCATGCAGATGGGCAACATGATGCAGCCACAGGCACAGCAATCCGGCCCATGGGGCGCAGCACCCGCTGCCGCCGCGCCAATGGCGCCACCGCCTCCTCCGGTCGAGCATGTCTGGCACATCGCCGAAAACGGCGCGACCAAAGGACCATTCTCAAAGGCGCGGCTGGCAGAGATGGCAGGCAACGGCACGCTGACGCGCGAAACCTATGTCTGGACCCAAGGTCAGGACGGTTGGAAGAAAGCCGAAGACGTGATGGAGCTCGCCCAACTCTTTACCGTTATGCCTCCGCCCCCCCCCCCCGGCATCTGACGTGGATGCGCCTGAAGACATCCTGAATTGGCGACAGGTTGATGACCGGTTGTCCCTGTCCGGACAACCGACCAAGGCGCAATGCTCTGGTTTGGCCGCGTCGGGCGTGGCGTTTGTCATCAACCTCGCGCCGCAGGAAAACAAGGGCGCGCTTAAGGATGAAGGGGACGTCTTCGCCGAACTTGGCGTCGGCTACCGCTACATCCCGGTCGATTTCGAAAACCCGACCGAAGATGACTATGCCGCTTTTTGCGCGGCGATGGACGAAGCGCAGGGGCTTCGGACGCACATCCATTGCATCTACAACGCGCGCGTCACGGCCTTCATGTTACGCTACGCACAAGACGGCCTGGGCGGAGATGTGAAGGACGCACTTGGCCGCATGGATGGCATCTGGCGACCCGGCGGCGCATGGGCACAGTTCATTGGTGATACCAGCCGGATCGACAAACATAATGAATACGCGGGCTATGAATATGCCGCCTCCTAGCGAAGCGCCCGGAACGTGACAGGGCATGCCCTGCAAGTCACCTTCTTTCGCCAATTCTGCCTCTCGTTATCTGACGGTCCAGAATCCCGAGCCACGCATGGTGTGAAACTTTTTCACCACTTGGCACGTGACTTCGGCATGAGAACACTTCAAAGCGCCATGCAGTTCACGGCCCTCAAAAGCTTGCTGCCGCAGAAGCGGACGGTCCTTAAGTGGCTGCACTGGGGGATCATCCCGTTCTTTGTCTGGTTCATTTTCGCTGACCCTGAAGTCATCCGCCGGTGGGGTCCGGGTTGGTTTCAGTTCCATTCCACGATGGGTCTTGGATTTTCGGTGATCGCGCTGGCTTGGACGGCATTTTCATTGCGCAATGGGCTTCTTAGTCGGCCTGGGCCAAAGCTGCCAACTTGGGCAAAGCGGGTGCATCGTCTGATGCATCTCGGGCTTGTTGCGAGCCTTTTTCTCGTGGCATTTGGTGGGTTTCTTCTTGGCCTCACCGCATCTTTTCAGATGAAGGCGGGCGGCGTCCTGCCATTTGCACCACCGCTAGACATGCCGCGGACCCACGATCTTGTTGGCGTGGCCCATGTCTATCAATTCTACTCCATGATCGGACTCGTGGCGGTCCATGCGGTCTTCCATATCTGGCGTCACCTGCATCTTAGGGATAATGCTTTACGCATCATGGCCCCTAAACGCTTGCACAGATTCCTTTGACCGACACACAGACACAAACGATCGAAGAACACCGCTTTCCCTGTGATAATTGCGGAGCGGATTTCCGATTTGACCCGGACGCGAACCAATTGGTGTGTGACCATTGCGGCAACACATCGGGGGTCGAAGATGCAGGGCAAGCGCACGCGATGGTCGAGATCGACTTTCAAACCGCGCTGGCCAATAAACTGCCAGAAGCCGAGATCGAGGAGACCCGCGTCGTTGGCTGCCCGAATTGCGGGGCGCAGGTCGAATTTGACGCGGCGACCCACGCCGCTGAATGCCCGTTCTGCGCAACACCGGTCGTCACCGACACAGGCACCAACCGGCATATTAAACCCAAGGGCCTCTTGCCCTTTGCCTTGGACGAAAACGCCGCACGCGACGCACTTGGGGACTGGTTGGGTTCGCTCTGGTTTGCGCCAAATGGGGTCAGTGAATACGCCCGCAAGGGCCGCAAGATGAACGGCATCTACGTCCCTTACTGGACCTTCGATGCCGACACGAAGTCTGAATATCAGGGCCAGCGCGGCACCGATTACTATGAAACCCGCACCGTAACGCGGGACGGCAAGCGCGAACAGGTGCGCGTGCGCAAGACGCGCTGGAGCAGGGTATCTGGCCGCGTGGCGCGCTTCTTTGACGATGTGCTTGTGCTTGCCTCCCGTTCGTTGCCCAAGAAATACACCGACCGGCTTGAGCCTTGGGACCTTTCAGAACTGCGCCCTTACCTGCCGGAATACCTCGCCGGATTCCGCGCCGAGGCCTATACCGTGCAACTCGAAGAAGGCTTCGAAGAGGCCAAAATCATCATGAACCGCGTGATCGAACGGGATGTGCGCTTTGATATTGGTGGTGATCGCCAGCGGATTGATGCGTTGCGCACGCAGGTCAATGATGTGACGTTCAAGCATATCCTGCTGCCAGTCTGGATGGCGGCCTATAAGTATCGCGGCAAGACATACCGTTTTGTCGTCAATGGCCGGACGGGCCTTGTGCAGGGCGAACGCCCCTACTCTGCCTGGAAAATCGCGATCGCAATCATCATCGCAGCAATTATCGCGGGCGCGATTGGCTTTGCCTACGCGTCGTCTCAGGCCTAGGTCCCGACACCTGCGGGATCAAAGGCCGTGGCCTTGAGGATCGCATAAGCGGTCATACCGGTCTCCAACCCCAACGCCTGCGCCGAGGATTTGGTGATGCGCGCCAGGATCGGCGTCTCACCAACGCGCAGCCGGACGGCAACGCCCGGGCCTTGCCCGAAATGCAATGCCTCTATCTGCCCTTTGAGCACATTGAGTGCGCTGATCCCTTTGGGTTCTTCGGTAGCGATGATCACGTCCTGCGCGGCGATCCGCAGTCGGATTGACTCGTTCACAGCGACCGCGACACGCGGCAACCGCAGCAGCCCGCCCGGAAAGGCCAGTTCGCTCAGGTCGCCTTCATGAGCCGTCACGCGCGCGTTCAAAACCGCACCTGCCGCCCTGACACCCAGATCGGGCAAGGCCACCGGGTCGCTCAGGACCTCTTCCACAGCGCCCGACTGTACGACGCGCCCGTCCTTGATCACCACAAGTGTGGTCGCCAGCCGTGCAACCTCGGTCGCGTCATGGCTGACATAAAGGATGGGGATGTCGGTCTCGTCACGCAATCGCTCAAGATAGGGCAGGATCTGAGCGCGCCGCGGGGCATCGAGGCTTGCAAGCGGCTCATCCATGCACAGCAAATTCGGGTCCGACAAAAGCGCGCGCCCGATTGCGACACGCTGTTTCTCACCGCCAGACAGATTGCGCGGAGCCCGGCCCAGCAAGGGCCCAATGTTGAGCAAATCAATGATGTGCGTCCGCGTCGCCGCCGCCCCGGCCCGTCCAAAGCGTGCTCCGTAGTCAAGGTTTTGCGCGACGCTCATATGTGGAAAGAGCCGCGCATCCTGAAAGACATATCCAATCCGCCGTTGCTCTGGTGGCAATCGTGACAGGTCCTGCCCGCGCACGCGCAACGTCATGTCCGGGCTTGGCAACAGGCCAGAAACCGCGCGCAGGACACTTGTCTTTCCGGCCCCCGACGCACCGAACAAAACCGTCACCCCGCCTAGTGACTGAAACGAAACGTTCAGGTCCAAACTGCCAAGGTGTTGTGCAACGGACACCTCAAGCATTGCGGCGTCTCCACCAGCTGGCGAGCAGTTCGGACGCCGCCAGCGCCCCCACGGATAGAATGATCGAGATCACAACAAGCACGACCACAGCGCCCTCCTGCCCCGGCACTTGCAACAAGGCGTAGATAGCTGATGGCAGGGTTTGGGTTTCCAGCGGCGTGTTGCCGACAAAGGTGATCGTCGCGCCGAATTCGCCCATTGCCTTGGCAAATCCCAACATCGCGGCAGCAAGGATGCCGGGAACCATCATCGGCAGAGTGATGGTCCGCCAGATGGCCCAACGCCCGGCACCCAACGTGCGCGCGGCTTCCTCAAGGCCGGTATCGACGGCCTCAAGCGCGATGCGCAATGCGCGGACCATGAGAGGGAATGCCATAATGCCCGCAGCCAGCACCGCGCCTGCAGGCCGGAACGCAAGCGTGATGTCGAGCCAAGCCAGCATGTCCCCGAACACCCCGCGCCGCCCAAACAGGACCAAAAGAAGGTATCCGGTCACCACAGGCGGCAGGACCAAAGGCACATGCACGAGGGCATCCAGAATAGGTCGGCCCCAAAACCGCTTGCGCACCAAAAGATGCGCCACGCCTAGCGCCAGCGGCAAACCGATGAGGGTCGACCAGAATGCCACCCAAAGAGACAGCCGGATCGCGCCCCAGACTTCTGGCGTCAAAACATCAGCGGTCATTGGCCTGAAATCCGACAGTCAGGAAGGGGCGCAAACCCGCATCAGACTGTAGAAACGCTGAAATCTCAGCGCCTGCTGGCGACAGGCTCGCGATCGGATAAAGCACTGGCTCCGGTGGATCCAAAACGGAAACGGTCGTCAGCCCGTTCTGTGCAATGTCAGAAGAATAGAGAAATCCTGCCGCCACCTCTCCGCGCAAAACGGCGATCAGCGCGGCACGTGCATTATCTGTTTCAACAAGGCATCCCGATGGCAACGGCCAATCACCTGAGGCCGACAGCGCAGATTTCACGTATTGCCCCAAAGGTACCGCATCGGTGCGCGCTGTCACGATCCGCCCGGTTTCGCAAAGCGCGGCTATATCCGACCCAAGGGTTTGGTTGCTCGCCAGCGCGATACCATTTCGAAGCGGTGCCGCCGTTTCGATGATGACGCCCTGATCTGACAGGTACTCTATCCAGACCTGGTTGGCCGACCAAAACACATCTGCTTGCGCGCCTTGCACGATCTGGCGTGCCAAAAGGGACGAAGCCGCGTACGAGACCCGCACAGAATGGCCGGTCTGAGCCTCAAACTCTGTAACTGCCTGATCCAGCGGACCTTTCAAAGACGCAGCCGCAGAGACGCGTAGCACATCCGCCGCAGACATCTGCGGACAGACCAGACAGATCAAGATGAGGATCAAGGCGCGCATGGGAAATGTGTGGCCTCTTAGCCCCGTCCGCGCAAGCGCTTACGTCAGGGCTAGTCGTCGCGCCGCATGATGAGCCATGACGGCGCGCGTGGCATCACGCATCGGCCCCGGTCTGGCGGGATCACGCAGGGTGTTGGTCCAATCCGGCGGGGGATCAAAGGGCCGCAAGCTGGGTCCACGCTCCCATGTCAGATCACGCAAAACGCATTGACCAGCCTCGGGGAGGGTCTCTGGAATCTCATATCCGTTCAGTGTCGCCCAAACCCCGGACCAAAGACGCCCGACGGACCACGGATTGTACCCGCCCCCGCCAAGAACCAGAAGGCGATCCGTCAAAGCCATCACGGCGCGCACCATCGACCAATGCGCATTGTTCGAC
This sequence comes from Shimia ponticola, assembly GCF_007995215.1. Taxonomy (GTDB): domain Bacteria; phylum Pseudomonadota; class Alphaproteobacteria; order Rhodobacterales; family Rhodobacteraceae; genus Shimia_B; species Shimia_B ponticola. Next base: position 882,136 of record NZ_VCDK01000003.1, read on the forward strand.
AGCGCAAGCCGCGACTGGGGATCTTCGGTCACGGCATCTGCCCCACATTGCAGAACAATCGCTTCGGGGCGAAACGCCTGAACCCAGGGCAGGATGACCGCATCCCGCAGCGCCTCGAATTCGGTGTCATTCAATCCGGCAGGGACCGGAAGATTTACCTGCGTCCCCATCCCGTGATCGGTCAATGCGCCGGTGCGTGGCCACCGCCCGGCTTCGTGGACGGAAATCAGCAAGGTGTCGGGATCATTTCCATAGGCATGGACCACGCCATCAGGATGGTGGGCATCAATGTCGATATAGGCGATGCGGGTCAGGCCGGAGCGGCGCAGCGACTGGATCGCCAGAACGCAGTCGTTCAGATAGCAGAACCCGTTCGCGCGCGCGGGCATCCCGTGGTGGGTGCCGCCGCCCGGATGGTAGATGATGCCCGGATTTCGCAGCAACTCCCCAGCCGCCAGGGATGCGCCTGCGCCAGTGGCTGGGCGTCGATACACCTCTGGAAAGATAGGGTTAGAAGGCGTGCCGATATGAAACCTTTTGCGCGCGGCTTCGGACAGCGACTGGGTCTCTTCGGCCTCTACCAAGGCAGACAGGTAATCCGGATCATGCCATGCAGAAAGCGCAGAAGGTTTCGCGCGAGGCGAGGTCTGAAACTGCGACCTGGGCAACCAGCCCATTGCCCGGCACAGGTCCATGGTCGTAGACACACGCGGCACCCGCAAGGGATGCCAGTGCCCATAGGACGATCCACGATAGATTTCGGACCCGAAGAAAAGCGGCGTCATCCGGTGGCTAGAGTGCCCTCGACGGCCCGGACGATGCGGCGCGACGTTGGGCGCACCGGTGCATCCCACGTGCCCACGACATCTCCGTTGGCATCCAGCAAAACCTTGTTGAAGTTCCAACGTGGAACGAACCCTTCGGTCTGTTCCATCCAGCGGTAAAACGGATGCGCGTCTGGGCCAGTGACCGACGCGATGCTTGTCATTGGAACGTCAAGGTCGAAATTGATCGCACAGAAATCGGCTACCTGATCATCGGTCGCCAATTCCTGACGGAAGGAATCCGAGGGAACAGCCACAACTTGAAACCCGCGGTCACGGAACCGGTCATAGAGGACCTGCAATTCGTCGTACTGGCGGGTGAATGCACATTTCGACGCCGTATTGACGATCAGTGTTGGCTGCCCTTGGGTGGTTAGCTTTTCGCCCGTCATAAGATCAAAGGTGAATTCCTCGGCCAAAACGGCAGACGCCATCCAGACCAATAACACCGAAAGCAATTGCACACGAAACAAGCGAAACACTGTGTTACCCCCTTGGATTACAGCCCAATAAATAGGCTTAGGACATGCTCTCGCCAGCCTAACCCTTCACATATTGCAGTGTACGCGCTATGTTCTTGAAAAAGACAATGAAAAAAACGCGAGCGCGACCCATGTCAATGTTTCGTCCATCACAGCTGCCGCTGGCGATGGAGGCTGCCAAGAAAAGACAAGTACGGAGCCAATTTGCTGCGTTACCCTTTCGTATGACGGACGACGGGTTTCAGGTCATGCTTGTCACCAGCCGCACGCGAAAGCGTTGGATTTTGCCCAAGGGCTGGCCGGAACCCGGCCTGACACCAGCGCAATGCGCCGAAAAGGAAGCTTTCGAAGAAGGTGGCGTCAAAGGTAAGGCCTACGACCTGTGCCTTGGTGTCTATTCCTACGCAAAATTGCTTGATGACGGCTTGCTCATCCCCTGTCTTGGGATGGTTTTTCCCATCCGGGTCAAAACGGTTCTGACAAAGTATCCTGAGAAAGAAGAACGCAAGCGGAAATGGTTTTCGGCCAAGAAGGCTGCGTCGCTTGTAGATGAGCCGGAACTGAAGAAAATCATCAAATCCTTTGACCCCTACTGGGTGGTGCGCCGGAAATCTTGAACACTTGGTCCCATTGCCAAGCCACCGCCGCGGTAATATTTACACTGCATGATCCGCTACGCGCTCAAATGCTCAAACGACCACTCGTTCGAGAGCTGGTTTCAATCCGCTGAAGGGTTCGACACCTTGCAGGCGGCCGGGCATGTCGGCTGTCCCACATGCGGGGATACAGACGTGAAAAAGGCGTTGATGGCTCCCAAGGTGACACCCGCCCGAAAGGCGACAAGCCAGCCCGCGCCGACGCTCCGCAGCGAGGAGACACCGCAAGAGGCGGCCTTCGCCAAGATGCGCGATCATATCGAAAAGAACTCCGACTACGTGGGTAAGAACTTTGCCCATGAGGCGCGCGCAATGCACGACGGCGACGTGCCCGACCGGCCCATCCATGGCGAGGCGTCTTTGGCAGATGCCAAATCCCTTGTTGATGATGGCGTTCCGGTGCTGCCCCTGCCCTTTACGCCCAAGCAGCAACAAAACTGACACAGTTGCTCGGTCGGAATGCTGATACGCGGCCCTTTTGCCGCGCGCGCAACCTGCCGCGCATGACCTACCATATGTCAGGTTGCGCAGCAGCATTTTAACCCGTACATCCGCGCGAGTTTATCAAAACCACCGCATGTACGGGGGTCACCATGCCTATTCTCGTGATGAAATTCGGCGGAACTTCCGTCGCCACGCTCGACCGCATCAAGCGCGCGGCCAAGCGTGTGGGTGTCGAGGTTGCCAAGGGATACGACGTCATTGTCATTGTCTCTGCCATGGCTGGCGAAACCAACAAGCTGGTCGGCTATGTCAGCGAAACCTCCCCACTGTTTGATGCCCGCGAATACGACGCGGTCGTCAGCTCGGGCGAGAACGTGACCGCCGGGCTAATGGCGTTGACGCTGCAAGAAATGGACGTGCCAGCACGCAGTTGGCAGGGCTGGCAGGTTCCGGTTCAGACAACGTCGGCCCATGCGTCGGCCCGGATCGAAGATATCCCGCCCGCAAACATCCTTGCCAAGTTTGACGAAGGCATGAAGGTTGCTGTGGTCGCCGGTTTCCAAGGGGTCAGCCCAGAGGGCCGTATCACCACGCTGGGTCGCGGCGGGTCGGACACCACCGCCGTGGCATTTGCCGCCGCCTTCGGTGCCGAGCGCTGTGACATCTACACCGATGTGGACGGCATCTACACGACAGACCCCCGCATCGCGCCCAAGGCGCGCAAGCTGGAGAAAATCGCATTTGAAGAGATGCTGGAACTCGCATCTCTCGGGGCAAAGGTCCTACAAACCCGTTCCGTTGAATTGGCCATGCGCTATAAAGTGAAACTGCGCGTTCTCAGTTCATTCGAGGAACAGTCTGACGAGGCCGGCACGCTGGTCTGCGATGAGGAGGAAATCATGGAATCCAATGTAGTCTCAGGCGTGGCCTACAGCCGTGATGAAGCCAAGATGACCCTGTTCTCGGTGGCCGACCGCCCTGGAATTGCTGCGGCCATCTTTGGCCCGCTCGCGGAGGCTGGCGTCAATGTCGACATGATCATCCAGAACATCTCAGAAGACGGGCGCACAGACATGACCTTCTCGTGCCCGACCGATCAGGTCGCCCGCGCCGAAAAGGCCATTGAAGCCCTGAAAGACAGCGGCGACGTCAACTTTGCCACGCTTGATGTCGATGACAGCGTCGCAAAAGTGTCTATCGTCGGTATCGGGATGCGCAGCCACGCAGGTGTGGCGTCCAAGATGTTTGCAACGCTCCGCGACGAAGGCATCAACATCAAGGTGATCACAACCTCTGAGATCAAGCTCAGTGTTCTGGTGGACCGCAAGTACCTCGAACTCGCTGTGCAGGCCCTGCACGACGCCTTTGAGCTTGAGAAAGCAGCGTAGGTTTTTTCGGCAGCCAGCGGCGACCTGTAAATCTTTTTGGACAGATTTCGAAACGCCCTCTTTCTCAATTGGGAGAGGGGCGGTTAATGTATGCCGCGAACAGGTGCAGGCATAACGCGACATGAAGACGAATACCGAAAGCGAAAGCCGCAAGCTTCTGGGCCGCTTGCGCGATGCGTTGGCCGAAGACAGCCCCGGACAGCAGCGTCTGGACAAGATCGTTCACCTGATCGCGTCGTCGATGGCCACGCATGTCTGCTCGATCTACCTGTTTCGTGATGCCGATACGCTTGAGCTTTGCGCGACCGAGGGGCTCAATCCCGAGGCCGTTCACAAAACGCTGATGCGTCTGAGCGAAGGGTTGGTTGGCCGCGTTGCGCGCACGCGCAAGGTCGTGAATACAGCGGACGCCCCGACAACGCGCGGCTTCCGCTATATGCCCGAAACCGGCGAAGAGGTGTTTCCGGCGTTTTGCGGTGTGCCTATTCAGCGGCTGGGCGAAACGCTGGGCGTCCTCGTCGTGCAAGCGAAAGAGGCGCGCAGGTATTCCGACGACGAAGTGTATGCGCTTGAAGTCGTTGCCATGGTTCTGGCCGAAATGACCGAATTGGGCGTTTTGACCGGAGGCGATGATTATTCCAGCGCGCGTCACCAGCAACCGGTTCTGATGCGCGGCGGCGTTGCACAGGAAGGCGTGAGCGAAGGGCATGTTCACCTTCATGAGCCGCGTGTCGTCGTCACCAACCCGATTGCCGACGATCCTCAGGCTGAATTGGATCGTTTGGGTGCTGCGCTCGACACCTTGCGCGTGTCCGTTGATCAGTTGCTCGCCGACGCGCGGTCCGTGGACCGCGATCAGGTCGAGGTGCTTGAGACCTACCGGATGTTTGCAAACTCACGCGGGTGGCGCAGGCGGATGGAAGAGGACATCGACCGCGGACTGTCAGCAGAAGCCGCCGTTGAAAAAGAGCAATCCGCGGCTCGGACACGCATGGGACAGGTTGCAGATGCCTACCTTCGAGAGCGCCTGCATGATCTGGATGACGTATCGAACCGCTTGTTGCGGATCCTGACGGGCCAAAGCTCGACTGCGTCCGAAATGCCAAAGGACGCTATTCTCGTTGCGCGCAATGTTGGACCGGGCGAGTTGTTGGAATACGGACGAAAGCTGAAAGGCATCGTTCTTGAGGAAGGCTCTGTTGGATCGCATGCGGCGATTGTCGCGCGCGCATGGGCTATTCCGCTGATCATCAATGTCAAAGGCATCACGACCGAGGCCCTGTCTGGCGATCACATCATGGTTGATGGGGAACAGGGCATTGTCCACCTGCGCCCGGATGACAGCGTGTCCACGGCCTTCCGCGACAAGATCGCGATGCAGAACGAAGCGCAAAGCCGCTACGCCACCATTCGAGATTTGCCCGCGACGGCAAAATGCGGCTCGACGGTCAGCCTACACATGAATGCGGGGCTGATGGCGGACCTTCCGTCGTTGCCCACCTCGGGAGCCGAAGGTGTCGGCCTGTTCCGAACAGAACTTCAGTTTTTGGTGCGCAACCAGATGCCGCGCCGGGCAGAATTGGTCGCGCTTTATAAGCGCGTCATTGACGCGGCCGGTGAAAAACCGGTCGTCTTCCGAACCCTCGATATCGGGTCCGACAAAGTGCTGCCCTACATGAAGCCGCAGGATGAGCCCAACCCTGCCCTTGGCTGGCGGGCGATCCGCGTGGGTTTGGACAAACCCGGCGTGCTGCGCATGCAGTTGCAGGCGTTGATCCGCGCAAGCGAGGGGCGGCCCCTGCATGTCATGTTCCCGTTTGTTGCCCAGTTTGAGGAATACCGCAGCGGATGTAACGAACTGGACAAGGTGATCGAACGCGAACGCAAGTTGGGCCATGTCCTGCCGTCGCGCATAAAGGTCGGTGCAATGCTGGAAACGCCTTCGCTGGCGTTCGCCCCGCGCAAGTTCTTTGAAGAGGTCGAATTTCTGTCGATTGGCGGCAATGATCTGAAGCAGTTCTTTTTTGCCGCTGACCGCGAAAACGAGCTGGTGCGGAAACGCTATGACACCCTCAATGTCAGCTTTCTGAGCTTTATCGAGCAGATCGTTCTGCGCTGTCAGTCTACAGAAACCCCGTTGAGTTTTTGCGGAGAGGATGCCGGTCGCCCGATTGAGGCGGCCTGTCTTGCGGCGATGGGCATGCGCAGCCTGTCCATGCGTCCTGCCTCAATCGGTCCGGTCAAGCATCTGCTGCGCCGGATCAATTTGGACGAGCTGAAAGAGGTGATCGACAATGCCCGCGCAGATGGCCTGCAGTCGGTCCGTCAACCTGTCATGGATTTTCTGCGCAACAAGGACTAGCGCTCAAGCGCACCCTTCCCGGCCAGTATCTTGTCCCGGAACTTTGTGATCCGGGCCGTCCGAGTTTCCGCCCTCTTAGCGCCGTTAAGATTGATCACGTAGCTGCGTTGGCGACCAGGCGTGAGGGCATGGAACGCCTCGGCCAATGCGACATCGCAATCCAACGCCTCAGTCAATTCTGCTGGCCATTCCATTGCCATGTCAGGTTTGGCGGCACGGCGTCCTTCTTCGGCGTATCCCATGGCCTCGCGGAGGTAGCTGACAATCGTGTCCGAAGCCGCGTCCACATCTGCGCGCGAGGAAAACTTGAGCGCATCGGGGTACGCGGTGTTCGCGCCTTGGCGCACCAAGAGACCCTTTGGATCTTGCATCAGCCCTGCCTCAAAGAAGCTAAGCCGAAAATCCGCCCGGAACGCCCCAAGGACCGCGATATTGCGGCCAGCATGGACATAACACGGGTGCCCCCATTTCACGACCTCGTCCATGTCCGTCGAACGACACAGGCCCCGCAAAGCCGCCAAACCATCCTTCCAGATGCGAGCCGAGCAGTCCGGGCTATCAAAGCGGCTGCAGCGGCCGCAGCCGCTTCGGAAATACGTCTCAATGTCCGAGATCATGGCCATGCCAGCAGCAAATCGGCAAGCCGCGCTCCGGTCAAGTCACAGGTAAAGTTGACGGTTGGCCGGAACTTGGCCTCAAACTGACCTATGGGTTGGGCGCAGCGCGGGTCACGGGCCCTTCCAGTCCGTCCCATGCACCGGGCTTCAATGCCTGTGCCAGAATGCGGTCAGGATTGGTAGGTGGTGGCATCTGGACCGTCGTGATCGGATGGAAGCCAAAGCGCTGATAGTATGGGGCGTCCCCGACAAGAAGCACGCGCGTCCAGCCTAACGCGCGCGCCGCGCCAAGGCTTTGCTGGATCAATTGACCACCAAGCCCCTCGCCTTGACGTGTGGGGTGAACCGCAATCGGACCAAGCAAAAGCGCGTGATGCTCTCCGACCCGCACCGGCCAGTAGCGCACCGCCCCAGAGACAATGCCGTCTGCATCGCGCGCAACAAGGCTGAGTGGTCCAACCCGAGGGACGCCTTCGCGCAGGCGATAAGACGACAATGCCTCGCGCCCCGGCGCAAAGCAGGTGTCATAGAGCGCCTCGACTTCCCACCAGTCATCGGCGGTTTCTTCGGTCAGGTTGTACATGGGCGTCTTTGCTGGCCCCACTGTCCCATTTTTTGCTGGCCGTCCGGCTATCATGCCCTTAGCTCAGGCGTAAATCACCAAATCGGAGCTGGCGATGTTTTACGAACCAAAGGATGGCCACGGGCTGCCGCATAATCCGTTCAATGCCATCGTGGCCCCACGCCCGATTGCCTGGGTCGCGACGCGCGGAAAAGACGGCCGCAATAACCTTGCTCCGTATTCATTCTTTAACGCAGTGGCCTACGTGCCGCCGCAGGTGATGTTTGCCTCCACATCGGCCAAGGAGGATCGCGTTGACACCAAGGACAGTGTCGGCAACATCCGCGACACCGGCGTCTTTTCGATCAGCATCGTGTCGCAGGCGCACCGTGACATCATGAACAAAAGCTCTGGCGCCTATGGGCGCGATGAGGACGAGTTCGGCTTGTCAGGGGCTATGAAAGCAGAATGCGAGACCATCAATTGCCCGCGTGTCGGCGATGCTCCAGCCACTCTGGAATGCCGGTTGACGCAAATCGTGCGGCTTCCCGGCGAGGCGAACTACAGCGTCTTTGGTGAGGTCGTCGGCGTGCATATGCGCGACGACTGCCTCAAGGACGGACGCTTTGACGTCGAACTTTTTCAACCGCTGTCACGGCTTGGCTACCGCGACTATGCCACTGTAACCGAGACATTCACGCTGGCACGTCCGGGGGAATAAGTCGCCGCTCAGAGTGGGCGGCGCACAATTTCCTAGTGATCGCCTGCGAGGATGCCGGTGCGCACGCCGTAATCCACCGCAAGCGCGTAATCAGGGTCGTCATCGCTATCGACCATCAGATGCCCAGCCTTGGTCAAAAGCTGGTGGCAATCGGGGCTGAGGTGGCGCAGTTGCACGCGCTTGCCGGCAGCTTCGTATTTGGACGCGACAGCTTCGATCGCCTGAAGTGCCGATTGATCCACGACCCGGCTATCGGCAAAGTCAATGATGACTTCCTTGGGGTCGTCCATCGGGTTGAACAGTTCGACGAAGCCATCGCTTGAGCCAAAGAACAGCGGGCCGTTGACCTGATAGACCCGCGCGCCTTCAGGCGTGGTGTAGGACTTGGCCCGGATGCGCGTCGCGTTATTCCATGCATAGGCAAGCGCAGAGACGATCACGCCCACCACAACCGCGATGGCAAGGTCGGTCATCACGGTTACGACCGTCACAAGAACAATCACAAAGGCATCGGTGCGCGGCACTTTCATCAGGATGCGCAGCGAGTTCCACGCAAAGGTGCCGATCACGACCATGAACATCACACCGACAAGCGCCGCCAGAGGGATCTGTTCGATCAGGGGCGCAGCAATGACGATGAACGCGAGCAGAAACAAAGCCGCCGCGATCCCGGCCAGACGCGTCCGTCCGCCCGATTTCACGTTGATCATCGACTGACCGATCATTGCACAGCCCCCCATGCCGCCGAAGAAACCGGTGACAGTGTTGGCGAGCCCTTGTGCGATGCACTCGCGGCTCGCACCGCCGCGCTGGTTGGTCATCTCACCCACGAGGTTAAGCGTCAGGAGGCTCTCAATCAGGCCGATTGCAGACAGGATGATGGCGTAAGGCAGAATGATCTCGAAGGTCTCATAATTCAGGGGGACCATCGGAATGTGGAACGACGGCAGACCACCTTCGATGGAGGCCATGTCGCCCACGCGCGGCACGTCGAGCCCAAAGATGATCACGATGGCTGCGACGATGCCGATCCCGGCCAGTGGCGCAGGGATGGCCTTGGTCACCTTTGGCATCAGCCAGATAATCCCCATGGTCAGCACCACAAGCACCAGCATAAGCGCAAGCTCATTTCCTGACAGCCATTGTCCGCCTGTCATGCCGTGGCCGTCAGATACCATCGAACCGGGCACTTTGAACTGAGTCAGCTGTGCGAGGAAGATCACGATGGCCAGACCGTTCACAAAGCCCAACATGACGGGATGCGGCACGAGACGGATAAACTTGCCCCATCGAAGGATGCCCACCGCGATCTGGATCGCCCCCATCAGCACGATGGTTGCAAAGAGATATTCAACACCGTGCTGAGCAACGAGCGACACCATTACGACAGCCAAAGCGCCCGTTGCACCCGAAATCATACCAGGGCGGCCACCCAACACAGCCGTGATCAGACCAACGATGAAAGCAGCATAGAGGCCCACCAAGGGGTGAACCCCAGCCACAAATGCAAAGGCCACCGCTTCTGGTACCAGTGCAAGCGCCACGGTCAAACCGGACAGCAACTCGATCCGCACGCGTGAGAGGTCCATCTTGGGGCCGCCGGAGTTCAGCGTGTCTAGGGAAAGACCATTGGCGAATGCTGCCATAACTTTACTCATATCGATCCCTCGGCCTCTTTTCGTCTGTCTTTCAGCTTGATTGCCCGGCCTCTAAAGCACGCGGCGGCTTAAGGCACGGTATTCTTCGGCACACGTCTATTGGTCGCAGACCACGTCAGAGTGCCTTCCGGCGCGGCGTGTAACAGGAAACGGGTGAAATGTCCCATGCATGGGGCGCATGGCCGCTACCCGCCTGGTGCAAATGCGCGTGAGTACTACAGAGCAGGCGAGTTCGGCGTTTCCATCCGGTACATTCTTGGTTTTACTGGGTCAGAACGAAAACGGGGCCACTTTCCATGACACAAACAATGATTGGCGTGATCGGCGGATCAGGCGTGTACGACATCGACGGTTTGCAGGATGCCAAATGGCAAGATGTCGAAAGCCCGTGGGGCGCGCCGTCTGACCAGATCCTGACCGGAACGCTGAACGGGGTCGCCATGGCGTTCCTGCCGCGCCATGGGCGCGGACATGTGCATTCACCCACGACCGTGCCTTACCGCGCCAATATCGACGCCCTGAAACGACTGGGCGTGACCGATGTCATCAGCGTCAGCGCTTGCGGGTCATTTCGCGAAGAGATGGCACCGGGTCACTTTGTGATTGTCGATCAATTCATCGACCGGACCGTGAACCGCGAAAAGTCGTTCTTTGGCACGGGCTGCGTGGCGCACGTGTCTGTTGCGCACCCAACCTGTCCGCGTCTCGGCGATGCTTGCGAAACCGCTGCGCGCAATGCCGGGATCACCGTCCATCGCGGCGGCACTTACCTTGCCATGGAAGGTCCGCAATTCTCATCGCTCGCCGAATCCAAGATGTACCGGGAAAGCTGGGGCTGTGACGTCATCGGCATGACCAATATGCCGGAGGCCAAACTCGCCCGCGAAGCGGAGCTTTGTTACGCCTCGGTCGCGATGATCACCGATTACGACAGCTGGCACCCGCAACATGGTGAGGTTGACGTCACCGAGATCATCAAAGTCCTTCAGGGCAACTCAGCGAACGCAAAAACACTGGTCGCAGGCTTGCCAGCCCTGCTCGGGTCTGAGCGCGCGCCATGTGAACACGGCTGCGACCGGGCCTTGGAGTTTGCGGTCCTGACTGCGCCTGACAAACGCGACCCGGCCTTGCTGGCCAAACTGGATGCCGTCGCAGGGCGGGTTCTTTGATTTCGACAATTCCATCCAAGGAAGGGATGAATAGGACATGCCGTTTGACCTTTGGCTGACATTCGTCGCCGCGACCTTTGCCGTTCTCATGATCCCCGGTCCCACGGTTCTGCTTGTGCTGAGCTACGCGCTGACGCAAGGGCGCAAGGTGGCCGTTGCCACAGCGGCGGGGGTGGCGCTCGGTGATCTGATCGCGATGACCGCGTCATTGATCGGGCTGGGCGCGATTGTTGCGGCGTCAGCGGCAGCCTTCACCATCCTAAAATGGGCGGGCGCGGCGTATCTTGTGTTCCTGGGCGTGAAGATGCTGCGTTCTGCTCCGCGCGAAGGCGCCAACCTCATCGAAACGGACGCACATGCCAGCCCGCAGGCGGTTTTCTGGCACGCTACAGTCGTGACTGCCCTCAATCCCAAGAGCATCGGCTTCTTCATCGCTTTTGTGCCGCAGTTTATCAGCCCGTCGTCCAGCTATGCACCACAGGCGGGCATTCTGATCGCAACTTTCGTGGCCTTCGCCGCCGCCAATGCACTGGCCTATGCGCTCTTGGCTGATCGGATGCGTCAGCAAATCCGCAAGCCATGGGTCATGCGTCGCCTCACACAGGCGGGCGGCCTGACACTGATTTGCATGGGGGCTTTGACCGCCACCTTGCGCCGAACGCCAGCCTGACCCAATTCCAAGGAGCCAGATCATGCCCCCCAAGAAGGACATCAAGGACTACATCCGCACCATCGTCGATTTCCCCCATGAAGGGATCATGTTTCGCGATGTGACAACGCTTTTTGCTGATCCGCGCGGTTTGCGTCTGGCGGTGGATCAGTTGCTGGACCCTTATGTGGGCACACAAATCGACAAAGTCGTCGGGCTTGAAGCGCGCGGGTTCATCCTGGGCGGGGCGATTGCGCATCAACTGTCGGTCGGATTTGTTCCAATTCGCAAAAAGGGCAAATTGCCCGGAACCACGATCAGCCAAGACTACAAATTGGAATACGGCGAAGCCATTGTCGAAGTGCATGACGACGCCATCCAAGCCGGTGAAAAAATCCTGCTGGTCGACGACCTGTTGGCCACGGGCGGAACGGCAGAGGCCGGGATCAAGCTTGTTGAACGGCTGGGCGGTGAAATCGTCGGCTGTGCCTTCGTGATTGATCTGCCTGAACTCGGGGGTCGCAAACGCCTGCACGACATGGGGATGGACGTGCATTGGCTGTGTGACTTCGAAGGACTGTAATCCGCGATGACAAACGCCGGAGTGAGGGGCCAGCCCCTCACACTCCCCGAAGTTATTGCAGCAAGAAGAATAGTCAGGATGCAGGCAAAATGACGCCCGGATTCATGATGCCCTTTGGGTCCAGCGCATCCTTGATCTGGCGCATCAGGGCCAAATGAGTGGGATCGGCATAGGCCTGAACATCTTCGACCTTGAGCCGCCCCACCCCGTGCTCGGCAGCGACTGACCCACCAAGCTCGTGCGTCAGATCATGGATCGCGCGCTTGATCGCGGGGCGTTCATTGTCATGGTCCGCACGGCTGCGTCCGGGTTGCGGAAAGACATTGTAGTGCAGGTTTCCGTCGCCGACGTGGCCGAAACAGTTGATCCTAAAGTTGCCAATCTCGGTCAGAACACCGGGACCACGTTCAATGAACTCGGGGATAGCTTCCATCGGAACCGAGATGTCATGCGATGAGACCGAGCCAATCCGTCGGTTGGCCTCTGGAATCTTTTCTCTGACGGCCCAAAACTCGGCACGCTGCGTTTCGGATTGGGCGATCGTGCCGTCAGTGGCGATGTGGGCCTCTGCCGCCGCCTCGAATATCTCCATCAGGACCTGAGCAGGATCGAGCCCGCTTGGCAGGCCAAGTTCGATCAAGACAGACCATTCTGGCGGTGTCTCGAACGGATGACGCACGTCTGGCAAGGTCTCGGAGAGAAAGTGATAGCCTTGTTCGTGGATAAGCTCAAAGGCCACCACCCCGTCGCCCACATGATTCCGCGCCAATGCCAAAAGATCGAGCGCGGCATCAGGCGACGGAACCGCGATCATCGCCGTGCCGCGCGTTGCGGGGATCGGAGAGAGCTTGAGGGTCGCGGCGGTTATCACACCCAATGTGCCCTCTGAGCCGATCATGAGATTGCGCAGGTCATAACCGAGGTTGTCTTTGCGCAGGCGCGTCAGCCCATTCCAGATGTCGCCGTTCGGCAAGACGACCTCGAGCCCAAGGCAAAGGTCGCGCATATTCCCGTAGCGCAAGACATTCACGCCGCCCGCGTTGGTGGCCAAGAGCCCTCCGATCCGGGCCGAGCCTTCGGACGCCAGTGACAGCGGGAATAGGCGATCCACCTCTTTCGCCTTAGCCTGTACATCAGCAAGAATTGCGCCAGCCTCGACCTCGATCAGATTTTCGCGCGGCCACGTGTTGCGGATCCGGGTCATCCGTTCGAGGCTAAGCACCAATGCGGCAGGTCCTTCGCCCGCGATCTGCCCCCCGACAAGGCCAGTGCCGCCACCATACGGCACCACTGGCACGCCAGCCTCATGGGCCAGACGGACGGCAGCTGCGACTTCGGTCGTCGAGGCAGGCGCGAGCACCACACCAGCGGCTCCTTGAAAGCGACCGCGCGGCTCTTCGAAATATTTCGGCTCCGGTGACTTGAAGGCCGCGTCCGGCAGCGCGGCACGCAGGCTGGCCTCAAAATCGGGCGTGACGGGGGATAGGTCTGTCATAGGGTGGGTCTAGCGGAAAGTCGCGTCAAAGGTCACTGGGGCGCACGCAGATAGTTTGTGCCCAGCACAAGGATGGTCGGCTCTGGAGGCAGGGTGCGCAAGCTGACCACGACCTCTGATGAAAGGGTGCGTTTGATGACAAAATCTTCGGCCATGTCTTCTAGGAAACGCTCGAGATTGGACGGCCCGAACCAGTGCATCGGGATCACCAAAGAGGACCGGAGACGCTGAAGCATCGAAATCAGCGATGGCCTATCGATCGTAAAACCGCCATCGACGGGAACCATCACCACGTCGAGCCGACCAAGCGCGGCGTACTGAGCCGGGTCAGGTTCGTGGTGCAAATGGCCCATATGGCCAATGCACAAACCCTCAATCTCGAACACAAAAATCGAATTACCATCCTCGACGATCTCGGGTCCGAAACGCGACCTCGTATCGGTTGTCACGTTCCGCACCAGCATATTGCCAACTTGCAGACTGTAGTCGGCCTTGTTGCCATCGCTATCGGGCCAGCCTTGCAACACATGTGGGATGCGCGGGTCCGGCAAAGAGGTCCAATGCGTCTCGTGGCTGTTGTTCATGGTGACCACGTCCGGAACCACATCGGCCATTCCCAAAAAGCCGGTGTAGTCCGTTGCCACGGTTTCACCGGTCGCCGCCTGAATGAAGAACATGGCGTGGTCGATGTAGTTGATGCGGACGCTGAACTCGGGCACCTCTTCGTGCCACGCGGCCTTGTGCAGGTAGGTGACGCCCGGCGTCGTGTCAGCCAGTGCAATGCAATGGCTGTTGCGGTCCTGCGCGGCAGCAGCGGTTCCAAGGCAAGACAGGCTCAGGGCAAAGAGTAGATGTCGCATGCCCTAAGGGTAGCGCGCGCCAGACGTGATCAATAGCGGTTTGACCGAGCGGAGCTATCCGACTTCGGTTTTGCCGCGTCGGTCGCTGCGCAGATTGGCATAAAGCACATGTGTGCGCCATCTGCCTGCGATTTGCAGATAGCTTTGCGCGACACCTTCGTATTTATAGCCAGACTTTTCCAACAGCGCGCGAGACGCTTTGTTTTCGGGCAGGCAGGCCGCCTCGATCCGGCTCAGATCAAGTTCGGTAAAGGCATAGTGGACCAAACCTTCGATGGCCTCGCGCATATAGCCGTGGCGCGCAAAGGGTTCGCCGATCCAATACCCGGTCGTGCCGGCCTGCGCGGGACCACGACGGATGTGATCAAGCGTGATTGCGCCGACAAGGCTCTGATCTTCTTTGCGGATTAGAAAAACAGGTACCGCCGTACCGCTGCGGATCGACCGCTGCGCCCAATAGACCCGGTTCGTGAAACTCTTGCGGGTGAGATGGTCCACAGCCCAGGTCGGCTCCCACGGCTGAAGAAAATCGCGGCTGGTCAGACGCAAGGCTGCCCATTGCCGAAAATCGGAATGGACAGGCGGGCGGAGCGTCAGGCGTTCCGTCTCGATCTTCACGTTCCGCGCACGGCGCAGCATCAGGCGGCCAGCCTCTCCTGCAAATCCTGAATGGTCGGTGCGGCATCGACCTGACCATAAAGCGCCATGGCCATGCGCGGGTTGTCGACCATTTGCCCTGCAAAGTCGCGAATATCCCCGGTCGTGACGCTGTCGATCGACTCGATGATCTCGTCCAGAGACGGGACACGCCCCCAGATCGCCGTCATACGCGCCAGACGTTCAGCACGGTGCGACGGGCTTTCCAGCCCCATCAGCATCCCGGCTTTCATCTGCGCACGGGCGCGTGCGACCTCGGCTGGGCTCATATCATCGGCCGCGCGTTTCAGCTCGTCCATGGTGATGTTGGCAAGCGTCGCGACCTGATCGGCACTGGTGCCTGCATAAATTGTGGTCATGCCCGTATCGGCATAAGCGCCAGCTTGGCTGAAAATCGTGTAGCAGAGGCCCTGCTTTTCGCGGACTTCCTGGAAGAGACGCGATGACATCCCGCCACCAAAGGCCGTCGAGAATATCTGCGACGTGTAAATCAAAGGATCGCGGTAATTCGGTCCCTCGAACGCCAAGGTAAAGTGAACCTGCTCAAGGACCTTGTCCTCCCGGCGCTCTCCGCCCGCGAAACTCGCCGCTTCGACCATGTGGATCGGCTTTGATTCAAGTCCCCCAAAGATCGCCTCAGCAGCTTTGACCAAGGCGTCATGATCGACACCACCGGCCGCTGCCAAGATCATCTGGCCGGGTCCATAATGCTCACGCACAAAGGACGACAGATCATCGCGGCTGAAAGACTTGACCCGTTCGGTTGGCCCCAAGATTGTGCGCCCGATGGGTTGATCGGGATAGGCCACCTCTTGCAACCAGTCAAAGACGATGTCGTCAGGTGTATCGAGAGACTGGCCGATTTCCTGCAAGATCACGCCGCGTTCGACCTCAATCTCACGCGGATCAAAGATGGGGTTCAGGACGATGTCGCTGATCACGTCCAGCGCCAGCGGCACGTCGTCTTCCAGCACGCGGGCGTAATAGGCGGTCATCTCGCGGCTGGTATAGGCGTTGATATAGCCACCGACGTCCTCAATCGCTTCGGCGATCTGCAGCGCAGTGCGGCGTTCGGTGCCTTTGAACGCCATATGTTCAAGGAAATGCGCGATGCCGTTTTGCTCGACACGTTCGTGCCGTCCGCCCGCATTGATCCAGACGCCGATCGAGGCGCTTTTCATCCCCTCCATCCGTTCGGTGACAATGCGAAATCCGTTCGGAAGGGTATGGGTCTTGACGGTCACGCGGTTCTCCGGCTGCGGATCAGGGTCTCGAGCGCGTCAAGATCGTTTTCGACCCGCGTCACCCGTTCTGATCGCTCATACAAGTCTGCCATGCGCGGGGGCAAGGGGGGGCGTGAGCCCATGGCGGCTTCGACTGCGTCGGGGAACTTGGCGGGATGCGCCGTGGCCAGCGTGATCATGGGCTCCGGGCCCAAGACGTCATTGGCGACCTTTACACCCACAGCGGAATGCGGACACAGGATTTCGCCTGTGCGGGTGAACATGTCCGTGATGGTCTGGCTTGTTTCATGCTCGTCCGAGCGGCCAGATCCGAAATGCTCACGCAGACCTTGCAGCGCGCCTTGGCTGATGTGGAACCCGCCCTCTTTCAGCTCGGTCATCAGTTGGGCCACAGCGCCGCCATCGCGGTCATAGGCATCGAACAAGGCGCGCTCAAAGTTGGACGACACCTGAATATCCATCGACGGCGTGATCGTCGGATGCACTTCTCCGGTGGTGTAGTCGCCGGTCGACAGCGCGCGGTGCAGGATATCGTTGCGGTTCGTCGCAACGATCAAGCGCTTGATCGGCAGTCCCATCTTTTTGGCGATATAGCCTGCAAAGATGTCACCGAAGTTTCCGGTCGGCACCGTAAAGGACACCTCGCGATAAGGCGCGCCAAGGGCGGTGGCAGACGAGAAGTAATAGACGACCTGCGCCAGAACCCGCGCCCAATTGATCGAATTGACCCCGGCCAGGCGGACTTCGTCGCGAAAGTCAAAGTGGTTGAACATGTCTTTCAGCTTGGCTTGGCAGTCATCAAAGGTGCCATCGACCGCCAGCGCATGGACGTTGCTCTCCACCGGCGTCGTCATTTGCCGCCTTTGGACCTCGGACACGCGCCCGTGCGGATAGAGGATAAACACATCGACGGCGTCCAGCCCGCGGAAGGCTTCGATCGCGGCTGATCCGGTATCACCAGAGGTGGCGCCCACAATCGTGACCTTTTCGCCGCGACGCTCCAGAGCGACCTGAAACAGCTGACCAATCAACTGCATGGCAAAATCCTTGAACGCCAAAGTTGGACCGTGAAACAGTTCGAGAAGGTGGTGGTTCGGTCCAAGCTGAACCAGCGGCGCACGCGCATCGTGGCCAAAGCTGGCATAGGCCTTTTCGATGATCTCGCCAAACTCGCTGTCAGTGAAGGTGTCGCCCACAAAGGGGCGCATCACGCGAAAGGCAACCTCTTCATAGGGCAACCCGGCCAGCGCCGCGATGTCAGCCTCGGACAGGCTTGGCACGGTCGCCGGAACATAAAGCCCGCCATCACGGGCCAACCCCGTCAACATGGCCTCTTCGAAACTCAGCACTGGGGCTGCGCCACGGGTTGAGATATAGTCCATTGAACCGTTCTTCTTTCTTGTCAGGCCGGTTTGCGCCGCCCGCGGTATAGGAAAAGCAGGGTCATTCCAACCCAGACCGCCGCAAGCCCGAACCACGTCACCGCATAGCCCAAGTGATCGTTCGGAATGCCGCTGGTGTCCACGGGCAAAGGCGTCAGAGACGGGTCATTTGGCGACACATCGCGCGCAATGATCATGACAGGCTCTGTATTCAGGTGGGCGGCCAGAGATGGCACATCGCGGGCGAACCAGGTGTTGGCCGCGATATCGTTATCCGGCGTGAAACTGTCGATCTCATCAGGCCAGTGCAGGTTGCCCACCACCGACACCGGTCCAGCCGTGCGCGCTTTGGTTTTGTCCTCAACATCGACATAGCCGCGATCCACCAGCATCCGGCGACCATCCGTTTCGAATGCCTGAATGATCCGATAGCCCGCCCCGCGCAACTTGGTCGACACCAGTACATGCACCTCAGGGCCAACGAGTGTGCCATCGGCAGCAACCGGCAAATATCGATCCGCTTCTGGATCGGGGGTTTGCGGCACCGCGACAGGTGCGGCTGTGATCCGCGCCTCGATCTCGGCCAAGACGCCTTCTTTCCACTCCAGCCGTTGCATCTGCCATATCCCAAGCCACAGCAGAACCCCGGTTCCCAGAACGCCGATCAACAAGACAAAGATGCGCACGTGTCCGATCTCTCCAAAGCAAAAGGGCAGAGACCGCCCCTGCCCTTCTATGTTTTTCAAATGCTCCCGCCCACTGCCCGTTAGGTGGCTTTGCCACCGTAAGGGGAGGCGTCGCGCGCATTCAAAGCGCGAGGGTGGGGCGGTTGGGGAGCGCTTTGAAAGCGCGCTCCCGTCATTTGTCAGATCAGCCTGGCAGCGACGCGCCGACACCCCAGATGTAGACCGCGGCGAACAGGAACAGCCAAACCACATCGACAAAGTGCCAGTACCATGCTGCCGCCTCAAAACCCATGTGGCTCTCAGCCGTAAAGTGACCCTTGCGCACCCGGAAGTAGCAGATCGCGAGGAAGATCGTCCCAATGATGACGTGCAGACCGTGGAAACCGGTCGCCATGAAGAAGTTCGAGAAGAACTTGTCGCCACCGAAGGTCCAGTCCTTGACCGTCAGAAGATAGTTGTACTCGTAGGCTTGGAACGCCGTGAACAGCACACCCAGAAGAACTGCGATCAGCAGACCATGCTCAACGTCCTTGCGCTGACCGCCATGGACAAGCGCGTGGTGCGCCCAGGTCACGGCACAGCCCGACAACAGCAGGATCAGCGTGTTGATCAGCGGCAGTTCGAACGCGTTCACGTGGTAGAATTCAGGCGCCACGTAGGTCGAGCCTTCGTAGTCCTGCATCGGATAAAGCGCGTGTTTGAAGAACGACCAGAACCATGCGGCAAAGAACATGACTTCCGACATGATGAACATGATGAAGCCATAGCGCAGGCCGATCAGAACGACGGGCGTGTGGTCACCCACCTGGTTCTCGGCGACCGTCTCGGCCCACCACGCATACATCACGTAGAGGACACCGACAAAGCCCATCAGGAACAGCCATGGGCCGCTATCGTGCATCCAAAGGACCGCGCCGAAGAGCATAGCAAATGCTGCCACCGATCCGGCGAACGGCCAGATAGAGGGGTTCAGAATGTGATAGTCGTGGTTCTTTTCGTGGGCCATTGTTCCCTCCCCCGCGTTTTGGGGTTTCTTAGTTTAGACTTGTTTCGGTTTCAGCCTCCAAAGCAGCCTGCTGCTCTGGAAGGTCAATTTCATAAAACGTGTAGCTCAGCGTGATCGTGTGGATGTATTTGCCCTCACGATCATCGACGATGTCGGGCTCCACAAAGAAGGTCACTGGCATCATGACGGTTTCACCCGGCATTAACACCTGCTCTTCAAAGCAGAAGCAGTCGATCTTGCTGAAGAAGCCGCCCGCTTGGTAGGGCGTCACATTGTAGGATGCGCTGCCGGCCACAGGTTTGTCTGTCGGGTTGTGCGCCTCGTAGAAGGCAAGCCCCGTCTCCCCGATCTTAAGCTCCATGGTGCGGACTTCTGGTTTGAAGGTCCACGGCATGTCTTTTTCAAGCGACCCGTCAAAGCGGATCGTAATGGTGTCATCAAGCACCGTATCCGAGCCGGCTTCGGCTACATCTGTTGCGCCGCCAAATCCGGTGACGCGGCAAAACCAATCGTAGAATGGCACCGACGCGTAGGCGAGGCCAAACATCGTTGCGACAACGGCCAGCGTCTTGGCAAGGGTTCTTGTTTTTCCGTCCAGGGTCATGTCGTCACTCCCCCGTTGCAGATTGCGTTTCGGTAGCGGGCAGCGCTGTTGCGCGCGGCACGTGGTCAAAGCCTTCGACAGGCCCTGTCTGGCGGATTTTCACCGTCGTCAGCACAAACAGCAAACCGATAAAGGCCGCCAGACACAGGCCAACGCCCATGTTCCGGCCCTTCCGGCGTTTGTGCATATCGCTGTCAGGTGAAAAGCTCATTGCCACTCCTTTTACATCCAGTTTGCAACTGGCAGCACGGCCTCAAACAGGATCGCGCCAAAATGAACGAACAGGTACAGAAGCGAAAACTTGAAGAACGATTTCTCGACCTTGTAGTTGTCAGCTTCGGCGTCTTCTTCGGTGCGGCGCCAGATCCGAACGGCATCCCGCAGGAAGATCACGTTACAGATCACTGCGACGGCCAGATAAAGAGGGCCACCGATTTGCGTAAATCCGGCTGCGACAGCCAAAACGGCCAGTAGAACCGTGTAGGCAAGGATATGCGCGCGTGTGGCTTTGCGGCCATGCGTGACGGTCAGCATCGGGACACCCGCATCATCGTAATCAGAGCGCATGAACAGGGCCAGCGCCCAGAAATGCGGAGGAGTCCACATGAAGATCAGAGCGAACATCAGGCAGGCTTCGATCGAGATCGAACCGGTCACAGCCACCCATCCGATCATCGGAGGGAACGCACCCGCCGCGCCACCGATCACGATGTTCTGCGGTGTCGAACGCTTGAGCCACATCGAATACACGACGGCGTAAAAGAAGATCGTGAATGCCAGCAGCCCAGCCGCCAGCCAGTTTGTCGCCAGCGCCATGAACATCACGGACAGGCCCGACAGGGCACAGCCCACGACAAGCGCATCTTGTGGCTCAACACGGCCCGATGGGATCGGCCGTTTGGCCGTCCGTTTCATCACCGCGTCGATATCCGCGTCCCACCACATGTTCAGCGCACCCGAAGCACCCGCCCCGATTGCGATGAACAGAATTGCGCAGACAGCTTCGACCCAGTGAAGAGATCCAGGAGCCGCCAGCAGGCCAACCGCAGCCGTAAAGACCACAAGCGACATCACGCGCGGCTTCAGCAGCGCGAAATAGTCGCCAAAGCCCGCATCATACGGGCCTTGGTTGGCAGCAGGTTGCGCTGCGGTGTTGAGGGACGCGTCGGTCATTTACTTCGATGCCACTTTCACAGCTGGAAGGGAGGTTGGATCACCGGCATATTCGTCGATCGCACCGGCGAGCCACTCTTGGTAGGCCTCAGGCGACACCGCTTTCACGGTGATCGGCATATAGGCGTGATCCTTGCCGCAAAGCTCCGAGCACTGACCGAAATAGACGCCTTCCATGCCCTCATCGACGGCAAACCACAGTTCGGCCAGACGACCAGGAACGGCATCCTGCTTCACGCCAAAGGACGGAATGGTCCACGAATGGATCACGTCCGAGCCGGTCACCTGCATCACGACGGTCGCGCCAACGGGCACAACGACGGCGGTGTCGGTGGCCAACAGATATTCGTCTTCTGCGTAGCCGTAGTCAGCCAGGTCTTCTTTGGCGAGCATGAAGCTGTCGAAGCCAAAGTCGTGATCGACATATTCGTAGCTCCAGTACCACTGGTTGCCCGTCACCTTGATGGTCACATCGGCTTCCGGGATTTCCTGCTGCTTGAACAGCACCGGCAGCGAGAACGCACCGATGAAGACTAGGATCAGGATCGGGATCACGGTCCAAGCGACTTCCAGCGGCGAGTTGTGCGTGAAGGTTGCAGGCGTTTTGTTTGCCTTGCTGTTGTAGCGCACGATCACCAGCGCCAGCAGAACCGTCACAAACAGCGAGATTGCGGTGATGATCACCAAAATCAGGCCGTCAAGCCATTGTAGGTCGCGCGCCAGTTCGGTTGCCGCAGGCTGAAAGCCCATACCGGCGTCTACTGGTTTACCGATGCTGTCCAGCCCATCCAATGCGGCCTGCGCATAGGCCATAGGTGCTGCGAGCACGGCACCTGCTGCGGTCAGGAGCGTTTTCAATCGCATGTGAGTCGTCCCCGTATCATGTCACCCTGTCCATGGTCCGTTTGCAGCGTGCGGAAAACGGCGTCCTGTCGACATGGGTATACTGCGTTGTCTATCGGGCGCTTCAAACCATATGTTGAAATTCCGGGCAACGGACCCAAACGTCACAGGGGCGCGTCAAAAGCGCGCTAACATTGACCCAAATCAACCGAGGACACCATGTCGCACGATCCTTTTCGCCCCTTTGAAACACTCGTGGACGAATCCGCCGCGCTGGCCGTGTTGCGGCAGGCCACCGAGGGTGCGGATGATGGCGAACTGTTCCTTGAACGCCGCCGGTCAGAGGTCCTGTCCTTTGACGATGGGCGCCTCAGAGCCTCGAATTACGACGCCGCTGAGGGTTTCGGTCTGCGCGCGGTGCGCGGCCAAACGGCCGGCTACGCGCATTCCACCGAAGTCAGTGAACAGGCCATGCGACGCGCCGCGGAAACCGCCCGGCTCGCCGTGGGCGCAGGCGGTGGCAGCATGGCCGACGCCCCTGCCCGCACGAACACCAAACTCTACGCCGATATCGACCCCATGTCCGAGGCCGAGTTTTCGGTCAAAGTCGAGACGCTGCGCGAAATTGATGCGTATGCGCGCGATCTGGATGCCCGGGTGGTTCAGGTGTCGGCTTCGCTTGCTGCATCATTGCAAGAGATCGAGATTTTGCGCCCCGATGGACAGCGCTTTGCCGATATGCGGCCAATGGCGCGGCTGAACGTATCGGTCATCGTCGAAGAAAACGGCCGTCGCGAAGGCGGCACTGCCGGTGCAGGTGGACGTTATGGCCTGTCAGGCCTGCTGGCCTCGGATCATTGGAAAGGTGCCGTGCAAGAGGCCCTGCGGATTGCAGTGGTCAATCTCTCTGCGGTTCCGGCGCCTGCGGGTGTGATGGATGTTGTATTGGGCGCGGGCTGGCCCGGTATCCTTCTACACGAGGCCGTGGGTCATGGGCTGGAAGGTGATTTCAATCGCAAGGGAACCTCGGCTTTTGCCGGGCTGATGGGACAGCAGGTTGCAGCCAAAGGCGTCACGGTCCTAGACGACGGTACGATTCCTGATCGTCGCGGGTCGATCACCTTTGACGACGAAGGGACGCCCAGCGCCAAGAACACTCTGATCGAAGACGGCGTTTTGGTCGGGTACATGCAGGACCGGCAGAACGCGCGCCTGATGGGCGTTGCACCCACAGGCAATGGACGGCGCGAAAGCTATGCGCATATCCCGATGCCGCGCATGACCAACACGTATATGTTGTCTGGTGATGCCGATCCCAAAGACATCGTCGCTGATCTCAAGGACGGCATCTACGCGGTTGGCTTTGGCGGCGGGCAGGTCGATATCACAAACGGTAAATTCGTCTTCTCCTGCACAGAAGCGTATCGCGTGCAGGACGGCAAGGTCGGCGCACCGGTCAAAGGCGCGACGCTGATAGGGGATGGCGCGACGGCGCTCAAACACATCCGCGCAATTGGCAATGACATGGCGCTTGATCCGGGCATCGGCAATTGCGGCAAGGCCGGGCAATGGGTTCCGGTTGGTGTCGGGCAACCAACGCTAATGATCGGTGGTTTGACAGTCGGCGGGTCCGCAGCCTGACGCGTTTGATCGCAAAGTGAAATGACGTCGCTGCGGTGGTCCTCTAGGGGACCGCTGCTCATGCCGATTTACGCATCGTTAACCGAGTTTCGCCTAAGTTGATTCCCGTAAGTCGGCGGAGCGTTGGATGACGGGTCACAAAATTTCTTCCTCTCACCCCCCAAAACCACCCACCGCGGAAGAATATCGTTTTCAGTCGCTCCGCCTCTTACGATCCCGTCGCGTCGGCATCGCAACCTACGACCGCCTTATTGCGGAACATGGCAATCCGGCTGCTGCATTGGCCGCCCTGCCCGAAATCGCGGCTGCGGCGGGTGAAACCAACTATGAGGTCTGCCCAGAAGGCGTCATCGCCGCCGAAATGCGACGTGGAGCGCAGGCAGGAGCAGCTCTTGTGGCACGGGACGACGCGGCTTACCCGACCGCAATGCATGATCTGCACGATGCACCGCCCTTTCTTTGGGCGCGCGGGGACTTGGACATTCTCAAACGCCCGATGATTGCTCTTGTTGGCGCGCGCAACGCTTCATCCCTTGGCACCCGCATGACCCGAAAACTGGCCGCTGATTTGGGCGAAGCCGGTTATGTCGTGGTGTCCGGTTTGGCGCGCGGCGTGGACACTGCCGCCCATCATCACGCCATCGACACCGGGACCGTGGCGGTCATGGCTGGCGGCGTCGACGTTATCTATCCGTTAGAGAACAGCGCGCTTGCCGATACCATCGCCGCACGCGGATTGATGATCAGCGAACAACCCATGGGTCTGCAGCCACAGGCGCGGCATTTCCCAACGCGCAATCGCCTGATTTCGGGGCTGGCACAGGCCGTGGTGGTTGTCGAGGCCGCCGCAAAATCGGGCAGTCTGATCACCGCGCGCAACGCACTTGATCAGGGTCGGGATGTCCTGGCTGTGCCGGGTCACCCATTTGATGCACGCGCGGGCGGTTGCAATATGTTGATCCGTGACGGCGCCGTCTTGGTCCGATCGGCTGAGGATGTGATCGAAGCCATCGCTTCGCCGCCTGCACGAGCATCGCAAAACGCCAAAATCGTGGGCACGTCCCAGCCACCTTCGCCCCCTGCCCGATCGCTCCGCGACACCGCCGTTCTGCACCGCCAAATCCTTGACCGGCTCGGCCCATCACCGATGGCAGAGGATCAGCTGATCCGCGATTTGAAAGCTCAGGCGGCAGACGTCACGCCGGTCTTGATTGAACTTGAACTCGACGGGCAGATCGAACGTCAGGCCGGGGGCCTTCTGTCGCTTGCCCCACAGGTTGAGCAAGGCACAAAGCGCCGTCAAACCAATGCGTGACGCTGCATAAATACAAGGCTTTTGCCCGACGTTGAATTGACATTCCCCGGCTTCTGCCCATTTTGAGCCGACATTCATCCCGGCAAGGAATTAGTGAACACATGGCCGTTGTAGTGGTCGAGTCCCCGGCTAAAGCCAAGACAATCAACAGTTATCTGGGCAAAGACTTCACGGTCCTTGCCTCTTACGGCCACGTGCGTGATTTGCCGCCCAAGGATGGTTCGGTCGATCCAGATGGCGATTTCGCCATGACCTGGGAAGTTGCCAGCGACAGCAAAAAGCACATCAAAGCGATCGCCGATGCGTTGGCCGAAGATGGCGAACTGATCCTTGCCACCGACCCCGACCGCGAAGGCGAAGCGATCAGCTGGCACCTTGAAGAAGCACTGCGCAAACGCCGTGCGATCAAGAAAGACACCCCTGTCAGCCGCGTGGTGTTCAACGCCATCACCAAAACCGCAGTAACCGAGGCGATGAAGAACCCCCGCCAGGTCGATATGGAACTGGTCGAGGCCTATCTGGCACGCCGCGCGCTGGATTACCTCGTGGGCTTCAAACTGTCGCCAGTCCTGTGGCGTCGCCTGCCGGGCGCAAAATCTGCCGGCCGCGTGCAATCGGTCAGCCTGCGCATCATCGTCGAACGCGAGATGGAGATCGAAGCGTTCAAGCCGCAAGAATACTGGACCGTGCGCGCCATGCTGGGCACGCCGAACGGCCAATCCTACGAGGCACGCCTGACGGTGCTGGGCGGCAAGAAGCTTGAGCGCTTTGATATCCCGGACCGCCCGTCGGCTGAACTGGCCGTGCAGGCCATCGCCGCGCGCGACCTGAGTGTGAAGACGGTCGAGGCCAAACCATCAACACGCAACCCGTCACCACCCTTCATGACATCAACGCTTCAGCAGGAAGCGAGCCGCAAGTTCGGCTTTGGCGCGCGGGTGACGATGCAACTGGCCCAGCGCCTGTATGAAGCGGGCTACATCACCTACATGCGGACAGACGGCATCGACATGGCACCCGAGGCCGTGACCGATGCCCGGACGACCATCGCCGACCGCTTTGGAGACGCTTACGTCCCAGAGAAGCCGCGGATCTATAAGAACAAGGCGAAGAACGCGCAGGAAGCACACGAGTGTATTCGCCCGACCGAGATGAACCGCGCGCCCGATGACATCAAAGTCACGGATGAGGATCAGCGCAAGCTTTACGGTCTGATCTGGAAACGCACCATCGCCAGCCAAATGGCAGGCGCGCGTCTGGAACGGACGACTGTTACCATTGCTAGCGGCGACGCACAGATCGAACTGCGTGCTACCGGTCAGGTCGTGCTCTTCGACGGGTTCCTTAAGATCTATGAAGAAGGCCGCGATGACGACGCGGGCGATGATGACAAGCGTCTGCCGCAAATTGCGCAAGGTGACGCAGCCCCATTGGTCTCTGGCTTTGCCGAAGCCTTTGCAAAAGCTGAAAAAGACGACGACGCCCTCGTTGAGGAAACCGGAGGCGACATGAAGCTTGCCAAATCTGCGGTGTTGGACGCCAAGGATGCCGTTCTCGCCCTGCAATCTTTCACCCAACCGCCGCCGCGCTACACCGAAGCGACGCTGGTCAAACGGATGGAAGAGCTCGGGATCGGGCGTCCTTCCACTTATGCGTCTATCGTCACGACGATTCAGGATCGTGAATACGTCCGCAAAGAGAAGGGACGGCTTTTCCCCGAAGATAAGGGGCGGTTGGTCACGGCCTTCCTGTCGAATTTCTTCCGCAAATACGTCGGCTACGAATTCACGGCGAACCTTGAAGAAGAGCTTGATGACGTCAGCGCAGGCGACCGTGAATACAAGGATGTGCTGGGGCGGTTCTGGGCCGATTTCCACAAGGCCATCGACGACGCGATGGATAAATCCATCACTGAGGTCCTTGAGAAGATCAACGAAGAGTTGGAGCCTCACCTGTTCCCGCCGCTGCCCGGTGGTGGTGACCCCCGCCTGTGTCCAAACTGCGAAAAGGGCCGCTTGTCGATGCGCACCGCGCGCTCTGGCGGGGCCTTCATTGGATGCTCGAACTATCCTGAATGCCGCTACACTCGCCCGTTCGGACCACCACTGAGCGAAGAAGAAGCGAAATCGGTCATCCCACCAGAGGGCAAGCTGCTGGGCACCGACGGCGGTGACGAAATCCGCGTGTTCAAAGGGCGCTTTGGCCCCTACGTCCAGCGCGGGGCCGTCACGGACGAGCAACCAAAACCACCGCGCCAAGGCGTACCCAAGGGTTGGAGCCCGGAGGGCCTGACGCTGGAAGAGGCGCTCAAACTGCTCAGCTTGCCACGCCTGATTGGGCCGCACCCCGATGACGGCGTGCCGATCTGGGCCAACATCGGGCGCTACGGTCCCTATCTAAAATACGCCGAGTCGATCAGCGACCGGGGCGGCGTGAACGCCAACCTCGAAAGCATTGAGGATGTCTGGGAAATCGGCATGAACCGCGCGGTCGAGGTCATCGCCTCGAAACCCAAACGTGGACAAAGGACCAAGGTCGAACCACTGCGCGAATTGGGCGAACACCCAGAAGCAGGCGGGCCAGTACAGGTCTTCAAAGGCCGCTACGGTCCTTACGTGAAATGGGACAAGATCAACGCGACGATCCCGGACACCGTAGAGGTCGATAACCTCACGCTCGCCCAGTCTGTGGATCTGATCGCAGAAGCCGCCGCCCGCAAAGGCAAGAAAGTGACCAAGAAAAAAGCGCCGGCCAAGAAAAAGACGACCGCCAAAAAGACAGCTGCGAAAAAGGCCTAGCGCTAGGCCTTGCGCTGCGCTGCCAATTTGCAGGTGCAGCGAATTGACACCCCCCTCCCCCTGCGTCACAACTTTGTTGACGTATGGGGAGATATTCCATGAAGAAGATTTACGGATCAGCCGCCGAAGCGCTGGATGGTCTTTTGTTTGACGGCATGTTCATCGCATCCGGCGGCTTTGGCCTGTGCGGCATTCCTGAACTGCTGCTCGACGCGATCAAAGAGGCCGGGACCAAGGACCTGACATTTGCCTCGAACAATGCAGGTGTCGACGATTTCGGGATCGGCATCCTGTTGCAAACGCGGCAGGTGAAAAAGATGATCAGTTCTTACGTGGGCGAAAACGCAGAATTCATGCGTCAGTACCTGTCGGGTGAGCTGGAACTTGAATTCAACCCACAAGGCACGCTGGCCGAACGCATGCGCGCGGGCGGCCACGGCATTCCGGGCTTCTACACCAAAACCGGCGTCGGCACCGTGATTGCCGAGGGCAAGGAACACAAAACCTTCCCAACCGGGCCAGATGGCGCTGATGAAACCTACATCATGGAAAACGGCATGTTCGCTGATCTTTCCATCGTGAAGGCTTGGAAAGCGGACGAGACCGGGAACGCGATCTTCCGCAAGACCGCCCGCAACTTTAACCCGCCCGCCGCCATGTGTGGCAAGGTCTGCGTGATGGAGGTCGAGGAAATTGTGCCTGTGGGTAGCCTCGATCCCGACGCGATCCATTTGCCGGGAATCTACGTACACCGCCTGATCCAAGGCGAGCACGAAAAACGCATCGAACAACGCACAATCAAGGCCGCCTAATCTGTGGCCGTTTCTCCCGTGAAACTTTCTGCTGTCCTGAACGATGCGGATGCAGCAGCGAGCTTTGACAAGGCTCAGATCGCGTTTGTCCTGACGGACGCCACGCGCGACGACAATCCGATCGTCTATGTGAATGAAGCCTTCGTTCGCACCACAGGCTATGCCCGATCAGCCGTGATTGGACGAAACTGTCGGTTCCTTCAGGGCGCAGACACAAAGAAAAGCGCCGTCGATCTTCTTCGTAGCCGGATCGAGGCACGGCGCGACGTGTCGGTAGATATCCTGAACTACCGCGCAGACGGGCAGCCTTTCAAAAACCGACTACTGGTCGCTCCGATCAAGAATGGCGTGGGAGATACCCGGTATTTCCTCGGCGTACAGAAAAATCTGGACGCTGATGAAAGCTCGGTCTCGCGCGGCAATATCGACATGGCGCTGGCTACGCTGTGCGAACGCGCCACGGCTGACGTTCAATCCATTTTGTTAGATATCAGCGAAGACGCCGACCTTGGGTCAGACGATGAACCCTACAGCGCGATCCAACGGCGGCTGGATGCTTTGCAACTTGTTTATGAAGAACTGCGGTTGTCAGATTCTGATCCGGCCCAAAGCGGCGTGAATGTGGGTCCCCTTCTGACGCGTCTGTTTCATGCGATTGCCCATGACGTGGGCCCACCCGGTGTAAAAACACAAGTATCAGTCGAAAGCGTTGAGGTCGGGATTGATCTGGCCACGCGGATTGCAATCATCTTTGCCGAGGTGGTGCACGCCAAGCTGACCACATCCTTCAATGGACTGGCACAAGGCCTTTTAGATGTGCGTTTGCTCCGGCTGGCAGCGGGCGGGTTCCGGATGACAATTGGCGACGACGGCGACGCAGAACAGGGCACCGGGGGCTCTGGCGGTGCGTCCAAGATTTGGCCCGCCGGATCGCCGCGCGGCAAATTGATCGAACGTTTGGTTGATGGCGTAGCAGGCACCGTCAACCATGCAACAGGTATCGCAGGCGGAGTTTTGACAATCGAAATACCCCTGACCGAAGAAATAAACGCGAAGGAAAACTGATGGCTTGGGATCGCAACCAGATGGCCGCGCGCGCGGCACAAGAGCTCGAAGATGGCACCTATGTGAACCTTGGAATCGGCATTCCAACGCTGGTGTCCAACTACATCCCCGACGGCGTCGAGGTGACGCTTCAGTCTGAAAACGGAATGCTGGGCATGGGCCCGTTTCCGACCGAAGACAACATTGACCCGGACCTGATCAACGCGGGTAAGCAGACGATCACAGAGCTACCCCAAACAGCCTATTTCGACAGCGCGACGTCGTTCGGCATGATCCGTGGCGGCAAGATCGCGATGGCGATCCTCGGCGCAATGGAAGTGGCCGAAAACGGCGATCTCGCGAATTGGATGATCCCAGGAAAGCTGGTGAAAGGTATGGGCGGCGCGATGGACCTTGTCGCCGGTGTCGGACGCGTCGTGGTCGTGATGGATCACACCAACAAGCACGGCGATTCCAAAGTTCTTAAGGAATGCACCCTGCCCCTGACAGGGACAGGTGTGGTTGACCGCATCATCACCAACATGGGTGTTCTTGATGTCGTCGAGGGCGGCTTGCAGATCGTTGAAACCGCAGATGGCGTCACAGAGGATGATCTCCGCAACGCCACCGAAGCGACAATTGTTTAACCGTCTGCAACTTCTTGTGTAACATCGGGGGCGACATCGACGGTGTCGCCCGACATGCCTGCGAACACGTACCACATGATGGCCACGGCGCCCAAACCCACAGCGATGCCGTAGATCGGGCCACGGTGGCGGCGAATTTGGCGGTCGGTGTTGGTGTCGGGGGCTGACATAATGTGTTCCTT
Source organism: Shimia ponticola (assembly GCF_007995215.1). Taxonomy (GTDB): domain Bacteria; phylum Pseudomonadota; class Alphaproteobacteria; order Rhodobacterales; family Rhodobacteraceae; genus Shimia_B; species Shimia_B ponticola. The sequence continues at coordinate 912,640 of NZ_VCDK01000003.1, forward strand.
CGTAGTCTTGGGTCGGTCCACGTGCTGAGTTGCACGCTGCGGTACAACGCTGGCCCGGCCTTTAAGTTCCAAATGTCTTTGAAACCCCAAAGGACAGCCGCATGATCAAAGAGGAAATCTCTGGCACCAAAGGGCGATATGTCCTGACGCAGGATGGGCATGAGGCCGAGATGACGTTTTCCATCCTGTCCCCAGTGACGCGCATCGTGGATCATACCGGCGTGCCGGACAGCTTGCGCGGAACGGGGGTTGGCAAAAAGCTGGTCGAATACCTTGTCGAACGCGCGCGGGACGAGGGATTTAAAGTTGTGCCACTATGCCCCTTTGTGAACGCTCAGCGGGCAAAGCACCCCGAATGGGCCGACGTCTTCAAAGTCTAGCGTAGCCCTCACCGAGAATTGTTCCGTGTTACGGGACAACTTCATAGAAATGCCCCATTTTGTCGCCAAACCGGCGAAGGAATGGTGATGAGCAGCATAAACCCGTCACGGCGTGAAAATCGCGCGTGGATGGACACCGCGTTAGTCGGCGGCCTTGTGGCCGTTGTCATCGTGGGGCTGGTCGCGCTCGCCCATACCACGAGCTGGACAGAAATCTGGGCGCAAATTCAAAAGCTGTCGTCAACATCGGTCGCGATCCTGCTTTTGCTATCGATTGCCAATTACGGGATGCGGGCAGTGCGTTGGCATCTGTTCACGCGGCGTCTGGGTCTGCCCACAAGCCTTGCCGCGAACATGCGTCACTATCTGGGCGGGTTTGCGATGTCGGTCACGCCGGGTCGTGTCGGCGAATTGATCCGTATTCGTTGGCTCTTGCGAGAAACGGATTGGGGCGTTGAGCGAACCGCGCCGCTTGCGCTGGTTGATCGTGCCGCTGATCTGGCTGCGATGGCGCTGATCCTTGGGCTCGCTCTGCTGCTGTCTGCCGGTGGCATGGCCTTTGCACTCCCATTTGCGGGCATTGCGCTTGCGATCGCGATCCTAGCAACTCAGCCGAAACTTCTCAGCGCTTTGGTTACGCTGCTTTTCCGCGCAACCGGTATCTTCCCACGTCTGATGGGTCGCGTGCGCCGCGCAGCACGGTCGCTCAGGCTGTTCATGACGCCCAAGGTTCTGACCTTGGCAGGTGCCCTGTCGATGCTGGGATGGCTGGCGGAAGGTTATGCTTTCTATCTGTTGCTCAACTGGATGGGTGCGCCTTTGCCGTTCTGGATGGCGGTCGCCGTCTTTACTTTCGCAACACTGGCCGGTGGACTGACCGGAGCGCCTGGCGGGCTGGGCGGAGCCGAAGCCGCCATGGTTGCTCTCTTGTCGCTCGAAGGTGTCCCGCTTGAGGTCTCGATCCCCGCGACCGCCATTATCCGTCTCACAACACTCTGGTTTGCCATTGCCATCGGGCTCGCTGCCTTCCCGATTGCAGAAAAATACGCACGAAGGACGTAATCCACATGACATGGCGTTCAGGCAGCTACACCGGCTGGGGCCGGGCTTTGGTTGCGGACGGGCCGATGGCACGGCCCGAAAGACTGTCGGCACTGCACAAGGTGGCCGGACAAGCACCCGCTATCGGCAATCGGCGCAGCTATGCAGATGCTTGCCTGAATGACGACGGGTCTGTCATCGACATGACCCGGCTCGACCGCATTATAGATTTCGATCCAAACGCAGGAACCGTGACAGTCGAAGCGGGCGTGACACTGGGCGATCTCACGACGCTGCTGGCTCCACGTGGCTGGATGCCTGCGGTTCTTCCCGGTACGGGCCACGCCACGGTCGGCGGCGCAATTGCCATGGATGTGCATGGCAAAAACCACGTGTCGGTAGGCTCCTTTGGCCAACAGGTCCGATCACTGACGGTTCTGCGCAACGGCCAATCCGAGGTCGAGACCGCAGGATCAGACGAATTCCGCGCCAGCGTTGGTGGTCTCGGGCAGACGGGCATCATCACACAGGCAACGCTAAGCCTTGCGCCCTGCCCTGGTACAGGTGTGCGCGTACGAGAACGCCGGATGGACAGTTTTGACGAACACATCGCGCAACTTGAAGCATCGACATCGCCTTTTGTCGTCGGCTGGATTGATGCAACCGCGACGGGCGACGCCACCGGGCGCGGTATTATGGAAGAGGCCGAGTTGGTCGACCGCACACCGCCACCCGACAAAAAGGCCAAGTCAGTGCCGTTTGATGCGCCCCACGCAGCGCTATCTGGACCGGTGGTTCGCGCCTTCAATGCAGCCTACCTGCGCCGTGTCCCTGCCATGGGCCGCACCCGCATTCGCAGCATTGACGATTTTTTCTTCCCGCTCGACCGCATCGCGAACTGGAACCGCCTATATGGCAAGCGCGGGTTCCATCAGTTTCAGTGTGTTGTTCCGACAGCAGAGGCAGATGCTCTCAAGGATATGTTGGAATTCATCGGCACGTCCGGCCTCGCCTCGCCGCTTGTCGTTTTGAAGAAGCTGGGCGAAGGGCGCGGCGGCATGATGTCTTTCCCGATGGAAGGGTACACCCTGGCCGTCGATTTTCCGGCCCGGGCCAAGGCCGCCGATGTCATCAAACGCCTGAACCAGATGACCGCTGATGTTGGCGGACGTGTCTATCTGGCCAAAGATGCATTCCTTGAACCGGATCAAGTGGCATCGATGTATCCCGATCACGCGGCTTGGGCTAAGATTGCTGCCAAATCAGATCCTGAAGGTGCGCTGATGACCGCCCTCGTTCGACGCTTGAAACTGCGCGAGGTGGCGTGATGCAGCAAACTTGGCTCATTCTTGGCGCAACGTCGTCCATGGCACGCGCCTTTATCCGCAAGCTGGCGCATCAGGGCGACGGGATCATCCTTGCCGGTCGTGACACCGATGATATGGCCGCCACCGCCCGCGACGCCCGTGTACGCGGCGCGCGGCTGGCGGAGGTGATGCGCTTTGACGCGCGGGACGCCGACACTTTTGCGCCTCTGATCGACCGCATGGCCCGCGAAGAAGGCACACTCAACGCGGCTGTCTTTGTCGGCTCCATGCCGCCACAGTCAGATCTTGATGCCGCACCAGACGGCATCGACGGCGTCATCCGTGACAGTTTCACGGGTCCGTCCCATGTGCTTCATCTTCTGGCGGCAGAGTTGGAACAGCGTGGCAGCGGGACCATCGTGGGTGTGGGCTCAGTGGCTGGCGACCGGGGACGCGTCGGAAACTATGTCTACGGCGCGGCCAAGGCTGGCTTTCACACCTATCTCAGTGGTCTGCGCAACCGCCTGACCCGCGCAGGCGGGCATGTGGTCACGGTCAAACCCGGCTTTGTGGACACTGCGATGACCTGGGATGTCGAAGGCATGTTTCTTGTCGCGCCGCCCGAAAAGGTGGCCGATGACATTCTGCGCGCCGTCGAGAAACGCAAGAACATCATCTACACACCCGGTTTTTGGCGGCTGATCATGACGATCATCCGTTTGGTGCCAGAGCCGATTTTCAAGAAATTGTCGATCTAGCCTAGCCCAAACCACTGCGCCCAAAGGCCAGCGGCATAGAACATCAGCGAAAGCGTGATCATCAGGATGCCGATCCCGGTCTTGTCCCGCATGGCAAAGACGATGGGATCGTAATCCTGTTTGCCCCGGTAGCCCAAAACGACCATGCGAACCATCCAGATCGCCATCGGCACCATGGCCAGCCACAAGATCCAACGCGTGGGATAAAGGATGAGAGCCTGTTCACTGAAGGTGTAAAGGCCAAAGACCAGCAAAGCCCCAAAGATACCCAAGCCCGCGACATTCAACAGGTCGCCCCTGTCGGTCCGGCCATAACCGCGCCCCGGCAAACGCTCATCAGACGTGGCGAGTGTCAGTTCGGTCAGGCGTTTGACGCATCCCAAAGTGATAAAGATCGGGAAGATGAAGATCAGCATCATAGCCGAGGCTTCGACCTGGCTTGCCGCCGCACCTGCCACAACGCGGATAGTATAGAGCGCCGCCAGCGTCGCGATATCGACCCACCGCATCCGCTTGAGTTTGAGCGAATACGCCAACGACACAATCATATAAAGGCAAACAACGGCAAAGAAGGCCGCGCCAAGGACCGTGCCCACCGCCAGAGCTACTGCAATCAAGATAAGGCATGTCGCCATCCCGACGCCCAACGGAACGGTTCCAGCGGCAAAGGGCCGTTTGCACTTGGTCGGGTGCAGGCGGTCAGCTTCGAGATCCAGAAGATCGTTGACGATATAAATGGCACTTGCCGCCGCAGAGAAAGCAATGATCCCCAAAATGACCAACGACAGCGTGGCCAGTGTGAAGTCATGTGCCGCGATCATCGGCAGGATCAGCAGGATATTCTTGACCCACTGATGCGGGCGCAGCGCTTTGATCAGATCGCGCGCCTTCCAAGACATCCTCATTGGCTTCGTAGACGTTGCGGCGTCGCTGACGGTCAGTCCATGCTGATTTGCAAAGCGGTGAAGCCACTCTTTGGGCATATCCGAAGATACTGATGCACCCGTGGAACGAATATCCGCCAAGTGATCAGACTGAACGGGAATCAAATCGGTGCGCAGATCGACATGCGCCCCAATACGCTGGGTCAGCCCGCGTCGCCCGCCTGCCAAGGCGCGTAAGGTGGCGATCGGAGCCTGCCCCAGCCCCGCCCAAATCGTCTCTTGGGTCAGGTTGGTCCGGATCAACGATTGGGCGTCGACGGACTTGTCAGCCATCTTGCGCCACCGCGAAAACGCACCCATCCGTCACTAGGTCAGGTGGCGTCTGGCAAAGGCCCCGCGCGATGCGCCAAGCCGCCATGACCTTTGGCACATAGGCACGCGTTTCCGCAAAGGGCGGAACGCCGCCGTGGGTGGCCACCGCTGTGGGTCCGGCATTGTAAGCGGCCAGAGCCAGCAGCGGGTCCTGATCATAGGTCTGCATCAAGTCGCTCAGGAGCGCGATGCCACCCTGAATGTTCTGGGCGGGGTCAAAGCTGTCCGAGACATCATATGCGCGCGCCGTGTCCGGCATCAGCTGCATTAACCCCTGGGCACCTGCCCTGCTTTCGGCATTTGGATCCCCGGCGCTTTCGACCGCAATAACGGCCAGCGCGAATGCAGGAGAGATGTTTTTGCCGATAGTCCCGGCCAAAAGATCACGCCCATAGGTGCGCGCTGTGGACTGAAGCGTTTGCAGGCGCGGCTCCGGCACTTGGCCGACCTTCGCTGCAATGAGATCCGTCGCCTGGACGGCACGGGACGCATCTGCCGTGCCTTTGGCATTCAACTCTGCCCAGAACCAACCAAAGGGCAATGGCGCAGTGGGCGCGGCCAAGGCGACCTGCGTCGCTGCACCGGACTGTGGAGCCACGGGGGCCTGCTGCACCTGTGGCGTGATCTGAACGGTAATGCGCCGCTGGGCATTCGCAGCCGGCGGCTTCACGCGCTTGAACGTAAAATCAGGAAAAGGCGCAGGCCCATCATCCGCCTCCGCAGAAAGCGGCACAGCCAAAACCAAGGCGCACAATGCGGCCTTAAGAGTATTCGTCACCATAGTTCTGAGGTCCTGCTCTGCCTCATGTTTTCTCGCACAATACAGAAACACCCATCTTCGCGCCAGTCGGGCGTGTATTTTGCCCCTAATTCGAAGCCAACCGCGCCCAATTTTGGGCAATTTCTAAGGAAAACACAGAGCTTCAAAAAATAAAAACACTGTAAAACAGCATCTTACATAAAAACTCGCGGCTTTCTCAATAAACCCTGAAATTGAAAAAATGCTGCCCCATTCGCGCCCCAATCCGGGGTGCATATAGCCTCATACCAAGTCGGGGACAGGGCAACAGAGAGGCCGCCCTGGATGAGCCGACAAGGTTGACACAGAGCGAAACCCTACTGAGGACTAACACAATGATGAACTTTCTGAACAAATTCCGCAAAGACGAAGACGGCGCAGTGACTGTTGACTGGGTCGTGCTGACCGCAGCGATCGTTGGCCTGGGCATTGCCATCCTGGCGACCGTCACCGACGGTGTGGAAGACCTGGCATCCGAAATCGACACCGAACTGTCGGCAGGCGACATCAACGCCCTGACGTTCGAGAACTACTCGGGCTAATAGCCTGACGATCTGACAAAAGTCAGAACGATCAAGGAGGCCGTGCTCCGCAAACGAGCACGGCCTTTTTGCACTCAGATTATCAATTACCGGTGTTCCTGATGCGATTGGCTGCTTGGTCCAGAATTATAAACTTCGTAAGCAACGAAGACGGAGCGACGACAGTTGACTGGGTCGTCCTGACAGCCGCAGCGATGCTTGGCTGTTTTGCTGTGACACTGGTTCTGGACGACGGAACGCGCAACATCGGGGATAATGTCAGCGACAACCTCGACTTGGTCGCAGAACACGTCGTCGACGGCTCGACCGACGGGCTGAGCAAGTGACGTGCTGAGCAAGTAAAGACGCCTGCGTCGCGGGTGTCTAGGCAAGGTCACCGTCTGCATCGACGGGACTGGCGCGATCAGCCTGCATCGGTTTGAGACAACGTCTCCCAAAGTGTCACCGAAAGCTCCAAGAACTTCCACGCTTTCGCCTGATTCAGCCGACATGATGAAACCAACGCGGTCTCGGGTGGCGAGACTGCCTAACTTAGGGGTGCAACATGCGCGCTGTTTTTGGTCTTGTCCTTGTTTTGGGCATCGTGCTTGCCGGTGGGGCGGCGTATCTCGCCAGCACTTATATTGATGGTTACGAACGCAAGCTCGCCAATCAACAATCTCAGACAATCCCTTTGGCCAACGTCGTGGTGGCGAAAAAGCCGCTGCGCTACGGTCAGCCAATCACGCCAGATGACGTGGAATTTGCCCGTTTCCCGGAAGAACATCTTCCCAAGGGCGTTTTCCAGACACCAGATGAATTCTTTCCCAAAGGTCCTGACGTGCCGCGCATTGTCTTGCGTCCGATGGAGGCCAAGGAAGCCGTTTTGGCGGTCAAGGTCACTGAACCAGGAGAAGATGCAGGGCTAACGTCCAGACTTGAGCGCGGGATGCGTGCCTTCACCATCCGCGTGGACGTGTCCTCCGGTGTGTCAGGCTTTTTGCGTCCGGGCGACCGGGTCGACGTGTTCTGGTCCGGCCCTGCCCCCGGTGCAGGTGGACGTAATGACATCACCAAGCTGATCCTGACGAACCTCGAACTGATCGCGGTTGACCAGCAAGCCGACGTCGACACTAAGCAAAACATCATTGCCCGGACAGTAACCGTCCAGGTCACGCCGCAAAACGTCGCCGCACTCGCGCAGGCACAAAACTCGGGTCGTCTGACGCTGGCGCTGGTCGGAGCCGAAGATGACACCGTGGCCGAAGCAACCGACGTGGACCAGAATTCACTTCTGGGTGTGGTCGAAGAGCAAATCGTCGAAGCGCCGCGCCAAGAGATCTGCACCATTCGCACCCGACGTGGTGCCGAGGTGGTCGAAATCCCGATCCCCTGCACAAATTGAGCAAATCAAAATCCAATTTGACTGCGCGTCCGGCATGGCTTTGCCGGGCGCGCGATTCATTTTGTGGCGTTCGGCACGCACCTCGACATGAGGTTATGCCGATAAGCGCATGAAACTTGATCGAAAACACAAAATCGGTCATGGTGAGCGAAAGTTTGGGCGAAAGATCCGAACAAGAGGCGTGATCGAAAGGCAGGTCACATGAAAACGAAGAAGCTTTTTGGCGCCGCCCTGCTGGGGCTGGCACTTTCCTTTATGGGGTCTGTCGCCCCCATTCAGGCTGAAACCTTGCGCGTGATGCGCGGGGCTCCATCGTCTTCCTTGAATGTTCCGATGAACCGGGCTGTCGTGGTCGAAAGCGATGTGCCCTTCGCGGAACTGTCGATTGCCAATCCAGCCATCGCAGACATCTCGACCCTGTCTGACCGCACGATCTACGTGCTTGGCAAGGCACCGGGGCGGACGTCGCTGACGTTGCTGGGCGCTGACGGACGCCTGATTACAAATGTCGAGGTGCGCGTCGCCCCTGATATTTCGGAGTTCAAGGAACGGCTACGCCAGATCTTGCCCAATGAAACGATCGAGGTCCGCACGGCGAATGACGGCATCGTATTGTCGGGGACGGTCAGCAGCATCGTCCGCATGGACCGCGCCCTTGATTTGGCACAACGCTATGCGCCTGACCGCGTCTCGAACCTTATGGTCGTGGGCGGCAATCATCAGGTCATGCTCAAAGTTCGCTTCGCGGAAATGCAGCGTTCCGTGTCGAAATCCCTACAAAGCGGGCTTGTGGCCCAAAACGGCAACGGATCGATCAGCACGAGTGGCCAAGGCAGCATTCGCGCCGACGGGGCTGCTGCGACGACCTCTGACTTTGGTCCCCTGACCGGCGTCCTGGCTCCGGCTGGTGACTCCTTCGGAGCCAGCCTGTTTGGCTTTGACATTGATTCCTTGCGTGTCGACATCCTGCTCGAAGCGCTTGAAACCAAAGGTGTTGTTCGCACTCTTGCCGAACCCAACCTGACAGCGCTGAGCGGCAATCCCGCACGTTTCCTGGCCGGTGGTGAATACCCGGTCCCGATTGCGGGCGGCGACAACACGATCACCGTTGAATATAAACCGTTCGGGATCGAACTGATCTTTACGCCGACGGTTGTCGATGGCGACGTGATCAACCTTGATCTCAAAGCCTCCGTCAGCTCCATCGATCCTGCCAACGGCATCACGACCGGGGGCATTACAGTCAGCGCGTTCTCAACCCGTGAGACGTCGACCACGGTTGAAATGCGTGACGGCGAGAGTTTCGCGATTGCAGGGCTTCTGGAAGAGGATTTCTCGGACACCAATTCGCAGGTGCCATGGCTGGGCGATGTGCCCGTTCTTGGGACCCTGTTCCGGTCGACATCCTTCCAGCGCGATCAATCCGAGCTCGTCATCATCGTCACACCGCATCTTGTTACTCCCACACGAGGCGAGGCGTTGGCCCTTCCGACGGATCGGGTCAAACTGCCAAGCGAACGTGATCTCTTTCTTTTTGGTCGCGTTGCGGGCAAAACTCCTGCCAAGGGACCTGCCGCCGAAGTTGCCCAACAGGACTTCAGTGGATCATACGGATACGTGTTGGACTAAGGAAAGCCGCGAAACCGGATGAGATACCTTGCGATCATAGCTGCGGCGGCCCTCGTGTCGGCATGCGGGAACAGCGATCCGGTGTATAATTTCAATCACCGCGAAGCAGGGTCGAGCATTGACGAGGGCGGCTTCGGCAACCCGACCATGCACAACATGATGGTGATGACTGGCCAACGGTCCTACGCCATCGACTTGGGCAAACGCTTTGCCAGCGAAGTGCCATCAACGGTCACGTTCGAGTTCAATTCATCAGTTTTGGACGGCACTGCCCGTCAGATCCTGCGCCAGCAGGCCGGTTTCATGCGCCAATTCCCAGAAGTGCGTTTCCGGGTTTACGGTCACACCGATCTGGTCGGTTCGGACGCCTACAATCGCAGCTTGGGCCAACGCCGCGCCGACGCTGTGGTGCATCACCTGTCATCGCTGGGTATCAGCCGCAGTCGGCTCGAAGCTGTGGTCAGCTTTGGCGAAACGCAGCCACTGATCTATACCAATGATCGCGAACGCAGGAACCGCCGCACCGTGACGGAAGTGTCCGGTTTCGTGCAAAACCACCCCGTTGTGATGCAGGGCAAATACGCCGAAATCGTACTACGCCAGTACTATGGCGGTGGAGACGGTGGTGGTGAAGGTGCCGCCGGTTTGGGCATTACGTCGCCCTAAGTGAAACAGTCGCCAAGTTGTGGCGATAGTTTGTTTACCGTCCTTAGACATTTCACAGTAATTCGGTCTTTTGGCCCCAATGTCGCCCCCTTTGACCAGCATCCCTGCTGGTGAGGAAATTTGTGGGGCGAAAGCCCTGCCGGTTTCGGAGGGGCACATAACAATTCGTCAACCAAGACGACGCCGTTCCAGAACCGGTCCATGTAAAGGCCGAAGTAATGAGCAGCGGTACGCTACAACCAGAACCTACCCCGATCCGGGCCTGTACGATCAGCCGGGATGTGACCAATTTCGATCTCTTGATCGATGACATGGAGGCCATCCTTGGCGAAAGCTGGGGTGATCTTGGGTTTGAAGAAGTCTTGGCATTTCTGGATCAACCTGATGCCGAAACGCTTGAGTTCGTCGCGATCGCGCTTGATGACGATGATGCAGACGACCTTGCAAACATCACGGCCATCATCACTTCAGCGCGGGCCAAGGGAATCAAATCCATCATCGTCGCCGAAGATCTGTCGACGGCGACCTTGCACCAATTGCTGCGCAATGGCGCGGACGAATTCATCCCCTACCCCTTGCCCGAGAACGAATTGGCGCAAGTGGTCGAGCGTCTCAGACAACCCGAGCCTGTTGCGGCTGCACCTACTCCGCAGGAACATCGCCCGACCCTCGTGGCGACTGGGGACCGCGATGGCGTGATCTTCCCTGTTCACGGCCTCGCTGGAGGCACCGGAGCCACCACATTTGCGGTCAACCTTGCTTGGGAACTTGCGAATATTCAGACCGACAAACCGCCGCGCGTATGTCTGTTGGACCTCGATCTGCAATATGGTGCAGCGGCGACCTATCTGGACTTGCCGCGCCGCGACTCCGTTCTTGAGATGCTGCAAGACACCGAAAGCATGGACAATGATGTCTTCATGCAGGCGCTCCTCGCGTTCAACGACCGTCTGCATGTCATGACGGCCCCGTCCGAGATCGTTCCGCTTGATTTGGTCGATCAGACCGATATCGGGCGCATTCTTGCTGCCGCGCGGGCGAATTTCGACTTTGTCGTCGTCGATATGCCCAAAACGCTGGTGCAGTGGACCGAAACCGTCCTGCTTGAAAGCCACGTTTATTTCGCAGTGATGGAGCTTGATCTGCGGTCGGCCCAAAACGCGCTGCGGCTGAAAAAAGCACTGCAAGCCGAAGATTTGCCGTTCGAGAAACTGCGCTTTGCCATCAACCGTTCGCCGGGGCTGATGGATGTCACGGGACGCTCGCGGATCAAACGCCTGTCGGAAAGCCTGAATTTGACGATCAACATCCAGCTTCCCGACGGAGGCAAGACCATCGCCCAGGCTGGGGATCACGGCGTGCCGCTCTCGGACGCGTCACCCAAGAACCCGCTTCGCAAGGAAATCCTGAAACTCGCTGAATCGCTCTTTGATCTCAGCCACGACGACGCCGAAGCAGCATAGAAGGCCAAGCCATGTTTTCACGCTACAAGAAAACCACCGGCGCAGAACCCGTGCAGCCTGCGCAGGCGGTTCAAACCAAAGCCGCCCCTGCCCCAGCCCCCAAAATGGCTCGGAAGCATGCCACTGCCGCGAAATCGGCGACCCCAACGCCAGCCGACAAAGAAAAACGGCGCAAGGAACGGCTGGCCGAGATCAAGCTTGAGTTGCACAAGTCGCTTCTCGACAATCTGAACCTTGCCGCCTTGGAAAAGGCGTCAGAGCAAGACCTGCGCGCCGAAATCACGGCCATCGCCAGCGAAACCCTCACCGAGATGGAAGTGGTCCTGAACCGCGAAGAGCGGCAGGCCCTGAACCAGGATCTCTATGACGAGGTCACGGGCCTTGGCCCGATTGAGCCACTTCTGAAAGACGACGACGTCAACGATATCCTGATCAACGGACCCAAGCAGATCTTTGTCGAGCGCAAAGGCAAACTGTCGCTGTCTGAGATCACGTTCAAAGACGAAAAGCATCTGCTGCGCATTATCGACAAGATCGTGAGCGCCGTGGGCCGCCGGGTCGATGAATCCAACCCCTATGTGGACGCACGTTTGCAAGACGGCTCGCGCTTCAACGCAATGGTGTCACCCATCGCGGTGGACGGATCGCTGGTGTCGATCCGTAAGTTCAAGAAGGACAAGCTGGGGATCAACGACCTCGTGTCCTTTGGCGCGTTTTCCGAGGAAATGGCAGCCTACCTTCAGGCCGCCTGCGCGACACGTCTGAATGTGATCGTCTCGGGGGGTACGGGTTCGGGTAAAACAACGACGCTCAATGCGCTGTCGTCATTCATCGACAACTCCGAGCGCATCCTGACCATCGAAGACACCGCCGAACTTCAGCTGCAACAGACCCATGTGGGCCGGATGGAAAGCCGCCCTGCCAACGTCGAAGGCAAAGGTGCGGTTTCCCAACGCGACTGTCTGCGCAACGCCCTGCGGATGCGGCCTGACCGCATCATTGTCGGGGAAACGCGGGGCGAAGAAGTGATCGACATGCTTCAGGCCATGAACACGGGTCACGACGGCTCGATGACCACGATCCACGCCAACAGCGCCCGCGACGGCATCAGCCGTCTGGAAAACATGGTCGCGATGGCAGGGATCGAAATGCCGATCAAGGCGGTCCGGTCCCAGATTGCCTCGGCTGTGAACCTGATCGTGCAGGCCTCGCGTCTACAGGACGGCTCGCGCCGCATGGTGTCGATCACCGAGATCACCGGCATGGAAGGCGACGTCATCTCAATGCAAGAGGTGTTCCGCTACCAGCGCACAGGCCTGACGCCAGACAACAAGATCATCGGCCATTTCACGGCCACCGGCGTTCGCAGTCACTATTCAGAACGGTTCAAGATGTGGGGCTACGACCTGCCGCCATCGTTGTTTGAACCGACCGTACCGGAGTACTGAGTTATGAGTATCGGTCCTGAACCCATTATCTATGGTCTGATCTTTATCGCCGTCCTTGTGATGGTTGAAGGTCTGTATCTGACGGTTTTTGGTAAATCGATCAGCCTGAACAACCGCGTGAACCGCCGCCTTGAGCTGATGAAAAAGGGCTCTGGACGTGAACAGGTGCTCGAACAACTCCGAAAAGAGATGAACCAGCACCTCGACGCGAAAAAGGTGCCGCTCTATTCGCTGCTCGCTGAAAAGGCGCAAAAAGGCGGCATCGCCTTCACGCCGCTGCAAATCCTCATGGTCATGGCCGGACTTGCCGCTGTCGCGTTCGTCGGCCTGACAATCGGGACCGGGGCAGATTTCATCGTCCGCGCGGGTGTCTCTGTGGTGATGGGCGTTGGCGGGGTCTTTGTCTGGATCAATAGCAAAGCCAAGAAACGCATGGGCCTGATCGAAGAACAGCTGCCAGATGCCGTGGAACTCATGGTGCGCAGCTTGCGTGTCGGTCACCCGTTTTCCTCCGCTCTGCAAATCGTGTCGAAAGAAGTGCCCGATCCGCTGGCCTCGGAATTCGGGGTGATCTCAGACGAGGCGGCCTATGGCCGCGATGTCGGCGAAGCGCTGAAACACATGGCCGAGCGGCTGGACATGCAGGACCTTCGCTTTCTTGCGGTTGCGGTGACGATCCAGCAGCAATCCGGTGGTAACCTGGCCGAAGTTCTTGCGGGTTTGGCCGGAGTGATCCGGGCACGTTTCAAACTGTTTCGCCGGGTCAAGGCGATCACCGCCGAAGCAAAATGGTCCGGCATGTTCCTGTCCGGCTTCCCGTTCGGCGCGCTGGTCATGATCAACGTGATCCAGCCCAATTACTATGACGAAGTGATGGAAACTGCCGTGTTCATTCCTGCCTGCCTCGTGGTGGCCGGATTCCTGATCACCAACATCTTCGTCATGAAATCCCTTGTGAACATCAAGGTGTAAGCGATGAGCCAGATACTCGATACACTTGGACCGCTGGGTCCGATCGTTTTCCTTGGCGCTCTTGGTCTGGCGCTGGTCATCGGCGCTGGCTTGCTGATGCTCAAAGCGCCGAAGGACCCCTACGCGAAGCTCGAAGAAGTCGCCAAGGCCGAAGCGCGCACCGCAAGCAAGAAAGAACGCCTGCGTTATGACAACGGCGTAGATAAGCTTGAGAAATACTCGAAATTCCTCGAACCGCAGGACGAGGAAGAGTTTTCGGCAATGCGCCTGAAGATGATCCAGGCGGGCTATCGTACAAAAAACGCTGTGCGCGTCTATCACTTTGCGCAGTTTGCGCTTGGGCTCGGTCTGCTGGCGGCCGGTGTTCTCGTGGTACTGGTGCAATCCCAAGGGGAAGATCCGTCCATTCAACAGATCTTTATGACCGCGCTCTTGCCCGCAATCGTGGGCTATATGCTGCCGAAATACTGGGTCACGAAACGGGTGCAGTCCCGGCAGGAAGAAATCAGCAACGGCTTCCCGGACAGTCTCGACCTGATGCTAGTCTGTGTCGAAGCCGGTCAGTCGCTCGACCAATCCATCATCCGTGTGTCTGAAGAAATGCGCTCAAGCTTTCCGGCACTGTCGGAAGAATTCATGATCGTCGCCCATGAAATGAAGGCCGGTAAAGAAAAGACCGCTGTTCTGCGGGACATGGCCGAACGCGCAGGCGTCCCGGACGTGGCAAGCTTTGTGACCGTTCTCATCCAGTCGCAGCAATTCGGTACGTCCATCGCCGAAGCCTTGCGGGTCTATGCTGGCGAGATGCGTGACAAACGGGTGATGCGCGCCGAGGAAAAGGCGAATACACTGCCAACCAAGATGACGCTGGCCACGATGATGCTGACGGTTCCGCCGCTTCTCATCATCATGATCGGGCCGTCCATCTACGAGATTTATGTGCAGCTATACAACCGGTGACGCCGTGCTCCGCCTAGGGTTGGTCCTGATATCAATAACCACTTTGGCCGCTTGTTCGACAGGCGGCCTTCGTGCGTCGGATGACAGCCCCTTTGCCCCCTATTCGGCTGGCGAACGCACGGTCGACAATCTGAAGCTGGGCCACCGCCTGATGGCAGGCGGCGAACATGAACTCGCGCTCAAGGCCTTCACGCGGGCCGCGGGCGAAGATGGGCTGACCACCGAGGTTCTGATGGGGCTTGGTACCGCCAAACTGGCGCTGGGGCGTCTAGGGCAGGCTGAAAAGGACCTGCGCCGCGCCTATGACATCGAACCTGAAAACCCTGCCGTGCTCAACAATCTGGGCGTTGTGCTGATGGAAACCGGTCAGACAAGCGAGGCCGAAGGCCTGTTTCGGCAAGCCTTCGCGCTCGACAACGGGAACTCGACTGAGATTCGGGACAACCTGCGTAAAGCGCTCGCAAAATTGGATAATCAGGTCTATAGTGATCCTAATACAGAGGCCTACCAAGTGGTCCGACGGGGCAGTTCCGACTATCTGATCGCAGAATTCCCTTAACCACGGCCAAATGAAATTTGGGCAACGACCCAATTGCGCATGGATCAACCATGCCAAAGCAGAGGCAACCAAACCCGGGGTACGTCGTGCCAACCGGGGTCCCAAGACGGAAAATCCGCATGGGACACACGAGCAGAAAAGGACGCGACATGCGCAAGGCGACGCTTGTTTTGCTGCCAATGGTGATGGCGCTGACGGCCTGTGACCAGATGCAGGGCAATCAGGTCGAACGGGCCTTGAACGACGTCAATGTCGTCGATGAAACCAATCTGAACGATGTGATGCTGACGGTAGCCGACCCGAATGAGGCGGTGTCCTATTTCCAACGCGCCAGCAAAGGCGACCCCAAGAGGATCGACCTGCAGCGTGGCCTCGCCCAATCGCTGATCCGGGCCAAACGCCCGACCGAGGCGATCCCCGTCTGGAGGAAAATCGCCGCACATCCCGAAGCCACCAATGACGACCGTGTGGATCTGGCGGATGCCTTCATCCGCATCGGGCAATGGGACAATGCCGAGCAAACGCTCGACGCCATCCCCCCCACTCATGAAACCTTCAAACGCTATCGGCTTGAAGCGATGGTCGCTGACAGCAATCAGGAATGGTCAAACGCCGACAGCTTTTATGAAACAGCCGTAGGCTTGACCTCAAAGCCCGCCAGCATCCTAAACAACTGGGGCTATTCAAAGCTGACGCGCGGTGATTTCGGCGATGCAGAACAGCTGTTCGCTGACGCCATACGCCGCGATCAGACGCTGTTCACAGCCAAGAACAACCTTGTGCTCGCGCGCGGTGCGCAACGCAAATACGACCTGCCCGTTGTCCCAATGAGCCAGATCGAACGCGCACAACTGCTGCACACGCTAGGCCTGAGCGCGATCAAGCAAGGTGACGTGTCCACCGGCAAAGGTCTTTTGCGCGAAGCCATCGACACCCATCCGCAGCATTTCGAGGCCGCTGTACGCAGCCTGCGTGCGCTTGAAGCCAACGTCGCCAACTGACGATGGACAGCCTCCTTTCGGTTCTGGATCGTTTTGATCCAGCCTACCCTGCCTCCGCTGCGCTGGTCTTTTTGCTGATCATGGCCCCAGTCTGGGTCTTCATGTCATGGGACGACATGTCCAATCTGCGCATACGCAACGGTCTGGTTCTGTTTGTGCTTGGCGTGTTCGTTGTCCTTGGCCCGCTCCTGATGCCGATCAACCTCTATCTTGGCCAACTTCTTCAGATCACAATCGTATTTGCCGCAATCATCGTGCTCTATGCGGCTGGCACGATGGGCGGGGGTGACGCCAAATTCATGGCTGCCGCCAGCCCGTTTTTCCTGCGTGAGGATTGGGTTCTGGTGCTGATGCTCTTTATCGCCTGCGCGCTTGCGGCCTTTGTGGTCCACAGGGCGTTTCTTTGGTTCGGAGCCGACCGTCAAACGCCGCTTTGGCTGTCGTGGCGGTCTGGAAAACGCTTTCCGCTGGGCTTTGCACTCGGCGGCGTTGTGACCATCTATCTTGCCGCTGCAGCATTCTGATCACCGCGCGTAGAGTGTATAAAGCTCGGCATCGACAATCTTGCGCATCGGCACATCCTCAAGGTCGCGCAGGATCAGGTTACGTACACCGCTTAGCACGGGACAGGTCGGCACAAGCACGTAATCCGCATCTGCCAGACCCGAAAGATTGTCATAGTACCATGGAGCTCCGCCACGCAGCCGCGCATGATTTCCGAAAAGCCAATAGGGCCCATAAACATCCGCCGCAAAGATGCGCCCACCCTGCGCCAATTCCCGCGCCGCTAAATCCCCGGCGATTGACGCGAAATAGGCCGCCTGTGGCTCAGTCCGGCAATTGCGCAGCGGCTCGCCCATGAACTCAGGCGGATCGCTTGGAACCATACCTGCCACCGGCGTAATGCCCTCGAGCGGTGTATTCGCCTGAATGCGGTTCGCCTTGACCCGGCTTACCCTCACATCTTGATGTAACGTCCCTCCGGCCAGAACCGGCGTGTACTGCGCGGTCGGGATCATCAGATGCCTGAATGGGCTGACGGCCATATTCATATAGCTCGGCGTCACAAACGCCGCGCAAGCCACGGCACCAGCTATCAAAGGGAGACGCGTTTTCTCATCCGTGCGCGCCGCAGCCCATACCCCAAGCATCAGAGCCAACAACATCAACCATTGCGGGTCGTTTCCGAAGTTTTGATAGGTGATGTAGGCCCCGACCGGCAGAAGAACGATGGTCATCAGCGCCGCCTTGTTGTCGCCCTGCAAACGCAGAACCAACGCCATTGCGAGCACCACCAACGTCGCGCCAATATAAGGCGGAGATCGCAGCACCTCTTGGAAATCGATCCCCGGCTGCGCCCGCAGATCCGATCCGGCGACAATCAGCAGATCTTTGAGATAGGCATCCCAATACCCCAACCCATGAACGGCCGTCATCATGGCCGCAATCAAAAGCCCGGTTCCAACCCCACCGGCCAGCATCCGCCCTTGCCCCGTCAGCACACCGAACAGCACGACCACCGGCGCGATGGTGACGAAAAAGGTCACCTTGATCAGCGCCAGCATCGCAATCGCCAGACCGATGATCACACCGTCCAGCACCGATTGACGGCGCGGGGAAAAAGCCGATGCCAGCACCGCAACAAAAGCCAAGGCCCAAGCCCAGCGGTTATAGTGCATCGACACGCTCACACCCTGCCGCGCTTCTCCGTGGATCAGAGCCGTACACAGGATCAGGATCATCGCACCAAAGGCCAGCATTGCCCAGTTCGGAACCCGACGCCGGGCCACATAGACAGCCATTGCCAGAACGACAGCGGCCACCAGAACCTGCGCTGCCAAAAACGCTTCTCCTGCCGACAGCCCCCACCGTGCGAAGAGCACAATCGGTGCAAAGGCCAGCACCCCGATGGGCGTCATGAAATCCACATGCGGGAGCTCGCCGCTTGCCATGCGTTCGACAATGGCGATCATGTGCAACGCATCGCCCGTATGCATCGTCAGGTTCAGCCCCTGCGGCACGATCAAAGCGGCTGCAAATGCAACGAATGCGCCCAAAAGGACGAATGTGGACTGCCTGCTCATCTGACTGATTTTCGCCAGTTTGTTGTCGTTATTTTCTGATTATCCCGGTTTGCCCGCCTCAGTCATGCCCTTTTCCGAATTTATTTCAGGGGCAAAGGGCAAATTGGGTGACGAACAATGAATATGCAGGTGACAAACGTCATTGCACCGCCAGCGCCAAAGCGTCTGACGGATATGCAGCTTCCGCTGGTGATGATGCGGGACATCCTGACCAAGACCATGTTCCGCAAAAACCTGTCGACCGTGGGGGACCTGTCCAAGGCAATCTGCCTACCCATTCCGGTCACGCAGGACCTCGTGGATATGGCCCGCGAACAAAAACTGCTCGAAGCGATGGGCACGCTCTCGGCGAACGCCGGGTCTGAAATGGGCTATCAGTTGACCGATGCAGGCAAAGCCCGGACCATGGATGCCCTGGCCCAGTCCGAATACTTCGGAGCGATGCCTGTGCCACTGTCTGTCTACCGCGAACAGGTCAAACGCCAGTCCATCCGCAACATCCATCTGACCAAGCAAATGTTGCTGAATGCGATGGGTCACCTGATCTTGCCCGATGACCTACTGGATCAGCTGGGTCCGGCGGTCCGCGCGGGTCGCTCATGCTTGATGTACGGTCCACCCGGCAACGGTAAATCGTCAATCTCGAACGGCATCCGCGACGCGATGGGTGACAAGATCTACGTTCCCCACGCCATCGAATACGCCGGTCAGGTCATTACCGTTTATGACCCCATCGTGCATTCGGCGGCAGAGGCGCAGGTCGATGATCCGAATTCCCTGCGTCGCAAAATTCTCTATGACACCCGCTATGTGCGCTGCGAACGCCCAACGGTGATCACGGGCGGTGAACTCAGCCTCGACATGCTGGACCTTGTCTACAACCCCACAGCGCGGACCTATCAGGCCCCGCTTCAGCTAAAATCGACCGGCGGTATCTTTATCGTTGACGACCTGGGTCGTCAGGCCGATCCGCCGCAATCGCTTGTGAACCGCTGGATCGTCCCGCTTGAAGAAAGCCGCGATATCCTTGCTCTGCAATCGGGTGAAAAGTTCGAAGTGCCCTTCGACACGCTCGTGATCTTTTCCACGAACTTCCATCCCAACAAGATCTTCGACAAAGCGGCGCTGCGCCGGATCTTTTACAAGATCAAGATCGACGGCCCCAGTCAGGAGGACTTCCTCAAGATCTTTGCGTTGGTCGCCAAGAAAAAGCAGATGCCCTTGGACGAAGACGCCCTGATCCATTTGCTGTCGAACAAGTACCCCGAAATCGACAATGTCTATGCGAACTATCAGCCGGTCTTCCTGATCGACCAGATGATTTCCATTTGTCAGTTCGAAGGCATCCCCTATCAGATGACCCCCGACCTGATCGACCGCGCATGGGCCAACATGTTCGTCGATGAAAGCGAAGTGCAGCACTGACCGTGGCGAGGGCGCAAGCCCGCCAAGGCTGTTGCACCATCGCCTAAAGCCTGCGCGGCATCGGAAAGGCGTGCGCGACTTGTCCCGTCAAAACGGCGCAGGCGTCACGACGCATCAGATCGCTTAACGCCTTGTCATCGGACCGTAGGCCACCGGTATAGGTGCCATAGGCGGGCATGATCACACGGTCGCAATCATAGAGAAAACAGGCGCGCGTCACGACGCGTCCCCGAAGGTTCACTGCCGCTTTCGGGTGATAATGCCCGGACACCTCGCCCGCCGCCCCCGGACGCGCGATGTGGCGGAAGGTCAGCGGCGCTTCGATCAGCTCTGCCAGATGCGTTCCGCCAAAATCCACCGGGCCGGGATCGTGGTTACCTTCGATCCAAACCCAACGCCGCCCGGCTTGCAGCCGCGTGAGCCAAAGCCGCTCGTCTTCATCGAGGCTCTGTGCCGCCGCCAGGTCGTCAAAACTGTCGCCCAAGCAAACCACCGTCGCGGCCGAAGTCGCCGCGATATCGGCATCAAGCCGTCCCAGCGTTTCCCGCGTTTCATAAGGTGGCAGCATCGCGCCCATGCGCCGGGCGACGCGGTCCGATTTCCCAAGATGCAAATCAGATACAACCAGCATTCGAAGATGCGCCCACCAAAGCGCCCCTGACGGCATTGCCGTCAACTGCGCCCCGGCAAGCGAGAATTGATGCCCACCTGAAATCTGACCTGTGTTCATGCTCCGTTCTTTGCGCGAAGCATGAACCAAGGCAAGCATTTTCCCGCGCAGCGGGTGGCAAAGGCTTAGCCTTCGACGGTGATCTTGGCGCGCATATGGGGATGGACGGCGCAAAAATACTCGAACTCTCCGGCGGTATCGAAGGTGATCTTGGCCTGGTCTCCGCCGCGCAACATACCGGTGTCAAAGCTTCCATCATCTGCTGTCGCCGTATGAGGCGCGCTGTCGGAATTTGTGAACTCAACGCTGTCGCCGACGGAAATCGTCAGATCACCGGGCGCAAAGGCAAACCCTTCGATGGCAACAGCATGGTCTTTGGCATGGCCGGCGGCCATGGCGGCTGGCGCCAGTGCGGCTGCCACACCTCCGAGGGTCAGGGTCGCAATGGCTTGGCGGCGGGAGACGGTGGTCATGATGAGGTCCTTCTATGATGTTACCTCACCGAGTCGCGTGAGGCTCAGTCCCGGTTCAATCTGCGCGAACTAAAACGGAACCGCCCAGCGTTTGGGCTTTTCCGGTTCGATCTGATCCAGCCCAGCCGCCTGCATCATCCGCTCGGCCTCTTCCGCCATCAAGCGCTCTTCTGCCAAACCCTTCACGGGCACACGACCCGCCTCAAGAAACAGCGGCGCGGCAAGCGGTGTGACGCGATCCAGAATTCGGTGATCAATGCGCCCCTGCACCCGAGCCAGCATCTCTTCGATCCGACCAAAGTCGACCAGACCGCGCAAGGCCTCTTCGCGGGTGATTTTCATCAGGACATGCTCGGGATCATATTTCAGCAGCGTGTCATATAGAATGTCCGAACTGAACGTCGCCTGCCGCCCTGATTTCCGGGATTGCGGCAGGTTGCGTTCAATCAGACCCGCGATAGTGGCCGACGCCCGGAACGTCCGCTTCATCACCGCATTGCCGGCCAACCACGTCTCCAGCGCCTCGCGCAGATTGTCTCCTTCAAACAGCGGCGCGGGATCAAGAACGGGATCCAGTGACCAGATCAGCGTCGCATAATCCGTGGCGACAAACCCCATCGGTCCAAGGCCCGCCTCCTCCATACGGCGTGTCACCAGCAGGCCGAGCGTCTGCATCGCATTACGCCCCGCAAACCCGTAGACAACCGTCTGCGCGCGCCCATCATGGGGAAAGCTCTCGACCAGGAGCCGGTCGGCCTCTGGCAGTTTCGACCGCTCCTTCTGCAACCTCAGCCAATCGGCTGTATGGCGCGGGAGGTCCTGAAATTCATCTTTCCGAAAATACTCTAGAATCCGATGGCTCAGCTGCGTCGAGGTCGCAAACTTGGTGCCGAGAAAGGTCGCGATCTTGGGTTTGTCGGCGGCTCGCCGTGTCACCTCGACCGTCATCTGGTTCAAACCCTCATAGCGCACGATCTGCCCGCCAATCAGAAACGTGTCACCGGGTGTCAGGGTTGCCGCAAATCCTTCCTCGACTTCCCCAAGAGGTTTGCCGCCCATCCGGTTTTTCAATCGCACCTTCAGCGTGTCGGTGTCCTGAATGGTGCCAATATTCATCCGGATGCGCTGCGCTGAGCGGGGGTCGCGCAACTGCCATGCCCCGTCAGGACGCTGCAACAGCCTCTGCCACCGGTCATAAGCGCGAAGCGCGTAACCGCCCGTCGCGCAAAACGCCAAGCACTCGTTAAACTCGGCCCGCGTCAGGTCATTGAACGCACCTGCCGTCACGAATTCATCGTAGAGCTCATCGGCCTGAAACGGTCCCGCGCAGGCCGCAATCAGAATGTGCTGGCACAACACGTCACGCGGCCCGCGCCCGACCTGCTCACCGTCCAGTTCACCTGCAGCAACAGCCTGAAGAGCGGCCACACACTCCACGACTTCGAACCGGTTCGCCGGCACCAATAGCGCCTTTGACGGGGCGTTGTAGCGGTGATTGGCCCGCCCGATGCGTTGCACCAGACGCTTCACGTTCTTCGGCGCACCAACCTGAATGACAAGATCGACATCGCCCCAGTCGATCCCGAGGTCGAGCGATCCAGTGCAGACGATCGCCTTGAGCGTCCCGTCCACCATGGCCTGCTCGACCTTCTCGCGCTGCTCGCGCGCGAGACTGCCGTGGTGAATACCGATGGGCAACCCTTCGTCGTTGGCGAGCCACAGGTTGTGGAAAAACAACTCCGCCTGCGCCCGCGTGTTGTGAAAGATTAGCGTCGTCTTGTGCTGACGCACCTGATCAAGGATTGCCGGGATGGCGTATTTTCCGCCGCCGCCGGACCATGGCGGAAGCTCTTCGGTCTCCAGCATCTGGATATCCGCAGGCGGACCGGGGTCAGCCAGAACAATCTCACACGGGTCCGGATGCCGCGCCAGAAACCGGGCAATACGCTCCGGGTTCTCGACGGTGGCCGACAACCCTACGCGGCGCAAATCGGGGCAATGGCTTTGCAATTGAGCCAGCGCCAGCATCAACTGATCCCCCCGCTTGCTTTCGGCCAGTGCGTGGATTTCGTCGACAATGACACGGCTCAGCCCCGCGAACATCCGCGGCGCATCCGGATAGCTGACCAGCAAGGCCAGACTTTCCGGCGTTGTCAGCAAAATCTGGGGCGGATCCACCCGCTGGCGTTTCTTTTGGGTGGCTGAGGTGTCGCCTGTCCGGTCTTCTATACGGATATCCAGCCCAATCTCATCCACGGGCGTGCGCAAGTTGCGCTTGATATCAGATGCCAGAGCCTTCAACGGGCTGACATAAAGCGTGTGCAACCCCTCACGCGGCGCCGCTGCCAGTTCCGCCAGAGTGGGCAGGAACCCCGCCAGTGTCTTGCCCCCACCCGTCGGCGCAATCAGCAAAAGCGCCGGGTTAGCGGCGCGCTCCAACATGTCCTGCTGATGCGGGTGGATGGACCAGCCCTTGTCTTTAAACCAGTCAGTGATGTTCGCGGGCAATTGCATAGCGCGGAACTTAGGGCGAACACTGCCGCACTTCGACCCGCAGACGTGGATTTAATCCAACCAACCTGCCGCCATTTGCCTTTGATGTGCGACGATGGCGTTGCGCATCAGGATCGCGACTGTCACTGGACCAACTCCGCCCGGGACGGGTGTCACCCATCCAGCGATTTCCTTGACTGCATCAGTCTCCACGTCGCCTACGATCCCGTCCTCGGTCTGGTTGATCCCGATATCAATGACCGCAGCGCCGGGCTTGATCATATCGGCCCCGACCAGATGCGCCTTACCGACAGCCACGACAACAACATCCGCGCGGCGCGAATGCATGGCGACCGATCGCGTCATGTGATGGCAAACCGTCACGGTAGCGCCCTCGGCCATCAGCATCATCGCAGCAGGTTTGCCTACAATCTCGGAATGGCCGATCATCACGACCTCGAGCCCTTCCATCGGCAGACCTGTCGCACGGATCAACTCGACGGCAGCGGCGGCTGTGCAAGGTGCCAGCGCCACATCGTTGTAAATGATATTACCCACGGATGCCGGGTTCATGCCCTCAACATCCTTCAGCGGGTGGATGGCAGATTGCAGCGACCGGACATTGATATGCGCTGGCACTGGCCGCTGCAGAATGATGCCCAACACATCGGAATCGTCATTCATCGCCTGAATGCGGCGCTTGCATTCGTCCTGGGTGATGTCGCCCGGCCAGACCTGCTGGTCAAAGGGCAATCCAACCTGGTCTGCGGCGCGGGCTTGGCCGCGGATATACACAGCAACTTCGGGCGTGTCGCCGATCATGATCGAAACCAAACGCCCGACACGACCCGCCTTTGCGACGTAACTGGCAACATCGCTCAGAATTTGCTGGCGCACTGGTGCGCCACGCAAAAATCTTGGGTCATCGTTCACGTGCTTCACGCCGTCAAACCCGCAGGTTCTGTCAGTCCATGCGCCCGGCAACAGGCTGTCAGAGTGTTGGCCAACAAACAGGCAATCGTCATGGGGCCTACGCCGCCGGGAACCGGTGTCACCGCCGCTGCCACTTGTGTTGCCTCGGCATAATCCACATCGCCCAGAAGCTTGGTTTTGCCTGGCTTATCAGGGTGCGGAATGCGCGTGATGCCCACGTCAATGACCGTCGCGCCCGGCTTGATCCAATCCCCTTTGACCATCTCCGCGCGCCCGACGGCGGCCACGAGGATGTCGGCTCGGCGGCTCACCTCTGGCAAATCTGCCGTCCGCGAATGGGCAATTGTCACGGTGCAGTTTTCCTTCAGGAGCAACTGCCCCATCGGCTTGCCAAACAGGTTAGAGCGACCAATCACGACGGCCTCTTTGCCCGACATATTGCCCAGTTGATCCCGCAGCAGCATGAGGCAGCCCAGTGGCGTGCAGGACACCAGCCCTTGCTCTCCGCTCGCCAGCAGACCTGCGTTTACCACGCTCAGACCGTCCACATCCTTAGCCGGATCAATGCGCGCCACAACATCACGTTCGTTTAGATGGTCGGGCACCGGAAACTGACACAGGATGCCATGCACCGTCGGATCCGCATTCAACTGATCGATCAGGGCGAAAAGCTCGGCCTCCGGTACGTCCGCCGGCAGCTTATGTTCAAAGCTTGCCATGCCGACCTCGACGGTCTGCTTATGCTTGGCCGCGACATAAACCTCAGACGCCGGGTCTTCGCCCACCAAGATCACCGCCAGACCCGGCGTGATCCCGTTTTCATCCTTCAACCGCTGCACATGCTCGGCAATCTGGCCGCGAACATTGGCCGCAAAGGCCTTTCCATCAATGACGGCTGCAGACATTTCGCGCCCCTTCAACTTCATCTTTCCCAAAAAACTCCCGCCGGAGGCAATCCGGCGGTGGTGCCTCGGTGCACCCGGTCGCCCTCGGAGTGGCAACGGATGTGTGTGACCAGACACCCGTTACCACTGATCCGCGACAGCTGTGCAAACCCGGCCTAGAACAGACCTTCGATCTGGCCTGCGTCGTTCAGGCGGATGCTTTCCGCCGATGGCACGCGCGGCAGACCCGGCATCGTCATGATCTCACCACAGACTGCCACGATAAACCCGGCCCCTGCAGAGAGCCGCACTTCGCGGACCGGCACGGTAAAGCCTGTCGGCGCTCCGCGCTGGCTTGGATCCGTGCTGAACGAATACTGCGTCTTGGCCATGCAGACGGGCAGGTTGCCGTAGCCCTGCTCTTCCCAGAGCTTGAGCTGATCCTCGATTTTCTTGTCCATCACTGCGCCATCGGCACGATAGATTTTCTGACAGATCGTTTGGATCTTCTCGGCCAGCGGCATGTCATCGGCGTAGATGGTCTCGAACTTGGCATCATTGCGTTCGATAACCTCAACGACCTTCTCAGCCAACGGTGCCGATCCTTCCGAACCAAGCTCCCAGTGGCGCGAGAGGACCGCTTCGGCCCCTTGTTCGGCGACATAATCCTTGACCGCCTGCACCTCTGCGTCGGTGTCCGTGACGAAGTGGTTGATCGCCACAACCACCGGCACGCCAAAGCTTTTCAGGTTCTCGATGTGGCGGCCAAGGTTCGGGCACCCTGCCTTTACAGCGTCCACGTTTTCGGCTCCCAGATCGGCCTTTGCGACGCCGCCGTTCATCTTCATTGCGCGTACGGTTGCGACGCAGACCACAACCGACGGGGCCAGCCCCGCTTTGCGGCATTTGATGTTCATGAATTTTTCAGCGCCAAGGTCCGCACCGAATCCGGCTTCTGTGACCACGTAATCCGCTAGTTTCAGCGCCGTAGTTGTCGCAATCACCGAGTTACAGCCGTGCGCGATGTTGGCGAACGGACCGCCATGCACGAAGGCCGGGTTGTTCTCGAGCGTCTGCACAAGGTTCGGCTGCATCGCGTCCTTCAACAGAACCGTCATTGCGCCTTCTGCTTTGATGTCGCGGCAAAAGACCGGCGTACGATCCCGGCGATAT
This sequence comes from Shimia ponticola, assembly GCF_007995215.1. Lineage (GTDB taxonomy): Bacteria > Pseudomonadota > Alphaproteobacteria > Rhodobacterales > Rhodobacteraceae > Shimia_B > Shimia_B ponticola. The sequence goes on from NZ_VCDK01000003.1 coordinate 938,940, forward strand.
GCGACGATCATGTCCCCCAGACGTTTTTCCAGATCTTTCAGATCGGTTGCCAGACACAAGATCGCCATGACTTCGGACGCCACCGTGATGTCAAAGCCCGCCTCACGCGGGAAGCCGTTGGCAACGCCGCCCAGCGATGCCGTGATCTGGCGCAACGCGCGGTCGTTCATGTCCACAACACGACGCCACTGAACGCGGCGGATGTCGATTTCCTGCTCGTTGCCCCAGTAGATGTGGTTATCGATCATTGCCGACAGCAGCGAATGCGCCGAGGTGATCGCGTGGAAGTCACCTGTGAAATGCAGGTTCATCTCTTCCATAGGAACGACCTGCGCATAGCCACCACCCGCAGCGCCGCCCTTCATGCCGAAGTTCGGGCCAAGGGAAGCCTCGCGAATGCAGATCATGGCCTTTTTGCCAATCGCGTTGAGACCATCACCCAGACCAACGGTCGTCGTGGTTTTGCCTTCGCCCGCAGGCGTTGGGTTGATCGCGGTCACAAGGATGAGCTTGCCGTCTTTGCGATCTTTGGTCGAATTGATGAAGTCCTGGCTGACCTTTGCCTTGTCATGCCCGTAAGGCAAAAGATGTTCGCTGGGGATTCCCAGAGCATCCCCGATTTCCTGTATCGGACGCTTCGACGCTTCGCGCGCGATCTCGATGTCGCTCTTGTAAGACATGCCCTGTTCCCTTTGGTCGTATGGTCAGGTCGCATGTACACCGCTGTTTTGCATACAGCGGCATTCAATTCCGACATAATGACCATCGCGCGCGGCCTTTTTAGCGGGCGCCGACGCATATCGGAAACCGATGCGTCCGTTGCGACCAAAGGTTTTGCCCAGACACCGTCCTGGAGGCCCGCCCGAGCAATGTAGTTGCCGCAAACGGCGCGCTGGAAATGCCACAGCGCTTAAGTGCGGAGACCTGCGGCCTTGAAATGCGCCCCTCCATTCGGCAGTATTTCGCCCAGTGTATTTCTAAAACTTATTGTACAGGCCGCGATGAATTTTTCGCATGCAATCAACTCGGCCTTTGAGTGGCCCATGTCCGTTCAGGATCATGTTTTGCAATCAGGCTATCCATGCCCGATCGCGCAGGCCGTGGCACGCCATGGTGGGCTTTCCGTGCGCCGCTTTTCTTCCATGCGGACAGACGCGGCAGCGGTCCATGAGGCTGTGGGAACATGGCTCACTGCACCGCAAGAGTTCCGGTTTCGCTCTTTCATCGCCGTGTTCCCGGACGAAAGGTCCGAGAGCATAACCGAATTCCACGATGCCTTGTGGGCCTGCCTGTCCGGCATGCGTGCCTGCGAACCGGTCGACAGACCTGTCCCACCGGGAACATCAGACGACGTCGCCTCGCCAGAGTTCACGTTCACAATCCACGGGACGCCGTTCTTTGTAGTTGGGCTGAGCCCACATTCACCTCGCAAATCGCGCCGCACACCCGTCAGCGGATTTGCTCTCAACCCCCATAAACAATTCGAAGACCTGCGCGCATCCAACTCGCTTGAGGCGGTCAAACACGCCTCGCGAGCCCGCGACATGAGATTCCAAGGGTCGATTAATCCAATGCTGTCAGATCACGGTAAACGCTCTGCGGCCCTACAATATAGCAGCATGCCGGTGACCGCTGCCTCCCAATGCCCGTATCACGCAAACAGCAAAGCGTAACATCGGACTAGCTAGGCAAAGTCCAGAACTCTCCAAAGCGGTTATCCCAGATCGGCGGATCCAGAGGATCCATACCGCTCGCGTCATAGAGGGTGATTTCATTCAGGACAAAGCGCGTCGGAGTAATCATGAAATCCACGCGAAAATAATCAATCCCCTCGCAGAGCCGTTCGGCCATTTTCAACATCTCATCAAAGCCATTTGGCTTGGGCGGTAGCGGACGTTCTGTGGCTGACGGCGGCGTCGAAAACAGGCGGTCCCAGCGCGGCGTCAGGTGGTGCCAGCAGTAATCGCCAAAGCGATCATCGCAATAGACGATGAATTCACACTTACCATCGAACACGGCGAATTTGATATCGTCCGCCACCCGACCGCTCGCGTCGCTGATCAACTCTTCGACCATGATCTGTCGCTTGATCGATTGATAGGCCCACTCGAACTTGGTCTTTCCGTATGAGCGACGCTGCCAGAGCCGGGCCTGCTCAAGCAGCTTTGGAACATCCACGGGGTCATCCGGTGTCACCAGAATATTGCGCCCGCTTCCATAGTTGCTCTTGACCACGTATGTGTCCGGCAAGGTGGCGAAATCTATTTGGGCGGGGTCCGACGCAGTCGCGTATAGCTTGGGGAACAGAGCCTCGAAATCATGGTCTTTTAATCGCTCTGCCACGAAATCGCGGACCGCAATCTTGTCCGAAACGGTGGTCAGCACCGCGCGGCGATCGCGCAGCTTCCGCCACAGGATTTTCTCGTTGTAGGTTTTCGGGTTTTGCAGATCAGGCTCGTATCCCAACCGTTTGGCGGTCTTACGAAGGATATACGAATGGCCCACAAGCGGGTCGATGCGATAGCGCGCTTCGATCGTGGCTTCTTTGAGGAGGTCCTTAAGCAGACCCCTTGGTTTAAATGGATTTTGAACAATCATGCGCCTTTGAAGCGGGATTGGCACTTCTTGGCAATTAAAAAGGGGCCCAAGCCAGGGCCCCTTCTTGGTAGCAATTAGGCAGTTGGTTCTGGTTCCATCCCGCCGGTATCGTCGGACTTGGGCCGAGACTTGGCCTTTGGCACGGCAGTCAGCGACGGACGGTTTGGCTTTTGCGTGTCACCGTCGTCATCGTCATTGTCCAGCGTCTCGCCATTCATGACCTTGCGAATTTGTGGCCCTGTCAGGGTCTCATATTCCAGCAGGCCCTGAGCGAGGTTTTCCCACTCTTCGCGATGCTCAGTCAGAATGCGCTTGGCGGTCTCATACCCCGTGTCCACCAGTTCCTTGACCTTCTTGTCGATCAATTCCTGCGTCGCTTGGCTGTGGTTCGTACCGCCGCCGTAGCTGCCCAGATAGGACTGTTGTTCATTGGCGTAATCCACGTGCCCCAGTTCCTCGGCAAAGCCGAACTGAGTGACCATGGCGCGAGCAATCTTGGACACCTGTTGAATGTCCGATGTCGCGCCCGATGTGACGTTCTCCGCGCCGAACTTCAGCTCTTCGGCCACCTTGCCGCCCATCGCCATAGCGATTTTCGACGTGTACTTGGTCCGGCTGACGCTCAGCTGATCACGCTCTGGCAGCGACAGCACCAGACCCAGCGCGCGACCACGAGGGATGATTGTCGCCTTGTGGATCGGATCGTGCTGCGGGACGTATAGGCCAACAACCGCATGCCCGGCCTCGTGATAGGCGGTCAGCTTTTTCTCGTCCTCGGTCATGACCATGGAACGGCGTTCACTGCCCATCATGACCTTGTCCTTGGCGTTCTCAAAATCGTCCATCGTGACAAACCGGCGTCCAACGCGGGCCGCCATCAAAGCAGACTCGTTCACAAGGTTGGCCAGATCAGCACCTGAGAAGCCCGGCGTACCGCGCGCGATGATGCGCAGGTCAACGTTCGGGCCCAGTGGCACCTTGCGTGCGTGCACGCCAAGGATTTTCTCACGGCCTTTGATGTCCGGGTTTGGCACCTGAACCTGACGGTCAAAGCGGCCCGGACGCAGCAGCGCAGGGTCTAGAACATCAGGACGGTTGGTTGCGGCAACGATGATGATGCCTTCATTGGCTTCAAAGCCGTCCATCTCGACCAGCAACTGGTTCAGCGTCTGTTCGCGCTCGTCGTTGCCACCACCGTAGCCAACGCCACGCGACCGGCCCACGGCGTCAATTTCGTCGATAAAGACAATACATGGCGCGTTTTTCTTGGCCTGCTCAAACATGTCACGAACACGGGACGCACCCACACCGACGAACATCTCGACAAAGTCGGAACCCGAGATGGTGAAGAACGGGACGCCCGCCTCACCCGCAACGGCGCGAGCAAGGAGCGTCTTACCGGTGCCTGGAGGGCCCACGAGCAATGCGCCTTTGGGGATTTTGCCCCCAAGACGGCTGAATTTCTGCGGGTTGCGCAGGAATTCGACGATTTCTTCAAGGTCTTCCTTGGCCTCGTCGATGCCCGCGACGTCATCAAATGTCACGCGCCCATGCTTTTCGGTCAGCAGCTTGGCCTTGGATTTGCCAAAACCCATCGCGCCACCACGACCGCCGCCTTGCATCCGGTTCATGAAGTAGATCCAGACGCCGATCAGCAGAAGGAACGGCACAAAGGTAAAGAAAAGCTGGCTAAAGACGCTGTCTTCCTGCGCGACCACGTCGACCTCGACATTGCGGTCGATCAGCATGTCGGTCAGGTCTGCGTCTTGCGGCTTCACCGTTGTGTAGCGATTGCCGTCGGCGCCGACGAACCGCACGTTTTCGCCATCAAGGGCGACCTGCTGAACGTTGCCGCTCTCAACCGCTTCGATGAAGTCAGAGTAGCTGATGTCGTTGCTTTGGATCGTGGATTGATCGCCCGAAAACAGCCGGAACAAAGCCAGCAGCAGCAGGAACAGAACAATCCAGAATGCGAAGTTACGTGCGTTGCCCAAGGGAGGCCTCCTTACACGGGGAAAACGAGAGGGCGATGTCAATCACACCGCCGTTGCTTGGCAAGATAACCTTTTGAGGGCGATCTTCAATGCGCAGAAAGGAAGTGTTCAGGTTTCGCAGCGCCTGTTTCGGGGTACCAATGTGCATTCGGGCCCAGTCTTGGTGTCGCGAGCACCCGGTCACCGTCCCACACCGCTGGCGCGGGCCACAGGACACGTGCCGGCAAGCGGCTTAGCCCCCTGATCTGTGCCGCCCCGGCTTCGCCCAAGGGCCGCACGTCTTTTTCGCCGACGAAGAAATGTCGCCAAAACCCGTCTACGGTACGAATATCCTTCACCTTTTCATACTCGGCACAGACAAACAGACATGCATTTTGTGGCAGGACATAGCCTCCATGAAGCGTTGTCGCGGCCCCGCCCAGCCCGCGTTCCAGCGCATTTTCAAGGGCTGAAAGCCTCGGCGGGTAGCCCGCGCCCGACACAAACCGGAGGGCAGCAGCCAAAAGCCTGAGCTGAATTTCGCGCGGCTGTTGCGCAAATAAGTCGCGATCATAGACAACGTCGAATTGGGTCGAATACTGCTCGTCTTTGGCAAGACAGGCTTGGTGTGCCTGCAATGCCGCGTTTTCAAGCACCTCCCGCGCGCGCGCCATTTGGCCTGCTGTCACGGCCAACCGTTCACGCGTCAAGCCGAGTCGCTCTAAATCCGCCCACGCTTTTCGTACCTTGATCCGATCGAACCGCGTGTCGTCGTTGCTGGGGTCGTCAGCAAACGGAATGCGCAGGGTCTTGAGATAATGCCGCAGGTCATCGCGGCTGACCGCCAGCAATGGACGGACCAACCAACCGTGATCCTCTGTGGAATCTGACCAAGGCGGCCCGTCGGGGTGCTGGCATTCAGGCTTGAACTGTCCTCTCATCGGCAAAGCTCGCTTGGGTGCCATTCCTGCCAACCCATCGACCCCGGACCCGCGCGCCAGACGCATGACAAAGGTTTCGGCCTGATCATCCAGCGTATGCGCCATCACTACATGCTCGATACTACCGCGCCAGCGCTGGATGACGTCAATCCGCCCTTGGCGCGCTGCGTCTTGCAGGTTGCCCTGCCCGTCCCAATGCCAATCAAGCACCTGATGAAACAGACCAAGCTCGCCACAAGCCTTGGCGACCAATGCCGCTTCCTCAGCGGCCTCGGGGCGTAGATTGTGGTTCACCGTGCAAACAAAAAGGCGAATGCCCATTACACGGGCCCATGGCGCAGCCAGATACAGCATTGCCATGCTGTCGCCCCCGCCAGATACGGCGAGGATCAAGTGTTTCGGGAATTCAGGTCCCAGAAGTTCGCCCATGGCATCGGCGAACCGTTGAGGAAGGCCGTGTTGGGCCCTGTGCGTCACTCGCAACCCAGCGTGGTGCGCGCCGAATTGGCCTGAGTCTCGGCAGGGCCGCCGGGGAAGCGAATGCCAACTTCGGCCAATGTGATGCACGCCTCTTGCGTGGCCCCAATGGCCCCAAGGCTTGTCCCGACCTTCAAGAGCGCCTGTGGCGCCTCAGGCCCGACCGGATCTGCCGAAAACGCGTCGAGATAGGCACGTGCGGCCGCGCGCATCTCGCCCAGACCTTCATGCGCCTCACCCTTGTGCAACATTGCCGTCAGCGTCATCGGCCCACCGGGGTAGGCTTCGACAAAGGCTTCGAACTGATCTGCCGCCTGCGCGAATTCGCCTGCGTCCAAAGCCGCCTTGGCCCGGTTGAAATCGTCGGTTTCATTCACCGTCAGCCCGGTGTTGTCGGGGACTGGAACGGGTGTTGGCGCAGGCGCTGCCGCCTCGCCGCCCAAGGTCGATGTTTCGCCTAGCTGGGAAATGTCGCCGCCCTCAAGTTCGACAAGACGGAATTCCAGATCGCCGATCCGGTTGGTTCCATCCTGCACGATCTGGTTAATGCGGAACTCAAGCTGTTCGGTCCGGGCCGTCAATCGCTGGAGCTGGGTTTCGATTCCGTCCACCCGGTCCAGCAAAGTTGCGCCAGAGACACCCTGAGGTGCGCCAGTCGTCGACAGTTCCTGTTTCAAACGCTGGATTTCGACAAATAACACCGACAGTTCCTGCCGAATGTCGGCAAGGCTCTGTTCCCGCGCGGCGTCTGTTTGCGCTGTGGCGCCACCGGCCCAAAGCGCAATCACAACAGCCCAGATCAATCTCATGAAGTTAAAGCTCCCGCAGCGATTACCGTAACAGCACGACGGTTTTGCGCATAACACGATTCGTTGGCGCAAAGCTCGGCTGGACGTTCCTTGCCATAAGGCACCGTGCGCATTCGGCTTTGGGACACGCCCTTCGACGCGAGATACTCTTTCACTGCATTTGCACGGCGCGCGCTGAGCGCAAGGTTGTATTCGGTCGTGCCCTGTTCATCGGCATGGCCTTCGACCAAGGCCTGATAGTCACTGTTCAGGATCAACCACTCGGCCTGACCATCGAGCACCGCTTTGGCTTCTGATGTCAGGGTGAATTCATCGACGAGGAACAGCACACGATCGCCCACCTGTGCCTGAAAATAGGCTGGCGAGGCCGGATCGGATGCAGGGTCGAGCGGCGCTACATCAGATGGCGTTGGCTGGTTGTTAAGGTCCACTGTGTTCGTGTCATCAAAACGCGTCGGGTCGGAACATGCCGCCGCAAACAGTACGGCGCCAATCGCCGCAATACGGAAGGTCTTGGTCATCGGACTGCTCTTTCTGTTATGTCGTTGAGGTATCATAATACTCTTACGCTTTCCACCTGCCGCTATGGCTGCAAAGGCCCCCATGCGGGGTCCGAGGCCGCCGTGGGCAAATCCACGCGCTGCAAATTGCGCCCGGTGATATCGACCGAGTAGATGGCTGGCGCGCCGTTCTCGCCCAGCGTTTCGCGGGTGAACATGATAACGCGGCCATTCGGGCTCCATGTCGGCCCCTCATCAAGGGGCGAGGCGCTGAGCAAGCGTTCTTCTGATCCGTCAACGCGCATCACACCAATCGCGAAGCGTCCCTTGGTCTGCTTGGTAAAGGCAATCAGATCCCCGCGCGGCGACCAGACCGGCGTTGAATACCGCCCATCGCCAAACGATATCCTTCGCGCCTCACCTCCACCTGCGGGCATCACATATAGCTGCTGGGTGCCGCTTCTGTCGCTCTCGAACACGATCTGGCGACCATCGGGGCTATAGCTTGGCGCGGTCTCAATCGACGGTGCATTCGTCAGCCGCGTCCGCGCGCCCGTGTTCAGGTTTACCGTGTACAGATCAGAGTTCCCGCCACGTTCCAGCGAATAGACTGCCGTTTGCCCATCAGGGGCGAAACGCGGTGCAAAGCTCATGGACCCATCGCCTGTTTCAAGCGACCGACGCCGCACCGATGCCACATCCAGCACGTAGATCTGCGGGAAGCCGGTCTCATAGCTTGTATAGAGAATACGATCGCCCGTTGGCGAAAACCGAGGGGCGAGAACGATCGCGTTGCTATCGGTCAGGAACTGGGTGTTCGCGCCGTCGTAATCCATGATTGCGATCCGCCGCTTGCGGTCGCTCTTTGGCCCGGTTTCACTGACAAAGACGACCCGGCTGTCGAAATAAGGGGCCTCTCCTGTGATCCTGCTATAGACTTGGTCCGCAATCTTGTGCGCCATCCGCCGCCACCCGGCCTCGGTCCCGACAAGCTGTTGACCTTGCCCCAGTTCCGAGCCGCTGAAGATGTCATAGATGCGGAACTTGACGGTCAAACGCCCGCCCGCCGTTGACACCGCGCCCGTGATCATCGCCTGCGCATTGATCGCGCGCCAATCCGGAAAGCGCACCGGTGCGGCAAAGCTCGCCCGCTGCGCGATAAACGAGGTCGATGGGATTTCCCTGAAAAGGCCCGTCCCAGACAAGTCAGCCGCGACGACCCGGCTCAATTGCCCCGCCAATTGCGCGGCACCTTGATCCTCGGCCTCGAAGGTCGGGATCGCAAAGGTCAGAGGTTCGACAACTCCTTCGGTGATTTCGATCCGAAGGGGGCCGTTCTGAGCCATCGCCGCCGTCATAGGCAACCACAACAATGCCGACAGTAGGATCGCGAGTACCCGCATATTACCGTGTCCTCATCTGCTCGGGGTTAAAGGTCATCTCGATCTCTTTCCACTGGTCATACTTCTCAGGCGGCAAGTCAAACCCCGACGCCCCACATCTGATAATTGCGCGGCGCGCCGCCTCGAATGCCTGCTGCGCTGCCGACGCCGATCCCCCCGAACTGCCTACCAACGCGATAGAACCGGTCACAGGTCGTCCGTCGTCAGTCATGTCAACGGCGACAACCACCGTCGTGCCCAGCGCATCAGTCGACAATGACCCCACATTCCAGCAGCGTGAGACCGCAATCCGCAGCGCATCGCGTTCACCACCTGTCAGTGGCGGCCCGGTCGGTGCGGAGGGTTCGGGCTCTGAATTGGCAAGCGCCGCAGCAAGCGCATCCTCGATCGCATTCGATGCTGGTTCATCTTCGGGTGCGGCCTCCGCGGCCTCTTCCGTCGGCGCAGGCGCAGGGGCTTCGGCGGCCCGCGTTGGCCGGATCCGGGGACGCAGTGATTGGGTCGGTGCGGCCGATGGCTGATCAGCTTCGGTGACTGTTTCCGTGGTCGCGGCTTCCTCAGAGGTCGCCTCTTGCTCTTCCACAACCGCCTCCGCGCTCTGATCCGGCTCTGCAGCCTCTCGCGATTCCTCGGCAATCACGGCATCGGGTTCGGGCGGGGCCACAGGTGTTGGCGCAATGCGCGGCGCAGGCGCAGGTGTCGGATCATCAACGTCAGGGTCAGGCGCGACATCCTCAACTACCGGCGGCACAGGCACAACCGGCGGCGCATCGGTGACATCTGTTTCAGGCAATGGCGCAACAGCCGACACATCCGGCGCGGGATCGGGCTCCGGCGCAGGCGTCTCGGACGGCTCCGGCGGCAAAGCCACAGGTTGCGCGTTGCTTGGTGGCTCTGGCGGATCAACCGGCTCAGGGATCGGCAGGGCAGCAGGCGTCTCGGGCGCGACAACAGGCGCAGGCGTATCAAAGAGGGCTGCGAATTCGGCCTCGGAGATCACCGACACCTCGGTCACGTCGAATTCATCCAACGGCTCGGTTTGAAAGCCGTTGCCAAACAGCAGCCAGCCGATCAGGCCGACATGGCCCGCCGTTGATATGTAGCCGCCAATCGACACCGCGCTTTAGCCGTCCGAAGCCGGACCATCGAGGGTCGGCCCACCCAAATCCGTCACGAGCCCAATGTCGGCAAAACCCGCATTGTTCAGCGCGCCCATGACCTGCACCACACGCTCATAGGGGATCGCCCCATCGGCCCGCAGGAACACTTTGTTGTCGGCACGCTCTTCGGCGATACCGCGCAACCGGGTCAGGAATTCGGATTCTGGAACTTCGGTCGTCTGGATCACGATCCGCCCGTCTTCTGTCAGGCTAACGGTCAGCGGCTCTTCCGCCTCTGTCGGTAGCGCCCCCGCAGATGTCTTGGGCAGTTCGACCGGCACGCCCACCGTCAAAAGCGGCGCAGCCACCATGAAAATAATCAGCAACACAAGCATCACGTCCACGAAGGGTGTGACGTTGATCTCGGCCATGGGCCGGGTGCGCGACCGACGGCGTCTGCGGCCCCCATGGCCACTGGCACCACCGCCACCCTCTTTCTGAACAACTGTCGCCACCATGTCAGCTATCCAACTGGCGGCTCATAATGGTGCCGAATTCATCCGCAAAGGCCTCGTACCCTGCGATGATCCGATCACTGTCGGCGCTTAGCTTGTTGTAGAAAATCACTGCCGGGATCGCAGCCAAGAGGCCAAGGCCGGTGGCCAAGAGCGCCTCGGCAATCCCCGGTGCCACCACGGCAAGGTTCGTGTTCTGCTGTTCCGCGATCTCGATAAAGGCATTCATGATGCCCCAGACCGTTCCGAACAGCCCCACAAATGGCGCGGTCGAGCCAACCGTCGCCAGCACCGGCAATCCTTTTTGCAGTACTTCTGCCTGCTTCGCGATGGCCACGTCCATCGACCGGTCAATCCGCGCCTGCGCCCCTGCGATCAACCCGCCATCCTGCTTGTGCGACCGCCGCCACTCCATCATGCCAGAAGCGAAGATGATTTCGGACGCCCCCTGCGGCGCATCCTTGATCTCTTCAAACAACTCATCGAGCGGTTCGCCCGACCAAAACGCCCGGTCAAACTTGGCCGCCTGACTTCGCGCGCGTCTGTATTGAATGATCTTGTTGATGATAATTGCCCACGCCCAGCCAGAGGCCACGATCAGCATAATCATCACAAGTTTCACGGTAATCGTGGCGCGCGCGAACAGCGCCCACATCGAAAAGTCTGCTTCCATGACTGCCTCAGTCTGCAAATGCGGGGCGTTTTGCCCTCGTTAACCAGCAGAATAGCGAAGAAATGCCAAGAAAGCCAATGAAAGCGACGTGAAGCCTAGTGCGTCCGTCGGCGGAGTTCTGCCGGAATGCGCGTCGGAGCCCCGCCCGGACCAATCGCCACGATGGTCACCAGCGCATCAAACAGCTGGTCTGCCCCGCGCCAGACCTCTTGGCGGACGACCCACCGCGCGGCAGTGGCCCCTTCGACCGTGGTGCGCACCTCAAGCTCATCGCCCAGCACCGCAGGCATCAGGTAATCGGCTTCCACACGGCGGACGGCAAACACAACGCCGTCCTCTTTCATCGCGAGCTGATCCACGCCCATATCCGCAACCCAGGACGACCGCGCGCGTTCGATGAACTTCAGGTAGTTCGCGTAATAGACGATCCCGCCCATGTCGGTGTCTTCATAATAGACAGTCACTGGGAATTTGTGGGTCATGTGAAGGGTCCATCATCTGCGTGGCAGGCCGAGGCCTCTATGACCAAACCCTGCGCGTCAAACAAAAGCGTCTCAGCCGCGCTGCGTCCAGCCTGATTGGTATAGGTCATGACCAGCATGTCATGGCCATGAAACACGCCTGTCACTGCAAAACGTAAATCCGGCTGTCGATCCAGCGCCTTTCGCCAATACGCTCGCAAGGCGGGCTTTCCCCGAACAATTCCTGTCCCAACGGTTTTCACAGCCTTTTTAGAGCGAAACACGACATCATCACTGTAATGAAACAAGATGCGATCCAGATCGTGGCTGTTCCACGCGGTTTCCCACTCTGACGCGAAGCTATTTGGGATCACTGCACGCCGCGCCCCAACCGCGCCGATAGCCGCAAAGCATGGCTCGCATCCTGCGCCGCAACTGGCATCACCGGGTCATAGGCTGCGCGCACGACGTCGGCCACGTCAGGCCGCAGGATCGTCGTCCCATCCATCACCGCCAGCGGCGAAGCATCGGTGAAGGCTTGATCCGACCACAGCAAAACCGTTTGAACGGCTTGGCTCAGCGCCAGCGTATCCGCCGAAACAGAAGCCAGGTTCTCGTCCATGCGCACAAACACAAACGCCGCTTTGATCGCGCCTGACTCTTCAAATCGGAACACCCGGTATTGATTGGCATCCGCCGCTTTCAGCCGTCCAAGCAAAGGCTGTAGGTCCGGGATCATATCGCCCAGCCGCGGCACCTGCCCCAGCTCATCCCAATCACGGATGAAAAACACCATGAGGTTCGCGCCGAGTTCGGGGTCGGTCTCAGCCATCTTGTGGCCCGCCAGCACAACAACTGCCTCAAACGCCGCTTTCACAACATCCAGCGTCTGCTGTTCGACGCCAAAGACCACCGGCACGATGGGCCGCTGCCACCGGGCAAACACATAGTCACCGTTGGATCGGGTAAAGAGTTTCTCAACAGTCGCCTGGTCCATGCTCACTCCTGCTTAAACGGCTGCAACACCTAACGGCGCGGACACAAAGCACCAGCCCCAACCCTTCTATGTTTCAAAAAAACTCCCGCCGGAGGCCTTCGGTTTTTGGCATGAAAACCGAAATCAGCCAAAGAGATCGGTCTGCCCCTTGGGCGCAGGCATTCCCAGATGATCCCAAGCCTTCTGCGCCAACATCCGCCCGCGCGGCGTGCGCTGGATCAAACCTTGCTGTAGCAGATAAGGTTCAATTACCTCTTCAATCGCATCGCGGCTTTCACTCAACGCTGCCGAAATCGTCTCGACCCCCACCGGGCCGCCCGCGTAATTCTCAGCCAATAACCGCAAATACCGCCGGTCCGCGCCATCCAGCCCCAGATGATCAACGCCAAGCCGGGTGAGAGCGTTATCGGCCAGCGCCTGCGTGACACGCCCATCGCCTTCGACCACAGCAAAATCCACCACGCGGCGCAGCAGCCGGCCTGCAATGCGCGGTGTCCCCCGCGCGCGCTTTGCAATTTCCATCGCGCCATCGGGCTCCGCAGGCGCACCCAGCAAACGCGCACCACGTGTCACAATCTCATGCAACTCATCGACTGTGTAGAATTGTAACCGTGTCGGAATGCCGAACCTGTCGCGTAAAGGCGTTGTCAGCAGACCCAGCCGCGTCGTCGCGCCAACAAGCGTAAAGGGCTGCAACTCAATCCGCACTGTCCGCGCCGCTGGCCCTTCACCGATCACCAGGTCCAGTTCAAAGTCCTCCATCGCCGGATAAAGGACTTCTTCCACCGCCGGGTTCAGCCGATGAATCTCGTCGATGAAAAGGACATCCCGCGCCTCAAGATTGGTCAGGATCGCCGCCAGATCGCCAGCCTTGGCCAGCACCGGCCCAGAGGTCATCCGAAACCCAACGCCCAATTCGCGTGCCATGATCTGCGCAAGCGTCGTCTTGCCCAGCCCGGGAGGACCGTGAAACAGCACGTGATCCATCGCTTCACCGCGCCGCCGCGCGCTTTCCACGAAAATGCGCAGGTTCGCCCGCGCCTCCGCCTGCCCGATAAACTCATCAAGGCTCTGCGGCCGCAGCGCGCGATCGGAATCTTCCGGCTGACGATCCGGCCTCAATGTCGGGTCTGGTTCGTTCATACCCTACCCTTTCGGAGCCAGAAGTTTCAGCGCCGCCCGGATCAGATCGGCCTCGCCATCTGCGCCAGCGCCAGCCGCTTCTGCCACGGCAGAGGCCGCTTCGGACGGGCCATATCCAAGGTTTTGAAGCGCGGACAAGGCGGCTGCTTGTCCTGATCCAGCGGCCGTTGCCGGCGCGGCTGGAACCGCTGGTTCAATCACGTCTTCGGCTGCGCCATCCGGTACAGGCCCACCGACATTGCCCATGGCCATCACCGCTGGGGCTTTGTCCTTCAGTTCCGCAATCACGCGCTGCGCAATCTTTGGCCCAACGCCCTTGGCCGTCGCGACTGCACCGTGATCCCCCAACGCAATCGCGCGGCTCACACCGTCCGGTCCCAATGCGCCCAGAATGGCCAAGGACGCCTTGGCCCCGACGCCCTGCACCGAAATCAATAAGCGGTGCCATTCCTTTTCCACGAGGCTCAGAAACCCGAAGAGTTGCAGATTGTCTTCTCGCACCAGCAATTCGGTGTACAGTGCCACGGCCTCTCCGTTTCCCGGCAAAGCCGCCATTGTCCGCTCTGAGCAGTAGACAAGGTATCCAACGCCTCGCACGTCGATCAGAACGTGGTCCGTGGCGCGGTAATCAATGCGGCCTGCGATCTTGCCAATCATCCTGCAGCCCCCGCGCGACGGTCCAACCGTGCCATTGCCTTGGCCAGCGGAACTGCCGATTGCATGTGATGTGCGTGGCAGATCGCAATGGCCAGCGCGTCGATGGCGTCTGGTCCGGCCAGCTTGGCGCCCGGCAATTGAATGCCCACCATATGCGCAACCTGTGCCTTGTCAGCATGGCCCACCCCGACCACCGACTTTTTCACTGCGTTGGGGGCATATTCGCCAATGTTCAAACCAACCTCTGCCAAAGCCAACATCGCGACGCCGCGCGCCTGCCCAAGCTTCAGCGTTCCAGCCCCGTCTTTGTTCACAAACGTCTGCTCAACAGCCGCGCCGTCAGGCTGATAGGTTGAAACGATTTCGCGCAATTGCTCAAACAGTAAAAACAGCCGCGGTCCAAGCGGTCCTGTCGCGCTGGTGCATTGTCCATTTGCCACGTGACTGAGTCGGGAACCGTTGATGTCGATCACCCCCCAGCCCATGCTGCGAAGGCCCGGATCGATGCCTAAAACCCGCATACCTGTTCCCTGCGCCTGTATTTGTGTTGTCGTTTTCCCACGGTTAGCACGAAACGCGAACATCCGCCAATCCCCCTTGCCGCAGCGTGGCAGAGTTCAAAACCGACACGCGTGTTGTCGCGTTCAAGACCCGCGATCAAAATACGCCATTCCAAGGCCAAATTACGACGCCGGTGATGTCGATATTTTTCAATTATTACAGTTAATTAAGCGCAGATCACAGCTATGCACACAGGGCATAGGACCCATGCAAAAAATACCTCTAGAAAAGCGAAATTCAGGGGCCTACCTGCGCCTCATGAAACGGCGTCACGCCGCAAACTGAAACCAGCCAAGAAGGACGACCCAAATGGCCGCTTTTGACACCACCCGCCCGTTCGCCACCGTCACCTCTGGTGCTGGTGTTGCTCATTTCTTCTCGCGTGCTTTCGGCGCCATCGCCGCGTGGAACGACGCACGCGTGACCCGCAACGAGCTGGAAAAACTGACCGCGCGCGAACTGAACGACATCGGCCTCGTGCCCGGTGACATCGAAGAGATCGCCGTGCGCCACGCGCGTTAATTGAATACGCATTTCGGCGCAGCGGCTCCTCCCTCCGCTGTGCTGGAACGCAAGCAGAAAGGCCGCGTCCCAAGGGACGCGGCCTTTGTCGTTTCAGAGCAAAACGAGAGGCTAGGACTGCGCGACGGTTAGAGGCGTTTGTCGCGCAGCGAATTGGCTTGATCGGCCAACCACTGAGTGGCCGGATCGATGGCCATGATGCGGGCTGCGTAGCTTTCGGCCACGGTCCCGTTTTCCAAAAGCGCCAGCCGAGTCTGGTAGGTCGATGGACCCAAGGACGCGACAAGGAACGCCTTGAAGGCGATGCCGCCAGCGATCACCATCGCCGCGGTCTTAAGCATTCGGACAAGCCGATAAGAACGGCGAGGCCGCATTACCAAAAGACCGTCTTTACGCATGTAAGTCGATGCGCCACGTGCCATCCGGCGGTGTGTGCGCTGAAGGCGTCCTATCCGACGCGCGAAACTCGTATCGACATGAGCAGCCATGTCATGAACCCTTTTGCAGGCCCCCGCCCACATGTGTTCTTTATCCGGTTCGAATGTGTCAGAAATGGGGCAGTTTCGGCAAAATCGACGAAAACAAGGCGGTTTCTAGGTCGCCTTGATCAGCGTTAGCGTCGCCCACTCAACAATCTCGGCGCGACGCACCAGATTGTATCCTGATTGTGCATAAGCCTCGATAACTTCGTCGGCCTGATCCACCAGCAGACCCGACAGAATCAGGTATCCACCCTCAGCCGAATTTGCAGCCATATGCGGAGCAAGGTCGATGAGCGGCCCTTTGAGAATATTGGCAAAGATCAGATCAAACGGCGCGCGCCCTGACAGGTCGGGATGATCGAAGCCTGCGGCCTCGACACAGTGCACCCGTCCAACCAACCCGTTCGCAGCAACATTGGCCTCGGCCACTTCGACGGCCACCTGATCAATGTCGCTCGCTAGCACCGTTTCGGGAAACACACGCGCCGCCGCCATCGCCAGCACCGCTGTACCACAGCCGATGTCCGCGACATTTTGAAAGGCTGTGCCTTCCTCCAGCAAGGCGTCAAACGCCTCCAGACAACCCTTGGTCGTGCCATGGTGCCCGGTGCCAAAGGCCATCGCGGCCTCGATCAGCAGCGGTTCTACATCATCCGGCACCGTGTCAGCATCATGCGAGCCATAGACATAAAATCGACCGGCCCGCACAGGAGACAACTCGCGCCGGACCTTGGCGACCCAATCCACCTCTGGCAGTTCCGAAACCACGAACTCAGCCGCCTGATGCACCGCCGCCAGCAGCGCCAAGGCAATCTCGTCCGGCGCTTCGATGAAATAGGCTCCGACTTCCCATGTGCCTGACCCGTCTTCGATCTCAAAGACGCCAACGCCCGTAGGTTCCGGCGTTACGCCCTCCAGCGCTTCGCCCAAGGCTTCGGCGCGGGATTTGTCGGACAGGGTGGTGAAGGCGGTGAAGGTCGGCATGGGCAGGCTCCGAATATCGGGGCCCCAACAAAAACGGCGGAACCCTCAGGTCCCGCCGCTATAGCGATTACGCGCTCACCCGCAAGTATCAGGCGCCGGTGCCAATCGGACAGGTCACCCCTGTGCCGCCAATCCCGCAATACCCGTTGGGGTTCTTTGCGAGGTATTGCTGGTGGTAGTCTTCGGCATAGAAGAACTCGGGCGCATCCACGATCTCGGTCGTGATTTGCCCATAGCCCGCCTTGCTGAGGCGCGGGGCAAACATCTCTTTCGACGCCTCAGCAGCCGCTTTCTGAGCGTCGGTATATGTGTAGATGCCGGACCGGTACTGCGTGCCACGATCATTGCCCTGACGCATGCCTTGGGTTGGGTCATGGCCCTCCCAGAAAACTTGCAAAAGCTGATCATAGCTGATCACGGATGGATCATAGATGACGCGCACGACCTCATTATGGCCCGTCTGACCGGTGCAGACCTCTTCATAGGTGGCGTTCGGCGTATAGCCCCCCGCATAGCCGACCATCGTGACGTAAACGCCGTTCAGCCCCCAAAACATCCGTTCGACGCCCCAGAAACAGCCCATGCCAAACATGGCCTCTTCCATGCCGTCTGGCACGTCGCCTTTAAGCGGGCGGCCATTTACAAAATGCATCTCGGCAGTCGGGATCGCCATCGGACGTCCCGGCAGGGCAGCATCCTGCGCGACCATTTCCATTTTCTTCGTCGAAAGCAGCGAAAACATTCAAAGCTCCTCTTCATCGGCTTGCTGCAGATGTAGGCGCGCAGGTAATTTTTTTCCATCTCACACTGTTGCCGCGCCTCGATCTTCCGGTCACGTTAGTGGCATTCAGTGAAAGGAAATCGGCTGTGTTGCGGGCTTTGGGAATTATCTTTTTGGTTTTGATCGTACTGGTGGGCGGGGGCCTCATTTTCGGTCTTTCCAGCAGCGGCACAGAACGCGACCTCGCGCGCACCTTTATTTCACATGTGTCTGACCGTGATTTCCCGTCGATGCGGGACATGATGCACCCAGAACTCGCCAAACAGTTCCCGATTGAGACACTGTCCAGAGAATTGGGGCAAGTCGCCGTTTACGATGATGTCAATTTTAACGGTTTCAACGTTGGAACGAATGGCACCACGATCAACGGCTCTGCGAGTACCGCTAGCGGGTGCACCAGCCCGATGACCTTCACATTTCGCGACGACATCATCATCGCGTTCACGATCAATCCGCTATGCTTTGACCCTACTCGGCCGGGGTTGGAGCAATCGACTTAAAGATCGTTTCGTTGCCCGGTTCCGGGTGACGCGGGATCAGCAGAGCCAGCACCAAAGACGTGAACGCCATCGCCGCCGCGAGGAAGAACACAGCCCCCGGTGACACGATCCAAAGATACCCCAAGGCCGCAGGCAAAAAGACCGCTGCAATGTGGTTGATGGTAAAGGCCACCGCCGCCGTTGGCGCGATGTCACCGGGATCAGCGATCTTCTGGAAATAGGTCTTGAGCGCCAAGGCCAGCGCAAAGAACAGGTGATCCAGAACATACAGTGCCGCCGCAAGAAGCACGCCCCAGCCGAACCAGTAGATGCCGCCATAGGCGAGAAAGACCAAAACCAGACCGACATATTCAAACGCCAGCGCGTTTCGTTCGCCGAAATGGCCCACCGCCCGTCCAAAGAGCGGTGCCAGAACCATGTTGGCCACGAGGTTGATCAGATAAAGTGCCGTGATCTCATGAACGTCGAACCCAAACCGTTCGACCATCATGAACCCGGCAAAAACAACAAAGATCTGCCGCCGCGCGCCGGACATGAATTGGAGCGCGTAATACAGCCAATACCGGCGTCGCAGGATCATCTTCTTCACCTGCGGGTGAGGAGCTTCGAACTGTGGAAACGCCAAGATACAATAGGCAACGATGGCCAGACTCGCACCGCCAGCAATCATGTAGACAGTGTTATAGGACAGGCCCAGCGCCTCCCAGGTCAGAACAATCGACGTGTAGGCCACCAACGTCGCCCCCGACCCAATGGCCAACAGCCACCCCAGAATCCGCGGCGCTTCTTCTTTGGTCAGCCACTGCAACTGGAGGCTCTGGTTCACGGTTTCGTAGTAGTGAAAGCCAATCGAACTCAGCATCGTGACGGTCAAAATCCCGCCCATCGACGGGAATTGTGCGGTGATCATCGTAGCCACAGCCAACATCACGAGCGACACCAGGCCCAGCACCTGTTCACGCATGAAAATGATGATCGCGATCACACCGACGGCAAAGAAACCGGGAATCTCGCGCACGGTGTGCAACCAGCCAATGTCAGAGCCATCGAAATCCGCAACTTCGATGACGAAATTGTTCAGCAGAGCTGACCAGGTCGAAAACGCCAGAGGCATGGCAATTGCCATCAACGCCAAGAGCGCGATTGGTTGCTTCCAGAGGGGGAGTTTTTTGGCCTCGGCCAAAGGCATTGTACGCATGCCAGCGGCTTACGCCCGTTTTCGGCATCAGAAAAGCCCGCAGGTACAATTCCACGCGCAGATAGACTGTGCGCTAATCGCGCCGTTGGTCGAGCAACGCCCGCAGCTTCTTCAGAAAGGGCAGCACCACTTCCACCTCGCCCGGTTCAATCTCGGGCACAATCGCCTGAAAATCCTGAGCGAGACTTTGGATCGTGTCATCCCGGAACGCGCGGCCTGCATCAGTCAGAAACACCAATTTCGACCGTTTATCTTCAGGGTTCGGACGCATCTCGATCCAACCCCGCGCCTCAAGCCCCGACAGCGTGTGCGTCAGCGAATTCTTGGGCATTTGAAACGCCCGGGCAATCTGCAGCGGCGTACGCCCGTCGCCCAACCGCACCAAATGATTGAGGACTGAAAAGTGCGGAAGCACGACACCCTCAGGAGTTCGTGCCTCCATCGCCGCGCGGCTCAGCTGACTGATGATGCCGATCTCGTTCAGTAGATCGAAAATCGGCGGCGGTCCGTGTTCAGGCATTCAGCACTTTCGCATCAATCGGCCAGCGCGGGCTGGCAGGCACGTCAGGCCCATAGCCCAGACGGCACAACATTTGCACGGTTCCACCAGTCGGGGCCAGCCGTTCATGCGTCCGCGCATATAGGTCTGCCATTTCAGGGTATTCCTGCAAAGGCTGGCTCAGCGGCTGTAGGCCCAACCCTTGCTCCGTCGCAGCAAGATTCACGCGCACCCAATTCGCGCCCGTCCGAATTTGATCTTCACGCGTATTGGTGGCCGTGGTGATCCAGACATAAGCCATCGCGCTGTCGGTATTGGCCAGCACAGCCTCCATCCCCTGCTGGAACGACATCGTCGTCGGGTCCATCAGCTTCTCAGGCGTCATCTGCCCCGCCAGTCGCGCGAATTCGATCATCGGTCCGTTCAGGTCGATCCCATCCGGCGTGCGGTCCGTCGCCCGCGCACCGATCCGCATCACATCCACGCTTTCCTTAAAGGTGCGCGGCGTTACCAACTCGATCCGCAGCGCCTCTCGCGTGAGGGCGCGAAACTCTTCAACAAAGCCTTCTTCGTTCGACGTTCCGATCTCCGTGCCCGGCAGCACCGCCGCCTCAAGAGCGGCCAGTTTGTCAGCCTCAACCCCACGCGTCATATCGAACGGTTCCTTCAGGGACCGCCGCGCAGGGACATGCGCAAACAATGGATCGGGCGCAGCATCAGTCGCCGCAAACCGCACACGCGCCACCGGTCGCTGATCGAGCGCTGCATCGTCGGACCCATTGGGAAACAGATCGACCCGCGCCTCATAACCATCAGCCAGCGCAGCCATGCGCAGCACCTCCAGAAAACAGCCCAGGCCAATCGTGATCTGCCGACTGAACGGATCGGTATGCGGCAGCAAGCGGTCCGTATCCACATAAAGAACCGCCTCCCCCTCGGTCCTCAGATCAACCATCCATGGCTGCATATTGTGCGGATTGGGCGCAAGGATCGCCCAGCTGAGCGCACGCATCCGCGGATCATCATACCCGCCCGCCTGCCCCCATGGCGCAGAGGCCGTCCGCGGCATCCGCGTAATTTCATATGCCGACGCACCAACGGCAGCGGTGATAAATCCTCCACCCAGCAGAGCAATTGTTTTGCGACGAGACAGGGTCATGCAATTCTCCATTAATGTTCTACATCGAACTATATAGTTCTACGTCGAACTTAATCAAGACTGTACCTTGCTGCACCCGTCGCAAATTGGTAACCAATCCTTACCAATTCTGCATAAACGCAAAGGCTTCGCCCCCATGCCTGTGATTACGACCGTCGATGACCTGCACGCGATCTACCGCCGCCGCGTGCCCAAGATGTTCTACGACTACACGGAGTCAGGCAGCTGGACGGAACAGACCTTTCGCGAAAACGTGTCGGACTTTGAAAAACTGCGCCTCCGTCAACGCGTGGCCGTGGATATGTCAGGCCGATCAACAGCCTCGAAAATGCTGGGCGAAGACGTGGCAATGCCCGTCGCCCTTGCCCCCGTCGGCCTCACCGGCATGCAGCACGCCGACGGCGAAATCAAAGCCGCGCGCGCAGCAGAGAAATTCGGTGTGCCCTTCACGCTCTCTACGATGTCGATCTGCTCGATCGAGGATGTGGCGGAACACACCACAAAGCCATTCTGGTTTCAGCTCTACGTGCTGCGTGACTGGGACTTTGTCGCGCGCATCCTCCAGCGCGCCAAGGATGCCGGGTGTTCAACCCTTGTCCTGACACTTGACCTGCAGATCCTTGGACAGCGGCACAAAGACCTCAAGAATGGCCTCTCAGCCCCGCCAAAACTGACCCCGAAGACCATCGCGAACCTCGCCACGAAATGGGCGTGGGGGCTTGAGATGCTCGGCACCAAACGCCGCTTTTTCGGCAACATCGTAGGTCACGCCAAGGGCGTACAGGATGCCTCGTCGCTGGGGTCATGGACCGCAGAACAATTCGACCCCCAACTGGATTGGTCCAAGGTCGAACGCATCAAGGAAATGTGGGGCGGCCCAATGATCCTTAAGGGCATCCTTGATCCCGAAGACGCGAAGATGGCCGTCAAGGTCGGTGCAGACGCGATCACTGTGTCAAACCACGGCGGTCGCCAGTTGGACGGCGCGCTGTCGTCGATCCGGATGCTGCCACAAATCGTGGATGCGGTTGGCGATGACATCGAAATCCACCTCGATAGCGGTATCCGCTCGGGTCAGGACGTGATGAAAGCGCTCGCGCTTGGGGCCAAGGGAACCATGATTGGCCGCGCCTTCGTCTACGGCCTCGGCGCCATGGGTGAAAAAGGCGTCACCAGCGCGCTTGAGGTCATCCACAAGGAACTCGACACCACCATGGCGCTTTGCGGCCGTCGCAGGATCGACGAGTTGAACCGCGACATCCTGCTGATCCCAGATGACTTCGAAGGACGCTGGCGTCACAACTGATGCTGATTTTTCACGATCCGCCTCTTGTTCTCTTCGCGGTCCCCAAAACCGGGACCACCGCGCTTGAGGCCGCATTGGCCAAGCGCGCGGATGTGACGGTTGGCGGCTCCGCGCAGGCAAAGCACTGCAATGTTTCCGGCTTTGAACGCGACATCGAACCAAAACACTGCAAGCCCGGGTTCGGCTATCTGCGTCTCTGCGCCATACGTGATCCGCTCGACCGGCTGCGCAGTTGGTACCGGTATCGCTTGTTGCCGCAATTTGACGGGTCCGCGACATCGACCCGCGACATGACGTTCGAGGACTTCATTCGCGATCAACTGGACCCATCCGGCGGACGGCTTCCCAAGATCGGCAACCAGCGCCGCTTTGTGAGTCGCAAGGACGGCAGCATTGGTATGCACCGCATGTATGCCTATCCAAACCTGGCACAGATGGTCGATGATCTTGCTGACATTTTGGGCCCCATCGACCTGCCCCGTCAGAATGTCTCTCCAAAGGCCACGACGGACCTGAGCCCCTCAACCCTCGACGCACTCAAAGAGGCACGCGCGCCCGAATTCGAGCTTTACGAACGCGTGTCAGAGACCGGGATGCTTGACGTCGATTTCGACTGAGTATCCAGCTTGGGCGGCGAAATGCGATTGAGCACGAGCAAAAGCGGGATCGCCAGCACAGCCAAGACCGCGACACCGGCATAGGCCATACGCAATCCATAAGCTTCAGACATCAGACCCATCAAAACCGGCGCAAAGAAAAAGCCGGTGAAGCCCATCACAGCCGCCTTGGAAATCGCCTCGGTCCGAAACCTGGGCGCTACCCGCTGCCCTAAGAGAGACAGGCCCAGCGGCCCAATTACGGACACGCCCAGACCAAGAAGCGCAAAGCCGATATAGGCCACCATCGCCGTCGGTGCCGCCGCCGCGACCAAGGCACCTGCGGATGCAAGGAGCGATGCAACGACGACCACCAATTGATCGGGCAGGTAATCCGTAAGGCCCTGCCCGCCCAAACGCCCAAAGGCCATGGTCAGACCCAACATCGTCGGTCCCAAGGCCCCGGCCAGCGGATCCCCGTTCAAGGTCCGTTCAATGTGAAGCGCCGACCATGTCTCGACCGTGGCTTCGGTCATAAAGGCCACAAGGACAATGCCACCACAGACCAACAGGATCAGCCACGGCATCCGCTCGGTTGATCCGGCCTCGGTCTCGACGACCTCGGGCGCGGTGCGCAGGCGGCTCGACAAGATCAGACAGACCAACCCAGCGAGCCCCATCGCCACCGCAGGTCCGTATCCCGCATCCCGGACCAAACCCGTCGAAAAGGCTGCCACAGCGTAGCCCACCGAAAACATCCCATGGCCCGCATTCATCAGGCTGCGTCCAGAGCGCACCTCAAGTTCGCTCAACCGTGCATTCATCAGCACATCGGTCAGGCCTGAAAACATGCCCATGACGATCATGATAAGAAAAAAGGCCATAGCGCTTTGCGCCATGCCGGGCAAAAAGATCATGCAGGAAAACAGGGCTGCGCAGACCTGTAGCCCTCGATCCTTGAGCAACCGATCGACACGCGGCGCCGCGAACATCGCCATCACCAGCCCGGTTGCATTCCCCAATAGCAAAAAACCGAACACCCCGTCGCTGACACCCAAATTCTCGCGAATGGCCGGGACCGAGGCCGCAAACGACCCCCAGAACAGGCCCACCATCACAAAGGCAACGGATGCCAGTCGCGCGGTCCATATGGCTGACAGGATTCTCATGGTGAGAACCGCTCGCACCAGTTCGCCACCAAAGCAACATCCAAAGTTGGGCCAAGGGTCACTCGCAGGCTCGTGGCACGACGCAAATGGATGGATCACCTTGGCTGATCGCCCATCAAACTGCCCTCTTCCCAACCAGAAAAGACTCGTCTATACGCGCGGCTTCATCGGGGCATACACCCTTGGAGGATGCCCCCCAAACAAAGGAATATATCATGGCTGGTGAGATCCCTGATCTTCACGCCACGGTACGCGCGGGGACGGGCAAGGGGGCCGCCCGCCAAGCTCGCCGTGACGGGCAAGTACCTGGCATCGTTTTTGGTGGCGACACCGATCCTGTACCGATCAACATCCCCTTCAACGTTCTGCTGAAAAAGCTGAAGGCCGGTCGCTTTAAGTCGACGCTCTTCAACCTGAAGCTCGACGGTCACGACGACGTCCGCATCATTTGCCGCGACGTGCAGCGTGACGTGGTCAAAGACCTGCCAACGCACGTTGACTTTATGCGCCTGCGCCGCACCACGAAAATCAACCTGTTCATTCCGGTTGAGATCGTTGGCGAAGACAACAGCCAAGCCCTGCGCCGTGGCGGCAACCTGAACGTGGTTCGCCCAGAGATCGAACTGGTTGTGACCGCAGGTGACATCCCTGAGAAGGTCGAAGTCGACATCTCGGGTCTGGCCATCGGCGACACGCTGACCATCTCGGACGTGACCTTGCCAGCTGGCGCCAAGCCGACCATCGACCGCGACTTCGTGATTGCCACCATGGATGCTCCTAAAGGCATCGGCGGCGGTGACGACGAAGACGGCGAAGGCGAAGAGGGTGAAGCCACCGAGGGCGGCGAAGAGTAATCTTTGCCTCTAAGCATATATACAAAGGGCTCCGCACTGCGGGGCCCTTTTTTCTTTTTGGTCAGTGCTGACCTATCGGCCAACCATCAACTCAATCGCGTCCGCCAAACGCCCCATCCTGCCGCCAACAGGACCACCGCACAAAGCGCGTATTTGGACACCTGACCCATCGTTCCGATGATCAGCACGGTGTGCAGAACCGCTCCTCCGACGATCAGCACTACCAGAGCCATATGCACCCTACGCCACACCATTGGGGCGATACGCCGCCTGAGGATGGCGACGACTCCCAAGGCAAAAATCGCGATCATTGAGGCGACACCCCACACAGAAAACGGCGTGGGTGACCTGAACAGCAAAGCGTCAATGACATCTGGCGGGCTGGTAATCCAAAGTCCGCCAACGTGCACAAGGACCAAAGCAAAAGCCGCGGCACCAATCCAGCGGTGCCCCAGACGCCCATTGATCCCACCCTCATGGGCAAGGATCGGTTGCACCGGAAACAGGCACAACGCAGCGATACCGGCGAATCCCGAGATTACATAAACCCAATCTCGATATTGCAGATACGGGCTTTGCCCTGCTGCCACCAAGGCCCACACCCCCACCGCCAATACGGCGATGGCAGGCCAGAGCAGCCTAGGCTTCAACCAGAACGAACTCGACATTCAGCGTCTTGTCATTGGGGGACGCCATCAGCGGACGCAGGAAGACTGTTTGGAACTCACCTCCGCCAAAAGCCGCATCCTCATCTGCGTCATAAGCCAGATGCCCGTGCGCCTGGCCAAAGGCAGGCACGATCTGCGGCATGTCCATCTGAAATCGGCCCTCTGCATCGGTCAGCGTGGCACCGTGCGAAGCCCAATCCCGCTCATGTCCTTCGATCGTGTGCGCCCACATCTGAATGCGTCGCCCGGCCAGTGGCGCGCCATCGCCCGCCCGTCTGACACGGCCAGTCATCAGAAACCCGCCGCCCCCAATCCGTTCGACAATCGGAGCGCCCGGGCGATAGTTGTTGGCCCCACCCCGCATAGTCGGCGTTGGAGCCACACTCTGCGCCATCGCGGGCATCCCCACGAGTGATGCGGCTCCGGCAGCACCCAGCAGGCGTCGGCGGTTCATGGTCAGTCGAGACATCTAAGACCCTCCATCGGTTGCTATGAACATATGTCATGCACATCCGCATAACACCCCACAGGTCTGTGAGCGTAAGCGTCCTGCGCAACCTCTTGCCACAGCTTCCGGCTTGTACCATCCATCTGGCGCTTAGCCACCTGACCCGCTAACGCTGCACCGTGAAAGGAACCGCCCATGCATCTCTTTGTCGGTCTCGGCAATCCCGGCCCCAAATACGCCCGCAACCGCCACAACATCGGCTTCATGGCGCTGGACGAAATCGCGCGCGACCATGGCTTTGCACCGTGGCGGTCCAAGTTTCAGGGACAAGTCAGCGAAGGCACTCTGGGCCGTGAAAAGGTGCTTCTGCTGAAACCAGAAACCTTCATGAACAAATCGGGTCAGTCCGTCGGCGAAGCGATGCGGTTTTACAAACTCGACCCCGGCAGCGTCACCGTTTTCCATGATGAACTCGACCTCGCCCCTGGCAAATGCCGCGTCAAACAAGGCGGCGGTCACGCGGGCCATAACGGGCTGCGGTCGATCCACGGCCATATTGGAGAGGCGTATCAACGCGTCCGCCTGGGTATCGGGCATCCCGGCCACAAAGACGCGGTCTCAGGCTACGTGTTGCGCGACTTTCCCAAGGCGGATGAAGGCTGGCTCGACGACCTGCTGCGCGGCATCTCAGACGGGGCTGCAGACCTCGCCGCCGGCGACAAAGGCCGTTTCATGAACGCCGTCGCGTTGCGCGTCGCTCCGCCGCGCTCTTCCAAGACAGTCGAAAAAGCCACGACGAAAGAAACCACCAAAGCTTCGGAGCCCGAACCCGAAGACACCCGGTCTTCCATCCAAAAGCTGATGGATAAATTCCGGTGATGCTCCCATGACCCCTGCGCTGACGTCAGCCTTCGCAGGTCAGGCTAAGGCCTGCGGACAGCTGGACTCGCCCTTCATGGCGTGGGCGCTGCCATTGATGCTCGACGCCGTAGACCCGGCCTCGGCGCTTGGAACACGGCTTTGTTCTTGGCCAGAGGACCGCATCCGGGCGGAGCACGACGCCGTTGCCTTGCGCCTTGCTGGAGGCTTGCATGCGCTGAAACTTCAGGGCGATGCCACCCTTGCCGCCGTCTATCCGCCCAACACGCCTGACGAAGACACCTTTACCGCCGCATTGCGCGATACCTACGCGAGGCACGAAGCCACGCTCCTGGATTGGCTGAACCTCCCACCACAGACCAACGAAGTCCGCCGCGCCGCGATCCTGATCGCTGCGGGTCACTGGCTGACCGCGCGCTACGGCAAAATGCTGGTGGTGTCCGAACTCGGCGCGTCTGGTGGGTTGAACCTCAATTGGGACTTCTTCCACATGCAGGTGGGCGATCAGTCCTTTGGCCCCGAAACCTCAGCCGTGCGCCTGACGCCCGAATGGCAAGGCACGCCGCCAACCCATTGCCCGCCCTATGTGCACGAGGCGCGCGGCGTGGACCTGAACCCGCTCAACCCCACCGACCCGAAATCAGAATTGCGCCTGATGGCATATCTCTGGCCTGATCAGGCCGAACGTCTGGCCCGGACCAAAGCCGCCATCGCATTGGCCAAGGCACCGGGCACTGAGTCCGAACACCAGTTGCAGCAAGGCGATGCGCTGGAATGGCTGCCAACCCGCCTGCCCCACCGCGCGCCGTACCTGCACATGATCTACTCGACCATTGCGTGGCAGTATCTGCCGGATGCCGCCCGCGCGGCAGGCACAGCAATGATCGAGACCGCTGGCGCACAGGCCACCGCCGACACCCCGCTGGCGTGGTTCACCATGGAACCCGACGGGAAAACCCCTGGCGCTGCGATGACAATGCGGCTCTGGCCCGGCGACCTGACACTGAACTTTGGCCGTGTCGATTTCCACGGACGTTCGGTCAATTGGCAGGCTCCACCGCCCTAAACTTCGGACTCCGGTTGAAAACCAGCGCTCTGTGCCCGACGTTGAGCAGCGGGAGGGACATTCATGCGCAAAGTACTCAAACTCTTTGGTTTCGCTCTGGCGATCACGCTCGCGGCGGCTGTCATTGCTGGCATCGTCTTTCAGGATCGCCTGACGCGCCTCATGGCCGTGAACACGCTCTTTGCCGAGGATAAGATCGTCTCGAACTTTTCCTCAATGGATGACCTCTTTTTCCACGCGCATTTGTCACGCGGAGACCGTCCCGTCAGCTCTCTGCCAGCAGGCACCCCCGTCACCCTGCCTGACGGCTATGACACTTGGCTGACCGACCGTGCCGTCACTGCAGTGGTGATGCTCAAGGACGGAAAGGTCGTCCACGAGGCCTACCACCTTGGCACCGAAGCGACAGACACGCGCATCTCTTGGTCCGTTGCCAAAAGCTATCTCTCGACCCTCTTTGGTATTGCCATGGAAAAGGGTGAGATTTCATCTCTGGATGATCCGGTCACCCAATATTCCCCCGCGCTGGCAGGTACCGCCTATGACGGCGCAACAATCCGCAATGTCCTGAACATGGCCTCCGGGGTGGTCTTTGATGAGGACTATCTCGATTTCTGGAGCGACATTAACAAAATGGGCCGTGTCCTCGCTCTTGGCGGCTCCATGGACCGGTTTGCAGCAGGCCTTGATGACACCTTCGCGCCCGCAGGTGAAACATGGAAATACACCTCTATCGACACCCATGTTCTTGGCATGGTGCTGCGTGGCGCAACAGGTCGATCCGTACCAGATTTGCTGCAAGAGCGCGTCATCGCGCCGTTGGGGTTAGAAGCCGCCGGAAGCTATCTCACCGATGGAAATGGGGTAGCCTTTGTTCTGGGTGGCCTCAATTTCACCACCCGGGACTATGCCCGATTTGGCCAGATGGTTCTGCAAGGCGGCGCATGGCAAGGCACCCAAATCGTCAGCGGCGACTGGCTGACCGAGGCGACCCGTGCCTCGGCCCCGACACAGCCCGGAGGCGAACGCTATGGATATCAATGGTGGATCGCTCCGGACGAAGACATCACCGATCCCGAACACGCCTTCTACGGACGTGGCGTTTACGGGCAATACCTCTACATAGATCCCAAGCGGGATGTCGTGATCGCCGTCAACGGCGCGGACCGCAAGTTTCGCGAACCGGGTGTGAACGACTCTAATATCGCCATGTTCCGCAGCATGGCTGCCGCCACAGATGGCACATGAGGGATGACCAATGCTGGAAAAAGACCCAAGCCTGAATGTTCTGGGTGAGGCGCTTGCGCCTTGCTCATCCGATCCGATGACCGGATTTTTTCGCGACGGCCACTGCAATACCTGCGCCGAAGATCGCGGAAGCCACACAGTCTGCGCTATCCTTACCGCCGAGTTTCTGGCTTACTCAAAATACGTCGGCAACGACCTTAGCACCCCGCGCCCCGAATACCGGTTTCCCGGCCTGAAGCCCGGCGACCAATGGTGCCTTTGCGCGGGTCGTTTCATGCAAGCCCACGAAGAGGGGTGCGCGCCCAAGGTCAATCTCGCCGCCACCCACCAACGGGCGCTTGAAGTGGTGCCGCTTGAGGTGCTTGAGAAAAACGCCACCTCAGATGCAGGCGATCTCGATACCTGAAAAGGTTCCAGAGCCGGTTCTAACTATACTGTGAAGGAACGCGGGACCGTGCGCGGTGTTGTTGCTCCATGAAATGGTCAAACCAAATGATTGGAGCAAACACCATGACACGTATTCTGAGTGCCGCAGCGTTCCTGCTGATCGCATCGGCTGGCTTTGCAAACACCAACGACCAGTTCGGCACGCCCTGCATCGAACTGACGCTCTCGCAACCCGGTTGCGAATATGTCGGCGAGGAAAACATCCCAGGTCCATTCTCGGACCGTGTCGAAGGCACTGCCGCTGACGTAGGTATCGTGAGCGACCGCCCAGCACCGGGTGTGTCCCGCGCACAAGGCACCTACAACGACACTGATCGCAACGACGACAGCTAAGGCTAGATCCCATCATGAAAACGCCGCCCACTGGGCGGCGTTTTCCTTTGGTCAATACCTCAAAGGGTGACCTTTTTTGCCGACGGGTCATCGCCCTCTTTTTGCACCAGCGGATCCATGATCAATTCCTCAACGAACAAAGAGACAAGCTGCGCACGGCTGCTCACGCCGCTCTTACGATAAATGGCATTTGTCTGTGCCTTGACGGTGCCCGGCGAACTACCGCGAAGATCGGCGATTTCCTGAGTTGGATAGCCTTTGATCATAAAGAGCGCGACGTCGCGCTCTGCAGGGGTCAGGCCCCACTGAGTGAAGCGATCCTCCAGCAAATCCTGAAACGCCCCCGATGCCGCACGCAGCGCCGCTTCGGCGCGTTCGGCCTGCCTGCGCGACACAACCAATAGACGAGAGGTCAGCGCGATCCCGATGCACAGACCGACGACAACGCCAATCTCGACCAGTTCATGAACCCGCCAAGACAGCGGACGGTAACCCAGATAGGCCGACAGGATATCGACCAGAAAGAACGCCGCACAAACGGCCTCGAACATCAAGAGGCCTAGAACCAACCGCCACGTCATGAGCGCTGACGACCATCCATGCGACGCGGATCAATCATCATCATCGTCGTCACCGTCATCATCTTCGTCATCATCATCATCGTCGTCATCGTTGCGATCATCGTCGTCATCGTCGTCGCGGTCGTCGTCCCGATCGTCATCATCGCGCCCGCCATCCGCATTCCCTGCATTCCGATCACCGTCGTCGTCGCGGTCATCCTCCTGCCCTGATGATGCGGCGGCCCCACCGCCAGAGGCCGACGGGCCATCATCGTCGCTTTCGTTCAAAAGGATCACGCCGGTGCGCTCGCCCGCCAAGGCTCGGATGTTGTCGAATAGAACTGCTCCGGTGGTTGGGTGCACGACAATCTCACGCCGACGCGTATCGGACAGGCCAACAACACGCACCCGGCCCAGCAGCGTGCGCCCGGTTTCAAAGCTGCTATAGCCCTGCGCGCTTAGCTGTCGGATGACCTGTTCCTCAATGGTTTCCCCGCTCACAGGCCCAGCAAGTCCCGCGAACAGACACACCACAATTGCCAGAACCCGTCTCAAGGGCATCACCTCCTGCCACAAGCCAGCCCCCTGACTTTGTCCGTCAGAGGGCCAGCGATTGCCATTCATCCTAAGCCAAATACCGGCTTATTCATCATCGTCATCATCGTCGTCGTCGTCATCATCGTCATCGTTGTCATCATCGTCGTCGTCATCATCATCGTCATCGTCATCGTCATCGTCACGATCATCGCCTTCGTCGTCATCATCATCATCGTCCCAACGATCATCGTCGTCGTCATCATCATCGTCATCGTCCGAGACCTGCCACCAACGCTCATCATCATCGTCGTCGTCATCGACGTCGGAACGGACCAATGCCCCGTCGCGGCGATAGCGGAAATCACCCTCGACGCCCTCTCCATAGGCATCGACGTCAATGCCATTGCGCCCGATTTCAATTTCGATACGTGAATAGCCTTGCGCCGCGAGGTCCGAGACAATGCCGTCGATCACGGCTTGATCTACGGCGGATGCCTGACTGGCGCTGAGCATCAGTGCAAAGGCAGAGACGCTCATAGTGGAAAAGGCAGTCTTTCTCATGTTCTTGGTCATCGCATGGTCTCCTTTGGTGTGTGACCGGCCCGATGCCGATCAGCGATGACCCAAACATGACCAATCCGGCCCGCCGCTCTATCGACGTGGGGTTTATTCCGGAAAACATAAACCCCGAGGCAGATGTCGATCTACCCCGGGGTCTATGTGAATAACCGCCATTTATACCTGCGGTTTATGCGTTATTCGACGCTGCGCCCTTCTGGGCCGCTCATGTCAAAGCCCAGATGCCTTGCGACGGTAAAGATGTCTTTGTCGCCACGCCCACACATGTTCATGCAGATGATGTGATCCTTGGGCAGATCTGGCGCAATCTTCATCACATGCGCCAACGCGTGCGATGGCTCCAGCGCCGGAATGATGCCTTCGGTTTCACAGCACAACTGGAACGCCTCAAGCGCCTCTTTGTCGGTGATCGCCACATACTGCGCGCGCCCGATCTCGTGGAGCCACGAATGCTCTGGCCCGATCCCCGGATAATCGAGACCCGCCGAGATGCTGAACCCTTCGAGAATCTGCCCGTCGTCATCCTGCAAAAGGTAGGTGCGGTTGCCATGCAGCACGCCGGGGCGGCCGCCAGTCAACGAAGCGCAGTGCTCCATCTTGTCGTTGACGCCCTTACCGCCGGCTTCGACGCCGATGATATTGACGCTGGCATCATCGAGGAACGGAAAGAACAGGCCCATCGCGTTCGACCCGCCGCCAATGGCGGCGATGATGGTGTCTGGCAGACGACCCTCTGCCGCGTTCATCTGTTCCTTGCATTCCTTGCCGATGATCGACTGGAAGTCGCGCACCATGGCCGGATAAGGGTGCGGGCCAGCAACGGTGCCGATGCAATAGAACGTGTCGCGGACATTGGTCACCCAATCGCGCAGCGCGTCGTTCATGGCGTCCTTCAGCGTGCCACGGCCAGAGGTCACAGGAATGACTTCTGCACCGAGTAACCGCATACGAAACACGTTGGGTGCCTGACGCTCTACGTCATGCGCGCCCATGTAGACCACGCATTTCAGGCCAAACTTGGCACAGACCGTTGCCGTCGCCACGCCGTGCTGACCTGCCCCGGTTTCTGCGATGATCCGTGTCTTGCCCATACGGCGCGCCAGAATGATCTGGCCCAGCACGTTGTTGATCTTGTGCGCGCCGGTGTGGTTGAGCTCGTCGCGCTTCATGTAAATCTTCGCGCCGCCGAGACGCTCGGTCAGGCGTTCAGCGAAATAAAGCGGCGATGGACGGCCTACGTAGTGTGTCCAGAGGTCGTTCATCTCAGCCCAAAAGCTGTCGTCCGTCTTGGCGCGCTCATACTCAGCCTCAAGATCAAGGATCAGAGGCATCAGCGTCTCAGACACGAAACGTCCGCCAAACTTGCCAAAGCGCCCGTTTTCGTCCGGGCCGTTCATGAAGGAATTAAACAGGTCTTCGGGCATGGGACCCTCCCGCGATCTCGCCATCTCGAAATCATGGCTTAACGGGTCAGACAACAGGCGTAAAGCGTCCGCGCACGCGACCAAAACTCTTCGAAGAAATTTGCGCCTTGCTGATCCGCCGGACCGTTGCTGTATTGCAGAAGATCACAAATTGAGCGGCGTTCTCGCCCGCCCCATATCCCCTGCGGCGCCGACGGTTAAACCTTTGCTAACGCCTCAGCAAAAGCCCGCATTTTCGCCGGGTCCTTATCACCCGGCGCCCGCTCGATCCCGGATGACAGATCGACCTGTGTCGCCCCCGTCACCCGCACAGCTTCTGCGACATTCTCGGGTGTCAGCCCACCAGCCAGCATCCATGGCATCGGCCAGCGCCGGCCACGCAAAAGCGTCCAGTCAAAGCTCGCGCCATTGCCCCCTGGAAGATCGGCCCCTTTCGGCGGCTTGGCATCCACCAACACCTGATGCGCGGCCCCGGCATAGTCGGCGATACGGTCAAGATCATCGGCTGTCGCCACACCGATCGCCTTCATCACCGGCAACCCGGTGCGCCGCGCCACCTCGGCAACACGTTCTGGGCTTTCGCCACCATGCAGTTGCACCATGTCGATGGGCACCTGTTCCAGATACCGGTCGAGTGCGGCATCATCCGGATTCACCATCAAGGCGACCTTCATAATCCCCGGCGGCACGGCCAGAGCCAGCGCACGCGCGGCTTCCGGCTCAAGGTGTCTGGGCGATTTGGGAAAATTGACGAAACCCACATAGCCAGCGCCGGCCTCTGCCGCGGCAGGGATATCGGCAGGCTTGGTCAGCCCGCAGAATTTCATCCGTACTGTCATAAAGGTGTCAGATCCGGCGCGAGGGTCAGCGCGCGTCTTCCAGCAGGGCCAGAACATCGTCTTTGCCCTCGTTGGCCTTGCCCTTCAACTTCTTCACTTCGCCCTTCAGCTTGACCACCTCACGATGTTCGCTGCGCATGGCGACGCGATGCTTGTGCTCACGCACCCATTCAAGGACATAACCGATCAGGACCCCCGCAGCGATGCTGACAAAGATCACCACGAACATGGGCAGCTGGATCGAGTAGCTTAGCAGATCAAGACCCGGAATACGCGCCATCCCCTCGGGCAGCGAATTGACCGTCACAGCCCCCCTGTTTGCCAAGGCGACGATAATCAAAACCAAGGCAATGGCCACGAGGACCAGATAGCGAATGTAGCGCAGCATAATTAATCCGTTTCGTTCAGGCGATCGCGAAGCATCTTGCCGGTCTTAAAGAACGGAACGTGTTTTTCTTCAACCTCAACCGGTTCACCGGTCCGCGGATTTCGGCCAGTGCGACCGGGTCTATGCTTGACCGAAAAGGCACCGAAACCACGCAATTCGACCCGATCACCGCGCGCCATGGCGTCGATGATTTCCTCAAAAATTGTGGATACGATCCGTTCGACGTCTCGTTGATAAAGGTGCGGATTGTCTTCCGCTATTTTCTGAATCAATTCAGACCGGATCATGTCTTCCCCCCGTCGTGCCTGTGGTGCAAACCACAGCGAAAGGCCGTAGCCTCTGCGTCAGGGCACTATAGGCACATTCCCAACCATCCGAAAACCATTCCCTGTTATTTGACGGTGCAAACCAGCCACCGAAACCCGGATTTCACAGTCTGGAGGCAACTCTTCGGCGTTTGAGCTCGCTTTTTCAGTCATCTGCAGCGCGCCCGCGCCATCTGTGATTCGCGCGCACATTGCCAAATAGCGCAGCACATAAGAGCCATTTCGCCTCTGGCACGGGATACAATCTCACCAACGAAAAAGGCCCGGCTGCTTGCGCAACCGGGCCCCTTTTTTGCCATCCGCTTGGGATTAATCGTCGGCTTTCAGCGCCGCGCCAAGGATGTCGCCAAGCGACGCGCCCGAATCGGACGAGCCATACTGTTCCACGGCTTCTTTTTCTTCGGCGATCTCGCGTGCCTTGATCGACAGGCCCAGACGACGTGTTTTGCTGTCGATGTTGGTGACGCGAACGTCGACCTTGTCGCCCACGCCGAAACGCTCAGGGCGCTGCTCGGCACGGTCACGCGACAGATCCGAACGGCGGATGAAGGATTTCATGCCTTCGTATTCCACCTCGATGCCGCCATCTTCGATCGCGGTCACTTCGACCGTGATGATCGAGCCGCGCTTCACGCCGCCCACGGCATCAGCGAACTTGTCGCCGCCAACCGCTTTGACGCTCAGGCTGATGCGCTCTTTCTCGACGTCGACTTCGCTGACAACGGCCTGAACCATGTCGCCTTTGCGGTAGTCGCCAATCACGTCTTCGCCACGGCCTTCCCATGTCAGGTCTGAGAGGTGAACCATGCCGTCGATATCGCCTTCGAGACCGATGAACAGACCGAATTCGGTGATGTTCTTGACCTCGCCCTCGACCTGCGTGCCCTCTGGGAACTGCTCTGCAAAGACTTCCCATGGGTTGCGTTGGGTCTGCTTGAGGCCCAGCGACACGCGGCGCTTGACGCTGTCGATCTCCAGAACCATGACCTCAACCTCTTGCGAGGTGGACACGATTTTGCCCGGATGCACGTTCTTCTTGGTCCAGGACATCTCAGAGACGTGGACAAGACCTTCGACACCGGCTTCCAGCTCAACAAACGCACCGTAATCAGTGATGTTCGTGACGCGACCTTTGTGGACCGAATCCAGCGGGTATTTCACAGCGACCAGATCCCATGGATCTTCTTGCAGCTGCTTCATGCCAAGGCTGATGCGGTGGGTCTCTTTGTTGATCTTGATGACCTGCACTTTGACGGTTTCGCCAATGTTCAGGATCTCGGATGGGTGGTTCACGCGGCGGTATGCCATGTCGGTGACGTGCAGCAGGCCGTCCACACCGCCCAGATCGACGAAGGCACCGTATTCGGTGATGTTCTTGACCACGCCTTCGACGTTGTCACCTTCGGCCAGCTTGCCGATAACCTCGGCGCGCTGTTCGGCGCGAGATTCCTCAAGAATGGCACGGCGCGAGACAACGATGTTGCCACGGCGGCGGTCCATTTTCAGGATTTGGAACGGCTGTTTCAAACCCATCAGTGGGCCAGCGTCGCGCACAGGGCGTACGTCGACTTGCGAGCCAGGAAGGAACGCAACCGCGCCACCCAGATCGACGGTGAAACCACCTTTGACGCGACCAAAGATTGCGCCTTCGACGCGCTCTTCTGCGGCGTATGCTTTCTCCAGTCGATCCCACGCTTCTTCGCGGCGCGCCATCTCACGAGAGATAACAGCTTCGCCACGGGCGTTTTCAGCGGCACGCAGGTAAACTTCGACCTCTTGGCCGACTTCTACGCTTGGTGCTTCACCTGGTTCTGCGAATTCTTTGAGTTCGACGCGGCCTTCCATTTTGTAGCCTACGTCGATGATGGCTTGGCCCGCTTCGATTGCGATGACCTTGCCTTTGACAACCGAGCCCTCTTGGGGCGTGTCAATTTCGAAGCTTTCGTTCAGGAGGGCTTCGAATTCCTCCATCGATGTTGATGCCATGTGGCGTGTGTTTCCTAACGATTCGATTTTTTCGGGCCGCGCGGTTGTCTCCGCCGGTCTTGGATTGGTCGGCTAAAGGACCGGATAGAAAATAAGAAAGGGTCGGTAGAACCGACCCTGCCCAGTCTTCTGTCCACGACTGTCCCGTCGCTTAGACGCGCGTCGTATAGGCCAACATGCGTAGCGTGGCAAGGCCTCAGGTCTTTAACCCCATGCATAACCCTCACACGCAAGAGTTGAGCCTCCGATGCAAGTTTAGGAAAACTGCGTGATCGGGGTGTGAAACCAACATCTTATGTGTCGAAGCGCACATTTCCGGCCTGAGGCTCACGCTAAAAATTGAGCATTGCAACGGCGTGCGGGGATGAGAGTGGCTCCAATCGCTTTTACGAAATCCTTTGGTTCAGGGTGTTTCAGTGTATCGCCTCGACCCAGTCAGACAAATGGGTGGCCATATTCAATGGCGCTCGGTCGACCTGATCAGACACAGGTCCGACCGAGCACGGCGAACAAGACGAGAAGCGCCTAAAGATAGGCGCGCAGCGTAACGGTGACGTTCAAAATGGGTTAAGGTTATGGGTCCGCGTTTCTGGGCTCATATCGGGCATGTGGCCGGGTACGAGTCGGCAGGGTTAGGTTCGTGTGCCACATGCCGCACGGACCACTTACGGCGCAGGTTTGGGGGATCTTAGCGTCTGATCGACGCTGATACATGTTGCTTCGCGACCTGCACCGCCTCGGCAATCGTCATATCAGAGGTATCGATCATCACGGCATCGTCAGCCGCAACCATCGGCGCTGCCTCGCGCTCTGCATCGCGGGCGTCACGCGCGTGCAGCGCTGCAAGAACCTCGTCACGCGTCTGCGTTCCGCCCTTGGCCGATAATTCAAGAAAGCGCCGCTCGGCCCGAACGCTGTCACTTGCCGTAACAAAGAGTTTCGCGTCAGCCTCCGGACAGATCACCGTACCAATATCGCGCCCATCAAGGATTGCACCGCCCTCTTGGGCCGCAAATTCGCGTTGAAACGCGACCAAGGCCTCCCGCACCTCTGGGATCGCTGCCGCAACGCTGGCCGCCTGCGCGATCTCTGATGTGCGCAAGTCCTCTGCCGCCAGATCTTTCGGGGTTAGGCCCTGTGCGGCGGTTAACGCATCCTCGCCGCTCAATGTGCGCTTGCCGACGGCCCGGTAAAGCAGACCTGTATCCAGATAGGCCAAGCCAAAGTGATCCGCCAACGCCCGCGCGATGGTCCCCTTGCCCGCTGCCGCAGGCCCGTCCAGCGCGACTGTAAAACGACCCTTCATGTCCGCACCATGGTGGTCAGGTTCGGGTCGTACTGTTCTGCTTGCGGCGTCCCATCGGCGATCTCATAGTAATCGCCCTTGTCCGCGCAAAAGATGTGTCCGAGCACGGACAATCCGGTGGGACCATCCAGCGTTCCCGCAAAGATTGACAGGTTTTCGCCCGCCCCATCCCAGAACAGGTTGGACCCGCAAACACCGCAAAACCCGCGGCGTGCGGTGTCTGATGAAACATACCACGTCACGGTACCGTCGATGTCGATCTCATCACGCCGCACCGAGGTTGCGGCGACGTGGTGGCCGCTGGTCTTGCGACATTGCACGCAGTGGCAGGCCACAACCGGGCGCAACGAACCGCGCGCGACATAGGTCACCGCACCGCACAGACATCCGCCTCGATGTGCGCTCATGTGCGCTCAACCCGCGCCCCAAGCGACGCCATCAACGGTTCAAAGATCGGAAAGGACGTTGCAATCGGACCACCATCATCAACGCTGACG
Organism: Shimia ponticola; assembly: GCF_007995215.1. Taxonomy (GTDB): domain Bacteria; phylum Pseudomonadota; class Alphaproteobacteria; order Rhodobacterales; family Rhodobacteraceae; genus Shimia_B; species Shimia_B ponticola. The sequence goes on from NZ_VCDK01000003.1 coordinate 977,329, forward strand.
GGCGCATCAGCAGCCATGCCAAGGCACATGAAACTCATCGCGATCCGGTGGTCCAAGTGGCTCACGCAGGTCGCGCCGCCTTGAACCGATCCGGTTCCAATCACTGTCATCGTGTCTTCGGTGTCTTCGACCTCAACACCATTTGCGCGCAGGCCGTCGGCCATCGCAGCGATCCGGTCGCTTTCCTTCACGCGCAGTTCCTTGACCCCCTCGAAATGGCAGCGCCCTTTGGCAAAGGCCGAAACCACCGACAGGATCGGGTATTCGTCAATCATGCTCGCTGCGCGCTCGGCCGGAACGGTGATCCCCACCATATCTGGCGAGTATTTGGCACGCAGGTCGGCGACAGGCTCGCCACCCTCTTCCCGCATATTCTCAAAGGTCAGGTCAGCGCCCATTTCCTGCAGCGTGTAATAGAGCCCCGCCCGCGTGGGGTTCAGCCCAATATTCGGCACCAGAACGTCAGAGCCAGGAACAATCAGCGCCGCACAGACCGGGAACGCCGCAGATGACGGATCACGGGGCACGATGATGGTCTGCGGCTTCAGCTCGGGTTGGCCGGTCAGGGTAATCACCCGGCCGTCTTCCGTTTCCTCAACACTCACCTCGGCGCCAAAGCCTGCAAGCATCCGCTCGGTGTGATCGCGTGTCGCTTCTTTTTCGATCACAACCGTCTTGCCCGGCGCGTTCAGTCCAGCCAACAGGACCGCGGACTTCACCTGTGCCGACGGCATAGGGACAGTGTAGGTCACAGGCACAGGGTTCCGCGCACCGACGATGGTCAACGGCAAGCGACCACCTTCACGGCCATAGGACTGCGCGCCAAACTCGGCAATCGGGTCAGTGACACGGCCCATTGGACGGCTGTTCAGGCTCGCATCACCTGTAAAGGTCGCGGTGATTGGACAGGTCGCCATCGCGCCCATGATCAGCCGCACGCCCGTACCAGAGTTTCCGCAGTCAATCACCTGATCCGGCTCGGCAAACCCGCCGACGCCCACGCCGTGCACAGACCATGATCCATCTTCATGCTGTGTGACCTCGGCCCCAAAGGCGCGCATGGCCTTGGCCGTGTCCAGAACATCCTCGCCTTCCAGCAAGCCAGTGACCTTGGTCTCTCCCACCGCCATCGCACCAAGGATCAGCGAGCGATGCGAAATCGACTTGTCTCCCGGAACATCGGCTACGCCGGTCAACGGGCCGCATTTGTGCGATGTCATGGGAATAGGAGTGCCGTGGCCTGACATGAAAACCTCTTTTGTGTTCCAACGTCTGTTAGCGCCCACGCCACGCGGCGTAAACCAAGCCAGCACAATCTTTGAACAAAGCGTGCGGGTTTAGCCGTTGCGCGTGAATGTCAGGTAATGCGGCACGCGCCCTTCGCGGATCGCCTTGGCCTCATACCGCGTGCGGTGCCAGTCATCCCAAGGTGTGCGCCAATCATCGGCGCGCTCCGCCATCCACGTAAATCCCGCAGGCGGCACCTCTTCCAGCGCTTGGCGCACATAATCGGGAATGTCCGTCGCCACGCGAAACGTCGCTCCCGGTTTCACAACCCGAGCCAGCGGCTCCAGATGTTCCGGCGTAACAAAGCGTCGGCGATGATGCCGTGCCTTAGGCCACGGATCTGGGTAGAGCAGAAACGCTCTTGAGATCGACTGATCCGGCAGCACATCAAACAAATCGCGCGCGTCGCCGGGATGCACATGGATATTCGTTATGCCTTCGCGCCGGATTTTCCCGAGCAACATCGCAACGCCGTTCACGAAGGGTTCGCAGGCAATGAACGCAACATCTGGATTGGCCAAGGCCTGCGCCGCGACATGCTCTCCACCGCCAAATCCGACCTCAAGCCAGACATCCTGACCCGAAAAGACAGCATCCATGTCTAAGGGGGTGCGATCATGGTTCTCTTCCCATGATACGTGGGCAAGCCGGACCTCTGGCAACACCTCATCCAGGTCGCGCTCTTGCGCAGGCTTGAGGGTTTTGCCTTTGATCCGACCGTAAAAATTACGCCATGGCGCACCGGATGGGTGTGCCTCGGCTGAATTGTCCAGTTCGTCTGCCATGGCGGGGCTGTTAGACGGCTTTCTTCAGCGCCTCAACCAGATCGGTCTTTTCCCAGCTAAATCCGCCGTCCGCATCAGGTGCGCGGCCAAAGTGACCATAGGCTGCCGTACGCTGATAAATGGGGCGGTTCAAATCAAGATGGCTGCGAATGCCGCGTGGGGTCAGGTCCATGCACTTCGCAACCGCCTGTTCAATCGCAGCTTCCTTCACCTCACCTGTGCCGTGGGTATCGACATAGATGGAAAGTGGTTTGGACACGCCGATTGCGTAGCTCAACTGCAATGTGCAGCGGTCGGCCATGCCTGCGGCGACGATGTTCTTCGCAAGGTAGCGCGCGGCATATGCCGCCGAGCGGTCAACCTTGGTCGGGTCTTTGCCCGAAAACGCACCACCACCATGTGGCGCGGCACCGCCATAAGTATCCACGATGATCTTGCGGCCTGTCAGGCCTGCGTCACCATCGGGTCCACCAATCACGAAGGTTCCAGTTGGGTTGACCCACCATTCGGTCTCATCGGTCAGCCATCCGTCGGGAAGCACCTCGCGAATATAGGGTTCAACGATGGCGCGAATGTCGCCGCTTGTTTGATGGGCATGGGCATGCTGCGTTGACAGCACGATCGATGTCACCTCGACCGGCACACCATTTTCATAGCGCAGCGACAGCTGCGATTTCGCGTCCGGGCGCAGGTCTGGCTCCGTGCCGTCTTTGCGCACCTCCGCCAGCCGGCGCAGGATCGCGTGTGAATAAAGGATCGGCGCCGGCATCAACTCGGGCGTTTCATTGGTGGCGTATCCGAACATGATACCCTGATCGCCTGCGCCTTCGTCCTTGTCCTCACCCGCATTCACGCCCTGCGCGATATGCGCGGATTGCTCGTGCAACAGGTTCGTCACCTCGCAAGTCGCATGGTGAAATTCGTCCTGCTCGTAGCCGATGTCCTTGATACAGGCGCGCGCGATGTCCTCGATCCGCTCCATGTATTCGGTCAGTTTTGACTGATCCGACAGCCCCACCTCACCACCGATCACCACGCGGTTTGTTGTGGCAAAGGTTTCGCACGCCACCCGCGCCTCTGGCTCTTCGCTGAGCAATGCGTCCAGCACGGCGTCAGAGATACGGTCGCACACCTTATCGGGATGCCCCTCCGAGACGGACTCCGAGGTGAAGGTATAGTTTTGGCGTGTCATGGGGATGCTCCATTATTCTATGAACCGTCCCGCCAGGAAGCCGTTGGGACGCTGCTGCGCGACAGGCCTACGCTTGCGCCTCGGATGCGTCAATCGCTAAAGCCCTGTCTGCCTTTCCATCGCCCAAAAACATGTCCAAACACTAACAACGCCACGATTAGGGCAAACCCCATTTCACGCCACCGGGAATAGAGTGTGGGCGGCAAGGCAGGCGGCAACGCGTGGTCGACATGCCCGGCTACGCCCAGAGGCAGTTCTGCAAGCACATGGCCGCGCGCATCGATCACGGATGAAATCCCCGTATTCGCGGACCGCAGCACCGGAAGACCCTGTTCGATGGCACGCGCCTGAGCTTGTTGAAGATGCTGACGCGGCCCGCCGTATTCACCAAACCATGCGTCATTCGTCGACAGAGCCAAAAGCCTTGGTCGCTCGGACGTATTGCCGACATTGCGCGGAAAGACGCTTTCATAACACAAGATCGGCTGCACCAGACCGATCCCCGGCACATCGACAACATGCCCACCCGTGCCCGCCGAGAACCCGAATTGTCCATCGGTGGCCAAACCGAAAATACCCCAGGCTGCAAATCGTTCGGCCAAAGGCATGTATTCCCCGAAGGGCACCAAGTGTGCCTTATCATAGACATCGGACACATCCCCGCGCGGCTCGACCAGAGCAAGCACATTATACAGTTTGCCTGCCTGAAACCGCTGTGCGCCGACCATTACGGGCGCTCCACCTGCGCGCTCTGACACGACCGACAACAACGCCCCGGCCTCATCCAGCGCGTAAGGCACCGATATCTCGGGCCACAAAATGAAGTCCGCTTGCGGCGCGGCGGCCGTGCTTTCAAGCATGCGGGACAAAAACACAGGGATCATCGCCGGATCCCATTTCTGATCTTGCGCCGCATTTGGCTGCACAGCCCGCAACAGCGGCGCATCGGATGCCGCCTTTGGCCCCTTGGGCGCAGGCACAATCACCAGCGCGACCATCACGCCGATCAACCCCAGTGAAACAGCGGGCACGCTGCGCCAACTGGCGACAGCCGCCCATAGGACGCCCCAAAACACCATGGTCAAAGCATATGGCCCAATCCAAGCCGCAGCTTGGTAGAGCATCTGGTCCACAGACGTCGTGACCAACATCGCCCAGGGAAACCCGGTGAACAGGTACCCGCGCGCCAGTTCCGCACATCCCATAGCAATAACAAGGAGCAGTCCACTGCGCCGCCACCCGGCGAAACTCACTGCCGCCCCCCAAAACAGCGCCAACCCGCCGGACAAAAACAAAATGGCAAAAGGCGCCATCCAACCATGCCGCAGCGGGTCAACAAGAAACGGCTCAATGATCCAGTGAAAGGTTGGTGTGAAATACCCAAGGCCAAAGCCCCACCCGAGCCAGAAGCCCCGTTTTGTGCCAAAGCGCCAAGGACGCGCCAACATGAACCCAAGCGCACCGATCACAGCCGCCAACGGCACGCCGAAGGGCGGGTTCGCCAAGGCAGCAATACCTCCGCACAGGCAGGCATAAAGCCATAACCTGCGCGAGCTCAGCTGTGAAAGAGGATTAGACCCCAGCGTCCGAGGGAACATAGACGCGCAAACGCTTGATCCGACGCGGATCGGCATCCACGACTTCGAACTCCGGGCCGCCGGGATGTGGAACGATCTCGCCCCGTGCGGGTACGCGACCGGACAGCATAAAGACCAGTCCACCCAAGGTGTCGACCTCTTCCCCGTCGATTTCCTCGTGCCGGGTCAAAGACATGCCGATCTCGGCTTCGAACTCATCCAGAGGTGTTCTGGCCTGCACAAGGAAACAGCCCGGCTTTTCCTCGGACCACAGCTTGTCCTCCTCGGTGTCGTGTTCGTCTTCAATCTCGCCCACGACCTGTTCGATGAGGTCCTCAATGGTGACAAGCCCGTCGGTGCCGCCATATTCGTCGATCACCAAAGCGATATGCACGCGATCGGCCTGCATCTTGGTCAAAAGAACACCCAGCGGCATCGACGGCGGCACGAATAGCAAAGGCCGGACCAATTTGGTCAGGTCAAAGGTCTCGCCCTTGCCATTGAACCCGAATTGCAGAGCGAAATCCTTGAGATGCACAAAGCCGATAGGTGTATCCAACGTCCCCGAATAGACCGGAAGGCGCGTCAGCCCGCTATCCTTAAAGACTTCGTAGACCTCTTCCTTGGCGGCCGTGTCGGACAGGGCCACGACTTCGGCCTTGGGGATCAGGACATCATCAACGCGCATACGGCGCAGATTGCCCAGTCCGGGCATCGGTGAATTCACACGTTGAATGACGGCATCCTTGTCGGTTTCGTCCGTGTCCGAAGGACTAAGCGCCTGCACCAGACGCCCGAAAAAACCACGCTCTTGCGTTTCAACCATATCAGAGGCTTCCGGAGCGCCCTGATACTCAACTGTCTTACTGTCACTGTCGGACTGCGCGCGCTGCGCTGCGTCAGACGATCCGTCGGCTGCTTCGCCCATTGTCTCCTATACCCTTAAGGGGTGCTCTTGTTTGACGAATATGGGTCAGGAAGACCCATATTGCCAAGAATTTCTGTTTCGATGCCTTCCATCAGTTCGGCGTCAGCATCGCGCTCGTGGTCGTAGCCCAACAAATGCAACACGCCATGCACGATCAGATGGGTGGTGTGCTGCTCCAACGGGATCTTCGCCGCTTGGGCTTCACGCAAGCAGGTGTCGTAGGAAATGGCAATGTCTCCCAGTTCCGGATCGTCCGGCGCGATGGGCTCCCCCCCATCCGCTTCTGCTCCGAGCTCTTCCGACGGCCAAGACAGCACATTGGTCGGCACGGCCTTGCCGCGAAACGCCGCATTCAGCGTAGCAATCCGCGTGTCATCGCATCCCATGACCGACACCTCACCCTGCACATCCAAATGCGCAAGGGTCGCCACCGTCGCCTCATGCGCAAGCACAGCAAGACCTGCCTCTTGCCAGCGGTCGTCTTCGATGAGGGTCTCGGTCACCATGGATGTGCCTTGGCCTGCCTCCGTCAGATGGTCAATGGAGGATTAACGTTATGCCATTGGGGCAACAGCGCTCATGCCCGCTCTGATGTGGTAGGAGCGATGACCCAGGTCTCCTGTCCGCTGCGGGACGACACCCTGAAACCCGTTGTTGTCGGACCCTATGCGCCACGTGCCGGGTCATCGGCGTCGTAGGCTTCGATGATCGCTGCCACCAACGGATGCCGCACCACGTCCTTGGACGAGAAATAGTTGAAGCTGATCTTGGGAATACCACTCAGCAACCGCTCGGCATCGCGTAGGCCTGATGTTACGCCGCGCGGCAGATCGACCTGAGACCGGTCCCCGGTGATCACCATGCGCGACCCCTCACCCAGACGGGTCAAAAACATCTTCATCTGCATCGATGTCGCGTTCTGAGCCTCGTCCAAGACGACAAATGCATTCGCAAGCGTCCGTCCGCGCATGAAGGCCAGCGGTGCGATTTCGATGGTCTTTTCCTCGATGAGTTTGGTGACCTGCTTCCCCGGAAGGAAATCATTCAGCGCGTCGTAAAGCGGCTGCATGTAAGGGTCGACCTTGTCCTTCATGTCACCGGGCAGATAGCCCAGCTTCTCGCCTGCTTCGACAGCCGGCCGTGACAGGATGATCTTATCCACGTTGCCGGTGATCAACATGTTCACGCCAACGGCAACCGCCAGATAGGTTTTCCCGGTTCCCGCCGGGCCAATGCCAAAGGCCAACTCATTTTTAAACAGCGAGCGGACATAGGCCTTTTGCGCATCCGTGCGCGGCTCAACCAGCTTTTTGCGGGTCTTGATTTCGACCGTGCCGCCTTTGAACAGTTCCATCTGGTCGCCGTCGCGCGTGCCTGTGCCTTTGTCCGTGTTGCCCATGCGCAGTTCACGGTCGAGATCGGCAGGCTCAATGCCGCGCCCTTGTTCGAGGCGCGTATAGAGCGACTGCAAAACCTCTGCGGCGCGCGCACGCGCATCTGCATCGCCCAGCAAAACCAATTGGTTGCCGCGCCTGACGATCTGTAGCCCCAGCCGGTTCTCAAGATCACTGAGATTGCGGTCATACTCACCGCATAGATCAATCAGAAGAAAATTGTCCGGAAATTCCAGAAGGGACTCACCGCTCGTGTCAGCGGCAGTTTCAGGCGGCAGCGTGGGTGTCAAAACCAATCAGAGCGTCCTTTTAGTCGAATGACTTTCCTTGATGCTGCCAAGCAGCGCGACATGGTGCAAGGGGCCAATTCCGGCCTCATTGCATAAAGATAGGGCGAAAATGCATTAAGGCCGCAGCGTTTCCACTGCGGCCTTTTATTGTTGGTTGAAACCTGCACGTCGTCTTGATCAGAACCGTTCGCTTGGACCCGCGCCCAGGACACTGTCACCATTCACTTCGGAGCCTTCCTTGAATGGCCCGGAGGCGATCGTTTCAGCACCGTGACCAGTGCAGACAGGCTTTCCGTAGGGGTCAACGCGTTGCGACAGGTAACCTTCGATGCCGTCGTCGATGATCCAGTGGTCACACCCATTCGGATCAATCCAGATGCCGGCGACCAATTGGCTCAGGTCTTTCTCATCGCGGCCTAGGTCGCGGGTCTTGTCCGGGGTCATGTTGTCGCGCTCGAAACCGAATGCTCCACCGCCACCTGAACAGGCAGACAACAGACCAAAGAGACTGACCGCCACCGTTGCTTTAATCAGAGTGTTCATATTTTTGTCCCCCTCAGCGCAGGCACAGAATTTCGATGTGCTGGCTTTTGCTCCAATTGCCGCCGCCTTTGCCGCCATAGGCGTCAATGCCGACAATCCGTGCACCCGAACCGTGGGCGACCTGCGCGAGCATGTTTGCCCGTTTCTTAAGAAGGTTCGTATTGTGGCCGGAGGTGTGCCCAATGATCTTGTAAGCCGAGGCGCGCTGCGTCTTGAAGAAATCGTTGACCAACGACTTGCCCTTGTGGGTCAGCCATGCGCCATTGCGTTCAAAGATCGCATGCGCGTCCATCTTGGCGCAGATGCTGCCCTGACGGCAGGTGGGCTTGCCATTCCGGTCAACTTTCAGGGTCATGTACCCTTCCCAGCCGTCATCCATCACCCAGTGTTCGCACCCATCCGGGTCAACCCAGATGGTCGGAACATAGCGTTCACCGGTCACAACCCGCTGCTGACCACCATCGTGCGTGTGGTTGAAAGGCTGGCCTGTCGTCTGGTGTGCAAATGTCGCCGTAGGAGCCGAGAACAGTGCGATTGAGGCCGCGACGGTCGCCGCGCCGAATGCTTTGAAAATCTTTGTCACCACGTCCGTGTTTCCTCTGCAAGATGCCTCAAGCGCTGCTCGTGGTCTTGTTGCCACGTGTCGCGTGCATACTATTGCTGGAGACCCTATCAAAAAACGGGTATTTGTGAAGGGGTATTCACTAGATGTGGGTCAGTTTATTTTGCACAGAACTGCCCGCTCTGCCTCCATAAGCAGAACGAGACGCAAATTCTAGTGTAAATGGGTGTATCTAGCACCAAGCCTAGCGCGATTGCGAAACTCTATCGTCAGGCGTCAACGCTGATAAATTCACCAGCAAGTGAATTGGTGCTGGACTCAGCGATACGCACCTGCGCGATATCACCCACTTGGACGGCATCGCTCGTAACATGCACCGCATGCAGGTACTCGGATTTGCCGACCATCTGCCCATCCTGACGACCGGGCTTTTCAAACAACACGCGCACCTCACGCCCGACCATCGCATCCTGTGCCGCGCGCTGCTGATCACTCAGCAATGCCTGCAAACGGTACAGCCGGTCGTTCGCGACCTCTGCGGCCACGGGGTCTTTCTCCGCAGCTGGCGTGCCGGGACGCGCCGAGTATTTGAACGAATAGGATTGGCCATAGCCAACCGTCCGAACCAGATCCATCGTGTCTTCAAAATCGGCATCAGTTTCGCCGGGGAAACCAACGATGAAATCGCCCGACAGGAGCAGGTCAGGCCGCGCATCCCGCAGCTTCTCGATCAACACGAAGTAGGCATCACGTGTGTGTTTGCGGTTCATCGCCTTCAGAATGCGGTCGCTTCCGGATTGAACAGGCAGGTGCAGGTAAGGCATCAGCTTTTCACAAGTGCCATGCGCTTCGATCAGGGCATCATCCATGTCATTGGGATGGCTGGTGGTGAACCGAATACGCTCCAGCCCATCGACCTTGTCTAGGTCCCAGATCAGCCCCGCCAGACCGCCGTCATGGCCATTGTAGGCATTCACGTTCTGCCCCAGCAACGTGATCTCACGCACGCCGCGCTCGACCAGATCGCGCGCTTCGTCCAAAACGCGCGCCGCTGGACGGCTGACTTCGGCTCCACGGGTGTACGGCACAACGCAAAAGGCGCAGAATTTATCGCAGCCTTCCTGAACGGTCAGAAACGCCGTCGGCCCGCGTTTGGCCTTGGGCCGCTTGGCCAAATGGTTGAACTTGTCCTCTTCGGGGAAATCCGTGTCGAGCGCGCGCTGCCCTTCGGCGAGCTTGCGGTTCATCTCGGGCAGACGGTGATAGCTTTGCGGCCCAACGACCAGATCGACCATTGGTTGCCGCCTGACAATTTCCTCACCTTCTGCCTGCGCAACGCAGCCCGCCACGCCGATCTTCAGATCAGGTTTTTCGGCCTTCAGCCCCTTAAACCGTCCGAGTTCAGAATAAATCTTTTCGGCGGCCTTTTCGCGAATGTGACAGGTGTTCAACAGGATCATGTCGGCGTCGTCCGGCGTCGCCGTCTGCTCATACCCTTCGCCGCCCAGCGCCTCGGCCATGCGTTCGCTGTCATAGACGTTCATCTGACAGCCGTAGGTTTTGATGTAGAGCTTCTTCGTCATGGGAGGGGACCCTGCGCGTTTAGGGGAGGTCGGTCGTCAAAGTCAGTGCGCCTTATGCGTCAGCCGCGAATTGCATGCAATAGAGCGGCTTTCCGGCGCTCCGCGCCTGCGCGGGCCTTGCATTGACGTCCGTGATCCGGGAAACCCGAAGGGCGGCAGATCAAAAGGTCGAAGATGCAGTACAGTAGCCTACAGGACTTTCTCAAAAAGGGTGTGCCAGAACTATTCAAGGGTCCGCTGGCGCTGATCCTGATCGAAGATACCGCTGCAGCCACGGAAACCATCAAACATCACCTTGACGCGGGCTTCCCGAATGTCGCCGTCTTTGCCAACGACGCCCTGCCGATCCCCGGCGAGCTTGAGGCGCGCATTCAGCGGGTGACATGGGACATGGCCGAAGAGGCCCCCACGACAACCATCGTGAATGCCGTCATCGAGGCCTGCCCAGGTCGGTGGCTTTATTACTGTTACAACGCGGAATTCCTGTTCTTCCCGTTCTGCGAACAGCGCAGCATCGGCGAAATGATCGCCTTTAACGTCGAAGAGCGGCGGGACACAGTTCTGACCTATGTGATCGACCTTTACGCAGGCGACCTGCGCAAATTTCCCAATGCCGTCGATCTTGACGGCGCGTTGATGGATAAATCAGGCTACTATGCCCTGAACCGCACCGACCGTTGGAACAACGCTTTGGACCGGCAGATGGATTTCTACGGCGGTCTGCGGTGGCGCTTCGAAGAGCATATCCCGACCAAAAAGCGCCGAATCGACCGTGTCGCCCTGTTCAAGGCCAAACCTGGCCTGACCTTGTCCGAAGAGCACATCTTCAGCGATCCGGAATACAACACCTATGCCTGCCCGTGGCACCACAACATCACGGCCACGATCTGTTCGTTTCGCACTGCGAAGGCGCTCAAACGCAATCCGGGCTCGACCTATGACATCAAAACGCTGCGCTGGCACAATTCGGTACCGTTCGAGTGGGGGTCTCAACAGTTGATGGACTTGGGTCTGATGGAGCCGGGACAGTGGTTCTAGCGCCCTGCCCCCGGTCGAGCGCAAAGTGATCAGCGGCTGATCCGGCGCAACTCGACGGCCATTGCAGCCAGTCGATAATCGGCCTTCCCTTTGACCAGCCAACTCAGTCCAAAAGCCCAGACGCCGATGGCCTCCAGCCAAAAGATGATCGGAGCGCTTTTCACAAAGACGACGACCGCCGCATCATCGGGTCCGAAAATCTTGAGCATCGAAGCCACGAACGCCAATGCCAGCGTTGCCAGGATGATCCATCCGCAAGTTAGATAAAGACGCCGCCGCCAAACAACCCGCGAATGCCGGGCAAATTTGACAAAGCAGAACAGCGCGAGGCTCCCGAAGAACAGGGTCGCGAAGACATAGTGAAAATATGGCGCGTACTGGATGCCGACCATCCTCTGAAAGACAGTTGTCGCGGGCACCGCATCCCATTTGATCGGGTCCGCGAGGTCGCCATAGGCCACTAGAATATGTGGTGGCAGTTCATTGGGGAAAAACGCTGTGCCAAAGGCACCGATCCCTGCAATCGTTGCCAAGACATCATCTGGCAACCGTTCTTTTTCAGCGGGCGCATAGCCTCGGTAGGAAATCAGAAACACACCGATCGCGATCATGGTGCCGACAAAGATGTCGCGATAGGTCGTGTGGTAGAAGTCACTGATCGATGGCGCCAAGCCGTCCTCTTCGAACACAAGTCCGCCAATCAACAGGACCAGCGGCAATGCCATCCCCAATAGACCAAGCGCCGTTCGCACACGGGTATAGGACAGCACCAGTTCATGTGGATTTGACGCAGGCATAACATCCCCAGTTCAAGACACGTGTAACGTGTCCCGACGGGCGCAATGGATCAACCTTGTTTTGAAGGATCGACTGAGGCCAGCCGTATCAGGTGCGGCGCAAACGGATGACAACGTCGACCTTGGCAATCTCTGTTCCGTCCGGAGCATTTGGCAGGCTCAGGATTTTCAGATCTTCAACCGGAGCGTCCGACAGGGTTGCCGTATCTTCCCAGTAAAAGTGCGGATGGTCCGACATGTTGGTGTCAAAATAGCTCTTTGAGCCGTCAACAGTGATCTCACGCATCAAACCGGCATCGCAGAAGGCGCGCAGCGTGTTGTAGACCGTTGCCAGCGACACCCGTTCGCCGGCGTCGCGGGTGCTGTCATGTAGACTTTCAGCCGTGACATGCCGATCATTGCCGTCGCCAATCAACAGCGACGCCAGCACCAGCCGCTGCCGCGTTGGGCGCAGACCGCCGGCGTTCAGCCAGTCATGGGTGCGTTGGGTGGCAACTGTTTGATCAAGCATTGGCCTCTCCTGCCGTCTATATATGCAGGGTCATCACGGGAATTCAATCCAAACTGCGACTGAGTCGCAATTTGACGTGGCAGAAGCGCATGAGTGGAAACAAACGCGCGAATGCAGCCATGTTTGACAATGATCTCGGCGGTGCTGGCCTCGGCGGCTTATTGTGATTACCCAGCGCTTCAAGGGACACCGGCGCGACGAACCGTCCTGTCTGCGTCCTTGCGTCTGCGCGGGCGCCGATGCTAGGGCCGTCGCCAACCTGAATTTGGAGACCGACCGCATGGCCCCCTACCCAAGCAGCTTCGACCGCGACGATCTTTTGAAATGCGCACGAGGAGAGCTTTTTGGCCCCGGCAACGCACAGTTGCCCGAGCCACCGATGCTGATGATGGACCGTATCACCGACATCTCGGAAGATGGCGGCGCGCATGGCAAAGGGCACGTGCTGGCTGAATTCGATATCAAGCCGGACCTCTGGTTCTTTGACTGCCACTTTCCCGGCAACCCGATCATGCCGGGCTGTCTGGGTCTTGACGGCTTGTGGCAATTGACCGGCTTTAACCTTGGCTGGAGGGGCTGGCAGGGGCGCGGCTATGCGCTGGGTGTGGGCGAAGTCAAACTGAAGGGCATGGTGCGCCCTGACCGCAAGATGCTGACCTACAAGATCGACTTCACAAAGGCGATCCAGACCCGCCGCCTGACCATGGGCGTGGCCGACGGCATCGTCGAAGCGGATGGCGAGGTCATCTACGAAGTCAAGGATATGAAGGTCGCGCTCAGCGAAAGCTGACCGCGAAACCTGCTTCAGGCGCCCTGCTGGACCACACCAACGGGGCGCTGGTCGATCAATCGATCGGCCGCCATTCCGCCCACCCACATCGACACAAGTGCGATCCATGCGGTCATGGCAAAGGTCGATCCTCCGGTGACGCCTGCTCCAATGGTACAGCCCCCTGCCGTCATCGCGCCAAAGCCCATGAGCGCTGCCCCGGTCAGATAGCGCTGCATTGCGCCGACCCCATCCCAACCCTGCCACGACAGCCGGCCTGACGCCGCCGCCGAAGCAAAAGCGGCCAGGAAGACGCCCGGCACCAGACCGACGCCAAAGTCCAAAACCGTGTCCTGCGACAGTAGGAACATAAGCGTGCGCGCCGACGGGCCAGAGAAGGTGATGGAGCCCATCGCGACGGGATCAAAGCTGAGCGCGCCAGCTGTGTAGGTCAAAAACCACCCAAGCGCGGCGGCAAAGCCGACACCACAACCGAACACCAAGGTCCGGATCGCCACGCGATTGCGAAACGAAATCACCAGCGCCGCAGCAGCAAAGGCCAGAGCAATGGCAATCCCGGCCAAGGGCGGAGCGCCCAAAAGCTGCAAGCTTTCCGGATTTGGTCCATTGGTGATCCACGCACCGGACAAGGCCGCCCGAAGCGGAGAAATCACACCATACAGGCTCATCTGCGCAACGACGGCAAAGACCAAGCCAGACAGGATGGCCCGCAGATTGCCCGTTGCCCCTAAGACCAAAAGCCTCCCAGGGCACCCGCGTGCCAGAACCATTCCGACACCAAAGATTGCACCTCCGAGAATAGCGCCACTGATGGTGCCGGGAGAGGCCAACCATCGACTCTGGCCCAGATCAATGATCCCGGCCAGATGCATGCCTTGCGTCCACAAGAGCGCAGTCGAAAATGTCAGAAGCCAGACGGCAAAGCGCGGCCCGGCTCTGCCGCGCGCGACTTCGACAGCGGCTGCCCGCAGGCAAAATTTGCTCTGTTCAGCCGAGACCCCAAACACCATGCCCACAACAACGCCGGCCAGCGCGATAAAACCCAGATCGCCCGTGATCTCTATAATCGTTTCAAACATCTGAATTAGCCGTGCAAACCGTCCGATACGATACGCGCGCCCTCAAGCACGGTCACAACGGCATCCCAAGCCGCGATCCGTTCCGGCGAAGACGTCACAAGCGTGTCGAGAAACGCAGGGTGAAAGACGACGCCAAACCAAGGTTGCGCATCCTCTTGGGTCAGCGAGGCCAAAAACACCTTGGCATTCGCGTCATCCAGAAGATGCCCCATCAGTGCGTCAATGGCTTCGGCATCCCCGTTGGCTAGCGTCGCTTGCATGACCTCGACCTGCGTCCCGCAATGCGGCCCCCATTCAGACTCTGCAACTGCGGCCGTCGTCAACGCCATGCCAAGGGCCAGAACCGAGGTGAACTGTGCCAAGCGTGTCATGGTCCCGTCCTTTTCGTATCTTTGCTTCGCGGTGACCCTAAATGCTGCACCGCGGCGTGGCTTTGACACAGGTCAAGAAATCCGCGCCCCTTTGGTTGAAACGTGTCGGCTGAGACCGGCGGCAACGGGCGATTGCCGGAAAGCCTTTGACCAGACATACTTGCGCATCACCGAATAAGCGGAGGGCGCTATGAAACGGATTGTTGTGGGGATCGTGTCACACGGTGCGGCCTTGGCTATTGGGTTTGGTTTGGGGATTTACCTCTTGCCGATTTTAACGGCGCCTCCCTCGCCTGATGCCGCAACGCTAGAGGCGATGGCGACGGACGCCATTTTCGAGACTGAATTCCAAGAAGACCTGCGGGGGCAGGATTTTCTGCATTGGGGCAATGGCACCGTTCGGATCACGCCAACGCAAGTGATCCACACGGGCGAACTGGCCCCCGGCCCGGATTACATGCTGTATCTCGTGCCAGAGTTTGTGGCCCACGAAGACGAATTCGGTCCGCTCAAAGCTCAAAGCCGCGCGATCGGGTCGATCAAGACATTCAACGGCTTCGCGCTGGATTTACCGGACGACGTTGATCTGACCGCTTACAACACTGTCCTTGTATGGTGCGAAGCCTTCGGTGAATTCATTACCGCTGCGCAATATCAGTGATGGCGCGACTACTTGCCCCCATTTCACCTGTCCCATAAATAGCAGAAAACCAGCGAGGGAGAGCTGAATGCGCCGCGTCGTCATCACAGGGATCGGGATCGTCTGCCCTATCGGCAACACAGTGGCAGAGGTCGAAGCCTCGCTCAGGGCCGGAAAATCGGGAATCGAATTCGAACCGACCTATGCCGAGCACGGCTTTCGTTCTCAGGTCGCGGGCATCCCGAAAATCGACGTCTCCGAGCATATCGACAAACGGCAATTGCGGTTCATGGGGCCAGGCGCGGCCTATTCCTATATTGCCATGGAACAGGCGATTGCAGACGCCGGACTTGAAGAAAGTGATGTCTCGAATGAGCGTACCGGCCTGATTGCAGGCTCCGGCGGTCCGTCGACCAGCAACTTTTTCACCGCCTTTGATACTGTCATCAACAAAGGCGCACCCAAGCGCATGGGACCATTCATGGTTACGCGCTGTATGTCGTCCACCGTGTCGGCATGTCTTGCGACCCCGTTCAAGATCAAGGGTCAGAACTACTCCATCACCTCGGCCTGTTCGACCACGCTGCACTGCATGGGCGTCGGCACCGAGCAAATTCAAATGGGCAAGCAGGACATCGTCTTCGCCGGTGGTGGCGAAGAGGTCGACTGGACGCTCTCGTGCCTGTTCGACGCGATGGGGGCCATGTCGTCCAAATATAACGACGCGCCTGAGACCGCCTCGCGCCCGTTTGATGCGACGCGTGACGGCTTTGTCATCGGCGGCGGCGGCGGCATGGTCGTTCTCGAAGAATTGGAGCACGCCAAAGCGCGCGGTGCAAAGATTTACGCCGAGGTCACTGGCTATGGCGCGACGTCGGATGGTCACGACATGGTAGCCCCGTCCGGTGAAGGCGGCGAACGCTCGATGAAGCTTGCACTTGCGACGCTGCCAGAGGGCCGCAGTATTGATTACATCAACGCGCATGGCACATCGACGCCTGTGGGTGACGTGACCGAAATGATGGCCGTGCGCCGCGTCTTTGGGGAAGAGCATCCTGTCGTCGGCTCGACCAAATCCATGACGGGTCACGCGCTGGGTGGCGCGGGTGTTCACGAGTCGATCTATTCGCTGATCATGATGGACAAAGGATTCATCGCTCCATCGATCAATGTGAATGAATTGGCCCCGGAACTACGCCCCGATGAAGTTGTCACCGAATTGCGGGACGGCGTTGAATTGGACAGTGTGCTGTCGAATTCATTTGGCTTTGGCGGAACCAATGCCACAATGATCATGTCAAAATTCAAAGAGTAACACGACCATGGCTGACCTCTTGAAAGGCAAACGCGGCCTCATTACAGGCATCGCAAATAATCGTTCCATTGCCTACGGGATTGCCAAGGCCATGGCCGCCGAGGGGGCCGAGTTGGCCTTTGCGGCGCAAATGGATGTGTTTGGAGCCAAGGTGCAACCACTGGCCGACGAACTTGGCGTCAAGATCGTCACTGATTACTCCGCCACCGACGACGCGGTCTCGAAAGCCTGCTTTGACACGCTGGAAAAGGAATGGGGCAGCCTCGATTTCTGCGTTCACGCGATCGCCTATTCGGACAAGTCCGAACTGACCGGCGCCTTCAGCAACACCACCCGCGAGAACTTCAAGAACTCGCTCGATATCTCGGCCTATTCCCTGATCGACATGGCGCGGAATGCGGCACCGCTCATGACCAATGGCGGGTCGATCATGGCGCTGACTTATCAAGGCTCCAAGAAAGCGACGCCGTGGTACAACGTGATGGGCGTTGCCAAAGCCGCGCTTGAAACAACCGTGCTTTACTTGGCCAACGATCTGGGTCCGCAGGGCATCCGCGTGAATTCGATCTCGCCCGGCCCGATGAAGACCCTGTCAGGCGCGGCAATCGGTGGGGCGCGCAAGACGTTCCGCTTTACCGAAGCCAACAGTCCCTTGCGCAAGAATGCCAGCCTAGAGGCGATTGGCGGGACCGCTGTTTATCTGGCATCGGATTACAGCGACTGCACGACTGGCGAATGCATCATGGTCGATGGCGGCTATCACATTCTGGGAATGCCACAGCCAGACAATCTGTGATCCTGCGCCGTAGCCTGTCGGCACTGGCTTCGGCTGCGCCGACTTTCGCCATTTGCTGCTGTCTTTTGATGGCTCTCGGGCAGTCTGCGACACTACAAACGATGGCCGGAGCGGTCGGTATTACCTGCCTCCTCCAGCCGCTTGTGGCGGCGTATCGGGCGCGGCGGGATCGTCCGTTTGGCTTTGTGCTGGTCGGAGATGGCTGCCTGCTATGTCGAGAAATGCGGCTTTGGCTTGGTTTATTGCCTGTCAGCGCCGTGGTCTTACATCCGGCTTTTGCCCTGCTGTCGGTTGCCTACTTTTGCTGGGCGGCGTTCGACCTTCGGCGTGGAAATGAGCCACACTGGAATCGGGCTACGGGGTTCCAAGTCATGAAAAGGGCGCAACCTCGTGAGAAGCTGCGCCCGAAAGTCAGATCAACAGATCAGGGCTGACGGCCCCGAAGCGCGCGGGATACGCCCGCCACAACGGCCAGAACCAAGAAGACGACAAAGAGAATCTGCGCGATCCCTGCGGATGCGCCAGCGATCCCGCCAAAACCCAAAACAGCGGCAATGATTGCCACAATGAAAAACGTCAGTGCCCAACCGAGCATGTTGATCTCCTTTTCCTATTACTGTGCTTGATGAACCGCCAAAGGCGCTGCGTGGTTCCCGATTTTCTTGAGGCAGCGCTGTCGCCTGCCGCAGACGCCTATCCGCCGAACCGCAGAAAAATGTGCCAGAACTCCGCAGATGGCTTTCCATGCTGACAGGCCCGTGGTTTGCTGCGGTTATGGAGGGCCTATGACTATCACGACCTGCGTATTCGATGCCTATGGCACATTGTTCGACGTCTCAGCCGCAGCGCGAGAAGCCGCACAAGCCCCTGAAAATGCTGCCATCGCCGACACATGGGCGACACTGGCCACCAACTGGCGCAACAAACAGCTTCAATACACATGGCTGCGCGCCATTGCGGGAACGCACATTGATTTCTGGCAGATCACGCAGGACGGTCTTGATTGGGCGATGGAGGCTCAGAACCTGCATGATCCTGCCCTACGTCGTCGGCTGCTTGATCTGTACTGGGAATTGAAAGCCTATCCAGAGGTGCCGCAAATGCTGCGCCAATTAAAACGGATGGGGTTGAGCACGGCGATCCTGTCAAACGGATCGCCCAAAATGCTGGATGCCGCCGTGACCTCAGCCGGGGTGGGCCGAGATCTGGATGCGGTGCTTTCCGTCGAGGAGATCGGCATCTTCAAACCTGCACGCGCGGTCTATGATCTTGTTGGGGATCACTTCCACTGCACGCAAGGTGAGGTTCTGTTCGTCAGCTCCAACGGGTGGGATGCAGCGCATGCGGCGGCTTATGGCTTTGCGACCGTCTGGGTTAATCGCGCAGGCGAACCGATGGACCGTCTGCCCGGCACGCCGCACCGTGTGCTGTCGAATCTCTCGACCATTCCAGACCTGTTGCTGGACTGATGCCGCAGTTTCACGCTGCCGATGGCACGCGCCTTCACTACACAGACGAAGGGACGGGCACGCCCATCCTGTGCCTTGCCGGATTGACGCGCACCGGGCGAGACTTTGACTATGTCGCGCCACACCTTGCGGGCGTTCGCTTGATCCGGATGGATTATCGCGGGCGCGGGCAATCGGATTGGGCCGATCCTGCGACCTACACAATCCCCCAGGAAGGTCAGGATGCGCTTGCACTATTGGACCATCTAGGGCTTGAGCAGGCCGCAATCCTTGGCACGTCGCGCGGTGGGCTTATTGCGATGGGGTTGGCGGCCACGGTCAAGGATCGTCTCTTGGGTGTCGCACTGAACGACATTGGCCCCGTGATTGCGGATGCCGGGCTGGATGCAATCAAAGGCTATCTGGGACGCCGACCAGCCTTCAGAACCTTGGATGAGGCTATCAGCCAACGAGGCGCTGTCATGGCCGGATTTGCCAATGTGCCGGACACCCGATGGGCGCAGGAGGTTATGTTGCACTATCGCGCTGCTCCGGATGGTCTGGATATCACCTATGACCCGAAACTGCGTGACGCGGTTCTGAACGCAGAAGCGCAACCGGTGCCGGACCTGTGGCCATTCTTTGATGCGCTTGAAGGTCTGCCGACAGCGCTCATCCGAGGCGCAAATTCTGACTTGCTGAGTCCTGAGACCGCGGCTGAGATGTTCCGCCGTCGCCCTGACATGATTTTCGCAGACGTGCCAGACCGGGGGCATGTGCCGTTTTTGGATGAACCCGCCGCGCTTGATGCCCTGCGCCAATGGATTGCCCAGCTATGAATATCGAGATGATCACAGCCGCCGCAGAGCGGGCCAAAGGCCACGTTCGGCGCACGCCGCTCCTAACCTCGCCTTTCCTTGATGAGATCGCTGGACGTCGGGTGTTTCTAAAAGCCGAGTGCCTGCAGCACACGGGAGCGTTTAAGTATCGCGGGGCGTGGTCTGCGATATCAGCGCTTGACCCAGAGACGCGCTCACGCGGTGTGATTGCATTTTCTTCGGGAAACCACGCTCAGGCAATCGCTCGCGCCGCCGCGCTGCATGGGACATCTTCGGTGATCGTGATGCCCGCAGATTCTCCGGCAATCAAAATCGCCAATACCCGCGCCCTTGGCGGTGAAGTGGTCCTCTATGACCGAGCGAATGAAAGCCGCGAAGAGATCGGCGCGTCGCTGGCTGAACAAAGAGGCCTGACACTGATCAAACCCTTTGACGAGCCGCAGGTCATTGCCGGTCAGGGCACGTGTGGGCTTGAGATTGCAGAGCAAGCTGCCGAGGCCGGTGTCACGCAAGCACAGGTTTTGGTTTGCTGTGGCGGAGGCGGATTTACCTCTGGCATCGCGCTGGGTCTGGCAGATCGCGCGCCTGATATGCAGGTGCGCCCGGTCGAGCCGGAAGGCTTTGATGACGTGACCCGGTCGCTGGCCACCGGCACGATCAGCCGCAACAATAGGCTGTCTGGTTCGATTTGCGACGCGATTATCACGCCCCAACCGGGCGACATCACCTTCCCCATCATGCAGGCCCATTGCGGACCCGGCGTTGTTGTCAGCGAAGAAGAGTGCCTGCGCGCGATGGCGCATGCGTTTATGCGGCTGAAGGTCGTGCTGGAACCAGGCGGTGCGGCTGCTTTGGCCGGGGCGTTGTTTCATCAAGATGAGATCGAAGGCGATGATGTTATCGTCACAGCGTCAGGCGGCAACGTGGATGCGCCGATGTTCGCCCGCGCTTTGGAAACACTTGAGTAAGACAGATGACCGAGTTCACGATTGCCAGCTTTAACGTCAAAAACCTGATCGGAGCCGAACAGGAATACTATCGGTACGAATCCTACACGCCCGAGGAATATGCTTGGAAAGAAGACTGGCTTGTCACCCAGCTTTTGACGATGGACGCCGATATCGTCTGCTTTCAGGAAATCTTTGAGGAAAGCGCGGTGCGCGCAGTGGTGAATGAGGTCAACGCACGGGGCCTGACCCACAACACCGCCGTGATCCCTCCGCAAAACGCGCGGTATGGCGGACGCAAGATCTTTGAAAAGATCAGGTTTGATCCCTACGAGGGCGACTGCCTGCGCATGGCGACGAACAGCTTTGACGGAGAGCCCGGCAGTCGCCGTCCCGGCTTGGCCGTTCTGTCCCGGCTTGGGTTTGCAGGCGATCCAGAGATCATTCAGGACCTGCCAGAGCCTTTAACTATCCCGTTCACCGATCTGGGCGGTCACGACGGTGGCAGCTATACGATCCGCCGCACATCGCGCCCGATCCTGAAGGTGAAAATCCCGGTCGGTGGACAGGTCATCACAGTGTTCAACTGCCACCTGAAGTCGAAATTGGGTGAGTTTCCATCAACTCCGGACGGCCCGCCGCCCGAGGTTGATTTGCTGAACTATGACCCCGTAGGCCGGGCCATGGGCGCGTTGCGATCGGCGCTTCGCCGGATGGCCGAGGCGTGGGTGTTGCGGCGCGAGGTGGTCAAATCGCTCGCTGCAGGCGAGACGGTCATGGTCCTTGGCGATTTTAACGACAGCGAGCATTCGGTCAGTTCTGAAATCATCCGGGGTGAAGCGCCGTTCAAAAACTACCGATGGCTGCGCCGCCACGACGCCCGCCATCGCAACGACCGCTACAAAGAGCATGAAGATGTTCAGATCCGTGAGGCAATGGAGGCGAACCTGCTGCATTCGGCAGAAAAGCTATTCGTCCGGAAGTCCCTGCGCGACATGGTTTACACCGCGTCGTTCGGTGGGGTCTTTGAAAGCATAGACCAAATCTTCCTCAGCCGCCATTTCCACCCGGATTACGCAAATCGCATCGGCGACATGGCCTATTTCAGTGTGCTCAACGACCACCTGACAGATGGCTCCCATCCCGAGGCACCGCATAACAAGTTGGCCTCAGATCATGGCCAGATCATTGCGCATATGAAGATGCGGCACAGCTAAATTTAATTGACATCGACAACCATCTCGCCACATCGTTCCCATAAGGGAGGCGATATGCGCACACAGGTTGTCATCATTGGTGGCGGGCCGTCTGGCCTGTTGTTGTCGCAACTGTTGCATCGCGACGGCATCGACACGGTGATGCTCGAACGTCAGTCGCGCGAGTATGTGCTGAGCCGCATCCGGGCAGGCGTGCTAGAGAACGGCACGGTCGAGATGCTGCGCCAAGCGGGGGTCGCCGACCGTCTGGACGCAGAGAGCTTTGTTCATTCCGGGACATATCTGTCAGCGCGCAACCAGGGATTTCGAATCGACTTTGACGCGCTGATCGGTCGGTCAGTGACGGTCTATGGTCAAACCGAGGTAACCCGCGATCTCTATGCGGCGCGGGATGCGATGGATGGTAAAATCATTCACGGGGTCGAAGCCGTGACGCTCCACGACCTCAAAACCGAGGCACCCTTCGTCACCTACACCAAAGACGGCACAGAGCACCGGATCGACTGCGACTATGTCGCTGGCTGCGACGGGTTTCACGGCGTGTCGCGCAAGGCGATCCCGGCTTCAATCCTGAAGGAGGTCGAACGCGTGTATCCCTTCGGCTGGCTGGGCGTGTTGTCGGAAACCAAACCCGTCTCCGAAGAACTGATCTATGCCCATCACGAGCGCGGCTTTGCCTTGTGTTCGATGCGCAATGACAGCCTGTCGCGCTACTACATTCAGGCCCCGGTCGATGATCCGATTGAGAAATGGAGCGACGACGCCTTTTGGGACGAGTTGAAACGCCGCATTCCCGAAGACGCCGCCGACCGTCTTGAAACAGGACCCAGCATCGAGAAATCCATCGCGCCGCTTCGGTCATTTGTCGCCGAACCTATGCGATGGGGGCGTCTGTTTCTTGTGGGTGATGCCGCACATATTGTGCCTCCAACGGGTGCCAAGGGCCTGAACCTGGCTGTCTCAGATGTGTACTATCTGTGGTCTGGCCTGCGCGAAGCCTATCAAGGCGACGCTGCCACGCTGGACCAATACTCAGACCGCGCACTCGCACGGGTGTGGAAGGCGATCCGCTTTAGCTGGTGGTTCACAACACTGATGCACCGCTTCCCGGAACAATCCGAATTCGACCGACGTATTCAGGAAGCCGAACTCGATGTGCTAGAAACATCCAAAGCTGCACAAACCGTGCTGGCCGAAAACTATGTGGGGCTGCCCTATTGAACGTCTTTGATACAGGAACCGCGCGGCTGAATTACCGCGTCGATGGCGACCCGTCCGGTGCGCCGATAGTGTTTTCCAATTCGCTCGGCACCGACCTTCGCCTGTGGGACGACGTGCTGCCGCACCTACCGCCGGGCCTACGGATAATCCGCTATGACAAGCGTGGCCATGGCCTGTCGTCGTGCCCCGAGGCACCGTACTCGATGGGTGCACTAGTCAAGGATATCGAGGCGCTGTTGGAGCATCTCGAGGTGCGCGATTGCCTGTTCGTGGGCCTCAGCATCGGCGGCATGATTGCGCAGGGGCTGGCGGCCAAGCGGCTCGACATGATCCGAGCAATGGTTCTGTCGAACACTGGGGCCAAGATCGCCACGCGTGATATCTGGGCCGACCGTATCCACACCATCGAGACCTATGGGATGGAAGCCATCGGCGACGCCACCATGAAGCGTTGGTTTTCGCGCGGGTTCCAGAAAACACCTGAAGTAGAGCCATGGCGCAATATGCTGACCCGCACGCCCGCACAGGGCTACATTGGCTGTGCCCATGCGATTTCGGGAACCGACTTCATCACGCCCACCAGCGGATTACGCCTTCCGACCCTTGGCATTGCAGGTGACGAAGATGATGCGACGCCGGTCGATCTAGTTAAGGAAACGGTGGGCCTCGTCCCCGGGTCGCGTACCGTGATCATGCGGAAGGCTGGGCATCTGCCCTGCGTAGAAGATCCTGTGACCTATGCCCGCCATTTGACCGATTTCATGCGCGAGACCGGCCATGTCTAGGCGCGAAGACGGAATGAAGGTCCGGCGCAGAGTACTGGGCGACGCCCATGTGGACCGGGCTGAGGCCGTAAAAACGGACTTTGACACACCGTTTCAGGACCTGATCACAGAAGGCGCATGGGGAACGGTCTGGGCCTCTGATGCGATTTCGTTGCGAGAGCGGTCGATGCTGACGCTGGCGCTGCTTGCGGCCACCGGAAACTTTGCCGAAATCCCGATGCACATTCGCGCAACAGCCCGCACAGGGGCGACACAAACAGATGTCATGGAGGCGTTCCAGCACGTCGCAATTTACGCAGGCGTGCCGCGCGCTAACCGTGCAATCCAGATTGCCAAGGAAACCTATGCAGAGATGGCAGATGACTGAGCGCTTGATCCCCCGCGACCTGAGCGCCCATCCCCGCGCCTACGCGCCGGATTACAAAACATCCGTTTCGCGGTCGCCCAATCAGCCGCTGTTGTCATTTCCAACAACCCAGACTGAAATCACCGGCCCCACTTTCGGCCACGACATGATCGGCCAACACGACAACAACCTGATCCTGAACTTCACAGGCCAACCCGCCATCGGCGAACGCATCATCGTGCATGGCCGCCTGATGGATGAATACGCCCGCCCACTGCCCGGTTGTTTGATCGAGGTCTGGCAGGCGAACGCCGGCGGTCGCTATCGCCACAAAAAGGACGGCTACCTCGCGCCACTCGACCCAAACTTTGGCGGCTGCGGGCGCACGATCACCGACGCAGACGGACGCTATGAGTTTCTAACCGTCCGTCCCGGCGCGTATCCTTGGCCCAACCGTGCCAATGACTGGCGACCGATGCACATCCATTTTAGCGTGTTTGGCCACAGCTTTGGCCAGCGCCTGATCACGCAGATGTATTTCGAAGGGGATCCGCTCATCGCCCGCTGCCCAATTGTAAAAACCATCGAAGACCAAACCCAGATCGACCGCCTTGTCGCGCCCCTCGATATGACCATGGCGCAGCCACTCGATTGTCTGGCCTACAAATTTGATATCGTGCTGCGTGGGCGCACACAGACCCGGTTTGAAAACCGGCCGGAAGGGATGTGATGGTGCAAAAACTCGACCACCTGCGCGAAACGCCTAGCCAGACGGCGGGGCCTTATGTACACATTGGCTGCACACCCAACTTCGCTGGCATCCAAGGCGTATTCGACGATCTGGGCGCTGATCCGTTTCCCGGCGAAGGTGACCGCATCACCATCACCGGTCGCGTGATTGACGGCTTTGGCACCCCGATCAAGGACCCGATGATTGAGACGTGGCAAGCCGGAGCAGGCGGCACCTACGGCCCTGGGACACGTGGTTGGGCGCGGATCGTGACCGATCCGGAAACCGGAGAATGGTCCCTCAATACGGTGAAACCGGGCGCTGCGGATGGTCAGGCACCGCACATCGCCGTCTGGATTGTCGCGCGGGGAATAAATCTTGGCCTGAACACGCGCATCTATTTCCCAGAGGATGACCACAGCGCCGACCCTTTGCTCTCACGCGTTGAACACCGCCACCGCGCGGAAACGCTCATTGCAAAGGCGACCGGTCCCAGCGCATATGCCATCGACTTTGTTCTGCAGGGCGCAAACGAGACTTTGTTTCTGGATATCTGAATGGCTGCGAGTGTTTTTGATTCCGCGCATTTGCGCGGCCTGTTTGGCGACCCCGAATTGTCACGACTGACAGGCGACAGCGCCGAGATCCGAGCGATGCTAATCGTTGAAGGCGCGCTGGCGAAGGTGCAGGGAAAACTGGGCGTGATCCCCGAACTCAGCGCCGCCGCCATCCATCGCGCGACGTTGGAAATCCAGCTGGACGCCGGTGGCCTTGCGGCGGAAACGGCGCAGAATGGCGTTGTGATCCCAGCCCTTGTCTCGGCGTTTCGCAAGGAAATGCAGGCCCCTGAACACGCGCAATACCTTCATTTTGGCGCGACGTCACAGGACATCATCGACACCGCACAGGCGCTGCGTCTGCGGCAGGTGATCGGCATCTATCGTGCCCGGCTCAGCCAGGTGCTCAGCCATCTTGGCGCGCTGGCAAATGAGCATGCCGACACCCCCATGCCCGCGCGCACTTGGGGCCAGCATGCCACTCCGACAACCTTTGGGGCCATTTGCGCGGCGTGGGGCGACCCATTGCTCGCCCTCTTGGACGATCTTGAACGCGTCGAACACGGCGTTGCCGTTGTGTCGCTGAGCGGCGCGGCAGGCACGGCAGGCGCGCTTGGCCCAAAAGCCGCCGAAACGCGGGCAGCACTTGCCGAGGCGTTGTCCCTGCGTGATCCGGGCCATAGCTGGCACAGTGACCGCTCTGGCATTGCTGCGCTTGGCGCATGGCAGACGCAGGTGACCGCACAGATCGGCAAGATCGGCAGCGACCTGACGGCCCTGACACAAACCGAGCTGGCCGAAATCCACCTTGGTGGCGCGGGGGCCAGTTCCACCATGCCGCAAAAACAGAACCCGGTTCAGCCTGCGGTCCTGGTTGCTCTTGCCGGTCATACGGCAGCCTTGAACACCGCCCTACAAGGCGCGGCGGTTCATCAGCACCAGCGCGACGGGGCCGCATGGATGACGGAATGGCTGAGCCTGCCGCAAATGGTCATCGCCACCGGACGCGCCTTGATCGGCGCGGCGGAGTTGATGGGCACGATCTCACCCCGCGCGGACCGCATGGCCAAGACAATGGACCTGACCCAAGGGTTGATCCATGCCGAGGCGCTGAGTTTTGCACTTTGCGCGGCGATGCCGCGACCAGAGGCGCAGGCAGTATCCAAAGAGCTGTGCCAGCAGGCGATGGCTACGGAAACACACCTGTCAAAGGTCGTTGCTGAGCGATTTCCTGATATGGATATGAGCGCGGTGTTTGACGTGGCCACGCAGCTTGGACAGGCACCGGATGACGCGAAATCCTTTGCGACGCGTGTGAATTCACTTTGAACCGGGCAGTTCAGTTGTTACACGCCTGAGACGTTTGGGCTGAACAAAGATGACAACGACTATTGCCAATCCGCGTTCCGCGCTGACTTTTATCTTCATCACCTTGATGATCGACGCCATGGGCATCGGGCTGATCCTGCCTGTGATGCCCACCCTGATCCGGGAAATCACGGGTGGTGATTTTGGCGACGCGGCCGTCTGGGGCGCGATCATGTCCTCGATCTTTGCGATCATGCAGGTGATCTTTGGGCCGATCGTCGGGTCGTTGTCAGATCGCTACGGGCGGCGGCCTGTCCTTTTGATTTCGCTGGCTGTTGTCTGTGTGGACTTCATCATCATGGGGCTGGCCAACACCATCGGTCTGCTCTTGGTGACGCGGATCGTCGGCGGCATCGCTACCGCCACGCAGGCCACAGCCTCGGCTTTCATTGCCGATATCTCACCCCCTGAAAAGAAAGCCGCCAACTTTGGTCTGGTCGGCGCGGCTTTCGGCATTGGGTTTGTGTTGGGCCCGGTGATCGGGGGGTTGCTTGCCGATTTCGGGCATCGGACGCCGTTCTTTGCCGCGGCTACGCTTGCGGCTGCAAACCTGGTGTTCGGCTTCTTCGTGCTTCCCGAAACCGTCACCGACAAAATCCGGCGTCCCTTTACGCTTGCGCGGGCCAACCCGTTTGGTGCGCTGGCGCAAATCTCCAAGTTGCCGGGGCTTGGACGGCTCTTGTTGATCGTCTTTCTCTATGAATTTGCGTTCATCGTTTATCCGGCGGTTTGGGCCTACTTCACGCCTGAACGCTTTGGTTGGAGCGAGACGATGGTTGGCGCGTCGCTGGGCGGCTTCGGCATTTCCATGGCGATCGTACAAGGCGTGTTAATCCGATGGATCATCCCCCGTTTCGGGGAAAGCAAGACCATCATCTACGGCATGCTCTTCAACGTCGTGATCTTCCTTGTGCTGACCTTCCTTGCCAACGGGACGCTGGCGCTCTTGCTGACGCCGATCAGTGCCTTTGGCGCGGTCGTCACGCCTGCCTTGCAAGGCATGATGAGCCAGCGTGCCGCCGACAACCAGCAAGGCGAATTGCAGGGCGTCATTACCTCGTTCAAGGCAATTGCGATGATCCTGAGCCCCTTGGTGATGTCTGGCCTGTTCTTCCTGTTTACGCGCGACAGCGGAATCTATCTGCCCGGCGCACCGTTCGCGTTGTCCATGGTGCTGGTGATTGCGTGTTTTGTCGTGTTCCTGTGGCCCGAGCGCCGCCGTGACGTCACGACCTGATCCAGACGTGACGTTTTTGGACTAGCGTTTGCCACCCATCCTGCGGTCAGGTCGGACCAAGACCAAACGAGGAGGACCGCGCATGGCCCGTATCAAAGCTGCCGTCGCGCATGCATTCGACGCCCCACTCAGCATCGAAGAGATCGAGATTTCAGAACCTGTTCAAAGGCAAGTCGAGGTCACACTCGGTGCCGTGGCGATCTGCCATTCTGACATCTCCTTTGCGGAAGGCGCTTGGGGCGGCACGCTCCCCGCGATCTATGGGCATGAAGCGGCTGGCACGGTCACGGCAGTGGGCGACGGCGTGTCGAACCTGTCCGTTGGGGACCGGGTGGTTGTCACGTTGATCCGCGCCTGCGGCACCTGCCCAACCTGTGCGAGCGGTCAGCCAACCGTATGCACAACGGCCCCCGACAGCCTGAATGACGGGCCACTGAACACAGCCGACGGCCAACCCATCACGCAGGCCATGAACAGCGGAGCCTTTGCCGAGAAGGTGGTCGTTGATCAAAGCCAGGTGGTGAAAATCGGCGAGAAAATCACCTTTGAAACCGCCTGTCTTTTGGCCTGCGGTGTCATCACGGGTGTGGGCGCGGTGGTCAATGCCGCCGGGTTGCGCCCTGGCCAAGACGTGGTCGTCATCGGGGCTGGTGGTGTCGGGCTAAATGCCATCCAAGGCGCACGCATTGCCGGTGCGCGCCGGATCGTGGCCGTTGATATGAGCGAAGAAAAACTCGCTATCGCAAAGGAATTTGGAGCCACCGACGGTGTTCTGGCCACGGAGAAAAGCCCATGGCGTCACGCCCGCAAGGCGATGGGGCGCAATGCCGATGCGGTGATCGTGACCGTGGGCGCGATCCCGGCCTATGATCAGGCGCCGCGCTACCTTGCCCCCGGCGGCAAGGTCATCATGGTCGGAATGCCCCATACCGGAGCGATGTCGAGCTATGAACCCGTGATCCTTGCCGCGATGGGGCAAGGCATGATCGGATCGAAGATGGGGGATGTGGTGATCCAGCGCGATATCCCTTGGATGGTCGATCTCTATGAACAGGGGCGGCTGAAGCTCGATGAATTGATCTCTGGCCGGTGGACGCTGGATCAAATCAACGAGGCAATTGCCGATACGAAGACTGGGTCAGCCAAGCGCAACGTCATCCTGTTTGACCGCTGATCCGACACGCGGGGGCCAGCCCCCGCCCCCCCCGGAGTTTTTTTGGGAAAGATGAAGAGCGCATGAAGCTTCAAGACCTAGACATCATCGTCACGGCGCCACCTGCTCCGGGCTGGGGCGGGCGATATTGGATCTTGGTCAAGGTCACAACCGATGACGGCATCACGGGCTGGGGCGAGTGTTATGCGTCCTCTATTGGGCCAGAGGCCATGCGCGCTGTCATTCAGGATGTGTTTGAGCGGCACATGCAGGGCGAAAACCCCGCCAATATCGAATTGATGTTCCGTCGCGCCTATTCATCGGGGTTCACGCAGAGGCCCGATCTGACAGTCATGGGCGCGTTCTCGGGGCTGGAGATCGCGTGCTGGGATATTCTGGGCAAGGCGCGCGATGTGCCGGTTTGGGCCCTGCTCGGCGGCAAGATGAATGACCGGGTGCGCGCCTACACCTATCTTTATCCGCAGCCGCAGCATGCGCTGTCGGACTTCTGGACATCGCCGGACATGGCGGCAGAGGCGGCGCTGCACTACGTGGATCAGGGCTATACAGCCGTCAAATTTGATCCGGCAGGTCCCTATACACTGCGCGGCGGACACATGCCCGGGATGCGTGACATCAGCCAGTCGGTTGCATTTTGCAAAGCCATCCGAGACGCGGTGGGCGACCGCGCCGACCTTTTGTTCGGAACGCATGGGCAATTCACCACGGCAGGCGCGATCCGCTTGGGTCAGGCGCTGGAACCCTATAGCCCGCTTTGGTTCGAAGAACCGATCCCGCCGGATGCCGTCGGTGAAATGGCCAAGGTCGCGGGCCAGGTGCGTATTCCTGTGGCCACCGGTGAACGACTGACGACAAAGGCCGAATTCGCCGAGGTGCTGCGCCACGGTGCGGCGACTATCCTTCAACCTGCGCTGGGGCGGGCTGGCGGCATTTGGGAAGCCAAGAAAATCGCCACGCTGGCAGAGGTGCATAACGCGCAGATGGCTCCGCACCTCTATGCCGGACCAATCGAATGGGCGGCGAATATCAACCTCGCGGTGTCGATCCCAAACCTGTTGCTGGCAGAGACGATAGAGACGTCGTTTCATGACGGGTTGATCAAAGGCTCCATTCGGGTTGAGGGCGGTTTCGTGTCCGCACCAACGGCACCGGGCCTTGGTGTCGAGGTGGACGAAGACCTTGCGCGCGCGCATCCATACACAGGCCCAGACCTGCATCTGCAAATGCAGGAAGCGCCCTGTGACTATGAGAATGGGAACAATTTCGAAGGTGGCGCACCAGCGCCACGGGATTAAAGCAGGCCTTTGCACTCCGGCACGGGCGTCAAAACATTGCCTGTGTCCAGAAACCGTTCAAGGTTGTCGACCGTCAGTTTGCCCATCGCGGCGCGCGTTTCATGGGTGGCGCTGCCTGCATGAGGCAAGAGCACGACGTTGGGCATCTCTTTCAAGGCGTCCGGCACACGCGGTTCGTCTTCGAAGACATCCAACCCGGCATAGCCGAGACGACCATCCTGCAACGCCCAGACAAGTTCCGCTTCATCCACCACGGACCCACGCGCGACATTGATCAGCATACCTTTAGGCCCGAGAGCGTCCAGAACCTCGCGCCCGACAAGGTGATGCGTCCCGGCCCCGCCGGGTGTGATGCAGATCAGAACCTCAACGTCGCGCGCCAATTCGAAGAGGTCATCGACATAGCGATAGGGGACGTCTTTTGGCGTGCGGCTATGATATGCAATCTCGGCGTCAAAGACAGAAAGCTTGCGCGCGATCTCTTGCCCGATACGGCCCATGCCCAGGATGCCGATCCTGCGGCCGTCTGCCGTGCGGGTCAGAGGCGCGTCGCCCTCGGTCTGCCAGCGGCCCGCGCGCACATAGGCGTCATCCCCAATCAGGTTGCGAAACAGCGCCAGCATGAGCATGAGCGCCGTCGTGGCGACCTCGGCGTTCAGGACATCGGGCGTGTGGGTGACGACGATGCCGCGTTCCACGCAGGCCGCGGTATCAATCGCATCGTAGCCAACGCCATAAGACGAAACGATCTTCAGGTTGGGACAGGCCGACATCACTTCATCCGGCAGGCCGAGCGCGCCGTTGGTGAGCACATAGGTGACGTCTGGACCAACGGCTGCCAGATCAACCTGCCCATGCCAATGCACATCAAATCGGTCTTCGACGCGCGCCTGCATTTCGGGCGTGATGGAGCCGATGATCAGCAGATCAGGCATCCTGACCAACCTCTTGCCGCTGGGTGCCGAGCCCTGAAATAGACAGCTCCATCACATCGCCTGCCTTCAAATATACCGGATCAGGTTTCATCCCCATGCCGACACCAGGCGGGGTGCCGGTTGAGATCACGTCGCCGGGGTGAAGGGTGCAGAGCTGCGACAGGTGCGAGATGATCTGCGCGACCGAAAAGATCATCTTGGACGTGTTCCCGGTCTGCATCCGCTGACCGTTCAGGTCGAGCGACAGGTCAAGCGTCTGTGGATCTGGGATTTCATCGGCTGTGACCAGCCACGGTCCGGTCGGGCCAAAGGTGTCGCAGCTTTTGCCCTTGGTCCACTGGCCGGTCAGTCCAATCTGAAACTCGCGTTCGCTGACATCGTTCACGATGCAATAGCCCGCCACGTAATCCAGCGCCTCGGCTTCGGTCACGTATTTGCAGGTCTGGCCGATGACGACACCAAGCTCGACCTCCCAATCGGTCTTCACCGACCTACGCGGGATCATCACCGTATCATTCGGGCCGGTGATGGCAGAATTGGCTTTCATGAAAAGGATCGGGTGCTCTGGCTCATCCATCCCGGCCTCAGCGGCATGGTCAGAATAGTTCAGACCGATGCACATCATCTTGCCGATGTTGCCAACGCAGGGACCAAGCCGCGCATCACCGGCAACAACAGGAAGAGACATTGGATCAATTTCGGCCAGCCGTGCCAGCCCGTCCGGCGAGAGCACCGCCCCCCCGATATCCACCACATGGGCAGACAAATCCCGGATGGTGCCATCATCCGCCATCAGGCCGGGTTTCTCCTGCCCCGGCTCACCCCATCGCAACAGCTTCATGCGGTTCTCCCCTATTAGTCAGGCGTTTAGGTAACCCACCATCAAAGACAGGAATGCCCCAACATGCACCACCATGATAGCCTGGTCTTTCCACATGAAACCAACCGCAAACCACAAAACGATGCCGGCGAAAAACGCCCAGATGTTCCACGGGGTCACACCCAGTCCGGTCAAGCCATATCCGAACAGCTGGATAACAGTCGCCACCCATTTGACGATATCGACCGTCTCGAATTTAGTGGCTGTCACGAGGCATGAACTTTCGTGAGATATCGGTGTATTGGTCGGCCCCGCGCAGAGTCATACCGCGGTCGAACTGCTCAACCCGATCTCGGAAGATGTCCTGCCAAGGCGTCTGGCTTTCCGGGGCCTGATAGCCCCCCGCCCGTTCGAATTCGCGCGCGCGTTCGGCCAGTTCATCTGGTGCGACAAGCATATCAGCGGTGCATTTGCCCAGATCGATGCGCACCGTGTCGCCGGTCCGGAGCAAGGCCAATCCACCACCAGCCGCCGCCTCGGGAGACGCGTTCAGGATCGAAGGCGAACCTGACGTGCCCGATTGCCGCCCGTCCCCCACGCATGGCAAAGCGGTTACGCCCTTCTTGATCAAGTAATTTGGCGCGCGCATGTTCACGACCTCGGCGCCTCCGGGATAGCCCAGTGGTCCAGCCCCGCGCATGAACAAGATGCAGGTTTCGTCGATGTTTTCAGCCGGGTCGTCGATCCGGTGGTGAAAATCCTCTGGCCCATCAAAGACCACCGCACGCCCTTCAAAGGCATTCGGGTCGTCTGGGTTTGACAAATAGCGGTCGCGGAATTCGGCGCTGATCACCGAAGTTTTCATGATCGCGCTGTCAAAGAGGTTTCCCTTAAGATTGATGAAGCCCGCGGCTGCAACAAGCGGGTTGTCAGCGGTCCGGATGACATCGTCGTTCAGCGTTTTCCGGGCTGAACAGTTGTCGCCCATGGTTTGACCGTTGGCCGTGATCGCGCCCGGATGGGGAAGCAGGCCCGCCTTGATCAACTCCCCCACCACAGCCGGCACGCCACCAGCCTGTTGGTAGTCTTCGCCGAGGTATTTGCCTGCGGGTTGCAGGTTCACAAGAAGCGGAATGTGGTGACCAAGACGCTGCCAATCGTCATTGTCCAGCGGGACGCCAAGGTGACGAGCAATGCCATTCAAGTGGATCGGCGCATTGGTCGAACCACCGATGGCCGAGTTTATCACGATGGCATTTTCAAACGCCTCACGGGTCATGATGTCGGAGGGGCGCAGGTCCTCCCACACCATTTCAACGACCCGTTTGCCGGTCTCATAGGCGATCTGTCCGCGCTCACGGTACGGCGCTGGAATGGCCGCCGATCCGGGCAGTTGCATGCCCAGCGCCTCGGCGAGCGAGTTCATCGTGGTGGCGGTGCCCATCGTGTTGCAATAACCGACCGATGGGGCCGAGGCCGCGGCGATCTCCATGAACTCATCGCCGTCGATCTCGCCAGCGGCCATCATCTCGCGCGCTTTCCAGATCACGGTGCCGGACCCGGCGCGTTCGCCATTCCACCAGCCGTTCAGCATGGGGCCAACCGACAAGGCAACCGCCGGGATATTCACCGTTGCCGCCGCCATCAGCAATGCAGGCGTGGTCTTGTCACACCCGATGTTCAGGACCACCCCGTCAAGCGGGTAACCAAATAGCGTCTCGACCAGCGACAGGTACGCCAGATTGCGATCCAGCGAGGCCGTCGGGCGTTTGCCGGTTTCCTGAATGGGATGCACCGGAACCTCGATACAGGTGCCGCCGGCCGCGATGATGCCGTCACGCACACGTTTCGACAGTTCGATATGATGGCGGTTGCAAGGGCTCAAATCGCTGCCGGTCTGCGCAATCGCGATGATCGGTTTGCCGGATTGCAGCTCTTCGCGCGTCAGACCGTAGTTCAGATAGCGCTCTAGATAGAGCGCCGTCATCTCAGGGTCTTTTGAGTTCATGAACCAGTTGCGGGACCGCAGGTCCTCAATGCCGATCTTGCGCTTGGTCATAGCCGGGCTCCTGTCTGGGGGTCCCTAACGGGTTAGGACCGTTTGCCTCGACAGGAAAGAGGTGATGGAAGGATTCCGGAGGAAAAATCCAAGATTTGGGACTGAGTTTCAAAATATGGAACAAGTGAGCGCTAGACTGAAAGCGTGCCTTGCTCGACAACCGCCTCCATGGCGACATGGCTGGATGTGGCCATGACGTTGGGCAACGTGGAAATCCGCTCCCCCATCACACGGCGATAGTCCGCGACATCGCGGGACCGAACCTTGAGCAGGTAGTCAAACGCTCCGGCGATCATGTGGCATTCCTCGATTTCGGGAATGTCCTGCACTGCGTCATTGAACTTGCGCAGCGCCGCTTCGCGCGTGTCGGACAGCTTAACCTCGACAAAGGTGATATGGATCAGTCCCAGCTTCACCGGTGACAGGTTCGCCCTGTATCCGGTGATCACGCCCGCCTCTTCCAACGCTTTGACCCGCAATGCGACGGGCGTTTTCGACAGACCGACTCTGCGTGCCAGTTCCGCGATCGAGATTCGGGCATCCGCCACCAGTTCATTCAGGATCTTTCGGTCCTGTGCATCCAGTTGATAGACCATTTGAGGGCCTCTCGGTCAAATTCTCGTTCCATTCGGACTATGATTTCCGCCATCTTTAGACGCAAGGCCCATTCAATCGGGTGTATCATAGGGCATACCTCTTGGAGCTCGCCATGCATATGCCGCTGCACACTCGCTTTACTCATGCCACCAAAACTGCCGATGAAACCACGCTGATCCATAGGCTGATGGACCAAGCCCGACTTACGGTAGATGACCGCTCAAAGATCGCGGCACAGGCGACGCAACTGGTACGGGATATTCGCGGCACCTCACGCCCGACGATGATGGAGCATTTCCTTGCGGAATACGGCCTGTCCACGACCGAAGGTGTGGCCTTGATGTGTTTGGCAGAGGCGATGCTGCGCGTGCCAGACGCCGAGACAATCGATGCCCTGATCGAAGACAAAATCGCCCCATCGGACTGGGGGCGGCATCTGGGCGCTGCATCGTCGCCGATGGTGAATGCGTCGACATGGGCGCTTATGCTGACGGGCCGCGTACTGGATGATGACCAGCCGGGGATCGCGGGCATTCTGCGCGGCGCGATCAAACGGTTGGGCGAACCTGTGATCCGCACAGCTGTGGGTCAGGCGATGAAGCAAATGGGCGCTCAGTTCGTGCTGGGCGAAACGATTGGAAGCGCGCTGAAAGAAGCACGCGGCGAAGAGGCCAAGGGCTACACCTACTCTTACGACATGTTGGGCGAAGCAGCGATGACGGCAGATGACGCCGCGCGCTACGCTACGGCCTACGAGGACGCGATTGCCGCCATTGCCGGTGCCTGCACGCACGGTGATGTACGGGCCAATCCCGGCATTTCGGTCAAACTTTCCGCCCTGCACCCGCGCTATGAAGTGGCACAAAGCGAGCGGGTTATGGAGGAACTGGTTCCTGTCCTGCAGCGCTTGGTGCGGCAAGCCAAAGCTGCTGGCATGGGGCTTAATATTGATGCGGAAGAGCAAGACAGGCTGGTCCTGTCGCTGCAGGTCATTGAAGCGGTTTTGGCGGACCCTGAGCTTGCCGGTTGGGACGGGTTTGGCGTCGTCGTGCAGGCCTATGGCAAACGGGCTGATGCGGTGATCGATTGGCTTGCCGAAACAGCAACACGGCTGGACCGCCGCCTGATGGTTCGTCTTGTCAAAGGGGCGTATTGGGACACTGAAATCAAACATGCCCAAGTCGAAGGCTTGGCAGATTTCCCGGTCTTCACAACGAAATCCGCCACGGATGTCAGCTACATCGCCTGCGCGCGCAAACTCTTGGATCACGCGGATCGTCTTTATCCGCAATTCGCGACACATAACGCGCACACCGTGGCCGCTATCCGGCATATGGCAGGCAATGCAGACTATGAGTTCCAACGGTTGCACGGCATGGGCGAACGTCTGCATGACCTCGGCGTCGCAGAAGGCAAGCGTTGCCGTATCTATGCGCCGGTGGGCGCGCATCGCGATTTGCTGGCCTATCTCGTCCGGCGACTGTTGGAAAACGGGGCAAACTCCAGCTTTGTGAACCAGATCGTCGATACCGATGTGACGCCAGAAGAGATCGCGACCGATCCATTCGAGATCGCGACATCGGCGCAAACCAGCATCGCAGCACCGCACGCTATCTTTCCGGGTCGCGCCAACTCTACCGGGTTTGATCTGACCGACGCAGAAACACTTTCCACCCTTGACGCAACTCGGCCCCGAGATCTGCCCGATGCCGCGCCACTGACCGTGCGGACGGCATCGGGCCCTGTCAGGGCCATCACAAATCCCGCGACCGGCGCGACCTTGGCGAATGTGCAAGAGGCGGACGCGGATACCGTGGCACGTGCGATTGACGATGCGTGTCCATGGAATGCGCCAGTGACGGATAGAGCAGCCGTCCTGAATGCCGCTGCCGATCTTTATGAGGCGAATGCCGGAAGGCTGTTTTCGGCACTGGCGCTTGAAGCAGGGAAGACGCTGAATGATTGCGTAGGAGAATTGCGTGAGGCAGTTGATTTCCTGCGCTACTACGCGTCCGAGGCTGCGGCGCAAAAGGCGGACCCAATCGGTACGGTGACAGCGATTTCGCCATGGAATTTCCCTCTGGCGATCTTCACCGGCCAGATCGCTGCCGCCTTGGCCGCAGGAAACGCGGTGCTCGCCAAACCTGCCGAACAAACACCGCTGGTGGCGGCGATGGCTGTCCAACTGATGCACGGCGCCGGTGTTCCGATTTCAGCGTTGCAGCTTTTGCCTGGCGACGGCGCGACAGTTGGCGCAGCTCTCACCTTTGATCCGCGCGTGGATGGCGTGGTCTTTACAGGATCAACCGACACGGCCCATCTGATCCGCCGATCGATGGCCGACGCGCTGCACCCCGGAGCGCCGTTTATTGCTGAAACCGGCGGGCTGAATGCCATGATCGTTGACTCGACCGCCCTTCCGGAGCAGGCCGTGCGCGATATCGTGGCCTCCGCCTTTCAATCGGCTGGCCAAAGGTGTTCGGCGCTCCGTTGTCTTTATGTACAAAGCGATATCGCCCCGCGCATGATCGACATGATCAAAGGCGCGATGGACGAATTATGCGTGGGCGAGCCGTGGCACCTGTCGACCGATGTCGGCCCGGTGATAGACCCCGAAGCAAAGGCAACCATCGACGCGCATATCGAAAAGGCGCAGTTACAAGAGCGCGTTCTTCATCAGATCACCGCGCCAGAGACGGGTACCTATGTTGCGCCGACGCTGATCAAGGTCGATGACATCAGCGATCTTGACCGCGAAGTCTTTGGCCCGGTCCTTCATGTCGCAACATTCGAGGCCGGTGATCTGGACGCCGTCATCGATGCAATCAACGCGACGGGCTATGGCCTGACCTTCGGTCTGCACACCCGCATCGACACACGGGTACAGCATGTCACCGACCGCATCCGGGCGGGCAACATATACGTCAACCGTAACCAAATTGGCGCGGTCGTCGGCAGCCAGCCCTTTGGCGGGCACGGGCTGTCAGGCACGGGGCCAAAGGCGGGTGGTCCGCTCTACCTGTCCCGCTTTCACAAAGGCGCGATTGCCGCACAGTCGCAGATCGATTTGCCCGGCCCCACAGGAGAGGCCAACACGTATTCCAGCCATCCCCGCGCGCCTGTCGCCTGTCTTGGCCCCGGACGCGAAACAGCCCAGCAACAAGCGCAAGCGGTGCGTGCGGCCGGCGGCGCGGCGGTCCTCTATCCGGATTTGCCTGTCGAGAAACTAACTCAGCTCGCGGGGATTTCCGCCGCAATCGTTTGGACGGATGATGCGCGCCCTTACGCACAGGCTTTGGCAGCCCGCCCCGGTCCGATCCTGCCTTTGATTACAGGCACACCAAGGGCCGCAGATGTGGTGGAGGAACGCCATCTGTGCATCGACACGACAGCCGCCGGTGGCAACGCGGCTCTTCTTGCCGGGTAGCCCCCTTGCACATCGCGCGGCCCCGTGACCACATGGCGCGCAAGGGAGGCACGCCATGGCCGAGGCATTTATCTGTGACTACATCCGCACGCCTATCGGACGCTTCGGCGGTGCTTTGTCTTCGGTGCGCGCGGACGATTTGGGGTCCATCCCGATCAAAGCTCTTATGGAGCGAAACGTCGGCGTGGACTGGGTCTCGGTCGATGAAGTGATCTATGGCTGCGCCAATCAGGCAGGCGAAGACAACCGCAACGTCGCGCGTATGTCGGCTCTTTTGGCGGGGCTTCCTGTCGAGGTCCCCGGCACAACGATGAACCGCCTTTGCGGCAGCGGGATGGATGCCGTCATCGCTGCCGCCCGCGCCATTCGCGCTGGTGAAGCCGACCTCATGATCGCAGGCGGTGTCGAAAGCATGTCTCGCGCGCCTTTCGTTATGCCCAAGGCGACCCAAGCCTTTTCCCGTGCCAATGAAGTCCATGACACCACCATCGGCTGGCGCTTCGTCAACCCGGTGATGAAGGCGCAATATGGCATCGACTCAATGCCTGAGACCGCCGAGAACGTCGCCGAGGAATTTGCGATCTCGCGCGCGGATCAGGATGCCTTTGCCTTTCGCAGCCAATCCCGTGCGGCAACAGCAAAAGACACCCTGTCGCAAGAAATCACTCCGGTCACCATCCCGCAGCGCAAGGGCGATCCAATCGTCGTCGCAACGGACGAACATCCCCGGCTCAGCCCGCTGGAAAAGCTTGCCAGCCTTCCCACGCCATTCCGGGCGAGCGGGTCTGTCACCGCGGGCAATGCATCCGGGGTCAACGACGGTGCCGCCGCGATGATCATCGCTTCAGAAGCCGCCGCCAAGGCCAACGGTCTTACCCCCATTGCACGTATCACAGGCGGGGCCAGTGCCGGTGTTGCCCCTCGGATCATGGGAATTGGACCGGTCCCCGCAACGCGCAAGCTGTGCGCGCGGCTGGCTCTGTCACCAACGGATTTCGACGTGATTGAACTGAACGAGGCCTTTGCCGCCCAGGCACTTGCCGTGTTGCGCGACCTTGGCTTGCCGGATGATGCTGACCACGTGAACCCGCATGGCGGAGCGATTGCTCTGGGCCACCCCTTGGGCATGTCAGGGGCGCGGATCACCGGCACGGCGGCTTTGCAGCTTCAGAGCATGAAAGGCACCCGCGCGCTCGCGACGATGTGTGTCGGCGTCGGCCAAGGCATCGCTGTCGCGCTGGAGCGGGTGTAACGCGTGCGCGCATCGACCGCTGATCTTGACCTGACCCATCCAGCCATTGCCGATCTGCGTCGCACGGCCCGCCGCCGCATCCCGCATTTCGCCTTTGAGTATCTCGACAGCGCCACCGGGACCGAGGCCGCCGCACGCCGCAACCGCGCGGCTTTGGACAACGTGCTGTTCCAACCTGCGATCCTCGCAGGCGATCTCAGTTACGCGACCGCGACGACGTTTATGGGGCGCGACTATCCCCTGCCCTTTGGCATCGCCCCAATTGGCATGGCGGGGATGATCTGGCCGGACGCTGAACGCCTGCTGGCTCGCGCGGCTGCCACACACCAGATTCCTTACTGTCAATCCA
This sequence comes from Shimia ponticola, assembly GCF_007995215.1. Taxonomy (GTDB): domain Bacteria; phylum Pseudomonadota; class Alphaproteobacteria; order Rhodobacterales; family Rhodobacteraceae; genus Shimia_B; species Shimia_B ponticola. Next base: position 1,017,410 of record NZ_VCDK01000003.1, read on the forward strand.
CCGTGGCTGCCGCTGCCCCAGAGGACACAGGCCCAATCGCAAAAGAAATGGGCTGGTTTCAGCACTACCCTGTGCATGATCTCGGGATCATGCGAGACATGCTGGAGCGGATCAAAGCGGCAGGGTTTTCCAATTTGGTGATCACCGTCGATGTCCCCGGTGAAAGCCGCCGCGAACGCCAAAGACGCGCGCATGTCGCCATGCCGCCGCGCCTGACACCCAGCATGATCGTTTCGATGATGACGCATCCGCGTTGGGCACTGGCGATGGCTCGATCCGGCCCTCCGCGCATGCCCTTTCCAGAAAGCTATGTCGATGCCTCTGCGCATGACGCCTTTGTTCATGCAGGTCGCGTCATTCGCGGGTGGCCAGACTGGGATTACTTCGCCGCATTGCGCGCCGCATGGGCGGGGCCGCTGATCATCAAAGGCGTCAGCGACCCAGCCATGGTACCCCGTCTTCTAGAGGCTGGCGCAGACGCACTCTGGGTCTCAAACCACACAGGCCGCCAGTTCGACGGTGGCCCTGCCGCGATCACGCAATTACCGCTCATCCGCGCAACCGCCGGTCCGGACACACCGATCATCTTTGACAGCGGCATCGACGGCGGGCTCGATATTCTGCGCGCCTTGTCCCTCGGCGCAGACTTCACATTCCTTGGAAGGGCCTTCATGTATGCGGTTGCAGCGTTTGCGGCGCGCGGCATCGACCACCTGATCCATATCCTGCGCGCCGACCTTGAGGCCAATATGGCCCAGCTGGGCGCGGCCACCCTGAGCGACGTGAAAGAAAGGCTCCTGCCATGACAGACTGGACATTCGACTGGGACGACGCCTTCGACAACATGGGCTACATCCCCGGTGGCCAAGCCTATCCAGATCAGTGGCACAGCGCCGCCGCTCAGTTCCGCGCGGCACATCCCGATGCGCAGCTTGATCTGGCCTACGGTCCCGGCGACCGCGACCGGCTTGATCTGTTCGAACCCGAAGGCACCGCACAGGGTCTGATGATATTCGTCCACGGCGGCTATTGGCGGCTCTTTGACAAATCGACTTGGAGCCATCTGGCCAGAGGTGCGCTGACACGCGGCTGGGCGGTCGCCATGCCAAGCTATCCTCTGTGTCCAGGCGTTTCGTTGCCCGAGATTGCGCCGCATATTGCAGCCGCGATTGCGCATGCTTCCACGCTGGTGACCGCGCCGATCCGCCTTGCCGGACATTCGGCAGGTGGGCATCTGGTCAGCCGCATGGCCACCTCCCCCGGCCTCCTGCCAGAGCCGGTTGCGGCCCGCATCACAGGCATCACATCGATCAGTGGTTTGCATGATCTGCGCCCTCTGGCATTGACCAATATGAACGACGATCTTGGCCTCACACCCGATACGGCGGCTGCGGACAGCCCCGCGCTTTTGACACCGTCCAACACCTGCCCCGTGACAGCATGGGTAGGCGCACAGGAGCGGCCAGAGTTTTTGCGTCAAACCCGGCTGCTCGAAGAAAACTGGAGCAGACAGGGACAAAAGGTGCGCGCGTATTACGAACCAGGGCAAGACCATTTCTCGGTGGTCGAAGGTCTGATGACTGCCGACAGCCCCCTGACTTCCGCAATTCTGGACTGACTGCCATGCTTCCCGTCAAAGACCGTTTCCACATCCCAGAGGGCCTGATCTATCTTGACGGCAACTCTTTGGGTCCCTTGCCCAAATCGGTGCCCGCGCGGGTGGGCGAAGCCGTGCAAAAGGAATGGGGCCAATCCCTGATCCGTGGTTGGAACTCAGAAGGTTGGATGGCTCAGCCAGCACGCCTTGGGGATCGGATTGGCGATTTCGTTGGCGCCCCCACCGGGACAACCGTTCTTGGCGATACTCTATCGCTCAAGGTCTATCAGGCCCTTGCAGCGGCATTGTCCATGCGCCCCACGCGCAAGGTCATTCTGTCGGACACCGGCAATTTCCCGACCGATCTTTACATGGCCGAAGGCCTGAGCAGCATGTTGGGTCGGGACCATGAATTGCGCCTTGTCGACCCAACAGATGTTACGGCCGCCATTACCGATGAGGTGGCCGTCGTCATGCTCACCCACGTCGATTATCGCACCGGGCGCATGCATGACATGAATGCCATCACACAGGCCGCCCATAACGCCGGTGCCGTGATGATCTGGGACCTGGCCCATTCCGCAGGGGCAGTGCCCGTCGATCTGACGGCGTCACACTGCGACTTTGCCGTTGGGTGTACGTACAAATACCTCAATGGCGGTCCCGGCGCGCCGGCCTTTATCTATGTGCGCCCCGATTTGATTGAGACGATTGATCCGGCCCTGTCCGGCTGGCTCGGCCATGACGCGCCATTTGCCTTCGAACCCGGATACCGCCCGGCGCCGTCAATCGAACGCATGCGCGTCGGCACACCGCCGGTCTTGCAAATGACCGCGCTTGAGGCCGCGCTAGATGTTTGGGACGGCATCACGATGCAGGACATTCGCGCAGCCTCCATCGCGCTCTGCGATCTCTTCATCGCCGAGGTCGAAAACCGTTGCCCTGAGCTCACGCTCGTCTCGCCGCGCGATGCCAATGCGCGCGGTTCACAGGTCTCCTTTGCCTTCGATCACGGTTACGCTACGATGCAGGCCCTCATCGCAGCGGGGGTCATTGGCGACTTCCGCGCGCCGAACATCATGCGCTTTGGGTTCACGCCTCTCTTCATCGACGCCGGTGACGTAACCGAAGCCGCGCAGCGTCTTGAGCACATCATCAAGACCAAAGCCTATGAGGCGCCAGAGTACCAGATCCGCAACCGCGTGACCTGATCCCTTCTATGTTTCTGAAATACTCCGGGGTCTAAGGGGCAGAGCCCCTTTCGCCGCCGCAGGCGGCGCCTCAAGCGGTCACAGCCAGCGCCCGCTGGCGAAGAGGGAGGCGGGCGGGCAAATCGGCCGAAACAAAAAAGGCGGGCGCATTCGCGCACCCGCCTTCAAAGGATCAGATCACAAAGCGATCAGAAAAGCTCGATATCGTCTTCCGACAGATCTTGGACATCTTCCAACAGGACAGACCACGCTTCGTTGCCTTCGACGGTGATCAAGGTGTCGTTGCCATCGCCTTGTCCGGTCAAAATGCTGAGCACGTCCTCTTCCCCGATGGACAGCGCGAGCGTGTCTTCTTCGGTGTTGAAGTCGGTCACCGTATTGGCGCCCTCGTCCGACACCAAAAGCTCTAGCCGGTCAAAGCCTTCGCCGGTGATCACTGTATCGTTGCCCGACCCGGTGCGCAGGATGTCATCGCCGAGGCCACCATCGATGATGTCATCGCCTTCTTCGCCGTTGAATTCGTCGTTGCCGTCTTCGCCGACCATGCGGTCGTTGCCGAGGCCGCCGGTGCCAAAGTCGTTGCCGCTGCCACCGAGAACGGTGTCGTTGCCTTCGCCACCAAAGACCCGGTCATCACCAGAGTTGCCAGCGACCCGGTCGTCGCCATTGCCGCCGCGCACGACGTCATCGCCTGAGCCGGCATTCAACCGGTCAGCACCGCCGCCGCCTACAATCGCATCATCGCCGCGCCCGCCAAAAATCGTGTCCTGACCATCGCCGCCGGACAGAAAGTCATCGCCGCTCCGCCCTTCGAGGAAGTCGTCACCATCATCACCGGCCATCTCGTCATCGCCGGAGTTGCCGAACAGCCGGTCATTGCCGGACCCGCCCGACATGACATCATCGCCACGTCCGCCGAACAGGCGGTCGTCGCCGTCGCCGCCAAAGAGGGTATCGTCGCCCTCACCGCCATCGACGCGGTCATCGCCTGCGCCACCGCCCAAGCGGTCATGGCCACCTTCACCAAAGAGCAGATCGTTGTCCTCAAGCCCGAAGATCGCGTCATTTCCTTCGCCGCCATGCAGGCAATCGTCACCCTGCTCACCGATCAGGCGATCATTTCCTGCGCCGCCATGGATAATGTCGTCGCCCATGTCGCCCCGGATCACGTCATCGCCGTCGCCCGCGCTGAGCACGTCGTCCCCGTCCAGCAGGTCAATCACGTCATCGCCCTCGGTGCCGAGGATCAGGTCAGCGTCGTTGGTCGGCGCCATGTCGGCATCGACATCCAGAGGCAACAGCACTTGGTCAATCGGGACAATGACACCGTTATCTACCGCCTGAGCGGGACCAAAACCCGCATCAAGCGATTCAGGGTCAAGATCGACGACCGCGCCGCCCGCAATCGTCACGTCAGATCCCAGCAATGTGGCGATGATTGCCCCATCAACCAGATCAGCATCCTCAAGCTCGGATGTGGCGACGTGATAGCTCAAAACCTGCGCCAAGAGCGCGGCACCGTTGCCATCGCCGAGCGCATCAAAAGACGCGGTCAGATACTTCAGAGCATCATCCAGGTCGTCGCCGGGATAGCCGATCTGCTGTGCCGCCGACAAAAAGGCATCGTTGCTGGGCGCGAAAATGGTGGCCCCGAGGCCAGCATCGTTCAATTGCGCCTGAAGCGACGATCCTAGGGCCGCGTCCACGGCGATGATCGTGTCAGTTAGAACCGAATAATTCTCGTCGGCAGCGAGCGTTTCAAAAACGGTCGGCATGGCAGCATCCTTTGCAATCAGTAACGTCGAAACCCCAAGTCCGACACCAGCGTAAAGTCGTTCGTAGGATAGAACCGGAACCTCCCGGTACTCAACAGAGCAAAAGGATAATGATCAATTCTCATAAGTATTGTCGCGGCAACTTGGACAATTCCCAAAATAGCCATGGATTTGACCGGTGCGAGGCACAATCCAGAGTTGACCCAAAGGAAAGTTCCGTTGCGACGCGGCACCTTGGAAATAAGGGAGCGCGCTTGCCGCGCCTGCCCGTGTCGCGCTACGACACACCAACACGTTCGCTGGGGAGGATTATCCGTCGTGGCCGATTATAAATTTGATACGCTCAGCCTGCATGCCGGGCAGGCTCCTGATGCCCGCTTTGGCAGCCGCGCTGTGCCGATCCATCAGACCACCTCTTACGTGTTTCAAGACACCGAACAGGCCGCAGCCCTGTTCAACATGGAAATCGGCGGCCACATCTATTCGCGTCTGACGAACCCGACCGTGGCCGTTCTGGAACAGCGTCTGGCGGCGCTTGATGGTGGCGTCGCCGCAGTGGCAACGGCGTCCGGGATGTCGGCACTCTTCGTGACCGTTCTGGCGCTCTGTTCTGCAGGCGATCACATCGTGTCCTCGTCCCAAATGTACGGCGCGAACATCAACCTGTTCCAACACACGCTCAGCCGCTACGGCATTGAAACCACATTTGTCGCGCCGAACGACCCCGACGCGATCAAAGCCGCCATCCAGCCCAACACAAAGATGGTCTTTGGTGAGGTGATCGGTAACCCCGGCATGGACATTCTCGACGTCCCTGCCGTCGCTGCAGTCACCAAAGAGGCCAATGTCCCCCTGGTGATTGATGCCACCTTCAACACACCTTGGATGATCAAGCCGATTGAGCATGGCGCGAACATCGTCATCCACTCACTGACCAAATGGATGGGCGGCCACGGCGTGGCGCTAGGCGGCGCCGTGATCGACGGCGGCAATTTCGACTGGGGGGCAACGCCCGGCAAGTTCCCGATGCTGACGACGCCGCACTTTGGCTATCAAGGCGTGAACCTGTGGGAAGAGTTCGGTCCAGCCGCGTTCAGCATCCGTGTCCGCACAGAAGGCATGATGAATGCAGGCCCCTGCCTGTCACCGCAAAACGCATTCTATATCCTGCAAGGCCTCGAAACGCTGCCGCTCCGGATGGAACGGCACATGTCCAACACGGCCAAGATGTTGGAATTTCTGACAAACCACGATCAGGTCGCATGGGTCAAACATCCGCAACTGCCCGACCACAAGGATCACGAAGCAGCCATGCGCCTGATGCCAAAAGGTCAGGGTTCGATCATTTCGATGGGTGTCAAGGGTGGCCGCGACGCGTCCCGTGCCTTCATTGAGTCCGTCGAACTCGCCAGCCACCTCGCCAATGTGGGCGACGCCAAAACGCTGGTGATCCATCCCGGGTCGACCACCCACAGCCACATCACGCCAGAGGCGATGGCTGCCGCTGGCCTGACCGAAGACCTCGTGCGTATTTCGGTCGGCCTCGAAGATTTCGACGACCTCGCCGCTGACTTCAACCAAGCGCTCAAGGCCGCAAGCCGCGTTCAACCCCGGATGGCCGCAGAATGAAGACCCAAGTCAACGGCACCACAATTTTCGCCTCAACCGGCGGTCGCGACTTCGACCCAAAAGGTGACGTGATCCTGTTCATCCACGGGTCGGGGCAAAACCACCTCGGCTACATGCTGCAACATCGCTTTCTCGCCAATCGCGGCTGGCAAGCGATCACGCCGGATTTCCCCGGCCATGGGCAATCCGAGGGAGAGCCACTGACCTCGATCGAGGAGATGGCCGATTGGCTAGCCTCGTTCATGGACGCCGCAGGCATCGACAAAGCTCATATCGCGGGCCACTCACAAGGCGGACTTGTCGCGCTGGAACTGGCATCGCGCTACGCGGACCGCGTGCGGTCTGCAGCCTTCCTTGGCACGGCACACGCGATCCCCGTCAATGACTATCTTTTGGGTTTGGCCAAAGACAAAGAACCAAAGGCGATCCGCGCGATGATGGATTGGGGCCATGGCCCCACCGGTCACATCCACGACCACACCCTGCCCGGCACGTCGCACATGCTCTATGGCGCACAGCTCATGGCATCGAATGCACCCGGAGCGCTTTATGCAGACCTGAGCGCCTGCAACAGCTACACGACCGGGCTTGAGGCTGCTGCCAAGATCACCTGCCCGACGATTTGCATCCTGAACGGTCAGGACAAGATGACGCCGATCAAGGCAGGCCGCAAATTGCACGCGGCTCTTGGTGGAGACCTCGTCGAGATCGCGCATTCAGGACATATGTCGATCACCGAGCAACCGATGGATGTAAACCGAGCCCTGCGCGCGTTTCTGGACGCCCAAAAGGCCACCGCCTGACCTTCATCTTTCCCCAAAAACTCCCGCCGGAGGCTCCGGCGCCAGCAAGAGGCACTGTGCCATGACTTTCACGAATATTGCCGTCATCGGCGCAGGCACCATGGGGTCCGGGATCGCCGGGCAAATCGCCAATGCGGGCCACAACGTCCTATTGCTCGACCTGACGACCGACGCGACCGACTACGCGCTTCAACGGCTCAAGAAATCCGATCCACCAGCGTTGCATTCCAAGGAATGCCTCGACCGGATCACGACCGGCACCATCGCGGATGATTTCGACAAATTGGCCGAGTGCGACTGGATCGTTGAGGCCATTGTCGAACGTCTTGACCTCAAACGTGACCTCTATGCGCGGCTTGAGGAAACGACCAAGCCGGACTGCGTTGTCACCTCGAACACATCCACGATCCCGATCAGCCTCTTGGTTGAAGGCCGCTCCAAGGCATTTCAGGAACGCTTTGCGATCACGCACTACTTCAACCCGGTCCGTTACATGCGCTTGCTGGAATTGGTGCGCGGTGAACATACACGCCCTGACATCATGGACAGGCTGGCGGATTATAATGACCGCATTCTCGGTAAAGGCGTGGTGCCCTGCAACGACACACCCGGGTTCCTCGGCAACCGCGTCGGTGTCTTCGCCCTGCAGGTCGGCATGGACGAGGCGTTCAAACAGGGCCTGACCATTGAAGAGGCAGACGCCATCATGGGCCGCCCGATGGGCATTCCGAAAACCGGCGTCTTCGGCCTTTATGACCTGATCGGCGTCGACCTGATGTCTGACGTCGTCGACACGCTGGGTGATATCCTACCGGACGGCGATGCGTTCCACGCCGTGGGCCGGTCGAACAACCCGGCGAATGGTTTGATCAACCAGATGATCGCGGACGGCTTCACCGGTGAGAAATCCGGTAAAGGTGGATTCTACCGCGATGATATGGCCTCGAACCTCGACGGCACCTTGCGCCCACGCGTTACAACCCTGCCGCTTAAGGCGCAGGTCGCTGCCGACCAACTGGCCAACAGCGAAGAGACCCTGACAACCCTGATTGAGGGGGATGACGCCGCTACCCGGTTCGCGCGCAACTTCCTCGGTCGCGTGCTGGCCTATGCCGCGCATCTGCTGCCAGACGTCACCAAGACCCCGCAGGACATCGACGACGCGATGAAGATGGGCTTCAACTGGATCCGTGGCCCGTTCGAGATGATAGATGCCCTAGGCATCGAAACAGTCGCGACGCTGGCACGCGAAGCTGGCGCAGAGGTGCCACCCGCACTGGAAAACACGGACCCGTTCTACAAACCGGGTGACGTGCTGCAGGTCCGCACGACCGAAGGGTATCAGCCGGTCCAATTGCCAGAAGGCACCATCCGCTTCTCGCTCACACGCAAGACGCTGTCGCCAATGGCCACGAACAAGGCAGCGAGCCTCTGGGACCTCGACGGCATTCGACTGGTCGAATTCCACTCCAAGGCCAACGCATTGACCGGCGACAGCATGGCCATCGTCCACGCCGCAGCCGAAGACCCGGGCCAAGGTATCCTGATCCACAACGACGCGCAGCATTATTCAGCGGGTGTCGACCTCAACCGCTTTCAGGCGTTCATTGAGGCCGGCGATTGGGACGGCATGGATGCCTTCCTCGATGATTTCCAACAGGCGGTGATGAAGCTGAAATACAGCCCCGTCCCCGTCATTGGCGCGCCATCAGGCCTCGCGCTCGGCGGCGGCTACGAGGTGCTGCTTCACTGTGATGCGCTTGTCACCCATGCTAACTCTGTTCTGGGACTGGTGGAGGCAGGCGTTGGCCTTGTCCCATCCGGAGGCGGAGTGAAGGAGACCTACAACCGCTGGTTCACGGCCACAGGCGACGCCGAAAAGGCCGCTTGGGAAACGTGGATGCAAGTCGGCTACGGCAAGACGGGGCCAAGCCCCGAACAGGCCGAGCCGCTCAAGTACTTCCTGCCGGAACGCGACCAAAGCGTGATGAACCGGGACAAGCTGGTCGCAACTGCGACCCAGCGCATCCGGGATTGGGGCACCTATACGCCGCCAGCAAAGCCGTCCTTTACCCTGCCGGGCCGGGGCATCCTGACCCAGATGGAAGAGTTCATGGATCAGGGCCTGTCCAAAGGCTGGTTTACCCAGCACAACAAAACCGCAGCGATGGAAATCGCCACGATCGTCGTGAACACCGACGAGGACAAACCGCTGACCGTGACCGAACAGGACATGATGGACCGGGAGCGGGCGGCCTTCCTGAGGCTGGCCAAGACGCCCGAAACCAAGGCTCGGATTGACGGCATGCTCGCAGGCGATCCGATCGACAATTAAGCCAACTCTTTTGGTCTTCAGGATTTCGCGCGCCACTATCGGCGCGCGATCAAAACCAATCATCTGCGACCGTTCAGACGTAACGCCTGAGACGTTTCAAGTAGAAGGCCCTCCACCCAAAGGTGGGCGGATGACGCATCGCGTGGCTTTGGGACAGGTCCCAAAGCTCGGTCGGCATACCGCTGGTCTTGTGACCAGATCGGGCGATGTAGCCGCCTTGATTGTAAAACGTCAGCTCGCTGAGCCAGATGTTTTCGTCATGGGCCAGAAAGTCCACGCGCACATGGTCGAACTCTGACCCGATCCGGGACGCGATCCGCTGGATACGCTCCCAACTTGGCAGCGGCGGATCATCGAAGCCCCTCGATGTTGCCGAGGCCTCGGTATCGGGTTCAAATTCAATCTGTCCGTTGGGCTGCAGTTCCCATATCTGGGCCGCCAAAGCGCCATCCACCAAACGGGTGCGATAGATCCGCCAGCAGGTCGCGCCAAATGTGTAGATCTTGATTTCCTCAAGGGGCTCACGCGGCAAGCAAACTTCTGCGAAAACCTTGGGAACGATGTCCTGATAGCCCCATTCCATTTTGTGCGCGCCATAGGTCGTGGCCAAGGCTGCGCCCAGCATCTCTTCGCTCGCCGCCCGATCAAGACCGGGATCCTTGGTGTAGACGTTGGTGCCGCTGGCGTGGTTCGTCTTGATCACGTGATCGCCGTCCCAGACCCAATCAGGAATCTCGGACACCTGAGAACCCTGCCAGACAAGTTCCGGACAATTCAGATCAAGGTCCTGTTCGCTCAACCAGTCGCGCAGGGCAATCTTGTCAGACAAGGTAACGAAGCACGGGTCGCGATCAAAAGCCTTGCGCCATGTCATCTTGTCATTGGCCGACCTGGGCAAACCCACATGTGGGCGCACAGGAAACTCTTTTGCGCGCTTCGCGGTCCAACGGCGCAAACGTCCATTTCTGCGCCAAAAGACCCAATTCACAGTCGCAAATAACAGCCGGTCAAATAGGGCCATGATGAATTCTCCGAAAATGACTTTGGACGAACAGCGAGCGCTGCGTGCACCACCAATGCCCAAATGCGCCACGCGAACAGCCAAGCGCGGATAAGCGGCCAAGGTCAATGCGCATCGGCGCCCAGCGGACACGTGCGGCCAGCACGTTTAAAAGCGAGCTTCTTCCAGACTGCGCAAGACCCTGCCGATCACAATGCAAAAGCGCCCTTTCACACCTTTGGCGGCAGGCGTATAGAAGGCCAGCCTCGGACCGTGAGAGTCGCGGGGCCATAAGACTATGGGGCTTGGTTACATGGCAGGATTTGGTGGTCTGTTTTCGTCGGATATGGCGATCGACCTCGGCACGGCAAACACGCTTGTCTACGTCAAAGGCAAGGGTGTGATCCTGAACGAGCCATCCGTTGTGGCCTATCAGATCAAAGACGGCGTCAAGAAAGCGCTGGCCTTTGGCGAGGACGCAAAGCTGATGCTCGGTCGGACCCCCGGCACGATCAGCGCCATCCGTCCGATGCGTGACGGTGTGATTGCCGACTTTGACGTCGCCGAAGAGATGATCAAACACTTCATCCGCAAGGTCCACAAGCGCACGACCTTTACCAAGCCCAAGATCATTGTCTGCGTTCCCCATGGCGCGACACCCGTTGAAAAGCGTGCGATCCGTCAGTCGGTTCTGTCGGCGGGCGCGCGTCGTGCGGGCCTGATTGCAGAACCCATTGCAGCAGCAATTGGCGCAGGTATGCCGATCACCGATCCAACCGGGTCGATGGTTGTCGATATCGGCGGCGGAACGACCGAGGTTGCGGTTCTGTCGCTGGCCGACATCGTGTACGCCCGTTCGGTGCGCGTGGGCGGCGACCGCATGGACGAAGCGATTATCAGCTACCTGCGCCGTCAGCATAACCTGCTGATTGGTGAGGCGACCGCCGAGCGTATCAAGACATCTATCGGCACGGCTCGTATGCCTGATGATGGGCGCGGCACAGCCTTGCCGATCCGGGGACGCGATCTTTTGAACGGCGTGCCCAAAGAAACCGAGATCACGCAGGCCCAGGTGGCCGAGGCGCTGGCCGAGCCGGTTCAGCAAATCTGCGACTCGGTGATGACCGCACTAGAGGCGACGCCACCCGATTTGGCAGCCGACATCGTAGACCGCGGTGTGATGCTGACCGGCGGCGGCGCGCTTTTGGGTGATCTGGACCTCGCTTTGCGTGAACAGACCGGCCTTGCCGTGTCGGTCGCAGATGAAAGCCTCAACTGTGTGGCCTTGGGCACCGGAAAAGCGCTAGAATTCGAAAAACAACTGCTGCACGTGATCGACTACGACAGCTAAACGCCGCCGCTCACACGCAGCCAACCGTTCCAGTTGAGGGACCGCATTGGCCAAAGACCGGACGCCACAGATTGACTATGCCGCGCCGCTGCGCCGCCTTTTGGTGGCGCTGCTTGTGCTTGTGCTGTTCGCTGTCTTTCTTTTGTGGCGGATCGACAGCCCGCGTGTCGAGCGCCTCCGTGCCGAGATCACGGACCGGGTCGTACCGTCGTTTTCGTGGGTATCTGCGCCCGTTACCGGGTTGGCGCATATCGTGGCCGATTTCCGCAGCTATCAGCGCATCTATGACCAAAATCAGGAGCTGAAGCGCGAGTTGCAGCAGATGAAGGCGTGGAAGGAAGCCGCGTTGCAGCTTGAGCAGGAGAACGCGCGCTTGCTCGACCTGAACAAAGTGCGTCTCGATCCGAAGTTCACGCATATCACCGGCGTGGTCATGGCCGATAGCGGAAGCCCGTTCCGACAATCGGTGCTTTTGAATGTCGGCGCGCGCGACGGGGTCAAGGATGGCTGGGCCACGATGGACGGCATCGGGCTTGTCGGGCGCATTTCTGGCGTGGGACGTGAAACCTCACGCGTTATCCTGCTGACGGATACTTCGTCGCGCGTGCCGATCGTAATCCAACCGTCCGGGCAACGGGCCATTTTGGCCGGGACAAACACCGCGCGCCCGCTGATCGAACTCTTGGATGATCCTGACAGCGTGCGCCCCGGTGACCGCGTCTTTAGCTCGGGCGATGGCTCAGTATTTCCGGCAGGCATTCTTGTCGGTGAGGTCACTCAGAGCACGGATCGAAGGCTGCGCCTACGGCTTGCCGCTGATTATGAGAGGCTTGAATTCTTGCGCGTGATCCGCGCGCGAGAGATCGAAGTGATCGAAGACCCCGGAACGCTGGTCACGCCACCGCTGTCACCGGTAGGTCCCGCAGCCTTGGTTCAGGATCAGGCCGATGGGTAGCGCCGGACCCGCCTATATATGGACAATGCGGGGTGTTTTCGCAGCAATCACTGTGTTCATCCTTCTGGCACAGCTGTTGCCGCTTGAGACCACGCCGCGGCGTTGGGTGGCACCTGACCTGTTGCTGGCGTTTACGCTGGCATGGACCTTGCGCCGACCAGACATCGTGCCGGTCGCCTTGGTTGCCGCTGTTTTCCTGTTGGCTGACTTTCTTCTGCAACGCCCGCCCGGTCTGTATACAGCGCTCGTGGTCGTCGCGTCCGAGGTTGCGCGCGCGCGCCATGACGACGTCCGCGAAACCGTCTTTGCTGCCGAATGGTTCACGGCAACGGCTCTGATCACAGCGGTCTTCTTGCTCTATCTGATCGTGACCGGAATCGTGTCTCCGATCCCAGTGGCGACCGGCCTTTTGCTGATGCAGGCGTTGCTCACAATTTTGGTATACCCCTTGGTTGTGGGGCTGTCGCAGGCCATATTCGGCATCAAGATCGCCGCGCAGGGCGAAGTCGATGACAGGGGGCGCAGGCTATGAAGCAGAACCCAAAGACATTGGCAGACGGGCATGCGAAATTCAGCCGCCGGGCGCTTATCTTTGGCGCGGCGCAAGTGGGCGTGCTTGGCATTCTGGGATACCGCATGCGCGCCCTGCAATTGGAGCAGGCCGAAGAATTCCGGCTTCTGGCCGAAGAAAACCGTATCAACATCCGCTTGCTGCCACCCTCACGCGGTCTGGTTTTTGACCGCCAAGGCCGGCCTCTGGCCGAGAATGAGCAGAACTATCGCATTGTGATCGTGCGCGAAGACGCAGGCGATGTAGATGCCGTTCTGTCATATCTGGCGCAGCTGATCGATATGCCGCCCGAGCGGTTGGAGCGCGCCCGCGAAGACATCTTCAAGCATCGCTCTTTTGTGCCGGTCACTGTGGCCGACCGCCTGTCATGGGATGCCATCGCGCGCGTGTCAGCCAACGCGCCTGCCCTGCCCGGCATCAGCGCCGAGGTGGGCCTGAGCCGTTATTACCCCCGCGCCCAGGATACAGCACATATCCTGGGCTATGTCGGCCCGGTCAGCGACTATGACCTGAGCCGGATCGACGATCAGGATCCGCTCTTGCAGATCCCCAAGTTTCAGATCGGCAAGACCGGCGTCGAGAACAAGCTTGAGCGCAGCCTGCGCGGCTCTGCCGGGATCCGCCGGATCGAGGTAAATGCCGTCGGCCGTGTCATGCGCGAGTTAGACCGAGAAGAAGGCCTGCCGGGCGATGACATCCAACTGACCATCGACAGCAAGCTGCAGAACTATGTGCAGACCCGGTTGGGCGGTGAAAGCGCAAGCGCCGTCGTGATCGACTGTGAAACCGGTGATCTTCTCGCGATCGGCTCAGCGCCCAGCTTTGATCCCAATCTCTTTGTGCGCGGGATTTCCGTAAGCGACTACAGCGCGCTGACCGAAAACAAATACCGGCCGCTTCGGAACAAGGCGGCACAGGGGGCCTACCCGCCTGGTTCGACCTTCAAGATGGTCACGGCCATTGCCGCGCTTGAGGCTGGCGTCGTCGACAGCGAAGAGACGGTTTGGTGCGGTGGGCACTCAGATATTGCCGGGAACCGTTTTCACTGTTGGAAACGCGGCGGGCACGGACATACCGACCTCCACAAGTCACTGACTGAATCTTGCGATATCTATTACTACGACATCGCCCAGCGCGTCGGCATTGACCGCATAGCGGAGACGGCGCGCAAACTTGGGTTGGGTATCAAATATGACCTGCCGATGTCGGCGGTCGCGTCTGGTCTGGCTCCTGACAAGGAATGGAAACGGCGTGTTCGTGACGCGGACTGGCGCATCGGTGACACCGTAAACGCCTCGATCGGACAGGGTTACGTGCTCGCATCGCCGCTTCAGCTTGCCGTCATGTCGGCGCGTCTGGCAACGGGCCGTTCGGTCACGCCGCGTCTGGTCGCGCGCCGCAATGGGGTGGCGGAACCGTCCGGCGCAGGCGAAGACTTGGGCCTGAACGAAAACATCCTGCGACGCATCCGCAAGGCGATGTATTCGGCAACCAACGCGCGCAAAGGCACAGCCTATGGCAGCCGCATCATCGCCGAAGATTTCCGCATGGCGGGCAAAACCGGTACCACGCAGGTGCGTCGGATCACGGCAGAAGAGCGCGCAGCGGGTATCACCAAGAACGAAGACCGCAAGTGGGAGCACCGCGACCACGCGCTCTTTGTGAACTTTGCCCCCTTCGACAATCCAAGGATTGCTGTCGCAGTGGTCGTCGAACATGGCGGATCGGGCAGCCGCGCTGCCGCGCCAATTGCGCGCGACATCACGCTTCAGGCGCTTTATGGCGACACCCCTCCGCTGGATGCTTATCCGGCCAAGGATCGCGAACTGATCCGGCAACGGCAGGAAACCTTTCCCCAGTGGTCCGAGGCCACGCCGAAATCCCCGACGCAGGCGTGATCCATGAGCTATCTTGAATATCGCCTGCAAACCGTTCCGACGGGGCTGCGAAAGGTTCTGCATCTGAACTGGCCGTTGATCCTTCTGATCTGCGCCATCGCGTCGGTTGGGTTCCTGATGCTGTACTCCGTGGCCGGTGGCAGCCTGTCTGTCTGGGCCGAGCCGCAGATGAAACGCTTTGCCATGGGGATGTTTCTTCTCTTTGTCGTGGCGATGGTGCCCATCTGGTTCTGGCGCAACATGTCCACAGTCGGTTACGTCCTGACCCTTTTGCTGTTGGTCTATGTCGAATTCGCTGGTGCCACGGGCATGGGCGCGCAGCGCTGGATTGATCTTGGCTTCATGCGGCTGCAGCCGTCTGAGTTGATGAAGATCACAATGGTCATGTTTCTGGCGGCCTATTACGACTGGCTACCGATCGAGAAAACGTCGCGCCCGGTCTGGGTGCTTGTTCCTGTGATCCTGATCATGCTGCCGGTCTTGCTTGTCTTGAGACAACCGGACCTTGGGACCTCCATCCTGTTGATGGCTGGCGGCGGGACCATCATGTTCATCGCAGGCGTGCATTGGGCCTACTTTGCGACCGTCATCGGCACAGCCGTGGCCGCTGTTGTCGCCGTGTTCCAGTCGCGCGGACAGGATTGGCAGTTGCTCAAGGACTATCAGTACAGACGCATCGATACGTTCCTTGATCCGTCGCAGGATCCGCTTGGTGCAGGCTACCACATCACGCAGGCCAAGATCGCTCTGGGCTCTGGCGGTTGGAGCGGTCGCGGCTTCATGCAAGGCACTCAATCTCGCCTGAACTTCCTACCCGAAAAACATACTGACTTCATCTTCACGACACTGGCCGAAGAGTTCGGGTTCATCGGCGCGTTCTCACTTTTGATACTTTATGCGCTTGTGATCTTTTTCTGCGTCGTCTCGGCCTTGTCGAACAAGGATCGCTTTGCCTCACTTTTGACCTTCGGGATCGCCGCGACCTTCTTTTTCTTCTTTGCCGTGAACATGGCGATGGTGATGGGTCTTGCACCGGTTGTCGGTGTGCCGCTGCCGCTGGTCAGCTATGGTGGCTCGGCCATGTTGGTGCTGCTGATTGCCTTTGGTCTGGTGCAGAGCGCGCATGTCCATCGGCCGCGTCAGGCCTGACCTTTCCGCTTTACGCCCGCGTTCATAGGGCTAGGGTCACCGCGAAGCGGAGGATCCATGTTTCATCTGGCCATCAACGTCACCGATCTTGATAAGGCGCGCGCTTTTTACGGCGGCATTCTGGATTGCCCGGAGGGGCGCAGCACCGACACTTGGGTCGACTTCGACTTTTTCGGGCATCAGCTTTCGCTCCATCTCGGACCGCCCTTGCCGCATGCCCCGACTGGTAAAGTCGGCGATCACATGGTCCCGATGCCGCATTTCGGCGCGGTTCTTCCCCTGACTGCATGGCAGGAAACGGCAAGACGTCTGGAGCAAGCTGGGATCGACTTTGTCCTTCCACCGACCCAACGCTTTGCCGGTGAACCCGGCGAGCAATGGACCATGTTTTTCCACGACCCCTGCGGGAACCCGATCGAGTTGAAGGGGTTTGCCGATATGACGAAGGTGACCGCCACATGACCCTGACCGTTTTGTTCGCCGCCAAGTCCGAGAGCTGGTCGGTCTATGAAGCCGCGCTGACAGCAGCGTTTTCAGAGGCGGAACTGAATGCCGACCTCGTGCTCGAGGCCGAGCCCGACACCGTCGACTACATCATCTATGCGCCTGACTCCGAACTTCAGGATTTCACGCTTTACACCTCCTGCAAGGCTGTCTTGAATCTTTGGGCTGGCGTCGAAAACGTTGTCGGCAACGAGAGCCTGACACAGCCACTGGCGCGCATGGTTGATCCCGGCATGACGGCAGGCATGGTCGAATATGTCACCGCACATGTCATGCGCCATCATCTTGATCTTGATCGCTATATCAAACTGACCGAGCCGCTCTGGGAACCGAAGATGCCCAAGCTGGCAGAGGATCGGGTGGTGACCATCCTTGGCCTTGGCGCACTTGGTGGGGCCTGTGCAACGACCTTGGCCAGCCTTGGCTTTCAGGTCCGTGGCTGGAGCCGGTCCCAGAAGTCAATCGACGGCGTGGCAACCTTTTCGGCGGGGCCAGGTCTGGCAGAGGCGCTGCCGGGGACAGAAATCCTCGTCCTTCTCACGCCTTTGACCGACGACACGGAAAACATCATCGACGCGAATGCTCTCTCGCTGCTGGCGGAGGGCGCGGTGATCATCAATCCGGGGCGCGGTCCATTGATCGACGATGATGCCTTGCTGAATGCGCTGGATGACTGCCAGATTTCACATGCGACCTTGGATGTGTTCCGCGAAGAACCGCTGCCGCCCAATCACCCGTTCTGGAACGACCCACGCGTGACGGTGACACCGCATGTCGCCTCGTTCACGCGCCCGAAAACCGCTTCTCGACAGATCGCCGCAAACATTCAACGCAGCGAAAACGGCGAACCGCTTATCGGTCTCGTGGATCGCGAAGCGGGCTACTAGCCCGTCTCAATCTTCTTGCCAAAAATACTTCCGCCGGAGGCAATCTTCCGTCGGAGACAGCGCTGCGTTTGACTAGCGCAGCTTGGGTGGCTTGTCCGGGTTCATACCCGGTGCGGAAGGTCCCGTGGCTGCAGGCGCTGTTGGTTCTGGCAGATCAAACCGAAGACCCACCTTGGACAATTTGGCCGACACGCCATCGGAGGCCGCAAAAAACGCCACGTCCAACTGTCCGGCATCAATGCCGGAAAAAGTCAGTGCCTCATTCGCGGCTTGCGACAAGGCGCGCTCTGCGCCCGGTGCCGCATCGATAAAGGCAAGCATGTGGCCCTTGGAGCCATCTTCATATGTGACCAACGCCAAATACGCCGTACGCGCGGCCGCGCCCATCAACGCAAGTTTGGCGTCGAGCGCTGACAAGAGCAGTTCCGGCAAGCCACCAGGGCGCTCGATCACTTTGGGTCGTGCTTGCGCCTCTTGCGGCGCTTCGCTCAGCGTTCCTGCCAACCAATCCACGGCCTGCGCATCCATCAGGTAGGCCGAAGGAGCAACTTCAAGGTTCACGCCAAGACCAAGGTTCTGACCTTGCAGCATATGGATCAGCGCGCGCCCTGACAGGGCCGCATATGGGGCTTGATCTCCTACAAATTCAGCCAGCCGCTCTTCCAGATCAAAGACCAGGACAAAGTCGCCGTCGTCGGTCCGGAACACATTCGGTTCGATGCTCTCGGCGGTCGCCTCTTTGCCCAAAAGCAGGAAAAGCTCTGCATCTGCCAGCCGCTCGTAAAAGCGCAGGCGCGCAGCATCATCTTCCGGAGCAGCCTCCATCGCGGCGTGGGCCGTGTCGAGTGGCGTCATAGTACCTCGCTCAGTCTGGCACGCAGGGCCGGGATCAGATCGGCCTCAAACCAAGGGTTGCGCGCGATCCAAGCGTTATTGCGCCATGACGGGTGCGGCAAGGGAAAGACCGACGGCGCATGGTCGCGCCACCCCAAGACGCGCTCTGTCACCTTGCCTTTGCCCAGATGCCATTCCTGCGAATAGCCCCCGATCAGCAAGGTGACCGCCACATCCGGAAACAGGCGCAACACCCGATCTCGCCATGTTCGCGCGCAAACAGGCGGCGGAGGCAAGTCACTGCCTTTGGGGTCATAGCCCGGAAAGCAAAACGCCATCGGCACGATCGCGATCTTGGACTGATCGTAAAACACGTCCTCGCCCAGGTTCATCCACGACCGCAGCCGGACGCCGGAGGGATCGGTAAAGGGGCGCTCGGCCTTGTGGGCGCGCATGCCCGGAGCCTGACTGGCGATCAGGACCCGCGCGCCGGGGCGAAACCATGTCACCGGTCGCGGACGATGGCGCGTAGCTGTGGCGGCAAACCGGTCGGCACAAATACGGCAGGCCGACAGCGCATCATATGTTTCACCGTAGTCGTGAAGGTCATCCATGCAGCGGATGTATCGGCTGCGCCCCGACTGACAAGCATGGATCGCGGCGCTTGACTTTATTTCTACATTTCTAGAAATATAAAAATATGAAGCCGCATTCAGATGACGACTCACTCGCACACGCTGCGTCCACATTTGCCGCCTTAGGGTCCGAGCAACGATTGAGCGTGCTACGCACTCTTGTCCGCGCGGGCAATGATGGCCTGACGATCGGTGAGTTGGGCGCGCGGGCGGGTGTGACGGGTTCAACGCTCACGCATCACATGAAAATCCTGACACAAGCAGGCCTTGTTCAGCAACAGCGACAGGGACGCTCGATCATCTGCGCCGCTGTTGCCTATGATCAGGTCGAAAGCCTGTCCAGATTTCTTCTTTCCGAATGCTGCGCCGATGCAGCATTCCCGCATACGGACCGTCCCCATGACTGACCTGACGCAGAACCTGCCTGCCACGTTGAAATCCATCCCCAAGGGTTGGCTGGCCTCGCTGCTTATCCTTGCCTTGCTTGCGATCTTTGACACACAGCAACTGCCTGAAACGTTGGTCTTCACCGCAGACGCGTTGATCGGGACCGCACCCTTCATTGCCTTCGCCGTGATTGCCGTGGCCTATATCAAGGCGTCCGGCGCTGAATCGATGCTGGCCAAGGTGTTCGAGGGCAACCAAGTGCAGATGGTTGCGCTTGCGGCTCTGGCGGGCGGTCTATCGCCCTTCTGCTCGTGCGAGGTCATTCCGTTCATCGCAGGCCTCTTGGCCGTTGGCGCGCCGCTTTCGGCTGTTATGGCATTTTGGCTGTCGTCCCCGCTGATGGACCCGATGATGTTTGCCATCACGGCGGGTGCGATTTCTTGGGAATTTGCGGTGGCAAAGGCGGTCTTTGCCGTGGGTCTGGGGCTGATGGGCGGCTACGCCACCATGGCGTTCCGCGCCAGCGCCGTCTTTGACGACCCGCTACGTCCAAACACTGCGGTTGGTGGATGCGGCTGCGGACCGGCACCATTTTCCGGCAAACCCGTCTGGCAGTTCTGGAGCGACTCCAAGCGCGTCGACACGTTCCGAAGCACCGCGATTGAAAACGCGCTTTTCCTCTTCAAGTGGTTGACGCTGGCCTATGTGCTGGAAAGCGTGATGCTGGCCTATGTCCCGGCTGAAAGCATCGCAACGCTGCTTGGTGGCGACGGCGCAGGCCCGGTGATCCTTGGCGCGCTGATCGGTGGCCCGGCCTATCTGAACGGCTATGCCGCTGTCCCGCTGGTGGGCGAATTGATGAACCAGGGCATGGCCGTCGGAGCTGCGATGTCGTTCATCATTGCAGGTGGCGTCAGCTGTATTCCGGCGGCGGTTGCTGTCTGGCCACTGGTGAAACTGCGGGTGTTCACCGCCTATATCGGCTTTGGCGTCATCGGCGCGATGATTGCCGGGTTCATCGCGAACGCAACGTTGTAGGCGCAATCAGACCCGTATCACCACGTTTTCGCGGCCGCGTGAGGCCGCGAAACTTGGTTTTGCCACATTTCGCTGTTAACTATACTTTTGGCGGCGGTTTGTCCTCTTAAGGGTTGAACACGCATTAATGATCCCGCGCTAAGACGGGGCAGCGGTGCCGGTATGGGCACTAGAGCAAACCAGAGGCTGAACGGGTGATTGAGTTCGTGAACGTCAGCAAGTCCTTTTGGACTGGCAAACAGCGCAAGGTGATCCTTGATCGCGCCTCGTTCCGCGTCGAACTGGGTCAGTCTCTCGGAATTCTGGCCCCAAATGGCACTGGCAAGACCACTGTCATCAACATGATGGCGGGACTTGAGAAACCGGATGAGGGCGTCATCAATCGGAACGCCAAGATTTCGTTCCCGCTGGGTTTTATGGGCGGTGTTGTGAACAAACACTCGGCCATGGAAAACAGCCGCTACATCGCGCGGCTCTACGGTCTGGATCCCGACTACGTTGAGGCGTTCTGCCGGTGGCTGTGCGGGATTGAAGAGTATTTTGACATGCCCGTCGGCACCTATTCGCAGGGGATGAAGGCACGCTTTACCTTTGCCCTGCTTTTGGCGCTCGATTTCGATTTTTATCTGATCGATGAGGGCATGCCGCAAACAACGGATGTCGAATTCAACCGCAAGGCGGGCGCCATCCTGAAGGAACGACTGCAAACGACAACGGTCATCATCGTGTCGCACCAAGCAGAAGTTCTTGAGAAATTTGTTCGGCAGGCAGCCGTCCTTGTGGACGGTCAGTTCCGCCTGTTTGACACCCTGGAAGAGGCTAAGCAGCTCTATGACTACCAAACCAAGAGCTAAGAAATTCCGCATCCGGCGCACACCCGGTCAGGAAGGTTCTGCCGCGACCGGTCAGGACAGCGTGCCAGCGGCTGGCGCGGATCAGGCACCGCGGCAGGTGCAGCCTGCCAAAAACGCGCCACAGGTCGTGCGTCGCCCGGTGCCTCTGAAACTGAATGCAGAAGGTGCCGGTAACAGCGCGGCAGCCAAACCCGCGCCCTCGCAACAGCGCCGCCCTGCCCCGCAACCCGCCGTCGAAGACACACCCTTGCCCGATCCGACGCGTCCAACCATGCTGCAGGAACCAGACGAGCCTCCACGTCAAGCCGCCGCAAGGCCACCTGCTCAGGGTCAGGTTGCCAGCGCCGCCCAAGTCCGCGGCGAAACCGATATCGACGCTATCCGCAAAGAAGGCCTGACAGGGCGTCAATTGCGCATGGCGCGCCGCGTGGCGCAAAAGAACGGCATCGCAGCAACATCTGATTTCGAAGCGGTCAAGCTTTTGCGCGAACGCGGCATTGATCCGTTCGAACGCTCAAACGCGCTTGAGCTGGTAGACCCACGCGCGAACAAGCAGCAACTCGCCAAGACCGAAGAGGTGAAGCTGCCGCAAACGGTCCCGCAGGAGAAACCGGGCAAGAACCTGCCGTCAAAAGAGGTAAACATGGCCGAACAGCGGGCCATGGAAATCCGCCGCATCCAAGAGGACATCGCCTCGCGGCGTCGCCGGAAGCTGACGCTCTTGTTTGCACGCCTTGCCGTGTTTGTCGGCCTGCCGACATTGGCCATGGGATACTATTTCGCGTTCATCGCGACGCCGATGTATTCGACCCACACGGCCTTTCTTATTCAACAGGCCGAGGCGTCCAGCTCGGCTGCCGGTGGTCTGGCCTCTGCATTTGGCAACAACCAACTCGCCACAGTGCAGGACTCGATTGCCGTTCAGGGTTATCTCACATCACGCGAAGCGATGATCCGTCTGGAAGAAGAAGAAGGCTTCAAGAGCCATTTTCAGGACGACACCCTCGATGCCATCACGCGGCTTGATCCGGATGCCACGAATGAAGACGCCTACAAGGTCTACAAGCGAAACGTGAAAATTGGCTACGACCCCACCGAAGGCATCATCAACATGGAGGTGATCGCCGCCAATCCAGAGGCTTCTGCCGCCTTTGCATCAGCGCTGATTTCCTATGCAGAGGAACAGGTGGGCGACCTGTCACAACGTCTGCGGACGGACCAGATGCGCGGCGCACGCGAGAGCTTTGCCGACGCCGAAGCCAAACGCACCGAGGCCGCTCGCCGGCTGGTCGAGCTGCAAACGCAGCTGGGTACCGTTGACCCGCAGGGCGAAGTTGCCGCCGCTCAGGCGCGGATCGCGCAATTTGAAACGATCCTCGAAGAAAAGCGGTTGGAGCTTGATGCCCAACTGGCCAACCGCCGCCCCAATCAGGCGCGCGTCGATGGCTTGCGCAGTGAAATTCGCAATCTCACATCGTCGATCGAACAGCAGAAAGAGCGTCTGACGCAGGCGTCTGAAACGGGCGACTCACTGGCCGCCGTACAGGCCCAGATCAACATCGCCCAAATTGACTTGCAGACGCGCGACGCGATGCTGCAACAGGCTCTGCAGGCCATGGAAACGGCACGCATTTCAGCCGAACGCCAGGTGCGCTACGTTGCGATTGCCACTCCGCCAACCGCGCCGGACAAACCAAGCTATCCGAAGGTGTTTGAAAACACGGTCTTGGCCTTCCTGATCTTCGCTGGCATTTACCTGATGATCTCGCTTACTGCGTCCATCCTTCGCGAACAGGTCTCAAGCTGATGAAAACTGTCTCTATCGGGTCGCTTGCCGTCTCGAACGCTGCACCACTCACGGTGATTGCGGGTCCTTGCCAATTGGAAAGCCTCGATCACGCTCAGATGATCGCCGGTCATATGGCTGAGGTCTGTGCCAAGTTCGGTGCGCAATTCGTGTTCAAAGGCAGCTATGACAAAGCCAACCGCACCAGCCTCAAGGGTAAGCGCGGGTTGGGGATGGACGAAGGTCTCGCCATCCATGCCGAAATCCGGAAGTCCGGCATTCCCGTTCTGACCGACGTTCACAGCCCGGAACAATGCGCCCCTGTCGCAGAAGTCTGCGATATACTTCAAATTCCCGCGTTCCTTTGCCGCCAGACGGACCTCTTGCTCGCTGCGGGCGAGACAGGTGCGGTGATCAACGTGAAAAAGGGGCAGTTCCTTGCGCCATGGGATATGTCGAATGTGGCCGAAAAGGTGGCCAGCACGGGCAATGAAAACATCCTGCTGACGGAACGGGGCGTGTCATTCGGCTATAACGCGCTTGTGGCTGACATGCGGTCCCTGCCCGAAATGGCCAAGACCGGATACCCGGTTATCATGGATGCGACCCATGCCGTGGCCCAACCGGGCGGGCTTGGCGGGTCATCGGGCGGGCAGCGGGAATTCGCGCCGGTTCTGGCGCGGGCAGCCGTTGCAACGGGCATCGCGGGCGTCTTTCTTGAAAGCCATCAGGATCCGGACAACGCCCCCTCAGATGGGCCAAACATGATCCGTCTTGATGACATGGCAGCCACGATCGAGGTGCTGATGGCGCTGGATCATGTTGCTAAGGCTCACCCGGTCACGCTCTAACGGCTTTTCCAACCGCGCAGCACGGCCTATCCTGCCTCCATTGGTTTGGAGATTTGCATGCGCGTTCTATTCGTTGTGGCCCTGCTGGCCTTGCACAGCCTGGTGGTGTCCGCCTCCCCCTTGCTGGCCCAAAGTGACCAACCAACCGGAGCGATTGCTGTTGAAGACAGCGCGTCTCAAGACGCAGCCATCGCCGAGCGCCTACGCGCGATCCTGGGCGAATTGGGCGGCTTTGACGACATCACCGTAACGGTTTCCTCTGGCATCGTGACGTTGCGCGGGACCACGCTGGGCGAGGCGGATGTCCAAAGGCTCGATGAAATCGCGGGCCGCGTCGAGGGTGTGGTCGCAATCCAAAACGAAGCCACAGCAACATCGGATGTCGTGCGCCGTCTTGATCCGATCCGGGACCGGATTGCCGCACGGGTGTCACAGCTTTGGACGCTGACACCCTTGTTGGCGATTGCTGGCATCGTGTTTGCGGTTGTTTGGTCGGTTGGCTGGCTGGTGGCCCGATTGCCGATGTGGTCGCGGCTGGCGCCGAACGCCTTTATCTCTGACATCTACCGGATGCTGATCCGGCTTGCCTTTTTGGTGATCGGGATCGTTCTCGCGCTGGATATTCTGGATGCGACTGCGCTTTTGTCGACGATCCTTGGGGCGGCGGGTCTGATCGGTCTGGCGGTTGGTTTTGCCGTCCGCGACACGGTCGAGAACTTTATCGCGTCAGTCATGTTGTCCATCCGGCAACCGTTTCGACCCAATGATGCAGTCGAGATCAACGGTGACGAAGGCAAGGTGATCCGCTTGACATCGCGGGCGACGATCCTGCTGAGCTTTGATGGCAACCATATCCGCATCCCCAATGCGACCGTGTTCAAAAGCCGGATCGTCAACTATTCAACGAATCCCGAACGCAGGTTCATGTTTGATATCGGCATTGCCCCGGATGCCGACCTCGCCCAAATGCGCCGTCTGGCAGAAGAGGTGGTATCTGGCCTTCCCTTCACACTGGCCAACCCGGCGCCGATGGTCTGGACCAAGGATATCGGCGATGGCGCTGTGTTTCTGACGGTGACAGGCTGGATCAACCAAAACGACACGACGTTGGTCTTGGCGCGCGGCGAAGCTTTGCGAAAGGTTAAGGCAGCTATCGAAGCCGCTGGCGTCGAGGTGCCAGACACGACGTACCGTGTGCAGCTGTTGCAGGGCTCCGAGTCAGATGATGCCGTCCTTCCGGCACCCCGCCCTTCTGCGCCCACGGATGGCACCGCAAACGCCGTCGTAGAAGGGCTTACGTCAGATGACACTGTTACCTCCAGCGCGCCGGGTGCGCTCGATAAGATGATCGAAGACGAACGTGACGACGCAGAAAACCCTGACCTTCTGCGGCCCGAAGCCCCCCATGAATGACGATACGGCGTTCTTGACGAGCACGCGGATTCACCCAACGCCACGTTCCTGCACGTCGGGTGAATTTCCCTGCTTTTGGGGCTTGAAAGCCGCCCGCGTTCGCCGTACCTAGTCGCCCACGTTGGGATGTAGCCAAGTGGTAAGGCAACTGTTTTTGGTACAGTGTACCGTAGGTTCGAATCCTACCATCCCAGCCACTTCATCTTGAAAATCTAAAGTTAACTACTGTTCACAGTGGCTTAGCCTGTGCGTTGCGCGGGTTTTTTGGCGTTTGGTGACTGTCCGCTTGACTTGATAGACGCTTTCCCGCAATTAATCGCAAAATTGGTAAAGAAATCTTACCAAAATGACCAATGTGAGTCGGAGGACACGATGGGACTTGCGAACTGCCATAACTTTCAGGACTTCCGGAAACTGGCCAAGCGCCGTCTGCCCGGTCCGATCTTTCACTATATCGACGGCGCGGCGGATGACGAAATCACCTATGCCCGCAACACGTCCTCTTTTGACGATGTAGATCTGGTGCCCAACGTCCTAGCTGGCGTGGAAGAGGTCGACATGAGCGTTGAGGTCATGGGCCAAAAGCTCGACATGCCGCTCTATTGCGCACCGACCGCATTGCAGCGCCTGTTCCACCACGAAGGTGAACGTGCAGTGGCGAAGGCCGCGACGAAATACGGAACGATGTTTGGTGTGTCGTCTTTGGCAACTGTCACGGTCGAAGAGATCGAAAAGCTCGCCCCCGGCCCCAAGATGTTCCAATTCTATTTCCACAAGGATCGCGGGCTGAACGACGCGCTGCTGGAACGCGCGCGCGCGGCCAACTTCAACGTCATGGCGCTGACGGTGGACACGATCACCGGCGGCAACCGTGAACGTGACCTGCGCACCGGTTTCACATCGCCACCAAAACTGACGCCATCTTCGCTTATGTCCTTTGCCACCCACCCGATGTGGGCGTGGAATTTCCTGACCAAGGAAAAGTTCGACATGCCGCACCTGTCAGGCCACGTGCAGGCAGGCACAAACCTGGCCGTGTCGGTCGGCGACTATTTCTCGACCATGCTGGACCAGTCCATGAACTGGAAAGACGCAGAAAAGCTCTGTGCCCAGTGGAACGGCCAGTTTGCGCTCAAAGGCATCATGAGCGTTGAAGACGCCAAACGCGCCGTCGATATCGGCTGCACCGGCATCATGGTGTCGAACCATGGCGGTCGCCAGCTTGATGGCTCGCGCGCGCCATTCGACCAATTGGCTGAGATCTGCGATGCAGTCGGCGACAAGATCGACGTCATCTGCGAAGGCGGCGTGCAGCGCGGGACCCACGTGCTCAAGGCTCTGTCGGTTGGTGCCAAAGCGGTCAGCGGCGGACGTCTCTATCTTTATGCTCTCGCGGCTGCGGGTCAGGCGGGCGTTGAACGGTCCCTCGGCAACTTCCGCACCGAAATCGAACGCGACATGAAGCTGATGGGGATCACCAAGCTTGACCAACTGTCGCGCGACAACCTGCGGTACCGCACCAAAGCGGCGTAAACACTATAAATCCGGCCAAAAGGACGACGGCCCAGAATGACCCAAACTGCCCTTATCGACACCTTCCGCTCTATCGTTGGAGCGCGCCACGTGATCACCAACCAGAAATCCATGGAAAGGTTCTGCAAGGGTTACCGGTCAGGGGAAGGCAAAGCCATCGCCGTCGTCCGTCCCGGCACCCTGCTGGAACAGTGGAAAGTTCTTCAGGCCTGCGTGGCTGCGGATAAAATCGTCATCATGCAGGCCGCCAATACCGGCCTGACCGAAGGCTCGACTCCGAACGGCACCTATGACCGCGAATGCGTGGTCCTCAGCACCAATCGCATGGATGACATCCAGCTCTTGGACGGCGGCAAGCAGGTCATAAGTTTTCCGGGCTCCACCCTGTTCAAACTGGAAAAGATGCTAGAGCCTTTGGGCCGCCTGCCCCATTCGGTGATCGGTTCGTCCTGCATCGGCGCATCCGTCATGGGCGGGGTCTGCAACAATTCAGGCGGGTCGCTGATCGAACGCGGGCCGTCCTACACAGAGCTGTCTGTATTCGCGCAGATTGATGCCGACGGACACCTGCACCTCGTGAACCATCTGGGCATCGACTTGGGCGATGATCCCGAAACCATACTGACGCGTCTGGAAACGGGCGACTTCACTGCCACCGACATGGAGCCGACCAACGCCAAGGCATCTGACACAGACTATATTCAACGCGTCCGCGATGTAGACGCCGACACGCCTGCCCGTTTCAATGCCGATCCCCGCCGCCTGCACGAGGCGTCCGGCTGCGCAGGCAAGTTGGCTGTTTTTGCCGTCCGTCTCGATACCTACCCGAAGAACGACCGCGAGCAGGTTTTCTATATCGGCACGAAGAACACTGATGTCTTAACGAAACTGCGCCGCGACATGCTGCGCGATTTCACAACGCTGCCCGTATCCGCCGAATACATGCATGCCGACTGCTACGACATCTCGAAACGCTACGGCAAAGACACGCTGGTCATGATCGACAAACTGGGCACCGACCGGCTACCTGCGATCTTTGCGCTCAAAGGCTGGGTCGACGCGCGCCTGAACAAGCTGCCGCTTCTGCCCAAGAACATGACGGACCGTTTCATGCAGGTGCTGGCGACCGTCTGGCCCAACGCTCTGCCAAAACGGATGGAGGCGTTTCGCAAACGCTTTGACCACCATCTGATCCTCAAAACGCGTGACGGCGGGATTGAAGAGGTGGAAGCCTACCTGAAATCAGCGCTCGACGGCGAAAGCGGCGATTGGTTTGCTTGTACATCGCGCGAAGGCAAAATCGCTGGTCTGCACCGTTTTGCGGCCGCTGGGGCCGCTGTCCGGTATATGGCCGTCAACGAAGGCAAGGTCGCGGATATCCTCGCGCTCGACATTGCGTTGCGGCGCAATGACGAAGACTGGTTTGAGGTCCTGCCACCGGAAATCGACTCGGCGATCAGCCACAAACTCTATTACGGCCACTTCTTCTGCCATGTTCTGCATCAGGACTACGTGGTGAAGGCTGGACATGATCCAAAAGAGATCAAGGCCAAGATGCTCGATATCCTTGAGCAACGCGGAGCCAAATACCCTGCTGAGCATAACGTCGGCCATCTTTATAAGGCTGGTGAAGAGCAGGCCGAGTTCTACAAGTGCTGCGATCCCACCAACTCGCTGAACCCTGGCATCGGCAAGATGTCGAAACACAAGCATTACGCCTAGATTTTGTTAGCGCTATCTTTTCGCGCGTAAAGAAATCGGTATAAGCTCCCTACCGCAGCCAGCGAGAGGGACAGACAATGGCGAAAATTTGGGTTCTGGGCGAAGCGCTCATTGATTTTGTCCAGCGTGAGGATGGAGCCGACGCTCCGTTTCATCCGGTTAACGGCGGTTCGCCTTTCAATGCAGCCAAGGCAGCGCGTCGGCAGGGCTCTGAGGTCGGCTTTCTCGGAGCGTTGTCCATGGACATGTTCGGTGAACGGCTTTGGTCGGAACTCGATGCGGAAGGTGTCGATACATCTGCCACGCCACGGCTCGACAACCCGACGATGTTGGCATTCGTTCAGCTGGAAAACGGCGAACCGCGATATGCGTTTTATTCCGAAGGCACTGCCGCGCGGATGGTCGATCCGGTACAGAACCTAGCCGCTGGTGATATCCTTCATGTCGGTTCATTGGGGCTGGTTGACCAACCCGGCGCGGACAATACCGAGCGTTATGCGATGGCTCAGGCAAATCACGCGCTTTTGTCCGTCGACCCTAACGCACGTCCTGTCGTGACACACGACCCAGCCGATTGGCGCGCACGTGTTATGCGACTGATCAACTTGGCAGGTGTCGTAAAACTCAGCGATGAAGACCTTGCCGAATTGGCTCCGGGGCGCGACTTTGATGACTTTGCCGAAGAAATCCTCGGCCTTGGCGTCGGCCTCGTTGTCATGACCCAAGGCCCCGATGGCGCAATCGGACGTTCGCAAAACGCGCGGGCAACGGTCGAAGGACACCGCATCGACATCGTTGATGCGGTGGGTGCAGGCGATACGGTCACCGGCACCCTGTTGGCGCAACTCGCAGCGCGCGGTCTGACTGATAAAGCCTCGGTCGCGGCGTTGGATGCCGACACGATCAAGGAACTCCTGACGTTCTCGATGGGGGCTGCTGCGGTGAACTGCACCCGCGCCGGGTGCAATCCCCCGACGCCAGAAGAAACGCGCGCGTTTCTTGGCCTCTGAGACCAGCTCGCATTCCCCGCTTGGGCCGCGCCTGATCGCGTGCTAGCCCTGAGCCAATGGCAGAAGGGGGTATGCGATGCCGGGTCAGGGTAAGATTGTCGTCCTTGGTGTTTTCGTTGCGGACACGACGCACCGGGCTGATCGTATGCCACGCATGGGCGAAACACTCCTAGGGAAATCCTTTGCCCTAGGGCCAGGGGGCAAAGGCTCCAATCAAGCGGTCGCCGCTGGACGGGCCGGTGCCGATGCACACATGATCACCAAAATTGGCGAGGATGCCTTTGGCGATATGGCCATGGCGCTGTGGGATCGCTCCGGTGTCACCCCTGCCGTCACCCGGATGGAGACCGAGGCAACCGGCTGTGCCTTTATTTTCATCGACGATGCCACGGGCGATAATGCGATCATCATCACACCCGGCGCCTCAGGCACGATCACCCCGGCAGATATCGACGCGCGGCGCGACCTGATCGCTGGGGCCGATATCTTCATGACCCAATTGGAACAACCGCTGGACGCCGCGATGTGCGGTCTGAAACTTGCCAAAGAGGCGGGTGTCACGACGCTTTTGAACCCGGCCCCTGCAGCGGATCTGCCCGACGAAATGCTGGCCCTCTGCGATATCATCACGCCGAACGAAACCGAGGCGGAAATGCTCACGGGCCAATCCGTCAAAACCCTTGAAGACGCGGAGAAGGCTGCCGCAATCCTGAGGAAGAAAGGGATCGGTACGGTCATCCTCACACTTGGTGAGCGCGGTGCCTTGTTGGTCGATGACACCCGGTCGCTACATGTCCCGGCGATGGCCTTGGGTGACGTGGTCGAAACAACAGGGGCTGGCGATGCCTTCAACGGTGGCTTTGCCACTGCCCTCGCGCAAGGCCAGCCCATCGAGGACGCCGTGAAATTTGGCTGCGCAACGGCCGGGCTGTCCGTCACACGGCCCGGAGCCGCCGCATCCATGCCCACGCGATCCGAAATCGATCAGGCGCTCGCAGCGCAATAATCGACGCTCAGGACAGATTCGCACACCTGTGCATACCGACCCGCTGAGTTTCCGGCGCGCATATTGCCATACCCACTAACCCGCAGGACTCCACCAAAGGTGGTAGGCTAAGCGCTAACATGGGTGCGAAACGGACTTAACACATACGCTAACGCACGCGTTAACGTATACATTGTTGCAATATGCTTTTTTCCGGTGTTTGCTGTTGCCCAGCGCAGGATGGTGCGTCATTCTGCGCATGATTTTGGTAACATTTGTTGACCAAAACACGACTATGGGAGGACACCATGAAAAAGACATTCGCCGCGCTGGCTGTTGCCGCGCTGACATCGGGTGCTGCGCAAGCACAAGAAACGCTGGAGATGACTTCGGCGTTCGGTAAGAACCTGCCGATCCTTGGTACGGCTGCGACCGACTTTGTCGAAAAGATCAACGGCATCTCGACCGAGGTCGAATTCGAACACTTCGATCCCGGTGAACTGGTCCCAACGCTTGAAGCGCTGGACGCTGTCTCGAACGGGTCTGTTGACGCGGCCTACACCACGTCGGGCTACTGGCAGGGTAAAATGACCGCCGCATCGCTGTTTGCTGCCGTGCCATTCGGCCCAGAAGCTGGCGAATTCATGGCGTGGATGCTCTATGATGACGGCCTGACGCTGATGCGTGAGATGTACGAAGAAAACGGCTTCAACGTGCACGTCATGCCATGCGGTATCATCGCGCCTGAAACCTCGGGCTGGTTCAAAGAAGAAATCACCTCGCTGGAAGACCTGCAGGGTCTGAACATGCGCTTCTTCGGTCTGGGTGCCGAAGTCATGCAGCGTCTGGGCGTGTCGACTTCGCTTCTGGCCGGTGGCGACATCTTCCCAGCGCTTGAGCGTGGCGCAATCGACGCGACTGAATTCTCGATGCCCCGCATCGACGCGCGTCTGGGCTTCTACAAGATCGCTTCGTACAACTACTTCCCAGGTTGGCACCAGCCTGCGACCATGTTCGAACTGCTGATCAACAAAGATCGCTGGGACGATCTGGACGAGCGCGCTCAGAAGCAGATCGAAGTCGCCTGCCTTGCCAACGTGACCACCAACCTCGCAGAGGGTGAAGGCACCAACTTCCAGGCGATGGTCGAGAACACCGAGCAAAACGGCGTGATCATCAAAAACTGGACCCCAGAGCAACTGGACGTCTTCGAATCCACCTGGAACGAAGTTGCCGCTGAATTGGCAGCCGAAGACGAAATGTTCGCAAAAACATGGGCCGACCTTCAGGAATTCCGCGAAGGTTACAACGTCTGGAACTCGAACATCTATCTGCCACGCCCACGCAAATAAGCGCGGCTGACAGAAGCTGAGATCAAACCGGGGCGCCTGATGTCGCCCCGGTTTTTTCAAGACACCCCAACAGACTTGGTTTGCCTCAAGCGCATCACACCGCGCGCTTTAGCCAAATCAAAGCGCCAACCAGCCAAAAGGAGAGGGCCATGCAAGACCCCGTCCAAGAGTTAGGGCAGGTCAATTCAGTATCCGACCCCGGAGAGATTGACCGTGACACGCACAATTCGGGCGACCGGGCCATCATCGGTCTGGGCAATCTGATTGCCTGGCTGTTTCCGACCCTGATGCTGGTGATCGTTGCACAGGTTTTCCTGCGCAACTTTGGTCGCGCAGACATTGGCCCCGGCAACCAAGCTTGGCTTGATGACATGCAGTGGTGGCTTTATGGCATCGCCTGCCTTGTGGGGATTGCCTATGCGGTCACCACGAACAGCCACGTCCGTGTCGATATCCTTTACGACAACTACCCAAAGCCCAAGCAGCGGCGCGTTGATATGTTCGCGTTGGGCTGGCTGTTCCTGCCCTTCTCGCTTCTGACATGGGACGTAACATTCCACTATGCGGTGACCTCTGTCGTCGCATGGGAGGGATCGTCCAGCCCCAACGGATTGCACAATCTCTGGATCCTGAAATGTCTGGTGAATGTCTGTCTGATTGTTCTGGCATTCGCCATCGTCTCACGGCTCTTCCGCCTGTTGGAACAGCAGGGTGATACCAGCGGATGGGCCAAGTTCGTTTGGACGCTGCCCTCCGTCGCGTTGGCGCTGAACCTGATCGTGTTCTACGCGGCATGGTGGCTGACGCGTATCACCGACCCCGAGATGAATCCCCGCTCAATCGGGCGCAACGGCCTGCTGATGGCTGAAATCGAATACGGGCCTTACGAGACTAAATTGACTGTCATCGTGGCTCTTGTCCTGACCGCCATTCTTGGCGCTGTCCTTTACGTTCGGAGAGAGCGCTGATGTTTATCCTCGAAGCAATCGGGCAAATTCTGACCCTGAACGAACTGCTTGTCGCGGTGATCTTTGGCACGTTCATCGTGCTTTTGTTCCGCGGTGTACCCGTTGCCATGGCGTTGGTTGGTGTCGCGCTGATTTTCTACATCTTTGCGTTGATCTTCCTTGATCCGTTTCGGAGCGAATTCCGAGATGTCATCGAATTCGACCGCATCGGTGTAGATTGGAGAAAACTGGGCACCCTGCCCTCGCGTCTCTTTGGATCGATCGTCCAGAACCCGGTTCTTGTGGCCCTGCCGATGTTCATCTTCATGGGCCTGATGCTGGATCAATCGGGCGTCGCTCAGCGCATGATGCAATCGATGCAGCGTCTGTTCGGCGGCCTCAAGGGCGGTTTGTCCCTGACCGTTCTTTTGATCGGTATCATCCTTGCTGCGTCCACCGGTGTGATCGGTGCATCGGTCACGCTTCTCGGTGTGATGGCGCTTCCGGCGATGATGGCGCAGAATTATTCCAAACCCATCGCGACCGGCACCATCGCGGCGTCGGGCACATTGGGCATTCTGATCCCGCCGTCGATCATGCTTGTGATCATGTCGGACCAGTTGGCGATCTCTCTGGGTGACCTGTTCATGGGGGCGCTCTTCCCCGGCCTGATCCTTGGCGCGCTTTATATCGTGTTCATCGTGATCTACGGCATCATCAACCCATCCGCGATGCCGGCACCGGAACGGACAGAAGAGGTTGGCTGGCCTGTCGTCAAAGAGGTGATCCTCTCGGTCCTGCCGCCCATGCTGCTGATCCTGCTCGTTCTCGGCTCGATCTTTGCAGGCCTTGCAACACCAACAGAGGCGTCCGGCCTCGGCGCATTGGGCGCCACGCTGCTCGCTGTTGCCTACGGTAAGTTCAGCTGGAAAGTTCTGCGCGAGGTCTCGCGGTCAACGTTGAACACCGCAGGCTACATCCTGGGTATCTTCCTCGCGGCCAACTTCTTTGCATATGTCCTGCGCCTTTACGGCGGCGACGAGGTTGTCGAACACATGGTCGCTGGTATCTTTGAGAATCCTTACCTCATTGTGGCGTTCATCCTGTTCATCGTGTTCCTGTTGGGCTTCCTGCTCGATTGGATCGAAATCACGCTGATCATCATGCCGCTGATGCTGCCGATCATTCAGGGTCTGACACTGGCCGTACCGGATTACGGGACGATCCAAGACGCGCAGGTGGTGTGGTTCGCAATCCTCGTGGCGGTGACCTTGCAAACCTCGTTCCTGACACCACCGGTTGGCTTCGCGCTCTTTTACCTCAAGGGTGTTTGCCCGCCGGGTGTCACCTTGGGGCACATCTATCGCGGCATTATCCCGTTCGTGATGTTGCAGCTTTTGGGTCTGTTCATCGTTTTTGAATTCCCATGGCTGACCACATGGCTACCGAGTGTCGCCTACGCCAACTGAACTTAAAAAGGCCCCGCCCAGCGCGGGGCTTTTTCAATTTGGGCTGTGCTGCTCGGCAAGAACCCGTTCGATCACGTCCGCACCGGTGGCTGCGCCGTCTTCGCGATGGATCTGATCGGCAAGGTCACGTGCTGTGATTGCGAACGAAGGTGATCCCAAAAGCTCTTTCAACGCCCGCCCTGCGGATTGGTCGCTATATTTGGTCGATGATAGCGAGCGCGCGACGCCCAGCCTGACGAGCCGCGCTGCGTTGTCGGGTTGATCCCCGAAATGTGGCACCACAAGCTGCGGCTTGCCTGCCATCAGCGCCTGCCCTGTCGTTCCGATCCCTCCGTGATGCACAATCACCGAAGCGTGGGGAAACACGTCACCATGCGGCACAAATCCCCGAACCAGCACATCTGACCCGTGGGGAATACCGTGGGTATCCTGCGTCAGTAGCAGCGCTTTGCGGCCAACAGCCCGCGCTGCGGCCACCGACTGTACGTAAAACTGACCGGGGGTCTGCGAAAGAATGCTTCCCAAAGAAAACACGATGGGTTCGTCCTGCAGAATCGCTGTCAGTTCAGCATCTTCATTTGCCGCGTCCGTTTTTGGAACCGGAAACCCGGTCATCGTCACTGATCGTTCATGCGGTGTAGCCGATGCAAAAGACGGTGAATAAAGCGCCATTTCGGCTATGGGCTGCGTCAGAAAATTCAAGACAGGCGTTCGGCTGAGCGGTGGAAGACCGCATTCGAGGCGCGGCGCGTTCAGAATACGGGCATAGGCGTACCGCATCTTGGCATGTGCCGCCTTCACCAAAAGGGCGTTCCACCAGATCGCAAGCTGCGACGTCGGCGCCTTCACCAATATCGGCAATTGCGGCACGACCGGCGGATCGTGGGGCAGCATAAGCCCCAAGGGCCATAGATGCGCCCCGACATAGGCTGTGCCGGTCTTCTCCGCGACCGACTGCGCATTAAAGGCCCAAGGCGTCGAGACGATCACATCCGCACCTGCAGCGTGGGCCTCAAGCTCTGCGCAATAGCCCCCGTATTCGGGCATCACCAGTTTCCAAAAGATGTCCACGTTATCACGCGTGGCCTTCACCGCTGCCTCGGCGTCATAGCCCGCCCGTTCGTACAGGACCGAGGCGTCGGTTGTCAGGCTCAGGCATTGAAATCCGCGCGCGCGCACGGCGTCGGCATTGCGCGTGTTGGTGACAAAATCGCAGGTCACACCCCGTGCGCGGAGCACCTCTGCAATTGCGACAAAGGGCAACGTATCGCCCAGTGACCCATAGGTAACGAACAAAACCCGCGCCATACGCACCCCCAAGACAGGACTGGCCAGACGCTACGCCTGTTCCGGCGCAGCAGGCAACCTGCGGGGTACAAGCGATGTTACAATGCCAGAGTGCCAGACATCAGCACGTGCGCCTGACCGCCGACGCGGATGCGCTCGGGCGCGCCATGCGGCCCCGTGATCTCGACCTGTGCCTGACCCGGGCGGCCCATGTCGTGGCCTTGCTCAGCAACATAGCGGGGCGTGTCGATCAGTTTGTGTTTCCAGAGATACGCCGCCGTCGCCCCCGTGGCCGAGCCAGTAAAGGGATCTTCGGGCGGCGATGGTGGAAGCATCAAGAGCCGCGCAAAGGTGCTGCCGACCTTGGTCGCACCCCTCAGTGTCACGAGGTAGGGTTCAGCCATATGCCCATCGGGCGCGCCAAGGGTGGCACAGTGTTGTCTAAGTAAGTCAGAGTCCAAGACCGCCCTGCGCAGCGCGTCCTGTGACGCCAGCACAGTAATGGTAAACCCCAACCCAGTGGACACGAACTGCGGCGTTCCAACGACGTCCGAAGCCCGCAATCCATAGATAGCGGCAATCGATGCCGGGTCACTCTGCGCGCCAAAGTCCGGCGGGGCCTGTGTCATTGTATAGGTCGGACCGCCGTCGGCTTCGATCACGTCAATGTGGATAACTCCGGCTTTCGTTTCGAACCGCATTTTCGGCCCGGTCAGAACACCGCGTGAGCGCAACGCCGCAGCGGTTGCAACGGTCGGATGACCGGCAAATGGGATTTCCTTGCTGGCGATGAAATAGCGGACTTTGACGTCCGCGATGTCCGAGGCTTCAACAAAGGTGCATTCGACCAAAGACGTCTCTTTGACAAACGCCATGCAAGTGGCGTCGTCCAAGCCGGCGGCGTCATGCACAACCGCACAGCCGTTGCCGCCAAAGGGTCGATCCGTGAACGCATCGACCCAATCGACGGCATAGGTGCCCATCAGTGAACCGTAACCGGGCTCAGATCATTTTGACGGGCCAAGACAAAGGCCATCCGCCGATCCGCGACCAATGCGAGTTGTTCACCATCGGCATTGTGCACGGCAAACAACTGGTCCCGGCCATCAGCCTCTTCCTGCACCTCTTGGGGCAAGTCAGAGACATTCACAGCCTTCACATAGACCAGGGCCTGTGCGCTTTCGGGAAATGCATATTTCGTATTCATCGCTTAGCCTTTCTTGATCTGGATTGTCTGCACCACACGGTCTGGCACGGCACGCGTCAGATCCACATGCAGCAGACCGTTTTCCATCGTCGCATCGCCAACTTCGACCCCATCGGCCAATACGAATGACCGTTGGAATTGCCGCGCCGCGATCCCGCGATGCAGAAAGATGCGTCCGTCTCCGTCATCAGATTGTCGACCACGGATCATCAACTGCTGATCTTCAACGGTGATCGACAGATCCTGTTCCGCAAACCCCGCAAGCGCGAGTGTGATCCGATAGGAATGCTCAGATGTCTGTTCAATGTTGTACGGCGGATATCCGTCGTTTCCGCTCTTCGCGGTGCGCTCAACCAGACGTTCCAGCTGATCAAACCCCAACAGGTAGGGATGCGCGCCAAGCGTCAGTTTTGTCATGGCTCCATGTCCTTTCAACCAAGCGACAAGCCGTCAGTAAGGCCCTGCCCGTGCAGCAACCTTTGATATGAATATGGTGTGGCCTTTCCCTGGCTGCAAGTCTTTGCACCCTGGGCCAAAGGTCTGGTAAAGAAAGGACATCAGTCTCAGCCTCACTTCGCAAGGACCGCCGATGACATCGCCTGAAATGGACCCAAAAGAGGTCATGCGCGTGGAACTCGAAGTTCTGCGGCGCGAACACCGCGATCTGGACGACGCGATTCAGGCTCTGGAAGAGAAGGCAACATCAGACCAACTGACCCTGAGGCGCCTGAAAAAGCAGAAATTGCATCTCAAAGACCGCATTGCGCGTCTCGAAGACAAGATTACTCCCGACATTATCGCCTAAGCCGAATTGCGCTACCCGCGCGCTTGGCTATAGTCCGCCGCTTACAAAAACCGGCGTGCGGAGGGACCGATGGCACAGGTTGGGATCATCATGGGAAGCCAGTCAGACTGGCCCACGATGAAGAAAGCGGCAGAGATCTTGGACGCCTTGGGGATCGACTATGAAACGCGCATCGTCTCTGCCCACCGGACCCCGGACCGGCTTTGGGACTACGGCAAGACAGCCGTAGAACGTGGATTGAAAGTGATCATCGCGGGCGCGGGCGGTGCCGCCCACCTGCCCGGCATGATGGCGTCCAAGACACGTGTTCCGGTAGTCGGCGTTCCCATTCAGACGCGCGCGCTCTCTGGCGTCGATAGCCTTTATTCCATCGTGCAAATGCCACGCGGCTTTCCCGTTGCAACCATGGCAATCGGCGAGGCAGGCGCGGCCAATGCTGGTTTGATGGCCGCCGGTATCCTTGCGACGCATGACCCGGACTTGGGCGAGCGCCTCGACACTTGGCGCAGCGACCTCGCCGCCAGCATCCCAGAGGTCCCAACAGATGACTAAACCGCTCGCACCCGGTGCAACGATAGGTATCCTCGGGGGCGGTCAATTGGGCCGCATGCTGGCCCTTGCGGCGGCACGGCTTGGCTTGAAATGCCATACCTATGACCCGGCGGTAGATGCCCCCGCTGCGCAGGTCTCTGATGCGCACACCGCCGCGCCGTATGACGACATCGCCGCCCTGACCGCCTTTGCCCAAGGCTGCGCCGTCGTCACCTATGAATTTGAAAACATCCCAACCGCTGCGCTCGACGCCATCGAAGGCGCCTGCCCGATCCACCCGGGACGCAAGGCGCTTGCGACATCTCAGGATCGGCTGACAGAGAAAGAGTTCCTGTCCGGCCTTGGGCTTCACGTCGCGCCTTACGCAGATATCACCAGCGCCGACGATATTCGCACCGCCATGGCGGACATGGGAACCGCTGGCATCCTGAAAACCCGCCGCTTTGGCTATGACGGCAAAGGACAGGTCCGGCTAAAGACCGCGGACGAGGCCGAAGAGGCCTTTGCCCAACTAAACGGCGCGCCTGCTATTCTCGAAGGCATGGTGCCACTGATGTCCGAAATATCGGTCATCGCTGCCCGTGCCACCGACGGCGCGGTTGCAGCCTTTGACCCGGGCGAGAATGTGCACAAGGACGGCATTCTAGATACAACCACGGTCCCGGCCAATGTGCCTAATCGGTTGAAATCGGACGCTGTTCTGACCGCTGGGCGCATCTTGAACGCGCTGGATTATGTCGGCGTGATCGGGGTCGAATTCTTCGTCACGCCATCAGGGTTGGTGGTCAATGAAATCGCGCCCCGGGTCCACAATTCGGGCCACTGGACCCAAAACGGATGCGCCATCGACCAGTTCGAGCAGCACATTCGCGCCATCGCAGGGTGGCCGCTCGGCGACGGCTCACGGCATTCGAATGTAAGGATGGAAAACCTGATCGGCGACGATATCGACCGCGTTCCTGATCTTGCCGCCAAAGGGGCTGCACTGCACCTGTATGGCAAGGCCGAGGCCCGCCCCGGCCGCAAGATGGCTCATGTGAATTTCATCACTGGCCCGGCTGGTTAAGCCACCGGCTCATTGGCCGAACAAAGCCTCGGAATAGGTCAGTGTTCGATCAAATTGCCCGGTTTCAAGGAACGCCTCGACCTGATCAATCACTAGCGGGTTCACCATCATGTAGGTATGCGTGACGGGCAAAACGATGTGATCATCCATCCCGGCAATCCGGGTCGATGACACAGACACCTTGCCATCGTCAGGCCCATCAATCAGGCCTGAATAGACCGGGTTGGCAGAGCGATTGCCCGCAATGATCCCCACCTCGCCAGCGAGTGGCGGCAGTTGGTTTGGCACAGACCCATCACCGGTCCCAAGTTGTTGTCCCGCTGGACCGTTGATCCAGTCAAAAAGGGCGATCTCACCCAGTTCATCCACCAGTTCCGATCCTTGGTGCGGCGGGGCCAGCATCACGATCCGTCCGACGTTCTCATGCGGGCCTTGGGCAAGCCACGCGCGAACAAGAATGCCGCCCATGGAATGGGTCACGAAATGCACGGGCGTGCTCTGACACATCGCAGCCGCTTGTGGGACGGCCGAGATCAAGTCTTCAATCGGGCGTTCGGTCGATGGATAGGTTGGGCGCACGGTCTCATAACCGTCACGGCTCAGCGCCATATCCATGACCCAGAGCGATGCGTCCGTCCGCGCGAGGCCATGCAACAACACCACGCAATCCGCCGCCGCAGCGGCAGGAGCGATCAAAACCCAAAAACTCAGCAATAGTCGTTTCATAAAACTCATGTAGACATCACCCGCTTGGACCCAAAACACACCGTTACGTCACGCACGCTTGGCCGAGGCCGTCAACGCAACCGCGATGCCGCCCAAAACGATCAGTGTCGCGATCATGAATCGAAGGGTCAGGTCTTCGCCCAGAAACAGAACCCCGCCCGCTGTGGCGATAACGGGGACAGTCAGTTGCGCCACCGCTGCGCTGGTTGATTTCAACTGCGGCAAGACAGTGTACCACAGCGCATAGCCCAGCGCCGAAGTGATCGCCCCCGAGATGATCGCCCAGACCGCGCCCATTGGCGTAACCCCATCCTGCACAAGCGCCCACGCCAACAGCGTCGCAGGCACTGTCCACAGAAAGTTTCCAGCCGTCGCACCAAGCGGATCAGACTGCCCCCGCCCAAACAGGGAATAAAGCCCCCATCCAATACCGGATACTGCCATAAGGAGCGACCCAACCAGATCAGGCGCACCTCCGCCCGAAGGCCACAACAAGAGAACCAACCCACCAAAGGCCATCGCCATTCCCAACCAGCGGGCCAAAGGGATCACCTCGCGGGTATAAAGCGCACCTGCAAACATGGTTAGCTGCACGACACCAAACAGGATCAGCGCCCCCAGACCGGCGGGCAAAGTCACGTAAGCCAGAGAAAACGCCAGCACGTAAAGCAGGAGTGACCCTGCCCCCTTTGCGCGCGCCTCAACCGACCGTCTTTGTGATTGCCCACGGAGGGTCATCAAAACAGAGAGCATCAACGCCCCCGCGGCGATCCGGATCGCGGCAAAGGCAATTGGCCCGGTCTCGCCGTCAATCAATCCAACCCGCCCCAGAACAGAATTCGAGGCGAATGCGACCATCGTCACCGCTGTCAGCAAAAAGACCTTCATGCGTCCTGCATGACGCGGCGCGCGGGAAATGAAAAGCTATCACACTCCAAGGTGATCAGCCAATTCGCCGGCAATGAAACTCCACCGCCCCGCGACCATGGTGCCGACAATCCGGTTATCTGGGGTCATTACGACGATATCGGCGCGGTAGCCGGGGGCAATCACGCCGCGATCCGCCAATCCCATGACGGCCGCAGGCTTTGCCGAGATCAGGTCCCACGCGCGCCCAGACGGCATGTCCGCGTCCAAGGCCAGCGCGGCGTTGGCCAAGGCCGGATAATGATAATCAGAAACCAACACATCGCAGGCACCGCGGATGACATGGTCCCGCGCGACCAAACCGCCACCATGGCTGCCGCCCCGCACGATATTGGGCGCGCCCAAGATCACTGGGGCGTTGCCGTCACGCGCCGCATCGACAGCCTCTGACGTCACTGGAAACTCGGCGATATCTGCCCCAGCATCAGCATACCACGCCCGCGCCGTTGCGCTTGCATCATCATGGCTGCCTACGCGAACACGGCGCGCGCGCAGGTCGGACACAAACTGCTTTACCGCATCTGGAACCGACGCCTGCCGCGCATGCAGGTCTTGCAAAAGCGCCAGATGCGCCTCGGGTGAGCGGCCGGATTTCAGAGCCTGCCCTGTCAGGCGCGGTGGGCGTTTCCCTTTCGCCAAGGCGTTGTGCGGCAAATGATCGTTCAACACGACATAGCCAATCCCCGCGGACTCGACCAAATTTAGGATGTCATCAAACTGGTCAATCAGACTGATTTCCACGCGCAATTGGATGCGCATGTCTGTTCGCAATTCATCTCGGATGTCTGCCAGCGTCGCGATCATGCGCTTGGCGAAATCAGGCCCCCTCATACCGCCTTCCCAGGACCAGAATTGGGCAAGATAGGCGGTCGTCACCCCGGACGCGGCAAGCTCTGCGTCCAAGGCATAAAACCCTTGTCGCAGATCCTTTAATGCGCCGCGTCTGGGGGCGAGGTGACGTTCGAAACCGTCACCATGCAGGTCAACAATTCCGGGGCGCACCTGAAACCCATCGAACTGGCTTAGAAAACCTTCGATACCGGCAGGAAAAACAGAATCGCGTGGCATGGCATCCCCTTTCAGGTCGCGCTGGTCCTAAGCCAAACAAATCGCCGAGGCGACCACATCAAACGAAAAGGGCCCCGCGTTTCCGCGAGGCCCTCTTTTTTGACTGACGGTGTGGTTCTTGGCCGATTTTGCGAACAAAATCGCCTGTCACCAACACACAGGTTTTTCGCGACTGCGAAAAACCGTCTTACATCATGCCGCCCATGCCGCCCATGTCGGGCATGCCGCCACCGGCAGCTGCGCCTTCTTTGGCTGGCTTGTCAGCAACCATCGCCTCGGTGGTGATCAGCAGACCTGCAACCGATGCTGCGTCTTGCAGCGCGGTGCGGACCACTTTCGCGGGGTCGATGACACCGAAGTCGAACATGTTGCCGTACTCTTCGGTTTGCGCGTTGAAGCCGAAGGTCACATCGTCGCTCTCGCGGATTTTGCCCGCCACGACTGCACCGTCGACGCCCGAGTTTTCGGCGATCTGACGCAGAGGCGCTTCGATCGCGCGGCGCACGATGCTGATGCCGACGTTCTGGTCGCTGTTGGCGCCTTCCATGCCGTCCAGTGCTTTTGCACCTTGGACCAGAGCAACACCACCGCCCACAACAACGCCCTCTTGGACGGCTGCGCGGGTTGCGTTCAGTGCGTCATCAACGCGGTCTTTACGCTCTTTCACTTCGACTTCGGTCATGCCGCCAACGCGGATGACTGCAACGCCGCCGGCGAGTTTCGCAACACGCTCTTGCAGCTTTTCTTTGTCGTAATCCGAAGTGGTTTCTTCAGCTTGCTGACGGATTTGCGTCACGCGTGCTTCGATCTCGGCTTTTTCGCCTGCACCGTCGACGATGGTTGTCTCGTCTTTGGTGATGCCGACGCGCTTGGCGTTACCCAGCATGTCCATCGTGACGTTCTCAAGCTTCATGCCCAGATCGTCCGAGATCACCTGGCCACCGGTCAGGATCGCGATGTCTTGCAGCATGGCTTTGCGGCGGTCGCCGAAACCAGGTGCTTTGACAGCTGCGATTTTCAGGCCGCCGCGCAGTTTGTTGACCACGAGGGTCGCCAGCGCTTCGCCTTCGACGTCTTCTGCGATGATCAGCAGAGGCTTGCCCGACTGGATCACGGCTTCCAGCAGTGGAACCATTGGCTGCAGCGACGACAGTTTCTTTTCGTGCAGCAGGATCATGCAGTCTTCGAGATCTGCAGTCATCTTGTCCGGGTTGGTCACGAAGTATGGCGAGAGGTAGCCACGGTCGAACTGCATGCCTTCGACGACATCGGTCTCGGTTTCCAGACCTTTGTTCTCTTCTACGGTGATCACGCCTTCGTTGCCGACTTTCTGCATCGCGCCAGCGATTTGCTGACCGATTTCAGCTTCGCCGTTGGCCGAGATGGTGCCGACCTGTGCAACTTCGTCAGAATCTTTGACTTCACGTGCTGCGCCTTTGATGGCTTCGACAACGGCGGCGGTCGCCATGTCCATGCCACGCTTCAGGTCCATCGGGTTCATGCCAGCCGCAACCGACTTCATGCCTTCTTTGACCAGCGCTTGCGCCAGAACGGTTGCGGTCGTTGTACCGTCACCCGCCTCGTCGTTGGTGCGGGAAGCAACTTCCTTCACCATCTGTGCGCCCATGTTTTCGAACTTGTCTTCGAGTTCGATTTCCTTGGCAACCGACACACCGTCTTTGGTGATGCGTGGTGCGCCGAAGGATTTGTCCAGAACCACGTTG
Source organism: Shimia ponticola (assembly GCF_007995215.1). Taxonomy (GTDB): domain Bacteria; phylum Pseudomonadota; class Alphaproteobacteria; order Rhodobacterales; family Rhodobacteraceae; genus Shimia_B; species Shimia_B ponticola. Next base: position 1,061,253 of record NZ_VCDK01000003.1, read on the forward strand.
CGGCCTTTCGGGCCCAGCGTGACCTTGACAGCGTCGGCCAGGATGTTGACGCCTTTCAGCATCTTATCGCGGGCGGCGGTGTCAAATTTGACGTCTTTAGCAGCCATTATTCAGCTCCTATGAATTTGAGTTTTCGGGAAAGCGTTGGGGATGGACTGTCGATTACGACAGGATGCCCAGGATGTCGCTTTCTTTCATGATCAGCAGCTCTTTGCCGTCGACGGTGACCTCGGTGCCCGACCATTTGCCGAACAGAACCTTGTCGCCTTCTTTGACAGACATCGGGATCAGTTCACCCGAGTCTTTGCGAGCGCCTTCGCCAGCAGCGACGATCAGGCCTTCAGCAGGCTTTTCTTTCGCGGTATCGGGGATGATCAGACCACCAGCGGTCTTTTCCTCGCTCTCAACACGTTCCACCAGAACGCGATCGTGAAGCGGCTTCAATGCCATCTTTGATGCTCCTTAGATCAAAGTTTCTCCCTTTAGCACTCCCTCATGGTGAGTGCTAACGGACGGGGAAGTATGGATCACGCAGCGGTGAGTCAACATCTGCCTGCAAACTTCTAGGAAGAATTCTTGCTTTTCGCTGCAGCAGTCCCACCCAGACGCGCGCCTTCGCCCATGCGCCATTCCCCGCCGACGCAATCAACAGCGAAAATGCTGCAGTTGCACAATGTTGCTTCCATACCTAGGTCGATCTCGACTACCCAAGGTTGCGACCCAATGAACAGACTTATCCTTCCCCTTATATTCTCCGCTCTTCCCTTTCAGGTATTGGCCCATGGCTTTGACGCCCATCCACAGGGGCTTTCGGGAACACAATTAACCTTCGGGACAACCGTTGCCGACGTGGGCGACAACAGCGCATCCATCGTCGAATTGCGCGGTGCTTCCGCGTTTGATTTCGGACGGGGCGTGTCGCTTCAATTCGACTGGGGCTTTTTCGGGAACGATGATCGCATTGACGGCGTCGATGACACAGACGGGTTCAAGAACCTGCGCTTGCTGACTGCCGTCCGCATGTCGCCAGACCTGACGCTGGGCGCATCCGCGAGCTACATCAAGATCGAACGCGAAGAGACCGACAGCCTTGGCCTGCATTTTTTGTGGGACGACAGCGCCACGCGGGTCGAAGCGATTGCAGAGGCTTTCGAGTCCCCCATCGACACCGCAACCTATCTGGGGTTGACCACGACCACTCCTTTGGCCGGCATGCCTGACACAGACTTCTTTGCCGCCGTTGATCATATAGATGGCGCAGACCTTGACCGTGAGAGTGCGCAAATTGGTCTGAGGCATTCCTATTCGCCCAACTGGGCCCTCAGCGCTGCGCTGACGCATGATGACCAATACGGCCACACGAATGAATTGCGTGTTGGGGCGGATTATTCGCTTTCTGCAGGGCGCACAGCGCATGCGTTTATCGGCGCAGGTGAAGACAGTGCGTCGGCGGGTATCACCTTTCGCTACGCGGTCGGCGCAGCGCGCACTGCGCCGCTCTTTGATCTATCGCTGTTTTCTGCGGCGTTTCGCTAACGCGCTATTCGGCGGCAATGCCTTTGCTTAGAGGTCCCTGTTCGGCAAGCCTGTCCTCAGCCTCTGACAATGCCTTTTGGGTAGTTCGCAATTCGCCACGCGTGCGGGCCAGTTGTTTGACCAGATGGTTCACACGTTTGTTGTAGAATTTGGGAAGCACATAGGTGGCCGCCTCTGGCATGATCTCATGTTCCGCAAGCAGATCACTGACTGGAGCGCCGTCTTTCACGAAGAAGAGCAGGTTTTGTTTGAACCAGATCGCCATTTCTTCCATCGCAAAAAGCTGACGGCGGAACGGATCAAAACAGCGATACCCGTGAGAGGCAAAGCGTTCCGCCCAGTTTCCCTGCCATTGGCAGTTGATGTGGCCAGCGCCCTTTTGACCCGGGATTGCAGCGGAAAACAGCACGTAATCTGACAACGCGGTAAGCTCCGCCACAAAGTCGTCTGACCGTTCTGCGTTCAGATGCTCCGCCACCTCGAGCGAGCTGGCCATCTCGTACCGCTTTTCCGTGCGGTATGGCGCGTTCAGATCATGAATGGTGTACACGCTGTCGTCGACAGCACAGTCCAGATCCGCCACCCAAGGTCCGTCGACACCGTGAATATCGGCACCATGCACCTTCATCGCCGACAGAAAGAACCCCATGCCGCAGCCAAGGTCGATAACGCTCTTGGGTTGGTGATATTTGATCAAAAGCGAAGCAAGGTTCCGTGCCACGCGGGTTCGGCGTTCGCGGCCCTTATCATGGGCCTCGAACATCGAGGAATAATCATGCATTTTCTGTCCGCCTCAATTGTTATGCGGGCTTTTTGCCCATTTTTTCGTAAGTCTAACAAATACCATGCAAAACGCCTAGCACGGATTTCCAAGGCCACGGCAAGCTCTTGAAATCAATGCACTTCAATCCTCGGACGGCAGCACATCCCCCCAATCAGCAAGCCCCTTTTGGCCCGCATCGGTCAGGGCATAAACGCCGGTTTCGACCTTGGAGAACCAACCATAGTGGTTATCCCGCATCAGCGTTGTGGCTTGCTTAACGCCCGTGGCCTTGGCGACGATTGCGCCTTTCTCTGGTCCGGTATTCGCGAGATAGGCCGCGCATTTCACCGCATCTTGCCGATAGCCCGTGACAATGCCGTGTCGCGTTGCACCCCCGGCGTTAGGGTCACCTTCCAGTCGGGCAAATTCGCGGAGTAAACGCGCCGACTTCTTTTTGTTTTTGCGGGGCGCATAAGGACCCGGGTCGGCCTGCACTTCGACCATCCCGTCATCGCGCACGGTCAAAAGCCCCAGACCAAGTCTGCGGCATAGCCCGAGATTGTCTCGAAGCGCCTTGCGCCCTTTGGGTCGCGGCACGCCGATATAGACCTGATCCGACACCGCCAACCGTGCAATCGCCTGATGAAACAGGGTCAGCGAAAACCCGATCTTGAGCTCAACGATGACCGGCGGCTCACCCCCGCGCAGCGCCACGATATCCGCGGCACCCACCTCTCCTTTCACCTCATAGCCCTGCCTTTGCAGGTAGGCCTTGATCGGTGGGTAAAGGTCAGCTTCGCGCATGCGTGATCCGTCACAATGGGGCTGCGCAAGGGAACCCCACGCGCAACCCTGTTTCAAGCGGTTTTACCGCCCGCCCGTCCGTCCGGGAAAGCGCGGCGGACGCCCACCGCGTTGCTTGCCAGCCGGATCGCCCTTGCCGCGCGGCAAGACCCGCGGATCAAAACGTGGACGCTCGGATTTGCGCTTCAGGACGTCTGGCAACGGGCGTTGCGCAACATAGGATTGGTCCGCCTTGGCGGTTCTATTAGATGTATCAGGCATGATTGGCCTCTTGGACAGAATTGAAATGGGATCAGAAAACCCCGGGCATTGCGGTCAGCGATGCAGGTCCATTGCCAGGCACTCCTTCAGAGGGGACGCCGCGATCACGCGGCTTCAGGATTGGGCGGTCTCAGGCCAGCTTGTCCATGTGCAGAGCACTCCTCTAAGGTGCATGCAGCCTAGGATCATTGTCGGAATGCGTCAATCCCGCGCCCTCACCGCGCCCCCTCGTGACATCTTTGAACGCTGGGGCTATGAGGCACGCGATTTCAATATTTCTCCCAACTCGACGGACTCATCCCCATGACCATCAAAGTTTTCGGCCACAAATCGCCTGACACGGACTCGACTGGCTCGCCTATCATTTGGGCGTGGTACCTCAACCAGATCAAAGGCACCGAAGCCAAGCCAGTTCTTTTGGGTGAACCCAACACCGAAGCCGCATTCATGCTGAAGCGTTGGAACCTTGATAAGCCAGAAATCATCGAAGACGTGGCCGACGACGAAGCAGTTGTCATCGTCGATACGAACAACCCTGCTGAGTTGCCTGCGAATATCAATGGCGCCGACATTCAGGGCATCATCGACCACCACAAATTGGTTGGCGGAATTGAAACCAAGGGCCCTATCGAAATCCGCATCGAGCCCGTTGCCTGCACGGCCACGATCATGTGGAAGATGATCGGCAAGGACATGGCGCAAATGCCAACCGAGATCAAAGGCGCGATGCTGTCCTGCATCCTGTCCGACACGCTCGAATTCCGCTCGCCCACCACGACGCAAGAAGACAAAGCCATTGCATGGGACCTGGCTCAGGATCTGGGCGTCGAGATTTCCGAATACGCGTCAGAGATGTTCGAAGCCAAATCCGACGTCAGTGCGTTTTCCGATGCGGAACTGTTGCGCATGGACTCTAAGGAATACGCCGTGGGCGACACCAAATTCCGTGTTTCGGTTCTGGAAACCACCGCGCCGAAAATGGTGCTGGACCGCAAAGACAGCCTGATGGAATCGATGAAAACCGTCGCGTCCGAGGACGGCGTTGATCAGGTTCTTCTTTTCGTCGTGGATATCCTGAACGAAGAAGCGACCATGCTGATCCCGAACGACCTGACCAAGACCGTTGCCGAGAAATCGTTCGACGCAACCGTCGATGGCGACACCGTCGTCCTTCCCGGTGTCATGAGCCGCAAGAAGCAGATCATCCCGAACCTGGCAGTCTGATCGGCAGATCAACGTCAACAAGATCAAGGGCGCTGATTTCAGCGCCCTTTTTTTGTGCCGCCTTGCACCCTTGCGCCTTTGGCAGGGATTGGGTCTACCCATTGCATAGACAACGTGAGGCCAACCCATGACGCAGATCATCACAAACCTGTCCGAAGTGTCAGACCGCTATGACCTGTTGTTTTGCGACCTCTGGGGATGTGTCCATAACGGCTACGAACCTTTCCCCGATGCCGTGGCCGCGCTTCAGGCGTTTCGTGCAAAAGGCGGAACCGTGATATTGGTGACGAACGCCCCGCGTCCACGCGGGTCTGTTCAAAAACAGCTCGACCGCATGGGCCTGCCGCGTGACAGCTATGATGACATCGCCACCTCTGGCGACAGCGCCCGTTCGGCGATGTTCCGAGGGGCCGTCGGCGAAAAGGTCTATTTCATTGGCGAAGACCATGATCAGGCGTTTTTCGAGCCACTCGCACTCGAAGAGAACCCGGTCACCATTACGCAGGTCCCGTTGGATGAGGCTGAAGGGATCGTGTGCTGCGGTCCGTTCGACCCGCACGCGGACCCCGAGGTGAACCGTGCCGATTTTCTTTACGCTAAGCAAAAGGGGATGAAATTGCTCTGCGCCAATCCGGATATCGTTGTAGACCGTGGCGAAAGCCGGGAATGGTGCGCGGGGGCTCTAGCGCGGCTTTACACCAAGATGGGCGGTGAGAGCCTGTATTTTGGAAAACCGCACCCACCGATCTATGATCTGGCGCGACGCCGCACCGCAGCAATGGGCAAGGATATCTCCGACGGACTAACGCTCTGCATCGGCGATGGAATCAATACCGATGTGCAGGGCGCGGTGGGTGAAGACCTCGACAGCCTGTTTATCACAGGCGGATTGGCCGCCAAGGAAACGAAAACCGGTACACAGCCGGATACCGAAGCCCTGAACCGTTACCTTTCCGACACAGGTTTCGCGCCAACTTACTCAATTGGCTACCTACGATAGTCGCAAGACGTTTTTCTGCGTTTGCAAAGTAATAATATTTCGCCTATACGTTCCTCACTGACTTTTTGTTACGTGTAGGAATCAACAGATGCTGGACAACATGCCCCGCGGGACCATCGTTATCGAAGACCTTGAGGTCGGCATGAAACGCCACCTGCACAAGATCGTCTCCGATAAAGATATCGAGATGTTTGCCGAGGTCTCGACAGACCACAATCCGGTCCACCTCGATGATGACTATGCGCATGACACCATTTTTGAGGGCCGCATTGCCCACGGAATGCTGACCGCCGGTCTGATCAGCGCTGTGATCGGAGAACAGTTGCCAGGACACGGCACCGTTTATTTGGGCCAGACGCTTAAATTCATGGCACCGGTGCGCCCAGGCGATTTGGTCAAGGCAGAGGTCGAAGTGACCGCCATCGACTATGCCAAGCGCCGAGTCACCATGGACACCTATTGCGAGGTGGACGGCAAGAAGGTCCTCAAGGGGGAAGCCACCGTTCTGGCCCCGTCGCGCAAGTTCGACTAACCAAACCGCTTCCCGGTCTTGTCCCGCCCGATGCGGCGGGATACGTCACCGGTGATGCAGCGCTATACAAGCCTTTCTTCGATCCCATCAGATGCCCGTGGCGCGAGTGTCGCCGTGGGCAACTTTGACGGTGTGCATCTGGGCCACCAAGCGGTCATCGACATCGCGCGCCAGCCGGATGCGCCGCTGGGCGTGGTCACGTTCGAACCCCACCCGCGCCAGTTTTTTGCCGAGCATCGGCAAATGGATTTGCCGCCTTTTCGTCTGACAGATGCACAAGCCCGCGCAAACCGGCTCGAGAAACTGGGCGTCGATCTGTTGTTCGAGATGCCCTTCACCGCCAATCTTGCCGCGCTGACGCCCGAGGCCTTTGTAAACGACATCCTGCTCGACGGCATCGGGGCGCGCCATGTTGTGGTCGGTCAGGACTTTTTCTTTGGAAAAAACCGTGCGGGCAACGCCGACACCCTTGTCGAACTTGGCAGGGCCGCAGGCATCGACGTCACCGTTGCCCCTCTTGTCGGGCTTGGTGAAACTGAGGTCAGCAGCACCAACATCCGCAAGGCACTTGGCGAAGGACGCCCGGCGGATGCGGCCAAGATGTTGGGCCACTGGCACCGGATCGTAGGCCCGGTTATCCACGGCGAAAAACGCGGACGAGAGCTGGGATATCCCACGGCCAACATGTCCATTGCGGGCCTGCACCCACCGGCCTTTGGCGTCTATGCTGTGGTCGTTGATGTGTTGGATGGCACCCATGCGGGCACTTATCACGGAGCCGCCTCTATCGGAGTGCGCCCCATGTTTGGCGAAAACATCCCGAACTGCGAAACCTTTATCTTCGATTTCAAAGGTGACCTTTACGGTGCAAACCTATCGGTCGGTCTTGTGTCCTATCTCCGCGGCGAAGAGAAATTCGACAGCCTCGACGCACTGATCACCCAGATGTCCGCCGATTGCGACTCCGCCCGAGATATTCTGAGCGCGCTATGAGCGACCCCATCGACCGCGCGGGGCTGCGCGACCGCTATTGGGAACGCGTCCCGCTGAAAAACATGACGCCTAAGGAGTGGGAAGCACTCTGCGATGGCTGCGGACGCTGCTGCCTCAACAAATTGGAAGATCCCGATACTGGCGAGGTCGCCCTGACACGCGTCGCTTGCCGCCTGCTGGACGGGGAAACCTGCCGCTGCGCGCAATACGACATCCGCCACCAATTCGTGCCCGAATGCATTCGCATGACCCCCGCCACGATTGAACAGCACGCCTATTGGCTACCCAAAACCTGTGCCTACAGGATTTTGTTTTACGGAGGCGAGCTCCACGATTGGCACCCGCTGATCAGTGGCACCGCACAGACGGTGCATGACGCCGGCATCTCCGTGCAGGGGTGGACGGTGCCAGAGTTTGAGGTTCCTGAAGAAGAATGGGAAGATCACATTATCCCGGATGAGTGACCCGCTGGTCTTAACTTAGGGTCTAGAGCGGAACAGCATCTTTAACGGCTGGTCGATGTGCTCCCCTCAGTACATTTGACAATCGCCGCCCACCGCTTTCAATGCGCCTCATGCCAAACCTCACCTTCGCCTCTGACAACACCGGACCAGCCCACACGCGCATCATGCAAGCCGTGGTTGATGCCAATACAGGCCCTGCCATGCCCTATGGCGCCGATGAGCTGAACGCCCGTGCCGTGACCCGCATCCGTGAGGTGTTCGAGGCCCCAGACGCCGCCGTCTATTTCGTCGCGACTGGCACCGCAGCCAATGCCCTGATCCTCGCGACGCTGGCAAACCCTTGGGACGCCATCTACGGACACCGGACATCCCATATCGAAGACGACGAATGCAACGCGCCCGAATTCTACGCAGGCGGCGCGAAACTGCGCCTTGTCGATGGCCCGGATGGCAAAATGACGCCAGAGGCCCTGCGTGCCGCTATCGCACAAAGCCCGGGTGGGGACGTTCACACGGCACAACGCGGCCCTGTCTCAATCACGCAAGCCACCGAAAAAGGCACCGCACACACGCTAGGGGAAATCCGCGCGCTGACGCAGGTCGCCCATGACCACGGTCTGTCCACGCATATGGATGGCGCGCGCTTTACCAACGCGATGGTCCATCTCGACTGCACCGCGGCCGAGATGACCTGGAAATCAGGTATCGACACGGTGTCTTTCGGCGGCACCAAGAACGGGTGTCTTGGTGTCGAGGCCGCAATCTTCTTTGACCCGAAACACGCGTGGGAGTTCGAGCTGCGCCGAAAACGCGGCGCGCATCTTTGGTCCAAACACCGGTTTCTCAGCGCCCAGATGGATGCCTACATGAGCGATGGGCTTTGGATCGACATGGCGCAGAGTGCCAACGGCGCAGCCGCACGGCTCGCCGCCGGGATCACGGATCACCCTGACACATCGCTCGACTACACGTCCGGCTCAAACCTGCTTTTCGCGCGTTTCCCGCGCGCGATACACACCCGTCTCCATGCCGCTGGCGCACGCTATTACCTTTTCGGCGATGCCGATGGGCCAGACGACGAACAGGTGTTATGCCGTCTCGTCTGCGATTGGTCGAAAACAGACGAAGATGTCGACGCCTTCCTCGCGCTCATGACCGCCGGATAGCGGCCACCACATCTCGGGCATGGGTAATTGGGGCCATGTGCCCTGCGCCCTGAACCACGGTCTCAAACGCCTGCGGCAACCGCGCCATGATCGCGCTGTGGATTGCTGGCACAATCGGCTGCGTGTCAGACCCGCGCACCAGATGGACCGGGCAGTCTAACTGCTCCAACACACCCGGCGCAAAGACACGGCCACTATCCCCCGTGATCCCGTCACCCTGCGCGATGATCATCGGCATTTGCCCGGACAACTGATCCAGTTCCGCCTCAGAGGGCGGCTTGCCGGTCCCCCAAAGCGCGGTGAAGGCCCGCGCCATCTCGCGCAGATCACCAGCTTCATACGCTGCGACTACCGGCTCAAACGACGCTTCGTGCGCAGAAAAGGCGTCTGCATCGTGATCCCGCACTGCTGCAAAGTAGACCGGTTCAATCAGGGTCAGCCGTTCCACCATATCCGGTCTCTCGACGGCTAACCTCAGCGCTACAGTTCCTCCAAAGGAATGACCGACCACGTGAGACGGACCGCTTAGCAAAGACGCGGCCCAGTCCACAGATTGCGCCTGATAATCCAGCGCCCTGTCCCATGCCGGTGATCCACCATGCCCCGGCAGGTCATAGGCCAATACCTGATGATCGCGCAGCCCAGCCATCACGCCAGCCCACGCGCCAAGATGCGCCAAAGCGCAATGGATCAAGAGGATCGGCGGCCCATCACCCCGCCGCACATGGTTTGGCGTCACAGCTTGCCTGACAGATAGAGGTCCAGATCCTCAATGCGATCTTGCCCCCAGAACCGCTGATCATCATCCGTGATATAAAACGGCGCTCCATAGGCCCCGGCGCTCACCGCATCTTCCAGATTGCGCGCGTATTCCTCAGCCCCAGCGAGCAACCCACTGTCGGCCAACCCCGGATCAAAGCCTGCCCGCGTCAGACAGTCCTTGATCACATCATCCTGCGCGATGTCCTTCTCTTCGGCCCAGCAGGCGGACGTAAATGACGCCACCAGCGCGCCCAGATCGCCTTCGCCGGTCTTTGCGGCTGCGATGAACGCGTAGCAGGACGGTGCTGGATTCGTCGGCCAATGTGCAGGCTTCAGGTTAAACGGCATCCCAACTTTCTTGGCCTGACGGACAAGCTCTTGCGCGCGATATTCCTGCCGCGATGGGTGACGATCCTTTGGCGGCGTGCCCCCCGTGCGCGAAAACAAGGCGATGATATCCAGCGGCTTGTAAGCGATCGTCGCGCCGTGTTTGGCGGCCACCTCCTCCATCCGGGTGCCTGCGAGGTAGGTGTAGGGTGAGATTGTCGAGAAGTAGTAGTCGATATGCGCCATGGTGGCTGTTTTCCCTGAATTAACGGGGCACCTTTTGTGTCCTTGGAGCGGAGCCTAGCCCCGTGCTAGGGGGTGTCAACGCCAGCGACTCAGGGGACATGACGGGTCACATCTGGCATGGGACAAAACAGGACACCTGGGACATGGCGACATCAGTCGAACCAAAGCTGATTTCCGGCAACGCAAACATGACACTGGCCCGCGCGGTTGCGCGGCGCATGTCGATGCATCGGGGCATGGGCATCGGCCTCCTCGATGCACGTGTCGAACGCTTCAACGATGGTGAGATCTTCATCGAGGTCTACGAAAACGTCCGTGGCGAAGACATGTTCATCATCCAGCCGACATCGAACCCGGCCAATGACAACCTGATGGAATTGCTGATCATGGCCGACGCTTTGCGGCGGTCATCGGCTCAGCGGATCACGGCAGTGATCCCCTATTTCGGCTATGCCCGTCAGGACCGCCGGACCAAGGCACGCACGCCGATTACGGCAAAGCTTGTGGCGAACATGCTGGTGGAAGCTGGCGTAGAGCGGGTCCTGACCATGGACCTCCACGCAGCGCAGATTCAGGGCTTCTTCGATATTCCGGTCGACAACCTCTATGCCTCGCCAATCTTTGCGCTCGACGTCAAAAACAACTTCAAGAACATGGACGACGTCATGGTCGTGTCACCGGACGTCGGCGGCGTAGCACGTGCGCGCGAATTGGCGCAACGCATCGGTGCGGGGCTGTCCATCGTCGACAAACGCCGTAACAAGCCCGGCGAAGTCGCCGAGATGACCGTGATTGGTGACGTAAAAGGCAAGAAATGCCTGATCGTGGACGACATTGCCGACACCGCAGGCACGCTCTGCAAGGCAGCTGAAGTTCTTATGGAGCACGGTGCAACCGAGGTGCATTCCTACATCACACACGGCGTCCTCTCTGGTCCCGCCGTCGAACGGATCACAAATTCGGTCATGAAATCTCTGGTCATCACCGACACCATCGAGGCCCCCGAGCCGGTCAAGAATTGCAAAAAGATCCGCATCGTTCCCACCGCTCCGATCTTTGCTCAGGGCATCCTGAACATCTGGAACGGCACGTCGGTTTCCTCGCTCTTTGACCTGAGCACGCTCGGCCCAATCTACGAAGGCCTCTACGACTGGGAGTGAGCACCGGATCCGCTTTGCTGACAAAAGGTCCATTGGACCTTTTGAGGTGCGAACGGGCGGAGCCCAAGCTGGTCAGGCGCGCGTGCAGATTGATGAATTCCCGTTCAGCTTGTTTGTGAGTTGATAGGATGTACGGGTGACTGAGTTGATGGCGTAGACATCGCGGACACCGATCTGTTCCTTAACACTCGACCGAAATTGAGCATAGCGCTCTGCCGTGGCGTTGACACCAGCGACCGTCACTTTTTGCACATTCGCATGGGTAAGCGTTTCCAGGAACGTGTCTCCATCCACACTCCAAGACGTTTGATAGCGAATGACAACTTCCGTCTCTGTTATGGCGGAGACCATGGTCACCGTTGTTAATCCCGCAACGGTTCCATCCTCAAAAACCTCTAATCGACTATTCGCGGTGCCATTTGAACCCTTGACCTGACACGTCCAAGATCCGACGAAACTCTTTTCACGCGCAGCCTCCACAGGGAGCGCTAGCGCAGTCGTTAAGGCGCAGGCGAGCGCTGCGGCGGCAATTGAATTCGACTGCATTCTAGTACCTTTCCAAATCGGTTTCTGTCCGCAGCCTCCATAGCGAACGGCCTTGGGTGCCAGCTTGCATCACATCTCAATACAATTTCATGGCGATCGCCACCTTTTCTTACCGTGTGTACATCTGTTTTTTGTGCGTACGGGTCCGGGTCGTTGCCTCGGCCGATCCATCATGGAACGTCCCAAACCATTTATCGAACGGCAGCTCGGACGTGCCATAGTTGCACTCGAAATAGCGATGGTGAAGCTGGTGAAAGAAATCCCCCGCCTTCGCGGCCTCGGTGTCGCCTGCCATGATTTTTTCGAATCCCGAATGGCTCATGACCGGGCTGACTTGCTGAAACATGGCGTGGAACATCACGTGGAACGGATGCGACGGGATCACCAGGTGGATGAAATAGCCCGAGAAATACAGGATGTTCTCGTACCAGTGGTTCGAGATGCCGGACCAAGGTCCGATGTTCACGTTGCGATGGTGCAACGCATGCACGCGGGCATAAAGCATCGGATGATGCTCCAGACGATGCGCCCAGTAGTAATGCAGCCCTGACCAAAGCGGGATCAGCGCAAGCCAAAACACACACCAGATCGGGTTTTCTGCAAACGTCACCACCGGCACCCAGCCATTGGCCATCACCCAGAAGATCACCCATTGGTACACCGTCGCGACGGTAATCGCCGACGCAAGCGTCCAGAACACGTTGTCCCAAAGCTGATTGCCGAAGGTGAAGGTGCCGTTGCTATAGGCCAAATCGCGGCTGTCGAATTTCTTGACCTGCCCCTGCCCTTTGCGACTGTACAGCCACCAGTGCAGCCCACCCGCGACGAGGACCTGTGGCAGCAGATTGGCTAGCCAAACCTGCGCCATCCATCCAACGGCAAAGGTCTCCATCGCGGCCAGTGGCGGAATTAGCGCCCACCAGACAATGACCGCCAAAAGAAACGGAATGGACACCGCCGTGATTTGAAACCACGCACCGCGATACCAGCGGACCACAGCCATCGGATCGGGTGGCCACGCAAACAGCGGGTTCAAGCTCACCATGCCCGGGTGATGGTTCCAACGCTCCGCTTCGGCGTCATCAACATAGTCAGACATTGGCGCAGCCTCCCTGATCGGCACCTTCCCCGAGCAAGGTGGCGTCAGGTTAGCGACACGTCTTGTCTGTCGGCGACCGGGCCTAGAACGCAGCCGCAATCGCCTGCGCGTCTGCAGCAGGGCCTGCATCAAAGTAGTAAATGGTCATGGGTGGTGTGGTCGCCCCAGCCTGAACCATGGCGTCAGCCGCCAACAGAATGGCTGTTAGGCTATAACTTGGATGCAAGTGTCCATTGCCCGGGTAACCCGGCTTCCGCGTCCGAAACTCGCCTGCAAAAATCACCGAGGAAATCGGGACAAGGTTGAGAACATCCCCTGCCGATCCATCAGCCGCGTTAAAGGCCTCCATGGCAGTGAAATAGCCGTTGGCAATCGCCGCCAATTGCCGTCCCCTGTTCAGGTCAATGTCAGGTTTGCCGCCCAGCATTGGCGAATGGGTATGGATGACCCGTTTCCCTTCACCTTGGCTGTCATTTTGCACAGACTGCCCAAAATCCATCTGCGGAATGAACTCCAGATGATCGACCTTGTTGGGAAGATTGTTGAAATGGTCATAGATCGCACGCGATCCGCCGCCTGCCCCAAACCCTTTGGCACCTACGGCGCTTCCAGCCGGGTCTTGCACTGCGCCAGAGGGCGCATGGCTGACAGAGCCTTTGACCACTGTAGGCAGATTGGATTTCGCCTGCGTCGGATCAACGCCGAACGCGGTCAAAACCGCTTTGATATCGGTGATCTCTTTACCACCGTCGCCAACAGCGCTGTCATCGACGGCCGTAGCTTGCACAGGTGTGCCGGTGACAATCAAATGCGCCAAAGACATGCGAAACCCTCCTGATACCGCGATCAGGCTGATCTAAGGTGCCGGATTTGTCAGTGCGGCAGCGCACACCGCGCAGTGGGGACGACCACCACACAAGCGGAACAATCAATAAAGGTCCCACTCATCGGAGTCGCGCAACTCTCCAATAGCCATCCAATTGGCCCGCACACGCGCCACACGGCTGTCACCCCACGTTCGAAACACGATTTCGAATCCAGTTGTCGTGATGTCTTCTGCGCTGATGTCGGTGCGCACGTTGGATGCACCGTCCAAATCCCACATCGACAGACCAACCTGCACATTGGGAACAGTGCGAAACGACTCTGAAAACGTGACAGAGGTGCGCGACACACGAGGCCCGCTGCCGGTCCACATGGGTCCGCCATTCTCGAAATCGGAGAACAGGATTAAATCTCCCTGATCCACACCGATAAGATGGTTTCGTAATCGCTTCATGCTGTCTTGTTCCGTATCGGGACAGATCAATAAACCCCAAGCATGGCAAGAATTTACCGACAAAATGAAAAAGGGCCCGCGTGGGGCCCTATTCCTGCCTGATTGTGGCGCGCACGGCTTAGACGCCAGCGGCCGCTTTCAGGGCCTGCAGATCAGCAACCAGCTTGTCGGCTGCGTCCTTGGCGTCGCCCGAAGCAGCAGATGCTGCGTCCGACGCTTCGGAAATCATCGCATCCATGTCAGATGCGGTGACGTCTGCAATTGGCATTGCGCGCTCTGCAAGAACGGATGTGCCTGCAGGTGTGATCTCGGCAAAGCCGCCGGTGACCGCATAGCTGTGGTCACCGTCGCCTGCCTTGACCACCAGAACACCGGGGCGAAGAGCGGTGATGACGGGGGCGTGGTCCGCCATCGCCGTCAGGTCGCCATCCGCGCCTGGGATCTGGACCTCGGTCGCCTCGAATGACGCCAAAAGGCGTTCGGGGCTGACCAGGTCAAATTGCATTGCGTTGGCCATCGTTACGCTGCCTCAGCTGCCATCTTCTCGGCTTTGGCGATCACCTCATTGATGCCGCCAACCATGTAGAAGGCGCCTTCTGGCAGGTGGTCGTATTCGCCGGCAACAACGGCCTTGAACGACGCGATGGTGTCTTCCAGCGGAACCTGAACACCGTCAGAACCGGTAAAGACCTTCGCCACGTCAAACGGCTGCGACAGGAAGCGCTGGATTTTCCGCGCACGTGCCACGGTCAGTTTGTCCTCTTCCGACAGTTCGTCCATCCCGAGAATGGCGATGATGTCTTGCAGCGACTTGTAGCGCTGAAGGATTTGCTGAACGTCCGAAGCCACTTGGTAGTGCTCTTCGCCCACAATCTGTGGGTCCATCAGACGCGACGAAGAGTCGAGCGGGTCCACAGCTGGGTAGATACCCAGTTCCGAGATCGCACGCGACAGAACGGTCGTGGCGTCAAGGTGCGCAAAGGTGGTTGCCGGTGCGGGGTCGGTAAGGTCGTCCGCAGGGACGTAGACCGCTTGGATCGACGTAATCGAACCCGATTTGGTCGACGTAATACGTTCCTGCATCGCGCCCATGTCGGTGGCTAGTGTTGGCTGGTAACCCACCGCCGAAGGAATACGACCCAGAAGCGCCGACACCTCGGAACCCGCCTGCGTAAAGCGGAAGATGTTGTCGACGAAGAACAGAACGTCGGTACCCGATGCGTCGCGGAACTGTTCCGCCAGCGTCAGACCCGTCAGAGCAACACGTGCACGCGCCCCTGGAGGTTCGTTCATCTGACCGTAAACCAGAGCCACCTGCGACTCCTCGAGGTTGTCTGGCTTGATCACGTTGGATTCGATCATCTCGTGATACAGGTCGTTACCTTCACGGGTCCGTTCACCAACGCCCGCGAACACCGAGTAACCCGAGTGCACTTTTGCGATGTTGTTGATCAGTTCCATGATCAAAACGGTCTTGCCCACGCCGGCACCGCCGAAGAGGCCAATTTTACCACCCTTCGAGTAAGGCGCCAGAAGGTCAACGACCTTGATGCCTGTCACGAGGATTTCCGACTCGGTCGACTGTTCCGCGAACTCAGGCGCTGGTGCGTGAATTGCGCGCTTTTCTTCGGCCTCGACAGGGCCGCCTTCGTCCACTGGCTCACCAACCACGTTCAGGATACGGCCCAGTGTTTTGGACCCCACTGGAACCATGATTGGACCGTCGGTGTCCGACACTTCCTGACCGCGAACCAGACCTTCGGTCGAGTCCATCGCGATCGTGCGGACAGTGCTTTCACCCAAGTGCTGAGCAACTTCCAACACCAGCTTGTTGCCGTTGTTGTCGGTTTCCAGCGCGTTCAGAATTTCCGGCAGGTGGTCGTCGAATTGCACGTCAACGACGGCCCCGATCACCTGGGTAATTTTCCCTTTAGCATTCGCCATGTTTCGTCTCCGGTTTTCTTACAGCGCTTCCGCGCCGGAAATAATTTCGATCAGCTCGTTCGTGATCACGGCCTGACGCGAGCGGTTGAATTCGATCGTAAGTTTGTCGATCATTTCGCCTGCGTTGCGTGTCGCGTTGTCCATGGCCGACATCCGTGCGCCTTGCTCGGATGCGCCGTTCTCCAGCAGCCCCGAGAAGATGGCCGTTGCAACCGCACGCGGCAGCAGGTCCATCAAGATGGCTTCTTCGTCTGGCTCATAGTCATAGAGCGTTTCGTCCGCCTCGAACCCTTCAGGGACCGCAAACGGAATGATTTGTTGGGCCGTCGGAATCTGTGTCACGACGTTCTGGAACTTCGAGAAGAAGATCGTCGCAACGTCGAACTCGCCGGCGTCAAAGCGACCAAGAACATCCTTGGCAATACCTTGCGCATCTGAGTAGCCGATCCGCTTGACCTCGGTCAGGTCCACGTGGCCGACGAAATGATCGCCAAAGTCACGCTTCAACTGATCGCGGCCTTTTTTACCCACGGTCAAGATTTTCACGGTCTTGCCCGCAGCAACCAGTTCGGTTGCTTTGGACTTGGCCAGCTTTGCGATGTTGGTGTTGAAACCACCGCACAGCCCGCGCTCCGCCGTCATCACGACCAACAGGTGCACCTGATCGCTGCCCGTACCGCTCAGCAGTTTGGGCGCACTATCGGATCCACCAGCCGCCGAAGCCAGACCCGCCATCACGGCATTGAACCGCTCGGCATAGGGACGCGACTGTTCGGCTGCTTCCTGTGCCCGCCGCAGCTTTGCGGCGGCCACCATCTGCATGGCCTTCGTGATCTTGCGGGTCGATTTGACCGACTCGATCCTGTTTTTTAGGTCCTTGAGGTTTGGCATATCCCGAACCCCTTACGCGAAGGTCGCAGCGAACTCGTCGAGAACGGCCTTCATCTTGTCGACGTTTTCACCCTTTTTGAATTTGGGGTCTTCGTCAGCAATCCACTTCAGGAAGTCTGCTTTCTGGTTGCGCAGGAACGCCAGAAGGCCGGCTTCGAATTTGCCAACTTCGCTGACTTCGATGTTGTCGAGGTAACCGTTCGTACCCGCAAAGATCACACAGACGATTTCTGCGTTGGTCAGAGGCGCATACTGTGGTTGCTTCATGAGCTCGGTAAGACGCGCGCCACGGTTCAGCAGCTGCTGAGTTGCGGCATCAAGGTCGGAACCAAACTGCGCGAACGCAGCCATTTCACGGTACTGAGCCAGCGACAGTTTCACCGGACCCGCAACCGACGACATCGCGTCTGTTTGCGCCGACGAACCCACACGCGAAACCGACAGACCGGTGTTCACTGCTGGGCGGATACCTTGGTAGAACAGTTCCGTTTCAAGGAAGATCTGACCGTCGGTGATCGAAATCACGTTGGTTGGGATAAACGCCGAAACGTCGCCACCTTGGGTTTCGATGATCGGCAGAGCCGTCAGCGAGCCTGCGCCGTTGTCTTCGTTCAGCTTGGCCGAACGCTCCAGCAGACGCGAGTGAAGGTAGAAAACGTCACCTGGATACGCTTCGCGCCCTGGTGGGCGGCGCAGCAGCAGCGACATCTGACGATAGGACACAGCCTGCTTGGACAGGTCATCATAGATGATCAGAGCGTGGCGGCCGTTGTCACGGAAGTGCTCGGCCATCGCGGTCGCGGCATAAGGCGCCAGGAACTGCATTGGAGCCGGGTCGGATGCGGTCGCGGCAACAACGATCGAGTAGTCAATCGCACCAGACTCTTCCAGCTTCTTCACCAGCTGGGCAACAGTCGAACGCTTCTGACCGACCGCAACGTAGATGCAGTACAGCTTCTTCGACTCGTCGTCGCCAGCAGCGTCGTTGTACGACTTCTGGTTCAGGATCGCGTCCAGAGCCACGGCAGTTTTACCGGTCTGGCGGTCACCAATGATCAGCTCACGCTGGCCACGGCCGATTGGGATCATGGCGTCAACGGCTTTCAGGCCGGTCGCCATTGGTTCGTGAACCGATTTACGCGGGATGATGCCCGGCGCTTTGACGTCTGCAACGCGACGACCCGATGCTTTGATCGGACCTTTGCCGTCCAGCGGGTTACCCAGACCGTCAACAACGCGACCCAGCAGCTCGTCACCGGCCGGAACGTCCACGATCGAGTTCGTGCGCTTGACGGTGTCACCTTCTTTAATGTCACGGTCGGACCCGAAGATAACGACACCGACGTTGTCGTTTTCCAGGTTCAGGGCCATGCCCTGAATGCCGCCTGGGAATTCGACCATCTCACCGGCCTGAACGCTGTCCAGACCATAGATGCGCGCGATACCGTCCCCGACGCTCAGCACACGACCGACCTCGGCAACCTCGGCCTCTTGGCCAAAGTTCTTGATCTGGTCCTTTAGGATCGCAGAGATTTCTGCAGCTTGGATCGCCATATTATCCGACCTCTTTCATGGTGTTCTGGAGCGCAGCGAGCTTCGACTTGACCGACGTGTCGATCATCTTGGAGCCCACCTTCACAATCATCCCGCCGATGAGGCTTTCATCAACGGATGCGTCTACGTTTACGTCTTTGCCAATTTGCGCCTTCAGCGCCTTGGCAAGCTTGTCGGCCTGGGTCTTGGTCAACGCTTTCGCGGACACGACCTCGGCTGTGACTTCGCCCTTGTGTTCGGCGATCAGGTCACGCAGCCCAGCAATCAGCTGCGGCACAACAAAAAGGCGCCGATTTTGAGCCATCAGCGCCAGTGCATTCGTCAGTTTGTCACCCAGACCAATCTTGGTCGCGACAGCCGAGATGGCCGCCTGCATTTCGACGCGCGTGTATACTGGCGAGGAAATAAGATTGCTCAGGTCTTCGCTTGCCGCAATCGCTTCGCTCAGCGTAGCAACGTCTTTTTCAAGACGCGGCAAGGTCTTTTCTTCTTTCGCGAGATCGAACAAAGCGGTCGCATACCGCCCTGCGATGCCGTTGGAGATCGAAGCTGGTTCGGACACGTCCACCCTTTCGACTTTGTGGGCCTGTGTTTCACAGGCAGCGCGGCGGGCAGGACCCCTGCCGCCAATTCGGGTGCGATGTAGCAGAGCGTTTTTGCGGTCGCAATGCCCGCATGTTCTGTCGCGAAACCACCATATTCAATGAAACCAATAACTTAGCTTCGGTGCGACCTATTGCGTCGCAATTTTTCTGTGCAAAAGCCCATCCCGCTATCGCAAACAGACGCAACGACCCGCTGCGAATCCTGTGACGGTGGGTCATTTCGGCGTACAGCCCCCCCCCCCCGGCGGCAGAGGCCTCAGACTTGCCTTGCCGGCTCGGGCGCAGGGCTTGTGATGCCCTCAAGCACTTTCAACGGATTGCTGATCACCTGCCCCAAACCGGGCCGGGTCGGTCGCGGCACTTGTTTCGACACTTCGAGGATCAGAACACCGCCGCCGCGCCACGCGGGGATCGTCTTGCCCGCTTTCTCCATCAAAGGCCCGGCCTTGAGCCAGAACCGCGTGCCGCGCGGCGGCTGATACAGCGCTGTGACATGACGCTCTGGCAAAAACCCGTGGTAGCGCAGACGGGTTTCCAACTGACTTGGCGTGTATGGCCGCGAATAGGAAAAAGGCGTGCCTTCTCTTCGGGCCCATGGGCTGACACGATTTGGCACTATAAACATGCCCCGACCGCCCGGCCCCAAAATCCGGTAACACTCTTCCAACAAAGCCGCTGGATGCTCGGACGTGTCCAGACCATGCAACACGATCAACTTGTCGACGCTGCCGGTTTCTATCGGCCAAAGGGTTTCTTCACACAGCACACTGATGTTGGGCTGCCCGGCGGGCCAGTGCATCACGCCTTGTGGCCCGGGCATTAGCCCGATCACGCGCCGGGCATCGGCCATGTACGGGCGCAGCAGAGGCACAGCAAAGCCAAAGCCCACAACAGTCTGCCCCTTGGCGTCAGGCCACAAAGTATGCACTTGCTGGCGGATGGCCGACTGTGCCGCACGCCCCAGCGCGGAACGGTAGTAGAAGTTCCGCAGTTGCGTTACATCGGTATGCAATTCCGGCGTCTCCGTGTTCCTTGGCGCGTCAGCCAAACCCTAGGCTGGAACGTGGCAGTCGCGCTACCCCGAAGCATGCTCAAACCACGGCCAAGCACCCATACTTGAATGTCAGCAACGGCATACCCAATTGTGCCGACCGACAATCGCACTGACAAACCTTTGCGCAAAGCGTCCGGCAACAGACCTCAAACAACACCTTGTGAGGCCTTTTTTTTCAGAAAGCCCTTGAAGCCCGCCGAAGAAAACCGAAACTTAACTATACAAGGCCACGGTTCAGCGAGGGCCAATCCCCCGCAAAAGAACCCCGAGCAGAGGAGCACGCGCCCTTGCCTTCTTTTTCGAATACGCTTGAACAGGCGATCCATTCGGCCTTGGCTATCGCCAATGCACGCCGACACGAACTGGCCACTCTGGAACACCTTTTGTTGGCTCTCATCGACGAACCCGACGCCGCCCGCGTCATGCAGGCCTGTAGCGTCGATCTATCCAGCCTGAAAAAGACGCTGGAAGAGTTCATCGAAGATGATCTGTCGACCTTGATCACAGAGGTCGACGGGTCCGAAGCCGTACCGACGGCCGCCTTCCAACGCGTCATCCAACGCGCAGCGATCCATGTGCAATCGTCCGGCCGCACCGAAGTCACCGGTGCAAACGTGCTGGTCGCCATCTTTGCCGAGCGTGAGTCCAACGCCGCCTACTTCCTGCAGGAGCAGGACATGACGCGCTATGACGCTGTGAACTTCATCGCACACGGCGTGGCAAAAGACCCCTCCTATGGTGAAAGCCGCCCCATCACAGGCGCGGAAGAGGAAGAAGCCATTCAGGCAGAAGCCACCTCCGAAGGCGAAGCCAAGGAAAGCGCGCTCGCCAAATATTGCGTGGACCTTAACGTCAAGGCCTCCAAAGGTGACGTCGATCCGCTGATCGGCCGAAGCCACGAGGTCGAGCGTTGCGTGCAGGTCCTGTGCCGCCGCCGCAAAAACAACCCGCTTCTCGTGGGCGATCCAGGCGTGGGCAAAACCGCCATCGCCGAAGGCCTCGCGCGCAAAATCGTTCAGGGTGAAACACCAGAGGTGCTGTCTGGCACAACGATCTACTCGCTCGACATGGGCGCGCTTTTGGCCGGTACACGCTATCGCGGTGACTTCGAGGAACGCCTCAAGGCCGTGATGACAGAACTCGAAGAGCATGAGGACGCCGTCCTCTTCATCGACGAAATTCACACTGTCATCGGCGCTGGCGCGACATCCGGCGGTGCCATGGACGCATCGAACCTTCTGAAGCCCGCGCTTCAGGGTGGCAAGCTGCGCTGCATGGGCTCGACGACCTACAAGGAATTCCGCCAGCACTTTGAAAAGGACCGCGCGCTGAGCCGCCGGTTCCAGAAAATCGACGTGGTCGAACCGTCCGTCGAAGACTCTGTGAAAATCCTCAAAGGTCTGAAGCCGTATTTCGAAGAGCACCACGACATCAAGTACACGTCTGATGCGATCAAAACGGCTGTGGAGCTCTCTGCGCGTTACATCAATGATCGCAAGCTGCCGGACAAGGCCATCGACGTCATCGACGAGGCAGGCGCAGCCCAGCACCTTGTGGCCGAAAGCAAACGCCGCAAGACCATCGGCCAAAAGGAAATCGAGGCTGTCGTGGCCAAGATCGCCCGCATCCCGCCGAAAAACGTGTCCAAGGACGATGCAGAGGTTCTCAAGGATCTCGAACAGTCGCTCAAGCGCGTTGTGTTTGGTCAGGACAAAGCCATCGAAGCCCTGTCATCGGCCATCAAACTGGCCCGTGCCGGTCTGCGTGAACCTGAAAAGCCGATCGGCAACTACCTCTTCGCCGGTCCAACCGGTGTGGGTAAGACCGAAGTCGCAAAACAGCTGGCCGATACGCTGGGTGTGGAACTGCTGCGGTTCGACATGTCCGAGTACATGGAGAAACACGCGGTTTCCCGCCTGATCGGTGCCCCTCCGGGCTATGTCGGCTTTGACCAAGGCGGCATGTTGACCGACGGCGTGGACCAGCATCCTCACTGTGTGCTCCTGCTCGACGAAATCGAAAAGGCGCATCCGGATGTCTACAACATCCTGTTGCAGGTGATGGACCACGGCACGCTGACCGATCACAACGGGCGGACCGTTGATTTCCGGAATGTGATCCTGATCATGACCTCCAACGCCGGTGCCGCCGCACAGGCCAAAGAGGCGATTGGGTTCGGTCGCACACGTCGCGAAGGCGAAGACACCGCCGCGATCGAACGCACCTTCACGCCGGAATTCCGCAACCGTCTGGATGCCGTCGTCTCGTTCGGCCCACTGCCGAAAGAGGTGATCCTGCAGGTGGTCGAGAAATTCGTGCTTCAGCTTGAGGCGCAACTGATCGACCGCAATGTTAGCATCGAACTGACCCGCCCAGCCGCCGAATGGCTGGCTGACAAAGGCTATGATGACAAAATGGGCGCGCGTCCGCTGGGCCGCGTGATCCAAGAGCACATCAAAAAGCCACTGGCCGAGGAACTGCTGTTCGGCAAGCTCGCCAAAGGCGGTCTGGTCAAAGTGGGCATCAAGGACGGCAATCTCGATCTGCGGATCGAAAGCCCCGAAAAGGCCCGCATCGGCAACACCGGCGACAAGCCTCCGCTTTTGACGGCGGACTAAGACATGCGCGCCACCAGCTTCGCGATTGCGGCGCTGGTGGCCGCCACGGCTGCAGGGCCGACTCAGGCCCGCGACCCCCTGCTCTCTCAACCCATCGATTGCACACTTGGTGAAACCTGCTTCCTGCAGGCTCTTTTCGACCATGACCCGTCACCGGACGAAGGTGACGCCTTTTGCGGCAAACTCACCCGAGACGACCACGGCGGCACCGATTTCGCCCTACCAAACCTTGCTGCCATGCGCGCAGGTGTTGA
This sequence comes from Shimia ponticola, assembly GCF_007995215.1. Lineage (GTDB taxonomy): Bacteria > Pseudomonadota > Alphaproteobacteria > Rhodobacterales > Rhodobacteraceae > Shimia_B > Shimia_B ponticola. The sequence goes on from NZ_VCDK01000003.1 coordinate 1,084,335, forward strand.
CGTCTTGGCGGCGGCCCCCGGCACGGTGGTTGGCACGCGGGATAGCTGGCCCGATATTTCGACCAAGGATCCAAATGCCCCTGATCTGAACGGTCAGGACTGTGGCAATGGTGTCGCCATCCGTCACGGCGGCGGTTGGGTCACGCAATACTGCCACCTCAAACGCGGCTCTATCATCGTCAAAGAAGGTCAGCGCGTTGCCAAAGGCACTCCTTTGGGCGAGGTGGGCCTGTCTGGCTCCACAACCTTCCCACACCTCCATCTCTCCGTGTTCAAGGACGGCGCCAAGGTAGACCCGTTCGCCCCGGACGGCCCTGTCTGTAACGGAACACCCGACACCCTGTGGGAGGACCCGCTGCCAACGCCAGCTGGCGGTATCCTGACCGCAGGCTTTGCAGGCCGCGTGCCGGATTTTGCCGAGACCACAGATGGTCTGACCAATGACCCGACACTCTCGAACACGGCACCTGCCTTCTTGGTCTGGGTCTCCGGATTTCAAAGCTTCCCCGGCGACGCGCTCGACATCCGCATCACCCATCCAGATGGCGTCTTTCACGAAAACACCATCCGTTTCACCGAGGAAACCGAAGTCTGGCAACGTTTCTCGGGCCGACGCTACACCGACTTCAACTGGCCAAGCGGCCCCTACACAGCCACGCTGACCTTCCGGCGCGGCGATCAAACCCTTGCCACCCGCACACTCGAAACCCGCGTCGAGTAGCGCAGCCCAACTCTTCTATGTTTCAAAAATACTCGCGCCGCAGGCCCTGAATCCAAATTGGCCGGAACGGCCAAACGCGCCGCAGGCGCGCCCCCTTAGGTTCAAGCCACGGCCTGCGTGGCGCAGAAGGGAGGCGGGAGGGCCGGCCCTTATCCAAGGACGCGAGGTCTCATTTCTCGGTGAACTTCAACTCGATCCGTCGGTTCTGCGCCCGCGCTTCCGCCGTATCGGCGCTATTGATCGGCTGGTACTGACCAAAGCCATTGGCAGACAACCGGTCTGGCTCAAAGCCCAGGAAATTGACCATATACTGCACGACCGACAGCGCCCGCGCCTGGCTCAGCTCCCAATTATCGGCATATTCGCCCAAGCCTGACAGCGGCACGTTATCTGTGTGCCCGTCCACTTGCAGCACCCAGTCGATCCCGGGCGGTATCTGTTCCCCCAATTGGCGCAAGAGCCGCGCAATCTTGGCAATCTCAGCCTGCCCTTCCTCAGAAAGCTCGGCCCCACCTGGGGGGAACAAGACCTCCGACGAAAACACAAAGCGGTCGCCCACGATCTGCACACCTTCTTGCCCCTCAAGAAGACGGCGCACCTCGCCGAAGAATTCCGAACGATAGCTTTCAAGGTTCTGTGCCTGAGCTTCCAACTCCTTGCGCAACGCCTCTTCGGCTTCGGCGCGCGCCCGCGCTTCCTCTGCAGCGCGCCGGTTCTCGGCGGCCGCCTGCGCCAGCGCTGCATTCAACTCGCTGCCCAGCGCCGTGAGCTGCGCATCAGAGGCTTCGATATCCTCTTCGTATCGATCCAGAATGCCGCGCAATTGCGCGACCTCCGCGCGTAAGGCTGCCATCGTCTCGTTCGTGAGCGCCAGCGTCCGTTGGCTATCCGCCGACAGCGCCTCTTCCTCCTCCAACTTGCGATTGGCCTCGGCCAACAGCGCGTCGCGACGCTCCACCTCGGTCAATCGCTGGGCGGCATCCTGCTCTGCGGCCAGTTTTTGCGCCAATGCTTGCGCCAGTTGGGCTTGCAGGCCCTCGATGGTGTCGCCACCTTCGGTCTGCTCGGCCACCGCGCTAGCAAGTGCCTCCTGCAGAGATGCGATCTCGGCATCGCGGTTTTCCCCTGCCACCAGCGCGGCGGCCAATTGCGCAGTCAAATCATCACTTGCTGCGCGTGCAGCCGCCAAGAGGGTCAGTGTATCCTCAGCTTCTTTCCGCTGCGCCTCAAGCTGAAGCGCCATCGCGTTCAATTCATCCTGCGCATCCGCCAGCCGCGCGCGTAGCGCTTCTGCCGCCGCCGCCTCGGCCAATCTGGCCTCTTCTTCTGCTGTCAGCGCACCTTCACTGTCAGCCAGGCGTTCCCGCAGGGCCTCTGCCGCTGCAATCTCGGCAAGCCGACCCGCTTCGCTTGCCTCAAATTGGGCCTGCGCGTCCTCGACCTGCTGACGCAGTGCTATGATGGTGGCCATCTGCGCCAACCGCTGGCGCTCCTCATTGGTCAAGGAGGCCTGCGCATTCTCCAATTCCTGCCGCAAAGCCTCTGCCGCCGCCTCGTTCGCCAGCCTTTGCTGTTCTTCAAGCGTCAGCGTTTGCTGCGCGGCGGCCAGATCCTCGCGCAACGCGGCCATGTCCTCCGACAAGCCGGCCGTCGTCTCACGCTCAGCCGCCAAGAGCGCCAACGCGTTGTCGAGTGAGCTTTGCGTGTCCGTTTGGTCCTGCGTCAGCGCAGCCAGTGCCGCACTCAGGTTGTCGCTTTCCGTCCGCTCTTGTTCCAGCAACGCCAAGGTATCAACGAGCGTGGCCTGAGTGCTCGCCGCTTGTGTCTCCAGATCGGCAATCAACGCTTCCATGGCTTCACGTTGTGCCGCCGCCAACCGTGCGGCTTCTGCCGCCTCATCAATCTCGGACCGTGCAGCCGCAAGCGCTAGGTTCAGAGCCTCTTCGCGGCTCAGCAATTCAGCGCGATCCGCTTCAAGGGCAGCGATATTGTCCGCCGATTGATCCGCCTGCGCCAGCAAACCGGCAATTTGATCATCCCGGTCCGCCTGCGCCGCCAAGAGGCTGGCTACCTGTTCTTCGAAACTCGCGATGCGCCCGGTTGCCGCTGTGAGCGCCTGTTCCTGAGACGCGATCTGCTCAGCGGCTGCGGCAAGCTCTGCGTCTTGCCGGTCCCGCTCTGCCGTCAGCGAAGTGATCAAGGCCAGCCGTGCCGCGCTTTCGGCTTCTGCATCATCCAGAGACAGGTTCAAACTGTCGACCCGGCCCTGCAAGTCGCGGTTCTCCGACCGCGCCAGACCCAGCGCCTGCGCCAATTGGCTGACCTCGGCCTGAAGTCCCAGCACCTCATCGGACTGCCGCGTGATCTGGTCGCGCAGCACGAACTGAATGACCATGAAAATGGTCAGCACGAACATCAACACAAGCAGGATACCTGTCATGGCATCCACAAAGCCCGGCCAGATATTGGCCTGAAGCCGGTTGCCCGTGCGGCGGGACAGAGCCATCTCGGCCTAGCCCTGTTGCCCCTTAGGGGCATCTTTCTGCGGTTTTTGTTGGGGGCGCGTTGCCCGGACGGCTGTCTGTTGCGGACGCATCAGCTTGGCCAGCCCGGCAAGGTCACTGCGCAGATCGTTCACGGTCTCTTGTCGTCCGGCGGAGAGCTCTTCCAGAATGCGCAGCAACTGGACGTCAATCGACCGCAGGCGCATCCGGCTTTCGGCATCAATGCCTTCACCACCACCGGCGCCACCCGTCGAAAGCTGCGAAATCAACCGTTCCTGGCCATCCGCCACGCGCTCCAATGCTGCCGCGCCTGCGCCGCCATCCAATCGCTCGGCGACGCGCTCCATCGCCGTGGTCAGATGACCCAGCTTTTCGTCCGTGACGGAACGGCTGATGTCCTGCTGGGTGAACATCATCTGCATGGCCTCCATCTGTTCGGCCATGTGATCCAGAATCGCGGCAATATTCGCCTGTTCGCCTGCGCCGTCGGCATCGCCGCTCGACAAGCTCACGCGCGTAATGGTCGACAGCCATTCCTCAAGCTCGCGGTAAAACCGGTTCTGACCGTGACCCGCAAAAAGCTCGAGCAGACCGACCACCAACGACCCGGCCAGGCCCAGCAAAGAGGACGCAAACGCGACGCCCATGCCGTCCAATTGCCCTTCCAGCCCGGATTGCAACCGACCAAAGACCTCAAGCCCGGTCTCGCCGTCTTCGGGTGTCAGCGACCGGATCGTATCAACCAGCGCCGGCACCGTTGTGGCCAGACCAAAGAACGTCCCGAGAAGCCCAAGAAAAATCAGAAGCGAGACGAGGTACCGCGTGATTTCGCGCCCTTCGTCGATGCGCGTTGCCACCGAGTCCAGAATGGATCGGCTTGAGGCCGTGCCAAGCTGCATTCGCGCACCACGCGCGCGCAACATCGTGGCCAATGGCGCAAGAAGGCTAGGCGGATTGACGGTTTCGTGGCCCACCCTTTGGCTGGCAAATCCTTCGATCCACTGAACCGACGAAATCAGCGCCACCACCTGCGCAAAGGTGGCTGCAACGCCGATCACGAAAACAAAAATGATGAACCCGTTCAGATAGGGGTTCGCCGTGACCACCGGGGCCAGCGTCGGATAGGCCAATGCTGTGCCTGCGGCCACTAGACCGAGCACAAGCAGCATCAAAACGATCTGCCGCCACGGCTGGGTAAACTGCGGTGTCGCCTCGCGATCTGGTTTGTCCACCGGACGGTCCTGACGCTGTTGTTTCATATATCCTGCTGCGCGGCAGCTTAGACGTTTGGCCCGTGATCACCAACTGGATAATGCGTGATCCCTTGGCAGCGCGCCGTCACAGCTTGGCCCGCACCAAGGCGGCTAGCTGCGTCAATGTCCGGTCTTCGATGCCCAAGTCGGTCAAATGCTCTGCGGTGCTGTAGAGGTAATCGGTGTTAGGGCCGCGCCCGCCACGTGCGCGGGCGATGACATCGGCCTGCGTCTCGATATCCAGATGTCCGGTATACTGTTCGTGGTCTCGATCCACGACATAAGCCAGCGCCTCGATCTCGCGCCCGTCGCGCAGCGTCAGCGCCACACGCTCTTCAAGATAGGCGGACGACACCAGCTCCCGCTCCCGGATATATGCGATGATCTTATCATGGCTGTGTTCAGGCACCCGAAATGCCATGCCATCACATGTGGCTGCGTCATCGCTGTCGAGCGCCAGAACCAGGCCGGGTTCTTCGGGCGTGCCCCGATGGTGGATCGACCACATGCAAAAACTGCGGGCATAGCCGCTGAGCCGTCCCAGCACCTGCTCAGCAGGCTCAAAACCCGGATTCCAGATCAGTGATCCGTATCCGAAAATCCATGTATTGCCGCGATCCATCGCTATGGCCCTCTTGTTTGGGGCGCTATAAGGCTTGGAAGAAACAAGGGAAAGAGGCGCGGGTTCATGCGGATTGTTCTGTGGCTGGTAGCAGCCATCGTGGCACTGTGGTCGCTATACTGGGTCGTCGTCAGTCAAAGCATTGAACGCTCCGCCGCCGCATGGTTTGCTGACCGCACTGCGGAAGGATGGGTTGCCGAATATGACGCCCTAAACACGCGTGGGTTTCCCTACAGCTTCGACACCAAGGTCGAGACGCTGACGCTGGCCGACCCGGCCACCGGCGTCGTTTGGGCGGCACCCACATTTGAGGTTTTGGCCAAGTCTTACCAGCCAAATCACATCGTTGCGGTCTTTCCGCCGTCTCAGACGCTCGCTTCTCCGGCAGAGAAACTGACTATCTCTGCCGATGACATGCAGGCATCGGTGAGTTTTCGCGCGGGCACGTCGCTGCCGCTTCAACAAACCACCGCAACACTGAAGCAGGCCAAAGTCTCTTCCGACAAAGGCTGGGAAACCACGCTGGATCAGGGACTTTTTGCCATCAACCGGACCGATGCATCGGATGCTGAATACGAAGTGACCTTTACCGCGACCAACCTGCGTCCGAACGATGCGCTTCGCTTAGGGGTCGATCCGTCCGGGCGTATCCCTGACACATTCCAGACCTTCACGCTCGACGCTGTTGTCAGCTTTGACAAACCGTGGGACCGTTTTGCCGTCGAACGGGCACGTCCCCAACCGACAAAGATAGACCTGAAGGACTTTGACGCCCAATGGGGTCAGCTTGAACTGCGCGCCGTCGGCACGCTTGATATCGACGCCCAAGGCACGCCTGAGGGACGGATCACGATCAAGGCCACAAACTGGCGCGAAATCGTGACCTTGGGCGAAGCGATGGGCCTTTTGCCAGAAACGATCATCCCCACCGTCAATCGTGTGCTTGAGGTCATGGCAGGTTTGTCCGGCCCGCCCCATACCATCGACACGCCACTGACTTTTGCCAATGGCCGGGTCAGTCTGGGACCTTTGCCCTTGGGACCGGCTCCGAAACTGCAGCTACGCTGAGTGAACCACTCTCAGCGGCAATAGCTCCCTGAGCGATACTGGGCCGTATCAAAGTGGAAATGATCCTTGTGGAACGCATCCGCCTCGGGGCCGAGCACCGTGCCGAACGGTCCGCAAGCCGCGCGCCACATCTTGCGCAAGGCGCGGCCTTTCTCTCCGCGCCCCCAATCCCTGAGCAGGGACATCTCTGAACCGTCCTGCAGGCCGATCCCGGCGATATCAATCGCGCGGCCCTTGCCATGCTCAGAGATCTTGGCCCCTGCCCGGTTGTTGCGCGTTCGGCAGGAATAATGCGCAACCACACGCAACTGCCGGACACCGCCGCCCTGCGTGCCGACGGCTGGGCGCACGCCCTCATTAACCCAGCGCCGCAGCGCCTTGGCCGTGTTGCAATCCATCGTTGCCGCCGTGCTCAGCTGAACGCCCGCCACGGACCGGACCTTGACCGGCGCAGCCACGCCGCATCCGGCAATGCGGCCTGTGATCGGCGCTACCTGTGTCCCTCGGATGTCGGCAATCCCGCAAACCGACCCAGCCTGCCTGCGCGCGACTGCGCGCGACACCTCGGCTGGTCTGGCTTTGGGTCGCAGCGACAGATCAAGCGCCTCCACAGGAGCTTCAGGCGACAACGCCGCCTTTGCCGGGGCTGGGCGCGCCTTGGGTCGGATCAGATTTGTCGTGGCGCTTGCAGATTCACCGCGCAGTTGCGGTCTGGGGGAGGTCTCTGGCGCGTCGGCTCCTGCCTGTGAGGCAACCAGAAGAGCGACAAGTGACAGTCTACCGAGAGCGCCCGAAATTCGGCGCGTCCGTATCTTGCCCGGCATCAATGATACCACGGCGGATTTCACGAGTGCGCGTAAAGTAATCAAACAACAAATCCCCATCACCCCGACGAATGGCCCGCTGAAGCGCGAATAGCTCTTCGGTGAACCGTCCAAGGATTTCTAACGTGGCATCCTTGTTCGACAAAAACACATCTCGCCACATCGTGGGATCACTGGCGGCAATCCGCGTAAAATCGCGAAAACCGGCGGCTGAATAGTTGATGACTTCACTGTCGGTCACCCGTTGCAGGTCATCCGCGACACCTACCATAGTGTAAGCAATCAAATGCGGCGCATGGCTGGTGACGGCCAGAACCAGATCATGGTGATCGGGGTCCATATAATCGACATTCGATCCCAGACCCTCCCAAAACGCGCGCAATTGCTGCGCTTCGGGAGCTTCGGAATCCTCCGGTGTCAGTAGACACCAGCGGTTGTCGAACAATTCGGCAAAGCCTGATCTTGGACCCGAATGCTCGGTTCCGGCCAGCGGGTGGGCCGGAACAAAATGGACGCCCTCTGGCAGATGCGGAGTCACCGCTTTGATCACGTCGCGCTTGACCGACCCGACATCACTGATCACACAACCGGGCTTCAGCACCGGAGCAATCTCTTGCATCACGGCGCTCATCGCGCCCACAGGGACACATAGGATCACCAAATCAGCATCCGCGCAGGCCTCTGCCGCCGTGTCATGCACGCTTTCACACAGACCGATTTCACGTGCGATCTCGCGCGTCTCAGCCGACCGTGCGCTGCCAGCGATGTGACCGGCCAGTCCAGCCCGTTTGGACGCCCAGAAGATCGACGAAGCAATCAGTCCTAGTCCAATCAGCGCAACGCGGTTGTAAACCTGACTGCTCACGACTGGGCGTCCTGTGCATGCGCCTCCATAAACCGGCCAATCACGTGTGACACACGTCGGCACGACGCCTCATCTCCGACAGTGATCCGCAGGCAATTCGGCAGGCCATAGCCCGCAACCGGCCGCACAAAGACGCCTTCGGCCTGCAGGAATTGATCACAGGCTTGAGCAATCTCTGGCGAGGCAAAGCGGGCCAGAATGAAATTCGTCATCGAGGTGTCCGACGGCACCCCAATCGCGGCCAAGGCCTCGGCCAGCCACACCCGCAGGCGCGCGTTCTCCCGCAAAGAGCGCTCAATATGCGCGGTGTCATCCAGTGCGGCCTCGGCAGCAGCGATAGCGACCGAAGACAAGTTGAACGGATTCCGAAGTCGGTTCAGCACATCCATGATTGGCTTGGGCCCATAGCCCCAGCCCACGCGCATCCCGCCCAGACCGAAAAGTTTCGAGAAAGTGCGCGTGACGACGATGTTGTCATGCGCCTCTGCCAAGGCGAACCCGCCATCATAGCCCTCGACAAACTCCGCATAGGCGCCGTCAAGAACAAGGATAACATGATCTGGCAGCCCGGTCGCCAACCGCTCCAGCTCGGCCAGACCCAGCATCGTCCCGGTCGGGTTCGCAGGGTTCGCAATAAAGACGAGGCGCGTGGCATCGGTGACCCCATCAAGGATCGCATCGACATCCACAATCCGTTCGCGCTCTGGCACGACGACAGGCGTCGCGCCCGCGCCCAAAGCCACGATCCGATACATGGAAAACCCATGCTCGGTGTAGATCACCTCGGTTCCCGGCCCGGCATAGCCCTCGGCCAGCAGGCGCAGGATTTCGTCCGATCCGACACCCATCACGATCCGCTCGGCGTCCAGTCCGTGCTTGGCAGCCAGCTTGTTGCGGAGGCTTGCAGCATCGATCTCGGGATAGCGGTGCAACTGATGCGCTGCGTTCGAGACAGCCTTGATCGCCGCGTCCGATGGCCCGAAGGGGTTTTCGTTCGCGCTCAGCTTCACGACGTTATCCGCACCCGGACCACCCGCAGCACCACCTTGGTACAGCGCGATTTCCATGATCCCCGGCTGTGGCTCGATCCCGGCCATTTTGGATGTCCTCCCAACCAAAATCATGCCGCCTGACGTGTGGCAGCATTCCTGACGTTTACGCATCTTGGCGACGGGGGAAAACCGCCGATCCAACATCTGCGACAGGTGATGCACCTTTGCCGCGTCCGATCCTGACCACCAGCCCCTTAAACGTGAAAAAGGCCGCCCCGAGCAGAGGGCGACCTTTCCGTAAGCAGCAAAGAACGGTGTTTAGTTCTTCGCGTAGAATTCGACGACGAGGTTTGGTTCCATCATCACCGGGTATGGCACGTCCGAAAGACCCGGCGCGCGCACGAAGGTGGCGGTCATTTTCGAATGATCCGCATCGATGTAGTCAGGAACGTCACGCTCTGGCAGTTGCACAGCCTCCAGCACGATGGCCAGTTGCTTGGAGCGGTCACGCACTTCGATCACGTCGCCTTCTTTGACGCGGTACGAAGGAATGTTGACCTTTTTGCCGTTCACCTTGACGTGGCCGTGGTTCACGAACTGACGTGCGGCAAACACGGTTGGCACGAATTTCGCGCGGTAAACAACGGCGTCCAGACGGCGCTCCAGCAGACCGATGAGGTTTTCACCGGTGTCGCCTTTGACACGCTCGGCTTCGGCGTAGATGCGGCGGAACTGCTTCTCGGTCAGGTCGCCGTAGTAGCCCTTCAGCTTTTGCTTGGCGCGCAGCTGCGTGCCGAAGTCCGACATCTTGCCCTTGCGGCGCTGACCGTGCTGGCCGGGGCCGTATTCACGGCGGTTGACTGGCGACTTTGGACGACCCCAGATGTTTTCGCCCATCCGGCGGTCGATTTTGTACTTGGCAGACGTGCGTTTGGTCACGGCTGATCTCCTTCGTTCAGGTTTCGAAGGGCGTTGTCCTCCTTCCCGGATTTGGCCGGGACGACAGGTTCCCTCTTGCGAGGACCACCAACACCAATGAGCGCGCCGGATATGCGCTTGCCCAGCCACTGTCAAGCGATAGAGAGATCAATTGAACAGCGTGGGGAACTGCGCGGGCCGCGGGAAGCGAGTGCAAACTTTCTCCGGCGAGACGCGTTAGGCCACATGCCGCAGGATCGCGGCCTCGCTTGGTGATAGAACGCGCCGTGCGTAGTCGCTGTACGTTCCCTCGCGTACCTGTGGCAGAGCCTCCGCCATCGCCGCGCGCTGACCGTCGTCCAGTGATGCCAAGGACGGATGGAAACTCTCGGTCTCAAGTCCATTAGCCCAGACGACTTCATGCCGCTCGAACAGGATATGAACATAGTTCACGGCGCGGACCATCTTGTCGTGAATGACGTTGTGCCCATCGACAAGATCCCGAGCACCGACAAAAACCTCATCGCAGTTGAACAGGTCGCGCGCGACCGCGCCTTTGACCAGCATACGATGTTCAGGTGACACCAAAAGCTCTTGATCCGGGCGTCCTGATCCAAGTGCGTCGGCGCGGATACGCACCGGGGCCAAGTCCGGCATCACATGCAGCCGCGCACCCGTGATCCGACGCGCGCCTGTCCACAAGACTTCTTGCAGCCCGTTATCCTTGGTCTGAACCAAATCACCGGGCCGCAACTCTGTGACGTCCACAGTGCCGGACGCCACATTCAACCGTGTGCCCGGCGTGAAACAGATCATCTGTCCTTCGGGCTCTGTGGCCATCCCGGCATCGACCGCCAAGGTATGCTCAACCACCCACAAATCCTGATCCCGTGGAGGAATGTCATCGACAAACATCGCCAAGGGTCGCGCACCCGGCACGTCAATCATCGTCACGACATAGGCCCGACGCCCATCGGTCACGGCAAAGCTTTGCTCGGCCATCGGCTCCGAAACATCGACCGAATCCAGGTCCGTTGTGTTCTCTTGAACCGCGCCCACCAGTTTGCGCACGGTTTTCGCCGCGCGCCGGCGCATCTCACTGCTGCCGGCGGCATCTTCCAACCGCAAAAGCCCGCCATGGCCGTCCACCCGAACGACCTGCCCGGTCCACCGCCAAGTGGAACCTACACTCATCGACGCCCCACCCGTGGCGTCGTACCCATCAATTAGCGTTTGCGACCAGGAAATGACGAACGTGCCACGAAAGCCCGTCTCCATACCTGCACTGCCTCAAGTTTTATTATTGCAAGAACCGTAACAGGCACGAATCCGCCTGTTAAGACTTTTCTTTCAGGTGTTTAGAGAAAACAGACTTCACCCGTGGATTGCATGCCACACATGAAAAGACACTGCAGAACGGCTTGCGATAAGCCAGTCCGAAGGGACCGATCCTAGAACGCGAAGTCGATTGTGACGGAGCCGACCACCTGACTCCCGGTCTGCGCCTCGAATTCTTCCGACAGCCATGTCAGACCGTAGTAGAACCGGTGAAGCTCGCTCTTGTACTGCCCACCAACGCGGACTCGCGCGCGGTCTTCCAGAACAAACCCGTCATCTGCAGGCAAAACCACACTGTCGCTAACGGTCGTATAGTCAGCGCCCAACACCAGCGAGAAGCCTACATCCTGCGCATGATCGGCTCGCATCAGGGTACCTGTGGTCACGTCCCGCGCCCAAAGGGCGTTGTCGCCCATGGAGCCAACAACAAGGTCAACGCCCACGCGTGCGAGCGTTTCATATCCCGCCTGCACCTCGGCAAAGGGGCGCACGATCCCACCGTCAAAGCTCAGCGGACGCGCGGCGCTGAACAATGCCGTTGGATAGATTCCATTTTCGATCTGATTGGACAGGTCGGGCTTGGATGCCCCGATCCATTCATGGATCGTGTCCTGAAACTCACCGATCCCCGTCTGCGGTCCGGTCAAGACCAGGTCACCCCCCGCCGACATCTCCCACCCGTTGCGGGCGAAAGGCGTATGCACCCCGAAAGACAGAACACCAGCATAACGCCGATCACCCGGCTTGGGCGATTTTAGGCTCGCGGCTGCAATGATGTCGGTCCGAAGGCGGTATTCCAGCATCTCGCCCGGACGCTCGGCCGCATCACCGGTCCAGACGCCACCACGAAAATGGCTGACCTGATAGCTGCCGGTTTTCCAACGGTCCTTGCCGTCACCTAAGGCGTCATTTGTGAAAAGCCGCGCGGTCCCAAGACCCATGCGGTCCCCTTGCGGCTCGGCCAGAACAGGCGCACCCACAAGGAAACCGACGACAGCGGCCCCAAAAGCCGCCTGAATGAATGCCCGCATGATCACTGCCCGAGTTGATCTGTGTTTGATCGTTTTTGTTTGATTGGGCGCATCATAGCGCGCGAGGCGAATCAGGGGAAGAACTGATTCGCCTTTGCAGTAATTTTCTGTGTGATCGGGTGTCTTGGGTGCCCGCTTCAAATCACCCGCATTTCGAGAACCCGCAATTCGCGCAGGTCATGCAGCCTTCGATCATTCGCATTTCATAGCTGCCGCAGCTGCTGCAGGCGGGACCCTTTGGCGCGCCATTCATCTGCACGACATCGGCTTGCGGGTCTGATTTTAGCCCCATCCCCTCACCGGCGATGAAGCCGATGCTGATCAAGTGCTGTTCGATCACGCCTCCGATTGCGGCAAGGATCGATGGCACATATTTGCCCCCCATCCACGCACCGCCACGCGGGTCAAACACGGCCTTCAGTTCCTCGACGACAAAGGACACATCGCCCCCGCGCCGGAACACCGCCGAGATCATCCGCGTCAGCGCCACCGTCCAGGCGAAATGCTCCATGTTCTTGGAGTTAATAAACACCTCAAACGGACGCCGCTGCTGACCATGCACGATGTCATTGATCGTGATGTAGATGGCGTGCTCACTATCCGGCCACTTCAGCTTGTACGTGTTGCCTTCCAAGGCCTCAGGCCGGTCCAGCGGTTCCGCAAGGTGCACAACATCTGCGCCCGAATTCATCAACGCTGCTGAAACGCTGGCACCGTGCTCGGAGGGCTGCTCCCGGCCGAGGGTGGGGGTGAAGCCCCCGCCCGTGGGGGCGGCCGGGGGCTGCCCGGCGGTGCCGCCGGGCACATTTGCATCAGGGTCTCCGAAGACCAGCCAACCTGGTCCGACATTCAGCACAGGTGCAAGTTTGGTCGCCGCGTCTTTTGAAAGCTCGCGTTTTCCGCTGAAAAATGGACTTACAACCTGTTCACTAAGTCCCGCCGCCTCAGCGACTTCTTTCTGCGTTTCAAAACCGGAACGTTCGAATGCCCAGGTTAGACGAGCAGCCATGCTATCTAGCGAGGGTTGTGTTTCCGCAGGCTTCTCCTCAGCCACACTCAACACCGACCCCGTCACCGCATTCGGACGGTAGGTCGTGCAGCCCTTACAGCCGCTATCCCACGCCTCCATGTAGACTTCCTTGAAGTCATCGAACGAGATATCCGCCGGGCAATTGATCGTCTTCGAGATACTGGAATCCACCCATTTCTGCGCCGCTGCCTGCATCTTCACATGCTCCAATGGGGCCAGCGTCTGAGCGTTCACGAAGTAATCCGGCAGCTCTGCATCGCCCATCTTCTCACGCCACATCTGCACGGCGTAATCGACGACCTCTTCCTCGGTCTTCGATCCGTCCTTTTGCAGCACCTTGCGCGTGTAGGCATAGGCAAAGACCGGCTCGATCCCGGACGAGACATTCCCGGCATAAAGCGAGATCGTCCCCGTCGGTGCAATTGAAGTCACCAGCGCATTGCGAATGCCATGATCTGCAATCGCGCCTCGAACATCATCGTCCATCTGCATCATGTTGCCAGACGACAGATACGGCTCCGCCTCAAACAGAGGGAACGCGCCCTTTTCCTTGGCCAGTTCCACAGAGGCCAGATAGGACGCCCGCGCAATCGCCTTCAGCCAACGGTCGGTCAGCTCTGCCGCCTCGTCCGAGCCATAGCGAGAACCCACCATCAGCAGCGCATCGGCAAGCCCGGTGACCCCAAGCCCGATCCGCCGCTTGGCCTCGGCCTCACGCGCCTGCGCTTCAAGTGGGAAGCGCGAGGCATCGACCACATTGTCCATCATGCGGATCGCCGTCGCGACCAGCTCGTTCAGCGCCTCTTCGTCCAAGCGTGCGTCATCGCCAAACGGATCAACGACCAACCGCGACAGGTTCACTGACCCCAGCAAACACGCACCATAAGGGGGCAAAGGTTGCTCGCCACAGGGGTTCGTCGCGGCGATGGTTTCGACATAGTTCAGGTTGTTCGCCTGATTGATGCGGTCGATGAAGATCACGCCCGGTTCGGCATAGTCGAACGTCGCCTGCATGATCTTGTCCCACAGCGCGCGGGCCTGAACGGTGCGATAGACCTTTCCGTCAAATACAAGGTCCCACGGCGCATCCGCCTTGACCGCCGCCATGAACGGGTCGGTCACCAAGACTGACACGTTAAACATGCGCAGTCGCGCTGCGTCGCTCTTGGCCTCGATGAAATCTTCAATGTCCGGGTGATCGCAGCGCATCGTCGCCATCATCGCGCCCCGACGCGAGCCCGCCGACATGATCGTTCGGCACATCGCGTCCCACACATCCATGAAAGACAACGGACCGGACGCATCCGCCGCCACACCTTTTACATCCGCACCCTTGGGCCTGATCGTGCTGAAATCATACCCGATACCGCCGCCCTGCTGCATGGTCAAAGCGGCCTCTTTCAGCATGTCGAAAATGCCGCCCATGCTGTCCGGGATCGTTCCCATGACAAAGCAGTTGAACAGCGTCACCTTGCGCGCCGTGCCGGCCCCGGCGGTGATCCGACCCGCTGGCAAGAACTTGAAATCTTCCAGCGCGGCGTAGAACCGGTCTTCCCACTCTTCAGGGTCTTTCTCGACACTGGCCAGCGCCTTGGCGATGCGCCCCCAGGTGTCCTCGACCGTTTCATCAATCGGCGTGCCATCCGCCTCTTTAAAACGGTATTTCATGTCCCAGATTTGTTCAGCAATCGGAGCGGAAAAGCGGGTCATCTGCGGGCCTCAAGATATGGGGGTGTCGCCGGGATATAGGGTGTTCTTCATACCCGACCACACCATCTAGATGTAGCTTGGATGCCGCCGGGAATCGCAATATATAGAAAAACGGTGCGGATGCACAACATCTTGGGGGCCGGATCATGACGAAACACATCAACCTGATCAAACTCAGTGTCGGCACCGAAAATGTGGCAGGTCTGGCCGAATGGCAGGCCACCAAGCGTGCGCAGGCCCCGGATGGCAATCCACGCCACGTCACCCGCATGTGGCCCAAACGCGAGGCCGAATTGCTGAACGGCGGCTCCCTCTACTGGGTGATCAAAGGCGCGATCATGTGCCGTCAGAAAATCCTGCGCCTAGACGAATATCTCAGCGCCGATGGCATCACCCGCTGCGCCATCGTACTAGACCCAAAACTCGTCCGCACGACAACCGCCGCCAAGCGCCCCTTCCAAGGTTGGCGTTACCTCAAACCAGAGGACGCGCCACAGGATCTGACAGGGGCCGCCGCAGACCGGACCGAAACACTGCCCCCCAAACTCGAAATCGCCCTGTCCGAGATCGGCGTGATCTGAAGCGCACCGCCACACCTTCTATGTTTCAAAAATACTCGCGCCGCAGGCCCTGAATCTGAATTGGCCGAAGCGGCCAAGGGCGCGTTTACGCCCTGCGGCAAACTATGCGCTGGCCCTGTGACCATCGCACCCTACCTGCGCCTGACAAAAAACAGGAAGGGAAAACATGCTGGATATTCGGATCGTGATGGGTGTGGTCGTTGTGCTCTTTGCCGTCGCCGCATTCACAAGCGAGGGCGATCAATCGATCAACATCCTCGACAAATTCACACAGTCGGACAGTTAAGACACCTGCACATGAGGCGCGCCTTGGCCCGCCTCATGTGCGCAATCTACGTAGTCATCGATCGCAAATGAATTGCGGCTCACGCCAAACGGGTCAGAACCTCGTCCATGACCGCCTGATCACCGGCTCCCATCGGGGCCGATTTTGACCGGAACACGGTCGCCTGCGACGCCAAAATCAAAGCATCCTCTAGCACCCTCAAATGGTTCGCGCGCAGCGTCTCGCCCGTGCTGGTAATGTCGGCCACAACCTCGGCGGTCTCGTTCTTGATCGTGCCTTCCGTCGCGCCCTGACTGTCGACCAACTGGTAATCCGCGACGCCACGCTCCGCCAGAAACTGCCGAACCAGCCGGTGATATTTGGTTGCAATCCGCATCCGAAACCCGTGCCGCGCCCGAAACTCTGCAGCCACCTCATCCAGATCATGCGGCGTCACGACGTCCGTCCAAAAGGCAGGAACGGCAAGGATCAGATCGGCATGGCCGAACCCCATTTCCGCAACAACATCAACCTGTTGGTCCCAAGCCGCCAGCTTTTCACGAACCAAATCGGTGCCCGTGACGCCCAGATGAATCCGCCCGGCAGACAACTCGCGCGGAATCTCTCCCGCGCTCAACATCACCATCTCCAACCCGTCGATACCCTCGACCCGGCCAAGATATTCGCGAACCGACCCGCCTTTGCTCAGCGTGATCCCACGCTGCCCGAACCAGTCGAACGTATCGCTCATCAGCCGCCCTTTGGAAGGCACGCCCAGCTTGATCATCGGCCTGCCTCCATGAGCGCCAGCATCAGGTCAGGCCGCAGCACACCGCCGACCGCGGGCACATCACGCCCCGCCCCCAACGCCTGCGTCAGCGCATCGTACCGCCCGCCGGTCGCAACCGGCTGGTCCACACCATCCGCCTGAAACCCAAAGACAAAACCGTCGTAATATTCCATCGAGGTGCGCCCGTAGCTTCCCTCAAACTGCACCTGATCGACATCCACGCCGGCCACCGCCATCGCCTCGATCCGGGCTTCCAACCGCGCCACGTCAAGCGCAATGCCGGGCAGATCTGCCATCAAACCCTTCAATGCGGCCAAGGCGTCCCGCGCAGGCCCGGATACATCCAAAACCGCCTCCAGCCGATCCGCCGCCGCCTCTGGCAAAGGCGGCACCGCAGCCTCGGCCCGCAAACGCGCTGCGCGGCTTTCTACTTCAGCCGCCGTCCGCAGCCCGATCTCTGGGCCACCCTCAACTTCATCCCGCGCTTGTGGGGCAGCAGTATAACGATCCAGCAGGTCCCGGAACCGCGCAGGCCGCCACATATGCCGCTTTAAGGCCGCTTTGCGCGCGGGGATGGTCTCTAACCCGTCCACGGCCGCAGCCAGGATGGCGATATCGCCCATGACTGGCGTCACAGGCAACCCTTCAAGCGCTTGATAAAACGCGGCAAAAATCTCGGCTTCGACCAACTCGGGCGCGCCGCGATCAAAGACCTCGTACCCCACTTGCGGATATTCGTTGGCCCGGTCCGCATCCTGTTCCTGCCGCCGAAACACGGGGCCCGCATAGGTATAGCGCGCGGGTTCTGCGCTCTCGGCCATGTGCATCTGAACGACTGGTACGGTGAAATCAGGGCGCAACATCTGTTCGCCCCGCAGCGGGTCTTGGGTCACATAGGCCCGCGCGCGGATGTCTTCGCCATAAAGATCCAGCAGCGTCTCAGCAGGCTGCAAAATGCCCGCCTCGATCCGCGCGGCTCCCAGCGCCTCGAACCGCGCCAGCAACTCTGCCGTCAGGCCCGCAAGATCAGCCATTCTGATCGCTCAGCATCTGCCGCACCCGCGCCACGAGGTCCCGGCGGGGACACTCGACCTGACTGGGCCGCGCCTGCCATTCCTCGAGGCTCGCATCCTTGGCCAGTTCCGCCCCAAGGATCAGGTCCTTGATCTGAATGACCCCACGCTCTTTCTCATCCCCGCCTTCGATGATCGCGATGGGCGACCGGCGCCGGTCGGCATATTTCATTTGATTGCCGAAGTTCTTGGGGTTCCCCAGATAAACCTCGGCCCGGATACCGTTGTTGCGCAGTTCCGCGACCATCGCCTGATAGTCGGCCATCCGGTCCCGATCCATGACGGTCACGACCACAGGCCCCGCCGCCTCGCCCCCGATCCGCCCCTTGGCGCGCAGCGCAGCCAGCAGCCGGTCCACACCAATCGACACACCCGTCGCAGGCACTTCTTGCCCAGTAAACCGCTTCACCAGATCGTCATAGCGCCCACCTCCGGACACAGACCCAAATTGGCGCGGACGCCCTTTTTCGTCCTGCACTTCAAAGGTCAGCTCGGCCTCATAGACAGGCCCGGTGTAATACCCCAGCCCGCGCACGACAGACGGATCAATCTCGATCCGATCCGCAGAGTAACCACCAGCATCCAGCAGCTCAGCAATCTGCTCAAGCTCGCTCACGCCTTGCCCGCCGATGACCGATGCACCAACCAACTCGCGCAACCGCGCGGTTGTCTCAGCGCCCGTCGCGCGCTTGGCCTCCATGAAGCCCAACACCACGGCAGCTTGGTCATCACTCAAACCAGCGCCTTTGGTGAAATCACCGCTCTCATCTTCGCGCCCTGCTCCGAGCAACGCACGCACACCGTCAACACCTAGCCGATCCAGCTTATCAATCGCTCGCAGCACGATCCCGCGCTCGGCATCCTTGTCGTCACCGCCGAGGCCCGCAACCTCCATCACGCCGTTCAAAACCTTGCGGTTGTTTACACGCACGATGTAATCGCCTCGCGGGATACCCACACGCTCCAACGTGTCCGACAGCATTGCGCAAATCTCGGCATCGGCGCCCATCGACGCCGTCCCAACAGTATCTGCATCGCATTGATAAAACTGCCGGAACCGCCCCGGTCCGGGCTTTTCATTGCGCCAGACAGGCCCCATCGCGTAGCGACGGTACGGCGTCGGCAGGTCATTGCGATGTTGCGCGTAAACCCGCGCCAGTGGCGCCGTCATGTCATAGCGCAGCGCGACCCAATCGCCGTCGCCCGCGCCTGTTCCGGTGTCATCCTCCTGCCAGGCAAAGACGCCCTCATTCGGACGGTCCACATCCGGCAGGAATTTCCCCAGCGCCTCAACCGTTTCGATAGCGGACGTCTCAAGCGCCTCGAACCCATAGAGATGATACACCTCGGCAATCGTCTTCAGCATGTCGGCGCGCTCGGTCACTTCGGCGCCAAAGTAATCGCGGAATCCCTTGGGCGTGATCGCCTTGGGCCGCGGCTGTTTCTTGACTTTCGCCATGGCTGGTCTCCTTGTGCAGCGCGGCTCTAACAAGGGCCGCGCGATGCAACAAGACCACATGGCCAAGTGGTCCACCATTGTGGTAGCCCGGCAGCATGAACGCCCTCGAAGAAAAACTCGCGCATCTTGAAAAAACGGTCGATGACCTGTCGGACATTGTGGCTCGTCAGGACAAGGATATTCGCATCCTTCAGGCCCGCGTTGCATTCCTTATGGAACGCGAAGCCAGCCGCGAAGGAGAAGGGGCCGAAATCGTCGGTGACGAACGCCCGCCGCATTACTAGGCCAATCTTCTTGCTTAAAAAACTTCGGGGGAGGCGCGCAAGCGCCGGGGGCAGAGCCCCCAACCGCCTCAGTCGCCCTTGAGGTCCTTGGCCACGACGCGCCCGTCGTGGATCAAGAGATCCGCCCAGCGCGGATTGGTTCCAAAGCGTTCATAGACGGACACGAAGACCGTCGATTTTTCAAAGCGGTTGAACCGGCGCTCAGCGCAGGTCGATCCGACCGGGGCCTGACATAACCGCGCGCGCAGCGCTTCGTATTCACGATCCGTCCGGGTCATTTCGATATGCTTGTGCGAACGCTGGTAGCGCGTTGCTTCGTGACCGCCCGGCGCGCCGAACAGGGCCAGCGCCGCTGTGAATTGGCGGGCACATCCATCCTTAAAACCGGTGATGTAATGCGTGCGCAGGGACAAGGTGCCCGGCGCGCTGTCATAGATCCGGTAGCGCGGGCTGCGTTCGGGATAAGAGGCCACTTGCTCTCCCATCAGCGCGGGTTTGACACCACAGATCGTGGCCAAAGCGCCGTAAGGCAGCTTGGTGCCAAAGGCGACCGTGTCCTGACCCGGTCCCGGTTCGCTTGGGCCACCGCCGCGCCGCAACGCGCCAAGCAATGTGGTTCGACGTGCAGCCACGCGGGTTTCTGCCGGGGCCTCTTTTACCGCCTTGGGCGCAATCAGGCTGGCGGTTGCGACTGCCGCCACTTGCGTCACTTCAGGCTCTGCGTCGACTTTGTCGGCGGCACCGCCACGCAGCCGCGCAAAGAGCCCGCGCGTTCTGTCGACGGCCTTGGCTTCGGCGACCAGTTGTGCTGCGTCCGTATCGACGCTGGCCTCTGGCGCATCCGCCTGTGCTGTCTCGACCGTTTCTTCCTCAGTCTCGACACCGTCTTCGGCCTCTGCAATCGCGACCGTATTTGCTTCGCCATCTGGCTCGGTGACGGCCTCTGCCTTTTCCGGATCAACGGCGGAGCGACCAAAGGGCAAAAGCCGCGCAAGACCGCGGCGGCCGGATCGTTCCTCCGCCTCGGTTTCCCCAGCGTTGGCCGGTTCTGTCGTCTCGGCCTCAGAACTGCCTTCCTCCGATTGTTCGGGCCGCGCCTGTGCCAGAAGGTCACTCAAGAGCCCCGCGTCTTCGGTCTGTGGGACGGCCATTGCTTCGACCGTGGGGACCGCATCAGGGTCGATTGTCGTCTCGGACACGCGTTCAATGCCGGCGTTCGGGCGCAGACACCCCGCCAGCACGACGACAGCCACGAAAAGGACACTTGATCGGATCAAAGCTCTTCCACCTGTAGAACCCCGGTCAGGCTCTTTAACGCGGATTTGATCTGAGGGGAAACGGGGAAGCCATCACCAGCCTCGATCTCGACCTCACCCGGCAAACCTTCGCCCATCAAGCAAAACTGGATCGGTCCTTTCGCCGCGCCTTTTGCCTTGTCGCCAAGGTCGGCCAGAACGGTCGCCACCGACGGCACGGCACCGATATCGTCGACATAGATGCGCAGCCCCGTAGCACCGCCTTGTGCCACAGCCCCATCAATTGGCGCGACCGAGCGACCGAGCAATTTCAGTTGGTCAGATTCAAGATTGGCCTCGACCGTGAACACAACCTTCGATCCGGTCTCAAGATATTCGCGCCCTTTTTCCAGCGCCTCTGAGAACACGGTGACCTCATAGGCCCCGCTTGGATCGGACAGCTGCACAAAGGCAAACCTGTTGCCCCGCGCCGATTTCCGTTCTTGCCGCCCGGTCACGACACCTGCCAGCTTTGCAATCATCGCCTCACGACCTTGGATATCGCGTTCCAGCGACTCCAGGGTGTGGAATGGCACGCCGGCACCAGCCGCCCGTTTGAGCGGGGCCATGTAATCATCGAGCGGATGGCCAGACAGGTAGAAGCCCACAGCCGCGAACTCTTCTGAAAGGCGTTCTGCAGGTAGCCAATCCTCAACCGGTGCCAAACGTGGCTCTGGCAGGTCATCGCCGGCTTCGCCAAAGAGCGAAACCTGATTTGACGCGCGTTGTTCGTGTATTGCCGCAGAATACGCCACAAGTGCATCAAGGCTGTTGAAAACCCGCCGTCGATTGCGGTCCAGTTCGTCGAACGCACCTGCGCGCGCCAGCATCTCAAGCGGGCGCTTGCCAACCCGCTTCAGGTCAACGCGGCGGGCAAAGTCGAACAAGTTGACAAAGGGCTTGTCCCCACGCCCGCCCACCACAAGCCTCATGGCTTCGACACCGACGTTCTTCAGCGCACCAAGCGCATAGACCAGCTTGCCATCATGCACGTCAAACGTGGCCTCGGAGCGATTCACGCAAGGCGGAATATAGGGCAGGCTCAGCCCCTTCTTCGCCTCTTGGAAGTAGATCGCAAGCTTGTCGGTCAGGTGCAGATCGCAGTTCATGACCCCCGCCATGAATTCGACCGGATGGTTCGCTTTCAGCCACGCCGTTTGGTAGCTGACAACTGCATAGGCCGCTGCGTGGGATTTGTTGAAACCATAGTTCGCGAACTTATCCAGAAGGTCCCACGTTTCCTTGGCCGTTTTCTCATCGACGCCGTTTTCAGCCGCCCCTTTCAGGAACTTCGGCTTTTCGGCGTCCATCGCCTCTTGGATTTTCTTACCCATCGCGCGGCGCAAAAGGTCAGCACCGCCAAGAGAATACCCCGCCATTTGACGGGCAATTTCCATCACCTGTTCCTGATAGACAATGATGCCCTGCGTCTCGTCCAGAATGTGATCGACCGATGGGTGCAGCAGGTCGCGTTCGCTGAGTCCGTTCTTAACCTCACAATACTTCGGAATGTTCTCCATCGGGCCGGGCCGATACAGCGCCACAAGTGCCACGATGTCCTCAATACAGGTCGGCTTCATGCGCTTGAGCGCATCAATCATGCCGCTGGATTCCACCTGGAACACGGCAACAGTTTTGCCTGCGGAATAGAGCTTGTAGCTCGCCTCATCATCCAGCGGGATCGCGTTGATCTGGTTAACCGTGCCGGGTTCTGGCTGATATAGTTCCGTCCCATCCGCCGCGATGTGTATGTCGCGCCCGGATTTCAGGATCAGCTTCATCGCGTTTTCGATAACCGTCAGCGTCTTCAGACCCAGAAAGTCGAACTTCACCAGCCCCGCCTGTTCGACCCATTTCATGTTGAACTGTGTCGCCGGCATGTCGGACCGAGGGTCCTGATAGAGCGGCACAAGCGCATCAAGCGGACGGTCCCCGATCACAACACCCGCTGCGTGGGTGGACGCGTTCCGCAGCAGCCCCTCGACCTGTTGGCCATAGGTTAGCAAACGGTCGACGACCTCTTCGTTTTTGGCCTCTTCCCGTAGACGCGGCTCATCGGCCAGCGCCTTTTCGATGCTGACGGGTTTCACACCCTCAACCGGGATCATCTTGGACAGACGATCCACCTGCCCATAGGGCATCTGCAACACCCGTCCGACGTCTCGCACGGCGGCCTTCGACAAAAGCGCACCAAAGGTGATGATCTGCCCAACCTTGTCGCGGCCATATTTCTCTTGCACGTATCGGATGACTTCCTCGCGCCGGTCCATGCAGAAGTCGATGTCAAAGTCCGGCATCGACACCCGTTCCGGGTTCAGGAAGCGTTCAAAAAGAAGGCCGTAGCGCAGCGGATCAAGGTCGGTGATCGTCAACGCATAGGCCACTAACGACCCTGCACCAGACCCCCGGCCCGGCCCCACCGGAATGCCCTGCTCTTTTGTCCACGCAATAAAGTCCGCAACGATCAGGAAGTAACCGGGGAAGCCCATCCCCTCGATGATGTCCAACTCGAAATCGAGCCGTTTCTGGTATTCCTCGACGCTCACCGCATGTGGGATCACCGCCAACCGGGCTTGCAGCCCTTCGTTCGATTGGCGGCGCAGTTCCGCGACCTCATCGTCGGCAAACTTGGGTAGGATCGGGTCGCGCTTGTAAGCCTTGAACGCGCAACGCTGCGCGATCTCGACGGTGTTTTCAATCGCCTCCGGAATGTCGGCAAAGAGCGTCGCCATTTCTTCGGGCGTTTTCAGGTAGTGCTGCGCCGTCAACTTCCGTCGGGGTTCTTGCTGATCAACATAGGCCCCTTCCGCGATGCAGATCAGCGCATCGTGTGCCTCATACATGTCCGGCTTAGGGAAATAGACGTCATTCGTGGCAACCAAAGGCAACCCCTTGGCATAGGCCATCTCGACCGTCGGACGCTCGGTAAGGCGCTCGGCTTCCGGCTGACCGCTTTCACCCGGATGCCGCTGCAATTCGACATACAACCTGTCACCATAAATCGACGCCAGCCGATCCAGGAACGCTTCTGCCTTCGGCCGCTGACCGGCCTGTAGCAGCTTGCCCAAGGCACCATCCGGTCCACCGGTCAGACAGATCACATCGTCTGCATTCGCGGCCAGTTCATCCACAGTCACCTGCGGCAGCTGCCCGCCTTTGTCGACATACAGACAGGTGTTCAGCCGCATCAGGCATTCATACCCGGCCTCGCTTTGCGCCAACAGAACGAGAGGCGCAGGATCACGTGGTTTCTCGCCCGGCTGCGCGGGATCATAGGCCACATCCACCTGACAGCCGATGATCGGCTGCACCCCGGCCTTGGATGCTCCTTCCGAGAATTCCAGCGCCGCGAACATGTTGTTGGTATCCGTCAACGCCACCGCAGGCATGCCAAGACCGGCAATCATGCCGGGCAATTTCTTCATCCGCATCGCGCCCTCAAGCAGCGAATACTCAGAATGCAGTCGGAGATGTATGAATCGGGTCGCCATGGTGGCACCCTATCTGGTGGTTCTGCGGGGTCCAACCGCCAGAATACTTAGCCGATGGGAAAACTATATTGACTCAAGTCTCGCATTATCATTACTTAGCCACATGACTAACCAACTCGACACCTTTTTCGCGGCACTTGCTGATCCGACGCGCCGGGCGGTTATTGAACGCCTGACCGAAGGCTCAGCACCTGTGTCGGAGCTTCACGCGCCTCATGACATGGCGCTACCGACCTTCATGAAACACCTCAGCAAGCTTGAGGCGGCAGGGCTTGTCAGAAGCGAGAAAAAGGGACGCGTGCGCACGGTCCATATCGAAGCCGCACCGCTGGCCGCCGCAGAGGATTGGCTGAACAAACAGCGCAAGCTGTGGGAGGGACGCCTGGACCGCCTCGAACGGCTTGCCCTGCAAATCGAAAACAAGCGCGACACGACCTGACAGCGCCTGAAATCACTTGGCGGGCTGTCAGGGCGCGCCCTAAGATCAAATAGAAAGGACCCATTTCATGGAAACGGATAGTCTGACCTTCACCCGCGTCATCGCGGCCCCACCTGCACGCGTTTTTGAGCTTTATACAGACAGCGACGCGCGCCAGATCTGGAATTCGCCGGGTGAGGACTTCACCACCACGGTGACACACCCGGCTCAAACCGCCCCCGGCGTGCGAGAGACCGCGCTTGTGACTGCGGAAAACGAACCCGACACCGTGGTTCACACCGATTGGACAACGGTCACGCCTGATGCGGTTGCCTATGCCGAAACGCTTGAAGTCGAAGGCGCGCCGCTGGCTGCCTCCTTCACCTGTGCAACCTTTGAGGATGCAGACGGTGGTACGCGGCTGACGCTTGAGATCGCGCTGACCAGCTTTGCGGGTCCCGAAATGCTTGAGGGCTACAAGATGGGATGTACAGCGGCCTTCGATGCGCTTGTCGCCGCGGCCGCGGGCGCAAATGCATGACCCACGCACTGACGCTGACACGAGAGTTTGACGCAGGCCCTGCTTCGGTCTGGCGTTGCATGACCGAGGCTGATCTTCTGGCGCAGTGGTTCGCGCCGGAGCCGGTGACGTGCACGAAGGCCGTCATCGACCCGACGCCGGGCGGCACGTTCCACGTTGTCATGCATGTCCCCGAGATGGGCGAAATGGACGGCGGCGCAGGCTGCGTGCTGGTGGCAGAAGATCAGCGTCGCATGGTCTGGACCTCGGCCCTTGGCCCTGGCTTTGCGCCGAACGACCCGCCGGACGAGGGCGCGTTCCACTTCACAGCGATCATGACACTTGAGGCTTTGACGGATGGTGGCACGCGCTACACGGCCACCGCGCTGCACGCCGACGCCGCCGGGAAAGAAGCGCATGAAGCCATGGGCTTTCACGACGGTTGGGGCACAACTGCTGATCAATTGGGCAGGCTCGCAGCGTCGATCTGATCAAGGCGCGCGACCCTCTTGCATTTTTGTCCTGCGCGCGCTGTCATGCAGGTCAGCACGAGGGTCTACGCCGCATCGGCCCCGTTGCCCTGCCACATGGTATCGCGGCTTATAGAGCATATGGACATCACCTTCCGCCTAAACGGCGAAGACGTCACACTGCACGACCCACATCCGACAACGACCCTGCTGGATTGGCTGCGCGAAGAGCGTGGCCTGACCGGCACCAAAGAAGGCTGCAACGAAGGCGATTGCGGGGCCTGCACGGTCATGGTCACGGATGACGGCGGTGCGAAATCCCTGAACGCCTGCATCCTTTTCCTGCCGCAACTGCAGGGCAAAGCCGTCCGCACGGTCGAAGGCATCGCCGCGCCAGACGGCACGCTGCACCCCGTGCAACAAACCATGATTGACCTGCACGGCTCGCAATGCGGTTTCTGCACACCGGGCTTCATCGTCTCAATGGCGACAGATCACCTGAACGGCTCTTCGGATCATGACACGACACTCGCCGGAAACCTCTGCCGCTGCACCGGCTACGCGCCCATCATCCGCGCCGCCAAGGCTGCAGAATCCGCGCCCGTCCCCGATCACATGCGCGACACCCCTCCTTCATCTTTCCCCAAAAACTCTGGGGGGGAGGAGGCAGCGCCTCCGGCGGGGGCAAAGCCCCCATTTGCGGCACCCAAAACAAGCGATGCTTTGGCCGAGTGGTGCGAGGCGCACCCGGATGGGACCCTGATCGCGGGGGCCACAGATGTGGGCCTGTGGGTCACCAAACACTTCACTGACCTCGGGCCTGTCGCGTTTCTGAACCAATGTGCCGACTTGCAACAAGTGACCGAGACAGAGAGCGAAATCACCCTTGGCGCGGGCGTTTCGATCACCCGTGCATCAGACGCCCTGAGCCCGCATTTTGCAGCGCTGAAACCGCTCTTTGATCGATATGGCTCCACACAGGTGCGAAACGCCGCCACCATCGGCGGCAACATCGCAAACGGATCCCCCATCGGAGACAGCCCACCGCCTCTGATCGCACTGGGGGCCACACTGCACCTGCGCAAGGGCAATGCGCGGCGTATATTGCCGCTCGAAGAGTTCTTCATCGACTACGGCAAACAGGACCGCGCACCGGGCGAGTTCGTCGAGGCCGTCACAATACCGAAACAACCTGACACACTTCACGTCTTCAAGCTTTCCAAACGCGTCGATCAGGACATCTCTGCCGTTTGCGGTGCTTTCAACCTCGTAATCGAGAACGGCCTTGTTGCGTCAGCCCGGATCGCATTTGGCGGCATGGCTGGCACCCCGAAGCGTGCGGCAGCCGTAGAAGCCGCGCTGACCGGGCAGCTGTGGAGCGAAGCCACGATTAAGGCCGCAATCCCGGCATTCGCAGAAGACTTCACCCCGCTGTCCGACATGCGCGCCAGCGCAGAGTACCGTTTGAAAGCCGCACAAAACATGCTCTGGCGGGCATTCCATGAAGGCCTTGTTGATGTGCTGGAGGTGCGCGCATGAGTGTTGCCAAACCCCTGCCCCATGACGCCGCCAAACTGCATGTGACGGGCATGGCCCGCTACACCGATGACGTGCCGACCCCCAAAGGTACCCTGCATCTGGCCTTTGGCCTGTCTTCAATTGCCAAAGGACGCATCACGTCGCTCGATTTGACAGACGTCCGCGCGGCAGAAGGAGTTGTCCGGGTATTCACTGCGGAAGCTCTGCCCGCCGCGAACGATGTATCACCATCAATCCATGATGAACCGCTGCTGAGCGACGGGGCCATCCACTATGTTGGCCAACCGATATTCTGCGTCATTGCCACAAGCCATCTCGCAGCGCGCAAAGCGGCGCGTCTGGCCAAGGTGGAATACGAGCAAGACACACCGATCCTGACAGTGGACGACGCGCTGGCTGCCAATAGCCGGTTCGAGGACGGACCGCGCGTTTACGCAAAAGGCGACATCGAGACCGCTCTGGAAATCGCCCCGCACCGCCTGCAAGGCACGCTGGAGTTGGGCGGGCAGGAGCATTTCTATCTGGAAGGTCAGGCGGCGCTCGCGTTGCCGCAGGACAACGGCGACATGGTCGTGCACGCCTCGACCCAGCACCCGACCGAGATTCAGCACAAGGTGGCGGAGGGGCTGGGTGTGCCGTTTCATGCCGTCCGCGTCGAAGTGCGGCGGATGGGCGGGGGCTTTGGCGGCAAGGAAAGCCAAGGCAATGCGTTGGCCGGGGCCTGCGCGATTGCCGCCCAGATGACCGGCAAGCCCTGCAAGATGCGCTATGACCGCGATGACGACATGGTCATCACAGGCAAACGCCATGATTTCCGCATCTCCTATGACGTGGGCTTTGACGACAATGGCCGCCTGACAGGCGTGGATTTCACCCACCTCGTCCGCTGTGGCTGGGCACAGGACCTGTCGCTGCCGGTGGCCGACCGCGCGATGCTGCACGCGGACAATGCCTATGACCTACCAGCGGCGCGGATTACGTCGCACCGGCTCAAGACCAATACACAGAGTGCGACGGCCTTTCGGGGTTTTGGTGGGCCACAGGGTCTTGTCGGGATTGAGCGTGTGATGGACCACATCGCGCACCATCTGGCGCTGGACCCTTTGGAGGTGCGGCGCAGGAATTTTTATCCCTCCGGGGGGAGTATTTCTGGAAAGATGAAGGTTGGGGTCACGCCTTATGGGATGGAGGTCACCGATAGTGTCATCGCCGAATTGGTAGACCAGCTGGTCGAGCAGTCGGATTATGCAGCGCGGCGCGCATCCGTTGCTGAATGGAACGCGTCCAACCCGATCCTGAAGAAAGGCATTGCCCTGACGCCTGTGAAGTTCGGGATCAGCTTTACCCTGACGCATCTCAATCAGGCGGGCGCGTTGGTGCATGTCTACTCTGACGGCTCAATCCACATGAACCATGGCGGGACCGAGATGGGCCAAGGCCTGTTCCAGAAGGTCGCGCAGGTCGCAGCGGATCGCTTTGGCATAGACGTGGGCGCGGTCAAGATCACGGCGACGGATACTGGCAAGGTGCCAAACACGTCGGCGACTGCCGCGTCCTCTGGATCGGACCTCAACGGGATGGCGGTAAAGGTCGCCTGCGACACGATCCGCGACCGCATGGCCGAGCATCTGGCTGAACTTTATCAAACAACGCCCCAGAAGATCGTTTTTGCCGATGGACAAGTGCAGGTTGGAGCCGAGTCCATCCCATTCGGCCACGCCGCGCAGCTTTGCTATGAAGGCCGCGTGAGCTTGTCGTCCACCGGGTTCTACAAAACGCCGGAGGTTGCTTGGGACCGGATCAAAGGTCAGGGACGACCGTTTTACTATTTTGCCTACGGTGCGGCGGTGTCAGAGGTTGTTGTCGACACGCTCAGCGGGGAAAACCGCATCCTGCGGACAGATATCCTGCATGACGCGGGCAGCAGCCTGAACCCGGCGCTGGATATCGGCCAGATCGAGGGTGGCTTTGTGCAAGGCGCGGGCTGGCTGACGATGGAGGAACTTGTCTGGGACGATGCTGGCCGTTTGCGGACACATGCGCCGTCGACCTACAAAATCCCCGCCGTTGCGGATCGGCCAGAGGTCTTCAACGTGCATCTATTTGACAATGTGAACGCCTCAGAGACGATTTATCGATCCAAGGCCGTCGGGGAACCGCCGTTCATGCATGGCACTTCGGTCTTTCTAGCACTGTCACATGCCTTGTCGGACTGTGGTGCCGAGTATCCGGCGCTCGATGCTCCCGCGACGCCTGAAAGACTGATGATGACGGCGGACCGGCTGGCGCAATGACATCTTGGATCAGGGTGAGCGTGGCCGAGACGCGCGGATCGGTTCCGCGCGAAGCCGGCGCTACGATGAAGGTGTTTGCGGACCACATCGAAGGCACCATTGGCGGCGGCAATCTGGAATGGCAGGCGATGGCACATGCCCGCACCATGCTGAAGACCGGCGCGAAACAGGACAGGCAGGTTTTGGCGCTTGGGCCTGATATGGGCCAGTGCTGCGGCGGGGTGGTGACGCTGGAATTTGTGGCCAATGCAGACGCGGCGATGCCTCATCACAGCCCGGTTTTCATCTGGGGTGCGGGGCATGTCGGGCGTGCCATTGCAACGACCTTGGCCCCGCTCGACGGCCTGCCTGTGACGCTGATCGACGATGCGCCGGAACGGCTTCCTGATCCCTTGCCGTCCGGGGTTCAGCCACTTGTGGCGCGGGACATGGTGGCGGCAGTCAAACACCTGCCCTTCGCGGCACATCATCTGATCCTGACCTATTCGCATGATATCGACTTGGCGCTATGCGACGCCTTGCTGCGCCAAGGGTTCCTGACCTGCGGATTGATTGGATCGCAGACAAAGTGGGCCCGGTTCCGATCCCGCTTGGGCAAAATGGGTCATGCCGACGCTGAAATATCACGCATTGCCTGTCCAATAGGCGATCCGGCCCTTGGCAAACACCCACAAGCCATTGCGATTGGCGTTGCCGCGCGGCTAGTGTCGGCGTTGGGATAAAAACGACTCGGGGACAGGCGCTTGGACGCTTTGCTGAAAATCGACAGCGTGACAAAGGCTTACCCAGGTGTTGTCGCCAATGACCAGGTCGATCTTGAGATCAAACCCGGGGAAATCCATGCGCTGCTTGGTGAAAACGGCGCAGGCAAATCGACACTTGTGAAGATGATGTACGGGCTGGTGAAGCCTGACAGCGGGCAAATGATCTGGGAAGGCGCGTCCTATGCCCCCGCTGACCCGCGTGCCGCACGGGCGGCGGGTATCGCCATGGTTTTCCAGCACTTTTCGCTGTTTGACGCGCTGACTGTTGCCGAAAATATCGCGCTGGGTATGGAGACACCGCCCAAAACGCGGGAGCTGTCACGGCAGATCAAGGAGGTCTCGGAGACCTACGGATTGCCGCTGAACCCGGACCGCACAGTGGGGACCCTGTCAGCCGGTGAACGCCAGAGGGTCGAGATCATTCGATGCCTTTTGCAAAACCCTCGGCTCTTGATCATGGACGAGCCGACCAGCGTTTTGACGCCGCAAGAGGTGGACGTGCTGTTCAAAACGCTGCGCACCCTCTCAGAGGAAGGCACGGCGATCCTCTATATTTCTCACAAGCTCGAAGAAATCCGCGCCCTGTGTGAGGCAGCGACCATCTTGCGGGGCGGCAAGGTTGTCGCAACCTGCGATCCGCGCAAGGAATCCGCGCGCGGCATGGCCGAAATGATGGTGGGCCAAACCTTTGCCACCCCCAAGCGTGCGGGAGAAACCGCGGCCGGGGATGCGGTTCTTGCGGTGACGAACCTGTCGCTGCCGCGCTCTTCGCCCTTTGCGACCGAATTGAAGGACGTGTCGCTGACGGTTGGTGCAGGTGAAATCCTTGGGATCGGTGGCGTGGCGGGCAACGGTCAGGATGAGCTGCTGTCGGCGCTGTCCGGAGAAGTCCGGGTTCGCGCTGGTGCGGTTACCCTTGATGGCAAAAAAATCGGTGATCTGGCCCCGCGTGCGCGCCGTGCCGCAGGCCTATGTGTCGCCCCGGAGGAACGGCTTGGCCATGCGGCTGCGCCCACCTTGTCGCTGGTCGACAACGCGTTTTTGACGGCGGATGTGCGTGAAGGGTTGAGCCACCGGGGCTTCATCAAATGGGGCAAGGCGCGTGATTATGCCAAACGCGTCATTCAAGAGTTCGATGTCCGCACCCCGTCCGAAGACGTTGCCGCGCAGGCGCTGTCAGGTGGCAACCTGCAGAAATTCGTGATGGGCCGCGAAATGATGCAGCGTCCCAAAGCTTTGGTCATCAATCAGCCGACTTGGGGCGTCGACGCCGCTGCCGCGGCTCGGATCAGGCAGGAATTGATGACGCTGGCTGACGACGGCGTCGCGCTGGTCGTGATCAGTCAGGATTTGGACGAGTTGCGAGAGATTGCAACGACCTTTGCTGCGCTCAACGGCGGAGAGCTAAGCGAGACACGGCCCATGTGGGGGCTGAGCATGGATGAGATTGGCCTGATGCTGGGCGGTAGCGCAGGAGAGGCGGCATGATCCGTATCGTAAAGCGCCGCAACCCCAGCCAAGCATGGGCATGGGCAACGCCGATCCTTGCCGTTTTGCTGACGATGATTGTTGGCGGGTTCATGTTTGCGGCACTGGGCAAAGACCCGTTTGAGGCGATCCGGCTGATTTTCTGGGACCCGCTGTTTTCCGAGCAATTCGCCAGCTATTCGCGCCCGCAACTGTTGGTGAAAGCTGGGCCGTTAATCTTGATTGCCATCGGTCTGAGCATCGGGTTCCGGGCAGGCATTTGGAACATCGGGGCAGAAGGCCAATACATCATGGGCGCGATCTGCGGCGCGGCCGTGGGGCTTGCTTTATATCCCTCAGAGGCGCGCTGGTTGGTCTTTCCGCTGATGGTTCTTTTTGGCGGCATCGGCGGCATCCTCTGGGCGATGATCCCAGCGCTGCTGAAGACCAAGTTCAACACGAACGAAATTCTGGTCTCGCTGTTGTTGGTCTACGTGGCCGAACAGTTTCTGGCCAAGATGGCCTTTGGCGCGCTGCGCAACCCTGATGGTCAGGGCTTTCCGGGGTCTCGGAACCTTGCCCAGTGGTCATCATCGTCGAACCCTGAATTGATTGCCGGGACCGGCGCACACTGGGGTGTAGTCGCGGCGATCATCGCCGTGCTTGTGGCCTTTATCCTGATGACGCGCCACCGCGTGGGCTTTGACATCAAACTGATGGGCGTCGCGCCGCGGGCGGCGGCATTTTCAGGTGTGAACCCAAACCGCATGGTCGTCTTGTGTCTGGCCATTTCAGGCGGGCTGGCCGGGTTGGCGGGACTGTTTGAAGTGACAGGGCCATCGGGCCAGATCACCGACAGCTTTAATCAGGGCTATGGCTTCACCGCGATCATCGTGGCGTTCCTTGGCCGTCTGAACCCGATTGGCATTTTATTGGCAGGCCTGTTGATGGGGCTGACCTTTATCGGGGGCGAATTGGCCCAGCTCATGATCGGTCTTCCTGCGAGCGCCATTCAGGCCTTTCAGGGGATGCTTCTCTTCTTTCTTTTGGCGCTGAACCTGATGTCTGACTACAGGATCGAGTTCGGTCAGAAGGAGGCCGCATGACCGTGGCCCGCTTGTCGCAAGGGCGATGCAGCCTAGTGTTTTTCCGCAAGGAGAACACGATGCAGATTTCCCTACGCGACTTTGCCAAAAGCCATTCATGGCGTCTGACCCTGTTGGCGGCCCTTTATGCGGGCGCGCTGACTTGGGTTTTGGATGCCACGCCTTTGGCCCCTGTTCTGCTGATCCTGTGGTTGCCCGTCTTCCTGATCGGAGTCGGGCCCATTTTGGCATCAACTGAACTGGTGTGCTTTGTGCTTGGCCCCGGCGAAGCCATGTCACGCGCGCATCTTGCCGTGCGTCGCGTGGTGGCTGCGGTCAGTGCTGTGACCGTCGCGACCTATTTGATTGGGAATGAACCGTGGACCTATCTGCAATCAACCCCGTTCTACTGATCGCCGCCCTAATGGTGGCGGCCACGCCGATCCTGCTGGCCGCGATCGGAGAACTGGTGGTGGAAAAGGCTGGCGTCCTGAATCTGGGCGTCGAGGGGATGATGATCACCGGGGCCATTGCAGGCCTTGCGATTTCGGTTGAGACCGGATCGCCGCTCATTGGCTTTCTGTGCGCAGCTATCGGGGGCGCGCTTCTGTCTCTGATTTTTGCTGTTCTGGTCCTGTATTTTCTGTCGAACCAAGTGGCGACGGGCCTTGCGCTGACGCTGTTTGGTCTGGGACTAAGTTCGATGATGGGCCAAGGCTATCAGGGTGTGAAACCGCCGCTGACCGAGAAAATGAACCTTCTTGGCCTTGGTGATCTGCCAGTTGTTGGTCCGATCCTCTTTGGTCACGACTGGATCGTGTATCTCTCGATCACGCTTGTGATCGGCGTATGGGCCTTTTTGAAGTTTACGCGCGCGGGTCTGATCCTGCGTTCGGTGGGTGAGAACGCAGAAGCGGCGCACGCTCTGGGATATAAGGTCAACCTGATCCGCATGGGCGCAATTGCCTTTGGCGGGGCCTGCGCCGGGGTTGGCGGTGCCTACATTTCGATGGTGCGTGTGCCACAATGGGTCGATGGCATGACGGCAGGTGCGGGTTGGATCGCGCTCGCGCTGGTGGTGTTTGGTGCATGGCGCGCAGGGCGGGTGATGGTGGGTGCCTATCTTTTTGGCGGTATCACTGTCTTACAGCTGAATTTACAGGCCGCAGGCGTTGCGATACCTGTCGAGTACTTGTCGATGAGTCCATACCTCATCACCATTCTGGTGCTGGTTCTGATCTCGGCCGGACGGGCACGCGCGTTGGGCGCTCCGGCTGCTTTGGGCCAAACCTTTCATGCCTCGCGATGAGGCCAATCCAATGGGGAACTTTATGAACCTGAAATCACTTATCGCGGCAGCTGCCGTCGCGATTGCTGGCACGGCGGCACTGGCCGACGGCCATGAAAAGACCAAGGTCGGCTTTGTCTATGTCGGACCAATTGGTGACGGCGGCTGGACCTACGAACACCATCAGGGCCTCCTGGCTGTCGAAGAAGAGTTCGGCGATGCGGTCGAGACCACCTATGTCGAAAACGTGCCTGAAGGCGCGGACGCAGAACGCGTGATGACACAGATGGCGCTGGGCGGTGCTGACCTGATCTTTACGACCTCGTTCGGCTACATGGACCCGACCATCAACGTCGCGGCCAAATTCCCCGATGTGAAGTTCGAGCACGCCACCGGCTATAAGCGCGCAGACAACGTATCTACCTATTCGGCACGTTTCTACGAAGGCCGCGCTGTTCAGGGCCACATCGCTGGTAAGGTCACCAAGACCAACAAAGTTGGCTACATCGCGTCGTTCCCGATCCCAGAAGTGATCCGCGGCATCAACGCGGCCTACCTGCATGCGCAAAAAGTGAACCCTGATGTTGAGTTCAACATCATCTGGGTCTTCACATGGTTCGACCCGGCGAAAGAGGCCGACGCAGCCAAAGCGCTGATCGACCAAGGTGCAGATGTGATCTTGCAGCATACAGACTCCACCGCGCCACTGGCGGCCGCTGCCGAGGCAGAGGGCGTTGTAGGCTTTGGTCAGGCGTCTGACATGGCGGCGTTCAAGGACGGCCCACGTATCGGGTCGATCATCGACAACTGGGCCCCTTACTACATCGAGCGCACGCGCGCTGTGATGGAAGGCACCTGGGAAAGCGTCGACACATGGGACGGCATGGACACCGGCATGGTGGAAATGGGTGAAATGACCGACAAAATCCCAGCAGACGTACAAGCCGAAGCTCAAGCCATGATGGCTGCCATCGCATCGGGCGAATACCACCCGTTCACTGGCCCAATCAACAAGCAAGACGGTTCCGTCTGGCTGGCTGAAGGCGAAGTGGCTGACGACGGCACGCTCGCGGGCCTGAACTTCTATATCGAAGGCATCGAAGGCGATATCCCGAACTAAGCGCGGTATGCCCTAGAGATCGAAAGGCCCCCGAGAGATCGGGGGCTTTTTTTTGTCAGTTTTCCCCGGCACATCTGGGGCCTCGCCCTGCTGGCGCAAGCTGCTATCCTTTCGCCCGATGCACGCATTTAGGAGCTGACCATGCGCGTTTTCTTCACTGGCGGTAGCGGCAAGGTCGGCAAATGGGCGATCCGGCATTTGCAAGATCAAGGCCACCACGTCGTGAATATCGACCGTACACCATCGGGGCTCGACTGCCCTGAACTGTTGGTCGATCTGTGTGATGCCGGGCAGTTGTTTGGTGCGATGTCCCAGTTTGTCGATTTTGACGAACTGGACACAGGCACCGGGGTTCCGACCTATGACGCTGTCGTGCATTTCGCAGCTATCCCGCGCGTGATGATCGGCACGGATGGCGAGTGTTTTCGGCAAAACACCATCAGCACTTACAACGTGATAGAGGCCGCTGTGAAGCTGGGCATCCCCAAGATCATATTTGCGAGTTCGGAGACGACCTATGGGATTTGCTTTGCCGACGGAGAGGTGAAGCCCGACTTTGTTCCTGTCGACGAAACCCACCCGACGGTCCCGCATGACAGCTACGCGATGTCCAAGGTCTGCAATGAGGTGACGGCGCGCTCCTTTCAGGCGCGCACGGGCGCGGACATTTACGGGCTGCGGATCAACAATGTGATTGAACCGCATGAATACGCCGAGATGTTCCCGGCCTTCATGGAAAACCCCGCCCTGCGCCGCCGCAATATCTTTGCTTATATCGATGCACGTGACCTTGGGCACATGGTTGACTGCTGCCTGAAGGTCGACGGTTTGGGCTACGAAGTGTTCAACGTCGCGAATGACGACATGTCCGTGAACCTGACCTCGGATCAGGTAAAGGAGCGGTTTTATGCTGGCGTTGGAGCACGCAGAGACATGACTGAGAACGAAACGTTTTTCTCAAACAAGAAGGCTCGGGAAATGGTCGGGTTCGCGCCGCAGCGTTCTTGGTGGGATGTACCATCTTTGGCTTCGAGAACTGTTTGAATGCGCTGTGCCGACAACGCAGGCAGATGCTATAAGCATCTGAACTGAGAGCAAATCGCGGCACGCTGACAACGCCGCGAGCCTTGACAAACAGCAGAAACGTCAGTCCGTTAGACGCAGGTGGGTCGCCCAAGGTGACCGGTCCGTCGCCCATACCAAGAGAGTACCGGTTCGCGTAACGAAGACTCGGCCGGACGAAGCCTGATAATGTCGCAACAGCCGCAAGAACCTGAAATCCAAGAACAGCTTCTTAAGGAGGTCTTTCGGGTTGCAAAGATTGGGTCATGGGAAATGCAGGCGGACGACAGGTTGGTCTGGTCGGACCAAACCCATGAGATATTCGGAGTCAGCTCTTCCGAATTCAACGGCACAATCGAAGAGTTTCACAGGCTCGTTCACCCCGACGATCTGGAACGCGTGAAACTCGTCGAGGATTTTACCGACTCTCAAACAAACTATTTCAAGTCAGAGTATCGCATCGTTCGCCCGGATGGCGACCTCCGCCATATGCAGCAAACGGCCATTGTGCTCCGGGATAAAGAGGACAAGCCCATAGGCTTTAGCGGAGTGGTGCAAGACGTATCAGAACAAGTTCAAACGGAAACACGGCTTCGCCAATCTCAGAACTTGGCAGCGTTGGGTCATCTGAGCGGTGGCGTGGCGCATGACTTTAATAACCTGCTTGCGGGGATTATGGGCGCTGCGGAGCTCATCCAAAGCAATGAGACCTATGATGCAAAATTAGTTCAAGACATCATAGGCGCGGCGCAACGCGGCGGGGAACTCACACAAAGGCTTTTGGCCTTTGCCAGAAAGCAACCCCTGATCAAGACCCACATTCGTTTGGACGAACTTTTTTACGAAATTGTCCCGACCATGAACCTTATGGTCGGGCAAGATATCAGGATTGAGGTCGAGACCGATGATCAGCTCTGGCCGATTGAGGCTGATCCGGCTCGGTTAAAGGATTCGCTGATCAATCTGGTTTTGAATGCGCGCGACGCCATTACAGGTTCCGGCACCATCACCATAGCTTGCCAAAATGTGACCAAGCATCTGCCCGATAGCAGCGGCGACGCATACGTGAAGATCGAAGTATCAGATACTGGCATGGGTATGTCCGAAGACATACGCCTGCAGGCTGTTACGCCTTTCTTCACCACAAAATCTGTGGGCAAAGGTTCGGGCCTTGGTTTGTCCATGGTCGATGGCTTCGTCAGACAATCCGGCGGCAGAATGGAGCTTTTGTCCACGCCCTGCGTAGGAACGGAAGTGGTTCTTTATATGCCCAGGGCGATTGCCAAAGCAGAAACACCGACCCTTAAGAACGACACTATCCACTACGGTAATGGAGAAAAGATTCTGGTCATCGAGGATGACCAAGCCTTGGCACCGCTCTTGCAGCGACAGCTAACCGGGTTGGGTTACCGGGCCCTCTTGGCCAACAACAAAGAGACGGCCCTCAAGGTGGCGCAGACAGAAGATGACATCAAAGTCGTGCTGTCTGACATTATCCTCGCGGATGGCGAACGAGGCCCGTTCATTGTCTCGCAACTGACCCGATTGAATCCAAATCTGAGGACTGTGTTCATGACAGGGTTTGCACCGGACAGTGCAGAAGTCTCTGACGTGTTGGACGCACAGGCACTCATTCTCACAAAGCCGTTCACGATCAAAGAGCTCGGGAAAGCACTGCAGAAAGCCGTCACTTTGGAGTGTCAGAAAGCGTAAGTTAGCGCCGCCCAAAGGTTCGCGGTTTCCGCATTGCGGGCTGATTGTATTCTCGTGGTTGATAACGATACGAACCGCCTGAAACGGACCTTGGACCTATTTGGCGAGGCCTATTCGAAAACCTTCAAACGCGCGCTGCGTGCTTGAACGTCACTCCCCCCTTGGGAACCGGGCGACGTCTTCTACCGTGTTCAGATCCATGTGGTTCCTCATATACCGCTCGGAGGCCTTTTGCAGGGGTTGGAAATCCCACGGGTAGTAGCTGCCGTTGCGCAGAGCCTCGTAGACGACCCAGCGGCGGGCTTGGCTTTGGCGGACGTCTTCGTCGTATTGGTCTAGGTCCCAGCGGTCGTCAGCGATGGACTGGAATTGGGCCAAGATCTGTGCGTGGTTTGGGTCAGAGGCAAGGTTGTCCAATTCGTGTGGGTCGTTTGCGAGATCGAACAATTGTTCGGGATCAAGGCTACAGCGGGTGTATTTGAAATCACCGTCGCGGACGGCGACCAGTGGGGCGTAAGAGGCTTCGGCGGCATATTCCATCAGGACGGGACGGCCCCGCGCGGCCCCATCCGCCATGGGCAACAGGCTTGTCCCATCGGTCCATGGCGCGATGTCGTCCATGGAGATTCCTGCGATGTCGCAGAGCGTAGGGGTCACATCGATTGTCGATACCGGGGCTTCAATCTGGCCCGGTTTCACGCCCGGCGCAGCGATCATCAAAGGCACCCGCGCTGATCCTTCGTAGAAGTTCATTTTGAACCATAGGCCGCGCTCGCCAAGCATGTCGCCATGGTCAGAGACGAACAGGATCACCGCCTCTTGCCGCGTGGCCTCCAACGCGTGCAGGATCTCTCCGATCTTGTCATCGAGATACGAGATATTCGCGAAATAGGCACGGCGGGACCGACGGATGTCGTCGTCGGTGATGTCGAAATTCCGCCAATCGTTCGCGTCAAAAATGCGCTGCGCATGGGGATCGTGATCGTCATAGGCCATGGCTGGCACCGTGGGCGAAAGATGCTCACAATCCCCGTAGAGGTCCCAATACTTCTGCCGAGCGACGTAGGGATCGTGGGGGTGCGTGAAGCTCACTGTCAGGCACCACGGGCGGTCATCCTTGCCGCGTGACAGGTCCTGCACCTTGCGCACGGCATGGTAGGCAACCTCATCGTCATATTCCATCTGGTTGGATATCTCGGCCACCCCTGCCCCGGTTACAGACCCCATGTTGTGATACCACCAGTGGATGCGCTCACCCGGTTTGCGGTAGTCCGGCGTCCAACCAAAATCCGCCGGATAGATGTCGGTTGTCAGGCGCTCTTCAAATCCATGAAGCTGATCCGGGCCGACAAAGTGCATCTTGCCGGACAAACAGGTGTGATACCCGGCGCGGCGCAAGTGGTGAGCGTAGGTCGGAATGTCAGAGGCGAACTCTGCCGCGTTGTCGTAAACCCGCGTGCGCGAGGGCAAGAGGCCTGACATGAAACTGGCGCGCCCCGGCGCACACAGCGGCGAGGCGGTATATGCATTGGCAAAACGAGCCGAACGCTCGGCCAGCTTTCGCAGGTTCGGAGCGTGCAACCATGGTTCAGGCCCATCGGGAAACAGCGTTCCGTTCAACTGGTCGACCATCAAGATGAGGATATTGGGTTTTGACATGGGCACGCGTCCTTCTTTGCGCGCAGCGTACCGCGCCCAACCCGAACGCCAAGCCCAATCGGACCGTCTGTCAGCCCTTTTGCGACGATTGGTAGGCGCGGATCATGTCGGCCAAGGGCACGCCATCAATCATCATGCCGTCCAAATTGCAGTCGCTGATCTGAACGCCGGACAGATTTGCATTGCTGATCCGGGTACCCGACAGGCTTGCATCCCTGATGGACAGGTCGGCCATATTGGTGTCGTGAAAGGAGACACCTGACAGGTTCACGTTGCAAAACACAGATCCCGACAGATCCGCATCATTGGCATCCAATGCCTCACGGGTCGCGTGCAGTTTCATAGTCATCCTCCAACGCAGATACCTTATCACGCGCTCGCGGTGGGCCTGCTGTGAAATCAGGGTTTCATTGATCCGACCGACATGCAACGCATGTGCCATGACACAGATGACCTCCCTTTCCGGCGCATCCGCAGGACGTTTTACCTTTGGCACCATGCAGTGGGGCGGGCGCGCGGACGCCGCCGAAAGCCGCGAGATGTTCGATGCGTGTCGTGCGGCAGGACTGGTGCATTTTGACACGGCTCACCTCTATTGCGATGGCCGGTCCGAAGAGCTTTTGGGTGATTTTGCCAAGGATTGCCGAGACGAACTGATGATCGCGACCAAGGTCGGCTATACCGGCGGCGCGGGGCGCGAAAATATCCTGCGGACTTTTGATGTCAGCCGGACCCGCCTTCAAATGGATGTCGTGGATCTGCTCTACATGCACCGCTTCGATGATCAGACTCCGCTGGATGAGACATTCGAGACTTTGGCAAAACTGCAATCCGACGGGCTGATCCGCTATATCGGCGTTTCGAATTACGCAGCTTGGCAGGTGATGAAGGCGCAAGCCGTCGCCGCGAGCTTTGGCACACGAATAGACGCGATCCAGCCGATGTATTCGCTGGTGAAGCGTCAGGCCGAGGTGGAGATTTTCCCGATGGCCGCAGATCAGGACATTGCGGTGGTGCCATATTCGCCACTGGGCGGTGGGTTGCTCACTGGGAAATACGCGCGGGGCGAAACCGGACGCCTGACCGAAGACAGTCGCTATGCGGCCCGCTATGCCCCTGACTGGATGCATGAGGCTGCAAAGGGCCTGAGCAACATCGCGGGTCGCGAAGGGCTTGAAGCCGCCACGCTTGCCGTCGCATGGGCCGCGCGACATCCCATTGCGCCTGCACCGATCATCTCGGCCAAATCAGCGCAACAGCTTGTGCCATCTCTTGCTGCGGTCGGTTTTGACCTGATGGACGATCTTTACGACGAGATAGCGGCTTTGACGCCCACACCCGCCCCAGCCACAGACCGTTTGGAAGAGGCATGATTGACGCGCTGATCATCGGTGGCGGCATTGCCGGTGTGTCCCTCGGGGCGCGTCTGGCTCCGCATATGGGCGTACATCTGCTCGAAGCCGAAGAGGCGCTTGGGTATCATGCGTCTGGACGTTCGGCGGCGCTCTTTGAAGAGACCTATGGCAAACCGTCTACCACGGCCCTGAACAGGGCCAGCCGCCTTGACCATCAAACGCTGGATGGTGGTGTCCTAAGCCCAAGAGGCTTGATGCTTGTCACGCAAGAGGATGACGACACGTTCCGCACTGACATGCGGGTCATGCATATGGAGCCGATCAGTGTTGCAGACGCATGCGCGATGATCCCCATCCTTGATGCGGCCAAGCTCGTCGCGGCCGGACACCATGCAGATGCGTGGGACATAGACACAGATCGGCTGATTCAGGTCTTTGCCCGACAGATCAGGCAGGCGGGTGGCACCGTTCAGATGAAGTCGCCTGTCGAGGCTATCCGCAAAGACAAGCATTGGATCGTGACCGCCGGCGGGAAAGAGATTGAAGCCCGCCTGTTGATCAACGCATCTGGGTCTTGGGTAGATGAAATCGCAAAGATGGCCAAGATCACCCCCATCGGCTTCACCCCCATGCGGCGATCTATGGCACGGCTGGCGGCCCCGGGTGGGCATGACGTGTCGGCATGGCCGATGCTGTTTGGTCCCGGCGAGAATTGGTACGCCAAACCAGACGCTGGCGCATTACTTGTCTCGCCAGCCGAGGAAGACCCGAGCGCCCCCATGGATGCATGGGCGGATGACATGGTTCTTGCCGAAGGGCTTGCGCGATACGAAGACCATGTGACTGAGCCGGTGACACGCCCGATCGCCACTTGGGCAGGCTTGCGGACCTTTGCTCCTGACCGGAACCTGTGTATCGGGTTTGACGCAGGCGACCCGGATTTCTTCTGGTGCGCCGGTCAAGGCGGCTATGGATTTCAGACCGCCCCGGCCGCCAGCCGATTTGGTGCGGATGTGATTTTGGGTCGGGCGTCCGAGTTGGATGCCGAGACGCAAGCTGCACTCAACCCCAAGCGATTTCCCGATTGAGGCTGCGTAGGACGTGGACGACCCGAACCGCAACAGGTTGCCGAAAGCAGGAAACCTCGCATAGGCTAAGCGCAAGTCTTAGAAAGGATTTTTTCGAATGAACCGTTTTTTTGGCGCCGTCTTGGCGTTGGGTTGCACGTTAAGCCCGGCCTTTGCAGATCAGTTGGAAGACCGATTTCTGACTGCGCAGCAGGCGTTTGAAGACCGTGTACGCGAATTCTACATCAGCCGCGTTCCCGAGCTGGGCGACTTGGTCCCTAGGTTTATGGAAGACGAACGCGCGCGGACATCGATGCTATGCGCGTTGAACTATATCCGGACAGAAGCAGGAGCGGACGTCGCTGAGATTTATGTGTCGTCCATCGAAGACATGGGATCCGCGCCGATCACGTCGATGGACGGTCTGAGCGGTATCCCGGATAGCGTACCCCAGGACGTTATTTTTGGCAGCATGTCCGCCTGCAATACGGTGACTGTGTCCCGAGAACTAATGGAAGAAAGCGGGATGATGGATGCAATGCGCAATCCCGAAACCCTCCAAAAACTGATGGCCCCATCCGACGGATGAGGCCAAGCTTAGGGGCCGGACCCCGGGATTAGAGACTGTGCCTCAGCCGTCGATGCGGATCACTGCGTTGCTTGGGTCATAGGGGCTGTCTTCGACAACCTCACAATCCCACAGCTTGTTTTGCATTTTGACCTTCAGCTTGGTCCCCGGTGTCGCCAGATCGGGGCGCACATAGCCCATGCCGATGGACGATCCAAAATGCACCGACCAGCCGCCAGATGTCAGGCGGCCCACTCGTGTGTCCCCGTCATAGAGCGCCTCGCGGCCCCATGGGTCAGCGTCAGCAGGTCCATCGACCTTGAGCGTGACGCACATGGAACGCACACCTTTTTCGACCATCGCCGCTTTGCCGTGGAAGTCTTTGGAGAGGTCCACAAAGCGGTCGAGACCTGCTTCGAGCGGGGTCGCGTCGCGGCCCAACTCCGTGCCAAAGGCGCGATAGCTTTTCTCTTGGCGTAGCCAGTTTTGCGCACGCGCGCCAACATTGACCATGCCATGTTTGGCGCCTGCCACTTGCAACTGGTCCCAGAGGTAGCGGCTGAACTCGATGGGGAAGTGAAGCTCGTAGCCCAGCTCGCCCGTATAGGCGACGCGGATGGCGCGGACGGGGCACATGCCTAATTCGATATTGCGCATCGACAGCCAGGGGAAACGCTTGTTCGATAGCGCGGTGTCTGGATCGGCGTCCTTGATCAGTTCGCGCAGGACATCGCGGGATTTGGGGCCAGCGATGGCGAACACGCCCCATTGCGTCGTGACTTCCTGTTCGTTGATGCGGCCGAAACGGTCCTCATTGTCCATGATCGCCTTGTAGAGGTAATCTTGGTCATAGGCCGTCCATGCGCCTGCGGAGACGAGGTAATAGTCATCCTCGGCCACGCGAACGATGGTGTATTCGGTGCGCGTCGTGCCTGCCTCGGTCAGTGCATAGGTCAGGTTGATGCGGCCCACCTTTGGCAGTTTGTTCGTTGTGAACCAATCGAGGAATGCAGTCGCGCCCGGCCCGCTGATGCGGTGTTTGGTGAATGCGCTGGCGTCGATCAGGCCGACGCCGGACCGGATCGCTTCGGCTTCTTTCTTGGCATACTCCCACCATGCGCCGCGGCGGAACGACCGGCTGTCGTGGTCGAAGTTTGCTGGCGCATCCAGTGGGCCGTAATAGTTCGGGCGTTCCCAGCCATTCACGCAGCCGAACTGCGCGCCCAGCGCCTTTTGCGCATCGTAGACGGGCGTCGTGCGCAGCGGACGGCAGGCTTCGCGTTCTTCATCCGGGTGGTGCAGGATGTAGACGTGGGAATAGCATTCCTCGTTCTTGCGGGCCGCGTATTCCGTGGTCATCCAGTCGCCGTAGCGTTTGGGATCGAGCGACGCCATGTCGATCTCGGCCTCGCCTTCCACCATCATCTGGGCAAGGTAGTGGCCAGTTCCGCCCGCAGCCGTGATCCCGAATGAGAACCCTTCGGCCAGCCACATGTTCTGGAGA
Organism: Shimia ponticola; assembly: GCF_007995215.1. Lineage (GTDB taxonomy): Bacteria > Pseudomonadota > Alphaproteobacteria > Rhodobacterales > Rhodobacteraceae > Shimia_B > Shimia_B ponticola. Next base: position 1,128,342 of record NZ_VCDK01000003.1, read on the forward strand.
CCCGGTGCCGGACCCACCAATGGGTTGCCGTCCGGCGTGTAGCAGATTGGGCCATTGTAGTCGTCTTTCAGACCCGCCGTTTCCGAGGATGGAATACGGTGGATCATGGACATGTATTCCTCTTCGATCCGTTCCAGATCGAGAGGATAGAGGTCCGCGCGGAAGCTGTCTGGCACGCCGTATTCAAAACGTGCCGGTGCGCCCTCTTCGTATGGGCCCAAGATCCAGCCGCCGCGTTCCTCGCGGACATACCATTTGGCGTCAGCGTCGCGCAGGACCGGGTGCTGCGGCATGGTCTTGCGGTATTCGACCAGTGCTGGGTCCGGCTCGGTTACGATATATTGGTGTTCGACGACAATCGCCGGGGTTTTAATACCCAAGAGTTTTGCCGTTCGCTGCGCGTGGTTGCCCGTGGCAGTCACGACATGTTCAGCGGTCACGATGACCTGTTCTTCGGTCGGAACAAGGTTGCCGCCCTGCTCTGCCATCTTGGTGCAGGTGACCTTCCATTCCGAACCGGTCCATTCATAGCCATCGACCTGCCATTTGCGTTCGATGGTCACGCCATGCTGACGCGCGCCCTTGGCCATCGCCATGGTCACGTCGGCAGGGTTAATGTAACCGTCAGTCGGGTGGTAGATCGCGCCCTTGAGGTCGTCAGTCCGGACAAGCGGCCAGCGTTCCTTGATCTGCGCAGGTGTCATCCACTCATAAGGCACATCACAGGTCTCGGCGGTTGAGGCATAGAGCTCGTATTCGTCCATCCGCTCTTGGGTCTGAGCCATGCGCAGGTTGCCGACCACGTAGAAACCGGGGTTCAGGCCAGTTTCTTCTTCCAGACCTTTGTAGAAATCGACCGAGTATTTATGGATGTGGGTCGTCGCGTAGCTCATGTTGAAGAGCGGCAGAAGACCCGCGGCGTGCCATGTTGACCCCGCCGTCAGTTCATCGCGCTCCAAGAGCATCGTGTCCCACCCGGCCTTACCAAGGTGGTAGGCGATAGACGTACCGACTGCACCACCACCGACAACCAATGCTTTGACGTGGGTTTTCATGGGCCGCGACTCCTGCGTGTTTCTTGCGCGTGAATGTGCCGCAAATCCCGGCCCTGCGCGAAATCAGGGCGACGCGTTTACGTACGTTTGCGACTTGGTCCGCAAGTGACACGTCCAAGGTAAGTGCACCTCGCCGATCGACATCAGCCATTAGGTTTCCAACCGCTATGCAAGTCAGGCTCTATTGATTGGGGCCACCGTTGCGTTTGCATGTGGGAACCAAGATCAAAAAAAGTTCACCCACCGGCGACAGGATAGTGCTAACGTTCTGAAGTAACGAAAAAAATTGGATTGAGACATGACCGATGCACCCTTTGTTCCAGGCTATGACCTTCTGTATCGTCCGATCGACATCATCAACGGACGTTACGCGACAGTCGAAGGCGCACCAGCACCGGTGGTTGAATATAAAAAGGTCATCGAAAAAGGTGCCTTTCATACCCAGCAATTCGGCGGGACGGACTACCAAACCTACAACTTCGTGGATGTGAACTCCGCAGGCGGCGGCGTAGGCGTGACCAAGACCGGCAGCTCAGCCAGCGATTTTTCAAAACAACTGACTGAAACCGTGAACATCGAAGGCACCTACAACCTGTTTTCGGGCGAGTTGTCGGCACAGTTCGGTGAGACGCAAGAACGCTCGGCCAGTTTTGTCTACGCCATGACGCGTGGCGGTTTGTTCCTGAATGCCCTGGCGCATATCGGGGACGCTGCGGGACTTAAGCCCTATCTGGACCATAAATATGTGTCGGCCTTGACCGGCGACATGGACCCGGAAGCATTCATCGACGCCTATTTCGGCCATTTCCTGACTCACGGTATTTTCGGCGGCACGCTGACGTTTTCGGCGCAAACCTTCAAAAGCTCGACAGACACCACGATGTCGATCTCAACGACCATCTCGGCGGCCTATGGCGAGTTGGTCAAAGGGTCCAGTAGCACAGACTTCTCGACCGAGACCAAGACCATGATCGAGAATTCACAGATGCGCGTCAGCGTGCAGGGTGGCGGAACGGCGGCGCCCATTTTTGGCGGCGGCACAGACGGGGCGGATTTTACAACCTTCAACGCCGCCGGCGTGGCCGCGTGGAAACAGGCGGTCACGAACGAGCCAGACCTTGTTCAATACGGCGAGAACGCGCTGACAGCCCACTGGGACCTCTGCGAGGACCCTGACCGCGCGCAACAACTCAAGGACGCGTGGCACGCCAAAGCCGAGGCAGGTCAGGTCAAAGACACAGCGGGAAGCTTTCGCTTTGCGCGTCAGTTTGGGGCGTGGAAATACCAGCAATCGGGCAATGAAGACCGGACTGTCATCACGCTGAACGAGAATTTTCCAAGCGACACAAACAACCAATGGTCACCCGTTGATCTGAGCTGGTGGACAAATGGCGCCCTAAAAAACCAATCGAACATTGCGTTTTACGCCGCTTGTGACCCCGGGTCTGATCCGGATTTGGTTCCCGTGTTTCTGTTTGGGTACGGTCCGTCACTGACAACCACGGATAAAGAGGGACTGATGCCCTATGCGTTTTCGCTTGATCCAGTGGGCAACAATCAACCCGGTTGGGTGCCGGTGTTCAACGCAGCGACCGCATCACCGCCCGTCACACGGATCAACAATTGGGATCACATCGCCTTTTACGCCTACAAAGAACAAAAGCCGGGCACCGTTCCGGTCTATCAGTTCGTGGCGAACCAGGATTGGACGCTCTACGCGCTTTCAACTGATGAATATCTGCCGACCTACTCAGGCAAATCCTTTGCCACGGGCGGAGCAGACGAAGGCAAAAACATTCTGTTCTACACGTATCCGTATAACGGATAATCGCGGCGCGGCGGGAAAATGGCCTCTTCCCGCCAACACCTTGGCTGGCTGTGCGACTGCTTTGCCCGACCAAAGGACACAGACACGTCCGCTTGCGCCTGTGGGCCCCAATTGTCATAGCTGCGCCATGGACGTTTTTTCCGATAAGGCCTCGATCCGGGACTACGTGCTGGGGCGCAAGCGGCAGGGCGAACGCGCGGGGTGCGTGTTGACAATGGGGTTTCTGCACGACGGGCATATGGGCCTTGTCGCAGAAGCCGCGAAGCGCACTGATTTCGTTTGCACATCGATCTTTGTGAACCCGACGCAGTTTGGCGAGGCCGCTGATCTGGCGGGTTATCCAACCGACATCGAAGGTGATCTGGCCAAGTTTGAGGCCGCAGGCGTGAGCGCCGTGTTCCTGCCCACGCCAGAAATCATGTATCCCGGCGGGCCAGACACGATTGTCGATGTGCCGTCTCTGTCTGGCATCCTGCAGGGCAAAGTCCGACCCGGGCACTTTCAGGGTGTGAGCACAGTTGTGACCAAGCTCTTCAACATCCTGCAGCCCGATGTGACCGTGTTTGGCGAAAAGGATTATCAGCAGCTTGCCTTGATCCGCCGCATGGTGGCCGACCTTGATATGCCAATCCGTGTTGTGGGCCTGCCGATTGTGCGTGAAGCCGATGGACTGGCCATGTCATCGCGCAACGTGCGCCTGACGCCAGAGGACCGTGCCGCGGCGGTGGTGCTAAGCCAATCGCTTGACCGCGCCGAGGCACATGAAGGTGATCCGCTCACGGTCGAAGAGTTCCGGGCCTTGGTCCGCGAAACCATCAGCCGCGAACCCCGCGCCGACATCCGCGCCATCGACATCCGCGATGCAGCCACTTTGGCACCTTGCTATGGCAGGCTAGCCAAACCGGCGGTCATCCTGTTGTCGGTTCGCTTTGGCGATGTTCTATTGATTGATAACCGTGTCATCGGCCCCGGAAAGGAAGCGCTATGAGCACCCAAAAACCCGTCCGCCGCAAAACCTGCCCGCAGATCACGGCGATGAAAGGCGGCGACCCGATTGTGTCGCTGACGTCCTATCACGCGCATACGGCGCAGATTGTGGATGGGCATGCAGATTTCATTCTTGTGGGCGACAGCCTTGGGATGGTGATGCACGGGATGGAAACGACTGTGGGTGTGCCAATTGACCTGATGATCATGCATGGCAAGGCCGTTGTGCGTGGCACGCAGCAGGCACTGATCGTCGTCGACATGCCATTCGGCACCTATGAAGAAAGCCCAGAGGTCGCGTTCCGCAATGCGGCCCGCATCCTAAAGGAAACCGGCTGCGGCGCGGTCAAACTGGAAGGCGGCGCACGCATGGCCGACACGATCCGCTTCCTCGTTCAGCGCGGTATTCCTGTGATGGCGCATATTGGACTGACACCGCAGTCAAGCCACGTCATGGGCGGGTTCAAGACGCAAGGGCGCGAAGAGGAAAGCTGGGCCGAGCATGAGGCGGATGCCCGGGCCGTGACCGACGCAGGAGCCTTTGCGATTGTGCTGGAAGGTATGGTGGAACCGCTCGCCGCGAAGATCACCAAACAAATTGAAATTCCGACCATCGGGATCGGAGCTAGCGCGGATTGTGACGGACAAATCCTCGTGCTTGAGGACATGTTGGGTCTAAGCCCCCGCGCGCCGAAATTCGTCAAGGTTTATGGCGATCTGGGCGCTCAGATCGAAGCCAGCGTCAAAGCCTATGCCGACGAGGTCCGCGCACGTCAGTTTCCCGGCGAAGCGCAGGTCTATCGCTGATTAGCAGCGCTGATTAACGGCAGGGTTCATCGACCCGGATGATCTGAAACGTCCGATCCCTGTACTGGCCGACATCGCCACGCACTTCAGCGATCAAAGCGCCGTCACACCCTTTTGGCTTGCGCGCGACATAGGCCACCGGTCCGTCGCCCAGATACGGCATTTCCTGCTCGTAGAAATTACGCGGCGGGCCGTCATAGGCCTTGGCGTAGACTTCGATGTCCGTGTCGTTGAGACGATAAACCATGTCTGCGAGCAGGTCGCGATTACTTGCGATAATCACCGACAGGCCCGCATCGCGAACGACGGTTTCGATTTGCTGCGTCAGATCGGCCCGGCCAAGGTACCGCTTGAGCACGGATTGTCCCTTGGCATCGGTCAGTGCATATGGCGCTGCAAACAGAACCGGCAGCGCCAAGGCGACGGCAAGGTTCAGCCCCTGTGAGGCGACCAACAACTGCCGCCGGTTCTGCAGCAAGGCCGCCACGAGGATGGGCGCGGCGACGTAGGCTGTTGCCGCCCAGTTCGCGTAGGCACGGCTCATCAGCGCCTGACCGCTGACAAACAGAACAATCGGCAGGCAGAGCAGAAGCAGTGTCAAATCGGCTCCGCGCAGACGCCCACGCGCGGCGGCGAACCCCGCGCCCAAGAGCACAATCAATAGGATGGGGCCAAAGACCCCGGCCTGCGACAGCAGAAACAGGGCCAGTTCGTCGAAATACAAGCGCAGACCATCCCAGCTCGCATTGTCTTCGACAACGTGACGGACAGTAGTCCCGTCATTGGCGATGTTCCACCAGATGTTCGGCGCAAAGACCAAAAGCGCCACCAGAGCGGCCAAGGCGGCCTCCCCCACGCGGATGCGCGCCGTTGGCTGCAAAATGGCGGCAAGCCCGGCGCAGAGTGCAAAATACATCATCGCGTATTTGCCCATCATGCCCGCGCCGATGGCAAATCCAAGGATGGCAGCGTCAGACCTTGACGGGCGACGCAACAGGCGACCATACATCCACAACGCCAAGGCGAAGAACGGCAGCATGACCGTGTCGGTCGACATAAAGAGCGTGCCGACGGTGATCAGTGGCAGCGCAATGTAGAGAGACGCGGCCCAGGCTGCGACCCAGTCATCGTAGAACTCGCGCGCGGCCAGCAGGATCAGGAACGCCGTCACGGCGTGCAGGACCGATGCCGGAGCGCGCACCCAAAATGCAGCATCCGAACCTGCCAAATCGGTCACGGCCCGGATCAGCCAGCCGATGACCGGAGGTTTGGAAAAATATCCCCAATCGAGGTTTTGACCCCACGCCCAATACTGCGCCTCGTCCACAAAGAGATCGGTCGCGTTCACAGCCTGCATACCCAAGCGGAACACGGTCAGCCCGATGATCAGAGCCAGCGCCCAGCGCAGCGCGTTATCCGCCTTTGCGACCATAGATGAACCAGATGTTGCGGACATAAATCAGCACGCCAACGCTTTGTCCCAGAATGATGACAAGGTCACGGCGCATGAAACCATAGGTCAAGAGCATGAGGCCACCTGCCAGTGAAAACCACCAGAACGCGTTGGGCATGACGGACTTCTTCTGCTTTTCAGACGCCAGCCACTGCACGAAGAACCGCATGAAGAACATGCTTTGGGCCACTAGGCCAAAGATCAGGATGGCAAGCTCGGTTGCATCCTTGATCTCAAAGAACTCAAGAAACGCCTGCACGCGGTCTACTCCTGACCAGTCGCATCTGGACGCCGTTCCGGCATCGGACGGGCGCGTTTGGCGCGTTTGATCAACCAACTCACGCCAATGAGGTCATGAATCCCGGCCCAGGCACGTTGCAGGTTCGAGTAGTTGGACCGCCCCGCCATCCGGGCCGCATGGGTCACGTCTTCATGGGCGACCTTCCAGCCGTAGGCCTTGAACATGGCGGGCAGGTAGCGGTGCATGTTGTTGAAATAGGGGATTTCCAGAAACGCGTCCCGGCGAAAGGCCTTGAGCCCGCAGCCGGTGTCGCGGGTGTCATCCTTGAGGATCGCGCTGCGCAGGCCATTGGCGAACTTGGAGGCCCATTTCTTTGAGAGCGTGTCCTGCCGCCCGACACGCTGCCCCGCGACAAGGCCCAGCTCTGGATCATCTTTCAACAACGGGGCCACAAGGTTCGGCACATTTGACGGTGGGTTCTGGCCGTCCCCGTCCATCGTGCAGATGATGGGCGCGCTGGCAACTTGCACACCGGAATGTACCGCTGAGGACTGCCCACCGGACGTGGGATGCTGGATCAGGCGCAGGTGCGGACGGGTTTCCTGAAGACCCCGGATCACGTCAGCGGTGTCATCGGTGGACCCGTCATCGATCAGAACGATCTCGAACGCGAAGGCGGCGCAGGCCGTCTCGATGTCCTGCACAAGCCGACCAACGTTCTCGGATTCGTTCTTCATCGGAACAACGATCGAAATGTCGGGCTGTGAAGTGTTCATTTGCGGGACCTTTTGCTCAGGCGGCCCTATCGCGGTTGGCGGGTCCGGTCAAATCTGACGTTCGGCTACAGCATATTGGGCACGACGAGGTCAGGTGGGCGGTGACCATCGTCAAAGGTCTTGATGTTGATCAGAACCTTTTCCCCCATTTCGACACGCCCCTCGACCGTGGCAGATCCCATATGAGGCAAGAGAACGACGTTCGACAATTCGCGCAGGCGTGGGTTCACTTCACGGCCGTGCTCAAAAACGTCCAGACCGGCCCCCGCAATATCCCCCGCGCGCAATGCCCGGGTAAGCGCGTTTTCGTCGATGACTTCGCCGCGTGACGTATTCACCACTACGGCAGAGGCTTTCATCAGAGCAAGCCTGCGCGCGTTGATCAGATGGAAGGTTGCTGGTGTGTGGGGGCAATTTACCGACACGATGTCCATGCGCGACACCATCTGGTCGAGGCTGTCCCAATAGGTGGCTTCGAACTCCGCTTCGGTCTCGGGGCGGAGCCTGCGCCGATTGTGATAGTGGATTTGCAGACCAAAGGCCCGCGCCCGGCGCGCTACAGCCTGCCCAATGCGCCCCATGCCTAGAATACCCAGACGTCGCCCAGCGACGCGCCCCCCGAGCATGGCGGTAGGGGACCATCCCTCCCAATTGCCGGACTGCATGCGGTTGAGGCCTTCGGGGATGCGCCGTGTGACAGCCAGCATCAGCGCCATCGCCATATCGGCGGTGTCATCCGTCAGAACGTCCGGTGTGTTGGACACGAGGATGCCACGCTGCCGGGCTGTGGTGACATCAATATGGTCGACGCCAGAGCCGTAATTGGCAATCAGCTTGAGCCGATCTCCAGCCTGCCCCAGAAGCCCGGCATCAATGGTGTCAGTGATCGTTGGCACAAGCACATCGGTCTGTTGCAGAGCCTCGACCAATTGCGCGCGCGTCATCGGGGTGTCGCTGTCCCGCAATGTGACATCGAACAGTTCAGACAGACGTGTTTCGATCACCTCTGGCAACCGTCGCGTCACGACAACACTCAGCCGCTTCTTGGCCATGGCACCCCCCGTAATTGTTTTGTGTGCGCCTGCTTTCTGGCAGATTGCGAGCAAACGAGGTCAGGCACAAGAACCCGACCAAGAAATAAAAACATGGTATGAGGCAGCAAGTGGTGCAGAGAATTCTCGCCGTTTTCTTGATGTGTACGCTCGCCCTTGGCGCAGCGGCGCAGGAACTTGGTCCTGTGACCAACTTTCCCCTGCCGCGCTACGTGTCGATGAAAGCCACTGAGGCCAATGTCCGCAGAGGGCCTTCGCTCAGTCACAGGATCGATTGGGTCTTTGTGCGGCGCGATATGCCTTTGCGCATCGTGGCCGAACACGGGCATTGGCGTCGTGTTCAGGATCGGGACGGCTTGGGCGGCTGGGTTCATTATTCGCTATTGTCCGGGACGCGCACGGTGATCGTGGAAGAAGACATGATGGCGATCTTTCGCAAACCTGACCCGCAGACCCCTGTGGTAGCGCGACTGGAACTGGGTGTTGTCGCCCGCCTTGGAAAATGTGACGCGACTTGGTGCAGAATTAACGCAGGCGGGTATAAGGGGTGGGCGCCAAAGACGTCTCTTTGGGGTGTCGCGCCCAGCGAGATTCGCGAATAACAGACCTGCCTCCCGTGTGGTTTGGGAGCCAATTGGTGAAGAGCCCATGAAACACGTAACCGCTGCTGGTGATCTAAAGGACATCACGGATGCCGAACGTCTGCTTGTCGTGCATGCAGATCGTGGCTGGCTGGAACCGCTGGCCGATGACGCCTTTGATTTCTTTACGAAACTTGCCCCACATATGGAAACCAAGGGCATAGCGTCGGTCACAGTCGAACTTGATACGCCTTTGTCTGACGCGATGCTGCAGCAATCCCACCTGCACCTGATTTTTGGCGACCGCCCGCAATACCGCATGAACACGATGCATGTGTCCCCTGCCTATGTGTGGGGGTTTTGGTATCTGGACGAAGTGGGCATCAATGCGAACTCGACCCTGCGCATGCGCAAGTTTTGCCCAAATGACGTCGATTGGGGCCACGCCGAATGGTTCTGGAATGGCGTCACATCGCACATGCTCAACAACAACATCTCACGTCTGACGCAGGAAGAGCGCGTGCGCTATGATCTGGAACCGGCCACGGCGGTCATCTTTGCGCAAGATATCGAGGACCGTTATCCGCGCCACCATTACCTGAGCCTTGAGGACATCGTGCAAAACACCGTGCGCGCGGCCCATGGCGGTCGCGTCTACATCAAACCGCACCCTTGGGCGCGCGAAGATGCCACGCGCAAGCTCCGTGAAATCTGCGAGCATGAGCCGAACCTGATCATCACGGATGCCTCGATCCACGATCTGGCGCAGGTGAGCGATTGGGTCGTGACGCAGAATTCTTCTGCCGGGTTCGAAGCGCTAATGCAGCGCAAGCCGGTGATCACCTGTGGGCGCAGTGACTACCATCACGCCACCATCGTGGCCCGGTCGCCAGACGAACTGCGTGACATCATCCGCAATCGCAAGGGCGAGATGGGCGGATTCGAGTACGAGAAATACCTCTACTGGTTCCTTAGCGATCACTGCGTTGAACCCCAGCGAGAGGATTTCGCGGAACTGGTCTGGAACCGGCTCCGCGACAAGGCGATGATCTAGGCTAGGATTTAGGCGGCGAGCCCGCGCCCTTTGAGCAAGGCATCAACCCCCGGCATCCGCCCCCGGAACGCGGTATAGAGTTCTTCCGGTTTGCGGCTGCCGCCAGCAGCAAGGATGTGTGTCACCAGCTTATCCGCGGTGGCCTCGTCAAAGGCGCTGCCAGCCTCGGTGAAGGCATCAAATGCGTCTGCATCCATGACCTCTGACCACATGTAACTGTAGTAGCCGCTGGAATAGCCATCGCCTGCAAAGACATGGGCAAAATGCGGCGTCGCGTGGCGCATCTCAATCGCGGCGGGCATGCCGATGTCGGCAAGAACTGCGGCCTGTTTAGCCATCGGGTCGGCCGGAGCCGCACCTTCGTGAAAGGCCAAGTCAACGAGCGCAGAGGCCACGTATTCCACCGTCTGAAAGCCCATGTCGTAGGTTGCCGCTCCTAGCAGACGATCCAGCAGATCACGGGGCATGGGTTCGCCGGTCTCGGAATGCGTCGCGTACTCGGCAAGCACCTCCGGCACCTCCAACCAATGCTCATACAACTGGCTGGGCAGCTCGACAAAGTCACGCGCAACAGAGGTGCCCGAGATCATCGGGTAGCGCACGTCCGTCATGATGTGGTGCAGTGCATGACCAAACTCGTGAAACAATGTGCGCGCATCGTCGTAACTGAGCAGTGCCGGTTCCCCTTCTGGCGGTTTTGCAAAGTTGCAGACATTGGTCACAATGGGGCGCACGTCGCCGTCCAACTTGTGCGCATCGCGCAGGGTCCCACACCAAGCGCCCGAGCGTTTGCCACCTCGTGCGAAGTAATCCCCGACAAAGGTTGCCATGTGACGGCCATCCTTTGTGATGTTCCAGATGCGAGCGTCGGGGTGCGGGCCTGTAACGTCGATCCTCTCGGCCTTGATCCCGAAGAGACGACCGGCACAGTCAAAGGCCGCCTCGATCATTCGATCGAGCTGTAAGTATGGCTTGAGTTCAGCCTCATCCAGATCATGCTCGGCCTGACGCCGCTTCTCGGAATAGTAGCGCCAATCCCACGGCATCAGATCGCCATTGATCCCATCCGCGCGCATCATCTCAGTGAGGATCGCGGCATCCGCATCTGCCTGCGCCTTGGCTGGTTCCCAGACCTGCATCAGCAGGTCGCGCACGCGATCAGGCGTGCCAGCCATTTCCGGAGCCAGTTTGTAATCGGCAAAGGTGTTATACCCCAACAGCTTGGCGCGTTCTTCGCGGAGCGTCAGAATTTCAGCGGCAATGTCGCGGTTGTCGGTCTCGCCCCCATTGGCCCCGCGCGCAGCCCAAGCACGCTGCGCTTTTTCGCGGAGGTCGCGGCGCGGTGAAAACTGCAGGAACGGCATGATCAGCGACCGAGAGGTCGTGATGATGTGCCCATCTATGCCTTTGTCCTTGGCCGCCGATTTCGCAGCAGCCAGCAGAAAATCAGGCAAGCCTTCTAGATCGCCCTCACCCAATTCCATATGCCAGTCGCGTTCGTCCGACATGAGGTTCTGTGTAAAATTCGTCCCGAGCAGACCAAGCCGCTGCTTGATCTCGGTCATGCGGTCGGCCTCGGCACCGGTCAGGGCGGCACCGGCGCGGGTGAAGTTTTCATAGTAGAGATCGATGACACGCTGGTCTTCGCCCTGATAGGCATCGCGCGTCTCATGCAGCGCCGTCAGGCGCTCGAAGATTGCAGGGTTTGTCGTGATCTCCGCGCTATAGGCGGTCAGTTCCTGAACAAACGTCTTTTGCAACGCTTCTCGCTCGGGGTTCGATTGCGTCCCGACCTGATGAAAGAATACCCGGACGACCTTGCTCAGGGTCTCTCCCGCAAGCTCCAAAGCATGGATTGTGTTGCCCAGCGTCGGCGTTTCGGCATTCTCAGAAATGGCTGCGATGTCGGCGCGTGCGTCTTTCAGAGCCGACTGCAGTGCAGGCTCAAAATGCGCGTCTTCGATCAGATCAAAGGGCGGCAGGCCGAATGGTGTATCCCACTGGGCGAGAAGGGGGTTGGTCATTAAAGTCTCCTTTCCAGTGGATGTAGGGCGGCAACGTGGGTGTCGCTAGGCCGACGCGCGTGCGGCTGGACTGCAAACCTCGCAATCCGCGCGGCGTTTGATCTTCATCTTTCGGGTTTCCGCGTCGAGCGCGTCGTAAATCAGCATGTGACCCAAAAGCGGCGTACCTGCATTGGTCAACAGTTTGATCGCCTCTGCGGCCATCATCGTCCCGATGATCCCCGGCAACGGCCCCAGAACGCCCGCAGCTGCGCAACTGGGCGCAAGTTCTGGCGCGGGATCTTCCGGGAACAGGCAGTGATAGCAGGGCGCGCCGCGGGTCGGGTCAAAGATGGTGATCTGTCCTTCCCACTGGCTGAGCGCGCCGGAAATCAAAGGCAAGCCCAGATCAACAGCCGTCCGGTTCGCGAGGCGGCGGGTATCAAAGTTGTCAGTTCCGTCGATGATCAGGTCAAAATCGTCAAACAGATCGCGCGCGATATCGTCGGACAGACGGCGGGTATAGGTCAGCACGTTTGTATAAGGGTTCAGGGCCTCAATGGACGCCTTGGCCGAAAGGACCTTGGGCGTGCCAGTGGCCTGATCGCGGTGGATAACCTGTCGTTGCAGATTCGTATGATCCACGGTGTCATCGTCGATGACCCCGATGGTCCCCACGCCCGCCGCTGACAGATATTGCAGCACAGGCGAGCCAAGCCCCCCTGCCCCGATAACAAGAACCTTGGCATCGTGGAGACGCTTTTGCCCCGGACCGCCGATCTCGCGCAGCACGATGTGACGGGCATAACGCTCCAGTTCGACCTCGCCCATAGGCTGAACGACCGGCAATTCGGGCGCAGCAAGAGGTGCCGAGTTCGAGCGCGCGCGCAGCCAGTTCAGCCCCCGGCGATAGATCAAGGCGAGCGCCACAAACCCTAGAACCAACAGCCATAGGCGTGCGTCACCGCCGGTGCCTTCGCGGAGCGGGTGGCCATCCGGCAGGACAGTATGGATGATCAGAACACCCACGAAGAGAAGCCCGATCATGATCCAGCGGGCCTGATGCGGGGTCTTCATGACAGCGCCGATCACCCAAAGGGTAGCGGCCATGGCAAACACGACAATCATCGGTCAATCCGTTCCTGTTGAGCCAAAGCCAGATGACCCGCGTTGCGTTTCGGTCAACTCATCTGCGACCGCAAAGCGCGCCTGTGTAACAGGAGCGACCACGATTTGGGCGATCCGGTCTCCGTGCTGAATAGTGACAGGCTCCTGCCCCAGATTGATCAGGATCACCCCGACCGGACCGCGATAGTCGCAATCTATCGTGCCGGGCGTGTTCAGGCAGGTGAGACCCTGCTTGAGCGCCAGACCAGAGCGCGGGCGTACCTGTAATTCAAAGCCTTCGGGGATTTCCATGCGCAGCCCCGTAGGGATGAGAGCGCGTGCGCCCGGGTTCAAGCAAATACCTGTTGCCCGATCATCCGTTGAAAGGTTGGCTCTGATATCCGCACCAGCGGCACCAGCCGTTTCATATGAAGGCAACGGAACAGTGGTGTCCGCGCCGACGTCGAACAGGATCGAGACGGTCGGCGTCATCCCTTGAGCGCATCCGCAATACGCTGGGCTAGTAGAGCGGCCACGGCTGTCTTGCTTGCTCGGTCCCAGGTTTCTGCGCCATCCTTGGTGATCAGGGTGACCGCGTTTTCCGTACCCCCCATGATACCCGTTTCCGGGCTGACATCATTGGCAACAATCCAGTCGCAACCTTTCCGCGCCCTCTTGGCCGTCGCGTTTTCGACAACCGTCTGCGTTTCGGCCGCAAACCCCACCACCAATTCCGGCCTTCCGTCTGTCATCTGAGACACAGTGGCGAGGATGTCGGGATTTTCGGCAAAGTTCAGAGACGGAAGCTTGCCGCTGCCGTCTTTCTTGATCTTTTGATCAGACGCACCGACCACAGACCAGTCCGCGACGGCAGCAGCAAACACCGCTGCTCGTGCAGGCAGCGCAGTCTGCACTGCGGTGAGCATTTGTTGCGCCGTGTCGACTTCGACGATTTTCATCCCTTCGGGACGGCGCGCCGTCGCTGGGCCCGTGACGAATGTGACTGTTGCCCCCAAATCACGCAGCGCCTCGGCGAGCGCCGTGCCCTGCGCCCCAGATGAGCGGTTCGCGATGTAACGGACCGGGTCGATCGGCTCATGCGTCGGCCCAGATGTCACGATGATGTGCTGTCCCGCTAGCGGACCTTGGGAAAAAGCCGCCTCGATTGCAGCAACGATTTCAAGCGGTTCGGACATCCGCCCCGGTCCATGTTCACCGCAAGCCATATCACCTTGGTTCGGCCCAACGATGCGCACGCCGTCCGCCTGCAAGGTCGCGAGGTTTCGCTGGGTTGCTGGATGGTCCCACATCCGCACATTCATGGCAGGGGCGATCATCACATCGGTGTCGGTTGCCAAAAGAAGGGTCGACGCCAGATCATCGGCCTGGCCTGTCGCCATCTTGGCCATCAAATCTGCGGTGGCAGGGGCCACGACAATCAAGTCTGCAGAGCGCGAAAGCTCGATATGGCCCATCTCGGCCTCGTCTGTCAGGTCAAACAGATCGCGAAAGATCTTGTTGCCTGCCAAAGCCGATACCGACAGCGGCGTTACGAATTGCTCTGCCGCGCGGGTTAGGACTGGGGTCACGTCTGCACCGCGTTCTCGCAGTCTGCGGATCAGATCAAGCGCTTTGAAGGCCGCAATGCCGCCAGAAATGATCAAGAGGATGCGTTTGTTGGCAAGCATGTTGTTCAGCCCTTCGCAGTTGCCGCGAAGCTAAGCGGTGCGCAGGCGCGCCGCAAGATGCGCTGATTCCACAAAAAAGCGCCGCACACCGAGGTGCGCGACGCAACTAGGGTCTTGCTTGGGTCGTTAGGCGAAAAATTCGTGGACTTCGCGGCTCTGGTTTTCCAGCGACTTGCGCATCTTGCCAAAGGCGGCCGCCTCCAACTGACGGACACGCTCTTTGGACAGACCCAGCTCGTTGCCGAGGCTTTCCAGTGTGCGTGGGCTGTCGCGCAGCTTGCGCTCGCGAACGATGAATTGCTCACGCTCATTCAGAGCGCTCAGCGCGGTGACAAGCCAGCCACGCAGGGTCTCGGTGTCGTGTTCAGCTTCGACGCGCTCTGCTGCCTGTTCGCTGTCATCCTCGAGCGCATCAATCCATTCGCGGCCTTCATCTTCTACCGATTGGGTCGCATTAAGCGAAAAGTCCGACCCGGCCAGACGGCCTTCCATCATTTCGACGTCGTGCAGCGGCACACCAACCTCGGTCGCAATCATCTGACGCATTTGATGCTTATCGAGCGGCATACCAGCAGTTGCCGCTTCACGCTCCAGCCGGGCTTGGACGCGACGCATGTTGAAGAAGAGGGATTTTTGCGAGGATGTCGAACCGGTCCGCACCATCGACCAATTGCGCATCACATAGTCTTGGATAGAGGCTTTGATCCACCACACCGCGTAAGTCGAAAAACGGACGCCACGATCCGGGTCAAATTTGTCAGCGGCCTTCATCAGGCCCAGACCTGCCTCTTGGATCAGGTCGTTCATCGGCGCGCCGTAGCGCTTGAACTTGGCAGCCATCGAAATGGCGAGGCGCATGTAAGCGGTAATCAGGCGATGCAGGCTTTTCTCACATCGTTCGTCGCGCCACGCATAGGCCAGTCGCAATTCTGTCTCGGCATCCAACAGTTCGGCACGCATTGCTGTGCGGGACAAGGAGTGTTCTGAAAAACCATCAAGCGCCATAGTTTAACCCCCAATTGGCAAAGGTCTGTGGCAGACCCTTTGTTTGTGCTGTTATCGGGGTTACGCAGCGTCGCCGGGAATGGATCAATAAAGATGAAAAAAAAGTTGCCGAACCGAACGCTCGTTTTAGGTGGGGCGAGTTCCGGAAAAAGCCTGTGGGCAGAAAACCTGACCAATTCCTACAACTTGCCCAAACATTACATCGCAACGGCGCAAGCCTTTGATGACGAGATGCGCGCCAAGATCGACCAGCATAAACAGCAGCGCGGACCGAACTGGGTCACACATGAAGCACCTTTCGATGTCGCGGCCGTTCTTTCCACGATCCCATCGACGGACGTTGTACTCTTGGACTGCCTGACGCTCTGGTTGTCGAACCAGTTGCTCGCAGAAACCGATCTTGAGAAAACGTGTGAAGCGCTGATCTCTGCCATCAGCGCCTGTCCCGCTCCGATCATCATGGTCAGCAATGAGGTTGGTCAGGGCGTCGTGCCCGAAAGCCGTCTTGGTCGCGCCTTTCGTTCAGCGCAAGGTCGGTTGAATCAACAGCTCGCCACATTGTGCGATCCGGTTGTCGTCGTCATGGCCGGGCTACCTCTTGCGCTCAAGGGAGAGTTGCCATGACCACGTTTTATTGGGTGCGCCACGGGCCGACACATCAAAAGAACTTTACAGGCTGGCGCGATGTGCCAGCGGATCTGAGCGATACCGACGCCATTGCCCGCCTTGAACGCTATTTGCCACAGGATGCCATTGTCATTTCATCGGACCTTTTGCGAGCGAGGACGACGGCGGATGCCATTCAGGGCCAGCGGCAGCGATTGGGCCATGATGCCAACCTGCGTGAGTTTCATTTCGGTGACTGGGACGGGCTGCACTTTTCAGAAGTTTCAGAGCAGCATCCCGAGTTGTCACGCGCCTATTGGGAGCGCCCCGGCGATGTTGCACCGCCTAATGGAGAAAGCTGGAACCAAGCTGCCGCGCGGATCAACACCACGGTTGATCACCTGATAAAGACGTTCCCGGGTCAGAATATCGTAGCCGTGGCCCATTTCGGGGCCATCCTGACACAGGTCCAGCGAGGCCTCGGCGTCACCGCCTATGAAAGCCTTGCCCACAAGATCGACCCGCTCAGCGTGACGCGCGTGGCACTCGGGGACCGCCCCGTGGTGGATCCGATCAATCACGCCCCGTGATACCTGAGGCCTCAAATCGGAATTCGATCCGCAGGATTTTCGCGATTAAAGTCTTGGCATGACATACGATCTTTATATTGGTGACCGGACATTTTCTAGCTGGTCCATGCGCGGATGGCTCATGCTGCGCGCATTCGACATCGCTTACAACGTACACATGGTCGGGCTTTATGGTGGGACCATGGCCGACGACCTTGCGCCGCTGGCTCCTGCACGATTGGTGCCCGTCCTGAAAACGCCCGAGGGCTTTGTATTGCAGGACACGTTGGCCATGGGCGAGACCTTGCATGAACGTCACCCTGAGGCGGGACTGTATCCAGCCGACCCGGCCCAACGGGCTTTTGCCCGCTGGATCACGGCGGAAATGCATTCGGGGTTTGGTGCACTGCGCGGGGCATGCCCGATGAACCTGGCTCATGGTTGGGCTGATTTCGAAGCCAGCGACGCGGTGAAAGCGGATCTTGAAAGGATAGAAACGCTTTGGGCCACGGCGCGCGGAATGGCGAGTGACGGTCCTTGGCTCTTTGGGGCCTATTCGCTTGCGGATGTGTTCTACGCGCCTGTCGCCGCGCGTATCGCAGGCTATGGCCTGCCTGTTTCGGAACAGGCGCAGGCCTATGTCGACGCACACCTGTCGGACCCTCTGTTCCGGCAATGGCGCGCAATGGGTCTGACGAAGTCCTATGATCCGATGCCCTATCGCGAGGCCAAGACGGAAAGCCCATGGCCCGGACCTAAACGCCTTCCGGCGCGCGCTGTCGAAACCGGTCCGTCGGAAAACGATGCCTGCCCCTATTCAGGCAAGGACGTGACCCATTTCATGGAACTCGATGGCCGCATCTTCGGGTTCTGCAATGCGTTCTGCCGGGACAAGACCGTCAATGATCCGGCCACATGGGATAAATTCATGGCCATTTACCAATCATAAACCAAGCAGCGGCTAACCGTTAACGGATGTTAACGGGAGGCTGCCATGGTGGCGATGGCCTATACGGTGGCCTTTGAAGGGGTCGAGGCGCGGCGCGTTGAAGTACAATGCGCCGTCACGCCGGGGCTGCCGGCCTTTGGCATTGTCGGCCTGCCCGACAAGGCAGTCAGCGAAGCCCGTGAACGGGTGCGCGCGGCGTTGTCGGCAATGTCCATTGCGTTGCCGTCCAAGCGGATCACGGTGAACCTATCGCCTGCGGACCTGCCGAAGGAAGGGTCACATTTTGACCTTCCCATCGCGCTGGCATTGCTGGCGGCGCTCGACATGATCCCGAAGGATGAGGTCGAGCAGACAGTCGCTTTGGGAGAGTTGTCGCTGAACGGTGATCTTGTGCATGTGGTCGGCGCACTGCCCGCCGCCATGGCTGCGGCAGAGGATGACCGGCGGCTCTTGTGTCCGAAAGCCAGCGGCGCAGAGGCCGCATGGGTCGGCGGGACCGAAGTCATCGCGCCCGCCACTTTAGGCGAAGTGCTCCGCCACTATACCGGGCGGACCCCACTGACACCGGCAGAACCCGGCGAGGTCACAGGCCACGCCCATGCGCGCGACCTGCGCGATGTCAAAGGTCAGGAACGCGCCAAACGGGCGCTCGAGATTGCAGCTGCGGGACGTCATCACCTGTTGATGGTCGGCACACCGGGCTCTGGCAAATCAATGCTTGCGGCGCGAATGCCCGGGATCCTGCCCCCCCTAAGCGCGGCCGAAGCGCTTGAGACCTCGATGATCCACTCGATCTCGGGCCTTTTGGATGACGGAGGCATTTCACGCATACGTCCATTTCGAGAGCCGCATCACACAGCCTCCATGGTCGCAATTGTCGGCGGCGGGCGCGGGGCCAAGCCCGGTGAAATCTCGCTCGCGCATAACGGCGTGCTCTTCATGGATGAGTTTCCGGAATTTGCACGCACGGTTCTTGAAACGCTGCGCCAACCCATTGAGACCGGGTCGGTCATGGTCGCCCGTGCGAATGCCCACGTGCGTTACCCGTCGAAGTTTCTGCTGGTGGCGGCCGCCAACCCTTGCAAATGCGGGTACCTCTCCGATCCAGAGCGCGCCTGCGCGCGCGTTCCGCATTGTGGAGAAGATTACATGGGCCGCATATCAGGGCCACTGATGGACCGCTTCGATCTGCGGGTCGAGGTGCCGCCGGTGGCCTTCAGCGATCTGGATTTGCCACCGAGCGGCCCCAGCAGCGCAGAGGTCGCGACCCGCGTGCGAGCCGCCCGCGATGTGCAAACCGAGCGCTTTGAGACGGTCGACGACACCCGTGTAAACGCAGATGCCGAAGGACAAGTTTTGGAAGAAATCGCTCAGCCCGACACTGAAGGCCGGGACTTGCTTGTGAAAGCAGCGGACCGATTTGGGCTGTCAGCGCGCGGCTATCACCGGGTCTTGCGGGTCGCACGCACGATTGCCGATCTGGACGGCGCAAAGACCGTCAGGCGTCCTCATGTCGCCGAAGCCATCAGCTTTCGCCTGACAATGGCGGCCTAGCTGCGCTTGGCTTCGATGGCTTCCCAGATTTTCTCTGCGATGTTCACGCCATCAAAGCGCTCAAGCTCTTGAATGCCTGTCGGAGAGGTCACGTTGATCTCGGTCAGCCAATCACCGATGACGTCGATGCCTACAAAAATCTGTCCATTGTCGCGTAGTTTTGGCCCGATGATTGCGCAGATTTCGCGTTCGCGGTCGGTGAGCCCGATCTTTTCAGGACGACCGCCCACATGCATGTTCGAGCGCGTTTCGCCCTTGGCCGGGACGCGGTTGATGGCTCCGACGGGTTCGCCATCGACAAGGATGATGCGTTTGTCGCCTGCGCTGACATCCGGCAGGAATTTCTGCGCAATCAGAGGTTCGCGGTTCATGCCGGCAAACATTTCATGCAGGGATGCAAGGTTCCCGTCTTCGGGCGTCAGCCGGAACACACCGGCCCCACCGTTGCCATAGAGCGGTTTGACGATAATGTCCCCGTGCCGTTCGCGGAAATCACGCAGCGCCTCAAGCGACCTGGCAACCATGGTCGGCGGCGTCAGATCCTGAAACTCCAGCACAAGCAGCTTTTCGGGAAAGTTGCGGACCCAGAACGGATCATTCACGACCAGTGTTTGCGGATGCACCATCTCAAGCAGATGTGTCGTCGTGATATACCCCATATCGAACGGCGGGTCCTGACGCAGCCAGATCACATCAAAACTGCTTAATTCACGGGTTTCGCGGGCACCAAAGGTGACATGGTTGCCCTGTTCACGGCGCAGCGTCACCCCATGACCGGTTGCTGACACGGTTCCGCTATCAAAGATCAGATCATCGGGCTGATAGACAAAAACGCTGTGACCTCGCGCCTGCGCCTCTTCGGCCAATCGAAAGGAGCTGTCCGCGTCAATGTTGACCCCTTCGATCGGGTCCATCTGAAATGCCACCTGCATGACGCGCTCCTGTCCGTTTCCCGGCAGTGATGGCGCAAGGGTGCGTGAACTTCAATGCCAAGGCTATCTGCATTGACGCACAACAGCTTTTCAAAGTTGGGTTGACTCATAACTCAGCGCGCCGAAGAGCACGAGCACCTGTCCATGGGCATCAACTGCAGCCACATCGCAGGTCACATCCGTATTCAGGCCTTTTGGCGTTGAGACCAAGAATTCAAGCATCGTGGCTTCGATCCGGCGTGCCTGCGCGGGGCTAACCCGTGCCATTGCGGCGGCAAAGCTGCGGCTTTTTTTGACTTCGACAATTGCGAAGCGCTCCTGCCGTTGAAAAATCAGGTCGATTTCACCGGCTTCGCCTCTCCAGCGTTGCGCGACGGGCAACCATCCGTCGCGGCGATAGTGGCGGATGACAGAGTCTTCTCCTGCCAGCCCGGCAAGGTAGGAGACCAGTCCGCTCATGCGGGATTATCCATCTGACTTCATGTCCAAAGCGATCTGGTACACCTGACGGCGTGGCACACTGAGCGAGCCCGATACAGCCGTTGCCGCATCCTTGATGCGCATTGTTTCAAGCGCGGTCTGCAGCGCGGCACGGATCATGTCGTCGGTCACCTCTGTCGTTTCGGCGCGTCCGATCAGGACGACGCATTCGCCCTTGGGCGGTGTCGCGCGCACGCTGTCCAGCACATCTTCGGCGCGGCCATGGCGCACCTCTTCAAATCGTTTGGTCAGCTCACGACACAGCGACACTGGCCGCTCGCCCCCGTAGACTTCGCAGATGTCGGTTAACAGATCCTCAACACGGCCCGGAGCTTCGTAAAGGATCAAAGTCGCAGAAAGGTCTCGTAGCCCCATCAACGCGGATTGGCGCGCAGCCTTGGCGTTGGGCAGAAACCCGGCAAAGTGAAACTGATCGGTCGGCAAAGCAGACAGTGAAAGCGCGGTGATCACCGCGCTTGGCCCCGGCGCAGTCGTCACAGCCAGACCCGCCGCCCGCATTTCGGAGGCAAGGTGATATCCCGGATCAGCGATCAAAGGCGTTCCGGCGTCTGACGCGTAAGCCACGGACCTCCCGGAGCGGACATGCTCAATCAGCTTTGGGCGCATCTCGGACCCGTTGTGGTCGTGATAGGGCAGAACACGGCGTCCTTCCAAAGGGATGCCGTGTATCTCCATCAGCTTGCGCAGATTGCGGGTATCCTCGGCAGCAAGAACATCGGCAGACGCCAAAACATCGAGTGCCCGCAATGTGATGTCGCGGGCCGATCCGATGGGTGTCGCGACAAGGTACAGTGCAGGGGCAAGTGTTTGCTGACGGAAATTCATGACTCGACCCCCTCTGGGACATCCTTATTATGCGCTCAGGCTGGCGCTGTGGGGGCACCGGCATGACTTCGGGCACCCATCACCTAACCTAAGGGGCCTGATCAACGGGGGTTTGTTTATGTTTGCTGTTTTTCATCGACTGCGCAACGTCGTGCGCGGTGTCGTCGGGGTCGCGGGGGTCGGGCTTCTTGCCGCCTGTGATCCGTCCGCGCTGAACCTGCCCAATCCGGGCGGCGCGCCAAGCGGACCTGCCGTTGACACCACCGAGCCTGTTCAGGTCGCGCTTCTTGTGCCCAGCGGGTCGGGCGTAGCAGCACTTGACGGTATCGCCGTCAGCCTTGAAAACGCAGCGAAATTAGCCGTCTCAAGCCTGAATGGCGTAGAGGTCGACCTGCGCGTCTATAGCACTCAGCGCAATACGCAGGTGGCCGTTAATGCAGCCGCGCAGGCTATGAATGACGGCGCGGACATCATTCTGGGGCCGCTTGACGGTGAGGCCGCGGCAGCTGTCGGGCGCACGGTCGCAGGGACCGGAACGCAGGTGCTCGCGTTCTCGAACAACACGGCCATTGCCGGTGGCAATGTGTATCTATTGGGTCAGACGTTTGAAGACTCTGCGCGCTCGGTGGCACGCTTTGCTGCCGAACAGGGAAAATCCAAAGTGGTGCTCATCCATGCCCGCGATGTGGCTGGCGAAGCAGGTCGCGCGGCCGTTGCCAAGGCCGTCGCCGAGTCAGGACTGACGCTGAGCGGTGTGGCGGGCTACGAACCATCCCAAGCCGGGGTTTTTGCGACTGCCTCATCCGCGGCCGCAACCGCGCGCAGCAGCGATGCAGACGCGCTCTTTTTGACGTCGAACGCGGCCGGCGCGCTGCCGATCTTCCTCGAACTTTTGCCCGAGCGTGGGTTGGGTCCAGATGCGATCCAGTATCTGGGTTTGAGCCGCTGGGACAGCGATCCGCGTTTGTTCTCACTGCCCGGTGCCAACGGCGCATGGTTCGCCATGCCCGATCGGGCCCGCGACGCGGCCTTTAAGGCGCGCTATGCCGCGACCTATGGCAATCAACCGCATATCCTTGCCAGCACGGCCTTTGACGGCATCGCCGCAATTGGCGCGCTTTGGGCGCAAGGCGGCAACGACCCGCTGGGCTCCGCGTCTCTGACACGCAGTGCCGGGTTCCAAGGTGCGACCGGCATCTTCCGGCTACGCACTGACGGAACGAACGACCGCGGCTTGGCAATCGGGACGATCCAAGGGGGACAGGTTCAGACATTGCAGGCTGCGCCGACCAGCTTCGGGCGCGGGTTCGGGTTCTGATCAATGGGAATTGCTTGGCGGTTGACGCCCCATCCGAACATGGCCGTCCCCGCCGAGCAGTTGTTTCCGGCTGACACCTTTTTGGCAGCTCTCCACGAAGAGCTGCCAACCTTGCCTGACGACAAGGCACGCCGCGCGCGCGCGGTTGAGATGCTTCTGCAAGCGAAGACATTTGCGCATCAGGCCATCGCCGATGCTCTGGCGACGGCCCCTTTGGATGCACGCGCCGCAACAACTGCCTACACCTATCTGACCGATTGTCTGGTGATGGTCATCTACGACGTCGCCGTCACCTACTTGCAGAAGCCTGGGTCGGATGACCCTGCCTTTTCCATCATGGCTGTTGGTGGATACGGCCGGGGCGAAATGGCGCTGCATTCCGACGTCGATCTGCTATTCTTGATCCCCGACAAACGCTCGGGCTGGGCCGAACGCGTTGTGGAAACGATGCTTTATTTGATGTGGGACCTCAAACTGAAGGTCGGCCACGCAACACGTAGCATCAAGGAATGCGTCAGCCTTGCTAAAGAGGATTTCACGATCCGCACCAGTCTGGTCGAGTGCCGCACGCTCGGCGGCGATCAGGACATGCCGGTCACGCTGAAAGACCGCCTTTGGACAGACCTCTTCCGTTCGACGGCGTCGGATTTCATCGAAGCGAAACTGGAAGAGCGCAGCGCCCGACACAAGAAACAAGGCGGCCAGCGCTACATGGTCGAGCCCAATGTCAAAGAGGGCAAAGGCGGGCTGCGCGATCTGCAGTCGCTGTTCTGGATCGCCAAATACATCCACGGTGTCGGCGACGCCGCAGAACTTGTCCCTCTGGGTCTGTTCCGGCGCGAGGAATTCGACCGGTTCGTCCGCGCCGAGAATTTCCTATGGGCCGTCCGGTGCCACATGCACATCGCCACGGGACGTGCATCCGAACAGTTGACCTTTGACCTGCAGGTCGAGGTTGCTGATCGCATGGGATATGCAGATGGCAAAGGACGCCGCGCGGTCGAGCATTTCATGCAGGACTATTTTCGCCACGCTACACATGTCGGCGACCTGACGCGCATTTTCCTGACCGCACTGGAGGATGCACACGTCAAGACCGAGCCGATGTTGCTTGGCCTGTTCCGCCGCCCCAAAAAGGCGACGCCGCCCTATGCGATCAAACAAAACCGGATCACCATCGGTGACGTCGACGCGTTTCTGGCCGACAAGGTCAATCTGCTGCGCCTGTTTGGCGAAGCGATGCGTACCGGGACCCTGATCCATCCGGATGCAATGCGTGTGGTTGCCGCCAACCTGCACCTGATTGATTACGGGATGCAAAACGATCCCGAAGCGGTTCAGATCTTTCTCGAGACGCTGCTGAAGCACGGCAATCCGGAGCGCGCCTTGCGGCGGATGAACGAATTGGGCGTGCTCTCGGCATTTATTCCTGAGTTCGAGCCGATTGTCGCGATGATGCAGTTCAATATGTATCACGCCTACACGGTCGACGAGCACACCATCCAATGCGTTTCCACACTGGCCCAGATCGAACGTGGCGAGTTGGAAGAAGACCTTCCCGTGGCTTCGTCGATCCTGAAGGACGGGGTCAATCGCAAGGTCCTATACGTTGCCCTGCTGTGCCATGACATCGGCAAAGGGCGTCCAGAAGACCATTCGATCCTCGGCGCGCGGATCGCGCGGACCGTAGCCACACGTCTCGGCCTCAAAAAGAAAGAAGTCGAAACCGTTGAATGGCTGGTGCGCTATCACCTGCTGATGTCGGACATGGCGCAAAAGCGCGACATTGCCGACCCGCGCACCGTGCGGGACTTTGCCAAGGCCGTACAAACCGTCAAACGCCTCGATTTGCTGACGGTGCTCACGGTCTGTGACATTCGCGGCGTTGGACCTGACACATGGAACAACTGGAAAGCGGTGCTGATCCGCGCGCTCTATCGTCAGACTCGCACGGTCCTCGAAGAGGGAATGGAGGCCATCACCCGTGAGAACCGGGGTAACGAGGCCAAGAAAAAGCTGCGCGAAGCGCTCAGCGATTGGGACACAGCGGCCATCCGCAAGGAAACCAGCAGGCACTATGCCCCTTACTGGCAAAACCTGCATGTCACGGCGCACGAAGTCATCGCGCGCATGCTGCGCGAAATACCCGATGACGAAGTGCGGATTGATCTTCAGCCCGATCCCGAACGCGACGCAACGCGTGCCTGCTTTGCCATGCTTGACCATCCCGGCATCTTTAGCCGCATCACTGGTGCCTTGGCCCTTGTCGGTGCCGAGGTCGTCGACGCCCGCACATTCACCAGCAAGGACGGCTACGCGACAGCCGTGTTCTGGGTACAGGACAGCGACGAAACCCCGTTCGAAGGCCCCCGCCTGAAACGGCTGGAAACGATGATCCACAAATCACTAATGGGCGAAGTGGTGGCGCGCGATGCTTTGGCAGAGAAGGACAAGCTGAAGAAGCGCGAGAAACCCTTTGATCATCCGACGCACATCATTTTCGACAATGATGGCTCGGATATCTACACGCTGATCGAAGTCGACACGCGGGATCGCCCGGGGCTTTTGCACGATTTGTGCCGAACTCTTGCTGCCTCGAACATCTATATCGCCAGCGCGGTCATTGCGACCTACGGGGCGCAAGCGGTTGATACGTTCTATGTGAAGGACATGTTCGGGCTGAAGATTCACAACAAATCCAAACAGCAGACGCTCGAACGCAAGTTGCGCGACGCGATCATGTTGGGCGCCGAACGTGCACAGTCATAAGGCCCTCTGATCCATGCCGTCCAACCGACTGATCCGTGGCTTCATGACTGTGGGGTTGTGGACAATGCTGAGCCGCGTGCTCGGATTTGTCCGTGACATCTTCATAGCTGCGGCGCTGGGCGCAGGCCCCGTGGCAGATGCCTTTGTCGTGGCCTTTGCCTTGCCCAACATGTTCCGCCGGTTCTTTGCAGAAGGTGCTTTCAATACCGCCTTCGTGCCGATGTTCTCAAAAAAAGTCGAAGCACAGGACGAGGCGCGCGCCTTTGCTCAGGATGCGCTGACCGGTTTGAGTTTCGTGCTGATCATTTTCACCGTCATCAGCATATTCGCGATGCCTTGGCTGGTTTTGGCTATGGCGTCCGGTTTTGCGGGTGATGCGCGCTTTGATTTGACGGTGCTCTATGGGCGCATTGCCTTTCCATACATCCTCTTCATCTCGATTGCGGCTTTGCTGTCGGGCGTTCTCAACGCCCTCGGACGCTTTGTGGCAGCGGCGGCAGCGCCAGTCCTTCTCAACGTGATGTTTGTGGCCATCCTGAGCTTTGGGCTGTGGCAGGGATGGGATCCCGGTTTGACGTTGGTTTGGACGATTCCCTTTGCAGGTGTTGCCCAGATGGCCTTGCTCTGGGTCGCAGCGCGCCGCGCTGGCTTTACCTTGCTCCCGCGCCGCCCCAAGTGGACGCCGGAACTTCGACGGTTGGCGATCATCGCGGCCCCAGCTGCGTTGGCTGGGGGCGTCGTACAGGTCAATCTGTTGGTCGGGCGTCAGGTGGCCAGCTACTTTGAAGGTGCAAATGCGTGGCTGTACTACGCCGATCGGCTCTATCAGCTGCCGTTGGGCGTTGTAGGGATTGCCATTGGCATTGTGTTGCTACCCGACCTGTCGCGCAAATTGCAGGCCGATGACACCCTAGGTGGACAACAGGCCATCAGTCGTGCCGGTGAGATTTGCCTGGCTTTGACAGTCCCTGCCGCCGTTGCTTTGATCGTAATCCCCGATGCGCTGGTATCGGTCCTTTTCGAACGCGGCGCATTCTCGGAAACCGACAGTGCTGCCACGGCATTGGCCTGCGCCATCTACGGTCTCGGTTTGCCCGCCTTTGTGCTGCAAAAGGTCCTGCAACCGCTCTTTTTCGCACGTGAAGACACCCGCAGCCCGTTTAGATATGCCCTTGTTGCCATGGTCGTGAACGCGGGCATTGCCATCGGCCTTGCGCCCGTCATTGGCTTTATCGCCGCAGCATGGGGGGCAACGCTGGCCGGATGGGCGATGGTTGCGCTCTTGTGGTTTGGCAGCCGTGGCATGGGCGATGCGGCCCAGCCTGACACCCGGTTCTGGGATCGGTCATGGCGCATCATTCTGGCAAGCCTCGTGATGGGCGCGGTCCTATGGGGCGCCGACGCTGTGCTGCATGATATTCTGCGACTGCCAACCTGGCGCTACCTCGCGCTGGCGGCTTTGATCGCGATTGGCGGCGTGGCTTATGCCGTCGCTGGCCAAGCCCTTCGGGCGTTTACCCTGTCCGAATTGAAAGGCAGCCTGCGCCGGTCTGAATAGGGAGCGTTAATCCCTGCGCATCCGCGCGATCAGTCCGCCCGGACGCACCAGTGCCGCCAAGGCAAAGCCGATGAGGGCCCCAAAAAGATCGGCGATCCAATGCGGAGGACCGCCGAAAAGCAGGGCAAACAAAAGCTGAATGCCCATCAGAAACCCGATCAACTGAAACGCGCGTAGCTGGTTTTCACCCATTTCTTCCAGAGTGGTCGCCAGAATGTAGGAAAACGCGCCGATCAACCCGTAGGACCCGACCATCGCCCCTGCCAGTGGAAACTCGTCATTGATCACCAAGGCATACAAGGCAGCCGCCAGAGCCGATGACACGAAAAAGATCGCGACGGCCACCAGACCACCCATGGCCTCCCCGACGAATTTGCCGATGGCCAACACGAACACGACGCCAAAGATCGTTGCCGTGAAACTGAAATGCACGAGCGGATAGGTCAGAAACCGCATCAATCCGTCCAGCGGCCACTGACCATTTTGAAGCATCCATTCAAAATACCTGTCCGAGAACGCGTAGTCCTGCAGTGCCGCCGCACGCCAACCAACACCGGCCTGCCCGCCTAAAATGCCCTGTTCCGCAGCAAAGAACATGAGCTCGATCCCGCCAAGTGCGAGCGCAAGGATCGCCACGGGAGCAGGCAAAGGGTTAAATGCGGAGGGGTCGGAATGGCTCATGCTTCTGCACTTTCCTTGACGGGCTGACGTCCCCGGCATAAGCCATGCGCCGCTGGCGTGCCAGCCATCTTGGTCGCACCCGAAACCGGGCCGCGGCCCACAAATGCAGGGGTCCCACATGACCGACGACAACTCGAAGTTCACGCCACGCGTCTTTTCCGGCATCCAGCCATCTGGCGGCCTGACGCTTGGCAACTATCTGGGCGCGATCAAGCGCTTTGTGGATATGCAGGAGGCCGGCTCGCACGAGACGATCTATTGCATGGTCGATCTGCATGCGATCACCGTCTGGCAGGACCCTGCGGACCTTGCCAAGAACACCCGCGAATTGGCGGCGGGCTATCTGGCGTCCGGGATCGACCCGGAAAAATCCATCCTGATCAATCAAAGTCAGGTGCCGGAGCACGCGCAACTTGGCTGGATTTTTAACTGCGTCGCGCGCATGGGCTGGATGAAGCGCATGACCCAGTGGAAGGACAAAGCAGGCAAGAACAGCGAAAACGCATCGCTGGGCCTGTTTGGCTATCCAACGCTGATGGCCGCCGACATCCTTGTTTATCATGCGACCCATGTCCCGGTTGGCGAAGATCAGAAGCAGCACCTTGAGCTTACCCGCGATATCGCGGCCAAGTTCAATCATGACTACGGCGTTGATTTCTTTCCGATCACCGAACCGGTGATCGAGGGTACGGCAACGCGGATCATGAGCCTGCGTGACGGGTCAAAGAAAATGTCGAAGTCCGATCCATCAGACATGAGCCGTATCAACCTGACGGACACTGCAGACGATATCGCCAAGAAGTTTCGCAAGGCCAAGACCGATCCGGAACCATTGCCGGAAACCGTCGATGGGTTGGAGAATCGACCAGAGGCGCGGAACCTTGTGAACATCTATGCCGCTCTGAGCGATCAGAGTGCGGATCAAGTCGTTGCCGAGTTCGCTGGTCAGCAATTTGGTCAGTTCAAACCTGCGCTTGTTGATTTGGCTGTCGCTAAGATGGGTCCAATCGGGGACGAGATGAACCGCTTGATGCAGGACCCAGCCGAGATCGACCGTCTTTTGGCGCGGGGGGCAGAGCGGGCACGAGAGATCACCGCCCCGATCCTGCAGCAGACCTATGACATCGTGGGAATGGTGCGCTGAGGTTTTACTCTGGGTCGTCACGAATCTGTTGCAGAGGACGATTAACACAACGGTCAGGAGCTAGGCTCTTATCGCGGGTATAGTCCCTACCGTTGGTCTTCCTATTGCAAAGGATCATCGGGCCCGCATCCAGACGTCGCTGCAAAACTCGCATACGTCATGCGCCCTCGTTTGTCCCGAACGAGGGCGCTTTTTATTGCGCAATGCACAGCAAGAGGTCACAGTCTGTGGGCAAACACGGGAGAAGCAAATGCGCAAGTTTCTGGTGGTACTGGATGACAGTCGCGAATGCCTGAATGCCATGCGGTTTGCCGCCATGCGCGCGGCCCACACAGGGGGTGGCGTCGAAATACTCGCCATTATCCCTCCAGAGGAGTTCAATCACTGGATCGGGGTCGGTGAAATCATGCGCGAAGAAGCGCGAGAACGCATTCACGCGCATTTCGAAGTGTTTGCAAAATGGATGCGCGACAAGCAGGGGATTGACCCGGAACTCGTCATCCGCGAGGGCGAACCTCTTCCAGAGATTATGGCGCAAGTTACTGAGGACCCAGATATCGGCGTGCTGGTGCTGGGCGCCGGCACAGACAACAAGGGCCCCGGCCCGCTTGTGACGCAGCTGTCGCGCAATTCAGGCTCGTTGCCGATACCGGTGACGATTGTTCCGGGCGATATGTCCAAGGAAAGGCTTGAAGCCATCACCTAGCCGCTGGTCCCCGCCGGTGCAGCCCCCTATGGTCGCGCCATGAGCAGCACCGCCGTTACATTTTCAGACGATCAGGCCGAAGCCTACGATACCATCTCCGACGCGCTTGAAAGTGCCGGAGTGTTCTTGGGCGATGGGTATGCTGCCCCGCCCTCTGGCGGCAAGGATCAGGTACTTGCCGTGGTGGGCAAAGCGGGGTCCGGCAAGACGCTGCTCTTGGCAAAGATGTACGAGGCCCTGTCCGAAATCGGGATCGACGTGATCAGCGGCGACTATGAAGGCCGCAAGAAAAAGGATCGCCGCACGCTTGCGATCCTTGCGCCCACGAACAAGGCGGCGTCTGTCCTGCGCACGCGCGGTGTGCCAGCGACCACCATCCACCGTATCCTCTACACGCCGGTCTATGACCCTGAGTATGAAAAGATTGCGGAATGGCTGGCTGGGAATGGCGAAATGCCGGAAGTCGAAGGGCTGACGGACGAAGCTTTGGAACGCGCGCGGCGGCAATACGAAGACAGCAAATCGGTTTTTGCCGCGCTGGCGGCCGCTGGGCTGCGCGGGTCAGATTTCATCACCGGTTGGAAACGGCGCGAGGACCCTCTCGACATCGGCTTTGTCGACGAAGCCTCGATGCTCGATGAAAAGCAATACAACGACCTGCGCGAGATATTTCCAACCCTGCTGATGTTTGGCGACCCGGCACAGCTTGCGCCTGTGAACCAACCCGGCGGGATGGTGTTCGATGACCTGCCCAAGGGTCGAAAGCTGACCTTGAACCGCGTTCACCGGCAGGCGGACGATAACCCCATTCTGGACCTTGCCCACGCGCTTGCCGATCCGGCGCTGGAATTCCACGACTTTGAGCGCATGGTCAGCGAAGCCGCACAAAAGGACGAGCGCGTTGTATTAGGTCAGCGTGTGGAAGCGGACCTGATGGCGCGCTCACCCGTGCTGGTCTGGCGCAACAATACGCGTGTCCGCCTCATCCAAGCCTTTCGCGCGGCCTATGGCGCGCCAGAGGAAGAGTTGCTGCCCGGTGAGCCTTTGATCTGTGACGGGATCGAACTGCCTATGAAGCATCGCAAGAAACGCCTCGATCTTGAAGCGCGCGGACTGATCAAGGGTGCGCAGGTTGTCTATCTTGGGCCAGGGCGCAAGCCGGGCTTTTCCCGTCTGCACGTTTTTGGGGCCGAAGACCCGCAGGTCAGCGCCGCATCTATCGTCAAGATCGAGAAACCGGACGAGGAAGAACCGTTTATTCCGTTTGCCGCCAGGATGGGGGCAACCTTTCTGCATGGGGCGGCGGTAACGATCCACAAAGCTCAAGGATCGCAATGGGACACGGTTCAGGTCTTTGCCCCGGACATATTCGTCGCCGCGCGCATGAACCGGCAAGAGGCCGGCATCCCGCTTTGGAAACGACTGGCCTATGTTGCGATCACCCGCGCATCCGAGCGTTTGATCTGGGTGGTACGAAACCGATTGGCCAAGCCCACTGGACCACTGGTCATCGACGATCTGAAACCCAAGGAAGTGCCTCTGACGCTTGAGGCGCAAAGCGAGGCACCGCTATGAAATCCATCCTGATCACGGGCGCGAGCCAAGGCATCGGCGCAGAAACGGCGCGCCAATTCATGGCGGCGGGATGGCATGTCGGGCTTCTGGCGCGCCAGAAGGACAAGCTTGAGGCACTGGCACAGGAAGGCAGCGCAACCGTTCTTCAGGCTGATGTGACGGATGAAGAAGCGGTCGAGAATGCATTTGAGACATTTCAGTCTGAGGTCGGGCATCTGGACGCCCTGTTCAACAATGCCGGTATTTTTGTTCCTCAGGTCACGATTGACGAGATGAGCTATGACGACTGGAAGCGAGGTGTTGATGTGAACCTGAACGGCATGTTCCTCGCGGCGCGCGCCGCATTTCGGATCATGCGGCAGCAGTCACCGCAGGGTGGTCGGATCATCAACAACGGGTCGATTTCTGCCCATGTCCCGCGTGAGAAGTCGGTGAACTACACCGCAACCAAACACGCGATCACCGGGCTCACCAAAACGCTGTCGCTGGATGGGCGCGACTTTGACATCGCCTGTGGTCAGATTGATATCGGCAATGCCCGCACAGACATCGTTGCGGCCCTTGATGCGCGCCGGGTCGAAGATGGGCTGCCGCCGATCGATTCAATGGACGTGGCCGATGCCGCCCGCGCGGTGTTGCACATGGCTGAGTTGCCGCTCTCAGCGAACGTGCAGTTTATGACGGTGATGGCAACGAAGATGCCCTATATCGGGCGCGGCTAGGTTCGGCGGAACGCGGAAAACAGAGCTGACGCCAACCAGCCCGCGATGATTGCAATGGCGAGCGACATCAGCCCGTAAATCAGCGGTTGGTTATACGCCAGATTGTAGAGAAACCGCTCAAGCCCAACCTTTTGTACGGCGATATCCGTCTCGAACTTGCTGACGACCGCGCCGTCGCGAACCAGAAATATCTGGGTGCGATAATCGCCTTCGGTCAGGTTGGCTGGCAGGTCGACTGTCGTGCGGAACAGGGTCTGTTCGTCAAACGACACCGCATCCTCATCTGCATAAAACGCGCCCTTTTGCTGCTGAATTCGGATCAAGGCATCTGTAAAGGCAGCGGCGTCAGCGACACCGCCGGCGTCGACCGAACGGATCATCTTTTCTTTGGTGATTTTGTGCCGCAAATCCTCTGTTTCGGAAAGAATGTCCTCAATCGGGCCTGAACTCAGGATCGCGTAGAAACTGGGCGCGCTATCAATCTCGACCTCGTCGCGGTTGGCCCAGATGATGGCGATTTTGTCTTTGCGCCGCACCGTGACCGGTGATGGCGGCCCAGAGACCGTGATGATGACGTCCAATGGCTCAAGGCTCGTCAATGGCGCAAGCCGTTTCACCGCGCCAAAGATCAGGATCTCTGACCCGTTGAAATCGGTTGTGATCGCAACGCGCCGTTGGCTTAGGTCAGCGACAATCGTTTCCTCAGCCGAAAGCGGTGAGACGATCAAGAACAAGAGGGCAAGCAATAGGCGGCGCATCAATGACCTCCCGGTGCGGCAATGGAATAAAGCTCGGCGGGTTGGATCAACAAATCCAACGCGAGCTTGCCACACACCAGAAGGACCATTCCGGCCAGCAGGATACGCAGTTGTTCCGCCTTCATCCGCGCACCAATCTGCGTGCCAATCTGTGCCCCGATCACACCACCGACCAGCAACAGGACCGCAAGAACCACGTCGACGGTAAAGTTGGTGGTGGCATGGAGGAGCGTTGTAAATGCCGTCACGAAAATGATCTGAAAGAGCGACGTGCCGACAACGACCTTGGTTGGCATACCAAGCAGATAGATCATGGCAGGCACCATGATAAATCCACCGCCGACCCCCATGATCGCAGCAAGGACGCCGACGACCAGCCCGACCATGATCGGTGGAATGACCGAGATGTAGAGACCCGAAACCCGAAACCTTGTTTTGAACGGCAGCTTTGACACCCAGCCACGGTCCCGGGTCCGGCGCACCGGCCCAGTCGCAGGCCGTTTGGAGCGGCGGATGGCATTCAGGCTTTCGACGAACATCAAAGCGCCGACCACGCCAAGGAACACGACATAGCAAAGCCGGACCAGCAGATCGACCTGACCGAGCGACTTCAGATAGTTGAACAAGAGCACGCCCAACCCCGCACCGACCAACCCTCCTACCAAGAGGACGCAGCCCATCTTGAGATCAACGCTCTTGCGCCTCAGGTGCGCGAGGACACCAGAGAATGACGACGCGACGATCTGGTTCGCTTCGGTTGCGACCGCAACAGCGGGAGGGATGCCGATGAAGAACAAAAGCGGCGTCATCAAGAAGCCGCCACCGACACCGAACATGCCGGACAAAATGCCTACAAACCCGCCCAGGCCAAGAAGAAGGAAGGCGTTTACCGATACTTCGGCAATGGGCAGATAGATTTGCATGGAGGCTTCCGGGTCTTTACCCAATCCGCCTTACAAAATGCTGCATGTGCGGTGTAGGGCCAAACCTGCGACAAATCGGAACGATTTTGGTCGCCGCGCTCCTCTCTAGCGCTCTTTCACGTAGGGCTCACCACCCGCGCGCGGTGGGATCGCCTTGCCCACAAACCCGGCGAGGATGACAACGGTCAGGATGTAGGGCAGCGCATCCATGAACTCGACGGGAACGGTGAAGGCACCGATGTCGATATTCTGGAACCTGAGCGCGATGGCCTGAAGGAACCCAAAGAGCAGGCAGGCATAGAGCGCGTACCACGGCCGCCACTTGGCAAAGATCAGGGCAGCGAGCGCGATGTATCCGCGACCTGCCGTCATCTCTTTTACAAAGCCAGCCTGAAGCGCGGTCGCGAGATAGGCACCCGCGATACCGCAGAGCACGCCGCAAATCGCCACCGCCGTAAAGCGCAGTCGAATGACATTGACCCCTGCCGTGTCCACGGCGGCCGGGTTTTCGCCCACAGCACGCAAGCGCAGACCAAAGCGTGTGCGGAATAGCACATACCAACTCAGCGGAACCATCAGCAGAGCGAGATAGACGATAGCTGTATGGCCAGAAATCAGCCCCTCATAGACCGGGCCAATGACCGGAACCGGCAGGATCGCCTCGGCAAATGGAAACTCGATTGGGCTGAAACGTCCACCATCGGTCAGCGCAGGCGTTCGTCCGCCTTGCGCGAACCAGCTTTGCGCAATCAGAACCGTCAAACCCGACGCAAGGAAATTGATAGCCACCCCAGAAATCAGCTGATTGCCCCGGAAAGTGATCGAGGCGATGCCGTGGATCGCGCTCAGGAACAGCGACGCCCCAATGCCTGCCAACAATCCAAGCCAGACCGAACCTGTTACGAAGGCAATTGCCGCCGACAGGAAGGCAGCTGCCAACATCTTGCCCTCAAGGCCGATGTCGAAAATGCCCGCGCGTTCGGAATACAGGCCAGCCAAGCACGCAAGAAGCAGCGGCGTCGCCAGCCGGATGGTTGAGTCGAGGATCTGGAGAAAGGTCGCGAAATCCATGGGGTCAGCGCTCCGTCACAAGGCGAAAGGCCATGAAGGCAAGAAATGTCCCGAGTGCCGCTTCGATCCAGCGGCGGCCAGCGGCATAGGCAGCCCGAAAGGCTTGGGACGAAAACAGGACACCCCATGCGCCGTGGCACAGGAATGAAATGGCAAACGCCCCCACAAAGAAGACCGCGACAACTGAGGCAGGCGCCAGCGCAATGCCCGAAACGGCGTGGATCGCCACCCAAAACACGATGGCCTTTGGATTGGTGACCTGCAGAGCAAAGCCGGTCAAAATCAACCGCCCCCGTGTCTGGTGGCCGATCTCCCTGACCTTAACTGCCGTCGGATTGGCGGCCTTGCGGAATGCGCCGTAGGCCAGCCAGCCAAGGTATGCCGCACCAACGACACGAAGCGCGGTAAAGGCCCAGGCCGCCTGTTCAAGCAACAGTCCCACGCCCGCCAGCGTCAGCGCGTTCAAAACCACACTGCCGAAAGCGATACCCACGGTCGTCAGCATCGCAGCCGCGCGTCCCTGGGCGGCGCCGACGCCCAAGAGCAGGGCAACGGATGGCCCTGGCGATGATGCCGCCACCAAAAGGATCGCATAGGCCGCAAGGATGCCGGGCAAGAATGTCAGAAACACATCCATCATTCAGCCGCCGTTGTCGGGGGCGGTGAATTACCAGGCGTGCGAGGCGTGTTTTCAGCGCGGCCAGCCTGCGCCAGCCTGCGACGGGTGAACACAGCCTCGATCGGCATGCGCACCATGTTGTCCAAAGCCCCGGTGAACAGGATCACGAGCGCCTGAATGACAACGATGAGTTCCGTCGGGATCGAGGTCCAGAAGGCAAGCTCTGCGCCGCCCTGCACAAGAAACCCAAAGAGCAGACCGGCGAGGATAATCCCAAGAGGATGCGAACGTCCCATGAGCGCCACGGCAATGCCGATAAAGCCCGCGTTCTGGACCGAGTTATTTACCAGCCGTTCAGCCTCGCCCATCACGGTGTTGATGGCCATCAATCCCGCCAACCCGCCAGAGATCAGCATCACGATCATGATGATCTTGGTCGGTGAAATGCCGGCGTATTTGCCAGCGGGTTCAGATTTGCCAAAGGCGCGGATTTCAAAGCCCAGCGGCGTCCGCCAGAGCAAGAGCCACACGCCGTAGCACGCCGCCAATGCAAGGAAGAGCGAGATGTTGACCGGCGGGGCCTTGGAGAACGGAATACCGATGACAGCCAGCATGTCGTGCAAAGTCGGAAGATGCGCGCCTTCCGGGAACTTGGCGGTGGAGCTTTCCATCTGCCCGACCGGCTTGAGGCCGTTGTTAAGCAAATAGATGATCAGGGCAAAGGCGATATAGTTGAACATGATCGTCGTGATCACGATGTGGCTGCCGCGCTTGGCCTGAAGATAGGCGGGGATCGCCGCCCACGCCGCACCAAAAAGCGCCCCGCCAATGATCGCGGCAGGCAAGGCAAGCGTCCAGTGCGGCCAAGGCAGCGCAAGACAGACCAGTGCCACACCCAGACCGCCCAGTGTCGCCTGCCCTTCCCCACCGATATTGAACATCGAGGCGTGAAACGCGACGGCCACAGCGAGGCCCGTAAAAATGAAGTTGGTGGCGTAATAAAGCGTATAGCCCCAGCCATAGGTCGATCCGAGCGCGCCTTGGATCATGTAATTCAACGCCTCAAGCGGGTTTTCCCCGATCCCGAGGATCACAAGCGCCGACAGCACTGCCGCAAGGATGAGCGACACCAGCGGCACAAGCAGGACATCGGCCCATGCGGGCATTTTATCCATTAGGGTCGTCCTTTGTTTTCACGCGGATGGGCTTTGGCTGCGGAGCGGGCGCGCCAATGCCAAGGAGTTTGCCGAGCAGGACAGGCAGCATGTCAGTCGTTCCCCTTTTTATTTGCACCGTTGCGATGGAATGGTCGTTCCGGCCATGCCTGCGGCGCGAGTATTTTTTAAACATAGAAGGACGGCAGGATCGATCATGCCGCGCTTTCCGTGATGCCGGCCATCAGGAGGCCGAGGTCTTTTTCATTGGTTTCCGATGGCAGGCGTTCGCCCATGATGTGGCCGTCAAACATGACCGCGATACGGTCAGACAGGCTCATGATCTCGTCCAGTTCGACTGAAACCAACAGGATCGCTTTGCCTTGGTCGCGCAGAGCCACAATCTGTTGGTGAATGAACTCAATGGCGCCAATGTCGACACCGCGCGTCGGCTGACCGATCAGCAGCAGGTCTGGGTTCCGCTCAATCTCGCGCGCCAGAACAATCTTTTGCTGGTTGCCGCCTGAGAAGTTCTTGGCCGCAAGCTTCGGATTGGGTGGCCGCACGTCGAAACGGTCCATCTTGGCCTGCGTATCCTCGCGGATTGCGGCGTTATCCATCAGGAGGCCCTTGCTATATGCCCCACCGCGCGTGTGATACCCAAAGGCCGTGTTCTCCCACGCGTGAAAGTCCATGATCAGACCTTCTTTCTGGCGGTCCTCTGGCACGTGGGCAATGCCACGACGGCGGCGCGATTGACCATCGCTGTCCTTGCCGGTCAGGTCGATCTCTTCGCCATTCATGCGAATGGTGCCAGTGCCGGTCTGATACCCGCCAAGCACCTCAAGCAGTTCTGACTGGCCGTTACCCGCCACCCCTGCGATGCCGAGGATTTCACCAGCGCGCACCTCAAGGCTGATGCCTTTGACGCGCTCGACGCCTTTATTGTCCGTCACGCGCAAATTCTCGACCTGCAACACTGGCGCACCGGGTTGCGCAGGTTTCTTGTCGACGCGCAGCAGGACCTTACGCCCGACCATCAACTCAGCCAGATGTTCGGGGCTGGTTTCTGATGTCTTCACAGTCGCGGTCATCTCGCCCCGACGCATGACGCTGACGGTGTCGGTGATCTCCATGATTTCGCGCAGTTTGTGCGTGATCAGGATGATGGTTTTGCCTTCTTCACGCAGACGCCCAAGAATACGGAACAACTGATCCGCCTCGGACGGTGTCAGCACGCCGGTCGGTTCATCAAGGATTAGGATATCGGCTTGACGATACAGCGCCTTGAGGATTTCGACCCGTTGTTGATAGCCCACGGACAGCGTCTCAATACGCGCGTCAGGATCAACGTTCAGTTCGTATTCCTCAGCCAAGTTCTTGAGCTGGGTCCGGGCCTTGGCAAGTGACGGGGCAAGCAGTGCACCATCCTCTGCACCCAGAATGATGTTCTCCAGAACGGTGAAATTCTCGACCAGTTTGAAGTGCTGGAACACCATGCCGATGCCCGCGGCAATCGCCGCCTGACTGTCGGGAATTTGTGTGCGCTGGCCACGAATGAATATCTCGCCCGCGTCAGCCTTGTAGAACCCATACAGGATCGACATCAGTGTGGATTTCCCCGCGCCGTTTTCGCCGATGATGCCGTGGATGGTGCCCGGCTGGACAGAAATCGATATATCCTTGTTGGCCTGAACCGGACCAAACGCCTTTGAAATGCCTTTCAGCTCAATCGCGGGGACTGTCGACATATAGGGTTCAGGCTCCTGTTCCGACAAACCCGGCAAGCAGGGTCAGACGGTCCTCGGTGTTGATCTCTGCAAAATAAGTGCCGTGTTGGGTCATCTGTGTCCCATCAGGCCCCATGCCACCAAAGGCGATGATCGCACGGGTGTATCCGTTGACCTCATCAGCGCTTTCAACCGTGGCTGTCCATCCGGGCGCATTAGCAGAGAAGTTGCCGACATATTCCGAAATCGTGTCGATCCCAGTGAGGCGTCCGCCGGATCGTGGGTCCGAATAGACGAAGGTTTCGGCAATAGCCTCTTGGATCAGCGCCGTGCGCCGACCCGCGTCGGTTTCGCTCCAAGCGCTAAAGAATGTGTCGATGGGAGAGGTCATTGCGGACACCAAGTCAGTGAGTGGATCGCAGCCCCAGACATTGTCTGGGACTGCGTTGTGCTTTGCTTAGAAGTCCAGCGCGGGGCAGGTTTCGTCCGACATGTAGTCGTGGACGGAAAGCTCACCGGAAATGATCGATGCCTTGGCCGCTTCGACCTTGGCAACCATTTCTTCGCTCACCAGCGGCGCGTTGTTGTCGTCCATCGCATAGCCAACGCCTTCGTTGGCCAGACCTTGCACCTGGAAGCCGGTTTCAAGACCCGGGCCATCGGAGAAAGCCGTGAAGACAGCGTTGTCCACGCGCTTCATCATCGAGGTCAGGACTTTGCCTGGGTGCAGGTAGTTCTGGTTGCTGTCCACACCGATCGACAGGATGCCCTCGTCAGCTGCGGTTTGCAGAACGCCCACGCCTGTGCCGCCAGCCGCAGCATAGACAACGTCAGCGCCTTGGCTGATTTGCGCTTTGGTCAGCTCGGAGCCCTTCACCGGGTCGTTCCAAGCCGCTGGCGTCGTGCCAGTCATGTTCGCGATGACGGTCGCATCAGGATTGGCCGCCTTCACACCTTGCGCATAGCCACAGGCAAAACGGCGGATCAGCGGGATGTCCATGCCACCGATGAAGCCAACGGTGTCGGACTCGGATGCCTCAGCGGCCATCATGCCGACAAGGAACGAACCTTCGTGTTCGTTAAAGACGACCGAGCGCACGTTTGGCGCGTCAACGACCATGTCGATGATCACGAACGAGGTGTCTGGATAGTCAGGAGCCACTTCGGACAATGCGCCCGCGAATGCAAAGCCTGCCATCACGATCGGGTTCGAACCTGCTTCGGCAAAGCGGCGCAGGGCCTGCTCACGCTGAGCTTCGTTCTGAAGCTCGACTTCGCGGAATTCGCCGCCGGTTTCTTCGGCCCAACGGGTCGCGCCGTTGAACGCAGCTTCGTTAAAGGATTTGTCGAACTTCCCGCCCAGGTCGAAGATGATCGCCGGGTCAGCGGCCACAGCAGAGGCCGAAATGGCAAGCGCAGCCGCGCCGCCGAGAAGCTTGGTCATGAACGTCATGTGGTTTCCCCATGTTGGAGGCCGATTGGTCGGCCCATTTTTGTGGCAGCGGGAGAGACACAGCTTTTGCGCACGCGCCCCCCTCACGTCACGATCAAATGATCATGCTGAATTAGGCCGCAGGGGCGAAAGGGCGTCAAGTGGAGTCTGGGGGATTGTGACCCCCAACTGTGCGCTTTGCGCGGCGACCTAGGGTCAAGAGCCTGTCAGATCGGCAACTCGTCACGCGCTGGTAGATGGCATTCGAACAGAATCGCATCAACGGTTTGCCCGTCCCGTGCGTAATAGTTCGGCCGTTTGCCAATTTCCCGATAGCCTGCCGTCAGGTACAATCCCAGCGCTGGTGTATTGTCCTCAGCGACTTCCAGAAAGACACGCGCCACACCACGTGCAACGAGGGTTTCGTGCAATTGATCTAGCAGGTCCCGCGCGCGCCCCTGCCCGCGCATGTCCGGGGTGACGCCGATCAACACCAGCTCTGCTTCGTCTAGAGTGACCATCGCGATGGCATAGCTATTTTCAGACAGCAGCACTTCGTAACGAGGATCGTGGAGCGCTGCGGACAGGTCTGACGGCCCCCAACCATGAGCTAGAGGATCGCCGAAAACCGAGCGATGCAGCATAGCCAGACGGTCGTCTGCAGAGGTCATGAGTCGATGATCGTTGGTGGTAGGTCACGCGCAGGTGCCGCGTCAGCGGGTTTGATATAAAGCGGTTTGGCAGGCGTGAGGTTATTTGCGCTCAGGCGCTCTTGGCCGACTTTTGCGGCGGCCAAAATCAAGTCATCTGGTGCGAAGGCTTCGATTGAGGTGGCATCGCCACATTGGTCGGCGGGGGTCATGTATGGGGCAGCCGAAGGTGTCAGGCTCAGATATACCTGATCGCGGGGACCGGGCACGGTGACGCCCTGAGCCATCGGCGCGAGATGGCGAACCATATCAAAAGCCGATATTCCAATCGCCGGAATGCCCAAGCCCAGCGCCATGCCGCGCGCGGCGCTGACGCTAATTCGAATGCCGGTAAAGTTTCCCGGCCCCACTCCAACGGCTATGGCCTTTATTTCAGGCCAAGTCGCTCCCGATCGATGCAAAAGCTCTTCGATCATGGGCAGCAAAGCTTCCGCTTGCCCGCGCGCCATGTCTTCCACATGGGTCGTGACCGTGCCGCGCTTCAGCAACGCCATGCAGACGCGGCGGTCCGATGTGTCAAAGGCAAGGATCATGTCTTGGCCCGCCGCAGTTGGTTGCGTCCGCTTCCGGCGCTGCGGGGAAGGTCGTCCTTTGGCAGCCAAGGCATGGCGGCGTCTGCGTGACAATGCAATGTGGGCGGAAGGTCCGCGGCCTGATCAATCAAGCCCAAGGGCACATAGGTTTGACCCTCAAGATACGGAAATTGTGCCGCCAGCAATGACCCGCATTGGTCGCAGGACCAACGATGGACTCCGGTGGGATACGTCCGTTCCTGACCGGCAGAGGGGGAAAAAACGATGTCGCCTAGATTAAAGGCCGCGAATGCAGGCAACGGCGAGCCGGTGATACGTTTGCAGTCGATGCAATGGCAAAAGGTCACGACCTGTGGCCGCGACGCACGCAAGGAAAAGGCGCCGCAATAGCAGCGCCCTGTGATGTTTGTTTGGTGCGTATCCGCGTCAGGCGGCAACGGGCCGCACCTCAACCACCTCTGGGATATAATGGCGTAGCAGGTTTTCGATCCCCATTTTCAGCGTCAAAGTCGACGATGGGCAACCTGCACAGGCCCCCTGCATGTGCAGGTAAACCACGCCGCGATCAAAGCCATGGAATGTGATGTCGCCACCGTCTTGCGCGACTGCTGGGCGCACTCGCGTATCCAGAAGCTCTTTGATCTGGCCCACGATGTGACCATCTTCGCCATGGTGTTCAGCATGGCCGGATGCTTGCGCTTCTCCTGCCATGACCGGGTCGCCGGATTGAAAGTGCTCCATCACCGCCCCAAGAATGGCGGGCTTGATGTGATCCCATTCGACGGCGTCGGACTTGGTCACTGTGACGAAATCGTTGCCGAAAAAGATCCCCTCGACCCCGTTAACGGCAAAGATGCGCGCCGCAAGTGGTGAGGTCTGCGCCGCCTCAGCGGACTGAAAATCAGCTGTGCCAGTCTCAAGCACAGATTGGCCCGGCAAAAACTTGAGCGTGGCAGGGTTGGGTGTCGATTCTGTCTGAATGAACATGGCAAAGCCTCCTTAGACCATCGCGGCCGTCGAGTTTCATATGCGGAGACAGAGGCCCCACGTCAAGAAGTTAGAACAATTCTAAAGTGACATGACCAGGTGAAGGGGTCAAGCATGTGCCAGATGCCATCTGACGAGGATATGCGAATGCCAAACGAACTGCGCCACATCCCTGCCACGACAATTGGAGTTCAAATCGGACAGGGCGGTCTTGGCCCCGCTGATTACTTTACTGGCGCGGTCAGTCCAGAGCGGCTTTCAGGCGCGGAAGACATGCCAGCCTCGGCTTTGCGCGTGAGCTTCGCCCCGGGTGCGCGGACGAACTGGCACACCCATGATGATGGTCAAATCCTGATCGTGACATCGGGCAATGGAATTGTCGCGGATCGAGACGGCTGGATTCGGCACATCACGACAGGCGATGTCGTCGAGATACCCGGCGGCGTTGAGCATTGGCACGGGGCGCTCGCGAATGGCCCGATGCAGCACATTGCGATCCAAACCGCTAGCGCGACCTGGCTGGAGCCGGTGACAGAAGAGGATTATGCCGCCAGCCAACCCACCTAAGCGGCCTGGCGCATTACGTGACCGAAAGCTCGGTTGAACCAGTGGCGCACGATTTGAGGACCAAGCCCCGCCTGTCGCGCCACGCGCGCCTGCGCGGCGGCGTCAAAGCCCCAAAGACCCACGCTGATCGCATCGCGCCCTTTGCCCTGACTTCCGAGCACCTCTGGCGACGCACCAATCCGCTTGTAGATGCGGACCATGCGGGCATCGAACACGCCCACAAAGGACGTCAGCCCAAAGCCCTGCAGAACCTCACCTCCGGCCAGCATCA
This sequence comes from Shimia ponticola, assembly GCF_007995215.1. Classification (GTDB taxonomy): domain Bacteria; phylum Pseudomonadota; class Alphaproteobacteria; order Rhodobacterales; family Rhodobacteraceae; genus Shimia_B; species Shimia_B ponticola. The sequence goes on from NZ_VCDK01000003.1 coordinate 1,171,143, forward strand.
GCGCGGCGGCTGTTTGGGGTGTCGCTCGTGGGCCAAGGCAAAACCGTGTGCATTCCCAAATCTTGGGCGACTCAATGCGCACACCATCTGTCAGATGCAGGAAGTGATCGTTGACCATGGTATTGGATGTGGTCGGCAAAAGCCGCATCGACCCGCCATGCGCCCCATCAGGAAGCTGCCAGATAACATAGAGTGGGTTGAGAGCGTCATAGGCATCGCTTTCCCACCCATCCTTGTCCACTGCCACGTCCCATTTCAGCCGCGTCTTGAATTGCCAGGCGCGGTCCATGTGCATGGTTTCCCTGAGCTTGGGCAGCTCCGTCAGCTGGTCTGCATATACAAAACGGATCATGCGGGTCCCTCCTATCGTCTCGCGATAATTGGGTAGCCGGAAAGTGGTTAACGGCTTGGTCTGCGCTGGCGCGTCTCGTTAATCTTTTTCGCTAAAAGTCGATCCAATTTAATGGGTTCTTCTTTGCTTGGCGTAGAAGAAATCAGACAACAATATATCCCTGCTGCATGGCTCGTGCGACCGCATGGGTTGTATTCAATGCCCCAAGCTTGAACCGCGCACTCTCGATGTAGACCCTCAACGTATGTTCACTGATAGAGAGGTTTTGCGCGACTTGTGCCCGGCTATAGCCCACCGCCAGCAAGCTCATGGCGTCAATTTCGCGCGGGCTTAGGCCCTTGGTCGGCCCTTTGTCGGCCAGACCTTCGAATTCGAGAGCTTTTTGGTTGAAGACATGGGAGATCAGGATCAGGTCGTGATGATTTTGCGTTTGAAATTCTGCCCAAGTGTCATCATCGCAAGACGCATTGACCGAAAACAAGGCAAATTGACCGTTAGGGCCGCGCATGGGGATCGAGTAACCTTGATTGCCTACCCCATACTCCAAAGCCTCTTTGAAGAATGCCCGAGCACCCTTGGAACTCCAATCCAGTTGCTTCCAGTCAGTAGGGTGAAACCGAGCATAACATCCTGAAATGACTGGGTCGACACGGAGATAGTCCTGCTCAAGATAGCGATCGACCCACGCGGTATCATAGGTCCCACAGCCGTACTGTTCGCCTTTTGAAGAGACCCAATGGTAGACTACATGCGCCACATTCAGCAGATCGCGAAGCTCTTCCGAACAGTCTTGCATGTCTTCTAGAGTTGAAACCTGTTCAAGCGCCTCGATAAACTGTTCGCGTGATCGTTCCATCGCTTTCAACCACCTGCAATGGTGCCCCCTGCGGGATCGACGCAGTTTCTGACAAGGCAACTCGCAGTGAATTCTCAAGTTGCAGCGCCAAGTTTGGCATATTGTTTCGGCACGCAAATCCGTGCAGGTCGCCCAGAACGTCGATCATCCAATTTTCGTCCAAGGCCAGCCTCGTTAGGAAATGTTAACAGAACATTAACACAACCTTAACACGAATTTGTTTTTTACCCCACTCACGTGTTTTGCCTCCCCAAAAATGGGGAGGCCTCGATCTCTATCCGACTGAGTCCATGCGAAAGCCACGAAAAAACCGGCCACCTCAAAGAGGCGACCGGTCCTATTGGCTTTACTAAAGGAAGTCAGATCAGGCCTTACCGGCGTCCAGAACTTCTTCCAGTGTGCGCAGGCCAGTCTTTGGAGATTGCACCAGAACCGACATGTTGCCCGGCTTGTGTTCATTGCGCAGCATTTTCATATGCGCGGCCGGGATATCGGCCCAAGGGAACACTTCGGACATGCACGGATCAAGGCGACGCTCGCACATCAGCTTGTTTGCGGCCGACGCTTGCTTCAGGTGGGCAAAGTGCGACCCCTGCAAACGCTTTTGGTGCATCCACATGTAGCGGACGTCGAAGGTACAGTTAAAGCCGGTGGTGCCCGCGCAGATCACGACCATGCCGCCCTTTTTGCAGACAAAGGTCGAAACAGGGAACGTGCTCTCACCCGGGTGTTCAAACACCATATCGACATTGTTGCCCTTGCCGGTGATGTCCCAGATCGCCTTGCCGAACTTACGAGCCTCTTTGAACCACTCGTTGTATTCCGGCGTGTTCACCGTTGGGAGTTGTCCCCAGCAATTGAAGTCCTTCCGGTTCAGCACGCCTTTGGCACCAAGCGACATGACAAAGTCACGCTTGCTTTCATCCGAAATCACACCGATCGCGTTTGCGCCTGCTGTGTTGATCAGCTGGATCGCGTAAGAGCCCAGACCGCCCGAAGCGCCCCACACCAGAACGTTCTGGCCTGGCTTCAGGTCGTGTGGCTCGTGCCCGAACAGCATCCGGTATGCAGTTGCCAGTGTCAGCGTGTAGCAAGCTGCCTCTTCCCAGGTCAGGTGCTTAGGACGTGGCATCAGCTGTTGGGCCTGCACATTTGTGAACTGAGCAAACGAGCCGTCAGGCGTTTCATAGCCCCAGATGCGCTGCGACGTCGAATACATCGGGTCGCCGCCGTTGCATTCCTCATCATCGCCATCGTCCTGGTTGCAGTGGATCACGACCTCATCGCCGACTTTCCAACGCTTGACCTTGTCACCCACAGCCCAGACGATGCCCGAAGCGTCGGACCCCGCGATGTGATACGGCGCGCCGTGACCGTCGAAAGGCGAAATCGGAACGCCCAGTCCTGCCCAGACACCGTTGTAATTCACACCAGCCGCCATCACGAGGACGAGAACCTCGTTGCTGTCCAGCTTCGGCACATCAACGACTTCGACCTCGAACGCCTTATCAGGCTCACCGTGGCGTTCGCGGCGGATCGTCCATGCGTACATCTGCGCTGGGACGTGACCCATCGGAGGCATTTCACCAACCTCGTAGAGATCCTTGACAGGCGCGTCGTAGGTGAAAGCTGTGTCTTCGGCGTCCAGAGCCATGGGTCGTCTCCTAATTTAGGGTCTTCAAAGTAGCGCCGCAGCGCAGAATCGCGCGGCTGTCGACACCGACCTAGAACGCCGTGCGCAACATTGCAATCGTATTTTGGTCTATTTTGAAATTTTATGACCCAGCGGGTGCGGCATTTTCTGCATTGTTTTTTTCTGCGACCGCAAAATCATGCTCAATGGAGGCCGCGTAGTAGCGCAGCAGAGGCAAATCATCGGGATTCACGACCCATTGGTCGCTGGTCTGAGAAATCACACGGCGCTGAAGCAGATGCTGAAGCGCCGCCTCTAGATGCGCTTTGCTTGCATCTGGGGTCGGCGGCGGGTTGCCTGCGAATTGCGGATGGGTGGTCATCAGACCATGAAAAGCGTCCTGCAGCGCCTGCGCGTCCAATGGACCATCCGCGGTCACAAGAAGCCGCGAAAGAAGCGGAACAGCCAAGACCGGCATGACATCCTGAATTGCGTGCATAAGGTCAGTGGCAAGCCGTTCGACTCGCAAATCCGCGGCGTATCGGCTGATTGGAACGGGGTCTCCGTAGACAACCGCGGCTGTTCCAAACCGCATGAAACGGCCCCGGACACGCAGCCAAAGTTTGCGCAGGATGAACCAGAGAATCACAGAAATCCGTGCCTGAAACCGCCGGGTGCCGTTCTGACCCGCCTGCACCAGAATGCGGTCTTCGAGCACACGATCATAGTTGATGGCAACCGGCACAAAGACGATCTCAGGCCCGTCATCGCGATACGTATCCACCGCATAGGACAGCAGCCCCATCTTGGGCGCTGCCAACCGTCCGTCCAGGCTCAGTCCGCCTTCTGGAAAGATGGCCTGTGTGACCCCGCCCCGTGTCGACAGATCAATGTAACGTGCCAGCACCTTGCGGTAGAGCAATCCACGCGACCTGCGCCGGATGAAGTAAGCCCCCATGGATTTGATCAAACGCGATAGCGGCCAGACGCGCGCCCATTCGCCCACCGCATAGCTAAGGGCCGCCTCTTCGCCAGCGAGATAGGTCACCAGCACATAATCCATGTTCGAACGGTGGTTCATCACAAAGATAACCGTGGCGTCTTCTGGCAGGTTGGCCAAAACCTCGCCATTCTTCGGACCGGTTTGAACGGTATAAAGCGTGGTAGCCAGCCACCGCGCAGCGCGAATGCCGAAGCCAAAATAGGCAAAGGCACTGAAACTTGGCACGATCTCACGCGCATAGGTACGGGCCTTTTCAAAGGCCACGTCTTCTCGGACGCCTTCCTGCTCAGCGTATTCAAGGATCGCTTGACTGACCTCGGGGTCGTAGATCAGCCGTTGGATCATGTCGTAGCGGCGCGCCAGTTTGAACGGTTCGATCGGGCGGGTCAGGCGTTCGTTCAGGCGAGCGATCACACGCTCGGCCCGACGGCGCAGAAACCAGCGCACGGACGGAAACAAGAAATGTGATGCAAACGTCACCGCTGCGAACAGGACAATCAGAATCAAAAGCCAGAGCGGCACCGCGACGGTTTCAAACATGCCGTCACCCTGTCAGGCTTTGGTCGTATGGTAAATCCGGCCATGCCGCGACGCAGCACGTTGACAAAGCCATAATCTTTCAAGCATATGTCGCATCAAGCAACATTATTGCGCACAACGATTCACGAGGTGTCCCATGTCGCAGCCGCAGAATACAGCCGCCGAAAAGCCCGCAAAAGATCGCCCGTGGCTGTTCCGGACCTATGCGGGACACTCGACAGCCGAGGCGTCGAATAAGCTGTATCGCGGCAACCTCGCAAAGGGTCAGACCGGTCTTTCGGTGGCTTTCGATCTGCCAACACAGACGGGTTACGACAGCGACCACGAGTTATCGCGTGGTGAAGTAGGCAAAGTGGGGGTTCCTGTCTCGCACCTTGGCGACATGCGGACGCTGTTCAACGAGATCCCGTTGGAGCAGATGAACACGTCGATGACGATCAACGCGACCGCGCCATGGTTGCTCTCTCTTTATATCGCTGTGGCCGAAGAACAGGGCGCGGATGTGTCGAAACTGCAAGGGACCGTGCAGAACGATATCATTAAAGAATACCTGTCGCGCGGTACCTATGTCTGCCCGCCCAAGCCGTCGATGCGCATGATCACAGACGTCGCCGCATACACGCGGGAACATCTGCCCAAATGGAATCCGATGAACATCTGTTCCTACCACCTGCAAGAGGCCGGTGCGACGCCAGAGCAGGAGTTGGCGTTTGCCTTGGCCACTGCGACCGCGGTTTTGGATGATCTGAAAGACAAGGTTCCCGCAGAGAACTTCCCCCAGATGGTGGGCCGCATCAGTTTCTTCGTGAACGCTGGCATCCGGTTTGTGACCGAGATGTGCAAAATGCGCGCCTTTGTGGACCTGTGGGATGAGATTTGTAAGGAACGCTACGGCGTCGAAGACCCAAAAATGCGCCGCTTCCGCTATGGTGTGCAGGTGAACTCGCTTGGTCTGACCGAGCAGCAACCAGAAAACAACGTCTACCGCATCCTGATCGAGATGCTTGCAGTGACGCTGTCCAAGAAAGCCCGCGCGCGTGCCGTGCAACTGCCCGCGTGGAACGAAGCGCTTGGCCTGCCGCGCCCATGGGACCAGCAGTGGTCGCTGCGGATGCAACAAATTCTCGCGCTCGAAACCGACCTTCTGGAATACCCGGACCTGTTTGACGGCAACCCTGCCGTGGATGCCAAAACCGAAGCGCTGAAAGAAGGCGCGCGGGCAGAGCTTGCCACCATCGACGGTATGGGCGGCGCAGTTGAGGCCATCGAATACATGAAGTCGCGTCTGGTCGAAGCAAACTCTGAACGCATCCAGACCATTGAGACCGGCGAAACCACTGTTGTCGGTGTGAACAAGTATCAGGCTGGAGAAATCTCACCTCTGACCTCTGGTGACGAGGCCATCATGGTCGTCGACCCCGCGGTTGAGGCAGACCAGATCGAACGTCTGAACGCGTGGAAGGCTCAGCGCGATGACGCCGCCGTCAAAGCCGCCCTCGCGGACCTGCGCCAAGCAGCCAAAGACGGCACCAACGTCATGCCCGCCTCGATCGCCTGCGCAAAGGCTGGCGTCACCACTGGCGAATGGGGCGACGTCGTGCGTAGCGCCTTTGGCCAATACCGTGGCCCAACCGGCGTGTCGTCGAACCCATCAAACCGGACCGAGGGTCTCGAAGACATCCGAGACGCAGTCGCAGACGCCTCGACCCAACTGGGCCGCAAGCTGAAATTCCTGATGGGCAAACCCGGCCTCGACGGACACTCCAACGGCGCCGAACAAATCGCCGCCCGCGCCCGCGACTGCGGCATGGACATCGCCTACGAAGGCATCCGCCTGACCCCCGCTGAAATCATCGCCGCAGCCAAGGAAGAAACGCCGCACGTCATCGGCCTGTCGATCCTCTCCGGCTCGCACATCCCGCTGGTCGAGGACCTCATGGGCAGACTCCGGTCGGAAGGCATGGATATTCCTGTGGTGGTTGGCGGAATTATCCCTGACGACGATGCGGTACGCCTGCGTGCGATGGGTGTTGCCAAGGTCTACACACCCAAGGACTTTGAGCTGAACCGGATCATGTTCGATATTGTGGCGTTGGCTGTGCCGGAGCAGGTGGCGGCTGAGTAACCCTGCCGTTTTCACAACTTAAAGACGATTCGTAGGGCCCAGGGGCCCTGTCAATATGTGCGCGCACACAACTGAAAAGTTGATCAGGCGGCAAAATTGTTGCGCTTTTGGAAACTATAGATTCTCCATCTCTGCAAACGACTTACATCTAAACCATTGAAAAGAATCACTTAATTAAGTGACCGAGCGCACATTTCAGAAGAAATATTGTTTTTGATCTACGCACAATCGCACCGCAACCTATGGGTGCATTCATCTTCGAATTTCGAATGCACCAACAAGTATTGGAGGAAAGTCTATGTTGGACAACGACACCTATGAAGGTCAGGCCAAGGACCTGGCAATGGAGCAATTGCAGGCCCGCGCGCTGGAGCACAGCAAACAGCGCATTCAACAAATCAAGGATTTCGCGAAGCTCCAACCGGATCACCCCTACGCGAAAGCAAATCAGCATGTGCTGGAACTGGACACTCAGACGTCGTGGGACTCGGCCGGGGTTCTGTCCATGTCCGGTCTGGGCTGGTGGGCGCTGAACCTTTCGGCTGATGTCAGCCCGCCGCATTATCTCATCTACAATGCGACCGGTGGCCCTGACTGGGACATCGCGCTCTTCACATCCAGCGTGGCTGGCTATTTCCTCGTTGAACCATCTTCGTTGCACGGTGACCTTGATTTCACACTGCAATCGGTTGCCGGTGTTGCTGGCGAGGTGTCTTTTGATCTGTATTACCCGAACAATGGCGGCCATGTTGCCAGCTTCCTCGGGGTCGTGCTGGGCTTCTCGGTCAGCAAGATCACAGGCTCTGGATCGATCAGCTACCACTGACAAATATTTCACATCCGGGGCGCTGCAGCATTGCAGCGCCCTTCTTTTGAATCTCTTGGGACAAGGGGTCGTTCTCAATAGAAGCTTTGGGGGTCAATATCGATGGCCACCCGCAACGTGTTCGGAAATTTGAACTGCCCGACCCATGCCGCGAGCGCCCTCTGGATGGGTGCGCCTTTGCGGGCCTTGACCAACAATCGCACACGGTGCCTGCCTCTGATCCGAGCGATGGGGGCCGGGGCCGGGCCATAAAGCTCTGCTCCGATATGCATCAAGGGCGCTGCATTGCGGGCCATATCGCCAGCAATATCAAAAACCTCTTGCACATTTGGCGATGACAAAACGATCCCCGCCATTCGCCCAAATGGCGGCACGCCAGCTGCCTCGCGCTCCTGCGCCTCTGCCGCCCAGAACGCCTCTTCATCCCCCGACACAATCGCCCGCATCACAGGGTGCTCAGGCTGGTGCGTCTGCAACAGAGCAACGCCCGGTTTCTCGGCCCGCCCCGCGCGACCAGCCACCTGCCGCATCAGTTGAAACGTCCGTTCGGCGGCACGCAGATCTGACCCTTGCAGTCCGAGGTCGGCGTCGATCACGCCCACGAGCGTCAGCAGGGGGAAGTTGTGCCCCTTTGCCACCAACTGTGTGCCAATGACGATGTCCGCTTCGCCCGCAGCAATGGCTTCAATCTGCGCCTTCAGCGCACGGGCGGACCCGTACAAATCGGACGACAAAACCGCGACGCGTGCATCTGGGAACAGCGCGACTGCCTCTTCTGCCAGGCGTTCGACCCCCGGACCCACGGCACTGAGACGATCTTCCGCACCGCAGGACGGACAGACCGTCGGCATCGGTTTCGTTTCGCCGCATTGATGGCACATCAGGCGTTTCAGGAACCGGTGTTCGACCATGCGCGCGTCGCAGTGGTCACAGCCGATTTGATTGCCACAGGCCCGGCACAGCGTGATCGGCGCATAGCCCCGGCGATTGATGAACAAAAGCGATTGCTCGCCAGCCTCAATCCGGGCCTCGACGGCTTTGCGCAGCGTCGGCGATATCCAGCGCCCGCTCTCAAGCTTCTCAGACCGCATATCGATCGGCCGCATCTCGGGCATCTGCGACGCCCCAAAACGGGCGTTCAAGGTCACGCGCTGGTATTTGCCCGCCTCGGCGTTGGTCCAGCTTTCCAGCGACGGCGTTGCCGAGGCAAGGATTACCTGCGCCCCAACCAGTGAAGCACGCAAGACGGCCATGTCCCGCGCATTATAAAGAACGCCGTCTTCCTGCTTGTAGGACGTGTCATGTTCTTCATCGACCACGATCAGACCAAGGTTGCGATACGGCAGAAAAAGCGCCGATCGCGCGCCCACGACCAGCTGTGCCGCGCCCTGCCCGACCATCTTCCACGTCCGTCGGCGCTCGGTCATCGTGATGCCCGAATGCCACTCCGCCGGTCGGGCTCCGAACCGTGCCTCGACCCGGTCCAGAAATTCGGATGTCAGCGCAATCTCTGGCAACAACACCAAGGCTTGCCGCCCTTGTCGCAGCACCTCGGCCACCGCCTCTAAATAGACTTCGGTTTTCCCGGACCCCGTCACCCCTTTCAAAAGCGTCGTGCCATAGTCCTGCTCAGCGATGCCGCCGCGCAGGGCCTCCAACGCATGGGATTGATCCTCTGAAAGCGCCTTTCCGGGACGTTCCGGGTCAAGATGCGGGAAAGGCAGGTCTCGCGGGCTGGCCTCTTCCACAACCGCGCCCAGTTTGACCAACCCCTTCACGACCGACGACGTCACATCGGACGCCTCGGCCAGTTCTTTCAACGTGAATGCCAGTGACCCGTAATCCGCCAAGGTGTCCAAAACCCGCTTGCGCGCATCCGTCATCCGGTCCGGGTCCACAGCCCCGCGGCGATACACGTGCCGCATCGACGGCGGATCACCCAAGCCCGGTGCGCGCAGCCCAAGCCGCAGCATCGAGGACATGGGCGTCAGCGTGTATTCAGAGGCCTTCGTTAGAAATTCACGCATCTCTTCGCGCATCGGCGGTGCGTCCAGAACCCGAATGACAGACCTGATCTTTGACAGGTCATAGTCACCCTTGCCCGGCCCCCAGACTACGCCAATCACCTTGCGCGGCCCCAATGGCACCTCGACATAGGCTCCAAGCCAACAGCCCCCCTCCGGCGCCTTGTAGTCCAGAACACGGTCAATCGGCTGGGTCGTCAGCACACCAACAAGCGTGCCCTCGGCAAAATGATCGCTCATCTCTACCGGGCCCTCGCCGCCGGGTGTTTCCGCAAACATGTCTTGGGTTTCGGACATATGAACTTTGGGGTAAAGCAACCCGCGAGCCATTCCAACCCGCGCTGTTTCTGAGGACCGCCATGAAATTCTTTGTCGATACCGCCGACGTCCCCGCCATCGCCGAACTGAACGATCTCGGCATGGTCGACGGCGTCACCACAAACCCCTCGCTGATCAAGAAATCCGGCCGCGACATTCTCGAAGTGACCAAGGAAATCTGTGATCTGGTCGCAGGCCCGGTGAGCGCCGAGGTCATTGCCACCGAAGCTGATGCCATGATTGCCGAAGGCCGCAAGCTCGCTGACATTGCCGAAAATATCGCCGTGAAACTGCCCCTGACATGGGACGGCCTCAAAGCCTGCAAGGTCCTGTCGGACGAAGGCAAGATGGTGAACGTTACGCTTTGCTTCTCTGCCAACCAGGCGCTTCTGGCAGCCAAGGCAGGTGCAACGTTCATCTCGCCATTCATCGGGCGTCTCGATGACATCAACCTAGACGGGATGGAGCTGATCGAAGACATCCGAACGATCTATGACAATTACGCATTCGAAACCGAAATTCTCGCGGCGTCGATCCGCTCGGTGAACCACGTTCTCGACAGTGCGCGCATTGGTGCAGATGTCATCACCGCGCCACCAGAAGTGATCAAGAAACTGGCCAGCCACCCTCTGACAGACAAGGGCCTTGCCACCTTCCTCGAAGACGCCAAGGCCGCCGGGATCAAGATCGTCTGATCCTTCTATGTTTCAAAAATACTCAAATCCAAGGCCCGCCAATCTGGCGGGTCTTTTGCATTGTACCCCAGCCCTTGCCAAAAACGTCATCATACCTGACCTTTTCTGCCAGAAGAGGAGGCAACAATGACCGATACCTATCTTTTGACGGCGCAAGAGATCGCCGAGATGGACGGGCTGGAAAAGACACACTTTTTGAACTCGAACGCCAAACGGGTGAACAAATCGCTGGGCGACTTCACCGGTCTGACCGGGCTTGGGTTTCACATCATCGAAGTCGCACCGGGCTGTGAAACGACTGAATACCATGTCCATCACCACGAGGATGAATGCGTTTACGTCCTTAACGGCACCGCGACCGCAACAATCGGCGAAGATCAGCACCCGATCGGTCCCGGAGACTTCATCGGCTATCGCGCGGGCGGGCTGGCCCATACCATCGTGAATACAGGAACCGAGACGCTCAGAATGATCGTGGTTGGCCAGCGATTGCCGCATGACGTGGGCGACTACCCCCACAAGAAACAGCGCATCTATCGCAACGCCGGCATGGCGTGGAACCTTGTGCCCCATGACGCGATTGCCACACCCACAGCCGGTGCCAAGAAATAATCTCGCCCGAGTGCGAAGCTGTGCTATAGCCAACAAAACAATTTTGATTTCCAGGCCCTCGGCAAGAAGGGCCGGAAACCATAGAGGCAGAGAAAAAGAATGAGCAACGCCCTGCAAATGGACGCGGATATTCGCGACCGTATTCTGGACGCCCCCGATCAGCTGTTGGCGGACCAAGACATCATGCGCGCGCTTGTGGCAGCGCATCAAAAGACGATGGGCAACAACATCGTCGACCTGCGCGGGATCGCCATGGACCGGCTGGAAGCTCGGCTTGACCGGTTGGAAGAAACCCATCGCAACGTGATCGCCGCAGCCTATGAAAACCTTGCTGGCACCAACCAAATCCACCGCGCGATCCTGCGCATGCTGGACCCGATGGACTTTGAGACCTTCCTGCGTGATGTCGCGGGGGAGGTCGCCGATATTCTTCGCGTGGACATGGCCCGCCTTGTTCTTGAGAGCATGACAAACAGCGACGACCCGCTGGTTGCCCGGTTCGACGGAATTTTGATGGTCACTCAACCGGGCTTTATCGACGAATATCTTGGCCGCGCGGCAAGCAACGATCGCACCGTGGTGCTGCGTCAGGTCCAAAGCGAAGGACCCGGCATGTATGGCGACCGCAGCGACTGGATTCAGTCCGAGGCTTGCATCCGTCTTGATCTTGGCGAAGGCCGTTTGCCCGGGATGCTGGTCATGGGGTCAGAAGACCCGCACCAATTCTCGGCGGCTCAAGGCACAGATTTGCTGACATTCTTTGGCGGCGTTTTCGAGCGGTCTTTGCGCCGCTGGTTGGCATGAGCCTGATCATCAGCCCGCAGGCGCGTGACGCGCTGGAAGGCTGGCTCGCCTCTGAAAAGGCGCTGAAAGGCACGGCTGAGAATTCGATTAAAGCCTATCAGGCTGATGTTCTGGGCTTTTTGACCTTCATGACAGGGCACAAGGCTGCGCCGCAGGGGCTCTCTGCTCTTGAGGCCGTGAGCATCTCGGACATGCGGGCATGGATGGCACACGAGCGTGGCCGGGGCGTCGCGGCCCGCTCGCTCGCGCGATCCCTTTCCGCCGTTAAGACATTTTTCCGCTGGTTGGCCGAAAAACACGGCATTGAACCCACATCCGTCTTGTCTGCGCGGGCACCAAAGTTTCAAAAGAAATTGCCGCGCCCTTTGGCAGAAGACGCAGCAACCGCGATGATCGAAACCGTCGGTGTGCAAGCACGCGAGGATTGGATCGGGGCGCGCGACGTTGCAGTGGTGACGCTACTCTACGGGTGCGGGCTCCGGATTTCCGAAGCGCTTGGCCTGAAAGGCGCCGATGCGCCATTGCCCGAGGCCCTGCGGATCATCGGCAAAGGCGGCAAGGAACGGGTTGTTCCGGTCCTGCCAGCCACGCGACACGCCGTTGACCGTTACCTGCGCCTGTGTCCGTGGCCACAAGAGAATGACGGACCATTGTTTCGGGGCGCGCGGGGCGGTCCACTCTCGGCACGTGCGGTGGCCAAGGTCATGGAAAACGCACGCCTGCAACTGGGCCTGCCGGCGACTGCGACGCCGCATGCCATGCGTCACTCCTTTGCGACGCATCTGTTGAGCGCCGGAGGCGATCTGCGCGCCATTCAAGAATTGCTCGGCCACGCGTCGCTCAGCACAACGCAGGCCTATACGGCGGTGGATACTGCCCGTCTCATGGAAGTCTATTCCGCAGCCCATCCCCGGGCACGGGGATGAGGCAAGGGTGATAGCGAAACACGCAGACCGCGAAACATGAGCCGCAAAGCCCTGGTAGCAATTTGCCTCGCATGATCCACGTCGGGACACATTGCATCCCGACGTCAGTTCAGTCATGAAAATCCGATGACGTTACGGATGAAGGCACTTGGGGTGCATCTCTTTACCGCCTCAGGCGCGGTCTTTGCCATGCTGGCCATGCTGGCGGCAACAAATGCCCGTTGGGACATCATGTTTCTTTGGTTGGTCGTGGCTTTCGTCGTGGACGGCATTGATGGCCCACTGGCTCGCAAATACGATGTCAAAACCAACGCACCGGCCTTTGACGGGGTCCTGCTGGACCTGATTATCGATTACCTCACCTATGTCTTCATCCCGGCCTATGCGCTGTATGTCTCTGGCCTCATGTCCGGATGGACCGGCTGGGCCGTTCTGATCGTCATGACCTTTGCCAGCGCCATGTATTTTGCCGATACGCGGATGAAGACGCAGGATAATTCGTTCTCGGGTTTTCCGGGGTGCTGGAACATGGCCATCCTTGTGATCTTTGCCCTGGAACCAAACCATTGGGTCACGTTGGTCGCGGTCGTCGTCCTTGCCGTAATGATGTTTGTGCCGGTCAAATTCATCCACCCCGTCCGCACGAAGCGGTGGCGCGCGATCTCGCTTCCTGTGTCGATCCTCTGGACCGCCGTCGCGGGCCATGCGGCATGGGTCAACTTCGAGGTCGGCGCCTTGGCGCAGACCGCTCTTCTTGCAACAACTGCCTACCTTCTGGTCGCCGGGGCGCTGCAGGACCTGATACCAGAACGCTAGATCAGCAGACCTGCGGCTCCTTCGTGCCGCAGCAACTGCACCTTGGTCTCGACGCCCACCCCACCAGAAAAACCGCCAAGACCCGACGCGCCTAAAACCCGGTGACACGGCACGATCACCGGCAATCGGTTTGCGCCGCAAGCCTGACCAATGGTCTGCGCGGAAACGCCCAGATCCGACGCCAAGTCTCCATAGGTCCGCGTTTCGCCGAAGGGGATGTCCAGCAATGCGCGCTGGAAACGGGCCTGAAATTCGCTGGGGCCCAGAGCCAACGGCACTGAAAACCGCGTCAGCCTGCCTTCGAAATAGGCTTGCACCTCATCCAAAGCGGTTGCGAGCAGAGGGGTGTCTCGAACGGTTGGCAGGCCACTGGTGTCCCAAGTCACGCGCACGAGCTTTCCGTTATCTTCATGCAGGTGGATTTCGCCCACCGGCGTGGAAAGGCTGGCGCTGGTCATGGCCGTTGTCTCAGCCGGATCGGACCGCGTGCCTTGTCAGGGTCAACGATGACCCCTTTCTGCGTAGCCGCGAGCCCCAACTCGACGGCAATCCTGCGTACCTCTGGCATCAATGGACGCCAGTTCTCGGCCACCCGTCGCGCCGCCTCTGATGGGCAAAACGTCTTGTCGGGCGCCCGCTCATTCGCAAGCGTCAGCAGGGCCATCCGCAGCTCATCCTTCGTCTTTTGGTCAAACGACATGGCATGAACCTGAAGCGTGTTTCGCGAACAAACAAGCTTCTGAAGCCGCATAAAAAATGCGCATATACACCAGATATCGCCCTAAATATGTGCAGTTTCGGAAGCGCCACCAAATTAGGCGGGCGGATTCAGACTTTGCCTATTCACAGCCCAGAAAACAAACGCAGTGTCCCCGCGAGAAAAATAAAGACGATCGGAAGGGGACTCAGATGGTTGGTGCGGATACCGCATGGATAATTGTGGCAACAGCGCTTGTGCTGTTCATGACGCTGCCCGGGTTGGCGTTGTTCTATGGGGGCCTCGTGCGGTCCCGCAACGTGCTGAGCGTGTTCATGCACTGCTTTGCCATTGCCTGCTTGATGAGCGTGCTGTGGCTCGCGGTTGGCTACTCAATCGCGTTTGGCGACGGAAACGCCTATTGGGGCGGCTTGGGCAAAGCCTTCTTAAATGGCGTTGACGCTGACACTGTCTCTGGGACGATCCCCGAGGTTCTGTTCTTTGCGTTCCAGATGACCTTTGCGATCATCACACCGGCGCTGATCGTCGGTGCCTACGTTGAACGGATCGGCTTTGGCTTTGTCCTGATCTTCTCGTCACTCTGGATGCTGCTCTGCTACGCGCCGGTTGCGCATTGGATCTGGGGCGGTGGCCTGTTGGCTGGCGCAGAGTGGTCGCTCTTTGAAAATGGCGTAAATGACTTTGCCGGCGGCATTGTCGTTCACCAGACCGCCGGTCTGGCGGCGCTGATCCTTGCGGCGTTCCTTGGCCCACGCAAGGACAAAGGAAAACCACCGCACAATCCCGGCATGGTCATGATTGGTGCCGCGATGCTTTGGGTCGGCTGGTTCGGCTTTAACGGTGGCTCGCAACTAGCAGCAGATGGTGGCGCGGCCATGGCGTTGACCGTCACGCACATTTCGGCGGCGACCGCATCGCTTACTTGGGCGCTCTGGGAACGTATCCGCTTTGGCAAAGCCTCGCTCGTGGGCATCGTCACAGGCACCATCGCTGGCCTCGCGTCGATCACACCGGCGTCCGGCTCGGTCAGCCCGGTCGAAGCTCTGATCATCGGCGGCGTCGCTGGCATCATGTGTCAGGAACTGTGCCGCGTGGTGAAAGACATGCTCAACATCGACGATACACTGGACGTCTTTGCCGTCCACGGTGTTGGCGGGATGTTCGGTATCCTGATGCTGGTGGTCTTTGGCCATGCAGGCGTCACTGAGCAGGTTGGCGGTCTGATTGTGGTCGGTATCTTTACCACAGTGATGACCACCGCGATCATCCTTGTGACCAAGATGATCACACCTCTCCGCGTCAGCAGCGATGACGAGGCCGAAGGTCTGGACATCACCGCACACGGTGAACGCGCCTACGACATGATCTCGTAAGCTGCGAGATATCCAAGAAGCGGGGCTACCCTACAAAGGGTGGCCCCTTTTTGTTTCAGACGTTTGAAGCGAACTCGGGTAAGATGACCTCGGCCAACTGGCGCAGCGTGTCCTCGGTGTCCGCGTAATTGAAACGCAGATTGATCGCGACATGGTTCACGCCCAGCGCCTCGATCTCTTTCAAATACCGTAGCAAATACTCAACCCCGCTTGAAAACCCCAGATGGATTGGGCGCGCAGGCGCATCCGCTGCAGACATGAGATTGATGTAAAGTGACTGCATGACGGGCTTGTCCACGTCACAGGCCTCCGCAACGCGCGCCCTATAGCCTTCGACAATGGATTGCTGCATCGCTGCGGGGCGTGGATAGGTGATAAAGCCATCCATATGCTCTGCGCCCCACTCAGGCGGTTGCTGGCATCCCCCGGTAATCAGCATGGGAATGCGGCCTGCCGTGGGTTTGGGCAGAACATCGACATGCCCATTCAAACGCCCGAACCCGTTCTCAAGCCTCGGGTTCGTATGAAAGGCAGCCTTCATGTACTCGACACTTTCACGAAACCGCATGCCGCGTGTCTCGTAGTCGATGGCCATCGCCGGGTATTCTTCCGGCCGGTCACCAGACGCCACTCCCAAAAGCATCCGTCCACCAGAAAGAACATCAACAGACGCCGCCGCCTTGGCCAGATGCGCAGGGTGGCGCAGCGGCAGGATTGCGCTTGCGATGCCGATGCCGATCCGGTCGGTCTGCATGGCCAGCGCCCCAAGGTAAACGAACGGATCAAACATCTGACCGACATCGCCGAAACTTGGCACCTCAAACGGAATATCCCGCAGCCAAACCGCTGCAAATCCCAGCTCTTCCGCCAGACGCACGCGGTCTATATGGCGGTCCATCGCGGGACGTTCTTCGGGCAGGTAATCCTCAATCGGCACCACCAGCCCGAGCGACAGCCGACCGGGTTGAAAGGTCTGAGCATAGGCCCTGTTGAGGCTGGCAAAGGGTTTCGTCACGGGCAGCAGGTCCTTTGGTTCGTTTCCCAGCCGACCTTATGGACTATCCCCCGCTAGTCGAGCCGTTTCTCAAGGTAATAGAAAGCTTGCGTCCCTTCGTAATCAGCCAGCGTGCCGAACACAGAATAGCCAAGCCGTTCGTAGAGCCGTCGAGCCCCTTCGCTGCGGGTCTCGATTTGGATGCGGATGCAATGTGCCATCCGCGCGTGCGCCTCTGCTTTTCGCAGCAAAGCCTCACCAATTCCCTGCCCGCGAAGATCAGGATGGACCCAAAGCTGAGAAACGCGAGCCGATCGAAAGGCGATCTCACCGCGACACCCCGCGCGTAACGCGCCGCTGTCATCGGTCACCGAAAGCAGGAACGGCCGCAAGTCGGCCTCTGTCAGCGTTTGCCCCGCCTCCTCCAATCCCTTTTGCAGCGCGAGGCCAAGCGCTTTGGGGACAGGCGTGTGAAGCTCAATGCCAGGTTCTTCATTCGACACTGCCGATCCTCCCAACCAACAAAAAGGCCCCGCCGCACCGGCAGGGCCTGAATGATAGGTCGCGAGCGCGCTTAACCCAGCGCGTCGTTACAGCGACCGCAGACGCCCCCATGCGCATGGCTGCCAACGTCTGGCAGGATCTTCCAGCAACGCTGACATTTCTCACCCTCAGCCTGGGAGAATGTCACGCCGATCCCTGCCGTGTCGTCGAGGGCAAACGCGCCATCGGGTGCGGTCCCTTCCGTCACTGTGATGTCCGAGGTGATGCAGATGTCGTCAAACGCAGTATCCGCCAGAACAGCCGCTGTATCGCCATCGACATAGACAGTCGGCGCCGCCTCAAGGCTTGCCCCGATGGTCTTTTCACGACGCTCAACCTCCAGCGCACCGGTCACGACACGGCGCACCTTGCGAATGGTGGACCATTTGGCCGCCAAGGCGTCATCTTTCCATGCCTCAGGCGTCTCCGGGATGTCGATCAAGTGAACCGAACCTTCGCCGCCGGACCGCTCCAGATAGACCTCTTCCATGGTGAAAACGAGGATCGGCGCGAGCCACGTGTTCAAGCGCTCAAGGATCAAATCAAGCACATGACGGCAAGCGCGGCGGCGCGCGGTGTCGCCATCGCAGTAGAGCGCGTCCTTGCGAATATCGAAATAGAACGCCGACAGCTCGACCGTCGCAAAGTTGAAGATCGCCTGAAAGACGCCTTGGAAATTGAAGGCGCCGTATCCCGCGCGCACCTCAGCATCCAGTTCCGCCAAACGGTGCAACACCCAGCGCTCCAGTTCAGGCATTTCGGCCACGTCCACGGCAGGCGAGCCTTCGACACGCGAGCCAAGCAAAAAGCGGAACGTGTTGCGCAAGCGGCGATAGCTGTCGGCGACCCCTTTCAGGATTTCAGGCCCGATCCGCTGGTCGGCGGTATAGTCGGTCTGAGCCACCCAGAGGCGCAGGATGTCCGCACCGTATTGTTTGATGACGTCTTCTGGCGGGGTGATGTTGCCCAGCGATTTGGACTGTTTGAAGCCCTTTTCATCCAGCGTCATACCGTGCGTCACGACATTGCGATAGGGCGCACGCCCTGTGGTGCCGACCGACTGCAAGAGCGAGGAATGGAACCACCCGCGGTGCTGGTCGGTGCCTTCCATATAGACATCCGCGATCCCGTCTTCGGTGCCGTCTTCGCGATCACGCAGCGTAAAGGCATGGGTCGAGCCCGAGTCGAACCAGACGTCGAGGATATCCATGACCTGATCATAATCTTCAGGGTTCACGATGCCCGACAAGAACCGCTCTTTCGCGCCGTCTTCGTACCACGCATCCGCTCCTTCGGCCTCAAAGGCATCCGCGATGCGGCGGTTGACCTCTTCATTTCGCAGAAGGAATTCTTCATCCGTTGGCAACGCGCCTTTCTTGGTAAAGCAGGTCAACGGCACGCCCCACGCCCTCTGACGCGACAGCACCCAGTCCGGGCGGCTTTCCATCATCGAATGCAGACGGTTGCGACCTGATTGGGGCGTCCATTTCACATTGTCGATTTCGGTCAGCGCACGTTCGCGGATCGTGGTGCCATGCGTGTCAAGACCATCGCCCACAGGTTTATCAATCGCGGCAAACCATTGCGGCGTGTTGCGGTAGATCACCGGAGCTTTGGAGCGCCAGGAATGCGGATAGCTGTGCTTGATCTTACCGCGCGCAAGCAGACCGCCTTCTTCGACCAGCTTGTTGATCACGGCGGTGTTCGCGTCACCCTCACCACCTTTGCGCGACAGGATGTATTTGCCACCAAAGAACGGCAGATCCTGACGGAAGCTGCCGTCGTCCATCACATTGTAGGTGATGACTTGGTTCAGCATGTTCAGGTCACGATAGAGTTCATATTCCTCCATCCCGTGAGATGGCGCGCAATGAACAAAGCCGGTGCCTTCGGTGTCGGTCACAAACTCGGCTGCGCGGAAGTCGCGGAGATCATCCCATTCGCCATTACCACCTTCGGCCCCGGCCAGCGGGTGAGAAAGTGCGAGACCTTTGAGTTCTTCCGCGCTGACATCGCGGAGGCGGGTGTACTGCCCCTCTTCCAGCCGCGCGCGTTTGAACACATCCGCCGCCAAGTTGTCGGCCAGAAGGTATCGCTCACCCACCTTGGCCCAGCATTCGTCGGGTGTGCCTGTGATCTCATAAAGGCCGTAAGCAATGCTTTCGCCGTACACGACCGCCTTGTTCGACGGCATGGTCCAAGGCGTTGTGGTCCAGATAACCACGAAAGCATTCTGCAGTTCATGCGCGCGCATGTCGGCAGAGGTCAACTTGGTCAGGTCAGGCGTCTTATCACCAGGCACCTGCCCCGCCACGCGGAACTTCACCCAGATCGTGAAGCTGTCCTTGTCGTGATACTCGACCTCGGCCTCGGCCAGTGCGGTTTGTTCAATCGGCGACCACATCACTGGCTTTGAGCCCTGATACAAAGTCCCGTTCATCAGGAACTTCATGAACTCTTCCGCGATCACCCGTTCGGCGTGGAAATCCATCGTGAGATAGGGCTTGTCCCAGTTGCCTGTGATCCCCAGCCGCTTGAACTCATCCCGCTGGATATCGACCCAGCCTTCCGCGAATTTCCGGCACTCGGCCCGGAATTCGTTGATCGGCACAGCGTCCTTGTTCTTGCCCTTCTTGCGGTACTGCTCTTCGATCTTCCATTCGATCGGAAGACCATGACAGTCCCAGCCCGGGATATAACGCGCGTCATGGCCCATCATCTGATGCGAGCGCACGATGATATCCTTGATCGTCTTGTTCAGCGCGTGGCCGATATGCAGATGGCCATTCGCATAGGGCGGGCCGTCATGCAGTGTAAACGGCTCGCGGCCCTTTGCATCCCGAAGGGTGTGATAGACCTTCAGTTCCTCCCAACGCTTGAGCCATTCAGGCTCGCGCTTGGGCAGGCCCGCACGCATGGGAAAGTCGGTTTCAGGCAGATTGAGGGTGTCTTTGTAGTCGATGGATTGATCAGACATCGGTTCCGTCCGGATGGAATTTCGGGAATTGGGCGGCGCGAGGTCTCAAACGCCTTGGCCCGGCGTCTCTAGCTGTCAGAGCGCCGGGGATATAATTCGAATAATGATCACAAAGAGTGTCATGCTGGCGGCGTTATATCAGCCGCAACGGTCACGACAAGGAGGCCTTCTGCTTCGCTTACTGTCGCCGGAGCAATTGAGTATTTTTGAAACATAGAAGGGTCAGGCTACGCCCTATCCCACGCTTTGGACATGTTCCCAGACCTTTGAGATCACCACCGATCCTTCGCCCACGGAACTGGCCACACGTTTGACCGATCCGGCCCGCACATCGCCGACGGCGAAGATGCCCGGATGCGATGTTCCATAGGGGCTGTCGGCGCCCACCTTGGGCCCGGTTTTGACGAAGCCTTTTTCATCCAGTTGCACGAGGCCAGACAGCCATTCGGTGTTCGGTGCGGCGCCTACCATGATGAAAACAGCGCAGGTTGGGATGGTAAACTCTTGCCCTGCCTGCCCGTCACGGATGGTGATGCCCGTCAGGTCCTCGTCACCGTGCAACTCTGTCATTTGCGTTTGAAAGTGGATGGTGATCGCGGGATCGGCCTCTAAGCGGCTGAGCAAGTAATCTGACATCGACGCCGCAAGGGACGGGCCACGCACCAGCACATGCACGTGTTTGGCTGTGCGGCTGAGATACATCGCCGCCTGCCCAGCCGAATTGCCGCCGCCGATCACAACCACTTCGGACCCACGGCAATAGCGCGCCTCGACCTCCGTCGCAGCATAGTAGATGCCCGCGCCTTCGAATTCTTCCAACCGGTTGATCGGCAGTCGGCGGTATTGCACGCCCGTTGCCACGACGATGGATTTCGCACAGGTCACAGTGCCGTCGCCCAGCGTCACGTCGAAAATGCCGTCCTCGCGGTGTTCCAACGCGGTGGCCCGACGCGGCACGGCAAAGCGCGTGCCAAACTTCATCGCCTGCACCTCGCCCCGCCAGACCAGATCACCGCCGCTGATGCCAGTCGGGAAACCCATGTAGTTTTCAATCCGGCTCGACGTGCCTGCCTGCCCTCCGATGGTCAGGTCCTCAATCACCAGAGCGCTAAGCCCTTCGGCCCCGGCATAAACACCTGCCGCCACACCTGCGGGGCCGCCGCCGACGATCAGCACGTCATGCAGTTCGCGGTCGCCCAGCGCCATGTCATAGCCCAACAGGCGCGCGACCTTCGCGGGCGTCGGGTCTTCGATGACGTTGTTCTTGCCAAAGATCACAGCTGGCTCGGTCGGCATGATCGAACAGGTTTCCGATATCTCATGCGCCTCGCCCGACCCGATTTCGATCACGCGGTAGGGGATCCTGTTGCGCCCGGCGAATTGCTGAATGCGCCGAATATCGCGATCCACGTCTGCGCCGATCAGCAGCAGGCCTGCTTGATTGCTCTCCAAGAGCCTGCGCCGCCGCGCCGCCATGACCGTGATGATGATATCCGACATCTCGGGGATTTGGCTCATCAGGTTCAGCATGGCTTCACGCTCCACCCGAATGATCCGCGACGGCATGGTTGTGCGCGCGCCCATCATCGCGTTGCCGCCGTTCAGAAAACTGATCTCGCCAAACCATTGCGTGGGACCCAGCGTGCCTTCGCCGTAGCGCTCACCCGTCACGGGATCGATGGCTTCGACTTCACCCTCTTCGACATAGAAAAACGCCTCGATCGGCGCGCCCGTCTGCTGCAGGACGTGCCCGGCGGGATGGTCCTGCACCTCACCCAACTTGCGCATCCGATCGACGTGGCGCGAGTCCAGCGGTCTGCGCTGATAAGTGGTCAGGTCAATCGCGAGCGTTTCCATTGGCGTCCTTTCGGTCAAATACCCCGGTTAGGGCGCGTGTGATCAACCCTGCCACAGAAGGTCGGGTGACGGCCTGAAATGGCAAGGGCCGGCACACTTCAATCGCAGCAATCCCAACGCGCGCCGTCAAGGCACCATTGACCAGACCTTCGCCAAAGCGGCGCGAAAGCTTCGATAGGATCGACCCGCCAGCGACAGAGCCTAAAAGATCATCACCCACTGCAACGGCCCCTGTGGCCACCAGATGCCCCATGACAGCCCGAGCCAAACGCCAAGACCCGATGGTTCCCGACCGGCCGCCATAGATTTCACCGATCCTGCGGATCATGCGCAGGTTCGCCGTCAGAGCCGATACCACATCGGCAAGAGCCAGCGGCACAAGAGCGGTGACTGTCGCGACTTGCCGCGCCGCGGCCTCCGCCTCACGCAGAGCTGCGGCGTCCAAAGGGGCCAACACCTCACGTTCTGTCAGGCCAAGCAAGGCCTCAGCCTCAAAGACCTCATCCATACGCACGGTCACGGTCTCGGTCCCCGGGCGCAACTCGGGACGTCCTGCGTAGAGTTTGCCAATCGCCTTTGCTACTTCCTTGGCCTCAGCCAAGGACCCGGAAGATGCCGCTGCCAAGGCCTTTTGATGCAGCCTGTCCATGCGTCCCAATCGAAGGAAAGCGGCCAATTCCTTGAATGCGACAAGAAGTGCAACCAGCGCGAAGGCGGTCACAAGAATGGTCGCCGCAAAGCCCATAACCGGGTTTGCCGCCAAAAGCGCAGTGATCGCGTTCCACGCTGCCAGTGAGACAAAGAACAGCACCACAGACAGCAAAAGCGACCAGAACCAACGTGCCAATCGGGACGGTTTGCGCGCGGCAAGCGCCACGACCGTTTGCATCGCCTGCCCGTCAGGGGCCGCCGCATCGGGCACAGCCGGAGCCTCAGCCGGGGTCTGCACCTCTTCGTCTGCGTCGAGTTCGATCAGAACGGGACCTGTCTTGTCATTCATCTCAGGCGGTCTCCGATCAGGAATTCTGCGGCCTTGTCCAGCCTGATATGAGGCGGCCCATCGCCCGGTGCGATATCCTGCACCGGGGGGACAAAGCTTTGCACCTGCACATCGCCAAAGGGCCAATCCTCTGCGCCTTCCCGCGCCGGGGCAAGGATACGGGACGCATCCGTTGGCAATTCGCCGGGATAGAACGCGGCCCGTTTGCCGCTGGCCAACATGCCGGTCACCGCCGCAATCTGGCGCCCGCCGTGATCCAAGCGGTCCTCTGTCGTGGTCCGCAACGCCGCCAAAGACACGGCCTGTGTTTCGGCACCGGCAAATTGTGCCCTGTCCCGCGCCTCACGGGTCAGGGCATCCATGATCGCGGTCAGGCGGCCATGCTGTTCGTGGTGCAAATGGTCAGCCTTGGTAGCGGCAAACAAGATGCGGTCCACGCGTTTACCCAACAGAAGCTGGCTCAAAAACGCATTCCGACCGGGGCGGAACGCGCCCAGAATGTCGGCCATTGTCTGGCGCAAATCCTCGACCGCGCGTGGCCCGTCGTGGATCGCGCCCAGCACATCCACGAGTACCACTTGCCGGTCGAGCCGCGCAAAGTGATCCCGAAAAAAGGGGCGCACGACCTTGGCTTTGTAGGCCTCGAACCGGCGTTCCATTTCGCGCGCGATGGTGCGCCGCGCTGCACCGGAGGCGTCCATCGGCGCAAAGGTCAGAACAGGCGAGCCCTCCAGATCACCCGGCAGCAGGAACCGCCCAGGTGTGCAGTCGGAAAACCCGCGCGACCTTGCGTCTTTGAGGTAGGTCGTGAAGGTCCGGGCGAGGTCCTGAACCTGCGGTTCGGCATAGGATGTCTTGGCACTGACTTTCGCGACCGCCGCCAGATACTCCGCTGCAAAGTCACGCTTTTCCATGCGCGCCAATGTCTCGCGCGACCATGTGCGGAAGTCCTTATCCAACAACGACAGGTCCAGCAGCCACTCGCCCGGGTAATCAATGATATCCAGATGCACCGTCTTGGGTCCGCCCAGCGCCCCAAACAAGCCTTGCGGCTGCACCTTTAGCGACAGTCGCAATTCGCTCACCGCGCGCGTGCTATCCGGCCAACGCGGCGAGGTCCCGGTCATGGCCATCAGGTGATCTTCGAATTCGAAACGCGGGACGGTGTCGTCAGGCTGCGGTTGCAGATAAGCCGTCTGGATGGACCCGTTCGCTGCCGCCACCAGTTGCGGCATCCGCCCCCGATCAAGTAGGTTTGCAACCAGCGAGGTAATGAACACCGTCTTGCCAGCCCGGCTCAGCCCGGTGACCCCCAAGCGGATGACAGGGTCCACAAAGAACCCGGCTACAGTGTCGGTCACACCAGAAACGCTGCGGGTCACACCCTCTGCAATATCGGAAATAATCACCAAGTCCCCCGCAGTCTGCCGAGCCAAGATAGGAACCGCCACCGGCAATGCCTAGGGGGAAAGCAGGTCAGCCCCCCGTTGCAAGGCGCACACGCGCGGGCTAAGTCGCCAGCCATGCCCAGATTTGCGTTTCAGGTCGAATATCACGGCGCCCCCTTTGCCGGGTGGCAACGGCAGGCGGATCAGCCCAGTGTGCAGGGCGCGATAGAGGCTGCCCTGGCAAAGCTGGAACCAGACGTGCCGTCCATTGCTGCCGCAGGGCGCACCGATGCCGGCGTGCATGGATGGGGGCAGGTCGCCCATGCCGACCTGCAAAAAGACTGGGATCCGTTCCGCCTATCTGAGGCCTTGAATTATCACTTGAAGCCACTGCCCGTGGCCATCACGGCCTGCGCAAAGGTGGCGGATGATTGGCACGCCCGGTTTTCCGCCGTCGAACGCGAATACCTGTTCCGCATCGTTGCCCGTCGCGCGCCGGTCACTTTGGATGCAGGGCTCGTCTGGCAGGTCTCGAACCGGCTGGACATCGACGCGATGCAAGAGGCCGCACAGCATCTGATTGGCAAACATGACTTCACGACCTTCCGGTCGTCTATCTGTCAGGCCGCGTCGCCCCTGAAATCCGTGGATGAAATCACCATCACCGACCATCCGTATTCCGGCGGGCAAGAGGTGCGGTTCAAGGTCCGGGCACGGTCTTTCCTGCACAATCAGGTGCGAAGTTTCGTTGGGACGCTGGAACGTGTTGGTGCGGGATCGTGGGAATCGATCCGGGTAAAAAAGGCCTTGGAAGCCTGCGACCGTTCTGCCTGCGGGCCTGTTTGCCCGCCGCAAGGCCTTGCTTTGGCACGTGTTGGCTACCCTGATCCGCCGTTCTAGTCGTTATCCGTGAGACCTGCACCCGCGCCGGCCTGACGCGATTCTTCCGTTTCAGGCACATAGGTCAGATGCGCAAAGCGCTTCAGCGTTTCCAAAACGGCAGGCTCTGGGTGAAACCGTTCAAGGCTTGCCTCGGGCAGTAGCGCATTCCCAAGCTGAAGCCTGACGCCATCGGTATCCGGCAAAACGGCAATCGATGTCCCCGCCGTTGCAGCGCGATGGGCAACGATGGCTGCGCTTGCCGCCGAGAAAGCACCATGGACCTGCGCAGGCGCGTCCCCTGCCAGAACGCAGTCGCATCCGGCAATGATTGGCGCAAGGCCTGAGCCGCGAATGCTTGGTCCAGCAATCTCGACGCGCCAATCAGACCCCAAAACCCCGGCAATCTCTGACAGACACTCATCTGTTCCGGCAAACTCGACGGCTTGCGCCACATCCTGACACCACCCAAGGGAAACCCCTGCCCCGCGCAACGCGCGCAGCAAGAGTGCATAGATTTCCGCGCGGGAATATCCGTCGGTGGCTTGGTTCAGGTCGGCAGCCACGGTGCCTCGGTTCCGATCTCGTCGATCAATGGCAGGCCTTTGGCAAGCGTCACACGGGTCCAAAGACGCGATTTGGGGTCAAACCCGGTCGCCCCAAACATCGACAGCTTGGCGCGCAGCAAATGGATCGGCGCGGCTTCGCGGCCCAGAATGTTGCACTGAACTTCGGCATAGGGGTGCGCTGGTAGCGCCTGCATACGTTGCGCTACGGCCCGATGTTGTGGGTGGGAGGCCAGAAACTGCCAAAGCGGCGTGTCATCATCTGGCAGATCGCGCATCAGATTTGCGGCCTGCCGAGCCGTATCCAATGGCGTTTCGCGGTCTGCGCCAGGTTCACGTTGGCGGTCACCCAAACGCGGTTCAAGCTTTGCCTCCGACACATACCAAAACTGTGCTTGATCTTCTTCGCGCTCGAAGTCCGCGTTCAGCACCCACGGAGCAGTCGATTGAATGAGATCACGCACCTCCGAGCAGATCATCTTGGGCTTCAACACAGGCGAGAACGGTGTTGCGAGACAGTCTGCCAACCCGTCGACCAAGTCACCGAACGGTTCAAGCAGCCATGAAAAGGTCAGCTCCTGCAGCGGGATGGAACCGGTCTGAGCCTTGTCCCAAACAGTTTGCAGCGCGCCATGCCCTGTCAACTCAGGCAATTCTTCGCAAAATGACGCCCACTCCCCGCGCAAGTTCTCGATGACCTGTGCCGCGTCCGGGTCTGGGACCTTCCATCCATCCAGATACTCTGCTGCCATCTGTGCCTGCGTACGCAACTCCGCCGCTTTGCCGGCGCTGATCTCATCCTGCGCAAGAACACGGGCCAGCGCCGTCTCACGCACCGAAAACCAAGCGTCGAGCAAAAGCGGATGCGATACCAAGAACGGTGCCATGCCCAGCCCCGTGGCATTCCCCACACCAAGCGATCGTTTCAAGGCGCGCTCCATGGGGCGACCGCCCAGATGCTCGGCCAGATCGACGGTAAAGGCCCGGATCAGCCAAACCGCCAACATTTCGGCCATGAAAGGCCCCGACAGAGCAGGTCGATCGCAATAAGTGGTGCGATCCGCCAGCCCAAACTTGCCATTCCCGTATACCGCCGTTGTGCGCATCAAATAGCCAGTCTGACGCAAGGTTTGAGCATCCGGCTGCTGACCAGCGCGCAAAGCCTCGACGACATGCGCAAACAGGCGCACAGACTTGTTCGCCCGCGACAGCACAAGGTCGCGTGGCCCGAACCGCCCCCCTTCCTGCAACGGCGCGTTTGCCTTCAGGCGCGCGATCTCGGTTGCGTCCGGCACGCCATCAAACAGCACAAATGCCGCGTCCCACGCCGTTGCAATCACCCGGTCGCTGCGATCCGCATCGCTGAGAGCCTGAGAGAATGCGACCAGCGAATAGGGCCGTTCATCCAGAGCCAGCGTGTAGACCGCGTGTCCAAACCCATTGGCATCCATGTCCCAGACCGGACGCGTTACAACCGCATTTTGATCGGCCAGCGTGCGCATGAGCACCCGCAAAAAGGACAGCCGCGTCGGCATCATCGCACCAAGACGCTCCAACCGCATGACGTCTGACGCGGGACGCAGCGGATGCTGTGGTAAATGGGTCGATCCATCCATGGCTTGATCCTATCACTCAGAAGGCGCGATGCGCGGTGGCACCTGCTTTAGCGGTCGTCGAGGTCTTGTCCCGGCATTTACGCAGCGAAAGCTAGGCCGATCTTCTGACGCGGACAAGCGTTCTAAGCGAAGGGTTGTGTCGCATTTGCGGCGGCCTCGAAAATCACTGGCGACACGCCATGGTCGCATCGGCTAAAAGCCGGACAGATCAAGTTTTTCAAAGGATGGCTCCTTTGTCCGCAACGCCCCGCAACCTAACCGGCCCATGGATGGGTCGCTACAGCTACGTCACGCAGGCCCTTCCGCCCGTGGCTTTTAACGCCGTCCTGTCTGATCAGGATGGCGCCATCAGCGGTGAAACGATGGAGCCGAATACATTCAAATCGCTCGATTTAGATACGCTTATCGCAGGGATTATCGGTGTCCGAGAAGGCAACATCGTGCGCTGGTCCAAGAATTACTCGGACTTTGACAGCAGTCGGATCGAGTATGACGGTACGGTCAATTCGACATTCACACGTGTCGAAGGTCGCTGGTCATTTTCGGATGCGCCATGGGACCACGGCACATTTGTTCTGATCCGAGATACCATCGCCGTTTCGCGCGAGATCAAACGCTCCAAACGCGCCAATGCTTATTTGCCGCCGGTTTGGGAAAGGCCGGAAAACAAAGACTGATCAGCCGTTATGCGCATTGTCAGGGCGGTCGCTCAGCACGCGCATACCCATATCTGTCAGCAATCCGTCCAGATCGATGTCGCCGCCCATATCGGACAGCTTTTTGTCGTGCAGGATAAACGAGAGCCCGTGAACAAAGCTCCACAGCATGAAACCACGCTTGCGGACTTCATCGGTGATTTCTGATTCGCCAAGGCAATTGGCCACTTCGCGCAGGACGATGCCAAAGGTCTGCTCTCCGGCGGCCTGAAGTTCAGGGATCGTTTCACGGTCGGTGAATCCGCCGAATTTCAGGCGGAAGATACCCGGTTCGCGCAATGCGAAATGCACGTATTCGCGCCCCAAAGCGGCAACGCGCGCGGGCGACCCCTCTGGTAACGGTTCAATTGCCGCCAGCATGTTGGCGCGATGTCGTTCCATACCCTGCAACGCGGCGGCCACGAGCATTTCTGTTTTATCTTTGAAGTGCTTGTAAGGCGCCGCCGTGGAAACACCCGCGAGACGACAAGCTTCGGACACAGAAAAACTGTCCGGCCCTTTTTCCTCGACCAGACGCCGTGTGGCCTCGATCAGGCCCTGACGCAGATCGCCATGGTGATAGCCCGTCTTGGCCAATGGCTGCGCCTTATTCGGGCGGTCAGCCGCTTTCGTGGCCTCTGCCGTCAAATTTTTCGTCTCGTTCATGATCCAATCTTTCGCAAAAGGCGTACCCCTTGTCAAAGTAAGAGCTTCTTACATATGTTAGAGACACTAACTTGAAAGGACCTGACATGGCCGACGCGCAAGAGAACGACCAAAAACGTTCGAAACCCTCGCTGCTGCGGCGACTGGCGCGCGGGGTTGTGACGCTCACGATCACGGGGGGCGTTCTTGCTGGGTCCGCCTATGCTGTTGCCATCGGGTCCGAGGAATTGGCAGAGCGCGCGGCAGCAGCGCCAGAGCCCGAGGCCGCTCCTTTGATCCCGGTCGCCGCTGTGCCCATGGTCACCGAAGACGGATATTCAGTCACGCGTCGCTTTATCGGTCAGGTCGAACCTCAGAAATCGGTCGATGTGTCTTTTGAGTTGTCTGGTCGACTGGAGGACATCCTTGTCGATGAAGGCGATACCGTGACCGCCGGACAAATCCTCGCCCGCCAGGATACCGCGTTGCTGCAAGCCGAACGCACCCGCTTGAATGCATCGCGCACGGCACTTGAGGCACAGCTGCGATTTGCAAATCAGACAGTTGAGCGGAACGAGGCCCTGACGGGTCGTGGCTTTACCACCCAAGAACGGCTTGATCAGGCGCTGTCGCAGCGCGACGAACTGACGGCCCGCATTGCCGAGATCGACGCAAACCTTCTGAATGTTGATATCCGCGCAGATAAATCTGAAATCCGTGCGCGGATTGATGGCCGCGTCACCGCGCGCCTAGTCGATGGTGGTGAGACGCTGGCACCTGGTCAACGCATCCTGAGCCTTGTGGAAACAACGGAACCGCAGGTCCGCATTGGTGTTCCGCTCGACCTTGATCCCGGCAACCTGCAAACCGCTCAGATCGAAGTGGGCGGCGGCACGTTCGATGCCACGCTTGTCACGCTGCGCCCTGATATTGACCCTGTGACGCGCACACGGACTGCTTTGTTTGCGCTGGATGATGCGGCGACTGTCGCCTTTGGCGACACCGCCCGTCTGATCATCGAAGATCGCGTGGCAAAGCCCGGCACATGGGTCCCGACCACGAGCCTGAAAGAGGGCGCGCGCGGCCAGTGGACAATCCTGACCGTTGATCAGGAGGACATCGTCCGCAACGCCACGGTCGAAATCTTGCACGCAGAAACCGAACGTGTGTTTGTGCGTGGCTCGTTCCCTGATGGCACCCGTCGCATCGACGAAGGGCCCCAGCGCGTCACCGTCGGGCAAAAAGTCCAACCGCAGCCGCTCAGCTAAGGACATCAGGCCATGGAAACGCTCACCTTCCGTCAGCCCCGCATTGTCGCGCTGATCATCCTCGTGCTGGTGTCGGCTGGCATGTCCTCTTTCCTGTCGCTCGGGCGGCAAGAGGACCCGACGATCACCAACCTCTTTGCGACGGTCACAACGCAATTCCCCGGCGCTGATCCCCAACGGGTCGAAGCACTTGTCAGCGCCGAGATCGAAGAAGAACTTCGCGAAATCGCTGAAGTCGACACGGTCACATCCGTCTCCCGCTCCGGTGTGTCAGTCGTCTCTGTTGAACTGCTCGAAACACTCGACGAAGCCACCATCGAACAGGTCTGGGCGGAAGCCCGCGATGCAGTAGAAGACGCGCGCCGCAATTTTCCCGCCGGTGTCCTTGCTCCTGAATTCAACGCCGAAGGCATCTCTGCCTACTCCGCCGTCGTTGCCGTGTCCGCCGATCACGACGGCCTGCCACTCACACTGCTCAACCGTCATGCTGACACATTGGCCGACCGTCTGCGCGCAATCCCGTCGACACGTGCCGTCGACCTCTTTGGCGTGCCAGAGGAAGAGGTGCTCGTCAGCGTCGATCAGACCAAAGCCGCCTCTCTGGGACTCATCGCCGCCGAAATCTCCTCTCGCATCGCGCTGGCCGACGGCAAGGTGCAATCTGGTCGCCTACAAGGTGACGTAGATCTGACCCTGAATGTCAGCGGAGAGATCGAAACGCTGCAACGCCTGCGCGACGTGGTCCTGCGCGAAAACGCGTCTGGCGCGACCGTCACACTTGGTGACGTCGCCACAATCACACGCGGTGCGCGCGCCCCTGCCGACGAACTGGCCTTTGCCAATGGTCGTCCGTCCGTTCTGGTTGGCGTCCTCGCGCAGGATGGCGTTCAAATTGACCGCTGGATGGGCTTTGTCCGTGATGAACTGACCGCAGGCTCCGAAGATGTGCCGCTTGGCATGACCGAGACTCTTCTGTTCGACCAATCCACCTACACCGCCAACCGCCTCGCTGAAGTCGGAACAAACATGGCCATAGGTGTCAGCCTTGTGGTCGCCGTTCTGTTCCTGACGCTGGGTATCCGCGCCGCAGCGATTGTGGCGCTCGTTCTTCCGGTCGTGTCGCTGGCGACGCTTGCCACCATGAACATGATCGGCCTGCCGATCCACCAGATGTCTGTGACTGGGCTGATTGTGGCGCTTGGCCTTCTCGTTGATGCAGCCATTGTGATGACCGATGAGGTCCGCCGCAGGCTCAGCGACGGGATGGAGCGCATCGCCGCAGTTGGCGATGCCGTCAAACGCCTCGCCGCGCCACTTTTGGCATCAACGGTCACGACCGCTCTCGCCTTCGCCCCAATGATCCTGTTGCCTGGACCTGCCGGGGACTTCGTCGGCTCAATCGCACTGGCAGTGGTTTTGATGCTGTGTTGGTCGCTTGTGGTTGCCCTAACGGTAACCCCAGCTCTGGCAGGTTGGATCCTACCCACCGCAGGACGCGGCAGCTTTATTTCAAACGGCATCTCGATCCCAATCCTTGGTCGCCTGTTCGAGGCGTCGATCCGTCTTGCCGTGAACAATCCAGTCAAAGCCATCGCCGTCGCGCTGATTTTGCCTGTGCTTGGCTTCGCGTCTTTCCCAACGCTCACGGCTCAGTTCTTTCCCGGCGTCGACCGTGATCAGTTCTACCTCGAAGTCGACATGCCACCGGGCACCGCGATAACCGAGACGGCAGAGACGGCGCAGGCCATGGACGCGATCATCCGCGCCGACGACGGGGTCAAAAGCATCTATTGGAGCATCGGCCAATCCGGCCCGGCATTCTATTACAACATCACCGGTGGGCGGTCGCAGGAACCCAGCTACGCGCAGGCGATGATCACGACCAATACCGATGAGGACGCAAAGCGCCTTGTGGCCGATCTACAGGACCGTTTCGATGCCGCTTATCCTGAGGCGCAAGTCATTGTTCGTGGTCTTGTCCAGGGACCACCCGTCGCAGCCCCTGTGGAAATCAAGATCAAAGGACAAGACCTCACCACACTGCGCGAGTTGGGTGATGAAGTCCGCGCCATCATGGCAGACCTTGATCTGGTCACACAGGTCCGCGCAGGCGTCAGCGGCGGCGCGCCTCAAATCCGCTACGAGATTGATGAAGTCAAAGCCCGCCTGCTGGGCCTGAACGTCACTGATATCGCCGCGCAAATGAATGCAGCGCTTGTCGGCGCGACCGGCGGATCGCTGGTCGAAGGCACCGAACAATTGCCCGTCCGGGTCCGCATGGGCGACGGCCTGCGCAGCGACCTCGGGGCGATCTCGGATATGCCGATCTTGCTACCAAATGCAGCAGCAGTTTCAGCCACCGGCGCATTCCCTGCCGTGCCACTCTCGGAACTCGCAGACCCAATCGTCGAACCGGCGGAAAGCGTTATCACCCGCGACAACGGCGTGCGCCAGAACGTCATTCAGGCCTTCATCGTGCCTGGCGTGCTCCCGGAGGAAGCCTTGCAACAGGTCCTGACTGCTTTGGATGAGGCCGGATTTGAAACACCTCCCGGCTACACACTCGCCCTCGGTGGTGACAGCGACGCCCGGTCGAACACAGTTGGCAACCTTCTCGCCTCGGTCGGTTTGATCGTCACACTGACGATTGCCACCATCGCGCTGACGTTCAATTCGTTCCGCCTGACGGTCGTGGCGCTTGTGGTTTGCGTTCTGTCCGCTGGTCTGTCGATGCTGTCGCTTGCGATCATGCAATACCCGTTCGGGATCAATGCGATCATAGGGGTGATCGGCTCTATCGGCGTTTCGATCAACGCGGCGATCATCATCCTGACAGGTCTTCAGGCAGACCCGGCAGCTTCCTCTGGTGACCGCTCTGCCATGGCCCGCGTCGTCAGTGGATCGTCGCGCCATATCGTGTCTACCACGATCACCACATTCGGTGGCTTCCTGCCCCTGATCCTCGAAGGGGGCGGGTTCTGGCCCCCGTTTGCAGTCTCCATCGCCGGTGGCGTGTTGCTGTCTACGGTCGTCAGCTTCTACTTCACACCGCCTGTTTTTGCCCTCATCCACCGCCGCACCAAACCGGCTGAGACGGATGCCCTTCCGACCCCAGAAAGCTCTGGTGGGGATGCCTCCACTCAAGCCGCTCAGCCGGTCCTACAAGTCGCTGCGGAATAGCGGGCAACCCAGTGGTCGCCGCCGCGCTCTCCCCGGCGGCGGCCACATGAATTTCTTGGCAAAGACGGCCCGCGCTGGAATGTTGCCATGAACACCAACGCGGGCCCTGCCATGAACATCCTTTTCATCATGTATGACCAGTTGCGCTTCGATTACCTGGGATGCGCTGGTCACCCGCACCTGAAAACACCCAACTTTGACCGCGTCGCGGCCATGGGCGTCCGCTTCACCAACGCATACGTTCAATCGCCAATCTGCGGTGCCTCACGCATGTGTTTCTACACAGGTCGCTATGCCTCATCCCACGGCGCGCAATGGAACGGCTTTCCGCTGCGCGTGGGCGAAATGACGCTCGGCGACCACCTGCGGAAAGCCGGGATGGACTGCTGGCTGATCGGCAAAACCCACATGAAGGTGGACGCGGAAGGCATGGCGCGCCTCGGTCTGTCGCCTGACACGGTGATCGGCGCACGGCAGGCCGAATGCGGGTTTGATGCTTGGGTGCGCGATGACGGTCTGTGGGCCTATGGACCCGACGGCTTCTATGACGAAAAACGGTCGCCCTATAACGAATACCTCAAGGATCGCGGCTATCCCGGTGACAACCCATGGGCAGATTTCGCGAACGCGGGCATTAACGACGACGACACGATGGCCTCCGGCTGGATATTCGAGAACGCCGACAAACCCGCAAACATCCGCGAAGAAGACAGCGAAACGCCATGGCTGACCTCCCGCGCCATAGACTTCATGGATCAGGCAACCGGCCCTTGGTGCGCCCATGTGAGCTATATCAAGCCGCACTGGCCCTACATTGTGCCAGCGCCCTATCACGACATGTACGGCCCCGACCACGTCATGCCCCCAGTTCGCGACCCGTCCGAACGAGAGGACGCGCACCCGGTTTATGACGTCCACATGCGCGGTAAAGTCGGCGCGGCGTTTCAACAGGAGAGTGTCCGAAATAAAGTCATCCCGGCCTATATGGGCCTGATCGCCCAATGCGATGACCAGCTTGGCCGTCTTCTTGATCATCTGGAGTCGTCCGGCCAGATGGACAACACCATGATCGTTCTCACCTCTGATCACGGCGACTACCTTGGCGATCACTGGCTGGGGGAGAAAAACCTCTTCCATGATCCCAGCGTCAAAATCCCGTTGATCATCTACGATCCGCGTAACCGTGCCGATGCGACCCGTGGGACCACTTGCGAGGCGCTGGTCGAGAGCCTCGATCTGGCGGCCACATTTGTAGACGCGGCAGGTGCTGCGGTTCCCGACCACATCATCGAAGGCCGCTCGCTGCAGCCGTGGCTCGACGGCGACACGCCCAACTGGCGGGACTACGTGATCAGCGAATATGATTATTCCGCCTCACCTCAATGCCCACAACTTGGCGTCAGCCCCCGCGACGCCCGCCTCTTCATGGTATTCGACGGGCGCTACAAACTCATGCACGCCGAAGGCGGATTCCGCCCCATGCTGTTCGATTTGCAAAAGGACCCGGACGAGATCACCGACCTCGCCAAGAGTGATAGCCACAACGCGGTCATCGCCCGCCTCTACGACCATCTGGCCGAATGGGGCCGCCGCATGTCCCAGCGCGTGACGCGCTCGGACAAGGACATCGAGGCGATGCGCGGGCGATCATTGCGCAAAGGTATCCTGCCATTCTTAGTCGATGGGTCTGAGGTGCCAGAGGAGTTGACCGAGAGATACCGAGGATCAGCTAAGGCGAGATACACAGAAAGCTGACGTTTCAGAACTAAGCGCCCGCGCAACGGCAACGTTGCGCCGCGCCGAACCGCCCCCACGGGGCGGCGCGATTGCGCCACCCCTCGGTTCGACGCTATCCGAACAGGCGACAGGTCCGGTTTGCGCGCGTCCAACAGCATTCGCTGGCCCGATTGACTCCGCAGACCTAGTTTGCTCTACCAACACCAACTGTTGGGGTGTCCTTTGACCAATCGTCCTAGGGCTGAGATGCGCGAGCGAACCCATCGAACCTGATCCGGGTCATGCCGGCGAAGGGAACGGTTTTCAGCCTACCGCCACCCGTCCGTGGCCACAGGCAGTTCCCATCCGCCCCTGATCCGCCAAAGCGTAGGGGGCCACATGGTCAGCCAAGCACTTACCATCGCAGGCTCCGACAGTGGGGGCGGCGCAGGCATTCAGGCGGACCTGAAGGCGTTCTCGGCCCTCGGCGTCTACGGTGCCTCCGTCATCACCGCGATCACCGCGCAAAACACGCGCGCCGTGACCGCTGTTGAGCCGATCACTCCAGCCAACATCCGCGCCCAGATGGACGCCGTTCTCGACGATCTGAACATCGGAGCGATCAAGATCGGAATGCTTGGCGGGCCAGAGGCCATCACCGCCGTCGCAGAGGGCTTGGCCACGCAAACCATCCCACTGGTGCTGGACCCTGTGATGATTGCCAAGTCCGGCGATGCTCTCTTGCCCGACGAGGCCATCAGCACCCTTCGTGATCATATCCTGCCCCTCGCAACGGTGCTGACGCCCAACCTTCCAGAGGCCGCGCGCCTGCTTGGAACCGAGGAGGCGCAAACCGAGGAGGACATGGCAAATCAAGGCCGCGCATTGATGGAGCTTGGCCCGAAGGCTGTCATGATGAAGGGCGGACATGGCAGCGGACCAGACTGCGTTGATTTGCTCATCGAAGCCGACCACACGCTCCGCCTCACCGCCCCCCGCCGCGCCACCAAAAACACCCACGGCACCGGATGTACCCTTTCTGCGTCCATAGCGGCAGAACTGGCCAAAGGCGCTGACCTGCCTGCCGCCGTCACCGCCGCACACGCCTATCTGCAAGGGGCGATTGCCGCTGCTGACGATCTGCACATCGGGTCCGGCCACGGCCCCGTCCACCATTTCCACGCTCTGTGGACGAATGGCTGATGTGACCGTCATAGGCGCTGGCGTCGCGGGTCTGACCGCTGCCTATACGCTGCACCAACGCGGTGTTGGCGTGCGCCTGTTCGATCCCAAAGGCCCGCCCGGTCCGCATGCCTGTTCTTGGTGGGCTGGCGGTATGCTGGCACCCGAATGTGAAGGCGCCATCACTGAGGAACCGGTTGTCCGTCACGGACGCACGGCCGCTGCCTTCTGGTCACAGATCACCAACGTCACTCACAATGGCACCCTTGTCGTTGCTCCGGAACGCGACCGCGCCGACCTCACACGCTTTGCCCAGCGCACCGAAAACCATGCCACGCTCGACTCCGCCTCCATCGCCGATTTGGAACCCGAGTTAGAAGGTCGCCACCGTCGTGGATTGTTCTTCGCCCAAGAGGCGCATGTCGACCCGCGCGCAGCATTGGCCGACCTTTGGGGCGCTGTTGAAAACGCTGGCATCACCGTCGAAACCGCCGCCGCAGAACCCGCAAACATCAACGGGCGCGTCCTCGATTGCCGTGGTTTCGCTGCGCAGCATGAGTTGCCTTCGCTGCGCGGTGTGCGCGGCGAAATGATCGTCTTGCGCAGCGCGGAAATCACTCTGAACCGTCCCGTGCGCCTGCTGCATCCGCGCCATCCGCTTTATATCGTGCCCCGCGCAAATGGCCTCTTCATGCTGGGCGCAACCCAGATCGAAAGCGCGAGCCGCGCCCAAGTCACAGCGCGTTCCGCCCTTGAATTGCTGTCTGCGGCCTACGCGCTCGACCCTCGCTTTGCCGAGGCCGAGATCATCGAAATGGGGACCGACCTGCGCCCAGCGTTCCCGGACAACATCCCACGCGTCGTGAAACGCGGAAACGTCCTGCACCTCAACGGCCTCTTCCGGCACGGGTTTCTCATGTCGCCCGCCTTGGCGGCGCAGGCGGCGGACTATCTGACCACAGGCACCAAGGGGGACCTGTTCCATGAAGATTGAGGTCAACGGCGAAAATAAGGACGTCACCGCGACCACTGTCGCAGAGGCGCTTGATGCCCTCGGCTGGGGCGAGGCGCGCGTGGCCACCGCCCTGAACGGCACTTTTGTGCCCAAAGGCGCACGCGGCACAACCGCGCTGAGCGACGGTGACAAACTCGAAGTTCTCACCGCGATGCAGGGGGGTTGAGACATGCGCGATTTCTACGGCGTCACCCTCGACAACCCTCTCATGCTTGGCACAGCGCAATACCCATCGCCCGCGGTGCTTGAGGACGCCTTCCGCCGGTCAAAGGCTTCTGTCGCAACGGTTTCTTTGCGTCGCGAGGGTGGCGAAGGTCAGGCCTTCCGCGACCTGATTGACCGCCTCGGCGTCCACGTCCTGCCGAATACCGCAGGCTGCTATTCCGCGCGCGAAGCAATCACCACAGCCCAAATGGCCCGCGAGTACTTTGAAACCGACTGGATCAAGCTCGAGGTCATTGGCCATGGCGACACGCTGCAACCTGACCCATTTGCACTGGTCGAAGCGACGGAAGCGCTCTGTGCTGATGGGTTCAAAGTCTTCCCCTATTGCACCGATGATCAAATCATCGCCGAACGCCTGATTGACGCGGGCTGCAAGGTTTTGATGCCGTGGGGCGCGCCGATCGGATCAGGCATCGGCCTCGCCAACCCCTATGCGCTTCGCACCATGCGAGCCGCCTTCCCTGATGTGGCGATGGTCGTAGACGCCGGTCTCGGTCTGCCATCCCACGCGGCGGAAGCGATGGAACTGGGCTATGACGCGATCCTGCTGAACACCGCCGTCGCGCAGGCCGATGACCCAGCAGCAATGGCCGAAGGTTTCGCGCTTGCCGCCCGCGCCGGGCAACTGGCCGCGAATGCCGGCCCCATGCCAGTCCGTGACATGGCCGCCCCTTCCACTCCGGTGATCGGAAAGGCTTGGCTATGAGCGGTGCTTTGACCTTGCCTCGCTTCTACCCGGTGTTTGATAGCGCAGACTGGGTCGCACGCGGCGTAGCGCTTGGCGTGCGCCTCGTTCAGCTTCGCATGAAAGATCAGACACCCGAGATGCTGCGCAGCGAAACGCAGCGCGCGTTGGACGTGTGTCGCATAGAAAGTGCCGCATTGGTGATCAACGACCACTGGGAACTCGCTATCGATCTGAAGGCAGACTGGCTTCATCTTGGCCAAGAGGACCTCGACACCGCCGACATCCCCGCGATACGCCGCGCAGGCATCAAATTGGGTATTTCAACGCACGACCACGCGGAACTGGATCGGGCTCTGGCGCTCGCCCCGGACTACATTGCGCTTGGCCCCGTCTATCCGACGATCCTGAAAAAGATGAAATGGCACGAACAAGGCCTTGATCGTGTCACCGAGTGGAAGGCCAAGATCGGCGACATTCCCCTTTGCGCCATTGGCGGTATGTCTGTCGAGCGCGCGCCGGGTGCCTTTGCAGCAGGGGCTGACACGGTCGCGGCGGTCACTGACATTACGCTGAACGCAGACCCGGATACGCGAATGCGCGAATGGCTGAAGGTCTGCGGATGAACCGGTACGCGCGCCAGGAAATCCTGCCCGAAGTCGGTGCAGACGGGCAGGCGAAACTTGCCGCAGCCCATGCGCTTGTCGTAGGTGCAGGCGGCCTTGGCGTGCCAGTGCTGCAATACCTTGCCGGAGCAGGCGTTGGGCGTATCACGATCATTGATGGCGACTTGGTGGAAGAGAGCAATCTGCATCGCCAACCGCTCTATCGGATGAACCACATAGGCCAGCCCAAAGCGACCTGCGCCGCAGAAATGCTGCGCAGCATAAATCCGCAGATTGAAATCACGCCGCGCGTCGAATGGCTGGACCCTGAGACCATTTCGGGCGACGTCGCGGACGCATCAATTGTCCTCGATTGTGCTGACACATTCGCGGCATCCATTACGCTCTCGGATGCTTGCCTCGCCACAAATACACCCTTAATCTCAGCCTCCGCACTCGGCCTCTCTGGCTATGTCGGGGGCTTCTGCGGCGGCGCACCGTCGCTACGCGCGGTGTTCCCGGACTTGCCAACCAGCGCAGCGACCTGCGCAACCGCTGGCGTCATGGGGCCGGTCGTTGCCGTGATCGGTGCAGCGCAGGCACAGATGGCCTTGGCAGTGCTACTTCAACCCATTGAGTCGCCCGGCGGCACCGCCGGGCACCCCCCGGCCGCCCCCCCGGGCGGGGGCTTCACCCCCACCCGCGGCCGGGGACTGCCCTCAGAGCATGAGAGCGAAGGTCTGGCTAATCCACTTGGCCAACTGTTCACACTGGACGCCCGCACATGGCGCACCAGCACCTTTCGCTTCGACTCTGCGCCGGAACCCGACACCCCCCTTCCCTTCATCGCACCTGCGCAGATTGTACCCGGCGACATGATCATCGACTTGCGGAGCGAAGCCCCCCGCCCGTTTCGCCCAGACGCGATGCATATCGACACCACAATGCTCGCCAACCTGCCGATCCCACCCCACGCTCCGCGCGTGGTTCTTGCCTGCCGCACGGGACTCCGCGCCCAGAACGCAGGGCAATCCCTTCAATCACGCTGGCCGGGTGACATCGCCCTGATCAGCCTTCCACCAGAATAGAGACCAAAGGAACAACAAGATGCGCCTGACACTCACAGCCGCCGCCCTCGCCCTGACCGCGATGCCGGCCTTTGCACAGGACAAGATGACCGTCCTTCTCGACTGGTTCGTCAACCCTGACCATGGCCCGCTGATCGTCGCCGAAGAGTTGGGTTACTT
Source organism: Shimia ponticola (assembly GCF_007995215.1). Taxonomy (GTDB): domain Bacteria; phylum Pseudomonadota; class Alphaproteobacteria; order Rhodobacterales; family Rhodobacteraceae; genus Shimia_B; species Shimia_B ponticola. The sequence goes on from NZ_VCDK01000003.1 coordinate 1,211,047, forward strand.
CGACGAAGTTAACCTTGATGTTGAAATCATTGCTCCGGCCGACCCTTCCGCGCCGCCGCGCCTCGTTGCCGCAGGCCAAGGTGATCTGGCCGTCAGCTATCAACCCCAACTTCACCTGCAAGTCGCTGAGGGCCTGCCGCTGGTACGCGTTGGTACGCTTGTTGCGTCTCCGCTCAATTGCCTGCTGGTTTTGGAAGACGGCCCCATCGAGAGCCCAGCTGACCTTGCGGGCAAATCCATCGGCTTTTCCGTCGCCGGTGTCGAAGAGGCCGTGCTCAAGGCCGTGCTCGGCAAATACGGCGTCGCGTTCGAGGACGTGCGCCTTGTGAACGTGAACTTTTCACTCTCGCCTTCGCTCATGACCGGCGAAGTGGATGCCGTGATCGGAGCCTATCGCAACTTCGAGCTCAACCAGATGGATATCGAAGGTGTGCCGGGTCGCTGCTTCTATATCGAGGAAGAGGGCGTGCCGACCTATGACGAATTGATTTACGTCGCCAACCCAGCGCGCATGGACAAAGACAAAATCCAACGCTTCCTGACCGCGACTGAAAAGGCCACGCAGTACATCGTCAACAACCCAGAAGCATCTTGGGAAATCTTCTCAGGTACATCGCCTGAACTTGCGGATGAGTTGAACGACCGCGCATGGGACGACACCATCCCCCGGTTCGCCCTGCGCCCATCCGCTCTGGATAGCGGGCGCTATGTGCGGTTTGAAGAGTTCCTCATCGCAAGCGGTCTTGTCGAAGGCCGCCGGTCGGTTGATGAACTCGCCATCGATGTTTGGGCAGACTGATGTACGGATCAGCGTTCACCAACTGGCGCGATGGAAGTGAAACATGGTCGGCCTACACCGACCATGCATTCGTGCGTGGCCTTGGTGATGGGTCTCTGCCGCGCGAGGCGTTTCTGCACTATCTGCGGCAGGACTACGTGTTCCTGATCCACTTTTCCCGCGCATGGGCGCTTGCGGTCACGAAATCTGACACGCTGGCAGAAATGCAGGCGGCGGCTGGCACTGTCGACGGCCTCGTGAACCATGAAATGGCACTGCATGTTGAAACCTGCGCCGCCGTGGGGATCAGTCAGGCCGAACTAGAGGCCACAGTGGAACGGCCCGAAAACATGGCATACACGCGGTTCGTGCTTGAGGCTGGGTATTCGGGGGATCTCCTTGATCTGCTCGCGGCTCTGGCCCCCTGTGTACTTGGCTACGGCGAAATCGGCGCGAGATTGGGTCAGACCGCCACCTCAGACACCTACAAGGATTGGATCGGCACCTATTCGGGCGACGAATACCAAGAGGTTTGCACGTCGGTCGGGAAGCTTATCGACAACGCCCTGACCGACCGGCTCGGCGCGGACTATATGAGCCTCCCACGTTGGCAGTCTCTCACCCATACCTTTGAAAAGGCGACAGTTCTTGAGGTCGGCTTTTGGGACATGGGTCTGACACCTTGAGCCTGTCAGTCCATTTCCAAGGTAGCGCAACGCATGAAGGCACTCCGCTTTTTCGCGGTGTCACGCTCGACCTGCGCGCCGGGGAATGGACCTGTCTGCTGGGCGTCTCAGGCGTCGGCAAATCAACGATCCTGCGGCTGATCGCAGACCTGCCGATCCATGCAGAGTTTGACGGCAAGATCAGTGCAAGCGACGGCCAACCGCTTTCTGGGCGCATCGCCTATATGGCGCAACAGGACCTGCTGCTACCTTGGGCCACCGTCGCCGAAAACGTCAGCATCGGCGATAAACTGCGCGGCATGCGCCCCGACCAGTCCCGCCGGGATGACCTGTTGGTCAAGGTTGGACTGACCCTCCATGCCGCCAAGAAACCATCGGAGTTGTCCGGCGGTCAGCGCCAGCGTGTGGCCCTCGCCCGAACGCTTTATGAAGGCGGCGATCTTGTTCTTCTGGATGAACCATTCTCTGCTCTCGACGCCCGTACGCGTGCTGATATGCAGGACCTCGCTGCAGAATTGCTGCGCAGCAAAACCGTGCTTCTGGTCACGCACGATCCCACCGACGCCGCGCGTCTTGGCCACCGGATCGCGGTGATGACCTCCGATGGCCTCAACTGGTCGGATCCGCCGAATGGCCCAATCCCCCGCGACATCGACAGCGCCGAAACGATGCAATCGCAGGCCGCCCTGTTGAAAACCCTGAGGGCCGCATGATCCGCGTCTTGCGCCCTCTCGTCGCCATCGGCCTCGCTCTTGCCACCTGGCAGGGCATCATCATCGCGTTCGAGCCACCGCGCTTCATCTTCCCGAGCCCCGCGCGCGTGGCGGAAACGTGGTGGGAAAACCGTATGCTCATTGCGTGGCATACGGGCGTAACCATGTCCGAGGTCGCGCTCGGACTGATCATCGGCGTCACTGTTGGCTGCGCGACAGCGCTGACGCTTGCGACCTCCGGCTTCGCCCGCCTCGCGCTGAAACCGATCCTTGTTTTCTCACAGGCTTTGCCGGTCTTTGCTCTCGCGCCGATCCTTGTCCTCTGGCTGGGCTACGGCATGGGATCAAAGATCGCGATGGCCACCCTGATCATCTATTTCCCGGTGACGTCGGCCTTCTATGACGGGCTGATGCGCACGCCGCCCGGCATGTTGGACCTCGCAAATGTGATGGGGGCATCGCCGCGCCGCATTCTCTGGGTGATCCGCGTGCCCGCTGCGATCCCGTCCTTTGTGTCCGGGCTGCGCCTTGCCGCAGTTTATGCGCCCATCGGCGCCGTGATTGGCGAATGGGTCGGAGCCTCTAACGGGCTGGGATACTTGATGCTTTTGGCCAATGGGCGGGCCAAGACAGACCTGATGTTTGCGGCGATGATCACGCTGGGGGTGTGCTCGGTCATCTTGTATCTGGTGACACTTGCCGCCACCAACCGCATTGCGCCGGAAACGCCATCCAACCAACCCAGAGGATGATGGATGGCCCAGTTGTCAAACCTGTTTGATCGGGCTCAGTTATTGAACAGGAAGTGAAGCACGTCGCCGTCCTTGACCATGTAGCCTTTGCCCTCTGCGCGCATTTTACCGGCTTCTTTCGCGGCCTGTTCACCGCCCAAGGTGACATAGTCGTCATAGGCAATGGTCTCGGCGCGGATAAAGCCCTTTTCAAAGTCGCCATGGATCACGCCAGCGGCCTGCGGAGCCATGGTGCCTGCTTTGATCGTCCAGGCGCGGGCCTCTTTGGGACCGGCGGTGAAATAGGTTTCAAGATGCAAGAGCTCATAGCCTGCGCGGATCAATCGATCCAACCCGGCTTCCTCAAGCCCCATCTCAGACAGGAACATCTCAGCCTCTTCATCCTCTAGCTGACTGATCTCTTCTTCGATCTGGGCCGAGATGATGACGTGCGAATTGCTCTGAGCAGCAGCCATTTCGGCGACCTTCGCAGAGTGTTCATTGCCTTCGGAGGCCTCGGATTCTCCTACGTTGCAAACATAGAGAACGGGCTTCGTCGTCAAAAGCTGCAGCATCTTCCACGCCTTGGCGTCTTCTTCATCGACCTCGACAACACGCGCAGGTTGGCCATTTTCCAACGCTTCCATGGCCATCTTCAGTAGACGTTCCTGCTGCACAGCTTCCTTGTCGCCGCCGCGGATCTTGCGGACGATGTTTTGCAGGCGCTTTTCGATGCTTTCCATGTCGGCCAGCATCAATTCCATTTCGATCGTTTCGGCATCTGCGACTGGGTCAACGCGGCCTTCAACGTGGGTTACGTCGCCGTCTTCAAAACAGCGCAGCACATGCGCGATGGCATCGACCTCGCGGATATTGGCCAGAAACTGGTTTCCCAGCCCCTCGCCCTTGGACGCGCCTTTGACCAGACCGGCAATGTCGACAAAGGTCATTCGCGTCGGGATCACTTGCTTGGACTTGGCAATCTCGGCCAGCTTGTCGAGGCGTTTGTCCGGCACGGCGACCTCACCCACGTTGGGCTCAATCGTGCAAAACGGAAAATTCGCCGCCTGCGCCGCTGCCGTCTTCGTCAGGGCGTTGAACAGCGTCGACTTACCCACGTTGGGCAGCCCCACGATTCCCATTTTGAAACCCATGCCAGACCTCCTGTCTTGATCGGTTTGCTCTCTAGGCCCAAGCTGGTCGCAGGACAAGGAGGCTTCGTCATGGAGATCAACACTTACCTCACCTTCGACGGGACGGCGCGCGAAGCAATCATGTTCTACGCCAAGGTCTTTGACACGGAACCTATGGCGATGATGACTTTCGGTGAAATGCCCGATGGCGGACCAGACCCCGATCTGAAGGACAGGCTGGCCCATGCGCGCATCAAAATTCATGGCCGCGATCTCATGGTCTCGGACACTGGACCGTGGTCACCACATCAAGGGTTTTCAGGCTTTAGCGTGCAGGTCGATTGCGACACGGTCGAAGAGGCCCACCGCATCTTTGCCGCCTTGGCCGAAGGCGGCGCGCAGACCATGCCGATCGCAGAAACCTTTTGGGCAACCGCATTTGGCATGTGTACCGACCAATTTGGCGTGCCTTGGATGGTCAATTGTGACACGCCGAGCGTTGCCTGACGCGCCGCGCGGTTGACGTTGGACGAATTCCCCCGCAAGAGGTCTCGACATGCCAAGGGGGACACCATGATTTCACGGATCGACGCAAAATTCGCAGAGCTTCAGGCCAGAGGGCAAAAAGCCTTTGTTGCCTATGTGATGGCGGGCGATCCAAACTATGAGGCTTCGGTCGAGATCGTAAAAGGCTTGCCGGGCGCTGGCGTCGACATCATCGAATTGGGTTTGCCCTTTACCGATCCGATGGCCGACGGCCCGACCATCCAGCTGGCTGGCCAGCGCGCACTAGAACAGGGCATGACGCTCGACAAAACGCTCGATGTCGCGCGCGCCCTTCGGGAAACGGATGACACAACCCCAATCGTGATGATGGGCTATTACAACCCGATCTATTCACGCGGCGTGGACCTGTTTCTGGAGCAAGCCAAAGAGGCAGGCATCGATGGGCTGATCATCGTGGACCTGCCGCCGGAGGAAGACAGCGAGCTTTGCATTCCAGCGCAAAATGCCGGGCTGAACTTTATCCGTCTGTCGACGCCCACGACCGATGACAAACGTCTGCCAACCGTTCTGCAAAACACGTCAGGATTTGTTTACTACGTGTCGATCACCGGGATCACCGGGTCCGCGGCTGCCCAGTCGGCAGATGTCGCCCCAGAAGTGTCGCGCATCAAATCTGCAACGGACCTGCCTGTTATCGTGGGCTTTGGTATCAAAACCCCAGAGGCAAGCCGGGACATCGCAAGTGTTGCAGACGGCGCAGTGGTCGGTTCGGCCATCGTCGAACGGATCGCTGCCGGTGACAGCACCGCCGACGTCCTTGCCTTTGTGAAATCGCTGGCAGACGGCGCGCACTCCGCCTGAAGATCGGCGGTCGTCCGGCTGGCCATCATAGCCGGATACCGTACCGGTCCACATTGCGCATGACCCGCGCTGTTGGCGTCGTGCCGCTCCACTTTGCACCGGGAAACCGATCTTCAAAGCGGCGGGCAATATCCAGATATAGGTTCAGCCAACACGCCTTGTGGCCGACGCAGTTGCGTTTGAACGCGGCCACATGCGCGATCTCATGGGTGACATTCACGACCCCCGTTCCGCCGGGCAGAACGGTGCTAAGTTCCACTGTGCCAGCGCTAGACGCTTTGCCATAGTTCGTGCGCGATGTGGTAAATTCAAACCGCCTGACCCCGGCACGTAGCGCTTCCTCTGTCACAAATGCCGCCATCGCCTCATCCGGCATAAAGGCAGCAACTTGTGCATACATACGCTGGTAGCGCAGGCTGTCCGTTTCGGGACCCGAGGACATGCACCCCGCTAAAGCCGTCATCGCCGATACCAAAACCACGCCACTGAAACGCATCTGTCCCTCCGAGATCGGCCGCAACGGCCTGTTCGTGTACAGGCTAACAGTCGCACATGCCTCTGGACAGCATTGATGCTTGGAGCTGCGGGTTAAGGCTCTCTGAACGCCTCTTTGCTCTTGTAGAGCGGTTTCAGCAGGTATTGCAGGATTGTCTTGGCTCCGGTCTGCAACTCGACAGTTGCCCGCATACCCGGGCGGATTTCCACCGCGCGTTGCCTTGCTGTCAGCTTGCTTCGATCCACCGAAACGGTGACGCGATAATGCGGGTCGCCATCGACGACGCGGTCGTCCTTGAACGTGTCGGCCGAGATGAACTGAACCCGGCCTTCGAGTGACCCGTAGATCGTGTAGTCATAGGCCGACAATTTGATCGTCGCGGCCTGACCGCGTTTGACGTTGGCGATGTCTTCCGGAGCGACCTGTGCCTCGATCAGCATCTCTTCATCCAGAGGAATGATTTGCGCAATCTCTTCGCCGGGGCGCACTACGCCGCCGATGGTCGTGACCGACAGGTTGTTCACGATGCCCCGCATGGGGCTTACCAGTGTTGTGCGGTTCAATTGGTCCTGGCTCAGCTTCAAGTTCTGCTTCAGGGTCGCGATCTCTTTCAGCGTATCCGAATAAGCCCCGGCACGCTCCAGCTGCATCTGTGTCACGACCTCATCGTAACGCGCCTTGGCGTCGCCATGCGCCTTGCGCGCACGGGTCACTTCGATCAGCGATACGACCTTCCGCTCAAGAAGGTTTTCCAACAGGCTCAGCTCTTGCGCCGCCTGATCGAGAACCGATTTCGCACCGGCTGCACGGGATTGGAAATCACCTTGGCGGGCACGCAATAAGGCCTGCTCGGACGCCACAATCTCGGGGTTGCGAACGAACACGGCCTCCGGAACCGGAAACTCGGATTGGCCTTCCATCTCGGCCTCAAGCCGCATCCGCCGGATATCGAGCGCGTTGATCTGATCCTGAAGGTCATCAACGTTACTTTGGAAAGCCGTCGAATGCAGGCGCGCCAAAATGGTGCCGGGTGCAACCATATCGCCTTCCTTGACGCTCAGCTCGGCCAAAATGCCCCCTTCAAGGTTCTGGATTATCTGCGGGCGAGATTGGCTGACAACTTCGCCATCGGCGCGGACAATTTCATCGACCCAGGCAAACCCGGCCCAAAGGATGAAGGCAAAGACCGAGGCGGTGACCAACCAGATTGTCCAGCTTGGACGCCTCAGGGCGTGCTCAAGATGTGCGTCGATGGTCGTGGCAGACATGTCAGGGGCAAGCGTCATGCATTGGCCTCCTTCGCCTTGTTCAAATGAGCCAGAACGGCGTCACGGGGGCCGTCCACTGCCAGACGTCCGTTTTGCAGGATAAAGGTGCGCTCGGTCAGTTGCAGGATCGGAACGCGGTGCGTAGCGATGATCGCCGTGCGACCTTCCAGCCAGCGCTCGAGCCTGCGGATCAGCGCACCTTCCAGTGTTTGGTCCAACGCGGCTGTGGGTTCGTCCAACAGAACGACCGACGGATCTTGCAGCCACATGCGCGCCCAGCCGATGGATTGCCGTTGACCAACACTCAGCCCCTCGCCGCCATCGCGAATGTCCAGATCAAGGCCCTTGTGGTGGCCGCGCACAAATGGACCAAGCCCGGCGAAATCAAGCGCCTCCAGCAGTCGGTCATCATCGCGTTCCAATTGGTTCAGGTTGAGGTTGTCGCGCAGGGTACCCGAGAACAGGCGCACGTCCTGACTCAGGTACCCTACGGCCCGGCGGATATCTCGGGGTTCGATCTGGCCGATGTCGACGCCATCCAGCAGGACGCGGCCCGTTGTCGGCGCATAAAGGCCTGACATGATTTTGAGCAGAGTCGACTTACCCTGCCCGTTGGTGCCCAACACCGCCACGTTTTGACCGGCTTCGATGCTCACACCGCCAATCTCAAGCGTCGGCGGCCCATCTTCCTCGTAGCGGAAGGTCATATCGCGAATTTCGAACGACCCAGCGATCTTTTCGCGGCGTAGGTAGGTGCGGTCCTCTTGTACCTCTTGCTCGGCTTCGATGACCATCTCCAGCCCGTCGAGCGCCGTTTTCACGTTGCTCCAGCGCGCCATCGTTCCGGCCAATTGGGTCAACGGCGCCAAAGTCCGCGATGTCAGGATGCCGATTGCAATGATCGAGCCCACGGTGAAGTTGCCAGCAAACACCATGAAGGTGCCCACGATCACGGCGGTCACGTAGGTCGCCTGCTGCACCCCTTGACTCCAGAACGTCAGCGCGGATGCAAGGCGGCGCTGTTCGGAAGACGTGACGGATGACAGGCCGTTCAACTCGTTCCAAATACGCTGAAACCGATCCTCAGCGCGATGCGCTTTGAGGGTATCCAGTTCAAAGATCGCCTCCTGCAAGACGCGCGAGGCCTGCGCATTGGCCCCCTGTGCGTCGCGGGTCAGTTGCAGCATCTTGCGTTGCAGGAAATACCCCGGCAGCACCATCAACAGACCGCCAAGGATCAGCACCCAGACGAGGTGTCCACCAATCGATGCGACGAGCGCGAGGAAGATCACGATAAACGGAATGTCGGCCAGAGCGCCGATGGTCGAGGCGGTAAAAAACTCACGCACTGAGGCGAATTCCCGCATGGAGGCAAAGATGCTCGAATTCGCCATCGGTTTTCGGTCAGACCGCATGCCCAGAATGCGCCGCATCAGACTGTCTTGAACTTTCAGTTCAATCGCCCGCCCTGCGCCGTCCATCAAACGCGCGCGGCTGATCTTCAACAGAGCTTCGAGCAGCAAAGCAACGAACGCCCCGGTTGCCAGAACCCAGAGCGTGGCCGTGCTTTCGTGGGGGATCACACGGTCATATACCTGCAACGAAAACAGCGCGACCGAGACGGCAAGCATGTTTGCCACAAGCGATCCCATGACGATATCGCCTAGGATCGTGCGGTATTTCAGGAATTGACCCCAAAACCAATGAAGCTTTTGATCGGTTTTGATATGTGTTTTGCGAAGCTGGCCCAGCGTGGCTTCGGCGCGCACAACGAGGCCTGTAAAGTAAGGCTCAAACTCATCAGCCGGAACAATCAATTCGTTGTCCACTTCGGCGCTGTCGTAAATCCGCAGCCCCGCGTCGGATTGGCCCAGCACCAAGACGAACTGGCCAGAATACATCTGCGCAAGCGCAGGCCAGTTGTCCGGTGTACAGCTTGACGCCGTAAAAATGGAAGGCGTCAGATCGGCGGTCGCGAGGACCGACGCGACGGCCGTGGCCGTCATGTTGCCCTCTTCGTCCAATCCGACCTTTGCCAGCACTTCGAGCGCGTCGGTCAAAATGACATCGGCACCCAGAACACCGCCATAGGCTTGGATCAATTGCGCCCTTGCGCGATCATCCGACGAGTATTTTGGCTGGCGCTCGGAATTTGCCGCAGGCTCAGACGAGACGACCCCGAGAATACCGGCCTGAGTCATCTTGTCGGCAAGCGCGGCGTCCTCGCTCATATTTTGGCCCCGTCGACCAAGGCTCCGAATTGCGAAGCGATCTCAAGCCGGACCCGAATGCGATCATATTTCAGCTGGACATATTCCCGCTCGAGGCGCATCGCCGTCTCATAGTTGCTGATCACTTCCATGATCGAACGAACGCCGGCTTCGAATTGCTGCTGGAACAACACCTGGTTTTCGCGTGCGCTCGCGGCCAACGCCTTGGCTTGCGCTTCTTGCCGCTCCAAAGCCGTCATTTGCTGTGACAGGCGCCGCAGCTTGCGGTTGCTGTCTTCGACGGCCTGCGCGACTCGGCGGTTCGCGGCATCTTCGGCGGCTTGCACAGCAGCCAGTTGATCGCGAATGCCCACTCCAATCAATTCAGGCGAGGCAATGTCCAGATTGGCTCCGCCGTTTTCGCCAATGGTTCCGTTGATCGTCGCGCCCGGCAAATACTGGGCGCGCGTAATCCGCGCTTGCGCAATATCCCGGCTCCGGAACGCTTCGGCCTCAAGAACGGCGAGCGGCTTTAACCCAGTTGGTGCGGTTTCAATGGTTGCCAAGCCGTTGACGTTCACCAGACTTCCATCTGCCATGGCGTTCAGTTCGGCCAAGGCGACCTGCGCCTTTTCACGGTCGGCGATTGTCTGATTGCGCGCCTCGCGCAGCTTGTTTGCAATCACGCGCTGATCCGAGAGGTCGGACACGCCACCGCGCACCCGTTCGCCCATGATCCCGTGGAAATATTCCAGCCGTTTTTCTGCCTGCGCCGACACATGCGCAGCCTCACGGGCCTGTTGCCCCTTGAGGTAGAGGCTCAGAGCCTCAAGCACCCGCTCATTGGTTTCGGTCGACAACGCGACGGCTACGGCCTCGACATCCGCTGCCGCAAAGTCCCGTTCTGCCTTTTTCAGACCATTGTCATAGACCACCTGTTGGACAAGCAATCCGGTGACCACCGATCCCAGTGACGACAACGAGATGTTAGGCCCAATCTTGGGAAGCCAGTTCTTGGACGCAGCCTTCGCCCGAAGGCGGGCGGCGCGCAAATCGGCCTCTGCCGGGCGGGCGTTCGCGGCCAACACGCTGTCCGCGACCGTCTCAAAGGACGTTCCCGATTTCACGACAGATTTTCGGTAAAGAAGGCTGTCGATGATGGCCGAGTCCTCGGCCTGCGCAAAGCTCTGCGGAATCGCAGCGCGCGTCACCGGCGGTGCTTTTGTGGTCTTTTGCGTTGTAATCTGCGTCATGCAGCCGGCCAAAGCCGTAGATGCACAAAGCGCAACGATACCGTTTACAAGCTGCCGTTTCACCAGCTGCCCCCTTCTACCGCTCGATGTTCGCCCCTTTTTTTGTGCGGGTGGCCCCCTTGTTTTGTCGGAGGCCTTCCCGCTGGAGCTTTAGATGACGACGTTGATATCTTGGTCGATCACGACCGAGACACCGCCATCGCCAAGGGTATAGACGTCGTAGTCTTGCGTACCGATCCGCTGTACCTGACCTGTGCGCACCGCGCCGGTCATTGTGACGTGATCGTCTTGACCGCCATGGATCGTCAACGTGTCAGTGTTGTCCGACAGTGACCGCACCATGTCTGCCGTCAGGGTCAGATCAGCGTCCGACGCGTATTGCAGGTCCACGGCTTCAATCTCGAAGCCGGCCAGACCGGAATTCGTCAGATCGACCGTTGGATCGGTTTCGCTTTCGGTCACAAACAGGGTCGAGGTGGAGTTGCCCGCCGCGTCTTCTGCCGTGACAACAAGATCTGAGCCATCAGACACTGGCGCTGTGAAGTTGAAGCGCAACTCGCCAAAGCCCGGGTCTTCATTGACCGAGTAGTTCAGCTCTTGCACCGCGCCCGCAGTTGTCAGTTCCGCGATTTCGATCGTGTCGTCCGTGTCCAGCGTCGAGATGCTGCGCAGCCCCGAGAAACCGGTCGAGAACGCCGTTATCAGCGGAGCACCCGGCGCCTCTGTGTCGAGCAGGAAGTCTGCTGTGACGGTCGCTTGGTTACCAAAGCTGTCTGTTGCGCTGACGCTGACATCTGCGGTGTATTCGCCCGATGGGATTTCTCCGGCGGCATAGGTCACTGTCCAGCTTCCGTCGAAACCGACAGTTGCCTGACGCGTCACACCTTCGAGTGTGACGGACACCGAAGATCCCGGTTCGACCGTACCACCCAATGTGATGCCATCGGCAGCCGCCGACGCATTCAACGTTTCCCCGGTTTCAACCGGCAGGGATGTGATGGCCAGATTTTCGACAGCGGTATCGACCTGCACCGTGCTGGTGATCAGATCGGTGTTGCCAGCCGCATCCGTGGCTTCGGCCCGCAATGTGGCGACATAACTGCCGTCAGGGATCTGGGATGCCGAGAATTCGGCGGCCCATGTGCCGTCGGCGGCGACCAGCGCCTGCGCCGTCACGCTGCCAAAGCTGACGAGAACGGTAGACCCCGGCTCGACGATGCCACGTACGACGACGCCGTCAGAGGCCTCTGCGCCCGTGATACGGCCGTCTCCTTCAACCGGTGCCGCGCTGAAGGCCAGCGGCGAAAGTTCGGTGTCTACCTGAACGGTATCTGACGCCGTTGCCGTGTTTCCTGCGGCATCAGTCGTCGTCGCAGTGATGTTGGCCGTGTAGGTCCCGGCAGGGATTTCCGTGCTTGCGTAATAGGCCGACCACGATCCATCAGGACCCGCGATAACAGTCTTGGAAACGGACCCCAGCAGAACCGTAACCACGGCCCCAGCGTCGGCGCTGCCTGTGACTGTCACGCCATCCGCTGCTTCAACCTCGTTGATGACGTCATCGCCCTCGATTGGCGCGCCCGAGATAGAGAGCGACCCGGCGACGGTATCGACATCAACATCCTGCGCCAGGGTGTCGGTGTTCCCGGCGGCGTCTGTAGATGTCACGGTCAAAACGGTTGAATACTGGCCACTTGGGATGTCGCCGGCGTCCAGCGTCACGCTCCATGTGCCATCTGGCTGCACAAAGACCGATTGCGTCAGTCCAGCCATGGTCAGTGTCAGCGTGCTACCCGGCTCTGTGGTCCCGGACACGGTCACGCCGCCATTCAATTCATCCGCGCCCAACAAACCGTCACCGCCAACAGTGCCAGAAGTCACGGCAAAGCCGTCAACGCTGGTGTCGACCCGGACCGGAAGGCTATCGGTCGCGACGTTGCCCGATGGGCTGGTCGCTGTTGCGGTTGCAGAGGTCAGGTAAGTACCGCTTGGTACGTTGCCTGCAGCAAACGACGCCGCCCAGGTACCGTCTGCGGCAACCACGGCTGCCACGCTTGCGCCCGCGAATTCGACCATGACGGACGAACCAGGCTGTGTCGTACCCGTGATGACCACACCGTCAGCGGCCTCGACCCCGTTCACCACGTTGTCGCCTTCGACAGGTGCAGGGCCAACGGCCACGAAGCCCAAGGTATCAAGCTCAACAGTGCCAGAATCAGTTGCCGTGTTCCCGGCAGCATCGGTTGCCGTGACCGACATATCCAACGTCATCACACCAGATGGAAGATCGCCGGAGGTAAAGCTTGCGGTCCAAGTGCCATCGCTTGCCACCGTCGCCGTGCGCGTGATGCCATGCAGCGTCACGCTGACGGTCGCGTCAGGCTGAGTTGTGCCGGTCAGGACGATGCCTGCATTGGCCTCTTGAGCCGTGATCATGTTGTCGCCGACCTGCGTGTCGTCCAACGCCACGTTGATCTCGGTATCGATCGTGATCGAGCCAACGGCCGTGGTCACGTTGCCTGCGGCATCGGTTGCCGTCGCCGTAACGGCCTGTTCGCTTTCGCCCGAAGGAATCCCGGAGGCAGGGACATCGACAGTCCAGACGCCAGCCTCATCGACCGTTGCGGTATAGGTGTTGCCAGCAAAGTCGACGCTGACACTTGATCCCGGCTGTGTCGTACCGGTCAATGTGATGCCGTCAGCGGCCTCGGTCGCGTTGACCATCCCGTCGCTTTCAACGGTGGCAGTCTCAACCGAGACCTCGCCGAGGGTATCAACACGGACAGGCGCGCGCGCCGTCGTGACGTTGCCGCCCGCGTCGATTGTCGTCGCAACAAGCTCGGTGCCGTATTCACCCGGAGGCAAGGCACCGGGGCCGAAGTTCGCGGTCCAATTCCCATCCGCATCAGCCTGCGTGGTCACTGTGACCCCGGCCAACGTCAGTGAGACGGTCACGCCCGGAGAGGCCGTGCCATTCACAAACACGCCTGCGTCGTTTTCCGTGTCATTGATGATATCGTCGATCGCGATGCCACCCGGTGCCACTTCCAGCGCTTCGGCGGCTGTATCGACCTGAATCGCATCGGTCACGGTTGTGACATTGCCCGCTGCGTCCGTGGCGGTCAGCGTGACAGGTACCGTGTATTCGCCCTCTGGAAGAATGCTTTCGGGGATGCTGACAAACCAAGTGCCATCATCAGCCACGAGAGCCGAACGACCTTGGCCGTTGATATCCACCCGGATTGTTGCGCCCGCTTCGCCGGTGCCGCTGATTTCGACGCCGCCTTCATGCCATTCGGCATTGATGATGTCGCCGTTGGACACGACGCCAGTTGAGAACTCGGCAGCTGGTGCATCCGTGTCGACCACCACGTTGGGGCCTGTGATCGTTTCTGGATCGCCGCCACCCGGAGGTGTAAATTCGATTATTGTTTGGTGATCGCCATCGGCTGGCAGGTCTTCTGCCGGGATCGTAATGGCCCAAGTGCCATCGTCACCAGCGGTGGTTTCGGCAACCGTGTCGCCAATCGTGACGGTCACAACAGTGCCCGGCTCGGCGCCACCGCCCAAGCTCAGATCAGCTGTGTCCATGTTGACGATGATGTCGCCGGTGTTGGTCACGGTGTTTGGCAACGGATCGCTCCCGCCGCCGCCACCATTTCCGCCGCCACCGCCGCCGCCGCCGCCGATCACGGCCGCGCCTGCAGCAAGACCTGCTGCGCCGACAGCCGTGCCGCCAAGGCCGCCGCCAAGGAACAAAGGCACTGCTGCCATGGTGGTTTCAGTTTCCGTGACAACGCCGCTTGAGGCTTCGAACAATAGTTCGCCTTCAGCAGTGGTCTGCGCGGCGGAGTCGTAATGCGCGTAGTTCGTCCGGCCCCAGCTTTCCGAGAAGGTGATTTCAACCAACTGGTTATCTGCGCTCAAATAGAGCCTGCTGTCAGTGACCTGGACTTCCGAGAAGAAGCCCTCAAGGACGAGAACCCGTCCATCTGACAAATAAATCTCTAGGGTGTTTCCGATGCGTCGATAGTCCGAAATATCGCCTTGAGCGAGATTCAGTGACACCTCTGACGAGGTATCCACGACTATCACATTGTTAGCGCCCGATGCGCCTACGGTACCACGAACGAGACGGCCCACGCCGTCGCGAACGACATAATCAATCGCTGCCATTAGTCTACCACCTTACCTCAGTGTCCGGCTTCTTATCCGAGCCGGTACGTTGCCACTTATGTGACTTGCGCTCGACAATATCGAATCACTTGACCCTGCGCCAATGTTTTTTGACCTGCGGGGAAAGAAAAACGAATCGCGTCAGAATTCTGTGCGAATTCGCCACGATTTCTACGTCAGGTTGTTCGCAGGTCTTTGAAAACAAAGGTCAAACGTGGCTCCCGGTTGATTGCCCGAAAACGTGACACTTCCGCCGCGCGATTGAACGATTCGTTGAATTAAAAAAAGTCCGAGCCCCATCCCACCGCTATCTCTGCGGGTGGTAAAGAATGGATCGAACATCTTTTCGGCGTTTTTCTGCGACACGCCACGACCGTCATCGGCGACGGAAAAGCCGTGCTCGGTGGCCGTAATGCAGACCGTCTTTGCGCCATGATCGCGGGCGTTCAAAAGCAGATGATCAAGGACCAGTTCCAGTTGCGGTGACGGCAATGGCGCTTTGGGCGCGCCCTCGCACTCAAGGGTCAGCCCCAACCTTTGCGCCACGGCGTGTGCAGTTTCGGCCACAGGTTGCGGATCACACTCTCGTGCCTCTGCGGTGTCCGCCTGCGCCACGGCCCGCATGGCAACCAGCAGGTTTTCCATGCGGCTCGACGCTTCGGCGATCGTCTTCACCAATTCCGCACGCTGCGCAGCATCAATGTCGTCGTTCAGCAACTCAGCGGCCGCCCGGATCGATGTCAGCGGCGAACGCAACTCATGGGTCACGTGCGCCGAGTAGCTCGACAGGTCCGCCACACGCCACTGTAGTTCATCCCCCATGCGCAGGAGGCTTTCTGCCATGTCGCCAAATTCCCGCGTGCCGAGCCGCTCTGGACCCGCCACGGGGACCGCTGGGCTGTGCCGTATGGCATCGGCCCAGCTGACCAGCGACGCCGAGGGCCGCAGGATCAATCGCGCCAGCAACCAGCCAAGGATCACTGTCACAATCAGCGCAACCAGACTGATCGTCACGACCGCCGCCATCCACCCCATGACGGGCGCAGCATAGCGCAGGACAAACAATCCAAGGATCGGCAGAACCAAAACGCTGAGCAGCGTGCCGCCGAGGACCAGCGCCAGCGGAGGCCGCCATTTGCGAATGATGCCGTGGCGGGTCACGTGTTCAGCCCACCGTGTGGCAAGGCGTCTGACACGGACCCAGCCGCACTCCGACGCCATGCAAAGTCTCAACCACGTCCATGCATCCGGCATCACGCAGTTTCGAGCGGATGTTGCGCAGATGGCTGTCTAACGTCCTGTCCGACACAATAATGCCGGGGCCATAGACGCTGTCTGTCAGGGAAACACGGCTATGGATTTGATCCGGATGCGCGACCAAACGGGCGAGGATGGCCATTTCGCGCCCCGTCAACTGCACCCGTGCGTCCCCAACGCGAACCTGATGCGCCTCTACATCGACATGCAGAAGTCCGCGCTGAAACGTTGTCTGCGCCGGGCGCACCGTCCGTTTGAGGATCGCTGCGACACGCGCCACCAATTCGCGGGGCGAAAAGGGTTTGGTGACATAGTCATCAGCCCCAAGCTCAAGACCGACAACCCGGTCGATTTCATCATCACGAGCCGTCAAAAAAAGAATTGGCACTTGGTCGGAGGCTCTGATTTGGCGGCACACCTCGAACCCGTCCGCTTCGGGCAAACCGATATCCAGAACGATCAAATCAAACCGACCAGAACGCGCCTTGGCCAAGGCTTCGGCCCCGTCGCCTGCGTCTTCGATGCTGTGTCCGGCTTGGCTAAGCGCGATCCGCACAACATTCCGAATAGAGGGGTCGTCATCAACGATGAGCAGATTTGGCACGATCTAGGCCTCCGATGGGCAAGAATTGTCCCACCTTACTGACACAGGTCCCCTGCAGCAATTTCACCCCATTTGTGCAGAACGCGTGCAGACACCTGCACGGCTTTCTTTATCCCGCGCAGGCCGCCTTGATTGCACGGATATTCTCTCCGTAGGGGGCTGGGTCCTGCACCGAACCGCCTTTGAACACCGCCGAGCCTGCAACGAGGACATCTGCGCCCGCCTCGACCATCAGCGGCGCGGTCGCAGGGGCCATGCCGCCGTCAATCTCGATATGGATCGGACGATCACCGATCATCTCACGCAGGCGGCGCACCTTGTTGCTCATATCGATAAAGGCCTGCCCGCCAAAGCCCGGGTTCACCGTCATGACACAGACCAGATCAACCAGATCCAGTAGCTCAGTGATGCTATCTGCCGGCGTGCCCGGATTCAGCGCAACACCCGCCTTGGCCCCTGCCCCTCGGATCGCCTGCAACGTGCGATGGATATGAGGGCCTGCTTCGACATGGGCCGTGATGAAATCGGCACCTGCCTCTGCAAAGGCGTCGATATATGGATCGACCGGCGCGACCATCAGATGCACGTCCATCACCGTCTTGATGTGCGGCCGGATCGCAGCACAGGTCGTCGCACCAAAGGTGATGTTAGGCACAAAATGCCCATCCATGACGTCGACATGAATCCAGTCTGCGCCTTGCGCCTCAACGGCTTCGATCTCGGCACCGAAATTCGCAAAGTCCGCAGACAGGATGGACGGCGCAATTTTGACCGATCGGTCAAATTTTGGATCGAAAGTCATGGCGTTCTCCTTTGCGGGTCTGATAGTAAGGTCTGACAAACCCGGCAACCGCTAACAGGCCATGACCCAAACCATCGACACCCTTACAACGCCGACCCAGTTGCCGCAGGCCGTTGAGCCGCGCAATCCGGGGATGGAGCTTGATCTGGACTGGGCGCTGGGCGTGCAGGCCAATACATCGGCGATTGAGCGTCGCGCCAAGACTTTGCCGGGGCGAAGGTCGGTAAAAAAGGACTATCAAGCTGCGTGGTTGGCCAAGGCCATCACTCTGATTGATCTGACCACACTTTCGGGTGACGACACCAAGGGGCGCGTCCGCCGTCTTTGTGCAAAGGCACGTCAGCCCGTCCGCAGCAGTCTGCTGGAGGCGATTGGACTTCCTGGTTTAACCACAGGTGCCGTCTGCGTGTATCACGACATGGTCGAAACCGCCGTTGAGGCGCTGCATGGCACAGGCATTCCCGTCGCCGCCGTCTCAACCGGATTTCCAGCTGGCCTATCGCCTTTGCATCTGCGCCTGATGGAAATCGAAGAAAGCGTCAAAGCCGGGGCCGAAGAAATCGACATCGTCATCTCGCGCCGCCACGTGCTGACCCAGAACTGGCAGGCGCTCTATGACGAGATGAAACAGATGCGTGCGGCCTGCGGCGACGCCCATGTCAAAGCGATCCTCGCCACAGGGGAACTCGGCACCCTGCGTAATGTCGCGCGCGCCTCTCTGATCTGCATGATGGCCGGGGCAGACTTCATCAAAACGTCCACCGGCAAGGAACCCGTCAACGCGACCTTGCCCGTGTCGCTCGTCATGATCCGCGCGATCCGCGAGTTTCATGAGCGCACCGGATACCGCGTCGGCTACAAACCCGCCGGCGGCATCTCCAAAGCCAAGGACGCTTTGGTCTATCTGAGCCTGATCAAAGAGGAACTCGGCGACCGGTGGCTGCAACCCGACCTGTTCCGCTTTGGCGCATCGTCGCTGCTGGGCGATATTGAGCGGCAACTGGAACACCATGTGACCGGCGCCTATTCGGCAGGCTATCGGCATGCGATTGGGTGAAAAAAGGAGATAAAGAGTGTTTAGAGTTTTCTCGTTTTTGATTGCAGCAGCGAGCCTATCTGCTTGTGCGAACGAAGTATCTGTGCCCGCGACTGGACGTATAGGAACCGAACTCGCGCAAGGGGCAGCAACTGCTAGGCTGTCTGGCGAAGGTAGTTTTTTTGCCATGACTCCCAGAGGCTTACGGTGCGAAGGAACCTACGACTCGCTCACAACTGAACCGACTTTGAGTGTGCCCATCAGATGCAATGATGGCCGAACCGGCAACCTCATCATCACCCGCCAGCTGAACGGTATAAGCGGGACAGCTATTGGACGCCTCAGTGACGGCACTCTAGGACAATTTGTGTTCGGCGATCTTACTTTTGACCAAGCCTTCGGCGGGTCTGGCGCTTCGACAAGGTAGCAAATGACCATCAAAGACATCTTCGACACCATGGATTACGGCCCAGCCCCAGAGGCCTCCGGCGACGCCCTCGCGTGGCTCGTCGACCAAGGCTCCCGCTTCGGCCACTTCATAGGTGGGTCGTTCACCGACCCAACGGACGATTTCGACAGCAAGAACCCTGCCAACGGCAACACGTTAGCGTCCCTGAGCCAAGCCACCCAATCAGACATTGACGCCGCCGTCGCCGCCGCCCGCAAGGCGCAGCCCAGCTGGGCCCGCGACGGACACAAGCGCGCGCGCGTCCTCTATGCAATCGCACGCCTTCTGCAGAAACACAGCCGCCTCTTTGCCGTGCTGGAAACGCTTGATAACGGCAAACCGATCCGCGAAAGCCGGGACATCGACGTGCCCTTGGCCCAGCGCCATTTCTATTACCACGCGGGCATCGCCCAACTGATGAAGGATGAACTGCCCGACCGCGGGGCGCTTGGGGTTTGTGGTCAGATCATCCCGTGGAACTTCCCCCTCCTGATGCTCGCATGGAAGGTCGCGCCAGCTCTCGCCATGGGCAACACGGTCGTCCTGAAGCCCGCCGAATACACCTCACTCACCGCCCTCCTCTTCGCCGACATCTGCCGCGACGCGGGCGTCCCGAAAGGCGTGGTGAACATCGTCACCGGAGACGGCGCGGTGGGTGAAATGCTCGTGGGCGCCCCTGTCGACAAAATCGCCTTCACCGGCTCCACCTCCGTCGGGCGCAAAATCCGCGAAGCCACCGCCGGACGCGGCATCCCCCTCACGCTCGAACTCGGTGGAAAGTCCCCCTACATCGTCTTCGATGATGCCGATCTCGACAGCGCAATCGAAGGCCTCGTCGACGCCATCTGGTTCAATCAAGGGCAGGTCTGCTGCGCAGGCTCCCGCCTTTTGGTGCAAGAAGGCATCGCTGATCGCTTCTACGACAAACTCCGCGCCCGCATGGCGACGCTGCGCGTGGGCGATCCGCTGGACAAATCTATCGACGTCGGCGCGGTCGTGGACCCTGTCCAATTGCAAACCATCCGCAGCATGGTCGACAGCAACACAAGTGGCGAGGTCTACCATGCCCCCGGCGCGCTTCCTGAAAACGGCTTCTACTACCCGCCCACGCTCATCACAGGCCTCGCCCCGTCAGACCCGCTGATGCAGGAGGAAATCTTTGGCCCAGTTCTCGCCGCCACAACCTTTCGCACACCGGGTGAGGCCGTCGAGGTCGCCAACAACACGCGCTACGGCCTTGCCGCAACCGTCTGGACCGAAAACATCAACCTTGCCCTAGATATCGCGCCAAAACTCGCCACCGGTGTCGTCTGGGTCAACGCCACGAACCTCTTCGACGCAGCCGCAGGGTTCGGCGGCGTCCGCGAAAGCGGCTTTGGCCGCGAAGGCGGTTGGGAAGGGCTGCAAGCCTACACCAAACCCAAAGGCAAACGCGCAGCTTTGAAACCTGTCACGCCCTTTACCGGCGACGGTCAGCCCACCGATCTCGACCGCACCTGCAAACTCTACATCGGCGGCAAACAGGCCCGCCCCGATGGAGGTTACTCACGGAACATCTACGGCCCACGCGGGGCGCTGCTGGGTCAGGCCCCCATCGCCAACCGCAAGGACATCCGCAACGCGGTCGAGGCTGCCGCCAGCGCTGCGAAATCATGGGGCAAAACCACCGGCCACTTGCGCGCGCAAATCCTCTACTACATGGCCGAAAACCTCTCTGCCCGCGCCACCGAATTCGCCGCCCGCATCAACGATCAGGTCGGCGGCCGGTCTGGAGATAAAGAGGTCGACGCCGCCATCAACAGCCTCTTCACATGGGCTGCATGGGCCGACAAACACGATGGCCGCGCCAAAGGCGTCCCGATCCGGGGCGTCGCTCTGGCGATGAACGAACCCGTCGGCACCATCGGCGTGCTCTGCCCCGACGCGCATCCGCTGCTTGGCCTGATCGCCAGCACCGCCCCCGCGATCGCCATGGGCAATGCCGTTGTTGCTGTGGGCAGCCACGCCTACCCGCTCAGCGCCTTGGACTTCACACAAGTGCTCGAAACCTCGGACCTCCCCGGCGGTGTGTTGAACGTCCTAACCGGAGCCCCGGCAGAACTCTCCAAAACGATGGCAAACCACCTCAACGTCGATGCCGTCTGGAGCTTCACGTCCGAGGACGTCTCCGCAGGCATTGAGGCGGCATCCGCTGGCAACCTCAAACGCACTTGGGTTGAAACAACGGCGCGCGACTGGACCACACCAGACGCCCAAGCCTTCCTCCCGCAAGCGACCGAGGTCAAAACCATCTGGGTCCCCTACGGCGAATAACAGCGCCGCGCTTCCGCTTAAGGCGCGCCCAATCCTTCTATGTTTCACAAATACTCTCGCCGAAGGCACGCCGCCGCAAGGCGGCGCCCCCTTTGGTTCAAGCGCACAGCGCGCAGAAGGGAGGCGGGCGGGACCGCCCAGCGCTAAAGCGCTATTCGTCGTCAAATAGCGGATCGATCCGCCGCTCGCGGAACCGCTTCAGGCGCACCGCAATCGCCCAGTAGATCGCAAACAGGATCAGGATCACGGCGATGTTGAAATACGGGATCAAACGCTGATCCGGTCCTTCGGCAGGGGTGATGGACAGCACGTTTGGAAAGATCGTCGGATAGTTCCAACGCCAGCCATAGTGACGCACGATGAACCACTGCTCGCCGGTTTGTTGGGACGCAGCGGTTGCGGCACGGGTCTGGATCGTATCCGAGTTGATCTTGAAATAGGGCGGCCAGCCAAAGACGCCGGTATCTTCGTTGCGGTATTCAATCGGGCGCTCATTCGGGCGCACGGCACGGATGTAGCGAACATCGCGGCTCGCGGTTTCGCTCTCACCCGCGTCGGGCTGAGCATAGAACATGCGCGTCCAGCCGTTGAACGTGGTGATCCGGGTTTCCGCCTGAACGATCTGGACGATGTCGCGTTGCGGCAGGGTATAATGCAAAAAGATGGCCACGATCGCAAAAAAGAACAGCCGCAGCGCCCATTTGAAATAATACATCACACCCTCACGCGTAGTTCTGCCAGTAGAATAGTAACCCGACGAACACGATGGGGACCACATAGACAAGCAGAATCAGCCAAAGTCTGAGCTTCTTGTCGAATTTCGCCATCTCTTCGCGCATCCAGACATCACGGTCGCCCACACGCAGATCGGCGCGCCACTGTTCGGTCAGCTTGTCCTTGCGTTTCGCACGAAGGTAAAACCCGATGCTCAGATACATCGCCGTGCATCCGATCAGGACCACACCAAGAAGTCTTATCAAGGCCATTATCGTCTCCCCAATGCGCCCCAGGGACCGACGCGCGCGATCAGGTCCTCTTCCGGGGGCTGTGTGATGGTCTGGGCCTTGGCAGCACTCCAGGGACCTTTTGCCCGGCGCGCAGGCATCTCTTCCATCGGCGCGTCAAAGCCAAAGAGCGCTGCCCGCGCACCCGCCTTATCCGCCAGATATTCCCGTTCCAGGAAGCGCGAGACAAATTCCTTCTTTGCGTCCGGCCACGTGGCGTAGCGGTCGTAAAACAGTTCCTTGTGGCAGATGAATAGCTGCCGCGCATCCAGCGGAGCGAGTTCAGCCAGCAGACGGTTCACCAAATCCGCATCCGGCACATCCGCGGCCCGCAACGCATAGAAATAGGCCGGGTGATCCGCGTCAATCCGGGGCCACGCGCCCCCTTCTACCGCCCAACGCCGCAACGCCGCCAGACCGTGATAGGCCTCTGGTAAATCGCCCGAGAACTGCCGGGCCAGCGCGCGCAACTGCCGCCTGTCCGGATCGCTGAGATCGACGTTTGATTCAGCAGCGTGGTTGATCAAGATAAAGTCCATCTTCTGCTGCAGGATTGCACCGGCATCCAGCCCGCGCGCCTCGACAATCGGTTCCGCCAAGCCATTCAAAACGAGGAACTTGGCAATCGCCGCGCGGTCCTCCATGGAAAACACGAACTTCGTCGGCACGGCGTCCTTGTTCAGGTCCCCCGCCGCAATCACAGCCGGATGCTCAACATCGCGGAATACGTAAACCCCGCCGAAATGCGCCGACCAGAAATTGCCCTGCTCGAACACCATCTTCTTCAGCGTCACGGGGTTGCGGATCACATCACCCGTTTTCTTGGCCATCGTAATCATGTCTGCGATCAGGACATCGTCGTACCAGGCATCTGGCTCTGACGTGAAAGTGTTGATCATCTGACCCAGCTTCGTCGCGTTGGCCACGGTGTCCTTGGTCGTGTCTGCCTCAATCCTGATCTGCCGGATATCGAACAGACGCGCCGGGCTGGACATATCGAACACGCTGTTCACGAGTTCCCCCGCCACGGCATCCTGCGCAGTCAGAGCAAAAAGCTCGGTCTCGTTCGCCTCGATGAAATCCCGCAGCACCGACCGCGACGTCGAAAACTGCGCCTCAAGCAACGGCGCGCGTTTCTGATCGAGTGTCAGCAAAATGAACTGCCGGTTCACGCCCGCATGGTTCAGGTACATCCGGTCCCCGAACTCCGCCCCGATCTCGGGTGAGTAGCCCGAGATGTCGACGTGGAAATCAGTCAGCGTCGTGCGCTTGCCCGTCAGATGCTCCAACGCCCGGTTATACCGTTCCACCAGGGCCGAGGACGTCACATGCACAAGGTTGCCATACATCAACCCGCGTTCGATCAGGCGTTTCACAGATCAGGCCTCCAATGTTGAGGCTGCATTGCCAGTTGGAGCAGGACCACCGGCCCCCAGATCAGCGCCGTCTGCGCAGCAACCGAGACCAGATGGCCGACACCGGTCAGAAGCAACGATAGCGGCGTTCCCTGCCAGACGTACAGGCCTGCAAGCACCACAGCGGCGAGCACAACCATTGTGAGCGACGAAATCAAAAGGTTCACCCCGAGCCCCGGCATCGACTGCGGCAATTCCTGCGCCAACCGATGCGGCACCCAGAAGGCCACGCCAACAAGGATGACCATCGGCAGGATCAGTTCGACCGAAAACAGGGCTGACGCCCCCAGATCAACTGCCAGATCATCCTCGCTCACGTCTCACTCTCCTCCCGCCGGATCGCCCGCTGGGCTGAGATCACATATGTGATCATCAACATCGGAAGCCAAATCACAGACGAAATCGCCGCCCAATAAAGCGCGATTAGAATGGTCGAATTCTCGCCCTGCCCGCCCACGGCAGAGATCCACACGCCCTGCCACAAAACAACCGTGGCCAGGGTCCACCCAATCACCCAGGCCGACCCAACCGCAAACGCCCTCCGCGTCCGAGGCCGATCCTTCCCACCCCGCAGCCCGAAGTAAAACGCAATGCCCACCGGCATCCCAATTGTGAACAAGATCAGCATCCTAGCCTCCCCACGCCCCGGGCTTGACCTGGGACGCGAGCCAATGCTTGCCACCCTTGGCACCCCACTACCGACCGTCTGGCCCGGTGGAACCACCGGGCCGCGCCCGACCTCCCCCCGGAGGGCGCTCCGGCGATGCTGCGCGCAGCATGTCCGACATGCATGCTTAGATGTGCCACATCAGAACCCACGCCCCGAACGCCCTCCAGGTCGGGCGCGGCCCTATCCACACAAATCTGCGGTAGGACGGGTTTCAACTCCCCAAAGGCCGCCCAACAATGGCTTTCCCAATGATCGCCCACACGCTTTGCAACAAGGCTAAACCATACCACGATCTTAACCCGTCGCATCTCGTTCATGTTTCTCAACAAAGGCTTCGATCGACCCATAATCATTCGCAACATGACGCTGGACGCTGGTCATCATCTTGCTTCCCCGCTCAGGCCACCCGTGGGCTTCAAACATTTCAGCCATTCCCCCGAATACGGATTTTGCGATTTGAGATATCGCTTTGGCGTCCCAGCCCGGCTCTTTGCCCCCATCTTTGGAAGCGATGACAGCATTCGATGTCCGTTTCCCTTCCAACCACCGTCGCTTCGCCTCTTCCTGACGCCCGTAATCCCGCACCATGCCCTCAATCGCGACCTCGTCGGACTTATCCGCGTACCGGAACTCAGAATCCGCGTAGCGGTTGATTTCCTGGATCACCATGTCGGTCGTGATCGGCACGCGCAGTTCGGCAATCATCGCCTTTTTGGTGTCGTAATCTTTCCGCAGGAACAGCTCGGGGTTTTCCATCCACTCATCCGGCAGCTCAAAATCCATCGCGCGGACCTTCACCGCATCGGTGATGTTCTTGATCGCGCGCCCGGTAAACCGCTCATCCGCTTCCTGAATACCCTTCAGATAGGTCCCCATCTTGGCCAGCGTATCAAGCTCACCAATCTGCCCATGGACGCGGTCGAACACCTCAAGCAGCCCCGCCTCAGCCGGGCGATTGTGTTTCTCAAATGACGCCGCCACCGCTGACTTGATCTCTTGCGCGCTCATCAGGTCATGGTCGCCCACGGGGATGCCGTGGTTCTTGCCCATAAGCAGGGCGAGGATGTCGATGTAATCCTCCCGCGTTTGCGGCCCGTCGACGAGGAACCGTGCCCCGGCCCGCTGGCGCAGTGCGTCATCCACATTCTCGGGATAGTTCGAGAACATTCCAAATGTGCAGTTCCCCCGCACAACCGTGTTCGCCCCAGCAAAGCTCTCCATCAGCACAGCAGTAATCTCCAACTGCCCCGCCGAAGACTGCCGGTCCCCACGTTTGCCCGCCAACTGATCAATATCATCAATCGTGCCAAACCCGATCACGCCGGGATCAATCACGTTGTTGATAAACGCCTTCGCATTCTGCCCCGACTTACCCTGATAGCTGTCGATATTGTCCGTGCTCAGGTTCTGGTAGCGGAACGGATAGCCCGCCACGGCGCAGTAATCATTGATCATCCCCGCCATCATCTGGATCAACGTCGTCTTGCCAGTCCCCGGCGCGCCGTCACCCATGAAGGTAAAGATAAACCCACCCAGTTCCGCGAACGGGTTCAGCCGCCGGTCAAAGTCATAGGCCATCAACATCTTCGCCAGCTTCATCGCCTGATATTTGGCGATGTGGTTGCCCACGACCTCATGCGGTTTCTTGAAGGTCATGGTCAGCTTGGACCCCTTGGCCTTCGTGGCAGGCTGGAACCCCCGGATGGGAAAATCATCCGCCTCGACATGCCAAGCAGCCTCTTCAAACGCCGCCAGCCGCGGCGCGGTTGACGCCCGCGCCGCGACCTTGGCCATCAGCTGCTCGGCAAAGGCCAAAACCACAGCGACCAGAGCCTGATCATCCGGCGCGTGGGTCTCGATGTCCTGATCCAACTCCCAAAGCACGCCCTGCAAGGCGAGCGGGGCATTCTCCAGCAGGATCTCCTCCACATCCCCGACCTCAACCGTGGCCTCGGACGCGTGTGGTGCCAGCAGGAACGCCGTAGCCGAGCCAAACACAAAGAGCGTGATCAACGCCTCAGCCTGCAGCAACTCCCCAAACTCGGCGCGCTTCGCCGGTGCCAATGACCCGGCGAGGTTCTCACGCTTCAGCGCCCCTAACTCTGTCCTTTCACCAAAGGCTTCACCCACTGCAAAGGCAATGGCCAGCGCGCGGCGCAAGGCATGCATCACTGTGGCCTGCAATGGCGACGTCAACGCATCATCATCATCCGCCCCCTCAATCGTCGCCCGCAACTGCACCGCCCCGGACGCAACACGCCGGCGCGTCGTCAGCCCAACGGTCGTCGACCGAAATCGCCGCCCGCTCGAAACACCAGGTGATCGCTCAACCGCCACCTCCTTGGCCGTCGCAATCCGCGGCGCATGATCGAACCCGTCCAGAAGGGACAAAGCCGCCGCATAATGCCCGCGAATGTCCTCTTCCCGCAGTTCCATCTGATCCGACGCCTGGCTCATGCCCCAATCCTTCTATGTTTCAAAAATACTCAAATCCGACGTGGCCACCCGCGCAGCCTTGCCCAAACCGGGCGCAACCTTAGCTGACTGCCCATGAAAACCGCAGCACTTCTGGCCCTGTTGGCCATTCCAACTCTGACCGAGGCTCAAATGATCTTCGAAGACTTCCAAACCGCACAGGACTGGGTCTACGTTGCCGATGGTGTGATGGGCGGCGTCAGCCAAGGCACTGCCCGCCTGACCGACGATGGCGCGGTCCACCTCACCGGGCAGGTCAGCACGGCGAATAACGGCGGCTTTATTCAAGTCCGCCGCCGGTTCGACACGCCGTGGCCCGACACAGCCACCGGCTTGCGTCTCAGCGTGAAGGGCAACGGAGAACCCTACTACGTCTTCCTTCGTGTCCCCAACATGGCGCGGCGCTGGTATTCGTATCGGCAGCCTTTTGAGACAACGGGCGAGTGGACGGAAGTCACGCTGCCTTTCGCTGGCTTCACTGCTTCGCATGATGGAATGCCCGAAACTTTCGATCCGACAGAGGTCTACAGCATCGGCCTTGTCGCCTATGGTGCGGATTTCGACGCTGATCTCAGCGTCAGGCAAATCGACCTCTACTAGCGTCATACCCGCATCACCCGCCCACCGGGCGACACCACAAACTTACGCACATCGCTGAACCCCGGCGGCTTTTGATCCTCCAAGACCTGAAACCCCCGCGCGGGCAGGATGATCGACCGCTCGGTCGCGGTCGTGCCGGTCTCGGCCCCGCGCCCAGCGAAGGGATCAAGCGCAAAGACCTCGCGCTCAACCCGTCCAAACCAGCCGCTCTTCTCCATCTCGACCCGCTCGGACTTCAGGTCCTCGGTCGTCCAGACCAGCGCCCAGTCCTCGCCCTCAGGCGATTGCGCATCAACCAACACCTGCCGCAACGGCCCCGCCTGCTCGGTAAAGGCCGACGAATACATCGGTCCCAGATGAATACGCCGCAACCGTTTCGGGTGCAGGTCATCAAAATCCTGATCAAAGCCCCGCGCAATCGTCAGCAGCTTCAGATCGCCCTGCGCCTGAGCCGTCAGATGCGCCTGCACCTCGGGCCAACGCCGGTCATCCTTGGGCAGCGCGGTGCGCCCCGTATCCTCAAGGTCCATGAGGTACACGGTCGGCAGATTGATCTGACTGTCGTAGACCGCCCAATGCACCAAAAACCGCCGCCGCGCATCGCGGCCTTCGCCCTCATTGCCTAGCCAGACCGTATCCGGGTCATTCCGCACCCAGAACAAATGCCCACGCGCCAATTCCTCGTAATAGAGCCTTTGTGACAGCGCGAATTGCAGCTTGGTCGGCACCTCATGCTCGCCCACGATTTTGGCGACCATCTCGGATTTCAGAGCCTCGACCGACTGCGTCCCCGACAGATGGCGGTCCACCTGCGCCGCGTCCACAGCCATCTCCATCAACTCCGCGGCAATCGGAAACCCGCTCTCGCGCCGGTCAAAGCTCAGCTTACCCGCTCGCGCCACACGCCCGGCAAAGAGGTATTTGTGGCCCAGCGCCCGGAACGTGTAGGTCAGCCCCACAAGGTAGCGCCCCAGCACCTCGACCTCTTGCTTGGTTAGGGTCCCCTCCGCCTCCATCATCCCCGCAACACGGGTCAAATGCTGCGTGATGCGCTCGAACTTCTTGAAGTAGCGACGCGTGACGCGGGTGTCGTGGATGTTGGTGGTGTCAGTCATGGTCAAGAAATCACTCTGCGAAATGCAGTAGCCAATGCGTCTCGCGATGCATGCATGAAGCTGTTCAAAACGAATACGAGGCCGAGGCAAAACCAAAAATGGGATGTAATCAAGCAGCCAACACCTAAGAAGCAGACTGCCCAAAGCATATTGCTGCGCGCTGTTTCAAACGGTTGCTTTACTTCGGCCTTTTTCGTCAACTGTTCGCCCCAATTCGCACCCAGCATCGAGAACAGTTCTGCAGAGCTGAGGGCCGCGCCCGACCCTGGGTGGGCGCTCGGAACGAAGCTTCAACCCCAGCAGCCCAAAACATCCAAGACGGTCTTGCTGCCGACAACACCGCCATGCGCCCTCCCGGGGGGCGGGTCGGGCGCGGTCCGGTGGTTTCCACCGGGCGAAAGGGTGAAACGAGGTGCTTCACGTTCGGCCTATCCGCTTGTGGTGCGAGGTCCCGGGTCATGCCCGGGACGGGTGGATAAAGTGATTCACGCCCCGGACTTGATCCGGGGCCTCAACCTCAGTCTCACCCCCCATACGCATTGCTGTCATGTTTCTCGACCACCGCTGCAAAGCGCCGTGCAAAGCGTTCGTCCGCTTTTGCCTTGGCCTCCAGCACGTCGCGGGCAAAGACCATGTGGTCTTCATGCGCCTCTAGCATCTCGGCCATCCGGGTGTTGGTCGCCGACCCAATCGCGGCCATGGCCGTTTGCGCTTCCTGGTCCGTCTTCACGCCGATCTCGTTGATCCGGTGCGCCACGTCCTGCTGCTGCGCGGTTTTCAACGACTTGGTCAGCGCGTCATAGAGGACCACCCGCTGCTTGGTATCTGTCTGCAGCTTGTTGATCAGCACCATCTGCGTCGCCGCCTGATTGGTCAGCGAGTCGACCCAAGTCTTGCCCTTCTCGATATAGCGCTCCAGCGTTTGGGAGCGTGCCAGCTTCACCTGCTCTTCGCGCACCAACTCGTTGTACTTGGCGTTCAGCTCGGCCAGTTCGGTCTCAAGCGCGGTGCGCGCGGCGGCGTCTTGTTCAACGGCAATCTTGTTTTCCAGCGTGATCATCTGCGGGTCCATGCCGCTGATCTCAGACTTCAACGCCTCAAGCTCACCCACCACGGCTTCACGTTCTTCAAGCGTGCCGGACAGGTTGCCTTCAACCTTGGTCTTTTGCTCTTCCAACACGTCCAACTGCGATTGCAGCAGCACGACGATGTTGTCGGATTTTGAGATCAGATCCTGCAGCTTGTCATCAATCGACGCCGTGCGCAGGCGTTCCTGCCGCAGTGACTCTGAGCGATCCTTGCTGAAAATCCCGACAAAGCTCTCCCAGCCCGTCTTGGACCGCAATTCGTCAAAGTCGGTCTGGAACCCGGCTGTCACATCATCCAGCCCCATGATCAGTTCGGCGATGTTTGCATTCATCAGATCGGTATGGGCGTGCACGTCATCCAGCGAGGCGTTTTCAATATCGACGCTGATGTCTTCGCCTGCTGCCATCTTTTGACGGGCGGCTTCGATGCGGCTGGTCAACTCGGCAACCTTTGCCTGTGCCTCTTGTACCTGCGCCTGACTCTCTTTGATCTGACTGTCGAAATCGCTCATCTCTATCCTTTCACTCACGAAACCGTGAACTTGATATAGGCGGTGTTAAAAGGATTTACATCCCTATCTCTCCGGAGTTTCACCCAAATCGCACCGCACGCCAACAGGACAAATCAAAGAAAATTCCCAGCAGATTGTGTGCCAGCATTTTTGCAAATGACCCTGACAAAGATGCAGGTTGTCCAGAACAAGCCCATCCCGCTAACGATTGACCTATGCAGCGTGGTGGATGAACGAGGGTAGGCAGATGCGGCTTCAGGGTAAGACAGCGATTGTGACAGGTGGCGCCTCTGGCTTTGGCGCAGGGATCGTTCGGAAATTCGCCGCTGAGGGTGCGCAAGTCATGGTCGCTGACCTGAATGGCGACGGCGCAGAGACCATGGCCCAAGAGATCGGGGGTCTTGCGCAACAGGTCGACGTTGCAGACGGAGCATCCGTCAATGCCCTTGCACAAGCCGCGCAGAGTGCGTGGGGCGACACCGATATCCTAGTCAATAATGCCGGCATCACCCACTTGCCGCAGGCCCTAGAGGATGTGACCGAGGATGATTTCGACCGCGTTCTGGCGGTGAATGCAAAATCGGTATTCCTAATGGCCCGCGCGTTTGTTCCCGCGATGAAGAATAGGAACGCAGGCGTGATCCTGAACGTCGCCTCAACTGCTGGTGTCAGCCCACGGCCCAAACTGAACTGGTACAACGCCTCCAAAGGTTGGATGATCACAGCGACGCGCACCATGGCTGTCGAATTGGCCCCGCACGGCATTCGCGTGAATGCGCTCAACCCGGTGGCGGGCGAAACACCCCTGCTGTCCAGCTTCATGGGCGAAGACACCCCGGAGATGCGCGCCAAGTTCTTGTCTACCATCCCTTTGGGTCGTTTCTCTCAACCAGAGGATTTAGGAAACGCCGCCGCGTTCTTGTGTTCGGACGAGGCCAGCATGATCACCGGTGTCGCGCTCGAAGTTGATGGCGGGCGGTGCATCTGATGGCCCGCGTCGAGGTCAGGATCGAGGTGCTCTCAGGCACCTTTGACGCCCAGCCGCTGGTCTTTGCGCACCTGCTTGATCACGCAACGGCGCGTGGACAAAGCATTGATCTTGACCATGTGGATGTCATCAGCAAGGTCGACCCCCAGCCCCGCCTGCGCCATTTCTTTCCGGAAGCTATCGTGAACCAACTGATCGACTTGATGGGGTTGGACACAACGGCAGTTCTGGTTTTCCCCGGAGCCATGGACACCGCCGTCGGCGATAGCAGCCGCTTGCGCTCCCTTGGACAATGGCTGGGCAGCCGTACACTGCCGGACGCGACATGACACCGGGTCAGCGCAACCTGATAACCGATGTCTCCGGGTTCCGCGTCGGACATGCGCAGGATGCGCATCTGCGCTCTGGCACCTCGGTCCTAGTGGCGGATCAACCCTTCACCGCAGGCGTTCACATCATGGGTGGCGCGCCGGGGACACGGGAAACACAGCTTTTGACTCCCGACCGCATGGTTCAACAGGTCGATGCGCTGGTTTTGTCTGGCGGCTCAGCATTCGGGCTTGCCGCCGCTGACGGCGTGGCGGACGGATTGCGCAAGGCCGGGCGCGGATTCAATGCGGCTGGTCATCTGGTTCCGATTGTCCCGGCGGCGATCCTGTTCGATCTGGCCAATGGCGGCGACAAAAATTGGTCGGACAATCCCTACCCCACGCTCGGCGTTGCGGCACTGGCAGACGCCTCTTTGGACCCCGCTCTTGGCTCGGTCGGCGCAGGCGCCGGGGCCACGACCGCCGATTTGGTGGGTGGGTTTGGGTCCGCCTCAGCGACTTTGGAGAGCGGGTATACAGTCGGCGCGATGGTCGCGGCCAACCCGCTTGGGTCGGTTGTCGCGGGGGACGCAGGTCAATTCTGGGCCGCACCATGGGAGCTTGAAGACGAGTTCGGCGGGTTGGGCAACAGCCCCTCCCCTGCCCCACAAGGATTGCGCACCAAACTGAACCCACAGGCCACGACGATTGCCATCGTCGCGACCGACGCAGCGCTGGATCAGGCGGCCTGTACGCGCATGGCCACAGCCGCTCATGACGGCATGGCGCGGTCAATTGTACCTTCTCACACCCTGTTTGACGGTGACCTTGTCTTTGCTGCGTCAAGCGGCGCGCGTGCGATCAGCGATCCCGTGCTCGACCCGATCGAGATTGGACATACAGCCGCCTCAGTACTGGCCCGTGCGATTGCGCGCGCCATATATCATGCAACATCATGGCCTGATGGTCCGCCCGCGTGGCAGGACCTCTATGGCCGGCACTAAAGAAGGACACGCCATGCTGGATACCGCGACCAACCTTGCCGCCATGCTATCAGACCCCGAGCTTTTGGCCACAAAGGCTTATGTGGATGGAACCTGGGTCGATGCAGAAAATGGCGCGACCTTTGACGTCACCAATCCAGCCCGGGGCGATGTCATCGCAACGGTTGCAGACCTCAGCCGCAGCGATGTCGCACAGGCGATTGCAGGCGCGGAGAAGGCGCAAAAGGCATGGGCCGCAAAAACAGCGAAGGAACGCAGCCAGATCCTACGCCGGTGGTTTGACTTGATGATGGCCGCGCAGGACGATCTTGCGACGATCCTGACCGCCGAAATGGGCAAACCGATTGCCGAGGCCAAGGGCGAGATCGCCTATGGCGCGTCTTTCGTCGAGTTCTTTGCCGAAGAGGCCAAACGCATCTATGGCGAAACGATCCCCGGTCATCAGGCCGATAAACGCATCACGGTGATCAAGCAGCCCATCGGCGTCGCCGCTTCGATCACGCCTTGGAATTTCCCGAACGCGATGATCACGCGCAAGGCCGCGCCTGCGCTGGCTGCTGGCTGTGCCTTCGTTGCACGGCCCTCTGAGCTGACGCCTTTGTCTGCCTTGGCACTTGGGGTTCTGGCTGAACGGGCCGGGCTGCCTGCGGGCGTTTTGCAGATCGTGCCGTCGAACGATGCATCGGCGACGGGCAAAGAATTCTGCGAAAACCCCGGCATTCGCAAGATCACCTTCACCGGATCAACCCGCGTGGGTCGTATCCTTTTGGCGCAGGCCGCCGATCAGGTCAAAAAATGCTCGATGGAGTTGGGCGGAAATGCCCCCTTCATCGTGTTTGATGATGCCGATCTGGATGCCGCTGTCACCGGTGCCATTGCCTGCAAGTTTCGCAACAACGGACAGACCTGTGTCTGTGCCAATCGCATCTATGTGCAGTCTGGCGTTTATGACGCCTTTGCCGAGAAATTCGCCAAGGCCGTTTCTGATCTGAAAGTCGGCGACGGGTTCGACGGCGCGGACCTTGGACCGTTGATTTCAGAGCCCGCCGTGACCAAGGTCAAGGATCACATTGACGACGCCACTTCCAAAGGGGCCGAAGTCTACATGGGCGGCAAACCCCATGATCTGGGTGGGCAGTTCTTTCAGCCAACGATCCTGACCGGCGTGACACAGGCCATGAAAGTCAGCCAAGAGGAAACCTTTGGCCCGATGGCCCCGCTCTTCAAATTCGACACCGAAGACGATGTGATCGAGATGGCCAATGACACGATCTTTGGACTGGCGGCATATTTCTATGCCAACGACCTGAGCCGGGTCTACAAGGTTGCCGAAGCCTTGGAATACGGGATCGTGGGCATCAATACCGGGATCATCTCGACCGAGGTTGCGCCCTTTGGCGGCGTGAAACAGTCCGGTCTGGGCCGAGAAGGATCGCATCACGGGATCGAAGAGTACATGGAACTGAAATACATGTGCATGAGCGTTTGATGCGCGACTTCGGGATGGCGGGCACTCCCGCCTCCCTCTTCGCCAGCTCGCGCTGGCTGTGACCATGGGCGGGCGCCGCTGACGCGGCGGACGAGAGGCGCTGCCTCTCGTGCTCTCCGGAGTATTTTTAAAACATAGAAGGACAAGGCGCGGTTCGGAGCGGCCGAAGCCTTTCATAAAACCTACGCATCTTCGTTATTGCGCCGTTACAAAGCCCCCGCACATCGCCCTCTGACAGTAGAGGGGGATCCTATGTCACGACTTTTGGGCCTGACCTCGGTACTGGCCATCGCCGCAACGGGCGTCGCCGCCGAGAAGAACTTCAACCGCATCGCAAGCTTTCCGGTCATGCTGAACCATGCCGAAGACATGCGGGATCAGGAATCGTCGCCTGAGATCATCGATGTCACCGCCGATGGCATGACGCTGGTCTACACTGACAGCCCCGCCGAAGGCGTTGGCATGGTGAATATCACAGACCCCGCGAACCCGACCCCGGCTGGCTTCGTCAAATTGGACGGCGAACCCACCGCTGTGGCGATTTCAGGCGCAACCGCCTTTGTCGGTGTGAACACCTCCGAAGACTTCATCAACACCTCCGGCCACCTGATGGCGCTGGCCGTGCCATCAGGCACCGAGCTTGCCAAATGTGACCTGGGCGGTCAGCCGGACTCGGTCGCGACCAACGGTGAATTCGTTGCAGTCGCCATCGAAAACGAACGCGATGAAGACCTTGGCGACGGCCGCACTGGCCAGATGCCTGCGGGTTTCCTTGTCATGGTCGATATCGCAGACGGCAACCTGAACTGCGACAGCCTCCGCACGGTCGACCTGACCGGTCTGGCCGAAGTTGACGGAAACGACCCGGAACCAGAATTCGTTGACATCAACGGTCTGGGTGAAGTTGTCGTGTCGCTGCAGGAAAACAACCACATGGTTGTGGTCGCCGCAGACGGCACCATTGTCAGCCACTTCTCCGCAGGTGCGGTTGATCTGGACGGCATCGACACCGTGGACGAACGCGGCGCGTTGATCTTTACCGACAGCCAGCCGGGCCGCGTGCGTGAACCCGACGCTGTGAAATGGTTGGACGATGACCACTTTGCCACCGCCAACGAAGGCGACATGGACGGCGGCTCGCGCGGCTGGACGATTTTTAACAAGGACGGCGCCGTGGTTTACGAGGCTGGAGCAACCTTTGAACATGCGCTGGTTCAGATCGGGCACTACCCCGACAAACGCTCGGACAGCAAAGGCGTCGAGCCGGAGTCGATCGAAACCGCCACATTCGACGGCACACCGATGGTGTTCGTCGGGTCCGAGCGCGGATCGGTCGTTGGTGTCTATGACGTGACCGACCCTGCTGCCCCCGTTCTGGCACAGCTTCTACCATCGGGCATCGGGCCAGAGGGCTACGTGTCAATCCCAGAGCGTAACCTGCTGGTCTCGGCCAACGAGGTTGACGGGCGCGAAGATGGGGCCGCCGAGGCGCATGTCATGATCTACGAATTTGCAGAAGGTGCCGCACAGTATCCGATGCTGACCTCTGCCGGTGCAGACGAATTGATCGGCTGGGGCGCCATCTCGGGCATGTCGGCTGGCGAAGGTTCGACTGTTTATGCGGTGAACGATAGCTTCTACGGCTATCAGCCAACGATCTTCACAATCGACACCTCCGTGACACCTGCACAGATCACCGACGCAACAGTCGTGACCCGCGCAGGCCGCCCGGCGCAAAAGCTTGACATGGAAGGCATCCACTTTGACGGCAAAGGCTTTTGGATCGCATCCGAAGGCCGCACCGACCGGATGATCCCGCACGGCATCTACTACGTCGAAGCCGACGGCAATATCGACGAAGAGATCGCTTTGCCGTCTGAATTGCGCGCCGTCGAGCGTCGCTATGGCTTCGAAGGCATCACCAAGGTGGGCGACACCCTCTGGATGGCAACACAACGCGAATGGGCCGACGATCCGGCGAACCACGTGAAACTCGTCGCCTACAACACCGAGACCGAAGAATGGGGCGCAGTTCTGTACCAAAAGGCGGAGCCAGCAACCGGTTGGGTCGGGCTGTCGGAAATCACCGCCCATGGCGATTTCATGTACGTGATAGAGCGTGACAACCAGATCGCATCGGGCGCAGTGACCAAAAAGGTCTACCGCATCCCGATGTCAGACATGGTGCCGGCGCCGCTTGGCGGCGACCTGCCCGTCGTGTCCAAAGAAGAGGTCCGCGACCTGCTGCCTGACCTGCTGATGACCAACGGATATGTGCAGGACAAAGTCGAAGGTCTGGCCATCATGGAAGACGGCACAGCCTGGGTCAGCACCGACAATGACGGCGTCGATGACCACTCTGGTGAAACCTACTTCTTTTCCATCGGCCAGATGTAGCCTCTGTTTCAGCAAGCATTTCAGCTGCCAAATCAAGCTAATCGAAGGGGGCCAATGGTCCCCTTCTTTTCGTCCGCCAGCTTCTACGCCTAAAGGCCGCAAAATCGCTGGATGCGCATCATTCGGATCGTCTGGACAAGATCGCATTGCTAGAACAGATCATAGCGATGGAGGCACGATCATGGATATGGAACACAGCTATCATTATGGCGTCATCCGGCGCGCGATAGAGGCCATTGATGCCGCCGAGGGACCTGTCTCACTGGACGCTTTGGCCGCAGAAGCCGGGATGAGCCCCGCACATTTCCAACGCACCTTCTCGAGTTGGGCGGGCGTATCACCGAAACGGTATCAACAGTTCCTGACGCTCGGCCACGCCAAATCGCTGCTGAAAGAGCGGTTCACGACCCTTGAGACCGCAGGGGCGGTTGGCCTGTCTGGCACATCCCGGCTGCATGATCTTTTTATCCGGTGGGAAGCCATGAGCCCCGGTGAGTTTGCCAAGGGCGGTGCAGGAACAACGATCAGCTATGGCTGGTTCCAGTCGCCCTTTGGCGAAGCGCTTGCCATGGGCACAGATCGCGGCATTTGTGGTCTGGCCTTCGCGGATGAAACTGGCCGCAAGGCCGCGATGGAGGATATGAGGGGGCGATGGCCCAACGCGTCTTACCGCGAAGACCCCGACATGATCCGAGACGATGTTCACGCTGCTTTCGGGGGTGGTGAGACACGTGTACTCCTGATCGGTGCGCCACTACAGATCAAGGTTTGGGAGGCCTTGATGCAGATCCCATCCGGTCAGGTGACGACGTATTCAGAGATCGCGCACCGGGTTGGCGCACCGCGTGCCGTGCGGGCGGTGGGCACCGCCGTTGGGCGGAACCCGGTCAGTTGGATCGTGCCGTGCCACCGCGCCCTGCGCAAATCAGGCGGGCTTGGTGGCTATCACTGGGGCTTGGCCGTGAAACGGGCCATGTTGGCCTATGAGGCCGCACAAACCGAAGGGACTGACGGTTTGGAAGAGGCTATGGGATAGGCAATCTCTTGCCATTCGGGGGAACAAATCGGCCTGTTATTGCATATCAACAGGTGCAGCCCCCATGTGGTAGGCGTGTAAGACATGATTTGTGGAAAAACCCCATGACCAAACTCACAGCAGCTTTTGCCCTGATCGCGATGACCACATTGGGCGCCTGTTCAACCCTGACGGCCGAAGAACGGTCGGTCGCCACCGGTGCGACCATCGGGGCCGTCGCGGGCGCAGCGCTTGCCGGGGACAACACCCAAGGCCGCGGTGCCGTCGTAGGAGCCACTATTGGCGCACTCGCAGGCAGCGCAGCGGCCAATCGCTAACCCGAATTCAACAAAAACGGGGCCGGGGGAGCTGGCCCCATTTTCAAGGAACGAGCAACTCCATGCACAAACTCACTCTGGTTGCCGGCGCAGGCCTGATTGCCCTGTCCGGCTGTATCGATGCGACGAATTTTGACCCCGACGCGCCTGATCAAAACCGCACCCAGCAAGGTGCCCTGACCGGGGCCGCCGTGGGTGCCATCACCGGTCTCGCCACGGGCGGGGATCAGAAAGCCAAAAACGCAATCGTCGGAGCCGCGATCGGTGCAGGCGCCGGAGCCCTGATCGGGCAACGTCTTGATCAGCAAGAGGCTGACCTGCGCGCGTCGCTGGGCAATGATCAGGTCCGCATCCGGAATACAGGTTCTGAGCTGATTGTGACGATGCCGCAGGACATCCTGTTTGCCATCGACAGCGCCGATCTGCGACCTGACCTGCGCCGCGATCTGGGTGCGCTTGCGTCCAACCTCCAGGCTTACCCGGACACAACGGTTGATATTGTCGGGCACACGGACAACACAGGCGACGCCGGTTACAATCAGGCTCTAAGCCAACGTCGCGCCAATGCAGTGTCAGGTGAACTGATCGCGAACGGCGTTTCGTCGTCACGTATCCGGGCCTTTGGGCGCGGAGAGGCGGAGCCAGTTGCCGACAACCTCACACCAGAGGGCCGCGCTCAGAACCGACGCGTTGATATCATCATCCGTCCGAACGCAGCCTAAGAGCCTCTGCTCTAAACTCATTGCGCACCCCGCCAGACTGGTCATATAATTTGACCAATTCGACGGGGTGCCTATGCCATTTCAGAAAATTGAAGCCGAAAAGCTGTCCAGTGCGGTTGTGCGGCAAATCGAATTGCTGATCTTGCGCGGCATCCTGCGCCCGGGGGAACGGCTGCCATCGGAACGCGAACTGTCGGAGCGGCTTGGCGTCTCACGCCCGTCCCTGCGTGAGGCGGTGGCAGAGCTTCAGGAAAAAGGATTGCTCGCCAGCCGTGCGGGCGCGGGCATCTATATCGCAGATGTCCTTGGTTCGGCCTTCTCACCCGCACTGGTTCAACTCATGGGTAGCCATGATGAAGCCGTCTTCGACTACATTGCATTTCGCCGTGACCTGGAAGGACTGGCCGCCGAACGCGCGGCACGTTTGGGTTCTGAAACTGATCTCAAAGTGATCGCTACAGTTCTTCAGCGCATGGAGGTGGCCCACACCAAACGATCGGGCAAAGAGGAGGCGGCACTAGATGCTGAATTCCACCTGTCGATTATCGAGGCGTCCCACAACGTGGTCATGCTTCACATGATGCGGTCCATGTTCGACCTGCTGCGCGAGGGCGTGTTCTACAACCGGCAAATGATGTTCAAACAACGGACGACGCGCGATCATCTGTTGGATCAACACCGCGCCATCAATGCAGCGATTCAGGACCGCGACCCAGAAGCGGCGCGTGAGGCCGTCGAAACGCATCTTGCCTTTGTCGAGGCATCGCTGCTGGAGCAACGCAAAGCGGACCAACACGAGGTCGTTGCACGCCAACGGTTCGAGCACGAGCAAGCCAAATAGTCCCAAATGAAAAGGGCCCGCCGGTGGCGAGCCCTTCGTCAATTTCGATAACCAGCGCTGCTTAGTGCAGCTTGCTCTCGACCTGAGCGATGCTGTCGTCGATCATCTTATTGGCTGACGCGGCAGTCATGCCTTTGCTCATCAGGCTGGCAGCGGCCGCGATGGCCACGTTGACGGCCTGATCCTTGACCTCTTTTACAGCCGAAGCTTGCGCCGATGCGATCTGATCTTCAGCAGCGGCCAGACGGCGGGCAACGGATGTTGCGATATCGTCTTTGGCTTTCGCAGCAGCGGCTTCAGCCTCTTCCTTGGCAGCGGCAACGATTGCATCAGCTTGGGACTGAACGTCCTTTTGCTTGCGCTCGTAGCTGGCCAATAGGGTCTGAGCTTCTTCCCGCAGAGCTTTGGCTTCGTCCAGTTCAGATTTGATCTGAACCGCGCGATCATCCAGCGCCTTGGTCAACATCTTTGGCACGCCAAAGTAGACCAGGATACCGATAAAGCAGAAGAAACCGATTGCGACGATGAAGTCCGTATTCGACAGCGAGTAGAACTCAGGCGAAAACGGGTTCTTCGAAGCCGCGAATGCAGGCGAACCAAGCAGAACGAATGCGAGGGTGAGACGTTTCATGGCTTACCCTTTCATCTGTTCGGCGATGGCAGCTGCCACGGCCTTGTCATCGGCTTTACCGCCCAATGCCGAAACAAGTTCAGCAGCGGTTTCGGTTGCGACGGTCTTCACGCTTTCGACCGCGCTGTCGCGGATCTCGGCGATTGCCTTTTCGCTTTCTGCAGCCCGGGCCGCGATTTCGGCATCGGCTTTTGCCAATTCCTTGTCGAGGTCAGCCTGAATAGACGCCTTCGTCTCGGCAGCGATCTTTTGTGCTTCGGCGCGGGCTTCTGCCAGTGCTTTGTTGTAGGCTTCCTCAGCCTCAACAGCGCGCTGTTTCAGGTCCTCTGCCGCAGCAAGGTCATTTGTGATCGTTCCCGCACGTTCCGCCAAAACCGCCCCGATGCGTGGCAATGCCACACGGCTCAGGACAAGGTAAATGACGACGATCGTGACGACGAGCCAGAAGATCTGGTTCGGGAAGGTCGAAAAGTCGAGTTGCGGCATCCCAGGCTTGCTGGCGGCGTCCGCAACGGTGGCTTCAGTTGCCATGTCGTCCTCCTACTTTCTGAGGGCACCCCGACCGGCCCGTTGACATGGGGGCCGGGGCAACTCTTAAAGCAAGATTAGACAGCGAACATCAGCAGCAGCGACACGAGGAACGCGAAGATCCCCAGGGCTTCTGCGAACGCGATGCCGATGAAGAGCGTCGCGGTTTGTGCGCCAGCAGCGGATGGGTTGCGCAGAGCGCCCGCCAGGAAGTTGCCAGCAACGTGGCCCACACCGATAGCAGCTGCGCCCGAGCCGATGGCTGCCAGGCCTGCGCCGATGAATTGACCCATTTGTGCGATATCGCCTTCCATGTCCGTATCTCCTTAGATTGGAAGTTCGTTTGCGGGCGGACCCGCGAAACTTGGTTGATTAGTGATGCGGGTGAAGCGCGTCTTTCAGGTAGACACACGTCAGAATGGTGAACACGTAGGCCTGAATGGCCGACACGAGGACTTCGAGACCGTAGATCGCGGTCACAGCAACGATCGACAGCGGGGCGACCGCGACGACGGCTGCAAAGCCTGCGAACACTTTGATCACGGCGTGACCGGCCATCATGTTGCCTGCCAAACGAATTGAGTGGCTGACCGGCCGCACGAAGTACGAGATGACTTCGATGATCGCGAGGATCGGACGCAGCGGCAGAGGTGCCGACGAAACCCAGAACAGGCTCAGGAAGCTGGCGCCGTTCTTGATAAAGCCAATTGCGGTGACGGTGATGAACACAGCCAGAGCAAGGACAGCTGTCACAGCGATATGTGAGGTTGTCGTGAAGCTAAGCGGGATCAGACCGAGGAAGTTCGAGAACAGGATGAACACGAACAGCGTCATGATGTACGGGAAGTATTTGACGGCGTCTTTACCGGCCACGTCCACAACCATGTTGTAGACAAAGCCATAGACCATCTCGGCGACTGACTGAGCGCGGCTTGGGATCACTGCGCGGCCACGTGTGCCGACGACCAGCATCAGAACCACGGCCAGAACGGCCAAAGCCATCCACAATGTCACGTTGGTGATGGTGAACATGCCGATCTCAGAACCACCGAACAGCGGTTTGACCTCGAACTGGTCCATTGGCTTGATAACCAGACCGCCGCCTTTTGCTTCATCCGCCATTATTGGCCCTCTTCCGTCTCATGCGCCGCCGATTGCTCGGCTGCTTGCTTATCCTGAACCTCTTTGGCGGTGCGCATCATCACGTTCACACCAGCCGCGAGGCCAAACATTATAAACAGGATCATCAGCCATGGCGTCGTGCCAAGTGCGATGTCCAGTCCGTATCCGATCCCGAAACCAATGCCTAACCCGGCGACCAGTTCCACGACCATCCTCCAGGCCACGTTGGCCATGGAGTAGTGTTCGTCCGCACGGGGTTTTTCGGCTTCGGCCTGGCCTTTCGCCTCCGCGATCCGCGCTTCCAGCGCTTTCAGTCGCTGTTCGTCGCTCATGCGTGCGCCCCATACGTGTTGCTGCAGGTGCTATGGCGCTGGGGCCACAGAGTCAATTGCGCGTTTGACGCAGCCCATTCATCTCTAAGTATCTGTATTTACTTGGTAAAGGGATAAACTTCCAGTCCTCGCTGCCTTGCCGCATCTAATGGCATGGCAAACCCAAACTTAACCGTTTGGTTGAGCATTTGATCAAAGCTCCATGTAGCGACCGCCGGGCCGCCACATTTCCGCCCGGTGCGGGCAAGACGGGTTAGGCATGTTTGCTTTGCCCCTCACACCCCGCGCGTCGACCTCTGATCAGTGGTCACACGATTCCCTGTTTCTCGTGATCTACGGCGCCTTATGCGTCGTCTCAGTTTTCTACCTTGGTGACATCCTGACACCAGTGCTTGTGTGGATGAACGCGTCGCTCCTCCTCACGCCGCTGGCTTGGTGCATCATGGCTGCGCCAAGCCTATGCGTCGGCACAGGTATTTATCTGGCGGCCCGTCGATTGGCGCGCTGGCAACAATGGCAGAGTATCGGACTGGCCATTTTACCATTCCTGCTGCAGGCCTTGGTCATCGCGCCGATATCGGACCACAGATTGATGTCGCTGGCCCAACATGACGGAGGTGAAATTCCCCGCTTTGCGCCGCAAGACATTATCGCTGTTATGGATATGCCCGGTCATCTGGGACGCGGCTCTGGCACATGCGGACCGACATGCGTCCACATTCTTGAAGCCACGGGAGTTGAGGCCATTTTCCTTCCGCGCACATATGTCGGTGCCTTGGGAGAAGCGTCAGGCGTGGTGTATCGCATCGCACCGCGCGGCAACCGCTGCGATGCAACGGTGTCACTTGCACGACGCGCCCCGGCCTGTCTGACTCTGACGCCCGCGAGGCTGAGTCAGGTCACACACATTCTGTCATCATCTGCCGCCTCTTCGAACGTTCATTCTGACGCTGGTTTGGGACGCTCTGGTGGATTTCAAATTCGGCTGACCGGGGTCGGCCACGGCACACCGATCTACCAGTACACAAAAATCAACGGGCGCGCGTTCAGCCGCCTGCCCATGATCGGTGACCCCATGCTGGAGGGTCCGCACCCGCACGTCGCGTTGCGGTTCCTAAGCCGAGAGACCGGTCGCCCCTTGGCAAAATTCAACCTTATGGAGTGGTTTGCGCATCAATTGATCCGGCGTACCCACCCTTGACCGCTGCCGCGCCGGCGG
This sequence comes from Shimia ponticola, assembly GCF_007995215.1. GTDB lineage: Bacteria > Pseudomonadota > Alphaproteobacteria > Rhodobacterales > Rhodobacteraceae > Shimia_B > Shimia_B ponticola. Next base: position 1,254,132 of record NZ_VCDK01000003.1, read on the forward strand.
TCTAGGCCAAGCCATGGCTGCTGATGCTGACCTTTCTGCGCTGGACCGCGTCTTTGCGGCTCTGACCGACCCGACGCGGCGCGCCATCCTGTCGATGCTGCTCGAAGATGACATGGCCGTCACGGATGTGGCCGAGCCGTTTGATGTGTCTCTGGCCGCGATCTCGAAACACCTGACAGTGCTGACACAGGCCGGTTTGATCAGTCAGGAAAAGCGCGGCCGCGTGAAATGGTGCAAGCTTGAGCCCGACGCGCTGCGGGATGCATCGGTCTGGATGCAAAGCTTTGGTCAGTTTGAAGCCGTCAACTTGGATGCGTTTGAGGCGTTTCTGGAAAAGGAACTCGGCGACGCTCCTGACGACACCCGCCCATCAGGCGGTTGAGCGGCGTAACAGCAAAAGTAGCGCCAGGATACTCAGCCCGACACCACCCAGTGTCAGTAGGGGTGGCACCTGCCCGTCCAATGCAATCTGCCAAAGGATGACCCAACTGGGAGTCAAATAGGTGTAAGCCATGACCTTGGCTGCTGGCAGACGCAGGGAGGCGAACTGCAACAGCACAAAAGTTGCAGCCGTGGCAGCGATAGCCGTGTAGAGGATCGTGATCCAAACGACGGCTGGGATCGCGTACCATTCTGCGCGCATCAATTCCGGGCCGCCAAGCGTCCAGAGAATAACGGTCGCCGCGAGCAAGGTTCCAAAGGTGAAGGCGACCGGGCTTTCGCCGCGATTCAGCCGAGGCACCATGGGCGCATAAAGAGCATGGGCAACGCAGCCCCAGAAATACACCGCCTCGCCGCGTCCCACCTGAAATGCCAAGACCGCTGCAAGATCTGCCCGAAAAATCACCCATAACGCGCCAATAGCGCCAATGAACAAGGCCAATGCCATGCGCAGCGTCATCACCTGCCGCATGACAAGATATCCAAACCCGCCAGCCATGATGGGCGTCAGCGTGAAAACAGCTGCCGCCGACACCGGCGCGGCGGTTTTCAAGCCTTCGAACATCAAAACGAAATAGGTCGCCAGCAAAGCCCCAAGCACGAAATAGCGCCAAGGCGCACGCGCGTCAGACCGCTTGATCCGTCGCAGAGCAAACCCCACCACGCCGATGAGGACGGTTGCCAAGGTAAAGCGCAACGCGTTGAGCGCCGCGGGGTCCAGCAGGTTTGCAGCCTTGCTGCCCAAGGCAAACGATCCAGCCACCAGTGCCGAAAAGACCAACATGGCCAGATGGCCAGCGGCCTCGCGTGTCACGCGTCCATGTCTTTCACCGCAGCCTTCAGGAAGGTGAGGAAGCTTTGCACCTTGGCCGTGCGGTGAAGATCAACATGGGTGACAAGCCACAAAGGCGCTGCCCATTCCGGGCGGGGCGGCTCGACCTGCACCAGATTGCTGTAGCGCGACGCCAGCGAATGCGGCAGGAACCCGATCCCGGCACCGGCAACAATCGCGTCCTCCATCGACCGGTTATCAATCGTTCTGTAGACGATGTTTTCCAGCGGCACGTTATCACGCAGCCACATGTTGAACGGGGCGCGGGTTTCGGCGTCATGTCCGACAAAGTTATGGTCAGCAAAGGTCTCTTCGCCCTGCGGACGTCCCTTGCGCCGGATATAGCTGTGCGCTGCATAAAGACCGATTTTCTGGCGCATGAAGGGCTGCACGACGTTGTCGGGTTGGTCTGGCGCTGTTCCGGCACGGATGGCTACATGGGCTTCGCCATATTCCAAGCGGAACAGACGGTCCCCGGTCAGGTAGCGCACGATCAGCTCTGGATGCTCTGCCTGAAATTCGGCGAGGATCGGCGCAAGCAAAGGCGAAAATGTTGCCAGCGATGTCACGACGAGGTCCCCGGTCACCGATGACCCGCGCCCCTTCAGGCGTCCTGACAATTGGGTGAACTGATCGTCCGTCGCCTTGGCGACCTGAAGAAGGTCCTGCCCAGCCTCTGTCGCGGTATAGCCGCGCGCATGGCGTTGAAACAGTTTGACACCAAGCCGCTGCTCCAGCGCATCAATGTGTCTGATCACCGTCGCATGGTGAACGCCAAGCACCTCTGCCGCGCCGCTGACCGTTCCCAGACGTGCCACTTGAAAGGCCGTGCGCACCTCGTCCCAGTTTTCCATGGGTCTTCCTTTGTCTTTTTTGTGCAATTTTGCACATCAATAACACCATTTCAGACAATGGTGCAAATTTGTTCATAAACCTACATTCCGCATCAACCGATATGGAAAGGAAACACCCAATGTCCAAGACCGTTCTGAGAATTGATTCATCCGCACGGCTGCAAGGTTCCATCACACGGAAACTAGCAGATCAGATCATTTCGCAACTGGCACCGGCCAAAACCATCACACGCGATCTTGCTCATGGTGTGCCGCTAATTTCCGAAGCGTGGGTGAACGCCAACTTCACACCTGCCGACCAACGCACGGACGCGCAAAAGGCCGAACTCGCGGTCTCGGACGAGATGGTCGCCGAATTGAAAGAGGCCGATACGCTGGTCATCGGTGTTCCGATTTATAACTTTTCGGTTCCTGCCGCGTTGAAAGCATGGATCGACCAGATTGCGCGCGCCGGGATCACCTTCAAATACTCAGAAACCGGTCCCAAGGGTTTGCTCGAAGGCAAGCGCGCAATCGTCGTTGTTGCCTCCGGCGGCACGAAATCAGGCTCGGACATCGACTTTGCGACGGATTACATCCGCCATGTCATGGGCTTTATCGGGATCGAAGACGTTGATGTCATCGCCGCTGACCAGATGGCGCTCGATCCAGAAGCGACCTTGGCCGGTGCCGAGACAGCTGTCAGACAACTCGCGGCATAACCGCGCTTGAAACACTGCAGTCCTCCGACCCAGCATGGTCAGGCCAAACAGACTTGCCTGTTTGGCCTGCGCCGTGTCAGCGTTGGTCCATGAAGGTTACTCAGAGCACCAAGGAAAAACTGATCATAGACAACCGCCCGGTTTGGCCCGGGCTTTTGGCCATGACGTTCATCATGATCGGGGTCGGAGTTGCGTGGAACATGACCATTGATCAGGGCGACATCACGGGCGTTCTGATCGGGGTGCCCTTTGTCGGGATGGGGGCCTTGGCGTTTTGGGCATTTGTCCGACGCAGTCAGATCATCTTTGACCGAGTGGCTGGGACTATCGACATTCGGCGAAAATCCCTGACATCACAAACCCGCGTAGTTCATGACCTTGCCGATTTCGACAGGGCCGAGGTTGAAACCTCTGGCAGTTCAGACAGCCAAACCCACAGAGCCGTCCTGATCCTGTCTCGCGGCATGAGCGCGGGACGTCATCCCGTAACAGAAGCGTACTACAGCGGTCGCGGAGCGGAACGCATCGCGGCCACCATCAACGCGTGGCGATAATCACTACCCGTCTTTGTTGGTGTACCGGTCCCACATGTCCGGGCGACGTTCCTGCGTGAGACGCTCGGACTGATCCTGCCGCCAATCTGCGACTTTCCCGTGATGGCCAGAGGTCAGGACCTCGGGGATGCCCTGCCCCCGCCATTCGGCCGGGCGTGTATATTGCGGGTGTTCCAGCAAGCCATTCGAATGGCTTTCATCTTCGGTCGACGCCTCGTTGCCCAAGACCCCCGGAAGCAACCGAACGGTTGCGTCAATCAGCACTTGGGCCGCCAATTCACCGCCGGTCAGAACGTAATCACCAATCGACACCTCGCGCATGCCGTAATGGTAGATTGCCCGTTGATCCACGCCTTCGAAACGACCGCACAGGATCGTACAGCCCGGACCCCGCGCAAGATCAGCGGCCATCTCCTGTGTCAAAGGCGTGCCACGCGGTGACATATAGAGGATGGGTCCAGACCGATGGGCGTGCTCAATGGCGGCACCGACCACATCAGGGCGCAGCACCATTCCCGCGCCGCCGCCTGCTGGCGTGTCATCCACATTGCGATGCTTGCCATCCCCGAACAGACGCAGGTCCGTGGTCTGCAACTGCCACTTGCCTTCCTTAAGCGCCTTCCCGGTCAGGGATGCACCCAGAACACCGGGAAACGCGTCGGGAAAGAGCGTCACAATCCGCGCAGTCCAGACACCGGCAAGATCAGCCGGTCCATCCATCAAGGAACGAGGCTTCACAGAGACCCGCACAGTTTTGCGACCGTGCGATTTAGATGGCTTGTCGGTCATTTCTTTACTTTCGAGTCACGGTCTGCCCGCGACACATGCGGATAGCCGTCGCCTTGAGTTCCCCGACCTGCGCGTCGGTCAATGGCGAGAGGTTCAACTCTCGAAAAAGTCCACGCAGTTCCGGATACGAAGAATTCGCTCTTGGCGGTTTCTCCAATTGAGCCAACACCTCGGTCGGGACGTTAAGGGCCGACAATACCGGCTCAATCGGTCCGTGTTCGAACCCACGCAGGTCTTCGAGCGTCATGGTGGTGACTGAGGCCCCGTCCACGGCATCGGAAATCCTGTCGCACAGCGGGCCAAAGTCCGCTGCCGTATCGTAGTCCTTGCGAAAATTGGCCAGTGTCACGCCCTTGCGGGAATGCCGGATCAGTTGCCAATGCGCGCTGGCATACCAGTCATCTGCCGACCGGGTCGTGAAATAGACTTCGATTTCGGTGTCCGAAAACGTTTCCGCGCAGGCGCGGACAAGACGGGGCATCAAGGCAACGGCGGCGGAATAGTCTGTGACGCTGGAGCGTCCCGGCATCATCCCTGACAAATCTTCAGATAAAAGGGCGACCGGCCGCTCATCATCTTTGTCCAACGCGGAAAATAGCGTCTGAGCGGCGTCTTCGAACAACGTCAGACTGGCCCGTGTTGGCGCCACCGAATAGGCACGCGCTGCCTCGGTCACGTCGATCATGTCCGCCTTGAGAAACACGCGCAGGTATTTTGCCAGCAGGTCTGCGTTGACGCGCGCCGTGTCTTGCAGGGTCGTCGTGGCGGTCTTGTGAAAACCAGCATGGATCAGAACGGGTGCCATGCGCCGAGAGGTAACTGGATACGTCCCTTCAGGCAATCGCAATCATGGGGCGTTGCAGAGCTTGAGCTTAGTCGAAAATGCCTGCTGGCGGATCGGCAATGATGCGGCCCGCGCCAAGATCGACCGTGGGCACAGCCGCATGGGTAAACGGCAGCAGCACCGTTTCGGATGCGCCCGGCACGCGAATTTCCAAAATGTCTGTCGCACCGTGGTTCACGACGCGCAGAACACTGCCCAAAACCGCACCACCGGGATCAACGACCTCAAGGCCCTCAAGGTCGGAGTAATAGTATTCGTCGTCCGGCAGGTCAGGCAGCGCATCGCGCGGCACATAAAGCCGAACACCTTTCAGGGCATCAGCATCTTCCTTGGTGCGAACGTCAGACAGACGTCCGATCAATTCGCCTTTACCGGCGCGGTCGATCTGAACCTGAAAAACGCGATCGGCGGCCTCATTGGTGAGGTCGCCGTAATCGCCTAATGCAAACGGATCCGCGCAAAAGCTCTTGAGCCGCACCTCTCCGTTCACGCCATATGCGCCTGCAATCGCGCCAACGCAGATGCGGGTGTCTTCTGCCATCACAACATCTCCGATAGCACGCATTGCAGGTAACCGTTCCAATCGGACGCTCCCTTGCAGAGCGCGCCTGCGTTGGACCGCTCAAAGAGCATGCCCGCCACAAACGCGATCACCACAAGGATCACAGTGCGCCCGATCCCGAACATTGGCGGTCTTACTCTTCAGCAACCGTGTCTTCAGCAGGAGCTTCGGCAGCTTCTGCTGCTTTGGCAGCTTTCTCTTCAGCGCGCTCCTGGGCTTTCTTGCCTGGAACGGCTTTCTGTGGGTTGTTGCGCTCTTTCTTCGCAACAACACCAGCAGCTTCGAGGAAGCGGCTCACGCGGTCGGATGGCTGCGCGCCTTCACCCAGCCAGTACTGGATGCGCTCAACATTCATTTTGACGCGCTCTTCGCTGTCTTTTGGCAGCTGTGGGTTATAGGTGCCCAGTTTTTCGATGAAACGGCCGTCGCGTGGCATGCGGCTGTCAGCAGCCACGATGCTGTAGAAAGGACGTTTTTTCGAGCCACCACGGGCAAGACGGATTTTCATGGCCATTGTTTGTTCTCCTTGAATGGCGGTCAGGGCCGAAACCCTAGGATTGGTGTTTTTTGTGGTGCTGAATGACTTCAGCGATGATGAAGTTCAGGAACTTCTTTGCGAATTCCGGATCGAGGTCCGCGCGCTGAGCGAGGTCTTCGAGCCGTGCAATCTGTTTGGCCTCCCGGTCAGGGTCCGAGGCAGGCAGGTCATGGGTGGCTTTGAGGCGCCCCACGGCCTGGGTGTGCTTGAACCGCTCACCAAGTGTATAGACGAGGATCGCGTCCAGCCGGTCGATGCTGTCGCGATGTTCGGCCAGCACTTCGGCGGCTTTTTGAACGGCGTCTGTCATTGCGAACTCTCCTGACCTGGGTGGCGCCAAACGGTCATCTCACCAAAGATTTCGTGGGAATACGGACCCTCAAGCGTACAGCCAAGGCGTTGCGCCACGCGTGCCGAGCCGTCATTGCCGTGTGCAACCAGACTGATGGCGGTGGTCCAACCCAAGGTGGTGTAGGCCCAGTCGCGCGCGGCTTTCGCGGCCTCGGTTGCGTAGCCTTTGCCTTCGAACCCATTCATCAGGTCCCACCCCAGTTCCGGCTCTGGCCAGCCATGCGGGTTCCAAGGGCCAATCACACCGACCATTGCGCCTGTCGCGGTTTCTTCCACCGCAAAGCGCCCATAGCCGCGCAGGTTCCAGTGACCAGCCTCAGTCGCCAGCATCCGCCACGTCCGCTCTGCCGTTAGAGGCCCGCCGACATACTTTGACCGGTCGGACGCGTAAAACGCCGCTAGCGGTTCAAAATGCCGTTCAGCCAACGGACCAAGCGTCAGGCGATCTGTGTGCAGTGTAGGGATCATGCAGGCGCGCCCCGCAACATCAACGGCACCCACCGGTAGCCCGCCATCCCGATCAGCATCGCGAAAAAGAACAAAAGCGCATTGCCACCGCCATATCCCAGCACAGCGATCGCTGGTCCGGGGCAAAGCCCAACAAGCGCCCATCCGACGCCAAAGAAGGCGGAACCGACGATCAGGTTGCGGTCCAAAACCGGATCGGGCTTCGCCGGAATGGGCGAGCCGAGCACGGCCACCTTGCGACGTTCAGCGATCCGCCAAGCCACCAGCATCGGCAGGATTGCTCCGCCAAGGACAAATGCCAGTGTCGGGTCCCAAGCCCCAAAGAAATCAAGCCACCCCTGCACTTTGGCGGTGTTGGTCATACCGGAAACGGTCAGACCAAGGCCGAACAGGGCACCAGAGATCAAAGCAATGACAAGCCGCATCAAATGACCCCCAAGACGTGGCGCAAGACATACATTGCCAGCGCTCCGAAAAAGAGGAAGGTCACCGTCGCCGTAATCCCACGCACCGAAAACCGCGATATCCCGCAGACGCCGTGACCCGATGTGCAGCCATTGGCCATCCGAGTTCCGATCCCAACAAACAGGCCAGCAATAATCAAAAGGCTGGTGTCGGCTGTCAGATTGGTCTGGGGAAAGCCCCAGATCATCCCGTAAGCCAAAGGCGCTGCGACCAAGCCCGCAACAAAGACTGCCTTCTCAAGCGACGGGCTACTCAGATCCACGAGCCCGCCCAAGATACCGGATGCGCCCATGATCCGACCGGACACCAACAGATAGATCGCAGCAGCACTGCCGATCATCAGGCCGCCAATCAGGCCCAAAATCCAATCCATCGGGATCATTCAGTCGTGTCCTTGTGATTTTGTTTGTTCGCGCGCACGGCCATCATCATTTCTTTTTGCCAAACCCGCTCAGGCCCGGAGGCAACTGCATGCCACCGCCCAGACCGGGCAAACCGCCCGTCCCTGCGCCGCGCGGCATTGCACCCATTTTACCCATTTCGGCCTGCGCCTTGGCGATCTCGGCCTCGGACGGCATCCCGCCTTTGCCGCCGAACATGCCGCCCAACTGACGCATCAGGCCTTTGCCGCCCTTCTTGCCCAGCTTCTTCATCATGTCGGACATCTGGCGGTGCTGTTTCAGCAGGCGATTGAGTTCGCTCACTTCAAGACCCGCGCCTTTCGCAATCCGCTTCTTACGGGACGCCTGAAGGATCTGCGGGTTGGCGCGTTCTTTCTTCGTCATGGAGTTGATCAGGGCGACCTGCCGTTTCAACATCGTATCGTCGATGCCGGCTTCGGCCATTTGGCCTTTCATTTTGCCGACGCCGGGCATCATGGACATCATGCCTTCCATGCCGCCCATCTTGGTCATCTGTTCCAGCTGCATCTTGAGGTCGTTCATGTTGAAGCGGCCCTGCTGGAACCGCTTCATCATGCGTTCGGCTTGTTCAGCCTCGACCGTTTCCTGCGCCTTTTCGACGAGGGAGACGATATCACCCATGCCGAGGATGCGGCCAGCAATCCTCTCTGGGTGGAACTCTTCCAGCGCGTCCATCTTTTCGCCAGCACCGACGAATTTGATAGGTTTGCCTGTGACCGCGCGCATCGACAGAGCCGCGCCGCCGCGTCCGTCGCCGTCCATCCGGGTCAGGACAACGCCCGAGATACCGATCTTGTCGTCAAACTCTTCGGCAACTTCGACGGCGACCTGACCGGTCAGACCATCGACAACCAGCATGGTTTCCCGCGGGCTGACAACGTCGCGAACATCCTCGACCTCTTGCATGAGCGTCTGGTCGATCTGCAGACGACCTGCCGTGTCGAGGATATAGACGTCATAGCCAGCCATGGTGGCCTGTTGCTTCGCGCGTTTGGCAATCTGAAGGGCAGTCTCACCTTTGACGATCGGCAACGTATCAACGCCGACCTGCATGCCGAGAACCGCCAGCTGATCCATCGCCGCAGGGCGGTAGATATCGAGCGAGGCAAGCAACACACGCTTGCCCTCTTTTTCCTTCAACCGTTTGGCAAGTTTACCGGTGGTCGTCGTCTTACCAGAGCCTTGCAGACCGACCATCAGGATCGGTGCGGGTGGATTGTCGATCTTCAGCGTGCCGGGATCACCTTCGCCTGCAAGGACATGCACAAGCTCATCATGCACGATCTTGACGACTTGCTGACCGGGAGTGACCGATTTGGTGACGGCCTGACCGGTTGCCTTTTCCTGCACCGCTTTGACGAAATCGCGGGCCACGGGCAGCGACACGTCAGCTTCCAGAAGGGCCACGCGCACTTCGCGCAGAGCGGTTTTCACATCGTCTTCGGACAGCGCACCCTGTTTGGTCAGCCGATCAAAGACGCCTGACAGGCGGTCGGACAGATTTTCAAACATGGGCAAAGCCCTCCTTCATATTCCAGCTACGCCTTATGTGGACGCAACCGCGCGAAAACCAAAGACCCAAACGAGATTTACCCCCGTGGGCGCAACGCGCTGACGGAGGGCGATCCTGGCAAAGCCTAAGGACCGGAAGGTTTGACTCTTCCGGGGTTGCGCGGCGTATGGCGGGCAGAGCGGCCTGAGTCAAGGGCGGTAGGACCCAAGACCACTTGCCAGCCACGTATGGCATGCGTATACGACGCCATCCCGCGCGGGGTGACTCGCACGGGCGCAAAGAATAGCTGATGAATGAACCTCACGGTTTCGACCGGTTCCTCTGATCAGACATCATCCGCGGGCAAACCGCGTCGAACATATAGGAGCATCAGATGGATCTGATCGCACAGCTTGAGGCGGAACAAGTTGCCGCCCTCGGGAAAGACATTCCCGACTTCAAAGCCGGTGACACCGTCCGTGTCGGCTACAAAGTGACAGAAGGCACGCGCAGCCGTGTGCAGAACTACGAAGGCGTCTGCATCGCGCGCAAGAACGGCGAAGGCATCGCCGGATCGTTCACTGTCCGCAAGATTTCTTTCGGTGAAGGCGTGGAGCGTGTGTTCCCGCTGCATTCGACCAACATCGAGTCGATCACCGTTGTGCGCCGTGGCCGTGTCCGCCGCGCCAAACTGTACTACCTGCGCTCGCGCCGTGGTAAATCCGCTCGAATCGCAGAAGACACCAACTACAAGCCGAAGAAAGGGTAACTGCGATGAAAAAAGATACCCATCCCGACTACCACTTCATCGACGTCAAAATGACGAACGGCGACGTTGTCAAAATGCGCTCCACCTGGGGCAAAGAAGGCGACCAGCTCGCGCTCGACATCGATCCTTCGGCACACCCTGCCTGGACCGGCGGCAACACCAAGCTGATGGACACCGGTGGCCGCGTGTCCAAGTTCAAAAAGAAATACGAAGGCCTGGGCTTCTAATCCTGCCCGCCTTACGAATTCCAGGAAAGCCGGCGCACTGCGTCGGCTTTTTTGTAATAGGGGCGACCAGGCTTGGCCGAAATTCTACGCCCCGATCTGTGTGACGTAACCTATGACAAAATCGACCGCACTTGGCCCGCAATTCCTGCGCTTTCTGGTCGTGGGCGGCATTGCTTTTGTCACCAATATCGTCGCCCTCACCCTGTTTAATCTGGTGATGCACCCCATCACCGCACAGTTCCTGGCGTTCCCAATCGTTGTGCTGGTCGCATGGTGGTGCAATCGTCGCTTTACCTTTGGCAGCACCCAGCCATGGCGGCGCGAGCTTGGTAAATACATTCTCGCAAACATCGCAGGTTGGGCCGTGAACAACGGCATCTACGTGCTCTTGGTGCTCTCCAGTAGCTTCATCGCCACTTGGCCGCAGATCGCGGTTGTCATCGGATCGCTCAGCGGCGTTGGGATCAATTTTTTCTTCGCGCGAAAAATGGTGTTCAAGCCCTAAGCGCAGCCCCCAAGACTTCTGACACCCATGCGGATGCATACCCCCTAAACGGAAAACCGCACTTGGCGATGAGCGGCAAAGCTGTCAGCTATCGATCTCTATCTCAGATACGGAGTGTCCCATGCGGGGAAGCATGCTGAAATCAGCGGCGATACTTGGCCTTTTGGCGGCTGTCGGCCCGTTTGCCATTGATATGTTCCTCCCCGCGATGCCCGCGATCACCGAGGATCTCAACACCACCATCGCGGCCACTCAGGCGACACTCACGGCGTACTTTATCGCCTTCGGCCTCGCACAGATGGTTTATGGACCATGGGCCGACCAAGTCGGACGCAAGCCGCCGCTGTACACTGGTCTGATCATCTTTCTACTTGGAACGGTCGGCTGTGTCGTCGCGCCCAGCATCGAAATTCTGATCGGGTCCCGCGTCGTGCAGGCGCTGGGTGCGGCAGTTTTGATGGTCGTTCCCCGCGCCGTTATCCGTGACCTGCATACCGGCCCAAAGGCCACGCAATTGATGGCGATGATCATGCTTGTGATCTCGGTCTCGCCGATGCTCGCACCGCTTGCAGGATCACTTCTCTTGCTGGTTGCGGACTGGCGGATGATTTTTGTTGTGTTGGGCGTCGCTGCTCTGTTGAGCCTGATCCTGACCTACCTCGTGGTCGAGGAAACGCTGGAGCCAGAGGCAAGCATCCCGGTCAATCTCCGCAGCCTTGCGCGCGGCACACGGGTTCTCATGACGGACAAGACCTTTATGGGCCTGACCTTTGTGGGAGGGTTCGGCATGGCATCCTTTTTCGTGTTCCTCGCCTCGGCGGCCTTTGTCTACACCCAGCAATTCGGCCTGTCAGAGATCGGCTTTAGCGTGGCATTTGCCATCAACGCCGTTGGGTTCTTTTCGGCGTCGCAGGTGGCTGCGCCGCTCGGCATGAAGATCGGGATGGAGCGCACGGTCCTCATCGGGACGATTGGCTTTGCGGTCTTTGCCTGTCTTGCCGCCATGGTCAGTCTTGCAGGTTGGTTGACGCTTCCTCTGATGGTCGGGCTGCTGTTTTGCGCGAACGCGTTTCTGGGCCTTGTGATCCCCACCACTATGGTCATGTCGCTTGATCCGCATGGCGAAATTGCCGGGCTTGCGTCGTCGCTGGGCGGGACGCTGCAAATGGTGGCAGGTGGGGTCATGATTGTTTTGACCGCCCCCTTCTTTGATGGCTCCGCCACCCCGCTTTTGTGCTCAATCGCGTTGTGTTCCCTGATTGCGCTCGTCATCGGGCTCGCGGTTCTCCGGTCGGCCCCATCTGCCCAAAGTGCGCCGTGACCTAAACACCAGCATCTGCGGATTTCGCACGACGAAACGAACCAAGCTGCGCCCTTTCGCTTTCCAAGCAAGTGCACCCCACATATGGTTGCGCCAAAAGAGATGACCGCAGAGGACAGGTAACGTGGCGCATATTTTGGTGGTTGGGAACGAAAAGGGCGGTTCCGGCAAATCGACAACCTCAATGCACATTGCAACCGCCCTTGTGCGCATGGGGCATCGCGTTGGCGCGCTTGACCTTGATCTTCGCCAGAAATCGTTGGGCCGTTACGTTGAAAACCGCCGCCGGTTTGCTGCGGCGCAGGACCTTGATCTGCCGACGCCAAACTACATCGACCTGCCCGAAATCGACCCTGCGCAACTGAAGCAGGGCGAAAACGTCTATGACCATCGTCTGTCGGTCGCGATTGCGCAGCTTGAAAAAGACAGCGACTTCATCCTGATTGACTGCCCTGGCTCGCATACACGCCTGAGCCAAGTCGCGCATTCGCTGGCCGATACGCTTGTGACACCGCTGAATGACAGCTTCGTCGACTTTGACCTCTTGGCGAAGGTCGATACGGACGGCCAGACGATCCTTGGCCCATCTGTCTATTCCGAAATGGTGTGGCACGCGCGACAGCTACGCGCGCAAGCCGGACTTGATCCAATCGATTGGATTGTGGTGCGTAACCGTCTGGGCGCGCAGCAGATGGTCAACAAAAAGAAAATGGGCGAAGCACTCGACAAGCTCGCCCGCCGCATCGGCTTCCGTCATATCCCGGGCTTCAGCGAGCGCGTCATTTTTCGCGAATTGTTCCCGCGTGGCCTGACCCTGCTCGACCTCAAGGATATAGGCATCGAGCGGATGAACATCTCGAACGTGGCGGCCAGACAAGAGCTGCGCGACCTGCTGAAGTCTCTCAACCTGCCCGGCGTAACCATCGAGTTTTGATGTGATCTTTTAGTCTGCGCGGTGCTGCTTGCGTTGATCCATCCAAGACCGCGCGGCGTCCCACGGATAGACCGCCGTCGCCGAGGCGCCCTTTGCACCGCGGGCAATGACCACGCACATGGCTTCACCAACGGCGGCTTCCATCATGCCACCCAGCCGCATCGTATCGACATGCACAAAGATGTCTTCGCCCTGCCCGAAGGCATTGAGGAAACCATATCCTTTGGTCTTATCGAACCACTTAAGGCGCGCGGGTAGGATATCTTCATCCACCGAAGGCACCATCGGTTGGTCGGACTGCTCCACTGGGGCAACCTCGGTGACGCTGATCAACTGCGTCGCCTGCACGCCTTTTGGCGTTTGCGCTGTGGTCACTTGGACATGATCACCAGCGGCCACAGCTGTGCGGCCAGCCTCACGCACGATATTCGCGTGAAGAAGTATATCTTCAGAGACGCCTTCAGCGACTACAAACCCAAATCCTTTAGCAAGATCGAACCACTTTACAACGCCGTCGACGACAGAGTCTTCGGTCATAATTCTGTCTCAGACATGTGAAAGGCGATCAGACAAACGCTCGCCCATAACGCAACACTCTATGCTGCAGACGCCGAAATCAATGGTTCCAAACCGCAAAGTTCAAATTCTGGACCGGTTTTCACGTAAAAAAATGTGGTTTTGGCGCAATACTTGACCAAAAGGACATGTTGGGCGCTACAAGCGCGCCGCGGATGCCCAAAGATCAGACATCCTGCATGCGTATTGGTCAAATCAGCCGTTTACGCGCCGAAATCGCAGACAAACCTTCGGCTCAGTGCAACGGGCAGGACGAGCAAATCTGATCCATTTCCCCTGCGTCATCGTAATAGCCCCATGCGATACTTATTCCTTCTGTGCCTGAGCGTCATGCTGGCCTCCGCTGCAAACCTTTCGTCGGCGCAAGGCCGACCCTCTGGTGTCTTGGTAGAAACCGTGACCACCGAACAGATTGCTGAGACCATATCCGTCTTTGGAGAGGTGGTACCGGGCCGCGAAAGCCGTGTGGCATCGCGGCTTTCCGGCGTGGCGGATTTGGTCGGCGTCGAAACCGGTGATCGCGTGGCAGAGGGCGACATCCTGGCCGAGATCAATGGCGAGTTGTTGCGCATCCAGATGGCACAGGCGGAAGCAAACCTCGCTGTGGCAGAGGCTTCTGCCGACACTGCGGCGATCGCCGCCAGCAACGCTGAAACGGCCTATAACCGCGCCGAAAATCTCCGAGCCAGTTCCGTGATCGCAGATGCAGCTTACGAAGAACGGCGCAGCGCCTTTGCCGTCGCCCGCGGGGCCAAGTCCGAAGCCGAGGCCCGTGTCGCCGCCGCGCGCATCGCTTTGCGCCGGGCTCAATATGACCTCGACAACGCTGTCGTCCGCGCGCCCTTTGATGGTGTCGTGATTGAGGTTGGAACCGAGCTTGGCCAATTCGTGTCGCAAGGGTCAGAGGTCGCGCGCCTGATCGACACCACTGACATGGAAGTAGAGGCTGCTGTTCCGGCACGTTTCGTCGACGCGCTTCGGCCTGAGTCCGACGTCGCTGCGCTCACCGACGCTGGCGGAGCCATGACGCTCAAGCTGCGCACGGCCTTGCCGACCGAATTCTCATCAACCCGGACACGCCCCGTCATATTTGACGTTCTGTCATCCGCTCAGGATCTGGCAGCCGGGCAGTCTGTTACGCTTCAGGTCCCCATCAGTGAGCCGCGCGATGTTATTGCCGTGCCGAAAGACGCCCTGACCCAAGGACGCGGAGGATGGCAAGTGTTCATCGCGCAGGATGGGGTGGCACAGCCAAGAACAGTTGAGCTTGGCCAAGCCATTGGTGATCGGCTTGAAGTCCTGTCGGGTCTTGCCCCGGGTGACATGGTCGTTGTGCGCGGAAATGAGCGTCTGCGCCCCGGGCAATCCATCGCGCCGCGCCCGGCTGGTGGAGGCGGACCACCGGCATCCGAAGAGCGGGCCTCTGGCCGTCCCGCGACCGAAGAACAATCAGCGGTCCGTCAGGCATCTGCCGACACGGCAGATGGTTGATCCGAGGGCCGTGACATGAACCCCATCAAGCTCGCAATCGAACGCCCCGTCGCCGTCATGGCCGTTGTCGCCATGGCCGTTCTCTTTGGCATGTTGTCTTTGTCGCGCATCCCGGTGCAGCTTGCCCCCGATGTGCGCAAACCTGTCGTGACGATTGAAACCGTCTGGCCCGGTGCCGCCCCTGCCGAAATTGAGCGCGAAATCGTCAATCCTCAGGAAGACGCCTTTCGCGGTCTTGAGGGTCTGGAACGCATGACCAGCCGCTCGCGCAGCGGTCAGGCCTCGGTCACGCTGGAATTCGCCGTCGGCTCGGACATGGGTGATCTGCTTTTGCTTGTGTCCAACCGGCTTGATCGTGTGGGCGGCTATCCCGCCGAAGCCGGTGAGCCCACCCTGAACACGTCTGGATCGGATGACAGCCCCATTGCATGGGTGACCCTGCGTGCCGCCGAGAGCAACACACGCGCCCTGCCCGAATACGGCGACTTCATGGAAGATGTGATCCAATCGCGGCTGGAACGCATAGATGGCGTGTCTGCTGTCAATGTCTTTGGCGGCGTGGCCCGCGAACTTCAGGTCGTCATTCGCCCAGAGGAACTGGCGCGTTTCGGCCTGACCATTCCGGATGTCATCCGCCAACTCCGGTCTGAAAACATCTCGATCTCTGCTGGGAACGTGGACGAAGGCAAGCGCCGCTATGTCGTGCGTGCCGAAGGCAGCCTCGACACGATTGAAGCCATTGAAGGCGTCGTGTTGCGCTCGCAAACCCAGGGCAGCGATGGACCAAGGGGTC
The DNA here is from genome assembly GCF_007995215.1 of Shimia ponticola. GTDB lineage: Bacteria > Pseudomonadota > Alphaproteobacteria > Rhodobacterales > Rhodobacteraceae > Shimia_B > Shimia_B ponticola. The sequence continues at coordinate 1,270,061 of NZ_VCDK01000003.1, forward strand.
GCGTTTTGGTCAGTGACGTAGCCGATGTCGCCTTTGCCTACGAAGACCCGACCGCACGGTTGCGGTTCCGAGGAGAACCCGGCCTCGCCTTCAATATCGTCCGTGAACAGGGCGCAAACGTCATCGCCACGATGGAAGAGGTCCAATTCGTTCTTGATGATCTCGCCGAGGGGCCTGTGGCCGATGCAGGCCTGATCATGGAACAGGTCTATGACGAGACGATCTACATCACCGGTGCGATTGACCTTGTGATCCAGAACATCTGGATCGGCGGGTTACTCGCCGCTGGGATATTGCTTGTCTTTCTGCGCAGCCCGCGCGCCACGCTTGTCATATCGCTGGCAATCCCTGTGTCGATTGTCGCGACTTTCGTGGCCATGGCCGCAACCGGGCGGACATTGAACGTCATTTCGCTGGCCGGCATCGCATTTGCCATCGGTATGATTGTCGACGCCGCAATCGTGGTGTTGGAGAATATCTACCGCCTGCGCGAAAAAGGGTTCTCTCGGCGCGAGGCAGCCTACGAAGGCGCGCGTCAGGTTTGGGGAGCCATCCTTGTCTCGGCCCTGACAACCGTCATGGTCTTTATCCCGATCCTCGTGATGGAGCTTGAGGCAGGCCAACTCTTCCGTGATATTGCGGTGGCGATTTCGGTCTCGGTTCTGCTCTCACTTGTCGTTGCTGTCACCGTGATTCCAGCCCTGTCTTCGCGGCTGCTCAAAAGCGGCGAAACCAGCAAAATAAAACTGCCGATCATCGATCATTTCGGGCGTGCGTTTCGCTGGCTTGTGATGGCCTATGTGCGTTTGACCGTTCGGTGGCGGATTGCCGGGCTGACGCTGGTTGTGGGTATCGCAGGGGGTGCCGCCGCGCTGGCCTGGGCGTTCTTGCCGAAACTGGAATACCTGCCAGAAGGCAATCGCAACCTCGTATTCGGCCTTTTGATTCCGCCGCCGGGCTACAACTTAGATACGACCGAAACCATCGCGGAACGGATCGAAGGCGTTGCCCGTCCTCTGTGGGAAGCACGTCCTGACACCGAAACCGAAGATGGGCAGCCCGCGCTTCAAAGCTTCTTCTTCGTTGCAACCCCCGGCAATAGCTTTGTCGGTGCTGCCGCTGTTGACGGAGACCGCGTCGGTGAATTGATCCCGATCCTGTCGCGCCCGATCTTTGCCGAGCCCGGAACTTTCGGTTTCATGACGCAACCTTCCCTCTTTGGTCGAGGTGTTGGCGGCGGACGAACGATTGAACTGAACGTTTCCGGCAATGAGCTTGAGGTCATTCTTGGCGTGGCCGGTCAGGCCGCCGGGATCATCTCTGGCATTTTGCCGCGATCCGAAGGTCACCAGTTCCGCCCGATCCCAGGTCTTGAACTGGGCGCACCCGAGGTGCGCCTGATCCCCGACCGCGTCCGATTGGCCGATGCAGGCCTGACAACTGAAGCGCTGGCCGCAACCGTTGACGCCTATAATGACGGCATTCGGATCGATGAGATAAGCGTCGGCAACCGTCGTCTGGACCTGACACTTATGGGGGACAGCGCCTCACTGGCGGGACTGCGGACCCAAGATGTCGGCTCATTCCCGGTGGTGACAGCCGATGGCCAGATCCTGCCCGTGTCAGAGGTGGCAGAAGTGCGCCTGACGGCAGGACCAACCGAAATCCTGCACCGCGAGCGCCTGAGAACCGTCACGCTTGAAGTCAGGCCCTCGGACGCCCTGCCATTGGCTGCTGCCGTCGAATTGCTCGAAAGCGAAGTTATCGGCGCGCTGACAGAGCGCGGGCTGCCGGATGGTGTGAGCCTGTCCGTATCAGGCACTGCGGATCAGTTGTCGCAGACGTGGGATGCCATTCAAATCAATCTGATCATTGCGTTGGTGATCGTGTTCCTCGTCATGGCGATCTTGTTTGAATCCTTCTTCCTGCCGCTTGTCGTGATGATATCGGTGCCGGTCGCCGCAGCAGGAGGAGTTGGCGGGCTAGCCGTGCTGAACCTTTACCAAGTACAGCCGCTCGACATGCTGACATTGTTGGGGTTCGTCATTCTGATCGGCATTGTCGTGAACAACGCGATCCTGATCGTTCACCAGACGCTCTATCACCTGCGCGAAGAAGGCATGTCGCCGGTCGATGCGATTGAAGAGGCCACCTCGAACAGGATCAGGCCCATCTTTATGTCGACGCTGACATCCGTCTTTGGAATGTTGCCGCTGGTGCTTTTTCCCGGCGCAGGTTCGGAGCTTTATCGTGGGCTGGGCGCGGTTGTCGTTGGAGGTCTGTCGATGTCTGCGTTCCTGACGCTGCTGACCGTGCCACCGCTTTTACGTCTGGTGCTGTCCCTTCCCGGCAATGTGCAGGAAGGACCGGAACCGGTGGCGGCCGAATAAGCTAGTTCAACTGCTGCGCAAACAGGTCCCTGTAGACGCCACAGGTCGACACGAGGTCATCATGTCGACCGGTGGCCACCACCCTGCCTTGGTCCATCACAATGATCTGGTCGGCATCGCAAATGGTCGACAAACGGTGCGAGATCACGATGCTGGTGCGACCCGTCAAACCATTGGCCAGCGCGTTGGTGATCTGGGCCTCATTGTTTGAATCCAAGGCGCTGGTGGCCTCGTCAAAAATCAGGATTTCAGGGTCAGGATATAACGCCCGCGCAATCAGGATACGCTGCTCTTGACCGGCGCTGAGTTGCCATCCACCGCGCCCGATGCTGGTCAAAAGCCCCTGCGGAAGCATACCCAGAAACTCGTCCACATTCGCGATTTGCAGGCAGCGCTTCAGGCGTTCGTCGTCCGGTTCATCGTGGCTGAGCGTGATGTTGTAGCGCAGCGTGCTGTTGAAAATCACGCCATCCTGAAACACCTGACCGATCCGCGCGCGCCAGATTTCGGGAGACACGTCGCTCAAGTCTTGCGGACCATAGGACATCATTCCGCGACTGGGGTCGTGAAACTTGGACAACAGCTTGATCAATGTTGACTTCCCCGCGCCGCTGGCTCCAACGACGGCGGTCTTCTGACCCGCGGGGATCGTCAGCGAGATATCGGACAAAACCTCGCGCTCATGCATCGGATTATAGCGAAATCCAATGTCACTGAGCTGGACATCCCGCGCGCTGAGACGCGCAAATTCCGCGTCGGCAGGGGCAGTGTCCGGTTCAACAGTTTCCTCCTGCAAGGCTTTCAAACGTCCAAGCGACAGCCAAGCATCCTGCGCCGCCTGAAAGAACGGGACCATCTGCGACAGCGGCCCGCGCATCTGACCAAGGATGAACAGGATCGCAACAAACGCCCCGACAGTCGTTTGCCCATTGATGACCAGCGTCCCGGCCACGATCAGTCCTGCGATTTCACCGATTTCCATCAGGAAAAGCGCGCCGATACTCTGCACTTCGTCCAGACGCGCCGCCCGGAATGTGGTGTCGAACCGCCGCTGCAAAAGCGAGCGAAAAAAGCGCCTTTTTTGCCCGGTCTTGCCCAGCGCCTTGAGGTCCCGCACAGCAGAAATGATCTCAACGGCGTTGTCTTGAACCAAGCCCTCCAATTCGAACTGCTGAAGGTCAAAGCGTCGCCGCCGACGCCCAATCGCGACGATCCATGCCAAGGTCAGCGCCGCCGCCACCAGAACGCATGCCAACACCCAAAGGCTGTAGCTGCCCAGCATGACCGCGAAGATCACGAATAGGATCAGCGAGAACAGCGTTGGCAGGCTGTGGCTCGTCAGGAACTGTTCGATGCGATGATGATCTGCTTGGCGTTGCAAAAGATCGCCCAAGCTTCGGATCTCGAAGAACCGCATCCTCAGCCGCAAAAGCCGCGTCATGAAGATTTGCACGATCTCAAGGCTGATCATTGCCCCCAACCGTAGCAGCGCAAGATCCCTCAGCGCGCCAATCACGCTGCCGCTGATCGACAAGACCAGATAGCCGCCCAGGAGGACGTACAGTAGACCTAGGTCTGTCTCAGCCAGCGCATTGTCGATCACCCGCTGCATCAGGATCGGCAGTGCGACGGTGACTCCTGCGATCACCGGAAAGGCTAAAAGGATTGCCCAGACAGAGCGACCGTTCGACTTCAGCAACTCAGGCAAAGGGACCAAGTCGAGGCCCGATTGTGATGCTGGCGCTTCGCCTGTCACAAACTCAGGCCCCGGCGATGCCATCAGTACCGCACCGGTGGTCAGTGACGGGTCTCTTTCCACCTCGCCGAACATCTTGCGGCCTAGCCATCGGTCAATGAACTCCTGACGGCTATAGGTCACCCATCCCAATTCGGGGTCGGCCACCCGGACCCTGTCAGGCGTCACACGAACAACGACAACAAAATGCTCTTGTAGCCAATGGGCGATGAAGGGTGTCGGCAAACTATCCAGTTGATCTGGCGTGACCTTGGCCGCCTGAGTGACCATGCCCAGCGCGCGCGCGGCCCGTTCTATCCCAGCCATCGATACACCGTCGATCGTCAGATCACACAGCTCCCGCATGCGCGTGATTGGAATATACCCACCATGGGCCTGATGCAGCATCTGCAGGCAGGACGGTCCGCAATCCTTGGAGTCATGTTGGTAAACCAAAGGAAAAGGCCGGTTCATGCGCCCGCCTTTATCGCGGCAACCAGATCAGCATCAGCCGCCTGTGCAGCAAAGCCTTCGATCCAGCCGAAATCCCACCCATGCTGGCGCCAGACACGCTCGGCCACGACGCTCCCCAAACTGTAGGAAGAAAGGCGCGGGGGCTGAAACCCTGGCAGCGTTGTCAGGTCGAGCGCCTGCAAGTTCTCTGGCGGCGATCCACTCAGAGTGGCTTGGATCAAAGCGATTTCCTCTTGGAAATTGCTCAGCGCGCCTTCGACCTCGGCGCGACGGCGCGCTGTGATCCATTTTGCAGCGGCTGGGTTTGCCCTGGCCAACCAGTCCTCACAGCGCAACTCACACAACACGGGGATGACTTCATCAATCGTCGGACCAATGGGGTCCAGAACCGACCCTTTGCGCTGCGCGACCCACTGATGAAATCCGTGTCCAAGGTGATGGCACAGCAGGATTAGGTCGCGAAATGTTCCGTCGCGCGGGACATAGATATACGGCAGCCCGCCAAAATCCTCTGCGATCGAAAAAGCGAACCCTGCGGCACCTTCCTTATCACAATTGATCCGCCCAGACTCCTCCAATTCATGAAGGAAATGCGCCAAAGGCGAGCCCTCGAACACCTCCCTTGCCATTGGCACAAGGGCGTCGTCCAAAGGCACGGGATCGGGCACGTCCCCTGTCTCCGGAAGCTTCTGCGCGAGCAACTCCGCGACTACGGATTTGGGCAGTCGAAGATCACCCGAAAGCAAGCCTGCGCACTGTGCGTCTGAGAGGCCGGCCAAATGGTCAGCCAAAGCATCGTGATATTCGTCCGGAACATTCGTCGGAATGCCTTGCGGCGCCGATGGCAGGTTGACGACGTTCTCCGTCAGACGAGCCTTCCATCCGCGCAAATGCCGTGGCAGTTCGCCCACCGCCAAATTGGCCGCGAGATGCCGCGCGATCAAAGCTATGGTCTCTTCGGCCTCTGCCCTCCGTTTCTCAAAATCGGGATCCTTCTCTTGCCCCATGACTTCGGACAACGTCACCCGACTTCCAGCCGCATAAAGCGCCTGTCCTGCGGCCTCTAACGTCGACAGATGCGCACCACTCGGTGGTTCAAGCAGCGCTTCGGACACCTCATCGATCAGCGCTTCCGCTCGGTCCATCGCGGCGGAAATACCCTCTCTCATCGGTATCACGACAGACGCCTCCGGGGCGGCGACAACGTCATCACATCCGGCACCCGTTCAGGCGCCATGTGGCGCAGGATACCCCAGCCCACGCCGCTGAGACCCGTCATCAAATCGGGCGGCGTCGCCAGCCGCGACGCACCGCCGAACACATGTCCGTCCAGAATGGTGTGCACCGCGCGGGCGTAGACCCTTTCGGCCTGATCCTTGAGCGCAGGGTCTTTCAAAGCGCGCGCAATCTGCGCAAGGATATCTGCATTGCCCAGATCGCCATGACACAGGCTGTGATTGTGCCCAATCCCACCCGCGAGCGTGCCTGCGGCTGCGGCCTTCAAATCATCGGTGACCCGATCATCTGCCGTTTCTGTCTGCATCGCCAGACGCGCCAGCGCGATGCCCGCCCCGCCATTACACCAGAAGTACTGAAAGTTTGACGGGTCATCCCACGTGTCAGGGTCCAGATTGGCATAGCGCCAATCAATCCAATTCTGAGCAGAGGGCACAAAATCCGCATTCTCGCGGAGCATCGCCGCGTGGGCCACTGCACCCCAACGATTGTCCGGGTCAATGTCATTTAAGCGCGCCATGGCAAGGATGATCCCGGAAAACCCATGCGACAGCCCGGTTAATGGCCGCTCATCCTCCTGTGCCACCCAGTAGGCACCGCGCTCATCGTGCCGCGCCATATCTATCAGACGCTCCCCCATCCGACGGGCAAGGCCGGTAAACCGCGCCTGTCCCGAAGACTCTGCCGCGGCACATAGAACGCACAAAACCCCGGCGGCACCCACGGTCACATCGAACAGCCCGTCATCCTGCATGATCAGATCAGCATCATGCTTCAATAACTCAAACGCGCGGTCAAACAGGTCAGGCCGATCCCACAGCACGGCAAGATGCACCATCACATAGGCCGCCCCAGCCAAACCGCTCATCGCGCCGGGAATAGCGAAATTGCCCCAATCATCGTCAATCTGACGCTCGAGATTGGCAAATGCCTGCTCGGCGTGCACGCGGTCCGTGCCGGTGACCTCAGCGTGGTAAGCAAGATAAAGTGTCAGGCCTGAGATGCCGTTGTACAGGGTCACATCAACAGGGGCGAGCATCAGGCGTTCATCTGGCGTTGGCGTGACGGTGAGCCAATCCAGCAATCCGATGCCGCGCTGCGCCATCGACATGACCATGGTGTGGACATGATCAAGGGCACGGCGCTCTTCTTCTGCCGTGACCTCGGATCGGTCCGACCGCTCATAGCTTCCTTTGCCCTCGCGCAAACCGCTATCGAGCGACCCGCGAATGATCCAGCATTGCAGATCACGATCCGCTTCGCTCATTTGCGCCAAGCGATCCTGAAAGGCCTCGAAACCCGAACGATCGAGGTGATACCCCTCGACCAATTGCATATGACCAGCGCGTACCTCGCACGCTTTGGGTTGCTGCGTGAAATACGGCACATCGCCAGAGATCAGCTCTGCAATCTCATAAAACATCAATGGAATGGTGCTGGGTGTCGCCGAAGCGGGCCGCCATATCTGCAGGAAATGCACAGCGAGGTCATGGCCATCGCCCAAGAGCGCGGGATGCCAAGAGCGGTCAAGCAAATCCGTATAAATCTGCGTGTCTCGCACAACGACGCGCGTGAGGTGATCAGCAACCTCACCGACCGGACCATCAGGGGCTGCATAGTCCGCCCGGGCATGCATCATGTGATCGTACAGCCGGGAAAACCCCGCCGCGACCAAGTCCGCATAGGCGTGTGGTTCGACCAACGCGCCATTCAAAACCGGACGGTTCAGGAATTCGGTGGTGCCATCCTCATATTGGACCATGCGATTTCGGTCCGGATCAAACCTGTTGGCAAACCGCGCGACGGCCTCCCCCCCCGCGATGGCGGACACGTTTTCATTGCGTGCATGTTGCGGCAGCATCAGCGTGCTCATGACCGACCCAAGCAGTGCCTTCACCGCTGGATACTCAGCGGCCGACAAAAACGGATCGTCGCGCCCCAGAAAGCTGCCATTCTTGAACGAGAAAAACAGCGTCTCAAGGTCTACGACCACCGGGTGGCTGCCATGGGCAATCAGGTTTTCCTGATGCAGATCAAAGCCACCTAGAAGGTGCAAAACCGCGAGGAGCGCCCCGACCCGGTGATAAAACGTTTCAACCTCGTCTGTGGATCGGCAGGGCTCTGCAGTGACGTATTCGACCCAGCCATAGCCGTCACGTTCAAGGCTTTTGACACGCCAGAACAGGGTCTCGCCGAAAACCTCGTTGAAATGACCCAGCAAGCCATCGAACGCAATTTCGACCGAAATATCCCGCGGTTTGTAGACCAATTTGCCGCCGTCATCGCAGGTGAGGATCACAACCGATTGTCCGCCGTTGTGAACGTCGCCTTCTCCGAAAGACAGGCTGCTCGGCAAACTTCCGGATAGGCCAAGCCGCGCATTCACCGCCTGCCAGTCGCGGATCAGCCGATCAGCAAAGCGCGCAAATACAACCGCTTGTTGTTGGCAATAGTGACCCAGACGATGGGCGAGCTTTGGATATTCAGCCAGAATGCGGTCTTGTGCATCACGCTCTAAGAGCCCCGAACAAAAACACTCAAAACTCAGCTCCGGGGTATCGAGCCGCGCGACATTGTATTCCAACGCCACCGTCTGCTGCACCTTCTGAGTGACCGAGGAAATTAAAGCGTCACGAAACTCGGTATCGCAAAGAACGCCCAGACGATCCGTCAAAGACGATTTGGGCATCTCATTGAGCCGCGCGCGCGCAACGGCGAGAGCGCCGCCGATGAGCCCTGCCGCAAAACTACAGATGGGCGCGTGTCGCGAGATGTGGAGGACCAGGTCATCGTCCCGCACCGGTTGCGCCGGTGCGCCCCATTCACATTCGACCACGTCAACCTTCTCGAATGCCTCGATAAAAAAGGCACGCAAGTTCGTGTCGGCCAACGGGTGACCAGCAGGAATGTGAATATCGGAGGAGCCATCTCGCAGGGCTGACAAGGTCGCTTGAAGATCAATCAAGGTCGCAGCCCCGGCCACCAATGGTCTTGCAATAGTGGGCAGAGGGCGAGACATCGCCCCCTCCCCTCAGATTTGGTTTTAGCGCTCTGCGGTCTTTGGCTTGCAGTTGCAGCAGGTGCTTGTCTTGTTCGTGCAGGACGCCGCCAGACGTGCCGAAACCGAACCGGACCGACCACCGACAACCTGCTCCATGTCCACCGAGGCGGTGAAATCGCCTGCCGGGTTGGCTGGAACAAGCGCCTGCTCTTCCGGGCTGAGCGATGCGTAATACGCCGGGTCTTTCCAAGCGCGCACGATGTTCAATTTCGACATACAGAATCCTCTTCATCTCTAAGTTGTGACTCGGACTATATTGGCGAAGTTGTGGAAATCAAAAAATTTCTCGCATCGGTAGATTTCGGGCGAATGGCTGCTCGGCAGCATTATGCGGTATCTCACCACCGCTCGACATCGCGGGCGCGGGGGGCATGGACATGCGTGCGGATCACGATGGCGGCGACCACACCGGCAATCGCACCGAACAAATGCGCCTCCCACGAAACGCCCGGCTGCCCTGGAAGAACCCCCCAGATAATCGTGCCATAAAGGACGCCCACAACGGTGGCCGAAACGATGGTCACGGGCGACCGGTCAACCAATCCACGTGCCACCAGAAACCCGAACCACCCAAAAATCAGGCCCGACGCGCCGATATGGATCGCAGGGCTGGCAAACAACCAGACCAATACACCGCACAATCCGGCAATCACCGCATTGACGGCGACAAGCGCCCGCGTTGCTGTTGCCGCAAGCAAGCTACCCATCACCAAGAGAGGCGGCGTATTCGATACCAAATGATCGAAACTGCCGTGCAACACATGCATGCCCACGATCCCATCAAGGCCAATGACTTCTCGGGGGATCAGGCCAAAGGCAAAGTTCAACTGAAAGCCCAGCGCCGTATTGGCCAGATGGATCGCCCAAAGAACCGCAATAAACCCGATCAGGGTGGCAAGCCGGATCAGAACAACCCGCATGTTTCTGGGACCAATCATCGGGTAAGACTACCCATCATGGATCGGGGTTCAAGGCGCATCGATTGACCAAGGCCCGCCTCAACAACCGGGGGTTACGGCGATGATGCATTTTGGTCGGCACGACCTAAATTGATGGGCAGCAGTGACTTCAGGCAGCGGAGACTGACCAGACAATGCCATCCCCCACAAACACCGAAAGGCCAGTGTCACCCGGCCTGCGTGCCGTTCTGGAGTTCGGACCCGTCCTTGGGTTTGTCCTCGTCTATCTTGTCCTTCGCAACGAGATGCTTGTTGTGGGAGGAACCGAATATACAGGCTTTGTCATCGTCACCGCGGCTTTCATGCCGATCTTTCTCTTCGCTATCGGACTTCTGTGGTATCTGACAGGTCGCGTGGCCCGGATTCAGGTCGCCACCGCTGTCATGCTCGTCGTATTTGGCGGGCTCAGCGTTTGGCTGAATGATCCGCGCCTTTTCAAGATGAAGCCGACGGCCATTTATCTGGCTTTGGCGATCATTCTCAGCATCGGACTTTTGCTGGGCCGATCATGGCTGAAATACATCATGGAAGACATGATCCCTCTGAAAAAGAAGGGCTGGATGCTTCTGACAAAGCGGATGACTTTTCTGTTCTTTGCATCAGCAGCGGCGAATGAATTGGTTTGGCGCACACAATCTGAGGCGTTCTGGGTTATATTTGAAACGCTCGTGATGCCGGTTGTGATCTTTGTGTTCTTTCTGTTTCAGATACGGCTGTTCGTTGATCATGCCTCTTTTGGATCGTCGCGCCGAAAGTCGTGACGCGGACGTGTCGATGCCAGACTGTGTCTGTACAAAGTCTTGATGGCGGATGAAAAACAGGGGTCGGTCAACGGTACGTAGATCAGGTTACTAGGGACGCAAAGGAACGGGGATGAGCATGATGAATTGGCAGGGCCATGGGGCCATCGTCACAGGCGGGGCATCTGGTCTGGGCGAGGCTGCGGCGTCACGCTTGGCTGCGGATGGTGTGAAAGTCGCCATATTTGACCTGAACGAGGACGCGGGCCGCGAGACCGCTGATCGTATTGGCGGCCATTTTATACGTGTGGACGTCTCGGACCCGGCCTCTGTGGCTGACGGTTTGACCGAGGCCGAGAACCTTGCCGGCGGCATCCGCATTCTCGTGAACTGTGCAGGCATCGCGCCAGCGGCCAAGACAGTTTCGCGCGGCGAAGCGCATGATGCGGCTGTCTTTGACAAGACCATCGCGATCAACCTGATCGGCAGCTTCAATTGCGCCAGCCAAGCTGCGGCACGCATGGTCGCACAGAGCCCTCTTGCGCCCGATGGCGCGCGGGGCGTCATCGTCAACACGGCCTCCATCGCGGCCTATGACGGACAAATCGGTCAGGTCGCCTATGCTGCCTCAAAGGGCGGGATCGTGGGCATGACGCTTCCGATGGCGCGTGATCTGGCCGACAAAGGCGTCCGCGTCTGCACCATCGCGCCGGGCCTGTTCCTCACCCCTCTTTTGAAGTCTCTGCCCGAAGAGGTGCAAACATCGCTCGGAGCGCAGGTTCCATTCCCATCGCGGTTGGGTGATCCCGACGAATATGCGGCGATGGTCAGTCACATCGCACAAAACCAGATGCTGAATGGCGAGGTCATACGCCTTGATGGCGCAATCCGTATGGCTCCCAAATAGGCCCTGCGTTGTCGCGCGCCTGATAGGTATCCGGGGTGATGCCTTATTAAGTTAGACATCCCCAATCGGGAACGGGAGCCGTCCGGACACGCGGGTCTTGTTGAACTCTCTGAGCCGCGCAAACACGTCGACGCCCAATTGCAGGTAGGCGTCGAGCAGGTCGACCATCACCCAATTTTCACGGATCTTGCCGTTCTCAATCCGCCAGAAATCAAGGGATTTCATCGTGATCCGTTTCCCCGACGGCGCGATCCCCATCCAGCCGTCATGCGTGACCGTCTGGATCATGTTGGGCCAGCCTGTGACCGCCGCGTAATCACCATCACCGAAGAAATGATAGGTGATCTCGTCCACATACTGGCCGCGATCCGGCATCGCATTGATAAAGGGGATCTGGTGCCAATTTCGAAACCCCGCGATGCCGCGGCCGGTTCCGATCCCCGCAGGTCCGTACCAGTTGACACGGTCACTCCAGAAACGGGGCATTTCCATCACCTCGGGACCACCTTGGACGGGGTGCCGCTTCATGTATTTCAGCATGGTGACGATATGATCGCAGGACGCTTGCGCGCGGGCTTCGTCCCAAGGACCGGGAACAATACCGTCATTTGTCGCCGGGCCTGGAATGCAAAACTCAAGCCCTAGCGAAGGCGCCATCGGCCAAGCGCCAGCCTGCATCATGACCTCGGGAATGTCCCAAAGTGTCTGGATTTCGACAACCCGGCCATCGACGAAGCGATAGAATTCATGAAAGCGCATATGCGTCAGATGCCCTGTCGGCGGAATATCCAGCCAAGGACCGACGAAGGTCCCGATGTAGTGGCCCCCGCACCCGATCCAATCGTCTCCGCGTTCGGTCACGCCCCCCACGACAATCCAGTCACGGCGTTCCAAATCCGGCATGGCATCAAAAAGCGGCGCATAGCACGTCTCATAGAGCGCATCTGGCCCCTGCAGATCGCCAAAAGGGTGCGGCATGTGAATGACGGCATCCGGTGCAATCAAATCCGCCAAAGCGGCGCGCACTTTTGCCTCGTCAAATTCGTTCATCGACTGGCGCAGTGTCGCGATGGTCTTTTTGTTTGCCGTGTGAGGGTCCGCGGCACGGGTCAGTGTTTCAAGCGGCATGGGAGCCTCCGTTTTGATCACACATCTGGGCCAAGACATCGACGCCCAGTTGCCGGTAGATATCCAAGAGGTCGACCATCACCCAGTTTTCGCGGATGCGACCGTCTTCGATGCGCCAGAAGTCGAGAGACCTCCGCGTAAATCGAATGCCTGTGGGCTTGAGACCTAAGAACCCTTCACCCGAGTGGGTCGCCGTTCCAGACGGCCAGCCGGTGAAGGCCACAAAGTCATGGTCTCCAAAGAAAACGCCCTCGTCCAAGTGGCGCGTATTGTCGGACAACCCTTCGCGGAACGCCTTGAGCACGACATCACGAATCCCGGCATGACCACGTGCAGAGCCGATGCCAGCCGACCCGTACCAGGGGGCATTCGGATGCCAATGCCCCCCCAGCCCGCGATCAGGCGTTTGGGCGTCGCCTTTCTTGAGATCATGCAGCATGTCCCAGACGGCTTGGACGGACGCCGCGGCCTGCGTGGCGTCATGGGGTGCGGTGATGACGCCTTGCCCTGTTGAGGGACCGGGGCACATCCATTCGACACCTGCCTGATCTGGCATGGGCCAGGCACCTGCTTGGATCATCAGCTGAGGAATGTCCCAGAGACCCTCCATTTCCACGATCTTGCCGTCCGAGATCCGCAGATATTCATGGTACCGCATGAAAGCCGGGCGGCCTGTTGCCGGGATTCTGAGCCACGGCGCGGTGAGTTTCCCAATAAAATTGCCGCCTAGCCCCACCCAGTCGCCTGTTTTGCCTTGTCCCCAGCGAGGCCCGGCCATGACGATGAAATCTGCGCGCTCCAAATCGGGCATCGCATCAAGAAGAGGTGCATAGACCTGATCCCACAGGGCCTCTGGTCCGACCATTTCGCCGAGAGGATGACCAAGCCGGATTTGCGCATCTGGCGCGAAGACCGCGTTGATAGCCCCCCGGATCGCCGCGCGGTCTGCGGACCTCAGAGCGGCGCGCAAGGGCGCAATCAAGGCCTTGTTCGCGTCGTGCCGTGTCATCCTTTCACGGCACCTGCGGTCAAGCCACTGACGATCTGGCGTTGGAAGAAAAGAATGAGCACGAACAATGGCGCAGTCGCTGAGACCACAGCCGCCACCGCATACATCACCTTGCCTTCGACTTGTGTGGTCCCAAGGAAGCTGTTGATCGCCGGAATAATGGTTTCATTTTCGGCACTCAGAAGCATCGCCGTCACGGTGAAGTCGTTATAGGCGAGCAGAAAGCTGAACAGACCGGTTGTGATGACGCCGGGCCACATCACCGGCACGATCACGTGCCAGAAAGCCTGAAAGCGCGTACAGCCATCAACCATGGCGCTTTCGTCCATATCCTTTGGAATGTTGAGGAAGAACGAATGCAGCATCCACAGAGTGAAAGGCTGGTTGATCGCAACAAGCACAATGATCGTTGTGGGTAGATGGCCCCAAATGTTCCACTCAAAGAACGGCAGCAAATAGCCCGAGACCAGGGTGATGTGCGGCATCGCGCGAAAGACCAGCGCCGCCATCAAGAGCCAGAACGCATAGCGGAACCCGGATCGCGCTAGGGCATAGCCACCCAAGGTCCCAAAAGTCAGCGAGATCACGACCGTAAAGAACACGACGATCCCGGAGTTGATGACGTTCTGCCAAAACTCCTCCGTGATCCAAGCCCCAAAATAGCCTTGTCCGGTATAAGCGCTGCCGGTCTCTGCTATGGTGTTGGTTCCCCAAATTGCATTGGTCCAATCCGCCTTCGAAAAGAAGTCGGCCTGAACCTTAAAGCTGCCCCAGAAGGTCCAAAGAAACGGGAATGCGGCGATCACCAGCCACAACCCAACGAGCGAGAAAGCGATGATCTTGCCGGGGGTCATGCGGTTTTCGGATGCGGTTGCCATATGCCCCTCCTCAGTGCGCTTTGCGGTTGAAGTCGCGCCACGTCCGGAGCAGCACCGGCGTCAGCAAGATCACGACACCAATAATCGTGAGCATCGATGTCGCGCCTGCCGACCCGTAGAGCGGGTTCCCGCTTTCGCGCAGGTCGTTATAGATGATCCAGCTAAGTGACCGGGCATGTGCCTCTGCCGAAAAGCTGACGATCGGTTCAAACACCCGGAAATTGTCCATCAGCAGCATCAACGTCACGAAGGACACAAGCGGCATCAGATGCGGCACGACGACATGCAGGGTGGTTTCCCACTTGCTGGCACCGTCGACCTTGGCCGCCTCGATGATATCGTCCGGCACGGTCTGAAGCCCGGCATAGAAGGTGATGAAACTGAATGGCAACGTGTGCCACACGCCGTAGACGATCAGCATCGTCCAGGTCAGCGCCGCGGACGCCTTCAGGCTGAGGTTTGGGTCGTTGAAAATGAGTTGGATCGTGGCTCCGATCACACCATCGCTGTCGACCATCCAGAACAAGATCAGAGAGCCGACCAGCGGCGTGACCAAAAACGGTAGAAGCGAGACAAAGATCGACGGACCTTTGAGAAGCTTTGGGAGGGTATTGACCCCCATGGCGATGGCCAGCCCAAGGAGGATGACAAGCGGCGTAACGACCGCAGTGTAGGTCAACGTGAAGGCCAACGCGCGATAAAACGGTAGGTCCCCGACCACAGACCAGAAATCGTTCCATGTGTCCGTTTCGGCCCACGCGACGCCAATTTCTGCAAAGGCCAGATGTGAACGGTTCAAATAGGTCCCAAGGCCATTGAACTGGCCCAATGGTGCTTCTTCCCGGAGCTTTTCGGTCGCCTCCAGATCAACGGATGTTGTCTGCGAGCAGCCAAATGGCCCGCAGCTCTCCGAGACCACCAAGACCTGCTCATGGCCGACAAAAAGCGATTGGATAAACACCGAGACAATCGGCAAGGCGATGAACAGCGTCATCGCTGCCAGAGACGGCAATATGAACCAGAAGAAGGTTTTGTGCTTCATAGTGCCCGCTCCAACTAAAGGGGTCGTATGGTGAGGGAGGCATTGGCGATAAGGCCCCCCTCACTGGGTTTTCTTCAGGGAGATTTATTGAAGAAAGCCCGCCTCTTTTGCAGCCGTCATGTAGGCGGCCTCGACATCTTGAAGCGCCTTTTCAGCACTCTCGTTGCCTTGCAAAAAGTCGGTGAGTTCCGCGCCAAGCGCGTTATGCATCAGACCGATCTGCGGCAGCATCGGATACGGCGCTGCGCCGCCCTGTGCCGTTGCAGATACACCGGCAGCCGCCGCCCCGGGCTGGAATCCGTCCAGCAACCAGACCGCGTCATCGTTGTTCGCGGCAACCATTTCCGGCGTCAGCGCGCTGGCGAGTGCAGCAAATGTTGCCTCGGCTTCCGCGTCAGACACATTGGTCGAAATCGTGAAACCATCCCACCACAGCGTCGCGCCCGGCTTGCCGCCCGGTTCGACCGATGGTGCCGCGGACAGGACAGTGTTGGACGTCACTTGCTCGGTCGATCCCTCGTCGTCCAGGATAGCCGCACCGCGCGAGCCCCACATGATGCCCAGCGCAGCTTCACCGGCTTCCCACAAGGCCTGAGTTTCGTTCGAAGCCTGTGTCAGGTGGTCGGGGTGCGCATATTCGACCAGTGCTTTCAGCGTGTTCAACGCCGCGACGCCAGCTTCGCTGTTGACCATTGGCTCGGCTGTACCCGGCTTAAAGAACTCACCGCCGTGCGCGAGGAAGGCGAGGTTGAAGGACTCGCCCACGTTCCAGCCCGTCTTCATGTTCATGACGATCGGGTATTCCATGATCCCTGCGCCGCGAATGGCTTGGGCCGCTGCAATCATTTCGTCATAGGTCGCAGGCACGCTGTCGACACCAGCCTCGGCCAGAATGTCAGAGCGCGAGAAGAGGTGCTGTGAGTTGGCCATGAACGCGATGGCCATGACATTGCCATCAATCGAGATTTTCAGGTTGTCAGGGATGTTGTCGCCGTACTTCTCGACCAGATCGTTGAGCGGCCGAACCAGCCCATCATTCATCAATTGCGTCAGCGTCGAGTTTGCAACGATCACGCTGGTATACTCGGCTGGGTTCGGCGTCAGCGCCGCGTTCATGATCTGGCGTGCTTCGGTCGTGTGGTTGCGAGTGAACTCTGCCGCGCCAGATGCACAGTTCTCTTCAGCTGTGCCGGCAACCGCGTGAATGGCCGGAAAGTCGCTGGCCAGAATGCGAACGGATTGACCTTCTGGGCCGCACGCCGCGTGACCCGCAGCAAAGGCCGCTGATCCCATCAGCGTAGACATCACGCCCGCCATCATCAAGTGTCTGATATACATGTTTTTCTCTCCCTATCAGATGGGTGCATCTTCGAAGCCTGCACCCGGTTTTCCCGCTTTCACGGTATTCAGTTCTGGCCTCGGCTATCGATGCGCTCCCCGGTATCGGCATCAAACAGGTGGCATTGCTCCGTCGGCACCGAGATCGAGACGACGTCACCAATTTCCGCTCGATAGCCCTTGTCGGCCTTGACCGAAACAAGAGCCCCTCCAATGCGGACCGATACCATTGTGGAGTCGCCCAAGAGCTCCATCGTATAGATTGGCGCGTTGATCTGTCCGCCGCTTGCGACGACCGATGCGTCTTCGGCACGGAAGCCAAGCACGCATTTTTTGTCGGGCACTGACAAGCCCAAAATTTCGACGTTTTCCGCCCGAAAGGCGCTTTTCGAGATGTCGCCTTCAATCAGGTTCATGGCCGGATTGCCGATGAAGCCAGCGACGAAGGTGTTGGCGGGCCGGTCGTAGATTTCAAAGGGTGTTCCGACCTGCTGCACCACACCCTGTTTCATGATCACGACGCGATCGGCCAAGGTCATCGCCTCGACCTGATCATGGGTGACGTAGATGGTTGTGACCGCAAGCTCGTGGCTCAGGTTCTTGATTTGTGCGCGGGTCGAGACACGCAGTTTGGCATCAAGATTGCTGAGTGGCTCGTCCATCAGGAATACGTTGGGTTCGCGCACAATGGCGCGTGCCAAGGCCACGCGCTGCCTTTGTCCGCCCGACAACTCTGCCGGGCGTCGGTGCAGGAAATCATCCAATTCCACCATCGCGCTGGCGCGGCGCACGCGTTCGTCGTGGGTCGACGGATCAATCCTGCGCACCTTCAACGGAAAGCGGATGTTCTCATAAACGGTCTTGTTTGGGTAAAGCGCGTAGCTTTGGAACACCATCGCCACGTCCCGCTCTTTCGGGTCAAGGTCGTTTACGACCTTGCCATCAATCACGATCTCGCCTTCGGTGGCATCCTCAAGCCCCGCGATCATCCGCATCGTCGTGGTTTTGCCACAGCCGGATGGCCCAAGCAGAACTAGGAATTCCTTGTCTGCGATCGTCAGATCGAAGTTCTCGACGCCGACAAATCCGCCCCATCGCTTACCGATATTCCGCAGCTGTATTTCAGCCATGTCCCCTCCCCGACGCGGATTCCCATCACGCGCTATAGAGCAGACGCTAGACGTTTCGAGAAATACGGAATAATGAAAATGATCTATGAGAGATATAAATCAGGTTGATCTCAGGCTGATCGACACCACAATCCTATTGGTGTTCCTCGGAGCTATGCGCCATCGCCAGGCAACAGCTGTTGCTCGCGAAATGGGCCTAACACAACCTGCTGTCAGCCACGCCCTGAAACGGCTTCGAAACCTTTATGGTGACCCGCTGTTCCTTCGCCGCGCGCACGGGTTGGAGCCTACGGCGCTTGCCCATGAACTCGAACCTAAGGTCCGACATATCGTCAGACTGATTTCCGAGACGCTGGAAGGGACGGAAGAGTTTTCACCCGACACTGCGGCGACGACATTGAGGATCGGCGCGTTTGACTATGAATTGAACGGCATAATCCCGGCGCTGGTGTCTGATTTGCGCACCGTCAGCCCCAATCTCAACGTTCACGCCTTTCCCTTGCAAAACCAAGAGGCGCTGGAAGCCTTGGTACAGGGTCAGATTGACCTGGCCATCGGGTACTTCGATTTCCCTCCTAATCGCGCCACCACTTTCGTAGCTGAAGAGCTCTATTCAGAGCACTACGTGCTTGCTGGCCGTCGCGATCACCCTTTGTTTGCCGAAGGACTGACATTGGAAGCCGTCGCAAAGTCGCACCATCTCCTGATTTCACCTTATGGTCCCAACCGAAATCTCGTGGACCACGCCCTGCACCTGAAAGGGCTGAAGCGAAACATTCAGACGGTCGTGCCATCGCTCTTTGCGGCACTATCGATCATTGAAAGCTCGGATTTTGTAGTCACCTTGCCGAGCCGGGTCGCACGCAACAACGCAGGCAGGTTCAACATCGTCTACGCCCCCATGCCGATAGACGGCGGGAGCTTTCTGCTCCACGCCGTCCGCCATAGCCGCGACGCCAGCAATCCGCTTCACACGTGGCTGTCAGACAAACTTCGGGCGATTGTAGCTGGCTAGATGGTCGGCGACCATGCTCCACAGGCGTCCCAAATCAGCGAAGGCCTCCGACGCGCGGGCCCACGGACTTATCCCTTGAAACGGGCCGCGTTGGCTGTAGCCGCTGCTTCGATATCGCCCTTGCCAAAAGCCGAAGGACGCGGCTCTGGCAATTGTAGAGCTTCCTGTACCTTGGGCATCGAGTCGAGCCGGTCAAACCACGCCTGAAGGTGTGGCAAGCCATCCACCTCAACCGTTGCCCAGAAATAGCTGCGCGCCCAAGGGTAGGTGGCGATATCTGCAATCGACATCTCGCTGCCCACCAGCCAGTCGCGGCCATTCAGCCTTGTATCCAGCACCTCTAGTAGGCGGCGGCTCTCTTTCACGTAGCGATTGATGGCGTAAGGCACCTCATCACCATTCGGTTTGGCGATGCGCTGAAAGAACATGGCTTGTCCCATGATCGGGCCAATATGGCCGACCTGAAAGAACAGCCATTGAAGCGTCTCAGACCGCTCCACCGGATCGTCCGAAAGAAACCGTCCGTATTTCTCGGCCAAATGCCAAAGGATCGCCCCGCTCTCGAAAATCGCGCGCTCCTCCGCCCGGTCCCAGATGGTCGGGATCTTGCCGTTCGGGTTCATCTTCACGTAGTCCGAGGCGTGCTGTTCCTTTTTCGAGAAATCTACATTGACCAATTCATAATCAATTTCGGCCTCGTGAAGGAAGATCAGCGGCTTCCACCCGTTCATCGTGTTGGCGGTGTAAAGAACAATATCAGGCTGCGACATCTTTAGCCTCCGCGAATACAGCGTCCAGATGAGCATCAAACCGGGCAAAATCAGCCTCTATTTCCGGGTTCTTCATCACATCGAATGCAGCAAAGGTCGGCAACGGTGCCATAGCGAAGAACCGGGCGTTCAGGTGCATCGGGCGTAGCAGGTCATCAACACTAGCGCCCTCAAAGAATGGCTCGGACGCGTTATCAAACGCCTCGCGCGGGGCATTGAGAGTGACTGACAGCATGTATGTCGTGCCGGTCAGCGCCCCGCCCATGCCGTAGTTTGCCTTGGGTGCCTCGGGGGTGCGGCCGTCTCCATTGGTCATGCGCCCATCCATGCCGGCTGTATAGACCTCATCCATGTATTTCTTGAACGACCAAGGCGCGCCCATCCAGTTCACCGGGAACTGCATGATGACCGTGTCTGCCCAGACGTGGCTTTCGACCTCTGCATTGGCGTCATATCCTTCGGCCACGGTTGTCATGCGAACATTGTGCCCTTGCGCCTGAAGAAAGGCGCGTGCGCGTTCGGCTAGGGCGGCATTCAAGGTGCCGGGGGCGAATTCATAAGGCTGTGCGCCGTTCAGAATCAGGATATTGCTCATGATCAGCTCCTTCGTGGTCCAGCGGGCACGAGTTGACTCATGGCCCGTTGGGTCGACAGTTGCGAACCTAGGGAACTGAAATCAACCAGTATACTTTTTGTAACCTACAGTTTGGAGCTGAGAGCACGAAATGCGGGCACGAGTTGAGGACGACGCCCAGGGAAAACGGCAGGTCTATGAGGCTTGTGTCGAACCCTGCGCGATTGAAAAAGGCATGCGGATCATCGGCGGAAAATGGACCGGTTCGATCCTGTGGCACCTCAGGGACGGCCCGGTACGATTTAATGATTTGGCCCGGATGGTGGGCGGTGCGTCCAAAAAAATGATCACCGAACGGCTCCGCCAATTGGAGGCGCAGGGTCTCGTCACGCGCAACGTCCAAGAGACCGCTCCGATATCAGTGCATTACGAGATCACCGATCTTGGATCGACGGCGCTGAGCTTTTTGAACGAACTGCGGAAATGGAGCGAGAACCTGCCACAGGACGTTGCCAGCAGCTGACAGCACGACAGCGCGCCCTTACCCGTAGGTCAATCGCATGACACCCGTTGGTGTCAATTTGTCGGACGTCGCCTCTAAGGCTAAAATTCTCCAGCGGACTGGATAACGATCAACTCTCGCGCGCAACAGCACTCCAATCACCAAGCAAGCTGTCTTCGGACAGCACAGATTGGACATCAAAAGCATATCAAAAAAATCTGACGCCAATTGGGAGGATTGCCTTCGCCTAGGAACAACATTTGCACTGCCCAAACTCCCAAATTTACGTCGTCAAAACCAAGGCTCTGCCTCACTCTCGGCAGATCGAAATTAACACAAAACAAAAGATCTAGACCATTCCTCCCTCTGGAGCCTCATTAAGCACCGGAAAGGCGAGCGATCAGAATTCAATTGCGTGAACCAAGAAGCTTGGCCTAGGTTTCAAAGTCAGGACTGCAACAACGATAAGAAATCAAAAAATTGCGTGAAATTCGAAACCTTTATCGATTTATTCCATTCGGGAAATTCTCATTATCCGGCCGTGGTCGCCCTCCTTACAATCAGGTTTTTGTCGGTCGTCAAAAAGAACGAGCCAACTTTATCGAATTGCTGACGCACCAAGAACAGTTTGGCGCGTTTCTGGTCTCAGGTCATCGCGGCGCGGGCAAATCATCCTTTGTTGAGTACTGCCTGGCTGAGTATGACCGTATGGCCTTTCAACGTTCTATCCGCATTAGCCGCGGTGCAAGGCTGTCTGGCGTCGTAGGATTGTTCCTTATCGCGCTCGTCCTTGTGACCGTTTACGCGCTGCTGACGCAGTTTCTTGAACTTGGCGCGCAGAACATTTTTGAGGCAATCCTTGCAGAAGGAGTTCAAGGTTCCGCTGCCGATGGCTTGGCGCGCAGCAGTGTCCTTTGGATACTTGGACCGTTTTTTCTGGGATCTCTATTGATGCTGGTGCCAGGCTACCTCGTGCTGCGAACGGCCACGGCGGTTTCAGAGTTGCAGGAAACACCATGGGGTCAGCGATTTGTTTATTGGGCAACGATGGCATTGCTGTTCTGTGTGCCCGCGACTTGGATCCTCGTCTGGCAATTGGCTCCGGAAGGATTGATATCAAAGGCGATCACATCCGTAGACGTCGAAGCAATACTATCGGGCTTTGTCTGGGTTTTGATACCTCTGATGACCCTGTCGCAGTTGGTTCGCAATCTGGCTGTATCCGGCCGGTTTTCTCGTCATTCCGTTTCGGTCATGACCAACACAGCGATTTGCTTAGCCATTCTTGCCGGGTTGTTGGCAATCGGATCGCGCGTTCTTGGGTTTCAAGAAAAGAGTGATGACACCGGCACTTGGGCCGTTCTCATAGACGCGCTGAGCGATGGCCTGTTGCTCGAAGGTCGGCTTGAAACGCTTATCAGCTATTGGCTCTTTTACGTATTCGGCTGCCAAGCATTCCAGGCACTTTTTTCTCGCAGACGGAACGTTTGGTTCGCCGCCTGCTTTGCTCTCGCGGCCGTTGTCTCGCTCGTTTCTTTTGTACTTCCCAAGGGTCCGTTTTCGAGCTTTGATACCTGGAAGACTGTTGGAACCGGATTCTACCAATGGTGCCAATATCTTCTGAACCCAACAGCGTTCAATGACACTGAATGGGAGACGGGAGTTGGCGCGCTCTTGGATATTCGGGCTATCCTTGCCTTCTCTCCGATGGTCTTGATGTTTGTCGCGATTGGTGTGGTTTGGGCAGCCCAGGCGCTTTGGATTGCCAATCACAAGACTTACAAAACACCTTTCGACAACGGGGTCTCCTTTGCACCGGTCCGCACGATCCTTGTGCTCAAAGGAAACTTCATGCTCTTCCTTTCGCTGCTGGGTCTTTTGCCTTTTGCGCGCGTCATTCTCGGCTGGGCCTTTGTTGCAGAACCAACCCTTTTTGATGGGTTTTTTCCCGGTTTGCCGAACCTTGAGTCGAGCCACGTTGGCATCAGTTCGTTTGGGCTTTTGTTTGCGATTCTCGTTCTCATATATCGCTGCGAATACAACTGGATCGCTCGTGACCAGAGATCCTTCCGGCAAGATAGTTCCATGGGACGTCTTGGCCGTGCGAGAACTCATCCCGACAACCATCAAGCGTGGCAGGAAACATGGAAACCTAAGTCTATCAGATGGGGTCTTGGGCGCATTGCCGACCTGTTCATGACCCGTTTGTTGCGGCGCGATCCTTATAAGCCTGAGAGCCACTTGGAATGGGCGGAGCCCAGAAGCTTTAGCAATGATCATAGTCAGACGTCGGCTTTGACGCACAAGGTTCTTGCAACACCCGGCACCTGGGCAGGAAGGCATTTATCAGATCAACGCTACGGAATTGCGCCGCTCTCTGCACGCGCCCGCTATGTTTATCGCCAGCTAGAGATCGTGACACTGCCATATTGGATTTATTCGATCCGTTATCCGGTGCTGAAGGTTTGGATCAATCTGGGCTTTGACAATCTCGAACACTCCCGCATCGTTGAAGCGATGCTGCGCAGGCTCAGAGACGTCTATCGCAGCAAGTTCATTGGCCTCACCAGCGTCATCGGCGGATTAAACGCGACAATCCTTCTGACCCTTGCGGTCCTGACAACCAGCTTTTTGTCCAAGTCCGTTTTTCATATCGGCAACATGAACGCCTACGACCGGCCCGGCGGATATGTTTACCGATTTGAAGGCAATGAGGTGAGCTCGCGCCAGGTGTTCGGAGCAACCAATTATTGCGGTTTCTTTGAGGTTTACCCAGAGATCGCCCCTGTCGCGAAGAGTTTGATCTGCGCCTTGCCGTTTTCCAACGGTGTTATGGAGCTTTTGTATTCGCCAGTTTTGGAGATCCACACTGATTTTCAGTCAGAAATCGCGACGTTCAAGAGCAGCTTTGGACGGAGTGATTCGAGCCGAGAGGCATATTTGGAAAAGTGCCATAGCCCCTATTTGGCAGGGACGCCCCTGGTACAACCCCCAAGGGCCACCAGCCCACAGTTACCGGTTGAAATGGTCGATTGGTCGAACTGCCTCGCCGGAGAACCACCATCTACCAAAGACGAGAATGTATTCGTCGAATTTTTGCATGATTTGGATCGGATCGAGCAATCGCAAATCATTCGTGAACAGTTTGTGGGGCGGGCTGGCGACCTGCAGGTCGGCAACAGCGAGGTCGTGCGGTTCATGCTCGACCGCAACCTTGGCCTTCCCCTGATTGATTTCACATCCTCCACTGGCCCACAGAACATAGCCGGCGCCACTGCCTATCGGGCGTTTTCCCCACACAACGAATTCTCTGACGGGTCGCCGACGCTGCGTGTTTATCACCTGCTTCTCTACGTGATCTCGTTCTTGTTGTTCTTCACGATCAATCGCCGTCTGCGCATCTTGCCGTATCAGGCCAATGTCGATGCGATGAACGAGTTGATCTTGCTGATCAATGGCAAGGAGACACTGCGCTCGCAGGATCAGACACCCGGCGGCTGGATGGCGGCTTTGTGGCCTTTCCGGTCCAAGGAACGCTCGATCGAGAATGCCAACGATCCGCGCGTGATCGAGCAGCGGTTTATCGAATTGCTCAACCGGATGAAACCGCACCAAGCATCCTACAATGATGGCCCGCGCAATCCCTTGGAGATCCTGCCAGAGATTACCTTTGTCTTCGATGAAATGGACAAGCTTTCTGGCATCGTGGACCCGTCACTCTCGAAAGACGCCGAAAGCACAACTCATCTGGAAGAAAATTCGCGCGAGAGGGCGCGGTCGCTCCAACTGCACCAATTGCTCTCTGATATGAAACGCCTGATTTCGGGCCATAGTGCGCGCTTTATTTTTATTGGCGGTCGGCTTTATCACGACGAATGGCTCGCCGACCAAGCACAGCGAGCGCCCATTCTGAACTCGATCTTCAGTGGACAAATCTATCTGACGTCCCTTTTGGCAGACCGCGACCACAGCTTTGGCCGCATCAACGAACGCGTGGTCGAGCTGATTACCCTGATCTACCGCAATGCCCGCCACCGTCTGCACAGTTGGCGCGAGTTGCGCAAACTTGGGCCATTTTCGTTTTCGAAAGGGACAGAAGAGCCCACATACTTGCAATTTGATTTGCCATATCCGTCCCACCCAAGGCGTCTGGCCGCTATCGCGCACGCGACCGGGATGGAGGTCGTGGATGCCAAGGCCGAGCACTACACCATCGCCTATGGCGCGCTGACAGGCAGGCATCCCGAAGACTCACAGGCGATGTCGCTGGGTCAGCAGGAAACGCTCGACCAGCTCACGAACTTCCTGACGTATAGATCCGCGGGCAATCCAAAGAAGCTGAAGGAATTGTTGCAGTCACTCGTGCAGACAAGCTCCTATGCCCTTGCGCTGCACGACCACCCCTATCACCAGCAACACAAAGCCCGCTGGAGCAAGATGCGCTCTGAGGGGCATGATGTGCTGATGCTGGATGACAATGCCCTTTATCGGATGCAGTTCATCGACATGCTCTATCGGCATCTGATGGATCACACGGAAGGCCGGATGCTAGACCGCGACGACAAGGTCTCGATGTCGATCTTCTATCTGATGGATTTTCTCATGAAATTCCACAACCGCGGCTTTTCGCGAACGAACTTGCAACGTGTGGACGAACTCAGTCACATTCACCGCGCGCCTGATCTGCGATCTGTCATGAGCCTGCTGGTAGAGGTGTCTTCTGAACGGTTCCTGCATCGGGTTCTAAACGGAGTACACACGTTCCGCTTCCGCAGCGATTTCGCGCGTGAGATCGACTATTTGTCGCGAATTTCCAAGGAAGAGATGGCAACTCTGAACTTCACGCTGGATGAATCCCAATCGCTCAAGGGGCTCTATCAACAGACGATCAATACCGGCGAGCGTGAGAATATCGACACGATCGCCGGGCTGGGTGAGCTCTATGAGTACGATCAGGAATACGAGATCGCACGCAATTACTACCGCCGTGCAATTGCGATGCTGGACAGCGTTCAGGGCGAGACCTTCATGATCAAGGCCGTGAGCCATAGTGGCCGAAGCGGTCGGGCGGAAACGGATGCGGGGCGCAGCCACATCGAATTGCGAATGCTCGGGGAACTTCTGTCCACCGAGGATCGCGACCGTCAGCGCGACATCATTCAGGCGCAAATCCACTGGGTCATCGCGCGCCTGAGGCTGATGCTTCAAATCGGCCAGACCTACGAGCAAGAACAGAACTTTGAGCGCGCAGCCGCAAGCTATATGCACGCGGCACGATTCAGCGATGTGGTTCTGGATGCTCTCTCGGACACCGGAGCCCGCGTGGATGACCTGAAAGAAGAAGACGTATGGCGCGAGGGTGGAGCGGTACCTCTCGTGGCTATCCGCAATCAGGCTATCTTTTATCAGGGTGGATTTGCGGCCGCATGGGTTCTGGAAAAGGAGCGTCAAAACATCGACGACAGCGTTGTCTATGCTGAAAGCTGGCTGCGGCGACTCTATGACCGCGAACCGCTGTTGTATTTCAAACTGCCGATGAGGTCAGAATACCGGACGCCCCCCCCTTTCAGCGGCGGAATTCTTCTGCAAGCCTCACTGGGTCATGATCGTTTGGGCGATCTTTACTTTATGAAGGGGCAGCAATCCCTTCACACGATGACAATGCAAGACCTTGTAAAGTCAATCGAATACAAAATCGGAGACGAGCAGCAGAACGAGAATACCAAGAGGATCGGTTACCTCGGCAACGCACAATATCACTATGCGATGTCACTGTGGATGCTCCGCAAGTACCTGACCAACCGCTTCATGATATCAGGTACAGCTTGGACGGCGATCGACTCTTCTAGCTCCAAAACAAATGTATTCGACGAGGGCAGCGTAACGTCGAGCCAATTCCATACCACTCTTGCCGATGGTTTGACCGACCTTGCAGAGGTGATCCTTGCTCGTCGCAGCGCGCTGCGCTGTTCGGCTGATCTTGCGCGGCTTGAGATGGCTGACTCTGAAACATCGGAGCCGTCAGCGACCAAGGTTGAGCACTTTCAGTGCGATATTCCACTTGTCGATTTGCGCAACTACAGCCGTTACGTGCGGCGAACGTTCAACACTGCAGCAGACGAGTTCAATAAGAACCTGATCGCTGAACCGACCCCTGAGGACCTGCTGGCCGAAGACTGGATCGTGGACAGAGAACCGAGCGCGGATATCCTTGCAAGCGCTCGTGCGTCTGACTTTCCAAAAGGAGCTAGTGAGCGCGTTCATCGCGTCCTTTTAGATCACTTGGAAAAACGCAAACCTCGATGTGGCAACTACAAGCAATGGTTGGGTCAGTTCAAAGTTGACTTCGAGACCACGGATAAAAGCTTATCGCATCACGTCTCGCGATTGGATATCCAAGGTGCCGATGACGAGCTGTCCCAACTGTATGCGTACAAGTTCTTTGGCCAAGCTGCAGCACGCGCGAGCCAAAAGATTGGCCAGTCAACCAACACAGCCAACGAATATTTCCTGCAGGCCGATGCGCTCAACAGGGTTCTGTGGGACGCAAAAGCAGTCGATTTTCTTCAGCGAGAAGAACTGGCTGGAGAAGCGTTTGGTGACCGTGCCCGGCATTTTTCGAAACATCTCAAGAAACAGGCGGACACCTCCGGCAGCGACGAAGATCGCTTTCACATTGGCTTGCTGAGCCTCACTTCAATACAAGACGCCATCGAACGAATTCAGCTTTCTGATCGGCCCTCAGCGACACGTCTGGCGCTGAACCACGGGAACCCCAAACATGGCGACGGTATTATGGCCGCCGAGGGCATCGTTGGGCGTGAGTTGCAGGCCGATTATGACCTTGCGCAGGCGTTCCGTGATGAGCCGCGTGGCATCTCGCTGGCCTGTTCGTTGGTTTTGGCCCTGCTCCAAGAAGATAGCGGCCCGCTCTGCACGGCGCTCGCGCTGATGGTCTACAAAGACATCTTGATGCGGTTCGCAAATGAGACCTTTTCACCAGTCCACAAAGACAAGGATGGCGGGGAAATCCCAAGCAAAGATGAGCTGGACATTACTCTGCGTGATGCTTTGGCAGACGACTGCCTGATAAACAACAAGAGGTTGTCAGAAATCGAAACTCCCGAGCAAGACGCCACGGAACCCCCGGAAGCCTCCTACTGTGCCGATGAACCGGCCAGTCACCACAAGCTCCGCAAAGCCCTTTTCCGCGCCACTTATGCAGGGCTTGGCATCACGCTAGAGCGCTATCGTTTTCCGATCCTAAACCGGCTCAACGGGCTCAAGGTCATGGCCGATGCGCTTCTCTTGCAGTCGCTGGGTCCGCGCAAAGAGCCGGGTAAGGACTGGGACGAAGGCCGTCAATTGTTGGGTCGTCAGTCGTTCTACGAACACTTCGGCACGTCCTTGAATAGCCAGATCGCGCGACATGTTCGCGAGATGAATGTGTCCGCGGGCCTCTATGGATCAGAGCTTCATTTTCCCGCGGACCGTCCCGGTACGACGATGGCTTTGACTTTTCTACATATGAAGCACTACGGACTACACGCCATCTACGACGACAATATCGGCAATCCGCCAGTTCCCTACGAGGCGACCAACACTGCAATCAGTAGCCCATTTGATTGTACAATCGAAGAGCGGGTTCCCTTCTACCGTGACGACGACCTGAGCGGCCTCACTGAAGGCAGCGATGATGATGTTGAAAGAAGCCTGAAACATCGTCCGCTGCTGAGCGAGACGGTACTCACCCGCGAAGCTGTCGGCGAATTCGCGTTCAACAAGCTGTCTCGTTCGCAAGAATCGTTTTCGATGGGAGACGCCTATTACGAAAATATTGACTACCTGAATTACCTCAATGATGACTTCAATGATCGTTCGATCCACTATTACCACGCCTCGGCGATGTCGCATGCCGACTTAAGCGAGGTGCTCGCCCTTCTGGTGAAAGAGGGAATATCGATCCGTCAGTAGACTTTTTGTTAGGGCTTGGGGGTCGAAAGACACATGCGCACGCAGCTCTGGAAACAAGGTAGCGGTCGTTTCATGAGCTAAGTAGCCGCGACCATGATTAGATGAGACCAGGGGTAGGACCCATTGATTTGGGAGTGCTCCGTTATCCGGGTGATATTAGTAGCTGATCTCCCGGATGACCCGTCGATAGGCCTGCGCTTTATCAGTGCACATCGGTACCGGTCCCTGCAGTCGTACTTGCTCGATCGTCTTAATGGGCAAGGCTTTGGTCGGCTTCGCGTCCCGTCGAACGGTGGCTCCGGTTATTTGAAAAAGATTTGCAGTTTATGCGGCGGCAAAGGCTCCACTACCCAGTGCGTCCATCACTGCAAACAGCGAAAAACCCCAACGCCTGGTGTTTGACCGCACCTAGAGGTCCAAATCGCTGAATACCAGACACCAGAAACCGAGCGTCCTGTGGTTGGGTCAGTCGAAAGAGGGGAAGGGCGCCGTCTGCCCCGCAAGTCAGCACTGATTTTCGGAAGGGCTGTCAAATCAAACGCCAAAGACCCGACGAAATTGGAGAACCCAATGACCGATGGGGACCATTTGCCGGAAAGACGACACCAGCGCGCACTTGCAAGCACGTCAAACGACTTGCATCGGTTGGTGTTCATTTTTTGTCGACTCTCACACAAGAGTTCTCCAGCGGGCTGAAAATCGATCAATTCTGCCAAGCGAAAATACTCCATACGTCGAGCAACATGTCCCCAAACGGCCCAAAGCTGCCACTCACCAGGCGGCATGCCTACTGCGGCGCAGCACGTCAAAATGGACATTGCGATGGGGCTGTTGCACAGGGACGCTAAGGGTCCAAACCTCCTGAATGCCGTAGCAATGCCGGCGTTCTGGACGGGGGCGCCGCCCGCATTATCCAGACCAACTAGGACAGGTCGCTGATAA
The DNA here is from genome assembly GCF_007995215.1 of Shimia ponticola. Classification (GTDB taxonomy): domain Bacteria; phylum Pseudomonadota; class Alphaproteobacteria; order Rhodobacterales; family Rhodobacteraceae; genus Shimia_B; species Shimia_B ponticola. Next base: position 1,299,865 of record NZ_VCDK01000003.1, read on the forward strand.
TTGGTCGGTTTTTCCTCTTCGTCTGCTGCCGCAGTCATCAAGTCAGGACGTATTTTTGAATGAACTCCCGGTCGGGTTCCACGCCGAGGCCTGGGCCTTTTGGAACTGAAACATACCCGCCGTTTTGCGAAACTTGGGCCTGTATGTTTAGGCTGTCTTGTAGCAACTCATCTCGAAAACTGTTGTGGGTGGTATCGAATTCCAACATGGGCTCCCACGGAAAAAGTCCGCCCGGCAAAGGCGGCATTGCAGCCAGCAGATGCAGGTTCGTCGCCACAGCAATCGCCGATCCCCACACGTGATTGACGACCGGGGTGAAGTGTGCGTGGCATAGCGCCAAAACGCGCTGGTATTCTGTGATCCCGCCCAGGGCGCAGACCTCGGGCTGGGCGATGTCGAGGCCACGGTTCTCCAGGATGTCCCGCCAGCCCCAGCGGCCAAACTCGGCCTCGCCGCCGGAAATATTGGTCTTTAGTCCCGCGCGCAGTTCGCGATAGCCGTCCCGATCCTCTGGCGCCACGGGTTCTTCGAACCAATAGGCGCCCATTTCATCGAGCGCGCGACCGACGTAGAAGGCATCAGAGGTTGTGTAGCAGTGATTAGCATCCACCATGAACCGGCCTTTGCCCTCCACCCCCCGCGCGACGGCGGCACAGAGTTGCACATCTGCCTCCGGCCCGAGGCCCGTTTTCATCTTTGTCGCTTTGAATCCCATATCCAGGATCGCGGCGACCTCATCCTCGAACCGCGCGACATGGTCTTGGACGCTTTCGCGTTTGAGCATCATGCCATAGCCATAGGCGGGCACCTTGCTGCGATGTGCACCGCCCAGCAGGTTGTGAATGGGTTGGCCCATCACTTTGCCAGCGATGTCCCACAGGGCGACATCAACACCCGACAGCGCCTGCATGGGCATGCCCTTTTGCCCGTGGTCGCGCATCAGGTTGTAGACCTTGTGCCAGATCACGTCGCGATCCATGGGATTCATCCCGATCACCATCGGGGCGATCACGCCTTCGACGATGCCCTTATTGGCCACCGCGATTGGGCCGGGGCCAAAGCATTCACCCCACCCGGTAATCCCTTCGTCTGTAGACACCTCGACCAGATGCGCGGTACGGCGGGCGTAGTACTGTTGGGAATAGCCCAGCTCTTCCGGCAGATCGTACTGCAAGACGTGACTTTGCATGCGGGTGATCTTCATAGGGCTTCCTTGCCAATGAGTGGGCTATCCAGAACTGACAAAACAGCCCGAAGGCTGGCGGCACCTTCGCGGGCCGACACTAGGGGCTTGGCGCCTTTGATGACGTCGACGAAATGGGTGAATTGCAGGGCAAAGGCATCCGCCGGTTGAACATCCAACGTGTCGGCGTCGATTGGATCACACCAACTACGAGTGCCCTTGTGCTGCCAGAACTTTAGGTCAGGGATCGATAGTGAGCCGTGCGTCCCACCGATCATGTAGCACGCGCCGGGGCGGTGCGGGTAAATGGGGTTTTCCGCGGACGTCATTTCCCAGGACCAGGGTGCTGCCACAGTGTCTGATACCGTGAAAGCACCCAGTGCCCCGTTGGCGAAGCGAAGGGTTATGGCGGCGGTGTCCTCGACCTGCTGGCCGCGCTGCGCAGCCGACCGCATCGCGTGGATGTCTGCAATCTCACCACAGAGGTAACGCATTAGGTCGATGTCATGGATCAGGTTGATCAGTGTGGGGCCAGCCCCCGGGCCCTTGCGCCACGCGGCTTGAAAATAGTCATCCGGCTTATAGAGCCAGAACTGCCCCTGCACGGTGACGATTTCACCAAGTTCACCGGCGTCTATCGCGGCCTTGGCGCGCTTGATGATCGGGTTGTGACGCCGATGATGGCCCACCAGCACCGGCACGCCCGTGCGCTCCGCGGTTTCGACAATCCGGGCGGCGGCCGCGGCGCTTTCGGCGATGGGCTTCTCAATCAGGACCGGCACCCCTGCCTCAAGACAGCTCACCGCGTGGTCGGCATGCAGTGTGTTGGGCGTTGCAATGATTGCGCCGTCGGGCCGGTTGTTCGCCAGATAGCCCACGAGATCCTGAAAGTGCGGGACACCCACGCGGCGCGCGGTTTCAGTGGCCTCGCTGGATGGATCGATGATTGCGCACAGTTTTGCCTGCGCGATTGCTTCTCTAACGTGACGCTGGCCAATCAGCCCGGCCCCAACGACGGCTATTTCGGGTTGGGTCACGTTAGTCTTTCGGCCCGGGGCCGTTCCTGTGAAGCTCCGCGCCGACGATCTCTTCGATCACGCGGGTACAAACCCAGTTATCACCGTTCGGATACTTACTGCGCCCGGCGTGGAAAATCTGCATGGCCGTTGCCGCCGTGTGCAGTGGCACGCCAAGCGCCTCGCCCAGCCCAAGGGATATCGTCAGGTCCTTATGCATCGTATGAATGCTGCTGCCAGTGCCTTCAAACTGCCGGTCGATGATCTTTTCAAGCGCGTTGTTCACGACGCCGCAGCCCGCGGATGAGGTTGAAAAAACGTCCAGCAGTACCTGCCCGGGCACCCCGGCCTTGGCCGCAAGTGCGGCGGCCTCGAACGTTGCCGAGAACTGCGCGCCGATCAGAGATTGCAGACATGCCTTGACGGTTTGCCCCTCGCCAGGCCGGGTGCCAACACGATGGATATTTGCCGACACCGCTTCCATCACCGGTGCAAATTCATCGAGCACCGCAACAGGCGCAGCCGCCATCATCGTGAGGGTGCCATTCTGCGCGCCGGGAAAGCCGCCCGACACCGGGGTATCGATCAAGTGAACGCCGCTTTGCGCCATCTCGTCGCCGAGCGCGCGAGCTTCCTGAGGTTTGATCGTCGCCGTCAAGAGGATCACGCTTCCAGACTTCATATGTGCCAGCAAACCGTTCGGGCCCAAAATGACATCGCGCGTCTGCGCGCCATCCATCACCATGACGAACACCGCATCACAGCGTTGCCCCATATCGGCGAGGTCCCGCGCGACGTTGCCACCAGTTTTCGCAAAGGCCTCTTCGCGCGCTTTGCTTCTATTCAGGCCCCAGGTCTCAAACCCGGCAGCCCGCAGGTTCTTGGCCATCCCGCTGCCCATGTCACCCAGGCCCACAACCCCACAAATCATGCCAAAGCCTCCGGTTTGAAAATGATGGCCCCGCGCTGTCCGATGACGCGGGTGGCAAGGTCGTGCCCTGTCTTGAGCGCGGTCTGTTCGTCGCCCCCGCGCAAGAGCTCTGCCAGATATCCGGCATTGAAGCTGTCGCCTGCTGCGGTCGTGTCTACGACCTTCACGGGCTGTTCGGCGCGCGCAAGCGTAGTGCCGCAGAAGGATATGGGCCCCAACGCGCCGCGCTTCAGAACGCCGCGCAGGATGCCGTAGCTTGCAAACCGAGCGAGAACTGCGTCTTCGTTGGCATCGCCAAAAAGAGCCTGCTCGTCATCCACGGATGGCATTCCAATATCGCAGCTGCGCCATGCGCGCTCGGTTTCTCTTCGCGCAAGCTCTGGGTCGTTCCAAAGGTGCGGCCGGTAGTTGCTGTCAAAAGCAACGATGCCTCCGCGCGCGCGGAAATCGGCCAATGCTGCGAACAGGCGATCACGATTATCTTGCGGCAAGATCGCCAGCGAGATGCCCGACAAAAAGACATGTGTCAGCCCGGATAAGAGCCCAGACAGCAGCGGCGTATCCTCGTCGCCCAGAGCGCGCGCGGCGGCATCGCTTCGCCAGTAGGTAAAGCTGCGTTCGCCTGTGTCGTCGGTCTCAATCGCATAAAGCCCGGGTCCACGCGTGGGGTGCATGAATACCCGCGAATGGCCGACGCCGTACCCTGCCATGTGCTTCATAATCCGCTGCGAAAAGCGGTCCGAACCCAAACCCGTGATGTAGTCGACCCGCAGCTCTGGCGCGACGTGCCGCAGATAGACAGCTGTATTGTAAGTATCCCCCGCCACGCCGAGCGTCGCTTGACTGCCCTGACCAGCGACAAGCTCCAGCATCACCTCACCCAGGCATCCGATGGCAACAGCGGGCGCGGTCAATGGCGTGCTCCTTCGATGATATCGCTGACCTGGTTCCACGCAAAATCAAGATGATCGCGCAAAGCTGTTTCAGCCTTGTCGGGGTCGCGGCGTAGAATTGCGTCAAAGATCGCCTTGTGCGCTTCGTAGTTGATTTCGTTGCGCTTCGGCAAACGCGGCATCTTGATCCAGTTTGGCGCAAGCCAAGCAGTGAAAGCACGATGCAGTGCGGGAAGCATCGGATTGCCGGGTACGGTATGCAGTACGCTGTGAAAGGCAACATCGGTTTCATAAAACAGCTTGGTATCCGGGATTGCCGCGCGATTGGCTTCGAGAGCGGCTTCCATTTCCTCGATTTGCTCCGAGGTCGCCGATTTGGCTGCATCACGGGCCAATGACGCTTCGATCCTGACCCGCATGTCGAAGAGGTTTCTGACGCCATCAGGCTGTTCAAGAAGCTGGGCCGCCACGCTGCCCACCGCATCAAGGGCCGCGTCATAGCCCAGCCGCGCCACGACCGGACGAAAGCCGGGACGCGCGGTAATCAACGCTTTGGATGCCAGGATCCGTAACGCCTCACGGACGACCGTTCGGCTTACCCCGTGGTCGCGCACAATCTCTCGCTCAGGCGGCAGTGGGTCGCCGGCGCGCAGATCGCCATTGCGAATGCGCTCTTCAATCGCGGATACGAGCGTATCTGCTGCGCGAAATCTTAACTGTGTCGACTGCTCGTTCACCGAAGCGTGCCCGCCAATGATGCGCCACAGGGCGCGGTTTCGTATAACCAAAACTGGCAGACCAGCCGCATCGGCTCAATAGAAATAAAGAAGTAGACGCTGAAAACCGTTTTTGTCATACCAAAACTGAAGGCGCGGCTGCTGCGGGACACACCATGGGAACAATCGAAAAACTGGCGGTACGGTTGTTTGATGTTCCTTTGGCCGAAGTGCTGACGGACGCCAAACACGGGGATCACACGCATTTCGAGCTTGTGACCGTAACGATCACAACCTCGGACGGTGTCGAAGGTACGGGTTACACCTATACCGGCGGCAAGGGCGGGCGCGCGATTGCCGCAATGATCACGCACGATCTGCAGCCCTTTCTACGCGGCCAAGAGGCAGACGATATCGCAGCCCTCTACGACGCGATGCAATGGCACGTGCACTATGTGGCGCGGGGCGGGATCGCGTCGTTTGCCATCTCCGCGGTCGACATCGCATTGTGGGACATCAAGGCGAAAGCCGAGGGTCAGCCGTTGTGGAAACTCGCAGGTGGGGCGTCTGATCGGTGCAAGGCCTATTGCGGCGGGATCGATCTGAACTTTTCTTTGGACAAACTGGTGCGCCAAACCGAAGGCTATCTGGAGGCCGGGTATAACGGCGTCAAAATCAAGGTCGGCCAACCAGAGCTCGCCACCGACATCGAACGTGCCAAACGCATCCGCGAGGTGCTGGGACCAGACCGCGCCTTCATGGTGGACGCGAACTATTCCATGTCCGTGCCGCAAGCGATTGAGGCGGCGCGCGCTTTCGCCGATTGCGACGTGCTGTGGTTCGAAGAACCGACGATCCCGGACGACTATGTCGGTTATGGCAAGATCGCGGAGGCCACGAACGTCCCGCTGGCTATGGGCGAGAACCTGCACACGATCCACGAATTCGAATACGCGTTTCGCGATGCGAAACTCAGTTTCGTTCAACCCGATGCCTCCAATTGTGGCGGCATCACAGGGTGGTTGCAGGTTGCTAGACTGGCCGCATCCCATGGCATTCCCGTGTGCAGCCACGGGATGCAGGAACTCCATGTCAGCCTCGTCTCTTCCCAGCCTAACGCGGGTTGGCTTGAAGTCCACAGCTTTCCCATCGATCAATACACGACCCGTCCGCTGCAGGTTGAAGATCATTTGACCACCGCCCCCAATGAACCGGGGATCGGGGTGACCTTTGACTGGCAAAAACTCGAAGCCGCCCACGCCGCGATGGGCCAACGCTAAGGAAACAGCATGACCGATACGATCACGGCCGCCTTTTATCGCGGCAACAAGACCTTTGCCGTGGAACAAAAAGAACCGGTGCCACCCGCCGCAGGCGAGGTGGCTGTGAAGATCGCGTATTGCGGGATCTGCGGGACGGACATGCACGTCTTTCACGGCAATATGGACGCGCGCGTCGGTCACAACAGGATCGTCGGGCATGAGATGTCTGGCTGGGTCGACGCGCTTGGCGAAGGCGTCACGGGGCTAAGTGTCGGGCAGAAAGTCGTCGTGCGGCCACTTGATCCGGACCTAAATTGCCCCGCCAGCAAGGCCGGGTATCCGCATATCAGCCACAACATGAAATTTCTGGGCCTCGACACAGATGGCGCCATGCAAGAAGTCTGGACCGTCCCCGCCCACACGATCCATGTGCTGCCGGATGACATGCGCATGGACCACGCAGCCCTGATCGAACCGGTGGCCGTGGCCTGTCATGACATAAGCCTATCGGGTTTGCGGCCGGGCGAAGATGTGGTCGTCATCGGCGGTGGCCCCATTGGCATCCTGTGCGCCATGGTCGCGCGGGAGGCGGGCGGCAGGGTCACCGTTTCTGAGGTGAACAAGAACCGCCTGGCCATCGCAGACAAACTTGGCTTTGACACCGTGAACCCGGCAGAGGAGGACCTCGCGGAGGCAATCAACGCCCGGACCGGGGGCAAAGGCGCGGATGTCGTATTCGAGGTCTCCGGCACGCAGCCAGGTGTTGACGCGATGACGGCGGTTGCCGCGACCCGGGCGCGCATTGTTATGGTGGCGATCCACGCGCAAAAGCCGCAGATCGACCTTTTTCAGTTCTTCTGGCGCGAGTTGAAGCTGATCGGCGCGCGCGTCTACGAGCCGGCTGATTACGACAAAGCCATTGCGCTTGTCGCATCTGGTGCGATTGATGCGGATACGGTGATCACCGATGTCAGCCCGTTGTCGGACATCCAGGCCGCATTCGAAGCGCTCGATAGCAGCCCGACCGCCCTCAAGAGCCTTATCAAAGTGGGAGCGGACGCATGAGCATGTTCGATCTGACGGGGAAAACTGCCCTTGTGACAGGCTGCAAGCGCGGTATCGGACGCGGCATGGCCGAAGCTCTCGCCGAAGCGGGCGCAGATATCATCGGTGTCAGCGCGAGCCTTGAGCCGTCAGGCAGCGCCGTAGAGCAGGCCGTCACTGCGAAAGGCCGTGCCTTCAGCGCCTATGCGTGCGATTTCTCGGACCGGGCTGCGGTGCAGGCCTTCGCCGCGCAGATCGAGGCGGACGGACACGCTCCCGATATCCTTGTGAACAACGCAGGCACCATCAAGCGCAAGCCCGCGGCAGAGCATGAGGACGCGCTGTGGGATGAAGTCATCGACGTGAACCTTTCTTCGCAATTCATCCTGAGCCGCGAAATCGGACGCGGTATGATCGCGCGCGGTTCAGGCAAGATCATCTTCACCGCCTCGCTCTTGACCTTTCAGGGCGGGATCACGGTGCCGGGCTACGCGGCCTCCAAGGGCGGGATCGGGCAGTTGACCAAAGCCCTGGCCAATGAATGGGCCCCGCACGGGATCAATGTGAACGCTATTGCGCCGGGCTATATCGCCACGGACAACACTCAGGCGCTGCAGGACGACCCGGCGCGCTCCAAATCCATTCTCGAACGTATCCCTCAAGGACGCTGGGGCACGCCCGCCGATTTTGGTGGGCCTGCCGTCTTCCTCGCCTCCGCAGCATCGGACTACGTGAACGGTGAAATCCTCGTGGTCGATGGCGGCTGGATGGGCCGCTAAACCAGCGACGCGCTTTCCGGGACGGGCGACAAAAGCGGCCGTCCCTCTTTCCACGCAATCAGGTTGTCTACGGCCAGATCACCCATAGCGCGCCGTGTTTCGATGCTTGCGCTCGCCACATGGGGCAGCAGCACAACGTTGTGCATCTCGCGCAGCGCTTCCGGGATGTGCGGCTCATTCTCGTAGACATCGAGCCCGGCACCGCCAAGCGTGCCGGTGCGCAGCGCCTCGATCAGCGCAGCTTCATCCACGGTCGAGCCGCGCCCGACATTGATCAGCCGCCCGTCGGGGCCGATCGCTTCCAGTATGTCGCGGTTTATCAGGTGATGTGTCGCCTCGCCGCCGGGCGCGATGTTGACCAGCACATCGCAGTGCGCAGCCATCGCCGCGAGAGTGTCAAAGTACCGATAAGGGACGTCCTGCTTGGAACGTCCGTAATAACAGATTTCGGATGCCCACGGCGCTATCTTTGCAGCGATGGCCTTGCCGATCCGTCCGAGCCCCAGAACCCCGATGCGCCGACCATCGGCAGTGGGGGGCAGCGGCAAGTTTCCGTTGGCGGCCCAGCGACCTGATCGCGCATGGGCCATCTCTGCCTCGAAGTTCCGCCACACCGCAAGATACAGCATCACAGCCGTCGTCGCGACTTCTTCGTTCAGGACATCGGGCGTGTGCGTAACCGGGATGCCGCGTGCTGTCGCGAGATCGGTGTTGACCCCGTCATATCCCACACCAAGGTTGCTGATGATTTCCAGGTTCGGCAGCTGCGCGAGAAAATCATCCGCAAGCCCAGTGCCGCCGTCAGTAAGCACGAACCTTACCCCGGCTGCGTTTTTGGGCAGCCATTCGGGCAAGGAAATATCGGCGACATGGGTCATCTGAAACACGGACCTAAGCCTGTCTTCCATGGCGGGAGTGATTGTCGAAACGACCAACAATTCACTCATGCGGGTTGCCCTTTGCAGTGTTTGGCATCGGTCATCGCGGTGTCCTGTCCTTTTGAACTGGTTGCGTTTGGTGCGACCATATTGATCGCTACGCTAGCATACACTAGAACAAGTTGGCTTCGTATATCGCGAGCTGAGCGCTAAATCACTGGTTAAATTGGGCATTAAGTGAGCTTTGCGCGTGCATTTTTAGTTTGCCTAAAAAGTGGAAGCTTCCTAATTTGGTCATACCAAAAACGAAAGTCGCAAAGCGACTCGAAAGCAAGGACCAAGGGAGGAACCAATGTCCATACTCAAGAACCTGACGCTGGCTGCATCGGCGGCAGCGCTGTCGGCTGCAGCCTTTGCAGCCAATGCAGAAACCACAACCCTACGGATTCAGACGCACTTCAGCCAAGAGACTCTCTCCGGCCAAATGGCAGGAGAGTTCATCGAGGACGTCACCGCGATGTCCAACGGCGAAATCCAGATCGAGATGTTCTATGCTTCTTCGGTCGTCGCCTCTGCTGAAACCTTTGACGCTGCCGCCACCGGCATTCTTGACTGCGACATGACCGGCGGGTCCTACCAGACCGGCAAAAACCCGGCGTTCCAGTTCACGGGCGATCTGACGGGCGGTTACGCAAACCCCTACCAGCAATACGCTTGGCTGCTGCACGGCGGCGGTGAGGACGCGCTGAACAAGCTGTATAACCAATATGGTATGGAATTTGTCGGCTGGTGGATCCCTGGTCCTGAATCGCTGTCCTCGACCAAGCCGCTGGCTGGTGTGGCCGACCTTGAAGGCTGGAAATTCCGTTCGCCTCCAGGCGTGATCACAATGATCTTTGAAAATCTGGGCGCGTCGCCAATCGTGATGGACTTCAACGAGATCTTTACAGCTCTTGAAACCGGTATCATCGACGGCGCAGATGCTGCGAACCTGACAAACAACATCGGTCTGGGTCTCTATGACATCGCAGAGCACACCAACTATCCTGGCTTCCACTCGATGCCTGCGGACCACCTGGCGTGTAACAAAGACGTTTGGGACAACATGCCAGCGCACCATCAGGCCATCCTGAAGGTTGGCATGCAAGCGCTTGGCCTCAAGAACACCACGATCAACGAGGTCAAGAACGCACAGAACTCTGTCGAGTTGGCTGCTAAAGGCCTGAACATGTACCAGTGGTCCGAAGAGGACATGGCTGTGTATCGTCAGGCGGTCCAAGATGCGTGGGTCGATTTCGCGACTACTCCTGAATCGACAGAACTGCTGAACGCGCACCTCGACTTCCTGCGCGACATCGGCGCGATGCAGTAAGCGAAAGCTGACTAATCCAGAAGGGCGGCATTTCGGTGCCCCCTTCTTCTTTTTCATCACGAGTTTTGTTTGACGAAGGCAGGTTAGCGCGCTGTCTTGATCAAAAGAACTCGGGCAAGGGGGCAGGCCATGCAGGGGCGGCAAACGGGCAGCATCGGAGAATGGATTTGGCCATCGGCGTTTTTGATTTGCGCTGGCTGGTGCGTTTGGCACATCCCTGCGTTTACGCTTGATTGGATTCCGCCAGAGAGCGAAAGCCTGCAGATGCAGGTCTCTGAACTCCACACCCGCAAAGAAGTGCTTCAGGATATGCCGGGCCTGTTTGGTGGCTTTGCCAATATCTTTGACTACATCGCCCTGCTATCGATGCCGATCTTCGTTTTGCTTGGCATGCGGTCCATTGTCGTGGCTCCGATGGAGTATCCGCAATGGAAACGCTGGGACAAGTTCGCACTGTTTATAGGGCGTGCGACGATGATCATGCTTCTCGCGATGACGGGCGTGATGCTCTACGAGGTTTTCATGCGATACGTGGTCGAAGCGCCGACCAAGTGGGCCAACGAACTGACGCTGTGGATCGCGGGCTTCGTGTTCCTGTGCTCGGGCCTTTATGCGATGCAGCAGCGCTGCCACATCCGCATCACGCTGCTCTACGACGTCGTCCCGCGCCCGGTGCGCAAGGCATTCGATGTGATCTCGACCTTGCTGATCGCGCTATTCGCGATGGGCGTGGTCTATGGCAGCTACAAGCAGGTCTTTGTCAACAAGCTCTACCGATGGGAGATGTTCGGCACCGCCTTCGACCCGCCGATCCCCGCCACGATCCAGCCAATGATCCTGATCATCATGGTTCTGATCGCACTGCAGGCTTTGGCTAACCTGATCGCCGACTGGAACATGGAGCCGGAAACCTTCGTCGTCGACGAGGACGAGGTCGAGGCCATCCGCAAGAGCGTGGGGGCTGAATAATGGATATTGGAACCATTTCACTGATCGTGGTGATGGGCCTGATCGTGCTTCTGGCCATCGGGATGCCGCTGGGTTTTGCCTCTGCCGTCCTCGCGCTGGTTGTCATGGTCCTGAAGTTCGAACCGCAGGTGCTGACCGCGCCTTGGACCTTTGGCGAAGGCCTGCTGTCGGGGCGGCCGGGGACAGGGCCGCTTTACCTGTTAACGCAGAAGATATTCGATCTGATGACGCAATACGTGCTGATATCGGTCCCTCTCTTCATTTTCATGGCTGCTTTGCTGGAAAGGTCAGGCATCGCCAAAGAGATGTACAATTCGCTCAACTTCTGGCTGGCGCGGACGCGGGGCGGGATCGCGATTGTGACCTCGATCATGGCGGTCATAATGGCCGCGATGTCGGGCATCATAGGAGGCGAGGTTGTCCTTCTGGGCCTGATCGCGCTGCCGCAGATGCTGCGACTGGGCTATAACCAGAACCTGGCCATCGGGACGATCTGCGCGTCGGGGTCGCTGGGCACGATGATCCCGCCGTCTATTGTGCTGATCATCTACGGCCTGATCACGGAAACGTCGATCAAGGCGCTTTTCACCGGGGCTTTCGTGCCAGGCTTTATGCTGGCGATGATGATCATCACCTACATTATCATCCGCACACAGCTGCGCCCCCAGGACGCCCCATTGCCAGAACCGCAGCCGGGTGACCCGACCGCCTCGCAGAAGCTGGGCATGTTCAGCGGATTCCTATCGCTCCTCTTGGCGGGCGGGGCCACGGTCCTGTTCCTTCGGGCGCTGTTCTTTACCGTCACCGGGCAGAATATCCTGGAGGAAGGCGAGGATCCCATTGCCTTGGGAATGTCTTATCACCTGCTGCCCATCGCCATTGCCGGGCTGATCGGTTTGGTGATGGCTTTCGTCGTGTTTGGTCGCAAGCGGACGATGGAAGGCTGGGAACACGGCAAGGGCCTGGTGCCGCCGATCCTGGTGATCGGTGTCGTCATGGGCTCGATCTACGGGGGCATCACGGGGATTACCGAAGCTGCCGGCATGGGCGCTTTCGCGGTGTTCCTTATCGCGCTCTTCCGCGGCGAGGCGAGTGTCGAGCTTGTCTGGGATTCCATGATGCGCACGCTGCGTTCCACCGGCACGATTATCTGGGTGACCATCGGGGCGGCAGCATTGGCGGGGGCCTATACGCTGGCGGGTGGGCCCAATTACATCGCCAACCTGATCGTGGGCTCCGAGATGCCAACGATGCTGGTCCTACTGACAATGATGGTCATCCTGCTTTTTATGGGGGCGTTCATGGACTGGGTCGGCATCGTGTTGCTGATCATCCCCGTATTCCTGCCCATCGTGCAGCGCCTACCCATCGAAGAGATCGGCTATCTGGGCCAGTTGGAGCCGAAATACCTGTCCGTCTGGTTTGGTGTGCTTTTCTGCATGAACATGCAGGTCAGTTTCCTGTCGCCACCCTTCGGTCCGGCGGCGTTCTACCTGAAATCAGTGGCACCGCCGCATATCTCGCTAACCGACATCTTCAAGGGCTTCCTGCCCTTCATCGGGGTCCAGCTGCTGGCGTTGTCGGTGCTGCTGATCTGGCCCCCCATTGTCACCCTTCTGTTGGATTGACCCATGCTGAGCGCTGCCCAAATCGACCAGTTCAACCGCGACGGTTACCTCGTGATGGAGGACGTCATCGACCCCGCCACGCTGGCGGCGGTACGGGGCGAATACGAGGCGTTGATGGACCGGCTCTACGACGGCTGGGCGGCAGAGGGGCGGCTGGCCCCCGCCACGCCGGACATGGGCTTTTTTGATAAGCTGGACGCGGCGGTAAAGGCGGGGTTCGAGTGGTATCAGCCACTCGATATCTCGCTGCCGCATGGGGATATTACGGACGACACGCCGTTACACGTCGGCCCCGCGGTCTTTGACATGGCGACCCATCCCCGCCTGCTGGACATCGCCGAAAGCCTTCTGGGGCCAGAGCTGACCTCGAACCCGATCCAACACGTGCGCATCAAGCCTCCTCAGGCGGAGGTGGCCGCAGGCGAAAAACGCGCGCATATCATCGCGACCGACTGGCATCAGGACAAGGGCGTGACGCTGCCGTCGGCGGATGACACACAGATGGTGACGATCTGGCTGGCGATCACGGATGCGACGGTTGAAAACGGCTGTTTGCAAGTGAAGCCGGGGCTTAGAGACGAGATGCTGCCGCATTGCACGATGAACCAGCCCGGCATCAAGGATCGCTATCTGCCCGCCGCGCGCGCGGTGCCGACGCCAGTAAAGGCGGGGGGCGCGGTGATCTTTCACCCGCTGACGCCCCATGCCAGCTTGCCTAACGTTTCTGGCGGATACCGTTGGTCATTCGACCTGCGCTATAACGTGACGGGCCAGTCTACGGGGCGCGATCAGTTCCCCAGTTTCGTCGCCCGTTCCCGCGCCCAGCCCGAGACCGAGCTTCGCGACTGGCGGGTCTGGAAACAAAAGTGGGAAGACGCGCGCCGCGATCTGGCCAGAAGCGCGCATATTCCCCAGCACCGCTGGCCCTCGGACGGGCCGTACTGCGCCTGATGGGACTGATCCGACTGGACACCGCCGACAACGTGGCCATCGCGCAAAAGGCCTTGGGCGCGGGCGCGCAGGTCGACGGGCTTACACTGACGCAATCGGTGCCGGGGGGCCACAAGGTGGCCCTGCAGCCCATCGCAGCGGGGACGCCTGTGCTGAAATACGCGCAGAAGATCGGTATCGCCTCGACCGATATCGCGCCCGGGGACCACGTCCATACGCATAACCTGGCTTTCACGGCGGTCGACCCAAGCTATAAATTCGGCACCAACCTGCGCCCGTCCGCCGCGCCCGCGTCGCGCGACACGTTCATGGGATATGACCGGGGCAACGGGCGCTTTGGCACGCGCAACTTCATCGGCATCCTGACCTCGGTGAATTGTTCTGCCACCGTGGCGCGGATGATCGCAGATCATTTCAGCCCCGACCGGTTGGCAGAGTTTCCGAACGTCGACGGCGTTGCGGCCTTTGTCCACGGCACGGGTTGCGGCATGGGCGGAGACGGCACCGGCTTTGAGGCCCTCCAGCGGGTGATGTGGGGCTATGCGCGCCACCCCAATCTGGCGGGCGTCCTCATGGTGGGGCTAGGCTGCGAGATGAACCAGATCGACTGGCTGCTAGAGGCTTACGGCCTCGAGCACGGCCCCCTTTTCCAAACGATGAACATTCAGAACGTGGCGGGGACGCGCGACACCGTGGCGCGCGGGATCGACAAGGTCACTGCTATGCTGCCTCTGGCCAATCAGGTCAGCCGCACGCCCTGTGACGCGCGCCACCTGAAGGTCGCCCTGCAGTGCGGGGGGTCGGATGCGTGGTCGGGCATCACGGCAAATCCGGCCCTGGGCCACGCCTGCGATCTTCTCGCCGCGCAAGGCGGCACCGGCGTATTGGCCGAGACACCTGAAATCTACGGCGCCGAGCATCTGCTGACCGAACGCGCAACTGACGCGGCTACGGGCGAAAAGCTGGTCAACCTGATCCGCTGGTGGGAGGACTATACCGCCGCCAACAAAGGTTCGATGGACAACAATCCAAGCCCCGGAAACAAGGCCGGTGGGCTGACGACAATCCTTGAAAAGTCGCTTGGTGCTGCGGCCAAAGGGGGCACGACACCTCTTAACGCGGTCTACAAATACGCCGAACCCGTCACAGCGTCCGGCTTCACCTTCATGGACAGCCCTGGCTATGACCCCGCCAGCGTCACCGGGCAGATCGCGGGGGGATGCCAGATCGTGTGTTTTACCACCGGTCGCGGTTCGGCGTTTGGCTCAAAACCTGCGCCGACCATCAAGATCGCAACGAATTCGGATATGGCACGGCGCATGGCGGGCGACATGGACATAGACGCGGGCCGCATCCTGTCGGAAGGTTTGGATATCCACGCAATGGGGCGCGAGATCTACGACACAATCCTGGCCACGGCATCCGGCACTGTGACAAAATCCGAAGCCCTGGGTCTTGGGGATTTCGAATTCGTCCCCTGGCAAATCGGCGCGACCATGTAGGAGAACAAAACTATGACCAAACCCAAAATCGGTTTCATCGGCTTGGGCCTCATGGGCGGCGCTATGGTGTCGTGTTTGCAAGACAAAGGCTATGACCTGACCGTCCTGGGTAACCGGGACCGAACAGAGCTGGACAAAGCCATCGCGCGCGGCGCGGTCGAGGTCACGAACGCGCGCGAAGTCGCGGAACGCAGCGATATCGTCATGCTGTGTATGGGGACGTCAGAGCATGTCGAAGGCCGTATGCACGGTCCCGACGGGGTCTTGTCGGGGATGCGCAAGGGGGTAGTGGTGATCGACTTTGGCACCTCTTTGCCATCGTCCACCAAAGCGCTGGCGCGCGAGGTTTCCGCGCAGGGCGGCAGCTATCTGGATGCGCCAATCGGGCGCACTCCCGCCCATGCTTTGGAGGGTAAGCTCAACCTGATGTGCGCAGGCGACAAAGACGCTTTCGACAAAGTACACCCCGTGCTCAGCGACCTGGCCGAAAACGTCTTTCATCTGGGTGACAGCGGCAGCGGGCACACCATCAAGCTGATGAACAACTTTTTTGGTCAGGTGGTCGCCAACGCACTAAGCGAAGCTTTCACCATGGCCGACATCACGGGCATCGAGCGCCAGAAGCTTTTTGATGTGATGTTTGCGGGTCCTTTGGGGTCGCCCTTCATGCAGTTGGTCGCGCAATACCCGCTGAATGGCGACCCGAACCAGCTGGCCTTTTCGATAGAGAACGCGACAAAGGATGTGGGCTACTACGCTCAGATGGCCGAGGAGGCAGGAGCGCCCTCTGTCATGGCGCACGTGCCGTTGCAGATGATGAAACAGGCGCTGGCCGACGGTATGGGCGATGCCATGGTTCCCCAGCTCTATGACGCCTACAAAAAGCACTATGGCCGCGATTGACGGGGGGCGCAGCCTTGGCATCGCCATTGCGTTTGTCCTTGTTGCGAACCTGCTTTTTTCAGTTGTGGATACCAGCGCCAAGTGGCTGTTGGGCGCAGGCTTGGTGGTGTTTCAGCTGGCCTTCATGCGGTATGCCGTTCACTTCGCCATCACGTTGGTGGAACGCGCGTGGCGAGGAAAACCGAAAACCAAACTACCTCCAAGGCTGCGCAGCCTTGTCGTTCTCCGATCGTTTTGCCTGGTCTCTGCAACCCTCGTCAATTTTCTGGCGCTGGGGCACCTGTCCTTGGCGGTAACATCGGCGCTGCTCTACACGTCTCCGCTCTTTGTGTGCATTTTCGCACGGCTGATCCTGGGCGAAGATATCCGCTCGGCGCATGTTATTTCGATCTTTCTGGGCCTCGGTGGCGCGCTCATCATCCTTTGGCCATTCGGTGAACCAATGAATTGGTATGCTGTTCTGATGCTTTACCCCGCCATGGGCATGGCGATGTACCAGGTGCTGTCACGCAAACTTGCGGGACATGTCACCCCGGGTGTTCTGCAGCTTTACACCGGCGCATTGGGCACGCTGGCTTTGGCGCCATTCGCGATGGTCTTTTGGCAGGTGCCAGCGGGGGCGGTCGAATGGACCCTGATAGTGGCAATCGGCGCTTTCGCTTGGGCCGGGCACGAAGCGCTCACGCGCGCCCATGGCTATGCACCTGCAAGCGTGCTTGCGCCCTTTGGCTACAGCTTTGTCATCTACCTGACACTTGCCGGGATGGTCGTCTTTGACGACGCACCCGTGCTATCGACCCTGTTGGGCGCTTGCTTGATTGTCGTGGGCGGGCTGTTTATTTGGGCCTCCGACGGGCGAGCGAAGAGAGGTCTGGCGTGACTGACTTAGAGGCGCGGTGCGCGACCTTGATAGAAAAGCTTCGCTTGGGGCGCACCCAAGACATCACACGGGTAACCGCGCTCACGGGTGGAGTGGCCTCGGACATCGCCCGGGTCGATCTGAAAGACCGCACGCTCTGCGTCAAATTCGCCCTGCCGAAACTCAGGGTCCAAGCGGATTGGTATGCCCCGGTTCACCGAAGTGCGGCCGAATACGCCTGGCTGCAAGTTGCCGCATCGGCGTCTCGCGATCATGCGGTTCAGCTATTTGGGCGCTCAGATGCGCTGCACGGTTTCGCGATGGAATTCATCGCGGGCCCGGATGTGTACCTGTGGAAAGACGCCCTGCTCTCTCAAGCGTCCGATCAAGGTGAAGCCGCCGCGTTGGGTGATACGTTGGGACGCGTCCACGCTGCCTCTGTCCAGGAGGATTTTGATATTGGGCCCTTCCAGAACCAGAATGATTTTCGCGCGATACGGATCGAGCCCTATCTGTCTTATACGGCGCAAATTCACTCTGCCCTAACAGACCGTTTGGATGGGCTGGCAAGCGATCTGTATCAGGCGTCCCGGGTCCTCGTTCACGGTGACGTAAGCCCCAAGAACATCCTTTTTCGCGGTGGGTCCGCCCTCATCTTGGACGCGGAATGCGCAACGATGGGCGATCCGGCATTTGACCCGGCCTTTTGCCTCAATCACCTGACGCTGAAAGCTCTCCATTTGCCCACCAGCCGGTCTCGGCTCCTGGCCAACACGCTAGACCTGTGGCGCCATTATCGGCCGCACGTGTGCTGGGAAGACCCAAGCGAGCTCGAGGCGCGGGTCTGCGCGCTGCTCCCTGCCTTGATGCTCGCCCGTGTCGATGGGAAATCCCCGGTGGAGTATCTGTCGACTGCAAATCAGAACTGGATTCGGCAGATGACACCCGCTTTGATCCTAAATCCGAAAACCAAGCTTCAAGAGCTTGTCGAAACCCTTGGAAAGGCGATGGCATGAGTGCGATCCGATCCGTCACCGCACGGCGCGTTTGGGACTCCCGCGGCAATCCGACCGTCGAGGTCGACGTGCAGCTAGAAGATGGCTCTTTCGGTCGCGCTATCGCGCCTGCGGGTGCCTCACGTGGTCGACGCGAGGCCACTGACCTGCGGGACGGCGGCTTTCGTTTGCGTGGCAAAGACGTGGGGCGAGCCGTGCGCAATGTGGTCGATACTATTGGCCCTGTGCTCGTGGGGATGGACGCGCAGGACCAGACGTCGGTCGATCAAGCCATCCTTGCGCTTGACCCTAGCCCGGACAAGTCCCTCCTTGGCGGTAACGCCACGGTCGCCACCTCAATGGCTGTCCTGCACGCAGCCGCCGCTCATAAAGAAATCCCCCTGTGGCAGCATGTGGCACAGCTCTATGGGTACACCCCGTCGCTGCCCTTGCCAGAGATCCAGATCTTTGGCGGCGGGGCGCATGCAGGCCGCCGCGTCGACATCCAAGACTTCATGATCATGGTCCCGGGCGCCGCCAGTTTCGACGAGGTTATGGAGATCACTAACGAGGTCTATTTTGCTGCCGGGGACATTATGGCTGCCCGTGGTGCGTTGGCGGGCATTGCAGACGAGGGTGGCTGGTGGCCCAATTTCCGCAGCAACGAGGAAGCGCTCGAAACCCTCGTGGCCGCCATTGAAAAAGCCGGCGAAAAACCCGGCGAACGGGTGGTTATCTCGCTTGATATCGCAGCATCCGAGTTTGGCAGCGACGGGCGTTACCGTTTGGCGCTCGAAGACAAGGAAATGGAGTCGGGCGCGATGATCGACCTGTTGGGGCAATGGCTCGACGCTTACCCAATCGTCTCGATCGAAGATCCGCTTGGCGAAGACGATCCATCTGGCATGATCGAATTCACCCGCCGTTACGGCGAGCGCGTGCAAATCATCGGCGACGATTATCTCGTCACCAACACCGCGCTGGTCGCCAAAGGTGTCTCGGACGGCGCCTGCAATTGCGTCCTTATCAAAGTGAACCAAATCGGCACGGTCACGGAGGCCGCGGCGACCTATGATGCCGCGCGCACCGCAGGTTGGACCGCCGTCGTGTCCGCACGTTCTGGAGAAACCGAAGATACGTCCATTTCTCACCTGAGCGTTGGACTGGGAAGCCAGCAGCTCAAGGTTGGGTCGTTTCAACGATCCGAGCGAATGGTGAAATGGAACGAATGCCTGCGAATACAGGACACCCTAGGCGCCCATAATTTTGCCGCCGGTGCGGCGCTGTCCAAGACATGGTGGGCCGGCAAACTCAACTAACGCGACCATTTTTGTCGTGGGGGCTTGGGGTCTTGTCCCACCCACATCCAGGCAAAACGTTCAAAATAGCCGCAACAGCAGTGCATCTTTGGCGAAGGTCCGCTTCTCCTCCGAAGGTTTAACCCATTTGCACCTGCGGCGAACGTCTGCTTCCCGCCCTCACGATCACACCAGACGTCTGACATCGACAGGATAAACTCTCACATTGGTCGGGCAGCATTCGATGGTTTCTATACCCATTCGATCCAGTTTCCGCGCAAGGTGGATTGGGGCCACGCCGCGTTCTCGTGCGAGCTGCCCCAGCGTGGTGTAGTGGTTCTGGAACGCTTCGATACTCGTCTTGGCGACATAGATTTTCATAAAGCGTGTTTCTGGATTAAGACAGGACACGGTTTGCAGGAGGCCCGCCTTCCTCAACGCGAGAACGGTTGTACTACTCGTCCTCAAATATCTAGCAGCTTCGACCAAGGTGAGATCACCGATCAGGCGTTGAGTTTGTTGATCCAGCTCAGCGTCCCTAGGTATCAGTAGACTTTGCAATCCTTCCTGGCCTGGGTCGACGCGTACACCTGTAAGTTCTCCCCGTGCCCATGCGGCAACGACGCGGGCAAGGCTGACTGTGTTGTTTCGACAATGGGCCTTCAGCGGAAGGTGCAACCTTCCGGCACGCCCGATTTCAACGGCCGCGAGTTTTTCCAGCAATGCCGATACAGAAGATCGCTCAACAAACTGCCGTGTTGCACCCAGATTGACCGCGCTGCGAGTTTTGTTTTTGATCAAAGCCTTTAACTGATCGGGAAAGATTCTGAGGGCCTTCGCGGTATGCTTGGGGTATTGAAGACCATCCCAATATCTGGCTACTTCCTTGGCCTCCTCTTCAGTGATTTCTACAAGCGAGCGCAGTTGGTCAGGTCCGTACCTGCCAAGATTGTCCAAAATGGCTTTCACTCTGCTAGGGTCAATTCCATAGGACCTTTTGACCTCGCTGAGGGAAAAGCCGCCCACGCGCCTCGCCTGTACACCAAGAATGCTTTGCGATGGCCGCCTAGCATATTCTTGGTGCAAATAGCTGCGGACCCATTCTCGGAATGCGCTTAGGCATGGCTCTTTGCGATGGTCGCGAAACCAGACGTAAAACATGCCAAGCACCTTGGTGTAATGCCTTTGATCCTGCACAGGCATCTTCAGTCGCATCTCGCCAAGGGTTTCTGACAAGGTATCCGGACCACCCGCGAGTGCTGTAATCCCAGCATCAGCGGCGGTAAGTCGTTCGTTTTGTGTCAAACGGGAAACATGCCGGCGCGTGGGAAAGAGCATCTGGATCCCCAGTGCGACGGATCCGGTTTCGATTTCCGTCAAAGTCCATCCGTCCAGCCAATCGCCTGCAGGACTATGGTTTACGCGATTGCACAGATATTCTTCAAAAGCCATCGGCGGCGTCAGAGCATCTTCATCTGCCGCTGCCTTGATGTGGTCGATCTGAGCAAACGTTTGCGCAACGATATCGAGGGTACTGTGGGTATAACTAGATCGTTTCAACTCGATCAGTGGGACATGATGCTCACGGCAAACGTGCAGTGGTAACAAGAGCCATTCCAGTCGTTGAAAGGGTCCTGTATCCCCCTCTCTTTGGATGGCGGCTGTCATGCACCGAGGGCAGACACGATTAACTGTCCTTCGGAATGTTCCACTCGTGGCTTGGGAGTGCCCGACACTGAACCGCAAATTGCTTTCCTGCGGCGCTGCGGTCAGCATCAACGCGTCTAGATTTGCGCCAGATAGTTGTGCCAGTCGTTTCAGACCATCTGGATGCGCCGAACAAACATCCGGCCACCGCATACCCAAATCTGTACAGAATTCGCGGGGTATCAAGCCATTGCGGCGCGCCAAGCGCGCCGCAAAGGATGCTGGCGTTTCCATCTCCTTAAGGTCGAGCGCGAGTGCAAACTCTCGCGCCATCATCTGACTGGCTCCAGAAGCTTGCGCACATCAATGTGTTCGAAGTTTTCGGCTAGGAACGGATTTAGACCACCGGGCGCTCCCGACCTTCGGTGGTAGGTCTTGGCAAAGTGGCCTACAGCCAATTCCCGCCCAGTGGTTTCTTCCGTAAGGCACATGACTGTTGCCTGCACAATGAGTTCGGTCAAAAGACCAAACTCATAGTCTGCAGCATGAAGCAAGCGAGCGGCAAACGACGGTTGAAACTACGCTTGTTGTGCTCCCAGCCCCGCGCGCGCAGCATAAAGGCTTAGAATATCGCAGACTGTATCGCGGTCCCGCACTGAATTCAGCCGACTAATTGAAATCGGGTAAAGGCGCCGCCCGAGTTGCGGATCAGCATTAATCAAATCGGCGAGCTCGGGCATCCCACTTAGGATGAGGCCGACCGGCCATGAGCTGTTTTCCATCAACGACTTGAGCGTACGGACGACAGCGACCCGTTCGTTTTGTGTTTGATACCGGGTTAAATCCTGCGCCCCATCGAGATGCAAAAACAGCGTCTTGCGGCGTTTGAGGTGGTCTTTGACTTGACCCCAGATGAGTGCAACTGATTTGTCGCGCGCCAACGGATATCCAAGCGCTTGAAGCACAGCTACTCCCACAAATTTGAGCGTTGCCGGGGAAGGCACCTGCACGCTAACAACTTCACTGACGCCTATTTTCGGGTCGTCTAGGACCAGATCCTTGCTGCACCGCATAAGTTCGCGGAATGCCGCACTCTTGCCGCTACCGGACCTACCGACCAACACGATACCACGGACGTTGCTGTGGAGGCCGGCTTTGATATCCGCGCGTCTCTGCGCCGTGAGCTCCTCAAAGCGTTGACCGCGTTGCGTGTAGTTATCGTTTGGTACGTAAGCCTGTTGCAAGGACTGTATAAGCTGCCATTTGGGATCATTCGACTTCATCGTTGAACCTCCAAACACGTTTCGGGGCCGCTGAATTTTCAGCCGCATTGGTCGGCTGATCAGGTAGGGACTGAATTTTCTCAACTCTCAGCCTTCCCAGCTGAGCCGTTGCTTGATCATTTTCTGGGAGGGCAACGGGACGCGCGCCAGCAATATCGACGCCCCAGAAGACCTGATCTTCCGCCAATAACAGGGCTTCACGCGTGAGCTTAATCGAGCTGAGGCCGACCCGCGCCCGCGCGGCTTCGTCAATCTTACGGATACGCCTCAATGCAGCAGCTACAGTGCTCGCCGACAAAGTGTCTGCGCCCTTGTTGGTGTGCCGAAGCATTAGCAGAGTGTGTTGCCAAGTTTCGTATGAGACCCCGTTCAGACCGTCAGTCGTACAGGGTAATGCATGCCAGGCCTCACCGAACCAACACGAGATTGCGGAAAGATCTTCGGGATCTACACGCAACTCCAACTCCTGTTGGCCCTTGGCCATGACATGTTTGGCCAAGGCGGCTGAATGGTAGTTCAGGCTCGCGAAACGGATGCCATGCCGCCCAGAGGTCCTGGCATAATCAACACCCAGCGTGGATCGTATTTGATTGCTACTTGGTGGCGGCGCTACGCCATGTTCACGACACAAGCGCTCCCAAGCTTCATTTGGGGTTCCCCAATTTAGACCGCGATGTCTACGATTGTGGTAGCCATCAACGATGAACACGATCAGAGCATCGACGAGGTCTTTCTCAGTTAGGCACGCTTGGGCTTCGGCTGGATAGTCCCCACGTTCCACAGTGTTTGAGAACACGCGTCCACTCAGAAGCGGCATCAAGCCCTTTGCTAGCGTCCCAAAGAAACGTTCGATGTACCCGCGTAAGTGAGGAACGCCGCCTACCCCGACACGACAAGCAATTCCAAGAGCACTACAGGCGTTTTGAAACGCATCACTGGTAAACGCTGGACCGTTGTCCACGAAGAGTTCTGCTATTCGGCCGCAATGGCTCCAAGCCGACAAGCACCCCAAAGCCGCCGCACGCTCCGATTTGTCGACCATCGCAAGACGCAAAGCTGCAATCGCGTCGCCGCTAATTTGGGCCGTCGCGAGTTTGAAACTCAATACACAACGGGTAGCACAGTCAAAGACCACGTAGAGCCAGAACCGCTTGCGTGACAGCTCATCAATCTGATCAGGCGTCAGGTCACTTCCAGCGGCCCTAATGAGGGTAAGTGCGTCAACCTCCCACTCATCCATTTCCACGCGTTGCAACGGGGCGACCGCTTCTGCGCCTTTTCCGATAGGCCCCAGTTTTGCCCCGGCCTTCGCGATGCCTTTGCGCGCCGCAAGCACTTGGAACTTGTCGAGGTTCCCGATCCTGCGGCGCACCGAGCTTTCCGAGGGGGGTTTGAGAGGCGGCAGACTGAGATTTGCTCGGTCTTCGTTTACCTTGGCAACGGTTGCCCGGATGTCGAATGCCACTTGCGCTTTGCTTACTCGCGCTGGGTGAAGGTAATTCTCAATGCCTTCCACGATCAGTCGCTCGACTTCCGGCGTTAGTCTCTTGGCATTGTTCCCATTGTAGGCCGTACGATTGAGTAGTGCTGCGGGGTTTCGCGTGCCTTCCCAAGCCTTAAGCCACCTCAGGATAGACTTTCGACTTGGCACACGGATGCGCGCAACTTTCGAAGGATCACCTGGATCATCACACCATTCTGACGAAGACAGCCGGCCTAAGAGCCGTTGTGCAAACTCCTCTTCAAACTGTTGGTAGGACTGCTCGCTCCGAGTGACTTCTCCGTCTCGCTCAGCGGCCGTGAACACCTCGCAACAGGCAACCTTGAAGGCTACGCGGTCTTGTTTGCCTTTCGGCAAATCCCGTACAAACTGGTTTCCAAGTCGGGCGCGTAGAACCGCTCGCTCATCGCTGAAATAGTCATACTGCACCTCTGCAGCACCGGATTTGAGCATGTCCCCCAATTCATCATGTGCCAAGGTCAGTGTCCCATTGCCGCCGACCACCGCCAGCAATCGGACGTCTTCGTCGGCCACCTTCTCCACCGCATAAATCTTTTCAGATGCAACGATGGCATCACATGGGCTCAAACGGAGTCTGGTCATTGCTCGTTCTCCGCTTGTAAACTGTCGTGGGATTGGTTGTGTTTGTCCGGCCAATTGGCCAAGGATCTTGCGTAAGATGCTTGGGCTATCCCAGACCCGCTTTGCGCGCGTGCTAAATCTCCACCGCAACACGATCAGCCGCTATGAGCGTGGGACACGTGATATCCCGCAGTCGGTGTGGGAGATGATTGCAGGCATCTACCCCGAAGCACTCCAGAAAATGCGCGCCAAGTGGAAGATAGCAAGGAATGAAATCGTCCGTGACGAACGCAAGTCCTACCAATGGGAAACCAGTCAGTCTCAATATTCAAACCAAGGGAAAAACAGGCGAGATCATCAGAGATACTGCAATGAACTACGCGGTCTTCAAGCCTTCCAAAACAGGTGGTCTGCCAACGTTTTTACTGGCTCAGTATGCTACCTGGGCTTCTGGAAGCTTGCTCAGGAAGGTATGATGCCGCTTCTTCGAACCAACACAATGCATGACCGGCTTGCTGTTGTGGCTTTCGTGCTCGCTGGTCTCACGGTGGCCCCCGCTATTTGGCAGACTTTACAGTTTATGAGGCGGCAAAGGCTCTACTACCCGGTGCACCCATCACTGCGAAAGGGCAAAAACCCCAACGCCTGGTGTTTGGACGCACCTCGAAGACCAAGGCTTTAAAAGCCCTGTAAACCAAACATCATAAAACGAGCCGCTTTTGATTGGCACAGAACAAATAGGGTGAGGGCGCCGCCCTCCCCCTCGGGCAACCCTATTAGACAGGGCCGTGTCCTCGGCTGCGCCTGCGGGCCGCACCACCCCTGTCGAATAGCATTGCCTCGCCCCTCCCGCGTTCGCCACGTGGCAGATTTGCAGGAACAGGCGGCTGCGCCGTGTAATCCACAAATCAGCACTGATTTTCGGAAGCGAAGTCAGACCAAACGCCAAAAAGCCAACGAGATTGGAGAACCTAATGACCGATGGAGGCCATTTACCTGAAAGACGACATTTTTTGTGAAGGTGGCGGACTGGGGAGGATTCGAACCCCCGACCCCTTGATTCGTAGTCAAGTACTCTATCCAACTGAGCTACCAGTCCGTGAGGGCGTGAGTTACGCGGCTGCATCGGGCTTTGCAACCCCCAAACGTGCATCATTTGCAGGGATATACGCGGCCTCTGATTTTGGAAGGCAAATGACAAAGGTCGTGCCCTCGCTGCCGGTCTGTTCCAACTCCAGTTTGCCGCCATGACCTTTGATCAATTCAGCCGCAATCGCGAGCCCGAGACCCGAGCCGCCTTTGCGCGCGCCGCCCTGAAAAGGCGTG
The DNA here is from genome assembly GCF_007995215.1 of Shimia ponticola. Lineage (GTDB taxonomy): Bacteria > Pseudomonadota > Alphaproteobacteria > Rhodobacterales > Rhodobacteraceae > Shimia_B > Shimia_B ponticola. Next base: position 1,325,383 of record NZ_VCDK01000003.1, read on the forward strand.
AACAGATGCTCTTGCGCCTTGGGTGGCATCCCAGGTCCTGTATCAGAAACCCGCACCCACCATGCGGTGTCGTCTTCTTCGGCAAGGATACGGACGGTGCCGGGCTTATGCGTCACTTCAAGCGCCTGCCGCGCATTGCGGACAAGATTGGACAGCACACGATAAAGCTGTTCTGAATCGGCGCGGATCGTCATTCCGGTCGGAATATCCGCTTCAAAGGTCAGCTCGCCATCAGTTACCGCGAGGCGTTCACCGTCAAGCACGTCGTCGACAATCCGCTCAAGCTGCACACGGCCCAATTTCGGAGGTGATTCCTCAGCGCGCCCAAATGTCAGAGTGGCTTCGCACAGGTTCACAGCACGGGTGATCGAGTTCACCAGCTTGGGTGCCAACCGTTTGACCAACGGGTCCTCTGAACCTTCAATGCGGTCCGTGAACAACTGGGCTGATGTCAGGATGTTACGAAGGTCATGATTCACCTTTGCCACCGCCGCGCCCAGCGCCGCCAACCGGTCTTTTTGTTTGAGTGAAGCCGTCAGATCAGTTTGCAGCGAATACAGCGCATCTTCCGCTTGGCGCAGTTCGGACACGCCTGCTTTGGGTTTGATGATGTGCCGCGCGTCTTCGGGCGCAGAGGCGTAGCGGCGCATGTTTTCAACCACGCCCTGAATCGGCGTCACCAACAAACGGCGCACAGCGATAAACAACAGGAACGCAGTGATGACCGAAATGACCGCCGACAGGATCAGAATGCGGATACCATAGTCAATCATCGCAGCGCGTAGGTCTTGGGTCCCCAGCGTAATCTCGATCAGCAGGCCTGCGTCCCGTGTCGGGTTCCCGATCACGCGGATCACGCGCTCTTCGGTGTCGAACAGGCACTGGATCGCGTCCGAGATCAGATCATAAGCGGTGGGTTCGCGCAGATCATAAGTATCGAATACTGGTTGGATAATGGGGGATGCCAGAACCAATTGGCGGATCTCGTCGCGCCGCAGCACAACGTTGTATACGCCTGCGTTTTCCAGCAACTCACTTTCCAGATTGGGCGAGATTTCATTCTCGGCCAACAACACCAGCGAGGCGATCTGCGCCCGCTCAAGGCGGGCCAACAGGTAATCTTCGCGGAACCGGGCAATCGACGGCACAAAGATCAGGACCTCTGCCAGCATCACAAAGATGACTGTCAGGATCAGAAAGCGTCCTGAAAGGGTGTTCATGCCTGTCGTCCTTCCGTTGCCTCCTTACGGAAGCCAGCGCTGCACAAAGCGTACGATCCTTTTGACCGTATCACTCTCGAACAACTTCGGAGAGAAATATGCGCTCGCGGCGCGTTTGTTAATCTCTGATAGCGTCGGATATGGCAGGACGGTCGCGGAAATGGCACTCATTTTCATGTTATTGGCGATGGCCATGGCCCACATTGCAATCAACTCGCCTGCGTGTTTGCCCGCAATCGATGCGCCCACGGGGCGGCCTTTCACGACCATGACCTTGATCAATCCGTGGCCTGCATTCTCCGCCACTGCGCGGTCGTTTTCATCAGTTTCATAGCGCGCCACAAAGACATTCATCTTCCCGTATTTCTTGATCGCCTGCGCCTCGGTCAGGCCGACCTGCGCAATCTCGGGGTCCGTGTAAGTGGCCCATGGGATATGATCGGTCTTGGCCTTTGCCGGCAGGCCCAGCACGGCGCTCCGCACGACGATACCTGCGTGATAGCCCGCAAGGTGCGTGAATTGCAGACCGCCTGCCGCGTCGCCAATCGCGTAGACCTTTTTGTTGGTCACGGATTTCAGGTCCGCACCCACCTTAACACCGCTGCGATCATATTTCACGCCAGCCGCTTCTAGGTTCAGCTTGTCCACATTAACCTTACGGCCCACGGCCACCAGCAGGTGGGTGCCTTTGAATGTGCCATTCGTGGTTTCGACGGTGATGTCGCCATCGGTGCCAGTGATGTTTTCGGCTTTGGCATCCTCGACAACCTCGACACCTTCTCCGCGCAGGCGGTTCAGGACGATTTCGGCAATTTCGGGATCATCCTTGCCCAGCGCCTTGGCACCTTCGATCACAGTGACCTTGCTACCCAACCGCCGATGCGCTTGCGCCATCTCCATGCCGATAGGGCCACCACCGATCACCAGGAGGTGGTCGGGCTTATCCCGTAGGTCAAAGATGTTTTCGTTCGTGTAGTAAGGTGTGTCTTCCAGCCCCGGGATCGGCGGCACGAATGGGCCAGAGCCTGTGGCGACGATGATCCGGCGCGCGGTGATCTCATAGTCGCCCGCTTTCACGGTGTCCTTGCTGGTGAACTCGCCATATTCGCGGATGACACGAACGCCGAAGCCTTCGAACCGCTCCTGACTGTCCATCGGTGCGATGGTGTCGATCACATTATGCACGTGGTCCTTGGCGGCGGCATAGCTGACCTCTGGCATCACAGGCGTGACGCCGAATGGCTGGCCGGTTTCCATCGCGTGGGCCTGTTTGCCTGCGGCGAGCAGCGCCTTAGACGGGACACAGCCATAGTTCAAACAGTCGCCCCCCATCTTGTGCCCTTCGAGCATGACAACATCCGCGCCCATCTGGGCTGCACCTGCCGCGACGGACAATCCGCCAGAGCCTGCGCCGATGATGAGGAGGTCTGTTTTGATCTTTTCCATGGGTCTGGTCTTTCGTGTTCGGCAGAGGTCGGTATCTGCCGGGTCTGCGCTCAGCAAACCAAGATTGGAGAGAGTTGGGGGCGCCCGGGCGGACCCGGGCTAAGCTTTGATCAAAGCCCTTCCTTGCCGCCACGCAGCGTCTTGATCAGGATCGGCAGGACAGCCAGCGCAGCAAGGCCAAGGATCGGGCCAAGGATGTGCGGCTCAAAGATGATGCCCAGGTCAGGCGTTTCACCGCGGGCAAACACTTCGGACAGGCCAGCACCGATCCACGTGTAGACAACGGCGCCCGGCAGGATGCCAAAGAACGTCCCGATGACGTATTTCCAAAGCGGGAGGCCGACGACACTGAGCGCGACGTTCGAAACCGCAAAAGGCAGGATCGGAAGCAACCGGATCAGGAACAGCGTTTCCCATTGGTTCTGGTCCACACCTTTTTTGATGCGGCCCATGATGCCTTTGCTTTCATCCAGCTTCTTGGCCGCCGCGTCTCCAAAACCATATTTCGCCGCGAGAAATGTCGCAGTCGCACCCAGCGTGGCTGCGATCATGTTGAACAGCGTGCCGGGAAACAGAGCGAACAAAAACCCACCAGTGATCGATGCGATGGCCGCCCCCGGTAGCGCAAAGGCAATGATCGCGGCGTAGGCAAGTATGAACACTACCGTCAGCAGTAGGTAATTGCTGTCCCGGTATTCCAGTAGAACTTCACGGTTATCCTGTAGCGTTTGAAACGACAGGTAGTCGCCAAAGAAGTAAACACCCGCCGCAGCACCCGCCGCCAAAATCCCAAGAGGGAGAAAGCGCTTGAGCGCACTCTTGGGTTTCGCAGCGTCGACAACCGGGTTCGGGTCGGAGGAGGAAGTGTCGGTCATCGCATCGGGCCTTTTCGGGTTTGTCGGGCCCGCAGAGCGAGGGTCGGTCGCCAGTGCGGGCCCAAGGGAGGGCGGTTCCCAACGAACGAGGGTCGGTTCGTCGTCGGTGAACAACAGATGCGGCGAACCCGGTTCAAAACCCACCCCTCTCACGCCCCGTTGAAGCGCTGCCTTGGAATGTTACAGAAATCACGAAAACTGCCGGGCAAAACCCGCGCTTTGTTGCAAAGCTTGTGGATTGGCGCACCATCGAGCGCAGGAATTCGCACATCACAGGCCGATATGACGCAAAACACTCAGATCACCGGCGGATGCCAATGCGGCGTCGTGCGCTATTCGGTTGAAACGCTCGGGCGCTCTTCAGTCTGTCATTGCCGCATGTGCCAGCGCGCCTTCGGAGCATTCTACGCCCCACTGGTCATTGTCCATGGTCTGGAATGGACCAAAGAACAACCCAGCTACTTTGCCAGTTCCAACATCAGCCGGCGGGGGTTCTGCAATCAGTGCGGCACACCGCTCAGCCTTGAAAACGTCGATGACGATCAGATTGAGATCGCCACAGGGACGCTAGACGACCCCGAACGCGCCCCGCCAACGGTACAGATCAATCACCGCTATGCGTGCAGCTTTTCAGACGGAATTGGCGCACTGCCCGAACCGGACAAGGATACTATTGATGGTAACGACGCGTGGAACGCGACGGTGATCTCCAATCAAAAGCCCTGACTTGACGTGATCATGACAGTGATGGCACGCCCCCCAATGACGGGACCTTCCCCGGAGAGGGCAACTGTTTTGCATGTGGCAAGCGCCGCAGGAGCGCGGTCATCCGCTCTCCATCATCTTTGCCCATATAGCCCACATGAGCCAAAAGATCGCCGTCCGCATCGTAGAGCAGCACGTAGTTTTCGCGTGTTTCGCGGACGGTATCCTGTTCGAAATCTTGGGTCTCTGTGCGCATATGCGCTGTGCCCGCGACACCAAATCTGCGCACCACCTGACCAATATACCACGACGTCAGCGTATCCGGTGCGATGATCTGAGGTGTCCCCCCTGATTTGATCGCCCAAACTGTCGGCGGTTGGTCGTAAAATGCCAATGCCTGTTTGCCCCAAGCCTGCACATGCGCAGGTGTCCGGTCGTCAACCACGGCAAAAGCCTCCGTCGCCTGCTCTGCCTTTTTGGCCCCGTATCTGAACGCGAAATAACGCATCGCCATAATTAACGGGATCGCAATTGCCGCCCCGATCAGGATCAATAGCCCTTCGCTCATATAGCCCCCGCACGGTTGTCCAATACGAACCCAAAGTCCCCTGCCCCCGCGCACAGGACAATGACCCAAACAGGGGAGGTCGACGTGGATTGTGCCGGTGAGAAAGCGACGATTATCGACGACGGAACCGTTTGACAGCCTCTCCCCGCCTGTCTAAGAGACGGCTTCTAGTTTCGCGGGCGGCGAGTCATCATGATTCCTGCGGCCCCAAGACGCCGACTGATCTGGAGAGAGAACGATGAAACGCACGTTCCAACCATCGAACCTGGTTCGCAAACGCCGTCACGGTTTCCGTGCGCGCATGGCCACCAAAGCGGGCCGCAAAATCCTGAACGCCCGCCGCGCTCGCGGTCGGAAGTCGCTCAGCGCGTAAGCTGCGGTGGACCTGATACGGTCCATGCAAAACGCCTATGACAGGCCCTGCGGATGCGGGGCCTTTTGTCATGTCTGAACCGCAAATCTCGATCCTGACGAAGCGCGCCGATTTTGTTCGCGCTTCGAACGCCCGCAGGCAGGGCACAAAGGGCGTGCATCTTCAGGCTCGCAAACGGCGCGAGGATGACGTCAGCGCAACGCCAATCCGCGTCGGCTATACCTGTTCGAAAAAGGTCGGCAACGCCGTGGCGCGAAACCGGGCCAAACGGCGGCTGCGCGCGGCTGCGCAGGAAGTCCTGCCAAAACTGGGCCATCCCGGTTGGGATTATGTGCTGGTCGGGCGTCACGCGTCGACCGCAGCGCGCGATTGGGGGGATCTGATCAAGGATCTCGAATTCGCAATGAAAAAGGTCCACGGATGAGCCCGCTCGCCCATATTGTGGCCCTGCCCGTCCGCGCCTATCGTCTGATCTTTTCCCCATGGGTCGGCCACAACTGCCGCTACCACCCAACATGCTCGGCCTACGCACTCGAAGCGCTCAAGAAGCATGGTGGCATCAAAGGGAGCTGGTTGACCATACGCCGGATCGGGCGCTGCCACCCTTGGGGCGGGTCGGGGATTGATAACGTGCCGGACTAGGCCTCGTCCGCCGCGCGGCGTAGTCAAACCTTGATTTAAACCCCAGGCTGTCTCAGCATGACGCTATTCATCTATTGATTGGATAGCTTATGCCTTATTTCTTTTTTACGCGCCGGACCCTTGGGTCCGAGGGGTTCACCCACCGGTATTCGCCTGCGGTCACCCGCTATGGCCGCATCAATGATCTCGACGAACGCCCGCGCCGCACCCAGAATATGAAACCACAGGAATGGCTGCGGGACGTGCTGGATCATGCTGACGGGCAGGACATCATCTGCTTTGTCCATGGCTTCAATACCACCCACACCGAAATGCTCGAACGGATGCGGGACATCGAAAACGGTTTGCGCGCAACCGGCGGGTTTCAGGGCATCGTCATTGGATATAGCTGGCCCAGCGACGGGGAAACCGTGTTGGCACTGGATGATCCCGACAACAAGAAACGGCTCGCCTACAATTCGGACAAGGCTGACGCCAACAAATCGGCCAATCACCTGATGCCAGACGGCCTGTCTCTCTTCATGGATGCGCTGGCACCGAACCAGAAACTGCATATCATCGCGCACTCCATGGGCGCACGGGTCGTCACCCGCTGTTTTGAACGCAGCACGGATCGGTGGGGGCCGACATGGGGTATCTCGGAGCTTGTCTTCACGGCCGCGGATATCGACAGCTTAGAACTCGAAGCGGGCGGAACATTCGCCTGGACCGTATCGCACCGGAGCAAGCGCGCGACCAACTATCATTCGGGTTACGATGACGTGCTCGATCTAGGGAAGCAATTCGTCAACGGCGGGCGTCCTCGCCTTGGCCGCATAGGCTCTCCGGACTTGCGCTATGAGGACCTCAACGACGTCGATTGCGGCCCGCACTACCGGGAAAACTACCGAATCTTTGCTGACCTGACGCAATCGCACCGCTGGTATTTTTCAAACCAAGCCTTTTTCGCGGACTTGGCCGAGGTCATTGCAGGACAACCCAAAGGCCGTGAGCGGCGGCTCTAGCGCCTACTTCTCAAACGTGATGATCACTTGCCCGATAGCGATACCTGCGCGCTTCATGTAGGCAATGTTGAGCAAGCGGTCGTCCGAGAGAAGCCACATCCAATCGTCAAAGCTCACGCGGATCGTGTCTGCGGTGCCGTCTGCAGCGGGTATCGGCAGGTCGATCGTATAGGCCCAATTGAAGGTGTCGCCTCGTTCCTCACCGGTCGCCACACCTTCGACGCCCGGTGCCGTGCCTGCCCACGCGTCCGGCCCGGTCTTGGTCAGCGTCCATATCCGCTGTTCCGTCGCGCCATCTTCGTAGACGAAATCTTCGACAAGTCGCAGCGTCTGGCCATCCCACCGACCATTGATCTGCACCTCGAACCGGCGGCGGACCGTGCCGAAGATGTCCTGAAACTGACCATAGGCAACGAGATCGCCGTCAAAGAACTCTTCAAGGTTCAGTTGCCGGGTGCTTAGCTTGGGGTCATCAAGCGACGGTTTTCCCGCGCAGGCCACAAGAACAAGCATCGACAGCACAGCAAAAAGACGCATCCAAGATCTCCTGTTTAAATGGGATACGTGCGTCACAGGTGATTGGATTGCGTCGCGTAGCGTGCCATATGCGGGCCATGCTGGATCGTGACACCAATTCCCAATCGCCCGAAGCGGATGACATCCATCCCCTGTTTCACGGCGCGCCCAAAACGACCGAGTTCAAAAAGCTGCGCAAGCGGATCATCCGCGACGTGCGCGAAGCGGTCGATCACTATGGAATGGTGGACCGGACCAGCGGGACAAAACCCAAATGGCTGGTCTGCCTTTCAGGCGGCAAAGACAGCTACACCCTGCTTGCCGCTTTGACCGAATTGCAATGGCGCGGCCTGCTGCCTGTCGACATCCTTGCCTGCAATCTGGATCAGGGTCAGCCAGGATTTCCTGCAACAGTCCTGCCGGAATTCCTTGAGCGCATGGGTGTCCCGCACCGGATCGAATATCAGGATACCTATTCAATCGTGGTCGATAAGGTGCCTGAGGGTCGGACCTTTTGCGCCCTGTGTTCGCGTTTGCGGCGCGGCAACTTGTACCGCGTAGCCCGCGAAGAGGGCTGTAGCGCGGTTGTGCTTGGCCACCACCGCGACGACATCCTAGAAACCTTTTTCATGAACCTGTTTCACGGCTCGCGGCTGGCGACTATGCCGCCAAAACTGGTGAACGAAGAAGGCGACCTCTTTGTCTACCGGCCCCTTGCGCATGTCGCCGAGGCCGATTGCGAGGTGTTTGCCAAGGCGATGAATTATCCGATCATCCCCTGCGATCTGTGCGGGTCTCAGGACGGGCTGCAGCGCCAACAGGTCAAAGCCATTCTCGACGGTTGGGAAAAGAACCACCCCGGCAGACGCCAAAAGATGTTCCGCGCGTTGATGAACACGCGGCCATCGCACCTTCTTGACCCCAAGCTCTTTGATTTTGCCGGGCTTTCGATTGGGTCTGGTTCGGGTAACGCCGATACCTAAAATCCAACGCACTTCCCGGTGACCTGTTAACCCGCAGGACGGGGCTCCCCTTTAGCGTGCAGTCCATTGATGACTCGACCTGCGCCGCAAAGGGACCGCCAGTGCTTGACCGCCTTTCCGAACGACTTTCCACCTTTCGCGGCACGCCCGCTCTGCATCGTCAAATCCTTGGTCCGCCGGTTCTGGCCTTTCTTCCGGCGGTGACGCTTGCGGCGTATTGGCTGGGTGGAGAGCGCGCGCTTTTGGTCGCCGCTCTTTTGCTGCCGCTGCTCTACGCACTCTCGGCTTTGCTGGTCCAAAACGGAGACGAGCCGTTGGACGGTCACGCAACACTGAGCGACGTCAATTTGCGGGACCGCCTGATACAGGCGCTGGATGCCGCAGTGGATGATCAAAATGACACCGCTCACACCTCGGTTTGCTTTGCCATTGAAATCGATGAATTCAAAACGCTCGAAGAACGATACGGGCGAAAGGCGGGCGAAGATATTCAGGCCCAGACCGCCGAACGCATCGCCGACAGCCTGCGCGGCTATGACGTGATCGCGCGCGTCGACCCGGCGACCTTTGCCGTAGCCTCTGCCCCGATGCGTCAATGTGATCTGGAAACCGCCATCCAGATGGCCGCGCGACTGCAATCCGCGATTGAACAGCCGATCAGCATCGACAACACGACAATCTACATCTGCTCTTCCATCGGGTTTTGCCTGACCTCACGTGCGCCTGCCAACCGGGGCGAGGCTGTGCTGGATGCCGCTCTTGTCGCCATGGTCGAGGCTCGGCGAAATGGCCCGTCAGCCATGCGCGCCTTCACCCCGGAAATGCGCGCCCGGATCGAAGCGCGCCACTCCATGATCGAAGACGTGGCCAGCGCGCTGGATGCGGGGGATATCCGCCCATGGTTCCAGCCGCAGATTTCGACCGACACAGGCCGCGTCACGGGGTTTGAGGTTCTCGCCCGCTGGAAACACGCGGTTCGCGGGTTGGTTTCTCCAGCAGAGTTTTTGCCGGCAGTCGAACAGGCGGGCATGATGGAACGTCTGGGCGAGGCAATGCTGGACCACGCCCTGACCGCGCTTCGTGCATGGGATCAGGCTGGCTGCAAAGTCCCCAGCATTGGCGTGAACTTCTCCACCGATGAACTGCGCAATCCCCAACTCTGCGAAAAGATCAAATGGGAGCTTGAACGCCACGAAATAGACCCCGAACGCCTGAGTATCGAAATCCTTGAAACGGTGGTGGCCACATCGGACGATGACGTCATTACACGCAACATCGCGGGCTTGGCGCGCATGGGGTGTTGCATCGACCTCGATGATTTTGGCACAGGCCACGCCTCGATCAGTTCGATCCGACGCTTCTCAGTCAATCGGATCAAGATCGACCGCAGCTTTGTCATGAAGGTCGATGAAGATCAGGAACAAAAACGGATGTTGGCCGCGATTCTAATGATGGCAGAGCGCCTTGACCTCGAAACTCTTGCAGAAGGGGTCGAAACACTGGGTGAACATGCCGTGCTTTCAGAACTGGGATGCGGCCACGTTCAGGGCTACGGGCTGGCGCGCCCAATGCCGTTCGAAGAGACCATCGACTGGATTGATCGCCATGAACAAAAACTGACTGGCGCATCCGGTACTGTGCAGCGCCCGGCGCAGTAGCACACCGCAGAAAGCCTTCTGAGTCTGTCCACAGGGTCACAGTTTGGGCTTTCTGCTTGACCTTCTTCCCCCTGCCTTGTTGAACCCCATATAATTTTCGACCCCCATGTCCGGGGTCTATGGCTGCTGAAGACAAGGCACGGTGATGGACGATCAGAATAAGAACCTTCTGCTGGCCACAGGGCTCAGCTTTGTTGTCCTTTTGATCTGGATGGCGTTCTTTGCGCCCGAGCCTCCTGCACAGGACCCCAACCTCGCTCAGGAAACCGTTCAAACCGCCAATAGCGGTGTCAGCCTGCCTGCGGCAGAGGCCCCGACGACCACCGCAACCGTCGCGCCCACGACGCAACCCGCCGACGATACCGCCTCGGCGCCGCGCATTCCCGTCGACACCGCGCGCCTCGAAGGCTCGATCTCACTGCTTGGTGGCCGGATCGACGACCTGCGCCTGAAAGATTACCGCGAGGACCTGTCCGAAGGCTCAGACATCGTGACCTTGCTGTCCCCGGTCGGAACTTCGGGCGCGTACTATGCCTTGCACGGATGGGCCAACGGCACAGGGCTAGAGGCCGCTGATGTCCCCGGTCTGCGCACACTATGGTCCATCGAATCTGGCGACAACCTGACGGTCGAGACGCCGGTGACACTGCGCTGGGATAGCCCGGCTGGGCTGACATTCCGCAAGACCATCTCGGTTGACGAAGACTTCATGTTCACGGTGTCCCAAAGTGTTGAGAACACGGCCGCAGCCGCCGTGCGCCTTGCGCCTTACGGCCTGATCGCGCGTCACGGTACACCATCTGACCTCAAGAACTTCTTCATCCTGCACGAAGGCCTGATCCGCATGACGGATGGCGAGTTGGGTGAAGTCGACTATGACGATGTCGCCGATCTCGAACTGGGCGAAGCCAACACATCCAATTCCGCATCGCTTGATGTCGCGGAAAACGGCTGGATCGGCTTCACCGACCATTACTGGATGACCACGCTGGTTCCGCAACCCGGCACAGCGTTCAAATCGACCGCGACCTACAATCCGCAGTCCGACATCTATCAGGCCGTCGCGCTGAAACCTACGCTGGACCTGCCCGCAGGCGGCAGCCTTGAAGCTTCGAGCCAATTCTTTGCTGGCGCGAAAGAGTGGGAGGCGATCCGCACCTATCAGAACGCGAGCGGCATCGACCGTTTCCTCGACTCGATTGACTGGGGCTGGTTTTTCTTCCTCACCAAGCCGATCTTTGCGGTCCTGCACTGGCTCAATGCCTTCATCGGCAACATGGGCTGGGCAATCATCGGCCTGACCCTGATCATCAAGGCGATCCTGCTGCCGCTGGCCTACAAGTCCTACGTCTCGATGGCCAAGATGAAAGAGCTTCAGCCAGAGATGGAAAAGCTCAAAGAGGCCGCAGGCGACGACCGCGAGAAAATGCAGCGCGGCATGATGGAGCTGTACAAGAAAAACAAGGTAAACCCAGCGGGCGGCTGTCTGCCGATCCTGCTGCAAATCCCGATCTTCTTTGCGCTCTACAAGGTGATCTTCGTCACGCTGGAACTGCGCCACGCCCCATGGTTCGGCCCCTTTGCCGACCTCAGCGCGCCTGACCCGACCTCGATCATGAACCTCTTTGGCCTGCTGCCATTCGCGGCACCGGCCCCGGAAAGCATCCTTGGCCTGATCTTCCTTGGTATCCTGCCGCTGATCCTCGGCGTATCGATGTGGCTGCAGCAAAAGCTGAACCCCGCTCCGACGGATCCGACACAGGCCATGATCTTTGCGTGGATGCCGTGGGTCTTCATGTTCATGCTCGGCACCTTCGCATCGGGCCTGATCGTCTACTGGATCGCGAACAACGTGCTGACGTTCACCCAACAGTATCTGATCATGCGCAGCCAAGGCGTGAAGCCGGACATCTTCGGCAATATCAAGGCTGGCTTCAAAAAGTCGTCCAAGGCTGACTCATGACCATATCTCTGGCGCATATCTACCGGCACCCAATCAAATCCCACGGGTCCGAGCGCCTTGAGACCGTCCGACTCACTGAAAACCAAACCCTTCCCTGGGACAGGGTTTGGGGCGTCGCCCACACCGACACGGATATTGACGGCTCGGCCTGGGCGCATTGCCGCAACTTCACACGGGGTGCCGCAAATCCGGCACTTATGGCCATCAAAGCAACGTTTGACGATGCAACACAGCAGATCACGCTGACACATCCGGATCTTGCGCCCCTGACGGCAAACCCGGACACCGATGGTCCAGCAATCATCGAATGGGTCTCGGCCCTCGCCGTCGAAGGCCGCTCAGGCCCCGCACGCGTTTTGCGCGCTGCGATTTCTGCCGATGGACGTGGCTTCACCGATCAATCAGACCCCTATATCAGCATCCTGAACCTGACATCCCTGCGCGTGCTCAGCCAAAAGGCCGGGCGTGATATGTCACCATTGCGCTTTCGCGGAAATCTCTGGGTCGACGGCGCCGCCCCGTGGGAAGAATTCGACTGGCTTGGCAAACGCCTATCTCTGGGCGGCGCGATCCTTCAGGTCGAAGAGCGCATCGACCGGTGCCGCGCCACCGAGGCCAACCCAGACACAGGCAAGCGTGACACAAACACCCTCTCCTTGCTCGAAGACGGCTGGGACCACCGCGATTTTGGCGTCTTTGCCCGCGTGGTGCAGTCTGGTCCGGTCACCGTCGGTGATACGCTGAAGGTCTTGCAATGACGCTGCCCTTCCCCGTCGCACAGATCGACGATCCCGCAGCCCTTGAACGTGGCCGCAAACTGTTTGCCGGGCAGACCGAATTTCTCAAAGGTGTCGTGGCCATGTCAGGCCTGCCCCCTGCGGACAGGACCGAGGTCTGCTTTGCCGGGCGCTCAAACGTCGGCAAATCCAGCCTGATCAATGCGCTGACGGGGCGCAAAGGCCTGGCGCGCGCCTCGAATACGCCGGGTCGCACGCAGGAGATCAACTTTTTCACCTGTGCGGACCGTTATCTGGTGGACCTGCCCGGCTACGGCTTTGCCAATGCGCCTGTCGCCGTGGTCAAGAAATGGCAGAACCTTCTCAAAGCCTATCTCGCGGGTCGTCAAAACCTGCGCCGCGCCTTTGTCCTGATCGACGCCCGCCACGGCATCAAATCCGTCGACGAAGAGATCATGAAACTGCTGAACACCTCAGCCGTGACATTTCAAGTCGTTCTGACCAAGGTCGACAAGAACAAAACGGTCCAGACAGAGAAGGTCCTGGACCAAGTCCGCACCAAACTGTCGAAACATCCTGCTGCCTTCCCGGAACTGATCCTGACCTCGTCGGAAAAAGGTGACGGCATCGCAGACCTGCGGGCCGTAATCGCGGACATCACCTGAACCTGCTGGTGATCCTGCCGACACCAATCTTCTTGCCAAAAAAACTTCCGCCGGAGGCTCCGGCGCATCCCAAGCAGACGGACGGCAGGACCGGTGCGCTTCACCTGCCCTGCGCACACATGAAAATTCGAAGCTCTTGTAAGTGTTTTGCCTCTCAGACGTGCTGACCCGCGTTCACCTCGATCTCGGTTCCCGTCACATAAGACGCGGCATCGGAACACAGGAACCAGATGACGTCGGCCACCTCCATCGGTTGCCCCAGACGGCGCAGTGGCAGACCCTCGACGATCTTTTCAGTACCGGGCGACAGGATCGACGTCTCGACCTCCCCCGGCGCAATGGCGTTGACGCGCACGCCAAGCGGGCCAAAGTCGTGGGCCATTTCCCGCGTGAGCGCCGCCAGCGCCGCCTTTGACGTGGCATAAGCCGCCCCGGCGAAAGGATGCACGCGTGCCCCCGCGATTGACGTGACATTGACGACAGCCCCTTTGGTCGCCGCCAACTCCTCGCGCAGCCCGCGCGCGAGGATGACCGAGGCAAAGAAATTGACGTGGAACACATGCCCCCAAGTGCGCAGGTCGGTATCCAGCGTGCTCAGACGCGCGCCCTCGGGCCCCTTGGGGGACACGCCTGCATTATTGACCAAGGCATCAAGGTGTCCGTCCACCTTTTCGCGCACTTCCTCAATCGCTGCGATCACCGTCTTTGGATCAGCCAGATCGACCTGAATGTGGTTGTCCTGCCCGCCGGGCCAGGGGCACCGATCATCAAAGGGTTGCCGCGAACATGTTAGAACACGCCATCCCTCTGCTGAGAACCGTTTCACTGTGGCGTGGCCGATGCCCCGGCTTGCCCCGGTCAGCAACAGCGTCTTTCGTCGTTCGGCCATCTTGCGCCCCTCTTCACCCAACACCTAGCACGCTTGGCATCCGCCGGATAGAAGGCTAGGACCGCCCAAATCCCGGGATGACACACGCATGAGAACGCAAGACACCATGAACCGTGACTGGATAGCCACCGCCCGCACCCTGTCTCAGGCCCTGCCATACCTGCAACGCTATGATGGGGCGATCGTCGTGATCAAGTTCGGTGGCCACGCCATGGGCAGCGATGAGGCGATGGACAGCTTTGCCCGCGACGTGGTGCTGATGCAGCAGGTCGGCGTCAATCCGGTGATCGTCCATGGTGGTGGTCCGATGATCAATGACATGTTGGGCAAGCTAGGCGTCGAAAGCCAGTTTGTGAATGGCAAACGCGTCACGGACCAGGCCACGGTCGAAGTTGTCGAAATGGTTCTGTCCGGCCGTGTGAACAAGCGCATCGTGCAGGCCATCAATGCACAAGGCGGGCGCGCTGTGGGCCTGTCCGGCAAAGACGCCAATCTGATCACCTGTGATCAAACGGATCCTGCTCTGGGCCTTGTAGGCACCCCGTCCGATATCGACACCAATGTGCTCACAACACTTTTTAGCGCCGACACGATCCCCGTCATCGCGCCCTTGGGGGTGGGTCGCAATGGCGAGACCATGAACATCAATGGCGACACAGCCGCCGGCGCCATTGCCGCAGCGCTGAATGCAGATCGTCTCCTGCTCTTGACCGATGTCGCGGGCGTCAAAAACGCCGAGGGTGAGGTCGTGACCGACCTCAATACAGCCCAGATCAAGGACATGACCGAAAGCGGCGTGATCGCGGGCGGCATGATCCCCAAAACGGAAACCGCAACGCAGGCTGCCGAAAACGGCGTGCGCGCCGTGGTCATCCTCGATGGTCGGGCGCCAAACGCCTGCCTGCTCGAACTCTATACCGATCACGGCGCAGGCACCCTGATCCGCGCCTCCTGACACTCACGCGAAGCAGTCCTGGACGCCGATCCGGGACCTCTGCGTGACCCCCTCACACATTCCAGTGACCGCGACGCTGCGCCTCTTGTCGGGAGCGTGCTAATCCGCATGTTTGCCGCATGGAAAACGAAGCGCTCATTCGCCTGTCGGCTTTCGTAGGCCTCTTCGCCCTCTTCGCACTGATGGAGGCGGTCTGGCCGCGCCGTGAAACCACGCGCAAACGCTGGGGCACGAACTGGGCGCTGGTGCTTGTCGACACGTTCGCACTCCGCCTTATGGCCATCCTTGTCCCGTTTCTCGCCATCGCTGCTGCCGTAGATGCGGGGCGTCAGGGATGGGGGCTGTTCAACGCCATCGACTGGCCGCTCTGGCTTGAGGCAGTGCTGGCCATTGTCATTTTGGATTTCGTGGTCTGGGGCCACCACGTCCTGAACCACAAAGTCGACCTGTTCTGGCGCTTTCACCGCGTTCACCATGCGGATGAGGAAATGGACGTCACGACCGCCATTCGGTTTCACCCGCTGGAAAGCGTGATTTCGATGATCGTGAAGGTCGGAACAGTTTATCTGCTTGGCCCGACAGCGCTGGCCGTGCTGTTGTTCGAGGTGATCCTGAACGGCTCAGCCATGTTCAACCACTCCAATACCAAGCTTCCGCTCTGGCTCGACCGGCGTCTGCGTTGGTTCATGATCACCCCCGATATGCACCGCATTCACCATTCTGCGGACCGGACCGAACATGACAGCAACTACGGGTTTGCGCTTAGCATCTGGGACCGGTTATTCGGCACCTATACAGTCAACCCAAATGGCGGTCATGACGGCATGACGGTCGGTCTGCGCTGGCGCAATGGAGAAAGCCGGAGACTTGGATGGAGCCTCGTTCTGCCCTTCAAAAAACTCTGACCCTTGGCGCGGCTGAACGGGGCCTGCGTCTAAACGGGGGCTTTCACCCGACGCCCGAGGACGGGTTGCATCCAGATATCAAGACAGTGGTTTTGCTTTCTCCTGCCGCAAACTTCTGGCAGGTCTTTACAGCAAGCCATGAATACCAAGGCGCCCTGCCCGACCCGATGGATCGATGGTCCCGACGCACCATCGGACGGTGGGCCTGCGAATTGGGCGGCAAAGCCTATTTTCCTTTCACAACCGACCCGATCCGCCCGTTTTTCAGCTGGGCGCTGCGCTCTGGACGCGCATGGGCCTCGCCGGTTACATTGCTCGTTGATGACACGAATGGATTGATGTCCTCGTTTCGCGGAGCCATCGGACTGCGCGAAACGCTTGACTTTGACGCAGGGTCAAGGCCCTGTGAAGGGTGTGAGGCCCCGTGTACAGGGGCCTGTCCAGTGGGGGCTCTGACGGTGGATGGCTACGACGTTCCACGCTGTATCGACTACCTACGCGACAACCCGTCGTCAGCGTGTCGTTTGCACGGATGTCAGGTACGGTTATCCTGTCCGGTTAGCACGGCCCCAAAGCCCGAACATGCGCAATTCCACATGGCAGTATTTGTGAGATGAGCAAGACACTCATTGTCATGCGTCACGCAAAATCCAGCTGGGGGGATCATGGCCTCGCAGACATCGAACGGCCTTTGAACGCGCGCGGTATTGCATCGGCCAAGGCGATTGGGGAATGGCTTCGCTTTGGCAAATTCGAACCCTCGCTTGCCCTGATCTCAAACAGCCGCCGCACATCGCAGACTTGGGAAGAAATGGGGCTGAGCGCCGAAACTCAGTTCTTGCCAGAGCTCTACCATGCAGCCGCCGAGACGATCCTTAGAGTTTTGCGTGGGGCAAGCGGCGACTGCGTACTGGTGTTGGGTCACAATCCAGGCATCGGCGATTTCGCGGCGCGCATTTTGGGCGTCGCCCCATCCCATGACCGTTTCGCAGATTACCCAACCGGCGCAACACTGGTGGCGACGGTTCAGTCAGAGTGGTCTGACCTTGATTGGCACAGCGCGACCACGCGCGCCTTTACCGTGCCACGCGACCTGATGTGATCAGCTGACGCGCGCCACAACGTAGTCAGCCAAATCAACCAGCATGTCTTTGATCGGATGCGATGGAATGGTGTCCAAGGCCGCTTTGGCCCGCGCCGCGTGATCCAGCGCAACAGCGCGCGTCTGATCCATCGCGCCATGCTTGGCCAGCAGTTCCAGAGCATGCTCCAGATCGCCATCACCCTGCTTGCCTTTGCCAATCACGCGTTCCCAGAACGCGCGTTCATCGGCATCTGCTGCGGCAATAGCCTTCAGGACAGGCAACGTCAGCTTCCGCTCGCGGAAGTCGTCGCCGATATTCTTGCCCGTGGCATCCGTGGACCCGCCGTAATCCAACAGGTCATCCACGATCTGGAACGCGATGCCCAGCGCATCACCGTAATCGAATAGCGCCTGCACGGTCGCATGGTCCTGACCGGCAATCACACCACCCACCTCGGTCGCAGCCGAAAACAGGGCCGCAGTCTTGCCCCGGATCACCTTGAAATAGGTCTCTTCCGTGGTGGTGATGTCCTGCGCGGCGGTCAGTTGCAGAACCTCACCTTCGGCAATTGTCGCGGCAGCGTTAGCAAGAATATCCAGGACCCGGAGCGATCCTGTTTCGACCATCAACTGGAACGACCGCGCGAAAAGATAGTCACCGACCAGCACGCTGGACTGATTGTCCCAAAGTAAGTTTGCCGTCGGGCGTCCGCGTCGCTGGTTGCTTTCATCGACGACATCATCATGCAGCAAGGTGGCGGTATGGATGAACTCAACCGTCGCCGCCAGATGCACATGATAGGGCCCGTCATAGCCACACATCTTGGCCGCGGCGAGCGTCAGCATCGGGCGCACCCGCTTGCCTCCTGCATCCACCAGATGCGCCGTCACCTCTGGAATACGCGGGGCGTGCTCACTGGCCATACGCGCGCGGATCAACGCGTTCACCGCCGCCATTTCCTCGGTCAACTCGGCTGCCAGCCGTTCATGCGGTTTCGTTGCGACCTGATCCAGACCCATCCCGTGTCCCCAACACTCGACAGCGCCACCTGCGGCGCTTACATCCCTATGTATGAAAGAGCTTCTGCGCAGCAATGATCCAACTGTCATCGCCTTTGCCGAGGCACTGCTTCAGGGCGAGGACATAGCTTGCTTCCCCCTCGACGTAAATATGAGCGTCCTAGAAGGGTCGATTGGCATTCTGCCGCGCCGCCTGATGGTGGCCGACCGCGATCTGTTCATGGCCGAAGCCATTATGCGCGACAACAACATCGATCTGGGCCGCTAGGTGGACACGCCCACAGAAGTCACATGTGACGCATTTCTGGGGGGCAAGGTCATGGCGTGGCAGCCCGCTCGGGGATACCGGGCTGGCGTCGACGCAGTCTTTCTGGCGGCTGCCTGCCCCGCCCGAACCGGCGACACAATCCTAGAATTGGGCTGCGGTGTCGGAGTGGCCTCACTTTCGCTTTTGGCACGTGTGCCCGGGACGACGGGTGTCGGCGTGGAAAAGCAAGCGTCTTATGCCGAACTCGGCCGGCAAAACGCGTCCGAAACAGGGCTTCCGCTGACGGTCGTCACGGGTGACATCGCGGCCCTGCCCGATGTCGTCCGAAAACAGCAGTTCCACCATGTGATTTTCAACCCGCCCTATTACGACCGGGGACGTCGGCTTTTGTCACCCGACACCGGGCGCGAAACGGCCCTGTCTGAAGAGACGTCATTAAAGGTCTGGGTCGAAACCGCGATCAAGCGACTGCGGCCAAGGGGGCAGCTGACGGTGATTCACAGAACAGAACGTCTGGCCGAGCTTCTGGCGCTGTTGCATCCGCGCATTGGCTCAATCGCGGTTCAGCCCTTGGCCGCTCGTCAAGGCCGCGCAAGCCACCTTGTGCTGATCCGTGCGCAAAAAGATGGCAACGCGCCATTTATTTTACACCCTGCGATAATTCTTCACGCCGCTGCGCAGCATGTCACGGACGGCGATGATTATACACCTGATGTTGCTGATGTTTTGCGAAACGGGGCTGCGATGCCCTTTGGCGCTTAACCGTTTGGCAATCGTTCGCAGGCAGGCTGATCCTTGCCAATCGCATGCAGTTGCAGCGTGACAGCCGCCGAAACCTGTGCTGCACTGACGTTACGAAACCCAAAAGGAGGAACCTGGATGAGTGTCACTTCCCATATTCAAGAGCTGAAGCGCAAACATGCCGCCCTGTCCGAGGCCGTCGAAAACGCGCAACGCATGCCGGCGACCGACACTATCCAACTGACAGAACTCAAACGGCAGAAACTCAAACTCAAGGAAGAGATTGAACGATTATCGGCCTAGACGCTGTTCGCAGCGTCTGAGTTTCTGGACGTCTGACTGGCCTGTGCGGCGACCAACGCACCGCCGGTGATCATCAGCGTCCCCATCAGCAAAGAAACGGTCAGCGGGGCCAGCCCCGCGACCACAAGCGCAAACGTCGACAGTACCGGTGCCGCATACGACAGCACCCCCAGCAATTGGATGTCGCCACGTTTGACCCCGATGTCCCACGCAAAAAACGCAAGTCCCACCGGCCCCAAACCAAGCCCGGCAACGGACGCCCAGCCGATGCCCCCCTCCGGCCATTGCGTGGTCTCAAGAGCTGCATGACAGAGCGCACTGAGCACCGCTGACGCCAAACAAAATACGACCACGGCAGATGTCGGAACGGCCTCGAACCTGCGTGACATCACCGAATAACCGGACCACGTAAACGCACAGGCCAGCGCAAGAAGATACCCGGCCCACGCACCGCCACCTGTCAGACCTGTGCCGATCAGCACCGCAGCCCCCGCAAATCCAAGAGCACCACCGATCAGATGCCCCTTGCGAACGGTCTCGCCCGGTAACAGCCCCGACAGCAACACGATCAGCAGTGGCCAGAGATAGGCGATCAACCCAGCCTCAGCGGGCGGGGCAAGGCGCAGGGCAGAAAAATACAGGAAATGATACCCAAAGAGGCCCGCCGTGCCGAACGCGTAGACACCAAGAGGCACATCGCGCAGTGTCTGAAACCCGCCGCTGATCACCAACCATATAAGCCCGACGGTGCCCCCAATCGCAAAACACATGGCATTTAACTGCAGCGGAGGAACCGGCGCGGACCCGACCGTAAACAGCGCTAAGAGCGCCCATAGCAGGATAGCAACTCCGCCAATGGCCGTGGCCTGACCGCGTGTCATGCAGGCTCTCTCAATTCGAAACTCTCGGCGACATCCCGGGTCTTCTCAATCTCGCTCAGAATCCAATCCCGGAAGGCGGCGATATGAGGGCGGCTTTCCATGCCGTCCGGGCACAGGAAACTGAACCGTGCACCGACAAGCAATGCGATCTTGAACGGTGCAACCAGCCGCCCGTCGGCGAGATCCTTGATCACGACAGACCGGCGCCCCAGACAGACGCCAACACCCGCGAGGGCCGCGTCCACCGCATGGTCGGCTTGACTGAACTTGGGCCCAGTCAGTTCCGGCGACGGCACGCCCATGGTCTCAAACCACTCGGTCCAGCCAACAGTCGGGTCAAGAAAATCAATCGACTGATCACTGATCAACGTGGCGTCCCGCAAGCTTTCTGGTGTCGGGAACTGTTCAGCAAGGTCAGGCACCATGACCGGCGTGACCCACTCTTCCGTCAACGGAAGCGCATACATCCCGTCATAGGGGCCACGCCCGAACCGGATCGCTACGTCCACAGCATCGCGATCAAAATCCATCCGCCTGAGCGATGCTGAAAACCGCAATTCGATCTCGGGGTGCGCTCGCGCAAACTCGTACAGGCGCGGGGCCAGCCACTTGGCCGTGAAGGCGGGGCCAGCCGTCACGGTCAAGTGAGTTTGATCTGTAAATCGCCGCACATTCCGCCATGCCGCCGACAATGCGGTAAACCCGTCGGTCGTGCCGGGCGCAAGCGCGCGCCCCGCCTCGGTCAACTCGACGGCTCTGTTCAACCGGCGAAAGACTGGGTGACCCAGATGTTCTTCAAGGGACTTTATCTGAAAACTCAACGCGGCCGGAGTGACGTTCAATTCCTCCGCCGCCTTTTGAAACGACATATGGCGCGCAGCCGCTTCAAAGGCGCGCAAGGCAGTAAGTGGGGGCAAACGGTCGCTCATGCCAGTTCAATATTACTTAACTGAAGTTGCGACAAGTCTCGTTTGTAGAGAGACCTGTTAGCGCCAATATTGAATGCCAGAAGGACACAACAGACCGCTCCTCCCCGGTCGTCTTTGAAAGGACATACAATGTTTGAAGCAGCAACTTCTCAAGCCCATCGTGACGCCATTGCACGCGCCCACACCGAACGCGCGGCCGTTTTTGCCGCTGGCATCGCATGGCTCCGCACGGCGCTTACACTCCGGTCACACGGTGCTGCGGTCGCCTCAGCGCACTAAGCGCCGCGCAACCGAACACCGCATGAAAAAGGGCCGCCCTTTTGGGCGGCCCTTTTGACTTTCTAACGTCAGATCGCCTTAGACGAAGAACTGCGCACCGTTGGCAGAGATCGTCGAACCGTTGATGAAACCAGCATCTTCGCTGACAAGGAACGACACGCAGCGCGCGATTTCTTCTGGCTCGCCCAAACGGCCCGCAGGAATTTGCGCGATGATCGAGTCACGCACCTTTTCAGGCACTGCCATGACCATTTCGGTCGCAATGTAGCCGGGGCAGATTGCGTTCGCAGTGATACCTGCACGCGCGCCTTCCTGCGCCAGCGATTTTACGATGCCCAGATCGCCCGCTTTGGTCGCGGCATAGTTCACCTGAGCGAACTGACCTTTTTGACCGTTGATCGATGAGATCACGACAATGCGCCCGAACTTGCGTTCGCGCATACCGGGCCAGATTGGGTGCACTGTGTTGAACACGCCCGTCAGGTTGGTGTCGATCACCTGATGCCACTGTTCAGGCGTCATTTTGTGGAATGGCGCGTCACGGGTGATACCCGCGTTGGCGATCACGGTGTCGATTGGGCCAAGGTCAGCCTCGACTTGTTCGATACCGGCCTTGGAGCTGTCGTAGTCAGCGACGTTCCATTTGTAGGTCTTGATGCCTGTTTCTTCGGTAAAGGCTGCAGCGGCCTCGTCATTCCCAGCATAAGTTGCGGCAACGGTAAAACCGTCTGCTTTCAGGGCTTTCGAGATGGATGCGCCGATACCGCGCGATCCGCCGGTGACTAGGGCAACACGGGACATGGAAGTCTCCTTGGAATTTTCTTTGCGTAATCTTGTTATGTCAGGGTTATGCGTTGCGCAAGATTATTACCTGAAATATTTTGCGAGTGCAGCATTTGCCGCACCCGCAAATGGTCTTTTTATGGGCGCTCGACGCAGAGCGCGACACCCATGCCGCCACCGATGCAAAGCGTGGCCAGACCTTTTTTCGCGTCACGACGCTTCATTTCGAAAAGCAGCGTGTTCAGAACCCGGCAGCCCGAGGCACCGATTGGGTGACCGATGGCGATCGCGCCACCGTTGACGTTTACGATCGATGGGTCCCAACCCATGTCCTTGTTCACGGCACAGGCCTGCGCGGCAAAGGCTTCGTTGGCTTCGACCAGATCCAGGTCACCAACCGACCAACCTGCTTTGTCCAGCGCCTTGCGCGAGGCGTGGATCGGGCCGACACCCATGATGGACGGGTCAAGACCTGCGGTTGCGTAGGATGCGATGCGCGCCAGTGGCTCGATGCCGCGCTTTTCGGCTTCATCCGCGCTCATGCAGAGCACCGCAGCAGCGCCATCGTTCAGGCCGGATGCGTTAGCGGCAGTCACCGATCCGTCTTTGGTGAAGGCCGGGCGCATTTTCTGCATCGCTTCGATACTCGCGCCGTGGCGGATGTACTCGTCCTTATCGACAACGATATCGCCTTTGCGGGTCTTCACTGTGAACGCCATGACCTCATCGTCGAACTTGCCAGCCTTTTGCGCAGCTTCGGCTTTGTTCTGCGACGCCAGAGCGAATTCATCCTGCATGTCGCGGGAGATTTGCCATTGCTCGGCCACGTTTTCGGCGGTTTGACCCATGTGGTAGCCGTTGAAAGCGTCCCACAGTCCATCGCGGATCATTGTGTCGATGTATTTCAAATCGCCCATCTTGTGACCGGCACGCAGATGCGCAGCGTGGGGCGACAGCGTCATGTTTTCTTGACCACCGGCGGCCACGATTTCGGCGTCACCCAGTTGGATGTGCTGAGCAGCCAGAGCAACCGCGCGCAGGCCAGAACCACAAACCTGATTGATGCCCCAGGCGGCCGCTTCTTTGGCGTAACCTGCGTTGATATGGGCCTGACGCGCAGGGTTTTGGCCCTGAGCAGCGGTCAGAACCTGACCCAGAATGGTCTCGGAGACCTCCTCTTTCGCGATGCCCGCACGCGCCACGATTTCTTCCAGCACCGCGGCGCCAAGGTCGTGAGCAGGGGTATTGGCGAACGAACCACCGAAGCTGCCAACGGCAGTACGGGCGGCGGATGCGATGACGACGTTGGTCATGTGGGGGGACTCCTTGCAGTTCCGTCTATCAGTCAAGGCGGAGCAGGAGCCGTCACAAAGCGGGCTGGCCCCGCCAATTGCGCGCCTGATACGGTGTACGGGGCCATCCTGCAATCATTCGGTGAATATGCCGCAGGGTAAAGCGTTACGCAGATTTCTTGGTTTTGCTCCGCCATGGCGGCTGCAGGCTGGGCGCGCCAAAGTGATATCCTTGTTGGCAATCAATCCCCATATCCGCCAGAACCGTTGCGTCTTCGTCGCTCTCAACGCTTTCTGCGACGGTGAACATACCAAAAAGCTGCGCGACGGCGGCCAACGCCTCGACCACCACCTGATTTTCCGGGCTTTGCGCAATGTCGCGAACAAAACGTCCGTCGATCTTGGCGATGTCGAAAAAGAAATCCCGAAGGTAGCGAAAGCTGGTCAGCCCAGCACCGAAATCATCCAAGGCAAAGGAAATTCCCTTGGCCTGCAATTCGCGCATAAAGCTCGTGACAAGCTCGGGCGTTGTCATCGCGCTACGCTCTCCGATCTCTAGGATCAGCCGCTCCGCAATCAGCGGACTTTGCGCCAGCCCTGCTTCTAGCACTCGCATCCACGGCGCATATCCGATGGACCGCGCAGACATGTTGATGGCCAATCGGACATCGGGCTCTTGAGCCAATGTCTGCAACCCCAGTTCCAATGCCAGACAGTCAATCTGACGTCCGGTTTCTGTATCCTCGACCTCGGACATGAAATCGCGCGCGGGGATCGGTCGCCCTGCCGGGTCCATGATCCGCACAAGACCTTCATGAAAAGTGACCCTGTTGGGTACAGTGGACTGCACCACCGGCTGATATGCCAACACCGCGCGTTTGGTGGCCAACGCATCCTTGACCATGTCCACCACGCGACGGTCCCTCTGACTGACTGCTTCGCTCAGTGGATCGACAGGGCCCTCCCCCAATCGGTTCCCGGGACGCTTTGCCATTGTGCCTCGCTCGCAATCTGCCACTTTGATGCGAGACTGCACAAAACAGCCTAAGGCGGCGTAAACCTGTAAAATGCAAGACACTGCACCATCAAAGCCGCGCTGCACGTGGGTCGGCCCCGACCCGATCTATATCGCCTATCACGACACCGAATGGGGTGTTCCCGAATACGATGCACGCGCGCTTTGGGAAAAGCTTGTGCTTGACGGGTTTCAGGCTGGGCTCAGCTGGATCACAATTCTGAGGAAACGCAACGAATTTCGCAGGGCCTTTGCAGGGTTCGACCCGGAAACCATCGCAAACTGGGGCGAACCCGAGGTGCAAAGCCTTTTGCAGAACCCCGGCATTGTCCGCCACCGGGGCAAGATTGAGGCCGCGATAATTGGCGCGCGTGCCTATCTGGAAATTGAGGATTTCAGCGCCTTCATGTGGCGCTATGTCGACGGTCAGCCGCTACAGGGGAATTATGCAACTCAGGCGGATGTCCCCACGCAATCACCGCTCAGCACCCAGATTTCCCGAGATCTGAAGAAAGCCGGGTTTAAATTCTGCGGTCCCACGATCGTCTATGCATGGATGGAGGCCTGTGGCCTGTTCAACAACCACACACAAGGTTGCCACAGGCACTCCGAAGTCAAAAAACTGGCGCGTTAAATCGCCAGTTCATCAAGGTCTTTTCCTGCTGCCAGGGCTTCCTTGATCCAGGCAGGCTGACGCCCACGTCCGGTCCAGGTTTTTGTCGGATCATTCGGGTTCCGATATTTTGGCGGATTAATCTTACCCGCCTTTTTTCCGCCAGTCAGATCAGACAAAGAAAATCCCATTTCCTTGGCCGTGGCTTCCAGCTTGGCAAGCGCCTCCGCTTTGACCCGTTCATCGTAACTGGCAATCGCCTTGGTTACATCTTTTTGCAGCGAAACGAGCTCTTCCTTGCTCATTGTCTGCAGATCGATATCTGCCATGTTGTTTTCCTTAGTAGAGTGGTTGAGGACCGAAAAAATGCTCCCCATACTTTTATAAAAGAAAACAATAAACCGTTAAAGCCCCTTGGGATTGCCGCCAGAACACGGCGAAATTCCGCAACCATTGGCAGAGTTGTTACAACCTCTAATTTATTTCCGCAGGTTGTCTCAGGGTCGAAATAATCGCCTTCGCGCTGTCGCTCGCCCAGTCGGCGTCACCTTGCATGCGCGCGATTTCCTGACCTTCTCGATTGATAATCACGGTAATCGGAAGACCGAGAACAGCCATATCTCGCGCCACTCTTTGTCTTGGATCGCGATAATACGGCAAATTGTCGACCCCGATTTCATTAAAGAATTTGGTCATACCCGCAATTTTGTTGCGCCCCGTTGCAATGGTAACAACTGCAAAATCGTCGCCACCGAATTCAGACTGCAATTCCGAAAGCATCGGCATCTCGTGGCGGCATGGCGCACACCACGTTGCCCAGAAATTCAGCAAAACGAATTTGCCTTCGTAGTTCGACAGAAAATGCTCTGTCTCATCAGGAAGATAGAACGCAGCGTCCGATACGGGTTGCGGTTCGCTATGGAAGTTCAGCTTTTTCATCTCCCCTTCACGCAGCGCCTCAAGCGCCGGGATGTCGAGCGCGTTTGCGCTCGTGACAACAGAAAGATAGAGCAAGGCAGACAATACGAACCGCATGGGTGCTTCCTTCTATGACCTCTTCCGCAAACCAGATGTGGGGCGGGCGCTTTGCCGCCGGACCAGACGCGATCATGGAGGCGATCAATGCCTCGATCGGTTTCGACCAACGGATGGCGCGCCAGGACATCGACGGCTCACGTGCCCATGCAGCGATGCTCGCCGCCACAGGCATCATTACGGATAAGGACGCAGAGGCCATCCGGGAAGGGCTTCTCACAGTCTTGTCAGAGATTGAGGCCGGAACGTTTCAGTTTTCGACCGCTCTGGAGGATATCCACATGAACGTGGAAGCGCGGCTCAAGGAAATCATCGGGGAACCCGCCGGCCGCCTGCATACAGGCCGGTCGCGCAATGATCAGGTCGCCACCGATTTCCGCCTTTGGGTGCGGGATCAGGTCGACGCCTCGATCACTGGCATTCGTGCGCTGATGGTGGCCCTGCTGGGTCAGGCCGAGGCCGGAGCCGATTGGGTCATGCCCGGTTTCACCCATCTGCAAACCGCACAACCGGTCACATGGGGCCATCACATGATGGCTTATGTCGAGATGCTGTCGCGGGACCTGTCCCGGATGGAAGATGCCCGCCGCCGGATGAACTATTCGCCACTGGGAGCCGCCGCACTTGCGGGTACGTCATTCCCGATTGACCGCGAAATGACCGCCAAGGCGCTTGGCTTCGACGGGCCGATGTCCAACTCGCTCGACGCCGTGGCCGACCGTGATTTCGCGCTGGAGTTTTTGGCGGCCGCCAGCATCTGCGCGATGCACCTGTCGCGGCTGGCAGAGGAGCTTGTGATCTGGTCGTCGGCCCAGTTCCGGTTTGTGCGTCTGTCTGACCGGTTCTCGACCGGCTCGTCGATCATGCCGCAGAAAAAGAACCCCGATGCCGCCGAACTGATCCGTGCCAAGATTGGCCGCATTTTCGGGGCGAACGTCGCATTGATGACCGTGATGAAGGGCCTGCCCCTGACCTATTCCAAGGACATGCAGGAAGACAAAGAACAAGTCTTTGACGCCGCCGACAACCTCATGCTGGCGCTCGCCGCGATGGAGGGCATGGTCAAAGACATGGAAGCCAACCGCGACAGCCTGCGCCATGCGGCCGCCAGCGGGTTTTCCACGGCGACCGATCTGGCCGACTGGTTGGTCCGGGTCCTTGGCATGCCGTTCCGCGATGCGCACCACGTCACCGGCTCGCTCGTGGCCCTGGCCGAGGGTGAAGGCGTCGACCTGCCCGACCTCACGCTTGCGCAGATGCAATCGGTTCATGGGCAGATCACCGAAGACGTCTATAACGTTTTGTCAGTTGAGGCATCGGTTGCCTCTCGCATGTCCTATGGCGGTACAGCCCCAGATCAGGTCCGCACGCAGGTCGCCAGGTGGAAGGAGATTTTGGCATGAGAACTCTGGTCGCTTTGATCGTTTTGTTGGGCCTCGCCGCCTGTGGTGCTGACGATCCCCCGATCCGCCCCACCGCAAACCTCGGCGTGTCCATCGGCCCGGGGGGGATCAGCCCGAACGCATCGGTTGGCGCGCGGCGTGGGCCATTCTCTGTGGGTCTAAACCTGTGATCCGCTGGCTTTGGCTCGCCCTCGCCGTCTGGGGCACCATCCACCCGATGAGCTATTTCATCGCGTGGTTTCAAGAAAACGGCTGGTCGATCATGGCCATGGTCGATGCGTGGCACGTCAATGACGCGACCTCGGGGCTGGTCTGGGATCTGACGGTTGCAGCGGTCACGCTGACGATCTGGGTGATTTACGAGGCGGTGACGAAACGCGACTGGCTGCGCCTGCTCGCGATCCCGGCGACATTCTGCATTGGGGTGAGCTGCGGCCTGCCGCTCTATTTGTTCCTGCGGGATCGAAAGTCTTAGGCAACCTCCGTTCAGATAGCGCCGAACCGAGGGGTGGCGCAATCGCGCCGCCCCGTGGGGGCGGTTCGGCGCGGCGCAACGGGACTCGTTGCGCAGTCGCTCTGCTCAGCAAACGGAGCGTCTAAGATTTTTTCCCAATCTTACTCTCGGTCCCGGCCCGCAGCCGCGCAATATTCTCGCCGTGTCGCCAGATAATCAGCGCCGCCAGCGCCACGCCCAGCGCTACGCCTTGCGGATACCCCGTCACCGCCATCCAAACGGGTGACAACACCGCTGCCACCAACGCAGACAACGACGAATACCGCGTCACCGCCGCCACAGCGAGCCACGTCAAACACACCGCGATCCCAGCAGGCCACCACAGCGCAAGCATCAGACCAATGAAGGTCGCAACGCCCTTGCCCCCCTGAAAGCGCAGCCACACCGGCAGGCAATGGCCAAAGAACGCCATCAGCCCAGCCAGTTGCGCGGCATCGTCCGCCACTAACAGACGCGCGATCAGCACGACCATCCCGGCCTTGCCCGCGTCAAAGATCAGCGTCAGCGCAGCAGCGAGCTTGTTGCCGGTGCGCAGCACATTGGTCGCCCCGATATTGCCCGATCCAATGGCGCGCAGATCGCCCAACCCAAAGAGCCGCGCAAAGACGATGCCAAACGGGACCGACCCGGCAAGATATCCAATAGCCGCCCAAAGCAACAGAACCGGAAGGCTCGACACCAACTCAGGCATTGTCACCTCCGAACACGCGGCGCCCACCGACCCATGTCCCAGTCACCCGCCCTTGCATCCGTGCCCCATCAAATGGGGTGTTCTTGGATTTTGAGCGCAAGGTCTCGCGATTCAGCACAAAGGGCGTATTCGCGTTGAATAGGATCAGGTCCGCAGGCGCGCCCTTTTCCATCCGCCCTTGTGGCAGACCGAGCCGTTTCGCAGGGTTCAAAGACAGCGCTCGAAACAACGTCGGCAAATCCAACTGCCCTGCATGGAACAGGCGCAACGCCGCAGGCAGCAATGTCTCCAGCCCCACGGCCCCCGATGCGGCGACCTCAAAGGGGAGCCGCTTAGACTCTTCATCCTGCGGCGTGTGCATCGAACTGATACAATCGATCAGACCCGACTTCACCGCCTCAATCACGGCGATCCGATCATCCTCGGACCGCAGCGGCGGCTTGACCTTAAAAAACGTCCGGTAATCCGCCACGTCCAGCTCGTTTAACGTCAGGTGATGGATCGACACCCCTGCTGTCATATCCAGACCATTGTTCTTGGCCCGCTCTAGCGCAGGCAACGCCCGCGCCGTCGTAATCTGGTCCGCATGATACCGCGCGCCTGTCATCTCGATCAGCGCAATGTCCCGGTCCAGCGCCATCCGCTCGGCCATCGGCGTGACCGCCGGGATACCGCGCAAAGACGCAAACTTGCCCGACGTTGCCGCCGCTCCTGTGGACAACCCCGGCTCCTGCACGTGGGCCATTACCAGCGCACCAAGCGACCGCGCATAGGTCAGGCAGCGCGAGAACACCTTGGTGTTCTCGACCACCCGGTCGCAATCCGTGAATGCCACCGCGCCCGCATCCTGTAAAAATCCAATCTCGACCATCTCGCGGCCTTCGCGGCCTTTGGTCAGTGCGGCCATCGGCGCGATGCGCACCGGGCTGGCCTCGGTCGCGCGGCGCGTCTGGAACTCCAACACCTCCGGCGTATCAATATCGGGCGTTGTGTCAGGACGCGTGACCATCGTAGTCACCCCGCCTGCCGCCGCAGCAGCCCCAGCCGACCCAAAGCTTTCCTTGTGACGCTCGCCCGGCTCGCAAACTTTCACGCCGATATCCACGATGCCGGGGGCAAGATAATGCCCACCGCAATCGACCGTCACGCCGTTATCCAAAGCACCCTCGACGACGTCTGCAATCACACCGTCGCGCACGACGACCGTGCCGGTGATCACCCGTCCTTGGCCGGGATCAACAATCTTCGCGTTGCCGAAAACCTCGTTCATGCTCACCCCGCCAGCCAGATAAAGACCACGACAAATGCCGCCAGAAACAGCAAGACCGCCGTCGCAACCATCCCCCCGATCCGGGCGTCCGACTTTGCCTTTTTCCCCGGCAGTGGTGCTGACGAAAACGGTGCCGCGCTTTGCGCCGCAAGGGCTTCACCGGTCCAATCCACACCATCCTCGGCATAGGTCCCGATCAAGGTCACCTCAGGCGCGAGGTCATAGGTTCCACCCTCATCCGAAAATGCCGAAGACGGAACAACAGCGACCCAGCCCGACAGCGCCGAGAGCTTGGCCCGATCTGCAGCCAGAGCCTCTTCCGGCACGCCTTGCCCGTCCCTCAGATAACCGACAAGCCCAAGCTCTTCGAGTTCACTGACAGCAAACACCTCCGCCGTCTCGCCCAGCGCCGCGCCGCCCAAGGCCATCCCAAGCCACGCCCGATTTTCTTCAGCCGAGCGCCCTAGAAATTCATTCGGCGGCACCGATATTGCAAAAACCCGGATCAGACCGCTTTCGGCTGGTTTCACCGTTACACTGCTCATGTCTCCGGCTCCTGATAATCGCCTCGTTGGATCGCACGAAAAAGCGAATACACCCTGCGTCCGTTAGAAATGCCTTCAAATCCCACATCGACGTCATAGGCCCCGTTTTCACCGCGCTTGGACTCCGTGGCAAAAATGACGGATGGAAAAATCCCATCGCGGAACTCAAGAGGGGTGTCCGCGTCAATCGGATAGCTCTTTAACCGCTTCCCCTGAATGGGCAGATTGGTGGCAATGAACGCGCGCTTCGTCGTCAGCGTGTAATGGCTACTCTTGCGGGTGATCGCCCCGCCAAAAACTTCCCAGAACAACATCGACACGCCGACACCAAAAAACAGCAGGCCAAACATCCAGAAAAAGCCGCCGCCCTGTGATGCCATCGCCATCCAGAATATGGAGAACCCAGTAAAGAACAGCGCGAAGGGTATCTTGAAGAACGACGACGTCTTCAGACCAGTCGCTCCATCTGGCTGTCCCTGCCAAAGAATGCGCTCATCTTTGTCCAAAAGACCCGCCCAAGGATCAGGTCCCGCATCCAGGCTTTGGGTTGACCCGGCATCTGATCGGGTTGCGGTGCTCACACCATCACCCCTTCCGGCTGCGCGCGACGCGACTGCATCAACAGGTCCATCGCGGCCATGCGCACGGCAACGCCCATCTCAACCTGCTCCTGAATGACCGAGCGGTTGATATCGTCAGCAATTTCGCCGTCGATCTCGACACCCCGGTTCATTGGTCCGGGATGCATGACAATCGCGTCTGGCTTGGCATGTGCCAGCTTCTCGGCGTTCAGCCCATAGCGGTGGTAGTATTCACGCTCTGACGGAATAAACCCGCCATCCATCCGCTCACGCTGAAGGCGCAGCATCATCACGACGTCCACGTCCTGCAGGCCCTCGGCCATATCCTCAAACACTTCGACGCCAAACTCTGACATCCCCGACGGCATCAAGGTCGGCGGCCCGATGAGGCGCACGCGGTTTTCCATCTTGCCGAGCAGTAGGATATTCGACCGCGCTACGCGGCTGTGCGCAATGTCCCCGCAGATCGCGATGGACAAACGATGCAGACGCCCTTTGGCGCGCCGGATCGTCAGTGCGTCCAGCAAGGCTTGCGTCGGATGCTCGTGTTTGCCGTCGCCTGCGTTCAGAACCGCGCAATTCACCTTTTGCGCCAACAGGTCCACCGCACCGGAATGCGGATGCCGCACGACCAGCAAATCAGGATGCATCGCATTGAGCGTCAGCGCCGTATCAATCAGCGTCTCACCCTTTTTGACCGAACTGGTTTGCATCGCCATGTTCATCACGTCGGCACCCAGCCGTTTACCGGCCAACTCAAACGACGCCTGCGTGCGGGTCGAGTTTTCAAAGAACATGTTGATCTGCGTCAGCCCCGCCAGCGCATCGGTGTGTTTCACCTGACGGCGGTTCAAATCCACATAGCTGTCTGCCAAATCCAGAATCGCGGTGATGTCGTTGGGGTGCAGGGATTCAATCCCCAGAAGGTGCTGCAACCGTGTTGTCATCGCGTACTCCCTTGGCCTCGCGTCTTAGACGGTGGTCATTCGGGCGGCAAGGCATTTGACCACCCCGCCCCGCGCCCATAGCTTCACCCGGTGGAATCAATGGATTGGCATATCGCCCGCGCGGCGCTGGACTGGCAGGTAGAGCTTGGCGCGACCGAGGCGATTGGTGACGTCCCGGTCAATCGCTACGAGGTCGAGGCAGAAGCCCGCGCCGCCAAGGCAGCAGCGCCCGCCGCCATGAAATCCGTGCCGCCCATTCCAGCACAGGAACCCGAAATCGATGCAGTGGCCGAGGCCACGCGCCTTGCTGCTACGGCCCCATCGCTTGAGGCGTTGGCAGACGCCCAAGCATCCTTCGATCATTGCGACCTGAAGAAAGGCGCGCGCAATTTCGTCTTTGCCGATGGGGTCGCAGGCGCGCCTCTGATGATTGTCGGCGAAGCCCCGGGGCGCGACGAAGACCGCGAAGGGAAACCTTTTGTCGGACGCGCAGGTCAGCTTTTGGATCGAATGCTTGCCGCCATCGACATGACACGCGCGCAAAACGTCTACATCACCAATGTCCTGCCGTGGCGTCCGCCGCAAAACCGCGACCCAAAGCCCGACGAAATGGCGATGATGCTGCCTTTCGTCAAACGCCACATCGAACTGGCTCAGCCCAAGGTCCTAATTGCCATGGGCAACCACTCCTGTCAGGCGCTCTTGCAGAAACGCGGCATTACTCGCTTGCGCGGTCAGTGGCACGAAGCCCTTGGCTTGCCGGTAATCCCCATGCTGCACCCTGCCTACCTGCTGCGGCAGCCCCACGCCAAACGCGGCGCGTGGGAGGACCTGCTCAGCCTCAAATCCAAGCTAAGGGACCTCGATGGTTGATCTTGCGCTGTTCCTCGCGTTCCTTCCGGCCGCTTTGGCTTTGGTGCTGACACCCGGTCCGGATACGCTCTTCACCATGGCGCAAGGCCTGCGTGCCGGGCGGCGCGCCGCGCTTGCCGCTGCGGCAGGCATCTCGACCGGCAACGTGATCAATTCAGCACTGGCTGGCGCAGGTCTGGGGATCATCGTATCCGCAGCACCTTGGGTATTTGGCATCGTCCGCTGGATCGGTGTTGCCTATTTGCTGTGGCTCGCATGGAAAACCCTGCGCACACCTTTAGCCGGGGCAAACACCCGGACCATCCGTCCGGCACGCGCCTATCGAGACGGTTTAATCGTGAACCTCTCGAACCCTTCCGCGATCCTCTTTGTACTGGCCTTCATGCCCCAATTCGTTGATCCAACGCTGGCGATCTTCCCGCAATTCCTGATTTTCGGCGTGACGCTTGCGCTGCTGAACTTTTCGGTAAAGGCAATGGTTGGCGCGTCGGCTGGCACCGTTGGCCCTTGGTTGGCACGCAACGCCCGCATTGAACGCGGCCTGCGTTATGTCACAGCTGGCATATTTGGCGCTATCGCTGCACGTGTCGCAATAACAGGACTTCGCCCATGAGCCGCATAGACGAAACCAAGGACTTTCTGCCGACACGCATCGCAATCCTGACGGTTTCGGACACCCGGACCATTGACGATGACAAATCCGGCAACACCCTGGTCGACCGGCTGACGACCGCGGGCCACTCACTCGCCGACCGCAGGATCATCCCAGACGAACGCGACCAGATTGCGGACCAGCTACGCACGTGGTGTTCAGACCCTGATATCGACGTGGTCATCAGCACAGGCGGCACCGGCCTGACCGGCCGTGATGTCACTGTCGAGGCGCATCGTGACGTGTATGAGAAAGAGATCGACGCCTTCGGCACGATCTTTACCATCATCTCGATGCAGAAAATCGGCACGAGTGCGGTTCAAAGCCGCGCAACTGGCGGCGTCGCTAACGGCACATACCTCTTTGCCCTGCCCGGCAGCCCCGGAGCCTGCAAGGACGCTTGGGACGAAATCCTCGCCAAGCAACTCGATTTCCGCCACCGCCCCTGCAATTTCGTCGAAATCTTTCCCCGTCTGGATGAACATCTGCGACGGAAATAGGCTGCTATTGCGTAACAACTGCGTAGGTGGGCATTTGTCGTTCACCGCGCAGCCCCTAATTTAAAGGGGCATCCGCAGGCCAACCGAAGACAGGACGACCTAATGCGATTTCTCCGACGCTCCCTCACGGGATTGTTCATGGTGGCTTTGACGCTTGGTCTATTGGCGTATGCGTTTGGCAATGTGCAGACCGCTATCATCGCCCAAATGAACGAAGAACCGGGCTCGCGCCCGGCACGTGAGAGGGTCTTTGCGGTGAACACCATCACGCTGATCCCCGGCACCGTCGAGCCTGTGCTTGAAGTCTTTGGAGAGGTACAGAGCCGCCGCGCCCTCGATATTCGCAGCGAGGTGTCTGGCACCGTCGTCGAATTGGCACCTTCTTTTGTCGAAGGCGGTCGGATCAACGCGGGCAGTCTATTGATGCGCATTGATCCAGCCGATGCAGAAACCAGCGTGGCCTTAGCAGAAGTCGATCTTCTTGATGCCGAAGGCGAGGTTACTGACGCACAAAATGCGCTCGCACTTAGCCGCGATGATCTCAGCGCTGCGCGCGAACAGGCTGCCTTGCGGGAACGTGCGCTGAACCGTCAGCGCGATCTGGTCGATCGTGGCGTCGGCACCGAAGCCGCCTTGGAAAGCGCAGAACTGTCTGCCTCCTCTGCGCGCCAAGCTGTGCTGTCGCGTCAACAGGCCATCCAATCCGCGGAAGCTCGCCTGAACACAGCCAAAATCCGCCGCGACCGGGCACAGATCAATCTCGACGAAGCCCGACGCGATTTGACGAACACTGAAATCTACGCGGCCTTTGACGGCACGCTCAGCGACGTGTCCATCGTCGAGGGAGGAGTTGTGTCTACCAACGAACGTGTCGCTCAACTCATCGATCCATCTGCACTTGAGGTCGCTGTTCGCGTTTCCACCTCGCAATACAACCGCCTGACGGAAAGCGGACAACTTCTTGAAAGTCCTGCACAAGTGACGCTGGATGTCTTTGGCCTTGATCTAACTATAGACGGCACGGTCAGCCGCGAAAGCGCATCGGTTGGTGAAGGGCAGACCGGGCGGCAGCTATTTGTCAGCCTGAGCGACGCCAGCGGCCTGCGTCCCGGAGATTTCGTCCGTGTCGGCATCCGCGAGCCCTCGGTCCGTGGCGTGGCCACGATCCCGTCGGCGGCCCTTTCTGCGTCGAACAAGGTCCTTGTCGTTGGCGAAGATGAGCGCCTGAGCGAAGCCGATGTCATGTTGGTCCGCCGTCAGGGAGAGGACGTGCTCGTGCGCGCGCGCGGCTTGGCTGGCCAACAAATCGTTGCCGAACGCTCACCCCTGCTTGGTGCCGGGATCAAGGTGCGTCCGCTCAGCCCCAGTGACGGAACCGAGATCGCAGCAGCGCCAGCCATGATTGCGCTCGACGAGGAACGCCGCACGCGGCTGATTGCCTTTGTCGAAGCCAACAACCGCATGCCCGCCGCAGCCAAGGAACGCGTCCTGAGCCAGTTGCAGCAACCCGAGGTGCCCGCCGCCATGGTGGAACGCATCGAAGGCCGCATGGGGGGCTGATCATGCAAAAGGCTTCCGGCATCCTGTCTTATTTCACGCGTCACCACACCATCGCCAACCTGTTGATGGTGCTCATGGTGGCCGCAGGCATCTTTGCCTTCCCCAACATGCGGGCGCAGTTTTTTCCTGATGTCATTATCGACGACGTTACCGTCAGCACCTCTTGGCGAGGTGCCGGTGCCGAGGATGTGGACCGGGCGATTGTCCAGATCATGGAACCGACGCTCTTGGCCGTTGAAGGCGTGACATCCACCGCCGCCCGATCCTCTGAGGGCTCCGCGCGCATCACGCTCGAATTTGAACCGGGTTGGGACATGTCCCGCGCCGCCGATGACGTGCAGGTTGCTGTCGATAGCGTTGTCGGCCAACTCCCGGACGACGCCGAAGATCCTCGCGTCCGGCGCGGCGCTTGGCGGGACCGCGTGACGGATGTCGTGATTACCGGACCAGTCGGGGTTGATCAGCTTGGCCGCTTTGCGGATGAATTTGTCGTCCGCCTCTTTGCCGAAGGTGTCACCCGCACCACGATCCGGGGCGTTGCAGCCCCATCCACCATCGTGGAGGTGCCGTCGCTCTCTTTGATCCAATATGACGTCAGCATGTCCGAGATTGCCGACGCAATCGAAGAAGAGGCCGTTGCCGATCCGGCGGGCGATGTATCAAACGCAGCGCGCGTGCGCACGGGCGTTGCCAAGCGCGGCGCGGATGAGATTGGCGATATCGTCCTGCGCTCAAACCCGGATGGCTCCAAACTGCGCATCTCGGACGTGGCCACCGTGCGCGTCGAAGGCATCGACCGCAATCGAGCCTATTTCGTTGGTGAGAACCCCGCGATTTCGGTGCGCGTGGACCGCTCGGAACAAGGGGACGCCATAGACATCCAACGCACGGTTGAAGAGGTCGCGGCCGAACTGACCACGACCTTGCCGGCGGGCGTCAGCATCGACCTGATCCGGACCCGGGCCGAGGCCATCACAGGCCGTCTGAACATCCTGATGGATAATGGTCTCATGGGCCTCGCACTGGTGGTTGGCCTGCTGTTTCTGTTTCTCAATGCGCGCACCGCGTTCTGGGTGGCAGCGGGTATCCCTGTGGCCATGTCGGCGGCCATTGCCCTGATGTTTGCAGCAGGTCTGACCATCAATATGATCTCGCTCTTTGCGCTGATCATCACGCTGGGGATCGTGGTCGATGACGCCATTGTTGTCGGCGAACACGCTGACTACCGCTTCAGAACTCTGGGCGAACCACCAGAGGTCGCAGCCGAGAATGCCGCGCGGCGCATGTTCACCCCGGTATTCTGCGCCACCATCACGACAATCATCGCGTTCTTTGGTCTGGTCGTGATCGGTGGCCGCTTTGGGGACCTTATTCAGGACATTCCCTTCACCGTGATCGTTGTACTGATTGCATCGCTGGTCGAATGTTTCCTGATCTTGCCGCATCACATGTCGCGGGCGCTCGCAGCGTCGCAAAACGAGCGTTGGTATGACTGGCCTTCCCGCACGGTGAACAGGGGCTTCAACTGGGTACGCGACACCCTGTTCCGCCGCTTCATGCGTCTGGTTATCGCCCTGCGTTACCCCGTATTCGCGGGCGCCATCGTGCTCTTGGCCTCACAGGCCGTTCTGTTCATCAATGGCGATGTGAATTGGCGCTTTTTCAATGCGCCTGAACGCGGATCCGTGACCGGCAACTTTGCCATGGCTCCAGGGGCCACCCGCGAAGACACGCTTGAAATGATGCTGATCATGCAAAAAGCCGCCGAGGACCTTGGCCGCGAATATGAAGAGCGACACGGCACCAACCCGATCAGCTACGCAATTGCCGAAATCGGCGGCAACTCCGGGCGCGGACTTGCCGGTTCTGAAACAAAAGAGCCCGACCAACTTGGCTCGCTCGCCATTGAATTGATCGACGCCGACAGCCGCCCCTATTCGTCCTTTGCCTTTGTGGCCGACCTGCAAGATCGGGTCCCGCGCCATCCGCTGGTCGAAACCATCAGCTTCCGGGGCTGGCGCTCTGGGCCGGGAGGCGACTCTCTCTCCGTCGAACTCTACGGGGCCAACGCCGAAACCCTGAAAGACGCCAGCGAAAACCTGCAAGCCACCCTGTCCCAATTTCCTGAGGTATCCGCGCTTCAGGACAATCTGGCCTTTGATAAAGAGGAATTGATCCTCGAACTCACACCGCAGGGGCAAACGCTTGGCTTTTCCATCGACGATCTGGGCCGCGTCCTGCGCAATCGGCTCAACGGTATTGATGCCGTCGAATTCCCGGATGGGACCCGGTCGGCCACCATCCGCGTCGAACTGCCTACCGGGGAACTGACCGCAGACTTCATGGACCGGATGCAGCTGCGCACAGACGAAGGCGCTTATGTCCCGCTGGCCGATATCGTCACCGTTGACCGCAGGACAGGTTTTTCGACCGTGCGCCGGGAAAACGGCATTCAATTGATCTCGGTCACCGGCGATCTGTCAGAAGACGATCCTGCCCGCGCCACCGCGATTCAGGAACAGATGGAGGCCGAAATCCTGCCGCAACTGGCCGAAGATTTTTCAATCCAGTACCAGTTCTCTGGCCTGAATGAGCAGGAAAACAGTTTTCTTACCGATGCGAGAAACGGGTTGATGCTGGTCCTGTTGGGCATTTTCCTTGCGCTTTCATGGATATTCGGAAGCTGGACACGCCCGCTTGTCGTGATGGCGATCATCCCGTTTGGAGCCGTGGGCATGATCTGGGGGCATTACATCTGGGACGTGCCGCTCAGCATGTTCTCAATAGTGGGCTTCCTTGGAATGACCGGGATCATCATCAACGACTCGATCGTACTGGTGACGACCATCGACGAATACGCCGAAGATCGCGGCCTGATCCCGGCGATCATCGACGGCGCATCTGACCGGCTGCGTCCTGTCCTTTTGACCACGCTGACCACTGTGCTGGGCCTCGCGCCCTTGCTCTATGAAGGATCAAATCAAGCCGAGTTCCTGAAGCCAACCGTCATCACCCTTGTCTATGGGTTGGGGTTTGGCATGTTTCTCGTTCTGCTGATCGTCCCGGCCCTGATCGCGGTTCAGATGGATGTTGGCTCTCAGATCCGCACCTTCCGCCGCAGCCTTGCCATGGGCCGCCGTGCGCCGGTTGCCGTCTGGGCCTCGCGCCTTGGAGTGCTGGCGGTCGCTGCAGCCTTTGTCGCTACGCTGGGTTGGACTTTGGCCTTTGACACCATGGCAGGCCCGCTCGCCGATCTCGGGACTGAGGGGCTCGGCGCAGCCTTTGTCGGCTTTGCAGCGCTGAGCGCTGCGAGCTTGGTCGTGATATATGTGATGACAGCGCTTGGCCTAGCCGTCTCGCGTCGCAAGTCTGCAGCCTAAGCAGGCTTAAGCCGCCAAACCAGTCGACCCAATTGCGAGATATTTCTTACGCCGGTTGCTCACCAACTCATCACCGCTCTGCGGGGTCAATTCGCTCAGGAACGTGCGCAGCGTGCCGCCAACCGCCTGCATGGCCACATCGCGCGCACGATGTGCGCCCCCAAGTGGCTCTTCGATGATGCTGTCACAGACCCCTAACTCACGCAGGTCCTGCGCCGTCAGACGCAATGCCTCAGCGGCCTCGCGCATTTTTTCGGCATCTTTCCAAAGGATCGACGCACAGCCTTCGGGGCTGATGACCGAATAGACAGAATGCTCCAGCATCGCGACCCGGTTCGCCGTGGCAAAGGCCACCGCGCCGCCTGATCCGCCTTCACCGATGATCACGGAAATCACCGGCACCTTGACCTGCAAGCATTTCTCGGTCGAGCGCGCAATCGCCTCGGACTGACCGCGTTCCTCGGCCCCCTTGCCGGGATAGGCACCGGGCGTGTCCACAAGAGAGATGATCGGCAAACCAAACCGGTCCGCCAGATCCATCAGCCGGATCGCCTTGCGATAGCCTTCAGGCCGCGCCATGCCGAAATTGCGTTCAATCCGGCTTTTGGTGTCGTTGCCTTTTTCATGGCCAATCACCACAACCGGCTTGTCATCAAACCGCGCCAACCCGCCCATGACCGCATGGTCATCGGCAAAATTCCGATCCCCAGCCAAAGGCGTGAACTCGGTAAAGAGCGCGTTGATATAATCCTGGCAATGGGGTCGGTCCGCATGCCGCGCGACCTGGCATTTCCGCCAAGGCGTCAGATTGACGTAAAGATCCGTCAAAAGCTTTGCCGCCTTTTGATCCAGAGCAGAGGCCTCCGCCTCGACATCCATTTCCTCGTTCTCACGGGCCAGCGCGCGAAGTTCGCTCGCCTTGCCTTCAATCTCGGCCAATGGCTTTTCGAAATCGAGGTAATTGGTCATGCCGTGCGGTGCCTTGTCTTGTTCGGGCGGTCTTGGGCTATATGGCGGGGCTTTGACGTTGATGCAATGCCGCGCGCACTGCCTTGAAATTGACCGTCTGCCATCACCTGCGTAGGGTCAGGCCAAGCCCGGCACAAGACCGGCCTCATTTCAGACAAGCGGCAGGATCGCGCAGTGGCAAACCCCAAGACCTTCGAACTCCCGCTTTCGAGCTTTGTCTTCGACGGCTCGCATCCGTCCATGTTCCGCGACAGGCAGGGAAAATTCGAAGACCGCGCGCCAAATTATGACGACCGATACGACTTTCACACTTTCGTCTATGATTGCTTTTATCGCGATGACATCAACGAGGTATGGATCCTGTGCCCGCGCTTGCTGAACTTTATCGGTTTGGTGCGCGATATGGTGTTCTGTGTGGACGGCACCGAACACGGTCGCGTCAAGATCGAGAATCTCAGCCGCTGTTCGCTGATCCGGCTCAAAGGCGTGAAATCCATTCCACAGATCGTGCGTTTCGAACATGAAAAGGTGTCCGGCGACCTGCCCGTCGGCGACACGCGGCTCGATCTCTTTGCAGGTAAGAACGCCGTCTTTTCGATCAACAAGGACAACCGCCTTGAATGGATACAGGATTGGCTGCGCTTTTACGTGCGCGTCCATGGGCTGAACGCCATGGCGCTCGTTGACAACGGATCAACGACTTACTCCGTAGACGATCTGCGGGCCGCAATTGATGAGGTCGAGGGGATCGAGCGCGCATGCGTGATCTCGGCCCCGCTCCCCTTTGGGCCCAATGCCGAAGGTCAGGCCAACACGTCGTCGCTTTACCTTCAGCGCTCCACAGCCGAGATCATCCGTCGCCGACTGTTCAAGAACTGCCGCGCGGTGCTGAATGTCGACATTGATGAGTTGATCTTTTCGTGGTCAGGCCAGTCAATCTTTGACGCGACCGCACAGTCGGACATCGGCTATGTCCGCGCGAATGCGGAATGGATCTATGTGGACGAAGACACCGCCGCTCGGGTCAAAAAACCCCTCCGCCACGTCCACCACACCAATCTGTCCGTCCCCCGCAAGCCGGGCGCAAAGCGTCAGCCCAAGGCCAACCGCAAATGGTGCGTCGATCCCAACGGGAAATACGGCGAACACCAGTGGCTGATGCACTTTCTGGAAAACCAGAAAGACCCCATCGACCTTGATTTTCTGATGCTCCACTGCCGCCAGATTTCGACCTCATGGAAATACGAACGTGGTGGTTTGGACGGGATCGCACTTGAGCCATTTCCCGAGTTGGAAGTGTTAATGAAGAAGACGTTTCCCGAGTACCTTTGATAAACTCACCTGCCCGGTGGGAACCACCGGGCAGCGCCCGACCCTCCCGTCGTGCCAAAGGCACGCTTGCAGCGTGACGGGAGGGCGCAATGCGCCCACCCAGGGTCAGGCGCAGCCCTCATCAAAGAAATACGACCCAAAACTCAGCAAGATTTGTCAAAACGCTCTGCGCTACGTCATCCTTGGAACGACGAAGACGGGAGCCCCCCATGACAAGCCTGAGCCAATACGAAGCCCGCATGCGCCGTGTGTTGGAATACATCTACGACAACGTCGATGGTGACCTGTCGCTGGATGCGCTCTGCGATGTGGCCGCCATGAGCCGGTTTCACTGGCACAGGGTGTTTCACGGCATGACAGGCGAAACCTGCGCACAGGCCGTGCGCCGGATGCGCTTGCACCGTGCCGCCTGTTGGCTTGTCCAGACGGACCGCACGATCCCCGACATCGCCAAGGCAACCGGGCTCGGATCACAGGCAGCCTTCACGCGTCTCTTCAAAGACGCCTATGGCACCACCCCTTCGACGTTCCGCAACCGGGGCGAACTGCGCTCCATCATGCTCAGAAAATCACCGGAGGATTTCGTGATGTACACTGTGGAACTGACCACCATGCCCGCCCAGCGCCTCGGCGCGATTGCTCATAAGGGTCCCTATCTTGAGGTCGGCGCCGCCTTTGAACAAGTGCAGGCTATCATGACCTCGCGCAATCTGTGGTCTCATGCCACCGGCATGGCTGGCGTTTACTATGATGACCCCAATGCCGTGGCTCCGGAGGAGCTGAAGAGCCATGCAGGCGTGATTGTCACCGACGCGATGGACATGCCAGACGTGCTGGAAGAAGTCCCCTTGGCCGCAGGCCGCATCGCCCGCCTGCGCTATACCGGACCCTATGCAGGCCTCCGCGCCGCCTATGACTATCTCTACGGCGAATGGCTACCCAACTCATCCGAGGAACCCCGCGACGCGCCAGTGATCGAGGTTTATCTCAACAGCCCGCATGACACCGCGCCAGAGGATTTGGTGACGGATATTTGTCTGCCACTGCAGTGAGTCGGCGCTGATCAGACGAACCGCCCGGTGGGGACCACCGGGCAGCCCCCGACCGCCCCCACGGGCGGGGGCTTCACCCCCACCCTCGGTCGGGGCCAGCCCTCATTTCAGTAAAAGCACAGTTAGTAAGAGTACTCCGGAAAAATCCGGCTCAGATCGCCACTCCACTCCCCGTGGAACTTCTCAAGCAACTCGTCCGCAGGCGTCTGGCCACTTTCCAGACTGTCCTTAAGAGCATTCAGGAAATGCGTCTCATCCGGCACCATGCCGCCCGCGCCGGGAAGCGCCCGCGACGCCAAACCAGCATCCGCAATGCCGACAACCTCGCGTGCAAGGTCATGCATCTTGATCCCGCCCACTTCGGCCTGCAATCCCGCGACCGAAGCCTGCACCCGCAATTCTTCGCGCGTCTCGGCATCCCAGCCTTT
Organism: Shimia ponticola; assembly: GCF_007995215.1. Classification (GTDB taxonomy): domain Bacteria; phylum Pseudomonadota; class Alphaproteobacteria; order Rhodobacterales; family Rhodobacteraceae; genus Shimia_B; species Shimia_B ponticola. The sequence goes on from NZ_VCDK01000003.1 coordinate 1,368,427, forward strand.
GACCAGATCCCACGCAGCATCCAACGCGCCCTGATCATAGGTGAGCCCAACCCAAAACGCAGGCAGTGCACACAGCCGCCGCCATGGCCCGCCATCCGCGCCACGCATTTCGATGTATTTCTTCACCCGTGCCTCGGGAAAGACTGTCGTCATGTGATCGGCCCAGTCGCTTAGCGTTGGCGTCTCACCCGGCAGCGCAGGAAGCTTGCCCTCTAGGAAATCCCGAAACGACATGCCCAGCGCGTCGATATATTCGCCATCACGATAGACGAAATACATCGGCACATTCAGCACGTAATCGACCCATGCTTCGAACCCGAAGCCATCGTCAAAAATGAACGGCACCATCCCAGTACGGTCATCGTCCAGATCGCGCCAAATGCGAGACCGCCACGATTTATGACCGTTTGGCTTGCCCTCAAAGAACGGCGAATTGGCAAAGAGCGCGGTCGCCACAGGCTGCAACGCGACGGCCACGCGCATCTTCTGAACCATATCGGCCTCGGATGCGAAATCGAGGTTCACCTGAACCGTACAGGTACGCCGCATCATCGACCGGCCCATGGTGCCGACCTTCTGCATGTAGGCGTCCATCAGCTTGTAACGCCCTTTAGGCATCAACGGCATCTCGTCATGGGACCATGTCGGCGCAGCGCCCAGCCCAATGAACCCGGCTCCGATATCATCGGAAATCGCCTGCACCTCTTTCAGGTGGCTGTTCACCTCGTCACAGGTCTCGTGGATGGACACGAGCGGCGCGCCCGACAACTCCAGTGCTCCGCCGGGCTCCAGCGACACATTCGCACCACCCTTGGTCAGCCCGATAATGTTGCCGCCTTCCTCAACCGCGTCCCAGCCGAACCGGTCTCGCAGCCCCTCAAGGATGGCTTTGATGGACCGCGGTCCGTCATAGGGCAGCGGCTTCAGGCTGTCTTTGCAGTAGCCGAACTTCTCATGCTCGGTCCCAATGCGCCAATCGTCCTTAGGCTTGCACCCGGCTTCCATATAGCCAGCAAGCTGGTCAAAGCTTTCGATCGGCCCGCCGCCGGATTGAGGAATAGACATGGGGCAGGCCCTCGTTCGTATGGTCTGCGCCCAGAGGTGGCGCGACCCACCCGCGAAGTCAATGCAGCGCGCGCCGATCTTTCTGCCAAATCAGGAACCTGTCTGTGCGCTCAGCCCGGACGGCCTGTGCAGCCTGATCGTAATTCAGTCCCGGCAGCGAGACGAGCGCATCCAGCAGCTCTTCGGCCCCTGTTGCATCGCTCGGGATATTCAACACCTGCCCCTCGTCATCGCGGAACCGCCAGATCAAGCGACCGCTTGGGCTGGTCTCCACTTCGACGCGGACCAGGGCCTCGACCGACAGCGCCCCGCCGCCATGCCCCGAGAGATAGGCAATGCGGCGTTCATCGACCTCAACGATCCCAGGACCGCCGCCGCCCTTCGGCAGTTGCACGCGCCTCCACCCGACAAAGGCAACAGCCGCGCCGATCACGGCAATGACCGCGCCAAGGATGGGCGCAAGCCCGGTTCCTGAGATGGTCCAATTCACACCAATCGCCATCAAGATCACGCCAAAACCCACCTCGCGCCATGTCATCAGTGTCTCGCGCGCCTCTGGCCGGATCCAGCTCATACCCAATCCCCTAGCTTCTGCTGCCACAGCGTCAGCGCCGCCACCGCCGCCGTATCCGCACGCAGGATGCGGGGACCAAGGCTGACGGTGTGGCCAACCTCGGCAAGCTGAGCGCGTTCATCGTCTGAAAATCCGCCCTCCGGGCCAATAAAGATCGCCCATGGCCCGGGTTGCTCTGGCAACACTCCGGCCTCGGCCGTCTCGTCGCAGAACATGATCCGGCGCTCGCTTGCCCAGTCACGCATCAGCGCGTCGAACTTCACAGGCTCGGACACCTCTGGCTGGATCGTTCCGCCGCATTGCTCAATCGCGGCCAAGGCATGGGCCTGCAACCGGTCCACACGCACCCGGTCCGAGTTAGTAAAGCGGGTGATCATCGGTACAATCCGCGCCGCGCCCAACTCCGTCGCCTTCTCGACGATGAACTCGGTCCGATCCTTCTTGATCGGTGCAAAGCACAACCAGACGTCCGCTGGCATGCGATCCTCCGCTACGAGCCCCTCACAGACCACCACGCCGCCGCGTTTTCCCGCCTGCGCCACGGTCGCTGCCCACTCGCCGTCCCGCCCGTTGAACAGGCGCAAACCGTCGCCTTCGCCCATCCGCATGACGTTGAACAACCGGTTCGCATGGTCGCGGTCCAGCGGAACCGTTTGCCCCGCGCCCAAAGGGTGATCTACATAGAGCCGCACAACATGTTTCATGCGCCGTTTATGGCCCATCTTCGGCCCCGGGGTGCAAGGGGCAATTCAGCAAACCGACCCGCCAATCTTCTTGCTTCAAATACTTCCGCCGGAGGCAAACCCAACATGAGCCAAGCACCCGAAGGTCAGGTCGCTGACGCAGTCAAAGGCAACTGGGTCGATTCCTACGCCCCGGCATGGACCCGCCCCTACCTTCGCCTGTCGCGCGCGGATCGGCCCATCGGCACATGGCTTTTGTTCATTCCCTGCATCTGGGGCACGCTTCTGGCCGCCTTGGCCGACGGAAATGCACGGCTTTGGGACCTGTGGATCATTGCGGGTTGCGGCATCGGTGCCTTCCTCATGCGGGGCGCAGGCTGCACATGGAACGACATCACCGACCGCGATTTTGATGCTAAGGTTGCGCGCACAAAATCCCGGCCAATCCCGTCGGGACAAGTCACGGTGCGCGGCGCGGTCATGTGGATGGTGCTGCAAGCGCTGATCGCCTTTGGAATCCTTCTGTCCTACTCTGTCCAGACGATTGCCGTCGGTATGACGTCTTTGATTTTCGTGGCGATCTACCCCTTTGCCAAACGCTTCACATGGTGGCCGCAAGTCTTTCTCGGGCTGGCGTTCAATTGGGGAGCGTTGCTGGCATGGACCGCGCATAGCGGCTCGCTCGGATGGCCAGCGGTGGGGCTTTACCTCGCCGGGATCGCATGGACCCTGTTCTACGACACGATCTACGCCCATCAGGATACCGAGGATGACGCGCTGATTGGCGTGAAATCCACCGCACGTCTCTTTGGCGATCAGACGCCCGCATGGCTGCGCCGCTTCCTCGTGATCACGGTGACCATGATGACGGTCAGCGTCATTGCTGCCGGACTGAACGCCAGCCCTCTTGCGCTCGCCTTTGCCCTTATCGGACCGTGGGCCATGGGCTGGCACCTCATGTGGCAGTTGGGGCGCTTCAACCCCGACGACAAAGCCAGCCTCACACCGCTTTTTCAGTCCAACCGCGACGCGGGCCTGATCCCTGTGCTCTTTTTCGCCGCTGCCCTTGCGGTGTGATTGATCCCGCCCGCGCGACGGCATAGACCCGTAAAGCGGGAGAGAAGCACCAAGAATGCGACTATCAAACATTGCACCTTTTGCACTGGCCTTTGCCTTGGCTGGCGGCGCGGCATACGTCGCGGCGATGGGATCGGTGAAGTTGCTTGAAAGAAACTCGATCGCCGATGTGGCGTTCGAGCTGGAACTGGCAGGACATGACTGGGCCAGCGTTCAGGCTGACGGGCTGCAGGTCATCCTGTCAGGCGAAGCCCCGACCGAGGCCACCCGTTTCAACGCGCTGTCGGTCTCGGGCACCGTCGTCGATGCCGCGCGACTGATCGACAACATGAACGTAACCGAAGCCCAAGAGATCGTCGCACCGCGTTTCTCGATCGAAATCCTGCGCAATGACGCTGGTGTGTCCCTGATCGGCCTGATCCCGCAAGACACCGACCGCGACCTCGTCTTGTCGCGCATTGAGCGCGTCGTGGGCGATGCGCCGGTCACCGACCTTCTGGAGACCTCGGACTTTCCTGAACCTGACGGCTGGGCCGAGGCCGTGGATTACGCGCTCGACAGTCTGCGCGACCTGCCAAGATCCAAGATCTCGGTCGAAGCAGGCAGCCTCGACATCACGGCCATCACCGACAGCCAAAGCGAAAAGGCGCGGCTCGAAGGGCAACTGACCCGCAATGCCCCGCCAGAAGTCCTGACAGCGATCCATATCTCCGCGCCCCGTCCGGTGATCTCGCCCTTTACGCTGCGATTTTTGTCAAACGGATCAACAGCACGCTTTGATGCCTGCTCTGCCGATACCGAAACCTCGCAACGCGCAATTCTGGCCGCAGCTGTACAGGCAGGCATGAATGACAAAGGCGAATGCCGTCTCGGCTTGGGCGTGCCCACGACACAGTGGGGCGAAGCTGGCGTCGTCGCGATCCGCGCAGTTGGCGAACTCGGCAGCGGCAGCGTCACAATCGCGGATACCGAAGTTACGCTGATCGCAACAGAAGGTACCGACGCGGACCTATTCAACCGCGTCAGTGCCCGCCTCGAACGCGACCTTCCAGACCTCTTCAGCCTCACCGCCGTTTTGCCAACACCGGTAGATGACAGCGAAGAAGGCCCCGCCGAATTCATTGCCACCCGCAGCCCCGAAGGCGACGTGCAGGTGCGCGGCCACATGGGCGACACCTTGTCCACGAACGCAGTCGAAAACTATGCCAAGGCCCGCTTTGGCGCCGACACGGTCTATGTCGTGCCCGAAGATCACAGCGCCCTGCCACAACGGTGGTCGCTGCGGGTGCTGGCCGGGCTCGCCGCGCTGGCCGAATTGAACAACGGCGCCGTGACCGTCACCGAAGACCGCGTGAGCGTGCGCGGCAACTCCGGCAATCCCAATATCAGCGCCGCCGTGGCGCAGGTGCTGGCCGATGAACTAGGCGAGGGGCAGGATTTCTCGATCAACGTGTCCTACAGCGAAGCGCTCGACCCCAACGCCAATATCCCGACCGTGGCGGAATGCATCGAACAGGTCGTCAGCATCGGCACGGCGCAGAAGATCACGTTTGAACCCGGCTCCTCGACGCTCGACAGCGCCAGCCAGCAAACCGTGCGCCAGATTGCCGACGTGCTGCGAACCTGCCCAGAATTCGAAATGGAGGTCGCCGGCCACACCGATAGTCAGGGTCGCGAGGAAATGAACCTATCGCTCAGCCAGACCCGCGCCGAAGCGGTCCTCACGGCGCTCCGCGACGAACGCATCGCGTGGCCCGGTTTGCGCGCACAGGGCTATGGAGAAACAACGCCCATCGCCGATAACGGCACCGAAGAAGGCCGCGAAGCGAACCGCCGTATTGAGTTTACTCTGATTGAAACCGACACTGACGCCACCGACGCAGACCCGGCAGCAGCAGACAGCACCGAAGAAGAGACTGAAAGTGAATAGAAGCGAACTCATCCTCGCCACGGCGATCATCCTCTTCGTCGCCTTTGCCCTTGGCTGGTTCGCAAGCTGGCTGGTCAATCGCTTTACTCGCGTCAGCAAATCGGACGTTGGCGAACTCGACCGGATGGCCCAGCAATTGCACGAGGCCGAGGAAACCCGCGATCAGGCCATCACCTACCTGCAGCAGCGCGAGGCCGAGATCACAAATCAGCTAACCCAGACCGAAGCCGAACTACGCGCCGCGATGGACGGGCTGCGCGACGCACGGCGCGAGGCCGAAGAACTGCGCGCCTTTATTGACCGCAACAACATGGCGGGCTGATGGCCGCAGAGATCGGCTCTGTCCACTATCGCCGTGCCACATCGGATGACCTTGAAGCCATCGTTGATCTGCATGTCGATGTCTGGCGTGCCACCTACCGTGACCTTGCCCCGGCAGACGCCTTTGACGCCCTAGGCCCGAGCAAACGCCGGGCCGGATGGGCCGCAACGCTGGCCTCGACCGCCCAATTCACCTTTGTTGCGTGCCACGCAGATGTCCTTTTGGGCATGATGTTTGTCGGCCCCGCCACACAGCCCGCCTATGGCGACGCGGGAGAAATCAAGCACCTTTACGTCGCGCGTTCCGCTGCCCGGAAGGGGATCGGGCGTGCGTTGCTGGCGATGGGCCTGAACCACCTGCGCACAGAGGGGTACAGCCGCGCAGGTCTTGCTGTTGTGCAGGGCAACACGCAGGCCGAAGCATTTTACGCCGCCCAAGGCGGAGAGCCATCTGGCAGCTTCACCGATGAAGGGCCGCTCTGGCGATCCCTGAACACGATCTACACGTGGACACTTGATCCGGCCCTAACGGTGGTCGAGGACGATACCGAGGCCTACGCCGAATACGCCGCCAACTTCGCCGATTACAATGCCAAGGCCGCAGGGCTGACGACCGACACGTTCAGCATCGTCAAACGCGACGAGACGGGCAAAATCATCGCCGGAGGCCGCGGTCACGTCTACCTCGGCGCGCTTGAGGTGCGCGGCCTGTGGGTCGACCCCGCCCTGCGCGGCACAGGCCTCGGCTCATCCCTGCTCACCGCCATCGAATGCGAAGCCCGCACCCGCGGCGCCACCAAGGCCATGCTCTACACCTACTCATGGCAGGCCGAAGCTTTCTACACCCGCCACGGCTACCGCGCATTCGGAAGGTTCGAGTTTCCCGCAGGCCACGCCCGGATTGATATGGAGAAGGGGTTGTAGGGGAGGGGTTGGGGGTTGCGGCAAAGGGCTGGTTGGAGCGCATTCTGCCGATGCTGCCTCGCGCGCAAAGGTCAGCGATGCGCAGGAAACGGACTTTCCAAAGTTATGTTCGTCGGTCACCTATTGAGACTTGACCTATCCACGGAAATCGGCCTCGCGCGACACTCACGAAAGATGTCCGAAGTATTGCGCGTGCCATTCCAAGAATTCCACCGCGAAGTCGTGATCAGACAAGAGCTCGAGCCTCCTTCCGTCAAAGCCCGTGTCATCCGTGGCACTTCGGACGATTGGATTACCTTTGTTCGGATTAATCCACACCCCACCTCGGTCGAATGCTTTGTGATGGTTTGGGCAGAACGGTAGAATGTTTTGGAGATGGTCAGGTCCTTTGAAGGGGTCGCCTACCGGCTTCACGTGGCCCGCCTCAGAATACGTCGTCCCAGTCGGGTCGATTACAAGCGCGACCCCGCAGATCGCACAGCGGTTTTCATACAGAGCTTTTACCCATTCGGCGTGCTGCCGATTCCTGACTTGGCGCTGAGCCCGAGCATAGGCCCGCTGCACAACGGTCAGGGTTAGATCGGTCGGTTTCTTGGGCTTGGCATTTTCTCTACGCATCTTAGGGCTTGGAGGACTGCCGGAACGGGGGGCTGTGTTCAACGGGGTTTTCGCAGTCCCGCCGGTAGCTTCCATGTTGGTAAAGCGAGCTGGTCCGCCCAAGTCTAGGTATTCCTCGATCACGGAAAAAGCTGCGTATGGGGCAAGCGCCGGATCGGCTGCGGTTAGTGCCCAAAAGTCTTCGGTCTCGACAAACGACAGAATGTCCTGCGCTGACATTTTGAGGCTGATTTCCCGGTCGAAAATGCAGCGGTCCAAGAACAGGAAGAGTGCGCTTGACCACCAGTCTTCTCTCTCCGAATTGGTCAGCCCAAGAAGGCTGGATTGCTGGTACAGGAAGTGCAGGTTTGTGGCGAACTTTCTCGGCGACGCAGCACCGTAATCCATTGCCCCGGAAGCGAAGAACTCTTCGATCTTGTCAGACGTGATTTTGCTCGTGTCCCAGCTAAAGCCATTCCATACTTCCTCAATTACGAAACGCCGCGCCCAAGGAGCCGGATGTGACTGATAGGGGCGTGCCCGATCCCAAGCCCCAACGCGACTGAAATTCAGCGCGCACATTGCCAATCGGTCAAAGGACTGGTCATGGTCACGGGCCAATGCCTCCAGTACCAACTGGTCAGGAACGACGTAGCTATCCCCGCGCTCTACCAGATTGTAGAAGAAGAAATTCAGTGGAACGAGCGGGTCACCGTCCGCCTTTTGGGCGATTATTTTCCGCGCCGTATCTCTCAGCACAGGTTTCATACCATGTGAAAATACGGCGTTGGTTACCCGGTGCAACAACCCCAAGCCAGGAGCATCCCCCCAGCCGAAGTTTTTGGAGAAAGACCCCGGACGGCTTTCTAACGATTTCCAATCCAACTACTACGGTGCCTCTTATATCCTATTCGGCAGCACTTACGGTAGAGTTGTAAGCATAGGTTTTCCAGCTTGGCTTGTAATCGGCATCTGCCTGGTTGCCCCAAACCGTCCAGCCTTCCCGAACGCCACGACCGAACAACTCAAGGAACGGCCCCCATGAGCACTCTTCGATAATTTTATACTGCTCGTCCGGCTTGCGACTGTGTTCCCGTTTCCGGGTTTTTAGAAGGTCGCTGTCAGGCTCTTCTGCTTCGATGAAATTTACTTTAGACCTGCCCGGCGCGAGTGTACGCACATTCTTGCCGCGCGTCCCGAACAACAAGATTTCAGTCACGTTTCGGAAGTAAAAGCCAACGCCGCGACCGTCTGGACCGCCATCTTTTCGGACCTTTTCCCAAACGATGTTCGACTTGTATTCGAAGCCCCACGCTTTCAGCACCTGCAAGCCTTCGGGAAGAAGAGCGTTCGGAACCCAAAGGTAGCAGTGTGCGCGGTCTTCTAGATGATCGGAAACCGGAAGGGCGCAAATGTCGTCGAGCGTCATCGTAGGGTACCGAGCAAGCCGCTTGTGCTCAGGTGCAATTTTGCCGGTGCGGTTTTGAAAGCGCCACGGTGGGTCAGCCATCACCGTCGCAAACTTGTCGTGGCCTAAAAATCGGCTGAGGTCATCCGCTGCGGTCATTGTTCTTTCCCTTGTGCTCTAGCCGAGTCCTACCTCAGCATCTTGTATGCAGCAAATAATTAAGTAATGATGAGGAACTGCGTTGCAAACGGCAGCTATAACTAATCGCTGTCCGGACCAATTGGTGGTCCGCTTTGATCTGACTTCGGTCATTGTCATTTGCTGTGCACAAGACAGCTTGGTCCGCAAAGCAGCCCCCCACCACACCCCACTCCGTTGCAGATTCTGCATCCGCGATATGCATGGAATTGCTTCGCTTTTGCATGGATCGTGCATCACTCTGCTAGGCCAAATGCCCACCTTCCCCATGGGAACAGATGGCCTGGCCGCATAAAACAAGGGGTATGCACAGGCCAGCCAGTCAAAGGTATCAGTCCGTCTTGCCCTAGGCCGCTGCAATGCGTTTTTTCGGGTCAAAGAACGGACGCTCTACGACAGTTGCGCGGGTTGGTCCGGATGGCAGCATTACCTCTACCTCGGCCCCCAGAACGGCATGGTCGCTTGCTACCATGGCCAGTGCGATGTTCTGTTTCAGGCGGGGCGAATAGACGGCCGAAGTCACTTTGCCGATCTCGTCGCTGCCCTGATTGATCGTCCAGAAGGTCGTGTTCGGCCCGGCCAGTGGTTCTGCCTCGATCACCAACCCGACCTGCTTGCGCTTGGGGCCTTCGTCCCGGATCCGGCGCAGCGCGGCTTTGCCGATGAAATCAGCGTCCATATCCAAATTGACCAAGCGGTCCAGCCCAAGTTCATAGGGGTTGGTGTGGATGTCGGCATCCGCATGGTAGGACAGCATCCCACCCTCAATGCGGCGAATGGACGAGGTATGTCCCGGTTTCAGCCCGTGTTCCATGCCTGCGGCCATGATCCGCTCCCACAGCATGTCACCCTTTGAGCCGTCCCTCAGATACAGCTCATAGCCCAGTTCGCTCGACCAGCCGGTGCGCGAAATGACAAGCGGGATGCCTTCCAGTTCGACTTCGCGCAGCCAGTAGTATTTCAGCTCACGCACGCTTTCACCGAACAGATCAACCATGATCTCACCGGATTTCGGCCCCTGCAGTTGCAGCGGCGACACGTCGGGTTCACAGATCTCAACGTCCAGATCCGAGTGCACCGCAACACCTTGCGCCCAGAGCAAAATGTCGCTGTCAGCCAGCGAGATCCAAAAGTGATTTTCCGCCAGACGCAACAGGATCGGGTCATTCAGAATGCCCCCATCGGCATTGGTGATGAGGATGTATTTGCACTGTCCAACGGCCATGTTCGACAGATCACGCGGAGTCAGCATTTGCACAAATTTCGCGGCATCCGGACCGGTGATCTCGACCTGACGCTCCACAGCCACATCACATAGAATCGCGTCATTCACGAGGTTCCAGAAGTTCTGCTCCGGGTCCCCGAAATCGCGGGGGATGTACATGTGGTTGTATACCGAAAATCTCTGCGCGCCCCACCGCACCGTCGCGTCGAAAAATGGGGATTTGCGGATTTGCGTGCCAAAGCCAAAGTCTTGCGTCTGTGTCATGAGTTCGCCCTCCCGGCAGGAAACCTTTCGGGGGATGTAGGGCAAGTGATTTTGAGGACAGGACGAGATGCGACCCTTTTCAGGGCCATTCAGACCAAAGCGGCGTCATTTCGAGACGCCATGATCCAAAATCCCTTCTCTGCGGAGGTCTTTTGATGGTCGCGGTGAACTTGATCTTACGGAAGGGCGCGTCCCGAGAAGGATGCAACGGCGCCTCAGCGCGTCTCCCACGCTTTGAGCGCGTCTTCGTCTTCCTCGGTCGCCGCGACCCAACGGTCTTCCCCGGCCACCCGTTCATTCTTCCAAAACGGCGCGCGGGATTTGAGGTAGTCCATCAGGAAATCAGCGGCCTCGAACGCGGCTTTGCGGTGGCGCGAGGCTGTGGCGACCATCATGATCGGCTCCTCGGCGCGCAATTCACCATAGCGGTGCAGGATCAACACATCAGACAGAGGCCAGCGGTCCTGCGCGTCTTGGGCGATCTTCGTCAACGCCCGTTCGGTCATGCCGGGATAGTGTTCGATCACCATGTGTTCGAGCGCATCATCCACATCCCGCACCAGCCCGGTAAAGCTCACGACCGCCCCTGCGCCAGACACACCCGCCGTGAACGCGTCCAGCAAAGCGCCGGGTTGAAACGGCTCAGACTGGACCCGAATATCCATCAGCCGCCCGTCATCGGTGGGAAAAACGCCACCTCTTTCGCGCCCGCCAGTGGCGCGTCAAAGCCCACCAGTTCTTGATCCACGGCGACCTTCAACGCGCTGATATCCTGAAACGCCACCGCATAGCGTTCTTCACGCGCGCGCAACTCCTCAACCAGTTCAGCAGGGGTCGCCGCGTCGGTCTCAACCTCTTCGCGGCCTTCGCCGATGCGCTCGCGCAGCCACGCGAAATACAGAACCGTGAGCGTCATGTGTCCCTCAGATGTGGCAGGGCCTTGCGGAAATAATCCCAGCCCGTGATTAGCGTCAGAATGGCAGCGGCCCACATCAGAATAAAGCCCCCCGTGCGCGCGACATTCGTCGCAGCCTCGCGCCAGCGCAGACCGAAAAGGTCCTCTTCTGCACCTGACAGGATCGCATCAACCAAGGCAGGGTCCATGCCAACGATCCGCTCATACAGCCCGTGTTCGATGATGCCTTTGCCCAAGAGCACGCCAATCGCGACCATCTGAACGGCAGTCTTCCATTTAGCCAGTTTGGTGACCTTTAGCGTGCCAGCCGTGTCACCCAGATATTCGCGCAGCCCGCTCACAAACACTTCACGAAAGGCAATCAGCGCCGCTGGCACAATCACATGCACCTGCGCGCCATAGATCGACACCACCGCGATCAAGGCAAGGATCACCATCGCCTTATCGGCAATCGGGTCGAGCATCGCGCCCAGCTTTGACGTCTGCTTCCAAAGCCGCGCGAGGTACCCATCCAGAAAATCCGTCAGCGATGCGCCCACGAACAACACCAAGGCAATCCAATCCGCATAGGGCCGCGGCAGGATCAAAAAGATCAACACCACCATCGGCGCGGCAATCAGACGAAAGATCGTCAGGATGTTTGGTACGTTCAGCATGGCATCCGAATATCACGGCCTCCCACCGCAGCAAGGGGAAGGATGATCATCCCCGCTCATGGAAGTAGTCATAGATCTTCTCGGCCAGCCCTTCGTTGATCCCGTCGACCGCCGTCAGGTCTGACAGGTTCGCGCGACTGACGGCCTTTGCTGAGCCGAAATGGGCGAGCAGGGCGCGTTTGCGGGTCGCGCCGACGCCGGGGATGTCGTCGAGCGGGTTTTTCGACATGCTCTTGGCCCGCTTGGCGCGGTGGGTGCCGATGGCAAAGCGGTGCGCTTCGTCGCGCAGGCGCTGGACGAAATAGAGGACGGGGTCGTTGTGGCGCAGGGCCTTCACCGTTTTGCCCATGCGGTGAAATTCCTCCTTGCCTGCATCACGATCCACGCCCTTGGCCACGCCGATCATGTCGATATCTTCGACGCCCAGTTCAACCATGATTTCATGCACCGCGCTGACCTGTCCCTGCCCGCCGTCGATCAACAGAAGGTCGGGCCAAGTGCCGCCTTCGCGGTCCGGGTCCTCTTTCAACAGGCGTTTGAACCGGCGGGTCAGGACCTCTTTCATCATTCCAAAGTCATCGCCGGGGACGAGATCATCACCCTTGATATTGAATTTGCGGTACTGGCTTTTGATCAGGCCCTCTGGCCCGGCCACAATCATACCGCCGACCGCGTTGGTGCCTTGAATATGCGAGTTGTCGTAGACCTCGATCCGCTGCGGCGGGGCTTCAAGATCAAACGCTTCGGCCAGACCTCTGAGCAGCTTGGTCTGCGTCGCGCTTTCGGACATCTTTCGCGCAAGGCTTTCGCGAGCGTTCCGAGTGGCCCCTGCGATCAGTTCCAGCTTTTCGCCCCGTTGCGGCACAGCAACTTCAACCTTGCGGCCTGCCTTTTCGGTCAGCGCTTCGGCGACCAGCGTGCGGTCTTCCACGTCATCTGAAATCAGCACGAGGCGGGGCGGTTCACGGTCTGAGTAGAACTGCCCCAGAAAGGCCTGCATGACTTCTGCGACCGACGCGCCCGAGGTGACACGCGGATAGTAATCGTGGTTCCCCCAGTTCTGGTTCGCGCGGATGAAAAACACCTGAACACAGGCCTGCCCGCCATCCATATGCAGCGCGATCACGTCAGCCTCTGCCACGCCTTGCGGGTTGATGCCTTGGGCCGACTGAACCTGCGTCATTGCGCGGATGCGGTCGCGCAGGGCCGCGGCGCGTTCAAACTCCATCTCTTCAGACGCTTTGTGCATCTGCTCGGCCAGTTGTGCCTGAATGGCGGTCGATTTCCCGCGCAGGAACTGATCGGCATCCTTCACAGACGCCTTGTAATCATCCTCGCTGATGTACCCCACGCAAGGCGCGCTGCAGCGTTTGATCTGATACAGCAAACAGGGCCGCGTCCGCGCATCAAACGTAGCATCAGAGCAATTCCGCAGCAGAAACACTTTCTGCAATTGGTTCAAGGTGCGATTGACCGCGCCCGCGCTGGCGAAGGGTCCGTAATAGTCGCCCTTTTCCTTTTTCGCGCCACGATGCTTCTTGATCTGCGGAAAGGCGTGGCTTTTGCTGACCAGAATATTGGGGAACGATTTATCGTCCCGCAGCAACACATTGTACTTCGGCTTGAGCTGTTTGATCAGGTTTTGCTCAAGAAGCAGCGCCTCAGTTTCTGTCTTGGTCGTCAGAAACATCATCGAGGCTGTCTCAGCGATCACCCGATAGATGTGCGGCGCATGCGCGTTGCCGCGCGCATAATTCGATACCCGGTTTTTCAGGTTCTTGGCTTTGCCGACATAGAGAACCCGCGATTGGCTATCCAGCATTCGATAGACGCCGGGCGACCCATCAAGCGTGCGAACGTAGTCGGCGATGACCGACTGTCCGACCCGAGGAGATGCAGATGTATCAGCGCTCATTCACCTAACCGTGATTCTTGAAACGGCTGCCCTGTTAAACTTTCTTACGCAAGTCTTAAGGCATCCACTGAACATGTGGATAACTCACCGGATAAAACTTGGGCACACGCATTTTTTCTTTGTATTTTCATCACTTCGTTACATTGCCTAGTTTTTAAGCACCGCATCAAGGCATTGAAAACAATGGAAACTTTTTTCCAAACATACAATCCGCTGAAAAAGCCCTGTTTTTTGTGACACTTAGCGTCAGCATCCTCTGCAGGTGCACAACTTGACCCTGGGTCGCTATTCGACGCCAAGAACATCGGGTGTTTCCCAGGCCAGATGCTGACCACCATCGACACACAGTAACTGCCCGGTGATCGCTGGCGCATCGAGGAAATAACCAAGAGCGGCCGTGATATCGGACGGGTTCGCGCCACGACCAAGGACAGTTGCCGCGCGCTGGCGTGCAAAGTGCTCTTCTGACTGGCGGCCGCCGCGCAGCGTCGGACCCGGACCGATGGCATTGACACGAACATCCGGGGCAAGCCCTTGCGCCGCCGTCTGCGTCAGCGCCCATAAGCCCATCTTGGCGATGGTATAGGTCGAAAACTCGGGCGTCAGCTTGCGCACGCGCATGTCGATCATGTTGACCACCAGACCCTGCGCCAACGGCTCGCCCGCGTCGTCACGCGCGCCCGCAGGACACTGTGCAGCAAACGCCTGCGTCAGCACATACGGCGCACGCAGGTTGCTTTCCATGTGGCGGTCCCAGCTGCTGCGCGTCGCGGTCTTGATGTTGTCGTATTCAAAGATCGAAGCATTGTTGACCAACACAGTGAGCGGCCCACCCAAAGCCTCTGTCGCCGCAGGAACGAGCGCTTCGACTTCTGCTTCTTTCAAGAGATCAGCCTGCAACGCGACGGCCTTACGTCCCATGGCTTTGATCTCGGCGACGACATCCTCTGCGGCGTCAGCAGATGAGGCGTAATGCACCGCCACGTCATGCCCACGTTGCGCCAGATACAATGCCATGGCGCGCCCCAGTCGCTTACCCGCGCCGGTGACCAGTGCCTGCATGCTGTGTCTCCTCAGTGTATCTTTTGCCGACAAAGCTATGCCAGCACGACCATAAGATAGATCGCGTAAAGCACACTCAAGGCGACGCCCCAGACTCGGGTGATCTTCCACCGGCGGAAGACAAATGGCGCAAGCAACAAGGATGCGCCCAGCATCACCCAAAGGTCGAGTTGCAGGAACTCTTTGTCGACTTCGATGTCACCGATCAGGGAAGTGATGCCGATGATGGCCAACAGGTTGAACATGTTCGACCCGATCACGTTGCCCAATGCCACATCTGCCTGTTTGCGGTAGGCAGCCACCACAGTGGTCGCCAGTTCTGGCAGGGAAGTTCCGATGGCCACCAAGGTCAAACCGATGGCAACCTCTGACATGCCAAAGTCGCGCGCAATGGCGGTTGCCCCATCAACAAGAAGATCAGCGCCCAGCGGCAGACCTGCGATGCCAAGGATCAGAAATACCGAGATCTTCCACCAAGGCATATTTGGATCGGCACCTTCTAGGTCCTCTTCATCCTCAGATGGGCCAGAGCAAGTGTTCCGATGGGCGTGTGCGTCACGCGCCTGATCGAGAAGGATAAACGCAAGCGCAATCAGCAGCACACAACCATGCCAGAACTGGAACTCGCCGGTAAAGGCCAAGGCGATGAACAGGACCGTGGCCGCGATCATGTACAGATAGGATTTCCGGGTATCGCAGTTGGACGTGTCCAGCGTCGCAAGCATCGCCGGAATACCGAGGACGAGCAGGATATTTGCCGTGTTCGACCCGACCACGTTGCCAAGCGCGAGGCCCGGCGCGCCATCATCCACCGCCGAAATCGCGATCAGCAACTCGGGCGCGGAGGTTCCGAAGGCCACGATTGTCAACGACACGATCAATGCAGGAATACCCAAACGCAGGGCAAGGTTCACTGCGCCTTTGACCAGCACGTCACCTGCCAGCAACAGGATCACAAGCCCAAGGACAACGAATGTCCAATCAAGGATCACATCAGAGATCATTTAAGTCCTTTGCACTCGCACGGGCCGCGCCCAAGGCGAAACCGCCCGCAATCGGGGCACTTGGCCTGCTGAAGCCGCTTTTGTCCGGGAAACCGCAAACGACCGAACATGGCCAAAACGGCCATGCCGATCAGGAAAAGGGTGACAATCTTGACGATCATTTACAGCCCGAACTGAGCGTAGGCTGCACGCTCTTCGATCGAGTGGCTCACATCACCAAGGACCCGCGCGCCAATGCGCGACAGCAATGGTTTGCGCTGTTGATAGACCTTGAACTTGGTCTTTTTCCCGAAGATTTCCTTCATCTTGGGCACAACATGCCCAACGCCATCGGCAAGGCCAACATCAATCCCGGACGCCCCAACCCAGATATCTCCGGTAAATAGGTCTTTGTCCTCTGGCAATTTGCCAGCCCGGCGGCGCGCGACGTGGTCCTTGAAGGATTGGTGAATCTGTTCCAGCCAGCCCTTGAGGCGCTCAACATCCTCTGCCTTTTCAGGTTTGAAGGGATCGTTCATCGACTTGGACGTTCCGGCTGTATGCACCCGGCGCTCAACGCCATAGCGTCCGATCAATTCATGCAGACCGAACCCCGCAGAGATTACGCCGATGGACCCGATGATCGAGCTTTCATCGACGTAGATTTCATCGCCCGCACAGGCCAACCAATATCCGCCAGAGGCCGCCACGTCTTCGACAAAGGCGTAGACCTTGACCTCTTTCTCTTCGGCCAAGCGCCGGATGCGGGCGGCGATCAAAGAGCTCTGGACAGGGCTGCCCCCGGGCGAATTGATCACAAGAGCCACTGCGGCAGGTTTGCGCGCGAATGCTTTTTCGATGGTCGGCGCGATGACCTGATCATTCAGACCACGGCCTGACGCAATTATCCCCTCCAGCCGCACAACGGCGACGGTGGGGTCCTCTTTCATTCCAGGGATCCAGCGCTTCATGCGGACTCACATAGGCGGGCCACCAGCAGGCAACAAGGCACCTGCTGATTTTGACGAAACGTCGCAGCTTTACCCTGTGGCATTTATGTCCGAATGCGCCAGCCCGTCTTGAAGATCCACCAGATCACGGCAAGGCAGAGCGTGGTGAAAAACCCGATCGCAAAGAGGGATACGCCGATGGCGACATCGGCTGTGCCAAAGAACGACCAGCGGAAGCCAGAGATCAGATAAACCACCGGATTAAACAGCGTCACAGTCTGCCAGAACGGTGGCAACATCGAAATCGAGTAGAACGATCCACCGAGGAACACCAATGGCGTCACGACCATCAGGGGGACGAGTTGCAGCTGCTCAAAGTTGCCAGCCCAGATGCCGATGATAAAGCCGAGTAACGCAAAGCTGAGGCAGGTCAGCACAAGAAAGGCCAACATCGCCAGCGGATGCGCGATGGTGATGTCGACAAAGAGGAATGACGTGCCAAGGATCACCAGACCGATGAAAAGGCTCTTGGTTGCGGCAGCGCCCACATAGCCGATCACAATTTCGATGAAGTTCACCGGCGCGCTGAGCAATTCATAGATCGTGCCGATGAACTTCGGAAAGTAGATCCCGAAGGATGCGTTCGAGATCGACTGTGTCATGACGCTCAGCATGATCAGACCGGGCACGATAAAGGCACCGTAGCTGACGCCTTCGACCTCTTGGATGCGCGATCCGATGGCCGAGCCAAAGACAACGAAATACAGCGCGGTGGACATGACGGGCGACAGAAAGCTCTGCATCAGCGTCCGGAAAAAGCGCGCCATTTCAAAGCGATAGATGGCCCCTACAGCGGTCAGGTTCATGCTTCGTCCTCCTTATGGACGAGACCGACAAAGATGTCTTCGAGACTGCTTTGGCGGGTTTGGAGGTCTTTCAAAACGATGCCTGCCTTTTGCAAGTCGGTGAGGAGCGATGTGATCCCGGTCCGTTCGCCTGCCGTGTCGTAGGTATAGATCAGCGTCCCGCCATCATCTGACAGGCTCAGGTCGACATCTTCGAACCCGGCAGGAAGGGCTTGCAGAGGCTCGGCCAACTCGATGCGCAATTCCTTTTGACCCATGCGGGCCATTAGCTTGGCCTTTTCTTCAACCAAAAGGATTTTGCCTTTGTTGATCACGGCAATCCGGTCGGCAATCGCTTCGGCTTCTTCGATGTAATGGGTCGTCAGGATGATTGTGACACCCTGCGCCTTGAGCTGCGCAACCGTTTCCCACATGTCTTTGCGCAGCTCGACATCGACGCCTGCGGTTGGCTCATCGAGGAAAAGCACGCGTGGTTCGTGGCTAAGCGCCTTAGCGATCAGGACTCGACGCTTCATGCCGCCAGACAGCTCTTTGATTTGCGCCGTCGCTTTGTCGTCCAGTGACAGGGTCTTCAGCACCTCATCCACATAGGCCGCATTCGAGCGCTTGCCGAACAACCCGCGCGAAAAGCGAACGGTGTTGATCACCTGTTCAAAAGGCTCAAGATTGATCTCTTGGGGGACAAGCCCGATCAGGTTTCGCGCCGCGCGAAAATCAGTGACGGTGTCATGCCCACCGACCGTAATTGTACCATTTGTTTTGGTCGTGATCCCACAGATCGTCGAGATCAGCGTGGTTTTACCGGCACCGTTTGGACCAAGCAGAGCAAGGACTTCACCTTCCTGAATTTCAAGATCAACGCCACTGAGCGCCTCATGGCCGGAGTCATAGACCTTGCGTACATCTTTGACAGAAACAATGGATGGCATGTGAGTCCCCCTTTGGACTGCGGTGTACATGCGCCGAGCCATCAAGCAAACGCCGTTTCAGACATGAGTGCTGTGCAGGAATGAATAGGCCGCAGTCGATCCATGGGCTTGCAATCCCCAGAAACAACAAAAGCCGCCCCGAAAGGCGGCTTGTTTGCGTTGGTTGCGGGAGCAGGATTTGAACCTGCGACCTTCAGGTTATGAGCCTGACGAGCTACCGGGCTGCTCCATCCCGCGCCAACGTTCGGCGTATCTATGGCGAGTCTTCAGAAGGTGCAACCCCCTGAGACCACCCAATTTCACAAACTTCTTACATTCTTCAAATAACGCGCTTCGTCTCGTCTCCGGGACAAAATCAGAAAATGAAATTGCCATTCGAGACGTCTGCGACCGCGGTATCCAGAAGAGTGAACACAAGGCTGAGCCCAGCAAGCCGCCCCAAGAACGACGGTGCGCCAATTATCAAAACAACGAGATCGTCTTCGCTCTTCACCAATAGTGGCAAGGTGATCTAAGCGGTGTTTCGGTTGCCGCACATCGCCACATTTAATCGCAGCCGAATTGGCCGTACTTTGATTATGGCGGGATCGGGGGTGTCCCGCTAAATGTGGCCCGCCCGTTTGAGGACAGGCCGCAAGCAGGCGCACTATCCCGTAAGTTCTATGGGTTCGATCTGAGTAGGACTGCCCTTGCGGTGCGTGACCTTGAACAGGGCCGGACGCGGCATTTGGATGAATTCCGCATATCCATAGCTACGGTCCAGCGTAGAGAGCAGCGAGGCGATCACACCGCCATGTGTGACGGCAAGAGGGGCCGCATATGGCCTGCGGGATATGGCCAGAATCGCTTGGCGCAGACGCCCGAGTACCGCTTGAAAGCTTTCTCCGCCTGGACGTGCCAAACCACGTTTCTCAAAGCGCTGTTCCAAAAGAGGATCGTCTGGGTCGGGGACTTGCAGGGACAAACGGTGTTCACGCAGGTCAGGCATCGTCGTGATGTTCAGACCCGATTTCGCCGCGAATGGGGATGCGGTTTGCAAGGCGCGATCAAGTGGACTTGAAAATATCGCATCAATTTCAAATGCTTCGAGCGTTGGGATTAATGCCTCCGCCGCTCTGCGGCCAGCTTCGCTTAGCGAAGCGGATTGAGACGGACCATCTGCCTCGGCATGGCGAAGAAGGTAAAGGGTCGTCGTGTTTAGGGGGGTCACATATAGCATGTCCCCGACGTAGCACAGATTTACGTACTTTGTGTCTGACAAACTGGACAGTGATACAGCGTCCGGCCAGCCAATGTGGATTTTTCAATGCCTCCCGCACATTCGGGGCATGTGTCACTGGCAAAAATATTGGTCCGTTCGGTGATCGGTTCGCCGGGTTTGGGACGTTCGCCATTGGTGACGATGGCGTTCAACTCGACGCCTAGTTTCAACAGTTCCCGCATTTCGTCCCAGAGCGCACGAAGCGTGGCCTCTGTCAGATCACAACCCTGCGTCATCGGGTCTATACGGCGGAGCCACAAAATCTCGGCACGGTAAATGTTGCCAATCCCAGACATGACCTTCTGGTCCATCAGCAACTTGGCAATCGGCGCACGGCTGCGTCGGATACGTGCAATGGCGCGGTCAGGATCTGGTGGGTCTGCGAGGAGATCGGGACCGTAACGCAGGCGCAGAGTTTCAACGTCGTGCGTCGGTATCAGTTCGCAAGTATTTGGCCCGATGATGTCCAAAACATGCGTCGGTCCTTCCATTCGTAGCCGGACGACGTCTCTTGGCGGGTCCGCCGGTTGGGTCTGAAGGACGAAATACCCACCAAGCCCGAGGTGGATGTGCACAGTGAGGCCGTTGGAGAAATGATAGAAAAGGTGTTTGCCAATGGCACCGGTAGACGTGAGGACCGTGCCGTTTATTTGCTCGGCCTGTGCTGCAAACCGACCTTGTGGTGAGATCGCAGCAATGGTCTTGCCCTGCAGGACGTCTGCATGGTCGCGCGCCGCACGGTGAATTGTGTGTCCTTCTGGCATGGTGACCCTCTGTTGCTGTCAAAGGTATCTAGCGTGCAGAGATCAGTGGCCAATTTGCTTTAAGAATTTGCGGCCCC